>JBGLNH010000001.1:0-2434628 GCA_041320535.1 Candidatus Aminicenantota bacterium | reverse complement strand
CCTCGAAGCTGGCCAGGAAATCGGGGAGGCGAGGGTCGTCCTTGGTCAGGCCGCTCTCGCGGATATGCTTGAGCGCGGCGGTCTTGAGCCCGCTGAAGCTGAAGTCGAGGCTGCGGTCCTTCGTCCTCGGCACGGCGAACGGAAAAGCCTTGGGATCGCCGCCCCGCCCAAGCCTCTCGATGACCGGCCCGCCGGGGTAGCCGAGCCCCAGGAACTTGGCGATCTTGTCGAGGGCCTCCCCCGCCGCGTCGTCGCGGGTCCGGCCGAGGAGCTCGTAGGCGAGAGGCCCGTCCATCCGGTAGAGCGCCGTGTGCCCGCCCGAGACGAGGAGCCCCAGCACGGGGTAGGCGATCCCGGCGTTCTCGAGGAAGCAGGCCTCGAGATGGGCCTCGAGATGGTCGACGCCGACGAGGGGCTTGCCGTGGTAGTAGGCCAGGCCCTTGGCGAAGGACAGGCCGACGAGGAGGGAGCCGATGAGACCCGGGCCCTGGGTCACGGCGTAGAGGTCGACGGTTTCCAGTCCAACGCCCGCCCGGCTCAAGGCCTCGCCGACGACGGCCGCGATGGTCTTGATGTGCTGACGCGAGGCCAGCTCAGGGACCACCCCGCCGTAGGGAGCGTGGACCTCGTCCTGGGACAGGACGATGTTGCTGAGCACCTCAGGCGCCGGAGACAGGTCGGACGGGTCGGGGACATGTACCTCAGGTACGTGTCCCCTTTCTTGGGGCCGCGAAATCGGGCCGGCATGGGGACATGTACCGGAGGTACGTGTCCCCGGATCTGCGGCCCGCAGAACCGCCGCGGACGTTTCGTCGCACGAGGTCTCGATGGCCAATACGAGCACTCAGAGCCGCCTTTCCCGCTCATCTTAGCAGAAAAGCCCCCGCCCGTCAGGGGCGAGCCGGCGCGAACCGGGAACGAGCAGCCCCCGCCTAACGGAAATTGGGTGAATAGGTATTGTGTCCCCGATTTAAAGTGCTAAAAAATTGGCACCGGCCGCAACAGTCGCCCCCGCTCGGGCGTATATTCCTCGAAGGCCGTGGGAATATCCAGGCCCCCCGGCCGTCTGGATGGATGGGAGAGGATCCCGCCGATCCGGCCCGAAAGTTGCTTATTTCACCTGTATTATTTACAATCCGGCCAAGGCCCTCGGAGCCGCGCCAAAATCGCCTTTCGCTTCTGATAGATACGGAGGTGGCCGATGCGCATTCCCAAAGCCGTGCTGGGCGGATTCCTGATCTTGGCGCTCGTCGCCGCGGGCGTGTACTTCCTCGTCCTCGACAGGGGCCAGGCCAAGCCTGAAAACCAGGGGGAGAGCTCCTCCGCAGGGGCTTCCGGCGCGTCTTCCGCGCCCGCTCCCGACCAGAAGACCGAGGCCGCCCCGCTGCCCGTCAAGGTCTCCAAGTCCGTCATCGGCGACCTGGTCATGACCCTGAAGTCCCCCGGCGAGGCCTACACCGAGAAGCGCGTCGCCGTCAAGGCCGAGGTCGGCGGCAACGTCAAGGACCTTTACGCCGCCGAGGGCCGCCACGTCCGCGAGGGCGACCTCCTCGTCGAGCTCGACGACCGCGAGTACCGCCTGGCGCTCGAGCGGGTCGAGGCCCAACGGCTGCGCTACCTGTCCGAGCTCTTCCTCGAACGGCAGTTCTCCGTGGCCGAAGAGCCCCCGGCCCCGACCCTGGTCGACAAGGTCCGTAAAGCCCAGGCCGATTACGACCGCGTCTCCGCGGGCTTCAAGAGCGGCGTCGCCTCCCAGGCCGATCTCGAGAAGGTTCAGGCCGCCCTCGAGCTGGCCCTGATCGAGGCCGGCAGCAAGAAGGACGAGGTCCAGGCCGCGACCAAGGGCCTGACCCAGGCCGAGGTCGACGTCAAGGTGGCCCGCCTCAACCTCGAGAAGACCCGCATCCGGAAAGCGAGGTCGGCAAGGTCGTCTCCGGCCGCGAGGTCGACCTCCGCTTCAGCGCTTTCCCCGGCCGCTCCTTCCGCGGCCGCATCGAGGCCGTCAGCACCGTCATCGACGCCGCCGACAGGACCTGCGCCGTCCACGTCGTCATGGACAATCCGTCCGAGGAGATCAAGCCCGGCATGCACGCCGAGGTCGAGTTCCCGACCGAGATCTTCGCCGGGCGCCTCCTCGTCCCGCAGCAGGCCATCCTCGTCCGCGGCGGCCGCAAGCTCGTCTTCGTCGTCGAGGGCGACGTCGCCAAGTGGCGCTACATCGAGGTCGGCCTCGAGAACGAGCGCTTCGCCGAGGTCCTGCCGGGCAAGGAGCCGGGCTGGGGCGTCTCGGCCGGAGACACGGTCATCGTCGAGGGCCACGTCACCCTGGCCCACGACACCAAGGTCAGCATCGTTCCGTAGCTCTCGGACCTGAGGAGGGAGCCATGAGAACATCCGTCCGGGCCGCCGGAGCTTTGATCGCCGGCCTCGCGGTCATCGTCTCGGCGCCCTCCCCGGCCCTCCCCCAGGCGATCGTCGAGAACCCGGCCAAGCCGAAGGCGGCCAACGCGGGACGCGTGTTCACACCGACGGAAGTCCTGGCCATCTCCGACGAAGGGAGAAGCGATTATTATTTCAAGTATCCACAGCAGCTGGCGACGGCGCCCGACGGGTCCCTTTTCGTCATCGACGAGAACCAGCTGCTGTGGTTCGGGCCGGACGGGGCCTTCGAACGGAACCTCTTCAAGAAGGGCCAGGGAGCGACAGGCCGAGATGGGGCTTGATGGCCTCGGCGACGCCCTCCTCCTCGGCGAGCTTCTGGATGTTCAGCTTGACCGAGGTCAGCGGATTGCGGATCTCGTGGGCGATCGTGGCCGCCATGCGGCCGATCGAGGCCAGCTTCTCGTGCTGGACGAGCATGCGGTTGGCGTCCTCCATCCGCTCCCGGGCCTGGAGCAGCTGCCGGGTCATGTCGTTGAAGCTGCGGGCCAGGTCGCCGACCTCGTCGCCCGACGTCTCCACGATGGCCTGGCCGAAATCGCCTTCGGAGATGCGGACCGTGCCCTCGACGAGCCGCTGGAGGGGCCGGGTGATGCGGCGGGCCAGGAAGGCCGCGCCGAGGATGCCGAGGAGGAAGCCGCCGAAGGCGATGGGCAGGAGGGCGTTCCGGACGCGCCGGACCATCGTCGTCAGGCCCTCGTCGGAGATCCCGACCTTGACCGAGCCCCAGGCGATGTCGCCCCCCTGCGGGAAAATGGGCAGCTCGACCTCGCGGACGCGGACCGGGTTCCCGCCGATCTCGGTCCGCCTGACCTCCGAAAAAGGCGGGTCGGCGCGGGTGGCGAAATCGCCGATGTGCGACAGCCGGAGGATCGACTCGTCGGCCCGGGCGTTCCGGTCGGCCGCCAGGGGCTCGCCCGAGCGGTCGTAGAAGACGATGTAGAGGATCTCCCCTCCGGCCCGGGCGTCGACGGACCTCTGGATCGCGTCGCGGTCGCCGCGCATGAGGGACAGGAAGTTGGCGTCGGCGAGGTAGCGGGCCTGGAGCTCGGCCTGGTTCCTCATCTCGTCGGACAGGATCCTCTGGGCGCTGGCCTGGATGACGAAGAGGACGGCCCCGAAGAGCAGGAACACGAGCAGCGTGATCCAGAAGACCAGCCGCGAGTAGATGGAGACCTTGAAAGCCATCCTGTTCGTCTTAATCCTCCAACCAGATGTTCCTGGCGTCCAGGAAGATGAAGCCCGTGGCCGGAAGGCGCACTCCCCGGACCCGGGGCTGCAGGGCGATGCGGACGCTCTCCGAGAAGAGCGGTATGGCCGGCGTGTCCTTGAACAGGATCTTCTCGACCTCCCGGAAGATCTCCAGCCTCCGCTCCCAGCTCGGCTCGACCTCGGCCCTCTCGAGGAGGGCGTCCAGACGGGAATTGGCGTAGCGCGAGTTGAGGCCGTCGACGACGGACCGGGAGTGATAGAGGGGGACGAGGATGTTCTCGGGGTCCGGGAAGTCCATCGTGTACTCGAGGAACTTCAGGAAGGGGACGCGGACGGCGAGGGCGTCCTCCGGCCTGCGGAGGTACTTCACGTCGAGCTTGATCTCCAGCTCCCCGAGCTGGCGCTCGAGCTCGCGGGCGAAGCGAGCGTGGGCTTCGGTCCGGGGCCCCGGAACGAGGAGGGTCAGGGTCAGGCCCTTGCGGGCGCTGCCGGGCATGAACCGGTCGAGGAGGAGCCTGGCCGTGTCGGGATCGGCCGGCGGGGGATCCTCCCTGGGGAAGAACCCCGGAAGAAGGGGGGGAATGTAGTTCTTGAGGACCTGGTGGCCGAAGGAGAGGGTGTCGAAAGCCTCGGCCAAGCGGGCCTTGTCGAGCCCGAGAGCCAGGGCCTTGCGGACCTCCGGACGGTCGAGCGGGGGGAGGTCGCAGCTCAGGGCCAGGAAGAACGACTTCAGGGTGTTGTTCTCCAGGACCTGGTAGCGGCGGCGGAGGAGCCGTTCCGAGGTCACCGAGACCATATGGACGACGCCCTCCTCGAACTGGTCGTCCGTGAAATGGGGGCTGTACTCGATGGCCGAGAGATAGGGGCGGCGCTCGAAGTAGAAGGGATTGCGCTCCAGGCGGACGCCCAGGATGTCCAGGCGCGGCCCGCGGATCCACTCGGCGAACTTGAACGGGCCCGTCCCGACCGGCTTCAGGAAGAAGCCGCGCCCCTGGCTCTCGACGAGGTCCCGGGGCAGGATCTTGCAGTAGTACATGCCCAGGAGGTAGAGACCCGAGACGTAGGGCCGGGTCCAGCGGATCTCGAAGGTCGTGCCGTCGACGACACGGAAGCCCGAGACCTCGGCGGCCTCCCCCTGCCAGAACTCCTCGGCGCCGACGACCTGGCGGGTGAAATACTGGTAATAGGTGTTGCCGGGCCGGTCGCGGACCAGGCGCTCGAGCGAGTACTTGACGTCCTCGGCCGTGAGGTCGCGGCCGTTGTGGAAACGGACGCCCTTGCGGAGGAAGAACGTGATGCGCGTGCCTCCGTCGGAGATCTTCCAGTACTCGGCCAGCGCGGGCATGGGATTGAAGTCGGTGTCGAACCTGACCAGGCCGTCGTAGAGCTGTTCGCTGATGAAGTAGTGGGACGGGAGGGCCGGGTCGAAGACCTGGTTGAACGTCGGGCCGTAGCCCCTGATCCTGAGGGTGCCGTTGTAGCGCGGCGTCTCGCTCTTCGCCCGGACGCCGGGCAGGTCCTGGGAGAGGAGCCAACCGGCCAGCGCGCTTCAAACCCACCATCATCTTCACCACTTCGCAAAGGGAACGTTTCTCCTGAAGGGCTTCGTCCTGGCAGAGGAACTCCTTGATTTGGGCGATGTCTAAACAGGCCGCGCATTCCAAGGCCGAGCCAATGGCATAATCGAGCAGATGCTGCCTTTTAGCCGCACTCCGCAACCGGGCACCTGAGGTGGACCCCAAGTCTTGGACCACGGAGCGCCAATAATAAGCTGTGCTTTTCGGCTTCCGCTCGGACTCGTTTTGGTTACTTTTCCCAACTGCGCTCCGGTCCGATTCCTGTCCCAATTTGAACCGAAGAGGACCAGGGACACCGAGGTCATTGCTGGCCCCCTTCTGGTTCGTTTTGTAGGGCACCGTTTTGATCGCACAAGGCGGCCGGTTCGTCAAGCAAACCGCGCGACCCGGCCGCAGAATCTGGCCTGCCGCGCGGCCCAGCAGCCTGTCGGCTTGATCCTCCAATCTTAACGCTCCATCGTGTCCCAGGCGGGCACTTGCGCCCCGTAGGCCGAGGGGTCGTGATACACATCGCCGGGCGAGGCCTAACATCTGTTTGGGACTTTGGATCCGAGTGGCCCCTGGGGCCAAGGAGGAAGCCATGAAGAAGATCCTGATTCTCGGCGCGATCGTCGCGCTCGGGCTGATCGCCGGCTCCTGCAATTCGGGCGCGCCCGGGAACTTCCAGCTCTACATGACAGACGCGCCGATCGCCGGCCTCGAGCACGTCTACATCACATTCGGCGACATCGAGGTCCGCAAGGACGGCGAGGAAGCGTTCACGCCGCTCCTCACCGAGCCGGTGCAGGTCGATCTCCTCGAGCTGCGCGACAGGGAGGAGAAGCTCATCGACGTCGACCTCGAGCCGGGGACCTACTCGGCCATCCGGCTGACGATCACCGCCGCCCAGATCGTCGTCAACGGGCGGACCTACACGCTGACCATCGATCCGCCCAGGGTCGTCACCGTCCCGGTGAGCTTCACCGTCGGAGAGGACGGGACGGTCAAGTGCGTTCTCGACTTCGACGCCGAGCAGTCGGTCTCGGAGAACGGCGGGCTCTTCAGCCTGAGCCCGGTGATCGTCGTCAAGAGCATCGGCTACTGAAATAACGAGGGGGTCAAACCTACTTTTTTCGAAAAAAGCAGGTTTGACCCCATCCGGTTGACCCCCCCGGGACCCCGAACCTATAATGGCCGGCAACGGCCATGACCCGCCCCCTCGGCCCCGTCCTCGATCTTGCCGCCCGGCCCGTCCGCGCGGTCCGGGGCGAATACGTCCGCGCCTACAGCGGCCTGCCGCGGCGGGCCTGGATCCTCTTCGCCGTCAACCTGATCAACTCCTCGGGCGCGATGGTCTTCTTCTTCCTGGCGCTCTACCTCACCAGGGTCATCGGACTGTCGACGGGACGGGCCGGACAGGCCCTGAGCCTCTACGGGTTCGGCTCTCTCGCCGGGGCCTTCGCCGGCGGCTGGCTGGCCGACCGCGTCGGGTCGATCCGAGTGCAGAAGCTCAGCCTGGCGGCGTGCGGCGCGCTGCTCATCGCGCTGGGACAGGTCAAGGCCCTCGGCGGCATCCTGCCGCTGCTGTTCGCTTTCGCGTTCTTCTCGGGCATGCTCTTCCCGGCCAACGCGACGTCGATGTCGCGGATCTGCCCGCCCGAGCTCCAGGTCAAGGGCTTCGCGCTCAACCGGCTGGCGAACAACCTGGGCGCGACCATCGGCCCGGCGGTCGGAGGCATGCTGGCCGTCCACAGCTACGCGCTGCTCTTCTGGGTCGACGGGCTGACCTCGCTCGCCGCGGCCGCGGTGTTCGCGATGCTCTGGAAGGGCGGCAGGGTGATGGCGGAGCGGGAGAGCGGGGAGAGCGCGGAGAGCGAAGCCCGCGCGGATGGGGCGGACAGTAGGGATGGTGCGGATGGGCCGGATCCAGCGAATGGCGCGGCGGGAATCGAGCTCGGAGCGGGCGCGAGCGGGGCGCCCGGCGCGACCGCCTCGATCCCGACCAAGGGCCTGTCACCCTGGCGCGACGCGCCTTTCCTCCTGACGCTGGTCATCTTTTTCGTCTGGAGCGTCGTCTTCATCCAGGTCCTGGCGACGTTCCCCATCTACATGCGCAACGTCTACGGGCTGGCCGAGAACCGGATCGGGCAGCTCTTCGCGGTCAACACCGTGATGATCGTCGCGCTCGAGATGATCCTGATGGAGAAGGTCCGCAAGTACCCCCTGACGCGGATGATCAACATCTCGTTCGTGCTGCTGGGCGTCGGCCTGGGGACTATGCCGCTCGGGCGCGGTTTCGCCTTCGCCGCCCTGACCGTGGCCGTGTGGACCTTCGGCGAGATGCTGAGCATGCCGCTCGTGACGGCCCTGATCGCCGGGCGGTCCGACGACTCGAATCGGGGGCGCTACCTTGGCTTGAACAGCTTCGCCTTCTCGCTGGCGTTCATCGTCGGGCCGCCGATCGGCACCGCGATCTACGACGGGCTCGGCCCCGATGGCCATATGGGGGGAAACGTGGCGTGCCTGAGAGGATTCGAACCTCCGACCTTTGGATCCGGAGTCCAACGCTCTATCCAACTGAGCTACAGGCACGCAGGGGCCCGAAAAGCCCCTAAGTTATAGCGGAAAACACGCCAAAAGGCAAGGTGACGGGGGGGCCGGTCAGGCCGGTTTCCCGGGCGAGACGGCGGACGGGTCGAAGCGCAGGAGCTCGCCCACCGCGCTGAACGCCCGAAGCCAGCCCTCGGAGGGCGACGGCCCCTGTCCCCCGGGCGCGGGCTTCACGATGCCCGGGGCCTTCAGCGCCGAGAAGAAGGCGTTCTGGGCGCGCCAGAGGTCGCACTCGATGTCCGCGCGCCCCAACGCGGCGAGAACGGTCTCCACCCTCTCAAGCGCGGCGGCGTCGTCGGGCTTCCCGGCCCAGGCTTCGACGAGCGCGGCGACGCTCCGGCCGAGGAGATCGGCGGGCGTCCCCGGGCCGAGCTCCCGCGGGCGGAAGGCCGCCCTCCTGCCGCAAGGATGAAGGACGTCGGGGATCGCCGGGCGGACGAGCGCCTCGTAGAGGACGGCCCCGTTCCTGTGCCGGCGCACGTTGCTCTTGGCCGCCTCCAGCCCGCGGACGAACTCGGGCTCGAGGTCGACGCCGGAGACCTCGCGCGCCAGCTGGATGGCCCGGGCGGCGTACTGCATGATCTGGACGGTCTCGACGTTGGAGACGTCGTCGAAGAACCAGCCGCAGCTCGTGAACATGAGCATGGCGTGGCGCTCCATCTCGAGGAGCTTGAGCGCCTTGGCGGCGTCCGGGGCGGCGAGCGCGCTCCCGGCGTGCCCGGCCAGGAAGGCCTCGGCCGAGTCCGGGGAGCTGTCGAGGACGACCCGGATGTAGTCGTCCCGGGCCCGCCACGGGTCGGCGACGAGGGGCCCGAGCCCCCGTTCGAAGATCTCCGCGGCGCGCTCCCCGAGCCGATCCATGGCCGCGCGCAGCGGGGCGCGCCAGGCCTGGCTCCAGCCGTCGTGGGCGCCGGACGAGCAGGCGCAGTCGCCGCTCCAGCGCTCGAGGCCGTGGCAGCAGCTCCAGGAGGTGTCCTCGAAGATCTCGACCTCCTCGGCCGGCGGGAAGCGCTCCAGGAAATCCCCGTAGACCGTGATCTCGGCCAGGCCGTCGCTCTCGATGCGGCGGAGGGCGTAGGCCAGGGCCATCTCGCCGAAGCGGTGGTGGTGGCCGTAGGTCTCGCCGTCGGTCGCGACGTGGACGAGCCCGGGCCGGCCGTCCGGGCCCCCGGGGCCGGACGCGGCGACGAGCCTGCGGGCGAAGCCCTCGCCGTCGCGGAGCAGGCCGCCGAAGGCGAGGTCGTGCGAGATCCCGGCGTCGTAGAAGAAGAGGGCGATCGTCCGCCCCGACGGGAGCCGGCAGAGGTAGGGCCGGCGGGGATCGACCCGGCCGTCGCCGACGCCGGTCCACTCCCCGCCCGCGAGCGGCCTGACCCGGGCCGCCTGGCGGGGCGCCAGCACCGTGAACATGACGCCCTCGGCGGCCATGAGGTCGAGCGACTCGAGGTCGACGGCCGTCTCCGGGAGCCACATGCCCTCGGGGCGGCGGCCGAAGCGGTGCTCGAAGTCCCGGAGGCCCCAGAGGACCTGGGTCCGCTTGTCGCGGCTTGTGGCCAGGGGCATGATGACGTGGTTGTAGCACTGGGCCATGGCCGAGCCGTGGCCGCGGAACCGGGCCCGCGCGGCCCGGTCCGCCGCGAGAATGGCCCGGTAGGTGTCGGGCGCGGACTTTTCCATCCAGGAGAGGAGCGTCGGCCCGGCGTCGAACGAGATCGAGGCGTAGTTGTCGACGATGTCGACGATGAGGCCGCGGGCGCCGAGGACGCGGGCCGCGGCGTTGGGGGCGTAGCACTCGGCCGTGATCCGCTCGTTCCAGTCGCGGTAGGGCGCGGCCGAGCCCTGGGGCTCGATCTCCTCGAGCCAGGGGTTCTCGCGGGGCGGCTGGTAGAAGTGGCCGTGGACGCAGACGAACCGGCTCACATCTCCCTCTTGAAGACCAGGACCCCGAGCGGCGGCAGGGTCAGGCGGAGCGAGTGGCTGCGGCCGTGGAGCGGCTCGGCCGCGGCCTCGACCGCGCCGAGGTTGCCGAGGCCCGTCCCGCCGTACTCCGCCGCGTCGCTGTTGAGGAGCTCGACCCAGCGGCCGCCGGCCGGCACGCCGACGCGGTAGTCGCCGTGGGCCACGGGTGTGAAGTTGCAGACGACGAGGACGAGGTCGGGCCGCGAGCGGCCCTTGCGGAGATAGCTGACGACGCTGTGGTCGACGTCGTTGAAGTCGACCCACTCGAAGCCGGCCGGGTCGAAGTCGAGCTCGTGGAGGGCCGGCTCGCGGCGGTAGAGGGCGTTGAGGTCCCGGACCCAGCGCTGGACGTCCCGGTGCGTCTTGTGCCCGAGGGCGTGCCACTCCAGGCTCTCCTCGTGGCTCCACTCCTTCCACTGGGCGAACTCGCCGCCCATGAAGATGAGCTTCTTGAGCAGCTCCGGCCGGGCCGCGAACCCCCGGTTGCGCTCGGGATGGCTGATGACGGGCACGAAGCCCTTGCTCATGAGCTGGGCCAGCATGTTGGCCGCCCCGACCGGCACGCCTTCGGCGGCGAACTCGATGAAGACGTAGCTCGTCTGGTCGACCGTGAAGCGGTACCTCCCGATGGCCCGGGCGACATCGGCGTGGACGAAGACCTCGGCGCCGTAGTGGAACTCGAGCCCGATGCCCGCCGCGCGCATCTCGGCGTCGAACTCGAACATCCGCCGGCGCAGGACGTCGAGGTCGTCCTTGTGCCGGGTCATGCGGAAGATGTGCGGCGTCAGGCAGATGGCCGTCGTCCCGTCCTTCTCCGCGATCCGGCACATGGCCCGGGTCTGGTAGAGGTCGTCCGGACCGTCGTCCCAGTCCCAGAGGAAGTGCGTGTGGAGATCGATCATCTTAGAAAGGGGTCAGCACGTTCCGGATTTCACATACGACATGGCCGTTGATTTCGCACCCGACATGTGAAATCGGGAAGGTCTGACCCCTTCTTTTTCTTAAGACCTGTGATAGCCATGATAGTAGCCCTTGTAATAGTACGGCCCGCCCTTCGGCAGGCTGACGTTGTTGATGATGACCCCGAGCGTGCGCACCTTGAGGAGATCGAGCTTCTCCCGCGCCTTCTTGAGGGCCTCGCGCGAGGTCTTGTCGCCCCAGACGACGAGGACCATCCCGTCGACCTTGGCCCCGAGGACGAGCGCGTCGGAGATCTCGAGCATGGGCGGCAGGTCGAAGATGACGAAGTCGCTCTCCTCGGCCATCATGCGGATGAACCGGGCCATTTTCTCCGAGCCCAGCAGCTCGGCCGGATTGGGCGGGACCGGGCCGGCGTTGATCACGAAGAGGTTGGGGATCTCGGTCGACTTGACGACGTCCTTGACCGGCACGGAGTCGGTGAGGTAGGTCGTGAGCCCGAAGGTGTTCTTGATCTTGAAGATGCGGTGCTGGCGCGGCCGGCGCAGGTCGGCGTCGACGACGAGGACGGTCTTCCCCGACTGGGCCAGCGTGACGGCCAGGTTGGCCACGGAGACGGTCTTGCCCTCGCCCGGCATGGCCGAGGTCACGGCGATCGTCTTGACCGGGTCGTCGGCCGAGGACAGCAGGAGCGCCGTGCGGATGGAGCGGTAGCTCTCGGCCAGCCGCGAGTGCGGGGAGTAGTGCGGAACGAGCTCGATGCTCCCCGGGCGCTCGGCCGCCCCGACCTCGGCGACGAAGGGCGCGACGGCGGCCTTGTCGGCGACGGCGCCCTCGACGTCGGACGCGGCGCCCCCCTCCCCCGCTCCCCCCATTTCCCCCGCTTCCGCCGCTTTCGCCGCTTCCGCCGCTTTCGCCGCCTCGAGCCGGGCCGGCCCCGCGCCGCCCTTGAGCTTGCGGCCGTAGCTGTAGGACCGGCTGGCGCCCTCGAGCGTGAACTTGGGCACGACGCCGAGCGTCGGCAGCGCCGCGTACCGTTCGACGTCCTCGCTCGTCTTGACGCTGTTGTCGAGGAAGTCGAAGAGGAAGGCCAGCCCCACTCCCCCGCCGAGGCCCAGGATGAGGGCCAGGACGAGGTTGCGCTTCTTGTTCGGGCTCGACGGCCTGACCGGCTCCCGCGCCCTGTCCACCACCCGGATGTTCGACGTCCTGAGGCCCTTGAGCCGGGCCTCGACCCCGGTCTCGCTCTCGCGCCGCAGCAGCGAGTCGAGGAGCGTCTTCTTGTTCTGGATCTCGACCTTCAATCCGTTATACAGCACCGCGCTCGAGTTCATCTCGAAGGCCTCGCTCTTCTGCCCGTCGAACTCGGCCTGGAGCGAGCGCTCGCGGCTGAGGGCCGTCTGGAACTCCGAGTAGGCGCCCTTGACGAGATTCTGGGTCTCGTCCTCGAGCGACCTGCGGGCCGACTCCAGCTCGACCTTCATGCGCTGCAGCTCGGGGTAGTCGGGCTGGAAGCGCTCCTCCATCTTCTGCGTCTCGCGCTTGAGCCGGACGTAGTCCTCGCGCAGGCGCTGGATGAGGGGGTTGGCGATGGCCTCGGGCACGTAGTCGGCGCTGACGTTCCTGAGGCCGTTCCAGGTGGCCTCCTTCTGCGAGCGCTCGATCTGGGCCTCGGTCAGGGCCTTGTTGAGCTGGCTCAGCCGGTCGATGACCGTCGTCTCGTTGTCGCTCAGGGCGACGATGTTGGCCTCGGCCTCGAAGCCCTGGAGCTGGCGCGCTTTCTGCTCGATGTCGGCTTGGAGCCCCTTGATCTGCTCGGTGAGGAAGGTCGTCGCCTGCTCGGTCGCGGCGTACTTCATGTTGATGTTGAGGTCGATGAAGGAGGCGGCCAGCTCGTTGACGCAGTCGGCGGCGAGCTTCGGGTCGCGGGCCGAGAACGAGGCCTCGACCAGGCGGGTCAGGCGGACGGGCCGGATCGAGAGACGGTCGACGAAGGCGTCGATGAGCCCCTCGCGGAAGGCGTGGTCGGTCGGGTCGACGGGCTTCTTGCGCTTCTCGGGGCGGCCTCATCCAGGTCCGCGACCAGACCCAGCTCTGGGGGGACGCCTTCGAGCGGGATATGGCGGGCATCCTGGCTCTGCAGAACGACGTGGCCCGGGAAGTCGCCAAGGCCTTGGCCCTCAAGCTCCTGCCGTCCGAGCAGGCCGCGCTGGCCAAGGCCCGTCCCGTCAATCCCGAAGCCCACGAAGCCTACCTCAGGGGTTCCTTCCATGTGTGGAAGCTAACGCCGGGGGATTTGGACATCGCCGAGAAATACTTCGACCTCGCCCTCGAGAAGGATCCCGCCTACGCGCCGGCCTATGCCGGTCGCGCCTGGGTCTGGGGGGCGCGCGGCCAATTCGGCTATGCTTCGCCCCAGGAGGCGGGGCCGAAAGCCAAGTCCGCGGCGTTGCGGGCTGTCGAGCTGGACGAGAATCTCGCCGGCGCCCACGAAGTCCTGGCTGGGATCAGGACATGGTCAGATTGGGATTGGGAGGGTGCCTGGGAATCCTGGCGGAAGGCTGTCGAGCTCAATCCCAACGTCGCGACCGCGCGGGCGTTGTACGCCCATTTCCTGATGATCATGAAAAACGACGAAGAGGCTCTCGAACACAGCCAACGGGCGGTCGAGCTTGACCTGTTCAATCCCCTGTTCCACGGCTGGTACGCATACGTCCTGTATATGCAGCGCCGTTACGAGGAGGCCATCGCCGCGGGCAGAGATGCCCTGCGCTTACAACCAGACTTTCCCGTCGCGACGAGCGTCCTCTGGTTTGCCACGCATGAAGTGAAGGGGATGGAGAAAGAATCCTTCGAGTTCGCGAAGTCCTTGGCGCGAGTCGTCTTTGACGACGCGAACATCAACACGGCGTTGGATGAGGGCTATGCCCGGGGAGGATACTCCGAGGCGATGAAGCGAGGGGCCGAAGCCTTGATCGCCCGTTTACCCGAGGTCTTCAGTAGGCCGTTCGATATCGCGACCTTTTACTCTTTTGCGGGGGAGAAGGATAAGGCCGTTGAGTGGTTAGAGAAAGCCTTCGCAGGTCGCGACCAGGAACTGCCCTACGCCGCCTGCTATCCCTATTTCGACGATCTTCGGCCCGACCCGCGCTTCCAGGAGCTTCTGCGGAAGATGCGCCTCCCGTTGGGAGACAAGAAATGGGAGCTATCGTCATGAATTGTCCGAAGTGCCGCGCCGAGAACAGCAACGACTCGAAGTTCTGCGGCAACTGCGCGGCGCCGCTGGGCGCGGGAGCCGGGGCGGGCCCGGACGCGGCCTCCTTAACCAAGACCCTCGAGACCTCCCTTCGCCTCTTGAAGCCGGGCGCGCTCGTCGCCGGTAAATACCGTATCATCGAGGAGGTTGGGGCCGGCGGGATGGGCGTCGTCTACAAGGCCGAGGACCTCAAGCTCAAGCGATGCGTGGCCCTGAAGTTCCTGCCCCCGCACCTCGTGGACGAGCCCGATCTCAAGGAACGCTTCCTCGTCGAAGCCCAGGCGGCCGCGGCCCTGTCCCATCCGAATATTTGTATCATCCACGAAGTCGGGGAAAGCGAGGACCGGCCCTACATCGCCATGGAGTATGTCGAGGGCGAGACGCTGCGGGACAGGATCCGGAAAGGCCCGCTCGAGCCGGCGGAAGCCGTGGGCCTGGTCGACCAGGTCGCGGCGGGGCTCGGGGAGGCCCACGGCAAGGGAATCGTCCACCGGGACGTCAAGAGTGCCAACATCATGGTCACGGCCAAGGGCCGGGCCAAGGTCATGGACTTCGGCCTGGCCAAGCTCCGGGGCGGTTCGTCCCTGACGAAAAGCCAGACGACACTCGGAACCGTGGCCTACATGTCGCCGGAGCAGGCCCGCGGAGAAAAGCTGGACCAGCGCAGCGATATCTGGTCACTGGGCGTCGTGCTCTACGAGCTTCTCTCCGGCCGTCTTCCCTTCCAGGGTGATCACGACCAGACCTTGATCTACTCGATCCTCCAAAAGGAACCCGAATCCCTGCTCAAGATACGCGCTGGGCTGGCCCCGGAGCTGGAGCACATCGTCTTCCAGGCCCTGACCAAGAAGGCGTCCGACCGCTACAAGAGCATGGAGGAGCTCCGGGACGACCTAGCGGCCCTGGCCGAGGGCCTCAAGCCGCTCAAGGCCAAGCCCCGGCCCTCCGAGCCCGAGAAGTCCATTGCCGTGCTCCCGTTCATCAACGACAGCCCCGACCAGGAGAACACTTATTTCATCAACGGGGTGATGGAGGAGATCCTGGGCAATCTCCAGAAGATCAAGGCGCTCCGGGTCATCTCCCGGACGTCGGTCGAACGATACCGGGACAGTAAGAAATCCGTGCGCGAGATCGCCGAAGAGCTTGGGGTGAACTACATCGTGGAGGGCAGCGCGCAGAAATTCGGCAACGCCTTCCGCCTGCGGGCCCAGCTGATCAGGGCCGAGCGGGAAACCCATCTCTGGGGGGAGTCGTTTCAGCAGAAGATCGGCGACATCGAGGATATCTTCAACATCCAGATAACGATCGCGAAATCCATCGCTGAAGAGCTTCGAGCGGCCATATCCCCTGAAGAGAAAAAATCAGATACTTCTCTGCCCTCGACGAGGAAGGTCACGCCATCGCCCAGGCCAATGCCCCGCTCGACGCGAAGGGCTGCTTCGTCAACGACCTGGTGAATGCCCGTAAAAACGGTGAGTTCATGCTGATCAGCCGCGATGAGATCGAGCTGATGGACGTGTCGCCGAAGCAGCTGGTGTCGGTGGCCGCCTCGCTGATTCCGTTCCTCGAGAACGACGACGCCAACCGTGCGCTGATGGGATCGAACATGCAGCGCCAGGCCGTGCCGCTGCTGCGCGCCGATGCCCCGCTGGTCGGCACCGGCATGGAGCGGATCGTCGCCCATGACTCGGGGGTGGCCGTGGTGGCCCGACATGACGGCATGGTGGAGAGCGTCGACGCCGGCCGCATCGTGGTCAAGATCGATGAGCACGAGGTTGACGAGACCGGAACCGGGGTGGACATCTACAACCTGGTGAAGTTCATCCGCTCCAACCAGAACACCTGCCTGAACCAGAAGCCGATCGTCAAGGTCGGCGACCAGGTCAAGCGCGGTGAAATCATCGCCGACGGCCCTTCGACCCAACTCGGTGAACTGGCCTTGGGGCAGAACGTGCTGGTCGCCTTCATGCCGTGGGGTGGCTATAACTTCGAGGACTCGATCCTGATCTCCGAGAAGCTGGTGCGCGAGGACCGCTACACCTCGATCCACATCGAGGAGTTCGAGTGCGTCGCCCGCGACACCAAGCTGGGCAAGGAGGAGATTACCGACGACATCCCCAATCTTGGCGAGGATGCCCTGGCCGACCTCGACGAATCGGGGATCATCCGCATCGGCGCCGAGGTCAAGCCCGGCGATATTCTGGTCGGCAAGATCACCCCGAAGGGGGAGACCCAGCTTTCCCCCGAGGAAAAACTGCTGCGGGCCATCTTCGGCGAGAAGGCCGGCGATGTCCGCGACACCTCGCTGAAGGTGCCGCCGGGCGTCGAGGGGGTGGTCATCGGCGCGCGCATCTTCTCGCGCAAGGGAGCCGACAAGGACACCCGCACCGAGGCGATCGAGCGGGCCGAGATCGACAAGCTGCTCAAGGACCAGCACGACGAGATCCGCATCATCCGCGAATCGGCGCGCGGCAAGCTGGCGACGCTGCTCGACGGTCAGACCGTGACCATGCCGATCAAGGATATCGACGGCAAGACCCTGCTGCCGAAAGGGCGCAAGCTGACCCTCAAGGCCTTGGAGAACATCCCCTTCAGCCAGTGGAAGGAACTTTCCCTGGAGGACGAGGATGCCGAGGAGCGGGTGGCCGAACTTGGCCGGCGCCTCGCCGAGCGCGAGGAGCTGATCAAGCACGTGTTCTCCGACAAGATCGATAAGCTCAAGCGCGGTGACGACCTGCCGCCAGGCGTGATCAAGATGGTCAAGGTCTACGTGGCCATCAAGCGCAAGCTCTCGGTGGGCGACAAGATGGCCGGGCGCCACGGCAACAAGGGCGTGCTATCGCGCATCCTCCCCGAGGAAGACATGCCGTACATGGACGACGGCACCCCCGTGGAGATCGTACTCAACCCCCTGGGCGTGCCGTCGCGTATGAACGTCGGCCAGATCCTCGAGACCCATCTCGGCCTGGCGGCCCATGGGCTGGGCAAGCAGATCCAGGCGGCCATCGACCGGATGACCGAGCCGAAGCAGCTGCGTGCCCAGATCAAGAAGATCTATGACAACAAGGAGATCGACCGCTTCGTCGACGGGCTCGATGACGAGACGGTGCATGAGCTGGCCC
This sequence comes from Candidatus Aminicenantota bacterium, assembly GCA_041320535.1. Taxonomy (GTDB): domain Bacteria; phylum Acidobacteriota; class Aminicenantia; order Aminicenantales; family Saccharicenantaceae; genus RBG-16-66-30. The sequence goes on along the minus strand of JBGLNH010000001.1, from coordinate 2,417,556 downwards.
GGACTCTGAGCAAGGGGATCCCGATGGCCTCCCCGGTCTTCGAGGGGGTCGACGAGCATCAGATCAAGGCCGAGATGAAATTGGCCGGGATCCCCCTCGATGGCAAGGATGACGGCCAGATGACCCTGTATGACGGCCGTACCGGCGACCCCTTCAAGGAGAAGGTCACGGTCGGCATCATGTACATGCTCAAGCTCCACCACCTGGTTGACGATAAGATCCACGCCCGCAGCATCGGCCCCTACAGCCTGGTGACCCAGCAGCCCCTCGGCGGCAAGGCCCAGTTCGGCGGCCAGCGCCTCGGCGAGATGGAAGTCTGGGCCATGGAAGCCTACGGGGCGGCTCACGCCCTGCAGGAGTTCCTCACCGTCAAGTCGGACGACGTGGCCGGCCGGACCCGCATCTACGAGGCGATCGTCAAAGGCAAGCACACCCTGGAGGCCGGGCTCCCCGAGTCGTTCAACGTGCTGATCAAGGAGCTTCAGGCCCTCTGCCTTGATGTCGAGCTGCTCGAAGAAGAAGAGGAATAGTAAGGGCTTTTTACCGGAAACCCGTCCTGACGAGGAGGCTGTGCCTTGGAAGATATTTTTAGTCTGTTCGAGCGCCCGAAGGATCCGCTGAGCTTTAACGCCATCCGGCTCTCGGTGGCGTCCCCGGAGAAGATCCGCGAGCGTTCCTTCGGCGAAGTGAAGAAGCCGGAAACCATCAACTACCGGACCTTCAAGCCGGAACGTGACGGCTTGTTCTGCGCCCGTATCTTCGGGCCGATCAAGGACTACGAGTGCCTGTGCGGCCGTCGACGATCTCGTCGACGCCCTGCTCCTGGCCGCGGAAGCCCCCCGGGCCGCGGGCCGCACTTATTTCGTCACCGACGGCCGGTTCTATGCGTGGTCCGAGGTCCTGGAGGCCCTGGCCGCCGAGCTCGGCGTCGGACCGGCGCGCGTCCGCGTCCCGTTCGGCGCGCAGCTTCTGGCCGCCGGGCTGGCCGAAGCGGCGGCCCGCATGACCGGCCGGCCTCCGGCCCTGACCCGGGATATCGTCCGGGCCGGGCACGATCGGTTCTGGCTCTATGACGGGTCGCGGATACGCGAGGAGACCGGGTTCCGGCCGGCGACGCCGCTGCGCGAATCGGTCCGCCGCGCCGTCGAGGCCTATCGGGACGCCAGGGCCGGCCGGCCCGGGAGGCGGGCCCGGCCGTGAAGATCCTGGTCACCGGGGCCACCGGCTTCGTCGGGGCCGTGCTCATGCCGGAGCTCGTCCGCCGCTACGGGGCCGGGGCCGTCGACGCCTTGGTCCTGCCGAACGACCGGGTCCCGGCGACATGGCGCGGATCGGCCGTCAGGCGGTTCGAAGGGGACGTCGCCGACCCGGCCGCGGTCGCGGCGGCCGTGGCGGGCCACAGCCACGTCGTCCACCTGGCGGGCTTCATCTCGTACTGGAAGGGCGACGCGGAACGGCTCAAGGCGGTCAACGAGGACGGCGTGCGCGCGGTCGTCGAGGCCTGCCTGGACGCGGGCGTCGAGCGGCTCGTCCACATCTCATCGGTCGGGGCCGTCGGCTATCACCCGGACGGGACGCCGGCCGACGAAACGACCCCCTTCAACTGGCCCGCCGATATCCTCTATATGGGCTCGAAGCGGCGCGGCCAGGACATCGTCGAGCGGGCCGTCCGCGAACGGGGGCTGAAGGCCGTCGTCCTGAACCCGGCCTCGATCATGGGCCCGGGCGACCACAACCGGGCCACGCCCCACAACATGCTCTACGAGCGGATCCGCGGCCGGACCCAATGGGGATCGTTCGCCGGAGGGCTGGCCATCGTCGATGTCCGCGATCTCTCGGCCATCATCCTGGCCGCGCTCGAAGGCCGCGGTCGCGACGGGGAGAGCTACCTCGTCGTCGGGGCCAACTTGACCTACGCCGAGGTCCTCCGGCGCGTCAGCCGGGCCTGCGGCCGCAAATGCCATCCCTTCCCGGTCCCGCCGGCCCTGCTGACCGCGGCCGGGCACCTGCTCGAGGCGCTGGCCCGGAGGACCGGCCGGCGCCCCCTGCTCACCGCCGCCTACGGGCGGCTGAGCGGCTGGACCGGCTATTACGACAACGCCAAGAGCAGGCGCGATTTCGGTCACGCCTATATCGACGCCGACCGGACGATCTCGGACGGCTGGGACTCCTTCCGGACGACGTTCGCGGAGTAGGCGGAGGGAGGTTCCCGCCGGCCTGGAAAGGGAGTCAAGCGCTCGAGGTCCGGCGGCCCGGCGCCGCGGCGGACGGAGGACCGGAGCGCTCAGTCCTTTTCCGCTCCCCAGGGCGGGGGCGGCGGCGGGACCGGCTTGCTGAGGTCGAAATCGACGCGGAATTCCCGGCCTTCGCGCGTCAGCCGGTAGGTGAAGGTCTTGCCGGGATAGATGTAGACGTGCCAGGTGTTCTCTACGGACTGGGGCATGCCGGTGCGGACGAACAGCTCCTGCGAATAGGCATCGGCCGGAAAAGCTTGGGCATTCGCCCAGCCGGCGCCCGTCGTATGCCCCCCGTACATGGTCGTCTCGTCGGGGGTTCCGTCGCGGTGACGGTGGTCGTGCTTGAGCCGGAGGCCGGAGCCGGTCCTGGTGATGATCCAGGTGCGGGAACGGTCCTCGCCGACATGGAACGGGATGGAGAGGGTGTCGGGGGCGCATTTCCGGACGTGCATGATCAGCCGCTGTTCGGAAAAGGCCTTGTCGGCGGGGCCACCGACCGTCACTTTACCCTCGAAGGCTTGACCGCACAGAGCGGCGAGGCTGTCGAAAAAGGCGTCGTGGCTGCTCGCGGACAGGACCTTGTCCTGCGCGAAGAGGCCCCAGGCGAGAAGAAGGGCCAGCGCGGCGATGACGATAAGGATGACGCGCTTTGTCATTTTGGATCGACCTCGTTCTTGACGCTTATCTTTTCGGCAACAGCGAAGGCCACCGCCGCTGCCGAAAGGATTAGAATTTCCTGCCCTCGTCAAAGAGTGTATTCCGGCCCGGGGGCGATGTCAATCGCGGCGGCGGGCTATCGCTTTACCCGGTTACCCACGCAAAAGTCGGATGAACCAACAAATAAAGAGCGGAGGCCCCATGCGGGACATCCGCCCTCTTGCGTTCGAATGAGGACGTTCATGGGCCTTCATCCTCCGCCGCTCTTGACAGGAGGCCCGGCCGGAGGTAGGGTTCCACTCGCCTGTCACGGACCGCAGGCGCAGGAGCGAAGTCCATGATCCGATACCTGAACCTCGTTTTCTTCGCCGGGATGATCGTCATGAACTACCTGGCCAATGCCCTGCCGCTGAACGGCCGGACGACCGGAGAGCTCTCGAGCGCCTACCCCAACCTTTTCACGCCCCGCGAGGGGAGCGGCGTCAATCCCATCCCCGGCATATCGAACATCGTCGGGAGCACCGACGTCGGCGCGACGCCGCGGTTCCTCCCCGGCCACCGCCGGGCCGAGGGCCCCGCCGCCGGCCGGACGCCGCGGGAGCTCCTCGCGGACCCCGCGTCGCCGCTCAAGGCCCTGGTCGTGGCCGACCGCGACGAGGAGATCGTCCGCCACGCCGCCCGCATCAAGGGGCTCGAGTTCGTCCTCTATATCGGCGCCTACGCCAACCCTTTCACCGAGCTGGCCCACGCCGTCCTGCCGGCGGCCTCGTCCGCCGAGACCGACGGGACCTATACGAACGCCGAGCGCCGCATCCAGCTCAATCGCAAGAAGGTCGAGCCGCCGGACGGGGTCCGTCCCGCCTGGCGCGTCTACGCCGACCTCGCCGCCCGGCGGGGCGCCGACTGGCACGTCCCGACGGCCGAGAGCGTCATGGCCGAGATCGCCGCGGCCGTGCCCGCCTACGCCGGCGTCACGTACGCGAAGCTCGAGAAGAGCCACGGCCTGCAGTGGCCGGTCGACGCCGCCCGACCGGAGGGCACCCCGCGCCTCGAGGCCGGCGCGGCGGCGCGGAAGCTCCGGTTCGTCGCCGCGGGGGGCGATCTCGACGCCCCGGCCCCGACCGCGGACTTCCCCTTCCTGCTCATGGCCGGCAAGGCCAACTACTTCTGGCACCGCAACAACGCGATGAGCAAGACCCAGGTCCCCAAGAGGGAATACAACGCCCTGCTCCTCCTTTATCCCCGAGGATTCGTCGAGATCGCGGCCTCCGACGCCAAGGCCCTCGGCGTCAGGGACCGCTCCGCCGTCGACGTCGTCGCGGCCGGAGGCAAGATGAGGGTGGCCGTCCGGATCTCCGGCGACGTCAGGCCGGGCACGGTCTACGTGCCCTACTTCATCGAGGACATGGTCCCCGGCTTCCTCAACGCCGCCGGAACCTCGATCGACGAGGACCAGGACTCCGCGATCCCGGTGCGGATCGAGAAGGTGTGACCATGTACATCCTGCCCAAGACCCAGGTCCGGGAGATGGCCGCCGCGCTGGCCGCGGAGCACGAGCTCTACGGCCCGGTCGTCGGCCCCGACGGCGGCGAGCCGATGTTCGAGCGGATCGACGACCCGGCCGCCCTCCGGCTCGACGCGGCCATCCCCTACAATCCGCCGAAGCACGTCGTCTTCCCCCAGTCCGAGCGGATCATGTCCTACCGCTACGACCGGGAGAGCCGCGAGGCCTCGATCGTCCGCGACGACCTCGTCAAGCCCAAGGCCCTGATCGGCATCCGGGCCTGCGACCTGACGGGGCTCCTCTGCCTCGACCGCTTCTTCCTCGGCCAGGAATACGTCGACGAGGTCTACCGCGACCACCGCAGGAAGATGTTCATCGTCGCCAACACCTGCGTCCGCCCCTTCCCCCAGTGCTTCTGCGTCTGCACCGACAGCGGTCCGGCTCCGCAGGAGGGCTACGACGTCGCCCTGACCGCCGTCGGCGACCGCTACCTCTACGAGGCGGGGACCGCGAAGGGAGAGGCCCTGGCCCGCCGCCTCGGGCTCGAGGACGCGGGGCCCGACGCCGCCGCCCTCAAGAAGAGGACGGTCGACGCATCGATCGCCCGCTTCGACGCCGAGGCCACGGAGAACAAGGCCTGGATCTCCCGGGTCATGAACCGGATCACCATGGGCTTCATCGCGAACGACGTCTGGGAGTACATCGGCGACCAGTGCTTCGAGTGCGGGGCCTGCTCGTTCGTCTGCCCGACCTGCTCCTGCTTCAACGTCGAGGACGTCGCCGGGCCCGGCGGGCGCGCCGACCGGCTGAGGGCCTGGGACTCCTGCTCCTTCGAGGGCTACACGCGCATGGCCGGCGACCACAACCCCCGCAAGCCCGTCGAGGACCGCCGCAACAAGCGCTTCTTCTGCAAGCTGTCCTACTCCCAGTCCAAGAAATACCTGAGGCCGGGCTGCGTCGGCTGCGGCCGCTGCGTCCGGGTCTGCCCCGGCGACATCGGCATGTCCAACGTCGTCACGTACATCCGGCGCGAGATCACCAAGGCAGGTGCGAAATGAGCGGTCCCCATCCCGGCGCCATCGTCACCGTCCCCGAGATCGCCGTCATCGACGAGGTCCGCGAGGAGATCGAGGACGTCCGGACGTTCCATTTCTCGTTCGAGGACCCCGCCGTCGCCGAGCGGTTCCGCATCAGGTCGGGGCAGTTCGTCATGTGCACGGTCTTCGGGGCCGGCGAGTTCGCCGTCTCCCTGCCTTTCAGCCCCGAGGGCGACCGGCCCCACCTCTCGGTCCGGCAGGTCGGCAAGGTCACCCGGGCCCTCCACGAGCTCCGGGCCGGGGACAAGATCGGCATCCGCGGGCCCTTCGGCAACGGCTTCCCGTTCGAGGCCATCAAGGGCAAGAACGTCGTCTACGTGGCGGGCGGCATCGGGCTCATCCCGCTGCGCTCGTCCATCGTCCACGTCCTGCAGCACCGGAAGGACTTCGGCCGCATCGTCCTCATCTACGGCTCCCGCTCGTCGAAGGAGCGGGACGGGCCGCTCCGCGGCGGTCCCGGCGATCGTGCCGGCGCCGGCGGGCGCGTCCGTCCGGCCCGTGTCGGCGCAGGCGAACAGCGACAGGCCCAGGGCCGCGGCGGCCAGGGTGATCGTGGTCCGTTTCGAGCGTGTCGTCATGGGCGGTCCTCCTCGCGGGCCATCATAGGCTCACTCCTCGCCCCGGACGAGCTTCCCGGGCAGGACGATCATTTTCCAAATATAGACGACGAGCAGCGCGGCCAGTAGGACGAAGGCGGGGAGGATGGCGCGAAAGGGGAGCGCGCCCGTCTCTCCCGTCGCGATCCGCACCGTGCCCCGGCCGATGAGGTAGAAGAGGAGATTGACCGCGACGAGCAGCGCGGCGAAGAACTCCCTGAGGAGCGCCCAATAGACCTCCTGCTTCTCGGCGGGCAGGCGGAGAAAGGCCTCCTTGTGCGGGATGTTGAGGCGGCGGGGGTTGGCCTTGAGCGTCGGCAGGGAGCGGGCGACGAGATAGAGGACGACCGTCATGACCAGGGGCATGGCGAAGAGGGCGATGAGGCCGCCGCGTCCGCTCCAGCCGTCCGGCCGCCCGGCCAGGTCGAAATGGGTCGGGATGCGGGCCGGAAGCCGCGGGTAGGCCGAGAGGACGAGGAGGCCGAGCAACAGCAGCAAGGCGAAATTGGCCGCGTCGTAGACGCGCTTCATATCGGCCTCCGCAGGGCGGCCGCGTCTCGAGCGGCCGGGGCCGGGAAGAGCGGGATGCGCTTTCTGTCCATGTGCGGGGCCTCCTGAGCGAGACGGATTGTACCGGAATATAGCCCCCCTTCCCGCGCCTGTCAACCGGCCCCGGGCGCCTGATCCCGAAGGACGGCGGCCGCCGGGGAGATGGCCGTTCGGAAGCCTCCGCGCCCCCGGCGGGCGGTTTGGCGAAATCGGCCGGACATGGTATATTTTCGCCGAGAGAGGCCGCTATGAACATTCCATTGACGAAGGAACAGCTGGCGTCCCTGGTCAAGCTGGTCTACCTGGGCAACCGCATGGCCAACGACTGGCGGACCGACGACGTCATCGAGGAATACGACGAGATCGAGAGCCTCGTCCTCGAGGCCGCACAGAAGCACGGGTTCGGCGATTACGTCGAGTTCGACGAGGAGACCAAGAAGGCCATCCCCTCCGGCGAGCTGGAGGAGAAGATGACCGAGACCGTCGACTTCTACAACGACAATTCCTTCTGGGACCAGCTCATCTACCGCATGGCCGACCGCGACTACGTCCGCAAGTTCGGCGAGGAGTCCCTCCAGGAGCTCTCCACCGAGAAGGGCATGGAGCGCGAGCGACCGCTCATCGAGAAGTACGAGAAGGAATTCAACGAGAACGGTCTCGACCGGGTCGAGATCCGCCGCGACAACTGACCTCCCGCCCGGGCCGCGTCCTTCCGCCTGGCCCGCCGCCGCCGGCCGATTTTTTTTTGACAGGCCCGCCGGCCTCGGCTATCCTGTCCGCGGAGGGTCAAGAGCATGAGCCATTTCCGTCCTCTCAAACGCCGGGAGTTCCTCGTCAAGTCGTCCGCGGCCGTGGCCGCCGGGCTGGCCGGGGAGCTCGCCCGTCGCCCCCTGTTCGCCGTCCAGGACGCCACCGAGCAGGCCGCCGCCAAGGTCGGGCGCCTGCCCCGGCGCAAGCTGGGCCCGAGCGGCCGCGAGGTCAGCGTGCTCATCGGCTCCGGCGACATGGCCGCCGCGCCCGCCGAGGCGGCCATCCTCTGCGGCGTCAACTATTGGCACAAAGCGCAAGCCTGGTCCCGCGGCGGGGCTCCGGCAGGCGTCCTGAAGGACCGCGAGGCGCACCACTGCCAGGTCACGGTCGACAGGATCGGGGGCAACCACGAGGTCGGCCGGATCGACGAGGACGCGCACTACGCCTTCGTCAAGGACGCACTCGAGCGCACCGGCCTCCGTTATTTCGACGACATGCAGTTCCACTACGGCTACCACACCCGCAAGGAGCTCCTGGCCGACAGGGGCTTCGTCCGGGCCTTCGAGCGGCTGAAGAAGGAAGGGCTGGTCAAGCACCTCTGCCTGTCCCAGCACGGCTATGCCGGCAACGCCAGGGTCCCGGGCGGCGAGAGCGCGGCCGAGGTCCTGACGGCCGTGCTCGAGGACGGCCTCCACGAGCACGCCCAGCTCATCTATTCCTACGGCCAGGACCCGGAGACCGAAGCGTTCCTGCGCCTGGCCCGCGGCAAGGGCTTCGGCACGATCGCCATGAAGACGGCCCGCGGCCTGGGCCGGCTCACTCAGGACAAGGCCTTCATGGCCGCCCTGCCCGAGGGCACGGCGCCCCACCACGCCCTGGCCCGCTGGCTGACCACGGAGACCGATCTCACGGCGGCCGTCATCCGGGTCCGCAGCCTCGAGGAGTTCGTCCAGACCTTCTCCGGGGCGGGCCGGCCGATGCGCGAGGCCGACAGCCTGGCCGTCGAGATGATGACGGTCCGGGCCGACGAGACCGCCTGCCGGCTGTGCACGGCCTGCCAGCCCCATTGCCCTCGGGAGGTGCCCATCGCCGAGATCCTGCGCTTCGAGCGCCGAAGCCCCGGCCATGAACCGCAAGTTCTTCATCCTGTTCGACTTCGCCTTCAACAACCCCCGGGGCATCGGCAAGGCCAAGGAGGCCGCGCTCGGCTTCATGGACGCCAAGGTCGGCCCGGAGGACGAGGTCGCGGTCCTCACCTACACCATGGTCAAGGGACTGCGGGTCCAGGAATACCTGACCCGGGACCACGACAAGGCGCGCAAGATCATCGCCTCGATCGACCGCCGGTCGGCCGCCGGCCGGGCCAGCGAGATCGAGGAGAGGTTCTGGCGCGAGGCCACCGAGGGCGAGCCCCCCGTCCGCGAAAGCGCCCCCGGCCCCGGCGCCCCGCGCACGGAGTACGACTGGGAGCGGCAGGAGGCCAAGCGGATCGCCCAGCTCTTCATCCTGAGGCTGACGGACCTGGCCAAGGCCCTGCGCTACGTCCAGGGCCGAAAGGATTTCCTCTTCTTCTCGAGCGGCGTGCCGAGCTCGATGATCTACGGGGCCCAGGCGGGCAGCGCCGCCGGCGGCCGGACGAGGTTCGACGCCGGCGACAACGTCCTCCGCGACGAGCACGAGGCCCTGATCCGGGAGTTCGCCACCTCCGGCTGCGCGTTCTACGCCTTCGACACCCGGCAGGCCGCCAAGGTGGCCTCCCTCTTCACCTACGACGAGGAGACCTTCGCCTCCGGATACCGGGACCTGTTCTCAGGTTCGGGGGTCTTCGGCGACCAGACGAGCGTGTTCAAGGACGAGCAGCTCACCGGCCGGAACTCGCTGCAGCGCCTGTCCCAGACGACCGGAGGGAAATATTTCGGCAACATCGACTCCTACGACCGCAGTCTCGAGCAGGTCCAGGACCTGACCGGGACCTATTACGTCCTCGGCTTCCCCGTGCCGGAGAAGGAGGACGGGGCCTATCACGAGGTCCGGGTCGAGGTGAAGGCCAAGGGCCTCGAGGTCCGCGGCGCGGGCGGCTATTACAATCCCAAGCCCTTCCGGGACTTCAACGAGCTCGAGAGGAAGCTCCATCTCTTCGACCTGGCCATGAACGAACGGGCCCTGTCCCGCCTGCCGGAGACCTTCCCCATGAAGGTCGTCCCGCTCTCCTTTGCGGACGGGGCCGGGCTCGTCGTCCTCGGCCGGGTGCCCCGGGACCTGGCCGCCAAGCTGGCCGGAGGGCCGCTCGAGCTCGTCTCCCTCGTCCTCGACGAAGAGGACAATATCCACGACATGCGGCGGACCGAGGCCCCGGCGGCCGGCCAGGGGGCCCTCCTCTTCCGGTCCGAGTCCCCGGCCAAGCCGGGGAACTACCGGTGCCGCCTGGTGATCCGGAACACGGTCACGGGACAGGCGGCCGTCTCTTCCGTGGCCGGGACGGCGGTCGAGGCCCGGTCCGGAGGCCTGAGGGTCCAGCCGCCCATTCTTTTCTCAGAGCGCCGGGAGCCCGTCCTCCGGCTGACCGCTCCGGGCGGCCGGCCGTCCGGCGCCCACGGCGCGGCGGACCTCTATCCCCTGGATTCCGACGAGCTCGTCCCGGTCGTCGGGGGACTCGAGCCGGGGCGGGCGCTGACCGTCGTCGTCCCCTGCGAGGTCCTCGGAGGCGACGGCGGAGACCTCAAAGTCAACGCCCGGCTGGCCCGGACGGGCGGCGGGGACACGGTCCCCGTGCCCTTCACCCTCCAGGGGCGGGAGCGGCGGGGTTCCGTCGAGATCATCCGCCTGGGCATCCCCGCAGGCGTCCTCGAGCCGGGCAGCTACAACCTCTATATATTCCTGCAGGACCCCGTTTCCGGGAAAGCCGCCTACGGCCGGGCGTCCCTAACGGTCTCGGCGGCCTGAACACCCGTTCCGGCGCCCCCACCCGGCGCAATAAACTGCCTCTCATCCAAAAAAATGCATCCTATCCAATTTATTGCATACCGAGCTAGGCGAATTCGATAGTTAATCCATTTATATTCTATTACTTATGTTCTGGCATGATAATTGCTATTTGATAGTCATCTATGAATTTTCATATCAGAGGAGGTGAGAATAGGACAGGTCTCCAGGTGTACATGGGGAAGGGGGCAATTCTTAGCCCGAACAGCGATCCGATCGCTGTGAGCAAGGACTCATTAGTTCATAAGGAAAGGGATTAGCGAATGCTGAAAAAGATATCCGTTTTCGCCATCGCCGTTCTCTTCCTCGCCGGCTCCATCGCCTACGGCCAGCTGACGGCCACGGGCACGATGGAAGGCCGCGTCACCGACACCGACGGAGCCCCGCTCCCCGGCGTTTCGGTCGAGGCGACCAGCCCGAGGATGGTCGGCGGGCAGTCCGCCGTCACGGACGCCGACGGGCGCTTCCGCCTGTTCGCGCTGCCGTCGGGGACCTACACCGTCGTCTTCACGCTCCAAGGCTTCAAGACCCTCCGGCGCGAAGGCATCGTCACCCAGATGAACCAGACGATCGCCATCAACGTCCAGCTCGAGGTCGCGGCCATCGAGGAGCAGGTCACGGTCGTGGGCCAGAGCCCGCTCATCGACGTCAAGAGCACCGTCAAGGGCCAGGTCCTGACCAAGGAAGTCTTCATGAACCTGCCCTTGGCGTAGAGGGCCTCGATGACGTTGCTGCCGCGGACCTTGATGTCGACGAAGTGGCGGATCTGCCTGCGGAAGGCCTCGAAGAGCTCGTCGAAGGACGCGAACGACCCGGGGTCCCCGGTCGCGAGGCCGATCCTCTTCCCGGTCCGGGGGTCGACGCCGTCGTTGAGCGCGATCTCGAAGACCTTGGGCAGGTTGAAGTAGCCGGTCAGGATGTAGGCCTCCTTGCCGAAGGCCCCGGCCTCGACGCAGCCGCTGGCCCCGCCGTTGCGCGCGTCGACGACCGACTTGCCCTGCCGGACGAGCTCCTGGACGATGGCGTCGGTGTTGAAGATCGAAGGCTGGCCGAAGCCCGTCCTGACGATCTTGAGGGCGCGCGTCAGGAAGGAGTCCGGCCCCTTGGCGCTGATCTGGACCATCGAGCTCGGCTGCAGGATGCGCATCTCCTCGATGACGTCGAGGATGAGGTAGCTCAGCTCGTTGACGCCGTCGGTGCCGTCCTCCTTCAGCCCGCCGACGTTGATCAGGGCGAAGTCGGTGTAGGTGCCGCTCTCCTCGGCCGTGACGCCGACCTTGGGGGGCGCGGGCTGGTTGTTGAACTTGACCCAGAAGGCCTGGAGGAGCTCCCGGGCCGATTCCTTCGTCAGCGTGCCGTCGGCCAGGCCCCGCTCGTAGAACGGCCGGAGGTGCTGGTCGAGCCGGCCGGGATTGAAGGAGTCCCAGGTGTTGTACTCGGTGATGACGCCGAGGTGGACGAACCAGTAGGCCTGGAGGGCCTCCCAGAAGTCGCGCGGCGCCTCGGCCGGCACGCGGTCGCAGACCTCGGCGATCCTCTCGAGCTCTTTCTTCCGGGCCGGGTCCTTCTCCTCCGCCGCGAGCTCCCGGGCCTTCCCGGCGTGGCGCCGGGCGAAGGCGATGACGGCGTCGCAGCTCGCGGCCATGGCCTTGAGCTCTTCCTGCTTCTCATAGGCCTCGGGATCGCCCAGGAAGTCGAGCGCGCCCAGCGCGGCGGCGATATCCTTCTTGAAGTCGTTCAGGCCCTTCCTGTAGATCTTGCCGTCGAGAACGGTGTGGCCCGGGGCCCGCTGCTCCATGAACTCGGTGAAGACGCCCGCCTCGTAGGCGTCGATCCACTCCGGGGCCATCTCGGCGAAGATGCGCTCCCGCTGCGAGCGGCCCTGCCAGAAGGGGATGATCTCCTCGGCGTAGACGCGGCGCGTCTCCTCGTCCGAGGCGAACGCGGTCTTCTTGCGGTCGTTGAGGTAAACGAGGTCCTGGACGGAGTGGATGCAGACCTCGGGATAGGTCGGGGTCGCCTTGGGGGCCGGGCCCCGCTCGCCGACGATGAGCTCGCCGTCGTTGACGCAGACGGCCTTCCTCTCCATGACGTGCTTGAAGGCCAGGGCGTGCCGCACGGGCGCGGACAGGGAATCCGCCCCGGGGCCCTTGTAGAACTCGGTCAGGAGCCGGGCCCTCTCGGCGCTGATCGTCGGCCGGGCCTCGAGCGTCTGCCGTCTCAGCTTCTTGATGCGTTCGTTCACGGTCATCCTCCGCGGCGGACCTCGAACCCCGCCTCCCGGAAGGCGGCCTCGACGGCCGCGATCCTCTGTTCGGAGGGCGGTTCGAATCTCCGGAATCGTGATTCTTTGCCTATCCTGCGGGCCTTCTCCATGCCCCCGGGGTGGTAGGGCAGGAGGCCGACCCGTTTGATCGTCTCGAGCGATCGGAGCAGATCGATCGTCCCGGCGATGTTGCCGTCGTCGTCGTTGACGCCGGCGACGAGCGGGACGCGCACCCAGACCTCGGCCGGGCCGGAAGCGAGCTTCCTGAGGTTGTCGAGGATCGGGGCGTTGGCGACGCCGGTCGTCTCGCGGTGCCGCGCCTCGTCCATGACCTTGAGGTCGAAGAGGACGAGGTCGGTCTTCGCGGCCAAGCGCCCGAGGGCGCCGTTCCCGGAGAACCCGGCCGTGTCGACGGCCGTCCGGATCCCGCGCTCGCGGCAGCCGTCGAGGAGGGCCTCGGCGAACGCGGACTGGACCGCCGGGTCGCCGCCGGAGAGCGTGACGCCTCCGCCGGACTGTTCGTAGAAGACGCGGTCCTTCTCGGCCTCGGCCAGGACCTCGTCGACGCTCATCTCGCGGCCGACGATCTGCATGGCGTCGTAAAGACAGGCCTCCGCGCACTTGCCGCAGAGATCGCACTTGGCCCGGTCGACGGCGATCGCTCCCGCCGCGTCCTTGACGATGGCCCCCGTCGGGCAGGCCGCGACGCAGGCGTGACAGCGGGCGCACCGCCCCGGCCAATGCATGAGCTCGGGGCCGGGGTCGACGCTCTCGGGATTGTGGCACCAGAGACAGTTCAGGGAACAGCCTTTGAGGAAGACCGTCGTGCGGATACCCGGCCCGTCATGGATCGAGTAGCGCTTGATGTCGAAGACGCGGCCCGTCATGCTCATGGCGCTTAAGTCTCTGCCTCTCAGGGGCTTTTTCCCTTGATTTAGTCGTAATATATCAGATATCAGAGCGAGATTCAACATCTTTTTTTCAATTTCCGGCTTATCAGGAGGCAGACGAACGCTAAGAGGACCGGGACGATCTTGAACATGTCATCGCTGAACCGCACGGCGACGCCCTGGCGCTTGTTCTTCTTGTCGGGCTTCTCCAGGCGGACCGTGATGCCGCCGATCCGCATCCGGAGCTTCTTGCCGTCGGCCAGCCTTTCGGGCAGCTCGATGTACAGGTTCAGCTTGGAGCCGACGACCACCCCGGAGTCCAGGGTGAAGTAGGCGCCGCCGGAGGAGATGTTCTCGAGCTGCGTCGCCTCCTTGAACTTGGCGCCGTCGGCGAGGCTGCCCTCGATGAACGTTTCCAGCGGGAAGTCGAACCGCCATTCCCGGCGGCGATTGATCTCCAGGTCCTCGGGGATGGCCTTGGCTTTCTTCCTGGGCGCGGCTTTCTTGGTCATGGCGTCGTCCTCGCTTCCTCGATTTAAAAGAGCGCGGAATTGATGGCGTAGAGCGCCAGCTGGAGGCGGCTGTGGGTGTCGAGTTTGGCGTAGATGCTCTTGATGTGCGAGCGGACCGTGTTCTTGCTGATGAACATCAGCTCGGCGATCTCGTCGTTGCTCTTGCCCTGCCCGATGAGGCGCAGGACCTGGAACTCGGTCGGGGTGAGCTGGTCGAGCGTCTTCTCCTTGAGGTCCCGGCCGACGACGGAGATGATCCGGTCCATGATGCTGGACATCTTGTCGCGGGGCAGCCAGATCTCGCCTTTGCGGATGCCGCGGACCGCTTCGGGCAGCTGGGCCGAGGCGTCGTTGAGGTCGAAGTAGCCCCGGGCCCCGGCGTTGATGAGGTTGACGATCTCCTCGTGGGCCGGGATGCTGCCGAGCAGGAGGAGCTCCGACTTGCCCTGGGCCTTGGAGATCTCGCGGATGGCCTTGCAGATCTCCCGGAGGTTCGGCAGGGCCTCCATGTGGGCGAAGAGGATGACCTCGGGCTTGAGCTTGCGGATCGAGTCCATGAAGGACTCGATCGTGTTCTTCTCGATGTTGAGGATCTCCAGGTCCGGATCGGCCTCGAGGGCCCGCAGGATGCCGGCCAGGATGATCTCGGAAGGACAGAACACGAGCAGGCTGATCTTCGGCGGGTTCGCGGCGGCCGTCTTCTTTTTCTCCATGCTTGCCTCGGTCCCTTTGGGCGGTTTGGTGGGCTTCAATGATCTTTCCATCGGGTTGTCCGAATCATAGACAATCGGGGAGGGCTTGTCAAGCCAGGGGGGTGAGGGGGGGTGAGACGGCCGCGAGCGGCTAGGCCGGCGTCAGGCCGTTCGCGTGCAGGCGGAAGGCGCGGTCGAGCCGGACGACGACGAACTGCTGCTTATCGCTCTTCTCCTCGAAGCGGACATAGACCACGGCCCCCGAGAGGACCAGCCGCAGGGGGCTCTCGAGGATCAGGGTCCTCGGGACGTCCAGGAAGAGCGTCACCCGGCCGTCGATCCCCAGGCGGGCCTTCAAGCGGAACGAGGCCTCCTGCGCGCTGATCGCGCAGACGGACGTCCGCTCCTCGAACTTCCGCCCCGAGGCGTCGAGGCCCTTGACCAGGGCCGGCAGGGAGAGCTCGAAAGAGCGCTCCCTTTTCCCGTGCTTGGCCGGGGCGGCGGTCGAGGGGTCCTGAAGAAGCTTGACCACGTCCATTGCGTTGGGCATTATCCCAGGTCCCGGCGGGCGGGAGAATCCCTTTTGACGGGGAATCGCGGGGTCAAATTCCGGATGGAGGCCTCACCTTTAGAGACTAGGCGCCGACGGCGACGGATCGGGGACCGGACCGGCGCCCTCGTCGGCCTGGATGATGTACCTCGACTCGAGCCGGAGGGCGACCTGGGGCGCGGCGTCGTCCCCTTCCCCCGCGTCCACGTCGACGATCGTCCCCTTGACCACGAGCTTCAAGGTCCGGCCCTCGCCCAGCTTGGGCGGCAGGGCGACGACGAGCTTCAAACGGGAGCCCAGGGAGACCGGATTGCGCAGGGGAAACAGGGCGCCCTGGTGGCTCATGAAGGAGAGGGTCGTCTCCTCGTGGAAGAAGGTCCCATCGGGGTCCGGGCCCTCGACCGTCATGGGCAGAGCGAGCTTGAAGCCCCGTTCCGCCGGACGGTGCCGGAGGGGCCTGGAGTCCCAGGCGTTCCTGCTCAGCATAACGGCTTCCTTTTCCTTTGAAATTGGCGTGACCAGAATCGCACGCGAGTTCGCGGCCGGTCAATCACCCCTACCGGTGAACCCCTGGGGGATATTCCCCGGCGGCGCTGGCGCGCCGCCCCGGCCCCGGAAATCCCGGGGACCCGATCCCTTTTCAAAAGAAAAGGGTCATGTCCCGGATTTCCCGCTCCGGTTCCTTGACAATGGCCGCTCCCGCCGCTAGAATCGTAAAACGCTCAAACACAAGGAGATGTCGTGAACGAAAAGGAACGGCAGGTTCGCCAGATCACGCCCAAGAGCGAGGATTTCTCGAAATGGTACGTCGAGATCGTCCAGAAGGCCGAGCTCGCCGATTACACTCCGATGAAGGGCATGATGGTCATCCGCCCGCACGGCTACGCCGTCTGGGAGAACATCCAGGGTGCGCTCGACCGGCGCATCAAGGCCACCGGTCACGTCAACGCCTATAGGGGGTCAAACCTGCTTTTTTCGAATAAAAGCAGGTTTGACCCCATCCGGCTCCGGTTGACACCCCGGGGAGGGGGCCCTATAATTGAATGCGAAAGGAGTATGGGGGCGAACTGGTCTCGACGGAGGCAATGAGACACAGGTTGCACGCCGAGGTCCCACCCACCTCGCTAAACCGGTGGAAACAACTTAACTGCAGAACCTTTAGCAGTCGCGGCCTAAGAGAAAGGCACGCCGTTCCGGGGGCTCCCTCCCGCAGGGCCTTCGGAGCGTCAAACGGGCGGGATAGCGAGCCGGTCCGGCCCTGAGGCCGGGGAGCGAAACACCTTCGGGGCTGGTTGCCCGGCGCTTTTCCTCTTCGAGCGCCGGGCGACGAGATCAAGGAAGGGGATAAGCGTGTAGAGACCTGCTGTTGACTGCTTTCGGACGCGGGTTCGATTCCCGCCGCCTCCACCACATCCGCACGTGAAGATCTTCAAGATACGGCGATCCGCCGCGGCCCCCGCCCTGGCCGCTCTGCTCCTCCTCGCCGTCTGCGCCCCGCCCGCCCGCGCCGGCCAGGCGCCCGCCTCCGGAGGCCGCGTCCAGACCGTGGTCATCGATCCCGGCCACGGCGGCATGGAGACCGGGGCCAAGGGCAGGTTCGGGACCCTCGAGAAGGACGTCACCCTGGCCATCGGTCTCAAGCTCAAGGCCCTCATCGAGCGGAACCTGGGGCTCACGGCCGTCCTGACCCGGGACCGCGACGTCGACGTGGCCATCGAGAACCGGGCCGCCGTCGCCAACAACCACAAGGCCGGGGTGTTCATCAGCATCCACGCCAACGGCGCCGTCCAGCGCAAGGCGGCCGGCTCCGAGACCTTCTTCCTCAGCCTCAACGCCACCGACGAGGAGACCCGCCGCCTGGCCTACCTCGAGAACAACTCGACCGACCTCCAGAGCCGCATCGACCCCTCCTCGGACGACGACCTGATGATGATCCTTTGGGACATGGCCCAGACGGCCTACATCAAGCAGAGCAGCCGCCTGGCCGAGCTCGTCCAGGAGGAGCTCGACGCCATGCTCGGGACGCGCAACCGCGGCATCAAGCAGGCCCCCTTCAAGGTCCTGACCGGGGTCGCCTGCCCGGCCATCCTCGTCGAGGCCGCCTTCCTGTCCAACCCGGAAGAAGAGAAGCGGCTGGCCTCCGACGATTTCCAGACCAGGGTCGCCGAGGCCATCTACCGCGGCCTCGCCCGCTTCATCCGGGTGACGGAGTAGGACGCCATGGGCCGCAGCAGCAAGAAGAAAGGCCTCCTCTCCCGGCCGGCGGTCGTCCTCGGCGGCCTAGCGCTCGTTCTCGCCGCCCTCGTCCTCGTCTTCTTCCTCGGCGGGACGCGGGAGAGCGTCAAGCGCTTCATCGACGCCAACGTCCCCAAGCCGCCCGACGCCGGCGGCGCCGCGGCCGCCGCGTCGCGGACGGTGACGCTGTTCTTCCTGGCCGACGACGACGATCTTCTCCACAAGGAGACCCGAGAGATCGCCTCCGGCCCGACCGAGGCCGACGAGGCGGAGCGGGCCCTGGCCGAGCTCATCCGCGGCTCGGAGGAGGGCTTCGCTTCGCCGCTCCCGCCCCAGACCAAGGTCCGCCAGGTCTTCATCGGCCCGGACGGCCTGGCCACGGTCGATCTCAGCCGCGAGGTGGCCGAGCAGCTGGCCTACGGATCGACCTCGGAGCTGGCCGCCGTGTACGCCGTCGTCGACACCCTGGCCTTCAACTTCAAGACCGTGAAAAAAGTGGCCATCCTGGTCGAGGGCGCCGAGAAGGAGACGCTCGGCGGCCACGTCGACCTGACCCGGGCCTTCCTTCCCGATTATTCCATCGTCGCGAAATGAACCGGGGCCAGGCGTGACCAAGCTCCCCCGCGTCGTCATCGTCGGCTTCCCCAACGTCGGCAAGTCGACCCTGTTCAACCGCATCCTCGGCCAGCGCAGATCGCTCGTCCACTCCGATCCGGGCATGACCCGGGACAGCCTCTCCGCCGAGCACACCCTCGGGGACAGGCGCTTCACCCTGGTCGACACGGGCGGCCTGTTCGGCGTCGCCGACGAGCCCCTGAGCGACAAGGTCCGGGCCAAGGCCCTCGAGGAGGCCGCGGCCGCCGACCTCGTCCTCTTCGTCCTCGACGGCAAGCGCGACATCGGCCCGGCCGAGGAGGCCCTCTACTTCGACCTCAAGCGCCGCGGCCTGGCGCTCCTCCTCGTCGTCAACAAGGTCGACTCGCCCGTCCAGGAGAGCTCGATGACGGCCGAGTACTACCGGCTGGGGGAGAAGGACATCCACTTCGTCTCGGCCGAGCACAAGATCAACGTCGACCGGCTCGAGGAGGCCGTCGCCGCCGCCCTGCCCGCCGCCGCCCCGCCCGCCCGCGACGCCGCGGCGCCCCTGCGCATCGCCATCGTCGGCCGGACCAACGTCGGCAAGTCGTCCCTCGTCAACCGGCTGGCCGGCTCGGAGCGCCTCATCGTCAGCGAGATCCCGGGCACGACGCGGGACTCGACCGACACGCTCCTCCTGCGCGACGGGAAGCCGTTCGTCCTGGTCGACACGGCCGGCATCCGCACGGCCCGCTGCTCGCCGTCGCCGAGGGGGAATCGCCCGCGGCCATCACCCGCGAGGCCGTCGCCGCGCTCGGCGGCATGAAGGCCTTCGTCGCCAAGGGCGACAAGGTCGTCATCAAGCCGAACATCGGCTGGGACCGGACCCCGGAGATGGCCGCCTGCACCAATCCCGAGGTCGTCAGGGCCCTGGTCGAGCTCGTCCTCGAGGCCGGGGCCAAGAGGGCCGTGGTCATCGACAACACCACCAACCAGGCCAAGCGCTGCTACATCCGCTCGGGCATCCAGGAGGCCGTCAAGCAGGCCGGCGGCGACATGCTCTTCGTCGACGACTACCGGGTCAAGAAGATGGCCCTCAAGGGCGTCTGGCTCAAGGAGTGGGAGGTCCTCCTCGACGTCTTCGAGTCGGACAAGATCATCAACGTCCCCATCGCCAAGCACCACTCCCTCTGCCGGCTGACGCTGGGCATGAAGAACTGGCTCGGCGCCGTCGGCGGGGCCCGCAACCAGTTCCACCAGGACCTCGACAAGGCCGTGGTCGACCTGGCCGCCTTCTTCAAGCCGAGCCTGACCGTCCTCGACGCCTACCGCATCCTCGTCCGCAACGGGCCCCAGGGCGGCCGGACCTCGGACACCGAGATGCGGAAGACCGTGGCCGCCGGAACGGACCCGGTCGCCGTGGACGCCTTCGCGGCCTCGCTCTTCGATGTCGCGCCTCGCGAGCTGCCCTACCTCGGCCTGGCCCGGGAGCGGGGGCTGGGCGAATCCGACCTGACGAAGGTGCGCCTTGAAAAAAGAAAGGTCTAGGAAACACCGCCTCCTGGAGCGCCTGCGGATCGCCAGCCAGGCGGTCTTCTTCGCCCTCTTCCTCCGGCTCCTGCTCGGCGCCCACTACACGGGCGAGGACTACATCGGCTCGACCGTCCAGCGCTTCTTCCACTTCGACCCGCTGCTGGCCCTGGTCACGACCGTCTCGGCCAGGCTCGTCTACGCCTACTTCGTCTTCTCCCTGATCACCGTCGCGGCCACGGTCCTCTTCGGGCGCGTCTTCTGCGGCTGGGTCTGCCCGCTCGGGGCCGTCCACCAGTTCTCCTCGTTCGTCCTCAAGAGGACGAAGTTCCTCAAGCCGCCGCGGGAGGACAAGACCAGCCTGGCCCCGAAGTACTACATCCTCCTCGTCGTCCTCGTCGGCGCCGTCCTCGGCCTCGACCTGGCGGGCTATCTCGACCCGCTGTCCTTCCTGACCCGGTCCTTGTCCCTGGCCGTCTTCCCGGCCCTGGCCCTGGCGCTGACCGGCCTGAGCGGGATGTTCTACGGTCTCGGCGCGATCGGCCTGGGCCGGACGGTCTCCCAGGCCCTCCAGAACTGGACCATCAACGCGACCTTCCTCCAGGGCTTCTCCATCGGCTTGATCTTCCTCGGCGCCATCGCCTTGAACGCCCGCAAGGAGCGCTTCTGGTGCCGCTACCTCTGCCCGGCCGGCGCGCTTCTCGGGCTGCTCAGCCGCTGGAACCTGCTCAAGCTCCGCATCGACCCGGAGAAGTGCATCCAGTGCGGCCTCTGCACCCAGCACTGCGAGACCCAGGCCCAGCCCTATCCCAACGACCGGTGGAAGAGCGGCGAGTGCGTCTACTGCCTGAACTGCGCCTCGATCTGCCCGACCGGGGCCATCCGCTTCCCCTTCGGCGCCCGCTTCGAGAAGCTGACCAACGTCTCGAACGTCGACCTCTCGCGGCGGAAGCTCCTTCTCACGACCTTCCTCGGGCTCGTCGCGACGCCCTTCTTCCGTCTGACGCCCTCCCGGAAAAGGGCCTCGCTCAAGCTCATCCGGCCGCCGGGCTCCCTCCCCGAGGACAAGTTCCTGGCCAAGTGCGTCAAGTGCGGCCAGTGCATGCGGGCCTGCCCGACCGGCGGTCTCCAGCCCGTCCTCGCCGAGGCCGGGCCCGAGGGCGTCTATACCCCGATGCTCGTCCCGAAGATCGGCTACTGCGAGTACTACTGTTCGCTCTGCACGCAGGTCTGCCCGACGGGGGCCATCCGGAAGCTGACCATCGAGGAGAAGAACCTGGTCAAGATGGGCTCGGCCTGGGTCAACAAGAGCCGCTGCATCCCCTTCGTCCTGGGCAAGCCCTGCATCGTCTGCGAGGAGCACTGCCCGGTCTCGCCCAAGGCCATCAAGCTGGTCGAGGTCGAGGCCAAGCTCCCCGACGGCACGGTCGTCGTCCAGAAGGGCCCTGTCGTCGACCTCGACCTCTGCACCGGCTGCGGCATCTGCGAGAACAAGTGCCCGGTCATGGACGACCCGGCCATCTTCGTCACGAGCGTAGGGGAAACGCGGTCGGCGACCAACCGCCTGCTCCTGGACATCTCCAGCGGCGCGGCAGAAGATCCCTACAAATAACCGATCCGAAAACCGGGGAAGTCTCCTTTCGGCTTCGCTCGGGAATCGCCTCTAGCTCCCCGGCCCCCCGGGGAACCAGTTTGCACGGTTCCCCCCCGCTGCGCGGGTCCCCTCCTCCAGCAACGGGGATCTTCGAGGCGAATTCCCTCGCCGCCGCGGAGACTTCCCCGAAAGCCGCAGAACGGATCCGAATGAGAGGCGATCAGTCGGCGCCAAGAAGCACGGCAAGAACTACGTCGTCGCCGTGGGGCGGGTGAGCTAGCCGCCGGGCCGGCCGGCCGCCGCTATTTCGCCGGCTGCGCGTTCCACTTCGGCGGCGTCGCCCCGAGCAGGCTGCGGACGAAGAAGTCGTACATCTTGCGCTCGCCGTAGGCCCCGCCCATGCCGTGCCCGCCGCCGGGGATGACCAGGAGGTCGAAGACCTTGTCGGCCTTGATCAGGGCGTTGACGACCTGCATGGTCGAGGCCGGGTCGACGTTGGTGTCCATCTCGCCGACGATGAGCAGCAGGTCGCCCCGGAGCCGGTGGGCGTTGTCGACGTTCGACGAGGCCGCGTACTCGGGCCCGAGCGGCCAGCCCATCCACTGCTCGTTCCACCAGATCTTGTCCATGCGGTTGTCGTGGCAGCCGCACGAGGACACCGCGGCCTTGTAGAACTCGGGGTGGAAGAGCAGCGCCCCCAGGGCGTTCTGCCCGCCGGCCGAGTTGCCGTAGATGCCGACCCGGCCGATGTCGTAAGAGGGGTACTTGGCGGCCACGGCCTTGTGCCACAGGATCCGGTCCGGGAAGCCGGCGTCGCCGATGTTCTTCCAGCAGACGTCGTGGAAGGCCTTGGAGCGGTTGCTCGTGCCCATCCCGTCGACCTGGGAGACGATGAAGCCCAGCTCGGCCAGGGCCCGCATGCCGCTCCAGGCCTGGAACGATTTCGGGACGAAGGAGCTGTGCGGCCCGGCGTAGATGTACTCGATGACGGGGTACTTCTTGCGCGGGTCGAAGCTCGTCGGCCGGACGACGATCCCCCAGATGTCGGTCTTCCCGTCGCGGGCCTTGGCGACGAAGACCTCGGGCGCCCGCCAGCCGGCCTTGACGAGCCCGCCGATTTCGCCCTTCTCCACGGTCATGACCAGGGACTTGTCCGCGACCCGGCGGATCTCGGTCGTCGGGGCCAGGTCGACGCGCGACCACGTGTCGACGAAATAGGCGTTGTCCGCCGAATAGGCCACGGTGTGGTTCCCCTCCCCCTCCGTCAGGCGCTCGAACCCCGTGCCGTCGAGGCTGACGCGGCAGGCGTGCAGGAAATAGGGGTCCTGGCCGGGGACGAGGCCGCCGGCCTGGAAGTAGACCAGGCGCTTCTCCTCGTCGACCCTGTCGACGGAGCGGACCGCCCACTCCCCCGCCGTGATCCGGCTCTTGACCGCGCCGGCGGCGCCGTCGTAGAGGTAGAGGTGGTTCCAGCCGTCGCGCTCCGACATCCAGACGACCTCGCGGCCGTCGTCGAGGTCGTGGCGGAACTTCTTGCCGCTGTAGTGGAAGAAGGTCGCCGACTTCTCCTCGACCACGGCCCGGGCCGCGCCCGTGGCGGCGTCGACCTCGACGATCCGGTAGACCTGGTGGCCGCGCCCGTTGTACTCGAAGGTGAAGGCCCGGCCGTCCTTGCGCCAGGCGATGTCGCCCATCTCGTAGGGGTTCCGGAAGAGCGCGTCGTCGACCTCGAGGCGCGCGCCCGTCTCGGCCAGGAAGAGGACGGGGCGCTCGATGTCCAGGGCGTCGCCGGGCTTGGCGTACTCCATCGTATGGTACTTCGGCTGGAGCTGGTCGGCCGGCGAGGACTCGACGTACTGGATGACGCGGTGATGGCCGCGGCGCAGGCGGTAGGCGGCCAGCTTCTTCGAGTCGGGCGACCAACGCAGGGAGGCGTAGGTGTAGTAGTCCCCTTCCGAGCCGTCCCGGCTGAGGACCGTCTCATTCTTCGTCTCCTTGTCGCGGAGCCACACGTTGTAGTTGCGGATGAAGGCCTCCCGCTTCCCGTCGGGGGAGGTCTTCGACTCCTTCGAGGCGGCTTCGGGGGCGGGCCCCCTCTCCCACATGGTCATGCCGCCGCGGGGGCCGCGCGGCCCGGGGCCGTCGAGCTTCTTGCAGGCGTAGGTCGAAAGGTCGCAGGACCAGCGGGCCCCGGCCGCCGCGAACTCGACCGACTTGCCGTCGTCGACGAAGGTGACGGTGACGAAGGGCAGGCCGAGGGGCTCGACCTTCTCGCCCGACGCGGCCGCCAGGGCCGCCGCCAGCTTCGCGTGGTCGAAGGCGACGGCCTTGGTCCCCGCCGACGCGTCGGCGATCCAGTACTCGTTGCCGCCGGCGACCGATTTGCGGTACCAGTAGCGGGCCGTCTTGCCGATCCAGCCGCCGCGGTCGACGACGTTCAGGGCCAGGGGCTGGAGCTTGGCCCGCAGGCCCGTGGCCCGGTCGTAGTCGGCCTTGGTGACCTGGGCGGGGGCCAGGGCGGGAAGGGCCGCGAGCAGAAGCAGGAGCGCGCAAACGGTCGTCCGGCGGGTGATCCTCATGTCGCCTCCTCGAATGACGGAATGGCCCTATCTTAGGTGAAGGGCGGGCCGTCAGGCAAGGCCGCTCTTGCGCCGGGGCGCCGGAATCTGGTATGAGGACGCTATGGCGCTTTCCGCCGGGCGGATCTCGTTCGATTTCGACGGCGTCCTCTCGACGCTCGTCCTGGGCCGGGCCTGGGAGAAGACCCGCGAGAAGAAGAGGCCTGTCCCGGTCCTCTCCCCCGCCGTCCGGGGGCTCAAGCGCGGCCTGGCCGCCCTCACGGAAGGGCTCGATGGTGTTCTGGATGCCGCCGAGGTCGGGCGTCTTGATCTGGACCATGTCGCAGGACTTGGCGGCCGTGAAGTCGACGACGTCCTCGTAGGTGTTGCACCATTCGTCGGCCACGATCTTGACCGTGGAGCCCATGGCCCGGAGCCGCTCGCGGATGGCGGCCAGGAGCTCGATCTGGCGCGGCTTCCCGCCGGCGTCGACCGGGCCCTCGATGTAGAGGGGGAATTCCGCGGCGACGGGCTCGAGCGAGGCCAGGTAGTCGGCGACGCGGTCGGGCCGCAGGGCCATGATGATCCCGATCGTTCCGTAGACGTCGATGTGGAGGGTCGGGACGTAGGACGGGTCGGTCCGGAACCCGCGGATGCGCCCGACCAGCCAGCCGAGGTACTCCCGCAGCAGCTCGCCCTCGTGGCCGAGCTTGGTCTTGACGTTGTTGATGAGGGCGTGGGGCAGGACGTCGACCCGCTTCATGATCATCTTGTCGACGTTGATGTAGCGGTCGTCGCCGCTCTGGCCGAAGACGGGCACGCGCTCGGCGACGACGGGCAGGCCGTACTCGTCGCAGACGACCTCGGCCATGATCCGGTCGGTCGCCAGGGCCCGGGCGTGGAGAAGGGCCTGCGACAGGCCGTAACGGATGGCCGTGTGGAGGCGCCGGCCGTCGAACTCGAGGGCCTCGAAACGGGCGGCCATCTCGCGGAAGGGGCCGACCTCGGCGCCCTCGAGGAGGGGCCTTATCCGTGTCTCGAGCAGGGGCAGGCAGTCCGCGGCCAGGAAGAGGGGGTCGCGGCCGCCGGCCCCGGAGTACTGGACCGCGGCGCAGTCGCCCAGGGCCCAGCCGCCGTTCTCGAGGAGGAGCAGGACCGACAGGGCCTCGCCGGCGACCCGGACGGCCCGGAAGCCCGGGGTCTCGGGCGCCCCGCCGTAGAGGGCGCCGTCGTGGGGCGCGCCGCCCTTGATGGCCTTCTGGTCGTCGAAGTAGAAGGCCGACGACCCGGGCACGAACAGGGCTCGCACGATCTTCATTTGGGCCTCCCGATGAGCTTGCCTTTGCTGATGGCGTAGATGTCGTCGGTCACCATCTGGAAGGAGACCGGGCGCCCCTCGGCCTTCGACCGCTCCTGCAGGCGCTCCTTGTGGAAGGACATGATGTCGTCGCCGAGGGGCAGGCTGCCCTTGGCGAAAAGGCGGATGCAGCCCTCGTTGTCGCGGACGGGCAGGACCTTGCCCCTGTTGTAGACCGAGGGGGCGAAGGGGACGTCGAGGAGCCCGCCGGCGAAGGCCCGGACGATGCCCTGGACGAGGTCGTCGCCCGACGCGGCGAAGACGGCCGACATGAGGGCGTCGACCTCGCGGCGGATGAGCTCCTTCTCGCGCTGGACGACGGCGTTGTCGGCGCAGATCCGTTGGTCGGCCAGCATGCTCAGGACCTGGCGGGTGGCCTTGAGCCCCGAGGCGTTGGCCTCCTTGGTCGGGATGCCCATGGCCTCGTGGGGCGACTTGACGATGGTCTTCTCGACCCGGCCGGCGGCGGCGACGAAAGCGCCCAGGCCGATGACCGAGAAGGCCTTGGCCTCGTCCTCGGGGAAGCCGCCCATCCACTGGTGGAAGACGAGCGTCAGGTCGAAGCCGGCGTGGCCGGCCTCGCGGAAGTACTCCTCCGCGAGCTCGCGGAGCGAGATCAGGGCGGCCAGGTCCTGCAGGACGTTGCCACCCTGCCCGTAGCCGAGGGTCAGGGACTTGACGCCCTGCTCGAGCGCCAGCAGGCCCTCGAGGATGGCGACCGCGTGGGAGATGAAGGGCGGGACGAGGGTCCCGGTGAGCGGTCCGAACGGCTCGCGGTTGACGGCGACGCCGTTCTCCTCGTAATAGCCGACGAGCCGGTCGACGTACTGCCAGTCGCGCAGGCACTGGCCGATCTCGACCTTCTTGGCGTAGGGGATGTTGTAGGAGATGCCGCCGCCCTCGTACGAGGTGAAGCCGCCGGCGAGGGAGATCTCGGCCAGGAGCCGGGCGTCGGGCGTGCCGTGGCGGACCTGGGTGGGCCTGGAGACCGCCTCGGTGACCTGGCGGCAGCCGTCGCGGCCGTGGTTGACGGCCGGAAAGCCGTTGAGGAGCGAGGTGCCGGCGAGCCGGGATCTCTCGATGCCGCGGGCGGCCTCCTCGTAGCGGTTCTGGCGGGTGTAGGCGTCGATCGTCGTCGGCAGGAGGTCGGCCGTGCCCTCCGTTTCGAGGTAGCGGAGCAGGCGGATGTGGTCGTCGATGAGGGCCACCCCGGCCCGCGGCTGGAGCAGGGTGCGGCCGTCGGCCTTGGCCTTGGACATGGCCTTGGCGAAGTTCTTGTCGCCGGGGATCGTGCGCTGGTAGCGCAGGCCGTCCTCGATCGCCGCGACGTCGCGGCCGGTCGGCCAGGTCTCCAGGACGGATTGGCGCTGGGCCAGGAAGTCCTTCCAGGGCATGCGTTGCGATCTCATGGTGGTCCTCTTCAGTTCGAAGTCCGTTCGAGCGGCTTGAACCCGGCGACGGCGGCGCGGGCGGCCGCGTCCGGGAAGTCCGCCGCCAGGTTCCCCAAAAGGGGGATGAGGTAGTCGGAATCGGCGTAGCACGCCGGCGACCCCGGGACGAGGCGGCGGACGTCGGGGTCCGCCGCGCCGGGGGCCTCTTCGTCAGCCCGCACTCCCACACCCGGCTCTACTTCGCCGCCAACAAGGTCTTCCGCAGCGACGACCGCGGCGACTCCTGGACGGTCGTCAGCGACGACCTGACGCGCCGCGTCGACCGCAACGCGCTCGAGGTCATGGGCCGCGTCTGGCCCATGGACGCCGTGGCCAAGAACGCCTCGACCTCGCAGTACGGCAACATCGTCGCCCTCGACGAGTCGCCGGGCGCCGAGGGCCTGCTCTACGCCGGCACCGACGACGGCCTCATCCAGGTGACCGAGGACGGCGGCGCGAGCTGGCGCGGGATCGACAAGTTCCCCGGCGTGCCCGACCTGACCTACGTCAACGACATCGTCGCTTCCCATCACGACCGGAACACCGTGTACGCGGCCTTCAACAACCACAAGCGGGGCGACTTCAAGCCCTACGTCCTCAAGAGCGCCGACCTCGGGAGGACCTGGACCTCGATCGCTTCGGACCTGCCCGAGCGGGGCTCGGTCTACGCCCTGGCCGAGGACCACGTCCGCAAAGACCTTCTCTTCGCCGGGACCGAGTTCGGCCTGTTCGCGACGCTCGACGGGGGCAAGCGCTGGAAGAAGCTCGGCTCGGGCCTGCCGACCGTCGCCGTCCGCGACCTCGACATCCAGAAGCGCGAGTCGGACCTCGTCCTGGCCACGTTCGGCCGGGGCTTCTACGTCCTCGACGACTACTCGCCTCTCAGGGGGGTGACTCCCGAGGCCCTGGCCAAGGACGGCCGCCTCTTCCCGGTCAAGGACGCCTGGATGTTCGTCGAGAAGCAGCCCCTCGGCGGCCTCGGCTCGAAGGAGAAGGGCTTCCAGGGCGAGAGTTATTTCACGGCCCCCAATCCTCCCGTGGCCGCGGTCTTCACCTATCACCTCAAGGACGCCCCGAAGCCGCTCCGCGAGCAGCGCAGGGAGGCGGAGGCGGCGCTGATCAAGGCCGGCAAACCCGTCCCCTACCCCGCCTACGAGCGGCTGAAGGCCGAGCAGGACCAGGAGCCGGCGGTCCTTCTCTTCACCGTCGCCGACGAGGACGGCTCGGTCGTCCGCGTCCTCCGCGAGCCGGCCCGAAAGGGCCTCAACCGGGCGAACTGGGACCTCAAGTACCCGGCCCTCGCGCCGACGAACCCGGCCCAGGCGGCCCCGGCGTCGTCCGGCCCCTCGAGCACGTTCGTCGTCCCCGGGACCTACAAGGTCTCCATGGCCATAAGCGTCGACGGCAAGGTCGAGGAGCTGTCAGGGCCCGTGCCGTTCGAGGTCCGGGCCCTGGCCGCGGTCTCGCTCCCGGCCGCCGACCGCGCGGAGCTCGCCTCCTTCCAAAAGAGGGTCCGGAAGCTCGGCCACTCGGTCACCGCGGCCTCGACCGCGCTGCGCGACCTCGGGACCCTGGCCCGCCACTACCGGGCCTCGCTCAAGAGCGTCACCGCCCCGCACCAGGACATCCTCGATTCGATCAAGGCCCTGGAGACGAAGCTCGCCGATCTCCAGCTCAAGATGACCGGCGACCGGCAGCTCTCGCGGCTCGACAAGGACGCCGTGCCCGGCCTGGCCATGAGGGTCATGCGCATCGCCGGGGAGCAGGCCCAGTCCACCTCGGCCCCGACCAAGACCCAGCGCGACGCCTTCGCCATCGCCGAGGAGGAGTTCGGACCGGTCTACGAGGCGCTGAAAAAGATCCTGGCCGAGGACGTCAAGGCCGTCGAGAAGCGCCTCGACGAGATCGGCGCGCCCTACACGCCCGGCCGGCTGCCGGACTGGAAATAGGAGGCCCATGACCCCCGAGATCGCCCTGACCCTGGCCGTCCTCCTGGCCACCGTTCTGCTCTTCGTCTTCGAAGCCCTGCGGGTCGACGTCATCGCCGTCCTGGTCATGCTGTCGCTGGCCTGGCTGAAGCTGGTGACGCCCGCCCAGGCCTTCTCCGGGCTGGCCGGCACCGCCGTCGTCTCGATGATCGCGGTCATGATCATGGGCGCCGGCGTCGACCGCTCCGGGATCATGAACCGGATGATCCGCCCGGTCGTGAAGATGGCCGGTCCGAGCGAGCGCAAGCTGACGGCCATCGTGTCCTCCGCGGCCGGCCTGATCTCGGCCTTCATGCAGAACATCGGCGCGGCCGCCCTGTTCCTGCCGGCCGTCATGCGCATCTCCAACCGCGCCCGGCTGCCCATCTCCCGCCTGCTCATGCCCCTGGGCTTCGCCGCCATCCTGGGCGGGACCCTGACCATGGTCGGTTCGGGGCCGCTGATCATCCTCAACGATCTCCTCAAACAGAAGGACCTGGAGCCCTTCGGGCTCTTCAGCGTCACTCCTCTCGGGTTGGCCCTGCTCGCCTCCGGCGTCCTTTACTTCGTCGTCCTGGGCCGGCGGGTCCTGCCCGACCGCGGCGAGGTCCGGGCCTCTCCCCAGCAGGAGATCATCGATGCCTGGCAGCTCCCCTGCGCCCAGTTCTATTGCCGCGTCCCCGCCGGTTCGGCCCTCGACGGCAAGAATCGCGAGGAGGCGCGTTTGTGGGCCCGCTACGGGCTCCATCTCCTGGCCCTGGAAGACCGCCAGGAGGTCGTCTACGCGCCCTGGCGCCAGTTCCGCTTCGAGGCCGGGCAGCTCCTGACCCTCATGGGCCGCGAGCAGGCCTTTCAGGATTTCGTCAAGGACTTCGGGTTGATCAGGCTGGAAGGCGGCGCCGACGGGACTGGTTCCCAGGGGGTCCGGGGAGCTAGAGGCGATTCCCGACCGAAGCCGCAGAGAGGGACTTCCCGAAATCGGGAGAAGAACCTTTTTTATGTCCCCCTATTTAAACCCCCCGGCGCCGCCTCCGTATTTCACCCTAGTGACGTTTGCCCGGCCGTCCCGGGCGTCGGGGCCTTGCAATTTCAGCCCCGGGCCCGTATTGTTAAGAGCGGACCCCGGGTCCGAAGGAGGAACACATGGGTGCTTTCGTCGTCCTGCTCATCATCATAGGCGCCGTGGCCGTCATGGCCATCGGCATGTACAACAGCCTGGTCACGCTGCGCAACCGCTGCGACAACGGCTGGTCCCAGATCGACGTCCAGCTGCGCCGCCGCTACGACCTCATCCCCAACCTGGTCGAGACGGTCAAGGGCTACGCCAAGCACGAGCGCGAGGTCTTCGAGAAGGTGACCCTGGCCCGGGCCGCCGCCTCCAACGCCCAGGGCGTCAAGGCCCAGGCCGAGGCCGACAACATGCTGTCCGGGGCCCTCAAGTCCCTGTTCGCCGTGGCCGAGGCCTACCCCGACCTCAAGGCCAACCAGAACTTCCTGATGCTCCAGGAGGAGTTGGCCGGCACCGAGAGCAAGATCGCCTACGCCCGGCAGTTCTACAACGACACGGTCATGAAGTTCAACATGAAGCAGCAGGTGTTCCCCTCGAACATCATCGCCAACATGTTCGGCTTCAAGCCCCGCGACTACTTCCAGATCGAAGAGGAGATCGCCAAGGGCCCGGTCAAGGTCCAGTTCTAGGCCGGGGCGAGCCTGATCTCGAGCGGGGACATGTACCGCTTCGGTACGTGTCCCCCTTAGCGGCTTAAAGCGACCATGTACGAGCAGATCTCCCGCAACAAGTGGAAATCGGCCGCCCTGGTCGTCTTCTTCGTGGCCTTCATCTTCCTGCTCGTCTGGTTCTTCAAGTACGTGACCGGCTGGGGCGAGGGCGGCTTCGTCCTGGCCCTGGCCCTGGCCATGGGCATGGCCGCCGCCGGCTACTACGCGAGCGACAAGATCGTCCTGGGCATCAGCCGGGCCCGGCCCGTGACCAAGGACGAGTTCCCCTATCTCTACAACGTCGTCGAGGGCCTGGCCATCGCCGCCGGCGTCCCGGCCCCGAAGTGCTACGTCATCGAGGACACGGCCCCCAACGCCTTCGCCGCCGGCCGCAAGCCCGAGACGGCCACGATCTGCGTCACGACGGGCCTGCTCGAGAAGCTCAACCGGGTCGAGCTCGAGGGCGTCGTCGCCCACGAGATGTCCCACATCAGGAACTACGACGTCCGGCTCCAGACCGTGGTCGTCGTCATGGCCGGCGTCGTGGCCCTGCTCAGCGACTGGATGCTGCGGAGCTTCATGTGGGGCGGGGGACGGCGCCGCGGCCGGGGCCGGGGCGGCTCGGGCGGGGGCGAGGGCGTCCTCATCCTCGTCGGTCTGGCGCTGGCGGTCCTGTCGCCCTTCATCGCCACGGTCATTCAGCTGGCCGTCTCGCGCAAGCGCGAGTTCCTGGCCGACGCCAGCGCGGCCATGATCACCCGCTATCCGGCCGGCCTGGCCTCGGCCCTGCGCAAGATCTCGGCCGACGCCGAGCCCCTCGAGGCGGCCAACAAGGCCACGGCCCACCTCTACATCGTCAATCCCCTCAAGAACCTCAAGGGCGGGGGCGGCGGCATGAACCGGCTTTTCAGCACCCACCCGCCGATCGAGGAGCGCATCTCCGCCCTCGAGAAGATGTAGATTCCCGCGATCTTCATAAACCCGTTGCTTATTAAAGAAAAAGGCGTTATCCTTTAATAAGAATTCAAGTAATTAAAGAGATTTAAACTGGGGATCCCCTAGGGAGAATGCATGAAACGCGGGCCGACGGGTGAATATGTCGTCAAGAAATACGGTGACGAGGAGGTCAGGGCGTTCGTCCCCTTCCCGCTGCCGCCCAAGCCCCCCCTGGCGATCGATCCCTCCCTCCGCGAGGAGCTCGACCAGGC
Source organism: Candidatus Aminicenantota bacterium (assembly GCA_041320535.1). GTDB lineage: Bacteria > Acidobacteriota > Aminicenantia > Aminicenantales > Saccharicenantaceae > RBG-16-66-30. Next base: position 2,386,100 of record JBGLNH010000001.1, on the reverse strand, counting down.
CCTGATCTCCCTCGGCCGCCTGGACAGCGCAGCGGCCCTGCTACCCGATATCGACCTGTTCCTCTATACCTATGTCCGCAAAGAGGCCGTGCTGTCCTCCCAGATCGAGGGGACGAGATCGTCGCTCTCCGATCTGCTCCTCTTCGAGCTGGAAGAGATCCCCGGCGTTCCCCTCGATGACGTCATTGAAGTCTCCAGCTACGTCGCCGCGATGGACCACGGCCTTCGCCGGCTCGCCGAAGGCTTCCCTCTCTCGAACAGGCTTGTCCGCGAGATCCACGGGGTCATGCTTTCCAAAGGCCGCGGCCGGGACAAGGACCCCGGCGAGTTCCGCCGCTCCCAGAATTGGATCCAAGGCACGCGCCCGGGGAACGCGGCCTTCGTGCCCGCCCCGCCCGATCGTCTCCCGGACGCGATGGGGGACTGGGAGAAGTTCCTTCATGACATCCCCGACAAAACGCCTCCTCTGATCAAAGCCGCGCTGATGCACGTCCAGTTCGAGACGGTCCATCCTTTCCTCGACGGCAACGGAAGGATCGGCCGGCTCCTGATCACCCTCCTGCTCTGCCAATCCGGCATTCTGCGCCGGCCTCTCCTCTATCTCAGCCTCCATTTCAAGCAGCACCGGGCCGAATACCTCGACCTGCTCACCCGAGTCCGTCTGGAAGGGGACTGGGCCCTTTACCGCGTCACGCCCGACGGCCTGGCCAAGAGCCTATGGAGCTCCGAGGACGAGATGATCTACACGCTGCTCTGGCGCGAGGACCAGAGGAAGGTCCTCTTCGGCACGGGGGGCAAGGGCCGGATCTATTCCGTGGACGCCGAGGAGCGCGTCGCACTCCTCCTTCAGAAGTCCTCCGAGCAGGTCTACCAGCTCGTGCCGCTCGACTCCAAGATCTACGTCCTGGCCAACAACCCGTGCTATTTCGGGCTCCTGCTGACGGAGCAGAGGTTCGCCGGCGAGTACGTCAGCCCCGTGCTCGACGCCCGGGCGCCGGCCGCGTGGGGCCGCGTCGTCTGGGACGCCGCGGTCGCCGCGGGGGCCTCGGTCCAGCTCCAGAGCCGGAGCGGCAACACGAGCGAGCCCAACGCCACCTGGAGCGACTGGTCCCCGTTCTACGGCAGGACCGAGGAAGCGGTCCTCAGCCCCAAGGCGCGCTTCCTCCAGGTCAAGGTCCTGCTGCGGACGCAGTCGGGGCGGACGTCGCCGGTCTTCCACCGGGTCGGCGTGTTCTACCTGCAGTCGAACATCGCCCCGTCGATCTCGCGGCTCGAGTGCCTGCGGCCGAACGAGGTCTACCTCAAGCTGCCCGACAACGAGGACGTCATTCTGGGGCTCGAGCGGCGCGTCGCCGACGTCCCCGCGAAGAAGGACGATATGCGGATCGGCCTGCCCGCCCGGAAGTCGGAGCGCAAGGGGTTCCAGACCGTCTCCTGGGACGCCGCCGACGAGAACGGCGACACGCTCAGGTACGCGCTGGCCATCAAGAAGGACGGCGAGACCGCGTGGCGGGCCCTCGAGACCGACTGGACGGAGACGATCTACGCCTTCGACACCCTGTCCTATCCCGACGGCACGTACCTTCTCCGCCTGGCCGCGTCGGACGCGCCGTCGAACCCGCCCGGGCTCGAGCTCAGGTCGGAGAAGACCGGCCCGGCCTTCGTCATCGACAACTCGCTGCCCGTGATCAAGGATTTCGCCGCGGTCAGGAGCGCGGCCGGGCTCGAGATCTCCTTCCGGGCGGAGGACGCCTACTCGTACATCGAGGAGGCCAAGGTCCTCGTCCGGCCGGGGGAGTGGCAGATCGTGTTCCCGGTCGACGGCATCGCCGATTCGCGCGGCGAGAGCTTCAAGCTCACGCTGAAGCTCCCGGCCGGGGCGGAGAACCAGGTCGCCGTGAGGGTCCGGGACAGCTTCGGGAACGTCGGGGTCTTCCGCCAGAATTATTGAGCCGGCCGGGCTCAGGACCGGCCGAGGTACTTTTCGTCCCGCGTGTCGACGCGGATCGTGTCGCCTTCCTTGATGAACTCCGGCACCTGGACCGTCGCGCCCGTCTCGACGACGGCCGGCTTGTAGAGGGCCGTCTTGGTCGCGCCCTGGAGACGGGGCTCGGTGCTGACGACCTTGAGCTCCATCGTGTTGGGCAGGTTGACGCCGACGGGCCGGCCCTCGAACATCTCGACCTCGATGACGGTGTTCGGCTTGAGGTACTTGACGGCCTCGCCGATGGCCTCGGCGGAGAGCGAGACCTGCTCGTAGTTCTCGAGGTTCATGAACACGTACTCGCCGCCCTGCTCGTAGAGGAACTCCATCTCGATCTCGTCGAGGCGGGCCTGCTCGAGGCGCTCCTCGGAGCGGAAGCGGTGCTCGGTCTGGGAGCCGTTCTGGATGTTGCGGAGCTTGGTCTGGACCATGGCCTTCCACCGTCCGGGGGTGATGAGCTGCATCTCCATCACCCGCCAGAGGGCGCCGTCCATGATGATGATCATGCCCTTGCGGATCTGGGTCGCGTCGATCATGCCGTCCTCCAGGGGATGGGCGCCGGGGCGCCCGTCAAGCGGCCTATTCTACCACACCCGGCGAAGCCGCACATCAACCGGCGCTCGTCGGCCGCGGAGGGGCTTCGGGGATCGTCTCCGTCCCGATGCCGGCCAAGTAACCGCCTTGTGCTCGCTCCGCGATACCCCTCGGCCCCATCTTCCGCGGCCTTGTTCGGGGACGAGAGGGCAGGGCGCGCCGGTGCTCTTGGTTCCCGCCGCTGTCTTTGAGGCCTTGCTTTCGAGGGTGATTTCCTTAATATAAGAGCTTCAAGAGGATCGGATATGAGATGTCTCGGCGGCGCGGCGGCGATCATCCTGGCCGTCGGGCTCTTCGCGGGCTGCCGGAAGACTCCGGAGGGGAACATGGTCGACCTCGTTCTGGTCAACGGGAAAGTGTGGACCGGCGACCCGGAGCGGCCCTGGGCCGAGGCCGTGGCCGTCCGCGGGCGGACGATCTTCGCCGTCGGGACGAACGCCGAGCTGCGCAAGCTCACGCCGTCCGGGACCAAGCTCGTCGACCTCGGCGGCGGGCTGGTCCTGCCCGGCTTCATCGACAGCCACACCCACTTCCTGACCGGCGGCTTCGCCCTGAAGAGCGTCCAGCTCCACGAGGCCGGGAGCCGCGAGGAGCTCGTCGACCGCATCGCGGCCAAGGCCCGCGAGCTCGGCCCCGGGCGCTGGATCCTCGACGGCAACTGGGACGAGGAGCGGTTCAGCCCCCCCGAGCTCCCCCGGCGGGAATGGATCGACGCCGTCACGCCCGACAACCCCGTCTGCGTCAGCCGGATCGACCTTCACACCGTCCTGGCCAACACCGTCGCCCTGAAGCTGGCCGGCATCACCGGGCACACGCCGTCCCCCCCGGGCGACGAACCGGGCCCCGGCCTTGGCCGCGAGGAGGGCCTGGCCGGACGAGAAGACGAGGGTCATGTTGACGGCGACGCCCTCGGCGTGGAGGACCTTGGTCGCCTTGAGCCCCTCCAGGCCGACGGGGATCTTGACGGCGATGTTGGGCGCGAGGCGGGCCAGCGCCCGGCCCTCGGCGACGATCTCGTCGGCCTTGAGCGAGACGCACTCGGCGCTGACGGGGCCGGGCGTCAGGGCGCAGATGGCCTTGAGGTTGTCCTCGAAGGACACGCTCTCCTTGGAGCAGAGGGAGGGGTTGGTCGTCACGCCGTCGAGGACGCCCCAGCTCGCGACCTCGCGGATCTCCTCGAAATTGGCGGAATCCAGGAACAGCTTCATAGGTCCTCCTTGGCGCGGGGGCGCGTGAACGGATTGGAGAGCACGCCTACCCCCTCGACCTGGACGTCGACCCGGTCACCGGGCGAGGTCGGTCCGACCCCGGCCGGCGTGCCCGTGGCGATGATGTCGCCGGGACAGAGGGTCATGATGCGGGACAGGTATCTGACGAGATGCGGGATGGGGAAGATCAGCTGGGCCGTCGATCCGGACTGGACGAGACGGCCGTTGAGGAACGTCTTGAGGCGGATCGCGGCCGGGTCGAGCCCGGTGGCGACGCAGGGGCCGACCGCGGCGAAGGTGTCGAACCCCTTGGCCCGGGTGAACTGGACGTCCTTCGTCTGCAGGTCCCGCGCCGTGATGTCGTTGAAGGCGGTGTAGCCGAGGATGACGTCGTCGACGGGGGCGTCCTCGCCGAGGTCGCGGGCCTTCCGGCGGATGACGACGGCGACCTCCCCCTCGTAGTCGACGCGGGCGGACGCGGCCGGCTGGACGACCGGGTCGAGGTGGCCGACGACGGCGGTCGGCGGCTTGAGGAAGATGAGCGGCTCCTCGGGCAACGGGTTGGCCAGCTCCTTGGCGTGGTCGCGGTAGTTGCGGCCGATGCCGATGATCTTCGAGGGCAGGACCGGCGGCAGCACGCGGACGTCGGCGATGGGCACCGGGCTCGTCCCGAGCCGGAAATCGCCGTAGATCGAGCCGACGACGGGGAAGAGGAACTCCTCCTTGAGGACGCCGTAGAGGACCCTCTTGCGGTAGCGGAAGCGGTAGATCTTCACGGCCCCTCTCTTTCGGGGAGCGCGGCCGCCAGCGGCCGGTCGACGTCGACGAAGACCAGCGGCGAGAACTCGGATCGGCGGCCTTTCCGGTCCAGGACCCGCGCCGTGAAAGCGGGCCTTTTCTCCCCGACCTCGGCCAGGGGGACCCGGCGGGTCATGGTCTCCCCGCGGCCGTCGACGAACACCCGCAGGATGGGCCGGGCCGCCTTTTCGACCGCCTCCGCCGTGAGCGCGGTCCCGGGGGAGGGCGCGTCGCGCTCGAAGATCCAGACCTCGACCTCCCGCAGGGGCCCCAGGGGGGTCCCGGCGACGGTCTTGGAGGGATTGGTCCAGGTCAGGACGATGGCCTCCTTCTCCACGGCCGCCGAGAGCCCCGCGACGGTCTGAGGCGCCCGGCCCGGCGGCAGCTGGAGCGGGCCCTTGCGGCCGCAGGACGGGCCCGCGGCGAGGCCCAGCGCCAGGACGAGGAGTGCCGCGATCCGTCTGGTCATCACAGGATGAAGCGCCGGAGGTCCTGGTTGACGAGGACGTCTTTGAGATGGTCCTGGACGTAGTCCCGGTCGATGCGGACCGACTTCTCGGCCGTGTCCGGGGCGGCGAAGGAGATGTCCTCCATGACCTTCTCGACCACGGTGTGGAGGCGGCGCGCTCCGATGTTCTCGGCGTCGGCGTTGACCTTCTCGGCGATGTCGGCGATCTCGTCGACGGCGTCCGGAGTGAAGGCCACGTGGACCCCTTCCGTGCCCATGAGGGCCTCGTACTGGCGGATCAGGGCGTTCTCCGGCTCGGTCAGGATGCGGACGAAGTCCTCCTTGCTGAGCGGCGTGAGCTCGACCCGGATGGGGAAGCGCCCCTGGAGCTCGGGGATGAGGTCGGAGGGCTTGGACACGTGGAAGGCCCCCGCGCCGATGAACAGGATGTGGTCGGTCCGGACCAGGCCGAACCTCGTGTTGACGGTCGTCCCCTCGATGATCGGCAGGAGGTCGCGCTGGACGCCCTCGCGGCTGACGTCGGGGCCGCGGCCCGATTCGCGGCCGGCGATCTTGTCGACCTCGTCGAGGAAGATGATGCCCGACTGCTCGACGCGCTCGACGGCCAGCCGCGAGACCTGGTCCATGTCGACCAGCCGCTTCTCCTCCTCCTCGAGGACGATCTCCCGGGCCTCCTTGACCTTCATCCGGCGCCGCTTCGTGCGGCCGCCGAGGAAACCCGGCAGGAGCTCCTGGATCTGGAAGCCGATCTCCTCGACGCCCGAGTTGGAGACGACCTCGAAGGGCGGGGTCGTCTTCTCTTTGACCTCGAGCTCGACCGGGCGGTCGTCGAGGAGCCCGGCCCGGAGCTGGGCCCGGAGCTTCTCGCGCGTCTCGCGGAAGCTCGTCTCCTCTTCGTCCGGCGCCTCGGGCCGCGTCTTCGGGGGCGGCGGGAGGAGGATGTCGAGCAGCTTCTCCTCGACGGCGGCCTTGGCCTTCTCGACGATCTCGGCGATCTTCTCCTGCTTGACCATATCGACCGAAATGCGGACGAGGTCGCGGATCATCGATTCGACGTCGCGGCCGACGTAGCCGACCTCGGTGAACTTGCTGGCCTCGATCTTAGTAGATCTGACCCTCTCTTGATACCCATGAAGGCCTTCGAGCTCGAGTCCGACTTCACCCCCAAGGGCGACCAGGTCCAGGCCATCGACCGGCTCGTCGAGGGCCTGGCCGCCGGGGCCCGCCACCAGGTCCTCAAAGGCGTCACCGGCTCGGGCAAGACCTTCACCATGGCCAACATCATCGCCAAAGCCAACCGCCCCGTCCTGGTCATCTCCCACAACAAGACCCTGGCCGCCCAGCTCTACCAGGAGTTCCGCCGCTTCTTCCCCCGCAACGCCGTCGAGTACTTCGTCAGCTACTACGACTACTACCAGCCCGAGGCCTTCATCCCCGCCTCGAACACCTACATCGCCAAGGAGGCGACGATCAACGACGAGATCGACCGCCTCCGCCTCTGCGCCACGAACTCCCTCTTCGCCCGCCGCGACGTCATCATCGTCGCCTCGGTCTCCTGCATCTACGGCATCGGCGCGCCCGAGACCTATTACTCCATGAGCTTTCCCCTCGCCCTCGGCCAGGCCCTCGGCCGCAAGGCCCTCCTCGACCGGCTCGTCGGGGTCCAGTACGAGCGCGAGGAGGGCGACTTCAAGCGCGGCACCTTCCGCGTCCGCGGCGACATCGTCGAGATCTTCCCGAGCTACGAGGACTCGGCCTACCGCATCGAGCTCGAGGACGGCCGGATCAAGGCCCTCTCGGCCGTCGATCCCCTGCTCGGCCGGGTCCGCGAGACGCTCGACACGGTCATGGTCCACCCCCGGACCTTCTTCTCCACGCCCCCCGAGGTCCTTCGCGCCGCCGCCGCCGGCATCGAGGCCGAGCTCGGGGAGCAGGTCGCCCGCTTCCAGGCCAAAGGCCGGGCCGTCGAGGCCGGGCGCATCGAGGAACGCACCCTCTACGACCTCGAGATGCTGCGCGAGCTCGGCTACTGCCCGGGCATCGAGAACTACTCCCGCCACCTCACCGGCCGGGCCCCCGGCGAGCCGCCCTACACGCTCCTCGACTACTTCCCCAAGGACTTCCTGACCATCATCGACGAGTCCCACGTCACCGTGCCCCAGATCGGGGGCATGTACGCCGGCGACCGCTCGCGCAAGCTGACCCTCGTCGAGCACGGCTTCCGCCTGCCCTCGGCCCTCGACAACCGGCCCCTCAACTACGAGGAGTTCTCGGCCCGCGTCGGCGACGTCCTCTACGTCTCGGCCACGCCCGGCGCCTTCGAGACCCGCCTCTCGCCCGGCCGCGTCGTCGAGCAGGTCATCCGGCCGACCGGCCTGACCGACCCCGAGCTGGAGGTCCGGCCCGTCCGCGGCCAGGTCGACGACCTCATGGCCGAGATCCGGGCCCGGGCCGCCCGCCGCGAGCGCGTCCTGGTCACCACGCTGACGAAGAAGATGGCCGAGGACCTGGCCCGCCACTACCACGAGCTCGGCCTGCGCGTCCGCTACCTCCACTCGGAGGTCGAGACCCTCGACCGGGTCAAGGTCCTGCGCGATCTGCGCAAGGGCGAGTTCGACGCCCTCATCGGCATCAACCTCCTCCGCGAGGGCCTCGACCTGCCCGAGGTCTCCCTCGTGGCCATCCTCGACGCCGACAAGGAGGGCTTCCTGCGCTCGGCGACCGCGCTCATCCAGACCTTCGGCCGGGCCGCCCGCAACGTCTCCGGCCGGGCCATCCTCTACGCCGACACCGTGACCGACTCGATGGCCGCGGCCATCGGGGAGACCGACCGCCGCCGCCGCATCCAGCGGGAGTACAACGACGCCCACGGCATCACGCCCCAGTCGATCGTCAAGGGCATCGACGAGCTGCTGACCTCGGTCTACGAGCGCGACTACCTCGACTACACCCGCATCTCCGAGGACAAGGACATCTACCTCTCGCCCCACCGGCGCAAGAAGCGCATGGACGAGCTGGCCAAGCTCATGAAGGAGGCCTCGGCCGCCCTCGAGTTCGAGAAGGCCGCGGCCTACCGCGACGAGCTGGTCAAGCTCAAGAAACGGGAACTCGAGATGGGGTTATAAGAGAGCCGGGAGGCGCGGCCCATGGCGGACATCGAACGGCTCAAGGCGCGGGCGGCCGGCCTGCCGGCCAAGCCCGGCATCTACTTCTTCAAGAGCGCCTCGGGCGAGGTCGTCTACATCGGCAAGGCCCGCTCCCTCCGCGACCGCGTCCGCTCCTACTTCCTGGCCGATCCCGACGTCAAGGTCCGGAGCATCCTCCGGGAGACGGCCGACATCGACTTCATCCTGACGGGCTCCGAGAAGGAAGCCGCCTTCCTGGAGAACAACTACGTCCAGCAGCACCAGCCCCGCTTCAACCTCCGGCTCAAGGACGACAAGAGCTTCCCCTACCTCAAGCTGACGGTCGGCGAGCCGTTCCCCGGCGTCTACTTCAGCCGCAAGGTCGAGCCCGACGGCTCGCGCTATTTCGGGCCGTTCAGCCCCGCCGGGCGGGCCCGCTCCTCCATCCATCTCGTCAACAGGCACTTCCGCGTCCGCGGCTGCGAGGACTCCGTCTTCCGCGGCCGCAAGCGCCCCTGCCTCGAGTACGAGCTCGGGCTCTGCTCGGCTCCCTGCGTCGGCCGCGTCGGCGAAGCCGACTATCGCGAGAGCGTCGACAACGCCTGCCTCTTCCTCGAGGGCCGGCTGCCCGAGCTGGCCCGGACGATCAAGGGCCGGATGGAGCGGGCGGCCGCCGAGGAGAAGTTCGAGGAGGCGGCCCGCTGGCGCGACCTCCTGCGCACCATCGTCCTCGGGGTTCCGGATCCGGCGCAGGGCGTCCAGGGTCGCGTTGGCGACGCTGATCGGGTTGCTGCTGCGGATGGACTTGGTCAGGATGTCCCGGATCCCGGCGAGCTGCATGATGACGCGGACGGCGCCGCCGGCGATGACGCCCGTGCCCTTCGAGGCCGGGCGGAGGACGACCAGCCCGGCCCCGTCGACGCCCTTGACGAGGTGGGGGATGGTCGTTTCGGCCAGGGGCACCCGGATCATGCTCTTGCGGGCCGCCTCGACGCCCTTGGCGATGGCCTGGGGCACTTCCCGGGCCTTGCCCTTGCCGATGCCGACCCGGCCGCGCTCGTCGCCGACGGCGACCAGGGCGGAGAAGCTCAGGTTCTTGCCGCCCTTGACGACCTTGGTGACCCGGCGGATGGAGATGACCTGGTCCTTGAGCTCCATGCCCTCGTCATCGAGGATCCCGACCTTTCTGCTGTGTCTGCGATCGTCCACGTCTCTCTCTCCTTATCCGGCGTCCGCTCAGAACTGGATGCCTTCCTTGCGGATGGCGTCCGCAAGGGTCTTGATCCGCCCGTGGTAGGGGTGGGTGCCCCGGTCGAAGACGACCTTTTCGATCTTGGCCTCTTTGAGCCGCCGGCCCAGCATCTCGCCGAGGAGCCCGCAGGCGTCCTTGTTCTTGGTGCTCTTGGCCTTGGCCCGGAATTCCTTCTCCAGGGTCGACGCGGTCAGGAGGACGGCCCCCGCCCGGTCGTCGATGACCTGGGTGTAGATGTAGGCGTTGCTCTTGAACACGTGGAGCCTGGGGCGCTCGGGCGTTCCCTTGACCCGCTCGCGGATCCTCTTCCGGAGACGATCGTCCCGGACCTTCTTCTCGGTTGTCTTGTCTTTAAGCACCGGTCACTCCCGCTTTGCGTTCTTTCTTGATGAGCCGCTCGCCGAGGTAGCGGACGCCCTTCTGCTTGTAGGGGTCCGGCAGGCGGAGGCTCTTGATGTCGTCGGCCACCTGGCCCACCTTCTGGCGGTCGATGCCGCGGACCGTGAGGAGCGTGGGCTTCTCGGCGACGACCTCGATCCCCTCCGGGATGGCGTAGACGATCGGCCGGGAATAGCCCAGGCTGATCTCCAGCTTGCCCTTGTCGACCTTGGCCTTGTAGCCGACGCCGACGATCTCGAGGCTCTTGACGTAGCCCTCGGTGACGCCGCGGACGGCGTTCTGGGCCAGGGCCCGGCCCAGGCCGTGGTCGGTCCGCGCGGTCTTGCTGTCGTCGGCCCGCTGGACGAGGAGCGTCGCCCCCTCGACGGCGGCCGTGATGCCGGGCCGGAGGGGCGAGACGAGCTTGCCCTTCTTGCCCTCGAACTCGATCCTGTCCGGATGCACCTTGACGGTCACGCCCGCCGGAATGGCGATGGGCTTTTTCCCGACTCTCGACATGTCACGCTCTCCTTGGCCCTTACCAGATGCTGCAGAGGACCTCGCCGCCGGTCCCCTGCTCTTCGCAGCTCCGCCCGGTCATGACGCCCCGGGAGGTGGACACGACGACCATCCCCAGTCCGTCGAGGGCCTTGGGGACCGAGTCCTTGGTGCAGTAGATGCGGCAGCCGGGCTTGCTGACGCGCTTGAGGCCGCTGATGACGCTCCGGTTGTCCTCGGTGTACTTGAGGGTCACGTTGAGGAGGCCCTGCTTCTTGTCATCGATGACCTTGTAGCTCTTGATGTAGCCCTCTTCCTTGAGGAGCTTGACGACCTCGATCCCGAGACGGGACGAGGGGATGTTGACTTCCCTCTTCTTGGCCTTCACGCCGTTGCGGATCCGGGTGAGCAGGTCTGATATCGAATCCATGTTCCGTTCCTTTCTCTCCTGGTCACCAGGACGACTTCGTCACGCCGGGGATCTCCCCCCTGAGGGCCAGCTCGCGGAAGCACAGGCGGCAGAGGTCGAACTTCCGGTAGTAGGCCCGGGAGCGCCCGCAGAGCCGGCAGCGGCGGCGGACCCGGATGGCGTATTTCGGCTTTCGGACCATTTTGGCCATGCGCGCAGTGGTTGCCATGAGGACCTCGATTCTCAGGATTCCCGGAACGGCATGCCCAGCCTCTTGAGGAGGGCCAGGGCTTCCTTGTCCGTCCGGGCCGTCGTGACGATGGTGATGTTCATGCCCCGGGGCCGCTCGACCTTGGTGTAGTCGATCTCGGGGAAGACGAGCTGGTCGCGCATCCCCAGGGTGTAGTTGCCCCGGCCGTCGAAGGACGTCGGCGGGACGCCGCGGAAGTCGCGGACCCGCGGCAGGACGACGTTGACCAGCCGGTCGAAGAACTCGTACATCCTCCGGTTGCGGAGGGTGACGTAGCAGGCGATGGGCTGGCCCTTCCTCAGCTTGAAGGCCGAGATGGACTTCTTGGCCCGTCCGACGCCGGGGAGCTGGCCGGTGATCTGGGCCAGCTCGGCCTTGGCCGCGTCCAGGAGCTTGATGTTCCCGATGGCGTCGCCGACGCCGACGTTGACGATGATCTTCTCCAGGCGCGGCACGGCCATGACGTTCGTGATGCCGAGCTCCTTTTCGAGCTCGGGGACCACGTCCTTGCGGTACTTCTCGTATAAGCGGCTCATGGGCGCATCCTCACTTCTGCTTCTCGATCAGCGTCTCGCAGCGGTGGCAGAGACGGATCTTGCTGCCGTCCGCGAGCCGCTTCGTCCGGGCCCGGACGCCCTGGCCGCACTCGGCGCAGTAGAGCATGACGTTGGCCACGGCGATCGGGGCCTCCTTCTCCATGCGCCTCGAGGTCAACTTCCTCAACTGGCACAAGAACCTGGAGCGGCTCCGCCGCGGCATCGCCTTCAACCTCAGCAAGGCCCAGGCGGGGCTCGTGCCCTCGGTCGAGGAGCTGGAAACGATCATCGTCCACCAGTACTTCAAGGAGCCGGCCATCCGGGTCTTCCTCGAGGAGATGGCCGGCCTCGGGGCCCAGGGCTATCTCCGCCCGTTCACCGTCGACGAGGAGCAGTCGATGGGCGTGACCTTCCCCGGGCAGCCGGCCGTGCGCGCCCTGTTCTGCCGCTACGACAACTACCTGGGCGAGCCGTTCGCCGGCGTCGTCGTCCCCCATCTCGTCCGGGCGGTGGCGGCCAACAAGATGGGCTGGCTCAAGCTCGGCGTCAATTACCTCGTAAGCCTCAAGGCCCTCGAGGCCGCCAAGGAGGTCGATCCGGGTTCGGCGGCCGCGCTCTTCCTCGACGACCGGACCGACCTGCCGCTCGCCGAGCGCCGCGTCACCGAGTGGGATTCCTCCTGCTGTCTCTTCGGCCTGCGCGACGGCACGGTCGTCAAGATCCCCGAGAGCGAGCTCATCCTGCCCTCGGTCACGATCCAGGGCATGGTGACGATCCTGCGCGAGATGGGGACCCCGGTCGAGGAGCGCCATGTCGCCTACGGCGAGCTCCTCCGCCTGGTCAAGGCCGGAGAGCTCGTCGTCGCGGCGAGCATCGGCACGGCGGGGATCATGAACCGCTGTCAGAAGCTGACGCTCGTCGACGAGACGAACGCCGCCGCCGCCGTCCACGTGCCGGACCGGGACCACCCGCTCTACGGCCGGCTGGCCGAGGCCAAGGCGTATTACTGGGACATCTACCGGGAGAAGGTCAAGCTGCCGTCCGGCATGAACCTCTACAAGTACGCCCTCTAAAAAGAACGGGGACATGTGCCGCCAGGTACGTGTCCCCGTTCTTTCTTGGTGCTTCGGGGGACACGTACGAAACGCACATGTCCCCTTCGATTAGAGGCTCATCGCGATCAGCATCCAGAACTGGTCGCCGAGCTCAAGGTACTTCTGGACGGCGGCCCGGGCCATGTCGTTCGTGTACTTCGTCAGGTACCTTTCGACCGTGAAGGGCTCCTTGTCCGGCGTCTTGCTGGCCAGGATCTCCTGGACCTTCTTCTCGAGCATCGGCAGGTCGGCGAAGGCCTTGTCCTCGAACTCGGCGATGGCCGCCTCGATCGTCTTGCGGGTCGTGCCCCACCTCAGCGTGGCCAGGCGGTTGGCCCTGCGGAAGGCCCAGGCCGCGGAATCCAGGCGGAAGCGGTGCTGGGCGCAGACCTCGAAGCTCGGCGGCAGCTCGGTCGTCCCGGCGAAGATGGGGATGCGGGCGCTCATGGCCGGGTTGTCGAAGGCGAACCAGCAGATCGCCCCGACCGCCGGGGGCAGCCAGCCCCGGACCTGCAGGACCGTGGCGTAGGCGCAGGCGGAGATGGGGATCGTCCGCTGGTTCTGGACCGTGCCGGGCTTGAGGGCGTTGACGAGGCTGATGACGTCGCGGGGCATCCAGGCGCTGGCGACCGGGCTCGGCCCGAGCTGGGGCGCGGCCGGGGCCGCGGCCGGCGTCTCGCCCGGCTTGGGCCTGGGCTGGGGCCGCGGGACGAGCAGGTTCTTGGTCATGTCGAGGTCGGTCCCCTCGTAGGGGTCGCGGTAGACGGCCAGGACGTCGCGGACCGAAAGCTTCTTCTCCGGCTTGACCGAGAACGGGAGCTCCGGCATGTCCATCGTCAGCTTGAGCGACGGGGCCAGGGTGCTGAGGACGAAGAACTCGCGGGTCGAGAACGGCTTGCGGCCGTTGTAGGCCTCCCAGAACTTGAACGGCTTGCCGCTCTGGGGGTCCCACCAGCCCATGTCCTGGGCCAGCTGGAAGACGTTCTCGGAGGCCATGTAGCGGTCGGGGTTCTTGAGGTCGATCTCGGCGATCCGGGGGATGTTGGCCGAGATGCCGACGTGGTCGTCGGGGATGCGCACGGCCGCCCAGACGGCCCCCTTCTCGAGCGGCCCGGCGCCCATGATCTCGAAGTGCCAGACCTCCTTGCCGTCGGCGATGGTGATGCACTCGCCGAAATCGCCGTAGCCGTATTCTTTGACCAGCGACCCGATGAGCTCGATGGCCTCGCGGGCCGTCTTGCAGCGCTCGAGGGCGATCCGCTCGAGCTCCTCGATCATGAACATGCCCTCGTTGTTGACCAGCTCGCGGCGGCCGCCGATCGTCGTCTCGCCGATGGCCAGCCCGTGCTCGTTCAGGGCCGGATAGGCCGTGTTGAGGAAGCGGTAGGTCTCGGGGACCTGGGGGATCTCGCCCGTTTGGAGGACGCCCCGGAGGTCCGCGGGGGTCTCCGTGTGCATCTTGCCGGAATAGATCTTGTTCATCGACTTTTCCGGCCACTTCTTATGGGGCACGATGTCGACCCACTGCCGGTAGCGGCCGTCGCAGGTGTGGCAGGTGATGACCGAGCCGTCGACCGTGGCCAGCCGCCCGACCTGGATGGACGTGCAGCTCTCAGGGTCCTCGATCCAGGCCTTGGAGGCCGGCGCGAGAGGGTCGTCGGGCCTCTGGGCCGTCACGAGGGGAATGAGGCCCAGCAGGAGCAACGCCAGGACCGCCCAGCGTCCGAGGGTCCGAGGGGTGCGTGATGTCGTCATGGTCGCCTCCGTCGCGGGATATCGCCGATGTATGAATGTATGATTAGGAGGCGCGCCTGTCAACCGGAAAATGGGGATGTTGATCGTCTTCCCCCTGCAATGGCTGGCGGTCGTCGTTCTCCCCGGCCATATCGTCGAGAAGACCGGCGATCCGGCTGACCTCAGACAAAGCCGCGCAGCCAAGATCGCCGCGCTATCGAGCGCGATCTTTTGGATAGGCGCAACCCTCTATTCCATCTTCCTGCCATTGCGCGCGGGAACTCTTTGGTTTTACGGAGGGTTGGCGATCTTCGGCGGAGGTCTGGCGATACTCTCCTTCGCGACACTCAGCGTGGCCCGCGCCGAGGCCGGGAAGCCGTTCAGCGGCGGGATCTATCGCTTTTCCCGGCACCCGATGTATCTCTCGATGTTTCTCGTCTATGCGGCCGTCAGCGTCGCCGCGGCGTCCTGGCTTTTCGCGCTCATCACCATCGTCACCTTTTTTCTCCAGCGATCCCAGGCCATCCAGGAGGAAAACTATTGCCTCAATAAATTCGGCCAAGCGTACCGCCAGTATCTGGCCCGGACGCCTCGATGGATAGGAGTCCCTCGATGATGAGCTCCGCCTGTCGTCCGACGGCAAGGCCCTGTTCTTCTCTCGGGCGGGAGACATCTGTTGGGTCTCGGCGAAGGTTCTCGAATGGCTAAGGCCCCCGACGGGGACTTGAAACGGAGCAACGGCATGAGCAAGGTCGAAGAGATCGTCAGGAAAAGGAAGGAAGCCAACGCCCGCCTGGCCCGGCTCGATTCCAAGGTCTATCGGGCCTTCCTGGAAATGGAAAAGGCGACGTTCTGCGACGGAGCCTTGTCCAAGAAGCACAAGGAGCTGATCGCCGCCGCGATCGGCGTCGTGACGAACTGCGAGTCCTGCATGCAGTGGCACATCGATCAGGCGGCCAAGGCGGGAGCGACGATGCGCGAGGTCCTCGAGGCCGTCGAGGTGGCCATCGAAATGGGCATAGGACCGGCTACGGTCAACGCCAGGTTCGCCCTGGAGATCATGGACGGCGTGTTCGGGGGAAAGGAGGCATGAGATGAGGGAACGCACGCTGATCCTGCTGATCCTGTGGGCCACGGGGGCCGGCATCGGCCTGGCGGCGGCGAAAAACGCAGCGGCCGAGGCCGCGCCGCCGGGTGGCGCTCTCATATGGTACCTCGGCCATTGCGGCTACGCCGTCCGGACCGCCGGACATCTCCTGATCTTCGATTATCAGGAGAAGCGTGACGGGCAGCAGCCGAAGTCTCGCCCGGACCGTCCCTCTCTCGCGAACGGCTGGATCGATCCCCAGGAGATCAAGGACCTGAAGGTCCGCGTCTTCGTTTCCCACTCGCACGACGACCATTACGATCCCGTGATCTTCGCCTGGAAGGAGGCCGTCCCCGACATCGCCTATTTCTTCGGCTGGAAGGCGGCGGACGAGCCTTCTTATCATTACCTTGTCGGCCCGCGGGCTGAGCTCAAGTCGGGCGGATTGGAGATCGCGACCATCAACTCCCATCACTCTGGAGTGCCCGAGGTGGCTTGGCTGGTCAAGGTCGACGGCCTGGCCATCTACCACAACGGCGACTGCCAGCCCGGCGACCCGGCGGCCGAGCACGACTTCCTGAAGAAAAGAACGGACGTCATCGACCTGGCCTTCGTCTTCCCCGTATACGAGGAAAGACAGAAGTACGCGATCCAGAACGTGGATTTCTTCAATAAGTTCCGCGTCAAGGCCGCCTTCCCCATGCACGTCCAGGCGGGAGACGCCATGTATCTGAACTTTCAGAAGGCGTTCAAAGCCGAGTTCCCCAGCCTGCCCATTCACGTCCCGATGGCCATGGGACAGAAGTTCGTCTTCGCGCAGGGCCGGATATCGGCCCGATAAGCGAAAGAAACAAGAAAGGAGATCCTATGAACCGCAAGCTTATGATCATCGGTGTCCTCATCGCGCTGGCCTTCGCCCCTATGACCATGGGAGCCCGGGAGGCCGCGGAAGAAGAAGCCATCAAGGCCCTCGTTCAGACGGCCTACGTGGACGGCCTCATCAACCTCGGGGACCTGGAGAAGACCCGGGCCGGCTTCCACCCCGATTTCGTCCTGCTCGGCGTGCAGGACGGGAAGCTGACCCGCCTGCCGATCGCCGACTGGATCGCGGGGACGGAGAAGCGGAAAGCCCAGGGCCAGAAGTCTCCGGAGATGACCTGCAAGATCCTCCAGGTCGACATCACGAGCGGCGCGGCCGTCGTCAAGCTGGAGCTGCACCGGGGGACCGTCCACGTCTTCACCGACTACCTGTCGCTCTACAAGTTCCCTGACGGCTGGAAGATCGTCGGCAAGATCTATCACCGGCACGCCTGAAGCCTCGCGGGAAGCGCGGAGACCCCCATCGGAGCGAGCGACGCACGGCGCTCGTTCCAGGGCCTCGCGTAGCGCAAAGGAGTAGGCCTTATGAAAAGAGCGTTTCTGGTCCTGATCCTCAGCCTGGCGTTCGCCGGGCCGGCCCGGCCCCAAGACGTCTTCGACCTGCTGCGGAAAGGCGATGTCGCGGCCGTCAAGGCCATGGTCGAGAAGTCCCCGCAGCTCGTCGAGGCCCGCGATGGAACGGGAAGTACGCTGCTGCACCATGCCGCGCTCGGCGGTGATGCCGGCCTCATCAATTATCTAGTCGACAAGGGGGCCAAGCTTGAAGCCGCCGGACAGATGGGCTTGACGCCGCTCCATGTCGCAGCCATGAACGACCTGCGAGATGCCGTATCCGCGCTCCTCTCTCGAGGAGCGGCCCTAGAGGCGAGATGTGAATATCAACGCACGGCCCTCATCCATTGCGCCCCAACATGGTCGGCCGCATCTCCGACTTCGAGGCCCTCGACGCCGACTTCACCCAGGTCCTGCTGGGTTCGGCCTCCGGCGGCGTCTTCAAGTCCGTGAACGCGGGGACGACCTGGGAACCCATCTTCGAACGCTACGGCTCGGCCTCCATCGGCGACGTGGCCTTCTTCCAGAAGGACCCCAACATCATCTGGGTCGGCACCGGCGAGGAGTGCGTCCGCAACAGCGTCGCCTGGGGCGACGGCATCTACAAGTCTGCCGACGGCGGCAAGTCCTTCACCCGCATGGGCCTCGAGACGACCCAGACGATCGCCCGGGTCCTGACCCACCCGGCCGATCCGGACATCGTCTACGTCGCCGCCTCCGGCCATCCCTGGGGATACACGGGCGACCGCGGCCTGTTCAAGACGACCGACGGCGGCAAGACCTGGGTCAAGCTGGCCGCCGGCCTGCCCAACGACGGCAAGACCGGCGCCATCGACCTGGTCATGCACCCGGCCGACCCGAACACCCTCTACGTCGCCTTCTGGCAGCGCCTGCGCCAGCCCTGGCGCTTCGACAGCGGCGGGCCGAACGGCGGCATCTTCAAGACGACCGACGGCGGCGCAACCTGGGCCAAGCTCACCGCGGGGCTCCCCGAGGGCGAGGTGGGCCGCATCGGCCTGGCCATCTCCCGCTCGAACCCCAAGGTCCTGGCGGCCATCGTCGAGCACGGCTACCAGCCGCAGCAGGTCCTCACCCAGGGGGCGGAGCGCAAGCCCAACCCCGAGTACGACGACATGACCAAGCTCGGCACGGGCATCTACCGCTCCGAGGACGGCGGCGCCTCCTGGACCTTCATGAGCCGTCAGAACAACCGGCCCTTCTACTACAGCCACATCTACATCAATCCCCTCGAGGACAAGTGGGTCTACTGGCTGGCCACGAACATGAGCTTCTCGCCCGACGGCGGCAAGACCTGGAGCCAGATCGGCGGCCTGCACCCCGACTTCCACACGATGTGGCTCGACCCGGCCAACAAGAACCGCTTCTACGTCGGCCAGGACGGCGGCGCCTCCCTGACCCACGACCACGGCCGCACCTGGATCTTCTACGACAACCTCACCGTGGCCCAGTTCTACGCCGTCAGCGCCGACATGCGCGACCCCTACTACGTCTACGGCGGCCTCCAGGACAACGGCAGCTGGGGCGGCCCGTCGATGCACCGCGAGGGCCAGCTCCTGACCGACTTCTGGTACAACATCGGCGGCGGGGACGGCTTCCACACCCAGAACGACCCCCTGGACTGGCGGACGGTCTACGTCGAGAGCCAGGGCGGGGCGCTGCAGCGGGTCAACGTCGAGACGCGCGAGTCCAAGCAGATCCGGCCGACGACGATGAACATCCTCAACTACAAGGACTGGTACCCGCCCGCTCCCCCGGCCAAGGCGGCCCCGGCGGCCAAGCCGGCCGCCAAGCCCGCGGCCAAGGCCGAGCCGGCCGACCCCCAGGCGGCCATGCGGGCCCAGATGCAGCAGCAGCGCGGCCCCTTCCGCTTCAACTGGAGCACCCCGATCGTCCTCTCCCCCCACAATCCCCACACGCTCTACGTCGGCGGCAACCACCTGTTCCGCTCGACCGACCGCGGCGAGCGCTGGATGATCGTCAGCCCCGACCTGACGACCAACGACAAGGCCAAGATCTCCCAGCCCAAGCCGACCGGCGGCATCACGCCCGACGTCACCGGCGCGGAGACCCACTGCACGATCATCACCGTCTCCGAATCGCCGAAGGTCCCCGGCCTGATCTGGGTCGGCACCGACGACGGCAACGTCCAGGTCACCCGCAACGGCGGCGCCGCCTGGACCAACGTCCGGCCGAACATCAAGGGCGTTCCCGCGGGCATCTGGTGCAGCCGCGTCGAGGCCTCGCGCTTCGACGAGGGGACCTGCTACGCCACCTTCGACGGCCACCGCTCCGACGACTTCCGCCCCTACGTCTTCAAGACGGCCGACTTCGGCAAGACCTGGACCTCCATCGCCGCCGGCATCCCCGACGGCCAGCCCGTCTACGTCATCCGCGAGGACCCGGTCAACAAGAACCTCCTCTTCCTCGGCACCGAGTTCTCGGTTTTCTTCAGCCGCGACGCCGGGCTGTCCTGGTCGAGCCTGAAGCTGAACATGCCCACGGTCGCCTTCCACGACCTCCTCATCCACCCCCGCGACAACGACCTCATCGCCGGGACCCACGGCCGGGGCATCTGGATCCTCGACGACATCACCGCCCTGCGCAAGGCGACCGACGAGGTCGTCGAGCAGGACGCCGCCCTGTTCGAGCCCTCCAAGCCGGGCACCCGCTGGCTGCGCGTCACCCGGGGCGGCTACGGCCGCGGCGACCTGTTCTTCAAGGGCGAGAACCCGCCCGACGGGGCCCTCATCCATTACTATCTCAAGACCAAGCCCGCGGAGCCGGCGACGCTCGAGATCGCCGATCCCGTCGGCACGGCCAAGACGACCTACATCCTCGACCAGGCCGGGGCCGGCATCGGCCGCGTGGCCTGGGACCTGCGCTTCGACCCGCCGGCCGCGACGGCCTCGACGCTGGTCACGAACCTGAAGCGCCAGATCGAACCGGCCCTCCTGCGTTCGGACCTCACCTGATTTAAACGAACTCAGATCAATATTGAAAACCTTTGAATCTTTAACCTGTTGTGCGAAAAATTCGTACACCTGAGCCTTTAAATTCTTGAAGTTCTCTTTCTTACCCTGAACAGGTACAGGCTTAGCATTATTATGAAACCCAAATGGGAGTTGTTGACGACCAGGGTCTTGCCGACCGGGTCCTCGGACCCGAAGTACTTGGCGGCCATCTCCTCCGTCAGGACGATGGAGGTCGGGTTGGAGAGGGCGCCGGTCCGGTCCCCTCGGACGAGCGGAAAGGTGAACGACTCGAGGAAGGCCGGGTCGACCGCCCGGACCGAGTCCTCGAAAAATGCCTTCTCGCCGGAGCGGACGAGCAGGCCGGCCGTCCGGGCGTAGCGGACAGACCGCCTGATCTCCGGGATGGCGCCTTGGATGGCCGGACCCATCGGGTACTGCGTGACGTAGACGTGGAAAGTCCCCTGTCCCCCGATCTGGTCCTGCTCGACGCGGAAGAGCGTCGGAGCGTTGGCGTGGAAACGGTCGAAGCTGAGCTCGTCCTGGACCCAGAGCCAGATGAACAGCGCGCCGGCCAGGCCGACGGCCAGGCTGGCGACGTTGATGAAGGCGTATCCTTTCTGTCTTTTCATCTTGCGCCAGGCGGTCTTGAGATAGCTCGCGCCGAGGGCTGGCCAGAAGCGGGCCGGCCGGAAAGGGCGGCGGCGGTCGAGGGCCGCGGTCCGGTTCTTCCCGTACTCGGCGGCGATTGCCTCGGGGGACCCGATCCGGGCGACGGCTTCGCGGAAGGCCTCTTCAGCCGTGCGCCCTTCGGCTTTGAGCGCTTCGTGGGTGTCGCGCAGCTGCGACTCCAGGTCGGCGGCGAGGCCGTCCTCTAAGGAGTCGAAGCGGCGCAGCGTCGCGGTCCATTCTCTTATCGCTTTCTCAAGTTCGAACATGGTTCCTCCTGTCCGTTCGCCGTCAGTCCCCGACGGCCGCGGGGGCGCAGAACGCGTTCAAGGCCTCCCAGACGCTTCGCCACGCGGAGAGCTCGGCCTCGAGCTCTTGGCGCCCGTAGGGGGTGAGCCGATAATAGCGGCGGGGCCGGCTCCCCTCGGCGGCCCGCCATCGGGAGGCGACCAAGCCGTCCATCTCCATCCTCTGGAGGACGGGATAGAGCATGCCATCGGTCCATTCCAGGGTGCCGCCCGAAACGTGCCGGACCTTCTGGATGATGCGGTAGCCGTAATCCTCGCCCCCGGCCAGGATGGCCAGGATGATGGGCCGCGTGGAGGCGGCCATGAGCTGTTTCGAGACCATCGTTAACCTCGCGCATGAAGATACTTTCTGAATCTATGTACGCACGATATCGGCGGATTGTTCGTCTGCGCTTAAAAATACTCCCGGAAAGTCACCGGGACGCACGCGTGTCCTTTTGCGCCGGGCTCGAGCGCCCCGGCATCCAAGCCTGAACCGAAAGCGGACAGGCCACGTCCGATTGCGGACAGCCCGCGGCGGTCCGGCATCGGCTTACCGCCGCCCGTCCTGCCGCGTCGCGATGGCACGGAACTTGCTTCCTAACGGTGTTAGGTACCTAATGCGGCGAGGTAGAAAAATGATCTCCAAGGCCTTGACGGGGGCGTCGACCAAGCCGATCATCCTGGCCATCCTTAGTAAGGGGGAAAGCTACGGCTACGAGATCATCCAGCAGGTCCGCGACATCACGGGCGGCGAGCTGGACTGGTCGGAGCCGATGCTCTATCCCTTCTTGAAGAGGCTCGAGCGGGACGGCCTGATCCGGTCCCAGTGGCGCCTCTCGGACCGCGGGCCCTTGCGCAAGTACTACCGCCTGACGCCGCAGGGTCTGGCGGAGCTGGAGAGCGAAAAGTGCCAGTGGCTCAAGGTCCACTCGGCGCTGACCCTGCTCTGGGAGCATTGAGGCGGGCCTTGAGGCGGGGACATGCACCTCAGGTACGTGTCCCCGTTCTCGGTGAGGGAATGAGGATGAGGAGCTAACATGTTCGACCTGGAACGAGCGATCACGGAATGGAAAAAAGCCATGCGCGGCAGCCCCTCGATCGACGAGGCCGACCTGGCCGAGCTCGAGCGCTACCTGCGGGACAAGGTCGACGACCTGGCCGGCGGCGGCTTGGGCCTCGAGGAGGCCTTCCGCGCGGCCCAAACGGAGTTCCGGCGAGCCGGAACTCTCGACGACGCCTACAGCCACACCCGCTCCGCCCGGCCGGGCCGGCGCTTCCCTTGGACGAAGGCCCGCCTCTCCCCCGGCCTCCTCTGGAGCAACGTCAGGATCGCCCTGCGGCGCCTGCGGCTACAGAAGATACACGCCCTCATCAGCATCGGAGGCCTGTCCCTCGGCCTGACGGCCTGCCTCCTCGTCTTCCTCTGGGTCCGGGACGAGACGGGCTACGACCGCTTCCACGCGAAGGCGGCCTCCATCGTCCAGGTCTACAACACGTTCGAGCGGGGGGGCGGCGAAAGCATGGTCCACATGGGGTCGTTCTACCCCTTGGCGGCCGCGCTCAAGGCCGAATGCCCGGAGGTCGCCGAGGCCGCCCGGATCCAGATCGAGAGGGGCCTGAGCATCCGCGCGGAGGCCCAGACGTCCAATACGGACGCCGTGGCCCTGGCCGACCCGTCCGTGTTCAGGATCTTCACCTTCCCCTTCGTCCGCGGGGACGCGGCGACGGCCTTGGAGGACAAGTTCGCCGTCGTTCTCACGGAGCGCATGGCCCGTAAATACTTTGGCGACATCGACCCGATCGGGCGGACGCTCCGCGTCAACGGGGAGTTCGAAGTCCGGGTCAGCGGCGTCATCCGGGACGTCCCGGCCCAGTCCTCGCTGCGCTTCGACGCCGTCGTGCCCTTCGCGCTGCAGTTCGCGCCCTCGTTCCAGGAGCCGGCGCACGGGGGCCTGGTCCCGGACTCGCTGAGGAGGTCGGGATTGCCCGAGCTCTCCGAGTAGAGGGACCGCATCGAGGGGAAGCGGGACTTGCGGGCGAAGGAGACGTGGAAGTCCAGGGCCTCGCTGGGAGTGAACTTGACGCCGACGAGGGGGTTGAGCGAGGTGTTGTTCTCGCCCGGCGTGAACTTGTCGATGTAATCAAGGCTCAGGCCGCCGATGATCTTCCACTCGTCGGCGAGGCTGAGATGGTCCTCCAGGCCGGCCGAGAACGTTCCCTGGTCGTACTTTTCCCAGGGCTCGCCGACATCGTCCTGGGTCCGGGCGACGTCCTTCTGGTAGAGCAGCGAGGCCTTGAGGGAGTTCCGGCCGCCGGTCGGGATGTCGGCCAGGGCGAAACCGCCGGTGACGGAGTTGTCGTAGGTGCTCTCGGAGTCGAGATCGGTCATCCCGGGATCGTTGTACCAGTCGAGCGTGTTGTCGTAATTGACGCAGAAGGCGCGGAAGCGCAGGACCGCGCCGCCGCCGAGCGAGGTGAAACCGCCGGCGTTGATCGTCGAGCGGTCCCACTTGGGAAAGCGCCAGTAGCGGGCCCTCTGGGTGAACAGCGCCGGGGGCATGCCGTACGCGGACCGGTAGAGGCCTCCGTTGACCATGATCTCGGTCGAGCTCGACGGCGTGTAGTAGAGCTTGGCGCTGAGATTGAGCCGCTCGAAGTCGCTGTTGGCCCGGACGGTCGCGCCGGCCTCCGGATCGGGGTAGACGAAGGAGTCGGAGTCCTGGTAGAGGGCGCTGGCCGAGAGCGAGAAGCGGTCCCAGGTGAAGGAGCCGTCGGCGCCCAGGCCGCGCGTATGCTTGTCGCCGTAGCTGCCCGAGAGGGAGAAGCTGGGGCGTTCGGTCGGCCTCTTGGTGATGACGTTGACCAGGCCGCCCAGGGTGTTGGGCCCGTAGAGTACGGATGAGGGGCCCTTGGTCACCTGGAGAGAGTCGATGCCGCCGGCCGAGACCGTCTTGAGGTCGAAGCTCGAGAAGTAGGGCTCGTAGACGGGGACTCCGTCGACGAGCAGGGCGATGCGGTTGTTGCCGATCCCCCGGAGCTTCAGGTTGTAGGTGTCCTTGTCGCCGAAGGTGACCATGGACCCCGGGATGTACTTGATGACGTCGGAGAGGTCGCGCGGCTTGAGGCGCTCGATATCGGTCGCGACGACGACCGAGACGGTGGCCAGGGGCACGTCCTTGGGGGCCTTGCCGACGACCTGGATCTCCTCGGTGATCCGGACGGGTTTTTCCCGCTCGGCCTTGGCCTTCTCTTCTTCCGTGGTTTGTCGGGCCAGGGCCGTGGTTTGGACCAGGGACAGACCGGCCGCGAGGAGCAGGCCGATCACGATCATGGGGCGGGAGCGCAGGGATGTCTTCATGTCGTTCTCCTTTTCGCGATGGAAGGAAGAGCCGTTTCCAGCTGTTCCCTGACGGCCTGAGGGCCTGGCCCGATAAGGCTGTAGCTCCTCCGGCTCGGAGAGAGGGCGTGAGTCTACAAGATTGACGGGGGGCTGTCAATAACCGGGACCGCGCGGTCAGTCGGTCTTCTGCAGCCGGCTGTGGCGGAAGCCGTAGATGAAGTAGATCAATAGGCCGGCGGCGAGCCAGGCCCCGAAGCGGAGCCAGGTCACTCCTGGCAGGTGGGACATGAGGTAGAAACAGAAGACGATAGTGACGAGGGGCGTGAAGGGTACCCCCGGCGTGCGGAACTTCCGCTCCACCTCGGGCCGGGTCTTCCTCAAAACGATGACGCCGACGGAGACGAGGATGAAGGCGAAGAGCGTGCCGATGTTACAGAGATTGATGATCATCGGCAGGGGGAAGAGGCCGGCGATAAGGGCCGTGGCGATGCCGGTGATCCAGGTGCAGAGGTGGGGGGTCTTGTGCCTGGGATGGATCTTGGAGAAGGCCGCGGGCAGTAGCCCGTCGCGGGACATGACCATGAAGATGCGGATCTGGCCATAGAGCGTGACCAGGAGCGTCGAGACCATGCCAATGATGGCCCCGGTCGCGACGAGCGCCCCGCCCCAGCGGATGCCGATGCTGGCCAGGGCCCCGGGCAGGGCGTTGTCGACGACGATCTCCTTGAACGGCACGATGCTGGTCAGAACGAAGGCGACCGCGACGTAGAGGACGATGACGACGCCGAGACAGATCATGAGTCCCATGGGGACGTCCCTTTTAGGGTTCTTGGTTTCCTCGGCGGCCGTGGAGACGGCGTCGAAGCCGATGTAGGCGAAGAAGATGATGGCCGCCCCGGCCATGACGCCGTTCCAGCCGAAGGGCATCATCGGCTTAAGATTGGCCAGGTTGATGTGGCCGAGGCCGAGAATGATGAACAGCAGGATGACGGCGACCTTGACGATGACGATGATGTTGTTGATCCTGGCGCTCTCGCGGATGCCGATGAACAGGACCCAGGTGATGAGCAGGGTGATGATGACGGCCGGCAGGTCGATGACGCCCCCCGCGATCGGGGTCGTCAGCAGGGCCTTTGGGAGCTTGATCCCGGCGCTGTCGAGGAGGCCGATGAAGATCCCCGACCAGCCCGAGGCCACGGCGCTCGCCGAGACGAGGTACTCGAGCATGAGGTCCCAGCCGATGATCCAGGCGATGACCTCGCCGAAGGCGACGTACGAGTAGGAGTAAGTGCTGCCCGCGACCGGGAACATGCAGGCCAGCTCCGAATAGGTCAGGGCGCAGAAGCCGCAGGTGACGGCGGCGATGATGAAAGAGATCAGGACCCCCGGCCCGGCGAGATGGGCCCCCTCACAACGCGGAGCTGGCCGAGCACTTCGGGGTCAAGGAGGGGACGGGCCTGCTCGTCGCCAGGCTGACCGAGGACGGGCCCGCGGCCAAGGCCAAGATGCGGGTCGGCGACGTCATCATCCGCGTCGACGGACGGAAGACCGAGACCGTCGAGGCGCTCATCGACCTCGTCCAGGCCAAGGCCAAGGGCGCCAAGGTCAAGGTCGAGTTCCTCCGCGACAGGAAGGCCATGACCGCCGAGGTCGAGGTGGCCGAGGAGGAAAGCGACCCGTTCGGGTCCGACACCCTCCGGGAGCTGCTCGAGTCCTGGCAGGGCTATACCGACGCGTTCCGCGACGAGCTCAGGAGCTGGAGCTCCGACGAGTCCCCCGCGCTCCGGCAGAGCCTGAGGAACCTTACGGTCAGGGGATTGCGCAGGATCTGAGAGACCTGCTCCGGGTCTTTAGGGGGCATGTGCCGTTTCGGCACGTGTCCCCGTTCTTTTTCCCTCGATCAGGGCTCCTCGTCCAGCCCCAGCCACTTCCGGCCCAGCCGCTCGATCTCCTCGGCCCGCAGGCGCGAGCCGTCGGAGCGGCCCTTGACGGCCCTCTGCCTCAGGGCCTCGTAGAGGAGGACGGCCACCGAGACCGACAGATTGAGGCTCTGGACCATGCCGAGCATGGGGATGCGGACGACCTTGTCGGCGAAGCGCAGGGCCTCGTCCGAGATGCCTTCGGACTCGCTGCCGAAGACGAGGGCCGTGGGCCCGGTCAGGTCGACCTCGGTGTAGGGGACCGAGTCGTCGCGGAGATGGGTGGCGACGATCTGGCAGCCCGCCTCCCTCAGCGGCCCGAGGCACGCGGCCGGCGTTTCGTGGACGGCGATCTCGAGCCATTTGTCGGCCCGGGTCGAGATGGCCTTGTTGGGCCGGAGGACCTCGGGATTGGGCCCGACGAGGTCGAGGCGGAGGACGCCGGCGGCGTCGCACGTCCTCATGACGGCGCTGGCGTTGTGGGCGATGGTCACGTTCTCGAGGACGACCCGCAGGTCGGCCTGGCGGTGCGACAGGACGCGGGCGATCTTGGCGATCCTCTCCGGTGTCGGCATACGGGAACTATATCATAAAGGAGAGGGAAAAGGGGACGGGGAGGAGACGGGGACATCTACCTACGGTACGTGTCCCCCTTCTTGAAACCGGCCCTCTTTTCCCCTATAGTTATCGGGCCGCGCCGGTGTGGCGGAACTGGCAGACGCGCGGGACTCAAAATCCCGTGCCCTTTGCTGGGCGTGTGGGTTCGATTCCCTCCACCGGCACGCCTTATCTCTCCGGAATGTCAGCGAGTCACGACGAGCTCTGACACCTCGTCGTCTTTCCGGAGGAGCTCCGTAAGCGCGGCTTCGTCGTCTTCGGGGGGCATCGGCCCTAAACGAGCCGCTTCAGCTTGAGCCGGACCTCGCTCGTTTCCCCGCCGCGCGCGACCTTGACCTTGACGGTCTTGCCGGCCCGCTCGAACGTCCTCTTGAGCCCGAAGTGACCGTATCCGCCCGCCGCCTTGCCGTCGACGGCGAGGACGACGTCGCCCTTGCGCAGCCCTTTCTTCGCCGCTTCGCCTCCCTCCAGGACGAAATGGACCACGGTCTCGCCTGACGCGTTCCTCTCGAGGGCCATTCCGGCCATGTTCAGCTCGAAGGGATCGGCGTAGTACCGGTTGGGCCTGATGAGCATCCGGGCCCGGGTGTAGTCGAAGACGATATTGATGCGGTAGAGCGTGCCCAAGCCGAGCGGGCCGTCGGTCTGGGTCTCCCCGAGGGCCGGCGCGACGTCGGGTCCCCAGAACGCGCTGACCAGGCCCTTCAACGAGTGGCGCCCGAGCTTCAGCTCGGTGAGCCGGCCGTGGTCGGCGAAAACGTCGCCCCGGAACCCGGTCCCGGACAGGAATCGGACGACCCGCTCCGGAGGCGCGATCCTTTTCGCCGGGTCGGAGACCAGGGCCAGCTGCGGCTTCCCGCCCGTGTCGACGATGAGCCTGACCGGCGCCTCGCCCCCGCCGCCGATGCGCAGCGTCGTCTCGAGGACCGGGATGTTCCGCTCGAAGACGAGCGGGACCGCTTCCCAGCCTTCCTCGGCCACGAACGTTTTCGGGTCGTAGAGCGTGATCTCGCTCTTCTCGAAATCGATCCCGACGACGTAGGGGATGAACACGGCCCCGCCGAGGATGGCCGTATTGTGCATGGGCGAATCGGCCCGGCTCTCGTCGACGACGGCCGTCGTGATCTTCCCCAGGTCGACCCCCTGAAGGACGACGCGCTCGCCGGCCGTGAGGAGAGTGGGCTTGTTCTCGCCGCTGCCCGCGCCCCGGGTGGCGTTGACCGTCTTGACATAAGTGAGCCCCAATCCATCGCCGGTTTCCTTGTGGAAGAGGAGCAGGAGCCTCTGGGGGAAACCCGTGTCGAGGACCGCGTCGAAAGGCTGGGAGTCGTTGACCCTGATGGGAACGAGGATCCGCCCGTCGAAAGTGAAGTGGAACCGGGCCAGGGGCTCGGCCGCGCGGGCGGCGACACCCCCCGCGGCGATGAAGGTCAGGATGGCGAGAGCCGGGGCCAGGTATCGACGATCTGAAGTCATCAGCAGCCTCCGGGCCGGCAGAATGCCGGGGTCGTGAAGTCGTAAGCCGATTCACCTTGATTTACGAGTCCGCAGCCCTTCCGGTTTTCGGGGCCGGGCGGCGAAATGCGGATAGATGTATTGCGTCCCCGTAAGGTCCTTGGAGCCTCGGCGCCGGCCATCGCCGACCCGGTCAAGGCCCTGCGCTATGAGCGAAAATGAATGATCATCGTCGGGCCGGGGGACGACGCCGCCGCCTTCAAGTTCCCGGGCGTCAAGGGGGCCTTCGTCGGCAAGATGGAGAGCCACTGCTCGCCCTGCGTCCCACGGCCGTACGACTCGGCCGCCACGGGGGGCGGAGGGGCCATGCGCGACGTCGTGGCCATGGGCGCCCGGCCCGTCTTCCTGATGAACTTCATCGGCACCCGCGCCCTCGACGAGAAGGTCATCGTCGGCCCGTGCGGCTTCCAGGGCATCTGCACCTGCGGGAAATGCGTCGAGATGACGAGCGGCGACCGGGTCAGCATCATGGTCAAGGGCCTGCGCGACATGTGCGACGCCATGGACGTCTTCATCGTCGGCGGGGGCTTCTCGACCTCGTTCTCGGACATCGTGCCGGCCGTCGTCGTCGCGGTCATCGGCAAGCTGGTGACGCCCAAGCCGCTGACCAAGCCGGCCAAGGCCGCCGGCGACCAGATCATCCTCATCGGCCGGACGGGCAGCGACGGCAACGACTCGCTGTACCGGGCCGGGCTGGTCAAGGAGATGAAGCCGGCCGTGGCCCTGTTCAAGGAGGAGCGGAAGATCATGGAGGCCAGCCTGGCCGCCTTCCGCACCGGCAAGATCAAGGCCTGCTCCGACCTCGGGGCGGCCGGCATCGGCGCCGCGGTCTGCGAATCCGCCCGCTACGGCGGCTTCGGGGCCTTCGTCGACCTGACCAAGGTCCCGCTCCGCGAGAAGGGCATGACGCCGGAAGAGATCCTGATCTGCGAGACCCAGGGGCGGATGGCCGTCCAGGTGGCCAAGAAGGACGTCGACAAGGTCCTGAAGGCCGTCCGGGCCAAGGGCGTCCGGGCCGAGCGCATCGGCGAGATCAACAAGGACGACAAGGAGGTCTTCGTCTACAAGGGCAAGACCGTCGCCGTGATCCCGAACCGTCCCTCCAAGGGCGTGCTGGCAAGCCTCTAGAACGGAAGGATCGAGGTCGAGATGACGAAGTCGCCGACGAAGTCCGAGTACGCCGCGGCCGGGGTGGATTACTCCCAGATCGAGCCGTTCAAGATGGCCATGGTCCGGGCCGGGAAGCGCACCCTGGCGTTCCCGAACCGGCGCGGCGTGTACGTCGACGAGGACAGCGTCGGCGCCCACGGGGCCGTCTACGAGTACCGGGGCGGCCGGCCCCACCTGTGGTGCATGACCCAGGAAGGCCTGGGCAACAAGAACTGGATCGCGGAGTGGATGTACCAGCACGCGGCGACCGGCCGGACCTACTACGAGGGCATCGGGATCGACACGGCCCTCATGGCGGCCAACGACGTCATCTGCCAGGGCGCCCTGCCGGTGATATTCACCGACGAGGTGGCCGCGGGCGACAGCGAGTGGTTCAACGACGAGAGGCGGAGCTCCGACCTCGCCGAGAGCTTCTACCGGGCCTGCGAGATATGCGGCATGGCCCTGCCCGCCGGCGAGTCGCCGGCCCTGCGCTACCTGGTCAAGGCCGAGCCGCCGGTGCGGAGCGCGCCCTCGCTCTCGGGCTGCGTCGCCGGCCTCATCGCCCCGAAGGAGCGCATGGTGACGGGGGAGAAGCTCGCGGCCGGCGACCGGATCATCGGCGCCCCGTCGTCGGGGCTCCACGCCAACGGCGTCTCGCTCGTCATCAAGAGGGCCCTGGCGCTCAAGGACAAGTTCCTCCACGTCCTCCCCAACGGGAGGACGCTCGGCGAGGAGGCGCTCATCCCCACCCGCTCCTACGTCGGGCTCGTCGAGGCCCTACAGGAGGCGGAGATCGAGGTCCACGCGCTGCTCGGCGGGACGGGCGGGGGCATCTCCAAGATCGCCTACGCCAAGAAGCCCTTCGCCTACCGGGTGGAGCGCTGGGTCGACGAGGTCCCGCCGCTGTTCCTGTTCCTGCGCGAGAACGGCGTCGGCCTGCGCGACTGCCTGACGACGTTCAACTGGGGGATCGGGTTCTACGTCTTCGTCCCCGAGAAGGAGGCCGGCCGGACGATCGAAGCGGGCCGGAAAGCGGGCCACGACCTCATCGACCTCGGCCGGGTCGAGCTGGGAGAGCGCTCCGTCGTCTTCGAGCCGGAAAAGCTCACCCTGGCCGCCATCGAATGAGACACCGTCACGGGAGGACCGCCATGAGGAGAACGTCCGTCACTTTGGGGGCGATGGCCCTGTTCGCGCTCGTCGCGGCCTGGCCGGCCTTCGGCCAGTGGTCCATCGACTTCGAGAACGGCCTGGCCCTGCCGGGCTACAACGACGTCGAGATCCCCCGGGACACCGGGACGCGCTTCTCGCTCTCCGAGGACCTGGAGACGGACCCCGGGTACTTCGCCCGCTTCCGGCTCGGGTACAGCTGGAAGTCGCGGCACACGCTGTCCCTCTTCGCCGCGCCCTTCAGCCTGAAGGCCGCGGGCAGCGTCGACGGGGAGCTCCGCTACTTCGAGGAGGTCTTCAGCCCCAACGCGCCCCTCACGGGCGTCTACAAGTTCAGCTCCTACCGGCTGACCTACCGCTACGACATCGTCAGGAAGGGGCGGTGGCGCGTGGGCGTCGGCTTCACCGCCTTCATCCGGGACGCGGCCATCAAGATCGAGGGCGAGGGCAAGAGCGCCAACAAGACCAACGTCGGGTTCGTGCCGCTCCTCAACTTCCGGGTCCTGTGGCAGTTCCGGGATAAGTGGGGCCTCCTACTCGAAGGGGACGCGGCCGCGGCCAAGCAAGGTCGGGCCGAGGACGTCCTGCTGGCCCTCCAGTACCGGCTCAGCGACCGCGTCGCGCTGCGGGCGGGGTACCGGATCCTCGAGGGCGGAGCGATCTTCGTCCGCGGCCAGGACGGTGACCTCGTACTTCTTTCGGAGCCAATCGACGATCTCCCCGGGGCGGTCGCCCTGGATCGACAATTCAGTACGGGGCTTTTTCACGACTGCCAACATAATACACCTCGATGATGATCTCGCCCTTGCGATGCGTCCAACAGGCCACATAGCGATAGGTCAGATGACAGTGGTATCGGTCATCGCCAAGGGATGAGAAATTCCGCCAGGTCGGCTGGATCGGGCCCGCGTCCTGCAAATTCGTTACGAGCAAGTACAGAAGCCGTCGAACGTTCTCAGGCATCTTGTCAAGACCTCGCTCTGTCTTCCTCTTGACCCTGACCTGGTAAGCCATCCGGTTATAATATAACTTTTCGATGCGCCACTGTCAAGTTATATTCAATTAGGATAGGATTTTCGCTTTTAGGAAATCCCAGCGAAAATAATAAAGGGCTGAGCCCCTCTCGGGGATCGGCCCCTTGCGTTCGAATAAAGTCAGCTGCCGGGACTTCAGATCGGGTCGAGACGGAGGGCCAGCGCCTGTTCGCCCGTCGGCCCGCTCCGAACCCTCAGCCCCCGGCGGTCGTGGAAACCATGATCGCCGGTATGACGCAGGCCACGTTTACCGCCGCCTGCGTGGCCTGGATGGCTTCTTGGGTCGATCTTTTCCTGAGGAAGGCCCTCCGCCACCAGAGCTTCCCTGATCTCCTTAACTTTCAGCTTGGCCATGTCGCCCCCCCTCGCTCAGAAGGCGTTCTCCGGTATCCTACCCGGCGAATCTAAAAAGCCCGGCTCCGATGAAGTCAATATCCGGCGCCTTGGCTGTTGCTATTGATTGACAATAAAAAAATGTGCAAGTTCCCGATCGATGCCAACCGGCTTAATCGGCCTTTTTGGGGCGGAAAAGGCCCGAGTAACGGGACCTTACGCGAATTGGCGCTCCGGACTTATTTCTTTATCTTGGCCGCGCCTCGAGGGCGGCCAGCCGCGCCTTCGCATCGTCGGCCTCGGGCCGTCCGGCGTCGGCGCCCTTCCAGAGATCGAGGAACCTGCGCAGATTCTCGACCGCCTTGGCCTTGTCGCCCCGTTTCTCGTAGAGCCGGCCGAGATCATAGAAGCTCAGGGAATAGGCGACGCCTTCGTCGAGCCGTCCGGCCGTCAGCGCCGCGACCTGGCCGTACGTGTCGGCGGCCTTGGCGATGTTGCCCGCTCCTTCATACGCGGTTCCCAAGGCGCGCAGCAGAGCCCCGTCCTTGGCCAGCGGCCCGTTGGGCGACAGGGACAGGGCCTTCTCCAGATGGCCGACGGCCTTGGGCGCGTTCCCCTTGGCGAGCTCCAGGAGGCCGAGAGCGTGGTCGTGGAAACGCACCGCTCTTTTGCTCATCCAATTCGCGATGACCTTCCCGAGCTCGTCGACGGCCTGTCCCGCCCCGGCCAAGTCGCCCTTAGCGATCAAGGCGCGGGCCTTATTAAAGAGAGCGTCCCGTTCGTAACTGATCGACCCCTCCGCCCGCGCGCTGTCCAGGGTGGCCTGGCAAAATTTCAACGCATCTTCGAGGCGGCCGGAGCTCAAACAGGCCTCGGCCAGCCCGCTAAAGGACATCTGGATCCAGCGCGGCTGTCCGGCGGCCTCCGAATAGGCCAGGGCCCGCCTCCGGACGGCTTCGTCCTCGCGGAAACGCCCCTGGAGCCGCAGGAGGTTGCCCAAGCGAGAGACTCCATAACCGAAAGCCATGGGCTCGCCCAAATCGATGAGCTTTCGGTAAGCCGCCTCGGCCCCGGAGAGATCGTCGAGACAGAGGGCGACATCGCCGCGGGCCGTGATCGCGTTGATATCATTGGGATCGACGGCCAGGGCCCGGTCGGCCTCGGCGCGGGCGGCCTCGAGGTCGCCCTCTTGGAGCAGCGTGTCCGCGATCGCCGCGCGGATCTCCGCGCTATCGAAGAGATCGTCGATAAAGCCCCGAAGCACCCGGAGCGCCTTGGAGTACATGCCCAGGGCTTGATAGGCCGAAGCGAGCTGCGTGTAGGAAGGTATGAATTCAGATCGGGCGCGGACGCAGGCCTCGTATCGCTCGACGGACTTGTCCCACTCCCCGAGGCTGCTATAGATCATGGCCAGCTGATGGTTGGCCATGGTGTGGTCGGGATGGATCTCCAGCACACCCTGGAAGGCCTTGACGGCCCTGCTCCAGGTCGTCTCGGTGCGGCGGAAATAATCCCCCTCGATCATCAGGCGCTCGGCGTCCGTCAGCCGGTCGGCGAACTCCAGCGCCTTTTCGAGGAAGGCCTTGTCCTCTTTGTAAAGCCCCAGGTTGCCATAGCTCTTGGCCAGGGACCGGTAGGCCATGGCGAAACCGGGGTCGAGCTCGAGGGCCTTCTGCATGAGCTGGATGCTGCGGCGGTAGTCGCCGCTGTTGTGATAGCGCCGGGCTTCCGTGTAATAGCCGAGCGCCTGGGGCGAGGCCGTCGTGATCTTGCCGACCTCTTCGTCGTTGTCGTCGGCGATGGCCGAGGCCGTCAGGTCCAGGCTCTTCTTGATCCTCCGGGTCAGCTCGTCGACCATGGAAAAGACGCTCTCCTCGCCTTTGCCGGCCACCGACTCGGCGCCGACGTGCTCCCCCGTCTTCGCGTCGAGCAGGGCGACGTTGATCCGGAACTCGTCGCCGGCCTTGGCGTAGGACCCCTGGACGACGTGCCTGACCCCTCCCATTTCGGCGACGTTCTTGAGGACGGTCGACGAGAAAGATCCCGAGTCCCGTTCGCCCAGGCGCTCGAGGATGTCGGCCAGCCTGTCCTCGCTCAGGATTCGGAGGAGCGGAGGCCTATTATATGGACGAGGGGGCCGCCGACGCCTTCGTCGAGGCCCGGCGAAGGCGGGCCTTCCTGATGATGCTACTGGTCATCATCGTGACGGCCGTCCTGTTCCTCCTGAGCCGCGGGTAAGCCGTCCCCTCCCGCGTCCGCGGAACCGCTCAGTAGCCCAATTTGAGGGCCGGGGCCGAGGCCCCCGAGGCGAAGGAGTAGGGGAGGCGGGCCTTCCGGAAATCGTTCCGTTCGAGCAGGATGTCCTTCGTGCCCTCGCCCGCGAGCGTCAGGAACGTGCCCGTTCCCTCGGCCGCCCGGCAATCGCGGACGACGGCCCCGTCGACCCGATCGAGGAGCACCGCGGGGGCCTGGTCGGCGCCCGGCGCCTGAGCGGCGGAGACGCCGTCCAGGACGAGGTCCCGGACCTCCTCGAAGGCCAGGGCGCTTCGCCACTTCTCCGAAACCGGGCCGTCCCAGACGACCTCGACGTCCCTCAGGCGCAGGCCGCGCGCCCGCTTGAAGACGAGGCCGTGGACGGCCTTGTCGTAGGCCGCATCGGGGTCGTGGGCGACGGTGAGCTTGACGTTCTCGAACGAGACGCCGTCGAGCCAGGAGTCGGGGTGGCCGCTGCAGACGCTCGAGCCTTGGCCGCGGGCGATGACGTTCTGGATCTTGACGTTGCGGATGGCCCCGGCCGGCCGGTCCTTCTCCGGCGGCCAGTTCGCGTGGACCTCGCTCCGCTTCCTGATGTCGAAATGGAAGGGCTCGCCGTCGCCCCACCAGAACCACTCGTGGCGGCGGGTCTCGATGACCAGGTTGGACAGGACGACGTTCTCGACCGCCCCGCCGTCGAAGGTCATGAAAGAGACGCCTCGGTTCGAGCCGGTGATGACGCAGTTGTCGATGGTGACGTTGCGGATGCCGGCGATATTGCCGTCGCAGAACTTGATGGCGCTCGAGGCCGAGCTGAGGCGGCAATTCGTCACCGTGATGTTCTCGCAGGGCCGGGCCGGCCCGAACCAGTCCATCGAGTAGAAGACGAGGGCGTCGTCGCCGGTCTCGATGGTGCAATTGGCGATGCGGACGTCCTTGCAGCCGTCGGGATCGATGCCGTCGGCCCAAACGCCGTCCTGAAGGCTCGTCCGGACATGGACGCCGTCGACGACCAGGCGCTCGCAGTGGACGAGATGCATGGTCCAGGACGGGGAGTCGAGGAAAGAGACTCCGGCGATCCGGACGTCCGCGCAGCGGACGAGGAGGAGGAGCTTGCCGTACCGGTCGGGCTTGGGGAAGGAGCGCATCAGGGGCAGGCCGAGGGCCTCCATCTCCAGCTGGTTCGGGCGGATGAAGTCGTCCTCGTGGTCGCCCTTGAGCCGCCGGTCGTAGGCGCCTCCGCCGTCGAAGACGCCCCGGCCCTCGATGGCGACGTCGACGAGGTCCTCGCCGTAGAGGAGGGCTTCCCTGTCGAAACGGGACTTGTCGTGGAGGGAATGGACCACGGCTCCCGCCTCGACGAAAAGCCGGACGTGGCTGCGGAGATGGACCGTCCCGGACGTGTAGTCGCCGGGCGGGACGTAGACCGTGCCGCCGCCGGCCGCGGCGCAGGCGTCGACGGCCGCCTGGAGGGCCGCTTGGGCCAGGTCGTCCTTCAGGCCTGTCGCCCCGTAGTCCCTGACGTTGAAGACGGCCCCGGGAGCGGCGGGCGGTTGGGCCGGTCCGCGGCAGCCCGCAAGGGCGAGGATGAAGGCCGCCGCGACGACCGCTGCGTGATCAGCTTTCCCGGTCATGTCGACCTCCCTCGCGCGGACATTAGCACGGCCCGGCGGGATCATCAACGGCCGCCTGCCCCCGTTCTCCCGGGGAGTTCGGCGCAGCGGATGCCGCGGGGATAGAAGCACTTGTTGCAGGAGATGCATTCCGCTTTGGCGGCCAGGCCCTGGCGGAAGCTCCTGACCAGGAACGGGTCCCGGATGAGGGGCCGGCTCAGGGAGATCAGGTCGACCAGGCCATCGCGGACCATCCTCTCGGCCGCGGAAAGGGTCCGTATCCCGCCCAGGCCGAAGACCGGGACGCCGACGGCCCGCTTGATCCGTGCCGCGTTCTCCACGAAATAGCCTTCCTCGTCCTCGCTCCGCAGGCCCGGCCAGACCGAGCCGCGGCCGGCCTCGGCCATGCCGCCGCTCACCTCGATGCCGTCGATCCCCTCCGACTCGAGCATCCGGGCGACGAGGATCGTGTCGTCGAGGGTCAAGCCTCCGTCCAGGAAATCCGTCGAATTGAGCTTGACGACGACCGGGAAGTCGCGGCCGCAGGCGGCTTTGGCGCCCCGGAGGATCTCGAGAAGGACCCGGGCCCTGTTCTCCACCGGACCGCCCCATTCGTCCGCCCTGCGGTTGGTATGCGGCGAGAGGAAGCTCGAGACGAGATAGCCGTGGGCGGCGTGGAGTTGGACGCCGTCGAAGCCGGCCCGTTTGGCCCGGCCCGCGGCGGAGACGAAATCCCCGATGAGGGCCCGGATCTCCGGGTCGGTGAGCTCGCGCGGCATGACCTTGGACACGGGATCGTAGACCGGGGAAGGGGAGACCGGGACCGAGCCGCAGAGCTTCGGCTTGGTCTGGCGGCCGGCGTTGGCGATCTGGAGGAAGACCCGGGAGGGAAAAGCGTGGACGGCGGCCGGGATGCGGGCGAGCCCTTCGACGAACCGGTCGTCGGAGACGGCCAGCTGGCGGGGACTGGCCTGGCCCGAAGGCTGGACGAAGGCGTGGCCGGTGACGATGAGCCCGACCTCCCCCTCGGCCAGGCGGCGGTAGAGCTCGACCTCGGCCTCCGTGACGTTGCCCTCGTCGTCGGCCAGGTAGGCGTGCGTGGCCTCGCTGTCGACGTACGCCGACCGCGGCGCCGAGGTCGGGGCCGTACTGTCCAAGAACCTCCTGGTGTCGATCTTCTTCCCCCGCTCGCCCCTCCACGACGGTGCGGTCATCCTCAAGGGCGACACGATCGTCGCGGCCGCCTGCCTCCTGCCGCTGCCGGCCGCCCACCGCCTGCGGACGCCCTTCCAGACGCGGACCAGGCACCTCGCGGCCATCGGGCTTTCGGAGGAATCGGACGCCGCGGTCATCGTCGTCTCGGAGGAGACGGGGACGGTCTCGCTGGCCGTCAAGGGCCAGCTCGAGCGCTTCGACGACGTCGACGCGATGAAGAAACGCCTGCTCGACTATCTCAGGGACCGATGAAGAACCGGGTCACGCTCTGGATCGTCCGGGACTGGCCGCTGAAGCTCGTCTCGCTGGCCCTGGCCCTCGGCCTGTGGCTCCTCCTCGTGCCGGCCGAGAAGATGTTCTCGGCCAAGTCGCTGACCGTCCCGCTCGAGACGCGCAACGTCCCGGCCGGACTGGAGATCGTCGAGCCGCCGCCGGCGACGGTCGACATCACCCTGCGGGCGCCCAACCGGCTCCTCGACGAGATCGGGCCCTCCGGCCTCGTCGCCCGGATCGACCTCGACCGGGCCACGGTCCTTCAGCAGGAGTACCCGCTCAACGCCTCGATGATCGCCGTCCCGCCGGGGGCCGAGGTGGTCAGGATCGCGCCGAGCAAGGTCCCGATCAGGCTGGAGCGGACCGGCGAGACGACGCTCGACGTCCATCCGTCGGTCCGCGGGCGCACGGCGGCCGGCTACCGCATCGCCCGGACGGAGATCGAGCCGGCGACCGTCGTCGTGCGGGGGCCCGAGAGCCTGACCAAGGCCGCGGAGGCCGCCACGACGGCCCCCGTCGACGTCGCGGGCCTGACCGAGTCGACCGTCTTCGAGGCCGACATCATCCTGCCCCGTCCCGAGCTCCGGCTCGTCTCCCCGCAGGCCCGGGCCCGGGTCACGGTCCTGGTCGAGGCCGACAAGGCCGCGGCCCGCAAGACGGCGACCCGGAAGAAGTGACGGCATGTCCAGGAAGAAGCTCTTCGGGACGGACGGCGTGCGCGGGGTCGCCGGGGCCTACCCGCTCGACCCGCCGACCATCGCCCGCCTCGGCCAGGCGCTGGTCGGGCTCCTCGGGAAGAAGGGCCTCGGGGGCAGGGTCCTCATCGGCCGCGACACGCGCGAGTCCGGCCCCTGGATGGAGCGGGCCCTGGCCCGGGGCGTACGCGCCGCGGGCGGCGAGGCCGTGTCGGCCGGCGTCATCCCGACCTCGGCCGTCTCCTACCTGACGAAGACCCACGGCTTCTCGGCCGGGGCGGTCATCTCGGCCTCCCACAATCCCTTCGACGACAACGGCATCAAGGTCTTCTCGCCCTCCGGGATCAAGATCCCGGACGAGTGGGAGCTCGAGATCGAGGCCGACGTCCTCGGCGGCCGCGGGCGGCTCGCCGGGCACGAGGCGGACGTCGAATTCGACCCCCGTCTGGCCGGCGACTACGCGGACTACCTCACGGGGCTCGTCAAGGGCGTCCGGGCGCCGTCCGGCTTCCGGGTCGTCGTCGACTGCGCCAACGGCGCCGGCTCCGTCGTCGGGCCGAAGGTCCTCGGGGGCCTCGGCTTCGAGGTCGAGGCGCTCCACGCCGCGCCGGACGGCCGTAACATCAACGCGGGCTGCGGATCGCTCCATCCCCGGGCCCTGGCCGAGCGCGTCCGGGAGTCGGGCGCGGCGATCGGCATCGCCCTCGACGGGGACGCCGACCGGGCCCTGTGGGTGGACGGGGACGGGCGCCTGCTCAGCGGCGACCACACCCTGTTCGTCCAGGCCCTCCACATGCGGGAGGCCGGGCGCCTGCGGACCCGGGAGGTCGTGGCCACGACCATGAGCAACATGGGCCTCGAACGGGCCTTCGAGGAGCGCGGCCTCGGGCTCGTCCGGGCCAAGGTCGGCGACAAGTACGTCCACGAGGAGATGGTCGCCCGCGGGGCCAACCTCGGCGGGGA
Source organism: Candidatus Aminicenantota bacterium (assembly GCA_041320535.1). Classification (GTDB taxonomy): domain Bacteria; phylum Acidobacteriota; class Aminicenantia; order Aminicenantales; family Saccharicenantaceae; genus RBG-16-66-30. The sequence goes on along the minus strand of JBGLNH010000001.1, from coordinate 2,347,211 downwards.
GCAGTCGGGCCACACCATCTTCCTCGACGACCTGCCGACGGGCGACGGGCTGCTGACCTCGCTGCGGATGCTCGAGGCCATGGCCGCGAAGGGCCGGACTCTGTCCGAGCTCGTCGAAGGCCTGGTCGAGTTCCCGCAGACGCTGGTCAACGTCCGGGTCCGCAAGAAGCCCGACTTCGCGGACTACCCGGAGATCGTCGCCGCCGTGGACGTGACCCGGGCGACGCTCGGGCGCGACGGGCGGATCGACCTGCGCTACTCCGGCACCGAGCCCCTGGCCCGGATCATGGTCGAGGCCCGCGAGCGGGCCGCCGTCGATTCCTGCGCCGCGCTGGTCGCCGGGGCGGTCAAGAAACACCTCGGGGAGAAATGACATGAGACTGGCCGTCAACATCGACCACTTCGCCACCCTGCGCGAGGCCAGGAAGGCGGGCGAGCCCGAGCCGGTGCTCGTCGCCCTGCTCGCCGAGCAGGCCGGGGCCCACGGCATCGTCTGCCACATCCGCGCCGACCGGCGGCACATCAAGGAGCGCGACCTGCGGCTGCTGCGCGAGGCCGTCAAGACCAAGCTCAACGTCGAGATGGCCGCCACGGAGGAGATGAAGAGGATCGCCCTCGAGGTCCGCCCCGACGTCGTGTCGCTCGTCCCCGAGCGCCCCGAGGAGCTGACGACGGAGGGCGGCCTGAAGGTCGTCGCCAACCGGAAGGCCCTCGGGCCGCACGTCGAGGCGCTGGCCGAGGCGGGCATCCGGACGAGCGTCTTCATCGACACGAGCCTCGACGAGATCTCGGCGGCCAGGGACATCGGCGTCGACCTCGACCTCGCGCTCGCCCTCGTACTTCTTCATCTCCTCGTCCAGGCGGGCGAGCTTGCGGGCGCTTTCCTCGAACTCCTTCTTTTCCGAGCGGGTCTCCTTGAGCAGCTGCTTCAGCTTCTCGTTCTCGGCCGTCAGCTTGTGGATGTGGTCGACGACCTGCCCGATCTTCCCTTCGAGTATTTTAATCCGCTCGAGTTCCGATGTCAATTGAGCCCTCCCTGAGTTGGACGTTCAGCGCGGCCTTCATCTGGCCGACGATCTCTCGCTCGACGCGGTCCACTTCCTCGGCCACGAGCGTCCTCTGGGGATGCCGGAAGCGGAACCGGATGGTCAGGCTGACCTGGCCCGCCGGGACCGACCCGCCGGCGAACCGGTCGCGGAGCTCGAAGCCCTCGAGCAGGGGCTGGTCGAGCCTGCCGAGGACCCGGGCGACCTCCTTGTAGGGGACGTCCCGGCCGACGAGGAACGACAGGTCGCGGAGAGCGCCCGGGAACTTCGGCACCGGGGCGACCTCGAACGGCCGAGGCGACTTCTCGAACAGGGCCGCGAGGTTGACCTCGGCGGCGTAGACCGGGCGCTCGACCGCGGCGGCGGCGAAGGCGGCCCGCAGCGCGCCGAGCCGGCCGACCTCCTGGCCCTTGTAGAGCAGGGCCAGGGCCCTCCCGGGCTCGAACGACGGGTGGTCCCTCTCCTCGAAGGCCACGGGCTCGAAGCGCAGGGCCTCCGCCAGGGCTTCGAGGGCCCCCTTGAGGACGAAGAAGTCCGTCTCTCCGGCGGGCGCGGCCCAGCTCGCCCCGGGGAGGAGCCCCGTCGAGAGCAGGCCGAGGTGGAGCTCCTCGCAGTGCCGGTCCTCCACCCAGGAGTAGACGTTGCCCAGCTCGAAGACGTGGACGCCCTCGAGCCCGCGATTGAGGTTCCAGGCGGCGTTCTCCAGGAGGCCCGGGAGGAGGGTCGTGCGCAGGACCGAGGCCCGGTTCGAGATGGGGTTCTGGATGGCCACCGGCTCCCGGCAGCCGCCGGCCGCCTTCTCCCGCTCCGGATCGGCGAAGCTCCAATTGATGACCTCGTCGAGGCCCTGGGCGAGCAGCGTCTCGCGGATCCGGGCCAGCCGCTCCCTCTTCCGGTTGACGCTCAGGTCGAAGGAGCCGGCCGGGGTGAACTTGGCCGGGATCTTGTCGTAGCCGTAGAACCGGGCCACTTCCTCGATGACGTCGGCCTCCTCGCCGATGTCCACCCGGAAGGTCGGGACGCCCACCCGCCAGGAGCTCCTGTGCGAGGCGTCGACGGCGAACCCGAGCCGGCCGAGGACGTCGGCGACGAACGCCTCGGGGACCTCGACGCCCAGCAGCTGGGCGATCCGGCGCAGGCGGAGCCGGACCGTGCGCGGCTTCGGCGGCCGGGGATAGCGGTCGATGAGGCCCCGGGAGGCCCGGCCGCCCAGCCCGCAGAGGAGCGACGCGGCCATCAGGGCGGCCCGGGGGGCGAACGAGACGTCGGCGCCGCGCTCGAAGCGATAGGAGGCGTCGGTCGAGATCCCCAGCGCTTTGGCCGTCCTGCGGATCGAGGCCGGGTCGAAGTGGGCGCTCTCGATGAAGACGTCGCGGGTCGCCCCGGTGATGCCCGAGGCCTGGCCGCCGATGACGCCGGCCAGGGCGACCGGCCGGGACTCGTCGGCGATGACCAGCATGTCGGGCGCGAGGGTGAGCGTCCGGCCGTCGAGGTCGACCAGCGTCTCGCCGCGCTTGGCCTTGCGGACGACGACGCAGCCGCCGCCGATCCGCCCGAAGTCGAAGGTGTGGATGGGCTGGGCCGTGGCGAAACAGACGTAGTTCGAGACGTCGACGACGTTGTTGACGGGCCTGAGGCCCATGGCCTCCAGGCGCCGCGCCAGCCAATCGGGCGACGGGCCGACCCGGACCCCGCGGACGACCAGGCCGCAGTAGCGGGGGCAGAGGGCCTCGGCGGCGATCTGGACGTCGGCGATCTCGGCCGTGGCCTCGGGGAGCTCCGCGAGCGGCCACTCCTTTTCGAGGAGCGGCAGGCCGAGCGCCGCGCCGATCTCGCGGGCCACGCCCAAATGGCCGAGCGTGTCCGGCCGGTTGGCGTAGGTCTCGAGGTCGAGGACGGCGTCGCCGTCCCTCTCCTCCACCGACTCGGGGACGAGGCCGATCATCGTCAGCCGGTCGGCGAGCTCCCGGGGCGGCAGCCCGACGGCGACGTATTCGCGGATCCAGTCCAGGCTGATCTTCATTTCGTCCCGAATTGCCTGAGGAACCTCAGGTCGTTCTCGTAGAAGTGGCGCATCTCGGGGATGCCCAGGGCCAGCATGGCCGTCCGGTCGATGCCCAGGCCGAAGGCCCATCCGGAGTAGCGCTCGGGGTCGATGTTGACGTTCTTGAGGACCTGGGGGTGGACCATGCCCGAGCCCAGGATCTCCTTCCAGCCCGTCCCGCCGCAGACGCGGCAGGCCGCGTCCCGCCCGCCGCAGACGATGCACTCGATGTCGACCTCGGCGGAGGGCTCGGTGAAGGGGAAGAAGCTCGGCCGGAAGCGGACCTTGATCCTCTCGCCGAACAGGGCCCGCAGGAAGTACTCGAGGGTGCCCTTGAGGTGGGCGAAGGTGATCCCTTCGTCGATGACCAGGCCCTCGACCTGCAGGAACATCGGCAGGTGGGTCGGGTCGGGCGTCTCGTGGCGGAAGACGCGGCCGGGGCAGATGATGCGGATGGGCGGCTTCGTCCGCTCCATGACCCGGACCTGGACGGGCGAGGTGTGGGTCCGGAGGAGCAGGTCGCCCTTGATGAACAGCGTGTCCCACTTGTCGCGGGCCGGATGGTGGGGCGGGAAGTTGAGGGCCTCGAAGTTGTAGTAGTCGGTCTCGATCTCGGGGCCGCGCCGGCGGCCGAGGACGTCCGGGCCGTGGTCCTCAGGGTCAGCTGGGCCGTCTGGCTGACGGTCCCGGGCGTCACGGACGCCGGCGAGAACGTGGCCGAGACGCCCCGCGGGAGCGACGGGCACGACAAGGTCACGGGCGAATCGAACGGGGCGAGGTCCGCCGCCACCCGGATGGTGTAGGTCGCCGATTGGCCCGCGTCGACGGTCGCCGAGGCGGTTTCGGACGAGACCGTGAACCCGGCCACGGGGAACGGCAGGGCGGCGGAGGAACCGCCGCCCGGCTCCGGGTTATGGACGCTGACGAAGGCCTCGCCGCTCGTCACGATGTCGGCCGAGCCGATCGCGGCCTGGAGCGCCGTCGCGCCGACGTAGGTCGTGGTCCTGGCGACTCCGTTCCACCGGACGACCGAGCCGGGGACGAATTCCGTCCCCGTCAGGTTCAGGGTGAACGCGCTCCCCCCGCCGGCCGCGTAGCCGGGCGCGAGCGAGGTCAGGGCGGGGACGGGATTGGCGGCGGTGAACGACAGCGGGCTCGAGACGCCGCCGTCGGGATTGCGGACCGCGACCTGGACGACCTTGGCGGCGGCCAGGTCGGCGGCCGCGATGGCCGCCGTCACCTGGGACGAGCTGACGAAGGTCGTCGGACGGTCGCCGCCGTCCCACGTCACGACGGCCCCGGCGGCCATGTTCGAGCCGTTGACGGTGAGGGTGAAGCCCGGCCCGCCCACGGCCGCTGCCGACGGAGAGAGACCGGAGAGGAGGAAGGCGTAGACGTCGGGCCCGGCGAGCGTGGCCGTGCCGAGCGGGTTGCGGACCGTGGCCCCCCGGCTGTCCCGGAACGAGAAGTAATAGGTGTGCGCCCCGACGGGGAGCGTGGTCGTGTAGCCGTACCAGCCGTCCGAGGCCGAGCCGGAAACCAGGGTCATAGCGTGGGCGGCCCCGTCGATGTAGACGTCGCTGCTCGCGGGCGAATCGCCGTCCTGATCGTCATAGTGGATGTAATACGTGAACGTGTCGGCCGTCGTCCCGAGCGCGGGATCGACCTGGGGGCTGGACAGAACGGGCGGATGGTCGTAGGCCGGCCCGTTGTAGGTGTATTCGACGAAGAAGTAGACGGTCTGGTTGTCGACGTTCTGGGGGACGCCCGCGTAGACGGTCTCCGTCGCGGGGTCCGTCGTCAGGTCGACGATCTTGAAGGCCTTGAGCGTCGCCGGGTCGGCGGCGAGATTGTCGCCGACGCCGAGGTGGTAGCGCTGGGGCCCCGCCCCCTCGGCCAGGATGTCGGAATAATCCAGCGCGAAGCCGCCGTCGACGGCGGTCGTGCTCCCGTCGAAGGCGAAGGCCCCGCCGTCGTTCTGGACGACGTCCGGCGTCCAGACGGTCGGGGGCGGCGTCGTCACGACGTTGGACCGGCCGAGGGTCAGCTTGAGCTGGTTGCGCTTGAGATGGCTGAGGGTGAACTCGGCGATCATCAAGGGGGAGTAGTTGTCGCGGGCGGTCAGGACCCAGGCGACGTTGCTCTGGAAGGCCTGGACCCGGCCCGCCGACGGGCCGCCGGAGACGGCGGACAGGCTCCGCAGGGCGTCGTAGGCCAGCCAGATGAAGCCCGCGTCCTCCCAGTAGGGGCCCCAGGAATTGGCGATCCGGAAGGCCCCCTTCTCGCCCGCGTCGACCGTCCCGTTGCCGTTGATGTCCGTCCAGACCGCGTCGTTGTAGCCGACGACGGTCATGGCGTGGGCGCCCTCGTTCCCGTTGAGCCAGTATCCGATCCTGTCGCCGGCGAAGGCGTCGTCGTCCGGCGTCGCCGGGTCGTCGCCGAGGAGCTTGTACTGCCACGACGTGATGTAGGTCCCGAAGACGAGGACGTAGCCGTTGTTGAGGAGCTCTCTGATGTAATTCCGGCCCGCGTCGGTGCTGGCCCGGGAGATGTATTGGGCCGGGTTGGAGCGGACCCTCAGCGCGTTGCGCCAGACCGACGGGACGAGGCACCAGGCCTTGAAATCGGCGTTGTACGGGAACTCGGCCCACGTGGCCGCGCCGTGCTTCTCGAGGAGGGGGTAGATCCAGCTGAACGCCGCCCCGGCGTCCTCCCCGCCGTTGACCATGTTGTAGGTCCACTTCGGCGAGTACTTGTTGGTGTTGTCGGTCGTGCTGCGGATGTCCAGGTCCCGCTGGAAGGCGGTCATGTAGGACAGCTGGTAGTAGGTGGTCGAGAAGGCCGCGCAGGACCCGAGCGGGTTCTGGCTGCGGACCGGGGGGAAATATTTCAGCGTGCTGTTGTCGACGTTGACCGGGAGGTCGGCGGCGAGCTCCGCGGGCGCTCCCAGGTCCTGGGCGGCGACGCGCTCCCCGACGGCGCTGTCGAATTCCCGGCCGACGGGCCGGGCCGCGCTCGGGTCGAGGGCGGGCCTGCCCGTCCTCTCCCTGACCGCGTTGACCCGTTCGAGGCCCAGCCAGTTGAGGTGGACGCGGGTGACCCGCGGCCAGGTGCGGACGATCTCCGCGAACTCCTCGTCGGTGAGCGGGACGAGCCCCGTCCGGTTAACCGGCGCGCCGGCCGGGTCCTGCCCGGCGAGGCCGCCGAGCGCGGCGATCCCGACCGCCGCCAGGAGCGCGTACTTGGCGAGCGTTTTGAGCATGATCCTCTCCCCTGTTCTCGCTATCCATTATTCCCGATAGGTTGATTATTGTCCATAGGCGGAAGCCAAGCCCACAGTTGAGTCGCGCGGGACCCCCCAAGTGCCGTTAAAAACAGATAGGGGGAAAACCCGGGGACATGTACCGCTTCGGTACGCGTCCCCCTCTCAATAGTATAGGACCGGCGCTTTCCGCCAGTCCTTGTCCCTGTCGTGGCCGTACTCGGCGACCCGGGGCCGGCGCTCGAGGAGCCGCGCCGACCGGCGTTACGGAGCCAAGGGCCGAGGATTTGATGCTGCTGGCGGCGGCCCTCGGAATCCCGGAGCGCGATCTGTACCTTGAACTACAGAAGGGAGGGCCGCCGTAAGGACCTCGAGGACGAGCGGCTTGAGACGCTCCATGCCCAGCGTCGCTATCTGGAGGACGAGGACGTCGTCGTAAAGGTCGGCGACGAGCCCGGGCAGGCCGTCGCCCTCGGCGTTGATCAGGCGGACGGCGTTGGTCGAGGCGGGATCGAAGAAGGCCTTCCGCAGGGCCAGGGCCCTCTCCAGGGCGGACCTCACGGCCGCCTCGGGGGCCTCCGGGCCGAAGCTGATCATGCGGCCGGTGATGGCGCTCTTCCGGTTGAAGTAGGCGTGGCCGAGGAGCTCCCCTCCTGAGCCGCGGACGGGGAGGACCGCCCCGTCCTCGAAATCCGGCAGGTCGCGGATGGCGCCCGAGAAGATCCAGTGGTGCCTGTTCCTGACCGCCTTGTCCCGGCCGGGCTTGAGGACGACGGCCTTCACGGCCTCTCCCCTGCCACACCGGCGAGCATCCGGACGACCGGCCGGTCCGGCCTGGAGAAGAGGGCCTCCTCCATCTCGGCCGGGGCCAGCCAGCGGATCTCGTCGTGGTCGGTGAGGCGGAAAGCGTCGCCGAGGAGCTCGGCCCGGAAGACGATGAGCTCGAAGCTCGCCGCGGCGCCGGCGAAGGGCACGGCGCAGAGGAATTCGCCGGCGCGGGCCTCGACGCCCAGCTCCTCCCGGAGCTCGCGCTCCAGGCCCCGCCGGGGTTCCTCCCCGTCCTCGAGCTTGCCGCCGGGGAACTCCCACAGCCCCCCGGCCACGAGGCCCGGCCGGCGGCGGCAGCACAGGACCTTCCCGTCCCGCTCGACGACCGCCGCCGTCACCTTCCTCGCCTTCTTCTCAGGATCTTTCATGTCCCGGCTTTTCCGCCACATCTTAGTCCAGCCTCGGTCACCTTGACAAGCCCGGGCCTTGGGGTCAGTGCCCGGAGGCGATAGATCGGTGAGCACCTCGACGTCCCGATGAGGCCGCGGATAAGGGGTCGAGGGGTATCCCGCAGTGAGCATCAAGCGGTGAATCAGCCGGCCTCGGGCCGGAGACCTAAGAACGGGCTCCGGACCGGGACGGCGTGAAGATTCACCGCAGCGAACGAAGCGGATCCCCGAGACCCCTCCGCGGCCTGCCGTGGGTGGAGTGGCCCCGGAGCCTATCGGGTGACCGTTCGAGGGACTTGTGCTAGAATAGCCGGACCATGAAAGTCGCATTCCTCGCCTCCGAAGTCATCCCCTACGCCAAGACGGGCGGCCTGGCCGACGTGGCCGGGGCCCTGCCCAAGTTCCTCGCCGGCCTCGGCGCGGAAGTCCGGGTCTTCATGCCCCTCTACAAAGAGGTCCGGAAGAAGAACCTGCCGCTCGAGCCGGTCCTCGACAAGGCCGCGCTGACCATGGGGGGCCGGGCCATCCCCTATTCCGTCTTCGCGCACCGGGCGGAGGGGGTCACGACGTTCTTCATCGACCGGCCCGAATACTTCGATCGGGACGCCCTTTACGGGACCCCGGCCGGCGACTACCCGGACAACGCCGAGCGCTTCGCCTTCTTCTCCCGCGCCGCCCTGGAGACCATGAAGGCGGTGGATTTCCGGCCGGCGATCGTCCACGCCCACGACTGGCAGGCGGCCCTTGTCGTCGCCTATCTCAAGTTCGTCTACGGGGACGACCCTTTCTTCTCCGGGACGCGCTCCCTGTTCACGATCCACAACCTGGCCTACCAGGGCCTGTTCGACAAGGAGGTCCTCGGCGCGATCGACCTCCCCGCCGGTCTCTTCAGCCTGAACGACCTCGAGTTCTTCGGCCGGGTCAACGCCCTCAAGGCCGGCATCCTGTACTCGACGGCGGTGACGACGGTCAGCCCGCGCTACAGCCGCGAGATCCAGACGCTCGAGTTCGGGTGCGGGCTCGACGGCCTGCTGCGGCACCGGGCCGGCGTTCTCCACGGCATCCTCAACGGCGTCGACTACCGCGACTGGGACCCGGCCACCGACCGGCTCATCCCCCGCAACTTCGGCCCGGGCGACCTGGCCGGCAAAAAGGCCTGCCGGGAGGAGCTCGGGCGCATGTTCGGCCTGGAGCTCCCGGCCTGGCGCCCCGTCGCGGGCATGGTGACGCGCCTGGCCGGGCAGAAGGGTCTCGACATCGTCTGCGAGTCCCTCGAAGCGCTCCTCGACAGGGGCCTGTCGCTCGTCATCCTCGGCACGGGCGAGCAGAAGATCCAGGACTTCCTCGCCGCCGCCCAAAAGAAGCACGCCGCCCATTTCGGTCTGAAGATCGCCTTCGACGAGAAGATCGCCCACACCATCTACGCCGGCTCGGACCTGTTCCTCATTCCCTCGCGCTACGAGCCTTGCGGGCTGACCCAGATGTACGCGATGAAGTACGGGACGGTGCCGGTCGTCCGGGCCACCGGCGGGCTCGACGACAGCGTCGAGGAGTTCGACGCCGCCGCCGGGACGGGCAACGGGTTCAAGTTCGTCGAAGCCGCCCCGGAGCCGCTCCTCGAGGCCGCGGCGCGCGCGGTCCGCGCCTTCGGGCGGGCGGACGACTGGAAGGCCCTCGTCCGCAACGCCATGGCCGCCGACTTCTCCTGGGAGCGCTCGGCGGAGACCTACCTGGCCCTCTACAGGATGATCGCCTCGTCCTGACCTGGCCTGAACTATTCACGAATCGAGGCGGCCCTCAGATGCGAGGCCCGGGGGGTGAAGCTGTCCCCTTTGGTACTGCGAACCCCGAGAGCGATGCGGATGGGGCCGAATCGGCCCGCCCGGAGAGTAAAAACGCCCAGGAAAAAGCGAGATGGAGAAAAGCGAGGCGTTTTTATGAATAGGTCGATCTTGAACTGTAAACGGGTAGATTTGGTTCTTCACGGGTAAGGTATGTATTTCGTCCTTCATTGAACATGAAATAGAGATTACCAGGGCCGACGCGGATATTGCCGGTAAACTCGGGATTGCCGCTCTCCCCAGGAACGCGCTCCGGGCCACGAAGATCCGGATATACGTCGGCAGGTGTTTCGGGAACAGGATGGGCTCTTCCTTGGCCGAGATCAACGCTTTTTCCAGGGCCTGGATCAGCTCGCGCACGTTGCCGGGCCACGGATAGGCGGACATGGTTTGCCAGAACTCGGGAGAGGCCCCTTTGGCGACGATCCCGAACCGCTCGCACAGGTCCTTGATATAGAAGGTCGTCAGCTTGGGGATGTCTCCGGCGATCTCCCTCAACGGGGGGGAATCGATGACGATGGTCCGGAGCCGGAAGAGGAGGTCTTCCCGGAATCGTCCTTCCTCGACCATGGTTTCCAGGCGCCTGTTGGTCGCCGCCACGAGCCGGAAATCGCTCGCCATCTCCCGCCGCCCTCCGACGGGACGGAAGCGGTGCTCCTGAACGACCCGGAGGAACTTCTTTTGGATCGACAGCGGCAGCTCCCCGATCTCGTCCAGAAAGAGAGTTCCTCCGTCGGCCTGCTTCACCAGCCCCATCTCGCTCGTCTCGGCCCCGGTGAAAGCCCCCCGAGCGTGCCCGAACAGGACGCTTTCGACGAGCGTCTCGGGGAGTGCCGTACAGTCGACGACCACGAAGCTCTTCTTGGCCCTGCGGCTGTTCGCATGGACGACCTTGGCGAACAGCTCTTTCCCGGTGCCGGTCTCGCCGGTGATGAGAACGTTGGCGTCGCTTTCCGCGGCCTGGGCGACGATCTCCAGGCAGGACACGATCTTGGCCGAATCCCCGATGACGCCGTTCCTTTTCAAGACCGTCCGGCTCCCCGGCTTCCTTTCTGCCCGGTATTCCAGGGCCCGGACGATGGGGAATTTGATGGCCTCGAATGAGGCCGGCTTTTCCAGATAATCCCAGGCGCCGCCCCTGATGGCGAGCTCGGCTTCGTCGGGATTGCCCAGCGCGGTGAGCACGATCGATTCGGGGGAGGAGCGGGCAGCCTTGATCTTCGGCAGGATCGCCAGGCCGTCCCCGTCGGGCAGGTGCACGTCGACGAAGACGACGTCGAACGGCTCGGATTGGAGCCTCTTGAGCCCCTCGCGGAGTAGCTGCGCCGAGACGGCGCGATGCCCCAGTTGGGTGACGACGTTCGTGATCCAGTCGCAAATGACCTTGTCGTCGTCGATGATCAGAACGGCAGCCGTCGGATTTTCGCCCGTCATTGTTGCTAAATATATATTAAAAATGTGGATGGGTTTGTCAAGCCCCGGATGGCCGTGAAGCCCTATTCTCAGAGTTCGAGAGAGACATCTTCCCGGTAGTCGACGGAGATCCTCGGCCCTGACCGGGGCTTCAACAAGGCGATGGCCTTGAGGAACGTCCGGTTGCGTTTCACCCACGTCCGGTTGAGCTTCCGGGCGTAGTGGGCGACGCCGACGCCGAGCCACTGGCCGGCGAGGACCTTCCGGTAAACCTGTTTCAGGGAGTAGAACTTCCGGTGGCAGTAGAGCTGGGCCTTTTGCAGGTCGGAGAGCGAAAAGAGGGCCGGTTCGAAGACGACGTGATGGGCGTCGTAGAGGGACCAGTCGCGGAACAGGAGGCGCTTGGCGGCCGCCATCTTATCATAGAACTCCGACCCGGGCAGGGGCGTCAGAATGAGGAACTGGGTCGTGGACAGCCGGGATCTCTTGGCGAACTTGACCGTCTCCTTGACGGACGGCCAATCGTCCTCGTCAAATCCCAGAACGAACATGCCGTGGATGTTGATCCTGTGCCGGCGGAGGACCCGGGCGGCCCGGACGAGATCGGCCACGGTCTGCTTCTTCTTCATGCCGTCGAGGCTCCGGGGATTGACCGACTCGAAGCCGATGTACACGGTGTGGCAGCCGGCCTCTTTCATCAACCTGACGAGCTCGGTGTCGCGGGCGAGATCGGCCCGGACCTGGGTCGTCCACGGGAATTTGAATCCCTCCCGGATCATGGCCTCGAGCAGCTCCTTGGTCCGGTCCCGGTCGGCCGCGAAATTGTCGTCGTAGAAGAAAACGGCGTTCTTGGCCCGGTCGTAGCGGCGCAGCTCTTCGATGACGTTCTCCGTCGAGCGGAAGCGGTACTGCTTGCCGAACATGCCGGTCACCGAGCAGAAGGAACAGGCGAAGGGGCAGCCCCGCGATGTCTGGACGGGGATGGGAGGCAGGAACTTCCTGCGCCGGGGGTCGGGTTTGAGGAGCGAGAGGTCCGGATAGGGGATCCTGTCCAGATCCCTCTCCATGGGCAGGAGGGGATTATGGACGATCCGTCCGTCCGCGGCCCGGAACGACAGGTTGGGCGTGCCGGTCGGGTCGAGTCCGGATTCCCAGGCATCGACGAAGGCCGTGAGCGGCCGTTCGCCTTCGCCCCGGAAGACGAAATCGGCGTGTCCCAGGGCTTCCTCGGCCAGGAAAGTCACGTGCGGACCGCCCATGAGGACGGTCCGGCCCATGGCCCGGACCTTGTCGGCGATGGCGTAGGCCCGGGGCGCCGTCGAGGTGATCGTCGAGATGCCGACGAGGTCGGCCCCGGCGACCGCGTCGTAATCGATCCGGCGGAGGTCCTCCACGTAGACTTCGACGTCCCAGCCCCGCTCTTTCATCATCGTGCCGAGGATGAGGGCCCCCAGGCGCGGCAGGGGGAACGCGGAGACGTAGCACTCGACCCCATCGTTCTTCCAGCCCGCTTCAGCGAGAAGCCTTTTGGCTTTTTCCGGATCGTAGGGGTATTTCGCCACGTTGGGGTTGTACCAAAGGGTGTCCGGCTTGTAGGGGCCGGGGCGTTCCGGCCGATCTTGATCTTGAAGCCCTCTGTCTCGAGCTCTAAGACCGATAGGTTCTTCTCCTCGAGGAGCGAGACCAGCTTGCGGATCTCGTCGTGGTCGATCTTGCCGCTCATGGGCGACTCCTCCGGCGCGGAAACCTCTTTGTTCTTGTCTGTCATGCCCTTTTCCACCTCGCGTAGGTGCCCCCTAAGTTATCGGCATCCCCCCGCTTTGTCAAGAAGCGGCTTGCAGCCAGCCTCGCCCTCATGGGGAAAGTTCAAAGACGCCAGACGGTGCCCCGGCCTCGGCGCCAAAACAACTCGCTCGGCTTGCGCTAAGCCTCGCTCGAACACGTTTTGTCGGTTTCCAGGGAAACTGCCCTCGTCCGGCCCGCCGTCTGGCTGAACTTTCCCAAATCGGGCTCAGCCGCCCGCTTCGCCGCCAATTTGACGGAACGAAGCCCTTCTTTTAAGATGGCCCGAGGAACGCGACGCGATGTTCGAACAGCTCTCCGGGCGCCTCGAGAAGATGATGAAGTTCCTCCGGGGCGAGGTCGCCGTCACGGAGAAGAACATGGCCGAGGCCCTTAAGATGATGCGCCTGGCCCTCCTCGAGGCCGACGTCAACTATAAGGTCGTCAAGGACTTCGAGGCCAGGATCAGGGAAAAGGCCCTGGGCGAGGAGGTCCTGCGCGGCCTCAATCCCGCCCAGCAGGTCATCAAGATCGTCCGCGACGAGCTGGCCGCGGTCCTGGGCGGGGCCCAGAAGCCCCTGCGGTTCGCGGCCCGCCCGCCTTCGATCTTCATGCTCGTCGGCCTCCAGGGGAGCGGCAAGACGACGACCTGCGGCAAGCTGGCCCGCTGGGTCTCCGGGACCGGCAAGCACCCCCTGCTCGTCTCGTTCGACCTGAAGCGGCCGGCCGCCCAGGACCAGCTGAGGACGATCGCCGCCTCCCTGGGCCTCCCGTTCTACGAGATGGACCAGGCCCGGACGGCCGCGCCCCGGGAGGCCCTCAAGGAGCTCCAGGCTTACACGGCCAACCGGGGATTCGACCCCCTCATCGTCGACACGGCCGGGCGGCTCCACGTCGACGACGAGCTCATGGACGAGCTGCGCTTCGTCCGGGACAGCCTCGCGCCCGTGGAGACGATCTACGTCGGCGACGCCATGACCGGCCAGGACGCCGTCCGCAGCGCCCAGGCCTTCGAGGAGCGGATCGGCCTCACGGCCGTCGTCCTGACCAAGCTCGACGGCGACGCGCGGGGCGGCGCGGCCCTGTCGATCGTCGCCGTCACCGGCCGGCCGATCAAGTTCGTCGGCGTCGGCGAGAGGCCCGACAAGTTCGAGGTCTTCCACCCCGAGCGCATGGCCTCGCGGATCCTGGGCATGGGCGACATCCTCACGCTCGTCGAGAAGGCCCAGGACGAAGCCGGGCTGGCCGAGGCCGAGGCCGCGGCCCGCAAGCTGCGCAAGCAGGAGTTCACGCTCGAGGACTTCAAGAAGCAGATCGTCCAGATGAAGAAAATGGGCTCGCTCTCCGACCTCCTCGGCCATCTGCCTCAGGTCGGGCCGTTCAAGGGCCTGGCCAAGGCCCAGGTCGACGACAGGAGGATCGCCCATTTCGAGGCCATCATCGACTCCATGACGCCGGCGGAGCGGGCCGACCCGAGGCTCCTCAACGGCAGCCGCCGGGCCCGCATCGCCCGGGGCTCGGGCCGCCCGGTCCACGAGGTCAATCAGCTCGTCCGGCAGTTCCAGGACCTGCGGAAGATGATGAAGAGCTCATCGGTCCAGAAGCTCTTCGGCGGCCAAAAATAAGGTTCTTCTCCCATCTCCGGGTTTCCCTCTCGAAGCGGCGAGGGATGTTGCCTCGACGGTCCCCTCAGCGGCCTTCGAGGAGATGGTCGAGGCACTCGAGCCAGAAGGCCGCGTAGTCCTCCCAGAAGACGAAGTTGCAGCCCCAGTGCGGCGCGGGGTCCGACATGTAGGCCAGGACCCGGCCGCGGCCGCAGCTCCGTACGGCGAGGAGCGGGTCCCCCGTGTCGCGGACCTCGAGGAGGACCCGGCCTTCGGGGATGGCCGTCGTCTTGTTGTAGCCCAGGATGGGCGGCATGGTCCGGAAGTTGACCGCCCTGAAGAAGCGCTCGCCGGCCGCCGTCAGCTCGGCGTCGAAGCCCTCCGTGCTCTCGACGAGGTCCTCGTGGTCGAGACAGCGGACGGGCAGGACCTCGCGGAGCCGCGTCCGGCCCCAGCCGCCCTTGCCCTGCTCGCCGGTGAAGGAGTACCAGCCGCCGAGGAACATGGCCGTCTTGCCGTCCTTGACGGCCTCGACGGTCAGGCGGATACGGTCCGGATAGGTCAGCACGCCCTTGCCGAACCTCTCGCGGTCGAAGAAGGCCGGGGCCAGCTGGAAGAGCTTGGCGTCGATGTCGCTGAAGATGAGAGCGTCGTATTCGGCCAGGACGCGCTCGTATTCGCCCGGGCCGAGCCGGTTGTAGAAATCCCAAGCCGGGACCGACTCGACCTGGTGTCGGCCGGTGGATTCCAGGGCCTCCTTCAGCCACTTGCCGTAGTTGAAGATGTCCAGGCCCTTGTGCGAGTAGTGGAACGGCGTCTCGGCGAAGACAGGTCCCGTCAGGACCGCCCAATCCCCCACGTAGTAGATCTTTGCCATGTCCGAGGCCTCCTGCTCCGGGGACAGGATAACAGAGAACGGCCCGCGGGTGAAAGCTCTTTCCCGGGTGTGTCCTCTTTGGGGGACAGCCGGGTTTACCAGTTGACTTGAGCCTCGATTTCCGCTATCATTTCCCGGCTAATACCTCGGCCACGAAAGTGAAACCACAATGATGACCATGCGCTTGATGAGATTCGGTACCAAGAAAAAGCCGACCTACCGCATCGTGGTGATGGACTCGGAACGGGCGCGCCAGCATTCCTCGGAAGCCGAATGGCGGCTCAAGATCGAGGCCGGGGACGTCCTGAGGAACGGCCTCCCGGCCGCGGCCGACGACCTCCTCGAGCGCGGCGACACGCTCCTCTATTACCGCAGGCCCTGGGAGGAGCCCGAGGCGCCCGCGGATTTCGCCGTCCTCCACGAGGACGACGACGTCCTCGTCCTCGACAAGCCCTCCGGCCTGCCGGTCCTGCCCGGCGGCTTCTTCCTCGAGAGGACCCTCCTTCATCTGGTCCGGGAGAGATACGGACCCTCCTGCTCGCCGCTCCACCGTCTCGGGCGCGGCACGTCCGGGGCCATCCTCTTCACCCGGAACCGGTCCGCCGCGCGGCTGCTGGCGACGGCCATGTTCGAGCGGCGCATCCTCAAGGTCTACCTGGCCCTGGCCTCGGGGACCGCGATGCCGGACGCCTTCACGATCGACGCGCCCATCGGGCCCGTCCCTCACGGCCTGCCGAAGACCGTCAACGCCTATCGCCCCGACGGACGTCCTTCGACGAGCCACGTCCGCGTACTCCGCCGGTTCCCCGGAAGGAACGCCTCCCTTCTTGAGGTCACCATCCCGACCGGACGCCCCCACCAGATCCGCATCCACCTCGCCTTCGCGGGGTGCCCGCTCTTGAACGATCCGCTCTACCGGCAAGGCGGCGTCCCGATCGCCGGAGGCGTCGACGACGATTGGTCGACCACCCCCGGCGCGACCGGATACCTGCTTCACGCCTGGAAGCTCCGCTTCCCCCATCCCTCGAAGGGCGTCGAGGTCGATTTCGTCAGCCCTCCTCCGGCCGCCCTGGATACCGATCCGTCTTCCTGAGCGCCGAATAAAACGGGGGACACACACAAGTCAGTGTCCTCTTCGCGGGATCGGCCGCATGAGTGGGCGCCGTGGACGTTGTTGACAGGGGTCCCTATCTATTTTATGAATGGACCGGGAGGCCGACATGCGCGTTTCCGCACCGAAACATCCTGCCTCGCGACACGGCCTGGGGGCGACGGCGCTCGCCGTAGCGCTCCTCTTGATATTCGGCTTCGGCTGCCGAAAGGCGGAAGGGCCGGAGCCTGCTCCCTCCCAGGCCAACGACGCCGGGGCAGCCATCACCGAACCCGGGCTGGCCGAGCTGGCCGGTCTCCTGGCCATCCCCAACGTCGCTTCGGACACGCCGAACATCCGGCGCAACGCCGAGCGCCTGGCCGAGATGATGCGCCGGCGGGGCATCGAGGTCCGCCTCCTCGAGCACGAAGGCGCGCCGCCGGTCGTCTACGGCGAGCTCGCCGCGCCCGGGGCGCGACGGACGCTCCTCGTCTACGCCCACTACGACGGCCAGCCCGTCGAGCCGGAACGCTGGGCGAGCGATCCCTGGACCCCGGTCCTGCGTTCGGGCCGGCTCGAGGACGGCGCGCCCATCGTTCCATTGGACCGGCTCCCGGCGGGGCCGGAGGGCGACGAGTGGCGGCTCTACGCCCGGGGCGCGAGCGACGACAAGGGGACGATCGCGGCCTTCCTGGCCGCGCTCGATCGCTTGAAGGCCGAGGGCCTCCCTCTCTCGGTCAACGTCAAGACGCTCTTCGAAGGCGAGGAGGAGGCGGGCTCGCCCCATCTCGAGGCCGTTCTGTCCGCCAATAAAGACCTTTTCCGGGCCGACGGGATGGTCCTCTGCGACGGCCCCGTGCACCAGACCCGCCGGCCGCAGATCGTGTTCGGGGCCCGCGGAGTCATGGGACTGGAGATGAAGGTCTATGGGCCGAACCACGCCCTGCACAGCGGCCACTACGGGAACTGGGCCCCGAACCCGGCGGCCCAGCTGGCCGGGATCCTGGCCTCGATGCGGGGCGCCGACGGAACGATCGGCGTCGCGGGGTTCTACGACGACGTCCGGCCGCTCGACGCGGCCGACCGGGAGGCGCTGGCTGGCGTTCCCCGGGTCGAAGAGGACCTGCTCCGCGAGTTCGACCTGGCCTGGACCGAGGGCCAAGGTCAGCGCCTCGAGGAGCTGGTCATGCGGCCGGCCCTCAACGTCCGCGGGATCCAGAGCGGAGCCGTGGCCGAGAAGGCCGCCAACGCCGTCCCGGCCGAGGCCCGGGCCTCGATCGACTTCCGCCTGGTCGCGGACCAGCGGCCCGAGCGGGTCCGGGAGCTGGTCGAAGCTCACATCCGGGGCCTCGGCTGGACGGTCGTCCACGAGGAGCCGGACGCGGAGACGAAGCGACGCGCGCCCCGCCTCGTCCTCCTGGAATGGGAAGGCGGCTACCCCGCCTACCGGGCGCCCCTCGACGCGCCCTTCTCGCGGGCGCTGGTGCGGGCGCTCGCTCCGGCGACGGGAGGGACGCTCGTCGTCATGCCGGCCCTCGGCGGCAGCATCCCCATGGAGCTCTTCGACCGCGCGCTCGGCCTCCCGATCGCGCTTCTCCCCATCGCCAACCACGACAACAACCAGCACGGGCCGAACGAGAACCTGAGGGTCCGGAACCTGCGCGACGGGGTCGCGATGCACGCGGCCCTGCTGGCCGGCCTTGGCGCCGCGTGGGACTGAGCCGGGCGGGCCGCCGCTACTTGTACTTCACCGAGCAGCCGTACGGCTTGGTCGTCGCCGTGTCGACCGGCTTCCCGGCGCTGAGGGCGTCGACCGCGGCCAGGGCGTAGTTCTTCCGCTCGGGGTTCTTGCCCCCCGTATCGTCGTCGATCGCGCCGACGTAGGCGATCTTCCCTTCGGCGTCGATGACGAAGGTGTGGGGCGTCGTCTTGGCCCCGTAGGCCCGGCCCGTCGCGCCGTCGGCGTCCATGAGCTGGGCGGCGTAGGCGGCCTGCCACTCGGTGTAGGTCTTCTTCAGCTCCTCGGGCTGCCGGAAGTTGGCGTGCTCGGGGTTGGTCGAGTTGACGGCCAGCCAGACGACCTGTTTGTCCCGGGCCGCCTTCTGGCCGGGCGGGTCCAGGACGACGTCGCAGGCCTTGCGGACCAGGAAGAGGAGCTCCGCCCGCACGGCCTTCTCCCTGAAGCGAACGGCCGAGCGGTCGGTCCGGATCTTGTAGAGGGCCTCGACGAGAGCGGGCTCGAGGTCTTCCCTGCGCCTGGCGAGCTCCGCGAGGAGGATGTCGGCGGCGCGCTGGGTGCCGATCCGGGCCAGGACCTCGGGGACGGCCCGGCGGACCTCGGCGGGGCCGGCGTCGGCCTGAAGGGCCGGGGCGACGAGGTCCTCGACCCCCGGACCGTAATCGGCCAGGGTCTTCTGGGCCTCCGCGCAGACCATCGGATTGGCCAAGAGGCCCACGATGAGGGGGATATGCTCGGGGAAGCGGTGGACCGAGGCGCTGTTCAAGGCGTAGAGGACGACCTCGGAGGAGGGGTCCTGGAGCAGGCGCGCCAGGGCCTGGAGGGTGGACTCGTTCGGGACCATCCGGCTGAGGGTGTTGGCCGCCTCGATCCGGTCCACCTCGGAGGCGGACCCGACGATCTCGCCCAGCCTCTCCCCCATGATCTGCTGGTAGGCCGGAAGGAGGAAGACGAGGTCGATCTCCTTCTGGATCTCGGGGTCGGCGATGGCCTCCTCGAGCTCCGGGAAGAAGCCCCCGCCGCCGACGTCGAACAGGGCGTCCATGGCCCGGGCCTTGGCCGCGTCCCTTCTCATGCCCAGCAGCTCCTTGAGCTCCGGCGTCAGCTGACGGCGGCGGACGAGATTGAAGAGGTTCATGTAATAGAGCGTCGAGCTCCTCTCGGCGCTCTGGATGGTGTTGAAGATCTCCAGGGTCATGCCGATATCGACGTGCTCGTCGATCGCCTCGCGCCCTTCCTTGTGGATCTTGCGGATGTCCCGCTTCAGGACGGCCGGGTACTCCGCGTAGACGAGCCGGGTCATGGCCAGCCAGAGGAGGAGGAAGAAGAGGGTCAGGAAGCCCGTCTCGCGGACGATGGCCAGGGCCGAGGCCAGGGTCCCGTCGCTCCGGTAGGCGAACTGCCGGAGGGCGTAGAAGGCCCAGAAGATGGCCGCGCCCAGGCCGGTGGCGAACTTGTTGACGAACATGTCGATGAAGATCTTGCCCTTGTACTTGATGTCCGCCCGGACGGGGATGTAGAGAAGCTCGCGGACGGACTGGCTGATGGTGTTGTCGAAGAGCTTGTCGCCGCCGCGGACGGCCGCGGCCCACCCGACGAGGAGACCGATGGGGACGGCGAAGACGGCCAGCGAGCCGGCGAACAGGGCGACCGGGGCGATGACGATGGCCCAGCGGATGCCGTAGGTCTTGAGGACGTGGCCGGTCGCGGCCAGGTGGACGACGGTGGAGACGCCGAGGACGATCATGAAGAGCAGGCTGATGAAGGCCGCCGTCTGCGCCTGGCTTTCGAAGGCGTACTTGACGACGGTCTTGAACTGGTAATTGATGAGGGCCCCGGCGACCATGGCCGAGGCCAGCATCCCGGCGAGCAGGAGGAGATAGCGGCTGCTCCGCACGGCCCGCAGGCTCTCGAGGAGGCCGACGCGGGCCGGGGCGCCGACGGGGCCGTCGCCGACCGCGGCGTCGAAGCGCCTCTGCCCGGCGTAGACGAGGTTGACCACGAAGACGGCCAGCCCCAGCAGGCCGGGAGCGGCGAGCAGCAGGTCCTCGGGCTTGAGGACCCGGGCGAACGTGGACAGCGCGGCCAGGGCCGAGCCGGCGATGCCGCCGAAGAGCCCGCCCGTGACGAACAGGCCGACCAGCCGCTTGCCCTGGTGCGGATCGCAGACGTCGTTGACGGCGATCCAGAACTGGGTGACCGACATGGCGATGAAGACGTCGGTCCAGAAGGCGAAGGCGATGACGACCCAATGCCACATGTTCTGGATGAAGATCTGGATCGAGAGGAAGAAGTACATCCCCGAGGGGTCGACGACGGGCGAACGGACCTCGCCCGAGGCGTGGACGTCGAAGAGGAACCAGAAAGCCAGCACGCTGAAGATGAAGAACAGGAGCGAGGCCGTGAGGTAGGTCCGCCGCGGCATGCGGCTGAGGAGACGCGTGTTCCAGGCCACGACGAACCCGATGAGCAGGGCGGTGATCAGGTCGGCGTACGGCCACCAGGAAGGGCTCAGGAAGGAGATGAGCGCGCTCTCCTTGACCGGCTTGAGGAGGTAGAACGTGCAGGTGATGAGGAAGAAATAGGCGGCGAAGTTCAGGGCCGTCCGGGCCTCCGCGGGGCGGACGTCGCCGAACTTTTTAAGTGTTCTTTCGAGCCGGCCGTCTGACAAGCGGCCTCCCCCTGATCGCGCTCGGCCGAAGCGGCTCCTAGCCGAAGCTCTCCATGGCGCGGTCGCATTCGTCGTGGATATCGATGACCTTGTGGATCATGGTGATCTGGAAGATGAGGAGGATCTTCTTGGAGACCCCGCAGAGCTTGAACTTGCCGCCCAGGTTCTGCGTCGACGTGTAGCTCGCCAGGATCTGGCCGATGCCGAAGCTGTCGACGAAGGTCACCCCGTCGAGGTTGACCAGGACCTTGCGGCGCCCCCGGTCGAGCTGGGCCTCGACCAGGCTGTGGAGCGTCGTCTGGGGGAGGTCGGAGCGGCGGAGCTCGCCTTCGAGGTCGAAGATGACGACCTTGTCCGCCTCTCGCGTCTTGATGACCAGCTGGGGCTGTCCCATGGGCATGCGTCCGCTTAAGTGAATACCAGAAGCCCGGGCCAAAGTCAATGAAGCACGTGCGCTTCTCGCTTCTCAGTCCTGCGGTTGACGCACCGGGCGAGAGAAGCAAGGAAGAGGGGGTCAGGTCTACTTTTTACACTTCTCGCTTCCGGGGCAGGATGTTGACGCACCGGGCGAGAGAAGCAAGGAAGAGGGGGTCAGGTCTACTTTTTACACTTCTCGCTTCCGGGGCAGGATGTGAAGCGATGGCCGCGGATGGCCAGGAGCCGGGCGTCGGGCGTCTTGCCGTAGAGCCCGGCCGCCACGGCCAGGACGGCCTCGGGCCGGAGGGCGTGGCTCAGGGCCGGCAGGCCGTCGGCGGGCCGGAGCCGGGTGAAGCGGAAGGGCGTCCTCAGGCCGCGGGCCGCGTCGACGAACACGACGGCGTCGTGCCCGGCGCAGGCCAGCGCGTCCTCGACGTTGAGCTGGTAGTTGGCGTCGCACGCGACGCCGCGCAGGCGGCGCCGGCGCAGGCTCTCGACGAACGCCGCGCCCAGGCCGTCGTCCCGTCGGCCCGGGTTCCCGATGCCGAGGACCAGGGTCTCCGGCCTCTTTGCCGTTCTCGTTCTCCCTGCGCTCAGCGGACCTTCCTCTGGAGGACGCGGCCGCTCCCGTCGACCAGGCTGACCTCGAGCGGCATCCGGCCGACGGCGTGGGTGGCGCAGCTCAGGCACGGATCGTAGGCCCGGATGGCCACCTCGACGCGGTTGAGCATGCCCTCCGTGATCTCGGGCTTCTCCGAAAGCATGTTCATGGCGACCCAGTGGACGGCCCGGTTCATCGGCTCGTTGTTGTTGGTCGTGGAGACGATGAGGTTGGCCATCGTGATCCGGTCGTCGTCGCCGACGCGGTAGTGGTGGAAGAGCGTGCCCCGCGGCGCTTCGACCAGGCCGACGCCCTCGGGGACCCGCTTGCCCTTCTTGACGAGCTTGGCGCCCTGGATGTCCTTGTCGAGCAGCAGCTCCTTGATGACCTCGGCCGCGTGGAGGAGCTCGATGAGGCGGGCCCAGTGGGTGTGCAGGGACATGTTGTTGGGCTTGCCGTCCGTGTAGGCCTTGTAGGTCTCGAACTCCTTCTGGGCCAGGGGCGACGGGATATAATCGCAGGTGTTGAGCCGGGCCAGGGGCCCGACCCGGTACCAGCCGTCGGCCTTGCCGAGGGAGCGGAGGTAGGGGAACTTCATGTAGCTCCAGGACCGGGTCTCCTCGCCGATGTGCTCGAGGTAGTCCCGGTAGTCGACGTCGTCGAGGACCTTGCGGCCCTCGGCGTCGACGGCCCGCAGGACGCCGTGGTAGAAGTCGAGCGCGCCGTCCTTGCGGACGAGGCTGAGGTGGTTCGACGGGAAGGCGGCGAAGCCGTCGACGACGTCCTTGTTCTTGCGATGGTAGTCCTTGAAGAGCTCGACGGCGGCCTGGGCCCAGGCGATCATCTGGTCGACGTTGAGCGGGGCGGCGCCCTTGAGGAGGCGGTCGAGGTCCTCCGGGGCCAGGCTCTTGTTGATGCCGCCCGGGACGGCCCCCGTGCCGTGGATCTTCTTGCCGGCCGTGGCCAGGATGACCTCCTGTCCGAACTTGCGCAGGAGAACGGCCTGGGTGGCCAGCTCCTTGTCGAGGCCGATGATGCCGATGACGTTCCGCAAGGCCGGGTCGGAGTCCATGCCCAGGAGGAAGTCCGGCGAGCACAGGTGGAAGAAATGCAGGGCGTGGGACTGGAGCATCTGGCCGTAGTGCATGAGCCGGCGCATCTTCTCGGCGGTCGCCGGGATCTTCCCCGGCCCGGCGCCGACGACGACGTCCATGGCCTTGGCCGCCGCCAGGTGGTGGCTGACCGGGCAGATGCCGCAGAGCCTCTGGACGAGGACCGGGGCTTCCCAATAGGGCCGGCCCTGGACGAAG
Organism: Candidatus Aminicenantota bacterium; assembly: GCA_041320535.1. Taxonomy (GTDB): domain Bacteria; phylum Acidobacteriota; class Aminicenantia; order Aminicenantales; family Saccharicenantaceae; genus RBG-16-66-30. The sequence goes on along the minus strand of JBGLNH010000001.1, from coordinate 2,324,298 downwards.
CGCTCGAAGCCGCGGAACTCCACGATGTGAAAGCGGGACTGGGTCACCTTGCCGGCGTCGTCCAGCCGGATGGTCACCTTGCCGTGGCCCTCGACCCGGGTCACGGGCTCGATCGTGATCTTTCTACCCATGGCGTGTCGTCCTTCAATCGAACTTGATGAGGTCGTAGGTCAGGTCGATCGGCCGGCCCTCGACGAGGGCGGTCACGGCCTCCCAGATGAGATCGGCGGAGGGAGGGCAGCCGGGGAGGAAGTGGTCGATCTTGACCACCTCGTGGCAGGGATAGACCTTGTCGAGGATGATCGGCAGGTCCTCGTCGTCGGGGATGCGGCGGTCCTCCGGGTCGACCGTGGGCGAGTTGAGGTAGGCCTCTTCCAGGCACTCCTTGAGCGGGATGCTGTTGCGCAGGGCCGGCAGGCCGCCCATGATGGCGCACTCGCCGAGCGAGACGAGGACCCTGCAGTGCTTGCGGAAGTCGCGCAGGACCTCGACGTTCTCGCTGTTGCAGCAGCCGCCCTCGATGAGGCCGACGTCGACCGGTTTGGTGAATCGCTTGATGTCGTTGATCGGCGACTTGTTGAACTCGACGAGCTCGACGAGCCGGAGGATGCGCTCGTCGATGTCGAGGATGGACATGTGGCAGCCGAAGCAGCCGGCCAGGGAGGCGGTGGCGATGACGGGCTTGCTCATGGGGCTACCTCCCGGTCCCTTCCTCGACGTCGCTCCCGATGGGGGCGAGGTCGTATTTGCGCTTACCGATCGGGACGGCGAAGCCGGTCTCCTTCTTCAGGATGGCCCCGACCGGGCAGATGTCCATGGCCTTGCGGGCCTCCTCCTCGGAGAGCTTCGCGGCCAGATTGCGGTCCGCCTCTATTGTAACACGGGGGCCCCGGTCGACCGCGGCGAAGACCTTCCGGCCGTCCTTGGCCCGGACTCCGCGGACGCAGCGCAGGCACTGGACGCAGCGGTTGCGCTCGAGCATGAGCAGGGGGGCCGCGGCGTCGAGCTCGCGGCCGGGCCAGAGATAGGGGAAGCGGGGGACGTCCATCCGGTAGCGGTAGGCCAGGGCCTGCAGCTCGCAGTTGCCGCTCTTCTCGCAGGAGGGGCAGAAGTGGTTGCCCTCGACGAAGAGCATCTCGATCAGGGCCTTGCGCATGTCCTCGAGGTCGGGGACGGCGTTCTCGACGACCATGCCCTCGGGGAATTCGCCTCGACCGGCAGGGAGCGGAGTCCTCGCAGCGACCATCAGCGCCGCCCCGGAGCGACCCGGAGGGGCGGTACTGGGAAAGAATTGAGAAAAGCGCTTATCGAGGATATCTCGCAGAAATCCGCCTCCGTGCATGCTCCGGCGGATCTCTGCCCTCCGCTCGCTCCGTTCGCTCCGGTCGGATGGAGCTAGAGGCGATTCCCGACCGAAGCCGCAGAGAGGGTCCTCCCGGAATCTGGAGAAGAACCTTTTTTTTTCGCCGCCCGGGCTACAGAGCGTCGATGATCGCGTTCAGCGCCGCGCACGGCCGCATGGCCGCCTCGAGCTTCTTCCTGTCCGGGTGATAGTAGCCGCCCATGTCCACGGGCTTGCCCTGGAACGTGATCAGGCTGGCGTCGATCTCCGGCGCCTTCTCGCCGAGGGCCTTGGCCACCGGCGCGAAACGGGCCTGGAGCTCCTTGTCCTTCCCCTGGGCGGCCAGGGCCTCGGCCCAGTAAAGGGCCAGGTAGAAATGGCTGCCCCGGTTGTCGATCTGGCCGACCTTGCGGGCCGGCGATTTGCCGTTGTCCAGGAACTTGCCGATGGCCGCGTCGAGGGTATCGGCCAGGACCTGGGCCTTGGCGTTCTTGAAGGCCGCGGCCAGATGCTCGAGCGACGCGGCGAAGGCCGAGAACTCGCCGAGGGAATCCCAGCGCAGATAGCTCTCCTTCTCGAACTGCTGGACGTGCTTGGGGGCCGAGCCGCCCGCGCCCGTCTCGAACAGCCCGCCGCCGGCGAGCAGGGGCACGATGGAAAGCATGTAGGCGCTCGTCCCGATCTCGAGGATCGGGAAAAGATCGGTCAGGTAGTCACGAAGGACGTTCCCCGTCACCGAGACGGTGTCCAAGCCCTTGCGGATCCGCTCCAGAGAGTATTTCATCGCCTCGACCGGGGCCATGATCTTGATCTCGAGGCCCGCCGTATCGTGGTCCTTGAGGTACTGTTCGACCTTGGCGATGAGCTGGCCGTCGTGGGCCCTGTTCCGGTCCAGCCAGAACACGGCGGGGGCACCCGTGGCCTTGGCCCGCTTGACGGCCAGCTTGACCCAGTCTCGGACCGGGATGTCCTTGACCCGGGACAGCCGCCAGACGTCGCCCGCCTCGACGGCGTGCTCCATCAGGGCGCGGCCGTCGGCCGCGACCACCCGGATCGTCCCGTCGAAGGGGATCTCATAGGTCGTCGGGTGGGAGCCGTACTCCTCGGCCTGCTGGGCCATCAGCCCGACGTTGGGGACGCCGCCCATGGTCGCCCGGTCGAAGGCCCCGTTCTTCTGGCAGTCCTCGATGATCGCCTTGTAGATCCTCGAGTAGCTGCGGTCGGGGATCATGGCCTTGGTCTCGTGGAGCTTGCCGTCCGGTCCCCACATCTGCCCCGATTCGCGGACGACGACCGGCATGGAGGCGTCGACGATGATGTCGCTCGGGACATGGAGGTTGGTGATGCCCTTGTCGGAGTCGACCATGGCCAGCGGGGGCCGCTTGGCATAGACGGCCTGGACGTCGGCCTCGATCTCGGCCCGCTTGGCCTCGGGCAGGGCCTTGATCTTGGCGTAGAGGTCGCCGAGGCCGTTGTTGGGGTTGAAGCCGCACTCCTTGAGGGCCGCGGCGTGCTTGGTCAGGGCCTCTTCGTAGTAGACCGAAACGGCGTGCCCGAAGAGGATGGGATCGGAGACCTTCATCATCGTGGCCTTGAGGTGGAGCGACAGCAGCAGGCCCTTGGCCTTGGCGTCCTCGATCTCCGCGGCGTAGAAGGCGCGCAGGGCCTTCCTGCTCATGAACGTCCCGCTGAGGATCTCGCCGGCGGGGGCGGCCAGCTTGTCCTTGAGCGTCTTGACCGTTCCGTCCTTGCCCTGGATCTCGATCCGGTAATCGAAAGCCTTGTCCGCGGTCACGGACTTCTCGTTGCCGTAGAAGTCGCCGCCGGTCATATGGGCGACGTGGGCCTTGTTGTCGGGCTTCCAGGCGCCGAGAGGCAGCAGCTTGTTGGGGTTCTTCTGGGCGTATTTCTTGACCGAGACGGGGGCGCGCCGGTCCGAGTTCCCCTGGCGCAGGACCGGGTTGACGGCGCTGCCGAGGACCTTGGCGTAGCGGGCCTGGATCTCCTTCTCGGCGTCGGTCTTGGGGTTCTCGGGATAAGGGGGGACCTTGAAGCCCTGCGACTGGAGCTCTTCGATGGTCTCCAGCAGCTGGGGCAGCGAGGCGCTGATGTTCGGCAGCTTGATGATGTTGGCCTCGGGCTTCAGGGCCAGCCCGCCCAGGAAGGCCAGGTTGTCGGGGACGCGCTGGGCCTCGGTCAGATGATCGGGGAAATTGGCCAGGAGACGGCCGGCGAGCGAGATGTCGCTCAGCTCGACCTCGACGCCGGTCCCCTTGGTGAAGCCCCGGATGATCGGCAGAAGGGAAAAGGTGGCCAGGTAAGGCGCTTCGTCGGTCTCGGTCCAATAGATCTTCTGAGAGCTCATCTGTCCTCCTCGAAAGGTAAAAACATGGGGTATGTAAAGTAACCGAAATCGAGGGTCGAGTCAAGGCCGGATAGGCCTTTGAAATCAGCGCTTTAAAACAGCATCGGCCCCCGCCCCGCGGGCTTCGCCGCGGGCGGTCCGGCGGCCCGGCTTCAGGCGGTCACGAAGACAGGAGCGGGTGGACGGCGGCCAGCTTGGCCGGGATGTCCAGGCCCTGCGGGCAGTGGGCGACGCAGGCGCCGCACCCGTCGCAGGCGTCGGCCCGGCGGTCGAGCTCGCGGTAGAGCCCCGCGGCCCTGGCCCCGTCGCGGTCGTCGAGAGCGTAGCGCTCGAAGCGCAGGATCTCGGCGATGGGCACCTCCCGCGGGCAATGGGGCTGGCAGGCCGTGCACAGCCGGCAGGCGGTCTCGTCGGCCCGGGCCGTCATCATCTCGACGGCCCGGACGAGCGTCTTCATCGACACGAGCCTCGACGAGATCTCGGCGGACAGGTACATCGGCGTCGACCTCGTCGAGATCAACACCGGCCTCTACGCCGATCTCCGGGAGGGGCGGGAGAGGGACAAGGCCCTCGCGGCGGTCGCGAAGGCGGCCGCGCACGGCCGCGGGATCGGGCTCGAGGTCCACGGCGGGCACGGATTGGATTACCGGAACGTCGGCCCGATCGTCGCCATCCCCGAGATCGAGGAGCTCAGCATCGGCTTCTCCATCGTCGCCCGGGCGGCGGTCGTCGGCGTCGAGCGGGCCGTGCTGGACATGCTGGCGCTATTGACCTAGGGGGACAGGCAACGGGGACATGTGCCTCCGGTACGTGTCCCCATCGGGGAGGCGCTCATGGACATCAAGATCGACGGCCAAAGGCTGAGGCGCGACATCGAGGAGCTCGGCCGGATCGGCCGGGACGAGCAAGGCGGCGTCAGCCGGCCCTCCTTCAGCCCGGCCGACTTCGAGGCCCGGGCCTGGCTCCAGCGGAAGATCGAGGAGGCCGGCCTCTGCTACCGCCAGGACGGCGCCGGCAACCAGTTCGGCCGGATCGCCCGCGAGGGCCGGACGGTCATGGCCGGCTCGCACATCGACACGGTGCCGAACGGAGGCATGTTCGACGGCGCGGCCGGCGTCGTCGCCGCCCTCGAGGCGGCCCGGCGGATCGTCGAGGAGAAGGTGCCGCTGAAGAGGGCGGTCGAAGTGGCCTCGTTCACGGACGAAGAGGGCAATCTCGTCGGCGACTTCCTCGGCAGCCGGGCCTTCGTCGGCCAGCTCGACGAGAGCGAGGTCCGCGGCGGCCGGACATCCTTCGGGATGCCTTTCGCCGACGTCCTGACGAGGACGGGCTTCACGGCCGAGGGCATCCTGGCCGCGCGCGAGTCGCGGCCCGACCTCGAGGCCTACATCGAGCTCCACATCGAGCAGGGCCCGGTGCTCGAGGAGGAAGGCGTCCCGCTCGGCATCGTCGAGAGGATCGCCGGCAAGCACTACCGCCAGTGCGCCTTCATCGGCGAATCCGGGCACGCCGGCACGACGCCCCTCGAGCTCCGCCGCGACGCCTTCCTGGGGCTGGCCGATTTCGCCCTCAAGGCGACCCGGCTCGTGGCCACCGGGCATTACGGCAGCATGATCACCGTGGGCAAGGCCGCCCTTCACCCCGGATCGTTCAGCGTCATCCCGGGGCGGGCCGACTTCACCCTGGAGTTCCGCAGCCCGTCGCCCGAGGGCTTGGCCGCGATCGAGAAGGAGGTCTTCGCGCTGGCCGGGGATGTCGCCTCGACGCGCGGACTCGTATTCATCTCCAAGGTCGTCGACAAGACGGCGCCCGTCGCGGTCGCCCCGCGCCTGCTGGCGCTGATGGAAGAGGAGTGCCGGATCCTCGGCTATCCCTCGATGAGGCTGACGAGCGGGGCCGGCCACGACGCCCAGATCCTGGCGGGCGTCTGCGACTCCGGCATGATCTTCGTCCCCTCGCCCGACGGGATCAGCCACGCGCCGGCCGAGCGCGTCGATTGGAACGACTTGGAGAAGGGCGCCAACCTGCTGCTGCGGACGCTGGTCAGGCTGGCCGCCTAGCGGACGCCGCGGCCGTAGATGACGATCTTCTTCTCGCCGATGAGCGGCCAGCCGTTCTTCCAGTCGTATTCCTCGTAGCCCTCGGGCACGGGATTGACCCGGATGACGCAGGCGCCGCGGGCCCCGGCCCCGGCGTTGTGGTCGATGCGGTCGGAGTAGTCCCAGCCGTCGCCGTAAGTCTTGGCGTTGACCGACCGGTCGGGGCGGCCCGGCCGCTGCCGGTCGCCCATGACGTGCTTCTGGGGCTTGACCAGGCGGTAGGGGCCTTCGCCGACGAGCCTCCCGGTCGCCTTCTCGTAGGCCGAGATATCCAAGGGCCGGCCGTCCCGTTCATAGGCGAGCATGAGCCACAGCGCCCCGGGGATCCTCTTGCCGTTCGAGACGCCGGGCGGGACGGAGGCGGGCTTCTCCAACAGGGCCATCTCGGGGTCGCCGAAAGCGAGCGGCGCGTCATAATAGAAGCCCTGGGGGAACGGCGCCGAGACGTCCTCGAGGCTGAAGTCGCTGCTGTAGCCGTCCGGGGCGAACACCGTGATGCCCGTGGCCCCCGTCAGATAGATCTTCATGGCGGACAGGAGGTCGATGATCCGGACGCCCTTGTAGGTCACGTACTCGTCGCGCCGCTGGGTCGACTTGTTCATCAGCAGGAACTGGCTGTGCGCGGGGAGCTTGCGGACCTCGTCCCAGCCCAGGCTCACCGTGGGGGCCAGGGGCAGGCCGGGCCGGCTGGCCGCTTCGCCGGGGTTGCGGAGATCGGAGATCTCGGCCGCGTTGGCGTGCCCGTCGCCGTCGGAGTCGAGGCCGGCTATGGCCCCGAACGCGTCGAACGTACGGCCGGCCTTCTTGTAGTCGAGGCCGTAGCTATTGAGCGTCGCCTGGTAGTCCTTGGGCACTCCCGTCCTGTACCGTTCGTTGGGGAACACGACGAGATGGCAGTAGCCGCAGGGGCTGACCTCTCGCTCGGCATCGGTCCCCCGGACGCCGCCCCGGTGGCAGGTCTGGCAGTCGTCGAGGCGCGTCCCGGCCGCGCCCGGATACTGCCGGATGAAGCCTCGCATGTCGGCGTCGTTCTCGTGGCCGACGTAGGCCCGGGAGGAGACGGCATCCTGGCCGACCAAGGCCGCGATGCCGGCCGCCAGGGGCAGGACCAGGGCGAATCCGGCGAGGAAAGCGGCCGTTCTCTTCTTAAGGACCATGTTCGACTCCCGGGCCGGCAATCTTATTTGAAAGACCCGCCCTTCGTCAAGACGAAGGCGGGATCAAACCCGCCAAGGACCTCTTAAGATGGGGTCAGGTCTACTTTTTACGCGTTTTTGCGTAAAAAGTAGACCTCGTCGAGGAGCCGGCCGTTCTTCCAGACGATGCCGTTCTCGAGGAATGGGCTCATGGGGCGCGCTCCTTCAAGCTCTCGTAACGACGAATTCCCCTCGGCCAGGCCCGGCGGTCGCCGCCTGTTCGAGGCCACATCGTATCTCATCCCCCCCGGCGAAGTCAATCGCCTCTCGGGGGGAAATCAACAGGTTTCGCCGCAGTGAGGGCAGGTCGGCGCCTTCGGCGGCAGGGGCCGGCGGCAGTTCCAGCAGAGGGCGGCCGTCTTCTGCTCGCGGGCCTTGATCCGGAGCATGATGTCGTCGATCTCCGAGGTCTTGGGGGTGCGCCCCTTGTAGAGGGCCAGGTCGCGGAGGATCTCCGAGGCGGTCTGGTAGCGGTCCTCGACCTTCGGGGCCAGGGCCTTCATGATGATGGCGTCGACCTCGCGGGGGACGCGGTTGTTCTTGATCCGGGGCGGCGTGATCTGGCCCTGCTGGGCCTTCTCCAGGATCTTGAACGGGTCCGGATCGAAGATCGGAGGACGGCCGATGATCATCTCGTAGAAGATGCAGCCGAGCGAGTAGAGGTCCGAGGCGTAGCCGGCCTTGCCCATGAACTGCTCGGGGGCCATGTAGGGGGGCGAGCCGATCCGCGTCGAGGCGTAGGGCACGGCGTTGAGCCAGGCCGAGGTCCCGAAGTCGGTGATCTTGGCCGTGCCGTCCTCCGAGACGATGATGTTCGACGGCCGGAGGTCCCGGTGGATGATCTTGGCCTTGTGGGCGTGGTCGACGCCGTAGGTGATCTGCTTGACGAAGTCGATGGCCTGCTCCGGTCCCAGGACGCGCTCCTTCTCCAGGACCTTCTCCAGGGTCGGGCCCTTGACGTACTCCATGACCATGAAGAAGACGTTCTTCTCCTTCTCCGCGGCCAGCATCCGGACGATGTTCGGGTGGCTCAGGGCCGCCTGCAGGCGCGGCTCCTTGAGGAGCTTGTAGAGCTCGGCCGACTGCTTGTGCGGGACCTTGATGGCGACCTTGATGTCGAGCCAGGTGTCCTTGGCCAGGTAGACGGAGCCGAACCCGCCGCTGCCGAGCGACCGGATGACCTCGTATTTGCCGACCTTCTGTCCTTGCAGAAACATGTCACTCGTTCCAGAAATGGACGATCATGGCCGCTCCGGCGATGGCGGCCGTCTCGGCCCTGAGGACGCGGCGGCCGAGGGAGACGGCCTCGAACCCGGCGCTCCGGATGTCCCTCTCCTCCGCTTCGGTCCAGCCGCCCGTCGGCCCTACCAGGAGGACGACCGAGCCCGGCGGCCCGGCCGGGCCGGCGACGATCTCCCGCAGCGGCCGGCCGCCGTTCTCGCTCAGGAAGAGGCGCAGCTCCGCCGCAGGCTCCTTCAGGAGCCCCTCGAGAGACCGGGGCGGATGGACGGCCGTGACGAGAGGGCCCTTGCACTGCTTGGCGGCCTCGCGGACGATGCGAGCCCAGCGCTCGAGCTTCCGGTCGGCCCTCTCCGCCGGGGGGCGGAGCGAGCGCGCGGTGACGACGGGGATGAAGTCCGCGCAACCGAGCTCGGCGGCCTTCTCGAGGATGGTCTCGAGCTTCTTCGCCTCGACGAGCGCCTGGGCCAAAACGACCCGCGCGCCGGGCGTTTCGGCCTCCTCGGTGGCCAGGACGACGAGCTCGGTGCGCTCGTCGCCGACCCGGTCGACCCGCGCGCGGGCCCGTCGCCCGGAGGCGTCGATGAGCCAGACCGTCTCCCCGGCCCCGACCCGCGCCGAGCGGGCGAGGTGGCGATGCTCCTCGCCTTCGAGGACGATCCGGTCGGCCCCCTCGGCGATCGCGGGGACGTAGAACTGGTTCGCTGTCACGTGATCCGGGGCCTACTGGAGAATGTTCTTCAGCCTGTGGACGACGCTCTTGTCGACCGTTTCGATGTCCTCGCCGCGGACCTCGGCCAGCTTGGCGAGAAGGGCCTTCTGCTCCTTGGACAGGTTGTCGGGGGTCCGGACGAGGACCTTGACGAAGAGATCGCCTTTGCGGCGCACGGAGACGTCCGGGACGCCGTGGCCCTTGAGCCGGATGATCTCGCCCGGCTGGGTCCCGGCCGGGACCTTGAGGACCTCGGTCCCGCCGAGCGTCGGTATCTCGATCCGGGCGCCCAGGGCGGCCTGGGTGAACGAGACCGTGACCTCGCAGGCGAGGTCGTTGCCCTCCCGCTCGAAGAACGGGTGGCGGCGGACCCGGGTGACGACGTAGAGGTCGCCCGCCGGCATGCCCTCGTCGCCGGCCTCCCCCTCGCCGACGAGCCTCAGGCGCGAACCGTCGGAAACGCCGCCCGGGATGCGGACCTTGAGGGCCCGCTTCTCGCGCGCGTGGCCCTTGCCGCGGCAAGATTCGCACGGCGAGGCGTTGATCTCGCCCGCGCCCTGGCAGCGGGGGCAGGTCCGGGCCATGGTGAAAAAGCCCTGTTGGTAGCGGACCTGGCCTCTTCCGCCGCAGGCCGGGCAGGACTCCGCGGACGTCCCCGGCTTGCGCTTCGAGCCCCGGCAGGCGGGGCAGGTCTCGGCCCGGTTGATCTTGATCTCCCGCTCGACGCCGGCCGCGGCCTCCTCGAGGCCGAGATCGACCTCGACGGCCAGGTCCTGCCCCCGGCTGCGGCGGGCGCCCCGGCCGCGCGCGCGGCCGCCGAAGAGGTCGCCGAAGCTGAAGCCGAAGAAGTTGCCCAGGATGTCCTCGAAGTCCTCGAAGACGGACGAGTCGAAGCCGGAGAAGCCCTGGAAGCCCCCGCCGCGCAGGCCGTCGTGTCCGAAGCGGTCGTAGACCGACCTCTTCTCGGGGTCGGCCAGGACGCTGTAGGCCTCGGCCGCCTCTTTGAACCTCTCCTCGTCCGCTTTGCTCCCCGGATTGCGGTCCGGGTGGTGCCTGAGGGCGAGCTGGCGGTAGGCCTTCTTGATCTCCTCGGCCGGGGCCGTGTACATGCCGAAGGTCATGGCCTGCCTCAGCCCGGTCCGGGTGAGAAAGCCCGAGTCGGCCCGGAAGCCCTCGGAGATGTCCTGGTAGCCGAGGTCGATGTAGACGCTGCGGTTGGAGTAGTTGTAGTTGACCGAGAGGGCGTGGTCGGTGTCCGTCGCTTCTTCGCCCGGGTCCCGGGTCGAGGAGCCGAAGAGGTGGAACGAGGCCGTCTGCGTCCCGGTCAGGCGGAACCGGCCGTCGATCCCCGCGACCCGGTTGAAGCCCGGGCCGTATTCCCGTCCCGTGTAGAAGGCGCCGATGAAGGCGTCGTCCTTGAGCGTGTGCTTGTAGCGGGCGATCATGATGTCGGGGCGGGCGTCCACCTCGTCCCCGGCCAGGCGGTCCTGGGCGTAGATCGCCGCCACCGTGTCGCGGGGCGTGACCTTGCCGGTCAGCTTGAAGCCGAAGGTCGGGTCGACGATCGTCCGCGTATAGACGAGGGAGTAGAGCGGCGCTTCCTCCATGGCCCCGCCGAACTTCCACAGGTCGCTGCCTTCGAGGAAAAAGGGCCGCTTCTCCTCGTAGTAGAGGGCGTAGCGCTGGTTGAAGTCGACCTGCCCGGCGTCGGCCTCGACCTGGCTGAAGTCGGGGTTGACCGTCGCGTCGAGGGTCAGGTCCGAGGTCAGTCCGAGCTTGCCGGTCAGGCTGAGGTCGTTGATGTCCAGGTCCTCGTTCCGGACGGGCACGCCCTGGCTCGCTTCGGTCGCCTCTTGGGTCCGGCCGAAGGTGAAGGCGGGCAGGACCTCGACGACCCGCTGGTACTTGATGCCCTCGATCCGGACGGGCTGGGCCTGGCCCATGAGCGAGCCGTAGTTGGGATCGAGGGGCGGGAAGGCCACCTGCTCGGAGGTCCGGGTGAAGAAGCGGATGAACAGGAAGCGCCAGGTCAGGACGTCCTTGTTCGGGAAGCGGATGCTCTTCAAGGGGACGCGGGCCTCGACCGTCCAGCCCCGGTCGTCGATCGCGCCCTTGCTGTACCAGACGGCGTCGAAGCTCGTCTCGAGGTTGCCTTGGACGTTCACCATGCCGTCGCCCTGGATCCCCAGGGGGTTGACGATGAAGGCGAACGCGCTCTGCCGGTCGTTGAAGGTGTCGATGTTGATGAAGGCCAGGTCGTCCTGGAAGATGTTGTCGCGCTTGCTGACGGCGGCCTTGACCTTGGACGGTTCGTCGTCGAAGCAGCGGAAGGCGAAGTAGAAGTTCTCGGCGTCGTAGGCGATGTAGGCCTCCGTGCGCTGGGAGGCCTCCTTGCCGTAATCCGGCTTGAAGGTCTTGAAGCCGTCGAACTTGAGCCCGGCGGCCCAGGCGGCGTCGTCGAGGACGCCGTCGATGACGGGGGGCGTCGCGGCCTTGGTCAGGAGCGGGGCGGTCTCCTCGGCCCGGACGGCCCGCGGGGCGCCGGGCGCGGTCTCGGCGGCGACGGCGGGGGGGAAGGCCGCGGCGAGAGCCGCGGCGGCGGCCAGCAGGACGGCGACAGAGCGGGGGGCGGCGTTCCTCATCGGCGCGGTCTTCCTTTCGGTCTGGACATCTTCCTTCTATCGTGAGTTAATACGAACCGCGGAGGCCGAGGGTTCCCCCCCTCCCCCGATAAAGGGGCGATCCCGTCGAGAAGGAAGAGGGAGGCCGGCGGGAGCGTCTAAAGCGCCGGGAGGACCACGATGATCAGACGAACGAGACCGACCGCCGCGCCGGCCCTGCTCGGCGCCGCCGCCCTGCTGGCCTTGCTCTCCTTCCCCGCCTGCAGGACGGCCGCCGTCGAGGACGTCCCCGGCGAGTTCACCTTCCGGGGGGTGGCCGTCCACCCCGCCGCCGTGAGCGCCCTGTACCGGTCCGGGACGGGCCTCATCGACCTGGCCGCCTTCGAAACGAACCTCGCGGCCGTCCAGTGGGAGTTCCAGCCCGGCTGGTGGGTGACCGAGTTCGAGGAGGACCCGGCGACCGGCCGGGCGCCCTTCTTCGCCTACGCCGCCTTCGCCGCCCCGCTCACGGGCGGGGCCGAGATCTACGTCCTCTCGGTCACGTTCAACGCGGGCGAGCCGGCCGACGTCGACAACCTCCTCCTCCTCCAGAAGTCCGGCAGCTGGCTGGGCCTCCTCCGGGCCTGGGAGGAGGGCAGCGCCTGCGACGGCGGCATCATGGCCCAGCGCATGGAGGGCGACAACTTCTCCTATTCGCGCGAGCTCACCCCGGTCGGCCTGCTCGGGCTGGCCCTCCTCGACACCCGTCTCGAGCTCGACGCCCACGGCGACCTCGAGGCGACGGGCGAGAGCTGCTTCGCCGCGGCCAATTTCGTCTACGACCTGGCCCGGGACCGCGAGGACCTCGTCTCGGTCCGGCTCTACGACGAGCCGGCCGTCGACGAGCGCGGGCGGACCGACCGGTTCCGCTACCAGTCCTGCTTCAACCGGATCTACAACGCCTACATCGCCGAGGGGAAGACGGCCCTCACCCCGAAGGACCTCGACGAGTTCGCCGCGCGCTTCCGGGACGAGTGCCTGAAGCCGGCGTCAGGGGATGCGGTCCGAAAGTAGGTCGGCCGCCGAGGCGTTCTCGGCCGCCTGTTGCGGGCTCTTGGCCCCCGGGATGACCGCGCCGACGATCGGGTCGCGCAGGCACCAGGCCAGCGCCCAGCGGACCCGGGAGACGCCGAGGGGCAGCTCGTCGTCGGCGAGCTTCTCGGCCGTCCGCACCCGCCGGGCGATCTCCTCCGCGCCGAGCGTCGAGCGGTAGTCGTCCGGCCCGAACTTGTCCCGGGCCTCGTACTTGCCGCCGATGAGGCCGCTCGCGAGCGGAACCCGGGCGATGACGCCCAGCCCGTGGCGGCGGGCGATCGGGAAGACCTCGGATTCGGCCCGGGCGTCGAGCCGGTTGTAGACAGATCGGAAGAGCCGGCCCGAAGCCGTGGAGAAGAACGAGGGCAAGGACGGGCCAGACAGAGAGGATCGAGGCGGGTCGGCCTGTCTTGGTCATGAGCGTCCTCCTCGGTCGCGGCTGTGCTACAAAGGTTGACGCCGTCCCATGGGAAAAGGTTCCCCGCCGGCGCGCCGGGAGGGGCCTAACCCTCCGAGAGATCGTAGTAGTAGTCCAGGCCGGTGTGGTGGATGAGCTCCTCGCGCATCAGGTAGCGCAGGGTGTTCATGAACTTGCTGCGCTGGACGAAGAGGTCGTTCTCGGGGTAGAGCCCCTCGCGGACCATCGGGCTCTTGAAGAAGAAGGACAGCCACTCCTGGATGCCGCGCATCCCGGCCCGGGCGGCCAGGTCGGCGAACAGGACGAGGTCCAAAGCGACCGGCGCGGCCAGGATGGAATCGCGGCAGAGGAAATTGACCTTGATCTGCATCGGATAGCCCATCCAGCCGAAGATGTCGATATTGTCCCAGGACTCCTTGTCGTCGCCGCGCGGCGGGTAATAGTTGATCCTGACCTTGTGGTAGAGGTCGCCGTAGAGCTCGGGATAGAGGTCGGGCCGGAGGATGGTGTCGAGGACGCCGAGCTTGGAGACCTCCTTGGAGCGGAACGACTCGGGGTCGTCGAGGACCTCGCCGTCCCGGTTGCCGAGGATGTTGGTCGAGAACCAGCCCTGGATGCCCAGCAAGCGTGCGGCCAGTCCCGGGGCGAGGATGGTCTTCATCAGGGTCTGGCCGGTCTTGAAGTCCTTGCCGCAGACGGGAAGCCCCGTTTCCGACGCGAGCTCCAGGAAGGCCGGGCAATCCGTCGTGACGTGCGGCGCGCCGTTGATGTAGGGGAGTCCCGACTTCAGGGCGGCGTAGGCGTAGATCTGGCTGGGGCTGATGTCCGGAGAGCCGTTCTTGAGGCCGTCCTCGAAGGCCGCGAGCGAGGCGTGGACGCCCTGGACCGGCCGGTAGACCTCGGTCGAGGCCGTCCAGATCATGATCAGCCGCGAGGTCTTGTGCCTGGCCCGGAAATCGGCGATGTCCTTCATCAGGGCCTCGGCCAGGTCCATCTTGGTCCGGCCCTTCTTGACGTGCCGGCCGTCGAGGTTGCGAACGAAACCGCGGTCGAAGACGGCCGGCATGGGCTCGACCGCCTCGAGCTCGTCGCGGACCGCCTCGATGTGGCCGGGCGTCAGGACCCCGGCCTTGCGGGCGGCCCCGTAAGCGGTGTCCGGGAAGCAGTCCCAGCCGCCGAAGACCAGGTCCGCGAGGCCGGCCAGGCCGATGAACCCGCGGATGGGGACGAAGCGGTTCTCGGTCCTCTTGCCCAAGCGGATCTTGCCCGTCTGGGCGAGCGAGCCGACGGGGCGGGCCAGGCCCTTCCGGGCGGAGAAGACGCCCGCGAGAAGGGTCGAGGACACGGCGCCGATGCCGGGCATGAGGACACCCAGCCTGCCTTTGGCCGGGGCGATCTCGTCGCCCCTGAGGATGTCGACCATGGGGATGCTCCTTCGGGATGTCGCGGTGCCTACCGGCGCGGCTCGGCCGGGCGCCCGACGATCCAATGGCGGACGAACCGGTAGGGGATGTTGAGGACCGGGACGCAGAGCAGGATGGCGATGACGATGTCCAGCCGGTCGATCACGGCGAAGAAGAAGACGCCGAGATAAACTAGCCCGCGGAAATCGCCGCTCGCCCCGGAGCCGGTCTGGACCTTCTTGTATTCGCGCTCGAGGTAGTAGAGGACCATCTGGAGCATGTAGGCGGCCAGTCCGAATAGGCTCAGGAAGTAGAACCCGAGGCGGCCGGACTGGAGGTAGTGGCCAGTGACCATGGCCCCGAGGACGAAGAAATCGGTGACCCGGTCGAGATAGAGGTCGAGATAGGCGCCGAACCGGGTGCACATGTCCCGCGACCTGGCCAGCATGCCGTCGGCCCCGTCGAGCAGGGTGCCGGCGTAGATCAGGAGCCCGGCGACGACGAAGCCCCGGTGGGTGCCGGAGAGGAAAGCCGCGGCCCCGGCCAGGCTCAGGACGAAGGCCGCGACGGTCAGGTGGTTCGGCCGGAGGTTCAGCCGGATGGCCGCCCGGACGATGAGGGCCGCGAGGGGGCGGTTGACGAGGCGGTCGATTTGGACGATCTTGGGCAGGCCCTTGGGGGCGGCCGGCTTCATGGCCCGCTCCAACTCGAATCCGTTCGCTTCGGCTTTGCCTGTCATGGGCACCTTATCCGACGGCAGTGCTTTTTCGGCCCGATGCGTCGCGGCGAGGCCGGCGCTGGCGCGCCGGCATACGGTTCCCCGCCGCTCAGGCCGAGTCCCTAGGATAGGGATTAAGTCCCATCCTGTCAAACGGACCGGAGAAACGGGGCGGGAGCGGGCTCGACGGCGCGTCCTTGCCGAGCCTCGTCCCCGGACCTATAATGGGCCCCATGCCGATTTGGAAGGCGGGCCGCGTGACCGTCCCGGCGACCTGCGTCATCATCGCCGCCGGACGCGGCAGCCGGCTGGCCGGCCGCGCGGCGAGCAAGCCCCTGCTCGAGGTCGCCGGCAAGCGCCTCATCGACCGGGCCATCGACGCCGCCCGCCGGGCCGGCGTCCGGAGGTTCGTCGTCGTGACCGGATACCAAGGCGACGCCCTCGAGGCCCACTTGGCCGCACGCGCCGCCGCGGAAGGGCTCGCGATCGACGCCGTCCGGAACGAGGAATGGGAGAAGGAGAACGGCCTCTCCGTCCTCAAAGCCCGGGGCCTGGCCGGCGAACGGTTCTTCCTGATGATGGCCGACCACGTCGTGGACCCCCGCCTGCTCGAGGGCCTGGCCGGCTGCGACATCGCCGGCGGCGGGATCGTCCTGGCCGTGGACCGCCGGACCGAGGGCCACCCGCACGTCGACCTCGACGACGTCACCCGGGTCCGCGACGTGGACGGTCGGACATGCTGTCGCCGTGCTCGGCCGTGCCGCGGACCATGTAGGTGATCGTCTCGATGCCGCGGTGGGGGTGCCAGGGGAACCCGGGCAGGTACTTAGCGGGGTCGTCCTGGCGGAAGTCGTCGAACATCAGGAACGGGTCGAACATCGGGACCTCTCGGAAGCCGAAGCCGCGGCGGAGGTGGACGCCGGCGCCCTCGAGGGTCGGCTGGGCGATGAGGACCTTCTCGATCTTCCGGGTCTTTTCCATGAGGCCCTCCCTTCGCCGTCCATTCTATCACGATGAGGGGGCTCCCGGATCGTTGCTCGTCTGCGTCCGTTCAAGCCCCGGCTCGAGATCAGCGGCGGCTGACGCGGCGCATCAGCAGGAAGACGGGGAATCCGGCGGCGAAGAAGGCCGTCCCGTAGAGGGCCTCGCGCGTCTGCGTGGCCAGGACGAACCCGGCGACAGCCAGCATGAAGGCCATGAAGACGAGGGGCAGGACGGGATAGAGGGGGACGCGGTAGCCCGCGTAGGGCTCGCCCGCCAGCCGGGCCTTGCGCCGGAGGAGGAAGATCGACGACGCCACGATGGCCAGCGTGATGGTATCGAGGAACATGACGTAGTTGACGATGTTCTCGAACGTCCGCAGGAGGAAGATCGAGACCAGGATGATCCCCCCGAGGAAGAGCAGCCCGAACTCCTGGACCTGGGACTTCGGGTTGACCTTCTGGAAGACGCTTGGCAGGGTCCGGTCCTCGGCCATGGAGTAGTAGACCCGGGGGATCTGCATCAGGGTGACGTTGAGGAAGCCCATGGCCGAGAGGAAGATGGCCAGGGAGACGACGAGCTTGCCGGTCTCCCCCAGGGTGACCCGGGCCGTCTCGGCCGCGACGAGCTTGGCCGCGGCGATGCCGGGGACGCCGAGCGTCTTGACGTAGGCGGCGTTGATGGTCAGATAGCAGGCGAGGACGACGAGGATGCCGAAGAACAGGGCCCGGGGGACGTTGCGGCGGGCGTCGCGGACGTCGGCGCCGAAGTTGATCGAGTTCTGATAGCCGCCGTAGGCGTAGAAAACGTAGATGAAGGCGACGCCCAGGGCGAAGAACCAGGGCCTTTCGAGCGGGAGCGCGGCCGGGCCCTCGGGGACCTTCTTCGACACGAAGGCGGCCGCCGCGAGGAGGCCGATCATGACGACCTTGAGCACGCTGAGGACGTTCTGGGCCCAGGCCCCCGTCTTGATGCCGATGTAGTTGACGGCGAGGAGGCCGAGGATGAGGACGACGGCCGTGACCTGCACGGTCGCCGTCGTCGGCGCCGCGCCGGGGAAGGCGATGGGGGTCAGGTACTCGGCCCCGATCAGGGCCACCGCGGCCGCGCCGGCCCCGTTGAGGACGACGACGTTGGTCCAGTTGAGCATGAACGCCAGGCCCGAGCTGTAGTTCTCGGCCACGACCTTGTAGTAGCCGCCCGGCCTGGCGAAGCGCCCCCCGATCTCGGCGAAGGTCAGGGCGCCGATGAAGCTGATGAGGCCGCCGAGGGCCCAGGCGGCGTAGAAGAGCGCGGGGGTCTTGGCCGCCGCCGCGACCATGGCCGGGGTGCGGAAGATGCCGATACCGATGATCAGGCTGACGACGATCATCGTCGCGTCGAAAGTGGTCAGCTTGGCCTTGATGGTCATGCGGCCTCCTGGCCCGGCGGCTCAGCTCCGGTCGATCCGGACCGGGTCTTCGGACAGGACTTCATCCAACGAGAAGATGAAGAGGTCGGCGTCGGCCTCGGTGAAGCAGAGGGGAGGCCGGATCTTGATGACGTTGTGGAAAGGACCGTCCGTGCCGGCCAGGACGCCGAGGTCGCGGAGCCGGTCGACGACGTAGGACGCCTCGGCCCCGGCCGGCTCGAGGCCGCGGCGGTCGCGGACGAGCTCGACGCCCAGGAATAGCCCCGAGCCGCGGACGTCCCCGATGACGGGGTGTCGCTCCGCCAGGCGCCTCAGGCCGGCGATGAAGTGTCCGCCGACCCTTAGCGCCCGCTCCTGGAGCCGCTCGTCCCTCATGACGTCGAGCACGGCCAGGCCGGCCGCGCAGGCGACCGGGTTGCCGCCGAAGGTGCTGAAGAACTCCATGCCGTTGGCGAACGAGGCGGCGATGGCCTCGGTCGTCACGACCGCGGCCAGAGGGAAGCCGTTGCCGATGGGCTTGCCGAGGACCACGATGTCCGGGACGACGCCCTGCGTCTCGAAGCCCCAGAAATGCGTGCCCAAGCGGCCGAAGCCGACCTGGACCTCGTCGGCGACGCAGACGCCGCCGGCGGCCCGGACATGGCGATAGGCCTCGGCCAGGTAGCCGCGCGGCAGGACGATCTGCCCGGCGACGCTCGGCAGGGTCTCGGCGATGAAGGCGGCCAAACCGCCTCGGGCCCGCGCCTCGTCGGCCTGCCGGCCCACGTCTTCGGCGTACTTCGTCCCCGCCTCAGGATCGTCCCGCCGGAACGGCCCCCGGTAGTCGTCGGGGAGCGCGGCGACGTGGACCCAGGGCTTGCGGCCCTTTCCGCCCGGACCGGCGAACTTGTAGGGGCTGATGTCGACGAGCCCGGTCGTGTGGCCGTGGTAGGCCGACTCCAGGACGATGACGTCCTCCCGACCGGTGTGCGACCGGGCCAGGCGCAGGGCCAGCTCGTTGGCCTCGCTGGCCGAGTTGAGGACATAGACGACGCGGAGCGGCTCGGGCATCAAGGCCGTGAGGCGCCCGGCGTAGCGGACTAGGTTGTCGTGGAGGTAGCGCGTGTTCGTGTTGAGGAGGGCCATCTGCTCCCGGACCGCTTGGACGACGCGCGGGTGACCGTGGCCGACGAGCGGGACGTTGTTGTAGGCGTCGAGATAGGCCCGGCCCGTCTCGTCGTGGAGATACCGCATCCAGCCGCGGACGATCTTCAGCGGGGTCCCCTCCTCCAGCAACGGGGATCGTCGAGGCAACATCCCTCGCCGCCTCGAGAGGGTATCCCGGAAATGAGAGAAGAACCAAAAAAAAGCGGGGGCCGGGATCGCCCGGCCCCCGCGGGGCGCCGTGCCGCGACGGACGCTTACTTGGCCTTGAGGATCTTCTGGACCTCGGCCTTGTCGACGTCCGTGATGAACGGGATGTCGCTGATGTCGGCCGCCTCCCTGGTGATGGCGGCGATGTCGTCCCGGCCGATGTAGCCCAGGTTGAACTTGCGCGCGCCGGCCATGAGCTGCCTCAGCCCCTGGCTCAGCCGCTCGAAGTAGGTGTAGACGCCGATGGCCCCGGCCGGGAGGTCCTTGAAGCGGTCCCCGAAGCGGTGCTTGAGCTCGGGGGCGGTGACGAAGATCTCCTCCCGCGAGTTGCCGAAGCGCTCGACGTAGACCGGGATCTGGTTGTCGGCGATGCGGCCGCCGATCGTCTTCCCGACCATGGCCGCGGCCATGGGCGAGCGGGCCATGCCGACGAGCTTGACGTAGGGCGCGCCGAGGGCCAGGGCCTTGAAGATCTGGTCCTCGAAGGTGATGCCGCCGGCGAAGGCCAGGTCGGGCACGTACTCGCCCTGCTTGGCCAGCTGGTCGGCGTACTTCCAGGTCAGCGACCAGATCTCGACGGCCGGGATGCCCCACTCGTTCATCATCCGCCAGGGGCTCATGCCCGTGCCGCCGCCCGCGCCGTCGACGGTCAGGAGGTCGAGCTTGGCCTTGGAGGCGAACTTGACCGCCCGGGCCAGGTCGGCCGGCCGGTAGGCGCCCGTCTTGAGGAAGACGCGCTTGGCCCCGGCCTTGCGCAGCTCCGCGACGCGGGCCATGAACTCGCCCTCGTCGACCATGCCCATGCGGGAGTGGCGCTCGAACTCCTTGAAGCTGCCCTTCTCGAAGGCCTCTATGACCTTGGGATTGTCGGGGTCGGGCAGGACGATGTAGCCTTTCTTCTTCAGGGCCTGGGCCTTCTTGACGGACTTGATCTTGACCTCGCCGCCGATGTCCTTGGCCCCCTGGCCCCACTTGAGCTCGACCGTCTCGATGCCGAGCTTCTGGATGGTGTACTCCTGGACGCCGAGGCGGGTGTCCTCGACGTTGGCCTGGACGACGACGTCGCCGTACCCGTCCGACCAGTCGCGGAAGGAATTGATGCGGAACTCCATGTCGGGCGAGCGGACGACCTTGCCGTTCTTGATCTCGGTCTCGTCGTCCATGCCGCAGACGTTCTCGCCGATCGTCAGGATGACGCCGGAGATGGCCGCCCCGCCGCCGAGCCCGGCCCAGTTCTGCTTGGCGATGTTGGTCGAGCCCATGCCCGAGATGACGAAGGGCAGCTTGAGCTTGAGGTCCTTCTTGGCCCCGATCGCGGTCTCGGTCGTGACCTTCTCGAAGGTCGCCTTGTCGCTGTCGGCCGGGACGCCGTAGGCCCCCTTGGCCGTCCCCATGATGCTGAAATGGGACAGGTCGATGGGGTAGTCCTTCTCGCAGGCCGCGGTGATGATGCCGAACGGCTGCGGGTAGAGGACCTCGTGGCCGCGGTAGGCGGACTTCCCGATCTCGCACATCCCGATGCAACCGTCGACGCAGGTCACGCACATCCCGCTGAAGGGGCTGATCGACCCCTCGGTCCGGTTCTTGGTCAGGGTGGCGGCGCTTCTGTTGAGCTTGGTCATGGTCGGCATGGTATTACCTCCTTTTTGCCTTTAAGATTTCTTGTCCCGGACGCAGGTGCCGCAGCGGCCCGCGTCGTACATCCAGCACTGGAGGTCGTCGTAGTGCTCCAGGCAGGTCGGTTCCATGGTCAGGCAGCCGTTGCACAGGGCCGTCTCGGCCTGCGGGCCCTGGCAGCGCAGCTGGCAGGCGGGGCAGATGTACATGCAGGCCCCGCACAGCCGGCAGACGTCCGAGCGCATATCGAAGGGCGTCGTGATCCGTCTCTTGTGGCCCCGCTGCTCGAAGCCGATGGCCCGGGCGTCCATCTGCTCGGCGCAGATCCGGGTGCACAGGCCGCAGAGGATGCATTCCTCGTGCCGCGGCGTGAACCGGACCCGGGTGACGCCGAACTTGGAGGCCAGGTCCTGCAGGACCTTGGACCCCGGCGCGACGGAGACCATGAGCTCGATCATCATCCGCCGCGCCGCCCAGACGCGGTTGGAGTCGGTCCTCACGACCAGCCCTTCCTCGGCCGGGTAGGTGCACGACGTCACCAGCTTCGACTTGGGGGGCTCGCCGATCTCGACGAGGCAGAGCCGGCAGCCGCCGAACTCCTCCAGCCCGTCGTGGTGGCAGAGGGTCGGGATCTCCAGCCCGTAGAACTTGGCCGTCTCGAGGAGGGTCCAGCCCTCCTCCGCCTTGACGCACAACCCGTTCATCACGAATTCGATCATTTGTCACGTCCCAGCGCTTTCTTGGCGTCCCGGGTCTCGAGCTCGCAGCGGAGGCAGCGCCTGGCCTCCTTGACGGCGAGCTCCTTGGCGAACCCGAGCTCGATCTCCTCGTGCCCGGATTTCCTCTTTCCGGGCGGCAGATGGGGCATCTTGGCCCGATTCGTGTTCCGGGCGTCCTCCTCGCTCAGCTGGACCGGCTCGATGTACTGGGCCGGCCGGGTGACCTCGTGGGGCCGGACGAGGGGCCGGCCCTCGAGGAAGGCCTCGATCGACCGGGCGGCCGCCTTGCCCGCGGCCATGGCCTCGACGACGCTGCTCGGCCCCGAGACGACGTCGCCGCCGGCGAAGACGCCGGGGCGGGTCGTGGCCATGCTGGCCGGATCGACGATGATCGTCCCCCACTCGGGCGAGAGGGTCAGGCCGTCGCTGTCCTTGAGGTAGGGCGTGTAGGCCCGCTCGCTGATGGCCAGGATGAGGGTGTCGGCCGGTACCTGGAACTCCGACCCCGGGACGGGCACCGGCCTGGCCCGGCCGCTCGAGTCCTTCTCGCCGAGCTTCATGCGGATGCACTCCGCATCGTCACCGCCGCCAACGACGGTCTCGCCCCCTACGAAAGGGTCATCAACTTCGAGGTCCTGGAGCGCGACTTCAGCGCCGAGCGGGGCGAGCTGACGCCCAAAGGCTCGTTCAACCGCAAGAAGGTCCTGGCGTCGTTCGCCGGGCCGATCGACGACCTCTACCGCCGCCGGGCCGTCGACCTCCCCGGCCCCGGCATCCTCGTCCGCCTCCCGCTCTGGTTCTTCCGCGACCTGGGCATCCTCGAGGACGGGATCGTCCGCGACCGAGACGGCCTCCGGGACATCAACCGCGGTCTCCGGCTGCCGCTCCGCCGCGGCGCGGACGCGCGGACCTGGCTCGTCGGCGACCTCGAGTACGAGATCGAAGGCGGCGTCCTCGACCTCGGCGTCTTCGCCCGCCAGCCCGTCCTCTGGGCCGGCAATCCCGCGTTGACCGCGTTCTCGCCGGTCAAGGAGGGCTGGGACCTGCCGCTCGAGCCGGCGACCGGCCGGGTGTCCCTGCCGCGGCGCCGCGCCCGGACCTACGAAGCGGCCGAGATCGCCGCCCCGCCGAAGATCGGCGACGCCGGCCTGGCCCGCCTCCACGGGCTGCTCGCCGAGCTGCTGTTCTCGGCCGCCCCGCCGGCCCCGGAGCTCCTGGCCGAGGTCGAGCGCGTCTTCTACGAATCGCCGCTGCGGACGGAGGAGCTCGTCAGGGCCCGGCTCCGGGCCCTGTCCCGCCACCCCCGGGAGGGCCTCCGCTGCTGGGCCTACCGCATCCTCCTCCTCTTCGATCCCGACATCGACTACGGCGGAGGCGCGGCCGTCTTCGTCCACTCGGGCCTGACCTTCCTCGACCGGGGGTCGATCGACGAGATCGTCTCGACGAGCTTCGGCCGGCGCCGGCTCGACGCCTTCCGCGTCCGGCTCCGGGCCTACCGCGAAACGCTGGCCTGGCCGGCCGACGAGGCCGGACGGCGGCAGTTCGTCCGCATCTTCGAGCTTCTGGCCGATCTGGCCTGCCGGGAGACGGCCTTCTTCAGCCCGATCCGGGCCGAGCTCGCCAGCTGGGTCCTCCACCGCCGCGATCCCCGGCTGGCCGCCGCGGCCGAGCGCGAGCTCGACCGGATGGTCCGCCGCTACGGGGGCGTGTCCCGCCGAGGCCCCGCGCGGGGCAAGGCCGCCGACCCCGCTCAATCCCCTCCCCGCCCGACCTGCGACGACTCGGTCTCGCCGGCCGAGGCCCGCCGCGTCAGGTCCGTCCTGGCCCTGCCCTCGTTCCTCCGCGACTCGGTCCGGCTCGCCTGCGGGGCCCCGGAATTCGAGACCGGGGAGATCGCCCCGGACGGCCTCTGGGTCTCGCGCATCTACAGCGCGCCGCGCCGCACGACCTTCCGGATCAGCGTCAACACCCGGTCCGGCGGGCACTACGACCTCAAGCTCGTCCTGCCCGAAGGCCCCCGCGACGAGGCCGAGCACGAGACCCGCCTCTGGTCGGCGGTGCTGTCCGACCAGCCCGAAGGGCCGCGGGTCCTGCCGCCGCTCGGCGCCACCCATCAGGCGACCGGCGCCGTCACGTGGCGGCACCTCGGCGATCTGACCGTCTGGGAGAAGATCCGCGAGTTCTCGGGCCGCCGGGCTGCCGACACCCCTCTCCCCGCCCCCTCGGTCTGGCGCAAGCTCTACGTCCAGGCCATGTCGGCCCTCTTCGGCGCCTGGCAGACCAGCGGCCGCCGCATCCTGCCCGGCCGCATCTCGCCGGTCAACGTCGTCGTGCCCGAGCTCGATCTCCGCGACGCGACCTTCCTCGCCTCGATCGACGGCTGGCAGCCCTCGGCCGGGGCGGTCTCCATCGTCCGGCCCATGGTCGACGGCTTCTACCGCCGGGCCGCGGCCAACTATCCCTGGCTCAAAGGCCATCTCGACCTCGACTGGATCTTCGACGCCGCCTACGACGCCATGGGCCGGGACAAGGCCTCGGCCTTCTTCGCCGAGCTCCAGGCGGAGCTGGCCAGGTCGCCGCTCGCCGTCTGGCCCGGCGAGGACCTGGCCGCGCGCCTCGGACGCTACCGCGACGAGTTCGACTCGACCTACGTCATCCCTCTTCCGGCCGAGCTGGCCGTCGAGGCCTACCAGGCCTGGAGGCAGGCCCATCCCCTGGCCCCGCCGCGCGACCGCGAGCGCAAGGCGCTCGACCTCCACCGCCTCTACGCGCTCGACCGCTACCCCGAGATCGTCCGCTACTACCTCTACAGGAACACCTATTTCGCCGGCCGGAGCGAACGCATCGAATCCCTCTTCGACAGGCTGTTGGCCCGCCTCAACGCCGCGCCCGGCGAGCCGGCCGTCCATCAGATCGAGCTCTCCGACCTCCAGGCGGCCTTGCGCGACGAGCGCGACCGGCTGGTCTTCGGCCGGATGGTCTTCCCCCGCTTCGAAGCCGACCGGCGCGTCGGCGTCGTGACCCAGGGCGAGGAGGGCGAGCGGCGGGTCGTCGTCCAGTCGTTCCTGACGGTCAGGTCGGGCCCGACCTACACGTTCAGCGAGACGGTCGACCCGGCCGAGATCGGCCAGATCTACCGCCTGTTCTTCAGGGAGAGCTACCCCAAGGTCGTCTCCCAGCAGGACCGCTTCTTCGTCCTCAGGGACGCCCAGGAGCGGATCGTCGGGGGGCTGTGCTACCGGATGCTGTCGAACCGGGTCGTCTGGATCGACGTCATCGCCGTTCACTCGCGGCTGAAGTCGTCGGGGCTCGGCGGGGCGGCCCTCGAGGACTTCTGCGGCCGGATGGCCAGCCAGGGCGTGCCCCTGGTCATGACCCATCTCTACCTGCCGGGCTTCTTCATCAAGCACGGCTTCAAGCTGGACAAGCGCTGGGGCGCACTGGTCAAAACGCTCTAGGCCGAAGCGCGCCGGGGGGAGGTCAGGCCGGCTTCTTGACGCGGAGGTCGACGGCGACCTCCTTTTTTCCGAGGAACTCGTAGCTGATCGCGCCGAACTTGCACGACGAGACGCACTTCAGCTTGCAGAGGGGCTGGCGGTTGGCGGCCGTGCAGCCGTCCTGGATGGCCGCGGCCAGGTCGAACTCGGGGACGAAGTCCTCGCCCTTGCGGACCCGCGACGCGTAGAGCTCGGGGAAGTTCTTCATGGTCGTCAGGATGGGGTTGGGCGAGGTCTGGCCGAGGCCGCAGCGGCTGGTCGACTTGATCAGCTGGCCCCAGGCCTCGAGGTCGCGGAGGTCCGCCTCCGTCCCCAGGCCTTTGCGGACCTTCTCGAACTTCTTGCGCAACAGGACGTTGCCGGCCCGGCAGGGGACGCACCAGCCGCAGGACTCCTCGACGAAGAAGTCCATGAAGCTCCCGACGATCTCGAAGATGTCGCGGTCGGGCCCGAAGACGATGACCGAGCCGCCGGTGGCCAGGTCGGAGAAACAGATCTTGCGCCCGAACCCGGCCGGCGAGACGCATTGGCCGGACGGGCCGCCGACCTGGACGGCCCGGGCGTTCGTCCCCCCGGCCAGGGCCAGGAGGTCGGACACGGTCAGCCCGTACTCGACCTCGTAGACGCCGGGCCGCTCGCAGTCGCCGGAGACGCTCAGGAGCTTGGTGCCCGCCGACTGGACCGTCCCCATGGCCTTGAACCAGGCCGCGCCCTGGGCCAGGACGCGGGCGGCCGTGGCCAGCGTTTCGACGTTGTTGACGGTCGTCGGCCGGTCCATGTAGCCCGTCTGGACGGGGAAGGGCGGCCGGTCGCGCGGCTCGCCCCGCTTGCCCTCGGCCGACTCGAGCAGGGCGGATTCCTCGCCGCAGATGTAGGCGCCGGCGCCCGACTTGATGACGATGTCGAACTCGAGATCCTTCGAGCCCGCGATCCCCCGGCCGAGCAGGCCTTCCTTCCGCAGGCCGGCCAGGACGGACTCGAGGTGGGCCCGGAGATAGGCGTATTCGGCGCGCAGGTAGAGGACGCCGAGCTTGGCCCCGACGGCGTATCCGGCGACGGCCATGCCCTCGAAGAGCAGCCGCGGCAGCTCGGTCAGGATGACCCGGTCCTTGAACGTCCCGGGCTCGCCCTCGTCGGCGTTGCAGACGACGTAACGGTCGGCGGCCTTCTCGCGCCGGCAGAACTCCCATTTGAGGCCCGTCGGGAAGCCCGCGCCGCCCCGGCCGAGGAGGCCCGATCTCTTGATCTCGTCGATGACCTGCTCGGGCTTCAGGGACACGGCCTTGCGGAGCGCCGCGCCGGTCTCGTGGGCGCCGAAGAGCACGGCCCCCCGCTGGCGGATGTTGTTGACGACCATGGCCCTGACGAGCTCCGACTGGTTGGCGCCGTCGCCGAGCGCGGCGATCAGCTCCGAGGCGGGCCGGCCCTCGCGCAGGCCCCGGACGACGGCCCGGGCCCGGTCGGGGGTCAGGCAGGTGAAGACGACGCCGTCGACGATCGCCGAGGGCTCCTGGTCGTTCATGCCGATGCAGGAGGTCGGGAAGAGCCCGACCCGGCCGTCGGGGGAGACCTCGCCGAAGCGGCAGCCGGCCTCCTCCTCGAAGGCCCCGGCGACGGCCGAACGCCCCTTCATCCGGGAGGTGACGGAGTCGTTGAGATAGACGGTCGACGCGCCCCGGGGCGAGAGGGAGAAGAAGTGGTAGAAGGTGACCGCGCCGCGCACTTCCGCCTCGGAGAGCCCGAGGTGCGCGCCGATCCGGGCGACGGCCTCTGCGGACACGTGCCCGAACGCCCCCTGGACGTCGCGGACGACGTCGAGCAGGGCCGCCGGGTCCTTCGGGTGCCTGAGGACGATGTCTTTCAGTTTGGCCATGGTCGTACCCCGATATCAGAGTTTCGAGCCGGTTAGTGTATCACAAAAATCCGTCAAGGAGAATCTTCGCCGGCCGGGCCGCAGAAAAGGGCTTGATTTTGGACCCGGAAAGAATATATCATTCCGTCAGAGAAGTCTCGGAACGACTCAGGAAGGAGGAGACATGAGGAAACAGGCATTGATCGTGATCGGCGTTTTCATAGCGTTCTTCGTCATCCAGGGGTGCACCTCGGCCCCCGAGAAGACCCTCTTGAAGAAGTACTTCAACGCGGTCGCGATGAACGACAACGACACGATGTCCTCCATGGCGCTCGAGCCCATCCAGCCCGACATGACCTCCTGGAGCATCGTCAGCATCGGCGAGGAGACGGTCGCACCGGCCAAGCTGCCCGAGATGAACCTGGCGGAGATCGAGGCCAAGAGGGTCCAGGACGCCCAGATCGGCCCGACGATCGACGCCGACACGGCCCTCAAGGACGCCCAGTACGAGAAGGACCTGGCCCGGTCGGCCGCCGGCAAGGCCGCCGCCCAGCGGAAGATCGACCAGCTCCAGGCCGCCTACGACGTCGAGAACGGCAAGATGCAGGAGTTCAAGCGGGTCTACAACGCCGCCAAGGCCGCCGCCGCCGCCGAGGAGGAGCAGACGATGTTCTCCCTCGGCCAGCGGGAGCTCCCGGTCGTCCGGTCCCTGACGGGCAACGTCCACTCCAAGGAAGTCGTCGTGGCCATCGTGCTCAAGTCCGGCCAGACCAAGAACTTCAAGCTCATCATGAAACAGTACCTGCTCAAGGACGAGTCACGCAAGAAGTACCAGACGGTGATTATCGACTCACTCACTGACCTCCAGCAGAGGTGTCTGACATTCGTCCTTGAGGCGAATGGTCGCACACTTCCTGAACAGCGCGACTGGGGGCAGATGCTTGAAATCATGCGACGCTTCCTTCGTCAGATGGTTGACCTACCATACAACGTAGTCTTTGTGTGTCTCGCTGGTACTGAGCGTGACGAACTCACGGGCATTGTTCGTGAGCGTCCAGCAATCTCGGGACGGCTGGCAGTAGAGGCACCCGCCTACGTGGACATCGTCATGCACATGTGGCTGGACAATAATATCAAATGCAGCCCAGATAACCGGGAGTTCATCGGTATGTGTTTGGGCTTGGAAGAATACATGAAAGCCGGGCTCAACTTGGCCATGAGCGGGATCCCGTGGGGCGCCAGAGGGCTTCTTCATCGCCAAGATCATCCCGTACCGCGGCGCCTGGGTCGAGTTCGAGCACGATCCCAAGGGCCTCATCTGGGTCCGCCTCGACCGCAAGAAGAAGTTCCTGGCCACGGTGTTCCTCCGGGCCCTCGGCTTCGGGACCGACGAGGAGATCCTCAAGCTCTTCCACAGGACCCTCAAGGTCGTCCCCGAGGACGGGAAGCTGTTCTGGGAGGTCTCCGACGCGCTGGCCGGGCGGTCCCCGGCCGACGACGTCACCGACGCCCGGGGCCGCAAGGTGCTGGCCCCGGCCAAGAAGAAGATCACCCCCGAGGTCCTGGCCGCCCTCAAGGAGGCCGGCGTCTCCCGCGTCCCGGCCCTCAAGAAGGAGATCCTCGGCGCCTATTCCCTGGCCGCCATCAAGGGCAAGGTCCGGTCGAACGAGCCGATCGAGGACGTCCACCTCGACCTCCTCGCCGGACGGGGCGAGCCCTTCGAGATCTTCTATCCCGAGGAGGACCGGGCCGGCCTGATCCTGAGCACGACGCTCAAGAAGGACCTCCGCAAGGACCAGCCCTCGGCCCTCGGCGAGATCTACCGCAAGCTCCGGCCGGGCGAGCCGCACACCCAGGAGAGCGCGCACAACCTCTTCCACAGCCTCTTCTTCAATCCCCAGAAGTACAATTTCTCCCGCATCGGCCGGCTGAAGTTCAACATCAAGCTCGGCCAGGCGACGCAGCTCGAGGACAAGACGCTCGCCCCGCAGGACTACGTCGAGGTCATCAAGTACCTTCTCAGCCTCCGCTTCGGCGAGGGGAACGTCGACGACATCGACCACCTCGGCAACCGCCGGGTCCGGTCGGTCGGCGAGCTCGTCGAGAACGCCTTCCGCATCGGGCTGACCCGCATGGAGCGGACGATCAAGGAGAAGATGACCATCACGGCCGACCTGGCCGCGGCCATGCCCCAGGACCTCATCAACTCCAAGCCGGTCATCGCCGCGCTCAAGGAGTTCTTCGGCAGCTCCCAGCTCTCCCAGTTCATGGACCAGATCAACAGCCTGGCCGAGATCACCCACAAGCGGCGTCTCTCGGCCCTCGGCCCCGGCGGCCTCAGCCGCGAACGGGCCGGCTTCGAGGTCCGCGACATCCAGACCTCCCACTACGGCCGGATCTGTCCGGTCGAGACGCCCGAAGGCCCGAACATCGGCCTGATCTCCTCGCTCAGCTGCTTCGCCCGGGTCAACGAGTACGGGTTCGTCGAGACCCCCTACCGGAAGGTCGAGAACGGCCGGATCGTCGACTACGTCAAGGTCCTCCACCCGGCCACGAGCGACTACAAGATCGGCGACATCGTCAAGAAGGACGAGATGGCCAAGGCCGTCGCCCGGCTCCGCGAGCAGAAGGCCCGCCAGCTGCCGGACGTCGAGCCCCACTGCTACTACCTGACCGCCTGGGAGGAGGAGAAGCACAACATCGCCCAGGCCAACGCCCCGGTCGACGACCGAGGCCGGTTCGTCAACGATCTCGTCAGCGCCCGCGAGCGGGGCAACTTCAAGAACGTCCCCCGCGAGCAGATCCACTACATCGACGTCTCCCCGAAGCAGCTCGTCTCCCTGTCCGCCGCGCTCATCCCGTTCCTCGAGCACGACGACGCCAACCGGGCCCTCATGGGCTCGAACATGCAGCGCCAGGCCGTGCCGCTCATCCGGCCGGAGGCCCCGCTCATCGGGACCGGGATCGAGGGCCTGGTCGCCGTCGGCTCGGGCGACGTCGTCGTCTGCCGCCGGAGCGGCGTCGTCGAGTTCGTCGACGCCGAGCGGATCATCGTCCGGGTCGACGACAAGGAGGCCGGCCGCAGCTACGACGTCGGCACCGACCTCTACACCCTGGTCAAGTTCCTGCGGACCAACCAGAACACCTCGACCAACCAGCGGCCCATCGTCCGCAAGGGCGACAAGGTCTCCCGCGGGCAGGTCCTGGCCGACAGCTCCTGCACCCACGGGGGCGAGCTGGCCCTCGGCCGCAACGTCCTCTGCGCGTTCATGCCCTGGCGGGGCTACAACTTCGAGGACGCCATCATCGTCAGCGAGAAGCTCATCAAGGAGGACATCTTCACCTCCCTGCACATCGTCGAGGAGACGATCGAGGCCCGCGACACCAAGCTCGGCCCCGAGGAGATCACCCGGGACATCCCCAACGTCCCCGAGAACCTCCTGCGCAACCTCGACGAGAACGGCATCGTCCGCATCGGCGCCCACGTCAAGTCGGGCGACATCCTCGTCGGCAAGGTCGCCCCGAAGGGCGAGACGCAGCTGTCGCCCGAGGAGAAGCTCCTCAAGGCGATCTTCGGCGAGAAGGCCCTGGACGTCAAGGACGCCTCGCTCTACTGCTCGCCGGGCGTCGAGGGCACGATCATCGACGTCCGCATCTTCTCGCGGCGCGGCATCGAGAAGGGCCCCCGGGCCAAGGCCATCGAGAAGGACGAGATCTCCCGGCTCAAGCGCAACCTCGAAGACGAGATCGTCATCATGGAGGCCGAGAAGTGGGAGAAGGTCCGGGCCCGGCTCAAGGGCTCGGTCGTCGAGAAGACCCAGAAGGTCGGCGTCGAGACGATCGAGAAGGGGACCAAGCTCACCGAGAAGGCCCTCGAGCGCCTCGACTTCGACGACGCGATGAAGCTCAAGCTCGACGAGGACGAGGACCGCGACCGCGAGATCAAGGACCTCGACAAGAAGGTCAAGCGCCAGATCGAGGCCCTCCGCTCCATCTTCAAGGAGAAGGTCGACAACCTCAAGAAGGGCGACGAGCTGGCCCCCGGGGTCATCCAATCGATCAAGGTCTTCATCGCCATGAAGCGCAAGCTGTCCGTCGGCGACAAGGTCTCCGGGCGCCACGGGAACAAGGGCATCGTGGCCAAGATCGTCCCCGAGGAGGACATGCCCCGGCTGCCCGACGGCCTGCCCGTCGAGATCGTCCTCAACCCGCTCGGCGTCCAGAGAAATCTGACCGAGCGTCAGCGGGCGGCCGAGGACTCGGCCCGGGGAATGCGCGAGCTCCTGATGCGGACCCTGGAACAGATCCATAAAGAGCTCGTCCCCCTCATCTAGCAGGCCCGCAAGGACCTGGGCTTCGAACTCATCTTCGACGTCACCAAGGGCGGGGTCATTTACTTCAATCCGGCCCTCGACATCACGGCCGAGATCATCCGCCGCTACGACGCCATCAAGGCGGCGCCCCCGGCCAAGAAGTGACGCCCGCGAGGCCGCCCGTGGTCCCGATCGAACGGATCATGCGGTTCCTGCCGCACCGGTTCCCCTTCCTGCTCGTCGACCGCGTCATCGACCTGATCCCCAACAAGACGGTCGTGGCCCTGAAGAACGTGACCTGCAACGAGCAGTTCTTCCAGGGCCACTTCCCCGAGTGGAAGATCATGCCCGGGGTCCTCATCGTCGAGGCCATGGCCCAGGCCGGGGCCATCCTGCTCTTCAGCTCCATCCCCGATCCCGAGACCAAGTTCTGCGTCCTGAGCAAGGTCGACAAGGCCAAGTTCAAGAGGATGGTCGTCCCCGGCGACCAGCTCCGGATGGAGGTCGACTGGACCCGTCAGAAAGGGCGCATCTGCCAGATGAAGGGCCGGGCCTTCGTCGACGGGGAGCTGGCCGCCGAGGCGGACATCTACGCCTCGATCCTCGACATCGACGATCTCAAGGACCCCGGCCGCGCCGTCTGAGCCCCGGCCGGCCCGCCGCTCCCGGCGCTGTCCTACCTGAAGACCTTGACGAGCTTCCCCGCGGGCGGCACGGCCGCCGCTTCCGAGCCGTTCCAGACGGCGAACTGGGGCCACGACTTCTCCGGCATGCCCGCCCGCTTGAAGATCGCCTGAAGGGTGTCCCGCCCGTCGGCCTTGACCAGGGCCAGGCGCTTGGGCAGGCGGCCGGTCTTCGAGGCGTCCGAGAGGTCCCGGAACGAGGTCACGACCCGCTTGAAGTCCGCGGCGTGCTTCGCGTGCCCGCCGGCCGAGCTGACGGCCTGGAAGGCGTAGACGTAGTCCCCCTTCTTGATGTAGGACAGGTTCATCCGGACGGGCTCCGCGCCCTGCCGGGCGACCGTGTAGGCCTGCTCGTAGCAGCTCAGGCCGTTGACCGTCGTGCTGCTCTCGCCGAGGAGCTGGCCGCCGGACTGGGCGATCTCGGCGGCCCGCTTCTTGGCGACCGCCTCGGCCGTTTCCGCGGTCCGCCCGCCCTGCATGACGACCCCGGCGCTCTCGTCGGCCGCCACGAGGGTGACCCGCGAGGGCATGTTGTCGACCGTCCACCCCGCCGGGACGGCGAATTGGAAGCGCAGGACGGGATGGTAGAACACCCCGTTCTCGACGTAGCCCTGGCGGGGGTCCTCGCCGTAGACGATGTCCTCCACGGTCCTGAGGTAGGCCTCGGGCCTGCGGGCCAAGCCGCGGTCCTCGGGCTTGAGCATGGCCTGGACGTGGGCGATGCGGTCCGGCGTCAGGGGGTGGGTCGAGAGGAAGCCGGGGAGGGAGCCGCCGCCCGAGAGGTCGCCCATCTTCTGCAGCGCGACGAAGGTGGCGGCCATGTCGGCGGGATCGTAGCCGCCGGCCCGGGCGTAATCGACGCCGAGGGCGTCGGCCTGGTTCTCGTCGTCGCGGCTGTACTTGAGGAAGAGGACCTGGAGACCGGCCCCGGCCAGCCCGGCGTACTTGGCGAACTCCTCGCTGACGGCGCTGCCGAGCACGAGGCCGATCTGGGCCGCCTGCTGCTGGCTCATCCGTCTCATCGAATGGCGGGCGGTGACGTGGCCGATCTCGTGGCCGAGGACGGCGGCGAGCTCCGCCTCCGAGCTCATCATGGCCAGGATGCCCCGGGTGACGTAGATCGCGCCGCCCGGCACGGCGAAGGCGTTGACGACTGGGCTGTCCAGGACGGAGAAGCGCCAGGGCAGGCCGGGCCGCTGGGACTTGGCCGCCAGGGCCAGGCCGATCCCGCCGACGTAGGCCTGGAGGGCGGCGGCGTCGTAGATGCCGTAGGTCGCCGCGACCTCGGCGTCCGTCTGCCTCCCGAGCTCGATCTCCTGGCTCTCGGAGTAGAGCATGAGCTCCTTCCGGCCCGTGACCGGATTGACGGCGCAGGCGAGCGCCGCGAGGACGGCCAGGACGAGCGCGAAGGCCCGCGTTCGGAACATGGCTGCCTCCTTGCCGGCTTATTTGAGGACGAACAGGGCGTCGTCGAGGTTCGTGTCGTAGGCGACGGACGTGATCGTCAGCTTGTGGGCCTCGATGCCGTTATGGAAGACGCGCAGCGAGTGGGCGAGCATCGTGCCGCCGACCTTCCGGTAGTCCTCGGAGAAGGTCTCGGCCTCGACCTCGGTGCCGGCCATGTCGACGGCCCTCGTCTCGGACTTGTAGGGGAGGTAGGTCTCGGGATCGAGGTAGTGCGTGAACCTGTGGCCGTCGGGATAGGCCTGTTCGAGCACGATGTAGTCCCGGCCCTCGACCGTCGCCTTGGGCTTCAGGGCGTAGACGACCCCGGTGCCCTTCGGGTCGAGCAGGGCCCGGTTGCCCATGGCCTGCCGGGCGAGCTGTCGGGCCATGTCCCCGGGCATCTCCTCCGTCGCCCCCGTCTGGGGATCGGTGAACCAGCCCTTCCTGCCGTCGAAGACCTGGACGTAGCTCATGTTGTATTCGGCGATGGTGATGTCGAGCCGGATCTTGTCCGGCTCCTTCTGGTACATCGTGACCGGCGCTTTGAGGGCCTGGCCGGCCGCGTCGACCTCGACCTCGGCGGTGATGGTCGCGTCCTTGATGGACTCGAGGACCTTGCGCCCTCCCAGGGCTTCGATCATCTTGGCCAGGACGTCCAGGGCGTCCTTGCCGCTCACGGCGGGGGCCTGACCGGCGGGAGAGGAGGCGGCGGCGAAAGCCCCGAGAAGAGCGGCGGCGAGGAAAGCGGCGACCGTCTTTTTCATTCGTTCCTCCGAGGAGCACCCGGTTCGCGGGTGACCGATGGCCGGGGGGGAACCGTGCAAACTGGTTCCCCGGGGGGCCGGGGAGCTAGAGGCATATCCCGAGCCAAAGCCCGAGAGAGGGACTTCCCGGAATTGGGAGAAGAGCCTATATTATGGCCGGAATGGAACACTTCGCACCCGCCCCCCCCGGGCCATTGACACCCGTGCACTTGACACCTCGCCTATGTTCATTTATTATGTATGTTGTTGATTTGTCGGGGCAATACTTGATCCGGTAAAAGGAGGCTCGACCATGAAGTCTTTCCTTTCGAAAGCCAAAGGCTTTTCGCTGCTGGCTCTCGTCCTCGCGGGCTCTTTCGCCTGCGGCGTCAGCGGCAGCGACACGGGACGGCTCGCCCTGAGCCTGACCGACGCGCCGTCCGACCACTACCAGGCCGTGTACGTCACGATCCGGGAGATCGCCGTCCATTCCGAGGACGACATGGAGGGCTCCTGGACGGTCAT
Organism: Candidatus Aminicenantota bacterium; assembly: GCA_041320535.1. Lineage (GTDB taxonomy): Bacteria > Acidobacteriota > Aminicenantia > Aminicenantales > Saccharicenantaceae > RBG-16-66-30. The sequence continues at coordinate 2,289,971 of JBGLNH010000001.1, read as the reverse complement.
CGCCCAGCCCAACAGGACCTATGACCTTCTCGCCCTCGCCAACGGCGTGAGGGAGCGGCTGGCCCTGGCCGACCTCTCCGCCGGCCACTACACGCAGCTGCGCCTCGTGATCGGGGACGCGGCCGAGCTCGGCGCCAATATCTTCGGCCAGACCCATCCCTATCCGAACTACGTCATCGACGACGAGGACGGGATCCACCCCCTGAAGGTCCCGAGCGGCTTCCAGACCGGGGTCAAGCTCGTCCACGGCTTCGACATCAACGAGAACGGCACCACCGAGCTGACCCTCGATTTCGACGCCTCGAGATCGGTCGTCGTGGCCGGCCGGAGCGGGCAGTATCTCCTCAAGCCGACCGTCCAGGTGGTCGCGGACAGCATGGCCTCGATCATCAACGGGACCGTGACCAAGTCCGCCGACCAGGCGGCGATCGAAGGGGCCCTCGTCAGCGCCCAGACCTACGACGCCACGGCCGCGGACCCCAAGGACCAGGTCGTCGTCCGGACCTCGTCGCTCAGCGACATGGCCGGCGCCTACAAGCTCTTCCTCGCGGCCGGGACGTACAACCTCGTCGCGTCCAAGCAGGGCTTCGCCCCCCTGCCGGCGTCCGTCGCCGCCGAAGCCGGCATGACCTACACGCAGGACTTCGCCCTCGCCGCCGCCGAAACCGGCACCGTGTCCGGCACGGTCTATATCGGGGGCGCGAGCGACGAGACCTTCGCCACGCTCTCCTTCCGGCAGACGGTCACCATCGGCACGACGGAGGTCAAGATCGAGATCGCCTCGGTCAGCGTCCTGCGGGGCCAGCCCTACAACGTTGTCCTGCCGGTCGGCGCCTATTCGGTCGTCGCGTCGAGCGTCGGCAAGATGACCCAGGCGGCCGCCGTGACCGTGACCAAGGACGCGGTCACGGCGCACGACGTCACGTTCTGAGCGCGGGCGGGATCAGCAGACCGTCGAGGGGATGCCGGCCTTCTTGCCGTAGAAGTGCGCGATCAGGGCGACGATCGTGTTCGAGATGTTGTGCAGGAATTCGACGCCCACGTCGAAGCGGACGCCGTCCTCGCTCCGCCGCGTCCAGACGACCTCGCCGTCCACCTCGACCGACTGGCCGGTCTCCTCGAGGTCTATGACGATCCGGACGACGTAGCCGACGGGGAATTCCTGGTCGACGCGGATCCGGGCCCCCGACACGGACAGGTCGTGGGTCTGGGCGTTGCAGCCGCAGTAGCCGGGATCCTTCTGCGCCCAGCGGTCCCTGATGAGGACCCTGTGGGGCTCGGCGAACCTCTTGTCTTTCCGGTGTTGCATTCCGCGTTCCTCCGGGGACCCGGCAAGGGGCCCCTCCGGCCGCATTGTCGGACGCCTCCCTCACCGGGTCAATCACCCCCAAAGGCTAATCGAAGGGTGAAAGAGCGCTCCCTCCGGCCGGCGGATTTGACATCCCGGAACGAGATTGATATCTTGAGGCCACAGCCTGGGGAGCCGCAATGGCCATCGAATGCCCGACGTGCCGGTCCGATAATCCCGTCGATTCGCGCCGCTGCCAGCGCTGCGGGACCGCCTTCGAGCTCGATTTCTCCCCGACCGTGACCTACTCCCCGGCCGAGGAGGCCGCCTCCCGGGAGGCCCTCAGGTTCCAGCCGGGCGAGAGATTCGGGCAACGCTACACCATCATCGAGGAGATCGGGCACGGGGGCATGGGCCGCCTCTACAAGGCCCGGGACCACGAGCTGGACACGGTCGTCGTGCTCAAGATGATCCGCCCCGAGCTCTCGGCCCGGCCGGGAATGGTCGACCAGTTCCGGAAGGAGACCCTGATCGGGCGGTCGATCCCCCACGAGAACATCGTCCGCATCCACGACCTGGGCGAGATCGACAAGGTCCGCTACATCTCGATGGACTACATCAAGGGGGAGAACGTCTGCGAGCTCATCCGGCGTTCGGGCTCCCTGACCCTCTCGACCTGCCTCCACATCGCCGTCCAGGTCTGCGGGGCCCTGCAGGCCGCCCACCGGGCCGGTTTCGTCCATCAGGACCTGAAGCCCCAGAACATCATGATCGACGACGCGGGCAAGGTCTTCATCACGGACTTCGGCCTGGCCCGGTCGCTGGCCCCGTCGAGGCCTGACCGGTCGGGCAAGATCTCGGGCACGCCGAAGTACTTCTCCCCCGAGCAGGCCCGCGGGGAGGAGTCGGACCCGAGATCGGACATCTATTCGCTGGGGACGATCCTCTACGAGATGGTCACGGGCGCCCCCCCTTTCCGGGCGGAAGACGCCGAGGGTTACGCACGTAAGCACGTCTCCGAGAGGCCCGTCCCGCCTTCCCGGCTCAGGCCGGACCTCCCGCCGGCGTGCGAGCGGCTGATCCTCAAATGCCTGGAAAAGGACCGCGAGGACCGCTACCAGAGCGTGGACGATCTCATCCGGGACCTCGATGACCAGGTCCTCGCGTCCACCGGCGACAAGGGCCGCAGGCTGCGGCGACGCCTGGCCGCGGCGGTCGCGCTGGCCGCCGCCGGCGCGGCCGCGTGGCTCTGGATCGTCCCCGGCCTCCAGCCGCCGCGCAGTGGCCGCCGGGCCGCCCGGAAAAAATGAGGGAAAGAGAGCAACTCCGATGGCCGAACCCAAGAAGCTGCGCATCCCGGACCTGGCCAAGATCCGGGAGAAGACGAAGTCCCTGATGACCATCCGCGAGAGCGAGGGGCGGGCCCGCGTGACCGTCCACATGGGCACCTGCGGCATCGCCGCCGGGGCCCGCGACATCATGGACGCCCTGCTGGCCGAGATCGGCAAGTCCAAGGTCCAGGACGTCATCGTCACGACCTCCGGCTGCGCCGGGCTCTGCAACAAGGAGCCCATGGCCACGGTCGAGCTCAAGGGCCAGCCTCCCGTCAAGTACGGCGACCTCACGCCCGCCAAGATGCGGGAGGTCTTCGCCCGGCACGTCCTGGGCGGGAAGATGGTGACGGACTACGTCCTGGCCGTCGGCAGCGAAACGATGTACTGAGCGAGGGCCCATGAAACAGTATCGAGCTCACTTATTGGTCTGCGCCGGCACGGGCTGCGTTTCGTGCGGCTCCTTCAAGATCAAGGAGGCCCTCGAGAAGGAGATCAAGAAGCGCCGCCTCCAGGACGAGGTCCAGGTCGTCGCCACGGGCTGCAACGGCTTCTGCGAGCGGGGACCGATCGTCCTGGTCCAGCCGGACGGCATCTTCTACCAGCTCCTCAAGACCGAGGACGTGCCCCGGCTCGTCGAGGAGCACCTCCTCAAGGGCCGGCCCGTCAAGAAGCTGATGTACGTCCCTCCGGCCGAGGACAAGCCCGTCCCGAAGATGAAGGACATCGAGTTCTTCAAGCACCAAAGGCTGATCGTCCTCCGCAACCGGGGCCGGATCGATCCCGAGAAGATCGACGAATACATCGCCTTCGACGGCTACGAGGCCCTGGCCAAGGCCCTGACGGAGATGAACCCCGAGGGCATCCTGGCCGAGATCACCGCCTCGGGCCTGCGCGGCCGGGGCGGCGGCGGCTTCCCCACGGGACGGAAGTGGGCCGTCTGCGCCAAGGAGCGCCGGGCCCCCAAGTACATCATCTGCAACGGCGACGAGGGCGACCCCGGCGCGTTCATGGACCGGTCGGTCCTCGAGGCCGATCCCCACGCCGTCCTCGAGGGCATGGCCATCGGGGCCAAGGCCATCGGGGCATCCAAGGGCTTCGTCTACATCCGCCACGAGTATCCCCTGGCCATCAAGCGGGTCGAGATCGCCCTGAGGCAGGCCCGGGAGTACGGGCTGCTCGGCCAGGACATCCTGGGCACGGGCTTCGACTTCGACCTGGAGATCGTCCAGGGCGCCGGGGCCTTCGTCTCCGGCGAGGAGACGGCCCTCATCGCCTCGGTCGAGGGCCAGATCGCCATGCCCCGGCAGCGCCCGCCCTACCCGGCCCGCAAGGGGCTGTGGGGCCAGCCGACGGTCATCAACAACGTCGAGACCTGGGCCACCGTGCCCAACATCGTCCGCCGCGGCGCGGCCTGGTTCGCCGGGCTGGGGACGGACACGAGCAAGGGGACCAAGATCTTCTCCCTCGTCGGCAAGATCGCCAACACGGGCCTGGTCGAAGTGCCCATGGGCATCTCCCTCCGCGAGATCGTCTACGGCATCGGCGGCGGCGTCCCCGGCGGGCGGGCCTTCAAGGCCGTCCAGATCGGCGGCCCGTCGGGCGGCTGCATCCCGGCCAAGCTCCTCGACCTGCCCGTCGACTACGAGAGCCTGACGGCCGCGGGGGCCATGATGGGCTCCGGCGGCATGATCGTCATGGACGACAAGACCTGCATGGTCGACATCGCCAAGTACTTCCTCAACTTCCTCCGCGACGAGTCGTGCGGCAAGTGCGTCTCCTGCCGCGAGGGGACCCGGCGCATGCACGAGATCGTCAGCAAGATCGCGGACGGCCAGGGGACGATGGAGGACATCAAGCTCCTCGAGGAGCTGGCCGTGGCCGTCAAGGACGCCTCGATGTGCGGGCTGGGCACGACGGCCGCCAATCCCGTCCTCTCGACCCTGCGCTACTTCCGGGCCGAGTACGAGAAGCATGTCATCGACAAGCGCTGCCCGGCCATGGTCTGCAAGGAGATCGTCTCGGCGCCCTGTCAGTACATCTGCCCCATCGACCAGGAGGCTTCGAGCTACATCGGCCTCGTCGCCCACAAGAAGTACGCGGAGGCCTTCAAGGTCATCCGCAAGGACAATCCCCTGCCGTCGGTCTGCGGCCGGGTCTGCAGCCGGACCTGCGAATCGGTCTGCCGGGCCGGCGAGATCGGCGAGCCGATCGCCATCCGGGCCCTCAAGCGCTTCGTCATGGATTGGGCCCGGGAGAAGGGCCTGGGCGCGCCGGAGAGGCTCCCCGTCACGCGGCCCGAGAAGGTGGCCATCATCGGCGCCGGGCCGTCGGGCCTGGCCGCCGGCTACGAGCTCCTCAAGAAGGGCTTCCCGGTCCGCATCTTCGAGTCCCTGCCGGTCGCCGGCGGCATGCTCCGGGTGACCATCCCCGACCACCGCCTGCCCAAGGAGCGGCTCCAGGACGACCTCGACTACCTCGTCGCCTGCGGCCTGAGCATCAAGACCAACATGACCCTGGGCAAGGACTTCAGCCTCGACGACCTCTTCCAACAGGGCTACAAGTCCGTCTATCTGGCCACGGGCGCCCACAAGCCCCTGGAGATGGGCGTCCCCGGCGAGGAGGCCGAGGGAGTCCTCCAGGCCCTCGAGTACCTGAAGGACCACCACCTGGGCATCCCCGTCGGCCTCGGGAAGAAGGTCGTGGTCATCGGCGGCGGCAACTCGGCCGTCGACGCCGCCCGGGTCGCGTTCCGCGACAAGCGGGTCAAGGAGGCCACCATCCTCTACCGCCGGACGCGCAAGGAGATGCCGGCCTATCCCGAGGAGATCGAGGCCGGCCTCGAGGAGGGCATCAAGATCGAGTACCTGACCGCGCCCGTGCGGGTCCGGACCCAGGACGGCAAGGTCGTCGGCGTCGAGTGCATCCGCATGAAGCTCGGCGAGAAGGACTCGAGCGGCCGGGCCAGGCCGGTGCCCGTCCCGGGGTCGACCTGCTCGATGTCACCCCGACGCCCTTCGACCGCTGGAAGCTCACGCCCAAGGAGACCCGGGTCCTGTTCGAGGCCAAGGGCTGGCGCACGGTCGTGGGCTTCCAGACGCGCAACACCCCCCACCTGGGGCACGAATACGTCCAGAAGGCCGCCCTGACCTTCACCGACGGGCTGTTCATCAACCCGGTCATCGGCCGCAAGAAGAAAGGCGACTTCAAGGACGAGGTCATCCTGGCATCCTACGAGGAGGCCATCCGGCTGTATTACCGCAAGGACCGCACGGCCATGGCCATCCTCCAGATGGAGATGCGCTACGCCGGCCCCCGGGAGGCCATCCACCACGCCATCCTGCGCAAGAACTTCGGCTGCACCCACATCATCATCGGCCGGGACCACGCCGGGGTGGGATCGTACTACCCGCCGTTCGCCGCCCAGGACATCTTCGAGGCCTTCCCCGACCTGGGCATCGCGCCCATGTTCTTCCGCTCCTTCTCCTACTGCCGGAAGTGCGCCTCGGTCGTCAACGAGAAGGTCTGCCCCCATCCGCCGGCCGAGCACGTCCAGTTCAGCGGCACGAAGATCCGCGACCTCCTGGTCCGGGGCGAATGCCCGCCGGCCGAGCTGATGCGGCCCGAGGTGGCCGAGGTCATCATGGCCTTCAAGGACCCTTTCAATGACTGACCGCAAGGTCCTCGTCGTCGGCCTCGACTGCGCCCCGCCGGAGATCGTCTTCGACCGGAGGGACGAGCTCCCCGTCCTCAAGGGATTGATGGACAAGGGGCTATGGGGCAAGCTCCGCAGCTCCGACCCGCCCATCACCATCCCCGCCTGGATGGTCATGGCCACGGGGCTCGACCCCGGCCGCCTGGGGCTCTACGGCTTCCGCCACCGCCGGGGCTACTCCTACGACGAGATGTGGATCGCCAACGCCAAGGCGGTCCGGGCCAAGAAGCTCTGGGACTACATCGGGGAGGCGGGCGGGACGAGCACGCTGGTCGGCGTCCCGCCGAGCTACCCGCCCTATCCCGTGGCCGGGAACCTCGTCTCCTGCTTCATCACCCCCCCCGGGCCGGGCAAGGAGACGACCTGGCCGCCGGAGCTCAAGGCGGAGATCGAGGAGCGCTTCGGGCCCTACATCTTCGACGTCGTCTTCCGGACGGACGACCGCGACCAGATCCTGCGCGAGATCAACGCCATGACCGACAAGCGCTTCGAGGTCATGGAGTGGCTCATCGAGGCCAAGCCCTGGCGCTTGTTCATGTTCGTCGAGATCGGCGTCGACCGCGTCCACCACGCCTTCTGGAAGTACATGGACCGGGACCATCACCTCTACGAGCCGGGCAACCGGTTCGAGAACGTCATCCTCGACTACTACAAGGCCCTCGACGCCAAGATCGGACGGCTCATCGCCAAGGCGGGGGAGGGGACCGCGGTCCTCGTCGTCTCCGACCACGGGGCGAAGAGGATGAAGGGGGCCTTCTGCGTCAACGAGTGGCTCATCGAGCGGGGCTGGCTGGTCGTCAAGGAGAGGCCGGCCAAGCCGACGAGCCTGGACGACCTGGCCGTCGACTGGTCGAAGACCCGGGCCTGGGCCTGGGGCGGCTACTACGCCCGGGTGTTCTTGAACGTCGAGGGCCGGGAGCCCCAGGGCCCCATCCCCCCCGAGGACTACGAGAAGGTCCGCGACGAGCTCCTGGCCGAGCTCAAGGCCGTGCGCGGCCCGGCGGGGGAGGCCTGGGCGACCGAGATCATCAAGCCCCAGGAGTTCTACGAGGAGCTCGAGGGCGAATACCCCGACCTCATGGTCTATTTCGACGACCTCTACTGGCGGTCGGCGGGGACGCTCGGCCACGGGACGATGTACCTTCCCGAGAACGACACCGGGCCGGACGACGCCGTCCACGCCAAGGACGGGATCTACATCCTCCGCGACCCCGGGAGCGCCCCGGCCGGGAGGCGCGACGCCGACATCCTCGACGTCGCCCCGACCGTCCTCGACCTCATGGGGATCGCCGTCCCCGCGACGATGAAAGGCCGGGCCCTGCGGCCCGCGCGGAAAGGATAGAAGAAGATCATGTGCGGAGAACGTGAAGGCTTCACCCTGTGGTTCACCGGCCTGCCCTGCTCGGGCAAGTCGGCCGTCGGCGACCGCGTCGCCGGGATCCTCCAAGAGAAGGGGCACCGCGTCGAGCGGCTCGACGGGGACGTCGTCCGTCAGGACCTGACCCGGGACCTGGGCTTCTCGAAGAAGGACCGGGACGAGAACATCCGGCGGGTCACTTTCGTGGCCAAGCTCCTGTCGCGCAACGGGGTCGCCGTCCTGACCTCGTTCATTTCGCCCTACCGGGAGATGCGCGACCGGGCCCGGAAGGAGTGCGTCAACTTCGTCGAGGTCTACGCCAAGTGCCCCGTCGAGGTCTGCATCCAGAGGGACGTCAAGGGCATGTACCAGAAGGCCATCAGGGGCGAGATCAAGGAGTTCACCGGCGTCTCGGACCCATACGAGGAGCCGCTGGCCGCCGAGATCGTCATCGAGACGGACAAGGAGACGGTCGACGAGAGCGTCCGGAAAGTGCTCCGGCGGCTCGGGGAGATGGGGCTCGTCTGATGGCGCGATATTTAGTCACCGGCGGGGCGGGCTTCATCGGCTCGCACATCGCCGAGACGCTGGTCGGGCAGGGAGACGAGGTCCGCGTCCTCGACGACCTCTCGACCGGGAAGATGGAGAACCTGGCCCCGATCGCCGGGAAGTTCGAGTTCGTCAAGGGCGACATCCGGGACCTGGCGGCCTGCCGCCGGGCCGTCGAGGGCGTGGGCACGGTCTTCCACGAGGCCGCCCTGGCTTCGGTCGCGCGGTCGGTCGAAGACCCCCTTCTCTGCAACGCCGTCAACGTCACCGGGACGCTGAACCTCCTCGTCGCGGCCAGGGACGCGGGCGTCCGCAGCTTCGTCCTGGCCTCGTCCTCGGCCGTCTACGGCGACGACCCCGGGCTGCCCAAGGTCGAAGGCCGGGAGGGGCGGCCCGTCTCGCCCTACTCGAGACCCCGGCCGCGGAGCCGGGCCAAGATGACGTTGCGCCTGGGCTGGACGTTCTCGAGGACGCCGAGGATCTCGGCCTCGAACTCCTCGACGGCCTTCCCCTGGAAGACGCTCCGGCCCCGGCCCTTCATGCCGGGCTTGACCTGGGCCAGCGGCATCGTCACGGTGGCGGCTTCCGCGGCGACGGCCGTGAGGACGAGCAGGGCGACGGCGGCGAGCGGGAGGCGGGCCCGGCGCGTTCCGGCCCGTCCGGCGAGGCGATGGACTTTGGGCATCGGAGCTACTCCTCATTGACCCCGGCGGCCGATTCCCCTACAATCCGCGTCATGCGGGTCCTGGTGACCGGAGGGACGGGCTTTCTCGGAAGCCACATCGTCGAACGGCTCCTCGAAGAGCCCGGCGCCGAGGTCTTCGCCCTCGTCCGCGATCCGGCCCGGCCGCGCTGGCTCGAGCGCGAGGGCCGCGTCCGGTTCCTGACGGGGGATCTCGGGAACATCCCCGCCCTGCCGGACGGCCTCTCCGCCGTCTACCACGTGGCCGGATCGACCAAAACGCTCAGACCAGGGGCGTATTATACCGTAAACCGGGACGGGACGGCAAATCTCCTCCGGGCGCTCGAGCGCCAGCCGGGACGGCCGCGCTTCGTCCACATCAGCAGCCTGGCCGCGGCCGGGCCCTGCGTCCGCGGCCGGGCGGTGTGCGAGGACGAGCCGCCGCGGCCCGTCTCGCCCTACGGCGACAGCAAGCTCCAGGCCGAGAAGGAGGTCCTCCGCCGCCGGGAGCGTTTCCCCGTCGTCCTGCTCCGCCTGGGCGCCGTCTACGGTCCCCGGGACGAGGATTTCCTGGAGTACTTCCGCTGGATCAAGCGCGGCGTCCGGCCCGTCCTCGGGCGCCGCAAGTCCATGAGCCTCGTCTACGTCCGCGACGCGGTCCGGGCCGCCCTCGCGGCGGGCCGCGCCGACGTCCCGAGCGGCGAGATCCTCAACATCGCCGACCCTCGGCCCTACGGCTGGGAGGACATCGGGAGGGTCGCCGCCGGCATCCTGGGCAGGAGGCCCGTCGACGTCCACCTGCCGTTCTGGACGGCCTACCTGGCCACGGCCGCGGCCGAAGGCATCGGCCGGCTCGTCGGGGTGGAGTCGAGCCTGTGGAGCTTCAGCAAGGTCAAGCAGATGAGGCCGGACGCCTGGGTCGCCGACGTCGGCACGGCCCGCCGGCTCCTGGGCTTCGAGACTCTGTTCACCCTCGAGCAGGGCCTGGGGGAGACGATCGCCTGGTACCTGTGGAAAGGGCTGCTTTGAGACGGGCCGCTCCGGCCCGGTATATATTTTTGGAAAGGCATCCTCTATAATGACAATGAACATGATCGCGCGCACCGTCATCACCGGCACCGGTCACTACGTCCCCCCTCGCGTCGTCACCAACGAACAGCTGGCCAAGCGGATGGACACCTCCGACGAGTGGATCCGCGAGCGGAGCGGGATCCGCGAGCGCCGCCACGTCGACGCGGGCGTCGGCACCTCCGACCTGGCCGTCGAGGCCGCCCGCCGGGCCATCGCCGACGCGGCGATCGATCCCGCGACCATCGACTTCATCGTCGCGGCGACCCTCTCGCCCGACCACTATTTCCCCGGCATCGGGGTCCTCGTCCAGGCCAAGCTCGGGCTGGGCACGATCGGCGCCCTCGACGTGCGCAACCAGTGCAGCGGCTTCCTCTACGCCCTCTCCGCGGCCGACCAGTACATCCGCGCGGGCACCTACAAGCGCATCCTCCTCGTCGCCGCCGAGGTCCAGTCGACCAACCTCGACTTCTCCGACCGGGGCCGCGACATGTCGGTCCTCTTCGGCGACGGCGCCGGGGCCGTCATCCTCGAGCCCAACGCCGACGGGGACGGCCGCGGCCTGCTCTCGACCCACCTCTTCGGGGACGGGAACTTCGCCTCCCAGCTGTGGATGGAGAAGCCCTGCCCCAAGGACAACCCGACCTTCCAGAAGGCCTTCTTCGACGAGGGCAAGTTCTTCCCCCGGATGGACGGCCGGAACGTCTTCGTCAACGCCTGCCAGCGCATGCCCGAGGCCGTCCGGGCCGGCCTCGCGGCCAACGGGCTGACCATCGAGGACGTCGACCACCTCATCCCCCACCAGGCCAACGACCGCATCTCGCTCATGGTGGCCAAGGGCCTGAAGATCCCGGTCGAGAAGGTCATCCGGAACATCGACCGCATCGGCAACACCACCGCGGCGTCCATCCCCATCGCGCTCGACGAGGCCGTCAAGGCCGGCCGGATCAAGCGGGGGGACGTCGTCGCCCTGACCGCGTTCGGGGCCGGGTTCACCTGGGCCTCGGCCCTCCTCCGATGGTGAAATCGACCCCCGTTCACGTATAGAAAGGGTTGGAAATAGGGTTTGTCAGGGAAGGGAGTTGTGTGTTAGGATTTCCGAGATATTCTTGAGGAGGAAGGCATGAAAAAGACAGCGATCGCGCTCGTCGCGCTGGCCGTTCTCGCCTGGGGCGCCGGGCCCCTCCTGGCCCAGTCCCCCGAGGACGCCAAGTTCAAGAAGTTCCAGGACGGCTTCTGGGACGCCTACTTCAAGTTCTATCCCACGGCCGGAACGGTCCAGGGCTTCACGAAGTACAACGACAAGCTCGAGGACCCGACCGAGTCGAGCCTCGACAAGTTCCACGAGATCCTCGACGGGCTCAACCAGGAGCTCGTGACCAAGATCGACCAGGCCAAGCTCTCGGCGGACAACCAGGTCGAGCGCGAGATGTACCTGGACTTCATGGACCTCGAGTTCCTCAAGCTCCAGACCCTGCTCCCCTGGGAATACAACCCGCTCATGTACAACGAGCTGTTCGTCCAGTCGCTGCGCAGCCTGCTGGTCAAGGGCGGCCCCGCCGGCGCCGCGTCGGCCGCGGCCCGGGCCAAGTCCATCCCCACCCTCGTGAAGAGGGCCAAGGACAACCTGAAGACCCCGCCCCAGGATCACACCCAGGCGGCCATCGACCAGATGCCGGCCATCATCGACTTCTACCGGACGCGTCGGTCTCGCGGAGCATCTTGAGGGTCCGGTCGGGCAGGGGGTTGCCCTCCCGGCACCAGAACTCCCAGCCGATGTCGCCGTAGACGTATTCCGCGTCGAGCCCCGTCTTATCGAGGACGATCATCGTGGCTTCGACGACGTCGACGCCGACGCCGTCGCCGGGCAGGATGGCGATCTTGTACTTGGCCATGGGTCACTCCTTGGTCAGTTTTTTCCTGGTATATTCGAGCAGGCCGCCGGCCTCGATGATGCCGATGACGGCCTCGGGCAGGGGCAGGAAGCGGAAAGTCCCCTTGGGGGAGCGGATCTCGCCCTTGGCGAAGTCGACCTCGGCGAGGTCGCCCGTCGCCAGGGCGTCGACGGCCTCGTCGCACTGCAGGACGGCCAGGCCGAGATTGATGGCGTTGCGGAAGTAGATGCGGGCGAACGACCGGGCCACGACGGCCTGGACGCCGGACGCCTTCAGGCAGGCCGCGGCCTGCTCGCGGGACGAGCCGCAGCCGAAGTTCTTGCCGGCCACGACGACGTCGCCCGGCTTGACGCCCGCGGCGAAGCCGGGATCGAGGTCCTCCAGGGCGTGCCTGGCCATCTCCTCGGGCGGCATGATCTGATAGGTGTAGCGGCCGGGGAAGATGACGTCCGTGTTGACGTTGTCGCCGTAGGCCCAGACCTTTCCTTGGCTCATGCAAATTCCCTCGGGTCGGCGATGATGCCGGCGACGGCCGTGGCCGCGGCCGTGGCCGGCGAGGCGAGATAGATCTCCGAGTCGCGGTGGCCCATACGTCCCTGGAAGTTCCGGTTCGACGTGCTCAGGCAAACCTCGCCGGCGGCCATGAGACCTTCATGGGCCCCGAGGCAGGGGCCGCAGCCCGAGTTGAGGATGACGCAGCCGGCGTCGACCAGGGCGGCCAGGGCGCCCGAGGCCAGCGCTTCCCGGTAGACCTGCCAGGAGGCCGGGATGACCAGGACGCGGACCGAGGGATGGACCTTGCGGCCGCGCAGGATGGCCGCCGCGGCCTCGAGGTCCTCGAGCCGGCCGTTGGTGCAGGTGCCGATGAGGACCTGGTGGACGCGCGTCCCGGCCACGGCGGCGACCGGCTTGACGTTGTCGACCGTGTGGGGGCAGGCGACCTGGGGCTCGAGCGCGTCGAGGTCGTAGGCCAGCACCGACTCGTAGAGGGCGTCGGGGTCGGAGGCGACGGGCGCGAACGGCTTCCGGGCCCGGCCCTCGAGCCATTTCAGGGCCGTCGCGTCCGGGGCGAAATAGCCGTTCTTGGCCCCCATCTCGGCCGACATGTTGGCCAGGGTCAGGCGCGCGCCGACGCTGAGCTCCCCCGCGGCCGGGCCGGCGAACTCGACCGCCTTGTAGTTGGCCATCTCGGCGCCGTGGTCGCCGATGAGCTTCAGGCTGAGGTCCTTGGCGAAGACGCCCGGCCGGAAGCGGCCGGAGAGGTCGACGCGCATGGTCTCCGGGACGCGCAGCCAGATCTCGTCGGTCGCCCAGGTGCAGGCCGTCTCGGTCCGGCCGATGCCCGCGGCGAAGGCCCCGAGGGCGCCGTAGCTCGGCGTGTGCGAGTCGCTGCCGACGATGACCAGGCCGGGCAGGGCGAAACCCTGCTCGGGCAGGACCTGGTGGCAGATGCCGGCGTTGATGTCGAAGAAATGGGGGATCTTCTGTTCGGCCACGAACTCCCGGATCGACTTGTGGTTCTGGGCGTACTTCTCGTCGGCGGCCGGGACGATGTGGTCGAGGACGATGACGATCTTCTCCGGCGCCTTGACCTTCTCGACGCCGAGCTTCTGGAACTCCTTGATGATGGCCGCCGAGTTGTCGTGGGACAGGACGTAGTCCGGGGAGACCGAGACGACCTCGCCGGCCTGGACGTCCTTGCCGGCCCTGCGGCCGAGGACCTTTTCGGTGAAGGTTTTACCCAAACGCGAGCCTCCTGGCCCCCATATTCTAGGGGCCTCCGGAGGCCTTGTCAATCGCCGCTATTCGATCCAGATCCTGATGAGCCCGTCCTCGCCGCGCAGCTCGATGAGGCGCGCGGGCCCGGCCTTCTTCAGGTCCTTGTAGAGGGCCTTGAGGTCGATCTCGCAGCCGCCGTCGCCCACCTTGAAATGCCGGCTGTCCGCGCAGCCCAGGATGAGCTCGATGAGGGACAGGGGAAGCGTCACGCTGACCCGTTCCTCTCTATTCTTCAGGTCAACGATCAGGATCTTGAGGTGCCTGGCTTCGCGGCCCGGTTCGTAGGCCGGGTTCCGCTTGACGGCCCTCTGGATGACCTTGAAGTCGTTATCCTTCGCCGCCGCCGGGACGGGGGCGGCCAGGACGCCGAGGCAAATCGCGGCCAGGACGGCCAACGCCGGTTTGTTCATGGCTTTCCTCCCCGTTCCTCGTTCAGTCGATCCAGATCTCGATGACCGAGCCGTCCTCGCCCGCGATGCGGAGGATGCTCTCCTTCGACCTGGTCAGGTCGCCGATGATCCTGTTGATGTCGTAGCCTTTCTTCCTGAGGGCGGCCTTGTCGTCTTCGCCGAGGGCGCCGAGGGCCAGGTCGGCCAGGGCGAAAGGGATGTTCAACGAGAAGACGGGCTCCTTCCTGCCGGCCTCGCGTATGCGGATCCTGAGCATCCGGGGCGACCCCGTCCGGACGGGCGCCCGGTCCTCGACCTGCTTCAGGCTCTCCGGCGAGACGCGGAGAAGGGCGATGCGGGCCCGGTCGAGGAGCTCGGGATCGTTCTCCGTCTCGACGATCCGCACGAGCACGGGGGCGGCCTTGGCCGCGATCTTCTTGTCCTTGCCGAAGCTCAGCTTGTAGGCCGCGTAATAGCGAACGACCATGTTCTTGTGCCCGAGGCGGCTTTCGACCTCGCGGAGCGCCGCGGCGTCGCCGGCCTCGTAGAGCTCGAAGGCCAGGTCGATGATGCGGCCTTCGGCCTCTTCGACGAGGTTGGCCCGGGCCTCGGGGGATTTGAGGTAATCCTGGAAGGCCCGCAGGGCCTCCCGCTCCCGCCCGCCGAGGCCGTTCAGGCACTCGGCCTCGAGGACTACTGGCTGAAGACCGTACCGAGCGGCCGCTCCCGCGTCGTCCTCGTGGCCGGAGGCGGCGGCCCGGCCGTCCTCTACGCCGCCTACCAGCTGGCCGAGAAGCTCGGCGTCCGCTTCGGCCTCGAAGGCGACATCGTTCCCGACGGACGGATGGCCCCGCCCGAGCTCGACCTCGACGAGACCGGGCGCCCCCTCTTCGCCGTCCGCGGCATCCAGCCCTTCCACGATTTTCCCGAGGGCCCGGACTGGTGGACCCTCCAGGACTACAAGGCCATCCTCGGTCAGCTGCCCAAGCTGCGGATGAATTTCTTCGGCCTGCACACCTATCCCGAGAACCCCAGCAAGGAGAAGGGCGCCACGCCCAACGCCGAGCCCACGGTCTGGATCGGCCGCGAGGGGGACTTCGGGCCGGACGGCCGGGTCGCCGCGAGCTACCCCGCGAGCTACCAGAACACGGCCCGCGGCAATTGGGGCTACGGATCGAAGAAGACCTCGGACTTCCATTTCGGCGCCTCCCTCCTCTTCGACCGCGACGACTTCGGCAACGACGTCATGGAGGGTTTCAGCCCCGGCCCGGCGTCGCCCGAAGCCTCCAACGAGGTCTTCGACCGGGCCGCCGCCGTCTTCCGCGAGGCCTTCACGCTGGCCCGCCGCCTCGGCGTCCGGACCTGCGTCGGGACCGAGACCCCCCTGACGGTGCCGGACCTCGTCAAGGAGCGCCTGGCGGGCGAGGGCCGGGACCCCAAGGACCCGGCCGTCGTCAAAGACCTCTACAAGGGCCTGTTCAAGCGCGTCGCCGCGGCCTACCCGGTCGATTATTACTGGTTCTGGACGTGGGAAGGCTGGACCTGGGACGACGCTCCCGCCGCGGCCGTCGGGGCCGTGACCACCGACCTCGACATGGCCGTCCAAGCCTGGAACGAGGCCCGTCCGCCCTTCAAGCTGGCCACCTGCGGCTGGGTCCTCGGCCCGCCCTCCAACCGCACCCTCTTCGACCAGGTCCTGCCGAAGGACGTGGCCATGAGCACGATCAACCGTGAGGTCGGCAAGGCGCCCGTCGACCCGGGCTTCGCCCGGATCCAGGGGCGCTCCCTCTGGGCCATCCCCTGGCTGGAGGACGATCCCGCTCTGACCTCGCCCCAGCTCTGGGCCGGCCGGATGCGCCGCGACGCCGCCGACGCCCTCCGCTACGGCTGCGACGGCCTCCTCGGCATCCACTGGAGGACGCGGGTCCTCTCGGCCAACGTCCTGGCCCTGGCCCGGGCGGCCTGGGACCAGTCCTGGAACGCGCTCCCGAAGAGAGTCGCCGAGGACGTCGGCCCGATCACCGGCCAGCACGTGAGCTTCGGCGAGCGGGAGATCGCCGGCGCCGGGGCCGCGGCCGCCGTCTACCGCGACGTCAGGGACCGCGTCTTCGCCTATCATCTGCCCGTCCCGGACGGCGTCTACGCCGTGACCCTCCAGTTCGTCGAGGGCGGCGTCGACCGTCCCCGCGGCCGCGTCTTCGACGTCCGCATCCAGGGACGCCTCGTCCTCGACAACTTCGACATCTTCGCCCGGGTCGGGAAGTTCCGGGCCCTCGACCTCACTTTCTGGGGCATCGAGGTCGCCTGCGGCCGGCTGGACATCGACCTCGCCGACCGCATCCACTACCCGGCCCTGGCCGGCCTCGTCGTCAAGGGGCCGGGCTTCGTCAAGAAGATCAACTGCGGCGGCCCCGCCGTCCTCGACTACGAGGCGGACTGGCCGGAGACCGCGCGCCACCTCGACGCGCTCGATCTCTACGAGGACTGGTGCCGGGCCCAGTTCGGCCCGGAGGTCGCTTCCGAGGCCGCGGCGGTCTTCGCCCGGGCCGACGGCCGCCATCCCGTCCCGGTCACCTGGATCGGGGGGCCCGGGAACATCCAGCCCGACCCCCGCCCCTGGGACGAGGTCGCGCCGGCCTACTCCTTCGCGGACGAGCTGGCCGCGCTCGAGCCCAGGGTCGCCGGCCCGGCGAACAGGGAGCGCTTCGGATACTGGCTGGCCCAGTTCCGCTACATGCGCGACGTGGCCCGCTTCAACTGCCTCTGGTCCGTCTACAACAAGGCCGTCGACAAGGCCAAGGCTGCGGGGAGCGGACAAGCGGCCAAGGACGTCCTGACGAACGAAGCGCTGCCCGTCCGGGCCGAGATGGCCGCCGCCCTGAAGAGCGTCTTCGGCGCCCTCCTCCGGACCGTCGGCAACACGGGCGAGCTGGGGACGATCGCCAACTGGGAACAGCATCTCCTGCCCGGCGCCTGGGAGAGGCCCGGGGCCGAGCTGGCCGGGATGCTCGGCGGCGAGCTCCCGTCCGACGTCGTCCTGCCGCGGGGCTACGACGGCCCGCCGCGCGTCATCGTCCCGGCCGCGCGAACGTCGCTCGAGGCCGGCGAGCCGCTCGCGCTCAAGGTCCTCGTCCTGGCCAAGGTCCGGCCGGGAACGGTCACGCTGCGCTGGCGCGAGATGGGCCGGGGGTCTTTCCGCTCCGCTCCGCTCTCGAACGTCGCCCGGGGCGTCTACGCCGTGACGCTCCCGCCGCCGGGCGCCGACATCGAATACTACGTCGAGGCCGCGGCCGACGGGACGGTCGTCCGCTACCCGGCCTCCGCGCCGGGGACCAACCAGACCCTGATCGTTCTCCCGGAGACGAAATGAGCGAGACCCCGACGGCCGCCGCCCCCGACCGCCTCCTCCTCCCGAAGAGGCTGCGGGCCGCCGAGGTCGTCGAAGCCGTCGCCGAGATCCGGCGGCGGACCGAGCTCGGGCCGCTCGTCCTCGATTTCGGGGAGGTCGAGGAGTTCGACACCTCGACCCTGGCCCTGCTCGGCTACCTCCGGACGCGCCACGCCGGCGTATCCGCGGTCAATGTCGGAGGCGCCCTGGCCCGGGCCGAGGAGAGCTTCTCCCGCAGGGCCCCGGCCGCGGCCGCCGCGGCCGCCGCCGCCCCCGACGGGCGCCCGGGCCGATTCTTACGCGTGTACGCCGACCGTTTGCTATCATCGTCGATCATGGGTGTGGTCGACGCTCTTGCTCTTCCGATCTTCCCGGGCACGACGGTCCACGAATCCTTGCTCCCCAGCTCGATGGCGTGCTTGCCCATGAGATAGCGCCGGTAGAGGAAGTCCTCGCGGTGCTTGGAGGCGACGTCGAGGATGGCCATGTCGGCCGTGATGGCGTACTCGACCGACTGGCGGAAGTGCCACTTCTGGGGCGCGACGGGATAGGGGTAGTCGTGCTTCGGCAGCAGCCGGTCCGGGATGAAGGGGATCTCGATCGGCGTCGGGCTGCCGATGGCCTCGGTCAGGATGCCGATGACGTTGTGGAAGTAGCCCGTGCTGCGCAGGCCGCCGTTCCACCAGGTCGAGTAGCTCGCGCCCGAGCGCATGGTCGCTCCCGGCTTGCCCTCGGTGACGAAGCGGTTGTGCATGGACGCGGAGACGAGGTCGAGCCCGACGGGGATCAGCGGGTCGAAAGCGTAGTTGAACGGGTCGCGGAACGGCGGCGCGAAGAGGACCGTCCCGGCCGGCCCGGTCTGGTGGTGGTTGTAGAGGATCTGGGGGTGCCACTCGATGTAGAGCTGCCGGCTCATGGCCTTGGTCTCGGCCTGGGTGTTCATGTAGAAGTCGCGGTTGTTG
Source organism: Candidatus Aminicenantota bacterium (assembly GCA_041320535.1). Taxonomy (GTDB): domain Bacteria; phylum Acidobacteriota; class Aminicenantia; order Aminicenantales; family Saccharicenantaceae; genus RBG-16-66-30. The sequence goes on along the minus strand of JBGLNH010000001.1, from coordinate 2,271,568 downwards.
TCGTGGCCGATGTATTTCTGGTAGAGCACGGGGACGCCGCTCATCGACCGCTTCGCCGGCTCCTTCTCGCGCATGTACCAGTCGGCGACGAGGTCGAGCCCGTCGGGATTGGCCGGGACGGCGAGCAGGATGACGTCGTCGAGGATGCGCTTGGTCTCGGCGTCGGTGCGGCTGACCATGCGCCAGACGAGCTCGACGAGCTGCTGGGAGCCGAGGATCTCGGTCGCGTGGAGGCCGCCGTCGATCCAGACGACGGACTTGCCCTCGGCCGCCAGCCGCCGCGCGCTCTCGTCGGTCAGGCCCCTGGCCAGGGCCAGCCGCTTGGCGATGTCCTTGTAGCGGGCCAGGCGGGCGTGATTGGCCGGCGACGTGACGATGGCCATGACCATCGTCCGGCCCTCCTCCGTCCGGCCGATGTCGACGAGCGTCATGCGGTCGGACTCGGCGTCGAGCTTCTTCCAGTAGGCGAGAAGCTGCTTGTAGTCGACGAGCTGATAGTCGTCGCCGATGTCGAAGCCGAACTGCCGTTTCGGGCTCGTGAGCCCGGCCCCGGCGGCGGGGGCTCCCAGAGAAGCCAAGGCCAGGGCGACGAGACATGCGGCGAGTGCGATGCGGGGCAGGCGGCGGAGTCGGGCGGTCTCAGGCACGGTTCATCCCTCCTGAACGGAATCGAAGAGCGTTCTATATCAAAGGACGCGCGGGACGGTCAACTCTTCCGCGGGGTCCGGCCCTTTCTCACCACACCCCCGGCACGAGCCGGAAGCGGACCGCCTTGGCGTACTCGTCGTACCAGAGCAGGTCCCGCTTCAGCATGCGGTCCTCGAGGACGGTCCGGGCGACGAGGAGCGCGCCCGCGAGCCCCTGCGGGACGAGGGCCCAGAGGGAGCCGAGGACGAGGGGCGTCGTCAGGCCGAACAGGAGCCCGCCGAGGTAGCCGGGGTGGCGGCAGAACCGGTAGGGGCCTTCGCGGCAGACCGTCTGGCCCCGGTCCGACTGGATGCGGGCGACGCTCGAGAAGAAGGGGTTGGACCGCTTGGCCCAGAGGAACAGGGCTTGGCCGGCCAGGAAGACGGCCACGAAAAGCGCGTAGGCCGCCGGCAGGGGATGGAAGCTGCCGCGAGAGCGGCCCGCGTCCGCGGCCGCCACGGCGACGGCCGCGAAGCAGAGCGGCGTCGAGAGCAGGAAGTAGCCCTTGTCCCACCACTTCATGCCTTTGCCGGGGCGGTAGCGCTCCTCGAGAAGCCCGTTGCGGTCCTTGAGCAGCCAGCCCGAAAGCGTCGCGGCGGCCAGGCACACGCCGAAGAACAGCCAGCCCTGCCAGTAATCGAGGCGGCCCGCGGACACGAAGATCAGCCCGGCCAGGATGGCCACCCCGACGAAGTGGCGCGACCGGAGCAGTGACCGGAATCTCATTCCGCTGACATTATCCGCCAGGCGGCTGATATATTCAATATCTGCGGGCATATGGACCGAGATATTCATTTCGGGTACACTCGTCCTGTCGGGAGACTCGAGCGATGCTCAGAAACAACGGTCCTTCTCTCATTCCCGGGATGCCCTCTCGCGGCGGGGAGGGAATTCGCCTCGACGATCCCCGTAGCGGGACTTCCCGGAATAGGGAGAAGAACGGAATAAAGGGCCATCTCGCGGCTTTGGCCGGCGTCGCCGCAGGACTCCTCCTCGCGGCCGCCGGTTTCGGGCAGACGCGGGGGAACGAAGTCTCGGCCCATTTCGGAGTCGTGTCCAGCGACCAGGTCATCGACATCCTCTCGGACCCGCCGGCCGTCGTCCTGCGTTCGGGCATCTTCGACAAGGCGCGCATGTCCTTCAGCGCCGTGCCCTTCCTGTCCTACCGCCGCTGGGTGACCGGGCGGCTGGCCTTCGGCGCGGCGGCGGGCGCGTTCGGCTCGTCGGGCGCCCTCGTCCCGGCGGGGGGCGGGGACGGCGGCGGGGACTTCCGGGAGAGGAACTACGTCCTGGCCGCCGAGATCCGGTACCTCTGGGCGGCGCGGCGGACGATGGCGATCTACTCGGGGGCGGGATTCGGCTTCAAGGTCCGCCGGGGGACCTACGCGACGGGCGGCGGGCCCGAGACGAGCAACGAGACCCTGCCGACCTTCCACCTCAACGCCCTGGGCATGCGCGCCGGCAGTAAGATCGCCTTCTTCGCCGAGGCCGGGTACGGCTACAAGGGCGTGTTCTCCGCCGGCCTCGAGGCCCGGTTCTGACCCGCCCTGTTGAGCCGGCGCTCCGACTCAATTATAATGAGGATGAGATCCGAGGCCCGTCCGGAGGCATGACCGTGATGAAGAGGGCGATGATCCTGGCGCTGGTTGCGATCGCCGCCGCGGCCGCCGGGGCGCGGACTCCCGGGGCGCTCCGGGAACAGGGACAGGCGCAGGCGGTCGAGAGCGTTCAGCCGATCTCCTGGGACAGATGGCTGGCCGCCAAGTCCAAGGCCGGAGGAGGACGGAGCCGCCGGACATCAGCAGGACGATCGAGTTCTCGTCGGCGTGCCCGTGGGTCATCTTCTCCTCCTCGACCGGGATGGTGTCGCGGAGATAGTCCCTGAAGTTGAGGCCTCCGTCGCCCTCGTCCCGGTAGTTGAGGAGGAGATAGCTCGATCCGGGCGCCCAGCCGTTCCGGAAGACGATCTTCTTGCCCTGGACGTCCTCCATGACCTCCATCGAGCCCGTGGCCGGCCGGGCCGCTTGGACGCCGTCCGTCCCCCAGCGGTAGCAGTCGAGGAGCATGTACCCCAGGCCGGCGCTCGTCGGCTTCGAGAGGTCCACGAACTTGCCGGCGATCGTCTCGGCCGCCCACTTGCACCCCGGGTCCTTGAGGGCCGCGGCGGCGGCCTCGAAGAAGACCAGGAAGTGAGTCCAGTTGGAGGTCCAGTGGGAGTCGCCGAGGTCGGGCACGACGCCGGCGGGGCACATCAGGTTGAGATAGTATTGGGCGTAGTAGAACATCTCCGGGGTGGCGAAGAGCTCGGGCGTCCTCTTCAGGGCGTCGGCGTACCCCAGCAGGGAATAGAGCCAGACGCCGTTGTAGATGGTGGCGTCCTCGATCTGCCAGTTGCCCCAGTTGTCGTCGCCGAGGGCCCGCCTCTGCATCTCCCACGTGGCGGCGTCGGGATGGGCGGGCAGGGCCCGGACGGCCCAGGCCAGGGTCTCGGCCCGGAGCGCCGACCTGTTCATGGGCCCCCACTCCGCGGTCCGCAGGAGGTAGCGCATGCTCCCGGCGATGATGTCGGCAGCCTTGTCCGCTTCGGCCGGGGTCAGGCGGCCCAGCCGCCGCAGGGTGTCGAAAGCGCGGATGTAGCGCATGGCCGTGAAGAAGTCCGACAGGGCCGGGACCCCGTCGGCGTAGTCGGAGCGCAGCTTGACCGACGATTCGGGATAGATGGAGCGGTAGTCGCCGTAGGTCAGGAGGACCTCCTTGGCCCTGGCGGCGTACTCCGGCCTCTTCTCCTTTTCATAAAGGTAGGCGTAGATGACGGCCATCTCCAGCAGATGGCCCGGGGCGCGGTAGCCGAAGACGTTGAGAGGGTCGAAGGTCTTCCGCCATTGCTCCAGGAGCTCGCTTGCGTGGGCGTGGGTCCAATCCGCCGAGGCCCGGGCATAGGCCAGGTACCGGTCGCGCGGCGCGGCCGCGAGCGGGGCCGCGGCGGCGGAGAAAAGCACCAGGCCGGCGGCCAGGGCCGCGAGCGGCCGGGACAGGCGGGAGGGCGGCGTTCTCATGGCTATCCTCCTGAGGGGTTTCGGGCCTTTTCTACCACACTTGCACGGCCCAATCAAAGCCGGGGGATTGCGGACCCGCGCGCCGGTGTGAGAGAATGGGCCCGACGACATCGAAGGAGGTCCCATGGCTCGGAAGATCGGAAGACGGGAATTCTTCAAGGCCACCGCCGGGGCCGGATTGACGCTGGCCCTGGGCCCGAAGCTCGCGGCCGCGCCCAGGGCCCCCGTCGTGGGCGTCGGCATCGGCTCGGACTACGCGGCGGCGACCGCGAGATCCGTCCAGCTGCTGGGCGGCATGAAGAAGTTCGTCGGCAAGAACGCGCGCGTGGCTCTCCTGCCCAACGTGCAGAGCCGCCATCCGGGGGCCTACACCAAGCCCGAGGTCCTGAGGGCCGTCATCCGGATGTGCAGGAAGGCCGGCGCCAAGGAGATCAGCTGCCTCAGCTGGCAGCCCGTGAAACAGTGGGAGGACACCGGCCTCAAGGCCGTCATCGACGCGGAGGGGGCCGGGCTCAGGATCTTCGAGAAGGACGAAGCGCTGTTCAAGCCCGTGCCGGTCCCCGGCGGGCAGGCCCTCAAGGAGGCCCGCGTCCTGGCGGCGCTCGACGAGTACGACGTCCTCATCAACATGCCCGTCGCCAAGGACCACGCCGGGAACAAGTTCACCGGGACGATGAAGAACCTCATGGGCCTGAATTCGCCGGTGAACGACCGGACCTTCCACAAGCCCAACTGGAAGACGGACCCCGACGACATCGCCCACCTCGAACAGTCGATCGTCGACCTCAACAAGGCGGTCAAGCCGACCCTCAATGTCGTCGACGCCACGGAGATCCTCGTCACCAACGGGCCCTTCGGTCCGGGGCAGCTCATGCGGCCGGAAAAGGTCGTCGCGGGCACGGACCGGGTGGCCATCGACGCCTATTGCGCCTCCCTCTGGGGGCTCGACCCCAAGGACCTCGTCCAGATCAAGCGGGGGGCGGAGCAGGGGCTCGGGCAGATGGACCTCCTCAAGGTCGTCCTCCGCGAGGACCACGCCTGAGGATCGGCGGGGGAGGGGGGGAGACGGACATGGGGTCCCGGGAGCGACGGGCCTTCGCCGCGGCCCTGGCGGTCGTTCTCGCGTTGGCCGCCGCGGAGAACGCGGCCCCGGTCCCCAGGCCGGGCCAGCTCCGAGCGTATCTCCCGGCCTCCCGGGCCGTCCCGGGCTGGGCCGTCGACGGCGAGCCCCGCGAATTCGAGGGCGAGTCCCTCTACGACTATATCGACGGCGGGGCCGAGATCTATCACGAATACGGCTTCCGCCGCGTCGTCGTCCAGGATTACGCCAGTTCGGACGGCCTGTCGATCTCGCTGGAGATCTTCGAGATGGCGGACCCGGAGGCCGCTTTCGGCATGTACAGCTTCAAGAGGTCGGGGAGCGGCCGGGCCCTGGATCTCGGCGCCGGCGGCGAGCTCGAGGCGTACTACCTCAATTGTTGGCGGGGCCGCTTTCTGGTGACGCTGACCGGTTTCGACGAGTCCCGGGAGACGGTCGACGGCCTCCTGGCGCTCGGCGGGAAAGCGGCTTCGGCGCTCCCCGGGGGCGGCGATGAGCCGGCCCTCGTCCGGGCCCTCCCGGAGTCAGGGCTGCGGGCGGGGAGCGTCAAGTATCTCAAAGGCCTGCTGGGGCTCAACAGCGTCTATGCGTTCCCCACGGCCCGGGGACTGGATTTCGGCGCCGGAGCCGGGGGCCTCTACGAAGACGGCGCCGCCCTCCTCCTTCTCGACTACGGCACGGCCGAGGCCCGCGCCGCGCCTGGGCCGCCGGAGGCGTCGCCGCCGCCTTGTCCTCGGGCGTGCCCGCGGCGGGCGCGGCCGGCTGGGTCGCCGCCGGCGCCGGGGCCTTCTCGTCGCCGACGACCGAGGCGCCCTCGCGGCCCGACAGGATCCACAGCCCGAGCGACGTCAGCATGAACATGATGGCCGCGGCCGTCGTCAGCTTGGAGAGCAGGCTGGCGGAACCCCGGGCCCCGAACGCGGTCTGGCTGCCGCCGCCGCCGAAGGCCCCGGCCAGGTCCGCGGCCTTGCCCGACTGCAGCAGGACCGCGAAGATCAGGATCAGGCAGACGATGACGTGGAGAACGATGATTATTGCGCTCACTTCTCTTCCCTGCAGGCTCGAAGGGCCTCTGTCACGATGCCGACGAAGCCGTCGGCCTCGAGTGAGGCTCCCCCGACCAAGAATCCGTCGATGTTCTTCTCTTTGAACAGCGAATAGGAGTTGGCCGGCTTTACCGAACCGCCGTAAATTATAGCACAAGAGGCGGCCGCATTTCCATAGGATCCTTCAAGGCGGCCCCGGATGTGGGCGTGGACCTCTTCCGCCTGGGCCGGGGAGGCCGTTTTCCCCGTCCCGATGGCCCAGACGGGCTCGTAGGCGACGACGGTCCTCCCCAGGTCCTCCCCGGACAGGCCCTCCAGGCCCCCGGCGAGCTGGCGGTCGATCCGGGCCATCGTCCGTCCGGCCTCCCGCTCCTCGAGGACCTCGCCGACGCAGACGACGGGGGAGAGGCCGGCCCGCAGGGCCGCCCGGACCTTGCGGCCCACGGTCTCGTCGGTCTCCCCGAAGAACTGGCGCCTCTCGGAGTGGCCGACCAGGACGTAGCCGGCGCCGGCGTCCTTGATCATCGGGCCCGATATCTCGCCGGTGAACGCCCCCCGGTCCTCCCAGTGGAGGTCCTGGGCTCCCAGGCCCAGACCCGTGCCGGCGATCTCGGCGCCGACGGCTCCCAGCGAGGTGAAAGGCGGGATGAGGACGACCGTGGCGGCGCGCAGCCCCGTCGCGGCCGCGGCGATCTTGCGGGCCAGCTCCCGGGCCTCCGGGACCGTGAGGTGCATCTTCCAGTTGCCCGCGACGAACGGGCCCCGTAGCGGCGCGGCCATCTAATTTTCCAGGGCGGTGATGCCGGGCAGGGTCTCGTAGGCGACGTACTCGAGCGAGGCCCCGCCGCCGGTCGAGATGTGGCTGATCTTGTCCCGGACGCCGGCCTTCTTGACGGCGGCCGCCGAATCGCCGCCCCCGACGATCGAGGTGGCCCCCGAGGCGGCCACGGCCCGGGCCACGCCGATGGTCCCCTTGGCGAACTCCTCGATCTCGAAGATGCCCATGGGGCCGTTCCAGAAGATCGTGCTGGCCTCCGCGATGACCGCCGCGTAGGCGGCGACCGTCTTGGGGCCGATGTCGACGCCCATCATGTCCTCGGGGAAGGGCAGGGACTCGGCGATCCTCGTCTCGGAGCCGGCTTCGGCGGCCCGGGCCAGGAGGTGGTCCTGCGGCAGATGGAAGCTGACCGCGTTCGTGCGGGCCTTCTCCAGGATGATCAGCGCGACCTCGCTCTGGTCGTCCTCGACGAGTGACCTGCCGACGCCGAGCCCCTGGGCCTTGAGGAAGGTGTAGGCCATGGCCCCGCCGATGAGGATCGAGTCGGCCTTGCCGAGCAGGCTCTCGATGATCTCGATCTTGTCCGAGACCTTGGCCCCGCCGAGGATGGCCACGTAGGGCTTGACCGGCGTGTGCACGGCCCTCTTGAGGTAGTCGACCTCCTTCTTCATGAGGTAGCCCGCGGCCTTGACCGGGACGTGGCCGGCGATGCCGACGACCGAGGCGTGGGCCCGGTGGCTCGAGCCGAAGGCGTCGTTGACGAAGATGTCGATGCCCTCGGCCAGCCGGGCGGCGAAGCCGGGGTCGTTCTTCTCCTCCTCCTTGTAGAAGCGGACGTTCTCGAGCAGGAGCGCCTCGCCCTCGCCGAGCCCGGCCTTGAGCCGGTCGACCTCGTCGCCGACGACGTCGGGGGCCATGACGACCTTGTGGGGGATGAGCTCGGCCAGCCGCTTGCCGGCCGGGGCCAGGCTCATCTTCGGGTCGGGCTTGCCCTTGGGCCGCCCCAGGTGGGAGGCGATGACGAGCCGGGCGCCGCGACCGAGCAGCCAGGAGATGGTCGGGAGCGAGGCCCTGATCCGGTTGTCGTCGCGGATGGCCCCGCCGTCGTCCAGCGGGACGTTGAAATCGACGCGCAGGAAGACGCGCTTGCCCTTGACGTCCAGGTCGGCGACGGAGTTCATGACCGCCTCACTTGGCGACGAATTTGGCCAGGTCGACGAGACGGCAGGAGTAGCCCCACTCGTTGTCGTACCAGGCGATGACCTTGACCAGGTTGCCGTCGAGGACCTTGGTCGAGAGCAGGTCGACGATGCCCGAGCGGGGGTCGCCCATGAAGTCGCAGGAGACGAGCGGCTCGTCGGTCACGCCCAGGATGCCCTGGAGAGGGCCGGCCGCCGCGGCCCGGAAGGCGGCGTTGACATCGTCGGCCGTGGCCGTCTTCTTGAGTAGGCCGACGAAGTCGACGATGGAGACGTTGGGCGTCGGGACGCGGACGGCGAAGCCGTCGATCTTGCCCTTGAGCTCGGGCATGACCAGGCCGACGGCCTTGGCCGCGCCGGTCGTCGTGGGGATCTGGGACACGGCCGCGGCCCGGGCCCGGCGCAGGTCCTTGTGGGGGGCGTCGAGGATCTTCTGGTCGTTGGTGTACGAGTGGATGGTCGTCATGAAGCCCTTCTCGACGCCGAAGACGTCGTGGAGGACCTTGACGACGGGGGCCAGGCAGTTCGTCGTGCACGAGGCGTTGGAGATGACGTGGTGCTTGGCCGCGTCGTAGGTCTTCTCGTTGACGCCCAGGACCAGGGTCACGTCGGGATCGGTCGCGGGGGCGGAGACGATGACCTTGGCCGCGCCGCCCTTCTCGACGTGCTGGATGACGTCGGGGCGCTTGGTGAACTTGCCCGTCGACTCGACGACCACGGAGACGCCCAGTTCCTTCCAGGGAAGCTTGGCGATCGGCGAACCGATCCGGCCCCATCTGCTTCGTTCTCGGGGTTCGCAGTACTACAGAGTACAGCTTCACCCCTCGAGCCTTGCATCTGAGGGCCGCCTCGATTCGTGAATAATCCAGGCTAGGACTCACATTACGGGAAATCAACTCCTACGGTTCCTTTATGCGCCAATCGTGCCATTTCCAGCCAACCCGCCCGCCCTCATGAGCGGCATCCAACCGACGTCCCCATCGTCCGTTTCCGGACACTTTCGTCCTATCGCGATCATGCCACTATCCATTTCCGGCCGAATGTTGTAAAGATTACTTCTTGTGAGCGCCTATCGCCTGCGTTTCATCTGGACGACGACGCTGGTCGCGGCCATGGGCGGGCTCCTGTTCGGCTACGACTGGGTGGTCATCGGCGGGGCCAAGCCCTTCTACGAGAAGTTCTTCGGGCTGACGACGCCGTCCGAGATCGGCTGGGCCATGTCGAGCGCCCTCGTCGGCTGCCTCCTCGGGGCCCTCGTCTCGGGCGGGTTGAGCGACCGCTTCGGCCGCAAGAAGCTCCTCATCCTGGCCGGCTTCCTGTTCACGGTCTCGGCCGTCGGGACCGCCCTCGCCTCCGGCTTCGGCTTTTTCATCGCCGCCCGCCTCGTCGGCGGGGTCGGGATCGGCCTGGCCTCCAACCTCTCCCCCATGTACATCGCCGAGATCTCGCCGGCCGCCATGCGGGGCCGGCTCGTCTCGGTCAATCAGCTGACCATCGTCATCGGCATCCTCCTCGCCCAGGTCGCGAACTGGCTCATCGCCGAGCCCGTGCCGGCCGGGGCCACGGCGGCCGGCATCCTGGCCTCCTGGAACGGGCAGGTCGGGTGGCGCTGGATGTTCGGCGCCGAGATCGTGCCCGCCCTGGCCTTTTTCGCCCTGATGTTCCTCGTCCCCGAGAGCCCGCGCTGGCTGGTCAAGAACGGCCAGGGCGAGCGGGCCGGGCGGGTGCTGGCCCGGATCGGCGGGGAGCGCTTCGCCGCCGCGTCCCTCGACGACATCCGGGCGACGCTGGCCGCCGGCGAGATCGGCCGGGTCCGCTTCCGCGACCTCCTCGAGCCCGGCCTGATCAGGGTCCTCGTCGTCGGCGTCGTCCTGGCCGTCTACCAGCAGTGGTGCGGCATCAACGTCATCTTCAACTACGCCCAGGAGATCTTCACCGCCGCCGGCTACGGCGTGAGCGACGTCCTGTTCAACATCGTCGTCACGGGGACGGTCAACCTCGTCTTCACACTCGTCGCTCTCCGGCTCGTCGACCGCCTCGGCCGCCGGCCGCTCATGCTGGCCGGTTCGGCCGGGCTGGCCGTGGTCTTCGGCCTCATCGGGGCGGGCTACGCCGCGGGGAGCCGCGGCCCGCACATCCTGCTCCTCGTCCTCGTCGCCCTGGCCCTCTACGCCCTGTCCCTCGCGCCCGTGACCTGGGTGCTGCTCTCGGAGATCTTCCCCAACCGCATCCGCGGCGCGGCCATGTCGGTCTCGACCTTCTCCCTCTGGGCGGCCTGCTTCGTCCTGACCTACACCTTCCCGCATCTCAACAAGGGGCTGGGGCCGGCCGGGACGTTCTGGATCTACGCCGCGATCAGCGTCCTCGGGTTCCTGTTCATCCGCTCCCGCGTCCGCGAGACCAAGGGCAAGACCCTCGAGCGGATCGAGCGGGAGTTCCTCGGCCCGCCGGGGAGCGGGGCACGATGAGCGCCCGGTTCCCGGACGGGACCCCCGGAGGGAGCGCGCCGGAGGCTCCTGGCCGCCGGCCGCCAGGCCTTCTGAAGCGCCTCTACGCCGAGGAGCGCGAGGCCTGGAAGAGGCACTACCGGCGGTACTTCAAGCACGCCGCCCGGGCCCTCGGATCGGGCTTCGTCCTCGGCTTCGCCTTCTTCCTGTTCCGGCCGGACCAGGAAAAGAGGGCCCTCGACCTCGTCGTCAAGGCCCTCGAGGACATCCCGCTCGGAGGGTCGCCTCTCCTGATGGCCCTGAGCCTGTTCTACCACAACCTCAGGGCCTCGATCATCGCCGTGGCCGCGGGCGCCGTCCCCTTTCTCTTCCTGCCCATCCTCGACCCGTTCCTCAACGGCGGCGTCCTCGGGCTCCTGGCTTCGATAAGCAAGCACCAGGGCCTCGACGTCCCGCGGCTCTTCCTGACCCAGGTGCTGCCGCACGGCGTCTTCGAGCTCACGGCCGTCGTCTACGCGACGAGCCTCGGCCTCTACCTTTCGGCGGAGATGGGGAAGAAGGCCGTCGCCGCGTGGAGGAAAAGAACGGGGACACGTACCTGCGGTACATGCCCCCCGTCCGACGCCTCACCCGTTCCAGGCGCCGCCCAGGACGCGGCGGCCGCCCCCGCGGCGCCCGAGAACTTCCTCGAGACCTACGCCGACCGGCTGGACGCCGAGCCCAAGGGCCCGGCCCGGAACATCGTCCGCTCGTTCGTCCTGGTCGTACTGCCGCTCCTGCTCGTCGCGGCCGCGATCGAGGGACTCGTCACCCCGCACCTTCGCTGAAAAGACATTTCCGATTTTTAACCCCCTCCGCTCCGACCCCAGCTTCACCGCCCTCCTCAGGAAGATCGGCCTGGAAAACCAGCATCAGCGTTTCGAGCGACCCTCAGGAGTTCCTCGAACCGGCGGCTGACGTGATCCCGCCGGCGGACCGGGCGGATCCGCCGGATGATCCTTCGCGCCTCCGCGATTTTGAAACCTGCGGGGAACTCGAGTTCGGGCAAAGCCTGCAAGGACAAGAAATCCCTTTGCGCGCTCGGTTTGAAAGCGGGTATCGCGGCCTCAAACAAGAGTCAAGCACTCAAGATTCGGCCGCCCAGCGCCACCTCATGCGGATGATCGGGCCGCCATCAGGGCCGTCTGTTCGAAGACACAAGCCGGCGGCGGCTTCTCCGCGACGAACGTCAACTCCAAGTGACGGATGATCCGGTCGACGACCGCGTACTCGGTCAGGAAGGCTACGACCTTCATCCTCCCGCCGCAGCGGGGACAGACCATCGGGTCCACCTCGTATGACCTGCCCCCCTCACAGGGATCCAGCCCTTGTGTTAGGATTAGTCTGGATCGAGGGAGGTGGACAAGACGGCCGGCCCCTCGCCGAAGGACGTCTACGCCCGCGTCCTCGAGAGGCTCGCCGTCGACCGGGCGCCCCTGGCGGCCCTCCTCGGCCAGCACTCCTCGGTCATGCTCAAGGACAACGTCCTCGAGGTCCTCTTCGCCAGCGGCCGCGGCTTCTTCGTCACCAGCATCCAGGACAAGGACCTGCGCGCGGTCGAGCGGGCCGCCTCCGAGGTCCTGGGCCGGGAGACCAAGGTCCGCTTCGCCGAGGAGAGCGTCACCGACGGCGGGCCGATCCGCCCGGGACGCGAGCTCGAGACGGCCCTCAAGGACCCGGCCGTGCAGTTCTTCATGAACACGTTCAAGGCCCAGGTCCTCTCGGCCGACCCCATCGCCTCCCGCGAGCCGGAGGGGAAGGGGCGCGGCCCGACGGAGAAGGGATCATGAAGAACGTCATGGACCTCCAGAGAATGATCAAGACGGCCAAGGAGATGCAGGACCGCCTGCAGAAGGAGCTGGCCGGGATCCGCGTCGAGGGATCGAGCGGCGGCGGCATGGTCACGCTCGTCCTGGACGGCCACAAGGCCCTGCAGTCCATCCGCATCGAGCCGGAGGTCGCCGGCAAGGACGACGTGGACATGCTCCAGGACCTCATCGTGGCCGCTTTCAACGACGCCGCGGCCAAGGTCGACGAGATCCTGTCCCGGAAGCTCGGCGGCCTCGGCGCGGGCCTGAAGGTCCCGGGACTCGTCTGATGTTCGAGTACGCCCAACCCCTCCACGACCTCATCGAGGAGCTGCGCCGCATCCCCGGCATCGGGGCCAAGACCGCGCAGCGCATCGCCTTCCACTTCCTGACCCTGCCGACGGAAGACACGGACCGCCTGGCCGAGGCCATCCGCGAGGCCAAGCGCAAGATCTTCACCTGCGGCCGCTGCAACAACATCACCCATGTCGATCCCTGCCTCATCTGCTCGGACGAGGACCGCTCGGACGACGCCCTGTGCATCGTCGAGGAGCCCTTCAACATCTCGTCGATCGAGAGGACGGGCGCCTTCCACGGCCGCTACCACGTCCTCCTCGGCGCCCTGTCTCCGCTCAAGGGGCGCGGCCCCGACGAGCTCCGGCTGGGCAAGCTCGTCAAGCGGATCGAGGAGGGCGCCTTCAAGGAGATCATCATCGCCACCAACCCGACGGTCGAGGGGGAGGCCACGGCCCTCTACCTCGTCCGGGTGCTCAAGGACTACGGGATCAGGATCACCCGGCTGGCGGTCGGCCTGCCGGTCGGCTCCGACCTCGATTTCGCCGACCAGGTGACCATCAAGAAGGCCCTGGAGGGGAGGACGGAGCTCAAGGACTAGCGCGCGACGTCGTGAACGACGTTCCATCATAGCGAAGGAGTCATCGATGAAAAAGAACATGCAAACGGTCGACGGGAACACGGCTGCGACGCACGTCGCCTACGCGTATTCCGAAGTCGCGGCCATCTACCCCATCACGCCGTCCTCGACGATGGGCGAGCTGGCCGACGAGTGGTCCGCCCACGGACGCAAGAACATCTTCGGCCAGACGGTCGACGTCGTCGAAATGCAGTCGGAGGGCGGCGCTTCCGGGGCGGTGCACGGCTCGCTCACGGCCGGCGCCCTGACGACGACTTTCACGGCCTCGCAGGGCCTGATGCTCATGCTGCCGAACATGCACAAGATCGCCGGCGAGATGCTGCCGACGCTCTTCCTCGTCTCGGCCCGCTCCCTGGCCTGCCAGTCCCTGTCCATCTTCGGCGACCACAGCGACGTCATGGCCGCCCGCAACACGGGCTTCGCGCTGACCTGCGCCGGCTCCGTCCAGGAGGCCCAGGACCTGGCCATCGTGTCCTACCTCTCGACCCTGCGGACCAGGATCCCGTTCCTCCACTTCTTCGACGGCTTCCGGACCTCGAACGTCGTCGAGAAGATCGACCTCGTCTCCTACGAGAGCCTCGAGGAGCTCTTCGAGCCCCAGTACCTCGAGGAGTTCCGCCGCCGCTCGCTCAGCCCCGACCGGCCCATGCTCAAGGTCGGCCAGCAGAACCCCGACGTCTACTTCCAGGGCCGCGAAACGGTCAACGCGTACTACGACGCCTGCCCCGGCATCGTCCAGCACTACATGGACAAGGTCGGCCAGGCCCTCGGCCGGCGTTACCGGCTTTTCGACTACTTCGGGGCCCCCGACGCCGAAAAGGTCATCGTCATGATGGGCTCGGGCGCCGAGACGGCCGAGGAGACCATCAACCACCTCAACGCCCGCGGCGCCAAGCTCGGCCTGGTCAAGGTCCGTCTCTACCGGCCCTTCGACGCGGCCGCCCTGGCCGCGGCCATCCCGGCCTCGGCGAAGAAGATCGCCGTCCTCGACCGGACCAAGGAGCCGGGCGCGATCGGCGAGCCCCTCTACCTCGACGTCATGGTCGCCCTGGCCGGCCGCCCGCTCAAGATCGTCGGCGGCCGCTACGGCCTGTCCTCCAAGGAGTTCACGCCGGCCATGGTCAAGGCCGTCTACGACCACCTCGACGGCCCGGCGACGCACGGCTTCACCGTGGGCATCATCGACGACGTCACCCACACCTCGATCCCCGTCGGCCAGGTCCTCGAGACGGAGCCCCCGGGCACCGTCCGCTGCAAGTTCTACGGCTACGGATCGGACGGCACGGTCGGCGCCAACAAGAACTCGATCAAGATCATCGCCGACCACACCGACATGTACGGCCAGGGCTACTTCCAGTACGACTCAAAGAAATCCGGCGGCGTCACCATCTCCCACCTCCGCTTCGGACGGCAGCCCATCCAGTCGCAGTACTTCCTGAACACCGTCGACTTCGTGGCCCTGCATAAGCCCTCCTACATCGGCCGTCTCGACATCCTCGAGGGCATCCGCGAGGGCGGGACCTTCCTGATCAATTGCGACTGGCCGCCCGCCGCGGTCTTCGACCACCTGACCGAGGACATGCAGCGGACGATCATCGACAAGAAGGTCAAGGTCTTCACCATCGACGCCCTGAAGATGGCCGGCGAGCTCGGCCTGGGCCTGCGCATCAACTCGATCATGCAGGCCTGCTTCTTCAAGCTCTCGGGCGTCCTGCCCGAGGCTCTACGACTACGTCAACGCCTTCCACGGCTACGAGCTAGGTCCCCAGCCGAATCTGCTCGCCGGCATCTTCCACTTCCTGCCCTTCGTCCTGACGCTCGCTTTCGCCTTCGTCACCTACCGGCCTTTCTGCTACCTCGTCTGCCCCATCGGCCTGCTGACCAACCTCGTCGAGAACGTGGCCCTCTTCCGGGTCGTCCTGAAGCGGCCCGCCTGCAACGACTGCGGCGTCTGCGAGAAGAAGTCGCCGTGCCCGACCGTGCCCGAGATCCTCAAGGACTCGGCCTACCGGCCCGACTGCTTCTCCTGCACGGTCTGCACGAACGCCTGCTGCCCGAAGGGCTCGCTCGAGTTCGGCGTCGGATTCACCCGCAAAGGCGCCGAAGCACCCCCGGCGACCGAGTAGATCCCTCGGTCACAGCCGGACGCGGAAGTGGCGGCGCAGGCCGCTGCCGGCCATGTCGCCGAAGTCCTCGACGGCCCCGCCCTCGTCGACGCCGAAGAAGGCCATGTGGACGACCGTGTCGTTGTGGGCCAGGGCCGACCCGACGAGCCCCGGTCCGGCGTAGCGGTAGGCCCAGCCCAGGCCGACCGACTCGTACTTCTTCTCCTCGCAGGCGGCGGCTCTCTTGAGGAACGCCCTGGCCTCGTCCGCCGCCGGCTTGACCGGCGACTTCCCCTCGTCGCCGCGGCCCCGGCCCTTCCGGCGCCGCTCCGCGAGGAGCATGGCCTCCATGGCGTAGCTCTTGACGAGCTTGGGGAAGAGCCGCGCGAAGGCCGCGCCCCGCGACACGAAGTCCAGGCCCGCGGGCCGGCCGTCGACGAAGACCAGCATCCCCTTCTGCCCCTCGGCCGGCCGGAAGCCCTTGAGGTACCCGTCGAGGTCGGCCCCCTTGGCCTCGTAGACGTCCCGCATGGCCCCGGTCGCGGTCGGCACGGCCAGCTCGCAGGCCATCTCGTGGACCTTGTCCCAGATCTCGCCCTGATCGGACCGGAACTCCTTGCGCTCCCGCAGGCTCTCGCTCACTTTCCGGACGTTGAGCATGCGCATCTCGCGGTGCATGACGTTGCCGGACTCGGCGAAGTGCCTCGTCTCGTAGCTCCAGCGGCCGTGCTCGACGCAGCTCACCGGCACCTTGGTCGTCGACTTCGGCGCGACCAGGATCGTCGTGTTGAGGACGCGGTTCTGCTTGGCGCCCCGGAGCTCCTCGCCGTCGAGGAGCAGCACCGCGACCTCGCCCTTGTTGACGACCGCGAGCTCGGGCACCGACCCGCCCTCGCTGACCTCGGTCACGCTGAAGACGCCCCTCTCGAACGCCTCCTTGAGGGTGAGGTACTCCGGGCCGCCGTTTTGCGGCCTGAGGAGCTCGAAGACGGCCATGTTCTCGAAGCTCTGGCCCGGGCCGAGCTCCATCTCCAGAAGAGTGTTTTCGACAGACTTGTCCATTCGTGTTTTCCTTTCTTTTCTTGATCCGATCGCCTGACGACCGCTCACGGGGGGCGGCCCCTTACGGGACGGCCCTCGCCGCGCCGGCGGCGCTAGGTGGGACCGTGTTCGAAGCTGCCCATCATCGACCTCCCTTGTCCTCGGCTATCATTTCTCATCTCGGCTAGAAGATCTCTCCGATGTCCTTCTCGAGCTCCTCGACGGCGACGCCGGCGAGCTCGGCCGCCCTGGTCGCGTCCATGATGCCCTCCGCGACGGCGTAGCGCAGCAGGCGCCTGAAGCGCGTGGCCCGCTCGCGCCCGGCATAGGCCACGGGCTCCTCGACGACCCATCCCCTGACCTTGATCGTCTCCCGGAAGGCCCTGAACTGCCTCGCGGTCACGAGCCCGAGCGCGTGGGCCCGGTGCATGATGGCCTGGAGCGAGACGCCGTAGGCCTCCTTGATCTCGCCCAGCTCGCCCAGCGTCACCTTGCGCCCGCGGCCGGCGAAGGCCCTCTCGAGGACGCCCCGCGGCAGGAGGAAGGCCGCGCCGAACGCGTGGCACTGGCCCTCCGGGCTCTCCTGGCCCGAAAAATCGCACAGGACGTGACCGAGCTCGTGGGCCGCGGTGAAGCGCACCCGGTCAGCCGGGAAATCCAGGCTGACGGCGATGAACGGACGGACGCCGAAACGGCCCGACAGACCCTCGAACCCCTCGATCCCCCGGGCCTCGTAGACTTTGACCCCCCGGTCATCGAGAAGCCCTAGCAGGTTGACGACCGGGCCCGAGCCGAGCTCCCACCGCCCGCGGACCGCCGCCGCCGCGGCCTCGACCTCCTCCCCGGTCCGGGTCGGAAGGTCCCCGACGGGATTCTCGAACCGGGCCTGATAGCCCAGCACCGACTCGAGCTCCAGGTATCTCTGGAGGTGGTCGGCGATGCGGTACTTGAGGGCCGACTCGGTCTTCGCCGCGAGCTTCTCCCCGGCCCGGAACCTGATCTCGTTGACCGCGGCGTCGGAATGCCAGGCCGCCAAATAGCGGGCGCGGCGGGCGGCGATCGAGCCGGGCTCCTCCCCGAGGTGGCCGGCGAATTCCGGCCGGCGGTCCATCGACGAGACAAGGAAATTCATCACTTCGCTGTCCCGCCCGGGCCCGACCTCGCGGCAATGAAGCTTGATCTCCGCCTCCTCGTCAGGGGACGGCGCGGCGTCCCGCGAGATATCCCGCTGGGCCTCGTCCTTGCCCTTGAGGATCCGCCTCAATAGCCCGTGCCGACGGAGGACCGCCCGCGACTTCATCCGCGCCTCGCCGTCGGGGAGCGCGGTGCCGGCCATGGGCAGCTGTCTCGGCGACGTACCGGCGTCTTCCGTTTTGAGCGGCGAGGCGCCCCAGGTGGCCTCCTTGAGGACCTCGACCAGCCGCTCCAGCACCTCAGGCGAGGGCATCATCTGGCCCGTCTCGTATTTGCTGATGGCCTGCTTGGTGACGCGCCCGCCGAGCTTCCCGGCCAGGTCTTCCATGCTCATCCCGGCCATCTTCCGGGCCGCCCGGAGCCGGACGCCGAAAGGGGTCTCGGGAGGCTTGCGGCCGGTATCGGTGGGCATCTTCATTTCCCCTGGCGGTTGACAATATAATATCGATAGTAGCGTTTGTCAACCCCTTTCCGAAAAATATTCTCCCCTGGCACGGCCCGCGACGCCGTCGAGCAGATGTTCGTCCAGTCCGGAGGCGCGCCCCAGGGCGTCCGCGAGATCGCCCTCCGGGCCGGGCGGAGCGAGGCCGAGGCCGCCGAGGCCGTGGCCGGGCTCCTCTCCGACGGGCGTCTCGTCGCCGTCGTCCGGGAGAGTCCGGAGCGCTACCTCCACGCGGACGTCCGCGACCGGCTGGCCGACGGTCTCGTCGCCTCGGTCGGGGCCTACTTCGAGGCCAATCCCTTCCGCCCGGCCATGCCCTTCTCGGAGCTGCGGGCGGAGTTCCTCGCCGCGGGCGACGCGCCGACGCTCAAGCTCCTCCTCGACGAGCTCGTCGCGCGGGGGGCCCTCTCCCGCGCCGGGGACGGCGTCGGTCTTCCCGGCCGCGAGGCCAAGAAGGACCCGGCCGGGGAGGAGCTTCGCCGCAGGGTCGAGGGCGTCTTCCGCGACGCGCGCTTCGCCGCCCCGCTCGAGGAGGAGGCCCGGACGAAGCTCGGCTTGAACCCCTCGGTCTTCGATCCCGTCCTGAACGGCCTCGTCCGCGCCGGCGTCCTCGTCCGCCTGGCCCCCAAGGTCACCTACCACCTCGACACCGTCGAAGCGGCCCGGACCGCCGTCGCCGGCCTCCTCGAGCGCCGCGGCAGCGTCACCATCGCCGAGCTGCGCGACCGTCTCGGCCTGTCCCGGAAATACGCCCAGGCCATCCTCGAATATTTCGACAAGACCGGCTTCACGCGCCGGGTCGAGGACCGCCACGTGCCGGCCGCGAGCCGCTAGGCCCGGCGGCCGGCGCCGCGCTCATTGACACGCCCGCCCTCCCGGTGCTAGTTCTAGGCCGATGCGCTTCCTCAGGCCCGGGGACTACGCCGTCATCCTGGCCTACTTCGCCGTCCTCGTCGGCATCGGCGCTTTTTTCCGCAAGAGGGCCGCGGCCAGCGTCGAGGACTACTTCCTGGCCGGCCGCAAGATGCCCTGGTGGGCCCTCGGCCTGTCCCAGATGACCTTCTGGTTCGACATGACCGGGACGATGATCATCGCCTCGTTCCTGTTCCTGCTGGGCCCGCGCGGCATCTGGATCGAGCTCCGCGGCGGGGCCGGCCTCGTCCTCGTCTTCCTGATGCTCTGGGCCGGCAAGTGGCACCGCCGCTCGGGCGTCATCACCGGGGCCGAGTGGATGATGTTCCGCTTCGGCGGCGACGGCTGGGCCCACTTCGCCCGCCTCATGTCGGTCGTCTCGACCGTCGCCGTCAACCTGGCCCTCCTCGCCTACTCGTTCAAGGGCGCGGGCCTGTTCCTGTCGATGTTCCTGCCCTTCTCGCCGCTCGTCTGTTCGCTCATCATGATGCTGGTCACGGCGGTCTACACCATCGAGTCCGGGTTCTACGGCGTCATCTTCTCCGACATCTTCCAGTCGGTCTGCATCTGGATCGGGGTCGTCCTGATCGTCATCGTCGCCGTCGGCCGCCTGTCCGGCGTGCCCGACCTCGGCGCCCTCGCTCTGTCGGTCACCGGGAACCCCGACTGGACGAGCGCCCTGCCCCGGGCCCGGACGCCGATGCCGCCCGGCTACGGGCAGTACAGCTTCCTCCTCATGATGTCCCTGTTCTATCTGGGCAAGACGCTCGTCCAGGGGCTCGGCGTCGGGGCCGACCCCCGCTTCTTCGCCGCCCGCTCCGACCGCGACTGCGGCCGGCTGAGCTTCCTCGCCGGCTGGTCGTTCATGCTGCGCTGGCCGCTGATGATGAGCTTCGTCGTCCTGGGGCTGCTGCTCGCCAAGGACCTCTTCCCCGACCAGACCGTCCTGGCCCAGGCCGCGGACCTGATCAAGGGCCACGCCGGCGCGGTCCCCCAGAACGAGTGGCCGGAGCTCCTGGCCCGGGTGGCCAACCATCCCCAGGCCTTCCCGCAGGAGCTCGCCGGCGGCCTCGGCCGGCTCCTCGGCCCGGACTGGGGCTCGAAGCTGAGCCTGGTCAGCTTCCACGGCACGATCGACGCGGAGCGCATCCTGCCGGCCGTCCTGCTCCGGAGCGTCCCGGCCGGGCTGCGCGGCCTGCTCCTCGTCGCCTTCCTGGCCGCGGCCATGTCGACCTTCAACGCCATCGTCAACGGGACGACGGCCTTCCTGACCCGCGACCTCTACCAGGGCTACATCCGGCGCCGGGCCGGCACCAAGGAGCTCATCCGCGCGAGCTACGCCTTCGGGGCCCTGGTCATGCTCGTCGGCTTCGCCGCGGCCTACTCGACCAGGAACATCAACGACATCTGGGGCTGGCTGACCATGGGGCTCGTCGGCGGGACCATGATGCCGACGGTCCTGCGGCTCTACTGGTGGCGCTTCAACGGCAGCGGCTTCGCCCTGGGCACCCTCATCGGGCTCGTCGCCGCCCTCCTCCAGCGGGCCCTCGTCCCGGAGATGCCGGAGTGGCAGCAGATCCTCTACATGGTCGGCGCGGGACTCGCCGGCAGCGTCGCCGCCACCTACCTCCGCCCGCCCGCGGACCGGGCCGTCCTCGAGCGCTTCTACCAGACGACCCGGCCCTTCGGCCTCTGGGGGCCCCTGAAGAGGACGCTCGCCCCCGACGCCGCCGCGGCCATGGCCCGGGAGCACAAGTTCGATCTCATCTCGCTGCCGTTCGCCCTCTGCTGGCAGATGAGCATGCTGATCCTGCCGCTCCTCCTCATCGTCCGGAACTGGCGGGCCTCGGCGGTCGCGGCGGCCGTGCTGGCGGCCTCCCTCACCGGCCTCTATTTCTTCTGGTACCGAAAGCTCCCTGATTGAGGCCGCTCCTCCCCCTCCCCCCCTCATCTTGACGCGGCGGCACGGAGGGGGGTATAGTCGGGCCATGAAGAAAAGGGGATCCATCTGTTTCGTCGTCATCTGCCTCCTCGCCGCCGCCTGGACCGTCGCGCCCCGGCTCGCTTCGGCGCCCAAGCTGCGCGTCGTCGACCTCGAGGGCGGCACCCCCTACCACATGGGCCTCGTCCACGGCCGGGCCCTCAAGGGGGAGATCCGCGAGCTGGTCAAGCGCTGGAAGCAGGACCTGGAGAAGACCTATCAGGTCGAGGCCGACGTCTTCATCGCGGAGTTCCTGAAGAGGACGGATTTCAAGCCGGCCTGATGACCCTGGTCTACCCCCGCGAGGACGTCATCAACGTCTATCAGAACATCCTCATGGGGACGTCCCGGACGGCCGGCTCCTCGATCGAGAGCCTCGAGGTCCTGCTCGACCGGGAGCTCAAGGGGCTCCTGATACCGCTCGTGGACGAACTGCCGCTCGAGGAGAGGGCCCAGCGGCTGCGCAAGTCGATGAGGTTGAAATGACCCACCCCGTCATCTAGAATGGGAGCGGAGGCGATAGCCATGGCCCAACTGTTCATCTATCCCAAGACCGGGGAGCCTTCGGCCTTCCCGCTCGCCGGCAAGCGGGTGTCGATCGGCCGCGCCTCCGCCAACGACATCGTCCTCTCCGACCAGTACAGCTCGGGGGTCCACGCCGTGATCGCCCCGACCGAGAGGGGCTACGTCCTCATCGACCAGGGGAGCAAGAACGGGACGTTCGTCAACGGCCGCCGCGTCAACGGCGAGATCGACCTCGCCCGGGGCGACGAGATCCTCGTCGGCTCGACGCGCTTCTACTTCGACCGGGACGTCCTGCCGTCCGTGGAGACGGTCGAGGGCACGACCTTCACCCACAGCTCCAACACCATCATCCAGGTCAAGGACATCCTGAAGAAGCCGTCGGCGACGTCCGTGCCCCTGAAGACGCCGGGCGGCGGGCTCGACCTGAACCGCTTCCAGCAGGACCAGAAGATGTCCGCCGTCATCGGCGAGGTCAGCCAGGCCCTCATCTACCACATGCCGCTCGATCGGCTCCTCGAGCACATCATGGACGTCCTCATCCAGCACCTGCCCATGGACCGGGGCGTCCTCATGCTGAAGAACGAGCACACCCAGGCCCTCGAACCCAAGGTCGTCCGGGTGCAGAACGGGGCCCTGCGGACCCAGAGCATCTTCGTCAGCCAGACCATCGTCAAGACGGCCCTGGAGCGCAACTCGGCCATCCTCATCTCGGACATCCAGGCCGACGAGGGGCTGAGGGACCAGCTCAGCGTCGTCCAGGCCCAGATCCACTCGGCCATGTGCGTGCCGCTCTGGAACAACCAGGACATCATCGGGCTGATCTACTGCGACCGGGTCTCCCTTCTCGAGCAGTTCACCGAGGACGACCTCCGGCTCCTGACGCTGCTGGCCAACCTCGCGGCGGTCAAGATCGAGAACGCCCGCCTCTACGAGGAGTCGATCAAGGTCATGCAGTTCGAGCGGGAGATGTCGCTGGCCGTCCAGATCCAGAAGAACTTCCTGCCCCGCGAGGACCCCGGGTTCGCGCCTTACGACATCAGCGGCGGGGCCCGGGCCTGCCGCCACGTCGGGGGGGACTACTACGACTACATCCCCATCGACGAGGACCGCCTGGCCATCGTCGTCGCCGACGTCTCGGGCGTGGGCGTCAGCGCCTCCCTCCTCATGGCCTCCCTCCGGGGGGCCCTGCACGAGAGGTTCCCGGTGTCCTTCGACCTGAGCGACCTGACGTCCAAGCTCAACGATTTCGTCTACGCCAGCTCGGACAGCCATTGCTTCATCTCGTTCTTCCTGGGCGTCCTCGACCGGCGCGCCCACGAGATGACCTACGTCAACGCCGGCCACAACCCGCCCCTGGTCATCGGCCCCGGCGGGGCCGTCGGGAAGCTCGGATCGACGGGGCTCTGCCTGGGGATGTTCCCGGCCCAGACCTACGAGGAACGGAAGACCGCCCTCGGCCCCGGCGACATCCTCGGCCTGTACACCGACGGGATCGTCGAGAGCCGGAAGGCCGGCGAGAGCGAGGAGTACGGCGACGAGCGCCTGGGCGCTCGCCTCCGGGAGCTGGGGGACCGTCCGTCCCGCGAGATCATGAACGGCGTCTTCGAGGACGTCTTCGGCTTCAGCGCCTGTTCCGAGGCGGGGGACGACATGACCCTGGTCGTCGTCAAAAGGAGCGGGTGAGGGGCCGGGGACAAGGGAGCGCCATGACCCGCCAGGACGTCCGGGAGATCGCCGTTCCCGCCGCGCTCAAGGAGATCGACCGCGTCCGGAAGTTCCTCAAGGACTATGTCGCCGCCCTCGACCTCGAGGAGGAGGCCCGCTTCAAGATCGAGCTGGCCCTTTACGAGATCTGCGTCAACATCGCCATGTACGCCTACCCCGCCGGGAGCGGCGGCCTCATGTCCGTCCGCGTCTGGAAGGAGCGCCGCGCTCTCGTCATCGAGGTCCGGGACCGGGGCGTCCCTTTCAATCCGGTCCGGAAGAAGAACCCCGACCTGCTGGTCAAGCTGCGCCGGGGCCGTCCCGGGGGCCTGGGGGTGTACCTCTACCGGACGCTGATGGACGGGCTGTCCTACCGGCGGACGGGGGGAGAGAACGTGCTTACCGTCCGCAAGAATATTTGATCAGTACAGGACCTTGTCCTCGCCGTTGACCTTGATGAGGCGGTCGATCTCCTGGAGGATGAGCCCGCGGCGGACGATGACGGCCGCGATCTCCGTGTCGGTCAGGTAGCTCCCGACGACGGACTTGAGGGTCGCGGCGTCGAGGGCCTCGAGCTTCTCGACGACGGCCCTCGGCAGCTCGCTCATGAGCTTGGGCCCCTCGGGGCTCTTGGCCGAATTGATCAGGCTCTTCGTGTACCGGGCCGAGGTCCGGAACGTGCGGGAATGGTCGATGAGGACCATCCGCCAATCGGGCGTGATCAGGATCTGGTTCGTGTGACGGTCCTCGTTGGCGACGAGGTTGTCGAAGAACCTCTGGAGGTAGGTCGCGCGGTTCCAGGAGAAGTTCTTGATCTGCGGCATCTTGACCTTCTTCGCCTGGCGCTCCCTGAGCGACATGCAGTCGTCCACCCAGTACTGGCAGGAGCCCGGATCGCCGCGGAACCGCCGCTCGACGGTCGGCGGGACCATGCCCAGGCCCAGGTGCTTGTCGAGCAGGTAGGCGGCGATCTCGTACTGCCAGCCCTCCCAGTACCCGCCCATGCGGCCCTGGGCGTCCTTCCACAGGCCTTGGTGGGTGACCTCGCCGAGCTTGAGGGTCAGGACCCAGGGCGAGGTCACGGCCTCGGACCCGCTGAGCTGGCGGCTGGAGACGACCTCGGCGGTCTTGAGGAACTCTTCCCACTCCTGGCGGCGCTGCAGCTCGTCGGGGGTGAATTGGAGGGGCGCCGGCCCCTCGCCGGCGGGCGGGCCGCCTGGGGGTCTCCCTGGCCATGCGAGGCGACCAGCTCCTCATCGACGGCGAAGCCAAGCGGATCGGCTTCGCCAAGCACTATTTCGAGACCCTCCAGGAGCTCGGGGACAAGGGCCACCACCTCCGGGAGGAGGACCTGCTCATAACCCTGGACATGCTCGAGGAAGGCCCCCCCGCCGCTCTCGAGAGCTACGCCCCCTCCGAGCCCCTGACCTTGTCCCGCAAGTCCGTCTCCCCCAAGAGCCTCAACCAGCAGGCCTACATCCAGGCCATCAAGACCTACGACCTCGTCTTCGGCATCGGGCCGGCCGGGACGGGCAAGACCTATCTGGCCATGGCCATGGCCCTGGCTTTCCTCCAGAACAAGGCCGTCAACCGGATCATCCTGACCCGGCCCGCCGTCGAGGCCGGCGAGAAGCTCGGCTTCCTGCCCGGCGACCTCATCCAGAAGATCAACCCCTACCTCCGGCCGCTCTACGACGCCCTCTTCGACCTCACCCAGTACGAGCAGGCCAACCGCCTGATCGAGCGCGGGGTCATCGAGATCGCACCCCTGGCCTTCATGCGCGGCCGGACCCTCAACAGCGCCTTCATCATCCTCGACGAGGCCCAGAACACGACCCGGGAGCAGATGAAGATGATCCTGACCCGGGCCGGCTTCGACTCGAAGCTGGTCATCACCGCCGACGTCACCCAGATCGACCTCCCCCAGCCCGGCAAGTCGGGCGTCCTGCACGCCATGAAGATCCTGGCGGCGCTGCCCGAGATCGCCTTCATCAACTTCAACGACCGGGACGTCGTCCGCCATCCCCTCGTCCAGAAGATCATCAAGGCCTATCAGAAGGCCGAGGTCCGGGGCGAAAGGTAACCATGCCCGCGTCGTTCTTCGACAAGATCAAGCTCTTCAAAAGGGCCGAGATCCAGCCCGGCCGCCCGTCCGGCGACCCGTCCGACGACGAGAGAGAGAGGACCCTCGGCCGGCGGCTCGTCAGGGGGCCCTGGCTCGTCCTGGCCCTCACGGCGACCGTCGTCGCCCTGTTCCTGACCAGCCTGCCCTCGCGCGGGCTGTCGACGCTCCCTCTGGGCGCCGTCGCCCCGGCCGACATCACCGCGCCCTTCGACATGATCATCGAGGACGCCGAGGCCACGGAGAGGAAGAAGCAGGAGGCCGTCGCGGCCGTCCTGCCCGTCTACACCTACGATCCCAACGTCGCGGCCAACACCGAGGACAAGGTCCGGGCCCTCTTCGCCGAGGGCCGGGACTGGACCGCCCGCTTCCCGGGCAACCACCGCTCGGCCGAGCTGCGGACGGCGCTCCTCGACAAGCTCGGCGTCGACCTCGAGCTCCCCGACGTCACGAGCCTCGTCCGGCTCAAGTTCCCCGCCGAGCTCGAGGAGATCCTGGTCACCCTGACGGCCAAGACCTTCGGCCCGGGCATCATCCTGTCCAAGAACCTCTTCATCCACGGCGAGGCCGAAAAGGGCCTGACGCTGCTCGACATCCACGGCTCCGAGCGCACGGTCCGCGCCGGCGACCTCCTCGACATCGCGGAGAGCGAGCGGCGCTTCGAGACGGACCTCGACAAGGTCGAGATCACCGAGCGGGAGCGGTCCCTGCTCACCGGCCTGGGCCAGATCTTCCTGACCGCCAACGTCACCTACAACAAGCTCGAGACCGAGAGACGGAAGACCCGGGCCCGGGAGGCGGTCGGCACGGTCACCTTCACGGTCAAGAAGGACCGGGTCATCGTCCGCAAGGGCGACGAGGTCAGCGGCGAGACCCTGCGCGTCCTCGACCAGTACAACCAGAGGATCCGGCACCGGTCGCGCTGGCTGCCGGTGTTCGCGGGCAGCCTTCTTCTCTATGCCTTCCTCCTCCTCACCCTCTGGTCCTATCTCCGGTCGGCCTTCAAGACGACCCAGGCCGGCCGCTTCTTCCGCATGACCGGCGCGGCCCTGGTCGGCAGCCTCGTCCTCTACAAGGCCTTCCTGCTCCTGGCCGCGGCGGTGGCCGAGGCCATGACCGGGCCCTCGCTCTCCCGCCTCGAGACCTATTATTTCGCCTTCCCCTTCCAGGTGGGGACCCTGATCTTCGCCTTCCTCGTCCCCGACCCGCTGTCGCTCCTCTACATCATCCTCAACAGCCTGGCCGCCGGGCTCCTGCTCGGCGGGGACTTCGCCCTGACCGTCTTCTCGTTCCTCGGCGGGCTGGCCGCGGTCTACGGCGTCAAGCTCTACAAGCGGCGCTACCGGGCCGCGACCCTCAGGGCCGGGTTCATCGTCCTGCCGGCCGTCAACGCCTTCGTCGTCCTGATCTTCAGCCTGATCGGCCGCAGGGCCGGCTTCGCCTTCTTCCCGGCCGAGGCGACCATGGGCCTTCTCGGCGGCGCGGCCAGCGCCGTCCTGGCCTTCCTCCTCCTGCCCATCGTCGAATCGGCCTTCGGCTTCGTCACCCCGTCCAAGCTCCTCGAGCTGACCAGCTCGGAGCTGCCGATCTTCCGGCAGCTCGCCGAGGAGGCGCCCGGCTCCTATCACCATTCGCTCGTCGTCGCCACCCTGGTCGAGCGGGCGGCCGAAGAGCTGGGCCTCGACACCCAGCTGGCCAAGGCCGGGGCCCTGTACCACGACATCGGCAAGTCCAAGATGCCCGAGTACTTCATCGAGAACCGGACCGGCGAGTTCGACCTCCACAAGGACCTGACGCCGTCGATGAGCACCCTGGTCATCAAGAACCACGTCAAGGAGGGCGCGGAGCTGGCCCGCAAGCTCAAGCTGCCGCGGGCCCTGCGCGAGATCATCGAGCAGCACCACGGCAATTCCCTCGTCCGCTTCTTCTACGCCAAGGCCAAGCAGACGTCCGCCCCCGGGGACCAGGCCGTGGGCGAGGAGGCCTTCCGCTACCCGGGCCCGCCGCCCCAGACGAAAGAAGCCGGGCTGGTGATGCTCGCCGACGCCATCGAGGCCGCCTCGCGGAGCCTCAAGGCCCCGACCAAGGACAACATCAAGCGGGTCATCACCGACATCATCAACGCCACGCTCCAGGACGGCCAGCGGCCCGGGCCCGTTCTCATACCCCAGCGCGGCGCCGCGCCATAGCCCGCTCCGGGCCCCCAACCCAGGCCGAGGCCGAGCCCGCCGTAGCGGTCGAAGAGAGCCTTCTGGTCGTCGGTCAGGACGGACCGGACCTTGGCCCTGTGCTCCTCCCACTTCTTGTCCATCTCGATCTCGAGCGCCTCGAGCTCCTTGAGCTTGGCCTCCATATCCTGTCCCCTCCGGGACAGGGACTCGAGCTCGAGGTCGAGCTTCCGCCACTTCATCTCGAGCGGCAGGATCTCCTCCTCGAGGGCCAGCCGGATCTTCTCGATCCGGTCGAGCTGCTCGTCGGTCAGGTCGATCGCCCCGGCGTATCCCCGCCAGGGACGCGGGGCCTGGGCGGCCGCGGGCGGCGCCAGCAGCGCGGCCATGAACAGGACGGCCGACAATCCGACGGCCGCCTTCCGAAGCGTTCTCATGGTTCCCTCCTTATCGGATCTCAAGGCTTTCGATAGCCTTTCTTCCAAGCCGAGTTCCTGTTCGCCAGATGGTCCGCCAGGGCCCGCCGCAGCGTCTCGGCGGCCAGCTCGGCGCAGTGGACGTCGGCCTCGGGCAGCCCGCCCAGCAGCTCCAGGATGCCCCGGGCCGAGACCGCCCCGAGCGCTTCCACGAAGGTCCGGTTCGTGGCCAGCCAGGTGGCCGCGCTGCCGCAGACCTGGGTCGTGCCGCAGCCGTCCGTCTGAAAGCCGCAGGCGACGACGATGTCCCCGTCCAGGCGCACCGACATCTCCATCGTGTCGCCGCAGGTCCCTCGAAGCCGCGCGTAGCCGTCGGGCTCCTCCAACAGCCCGAGATTGCGCGGGTTCTTCCAGTGGTCGAGGACGGCGGGGCCGTACCGGGCCAGGACCTGGCGCTCGGTCTCCTCCATCAGTTTGCGGGCCGCCTCTTCCAGCGTGTCGTCCCGTTCTTCGTCGCTCATATCAGGTGCTCCCGGACCCTTTCCCATATCCCCCGGACGCTTCGCGCCGCCGGGCCCCGCGAACACTCGACCAGGGGCAGGCCCCGCGAGACGCAGGCCATGACCTCGGCGTCGAAGGGGACCGTGCCGACGAGCGGAACGCCCTCCGCCCGGCACCACGACGCGATACGCTCCGCGTTGCCCGGGTGGATGTCGAATTTGTTGACGGCGCAGACCGCGCGGATCTTGAAATGGCGGGCCAGCCCGACGATCCGCTCCATGTCGTGGGCGCCGGAGGGCGTCGGCTCCGTCACGACCAGGGCCAGGTCCGTCCCCGAAAGGGAAGCGATCACCGGACAGCCGATGCCCGGAGAGCCGTCCATGATCAGGAGGTCCCGCCCTTCCGTCTCGGCGATCTCCCGGGCCTTCTTCCTGACCTCGGTGACGAGCTTGCCGGAGTTCTCCTGGGCGATGCCCAGGCGGGCGTGGACGAACGGCCCGAACCGGGTCGACGAGACGAACCACTCCCCGGACAGGCAGGGCTCCATGACGATGGCGGCCGGCTCGCAGACGCGGGCGCAGAGGCCGCAGCCCTCGCAGGCCAGCCTGTCGATCCGGGCCTTCCCCTCGTCGTCCGCGGAAATGGCGTCGAAACGGCAGACCGTCAGGCAGCGCCGGCAGGCCGTGCAACGCTCCTCGTCGACGCGGGCCTTCTTCCCGCCGAAGAACTCGTGCCGCTCCCGGACCTCCGGACGGAGGAGGAGGTGGAGGTTCGAGGCGTCGACGTCGACATCGGCCAGGACGGCGTTCTCGGCCAGCGCGGCGAACGAGGCCGAAAGCACGGTCTTGCCCGTGCCGCCCTTGCCGCTGATGACGACGAGCTGCTTCATCCCGCGGCCGTCCTTAGGGCGTCATAGAGGTCCAGGAACTTCCCGGCCCAGGCCGCGTCGAGGTCGACGAGCGTCCGGCCCCGCGCGTAGGCTTCGGCGATGGCCCGGTCGAAGGGGATGGTCATCAGGACGGGAAGGCCCTCGGCGGCGCAGAAGGCCGCGATCCGGGCGTCGCCCTCTCCCCCGTCGGCCCGGTTGATGAGCACGCCCCGCGGCAGGCCGAGCTCCCGGGCCGCCCCCGCGGCCAGCTCGAGGTCGTGGAGCCCGAAGGGGGTCGGCTCGGTGACGAGGAGGACGAAATCGCTCCCGCGCATCGATTCGACGACCGGGCAGCTCGTCCCCGGAGGGGCGTCGATGACGACCGTCCGCGCGGCGTCCCGCGTCTTCCTCAGGGCCCTGATCACGGGAGGCGACATGGCCTGGCCGACATCCAGCCGCCCCTGGCGGAAATCGATCGGCCCGGCGCTCCCGGACTCGACGACGCCGATCCTCTTCGGGACCTCCCGGATCGCCTTTCGGGGGCAGAGCAGCGCGCAGGCGCCGCAGCCGTGGCAGAGCTCGCTGAAGACGAGGACGGCCTGCGGAACGACGGCCAGGGCGTTGTAGGCGCAGACCCGGGCGCACAACCCGCAGCGGTCGCACAGGCTCTCGTCGATCTCGGGCACGAGAATCGCGACCTCCTCGGACGCCTCGATACGGGGCGCGAGAAAGAAGCGGGCGTTCGGCTCCTCGACGTCGCAGTCGAGGAACTGGACGGGGCGGCCGGCGCTCAGGGCCAGGGCCAGGTTGACGGCCACGGTCGTCTTGCCCGTCCCTCCCTTGCCCGAGGCCACCGCCACGGTCAGAGCGCGCGACATCTCAGTTGTAGGCCTCCATGACCGCCGGGTCCTCGTTCATGAGCTCGCCGGCGAGCTCGGCCATCTTCATGTTGTCCCAGAACGGGAGCTTGCGGTGGATCTCCAGGTACTTGAGGGGGATGGGATGGGTGCCGACGACCACGGGCAGGCCGTAGCGGGCCTCGATGAACTGTTTGAACTGGCGGATGCGGGGGCAGGGCGGATAGCCGACGACGAGGCCGGTGGCCAGGTGGATGACCTCGGCCCCGTTCTTCTTCATCTCTTCGGGGACGTATTCGATGTTGCCGCCCGGGCAGCCGCCGCAGTATGAGAAGCCGACGACCTCGACCGGCTCGTCCTTGGGATAGCGGGCGAACCCGCCGACGCGCTCCCGGACCGAGCGAAGGCACTTTCCGCCGCCGCAGGTCTGATAACGGCCGCAGATGATGATGCCGATCTTCTTCATGCGCACCTCCTGAGGGTCACGGTCAGGATAATCCTTCGGCCCCGGTCGTGTCCACGGAATTCGTCAGCCCTTCCTCCGCTACGGGGATCGTCGAGGCGAATTCCCTCCCCGCCTCGAGAGGGGATCCCGGAGATCAAAGAAGAACCTTTTTTTTTCTGGGACCCCACCCGCCGGCCTGAATGGGCACGCCTACGGCTCCCTGGTTTGACACGGCCCCGATCGGGCGATATAACGGGATGGAACGATATCGGAGAGGAGGGCTGCCATGAAAAAGCGCACGAGGACCATCTCCGCGGCCGCGGCGCTCGCGGGCGTCCTGGCGCTCTCGTCGTGCGCGGCGCTCGACGAGATGGCCTCGGTCCTGACCAACCTCCAGCGCCTGAAGTTCAGGCTCTCGGCCGTCCGCGATTTCCGGCTGCTCGGGATCGACATCGGCGGCAAAGCCGGGATCGTCGATTTCAACGCCCTCGACGCGGCGAAGCTCGTCCAGTCCTACGCCGCGAAGAGGCTGCCGGTCGAGTTCGTCGTCGACGTCCTGGCCGTCAATCCGAACGACGGGACGGGCGGGACGCGGCGGACCGTGAGCACGCTCACGGAGCTCGAATGCCGGCTGCTCATCGACGGCCAGCCCACGGTGACAGGGAACATCGACGAGCCGATCGAGGTCCCGGGGACGGGCCAGGGATCGGTCGTCCCCATCCGGCTCTCGCTCGACCTCTTGGAGTTCTTCGCCGGAAAACGGTACGACGACCTTCTCGGCCTGGCCCTGGCGATCGGCGGCAGGAACAGGAGCCCGGCCCGGCTCGCCCTCGACGCCCGGCCGACGGTCTCGACGCCCCTCGGCCCGATCACCTATCCCGGCCGGATCACGATCGTCAGCGCCGAGTTCCGTTGATCAGAAGATCTTGTAGCGGCCGTCGGCCATGATGAGCTCCTCCGCCCCGTCCGGGTAGCGGAAGACGACCGAGAAGACGGCGACCCGCGGCTGGGTCGCCGGGATGTAGATGCGGTCGATGTGGACGACCTCGGCCGGCGAGGAGAAATCGGCCGGGCCGATCCGGCCGCCGAAATGGTCGCTCCTGCCGAAGGCCACGTGCAGCCCCAGCTTCTCGTCGAGCAGGATCTCGCCGACCGGTCCGATGCCGAAGTCGCCGAGGACGCCGAAGCCGAGCTCGGCTATGTTCCCGTAGGCCGGCTCGCGGCGCAGATGGTCGGCCTCGGCCTTCCAGGCCGGGCCCAAGGTCGCGGCCGGGCGGACGGCCACGGCCTGATTGGCCTCGACGGCGTAGACGAGGACCTCGCCGGAGAACTCGACCGGAAGCTCGCCCCGGGTCCGGCTGGCTTCGCCCTTCTCGCCCTCGTAAGGGACGATGTAGGCCTCTCCGCTCGGCAGGTTGCCGGCCGCGCCCTTGGCGGGGAACCGGCCGCTGCTCTCGTGCGCCGTCCGGAAGCGGAGGTCGAAGGTCATCCGGTGGGTCTCGAGACCGTCCTTGACGAACTCGATCTCGGCCTCGCCGGCCCGGTCCAGCCGGTCCTTGAGGGCGGCGACCCGCCGGCCGACCTCGCCGTAATCCACCCGCAGGGCGGGGACCATCTTCTCCGCGAAGCCGGGCATCGTGGCGGCCCGGAAGTGATAGCGCGGGGCCGCGTTCTTAAGGGGGGCCGTTGTCGAATACTCGGTCGGGGCCAGGAACAAGGGGATGTCCCGGAAGATTCGCTCAAAGGAGGTCCTTTCCCCGCGGGCGGCCAGTCCCGTCGCTTCGTCCGGCAGCCCTCTGTCGACGACGAACGCGTCGGCCGGGAGGTCGGCGTTGTTCGAACCGACGTCGGGGTAAGCGACGAGAGCGACCCGGTCGAGGGGGACCGAGGCCGCGGCCGATGTCAAGAGCCGGTGCCATTCTTCGGCCATGGCCCGGCGGGCCTTCCAATCCGGATTGTCCCTTGCGGGCCCGCGCGGGACGTCGACGAGGATGGCGAGGGCCCGGTCCTCGGGGTGGCCGGGGAAGACCGACCGGACGAGGTCGACGAGGTCTTTTTCGGTCAGGGACGGCATGGTCATCCTCCTGGAGACTTGGCCGCCGTCCCGGGCCCTACGGTCACGCGGAGGGCCCGGTCCGGGGCCAGGACGGTCCTGATGTAGGCGTTGAAGGCATCGAGCGTCAGGCCGTCGATCGCGGCGTCGAATCCGGAGACGAGCTCGAACCCGAGGCCCAGGACCTCGAAAAGGCCGAAGAACCTGACCCGGGCCGTCTTCGTCTCGGCCGACCGCAGGAAGTCGGCCTTGGCCATGGTCTTCGTGGCCTCGAGCTCGTCCGCCGTCACGCCTCGTTCGCGGAGGGCCCGGAGCGATGCGGCGAGGGCCTCCTCGGCGCGCTCCGCCTTGGCGTTCTCCGTTTCGAGGAAAGCCTCGAGAACGCCGCCTCCGCGAGTCCAGGTCAGACGGGCGTCGACGTTATAGGCCAGCCGCTCGACCGCCCGGAGGTCCCAAAGCCGCGATCCCGGGCCCTTGCCGATCAGGACCTCGAGCAGGCAGCCCATGGCGTGATCGTCCGCGATCGGGGCGGGCAGGGCGAAGGCGCGCCCGATGTAGGTCTGCTTGGTCTCTTTGGCCAACCGGACGCCTTCCGCCGCCGGAGCGACCGGCTGGGCGGCGGGGACCGCGGGACGCTCGCCCTGCGGGAACCGGGAGAAATGCCTGTCGAGCAGGGCCCGCACGGAGGCCGGATCGAGATCGGAGACGACGGCGAAGAAGACGCTCTGCGAGGTGAAGTGGCGCCGGTAGAACTCGAGGACGTCCTTGCGCTCGATGGACCTGCGGCTCTTTTCCGTGCCGTAGCTCGCGGAGCCGTACCCCCGTCCCTGGAAGAAGGCCGCCAGGGCCGCGCGGCCGCCGACGAGGACGGCGTCGTCCTCCTCGGCCTGGGCGTAGAGCTCCATCAGCTCCTTGCCACGGCCGATCCTCAGGCCCGACATGAGCGGGTCCTGGATGATCTTGCCGGCCACGCGGAGCGCCGGCTCCAGGTTCTCCGAAAGGCACTCGATGAAGACGGCGGAGAAATCCTCCTCACAGACGAAGCTCATCCGGGTCGCTTGGGCCATGAGGTCCCTGGCCTTGTCCTCGTCGGGGATCTCGAGGGTCAACCGGGTCGCGAGGTAGGCCAGGCCGTCGAGCCCCTCGGGGACGGCCGCGCGGCCGCCGGGCACGAAAAGGCCGACCACCGTCATCGCCGAGATCTTGTCCTGATGTAAGACGACCGGGACGCCCGTCGTCAGGAACGACTCGATCACAAGCCCCTCTACCACGCCGCCTGCAGCCTGGCGTCCAACGCCTTCGTCGCCCTGGAGGCGGCCGCGGTCGAGCTGCTGGCCGGTTCCGGTCTCGACCGCCGGGCCGCCGAAGCCGTGCTCCTCCCCCTCGTACAAGGAACTTTACAGAACGTAAAATACCTTGGGCCGGAAAAGGCCCTGACCGGCCCCATCCTCAGGGGGGACGAAGCCACCGTCCGGAAACATCTCGAGGCCCTCCGGGGGGACCCCGGCGCGAGCGAGGTCTACCGGGCGCTGGGCAGGCGGACCCTCGGGCTGGCCGCCAAGGGAGGGCTTCCGGCGCGACGGGTCAGAGCATTGAAGCGTCTGCTCGAAGATGGATGACCTCCTCTTCGAGCCGGACGCCGAATCTTTTTAGGACCAGTTCCTTGAGCTCGTCGGCCAGGCGCAGGACGTCGGCCGCCCGGGCGTTCCCCCTGTTGACGATGAAGTTGCAGTGGACGTCCGAGACGGCGGCGTCGCCGACGGACATGCCCCGGGCCCCGGACTGATCGAGGAGCTGCCCGGCGGCGATCCGGGCCCCGCTCCCGGAGCAGGAGTTCTTGAAGTAGCTGCCGGCGCAGGCCGTGCCGTGGGGCGGGTGCTTGGCCCGCCGCTTCTCGAGGATGTCGCGGATGCGGGCCTCCGTTTCCCGGGCCTCCCCGGGGGAGCACACCAGGACGCACGAGAGAACGACCGCGGCCTCCCTCTTGAGGGCCGAGTCCCTGTAGCCGAAGCCCAATCCGTCCCTGGGGACGGAGGTCCGCCCGCCGCCCGGGGTGAACAGTACCGCCGACTCGAGGACGTCCCCGACGCTCCAGCCGTAGGCCCCGGCGTTCCCGTAAACGGCCCCGCCGACCGTCCCCGGGATGCCGGCCAGGAACTCGAGGCCCGACAGGCCGGCGGCCTGGGCCTCTCTGAGGACGCAGGCCAGCCCCGTCCCGGACAGGACGCGGAGGCGATGGCCGTCCCGGCCGACCCCCTCGAGGCGGTTGCGGACGATGAGCCCCCTGTAGCCGGCGTCGTCGAAGAGGAGATTGTATCCGCCGCCGATGACGTAGACGGGGTATCTTTCGGCGGCCGCCAGGGAGACGGCCGTCTCGAGCGCGGCCTCGGTCCGGGCCTCGAAAAAGAGGTCCGCCGGGCCGCCGATGCCGAAGCTGGACATCGCCGACAGGGGCACGTTCTCCGAGGGCGCCTCCCCGAGCTTCCCGAGAAGGGCCTTCCGGACGAGGATTTTCCGGTCCACGGGGGGGATTATACCCCATTTTGGCACCCTTTTTGCTATAATCTGGGATGGGAATGAGCCAAGGTTGACAAACCGAGGGATGCGGGCTATGATTCCTGAAATTTTCTTGAGAGGTTAGGCATGAAAAGGACACTCCTCGCGATCGTGACCTTGAGTTTCCTCTGCGCCGGGCTGGCCGTCGCCCAGAGCCCCGACGAGGAATACCTCAAGGCCATGCAGATCTCCGATCCGTGTCAGAAGATCCAGGCCCTCGATGCCTATATCGGTAAATACGCCGGCCAGGGCACGACCAACGAGCACTGGGCTTACGCCTACTACTGTCTGGAGAATTGCCCCTCGAAGAACGCCCAGAAGGCGGCCGAGTACGGCGAGAAGGCCCTCGGCATGGCCGGCATCGACAGCGCGACGAAGCTCAAGCTCATGGTGGCCGTGCCGCAGCTTTACTACGGCGCCGGCCAAACGGACAAGGCCGACTCGGCGGCCCGCAAGCTCATCGATTTCGGCAAGGGCCTGAGCGATGCCAAGACGGGGTCCCAGCTCCATGCGACCGGCTATTTCCTCATCGGCAGCGCCGCCGAGAAAGCCGGAAACAACACCAAGGCCACCGAGAATTACATCCTGGCTTATAACGCCTTCAAGGACCCCAATATCGTCAAGCAGATCAGGACCTTGGCGGACAAGCTGTACAAAGCCCAGAAATTCGCCGACGCCGAGCAGGTCCTCGAGCGCTTCTATGCGGCCGATCAAGGCCCGGAGAGCGCCACGGTCTATGCGCAGACGCTCCACAAACAGGGCAAGACCGAAAAGGCCCTCGCCATCTTCAGGGAAGCCTACGCTAAAAAGAGGACCGGGCCCCTCGCCCAGAACATCGCCGTCATCCTGAACGGCCAAGTCAAGACCGATCCGTCCAAGACGGCCGAAGCCATCGACGCGAACATCGAGGCCGCCCTCCTCGTTCCGGCCCAACAGAAGAACTTCCTCGGCCAGGCCCAGAACCTCTTCGTCGGCCAGGACAAGGAGCTGGCCTCGAGCTACGCCAAGATCGAGGAGCACAACAAGGCCATCGAGGAGTTCACCAAGACCTACAACTCCAAGGTCGACGGCAAGAGCGAGGAGGACCTGTCCGAGGCCGACAAGCGCGTCCTCAAGCAGCTCGAAGCCAACATCGAGGCCGAGAACCAGGCCATCGCCAGGATCCAGGCCGGCCAGAAGGGCGTCCTCGACAAGTTCAACGCCCGCGTCGCCCAGGTCCGGCAGCGGCTCGGCAAGTAGCCCGGCCGCCGGAGCGGTTCGCGACGCCCGCCGCCCCCGCGCCCGCCAGGGCCCGCGGCGAGGGTCATCGATATTAGGAGGGAACACGTGCCCCCCTCTCAGGCCGGCCCGAGGGACCGCGCCCGGGCCGAAGCGCTGCGCCGCGAGATCGTCTACCACGAGCGGAAATACTACGTCGACAACGACCCCCAGATATCGGACCCGGAGTTCGACCGCCTCGTCGCCGGGCTGCGCGAGCTCGAGGCCCGCTTCCCCGACATCGTGACTCCCGAATCGCCGACCCAGCGAGTGGGCGAGAAGCCGGCCGAGGGATTCCCTTCGGTCGTCCATCGGACGCCCATGCTCAGCATCGACAACGGCTACGCCGAGGAGGAGATCCGCGCCTTCGAGGACCGCGTCCGCAAGCTCCTCCCCGACCGGGCCATCGCCTACACGGCCGAGCTCAAGATCGACGGCCTCGGCATCTCCGTCCTCTACCGGGACGGCAAGTTCGCCCGGGCCGTCACCCGGGGCGACGGCGTCCGCGGCGACGACGTCAGCGGCAACGTCAAGACCATCCGGGCCCTGCCCCTGGCGATCGAGGCCGGCGGCGAGGTCGAGGTCCGCGGCGAGATCTACCTGTCTTTCGCGTCCTTCCGGGAGATCAACCGCGAGCGCGAGGAGGCCGGCGAAGCCGTCGGCCGCCCGGCGGTATTCCTCGGGAGAGACGGGCCGCCGGATCTCCTCCGGCGCCTCGAAGCAGGGGTGGTACTGGCTCATCAGGCTCAGCCCGATGTACGGCGACAGGTTCTCCTTCATCCATTTCAGGAGAGCGAGCGTGTCGTCGACGGCGCCGGGGAGAACGAGGTGCCGGACGACCAGGCCGCGGCGGGCCGTTCCGTCCGCGGCTAGGTCGAGGACCGGCTGCTGGAGGGACATCTCCCGGACCGCCTCGGAGGCCTTTTCGAAATAGTCCGCCGCGGCCGAGTAGCGCTTGGAGAGGGCGGGGGCGCGGTACTTCAGGTCGGGGAGGTAGACGTCGACGACGCCCTCGAGGGACCGGACGACCTCGAGGCTGTCGTAGCCGTTGGAGTTCCAGACGACCGGGAGCTCGAGGCCGCGGTCGAGGGCCGGCCGCAGGGCCCGCAGGACGGGCAGGACGACGTGGGTCGGGGAGACGAGGTTGATGTTGCGGGCGCCCTTGGCCTGAAGGCCGAGCATCATGTCCGCCAGGGCCTCGTCGGCGACCGGCTCGCCCTCGAGGAGCCAGCTCAGCTGGTAGTTCTGGCAGAACAGGCACTTGAGGTTGCAGCCGGTGAAAAAGACCGTCCCCGAGCCGGACCGGCCGCTGATCACCGGCTCCTCGCCGAAGTGGAGCAGGGCGCGGGAGACCGATGCCTGCCGGCCCGTCCGGCAGACCCCGCCGGCGCCGCTCGTCCGGTCGACGCGGCAGTCGCGGGGGCAGAGCGTGCAGCCCGCCTCGAGCGGGGAGAGGCGGTCGAGGGCCCTCTCGACGAGTTCCAGCTTCTTCGCGGGCGAGCTCACGGGGCTATCTTACCATAAGGGAGCGTCCGGGCGGGGGACCCGCCCCGCCCGCCCGGGGGCGATTGCATCCGCGCCCCGCCCCCTGTATAGTAGGGGGCCATGGAACTCCTCAAGAAGATCGTCGACATCGCCCTGCACCTCGACAAGTACCTCAGCGCGATCATCTCCCAGTACGGCGTCTGGACCTACGCCATCCTGTTCGCCGTGATCTTCGTCGAGACGGGCTTCGTCGTCATGCCCTTCCTGCCCGGCGACTCGCTGCTCTTCGCGGCCGGGACCTTCGCCGCCCTCGGGGTCCTCGACATCCGCCTGCTCGTCCTGATCCTCTCCGTGGCGGCCATCGCCGGCGACACGGTCAACTACTGGATCGGCCACCGCGTCGGCCCCAAGGTCTTCTGCAAGGATGATTCCCGCTTCTTCAAGAAGGAATACCTCGAGCGGACCCACGCCTTCTACGAGAAGCACGGCGGCAAGACCATCATCATCGCCCGCTTCGTGCCCATCATCCGGACCTTCGCGCCGTTCGTCGCCGGCATCGGCCGGATGTCCTACGGCCGGTTCATCGTTTTCAACGTCGTCGGCGGCATCGGCTGGGTCGTCCTGCTCACGGGGGCCGGCTATCTCTTCGGCAACATCCCCCTGGTCAAGGACAACTATTCCCTGGCCATCGTCGCCATCATCGCCATCTCGACCGTGCCCATCGCGGTGGAATGGGTGCGCCACCGCCGGGGGAAAGGCAAGCCGGGTCCCGTTCCTCCCCCTGACTGCCGGACCTAGCCCGGATCATTCACGAATCGAGGCGGCCCTCAGATGCAAGGCTCGAGGGGTGAAGCTGTACTCTGCAGTACTGCGAACCCCGAGAACGAAGCAGATGGGGCCGGATCGGCTCGCCCGCAGGGTAAAAACGCCTCAAGAAAGAACGGGAGAGAAAAACGGGGCGTTTTTATGACTAGGTCAGGCTAGCGGTCCTTCGTGGAGGAGAGGACCTTGGCCAGTCGGCGCAGCTTCGGCGAGCGCAGGGCGTGGTGGGCGCACATGTCGGTGTGGAGCGGCGTCAGCGAGATGTAGCCGTCGTGGGCGGCCATGACGTCGGTCCCCTTGTCGCCGACCCGGCGGGGCGTCCCCGTCCCGATCCAGTAGTACGACGAGTCGCGCGGGTCGGTCTTCTCGATGATCTCCGGGTCGTAGAACTTCCAGCCGAGGCGCGTGATCTTGACGCCCTTGACGGGCCGGGGCGGGATGTTGACGTTGAGGGCCGTCCCGGCGGGCAGGCCGCGGGCCAGGACGTCGGCGGCGATCGTCCGGACGATGCCGGCGGCATAGGTCAGGTCGAAACGGCCTCGGGCGTCGGCCAGGAGCGAGACCGCGATCGACGGGACGCCCAGGAACGTCCCCTGGATGGCCCCGGCCACGGTCCCCGAGTAGTTGATGTCCTGCTGGCCCAGGTTCGGCCCGGGGTTCATGCCGGAGACGATGAGGTCCGGGCGCCGGGGCAGGAACTTCTGCAGGGCGAAGTAGACGCAGTCGACGGGCGTGCCTTCGACCGCCCAAACGCGAGGTTTGAAGCGCTGGACGCGCAAGGGCCGGCGCAGGGTGACGGCCAGGGAACAGGCGCTCCGCTCCCGGTCCGGGGCCACGATATAGGTCGTGCCGAGGGGCCGGAGCTTCCGGAACAGGACCTGGATCGTCTCGTGGTAGAAGCCGTCGTCGTTCGTCAGGAGGATCGTCGGGCGCCGGACGGCCGCGCCCCGAGGGGAGGTCTTCACGCCGGTTTCTTGATCATGACCAGGAGCATCTTGAAGCGGGTCGCCGCGCGCAGGGCGTGGGGGACGCCGGCCGGCATGATGATCATCTCGCCCGGCTTGACCCGGTTCGTCGCGCCTCCGATGGTGATGTCGCCCTCGCCGTCGAGGCCGATGGCCATGGCGTCGAAGGGGGCCGTGTGCTCGCTCAGCTGCTCGCCCTCGTCGAAGGCGAAGGCGGTGACGGTCCCGGCCTGCTGGCTGACGATCTCCCGGCTGACGACGGCCCCGTCCTGGTATCCGACCAGGCCGGTCAGAGCGATGGCCCGGGCCTTCAGGTCTTCCGTGCTCTTCTCCCTTTTCATGGCGGTCATGGGGTTCCTTTCTGCCCTCGTTCCGGCATAGGGGTTGAGGAATGGTCGGGACGGGCGGATTCGAACCGCCGACCCCATGCACCCCAAGCATGTGCGCTACCAGGCTGCGCCACGTCCCGGACCAGGGCCACCTATTATAGCAGAAACCCCGCCTGATTCATCCATAAAAACGCCTCCTTTTTTTCGGCTCTTCTCCCAATTCCGCGGGCGGTGGGGGCCGCCCACGACGTCTTCGAGGCCCCCGACGCCGTCAAGCGCGCCATCGGCTATCTGCCCGAGGTCCTGCCGCTCTACCAGGACATGACCGTGTCCGCCTACCTCGGCTTCGTCGCCGAGATCAAGCAGGTCCCGAAGGCCAAGCGCAAGGCCTCGGTCGCCCGGGTCGTCGCTTCGGCCGGCCTCAAGGACGTCGCCGGACGTCTCATCCGGAACATCTCCCGGGGCTTCAAGCAGCGGGTCGGCATCGCCCAGGCCATGATCAACGATCCCCAGGTCCTCATCCTGGACGAGCCGACGATCGGCCTCGACCCGGCCCAGATCATGGAGATCCGCGAGCTCATCAGGGGCCTGCGCGGCGAGCACACCATCCTCCTCTCGACCCACATCCTGCCCGAGGTCACCCAGGTCTGCGACGGGGTCGTCGTCATCAACGAGGGCCGCCTCATGGCCTGCGGGTCCCTCGAGGACCTCGCCGCCTCGGTCTCCAGCGCGGACGGCGTGCTCGTCAAGCTGCGCCGCGCCGGGGCCGAGGAAGCGGCCCTGTTCCGCGGCCTTCCGGGCGTCGACAAGGTCTCGGCGGAGGGGAGCGAGCTGCGGGTCGAGTGGCGCCGCGGCCGCGACCTCCGCGACGATGTCGCCCGGCTGGCCCTCGACCGGGGCCTCGGCCTGCGCGAGATGCGCTCCCTGGCCGGCATCGAGGACCTCTACCTCCAGATCGTCTCGGGGAGGGCCGAACAATGAAGAACGCCTGGTCGATCGCCAAGAAGGAGCTCGGCCTCTATTTCCGCTCCCCCGTGGGCTACGTGGTCTTCTTCATCTTCCTGCTCATCTGGGGGTTCTTCTTCACCAGCGCCGTGCGCTGGTTCCACGACTACAGCCTCCAGGCCGCCCAGAACCCCTACTACGCCCAACAGCTCAACATCAACCAGATGGTCCTCGGCCCCACCTTCCAGAACATCACCATCTTCTTCCTCCTGCTGCTCCCGGCCCTGACGATGCGGCTGTTCGCCGAGGAGAAGAAGATGGGGACCGACGAGCTCCTCTTCACCTCGCCCCTGTCCGTGGGCCAGATCGTCGGCGGCAAGTACCTGGCTTCGCTGGTCATGCTCCTCGTCATGCTGGCCCTGTCCGCGGTCTCCTGCCTGTTCATCTTCCTCTACGGCAACCCGGAGATCGCCCCCCTGCTCTCCGGGTACCTGGGGCTGTTCCTCCTGGGGGCGGCCTTCATGGCCGTGGGCCTGTTCTTCTCGGCCCTGACGGAGAGCCAGGTCGTCGCGGTCATCATCCCGATGGGCCTCAACCTGCTGTTCTACATCCTGAGCTGGGCCGCGTCGTCGGCGTCCGGCGTCCGCAAGGGCATCATCGACTACCTGTCCTTCATCCAGCACTTCGAAGGGCTGGTCCGGGGGGTCTTCGACACCAAGGACATCGTCTACTTCCTGAGCTTCTGCTTCTTCTGGCTCTTCCTGACCCATTCCGTGATCCAGTCCCGGCGGTGGAGGTAAGCCATGGACTTCCTCAAGAAACACCTCAATTACGTCGC
The DNA here is from genome assembly GCA_041320535.1 of Candidatus Aminicenantota bacterium. Lineage (GTDB taxonomy): Bacteria > Acidobacteriota > Aminicenantia > Aminicenantales > Saccharicenantaceae > RBG-16-66-30. Next base: position 2,229,944 of record JBGLNH010000001.1, on the reverse strand, counting down.
CGTCGTCCTCATCCTGGGCTCGCTCGCGGCGGGCATGGTCTGGCCGTACCGGAGGACCCTCGTCCTGGCCCTGGCCGCGGCCGGAGCCCTGGCCCTGATCGCCTACGTCGTCCTCCACCTGCCCGCCCTCAAGCAGGGCTTCCGGAGGAAGTCCTTCGTCTACTCCGGCAACATGGTCCTCGTCGTCGTCCTCGTCCTGGGCATCCTGGTGCTGGTCAATTACTTCTCCAGCCGGCACTCCTATCGCGTCGACCTCACGGTGGCCAAGGTCCACAGTCTCTCCGACCAGTCCCTGACGGTCCTCAAGGCCCTGAAGACGGACGTCTCCCTGAAGTGCTTTTTCCGCGAGGGGAACTACAGCCGGGGGGCCATGGAGGACCTGCTCAAGCTCTACGCCCACCATTCGGACCGGATCAAGTACGAATTCGTCGACCCGGACAAGAACCCGGGCCTGGTCAAGCGCTACGACGTGACCCAGGACGGGACGACCGTCCTCGAGGTCGGCGACCGGGATAGCCGCATCACGGCGGCCACCGAGGAGGACCTCACCAACGCCCTGATCAAGGCCACCCGGGCCGCCAAGAAGGTCATCTACTTCCTGGAGGGGCACGGCGAGGAGTCGGTCGACGGATCGGGAGACAACGGCTTCTCGACCGTCAAGACCGAGCTCGAGAAGCTCGGCTACGAGGTCAAGAAGCAGGCGCTGGCCCTGGCCGACCGCTTCCCCCGGGACTGCGCCCTGCTCGTCGTTCCCGGGCCGCAGAAGGACCTCCTTCCGAACGAATACGAGACCATCAAGGGCTACATCGCGGGCGGCGGGCGGGCCCTGTTCCTGGTCGACCCCGAGACGCAGACGCTGCTGCCGCTCCTGCTGGCCGATTACGGCTTCAAGCTCGAGAACGACATCGTCGTCGATACGGTCTCGCGCCTGCTCGGCGGCGACTATTTCATGCCCGTCGTCAGCGAGTACGAGACCCACGCCATCACGGACAATTTCGGATACGCGACCTTCTTCCCCCTCGCCCGCTCGGTCGATGTCGCCGAGACCCAGCCCGAAGGGACCACGCTCGCCCTCCTGGCCAGGACAAGCCCCAACTCCTGGTCGGAGCGGGAGCTCGACCAGAAGGAGGTCAAGTTCAACGAGGGCAAGGACGTGCAGGGCCCCGTCGGTCTGGCGGCGGTCGCCGAGATCACGATCAAGCCCGGGAAGCCGGCCGCCGATCCGGACGAGGCCGGGTCCGGGCAGGCCCCGCCGTCCGAGCCCGAGCCGGGCGAGAAACGGGCCAGGATCGCGGTCGTCGGCGATTCCGATTTCGTCAAGAACCGCTATTTCGGGCTGTCGGGCAACGGCAACTTCTTCCTCAACATCGCCAACTGGCTGACCGAGGAGTCGGACCTCATCGCCATCCAACCCAAGGTCCAGGCCCCGCGGACGATCGACCTCACACCCGCGAGGATGTCCCTGCTGAAGCTCGTCGTCCTCTATCTCCTGCCGTTCGGCGTCCTCGTCCTGGGGATCGCCATCTGGGCCCGGCGGAGGTCGCTGTGAAGTTCAAGACGACCCTCGTCCTGTTCGCCGTCTTCGCCGGGCTCCTCGGGGTCGTCCTGTTCTTCGAGTCCCGGGGAGCAAAGAAGGAGGCCGCCTAGTACCAGACCTGGACGGGATAGAGCCCGGCCGTGCCCTCGAAGCGCTCGATGCTCGTCGGCGCCCCCAGGATCATGTGGACGCGGCCCATGTCCGTCATCCAGCCTTCCCGGACCGTTCCCCGCCGGAAGTGCTCGTTGACGTGCTTGAAGCGGCTCTCCATCTCGTCCTTGTACTCGTTCTGCGGGGTGCCGGCGGTCGGGTCGCGCTGCTTCCAAAAGGCCTCGATGAAGATGTCCCGCTCGCGCTCGCTCGTCAGGCTGAGGAAGACGTCGCGCTCGGCGGGCAGGATGAAGGTCGTCGAAAGCTTGAGCCAATCCTGATGCCGCGGAGGCAGGTCCTTCTCCCGGACCTTGGCCTGGGCCCCGAGGCCGGCGGCCAGGGCCGCGGCGAGGGCCGCGAGGAGGGCGAGACGAGTAAGCTTGTCCGTCATGGCCACTCTCCTTGTCAGCGGCACTTGGCGATGAGCTCGTCCAGGCTGGCTTTTTCCTTGGCGGGCAGCGTGGCGTAGGCCAGCTCCTTGTAGCGGGACAGGTGGATCAGGGCCCCGGCCTTATCCCCTTTATTGAGAAGCCCGAGCCCGAGGTTGTAGAGGGCGAAGCCGAGATCTGGGTTGAGCTCGACGGCCGTCGTCCAGGCCCGGATGGCGCCGTCGGCGTCGCCGAAATGGCGGAGGGCGACGCCAAGGCCGTTCCAGGCCGAGCCGTACTTCGGGTCGAGATCGACGGCCCTGCGGAAGTCGGACGCGGCCCCGTCCAGGTCATCGGGCCGCTTGTCCCGGGCGAAGCGGGACAGAAAGAGCGAGCCGCGGTTGTTGAAGACGATGGCGTAGTTCTTGTCGAGGTCCAAGGCCCTCCCGTAGGCCGACAGGGCCTCGTCAAAGCGCCCCTTGTTCCAGTAGGCGACGCCGAGATTGTTCCACGTCTCCGGATCGAAGTCGATGGCGGCCAGGGACCTGTTGAGAAGATCGATGGCCTCGTCGTAGCGGGCGTTGTCGATCATGACGACGGCCAGGGCGGTCATGATCCGGAAGCTGGCGGGATTGTGGGCCAGCGCCTCCCGCAGAACCGCTTCGGCGTCCGCCTGGCGGCCCTCCTCCTGATAGAAGTTGGCGAGGTAGGTGTAGGCCAGGTCGAAGTCCCGCCGTTCGGTGATGATCTGCTTGAGCAGGGCGATGCCCTCGCCGCGGCGCCCGGCGCTGTAAGCGGAGGTGGCGTTCAGCCATTTGGCGTGGAAGGGCAGGAGCGTCTTGAGGTCGTCCCGGGCCGTGAATTCCCTCTTGGCCGGCTTCTGGGGCGTGGCCAGGTAGCCGAGGCTGCGGAGCTTCTCGGCCGTCGCCCGGTCCATGGCTTGGCCGGCCGCTTCGGCGAGCGGGGAGGCTTCCCTTTCGACCAGCGCGGCGAAGGCGCCGCGGTGCTTGGCCAGGTCGGACTTCGGGGCCAGGTTCTCCAGCTCGGCGAGATCCTTCTCCAGGTCGTAGAGCTCGGGGATGGGCGACTCCATGAACTTGTCGGAGCCGAGGATGTAGCCGCGAAGAGGCGCCCAACCGCGGTTGTAGTAAGCCGTAAGCGCTTCGAAATAAATGGGTTTCGGGTCCATCCGGCGGCCCCTGATCAGAGGCAGGAGCGACCGGCCCTGAAGTCCCGGCGGCTCTTTCTTCCCCAGCAAAGCGCACACGGTAGGGAAGATGTCGATATGGGCGACGTTCGTTCCCACCCGGGCCGGCTTCCCTCCGGGCAGGGCCAGGATGAGCGGAACGCGGAGCGTGGCGTTGTAGGCGAAGTAGCCGTGGGTCGATTCGCCGTGCTCGCCGAGCGACTCGCCGTGATCGGCGGTGTAGACGACCGCCGTCCGGTCCTCGAGCCCGCGCTCTTTCAGGTACGCCAGGAGCCTGCCCACGGCCGCGTCGGCGTAGGCGACCTCGCCCTCGTAGGGACGGCCCGCGTAGCGCGTGAGATACGGCTCCGGGGGGGCGTACGGCTGATGGGGATCGAACAGGTGGACCCAGAGGAACCAGGGCCCGGCGCGGCCCTCGAGCCACTCCACGGCCTTGTCGACGACGGCGTCCGCTTTGCGCTCCACGAAGACCAGGTCCTTCGGTCCCTGGGTGCCGTATTTGTCGTCGTAGACGTCGAAGCCCTGGTCGAGGCCGAAGCGCGAGTCGAGCGGGAACGCCCCCACGAAAGCGCCCGTGGCGTAGCCCAGGGCCTTGAGCCATTCGGCCAGGGCCAGGAAATCCTCGCGGACGATGAAGCCCGAATTGTCGTGCACGCCGTGGGCGTTCGGCGTCAGGCCGAGGAAGATGTTGGCGTGCGAAGGCAGGGTCGACGGCGTATGGGCGAAGGCCCTCGTGAACAGCGCGCCCCGGGCGGCCAAGCCGTCGGCGGCCGGCGTCCCGACGGTTTTCGAGCCGTAACATCCGAGATGGTCGGCCCGCAGGGTGTCGATCGTGATGATCAGGACGTTCGGACGGGACTCTCCGGCGGCCAGGGGCCCGGCCGCCAAAAGGAGGACGATGGCCGCCGGCAGGATGCGCACGGTCTATTTTTTCTTCAGGAATTCGAGGAAGCCGCGGACCTGGTCGGCCCGGCCCGATGCGGCGTCGTACTTGAGGTACTCCTCGAACGCTTGGATGGCCTCGGCGTTCCGGCCCAAAGAGAGGTAGGTCAGCCCGAGCTGGTAGTGGCCGTCGAGGAAATCCTTCTGGACCTCGACCGAGCGCCTGTAGTACCGCAGGGCCTCCTCGAACTTCGACTGCTTGGTGAAGCCCAGGCCGATGTTGAAGAGGACCGCCGGGTCGCCGATCTTCTCGAACGCGATCCTGTTGTACCACTCCATGGCCTTGTCGGCCTGGCCGCGGTTGGCGTAGCAGTTGCCGATGAGGAGCATGATGTCAGCGTTCTCCGGCTCCTTCTCCAGGACCTTGAGGTAGGACGCCTCGGCCAGGTCGTACTGCTGGAGCTCGAAGCGGCAGTTGCCGACGTTCTTGTGGAAGATATAGGCGTCGGGGTTCTTGGCCAGCAGGTCCTCGTAGAGCTTGATGGCCTCCTCGAACTTGCCTTCCCCGAAGAGCTTGTTCCCGGCCTCGAGCTCGGCCTTGAGGTCGTCGGTGATCAGCAGGCCCTCCGCCTTCTTGAGCTTGACTTCGACGGGGGGGTTGTTCGTCCGTTCGGGGATGGAGGTGCTGATGCTCTTGGGTTCATAGCCGGTCTTGAGGAAGTCGAGGTTATAGCCGCCGCCCCGGATGTAGTTGGCCGTCCATTCGCCTTCGGCGTCGGTCGTGACCTCGAAGCCGGCCTGCCCCACGGGTCGAGGACGATCTCCTTGTAGGCGACCCCGTAGGCCTTGCAGATGTTGCCCCAGCTCTCGCCGAACTTGCCGCCGTTGATGGTCAGGACCTTGTCCCCGGGGGAGAGCAGGTTGACCACGGCGGTCTCCATGGCCCCCGTCCCGGACGAGGTCAGGATGTAGGCGTCCTCCTTGGTCCCGAAGACGTACTTGATGCCTTCGGTGACCTCCATGAAAAGGGCCGAGAACTCGGGGGTGCGGTGGTGGAAGATGGGCTCGGCCGCCGCCGACAGGGCCCGCTCGGGCACCGGTGTGGGACCGGGCGAGAGAAGGTAGTACTTTTTGATCATGACGCGTCTCCTTTTATGTTATGGGATCAAAGGTCCTTCAGGAGCTCGGTCAGAAGCGCCGTCCTCTCGACGAGGGACGGGATGAGAAGGTGCTCGTGATCGGCGTGAAGCCCGTCGCCGTCCGGCCCGAGCCCGTCGAGCGCGGGGATGCCCATTCCGGCGGCGATCGAGGCGTCCGAGCCGCCGCCCGTCTTGCCGCCTTTGAGCGCGAGGCCCATCCGCGCGGCGGTCTCCTGGGCGCGCAGGAAGAGCCGCTCCGACGCCTTGGTCTTCTCCATGGGCGGCATCGTGCTCTCGACGGTCACCTTGATGCGCGACCCGCGCAGCGCCGGGACGGCCTCGCGGAGTATCTTCAGGACCCGGTCCCGGTCGGTCGCCTTCCAGAAGCGGACGTCCAGAACGGCCCAGGCGCTGTCCGCGACCACGTTGACCTTCTCGCCGCCCCCGACGAGGCCGACGTTGACGGTCGTCTCGCCCGTCCTCAGGCGCTTGAAGCGTGCGATCTGGGCCACCAGCTCCTCGATGGCGCTGACGCCCTTCTCGGGGCTGCCTGCGTGGGCCGACCGGCCGCGAACGTCCATGCGCACGACGAGCCGGCCCTTGCGCTCGAGCTTGAGAACGCCGCCCGGGAGGGCGGGCTCGAGGCACAGGACCAGCGAGGCCCGGCGGGCGTGCCTGCGGATGAGCTCGTTGGCCGAGGCGTGACCGGTCTCCTCGGCCGTGTTGACGAGGACCGTGATCTTCTTCGACGGTTTGAGATTGAGGCTGTGCAGGCTCCGAAGGGCGTGGACGAGCATGACCACGCCGGCCTTCATGTCGAGGACGCCGGGGCCGTAGAGCTTGTGGCCCTGGACGTAGAAGGGCATCTTGGCGATCTTGCCGACGGGCCAGACCGTGTCGATGTGGGCCAGGACGAGGATCTCGTCGTCCGCGTCCCTGACCCGGCCCGGCGCGAACTCGCCCGTGAGGATGTCGCCGATGTCCTTCTGGGGATGGACGGCGACCTTGCATCCGGCCCTCTTGAGCTCCCGGGCGACGAAGGCCCCGCAGGCGTCGACCGCTTTCTTGTCGCCGGTCGGGGATTCGAGCATGACGAGCTGCTTCAGGAGGTGGACCATCTCGCCTTGGCGGGAGCGGAAATAGAGCCGGAAATCCATCGTTCCCTCCACGGAAATCGGAAGGCCTAATCTATCACAGTGCAGGACAAAAAGCATCTTCCGCGTCTTGATTTGACCGCCTCTTTCCCCTAAAGTAGACGGCGAGGGGCCTTCGCCGGCGTCCCCGCCATGATCAAGAGACCGATCCTCGCCCTCGCGCTGCTCGTCGCGCTCGCTCCCTGCCTCCGGCCCGAGATCTTCTATCCCTGGAAAGAGACCTATATCGGGGCCCTCGATCCTCCGGGATGGCCCGGCCTTGTCCTCGCTCCGTCCGGCGAGACCGCCTACGCCTTCCTCCTGCGGATCGAGCGGGAAGGGGAGATCGCGGAAGGCGCGGACCTCTACTACCTCGTCTCCGAGGTCGGGCCGCACTCGCCCGACGGGCTCTACGCCCGGGTCAGGATCGACCTCGGCCTGCCGTTCCGGCGGGGCGCCGCGACGCCCATCCTGATGAAACCGCCTTCGCGGCGCCAGGTCCTGACGTTCGAATGGTCCCGCCGGGACGAGCGGATCGTCGTCGGACGCGTCGTCGGCCCGGCGGACGTGCGGGTCACGCTCGTCCATTACGCGCCCTGGGACCGCCGGGCCGAATATGCCGTTCTCGACAACGGCGAGGTCCGGGGCCGCCCCGGCCCGGCCGGGGGCCCGGCCTTCCAGATCTGGGTCAGCCGGCCCGGTGAGCCGGCGGCCGCCCCGCCGGGGGCGCTGGCCCGCGCCTATCTGCCGGGCCCGGAGAGGGTCATCGCCTTCGCGGCCGGAGTCGGCGAGGACGCCGGGGACCTGTCCGTCCGGCTGGCCCGCTACAGGAACGCCGAGAGCATCGGCGACCTCATCGACGAGGAAGCCCGGGTCTACGAGGAGAAGCGGGTCAAGGTCCGCGGCCTCTACGCGGGCGTGGCCGAGGCCATCACCAACGGGCTCCATTGGGGCCTGCTCTATCAGCCGGGGAGCCACCGGCTCTACCCGCCGGCCGGACGGACCGCGATCCACGCCCGGCCCGACGGCCGGCCCGATCACTGGACGATCCGCGGAGAGAACGGCTTCCTGCAGGCCCTGGCCGTCGGCCTCGAAAGCCAGAAGCTGGCCGTCGACGCGCTGGCGGCCGTTCTCGAGACCCAATATCCGAACGGCAACGTCCCGGGTTGGCGGAGCCGTTCGAACGGGAGCGCCGACCGCTCGCAGCCGCCGATCGGCTCGTTCGTCGCGCTGAAGCTCTTCGTGCGGCTGGGCGACCTGGAGATCCTGCGGCACGCCTACCCGTATCTGCAGCGCTGGCACGATTTCTGGACGGCCCCGCGGGAGGACGGCACGCCCCGCCGCGACGGCAACCGGGACGGGTTGCTCGAATGGGGCGCGGACGCCGGCCTCGCGGGCCGGGATGTCCCGTCCTGGGAGAGGAACGCCTCGGGGACCATGAGGGCCGGCTGGGAGTCGGGGCAGGACGACCTGCCGAATTGGGAAGACGCCGCGTTCAACGGGGCGACGGGGACCCTCTCGATGAACTGCCTCGACCTGAGCTCGCTCTACGCCCTCGACGCCTGGTCGCTCGCGGAGATCGCCACGGTCCTGGGCCGGGCGGCCGACGCCGAGCGCTACCGGGGGCAGTACGAGAGGATGAAGTCGCTCGTCAACGCCCGCCTGTGGAACGAGAAGGAGGGCTTCTACTTCGACCGCCATTGGGACGGCCGTTTTTCGGTCCACAAGGCCGCTTCGGCCTTCTACACGCTGCTCGCCGGCATCCCCGACGAGGCCCGGGCCCAGCGGATGCTCAAGCGGCTGCTCGATCCCCGTCAGCAGGCGCTTGTTCTTGAGCGACTGGGGCACGTCGCCGTTGGCGATCCTCTGGGCCAGGCCCTCGACGACGGCCGTCTTGCCGACGCCGGCCTCGCCGATGAGCACGGGGTTGTTCTTGGTCCGCCGCGACAGGACCTGGATGACCCGCCGGATCTCGTCCTCGCGGCCGACGACCGGGTCGATCTTGCCCAGGCGGGCCAGGGCCGTCAGGTCGCGGGTGTACTTCTCGAGCACCCGGTACTTGCCCTCGGGCTCGGGGTCGGTCACCCGCTGCGAGCCGCGGACCGCGGCCAGGGCCTTGAGGGCGGCGTCCTCCGTGACCCCGCTCGCGCGGAGGACCCGGGCCGCCTCGCTCCGGCCGTCCTTGAGCATGGCCAGGAAGAGGTGCTCGGTGGAGACGTACTCGTCCTTGATCTGGTCGGCTTCCTTCTTGGCGGCCTCGAGGACCTGCCGCAGGGCCGGGCCCGGGGCGGCCTCCCCTCCCCCGCTGACCTTGGGCAGCCGCCCAAGCGCGGCCTCGACGTCGGCCCGGAGCTTCGCCGCCGGCGCGCCGATCTTGGCCAACACGGCGTTGACGACGTTCTCGTCCTGGGCCATGAAGCTCGCGAGCAGGTGCTCGGGCCGGATCTCCTGATGGCCTCTCTCCTCGGCCAGGCTCTGGGCCTTGCGGACGGCCTCCTGGGACATGGTCGTGAACTGCTCCCAATGCATGGGGGAAACCTCCGGTCTCGGATATCCTCTATTAAAGGCCCGCGGCGCGAGCCTGTCAAGGAGACGGGGCGGACGGGCTCAGTCGCTCTTCCCGCCCGCCAGGACGAACCCGATGGCCTTGTCGAGGAGGGGCTCGAAGTCCTTCGGGTACCAGTGGCCGATGTTCGGCGTCAGGTGGAATTCGGCCTTCAGGCCGATCTTCTCCAGGCGTTCGATGAAGGCCCGCTGGGCTTCGACGCGGTCGTCCTGCTCGGTGGTCAGGAGCGTTCCGCGAAGCCCGCGGAGCTTGGCCGACCGGATGTCCTCGTCGCTGACGGAATCGGGGACGACCGGGCAGAGAGCGACGAAGCCGCGGACGGGGAAGAAGTCCCCCAGGGCCGCGGCCATCGAAGCGAACCCGCCCGAGGAGAAGCCGCCGACGACTACCCGGCCGGCGTCGACGGGATACTGGCCGATGACCCGCTTGTAGGCGGCCTCGAGGTCGCGCCGGGTCAGGGCGACATCCTGCCAGTGGAAGCCCCTCATGCTGGCCACCTGCGTCGACTGGACGTAGACGGTGATGAACTCGGCCCGCAGCCGGGGCGAGGTCCAGGCGGGCCGGAAATCGGAGACGGCCTCGCCGCCGCCGTGGAGGGCGATGAACAGCGGGTACTTCCGGGTCGGGTCGTATCCCTCCGGCGTCACGACGTCGGTCAGCATCGCCGCCTTCCCTTGGGCCTCCTTGATCCGGGCCTCGTTGGACTCGAGGAAGGCCCGGAAACGGGGCAGGTCGCGAAGCGGGTCCCAGGCCGCGGCGGTGAACTCCCAGAGGCCGTAGAAGACGCCGCGTCGATGGCCCTCTTCCAGGGCCTCGACCGCCTTGCCGGGATCGCCCAGCAGGGTCCGGGCGTAGGCCAGGTTGAAGGTATTGGCCAGGACGTTCGCGGGGAATCGGTCGAGGACGCTTTCGAGGAGCGCGGCCGCTTCCGCGTACTTATTCTGCCGGAAGAGCTCGCCGAGATAGGCCCTCATCTCCTTGTAGTCCGCGAACTCCTTCCTCTCCTGGGCCAGGACTGAGCCCAGGATGGACGAACACAAAAGGACGGTGAGAACGGCCTTTCGTTCCAACATCTCGCTAGCTCCTCTCCTGCCGGGTGCGGGTCCGTCGCTTGAAGAATACCCACCTTATAATTGCAATCTTCATGCCAGGCCACGCGCCGCGCAAGACGGCCTTTATGCAAGACTTAGAGAGGTCCGCCCTGGTCCCCGCGGCCGTCGCGCCGTAAAGTTCCTTGACGGCGGCGTGGGCCGTCGATGGCCCTCGCCGAAGCCGTCGTTCGTTCCCCGCTCCGCGATGCATCCGACCCTCTTGACAAGCGAAGGAAAATACATATTTATTGACGGTAGGAGCGCGCGTCATGGAAGAAATGGAAGTCTCGAGCTGGCTGACGCTCGACGCGATCAGGAAGTCGAAGAACACCGAAGTCGTCGAGACCGTCGGCAATCTCCAGACGGGGCACTCCAAGTCCGTCTTCTGCATCGTCGAGGAGGACTACCTCGAGCTCTGCTACAGCGACGCCGCGGCCAACACCATCCGCCGCTACGAGGACCGCGACGAGTTCGACGAGGCCCTCGAGGAGCGCCGGGAGGACGACGGAGTGGTCCCCATCGCCGACAACGGCGACAAGGACTACGACGACGACGAGGACGAGAAGGAAGGCGAGGACCTCGAGGACGGGTTCTCCGTCGAGGAAGAGCCAGAGGCCTACTGACCGGCGGGGCCGGGCCCGAGCCGGCCCTTCAGCCCGGCCAGGATGTTGAGCGCTTCGAGGGGGGTCAGAGCGGCCAGGTCGAGGGCCTCGATCTCTTCCTTCATCTCCCGGAGCAGGGCGGCCTCCCGGTCCTCGGCGAAGAGGAGGAACTGGCTGCGGTCGCCGGACGGGCGGCCGCGGCGGGCCAGGCGGGGCAGGCCCCGCTCGTCGAGCTCCTGCTTCTCCAGGTTGAACAGGATCTCCCGGGCCCGCTCGATGACGTCGCGCGGGATGCCGGCCAGCTTGGCCACGTGGATGCCGTAGCTGCGGTCCGATGGGCCGGGGACGATCCGGCGCAGGAAGACGACCTCGTCCTTCCACTCCCGGACGGAGACGTGGAAGTTCTTGATCCGGGGCAGGGTCAGGGCGAGCTCGGTCAGCTCGTGGTAGTGGGTGGCGAAGAGGGTCTTCGGCCGGACGTCCTCGCGCTCGTGGAGCCGCTCGGCCACGGCCCAGGCGATGCTCAGGCCGTCGAAGGTGCTCGTCCCCCTTCCCACCTCGTCGAGCAGGATGAGGCTCCGGGGGGTCGCGTTTCTCAGGATGTTCGCCACTTCCGTCATCTCGACCATGAAGGTGCTCTGGCCCTTGGCCAGGATGTCGCCGGCGCCCACGCGGGTGAACACCCTGTCCGCAAGGCCCACGCGCGCCTCGGCGGCCGGGACGAAGCTCCCCATCTGGGCCAGGATGACGATGTGGGCCACCTGGCGGATGAAGGTGGATTTGCCCGCCATGTTGGGCCCCGTGATGATCAGAAGGCGGTTGGCGCTGCGGTCCAGGTGCGCGTCGTTGGGCACGAAGCCCTCGGCAAGGGGCATCCGCTCCACCACGGGCTTTCGCCAGCTCCGTGAAGTGGTCCGCTCCCTGTCCCTCGCGGATGCCGACGCCGTAGCCGGTGTTGATCTCCTTGCCGGGCAGGCGGACGTGGAGGGGATACATGATCTTCGGCTTGTCGGGCGCCGCCTTGTCCGGGAACACGGGATCCCAGACGAGGAGGCGGCCGCCGGGCCGGAGCACACGGTGGAGCTCGGCGAAGACCTTGGCGTGATCGGCCGGCATGATGTACATGAAGGTGAAGAAGACGGTGGCCGTGTCGAACGAGCCGTCGAGGAACCCCAGCGCCCGGGCGTCCATGACGATCTTGAGCAAGGGCCCGCCGGGCGCGTCCTCGAGCTCCTGCTTGACGAGGTCGATGGCGACGACCTGCCGGCCCTTGAGCTGGCCGATGACCCCCTCGCCTCCCCCCCCGATGTCGAGGATGAGCCCTTCGGCCGGGAAATCGGCTACGCTCACCTCGAGCTTGGGATGGATGACGAATTGCGCCATGCCGGAACGCTCCTGGGCCGGCGCGGCCAGGACCGCGGCCAGGAGGGCGAAGCCGGCCAGGACCGGACGGAAGTGCTTATGGGCGTTGCGCGAAAACATGTGACTCCTCATCGAACGAAAATCCCGGAGGCTACGGAAGATCCCCCACACCCCGGGAATACGCGCCCGAGCTGAGGATTGTTCCGGTCCGCCGGGTTATTTCTTGGCCCAGTCGCCGGCCTCGGCCTGGACCCACCAGCCGGCGGCGGCGCTCTTGGCCCACTCCTCGGCGAAGATCTTCTGGATCTTCTCGATCTGGCTGGCCTCGATGTTGAGGGCCTTGGCCACCTCGGCGTAGAGCTTGGCCCGGTCGCCGTTCTCGTCCTTGACGGCGTTGCGCAGGGCGGCCTTGGCCTGGAGGTTGAGCCCCGTCTCGTCGCGGACCTCGAGCAGGCCTTTGTTCGTCTCGCCGACGTTGCCGGCGTCGAAGTAGGGCTTGAGCGAGGGGAAACGGGCCTTCATCGACTCCTTGAGGGCCCGGATGGCCGGCGTCGAGACGTTCGTCGCCTCCTGGGCGTAGGCCGAGGGGACGAGGGCGAAGCGGGGGGGCGCCCCGAGCTCGGGCAGGGCCGACAGGTCCCGCGGGGCCTTCTTCTCCGCCTCGGTCTTGCGGATCTCGTCGACGATCTCCGCGGCGGCCTGCTTGACGGTCGCCTCGGGGAAGTAGATGTTGACCGTGATGCAGGCCAGGACGGCGAGCAGGCCCGCGGCCGCGGCCGTCGCCAGGGCGTATCTCTTTCTCATTGTGCTTTCCTCCTTGTGACGCGTCGCTATTTGTCGGACTGGCCGACCCGCCTGAGCCGGCCGGCCATCTCCTTGAAGCTGATGACCTTGCCGGGCTCCCGGTTCACCACACTTATACCAAAAAGGGCCGGTTTCTTCACCAGGTACTCGACGCCGCCCTCGCGGATCGTGCCGTTGAGGGTGAAGGTGTCGTTGCGGAGCGTGCTGACGATGCCCAGCTTCTCGTAGCGGAAGCCGCGGATGAAGCGCATGAAGAAGCCGCCGGCGCCGGCCGAGGCCCGCTGGCCGGAGCTGAGGACGGTCAGGTTGTCGACGGCCTTGAGGCTGAACGTCTGCGCGACGCCCTTGCGCGGCACGGACTCGAGCCGGAAGTCGAACCGGGCCGGCTGGTTGTAGACGATGACCAGGTCGCGGACCTCGCCGTCGACGATGCCGGTGACCTCGCCGAAGGGGACCTCGTCGGTCAGCTTCTTGAGGTCGATCCCGACGAGGTCGACGTTGAGAGAGATGGCCCGGCCGGCCGTGAAGGGGTCCGCGACGGCGAGGTCGCGCAGGACGATCCGGCCGCCGAAAATGTCGGCCTCGCCCCGTCCGGAGACGCCGATAAGCTTCGTGCCGATGTCGAGGCGCGGGAAATCGGCCCGGACCTTGCCGGTCAGCTTGAACTGGGGCGAGGCGATGGGGAAGCGGGCGACGTCGACGTCGCGCAGGGCGAGCGAACCGGTCCCGTGGAAGGAGCCGGCGGCGGGATCGAGACGGAAGACCGTTCGCCCGAGCTCGAGCCGCCCGCCGAAGAGATCGAGCGAGACCGGCTCGATGCCCAGGGCGTTCGGGCCGCCGCGGAGAGCGAGGTCGATGGAAGAGAGCGACAGGAGCGGGCTCGAGAGCTCCCCGACGCGGAAAAAGCCCTTTTCGGGGAGCTCGGTCCCGGGGGCCGGGCCCGGGGGGGGAATGCCCTCGGGACCGGGGGGCGCGTCCGGCCCGCCGTCGGGCGCGGGGGCGGGCGCGTAATGGACGGGGATAACGGCCGAGATCCCCGTGACCAGCGTTTTCGACAGCGGGCGCTCGAGCGACGCGTCGGCCAGCCTGGCCCGGCCCGCCACCGAAAGCGCCCCGGCCAGGCGCCCGACGCGGAGGTCCGCCTCGAGCCGGCCCTCGAGCTTCATCCGGCCTTCCTCGGAGACGCCGGCCTGGGTGTAGAGCGAGTAGAGCGGCCCGAGGCCGAGGTCGGTCTCGACGCGGAGGTCGAACGAGGGCGAAGGCCCCAGGGAGGCCGCGCCCTTCGCGTCGACCGTCCCGATCCCTGGGAGGAAGGCCCGCGCGGCCAGGCCGTCGACCGCGTCGCGCGCGCGATCGTAGCGCCCGGAGACCGTGAGCTCGAGCGGGAACGTGCCCCACGGGACATAGACGGCCTTCCACAGCGACTCGCCCTTCCCGACGCCGAGGGAACCGGTGAAGGCGATCCCCGGCGAAGCGGAGGAGATCGCCTCGAAACGCAAGGTCGGATCGAGGCCCTCGCCTGCGATGGTGAAAGAGGGGTCGTTGAAGGCGGCCCCGTCGAGCGAGACCGTTCCCGCGATCCCGGCGTCGTCGGGTTCGGCGCCGCGCCGGTAGGCGAGCGAGAGGTCCGCCTTGGCCGCCAGCTCCCAGCCCGCGAGGCCCGGCGGGAGGAAGGGAGCGGCGATCGTCCGCAGGGCGGCGAGGTCGAGGCCGCGGCTCTCGACGAGGAGACGGGCGGAGCGGTCCTTCCCGAGGCCGAGGCGTCCGGAGGCGCGGAGCGGCGCGAGGCCGGGGAACCTGGCCTCGAGCGACGTCAAGACGGCCGTCCGGCGGGCGGGGTCGAAGCCGCCCTTGGCCACGAGGGACGCCGCGTCGAAGGCGATCGCCTTCCCCCCGGCGACGGCGAAGGCCATCTCTTTGAAGCGCGCCTCGAGCGAAGAGACCTCGACCGAGGCGCGGGTCGCGGCGCCGGTCAGGCGGACCTCGGCCGCGGCGGCGCTGACGCCGGCGAAGGCGACCGGGCCGGCGGACGACCGATGGTCGGCCGTTAGGCGCGGGTCGCGCGACGGGCCGGACGCATTTTGATACCGGTGCTTATGTCCTATCTGCGTTATGATGGAAATTACATCCGAAAAATAAACCGACAGCGCGAACAACTGGAACCATTGTGGGGAATATTGGCCAGAGTTGCAACACCCAAGCCGGCGCTCGCGGCGCTTGCCGTTGCTTTTGTGCTCCTGGTTTTAGGGTTATGGAAGGCCGCAGATATTAAGATCGGCGATCTCCATCGGGGTGTCCCTGAGCTTCGTTCCAATTCAAGATATAATATTGACAGCGATGTAATCAGCAGCAAATTTTTTTCGGAGGCAAGTGTGCCAACAATTAATCAACTCATCCGCAAAGGCCGTACTCCCAAGAAATATAAGAGCAAATCCCCGGCCCTCGACGCCTGCCCCCAGAAGAGGGGCGTTTGCACCCGGGTGTTCACGACGACGCCCAAAAAGCCGAACTCGGCCATGCGCAAGGTCGCCCGGGTCCGCCTGACCAACAACATCGAGGTCACGGGATACATCCCGGGTATCGGCCACAACCTCCAGGAGCACTCGATCGTCATGATCCGGGGAGGCCGCGTCAAGGACCTGCCCGGCGTCCGCTACCACATCATCCGCGGCACGCTCGACGCCGAGGGGGTCCAGAACCGGTTCAAGGCGCGTTCCCGGTACGGGGCGAAGCGGCCGAAAGAGAAACGGGCCACGGCCTGAGCCAGGAGCACCCCATGCCGAGACGCGGAACCATCAAGAAGCGAAAGGCGCCGGTCGACCCGCTCTACGGGAGCTCGGTCGTGGCGCGGTTCATCAATCTCTTCCTCCGCAAGGGGAAGAAAACGACCGCCGAGCGGGTCGTCTACGGGACGATGGACATCCTCAAGGCCAAGACCAAGGAAGACCCCCTCAAGGTCCTGGAGAAGGCCCTGGAGAACGTCCGGCCGTTCCTCGAGACGAAATCCCGCCGGGTCGGCGGCGCCAACTACCAGGTCCCCATCGAGGTGGCGCCGGGGCGGTCCTACTCGCTGGGGTTCCGCTGGCTGGTCAAGTACGCCAAGGAGCGCGGCGGGAAGAGCATGCAGGAGAAGCTCTCCGCCGAGATCCTGGACGCCACCGCCAACAGGGGAGGGGCGGTCAAGAAGCGCGAGGACACGCACAAGATGGCGGAGGCCAACCGGGCCTTCGCTCATTATAAATGGTGATCTCCGTCGAAAGAGCCGAGAGAGTGGTCCGGGTCGATATGGAGAGACGAGGATATGCGGTCATACCCGATCGAGAGAGTTCGGAACATCGGTATCATGGCCCATATCGACGCCGGCAAGACGACCACGACGGAACGGATCCTCTTTTACTCGGGTATGACCTACAAGATGGGCGAGGTGGACGACGGGACGGCCGTGATGGACTGGATGCCGCAGGAACAGGAACGCGGGATCACCATCACCTCGGCCGCGACGACGTGCGCCTGGCGTGACCACCGTATCAATATCATCGATACGCCCGGTCACGTGGATTTTACCGCGGAGGTCGAGCGCTCCCTACGAGTGCTCGACGGCGCAATAGCCATATTGTGTGGAGTTGGCGGCGTCGAACCGCAGTCCGAGACAGTATGGCGCCAGGCCGACAAGTACCGGGTCCCGCGCATCGTGTTCATCAACAAGATGGACCGGGTCGGGGCCGACCCGGAACGGGCTGTCCTCCAGCTGAGGACGCGGGTGGCGGCCAAGCCTCTGCTGATCCAGATTCCCCTCGGTAGGGAAGACGGATTCCGCGGGGTCGTCGACCTCATCGACCGCAAGGTCTACGACTGGGGCCAAGACATCCTGGGGACGGATTACGCCGTCAGAGAGGTCGCGGAGGAGGACCGCGAGGAAGTCGACAGGAAACGACAGGACATGCTGGAAATGCTGAGCGAACACGACGACGGCCTGATGCAGAAGTACCTCGACGGGGTCGATGTCACCGCGGAGGACCTGCGGAGCGCCGTCCGCCGGGCCACCCTGGCCCTGGACGTCGTCCCCGTCCTCTACGGGGCGTCGTTCCGGAACAAGGGCGTGCACCCGCTCCTCGACGCCGTCGTGGACTACCTGCCTTCCCCCGTCGACGTCCGCCCGGTCGTCGGGCACCACCCCCGGACGGGGGCGGAGGAGACCCGGCCGGCCTCGGACGACGCGGCGTTCTCGGCCCTGGTCTTCAAGATCGCCAACGATCCCTTCCTCGGCAGCCTGGCCTACTTCCGGGTCTACTCCGGCAAGGCCAAGGTCGGCCAGTCCGTCTACAACTCGGCCAAGGGCGAGGAGGAGAAGCTCTCCCGCCTGCTCGAGATGCACGCCAACAAGCGCAAGGAGATCAAGGAGATCCACGCCGGGGACATCGCGGCCATGGGCACGACCAAGTCCATCTCGACGGGCGACACCCTCTGTCTCAAGAGCCACCCCGTCGTCCTCGAGTCCATCCGCTTCCCCGAGCCGGTCATCGCCGCGACGATCGAGCCCAAGACGAAGGCCGACCACCCCAAGCTCGCCGCGACCCTGGCCAAGCTCGTCCGCGAGGACCCGACCCTGATGGTCACCCAGGACCCCATGACCGGGCAGACCCTTCTCCGGGGCATGGGCGAGCTGCACCTCGAGATCGTCATGGACCGGATGGAGCGCGAGTTCGGCGTCCGGGCCAACCTGGGCAAGCCCCAGGTGGCCTACAAGGAGTCCATCCTGACGGCGGCCGAGGGCGAGGGCAGGTACGTCCGGCAGGCCGGGGGCAAGGGCCTCTACGGCCACTGCGTCCTGCTCCTCGAGCCCCTCGAGAGGGGCCGCGGCTTCGAGTTCCTCGACGCCACGAAGGGCGGCGCCGTCCCCAAGGAGTTCCTCGGCGACGTCGAGAACGGCGTCCGCGAGGCCCTCGAGGCCGGCGTCGTGGCCGGCTATCCGGTCACCGACCTCCGGGCCGCCCTGATCGGCGGCTCGAGCCACGACGTCGACGCGACACCGGTCGCCTACAAGATCGCGGCCACCCTGGCCTTCCGCGAGGCGGCCAAGAGGGCCGGCCCGGTCCTCCTCGAGCCGCTCATGAAGCTCGAGGTCGTCGCGCCGGACGACTACCTCGGCGACATCGTCGGGGACGTCAACGCCCGGCGGGGCAAGATCGAGGGGATGGAGATGCGCAGCGGCTCCCGGGTCGTCGACGCCCATGTCCCCCTGGCCGAGATGTTCGGCTACGCGACGACGCTCCGGACCCTGACCCAGGGCCGCGGCGTGTTCTCCATGGAATTCTCGCGTTACGAGCGGACGCCCGCGGGCGTCCAGGAGCATATCGTCGCCCGGGTCGAGGGCCGCGTGCCCTTCCGGGCCGGCGCCTAACAGAGGTTCTGAGCAACGAAAGCCATACAGGCTGATCGCCGGGGCCGTCGCCGGGCTCTTGTCGGGGCTGCCCGTCATCGGGGCCGGCAACTGCTTCTGTTGCCTCTGGATCGTCGGGGGGGCGGCGGCGGCGGTGAAGCTCCTGGCCGCGCGAACGCCGGTCCTCCTGAGATCGGGGGACGGCGCCATCGTCGGGGCCCTGACGGGCATCGTCGCCGGCGTGGTCGATACGTTCGTCAAGATCCCCTTCCAGCGCTACAGCCTGGAGCTGGCCCGGAGAATGCTCGAACGGTTCTCCGATTTCGCCGGCGACGCGCCCTCCGGTTTCGAGGGCTGGCTCGACGGCGGCTCCGGCTTCTTCTCCCCCGGCTGGACGATCCTCGGTCTCTTCTTGACCGCCGCCATCTACGGCATCATGGGTTGTCTGGGAGGCATCATCGGCGTCTCCCTCTTCGCCAAGAAGGCCGCCCCGCCCGCGGCCGCGCCCCCGCCGCCGGCCATCCCGCCGGCCGATATCCAGGGACCGGCCGATGCGGCTTAAGACGCAGGTCATCGTCAACCCCGAGTCGAACCGGGGCCGGACGCGCAAGCGCTGGGGAGAGATCCGAGATGGGCTGAAGAGCTTCGTCCGGGAGTTCAAGTGCGAGTTCACGGAGAAGCCCCTGCACGCCACCGAGATCACCCGGGCGGCCATCAAGGACGGCACCGAGCTCGTCATCGGCGTCGGCGGCGACGGGACGATGAACGAGATCGCCAACGGCTTCTACGAGGACCGCAGGATCATCAATCCCGAAGCGACCCTGGGCCTCGTCCCGGCCGGGACCGGCTGCGACCTGACGAAGAGCCTGAACATTCCCCCGGGGCTGAAGGACGCCCTGAAGGTCATCACCGAAGCCCCCTCCATATCCATGGACGTCGGCAAGGTCCGCTTCCGCTCGAACGCCGGGGGCGAGGACGAAAGGTACTTCCTCAACGTCGCCGATTTCGGCCTGGGCGGGGAGGTCGTCCGCCGGGTCAACGAGCAGCGTCTCCGGCGGAAAGCCTCGTCCTACGTCCGCTGCCTGGTCACGACCATGGCCCAGTACAGGAACAAGCGCGTCGGGATCCGCGTCGACGGCGAGAGCCTGCCCGGGGGCGAGTACCTCATCGGGGCCGTCGCCAACGGGAGGATCTTCGGCAAGGGCATGAAGGTGGCGCCCGACGCCCGTCTCGACGACGGGCTCTTCGACAGCGTCCTCGTCCGGGGGTTCAAATTCGGCGAATTCTGCCTCCACGGCTGGAGGCTCATGAACGGCAGCCACGTCACCCACCCCAAGGTCACGGTCGCCCGGGGCAGGCGGGTGGAGGCCTGGCCGGAGGACGGCCAGGACGTCCTGCTCGAGCTCGACGGGGAACAGCTCGGCCGCCTGCCCGCGATCTTCGAGATCGTCCCCCACGACCTGCTGATCAAGGGCTTCCTTCAGCCCGTCCGGTAACTCCGCCCCTTCAACAAGCCCGACCCCCGGGAACCGCCCGCAAGGCGGCGAAGATGTCCCGGGCAAAGCCTAGAGGAGGGTCCCTCGGATCGGGGCTATTTCTTGACGTCGGCGGGGTCGTTCACGAAGTGCGTCCTGCCGTTCGCATCGATGACCTTGAAGACCGGGTTCTTCGTCGACACGGTCGGCTTCTTGTACGTCTTCATGATCCCGGCGATGTAGTTCCGGGTCTCCGGATAGGGCGGGACGCCCTTGTACCTCCGGACCGCCTCCTGGCCGGCGTTGTAGGCCGCGAGGACGAGCCGGGTCTGCCCGTCGTAGAGCCGGACCAGGTCCCTGAGGTAGCGGACGCCGCCCTCGATGTTCTGGGCGGGGTCGAAGACGTTCTTGACGCCGTACTGCCTGGCCGTGGCCGGCATGAGCTGCATCAGCCCCATGGCCCCCGCCGACGAGATGGCGAAGGGGTCGTAGTTCGACTCGGCCCGGATGACGACATGGACGAGATCCTGGTCGATGCGGTGCTTCTCGGCGATCCGCTTGATGATCGGGTGGTAGAGCTTGCGAAGCTCGGCGGCCGAGGCCCCGGCGAGATGAGCGGCCAGGGCCACAACCGCGACGATCCCGAGGGTCCGCTTGACGGTCTTCATCGCCTTTCCGCCCTATGTTGACAGAAACCGGTCCGCTTGACAATCCCCGAAGGGGGTGAATCCGGGGGTCAGGCCGCCAGGCGCTCGACGAGGGCCGGGACGAGTCCGAGGGCCCGGTCGAGATCCCCGACGCCGGCGCCCCCCGACTGGGCGAAGTCCGGCCGCCCCCCTCCCCCGCCGCCGATGACGGGCGCCAGCTCCTTGATCAGGGCCCCGGCCTGGATCCGGCCGGTCAGGTCCTTCGTTACGGAAGCCACGATGAACGCTTTATCGGCCGTGACGGCGCCCAGGACGACGACCCCGCTCCCGAGCTTCTGTTTGAGTGCGTCGGCTGTGTCCCTGAGCTCAGCTATCGTCAGGCCGTCGAGCCTTTGGATTTGGACCTTGATGCCGCGGATGACATGATCGCCGGTCGTTTTGACAGTGGGATCGACCGCCGAGAGCTTCCCCTCTATGGTGCCCGCGAGCACCTTCTTGCGCAGGTCCCGGCTCTCCCGCTCGAGCTCGTCGACACGCCCGGCGAGCTTGTCGATCCTGGCCGGGAGGTCCCTGCGCGAGACGGACAGGGCCTTTTCGAGCCCGGCGACGAGGTCCTCGAGCTCCTGGACGTAGCGATAGGCCCCCTCCCCGGTCACGGCCTCGACGCGCCGCATGCCCGCGGCGACGCTCGCTTCGGAGACGATCTTGAACATCCCGATCTCGCCCGTGGCGTGGACGTGGACGCCGCCGCAGAGCTCCTTGCTGAAGTCGCCGATGCCGACGACCCGGACGGTCTCGCCGTACTTCTCCTCGAAGATGGCCGTGGCGCCCTCGGCCAGGCCCTCGTCGAGCGAGGTCACGCGGGTCTCGAGGGGGACGTCGGCCCTGATCTTGGCGTTGACGATCTCCTCGACCCGCCGGACCTCCTCGCGCGTCAGCGCGGCGAAATGGGTGAAGTCGAAGCGCAGCCGCGACGGCGAGACGAGCGACCCGGCCTGCTTGACGTGGTCGCCCAGGACCTGGCGCAGGGCCGCGTGGAGGAGGTGCGTCGCCGTGTGGTTGTTGGAGACGGCCTGGCGCCGGGCGAGGTCGGGCACGGCGTCCACCCGGTCGCCCACGCTGACCTCGCCGGAGAGGACCTTGACGGCGTGGACGACGACGTCGGGGGTGGCGTAGGAGACGCTTTCGACGAGGGCCGAGAACCGCGGCCCCTTGAGGGACCCGGTGTCGCCGACCTGGCCGCCGGCTTCCCCGTCGTCGCCTTCATCCGCATCGACGACAAGCCCATCTACGACAAGAGCCGGATCTACGAGCCCCACCACGTCGTCGTCGTCGACCCGACCCTCGTCGAGGCCATCGACATCACCGACGGCCTCAAGCCGGGCGGGACGATCATCATCAACAGCGACCGCCGGCCCGAGGACTTCCCCTTCCACGGCAAGTTCAAGGTCCGGACGGTCAACGCCACGGAGATCGCCGTCAGGAACAAGCTGGGGACGATGGCCGCGCCCATCGTCAACACGGCCATCACGGGGGCGGTCGTCAAGGTCCTCGGCCTGACCAAGCTCGAATCGCTCGCCGCGGCCATCCGCGAGGGCATCAGCATCAAGCCCGAGGACAACGTCCAAGCGGCCCGGGAGGCCTACGAGCGGGCCTGAGGAGCGAAGCCATGAGACAGAAGAAGGCCAAGAAGATCGTCTTCAAGTCGGCCGAGGAGATGCCGCTCATGATCTGCTCGGTCGGCGACCAGACCCACAACCGGACGGGGGCCTGGCGGAACATCCGTCCCGAGATCGACCTCGGCAAGTGCATCCAGTGCGGCATCTGCTGGAAGTTCTGCCCCGAACCGTCGATCGACATCGTCGACGAGTGGCCCGTCATCGACTACGACTACTGCAAGGGCTGCGGCATCTGCGCCGAGGAATGCCCGTCCAAGTGCATCGTCATGGTGGAGGAGCGGAAATGAAGAAGGTCATGATGGGCAACCACGCCCTGTCCTTCGGGGCGAAGCTGGCGCGGTCCCGGGTCATCGCCGCCTACCCGATCACGCCCCAGACCCAGGTCGTCGAGCTCCTGTCCGAGATGTGCGCCGACGGGTCCCTCGACGCCAAGTTCATCAAGGTCGAGTCGGAGCACTCGGCCATGGCCGCCTGCATCGGCGCGTCGGTCGCCGGGGCCCGGACGTTCACGGCCACGTCGGCCCAGGGCCTGGCCCTGATGCACGAGATGCTCCACTGGGCGGCCGGCGGCCGCCACCCCGTCGTCATGGGCAACATCAACCGGTCCATGGCCCCGGGCTGGTCGATCTGGGCCGACCAGAACGACAGCCTGTCGGAGCGGGACACGGGCTGGATGCAGTACTACTGCGCGTCGAACCAGGAGGTCGTGGACACGGTCATCCAGGCCTTCAAGGTCTCCGAGGCGCTGATGATCCCGGCCATGGTCATCCTCGACGCCTTCGCCCTGTCGCACACCTACGAGGTCGTCGACGTGCCGGACCAGGAGCTCGTCGACAGGTATCTGCCGCCGTTCAAGCCGGCCATCAAGCTGACCCCGGACGACCCGCGGGCCTTCGGCGGGCTGACGGGCTCGGAGCACTACATGGAGCTCCGCTACAAGCTCCAGAAGGACATGGAGAAGGCCCCGGCCCTGATCGAGGAGACGGGCCGCGAGTTCGCGAAGGCGTTCGGCCGCCACCTCGGGCTCCTCGACGCCTACCGCTGCGACGACGCCGAGTTCGTGTTCATCACCTCGGGGACGGCGGGCTACACGGCCCGGGCCGCGGTCGACGACCTGCGGGCGGCCGGCGTCAGGGCGGGCAACCTGCGCATCAAGGTCTTCCGCCCCTTCCCCTTCGCCCAGGTGCGGGAGGCCCTCCGGAACGTCAAGAAGGCGGCCGTCGTCGACCGGAACTGCTCCTACGGCGCCCACGGCATCTTCTACCAGGAGGTGAAATCGGCCGTCTACGGCGAGGCCGGCGCGCCCCCCATCCTCGGCTACGTCGCCGGGCTCGGCGGGCGCGACATCACCGTCGACTCCTTCAAGGAAGTGGCCGCCCACGCCATGTCCAAGGAGCGCGCGGACGAGGAGATCGTCTGGATCGGAGTCAAGAAATGAGCACCGAAGCGAAAAAACCGAAGAAGATGACGCTGAGCATCCCCCCCGAAGAGCTGATGGCCTGCGGCCATCTGGCCTGCCAGGGGTGCGGCGCGACGATGGCCATGCGCTACATGCTCAAGGCCCTCGGGCAGAGGACGGCGCTCTGCATCCCGGCCTGCTGCTGGGCCGTCATCGACGGGCCCTACCCCTACTCGTCGCTGGACTGCCCGATCTATCACTGCGCCTTCGAGACGGCCGCGTCGACCGCGACGGGCGTCAAGGCCGGGCTGGACATGGTCGGCGACACGGAGACGACGGTGGTGGCCTGGGCCGGCGACGGCGGCACCTTCGACATCGGCCTCCAGGCGCTGTCCGGCGCGGCCGAGCGGAACGAGGACATCATCTACGTGTGCTACGACAACGAGGCCTACATGAACACCGGCATCCAGCGCTCGTCGGCGACGCCTTACGGCGCCTGGACCACGACGACGCCGGTCAAGCACTTCAAGAACAGGCCGAAGAAGGACCTCGTCGGCATCATGGCCGCCCACCGCATCCCCTACATCGCCACGGCCAGCGTCTCCCACCCGGAGGACCTCGTCAAGAAGATGAAGAAGGCCAAGGCCATCAGTGGCACGCGCTTCTTCCACATCTACGCGCCGTGCCCGACGGGCTGGAAGAGCCGGCCGGAGGACACGGTCAAGCTGGCCCGGATGGCCGTCCAGAACGCCTACTTCCCGCTCTTCGAGATCGAGGACGGCGAGAAGTACACGATCAACCTCAAGCTCAAGGACAAGAAGCCGGTCGACGACTACATCCGCATCCAGGGCCGGTTCCGCCACCTGAAGCCCGAGCAGATCGCGGCCGTCCAGGCCGAGGTCGACGCCCGCTGGGCGCGCCTGCTCAAGCTCGCCGCCTGATCCCGGAGGGGGTCAAACCCGCTTTATTTTCGGACAAAGCGGATTCGATCCCCCCCTTTTCTTTGGTTCTTCTCCCGATTCCGGGAAGTCCCTCTCTGCAACTTCGGTCGGGAATCGCCTCTAGCTCCCCGGACCCCCTGGGAACCAGTCCCGTCGGTTCCCCCGCCTACGGCGGGTCCCCCTCCGCTACGGGGATCGTCGAGGCGAATTCCCGCCCCGCCTCGAGAGCGTATCCCGGAAATAGGAGAAGAACCTTTTTTTTTCCGGGAGATTACACTATAATTTAGATAGTATTTATGTGGATTACCGAGCCCGAGGAGCCGACCATGAGAAAGACCCTCGCCGCCGCCGCGTTATTGGCGGCCGTTCTTATCGTCTCGGCCGGAGCGGCCTGCGCGCCCGGCGCGAAGACCCAGGCCGTGACCGAAGCCGCAACCGCCCCCGACTTCACGGTCAAGGACCTCCAGGGGAGACTCGGCGGGCTGGCTGACGAAGCCAAGACCGCCGTCGTGGATGTCAAGGGGCAGGTGAAGCCGATTCTCGACGACATGCAGTACATCACTTCGCACAGCAAGGAGGACTTCCCGCTGCTGATCAAGAATTGGCAGACGCGTAAGCCTCAGGAGTTTATGGCCGCAAGGCTGTGGGGGTTCGAGTCCCCCCTTCCGCACCACCTCCCGTCCCCCCGGCCGGGACCTCCGGCAGGTCCCCGGGCTTGATTATTCGCCTCCCAACGGATACCTTAGGGAGCGAAAGGACCCGAAAGATGCCCGCCCATCCCCCCGGACGCGCCGCCGCGGCCTCCCTGGCCGGGCTGGCCGCCCTCCTCGGCCCGCTCGTCCTCGTCGCCGGCCTGGCGGCGTCCGCCTCCTGCGTCGGCTACCGCCTCGAGCGGCGGCTCGGGCCGGCCCACGCCCAGTTCCTGGGCCAGGTCGGTTACATCATCACCAAGGCGGAGCGCAAGATCTTCCTCGAGCTCCCCGAGGCCGACCGGGACGATTTCATCGAGGAGTTCTGGAAGCGCCGCGACCCGGACCCGGACACCGAGCGGAACGAGTACCGGATCGAGTACGAGCAGCGCGTCGAAAGGGCGGGGGCCATGTTCCACGGCGAGGGCCGCCCCGGCTGGCAGACCGACCGGGGCCGGATCTACATCCTCTTCGGGCCGCCCTCGGAGCGCCTGACCTATCCCATGGAGAGCTCCGGCAACTGCCGGGAGGTCTGGTCCTACGGCGCCTTCCCCGTCGTCTTCGTCGACCAGCACTGCTCGGGCCAATACATCATGATGGCCATCAACCTGGAACACCTCCAGGAGCTCAACATCGCCCAGGGGCACTTCCAGCGCACGTTCTCCCAGGACAAGCGTTTCTTCGACTACGCGCTCTCCCTCCAGAAGCTCCGGTCCGACGGGTCCCTCTTCGAGGGCAAGGTGTTCGTCGACGTCCCCTACAACTCGATCTGGTTCACGTTCGAGGACGGGCGCCTGGAGACCTCGTTCGACGTCCGCCTCGAGCTGTCGGACCCCTCCGGCGCGGTCGTCTGGGAGGCGGGCGGCTCGTTCCCGCTCGCGCTCGAGGAACGGCAGCTCACGGAGAACAGGAAGGGGCTCTTCCGGATGGAATTCCCTCTCGTCCTCGACCGCGGCCTCGACAGGCTGATGGACGTCAAGCTCCGCCTGGAGGCGTCGGTCAAGAGCTCGACGGAAGGGGAGGCGCTGAGGAAGGTCGTCGAGTTCCGGTTAAAAACCTAGGTTCAGGTTGATCCGGACGACGCGCTCTCCCCAGCGGGGCCAGTACGTGTTGTAGGTGCCGCTCAGGACGCGCGTCCCGGCGCTGGCGCCTTCCGCGTCGGGCCGCCAGGTGCCCCCGTCGTTGAGGTCGAGGATCCGGTACTTGTCCCCGAGCAGGTTGAAGACGTCGACCGAGATCCCGAACCGGCCGCGCCCGGACGTCGCGAATTCCTTCTCCAGGCGGATGTCCAGGTTCTTCCACGAGCCGTAGCGGTTGGCCCCCGGGCTCTCCAGGTTGATCGTGACCGGCAAGGCCCTGGCGCCGTTCTCCGCCGCCCAGTCCGCGGGCGGGACGACGGTGACCGTCCGGCCCCAGGGCGCGCCGCTCTGGGCCTTCAGCAGGAAGCTGGCGTAGACGTTGCCGCGGAAGCGGACCGTGCCGGCGAGCCTGGCGACGAGCGGCCGGTCCTGGAGGAGGCGGTCGGTCGCCGAGACGTTGACGAAGGAGTTCGGGTTCAGGATGACCGTGGAGTACCCGGCGCTCCAGCGGGAGGCCAGGCTGGTCGTGCCGGTCGCCCGGTTCCAGACCAGGGACCCGAAGAGCTGCCAGTTGTGCGACATCCGCTTGTGGACGGTGAATTCCAGGCTCCGGTACTCCGCCTCGAGCTCGGGCACGTTCTCGATCCTCTTGAAGAAGTCGGGGGCCGTCGTCGAGGGCAGGTAGAGGGTCACGGGGAAGTCGGGATGGCCCTCCGATCCGGGGACGACGGTCTCGAAGGGCACCCACCAGCCCTCCGGGGACTCCTCCAGGCGCATCCAGCGGACCTGGGTCGAGGGATCGTAGAGGACGTTCCCGACGACGTTCGCGTGCCTGCGGTTGACGTACCGCGCGGACAGGGTGAAGTCCCGGGCCAGGGACTGCTCCAGCCCGATCGACCATTCCGTGATCTTCGGGGCCGTGAGGTCGGGGTCGACGGCCTGGCGGTAGAACTCGCTCTTGTAGACGCGGAAGTCGAAGGGCATGAGGGAATAGCTGTCGGAGGTATCGACCCGGCCGTCCCCGTCCTCGTCGAACCAGATGAACCCGTGCGAGGCGCGGGGATCGATCGGGAGCAGGTCCTCGCTGTAGCCGAGGGCGAGGTATTCCGGCAGGCTGGCCCAGGAGGCCTTGAGGAGCGTCGTGCCCCGGCCTAGGAGGTCGAGGACCAGTCCGAAGCGCGGGGAGAAGCTGTTCCAGACGATGGTCTTGTCCCAGGCGGGGAGGGCCATGGCCGCGTACGGGTTGTAGCCCATGAGAGGGTCGATGAGCGAGTTGCCCGCCATGACGCTGACGGTGTTGCCGCTGGAGCCCTTGGCGACCGACCCGAACAGGGTGTCGGTGCGGTCGAAGCGCAGCCCGGCCGTCAGGGACAGGCGCCCGAAGAGCTTCATCGTGTCCTGGAAGAAGCCGCTGATCCTCTTGATCTCGCGCCGGAGGCCCAAGGAGCCTTCCGAGCCGGGAGCGATGTAGAATCCGACGAGACCCCAGCCGACGTCTTCGCCGGAGGACGGGGAGGTCGTCCGGCCGAAGGTGTAAGGGCTCCCGCCGGCGTAGTAATGGAGGAGGTTGTCGAACTTCCAGGTCGAGGTGGCGACGTAGCCGGTCTCGTACTCGCCGCCGGCGGCGATCTCGTGCTGCATGCCCAGGAGATCGTCCTCGAAGCGCGTGATGGAGCCGGCGACGATCGTCCGGCTGCCGGTATCGCTGTCGTTCAGCGTCCCGCTCCCCCAGCTCCGCTGGGAGATGACGTCGAAGTACTGGGCCTTGGCCGCGCCCGCGTCGTTCAGGACGAGCGAGGTCGTGCCCTTGACATACCCGAGGGAGAGGTCGACCCTCATCATCTGGCTGACGGCGTAGGACCCGGCTCCCCGGATGCGGAAGGCGCGATCGCCCTCGAGCTCGCGCGTCGACGACTCGGGCCTGAGGGGCTCGATGTCCGGGCCGTAGACGGGCTCCCGCAGGCCGGAGAAGCCGAACTCCAGGACGCCTTTGTACTTGCCCAGCACGCTCATCGAGAGCCGGAACAGCCCGGAGAGGTCCCGCGCGGAATAGTCGTAGACGAAATGACGGACGCCGAGGGGGTCGGTCCAGTAGCGGAACGGCGCCCGCTGCCCCTGGTTCCGGAAGCGCACGTTGCCGAAGAACCAGGCCATGTCCTCGAGGACGGGCCCGCCCAGGGAGAGCGACAGGTCGTGCTCCCGCCGGAGCACGTTGGCCAAGGCCTCGACGTTGACCTTCCTCATCCGCTCGATGTAGGAGACGACCTCGATCGAGCCCCAGATCCTGTCCAGGCAATCCTGGCAGTCGAAGTCGGGCGCGAAATCCAGCCAGTAGCTGTTGACGCGGGACTTGAAGAAGTCGTCCATCTTGAGGTCGGGCGGGGCGCTCCCCCCGGCGGGCGGAGCGGCTTCCGGCTCCTTGTCCTTGTCCAGCCGTTTTTCGACCTCGTCCTTGAGGGCGCCGAGGGCCTTCTCGAGAAGCGGGTTCTTCTTCTTGGGCGGGGGGGGCGGCGTCGGGAAGACCGCGCGGTACTCGGCCAGGAGGCGGTCCTTCATGACCAGGGCGGCCTGGACGTCCCGGGTCTCCCCGGGGGGGATGACGATCTCGGGACGGCAGGCCAGGCTCTTGTAGACCTCCTCGCGGTTCGGGAAACGGAACCGGAGGTTGACGTGGCTGACCTTGAGCGGGAAATCGGACAGGTTGCGGACGTTGTGGAGGGTGACGAGAGAGGCCCGCTCGTCGTAGGAGTAGCCGAGCTCGTCGAAGGGGGAATACCAGCGCCCGGTGAAGTACTTGAGGCCGACCTTGATGGGGATCTCCCGCTCGACGTCGCCCGTCTTGATGCGCATGCCCGCGGTCAGGCCCTCCTTCTCGAGGAGGGGCTTGAGCTGGGCCAGGGTCTCCGGGGTCATGGCGATCGAGATCGGGAGCTCGGTATCGAGCGACCCGAAGGTCGGGACGCGGATGTCCTCGATCTGCCAATCTTCCCAGCCCTTCATGTCGATGATGTTGGCCTCGTCGTAGGGCATGGTCAGGAGGCCGGCCGAGCTTCCCTTGGCCGCCCTGAGCGCGTCCGTCATGACCCGGACCTCGGACGGGTCGATGTTGGCCCGGAGGGTCAGCGTCGTCCGGATCCTCTGGTCCTGGGTCCAGACGGCGCTCACGCGGTAATCGCCGGTGTTCTCCTCGCGGACGAGATTGATCTCGCGCGGCAGGTAATAGTAGATGTTGGGCCTCTGGTTGTCCTTGTAGACGCGGTTGAGGAGGGTTAGGGGCTCCTCGATGGGCAGCGGACCGGCGTCCTCGATCTTGTGTTTGGGCGGCAGGTTTCCGACGGGGGTCAGGGGAATCCTTTTGATGACGGCCGGCCGGAACTTCTGGACGCCGGCCAGGCTGGGCTGCTGGGCCGGCAGCTTGGCCGTCGCGACCGGCTTCATGGCCGCGGCCGTCATCTGGAGGGCGATCTCCTGCGTGACCGCCGCCGAGGCCCAGACGGCCCAGTCCTGGGTCGCCGTCGGGCCCGCTCCGACCTGGAGCCGGAAGGTGACCGTCTTACCCGCATAGGGGCCGAGATCGGCGGCGAGCTCGTCGAGCGCGCCGTCGGCCTTGGCCGCCTTGGAGGCCAGGAGAGTCAGGGCCCCCGTCGCCTGGTCGAAGACGTGGACCTGGAAGGTCGCCCCGTCGGTCCCCGCCGCGCCCTTCAGGAAGCCCACCAGGGCGGAGAACCGGGCGTTGGCCGGGATCTTGACGTTGGCGTAGAGGCCGTAGATCGCGCCGCCGTTCTTCCATTCCGGATGTGTCTCGAGGACGAGGGCGAACGTCTTGCCGTTCTCGAGAACGGCGTTGGTGAGGTGCTTGGCGAAGCCCCGGCTGTCGTTGGCCGGACCGTTCCAGGGGAGCTCCCCCGGACTCGCCAGCGTCCGGGACCACTTGGCCTCCGGAGCTTTGGCCACGAAATCGTAGATGACGGCCGGCGAGGCGGTCGACGCCGCCGCCAGCAGGGACCCGGCCAGGAGGACGATCAGCGCCGGGCGGCGGGGGGGGAAATGGGCCTTCATGAGCTTCTCCTTCTTCGAGCCTATGGACAAGTCCCGTGGCCAGAGGGCTCTACGGGTAGTTAATCAACGGTTTAGTCGGACGAGGGGACGCCTGAAGGCCTTTTTCCGCGATGAGCATGCCTTTGAGCCGATTATAGGGCGCGCGGAAACGCCTTGTCAACACGAACGATGGGGGGAGCGGGGGCCGCCCGCACAAGGCCTTGCGCCCTTTCCGGGGCGGCCGGTCGCCGCGGCCCGGCCCGAGAAGATAGCTGGAAAAGAAAACCGGGGGAAAAAGAAGAGGAGGGGCGCCCCCGCGGCGCCCCTCGCTCCGGAACAAAAAGAAGGAGGGTTATGGAAGGGTATCGGGAAGTCTCAGGGGGTATCCGTTTCCCGTTATCGCGCTCACGCCATGGAAATATGCATATTTTATGCCAGCCCGGTCTCCCTGACGGACCCGGCCCCAGGGGGTGATAAAACGTAAATTCCCTTGGACCGGGGGGTAAAGTTCTTTACGCGGCGCCGCTCAGGCCTTGTGGGCGAGGAGGGTCCGGACCCCCTCGAGGACCATGTCGACTTCCTTGGTCGAGACGTAGATCGGCGTCGAGACGCGGACGCCGTAGGTCCCCGCCTGGGCGCTGCCCGTCGTCCGGACGACCAGGTTGTACTTGTCCCGCAGATACTCGACGAGCTGAGCGGGGTTGGCCCCGGTCATCGAGAACGCCGTCAGGCCGGCCCCGAGGTAGAGGTCGATAGGGGTGTGGACCTTGACGCCGGGCATCCTGGACAGCTCCTGCCTCAGGTAGGCGGCCAGGACCTTGATCCGCTTCTCGATCCGGGTCTTGCCGATCCGGTTGTTGAAGTCGAGGGCCTCGTCGAGGGCGAACAGGAAGGCGTCCGACCGCTGGCCCTGGGGGTCGAGCTTCGCGGCCGTCGGAGTGGCGTCCCAGCCCGAGCTGACGATGGTCGGCCAGACCTTGTCCAGGGCCTCTTTGCGCACGTAGAGGAGGCCGATCCCGGTCGGGGCGCCCAGCCACTTGTAGGGGCTGGACATGAAGAAGTCGACGCCGAGCTGCTTCATGTCGAGGTCCAGCATGCCGATCCCGTGGGCGCTGTCGGCCAGGATGAGAAGGCCCTTGTCGCGGGCGAGCTGGCTCAGCTCCTTGAGCGGCATGATCAGGCCGGTGATGAAGACCGTGTGGCTGATGCTGATGATCCTGGTCCGCGGCGTGATCGCGGCGGCGAAGGCGTCGACGATCTCCTGCGCGCTCTTCGGGAACAGCGGCATGGGCACCGTGACGATCTTGACGCCGGCCCTCTTCTCCTTGAGCCGCCAGGGATTGATGTGGCCGGGGTGCTCGAGGCTGGTCACCAGGACCTCGTCGCCCGCCTTGAGGTCGAGGCCGTTGACGACGAGGTTGACGCCCTCGGTCGTGTTGCTCGTCAAGGAGACCTCTTCGGGCGCGGCGTTGACGAACGCGGCCAGCTTGGCCCGGACGGCCTCCCGGAAGGTCGGGAGGTAGTTGTAGCCGTCGAAGGGGTTGTTCATCTGGACGCGGAAGTAGCGGATCCCCGGGCGGCTCTACAAGGCCGTCTTCCACGAGGAGGACATGGTCCGGCCGCGCGACCCGGGCCGGGCCTTCGACCTCCAGGACTACTACGAGAATCCCCAGACGTACCGGCCGGTGACCGAGGACTACGTGCCCTACCTCACGGTCCTGGTCAACGGCATCTACTGGACGCCGAAGTTCCCGAAGTACGTCAGCAAGCCTTTCCTGAAGGACCTCTACAGGAGCGGGGCGCGGCCGCGGCTCAAGGTCATCGGCGACATCACCTGCGACATCAACGGCTCGATCGAATCGACCGTGCAACCCACGGATTCCGAGGACCCGGTCTACGTCTACGACCCGGCGGCCGACCGGCCCCTGATGGGATTCGAGGGGCGAGGCCCGGCCGTCCTGGCCGTTTACAACCTGCCCGCCGAGCTGCCGCTCGAGTCGTCGACCTATTTCAGCGGCAAGCTGAAGGACCACGTGCCGGCCATCGCCGCGGCGGACTACGGCGGCCGGTTCGAGAGCTGCGGCCTTCCGGACGTCCTGCGCCGGGCGGTCATCCTGTACCGCGGGGAGCTCGCGCCCGACTACGCCTATCTCGCGAAATACCTCGGCTGACGATGGCCGTTACGGGAGGAGCGCCATGAAGAACGTCCTCATCCTGGGGGCGGGCCTCGTCGCCCGGCCGCTCGTGAGCTACCTGCTCGGCCTTCCGGAGCTGTCGGTCACGGTCGCCGACGTGGAGCCCGCCCGCGCCGAGAAGCTCGTCGCCGGCCATCCGCGCGGCCGGGCCGTGTCGCTGGACATCTCCGACAAGGCGGCCCTGGCCGCCGCCGTCGGCCGTTCCGACCTCGTCGTCAGCATGGTCCCCTACACGTTCCACCCGCTCGTCGCCGAGCTGGCCATCGAGAGCGGCAAGCCCATGGTCACCGCGTCCTACGTCAGTCCGGCCATGCGCGAGCTCGACGCCCGGGCCCGGGCCAAGGGCGTCATCCTCCTGAACGAGCTCGGCCTCGACCCGGGGATCGACCACATGGAGGCCATGCGCGTCATCCACGAGGTCCACGAGACGGGCGGGCGCGTCCTCGGCTTCACGTCGTGGTGCGGCGGCCTGCCGGCCCCCGACGCCAACACCAACCCCTTCGGATACAAGTTCTCCTGGAGCCCGCGGGGCGTCCTGCTGGCCTCCAAGAACCCGGCCCGCTTCCTCAAGGACGGCCGGATCGTCTCCGTCCCCGCCGAAGACCTGTTCGCCGCCCCCGAGATCGTCCCCATCCCCGGCCTCGGCGAGTTCGAGGGCTACCCCAACCGGGACTCCGTCTGCTACCGGGAGACCTACGGCATCCCCGAGGCCCTCACCGTGCTCCGGGGGACGCTGCGCTACGCCGGCTGGTGCGAGACCCTGAGGAAGATGGTCGCGCTGGGCCTTCTCGACGAAACGCCGCGGGACCGCTCCGGCTCGACGTTCCTCGGGCTCATGGGCGAGCTCGCGGGGGCCGCTCCGGGCGCCGACGTCCGGGCGGCCGTCGCCATCCGCCTGGGGCCCGGTCCGGTATCGTCCGTCATCTCCCGCCTGGAGTGGCTGGGGCTGTTCGCCGCCGACCCGCTCCCGGTCGCGAAGGGCTCGGCCTTCGACAACCTGGCCGCCCTGATGGTCGACAAGCTGGCCTACGGGGAAGGGGAGAGGGACATGATCGTCCTCCAGCACGAGTTCCTCGTCCGCAGGGCGGACGGGCGGAGCGAGCGGATCGTCTCGACCCTCATCGACTACGGCGTGCCCGGCGGCGATTCGTCGATGTCGCGCACGGTCGGCCTGCCCGCGGCGATCGGCGCCCGGCTCGTCCTCGAGGGCCGGATCCGCGCGGCCGGCGTCCAGGTCCCGGTCCTGCCCGAGATCTACGTCCCCATCCTGGAGGAGCTCGGGACGCTCGGCGTCCGCTTCGAGGAGAAGCGCCGGGTCGTTTGAGCGCCGCTCGTTGACATCGGGCCTCCGCCGGCCTATGTTGGTAAGAGAGGTCTGAGGTGGCGCTGACGATCCGAAAGCCCTGGGTCGCGGGTCGATTCTATCCGGACCGCCCCGTGCGTCTGCGCGAGACGATCGAGGGGCTGACCGACATGGGCGCGGTCCGCAAGAAGGCCGTCGCGATCGTTTCGCCCCACGCCGGTTACGTCTATTCCGGCCCCGTCGCCGGCGCGGTCTTCTCGTCGACGGTCATGCCGGGGGCCTTCGTCGTTCTCGGGCCGGCCCACGGGGAGATCGGCCCCCTCTTCGCCATCCAGTCCGAGGGCGGCTGGCGGACACCTCTCGGGGACAGCCCGATCGACCGGGATCTGGCCGTCCGCATCCTGGACGGATGCTCTCTCGTCGAGAGGGACGACCAGGCCCACCTCTGGGAGCACTCGCTCGAGGTCCAGCTGCCGTTCATCCAGTTTTTCCGGCCGGACGCGGCGATCGTGCCGATCTGCGTCTCCCACGAGGCCGGCTACGCCGATCTCGAGGCGCTCGGCCGGGCCCTGGCCGAGGCGGTCCGCGGGCACGGCGGGGAGACGCTCATCGTCGCCAGCACCGACCTGAGCCATTATGTCAGCCAGAAGACCGCGGAGCGGAAGGACCGGCTGGCCATCGACCGGGTCCTGGCCCTCGATCCGGCCGGACTGTTCGAGACCGTCACCGCGGAGAGGATCTCGATGTGCGGCTTCCAGCCCACGGTCGCCGCGCTCGTGGCTTCGATCGGGCTGGGCGCGGGCGAGGCCGATCTCGTGCGCTACCAGACCTCGGGCGACACGAGCGGAGACTTTGCGCAAGTCGTTGGATACGCTGGAATTAGAATTTCCCGAGCGGCCGGGGTCTGACATACAGTCATTTGACACCCGGTCGTCTTTAGTGCTATAAAAACCCCTAGGAACGAGGATGATCGAGTCTGCGCTGCGCGAGAAGGACAAGAAGGTCCTCAACCTCGTCGTCGAGCGCTTCGTCCGCCACGGGCGGCCGGTCAGCTCCGGCGCGATCTGCGAGGGGCGGCGGATCACGGCCTCGCCGGCGACGCTGCGCAACATCATGGCCAAGCTCGAGGCGCTGGGCTTCCTCGACCAGCCCCACACCTCCGCCGGCCGCGTCCCGACGGACAAGGGACTGCGCCACTACGTCGGCGGTCTCCTGGCCGCGAAGGCCCTGCCGGACGAGAGGATCCCCCTCATCCAGGAGGAGTTCCCCCAGCGGACCTCCGATTTCGATTCGCTCCTCATCCAGGCCTGCCGGATCCTGGCCGACTCGTCGGACAATCTGGGCTTCGTCATCTCTCCCCACGTCTTCCGGCTCCCGTTCGAGCACCTCCGCTTCGTCAAGATCTCCGACCGCCGCGTGCTGGCCATCCTGGTGACGCCCTTCCACATGGTCCTGACGGAGACGCTCGAGTCGTCGTTCCCCATGTCCCGTTCGAGCCCGAGACGCCCAACATGGACTTCCCCTTCTCGGTCAAACCGGACCGGAAGCTCTCCGCCCGGGACGTCATGGCCCTGACCCGCGACAAGTCGGAAGGCACGGTCTTCGACCCGGTCCGGGGCCTGCGCGGGGGCCCGTTCAAGAACCCCAATTACTACAAGGGGACGCGCCTCATCAGCGTGCCCAACGTCGAATACACGACCCTGACCCAGTGCCGGTCGTGGCTGCCCGACCCGATCGGCGGGATCGTCTGGGTGGCCCTGGGCGCGCAGGACACGTCGTGCTACATACCCTTCTACGCCGGCGCCACCGACATCCCCAAGTCCTTCTCGACAGGCGATCACTTCATCTTCGACCGGGGCTCGGCCCGCTGGGCCTTCGACTACGTCGACTTCCACGTCCAGGTCGCCTACAACGCGGCCATCGAGGACGTCAAGGCGGCCCGGAAGACCTGGGAGGACGGCGCCTTCGACAAATTAGCCGAGACCGATCGCTTGGCCGCTGACCTCTACAAGCGCAGTCCCAAGGAGGCCGTCAGGTACGTCACCGGGCACTCGCTGAACAACGCGGCCAACGTCGTCGACGCCTGGTGGAGGCTCGGCGACGACCTGCTCGTGAAATACAACCACCTCGGCCTCTACGACGCCTCGAAACGCCGGAGCGGACGCATCCCGACCGCCGATCCGGAGTGGTGGAACAGGGCCGTCCGGGCCTACGACGTCCTGGTCGAGCCCGGCAAGTGAGAGGGAAACCCTTCGCAAAGGAGCTGACCATGAACCCCAGACGCCTCATCGCGCTCGCCGGCGGCCTCGTCCTGGCCTTCCTGCTGGCCGGGCACGTGTCCACGGCCGGCGGCCCCGCCGCGGCGGACGTCCTCGACCCGGTCCTCGCCGGTGACGCCTGCACCTCCATCCTCGTCGGCAGGGACGCCTCGACCGACGGGTCGACCATGACCACGCACACCTGCGACTGCGGCACCTGCGACTGGACCTGGCGCCACGTCCCCGCGGCCGACCACAAGCCCGGCTCGACCCGCCGGATCTACCACATCTCCCAGTACACGACCTGGCCGCCCGACGAGGGCCTCAAGTGGGACCTCGTCAAGAAGGACTTCACCGGCCTCGAGATCCCCCAGGTCGCCCGCACCTACGCCTACCACCACGGCATGTTCGGCTACATGAACGAGAAGCAGGTGGCCATCGGCGAGTCGACCATCGGCTGCGTGCGCAAGCTTCAGAACCCGACCCCGTCGGCCAAGCTCGACCTGTCGATGCTGACCCTGCTGGCCATGGAGCGGGCGGCGACGGCCCGGGAGGCCATCCAGGTCATCGGCTCCCTGGCCGAGAAGTACGGCTACGGCTTCCACGACGACGGCGAGATGCTGGCCATCGCCGACCCCAAGGAAGCCTGGCTGTTCGAGATCATGCCCGCCGGCCCGCTGTGGACCCCCGAGAGCGGCAAGCCCGGCGCCGTCTGGTGCGCCCAGCGCGTCCCGGACGACGAGGTCAGCGTCTGCCCCAACGAGTCGCGCATCGGAGAGATCGACCTCGGCAACAAGGACTTCTTCATGGCCTCGCCGAACGTCGTCTCGCTGGCCGTCGACATGGGCCTCTACGATCCCAAGGGCGGCAAGCCCTTCAGCTGGAAAAAGGCCTACTCGCCCGCCGAGGGCAGCGCCGTGAGCACCCAGGGACGCCGCTCGCGCATGTGGCGCTTCTACGACCTCGTCGCCCCGTCGCGGAAGTTCAAGCCCGAGACGCCCAACATGGACTTCCCCTTCTCGGTCAAGCCGGACAAGAAGCTCTCCGTCCAGGACGTCATGGCCCTGACCCGCGACAAGTCGCAGGGCACGATCTTCGACCCCGTCCTGGGCATCCGGGGCGGACCGTTCAAGAACCCGCACTACTACCGGGGGACCCGCCTCATCAGCGTGCCCAACGTCGAGTACACGAGCCTGACCCAGTGCCGCTCGTGGCTGCCCGATCCCGTCGGCGGCATCGTCTGGATCGCCTTCGGCGTCCAGGACACCTCCTGCTACATCCCGTTCTACGCCGGGGCGTCCGAGATGCCCAAGTCGTTCCAGGTCGGCGACCACTTCGTCTTCAGCCGCGACTCGGCCCGGTGGGCCTTCGACTACGTCGACTTCCACGTCCAGGTCGCCTACAACGCGGCCATCGAGGACGTCAAGGCGGCCCAGAAGGAGTGGGAGGAAGGGGCCCTGGCGCGGATCGCCGAGATCGACCGGCTGGCCGCCGAGCAGTTCAAGCGCAGCCCCAAGGAGGCCGTCAAGACCGTCACGGGCTTCAGCCTCAACAACGCCCAGAACGTCGTCCGGGCCTGGTGGAAGCTCGGCGACGACCTCCTGGTGAAATACAACCACCTCAGCCTCTACGACGCGGCCAAGCGTCGCCGGGGCCGCATCCCGACGGCCGACCCGGACTGGTGGAACAAGGCCGTCCGGGCCTTCGACATCCTCATGGAACCCGACAAGAAGTAGAAAGGAGCCTCGCCATGAACAAGAGAATCCTCGCCGGCCTGGGCGCTTTCGCCGCCCTCGGCCTGGCCCTCCTCGTCGCCGGACAAGCCTTGCCCAAGGCCGGCCTGCCCGCGCTGACGACCTCGGCCGGGCAGAGCACCGACGTCACGACCCTCAACATCGTCCTCGACGAGGCCGGCATCGGCTACGACTACTGCGATGTCCCGACCGCGGAGATGGTCGCCGACGGCGTCGGGCTCGGGGGGCGGGAGTCCGGCCCCGGCTTCCACGTCGAGATCGTGACCGACCTCGAGAAATACCCGGCCGGCACGCCCTACAAGGCGGTCATCCTGGCCATCGGGGCCAGCCTCAAGGGCATGGGCGCCTCGGGCCTGACGCTCGACAGCGAGGAGTCCCGTCTGAAGAAGGTCATCGACCACTGCAAACGGAACAAGATCTTCGTCCTGGCCGTCCACATCGGCGGCGAATCGAAGCGCGGCCCGGCCGGCAGCGACAACGAGCGCATGATCGACGCCGTGGCCCCCTTCGCCGACTACATCGTCGTGACCAAGGACAGCAACAAGGACGGGCGATTCACCAAGCTGGCGGCGGCCAAGAACATCCCCTTGACCGAGATCGAGTACGCGCTGGGGCTCGTCGACATCGTCAAGCGGGTCCTGCAGTAGGGAGGGTGGAGGGGCCGCGGCCCGGTCAGCGGGCCCGGCCGACGATCCCGAGGGCCTCGGCCGCGTCGTCGGCCAGGCCGACGGCCTGGCGTCCCCCCGATCCGCGGAAAGCGTGGAAGCGGCCCTTGGAGTCGCGGAAGAGGACGCCCTCCGGTCCCCCGGGACCCGGTCTCGAGAACCGGTCCGAGCTTTCGAGGAATAGGCGCAGCTTCGTCCAGGCCGCGGCGCGGGCCTCGGCCGTGCCGTAGTCGAGAAGGAGGAGCACCCGAAGCCGCGCGTTCTCGTTCCTTCCATGTCTCCCCTCCTTCCCTATCGTTCTCAGTGATGATTACGCAGCCCGCCCCCGCCGGTTCATCCCCGAAGCCCTCCGGCCGCCGGACGGAGGCGCGTCGATGAAGATGGGGACACGTACCTGAGGTACATGTCCCCGTTCGCCGTTCCCAGCGGCAGGTCGCGGGAGAAG
Organism: Candidatus Aminicenantota bacterium; assembly: GCA_041320535.1. GTDB lineage: Bacteria > Acidobacteriota > Aminicenantia > Aminicenantales > Saccharicenantaceae > RBG-16-66-30. The sequence goes on along the minus strand of JBGLNH010000001.1, from coordinate 2,191,156 downwards.
GGGCTGAGGGGTATCCCGCAGCGAACGGAGCGGATCCCCGAAGCCCCTCCGCGACCGCCGGACAGAAACAAGTCGATCGCTGGCCGCTCCGGGCTCCCTCTCGAGGCGGCGAGGGGATTTGCCTCGACGATCCCCGTAGCGGAGGGGGGCCCGCCGCAGGCGGGGGAACCGACGGGACTGGTTCCCAGGGGGTCCGGGGAGCTAGAGGCGATTCTCGAGCAAAGCCGGAGAGAGGGACTTTTCGGAAGAGGGAGAAGAACCTTTTTGAGCGCTCCCCCGGGGACGGGGGGGAAATCATCCCCTCAATCACCTAAAAGGGTGATTGACCCTGCCGGGGGGTGAGGAAAAAATGGGTCCATGCGAACGCGAGCGCTGTCTGAACGAGCGTCTATCGGGCCTGTTTCCGGCCGGGACGCCGGGTCCGGCGGCGCGAGGAAGCCCTGAAAGATGGTCACGAAGAAGATCCTCATCATCGACTATGACCAGAGCTCGCTGTCCGCCCTCCAAGGGGTCTTCTCCAAAGAAGGCTACAAGGTGATCACGGCGGCCGACGGGCAAGCGGGCTGGGACAGGTACAACAAGGAATCGCCGGACCTGGTCCTCATGGAGGCCATGCTGCCCAAGGTCCACGGCTTCGAGCTCTGCCAGAGGATCACGTCGGAGCGGAATTCCCAGGCCACCGTCTTCATCATGACCGGGGTCTACAAGGACCGCGTCTACCGGACGGAAGCCCTGCGCACCTACGGCGCTTCGGAGTACTTCGAGAAACCGCTCAAGATGACCGAGCTCCTGGCCTCGGTCGAGGCCGTCCTGGGCAAGCCCGAGACCGCCCCGGAGCCCAAGCCGGCCAGAACGGCCAAGCCCGAGCCCGAGCCCGCCGAACCGCGCAAGCGCGAGAAGCCCAGGACCGACGACGACATCTTCTCGCTCCCGGCCGACCTCGACCGGCTGAGCCGGGAGATCCCCAAGGTCGACTTCCCCAAGGTGCGGAAACCCGCGCCGGCCCCGCGCGAGGCGCCCGTCGAAGCCGCCTTCGAGACGCTCGCCGACGAGCTCCTCAAGTCGGTCGTCGTCGAGCCTCCCGCGCCGAAGAAGGCCGAGGGCCGGCCCAACGGCGGGAACGGGAACGGCCACGACGGCTCCGATATCGACCAGTTCCTCAAGTCGGCCCTGGCCGGCCTGGAGATCGACAAGGAAAAGGTCAAGGTCCCCAAGACGGCCCCGCTGCCTCCTGCTCCGCCGCCGCCTCCTCCTCCGCTCGAAGCGAAACCCCGGCCGACCCCCCCGCCGCCCGCGCCCGTCAAGCCCAAGCCGACTCCGCCCCCGCCGCCCGCGGCCGAGAGGGCCGAGACCGTCGCGAAGAACACGCTGACCGCGGGGGACCCCGGCTCCGATATCTCGCCCTTCTTCACGCCCGGAAAGCCGAGACCCGAAGCGCCGAAAGAGACGCCCCGGGCGCAGACGCCTCCAGCCCCCCCGGCCGTTCCCGCAGCCTCGCCGAAGGCCGCCAAACCCGCGGACCGGCCGAGGCCCGAGCCCGTCAGGCGCGAGCCCGCCCGTCCCGAGCCCGTCGTATCCGAACCCGCCTGGCGCGATGCCGTGAAGCCCGAGCCGGTCAGGGTCGATACCAAGATCCCGGAGGTCGTGCCGACCGCGTCCGGGGACATCTTCCGGCAACGGGAGATCTTCGATCACATCGGCGAGGACAAGCCGAAGAAGGGCTTCCCGATGCTGGCCGGGGTCGGGATCGCCGTCGCCGCGGTGGCCGTGGCCGCGTTCCTCGTCCTGCGTCCCAAGCCGGCCCCCAAGACCGACCCCGACATGAGGGCCCGGCGGCCCGCGGTCGAAGCGCCCGCGCCCGTCCAGCCGGTCGTGGAGGCGCCCCCGCCCGAGATCAAGCCCGAGCCGGTCCAGCCGAAGCCCAAGCCGCAGGCCAAGAAGGCCGCTCCCGAGGAGCCCATCGCGGAGGGGATCCTCGAGCCGGTCGCCCCGTCCGTCGCCCCGCTCCTCGCCGGCGACAGGACCGGCGGCGACGGCGGCGGGTCGCGGGCCGCGGCTTCCTCCGATCCGGCCCGGGCCGTTCCTCCGCCGGGCACGGAAGCTCCGCCCCCGGCCGTCAAGACGGAAGAGAGCGCGGCCCCGGGCCCGAAGACCGGGACCGAAGCGGCCGCCGATCCCGGCCCCGCGGCGGTATCCGCCCCGGCCGGGCCCCCGGTCAAGGAGGGCGATCTCGTCGACCTGGCCTCGGTCACCAGCCCCCCCAGCATCGTCCGAACGATCAACCCCGTCTATCCCCGGCTGGCCGAACAGCTCGGCGTCGAGGGGACGATCACCGTCAACGCCCTGATCGACGAAAAGGGCAACGTCATCGATACCGGCATCCTCAAGGGCATCCAGGACGACAAGGGCCTGGGCAAGGCGGCCGAGGCGGCCGTCCGCAAGTGGAAGTTCGAGCCGGCCCGCAAGGACGGCGTCGCCGTCAAGGTGTGGAAGCCGTTCGCCATCAGCTTCAAGACCGGGAGCGGGGGCGACGGCGCCTCGGATTAAATGGTATAATACGACCACAAGGAGTTTCGCATGGCTCTGAGCAAGGAACAAGAAGACCTCTACAAGAAGACGATGGCCGAGGTGAAACACCAGCTGGAGCACCTCGACGAGGAAGTCGAGAAGGAACTCCAAAAGGTCCGCAAGCGCCTGGCCGAGCTCCAGGAGTCGAAGAAGTCCCTGAAGATGGTCTACGAGGGGACGGCCAAGCTCCTCGGCATCGAGCTCGAGTCGGAGGAAGAATCCGGCGACGAGACCGCCTCCATCGCCAAGATGTGAGGCCGCGCCCCGCCCGCCCCCCGTCCGGCCCCGCCCGCGATCCCCTTCCCGCCCTCGAAACTCCCGGCGATTGACTGCCCCCGGGCGTTCTGGTATACACTCCCGTCGATATGTTCATCCTGCTCGGGATCGTCGCCGGACTCCTGGCGGCCGTGCCCGTCGGCCCGGTCAACGTCTTCGTCATCTCCCAGGCCCTCAAGCGCGATTTCCTGCACGGCCTCATGGCCGGCCTGACGGCGGTCGCTCTCGACATGTCGTTCGCCTTCGTGGCCCTGGCCGGGTTCTTCCAGATCAAGGTCGCCCTGCCGCCCCACTTCATCTCCTACCTCAAGGCCGCGGCGGCGGTCATCATCCTGCTCCTGGCCCGCAAGCTCATCCGGGACTCCAAGACCTTCGAGATACCCCAGGGCCGTGATAAGATCCCGGCGCCGACGCCCAAGCCCATCCATGACCTTCGTCCCGGGGAAGTCGGGGGCATAGAGCCGCCGGAAGCCGTGGGCCGCCGGCGAGACGAGCCGGACGAGCCAGGCCGGGAGCGGCACGGCCTGCAGGGCGAGGAAGCCGAAGAGAGCGGCGGTCAGCGGGCGGAGGGGCTTCAGCGCGGCCGGGAGGTGCCGGTTGAGCGCCGGCTTCTCGTCGAGGAGGACGTAGGCCGCGGCCATCGCGGCCACGGCCAGCTCGACGACGAAGACCGCCCATTCCTCGACCGAGGCGGCCGGGAGGGGGCTCCACAGGAGGAGGGCCAGGAGCCCGTATTCGAGGACGGACCTGGTCATGGCTTCGCTTCCGGGCGGGAGGCCGCCGGCGGCGTCCGAGGGCCGGCCCCGCCCTTCTCGGAGGACTCGTACTCGTACTGGTAGTAGTGGTAGAAGGGCGTCCCGATCCCCCGCCGCCCGATGCGGACCTCGTTGAAGACGACGCCGATGATGTCGGCCTTGGACTTGCGGACCTCCTCGACGGCGCGGACGAGCGGCCGGCGGGTCGTCTTGCCGGCCCGGACGACGAAGACCGTCGAGTCGACGAGCGAGCTGACGATGACCGGGTCGATGACGGCCAGGACGGGCGGCGTGTCGAGGAGGACGACGCCGAACCGCTCCTTGGCCTCGGCCAGCAGCTCTTTCATCCGCTTCGAGTTGAGGAGCTCGGCCGGGTTCGGCGGGTGGGGCCCGCTCGGGATCGTCCAGATGTTGTCGATGGACGTCTTCTGGAGGACCTCGTCGAAGGTGTTCTTGCCGGCCAGATAGCCGCTCAGGCCGGCGACGTTCCGGAGGTTGAAGACCTTGCTCAGGCGCGGCTTGCGCAGGTCGGCGTCGATGAGCAGGACCCGGCTCTCGAGCTGGGCGAACGACACGGCCAGGTTGGAGACGGTGGCCGTCTTGCCCTCCTGGGGCTGCGTGCTGGTGAAGGCGATGGTCCGGGGGGCGGCGTCCGCGTGCGAGAACAGGATCGAGGTCCGGACGGTCCGGTAGTCCTCGGCGATCGAGAACTTGGGGTAGAGGTGGTTGATGAGCTCGATCTCGCGGACCTCGGGCGGCTCCGGCCCGCCCGCGTCGGCCTCCTGGCCGTAGGAGCGGTAGGAGCCGTAGGCGTCGCCCTTCTTCCGTCCGCCGTCGGCCGTGAGGTAGGGGATGATGCCGAGCGACGGCAGGTGGACCAGCTTCTCGACGTCCTCGGGCCCCTTGACGGTGTTGTCCAGGGCCTCGATGAGGAAGACGAGGCCGATCCCGCCGAGGAGCCCGGCGAAGAGGGCCATGAGGAGGTTGCGCTTGACGTTCGGGGTGAAGGGGGCGCGGGGCACGAGGGCCCGGTCGACGACCTTGATGTTGCTCGTCCTCAGGCCGCCGAGCTGGCTCGAGACCTGGATCTCGTTCTGCTTGGCGACCAGGGTGCTGAGGAGGGTCCGCATGTTCTCGACCTCGGTCCTCAGCGTGTGGTAGAAGATGGCGTTCTTGTTCATCCGGGTGACGTCGCCGCGCTGCTCTTCGAGCAGGCCCTGGAGCGAGGTCTCCTTCTTCAGGGCGGCCCGGTATTCGGCCTCGGCGGCGCCGACGGCCTTGCGGATCTCCTCCGCGAGCGTGTCGCGGTTGGCGTCGAGGCGGGCCTTGAGCTGGACCATCTCGGGGTACTCGGGCCGGTAGATCCGGGCCTTCTCGTCGAACTCGGACTTGACCTGGCTGTAGGAGGTCTTGAGGGCCTGGATGGTCGGGTTGCTGACGGACTCGGGCAGGGCGTCGAGGTCGAGCTTGCGCAGCTCGCGGTAGACCGACTCCTTGGCGTAGCGCTCGATCTGGGCGGCGGTCAGGGCGGCGTTGACGGAGGAGAAGTTGTTGACGACGGCGCTCTCGTTGTCGCTGAGGTAGAGGAGGTTCTTCTCCGTGCCGTACTTCTGGAGGTCCTCCTCCTTGCGCTTGAGGTCCTCCCGGAGCAGGGCCACCTGCTCGGTCAGGAACTCGGAGGTCTGCTTGGTGGCCTCGTAGCGCGTCTCGACGGAGAAATCGACGAACTCCTCGACCAGGGCGTTGACGACGTCCGCGGCCAGGGCGGCGTGGGGCGAGACGTAGCTGACGTAGACGAGCCGCGTCTCCGGGATGGGCGCGACGCTGAGCCCGCCCTGGATGGCGAAGGCCTGGCTCGTCTCGCCCGCGGGGCCCGGCCGGCGCGACTCGCGGAGCTCGGGCCGGGCCGCGACGTTCAGGCGCTTGGCCACCCGCTCGGCCAGCGACCGGCTGGTCAGGAGCCGGAGCTGGGTGTTGAAGTAGGTCCCGAGGAAGTCGCCGCGGTAGTAGCCGCCGGAGTTGAGGACGTCCTGGATGTTGAGGAGCGAGGCCCCGGGCTCGTCGATGAGCAGGGTGGCCGTGGCCCGGTAGAGCGGCGTCCGGGTGAAGGACAGGACGGCGGCCAGGGCGACGAGCACCAGGGCGAAGGTCGCGAGGACCCACTTGCGCTTGAGGACGACCCGCGCGTACTCGAGGAGGTCGATCTCTTTCCTGTCGGTCGGAGCGGCGAAGCCTTTCATGGTCGTTCTCCCGACGCCCCGGTCAGAGGAGGCTCTCCGGAACGTAGATCGTGTCGTTGACGAGAAGGACGATGTCCTTTTTCCTGCCCCTGAGGATGTCGCGGACGTTGACGGTGATCTCGATCTCCTTGCCCGCGGCGTCCTTGCGCCGGATCTGGACCTTCCTCCTGTTGGCCCGGTCGGTGAAGCCCCCGGCCTGGGCGATGGCCTGGGTCAGGGTCGGCAGGCTCGAGCGCTTGACCTGCAGGGCCCCGGGGTTCTTGACCTGGCCGAAGACGTAGATCGGGACGGGCTTGTCGACCGGGACGTTGACGACGTCCCCGGGCTCGAGGACGATGTTGTGCTGGGATTCGGCCCGGACGAACAGGCCGTCGACGGGGATGCGGATGGAGGCCGTCTCGCCGTTCGGGAGCTGGCGGATGACGACGATCTCCTCCCCCGCGTCGCGGGACAGGCCTCCCGCGTCGGACAGGGCGGCCAGCACGGTCTGGCGGCCGAGGAGCTCGAACGGGCCCGGCCTCTCCACGGCCCCGATGACCGACACGCGCCGGCTGAGGTACTCGAGGATGTGGACGGTCACCTGGGGAACGATGACGATCCTCTCCCCGGCCAGCCCGGCCAGCTTCTTCTCGAGCTCGAACTTCGTCAGGTTGCCGACGGCGACCTCGCCGAGGAGGGGCAGCGTGATCCGCCCTTCCTCGGAGACGCGGACGACGAGCTTGCTGATCTCCGGGACGCCGAGGACGGAGATCTCGAGGAGGTCCTTGGGTCCGATCTTGTATTCGGCGCTCACGGCCTGCGCCGCGGCGGCCGGGCCGGCGGCGGCGGCCAGGGACACCCCCCCCGCCGATCGATCCGTCCCTATTTCTTTTTCCGGTCGGCCAGGACCAGCGCGACGCCCGCGACGAGCGCGACTCCGCCCACGATCGGGGGCAGCGGGATGGATCTCCGCTCCGAGGCCGTGACCTGGAGGGATCCGAGATCGATCACTTTCTCCCGGGTCGTATAGCGTATGCCCTGATAGGCCAGGGCCAGGGCTCCGAGAACGATGAGAACGATGCCTGCCAGCTTCATGGGACGATGCCTCCTCGAGCCGTCAAGAACGGGCGTCCTCCCCCCTCGGAGAGGACGCCCTCGTGGGTTCGGATGCCCCGCCGGGAACGCCGGATCACAGGACCAGGATCAGGATGACGACCCCGACACCGATCAAAATGATCCAGATCATGTCTCTCGAAGAGAGCGCCCCTCCGCCGGCGTCGGACGCCGTGATCGCGTCCTGGGCGCCGATGACGAGCTGGTTCGCCGTCTCCGTCTGCTGGGGAGCCGTTTGTTCCACGGCAGCGGCGGCAAGGCCGGAGAGCAACACGATCATCAACAGGACACTTCCGATCTTAACCCGTCTTTTCATTCAACTTCTCCTTTTTTTGAATGTCTTCAAGCCGGGCCCTGTCGATGTAGATGGCCCTGACTTGCAGATAATGCGCTCGAATGAACCGCTCCTTGGGTGCCAGCCTGAGAGCCTGGCCGAGGGACTGCAGAGCCGGGAGCAGCTTCCCTTGATTGGCCTGGGCCAGGCCCAGGACGTCGTGGGCATAGGCGCTTTTCGCGTCCAGGCCGACGGCTTCGAGGGCCAAGGCCTCCGCCTCGTCGAGCCGGCCCTGTCTCAGGCTGACCATGCCCAGGCTATAGAGGGGGTACGGGTCCCCACCGAGGGATTCCCTGACCTTCTCCCACTGCTCTCTCGATCTCGCGAAATCCGACCTCCGGTAATAGGCCGTGGCCAGGTTGATGGGGGTCAGCGGGTCGTTTTGAAGCGCGGGGAAAGGGAAAGGACGCCGGCCGGGGACCACGGCCATCATCCACCGGGACTGGTTGCGCCCCTTTCCGAGCTCCCAGACCTTCATGAAGGACTTGGCCTTCATGGCCTTCCGGCCTCCGAAATAGGGATCGTGGAAGATGATCTGGCCGGCGTCATCGTCGAACCCGATGACCACCCGGTAGTGCCCCTTGGCGACCTGCTTGATGGTCTTGGTCAGGACGATCACCGGGATGTCCTTCCTGATCAGATCCTTCAGGATCTCCAGGCTGCCCTGGAACGAGTAGCTCTCGAATCCCTTGGTCCGCGGATAGAGGAGCAGCTCGGAGTTATAGGTCGCCTGGCCTTCGGAATCGAAGATCTCGACCGCGATCTTGTGCTGGCTGAAAGCCCGCGTTCCCTCCCAGGAATTGAGGACCATGGCCAAACAGGCCGGGCCGCAATAATTCACTTTCAGCCATTTCTCGAAGGGGACCGTCCGGATCAGATGACCCTTGTCAGGCGCGGCCTTCCGGTATTGGAAGATCTGTGCGGAAAAGAGAGCGGGAGCCATCAGCCCCAAGCCCGCGAGGAACGCCCCAATTCGTCTTGCGGTCCGGCCCTTTGACCCTATCATGGGGGGGGATTTCCCGCTAGAGGATCTTACGGCCCTTCAGCAGTCGCACGATGAGGATGATCAGCGCGATGACGATGAGCGTGTGGATCAGGCCGCCGCCGACGTGGAAGGCGAAGAAACCCAGGGCCCACAGAACGACCAGGACGATGACGATGGCTTCCAACATATCGACCTCCTTTTCTTCTCGCCTCTCGCTGTTCCGCGCCCGGCCGTCAGCGGAGGGCGCACCGAACTCGGGAGAGGCTGCACTCCTTATTGCCGTATTCGTGCCAGGCTCTCCCCGATTTGTCGGAACGTCAGGAGATCGATCCCCTCTCTGGAAAAAGGCGGGATTTCAGGGGGACGTTGATCTTGAGCGTCCAAATGAACCATGGAGATTGCTTTCCCGACCGATAAATTGGCCGGGAAAACAGAACTTTTCCTGAAAAGAAGGACTTTCCCCGTCCCGGCATCCGGCCTGGCACCGTTTCTATCTCCTCCTGATCAGCCGGTAGACGAGGAGGATCAGGATGGCTCCGAGGATCGCTCCGATGAACCCGGCCGGTTGGCCCTCGCGATACCAGCCGAGGCGCTGCCCGATGTAGGTCGCCGCGAAGGACCCGCCGACGCCGAGAAGGATCGTGACGATGAACCCTCCCGGATCCCTTCCCGGCGTGAGCATCTTGGCGATGGCCCCGACCACGAAACCGATGACGATCGTCCACAGGATGTCCATAAGGCCTCCTTGGGATGGCTTGAGGATTCAGCTTTTCGCCTTATCCTGCGCCGCTTTTTTCAGCTTGTCATTGGCGATGACGGCGATGTCCACCCTACGGTTCTTCTGCCGGCCCTCGGCAGTATCGTTCATGACGATCGGCTGCGTTTCGCCGTAGCCGACGACCGAGAACCTCGCCGACGCCACCTCGACCGTCGCGAGGTAATGGGACACGGACCGGGCGCGGTCCTTCGAAAGGGCCATGTTATAGTCCTCGGTTCCGGTGTTGTCCGTATGGCCTTCGATGATAATGTTGGTGTCGGGGTATTTATTCAGGATCTTGGCGAGTTTGGCCAGGTTCGTCTCGCTGACAGGCCTGAGGCCGGACTTATCGATGTCGAACAGGATCCCGCTGTCGAAGGTGATCTTGATGCCTTCCCCGATGCGCTGGACCTCGGCCCCTTCGAGATCCCGCTGCATTTCCGCGGCCTGTTTGTCCATGTAGCTCCCGATGAAAGCGCCGGCCGCCCCGCCGACCGCCGCCCCGATGATCGCCCCGAGTATCGTGTTCCCGGCGGCATGGCCGATGACCCCGCCGACGACGGCTCCGCCGGCGCCGCCGATCACGGCTCCCCGGGTGGTCTTGTTCCAGGACGCACAGCTCACGGCCGCCGATAAGAAGACCATCACGACAAACAGCGTCAATATCCTCTTCCTGATCATCTCCTCCTCCTTCTCTTTCATGGCCTCCCGATGTCTCGAGGCTATTTCTTCTTGCCCTTCCCCTGGCCCTCGCCCTGGGTTTTTGCCCTGATCTTGCGGTCGTTCTCCCGCTCTATCCGCATCTCTTGTTGTTTCTGCCTTTTCTCGGCTTTGGCCATGGTTTTCATGTGGCCCACGGAGCCTCGGGCGTTGGCCTTCATCTGATGGAATTCCGGGGAACCGGGCTTGATGCCCATGCTCAGGGCCATAGCGCCCCAGCCCCTGCCCCGGTTCTGGCTAAAGCCTTCGGCGACGGAGCCGACGGGCCTCTTGGAGAGCCTCGCGAGGGCCGTAGCCATGTAGGTATCCCCATAGCTGAGACCGTGCCTTTCCTTGGCCTGACGGATCTCCTCCTCCCACCGATGGCGGCGGGTCACGTCCTGCACCAGGATCGCCTCGTCCCGCTTGTCCAGGGGGAGACGCTTGATCTGGAAGAACCGTTCTTCGTGATGGCGCTCCCCGGACCCCCTGGGAACCAGTCCCGTCGGTTCCCCCGCCTTCGGCGGGTCCCCCTCCGCTACGGGGATCTTCGAGGCTGATCCCCTCGCCGCCTCGGGGGGGCAGACCGCGAACGGAAGAAGGACCGGCGCAAAGGGGACCGCGTCGACCGAAAACCGCTGGAAACGGCCTCGGATTCCCACTATAATCGCCCCGATATCCGACCAAGGAGGCCGGCATGATCGACCGCAGGACCCTGACCCTCGACGGCTTCAAGGCCCGCCGCGCCCTGAGCTTCCTGGCCGGGGCGGGCATGATCGCCGCGTCGTTCCTGACCATCGACCACTTCTTCAAGGCCAACTACCCCAAGACGATCTTCGCCGGCTCCTTCTGCGACATCAGCGCCTTCTTCAACTGCGACAGCTCGGCCTTCTCCGGGATCTCCCAGGTCCTGGGCGTGCCGCTCGGCTTCTTCGGCCTGTTCATGGGCGCGCTCGTCGTCCTGGGCACGGTCTTCCCGAGCGAGGCCTTCGAGCGCACCAACAAGTCGCTCTCGCTCCTCAACGTCGTCGGGGTCGCGGCGCTCTTCCTCTACTCGGTCCTCCACCTCGGCAGCCTGTGCCTGCTCTGCTCCGGCTTCTACCTCTTCTCCGTCCTCAACTTCGTCCTCTTCGCGCTCCACGGCATCGACCGCGAGACCCGGAACATCGCCAAGCGCTGGGTGCGCCCGTCGTTCAAGCTCCTGGTCGTCTTCGCCCTGGCCGCGGCGGCCGGCGCCCTGGGCATGATCGAGTACCACGGCGCCCGCAAGGAGGCCCAGACGGGGACGGCCGTCAACGTCGTGCGGCAGTTCTACGAGCTGCCCAAGGTCGCCTGGCCGAGCGTCATCTCCCCCTACTGGACGGCCCGGGCGACCGAGAGGTTCGAGGACGCGCCCATCCAGGTCATCGAGTACGGAGACCTGCTCTGCTCCGACTGCCTCTACCTCAATCAGCAGTTCGAGCGGCTCAAGGAGGAGTTCAAGGGCAAGATCAACGTCGTCTTCCAGTTCTTCCCGCTCGAGGGGCTGTGCAACGACGTCGTCCCGAAGAAGGCCAAGCTCCACCCCGGCGCGTGCGAGCTGTCGTACATCGCCACTTACGACCCGTCGAAGTTCAAAGACATCCACGACGAGGTCTGGGCCAACTTCCGGGCGGCCCGCGACCCCGAGTGGCGCCGCGCGCTGGCCAAAAAGTACGGCGTCGAGGCGGCCCTGGACGACCCCGCGGTCCGGGAGACGATCCGGGCCCAGGTCGAGACCGGCAAGGAGTACGAGAGGACGTCCGCCGAGCACCCCTACGGCATCCGTTCGACCCCGACCATGATCATCAACAACCGGATGATCATCGGGACGCTGCCCTACGAGCACATGAAGGCCATCTTCCAGGCCCTGGTCGAGGAGCACGAGGGCGGCCCCAAGTCGTTCATCGAGAACTGGGTCCCCCCCGTCAAGAAGAAGTGAATCGGGGACGGATCCGAGCCATCGGGAAAAGCTCCGGGCGATTCCCCTGTGAATTCGGGATCGCCCGTGTGTCTCATTTTCATTGACGGCGGGGGGCCGAGGGACCGATAATCTGAAGCCGGAGAGGTTGCGTTGGCTTTCCTCGGGCCTATCGCCAAGCCGGGCCGGACCGGGCCCCTTGCCACCCTGAGCCTCGTCCTGATCATCTTTTTGACCCCGGCCCCGGTCCCCGCTGCAGGAATCAACGCCGCGGAGGCGATCGCCGCCCCCCTTCTCCCCGGCCACGCCGTCTCAGGCCAGACGAGGACCGTCGACCTGAGCTCGCTGCCGGCCGCGGCGGAATACAGCACGGACACGCCGACGGGTCGCGGCTTCCTCGGCAGCGAGGCCCCGGTCCTCGCCCGCTCCCTGGCCCGGATCAACAAGGCCCTCGGGACGAGCCTTCAGCCGGACCCGCGGCTGGCCCGGTTGGCCCAGTGGATCTACGACCACCTCGGCCCCGAGCCTGCCTTTCCCTCTCAGAGCGAGCTCGAGCTCCTGACCCGTCACCTGGGGCTGCCGGAGCCGCTGCCGCACCTGCTCATGACCAGCGCCCACGACGCCCCGCGTCTGTACACCGTCGTCACGGCCCGCCTGGCCAAGGTCTTCAACCTCGGGGAATACACCCACATCGGCGGCTCGGCCGAAAGGATCAGGGGCGGCGTCGTCGTGCTCATCGCCCTCAGCCGACGCCATCTGACGATGGCCCCTGTGCCGAGGAGCCTTCCCGGACCGGTCCGCCTGCCGGTCGAAGGGCGGCTGGCGCCCGGATTTCTCCGTCCTGAGCTGGCCCAGACCCTTCCCGACGGCGGGACGCGCCTCCTGCCGCTCGGCCCGGGGCCGGATTTTTCGGCGGCCGCGGACCTCGGGAGCGCCGGCCGGCATCGGCTGGAGATCATGGCCGAAGGGCCGCGGGGGCCGCAGGTCATCGTCAACTTCCCGGTCTTCGTCGGCGTGGCCGCCGACGACGCCGTCGAGACCCCCGAGGGCCCGCGCCGGGCCCTGAAGCCGGACCAGGCCCAGGCACGTCTCGTCGATCTCGTCAACCGGGACCGCGCCGCCGCCGGGTTGGAGCCGCTCCTCTTCGACCCCGAGCTCAGCGCGGCGGCCCTCGGCCACAGCGAGAACATGCGCCGGGAGAATTTCGTCGCCCACCTCTCCCCGACCACCGGGGGCCCCGAAGAGCGGTTGATCAGGGCCGGCATCGTCACCGACCTGGCCGCCGAGAACATCGGCCGCGGCAGCGATCCCGGGGAGATCCACAAGGGCTTCATGGACAGTCCCGGGCACCGCGCCGCCATCCTCCTGCCCGGGGTCACCCACGTCGGCATCGGCGTCTCGGCGGCGAAGCGCGGCGAGACGGCGGATTACATCGTCACGGAGCTCTTCATCCGCCGCATCCCCCCTCTCGGCAACGACGCCCGGGCCCTTCTCGCGGGCGAGATCTTCGCCAGCCGGGAGCTCGACGGCCTGCCGCAGCTGCGCGAGGACCCCGGCCTATCCGAGCTGGCCGGGGAAGCCGTCCGGAGCTTCCTGGACGAACCCCAGCTCAGCCAGGACGAGGTGATGGGCCGGCTCCGCCAGCGTCTCGAACAGCGCCCCGAGACGGGCGCCTCGGCCATCGCCGTGTTGATCGCCGCCGGCTCCATCAGGGAAGGCTTCGAGCGCATGGAGATCGACGCCGGGACGTGGGCCAAGGTGAGACGGGTCGGTTTCGGGATCGCTCAGGGCACGCGGCCGGGACTCGTCCCGAACGCCATCGTCATGGTCCTCGTCTTCGCCGAATAGGGAGACCGCCGGCGATCGGACCCAAAACAAATCGGGGACACAATACCTATTCCCCATTTAATTGGTTCTTCTTCCATTTCCGGGATACCCTCTCGAGGCGGGGAGGGAATTTGCCTCGAAGATCCCCGTAGCGGAGGGGGACCGGCAGGGAGCGGAGTCCTCGAAGCGACCATCAGCGCCGCCCCGGAGCGACTCGGAGGGGTTCTCTTCACCCCCCTTCGGTTTGACCCCATCTTCTCCAATTGCCTGGCGTTCCCGCCTGTGTTATAAGTATCCCCTGTTTTTCGAACGATCCCCCGTATGGAGTCGACCCCCATGGCCAAAGAGACGAAGCGGATCCTGATGACGGGCGCGGCCGGGCAGATCGGGTCCGAGCTGGCCCAGGCCCTGCGCGCGAAATACGGCCGCGACAACGTCCTCGTCACCGACGTCGTCCGTCCCCCCGCCGCCCTGGCCGAGGCCGGGCCGTTCGAGCTCGCCGACGTGACCGACCGGGCCGCGCTCGACGCCCTGGTCGGGAAGTTCGGCGCCGACACCGTCTACCACCTGGCCGCGCTGCTCTCGGCGACCGGGGAGAAGAACCCCCAGAAAGCCTGGGACGTCAACATGAACGGGCTCCACAACATCCTCGAGATCGGGCGTGTCCGCGGCCTCGCGCGGATCTTCTCGCCGAGCTCCATCGCCGTCTTCGGGCCGACCACGCCGCGGGAGATGACCCCGCAGGACACCGTCCTCGGCCCGACGACGATCTACGGCGTGACCAAGGTCGCCGGCGAGCTCCTCTGCGACTACTACGTCCTCAAGTACGGCCTCGACGTCCGCGGCTGCCGCTACCCCGGCATCATCAGCCACCTGACCCTGCCCGGCGGCGGCACGACCGACTACGCCGTGGCCATCTTCTACGAGGCCGTCAAGAACGGCCGCTACGCGTGCTTCCTGCGCGAGGACACCCGCCTGCCGATGATGTACATGCCCGACTGCCTCAAATGCACGCTCGACCTCATGGACGCCGACTTCGCCCGGCTCAAGCACCACTCGGGCTTCAACGTCACGGCCATGAGCTTCACGGCCGGCGAGCTCGCGGCTGAGATCCGCAGGCACATCCCCTCGTTCGAGGTCCGCTACGAGCCGGATTTCCGGCAGGCCATCGCCGACTCCTGGCCGGCCTCGATCGACGACAGCGCCGCCCGCGCGGAATGGGATTGGAGGCCGGACTACGACCTGGCCGCGATGACCAAGGACATGCTGGCCGCCCTCAGGGCCCGCCACGCTGCGGGCACCCTGGGCGTCTGAGGCGCTTACTTCCCTTTCTTCAGCCGCTCGGCCAGGAAGTTCGGCAGGGCGAACGAGGCCCGGTAGACGTCGGGATTGAAGTACTTCAGCCCGTCGGGGACGTAGAGCGTCCGGATCGCGGACGGGTCGACCTTGTCCGAGAGGAAATCGTAGCACCACATCCCCACGGGGTAGGTCGGCACCGGCCCGAGGTAGAGCGCCGCGTGCTTGAAGATCTTCTTCAGGAAGGCCCGCTTGCGGGCGTGCGATTCGAGATGGAGCATGAGCGAGCCGGCCTGGGCGGCGATGATCCCGCCGGGATTGAGCTTGGACTTGAGCTTGCGGTAGAAGGCCTCCTGGTGGAGGACCGTCGACGGCCCGACCGGGTCCGACGAATCGACCAGGATGACGTCGAACGTCTCCCGGACCCTGTCGATGAAGACGTTGCCGTCCTCGACGACGAGCTCGGCCCGCGGGTCCCGGAAGGCCGACCGCAGCCACGGGAAATGCTCGCGGCAGGCCTCGACGACCTGCCCGTCGATCTCGACGAGCCAGGCCTTCTTGGCCGGGTGCTTGAGGACCTCGCGGAGCGCCCCGCCATCGCCGCCGCCGACGATGAGCACGTTCTTCGGCCTCGGATGCGAGCACATGGCCGGATGGACGAGCGTCTCGTGGTAGTAGAACTCGTCGCGCTCGGTCGTCTGGACGAGGCCGTCGAGCAACAGGATCCGCCCATAATCCCTATTCCGGACGATCTCGATCCGCTGGAACTTCGACCGCCCCTCGTACAGGACGTCCTTGACGGTGAAGAAGATGCCCGACGCCCCGGTCTGATATTCCCGGGCCTCGGTCTTTTTCGCGTTCAGCCCTTTCGTCGTCTTCATGGTCTCCTCCCTGCCCCTGCCTTCGACTGGACGGCGCGGCCGCCGGAAATCCCGCCCATGATAGCACACCTCCCGCCTATTGGAGGTGATTTTCCGCCTAGAAAAAGTGAAGTCTCCGCGAGGCGGCGAGGGGTGTCGCTTCAAGGCCCCGTGAAGGAAGGGGGGCCCGCCGGAGGCGGGGGAAACCGGTCACGCAGGTTTCCGGGGTGCGGGGGCAAGAAGCGATACCCCAAGCACAGCCGGGATGGAGACTTCACGACCTTTAAAAGGACCGAGGGCGGCCGCGTCAGTCGACCTTGTCGATCTTGATGCCGGTGTAATACTTCTTCAGGATGTCGGGATATTTGGCGCCGGCCACGGCCATGCCGTAGGCCCCGACCTGGCAGAGCCCGACGCCGTGGCCCCAGCCGCGGCCCGAGAAGGTGAACTCGTCGACGCGGCCCTGCTCGTCGAAGGACCGGTCGACGACGAAGAGCGTGTCGCGGAGGCCGAGCGCGGCCCGGATCTGGAAGCCGTGGACGGTCGCGGTCCCCCCGCTGCCGGTCAGGACGAGCTCCGTCGCCCGGCCCGACTTGCCACGGCTCTTGACCTTGAGGTCGGCGAGCTCGCCGATCGGGTAGGACTGGCCGAGCCGGGCCTCGAGCTCCAGGCGCGATCTGCGGACCTGCCAGCGGTTGAAGCGCGAGGACCGGTCGAGCGTGTTCGAGTTCGGCGGGTAGAGGACTTCGAGATAGGCGACCTGCCCGTCGCGCTCGAGCCAGCGCACGTCCTCGCCGCCGAGGAGGGTCAGCTTGGTGGCGAAGGTCGTCTCCCCTTCGATCGTTCTCAGGAGCCGGACGTGGTTGGAGAGGTGGAGCGTCTTGCGCTCGTAATCGCGCCCGACCTCGATCGTCCCCTTCCCGGCCGAGCGGAAGGTCCCGGTCTGGAAGAAGTCCTTGTAGTCCCGGACGACGCCGGCCAGGGCCACGGCCAATTCGGCCCGGCTGACGGGCTGGGCGATCTCGCCGGCCCGGACCGACGACGGAAAGAGGCCGGACTGGAAGCAGAGGGCCAGGGGGCCGCGGTCGCGGCCCTGGACCTGGGGGATGTCCTTGAGCATGAAATCGATCTCGCCGGGAAGCAGGAGCTGGTCGATCCGCTCCTGCCAGGCGAAGGCGTCGACGAGCAGGCGGGCCAGCGTGACGAAGCTCAACGAGGCCGGGCCCGGCACGAAGCCGGGCTCCTTGATGCCCAGGACCCGGCGGGTGTCGCGGATCCACTCGACCGCCTCCTCGAAAGACGCGTCGCCGCGGAAGTCGGGGGGCTGGGCGCCCATGGGCACGATGCCCAGTCCGAGCAGGAGGGCGACGTCGAGACTGGCGTTCCGTCCGTCGATGGGGATGGGCGTCACGGGCGTCCGGGCCTCGATCTGCCACTCGGGCTGCTTCTCGTAGCCGCACTCGACGCTCTTGAGATAGGGCACGGGCCGGCCGGAGAAAACGTTCTCGGCGTCCTCGGTCTTGCCGCCGCAGGTGCTGGTATAGAGGGCGTTGATGAGCCGTCCCCGGTAGGTCATGACCTGGCCGCGGGTCTCCTCGACCGCCTGATCGCTCAGGGGATGCTCGGCGGCCATGCCCACGATGGCCCCCATGAGATAGAGGGAGACGAACATCAGGGCCAGGACGATGAGCACGGCCGACGGCCGGGGGCAGCGGCACCGGGTCAGAAAGGTCAGGGCGGGGTCGATGATGTAGGACAGGAAAACGGCCAGGATGAAGGGGATGAGGACCGGCCGGGCCAGCTTGAGAACGACGCCCGCGACGAAGAGGACGATGATCGCCAGGGCGGCCTTGATGTACTTGTTGTCGTCCATGGGACCACTGGGCGCCGGGTCCGGCGGTCCTCAGCGGGCCGACCGGCTCCCGGCGAGCGACTCCGTCAGGGCCTTGAGCAGGGCCTCCCCCGCCGCTTCGTGGCCGTCGGGGACGCGCATGGCGCCGCAGAGCACGCGGCCGACGCGTCCGAGGAAGAGGCGTTGGCCATAGCGGTTCCTGACGCGGGCGCCGAGCGCGATCCTCTCCGTCGACGACCCGTCGGCCGCCAGGGCCTCGAGGAGCCTGGTCACGAGGGCCTCGGCGTCCTTCTCTGAGCGCGCTTCGACGAAGAAGGCCTCGATCTCCCGGTCGCCCGACCTGTAGGAGGCCGCGTAGCCGTCGTTGAGGAACTCGTAGCCCATGAAGTTCTTCTTGATGTATTTCTCGCTCCGGGCGACGAGGCCGTCCTTCGGGAAAGCCAGGGCCAGGGCCGGCAGGCCCCCGGCGGGCTTGATCCCGGCGGCGACCTTTTGGCCGACCTCCTCGAGGAAGGGCCCGGTCGCCTCGCCGAGGCCGAAGGCGAGGGTCTTGACGTAGAACCTCCCGGCCAGGAAGTTCAGGGCCTCGCCCTCGAGGTAGGCCAGCTCGCCGACGGAGACGGCCGGGTTGTCGGGGAAGCGCTCGGCCCCGAAGATGCCGAACGCGTTGACGGCCGCGCCCATGTCGTAGATCTCCAGGGTCAGGGATGCTTCGCTGCCCTTCTTGCCGTAGTCGGCGACGACGAGCTCGCGGAAATCGTAGCTCAGGTAGCTTTCGGCGGCCCCGTTGATGTATTCGAAAAGGTCGTCCGGGAAGTAGCTCCGGGCGGCTTCGGCGAGCTCCCAGCCGTCGAGACGGGGGACGAGGGCGGCCAGCTCCGGGCTGCCCCCGCGGGTCTGGGCCCCGGCCGCGGCGGGAGCGAACACGAGCGGCGCCGCCAGGGCCGCGGCGATGAGCCATGCTCCGAGTGCCCGCGTCTGTGACATGAGCGACCTCCGTTCCGGAATGCGGGATTACTATAGCGGAGGTCCGGGATATTGGCAAGCGCCGTCGCCCGTTTGACACCCTCGCGCAAAAGGGACATCATGGGACCGTCATGGGCGGGTCGCGCGTGGTCATCGTCAGCTCCCCCGCCGCCTGGACGCCCGCCGGCGCCCTGGACCCCGCCGTCGTCGCCCGGCTCGTCTCCCGCGGCCTGTCCCTGCTCACCGGCGAGAGCCGGAACGCCCGGGCCGTGGCGGCCTTGTTCCGGCCGGCCGACCGGATCGGCATCAAGGTCAACACAATCGGCGGCCGGGCCATCAGTTCCAAGCCCGAGGTCGCGGCGGCCCTCTGCGGCTGGCTCTCCGGGGGCGGCGTCGGGCACGGGAACGTCGTCGTCTGGGACCGGACCACGCGGGAGCTCCGCGAGGCCGGCTTCGCGGCCGGCTCCGGCCGGACGGAGGCCCGGGTCTTCGGCACAGACGCCGGCGGCGTCGGCTACGAGCCCGGCCTCGTCTCCCACCTCGATGTCGGCAGCCTCTACTCGCGCGTCCTGACGGAGCTCACGACGGCCTCGATCAGCCTGGCCGTCCTCAAGGACCACGGCCTGGCCGGGGTGACGGCCGGGATGAAGAACTACTTCGGGGCCATCCACAATCCCAACAAGTACCACGACGACGGCTGCGATCCCTTCGTGGCCGAGGTCTTCGACGCCCCTCCGGTCAAGGCCCGGCACAGGCTGACCGTCATCGACGCCCTGACCGTCCAGTTCCACAAAGGACCGTCCTACCACGCCCGCTGGGCGGCCCGGTTCGGCGGGCTGATCCTCGGGCTCGATCCCGTGGCCGCCGACACGGCGGGCTGGACGGTCCTCGAGCGCCTGCGCGCGGCGGCCGGGCTGCCGACGCTCGAGGCGGAAGGCCGGGCCCCCCGCTATCTCGCGACGGCCGAGAGGATGGGGCTGGGCCGTTCCGCCGCTTCGTCCATCGAGACGATCGAGGAGGTCCTGGCGTGAACAGGAGGTGCTTCATCCGCGGCGCGGCCGGGACCGGACTGGCCCTCGGCGCCGGCCTGCCCTCCCTTTGCGGGCGCCTGGCCGCTCTGTCCGCCGGCCCCGGCCTGTCTCGGGTCGAGGCCCGTTATTACGCGAAGCTCCCCGACCGGGAAGTCGAGTGCCGCCTCTGTCCCCGCGTCTGCCGGCTCGGCGACAAGGAAAGGGGCTACTGCGGAGTCCGGGAGAACATCGGGGGCACGTACTACACGCTCGTCTACGGCAAGGCCTGCGTCCTCAACGTCGACCCCGTCGAGAAAAAGCCGTTCTTCCACGTCCTGCCCGGCACGACGGCTTTCTCCATGGCCACGGCGGGCTGCAACGTCAACTGCAAGTTCTGCCAGAACTGGGAGATCTCCCAGGCCCGGCCGGAGCAGGTCGAGCACGTCGATCTCCCCCCCGAGGCCGCGGCCTCCCGTGCCGTCGCCGCCCGATGCCCGTCGATCGCTTACACGTATTCGGAGCCGGCCGTATTCTTCGAGTACATGTACGACACGGCCGTCGAGGCCCGGAAGCGGGGCGTGAAGAGCCTCGTCGTCACGGGCGGCCACATCAATCCCGGGCCCCTCCGCGACCTGCTCGGCGTCGTCGACGCCGTCAAGATCGACCTCAAGGGCTTCACCGAGGACTTCTACAGGGCCTACGTCCGCGGCGGGCTCAAGCCCGTGCTGGAGGCGATCCGGACTGTGGCCGCGTCGGACGTCTGGCTCGAGATCGTCTATCTCGTCATCCCCACCCTGAACGACCGTCCGGAGACCATCCG
Organism: Candidatus Aminicenantota bacterium; assembly: GCA_041320535.1. Lineage (GTDB taxonomy): Bacteria > Acidobacteriota > Aminicenantia > Aminicenantales > Saccharicenantaceae > RBG-16-66-30. The sequence goes on along the minus strand of JBGLNH010000001.1, from coordinate 2,170,880 downwards.
CGAGATGGCCCGTTTCGTCAGGGACGAGGCCGGAGCGGACGTCCCTCTCCACTTCTCCCGCTTCCATCCGATGTATCTCGTCAAGAACCTGCCTCCGACGCCCGTATCCACCCTCGAGGCGGCCAGGGAGGCCGCCTTGAGCGAGGGCCTGCGCTTCGTCTACGTCGGCAACGTGCCCGGCCACAGCGCCGAGAGCACGTTCTGTCCCGGTTGCGGGACCAAGGTCGTCGGCCGTTCCGGCTACAGGATCGAGGCGGTCCGGCTGGTCAAAGGGAAGTGCGCATCTTGCGGGACGCCCATTCCCGGGCTCTGGGCGTGAAGGCCGGTCTCCCGGCTTTCCTGCTCGGCTTCATGGCCGCCGCCTTCCAGGTCTATCTCCTCCGGGAGTTCGCGGCCGAGTTCACCGGCAACGAACTCGTCTTCGGACTGGTGCTCGGTTCCTGGCTCCTGTGGGGAGGCGTCGGGAGCCTGGTCCGGCCGGGCCGGCGGCCGGACGCGTCCGGGACGCGCCTGGCCCGGATCTACGGCGCGGCGGTCGTCCTGTTCTACGCCGGGCTGGCGCTGCTGCGGTTCTCGCACGCATCGGTGTCGTCGGCTACGGCTATTGGGGCCCCAACGTGGCCCGCAACTTCCACGGCACGGCCGGAGCGAAGCTCGTCGCGGTCAGCGACGTCTCGGAAAAGCGCCTCGGCCTGGCCCAGAACCACTACCCCTTCATCAGGGGGATGAAAGACCCCCTGGAGCTCATCCGGTCCGCGGACGTCGACGCCGTGGCCATCGTCACGCCCGTCTTCGCCCACTACGATCTGGCCAAGGCGGCCCTCCTCGCTGGCAAGCACATCTTCGTCGAGAAGCCCTTCACCTCGACGAGCGCTCAGGCCAAGGAGCTCGTCGAACTCGCGGCCAAGAAGAACCTCCGGATCATGGTCGACCACACCTTCCTCTTCACCGGGGCGGTCAGGAAGATCAAGGAGGTCATCGACAAGGGCGAGCTGGGCAAGCTCCTGTTCTACGACTCGGTCCGGGTCAACCTGGGGCTCTTCCAGCACGACGTCAACGTCATCTGGGACCTGGCCCCCCACGACCTGTCCATCATGGCCTACGCCATCGACAAGAAGCCGGTGGCCATATCCGCCCACGGCTCCGTCCATTTCGAGGGCGGATTCGAGGACATCGCCTACCTCTGCGTGGAGTTCGAGGGCAACGGCTTCATCGCCCACTTCCACGTCAACTGGCTGAGCCCGGTCAAGGTCCGCCAAACCCTGATCAGCGGCGACAAGAAGATGCTGGTCTGGGACGACATCAGCGCCGACGAGAAGATCAAGATCTACGACCGGGGCGTCGACGTCAAGAGCGCCAACGGGGGCAAGAACGGCATCCACGAGCTCCTCGTGAGCTACCGGTCGGGCGACGTCCACATCCCCAAGCTCGAGGGGACCGAGGCCCTCAAGGCCGAGGCCCAGTACTTCGTCGAGTGCGTCGAGAAGGGCCGGGAGCCCTTCAACGACGGCCGGTCCGGGCTCCAGGTGGTCCGCCTCCTCGAAGCCGCGGACGAGTCCATCAAGAGCGGCGGCAAGCGCATCGCGCTGTAAAGGAGGGCCCATGGAATTCTGCAGAGTATCGCCCGACGTCAAGCTGGGGAAAGACGTCAAGATCTTCGCCTTCGTAAACCTCTACGGCTGCGCGATCGGCGACAACACCAAGGTCGGCACGTTCGTCGAGATCCAGAAGAACGCCTTCATCGGCCGGAACTGCAAGATCTCCTCGCACACCTTCATCTGCGAGGGCGTGACCGTCGAGGACGACGTCTTCATCGGCCACAACGTCACATTTATCAACGACATGTACCCCCGGTCGACCGCCGAAGGCGGCGGCCTCCAGACGGAGGCCGACTGGAAGGTCGTCCCGACCTTCATCAGGAAGGGCGCATCGGTCGGCTCGAGCGCCACGATCCTGGCCGGGGTGACGGTCGGCGAGGGGGCCATCGTCGGGGCAGGATCGGTCGTCACCAAGGACGTCCCCCCCTGGACGATCGTGGCGGGCAATCCCGCAAAGGTCTTGCGGCAGATCGAGAAAAAGTAGATAATCAGGGGAGGTTTTCCTACCCGAGGGGCTCGAAACGATGCTGAAGGAGAAGGAGGTCACTCTTCGCAGGTTCGTGATCTTCGTCGACGTCTGCGTGCTGGCCCTGGCCTACCTCTTCGCGTTCCTGTTCCACAATCTGCTGACGGACGCTCCCGTTGCGCTCCTCAAGTTCTGGCTGGCCCTGGTCTTCGCCATACCCTACTGGTGCCTGGCCCTCTACGCGAACGGCCTCTACCAGTCCATGCGGACCCGCTCCTATCTCGAGATCCTCTGGGCCGTCGTCAAGTCCGCCGTGGCGACGTTCCTGCTCCTGGGCACGTTCATCTTCCTCATCAAGCTCGACTTCATGAGCCGGCTGTTCTTCCTCCTGTTCATGGGCTTCAGCTTCCTGTTCATCTGGCTCGAGAAGACGGCCATCTTCATGAGCTCGCATTACGTCCGCCGCCAGGGCCTCAACACCCGCCGGCTCCTGATCGTCGGGACAGGCAAGAGAGCCATGGAGTTCGCGAGGAAGGCCGACAAGCACCCGGAATGGGGGTTCGAGATCCTCGGGGCCATCGACGACGAGCCCGGCCGGGGAGTGACCCAGGTCGGGCGGCTCCCGGTCATCGGAACGCTCGAGGAGATCCCAAAGATATTCCACCGGGACGCCGTGGACGAGGTCGTCTTCGTCGTGCCTCGCTCCCTGCTCAACTCGCTCCAAGGGGCCATCGAGGATTGCGAGACCGAGGGGGTCACGGTGACGGTCGCCGTGGACCTCTTCGACACGAAGCTGGCCAGGTCGTCGGTGGCCGAGCTCGACGGCATGCCCCTGCTCCACTTCAAGACGACCCACGCCAAGGAGTGGGAGCTTCTCGTCAAGCGCCTGTTCGATTTCGCTTCCTCCGGCCTCGGCCTTCTCGTCCTGTCGCCTCTGTTCCTCATCATGGCCATCCTCATCAAGGCGACGTCCAAGGGCCCGGTGTTCTTCAAACAGGGCCGCCTGGGGCTCGCCGGCCGGAGGTTCACGCTCTACAAGTTCCGGACGATGCGCCAGGGCGCCCACGACGTCCTGTCCGAAGTCGACGATCTCGACTCCATGACGACGCCCGAATTCCGGGAGAAGAAGACTAGCTGGATCACGCCGGTCGGGCGCTTCATGAGGAAGTTCAGCATCGACGAGCTGCCCCAGCTCATCAACGTCTTCGTCGGCCACATGAGCATCGTCGGCCCGCGGCCGACGGTCCCCGACGAGGTCGACAAGTACAAGGACTGGCAGCGGCGCCGGTTCTCGATGAAGCCCGGCATCACCTGCCTCTGGCAGGTCAACGGCCGGAACAACATCGCCTTCGAGGACTGGATGAAGCTCGACCTCGAGTACCTGGACAACTGGTCGCTCTGGCTCGACGCCAAGATCCTGATGAAGACGGTACCCGTGGTCCTGTTCGGGATAGGGGCTTACTAGGACGCGGGATTGTTCCCTAAGGAAAAAGCCATGATACACCATGCGAAGCGCCGAGCGGCCATCGCCATAGCCGCGATTCTGAGTACCTGGATAACCTTGTCGCCGGGGACATTGTTTGGACAAGGGGGCACATGGGCCGGCGAAAGCTTGGCAAGAATCGTCGATTCGGCTCGATGGAAGCTCGGATTTATGCGCGCGAACGGTTCTTTCGAGCTCACCAACGCGGGTTATGATACCGATATCTATTACGGCTTCACCGCCACGCCGGTACCCGATTACTCGGCTTCGGCGGGCGCCCGCATACAGCTCTTGATCCCCTTGAGCAAGACGATCATCGTCGATCTATTCGAATTCCCTCAGTATATGTTCTACCTGTCGACAGAGAGAGAGCGGACCTTGAACAACCGGTTCCGGGGACAGGTCCATATCGCCTTGGAGCGGCTCTACTTCCAGGCAGGGGGCGGGATTTCCGACGTCCGCAACAGGCTCAGCCCTGAATTGGACCTCAACATCCGAGAGAGATCCAACCGGTTCGACGGGCTCGTCCTTTGGCAGGCGTCTCGGCGGGTCTCTATCGCCGCGCTCTATGGGAGGACCGAACACGACTTCGGTGAAGCCAGCTACGAAGGGCAGGACATCGCCCGCGCGCTCAACCGGGTCGAGGACATCTTCGATTTGAATTTGTATATCCAGCTTCCGGGGTCCGCGCGCTGAGGATCTCCGGGCCGTTCTCGGTCATGGCCACCGTGTGCTCGAAATGGGCGGCCAGGCTCCGGTCCCGGGTCACGGCCGTCCAGCCGTCCTCCAGGATCTCTACCTCGTGGCCGCCGGCGGCGATCATGGGCTCGATGGCCACGGTCAGGCCGGGGCGGATCTTCGGGCCGCGGCCCGGGACCCCGAAGTTGGGGACCTGGGGCTCCTCGTGAAGGGAGCGTCCGATGCCGTGGCCGACGAACTGGCGGATGACCGAGAAGCCCTCGCTCTCGACCGACTCCTGGATGGCCGCCGAGACGTCGGACAGGCGCGCGCCGTCCCGCATCCGCTCGAGGCCCTTGTGGAAGGACCGCTCGGCCGCGGCGATGAGCCTCTCCGCCTCCGGCGAGACCCGGCCGACCGGGACGGTGAGGGCCGAATCGCTGTAGAAACCCTCGAAGAGGACGCCGAAGTCGAGGCTGACGATGTCGCCCTCCTGGAGGATGCGGCCCGAGGGGATGCCGTGGATGATCTCCTCGTTGACCGAGACGCAGACCGAGGCCGGGTAGCCCCGGTAGCCCTTGAAGGCGGGCACGGCCCCCAGCTCGCGGGTCCGCTTCTCGGCGTAGAGGTCGAGGTCACGCGTGCGCAGGCCCGGCCGGACGAGCGGCTCGAGCTCGCCGAGGACGGCGGCCACGATGCGGCTGCTCTGGCGCAGGCCCGCGAGCTCGGCCGCGGACTTGAAGGTGATCATCGCGCCCCCCCCGCTCCCGTCTTCCGGCCCAGGAGGGGTTCCAGGACCCGGAGGACCGCCGCGATCTCGTCCGCCGCCTCGCCGTTGGCGTCGATGGCGTGAAGGACGCCCTTGGCCGCGTAGCGGGCGACCAGGGGCTCGGTCTTGGCGCGGTGGGTCTTGAGCCTCTCGCGGATGACCTCGGGGGTGTCGTCCGCCCTCTGGACCAGGGCCGAGCCGCAGACGTCGCAGAGGCCCGGCTGCCGGGGGGGCTTGTTGACGAGGTGATAGATGGCCTCGCACTCCGGACAGGACCGCCGGTCGGCCAGGCGGGACAGGACGGTCTCCTCCGTGACGCGGAGGTCGAAGACGATCTCCGGCCCGTCCGGCCCCAGGGCCTCGAGGCTCTCGGCCTGGGCCAGGTTGCGCGGGAAGCCGTCGAGGACGTAGCCCCGCCGGCAGTCCTCGCGGTCCAGGCGCTGGCGGAGCAGGGCCAGGACGGTCGCGTCGTCGACCAGGCCGCCTTTGCCCATCTGGGACGCGGCGACGAGGCCGAGGGGGGTCTTGTCCCGGACGGCTTCCCGGAGCAGATCTCCCGTGGAGATCTTGGGGACCCCGTAGGCCGAGCGCAGGGCCTCGGCGACGGTCCCCTTCCCGCTTCCGGGAGCGCCCAGGAGGATGATCCTCATCCGCGCCTCCCGCGGATGCGGCTGCGGCGCATGAAGCCGTCGTAATGGCGCATGACGAGCTGGGCCTCGATCTGCTGCATCGTGTCCATGGCCACGCCGACGACGATGAGGATCGACGTCCCGCCGAACATGAAGTCGACGCCCAGCCCCTGGGTCATGAACCCGGGCAGGTTGGCGTCCAGCCAGGGCCCGATCCAGGGCAGGGCCTGGACGCGCAAGCCGGTGATCATGAACTCCGGCAGGATGGCCACGGCGGCGAGATAGACCGCGCCCGCCAGGGTGATCCGGCTGAGGACGTCGTCGATGTAGTCGGAGGTGTTCTTGCCCGGGCGGATGCCGGGGATGAAGCCGCCGTACTTGCGGAGGTTGTCGGCGACGTCGACCGGATTGAAGATGATCGAGATGTAGAAGTAGGTGAAGAAGATGATGGCCGCGATGTAGACGAGGTTGTAGAGGGGCATGCCCATGCCGAACTGGACGGCGATCGACTGGATGACGGGGACCTTGATCAGGGTGGCCATCGTCTGCGGGATGGTGATGACCGAGGCGGCGAAGATGATCGGGATGACGCCGCCCGTGTTGACGCGCAGCGGCAGGTGCGTGCTCTGGCCTCCGTAGACCTTGCGGCCGACGACGCGCTTGGCGTAGGACACAGGGATGCGCCGCTGGCCGCGCTCGACGAAGACGATGAAGGCGATGACGGCGACCATGAGGGCGCCGAGGAAGAGCATCTTGAGCGGGTCCATGCTGCCCGTCCGGAGGCCGGCGATCATGCTGTTGAGGCCGGTCGGGAAGCTGACGACGATGCCGGCGAAGATGATGAGCGAGATGCCGTTGCCGATGCCCCGCTCCGAGATCTGCTCGCCCAGCCACATGACGAAGACGGTCCCCGTGGTCAGGGTCAGGATGGTCAGGAGCTTGAAGCCCCAGCCCGGGCTGGGGACGACCGAGGCCCCGGCCGGCGTCTTGAGCGACTCGAGGAAGATGGCGATGCCGAAGGCCTGGATGAGGCAGATGAAGATCGTGCCGTAGCGGGTGTACTGGGTGATCTTCTTCCGGCCGAGCTCGCCCTCCTTGGACAGGCGCTCGAGGTACGGCCAGACGACGGTCAGGAGCTGGAGGATGATCGAGGCGCTGATATAGGGCATGATGCCCAGGGCGAAGATGGTCATCTGCGACATGTTCCGCCCCGAGAAGAGGTCGATGAAGCCGAGGAGGGAGCCCTTCTGGGTCTGCCAGAACTCGGCCAGCGCCGCGGAGCTGATCCCCGGATTGGGGAGCTGCCCGCCGATCCGGTAGACCGCCAGGAGGAGGAGGGTGAAGATGACCCTCTTGCGGAGCTCGGGGATGCTGAAGATGTTGCGGATGCTGTCTAACATTGGTCTTTTCCGATGACGACGGCGCTGCCGCCCTTGGCCTCGATCTTCTTGACGGCCGAGGCGGAGAACTCGTGGGCCCGGACGGTCTTGGCCGCGGCGAGGTCGCCCCGCCCGAGGACCTTGACCCGCTCGGTGGCCTTCTTGATCAGGCCGTGCTCGGCCATCTCCGCGGGCCCGATCTCCTCCCTGCGGAGCTTGGCCAGGCGGTCGAGGTTGACGACCGCGATCTCGGTCCGGAAGATGTTGGTGAAGCCGCGCTTGGGGATGCGGCGGGTGAGCGGCATCTGGCCGCCCTCGAAGCCGCGCTTGCGGGAATAGCCGCTGCCCTGGAGCTGGCCCTTGCTGCCGGCGCCGGCGGTCTTGCCGTGCCCGGAGCCGGGGCCGCGCCCCACCCGTTTGCGGTCCTTGCGGGATCCTTTGGCCGGTTTCAGGCTGCTGAGGTTCATGGCTTCTCCACGGGTTCCACCTTGAGGAGGTGGGAGATCTTGCGCACCATTCCGAGGACGGCGGGGCTCTCCTTGAGCACCGCGTGGGACCGGATCTTGCGCAGGCCGAGGCCCGTGGCCGTCTGACGCTGGACGCGCGGGTAGCCGATCGGGCTGCGCACGAGAGTGACCTTGACGTACGTGTCGGCCGCGGTCTTCTCGGCGCGCTTGGGCGCCTTCCTGGGTTTCGTCGCGATGTCCGTCATAGCGCACCTCTCGCCTTTCCGCGGATCTTGGCCACGTCCTCGGGGTTCCGGATCCGCCGCAGGGCGTCCAGGGTCGCGTTGGCGTCGCTGATGGGATTGTTGCTCCGGATGGACTTGGTCAGGATGTCCCGGATGCCGGCGAGCTGCATGACATTCTATAGAAAGGCGCGGCCCGTGTCCGATCAACTCTTGATCCGCATCGACCCCGAGCTCAAAGAGCGGCTCGACCGGCTGTCCCGGATCGAAGGGAAGACGACGAGCCACATGGTCCGCGAGCTCATCCGCGATTACGTCAAGAGGCGTGACGCCTCCGGCTATATCGACGGCGTCTGGGAGAGGATCGGCCGGAAGCTCAAGGCCCGCGGCGTCAAGCCGTCGGACGTCAAGCGCGCTGTCGCCGAAGCCAGAAAACCGCGCCGATGAAGGCCGTCGTCGACACGAACGTCTTCGTTTCGTCCTTCTTCGGCGGCAACCCTCGCAAGGTCATCGATCTCTGGAAGAAGGGCGAACTCGTCCTCTGCCTGTCCGCACCCATCGTCGAGGAATACGTCGCCGTGCTCCGGCGGCTCGGCCTCGGGGGCGAGGAAGAGCTCGGCGAACTGCTCGATTTGTTCGCGGGAGGCGCCAATCTGCTCTTCACGAGTCAGACGCCGAAGCTCTCGGTCGTCGCGGATCCCAACGACGACAAGCTCATCGAGTGCGCCGTCGCACTCAAGGCCGGTTTCATCGTCACGGGTGACCGGGCCCTGAGGGCCGTCGGCCGCTATATGGGCGTCCGAATCATGAGCCCACGGGAGCTCATCGAGGAGTCGAAGCGGCCATGACGAAGAAGCGCCCCGGCCGCTCCTCCCCGGCCTCTCCCCCGCCGGCGATCGAGATCAACCCGGGCTTCCGCCGGGCCCTCGACGTCATGGAGGGGACGTCGCGCCACGTCTTCATCACCGGCAAGGCCGGGACCGGGAAGTCGACGCTGCTCGAGCTCTGGCGCGGCCAAACCCTCAAGCGCGCCGCCGTCCTGGCCCCGACCGGGGTCGCCGCGCTCAACGTCCGCGGCCAGACCATCCACTCGTTCTTCGGCTTCAAGCCCGACGTCACCCCCGAGGGCGTCCGCAAGCTCGCCAAGGGCCGCGGCGCCGCCGCCGACCGGGCCGCCCTCTACCGCAACCTCGACGCCATCGTCATCGACGAGGTGTCCATGGTCCGGGCCGACCTCATGGACTCGGTCGAGAAGTTCCTGCGCCTCAACGGCCCCCGGCCCAAGGAGCTGTTCGGCGGCCTGCAGATGATCTTCATCGGCGATCTCTACCAGCTGCCGCCCGTAGTCACCGGCCTGGAGAAGGGCCTCTTCGCGCCCGATCCGCCTTCGCTCCGGCGCGGCTTCGCCGGCGGCGGCGGCACCGCTCCCGCAGCCCTCGCCGCCGCCCGCTACGAGTCGCCCTTCTTCTTCTCGGCCCGCGTCTTCGCCGAGCCCGGCTTCGACATGGACTTCGTCGAGCTCGAGAAGGTCTACCGCCAGAGCGACGCCGAATTCATCGCCCTCCTCAACGCCATCCGCAACCGCTCGATCGACGACGGCCAGATCGCCCGCCTCAACGGCCGCTGCGACCCCGCCTTCGCGCCGCCCGACGGGGAGTTCTACATCACGCTGACCAGCACCAACGACCTGGCCGCCGCCCGCAACCGCGAGAAGCTGGCGGCCCTGCGCGGCCGCTCCCGCCGCTACGAGGGCTTCTTCGAGGGCGAGTTCGACCGCCGCTCGCTCCCGACCGACGAGGCCCTCGAGCTCAAGACCGGCGCCCAGGTCATGCTGCTCACGAACGACCGCCGGGGCCGCTTCGTCAACGGCACGATCGGCCGGGTCTCCGCCATCACCCGGGTCCCCGACGCGGACGACGTCGTCACCGTCGAGCTCCCTGACGGCGAGGAGGTCGACCTCTCTCCCAACACTTGGGAGCTGTTCCGCTTCCAGTACGACGCCAAGGCCGACCGCATCGAGTCGGATTCCGTCGGCTCCTTCACCCAGTACCCCCTGCGCCTGGCCTGGGCCGTGACCATCCACAAGAGCCAGGGCAAGACCTTCGAGCGCGTCGTCGTCGACATCGGACGCGGCACTTTCGCCCACGGCCAGGTCTACGTCGCCCTGTCGCGCTGCACCTCGTTCGAGGGCCTGGTCCTCAGGACTCCCATACGCCGCCACCACATCTGGATGGACTGGCGCATCGTCAAGTTCCTGACCCGCTTCCAGTACCGGAAGGCCGAGGAGTCGCTCCCCGTCGCCGACAAGCGGGCCCTTCTCCTCGGGGCTATCCGCGACGGCCGTGAGCTCGAGATCGTCTACCTCAAGCCCGACGACACCAAGTCGCGCCGCCGCATCCGGCCCGAGGCCGTGGAGACGATGGAGTACTGCGGCAAGAGCTTCGAGGGGCTGCGCGCTTATTGCCACAAGCGCGGCGAGTGCCGCACCTTCCGCCTCGACCGCATCCTCGAGATCGCTTAGATCGCGGACAGGCGGACGTTCTTGGAATCGAGCGTCGTCCCCATGGCCCGCTCGAGCCGGGCCAGGCTGAGGCTGTAGTCGACGCGGGCCCGCGTCTCGTTGGTCCGGGCCTGGGCCAGGTCCCGCTGCTGCTGGAGGACGGTGTAGTTGGTCGACAGCCCGGCCTCGAGCTTTTTCTGCTCGGCGGCCAGCTTCTCCTCGGCCAGCTCCCGGGCCAGGCGGTAGGCCTGGGCGCGCTGGTAGTCCGTCTCGACGGCCCGGTGGGCGATCTCGACCTCGAGCATCGCCCGGGCCTCGATGTCCTTGTGCCTCAGGGCCGCCTGGCCGGACGCGATCCGGGCTTCCGCGACGCGGGCCCTCGACACGACCGACTCCAGGCCGAGGTCCAGGGTCAGGCCGACGAACCAGTTCTTGTACCTGAACCTGAAGGCGTCCTTGAAGGCCAGCGACGGCCCGCCGGGGACGGTGTCGATGATGACGCCCGTGAGGGGGTCGTTGTCCTGGTAGATGAGCTGCGTCCCCGAGACGCCGGGGCTCCAATAGCTGGCCCTGAAGCGGAGGTCGGGCAGGGTCCGGTTCCGGGCGTACGTCAGGTCGAGCGCCTTCGCCCGGATGTCCACCTGCGACGTGGACAGGTCGGGCCGGCGGGCCAGGGCCGCGGCCCGGGCGTCCTCGAGCCCGATCGTCGAGGCTTCGGTCCGCGGCCTGTCGGCCGGGACCAGGACCGGCGGGGGCCCGCCGTTCTCGCCCTTCAGGTAGAGCAGCGTCCTCAGGGTGTCCTGATCGTTCTTGACGAGGGCCCTGGCCTGGATGATGTCGGCCTCCCGGCTGGCCACTTCGGCCCGGGCGCTGAGGATGTCGATCGGCGGGATGACGCCGACCTCGAGCTCCTTCTCGTTCTTGGCCAGCAGCTCCTTGGCCAGCCGGAGCGAATCCCGCTGGACCTCGAGGGCCTCGAGGCTGTAGACCAGGTTCCAGTAGGCCTCCTCGACCTCGAACACCATGTCGGCCAGCGCCTGGCGCAGCCGGTTCCCGGAGATCTCCTCGTCGTATCCGGCGACGAGGATCTCCCGGCGGGCCATCTTGAAGCCGAAATCCCGGAGGAGCGGCTGGGCGAATTCGAAGGTCAGGGTGCTGCCGAAGCGCGGGTTGATGGTCTGGAAGCTGCGGTTGGTCTCGCTCCGGTAGGAATAGAGCGCGGCCGAGAGCGTGGCCCCGGTGGGCAGCCTTTGCGTGAGCTCCCCCTGATAATCGGCGAAGTCGCTGGTGACCTTGTCGGTGGCGTCGAGCCAGGAGAAGTCGTCGTCGGAGGTCCTGCGGCGGCTCGCCGAGTTCACCCGCAAGGGGAAGCTCATCCGGGGCGGCCTGGCCTGCCTCGGCTTCGAGATGGCCGGGCGCCGCTTATCCGGCGCCGCGGTACGGGCCGGGACGGCCCTGGAGCTCATGCAGTCCGCCCTGCTCATCCACGACGACATCATGGACCGTGACGCTCTGCGCCGCGGCGCCCCCTCGCTGCATCGGCAATACGCCGCGGCGGCCGAGAGGGAGGGGCTCACGGACCCCGACCATTACGGGATCAGCATGGGCATCTGCGCCGGGGAGATCGCCATCTTCCTGGCCTTCGAGGCCCTGGCCGGCCTGTCCGTCCGCTGCCGCCACATGGCCACGGTCCAACAGCTCTTCGCCGCCGAGTTCGGTCTGGTCGGCCTGGGCCAGATACGGGACATCCGGGCCGGCTTCTCGAAGGGCCCGATCGCCGCCCGCGAGATCATCGACCTCTACCGCTACAAGACCGCCCGCTACTCGTTCTCCCTTCCCCTGGCCATGGGCTGGGTCCTCGGCGACGGCTCCCCCCGCGTCCGGGCCGAGCTCGAGAGCCTGGGCGAAGACCTCGGCATCATCTTCCAGCTCAAGGACGACGACCTGGGCCTGTTCGGCGACGAGTCCGTTCTGGGCAAGCCGATCGGCTCCGATCTCCGGCAGGGCAAGAAGACCCTGCTCTACCTGCGGATCTTCGAGCGGGCCGGAGGGAAGGAGCGGCGGGCGCTGAGGGCCCTCTTCGGCCGCCCCGATCTGGCCGCGTCCGACATCCAGTTCGTTCGCGACATCGCGGCGCGACGGGGGGCGGTCGAGTCGGTCCGGAGGTCCATGGCCCGTTACGGGAGACGGGCCCGGGGCGTCATCCGCGCCCTGCCCGTGGCCCCCGGCCACAGAGAGGTCCTGGAAACGCTCCTCGATTTCAGCCTGAGCAGGAGAAGCTGACGGGCATGAGCCGCTACCTTCTGATCGATCTCGTCATCGTCGCCGGTCCCCTTCTGTTCAGCTTCTGGCGCCCCGTCCGCTACTACCGGCGCTGGCCGGCCCTGCTGTTCGCCGTCGCCACGGCCGGGACGGTCTATCTGGCCTGGGACAACTGGGTGACGGCGCGGGGCGACTGGGGCTTCAACCCGGAATACCACCTCGGGATCAAGATCTTCGCCCTGCCCCTCGAGGAGTACCTGTTCTTCGTCGTGGTCCCGTTCAGCTGCATCTTCATCTACGAGGTCCTCAGGGCCAAGACCCGGGAGCGGCCCGTCCGCTTCGGCCGGGGCCCCGCCCTGGCCCTGGCCGCCCTGTTCTTCGCCGGGTCGGCGGCCTTCTATCCCCAGGGCTACACCCGGCTCGTCCTGGCCTCCTGCGGGCTGTTCTTCCTGGCGGCGGGCCTCTTCGCCAGGGAACAGCTCCGCTCGTCCCGGTACTGGCTCTACATCCTGATCTCCTACGCCCCCTTCCTGATCTTCAATCACCTGCTGACGGCCCCGCCGATCGTGTTTTACAACCCGGACGCCATCTGGGGGATCCGCGTCATTTCCATCCCCTTGGAGGACTTCCTCTATTCCTTCTCCATGCTCTCCTTCTACCTGATGGCCTATCTCGCGGTCAGGAAGAAGGACGACCTCTCTCCCCCGGTCCGGCGGGGGTGAGATATCACCTCCCGAATCACCCTTAGGGGTGATTGACCGCGGTCACCTCCGGGACGAAAATCGTCGCGAACCTGATCTCAGACCTCGCGGGAGGACACGGACGATGGACAATCGCAAAGACAAGCGGTTCGCGGAACGGAACACGGTCTTCATCAAGTCGACATCCGAGAACAGCGATGGCCACTACGGACACGGCATCAACGCCCACACCCACGACCTCTCCCTGTCCGGAGCGAGGATCTGCACGCCCCACTACTTCCCCGTCGGGAGCGTCGTCCGGATCGTCATCGACCTCGAGCGGACCAACCAGTCCATCAAGGTCGACGGCGAGGTCAAGTGGACCAAGAAGAGCGAGGAGGACGACGACCTCTTCGAGAGCGGCGTCGAGTTCCTGCACAGCATCTCCCAGACGCTGCTGTCGCTGATCAAGCACCTCTACGCCGAGAAGAACGGGGGCGGCATCCCCACCGCCGTCTCCCACTGATCAGGCCCAGGCCTTCTCCAACCGCTCCCGGTCCCCGAGCAGCAGGCCGATGTAGACCGCCTCGAGATCGACCATCTCGCGGTCGCCCCGCCGCAGCCAATCGGACAGCCAGGCGAAGCGGAGCGCCAGGACGAGATCGGGGAACGCCTCCCAGCCCGGCGCCGAGTACCCGGCGCCGGCCCGCAGCCCTCCGACGAAACTCCCGACGAGGTCGCCGGTCAGGCTCCGCGGGTCCTCCATCCCGACGCACCCGACGAGGAGGGCGGCGTCGTAGGTCTCCGGCCGGGGGCCGCAGAACTCGAAGTCGATGAGGGCGCCGATCCCCGCGGGCGACCAGACGACATTGAGCGGATGGAGATCGCCGTGGCTGAAGGCGGCCGGGACCCCGGCGAGCTTCGGGAAGAGCTCCCGCTCGAGCCGCAGGACGGCCGGATGGACCTGCTCGAACACGCGTCGCTCGCGCTCGCCCAGCTTGCCGGCGAGGTCGCGGACGAAGGCCGCGAGCGAGAAGCACGAAGCGTCGCCGGACAGGCCGGCCGCGGCGCGCCGGAACCGGACGAGCAGGTCGGCCAGCGCCTCGCCCCGCCAGCCCTCGAAGGCGAAGGCCGGCCGCTCGAGCTCGACGCCGGCGACGTACGGGGAGACCTGCCAGGCCGCCCCGGCCCGCTCCGCGACGAACCGGCCGGGAGCGAAGGCCAGGCAGGGCCGGACCTCGGGCAGCCTGGCGCCGATGTAGGCCGCGGCGGCGGCGATCTCCTGCTTGCGCGCCGCCTGCCGGGCGTCGTGCCGCTCGACGATCCACAGGCCGCCGCCGGGGTCCTCGACCGCGGTCCGCTCGAGCGACCGCTCGGGACTTCCGGCGACCGCCAGATCGGGCCTCGTCCGGGCCAAAGGGATGTCCAGGAGCCCTAAGACGGCTTCGATGTCCGCGCGGGTCATGGGCCTCCTCCGATCGGCCGATGGCCGGGATGATAGAGGGGCCGGTCCGGGCTGTCAACGGATTAATTCCCCGGCGAACGGCTTTGGCCTATAATCGGGACCGTGAACACGGGGATCGGGTCATTCCTGTCGGCGGCCGTCGGGCCCCTCGGCGGCCGCGTCGAGGAGCTCGTCCGCCTCCACGCCGGTCTCTGGCGCAGCGCTTCCGAGGAGCCGCCGCCGCTCGGAAAGAGGTTCGGACGGAGGCAGAAGAGGGCCTTCGAGCGCGAGCTCTCGGACCTCGTCGGGAAGCTCGCCGACGAGCGGACGAGGACGGCCTTCCTCGACGGCTCACTGGGCCCCGAACGCCTCGAGGACATGGCCGCGGCGCTCCGGCCGACGTTCAAGAGCCTCCTCGAACGGATCGGCCTCCCCCTCGACAAGGTCTACGACGCCCGTTTCGTCGACGCGACGCGCCGCTTCATCGGTCAAGCCCGCGATTTCGACCCGCGGCTCGGCCTGGATTCGGCCTACCAGGCCATGCGCAACGTCTGGATCATGAACTCGCTCCAGTTCGACCTCGGCCTGCCGGTCGAGCCGACCGAGGCTGTGTTCGCCTACAGCATGGTCTATCCCTACCGAATTTGACATCGAATCCGAGCCTTCCACGGTCGTCCCGCCCGCCCACGAGCGAGAACCTCCTGCTGATGTCCCACTCCATGCGGAAGATCGGCACCTCCTCGATCTCGGACATGACGGTGGAGTTGGCCACGATCGTCGAGTAGAGGAACAGGAGGTTCTTCGAGACCTTCTTGCCCACGGTGATGCGCGCGGCGATCCCGCCCGTGGCGCGCTCCGGGATATAGGGGTCGATCCGCAGGCGGTCCAGGGAGAAGACGCCGCCCCCCGTTCTCCTCTTGGCCAGGTCGGCGATCTGGTAGGTCAGGAGGGAGGCCGTGCTCAAGGCCGTGCTCCGGTCCCCCGAATACGAATAGTACATGCGCCGGAAAGCGTCGCCCAGCGCGAGCAGGGTCAGGATCTCGTCGGGGGCGAGCGGCGGCGAGGAGCTGAACTCCGGCTTGAGGCGGCTGGTCGGCCCGCTCAGGTCGAGCGTCACCCGGAAGTCCTTGACGTAGGTCTCGCCGCGGAAGTCGAGATAGGGCTCCGACCTCACCGGGTCGGTGAAGCTCAGCCGCCCGTGGATGACGCGGAAGCTGCGGTCCTGGAAGTAGAAGTCGCCGCTGACGATGTCGATGTCCCCGAGAAGGATGGGCGCGGACAGGGCCCCGATCACGGTCAGGTTGAACCGGCCGTCGAAACGGCCGAGCCCGTTGTCGATGACCACGTTCTCGTTGCCCCGCATCCGGACGTTGAGGGACATGCCGTCGAAGAAGGACGGCCCCCCCGGCCCCTCGTCCGTCGCCGACGAGAAGCCGAACTCCTCGTAGATCTCGCGGCGCCAGTCCAGGCGCTTGAACAGGATCTCGCCCTCGGTGACGAAGCGCCGCCGGTCCTTGAGGAGACGGAGCGAGGCGTCGGCCTGGGCCCGCATCCGCTCCATGGGCGAGAGGACCATGTCCCGGCCCTCGAGCCTCAGGTCCATCGTCTCGAGACCGGCGTCGCCGAAGCCGGCCTCCCCGGAGCCGGTGACGGCCCCGCCGCCGAGCGTCCCGCCGATGGCCGTCAGGGACAGCTTCCCGTCGAGGTACTTCCCCGCCACCCTGTAATCGGTCAGGGCGTAGGCGAAGCCCGGCAGCGGCAGGACGGGGCCCGCGAGGTCGAACGAGAGCGAGACGGACGCGCCCGTCTCGCCCCCCGCGACGTCGGCGACGAAATTCCCCCGGCCCTTGGCCCCGTCCCAGGGCACGACGAGGTCGAGGGTCGAAAGGGAGCCGCCGACGCGGCCGGTGAAGGGCCGGCCCGAGAGCGGGAAAGTGAACGAGGCCTCGAACGGGTTCCCGCCGCCGGCCAGCTCGCCGTCGAGCGCGAGCAGGACCCGGCCCCCGGAGACGTCCAGCCGGAGCCCGCCGCGGGCCTCGGTCCGGTCGAGGGGGGAAAGGACCAGGTCCTTGACGCTGAAGAGCCCGCCGAGACGGTCGCGGCCGAAGACGCCGCGGCCCGCGAGCGAGAGCGACAGGCGGCCGGCCGCCGACGGGACGACGGTCCGGAAGTCGAGCTCCTCGCCGCGCAGGTCGACGTCGAATTCGCCGCTCCCGGTCCCGGCGGCGACGCGCCCGTTGAGGCGGCCGCCGTGGAAGTCCATCTCCAGCTCGGGAAAGGCGACGCTGTCCTCTTTCCATTCGAGCCGGCCGGAGACGTTCTTCGCGGTCTCGCCGTAGCCGCGGATCTCGGAACTGGTGAAGGCCCCCGACAACTCCATGGCCCCGGCCCGGTCGGTCATCCGGAAGTTCCCCGCGGCCCGGCCCGTGAGGACGGCGGGGATGCCGAGGGCGGGCAGGACCTCGGCCAGCTCGAACTCGCCGTTCTCGACCTCGAGCTCGAGCGCCTCGCCGCTCGTCCGGATGCGGGCCCGGCCCCGGATCCCGGGGTCGTCGACTTCGAACCGGCCGTCGAACCCGTCCGGCCCGAAGACGACGTCCGCTTCGACGTCCGCGGCGTCGAAGAGCTCGTAGCCGCCGGGCGACAGGGTGGCCTTGATGACCACGGTCGGGGACGCGGACCGGCCCCCGAGCCGGACGTCGGCGTAGCCCCGGCCGCGGATCTCGCCGAAGGCGAACGGCTCCCCGAGGACCGCCGCGACGAACTCCCGCGTCGCCTTGACGTCGGAGACCTGGCCCCGGACCCGGGCGTCCATATCGCCCCCGAGGTCGAAGGCGGCGTTGGCCTCGAAACGCCCGAAGCTCGTGTCGAGGCCGGGGGCGGCGATGGTGACGAAGTCGGCCGGGAAATCGACCCCGACCGTGACCCCGCCGCGGAAGGCGTACGAGCCCTCCCGGAGCTCGAGGGAGTCGTCGCGGAACTCGGCCTCGACGGCGAGCTTGCGGTCCGCGACGCTGAAGTCCCCGACGACGGTCGACCGGACCGGCCACGGTATGGAGAGCTCGCTGAAGACCGGGTCGACGACGAGCGGCTCGGCCCGGCCTTCGACCCGTCCGTTCCGGAAGGTCAGGGTCAGGCTCTCGGCGGGACGGCCGGGCTTCTGGAGGCCGGCCTCGAGACGGCCGCCCGTCTCCGGGAGGAGCTCGAAGCGGCCCCGAAGGACGCCCATCGGCGTCCCCGAGAGGACCAGGTCTCGCGAACCGAAGCTGGCCGCGACGGCGATCTTGCCGGCCTTGCGCTCCACCCGGCCTTCGCCGTCCACGCGCCCCCGCCAGTCGAAGGGCATGTGCAGGACGGCGTCCAGGAAATCCGTGTCCGCGTCGAACCGGGCCGTCATCTCGAGCTCCGGATCGAACAGGCTCCTGAGACGGCCTTCGACGGAGGCCGTCAGGTCGGGCCCCTCGACGGCCAGGCGTTCGACCGCGATGTCCTCGCCTCTGCCCGCGGCGAGGACGGTCAGGCCGCCGAGGGACCGGGGGGGCCTGCCCTTCGCGGCGTACTCGCTCGACCGGGCCGTGGCCCGGACCGTGAAAGCGTCGCCGTCCTGGGTGACCACGGCCCGGACGCCCCGGGCCCGGAGCGCCGTGCCGCCAGCCTCGTAGACGAACGATCCGTTCTCGACGAGCCCCCTCTCGACGATGAAGGGCAACGAGAGGACCGACGGCGGCCGGCGCGGCTTCGTCCGGGGCGCGGCGGCGGGCGGCGCCAGGCGGATCTCCGGGGAGTCGAGGACGACCGACAGGGACTTGCGGTTGCGGAGCAGCGAGAGGTAGGAGATCTCGACCCGGACGCGACGGACCCGGATCGCCGGCGGCTCGGTGAGCGAGCGGAGGCCCTCGATGACGAGGGCGGGCGGCAGATAGGACAGGGTCAGGCGGTCGTAGGCGTAGGTCTTGCGGATCCCCTTGCGGACCTCGTTGAGCAGGGCGCTACGGCCGACCGAGAGGCTGGCGCCGAGCGCGGCCAGGACGAGGGCGAACACCAGGGCCCGGCGGGCCTTCCGGGCCAGGGCCCGGACCAGCTCGCGGATCCGGAAGATCGGGTCGGACCTCACTTCTTGACTTTCCTCCAATCGGAGAGGAAGCGCTCGATGCCGATGTCGGTCAGCGGGTGGTGGACGAGCTTGGCCATGACGGCGTAGGGGACGGTGGCGATATCGGCCCCGAGGCGGGCCGCGTCGATGACGTGGCGGGGATGGCGGACGCTGGCCACGATGACCTCGGTCTCGAAACGGTAGCTCTCGAAGATCTGGACGATCTCCTCGATGAGGGCCATGCCGTCCTCGGCGAAGCGTAGAGGCGCCCGTCCCAGGCGCCGAAGACGACCGTGCCGCCGGCGACGAGCGGCCTCGTCTCGACGAAGCCCTCGATGCCGTTGTGGCTCCAGACCGCCTCTCCCGTGGTCAGCCGGAGGGCCCGGAAGACGTGGTCGCTCGAGCCGATGAAGACGGTCCCTTCGGCGATCCTCGGGCTGGCGACGATCGGCCCTCCCGTCTGGACCTTCCAGAGGAGCGTCCCCGTCCGGGCGTCCAGGGCCCGGACGGCGCCGTCCGTGCCGCCGAAGACGACCCGGCCGCCGCCGACGGCCGGGGTCGAGTAGACCGGGTCGTCGGTCTTGTGCTCCCAGGCGATGCTGCCGTCCTTGATCCGCAGGGCGCGGACGACGCCCGAAGCGTCCCCGAAGACGACCGTGTCTTCGGAGACGGCGGCCGCGGACGCGATCGTCCAGCCCGTCTCGAACCGCCAGCGGACGCGGACACCCGGGAACAGGTCGTTGACCCAGAGGTCGGGCCGGGGCGCTCCGGCCGCGGCCTTGGCGCTCACCGAAGCCGGCCGGCCCCTGTCGACGACGGGGAGGCCTTTTTTCCCCAGGCCGATCCTGTGCCACGGGGCCCGCGTCTTGCCCCCGGACCTCTCGGCGAACGACATCCCCTTGGTCCCGATCTCGACGATCGTGTAGCCCGGAGCGGCGTCCTTGGTCCCCAGGTTCGAGCGGCCCATGACCCCGGCCAACCCCTCGAAGCTCAGGGCCCGGTTGCCGTGCCCGTGACCGACGAGGACGGCGACCGTGGGCACCTTCTTGAGGCGGTCGAGCACGGCGGACTTGTTGGCGACGCTCTCGTCTAGGGGGAAGTGCGTGACGAAGACCGTCGGCTTGGCCGCCGCGCCCGGCTCCGCGAGCAGCCCGTCCAGCCAGCGGACGTCCTGGGGCGCGAAGTGCCCGTCGCCCATTCTCGCGACCGGGCCCTGGTGCATGCCGATGAAACGGAAGCCGCCGCTCTCGAAGACGAACCGGTCGGCCCGCCAGAGCCTCTGGAAGTCGGAGCCGCCCGAATCCGACCACTTCGTGTCGTGATTGCCGGGGATGACGTGATAGGGGACGCGCAGGCCGTCGAGGATGTCCTTGGCCAGTCGGAATTCCGAGAAGGCCCCCATCTCGGTGACGTCGCCCGACACCAGGACGAAGGCGAGATGGGGTTGGCCATTGATGTCGGCGACGGAAGCCCGGAGGTCGTCGGCGCCGCGGTCGGAACCGACATGGGTGTCGGTCAGCCAGGCGAACCGGAGCGCCGCCCGCCCCCCGGCCGGAGAGGCCGAGGCCAAAAGGGCGCCGGCGACGAGCAAGGCGATAGGCACGATAAGGAGGAGGCGCCGGCGCAGCGTCGTCATGGGGCGGTTCTTCGCGTCGACCGCGGACCACGGGGTCGCTATCAATCGTAGGGCCCCGCCCCTCTCTTGTCAATCGCCGGGCCGGCCGCATTGACTCCCCCGTCGACCGGGCGTACACTCGCCTTCGTACGATCTTTGGCGGCGCCGGGCCGCGCACGAGGAGGCCCCATGTCCCCTAGAGCCTGGGAAAGACGGGATGTTCTCAAGACGCTCCTGGCCGGGATGCCCCTGCTCGCCTGGGACTGGAGCGCCTTCCCGAGGGGCGGACAGGAGAAGCTGCCGCCCGGGACATACGACGCCGTGGTCATCGGCGCCGGCCTCGGCGGCCTCAGCGCGGCCGCGGCCTTCGCCCGCCAGGGCTTCAAGGTCCTCGTCCTCGAGCAGCACAGCGTCGCCGGCGGATACGCCAGCGCGTTCACCCGCCCGGGCGGCTTCACCTTCGACGTCTCGCTCCACTCGACGACGGTCGGCATCCGCGGCGGCGTCGCCAACCTCATCCAGGGCTTCCCCGAGATCGAGGACGTCGTCTTCGTCCCCCACAAGCCGCTCTACCGGGCCATCTACCCGGGCCACGACATCCGGGTTCCCCATCGCGACGTCCCGGGCTACGTCAAGCTCCTCAAGTCCCATTTCCCCGGCGAGGCCGAAAGCATCGACGGCCTTTTCGCCGACATGAGGGGGTTCGCCGAAGAGCTCGGCCGGCTCCAGGCGGCGCGAGGCCAGGTCGACATGGCGACCTTCCCGACGAGCTTCCCTCTCATCTTCAAGAACTTCAGCCGGACCTGGGGGGCGATGCTCGACGACCGGATCAAGGACCCCAAGCTCAAGGGCGTCCTCTCCGGGCTGTGGGGGTATTTCGGGCTGCCGCCGTCGAAGCTCTCGACCTTCTATTACGCCATGCCGCTCATGGGGTACCTCGAGGGGGGCGGCTACTACCCCGTCGGGACGTCGCAGAGGATCAGCGACGCCTTCGTCGGCCTGATCAAGAAGAACGGCGGCGAGGTCAGGCTCAACGCCAAGGTCGAGCGGATCCTCACCCGCGACCACGCCGCCGTCGGCGTCCGGACCGCGGACGGGGCCGAGTTCAGGGCCCGGGCCGTCGTCTCCAACGCCAACGCCCCGGACACCTTCGGCCGGATGATGCCCGACGAGAAGGAGTTCCTCAAGGACCACTTGGCCCGCATGGACAGGCTCCCGGTCAGCTTCTCGATGTTCCTCGTCTGGCTGGGGCTCAAGACGGACCTCGTCCGCAAGGTCGGGCTCGAGGACAGCGAGATCTTCTACAACACCGGCTACGACGTCGAAGCCGATTACCGGGACATCCTGGCCGGCGGGCTGCCCGGGAAGCCGGGCTTCGGCCTGACCGTCTACGACAACCTCGGCCCCGGCTTCTCGCCCAAGGGCAAGAACACCCTCAACATCCTCGTCGCCCAGGGCTACGACTACTGGAAGAAGTACGAGACCGGCTACTTCTACGGCAACAAGGACGCCTACACCGAGGAGAAGATGCGCCTGGCCGGCATCCTCATCGACCGGGTCGAGGAGACGCTCCTGCCGGGGCTGCGCCAGGCCATCGAGGTCCTGGAGGTCGCGACGCCGCTGACCTGCCTCCGGTTCACCGGCCATCCCCGCGGCGCGGTCTACGGCTGGGACCAGACGGCCGACAACTCGGGCCAGCGGCGCTTCCCGCAGAAGACGCCGATCGGGAACCTCTATCTCTCCGGCGCCTGGACTTTCCCGGGCCACGGCTACGGCGCCTGCGTCCCCAGCGGCCTGGCGTGCTTCGCCGCGGTCACGGCCGACTGGAACGGGCGACCGAGGACGGCGCGGATCGCCTGACGCGACGGGATCCGGAGCGGGTATTTCCTATAATTCCCATAGTCTTTATTGACTCGGGGCCCCCGGCCCTGTAAAATGGCCGTGTCGACTCATGAAAAGACGCGGGCCGGCATCGATCCTCCTTCTCGTGCCTCTCCTTCTGACCCAAGCCCTTCCGGCCTCCGCCCGCGCCGGCTCCGCGCCCGCCGGGCCGGAATTCCCCCTGAAGAGCGCCCGGTTCGTCGTCGTCGAGGCCGGGAACGCCGGCCCTGTCACGCTGGGCTTCCAGGTCGAGCTCGAGCCGGGCTGGCATCTCTACTGGGTCAATCCCGGCGACGCCGGGCTGGCCCCTAACGCCCGTTGGACGCTCCCCGAGGGCTTCACGGCCGGCCCCCTGCGCCATCCCGTCCCCAAGAAGGCGGCCCGGGACAAACAGGTCGTCTGGCTGGCCGTCAACTCGACCAACCCCGAGCACGCCAACTTCCGGCAGCCCGAGGAGCTGAAGAAGACCTACTCTCCTTTATAGAAGAGGGCCTGGCCGACGAAGGGGCTCGACGGGTGCTTCGCGCCGAGCTCCCCGATCTTGTCCAGGGCGGCCCGCCAGTCCTTGTCGAAGACGAGGAGCTTGACCTCGCGGAAAAGCGCCTCGTCCCCGGCCGCCTGGGCCCGGAGGCCCGGGCCGAGCGACAGGATGACGGCGAGCCCGATGAAGGCGATCGTCTTTCTCATGTCAGATCTCTCTTTCGAGCTCCTTGCGGACCAGGTTGATCTTGAGGAGGATCTGGCGCTCCTCGACGAAGTCCCTGATCCTCTCGAGCTCGGCCGCGGACATCTCCTCGCTGATCCCGGAGAGCTCCCGGAACAGCATCTCGATCTGGTCGCAGATGGCCTTGGCCTTGGCCATCTGGAACCGCTCCAGCGGACCGTTGAGGTACTTCTTGCGGGCCAGGAGGTCCCGGGTCTGTTCCGACCCGAGCACGGCCGGCGCGGTCCGCCCGGCGGCCGCCGACTCGAAGACGTCGAGCAGGAGGTACTGGCTCTTCTCCAGGTAATCCAGGGTGTTCCGGCGGGCCATCTCGAGCTCGGCCCGGTCGAGGAACTCGCCGGAGGCGTGGAACCCGAGGTCCGGCTCCGGCCGGGACCCGGGGGCCCTCAGGACGAAGTACATGGCCGCCGCGCCGACGACGAGCCCGGCCAGGAGCCCGGCCAGGACCGGTCTCATGAGGAGGAAGGCGAACCGGTCCCGCGGCGCCGGGCTCGAGGCCGCGCGGGCGGGCGCCGTCGACGCGGCCAAGGCCCGCTCGGCGATCAGCGCCGGCAGGGCCTCCCAGTCGACCGACGAGACCGCCTCGCGGATCTCCGACCGGACGGCCTCCGTCTCCTTGAGGAGCCGCTCGACGGCGGCGGCCTCGGAGCGGCACTCCGGGCACTTGTCGAGATGTTCGTCCATGACCCGCCTCCTCCCCTCCTCCGGGACGCCCCCTAAGAGGGCCTCTCGCTCCGCCTTGGTCAGCGCGCACTTGCTCATGGGCCTATCCCCAGGACCGGCGCGAGGCGCTTGCGGAGGTTCTGGACGGCCTTGAAATGGAGCGACTTGGCCGTCCCGACCGAGATCCTCATGGCTTCCGAGATCTCGCTGAACGGGAGCTCGTTGTAGTGGCGCATGACGAAGACCATCCTCTGCCGCTCGGCCAGCGTCTCGACCGACCGGGCGAAGGCGCGCCGGAGGTCGGAGGCGGCCGAATCACCGGCCCGGTCCTCGACCGCGATGGGGATCTCCTCGATCGGCGTGGACGTTTCCCAGTCCTGCTTCTTCCGGCGCCGTCTCCGGTAGCTGTCGATGCTGACGTTCTTGGCGATCTGGAGGAGCCAGCCCTGGAAGGAGTTGCCCGGCCTGTACAACCCGGCCTTCTGGTAGAGCTTGAGGAAGGTCTCCTGGACGGCGTCGAGGGCATCCTCGCGGTCGCGGAGGATGGAGTAGGCCAGCACGAAGACCTTCCGCTGGTAGAGCCGGATGACGGCCATGAACGCCTCGCGGTCCCCGGCCTGGACGCGCTCGAGGAGGACGGCGATCTCCGCCGTCCCGATCTCCCGGCACGTCGACACGTCACTCATGGGACCTCACAGGGTACAACGACCGCCCTCCCCCCAAAGTTTACTCCGGGCGAGCCCCTCGACGAGATCCCGCCCGGCCGCGGCGGGAGGCGAGGCCATTGTGCCACCGGGCGAAGTTTGAAATCAAGCCCGGTCTGGTGTAGATTGAAGGACCCGGAACGAGGAGCGACCATGCGAAGATCCGCTTACGTCGGCCTGATCGTCCTGTTCTTCTTCCTCCTGGCCGCGGTCGGCCTTTTCCTCGTCCTTCTCGAGGACATCGGCGGCTCGGCCGTCGAGATCCCCGGCCGCGGCTATCTCGAGGTCCGGCTCGCGGGCCCCGTGGCCGAGATCGCCCCGCCCGACCCCGTCACCGCTTTCCTCCTCGGCACGAAGCCGCTGGCCGTCCACGACTTCTGGTCGAACCTGCGCAAGGCCAAGGTCGACGCCCGGATACAGGCCGTCCTCCTCCGCTTCGGCCTCCTGCAATGCGACTGGGCCAAGGCCGCCGAGATGCGCGAGGCCATCCTCGACTTCCGCCGCTCCGGAAAGCGTGTCTACGCCGTCGTCGAGGAGGCCCCCGACTTCGACAAGGAGTACTTCGTGGCCACGGCCTGCGACCGGATCGTCCTCCACCCGCTCGGCTGGCTCGGCGTCAACGGCCTCGGGGGCGACGTCCCGTTCCTCAAGGGCGCCCTCGACAAGCTCGGCGTCCGGGCCGAGTTCGAGCACGTCGAGGAGTACAAGACCGCGGCCAACATGTTCACCGAGAAGGGGTTCACGCCCGCCCACCGGGAGGAGATGGTGTCGATCTACGACGACCTCTTCGCCCAGTACGTCGCCGCGGCGGCCAAGGCCCGCGGCAAGACCGAGGCCGAGTTCCGGGCCCTCGTCGACCGGGGCTTCTTCCAGGGCGCCAAGGCCAAGGAGGCCGGCCTCGTCGACGACTGCCTCTACGAGGACGAGATCGAAGAGCTCCTCGGCCGCGACGGGCGCCCGCTCGCCCGGGTCCGCTTCGACGACTATTCGCGGGTCAAGCCGGCCGCGGTCGGCCTCGAGACGGGCCGGAACAAGGTGGCCTTGATCTACGCCGTCGGGACGATCATGACCGGCGAGAGCCTGCCCTCGGTCATGGGCGGGTCGACCGTGGCCCGCTGGATCCGCTCCGCCCGCAGGGACCCCTCGGTCAAGGCCATCGTCCTGCGCGTCGACAGCCCGGGCGGATCGTCGGTCGGCTCGGACGTCATCGGGCGCGAGGTCGCGCTGGCCCGGAAGGCCAAGCCCGTGGTCGTCTCCATGTCCGACGTCGCCGGTTCGGGCGGGTACTGGATCGCCATGCCGGCGACGAAGATCGTCGCCCAGCCTCAGACGCTGACCGGCTCGATCGGCGTGCTGGCCGGCAAGTTCAGCATCGACGGGCTGCTCGGGAAGCTCGGCGTCACCTCGGAGCGGCTCGCCTACGGCGCCAGGGCGGACGTCTTCTCGCTCTTCCGGCCGTTCACGGCCGAGGAGCGCCGCGTCCTCAAGGAGGAGATCCTCTGGACCTACGAGCGGTTCCTGGAGAAGGCCGCCGAGGGCCGCGGCCTCGCCCGCGACGAGGTCGACGCCGTCGGCCGCGGCCGCGTGTGGACGGGGCGGCAGGCCAAGGACGTCCGGCTGGTCGACGAGCTCGGCGGGCTGACCATGGCCCTGGGGATCGCCAAGAGAGAGGCCGGGATCGACGCCGACGAGGACGTTCGTCTCGACGTCTGGCCGCGCAAGCGCTCCTTCTGGCAGTCGCTCTTCTCGCGGCCCGCGCTCGGCCTCGACCTCAAGAGCCGCTCCGGCCTGGAGCGGGCCCTCGAGACCGCCCGGCTCATGGAGGGCACCCGGATCTGGGCCGTCATGCCCTTCTGGCTCGAAGCCCGTTAGGGGCTGTCCCCGCCCAACTCCCGGGCATCGACGTTCCGGACGTTCCTCCCAAACAGGTTTTCGCTTTAGGGAAAGGGCGGAATAACGGACGTCGAGGCCGCGGGTAGACGGGGTCGAGGGGTATCCCGGAGTGAGCATGAAGCGGTGACTTAGCCGGCCTCGGGACGGAGACCTTAGAACGGGCTCCGGACCGGGACGGCGTGAAAAGTCACCGCAGCGAACGGAGCGGTGGCCTCCGACAACGACGGCGAGATCATCGTGCACCTCGTCGAAGAGCACTACGCCGCCGCCGCCGCAGACTCGACGGCGGGCACCGGAGCCGCGGGCGACCTCAAGCGAGCCTACGCGGCCTCGTCTCCGGACGACATCCTGGCCATAAGCTTGGAAAAGGGCGGGACCTCGGTGCTCGCCGACGGCTACCTCGTCGCCGGCGCCCTCGCGCCTTCCGACGAGGAGTTCTGCTTCGGGTTCGGGACGTTCCTCCAGCTCGCCGACGACCTCCAGGACGTCGCCGAGGACGCGCGCCGCGGGCACCGGACCGTCTTTTCGGCGCAGGCCGGCCGGACCCCTCTCGACGCGACCGCCGCCCGCCTCGAGAATTACCTCTCGGCCGTCCTCGAACGGGCCCGGCGGGAGGCGACGCCGCGGCGGGCCGCCCTTTGCGACGCCATCGCCGGCGGGATGACGCTGATGTTCCGGGAAGCGGCGGGCAAGCACCGGCGCTATTTCGGGGGGGCCTTCGTCCGGCGGGCCGGACGGGGCTTCCCGGTCCGTTTCTCCTACCTCGAGAAGCTCCGTCGCCGGATCGGGGGACAGACGCCGCCCGGCTGCGACAGCCTGGCCGACCTCGATGCCGGCCTGGTCGCCCTCATGGCCGTGTCATCGCGCGCTTTCTCCCTCGACTGACGGCGGGCGGCCCCCGCTCACTTGGCGATCGGGACGGCCGTCTTGGGATCGCGGACGGCCTTCCACTTGACCGGCGCGGCCTTGGGGTCGCCGGCCGGCTTGAACGTCCCCGCGATCGTGTCGCCCTGCGCCGTCCCCTCGTAGAGGAAAGAGGCCATCTTGCCGTCGGCCTCGGTGTCGAGCCGGAAGGAGATGCGGTCCCCGACGAGGACGACGTCGTTCACGGCGACGAGCCAGGTCCCTTCGGTGCCCGAAGCCGACACGGACTGGAACTCCTGGACCGCCTGGAGGGCGAAGCGGCGCTTTTCCTTCCCGGCCGCCACCTCCCATTCCCAGCGCCCGCTGACGTTGGCGGGAACGACCCAGAAGTAGACGTTGCGCTCGTCGCCGTAGCTCGTCTCGACGAGCGAGGACCTGTCCGGCCGCCAGTCCCCCATGTCGAAGCTGTGCGAGACGAGGCGCGTCCCCGGCTTGAGCTCGGTCAGGAGCTTCGGCCGGAGCCGCAGGTTGACCGAGGTCAGGAGGTACATGGTGACGACCGTCGCGTCGTGGAAGTCGGCCTCGAAGAGGTCCTGCTGGATGAAGCGGACCTTGCCGCCGAGGCCGGCCTGGGCGGCGTTCTCGTTGCTCTCGGCGATGCGCACGGGATCGATGTCGATGCCCAGGGCCTTGACCCCGTACTTCTGGGCGGCCGCGATGACGATCCGGCCGTCGCCGCAGCCGAGGTCGTAGAGGACGTCCCCCGGCTTCGGCCGGACGAGCTTGAGCATCTCGTCGACGACCTCCGGCGGCGTCGGGACGAAGGGCACGTCGTAGCCGCGGTACTGGTCCCAGACGAGGTCCTGGGCCGGGATCGGAAGGACGAGCGCCGGCAGGGCGAACAGGGCCAGGTAGAGGACGGCAAGGGTTTTTTTCATCGCGACCCTCCAAGCGGGCGAATGGCCCGCGGGGCGTGGCCCGCGGGGCAGAGGGCCATGATAGTCCCCGGTCCGGCCCGTGTCAAACAGGGACGCCGCGGCGCGCGAGCGCCGGACCGCCCCCTAACGCTTGGCCTGCGTCAGGACGACCTCGACCCGGCGGTTCCTGGCCCGGTTGGCCTCGGTGTCGTTGGGCGCGACCGGGTTCTCCGGGCCGAAGCCCTGGTACTTCATCCGGTCGCTGGCGATCCCCTGGACCATCAGGAACTCGTAGACCGTCCGGGCCCGCTCCATGGACAGCTTCATGTTGGTCTCGGCCGAGCCGGTCGAATCGGTGTGGCCCTCGATGCTCAGGTTCATCTGGGGGAAGACCATGAGGATGCCGGCCAGCTTGGCCACCGAGATCTGGGCCGCGGGCATCAGCGTGGCCTTGCCGACGTCGAAGAGGATGCCGGAGAGGCTGACGACGACGCCGCGGGCCGATTCGGTCGTATCGGCGACCGACGACAGCGCGCCCTTGAGCATGCCGGCCAGCTCGTCCCGCTCCCGGCGGATGGCCTCGCGCTCGGCGGCGACCTGGTCCCGCTCGGCCTTGACGGCGTCGCGCTCGGCGACGATCTCGTTCTTCTCGGCGGTCAGCTTCTCGGTCAGCTTGGCCAGGTCGGCCGTTTCGGCGGCCAGGGCCTGGCGCTGCGTTTCGACGTCCTTGAGCTGACGGGCGATCCGCACCGATTCGTCCTCGGCCGTCGTGGCCCGGGCCTCGAGGGCGGCCCGCTCGGCCTGGCGCTTGGCCTCGGCCTCGGCGGCGGCCTGCTCCTCGCGGACCTTGAGCGTGTCCTTGATGGCCTGGGAGGCCAGCTGCGCTGCGGCCCGGGCCTGGTCGGCCATGGCGGTCTTGCTGGACTTGGCGGCCAAGGCCCTGGCGTAGGCGGCCTGGGCGCCTTGGACGGCCTTGGGATTGACCTCGGCGGCGCCGAGCTTTTCGGCCATCTCGAGGGCCTTGGCGGCCTGCCGGACGGCCGCGGGCGTGTCGTCGTTGTACTGGAACATGGCGATCGAGTCGAGGGCGGGCTTGGCCTCGCCGGAGAAGTCCTTGAAAGAGAAAGGCGTGTACTGGGTGTTCAAGGCCTTCGTCAGGCCCGAGGTGAAGAGGACGATGTTCGTCGGGCGGGCCACCGTGGAGTAGGGTTCCGCCGTGACCATGAGGCCGAAGTTCCTCTTCGTCGTGGAATAGAGCTGGCTGCCCGAGGCGCTCTTCTTGTCGACGGGGACCTCGCCGAGGTTCTCGACCGACCCGTCCAGGGTCACGGCCCAGAGGACGTAGGCGGAGATGTCGCCGGCGAAGAGCACGGCCGGCTCCATCCTCTGGAACACCAGCTTGACGGAGTACTGTCCGGCGTCGAAGGAAACGGTCGCCTGCATGGCCGCCTTGTTGGGCGCGCGGCTCGTCTTGGCGAAGGCGAGGTCGACGGAGCTCCCGGGACGGAGCATCAGGGCGTTCAGCTTGACCTCCTGGGCGGTGGCTAGCGCGGGCCCGGCCAGCAGGGCGGTCAGGACCGCGACGATGACTAAGCGCTTGGACATGGGGGCCTCCTTATCTCAGGGCGATCGAGAGTTTAGTCGCCGTTCCGGGACGCCGGTACGGCCCTCGGGGCGGCCGCTCGCCCTCCTACCCTGCCGGACCGCCTCAGGCCAAGGATAGCACCGGTACGGCACGGGGTCAACGCAGCGCGGGGGCAAGGCCGTCCCGGGCCTGATGGCGAAGGTCTCCGCCTGACCCTTGCCCGCGGCCTCCGGGTGTTGTAAGATCGCCCACGCGCAGAAGACCCGTCCTGGAGGAGAACTATGTCCGTCGAACGCCGACGCTTCGCGACCTTAGCCCTGACCGCGGCCGCTGCCGTCGCTCTCGCGGCGGCCGGAGCCGCCCAAGCCCCCAAGTACGACGCCCTGCTGGGCGCCTGGGACGTCAAGATCGAGGACGGCAGCCGCGAGTTCGTCTTCGAGTTCGCGCTCAAGGAAGGCAAGCTCGCCGGCAAATACACCGGGGCCTCGGGGACCTCGGACATGACCGACCTGACGTTCGAGGACAACACGGTGAAGTTCAACGTCACCGTGGGCAACGACATGGCCTCCTTCTGGACGCGCTCCTCGTAAGCCTCGTCCCAGAGCCCCTTGAGACCGAGGTGCAGGCGGAATCTCCGCAGCGGGTCCCGGCGCGCCCATTCCTCGACCTCCTCCTTGGTCCGGTAGCGGCCGGCGTCGTCGGAGGTGGTGTGGTCGCCCATCCGGTAGGTGTAGGCCTCGATCAAGGTCGGGCCTTCGCCCTCCCGGGCCCTTTTCAGGGCCTCCCGGGCGGCGGCGTAGACGGCCAGCACGTCGTTCCCGTCGACCTGGACCCCGGGAAAGCCGTAGGCGACGGCCTTTTGGGCGATGGTCGCCGATGCGGTCTGCCGGGACCGGGGCACGGAGATGGCGAACTGGTTGTTGACGCAGACGAAGACGTTGGGCGTCCGAAAGACGCCGGCGAAGTTCAGGCCCTCGTGGAAATCCCCCTCGGAGGTCGCGCCGTCGCCGAAGGTGGCGACGACGGCGACGGGCAGCTTGCGGAGCTTCGCGGCCAGGCCCGCTCCGGCGGCCTGGGGGATCTGGGAAGCCACCGGGATCGCGACCGGGAAGACGTTCAGCCCGTCGGGCGTCCTCAGACCGGCCTCGTTCCCCATCCAGAAGTGGAAGTAGTCGGCCAGGGGATAGCCGAGGGAGATGTAGGCGCCGAGGTCGCGGAAGTAGGGAAAGAACCAATCCTCCCGGCCCATGGCCGAGGCCAGTCCGACCTGACAGGCCTCGTGTCCCTGGCTCGGGGGGTAGGTGCCCAGCCGGCCCTGCCGCTGGAGTTTGACGGCCTTGACGTCGGCCGCCCTCGTCCGGACCATCCGTTCGTAGAGGCCCCGGAGCTCGGCGTCGGGCAGGCCGGGATCCAGTCCGGGCAGCGCCTGGCCGGCGTCGTCGAGCACGCGCAGCCGTTCGCCCTTGAGCGGATCGAAGCGTTCGATCATCGGCGAACCTCCCCAATGAGATGCCATCCGGCCCCGGCGGGGCGGCCGCGGAGGGCATCCCGGAACGGACGCTAGGACTGCTTGAGAGCCCAGTCCTTGAGCTTCTCGTACTCGACTTCGCCGCAGAGGGCGTCCTTGGTCCCGGGATTGAGGAAGGCCGGGACGCGGAGCTGGCCGCCGCACTTGGCCTTGAAGACGTCCTGGTGGCTGCGCATGAGGTCCTGGTTGGCCTCGTCGTGCCAGACTTCGCGTTTCTCGAAGCGGACGCCGGTCTCGTTTTCGAGCTTCTCGACCAGGGGCATCATCCGGTGGCAATGGGGGCATTCGCGTCCGTGGAACATCAGCAGATCGGCCATCATGTCCTCCTGACGAAGAGGCCGCACCAGCACTCCCCGTCCTTGATCCCTTTGTACGTCTCGTGGATGGTGAAATGGCAGGGGCAGACGATCCTGAGGTCCTCGTCCCAGTTCTTGGTCCGGACCCGGCAGGGGCAGAACTTGAGGCCGTATCTTCCCTCGTTCTCGAAAATGCCCTTGAGGAGCAGGTCGACCCGCTCCCGGTCCGGATTGACCTGGAACTCGTTCGCGGCGGCGAACCGCTCGATCGCCGAGCGGAACTCGCCGGGGGTCAGGGTCGTGTCGTCGCAGAGGCCGAGGATCTGCCGGGCCTCGGCGGCCGAGATCTCGACGTAGGCGTTGAGGACCTTACAGGTGGGGCAGAGCTCCGGGGGCGCGATGCCGCTGTGGATGTCGTTGCAGACGAAACACCGCCAATACCGCTTCTTCATCCCGACCATGTTACTAGGAAATCGCCTCCGAATCAAATCAATGATGGGCCCCCCGGCCGAGGGGGGAGGAAGGGGGGATTCGGCCAACGGCGTCGGTGGGGTCCGCCCCGCGAGAAGCAACCCCGAGGCCTTCTTAGAAATTGATGACGATGGACGTCGTGAAGAAGGTGTCCAGCCTCTTCAGGGGGACGTGGACGGTCAGCCCCGTCGGCAGTCCGCCGAGGTCGAAAAGAGGCAGCCCCTGGAGGGCAGGCTCGTTCGTGTAGAGCGTCCTCAGGCCGACCTTGAGGGCCATCTTCTTGTTGAGCGCGGCCGATACGGAGTTGGTCCAGTCGAAGCGCCAATCCGAGGAATTCTTGAGGTTGTTGTCGAACACGAACACGGATTGGAGCTTCGAGCTCTCGAACAGCTTCTGGTCGGCGTTGACCGTCAGGCGGAAGCCGCCGAACGACTCCCAGTCGAGGCCGACGTACTTGCGGAAGGTGTAGGTGAGGCCGGCCGAGGTCTTGATCTGGGTGTCGGCCTTCTCGACCCAGGCGAAGCCCATGCCGGCCGCGGCGCTGGCCCGGTCGTCGATGCCGGCGAAGCGGTTGCGGTCCCAGCCCAGGGCGGCCTGCATGGTCAGCTTCTTCGAGACCCTGCGGTCGTACTGTCCGGCCAGGAGATAGCTCTCGGCGACCTTCTGGGTGACCTTGTTCTCGATGATGTCGAAGTCGTCCTCGGTGCCCCGGGCGGTCCGGGTCACCGTCGTGGCGCTGCTGTTGAGGACGTAGCCCTTGAACAGGAGCGTGTCCTTGGTCCACTTGCGGGTGAACGACGTCCCCAGGCTGAAGGCCGACGTGGAGGTGTTGCCTCCCGTGACGACGTAGCTGACCTCGGCCGTGGCCTGCCAGGGGCCGAAAAGACCCTGCCTGGGGGCCTCCTGGCCGAACCCGGCGGCGGGGCCGAAAACGAGGACGGCCAGCGATCCGAGGAGGACGGCCCCGGCCGCTGCGGCTGATCGCGCGGTCATGGTCATCATGGCTCTCCTTGGGGTGAGGTCCGGCAACTATTAGACCCGCTGCCCCCGAAGGCTGTCAAGCGATTTCCCGCGCTCCCCGGGGTGATTTTCGCCCGGCGGGGGCTAGCCGCGGGCGGCGTCAAAGTAAAGGGCGGCGGCGCCGAGGATGGCGATCCCCTAGGTCTCCGAAACCTCGATCCGGAGCCGCTCACGGGCGATCGAGTAGGCGTAGGTCCGGAAGGTCTCTTTCAACGAGGCCCGGAAGAAGCGGTAAGACCTGCTGACCGAGCCGCCGAGGACGACGATCTCGGGGTCGACGGCGTAGCAGACGGACTTGACGGCCTCGCCCAGGTGGCGGCCGAACTCGGCGAAGGCGGCGAGGGCCCCCGCGTCGCCGGCCTCCGCCCGCGCCGCCAGCTCGCGGCCGCTCGCGCCGTGAACCCGCTCGAAGAACCGCCCGCTGGCGTAGGCCTCGAAGTCGCGGTCGAGGTAGGGCAGCATGCCGAACTCGCCGGCGCCGCAGCTCGCCCCCGAGTAGAGCCGCCCGTTGGCGATGATCCCGGCCCCGAGGCCCGTTCCGACGATGAGGCCCACGGCGTGGTCGTACGGCCGGGCCTTGCCGAAACGCTTCTCCCCGGCGGCGAACGCGTTGGCGTCGTTGTTGACGAAGGCGGGGAGGCCGTAGCGCTCCTCGAGCCGCGCCCGGAGCGGCACCTCTTTCCAGGACGGGATGTTCTGGACGTCGAAGACCGTGCCCGTGGCGAGGTCGATGACCGAGGGGACGCCGGCGCCGATCCCGGCCACCTCGGGCCTCATGACCGCGTCGAGGACTCCGAACAGATCCTCGAGGACGTCCTCCATCGAGCCCCGGCTCCGGACCGGGGCGGACCGGACCCCGGCCAGGCGGCCGTCGGCCACGAGCCCGGCCCGGACGTTCGTCCCCCCGAGATCGACGCCGACGACGAGGGGCGCGCTCACGCCGCCTCCTTCCTCTTTCTCAAGGCGACCGTCACCGCGCCCGGGCGCGGACGCTCCGGACGCGCCCTTCACGGCGGAGAGCTTCGACATCTACCTCGGCGTTCACTCCGAGGCCGAGGCCCGCGCGCTCGGCGTCGCCCCGGGCGACCCGGTCTCGGCGAAGAAGACGATCACCGACTTCGCCCCGGGGCTCATGGCCGCCCGGGCCGTCGACGACCGGGCCGGCTGCGCCGCCCTCCTCGACGCCGCCCTGCGCCTGAAGCCGGAGACGATCAAGGGCCGTACGGTGACCTTCGCCTGGGACGTCCAGGAGGAGATCGGCCTGTTCGGCGCCTCCGAGCTGGCCAAGACCCTCAAGCCGGACTACGTCTTCGCCGTCGACACGTTCGTCTCGACGGACTCCCCCGTCGAGTCCAAGCGCCTGGCCTTCCTGCCCGTCGGCAGCGGGGCCGTCGTCCGGGCCATCGATTCGAGCAGCGTCGTCCCCAAAACGGAGATCCGCAAGGTCCTGGCCCTGGCCAGGAAGCGCGGCATCCCCGTCCAGGTCGGCAATTCGCGCGGCGGGAACGACGGCTCGGTCTTCCTGGCCGGGGGCGCGGTCGACATCCCCCTGTCCTGGCCCGGCAGCTACGCGCACTCCCTGATCGAGAAGATCGACCGCCGCGATCTCGAGGCCCTGACGGACCTCATCCTCGCCCTCGTTTCTGAATGGAAGTAGAGCGGCCCCGGCCGCGGAGGGGCCTCGCTGAGGGCGCCCCCGTCCTGTCGCTGAAGCCGCTCCCTCGTGATCCAGACTACGGAAGAACGAGGGCTCCGGGTTTCGGTCCGGGAGAGAAGCGAACGATCCTTACCGCTTCTTGGGCTTGACCTGGATCGCCTTGAGCCCGGGCTTGGCCTCGCACTCCTTGGCGAAGTCCTGCTCCCGCTGGGAGTTGACGTACTCGGGCGACTGGAAGCGGTAGGCGAAGCGGGTGTGCTCGTCGTAGGTGCCCTGGAGGATGCCGATGACGTCCTCGATGTTGACCCGCTCCTCGTCGGTCGGGATGACGAAGACCTTGACCTTGGAGTCGTCGGCCGAGATCTCGGTCTCGGCGTTGCGGGTCTTGGCCAGCTTGTTCTTGGCCTTGTCCAGCTTGATGCCCAGGAACTCGAGGCCCTCGAGCGACTTCTCGCGGATGAGGTCGGACATCTCCCCGACGCCCGCGGTGAAGACGACGGCATCGGCGCCGCCGATGGCCGCGGAGTAGGCCCCGATGTATTTCTTGATCCGGTAGGCCTCGACCTCGATGGCCAGCCTGGCCCGTTCGTCGCCGGCCTCGGCGGCGTTCTGGACGTCGCGGCGGTCGGTGAACTTGCCGGTGATGCCGAGCAGGCCCGACTTCTTGTTGAGGAGGTCGTTCATCTTGCCCGGGGCGATGCCCTCCTTCTCCATCATCATCAGGTCGATGGCCGCGTCGTGGTCGCCGGCCCGGGTGCCCATGACCAGCCCC
Organism: Candidatus Aminicenantota bacterium; assembly: GCA_041320535.1. Taxonomy (GTDB): domain Bacteria; phylum Acidobacteriota; class Aminicenantia; order Aminicenantales; family Saccharicenantaceae; genus RBG-16-66-30. Next base: position 2,135,621 of record JBGLNH010000001.1, on the reverse strand, counting down.
TCGAGGGGGGTCAGGCCCATGCTCGTGTCGAAGGACACGCCCTTCCTGATGGCGTTGGCCGAGACGCCGTTGCCGATGTGGAGGCAGACGAGGTTGCAGTCGAAGGGGTCCTTGCCGAGGAGCAGCGCGGCCCGCTTGGCGACGTAGAGGAACGACGTGCCGTGGAAGCCGTAGCGCCGGACGCCGTACTTCTCGTACCACTCGTAGGGCAGGGCGTACATGTAGGCGCTGGCCGGCATGGTCTGGTGCCAGGCCGTGTCCATGATGGCGACGTGAGGGATGCCGGGCAGGACCTCGAGCGCGGCCTCTATGCCCAGGACGTTGGGCGGATTGTGCAGGGGGGCCAGGCCGTAGAGGCTCTTGAACGTCTCGATCGTCTCGGGGGCGATCTTGACCGACTTGGTGAACTTCTCGCCGCCGTGGACGACGCGGTGGCCGACGGCCGAGATCTTCTTGAGGTCGTCGATGACGCCGATCTTGGGGTCGAGGAGGGTGTCGATGATGAGCTTGATGGCCTCCTTGTGGGTCGGGCACTCGTGGTCGAGCTTGATCGGCTCCCGGCCCAGCCCGGACTGCTGGATGTAGCTTTTGCCGACGGTCACGCGCTCGACGATGCCCGTGGCCAGGGTCTCTTTCTTGTCGTAGTCGTAAAGACGGTACTTGGCGGACGAGCTGCCGCAATTCAGGGACAGGATGATCATGGACGACTCCTTATGAAGATCCGAAGCGAAAATCGAAGGTCTATTTTCTCTCCGAAGCCCCGAAAAGTCAAGGCTCGGCGGGGCCGCGGGCGGGGTTGACAGGGTGGCGACCCTGGAGTATAAAAAGCCTTCCGGATCATCTCTCTAAGGAGCACTCCATGGGCAATACCTTCATTCAGGACATCCGCGACAAGGCCTCGAAGAAGTTCCTCAAGGTGGCCTTCCCCGACGCCGAGGACGTCCGGACCCTCCAGGCGGCCCTGACGCTCAAGGCCAAGGGCATCGCCGACCCCTGTCTCGTCGGCCCCAAGGCCGCCATCGAGAAGATCGCCGCGGACAACAAGCTCGATATCGGGGCCGTCCCCGTGATCGACCCGGCGACCGACGCCCGCAAGGCCGAGCTCGTCAACGTCCTCTTCGAGAAGCGCAAGGCCAAGGGCCTGACGCTCGAGCAGGCCGGCGAGCTGGCCAAGAGCCCCCTCTACTACGCCGGGCTCCTCCTGGCCACGGACAAGGTCGGCGCCGTCGTCGGCGGCAACCTGTCCTCGACCGGCGACGTCATCCGGGCGGCCATCCACACCGTCGGGACCACCCCCGGCATCTCGACCGTCTCGAGCTACTTCGTCATGGTCTTCCCGGAGAAGCTCCTCTGCTACGCCGACTGCGCCGTCGTGCCCAACCCGACCGACGTCCAGCTGGCCGACATCGCCATCTCCTCGGCCAAGAACTTCCAGGCCGTGACCGGCCAGGAGCCCCGCGTGGCCATGCTGTCCTTCTCGACCAAAGGCTCGGCCTCCCACGCCGACGTCGACAAGGTCGTCAGCGCCACGAAGATCGCCCGGGAGAAGGCGCCGAACCTGCTCCTCGACGGCGAGATGCAGGCCGACGCCGCCCTCGTGGCCTCGATCGGCGAGCGCAAGTGCAAGGGCAGCCCCGTCGCCGGCAAGGCCAACGTCCTCGTCTTCCCCGACCTCGACGCCGGCAACATCGGCTACAAGCTGACCGAGCGGCTGGCCGGGGCCGAGGCCGTCGGGCCGATCGTCCAGGGGCTCAACAAGCCCTACTGCGACCTCAGCCGCGGCTGCTCGGCCGACGACATGGTCAACGTCGCGGCCATCTGCAGCCTGATGGCCTGAGCCCGCGGTCGAGCCATGCTTCTCCTGATCATCAATCCGGGCTCGACGTCGACCAAGATCGCCGTCTACGACGACGAGCGTGAGGTCCTGTCCGAGAACATCGCGCACTCGGCCGAGGAGCTGGCCCCGTTCGCCAGGATCGTCGACCAGAAGGGCTTCCGCAAGGACATCGTGCTCGAGACGCTCCGCGCGAAGGCCGTCGACCCGGCGGGCCTCGCGGCCGTCGTCGGCCGGGGCGGCCTGCTCGACCCCATCCCGAGCGGCTGCTACAGGGTCAACGGGCGGATGCTCGAGGACCTCTACCGGGGGGTCCAGGGCGAGCACGCGTCCAACCTGGGCGGTCTCATCGCCGACGAGATCGCCCGCCCGCTCGGCCTGCCCGCCTTCATCGTCGACCCCGTCGTCGTCGACGAGCTCGAGGACTGGGCCCGCTTGGAAAAGCACCTTCACGCTTTTTTGTGTTTTGCAGTAGAAGATAGCGCCGATAATGCAATAGGCGATTCCGAGCGCGACGAGCACTGAACCGATGATGACGGCCATGATCCCCCTCCTGTCTGAGATACAAGCCCGGATCGCCCGGGCGTTGTTCCTTTGCCGCTTGACCTGATTTTATCATACGCACTTGACAAACCTCAAATGTTGGCTTATAAGTCATTTAGATCCGCAGTCTTAGGAGGGGTGACCAATGCACCATACCACCAATCTTCCCGCCCTTTTCGACAGCGTCGGGCAATTCCTCATCGACCTCAGGGAATTGCAGGAGAGATGGCCCAAGCTCTCGCTGGAAGCGCGCGCCGCGGCGATCGAGGCCTTCTTCCGGCACTCCAGCCCGTCCAGGCTCGACGCCGCCGCGAACGACTACCAGACGATCCTCGACACCATGTACGACGCGTCGAGCCGCAGCTGCACGATGAAGACGCAGATGAGGTAAAGCTGGATCACAGCTCGAGGGGTCCGCGTGGGGAACCCCCGCGCCGGTCCGGGCGACTCGAACGCCCCCGCCTTTTCAGGGCGCGTTCCATCGAGGCGGCCCGGTTCGAGAACCTGGCCTTCATCCTGACCGACCGCTGCAACTTCGACTGCTCTTACTGCTACGAAGGCCGAGGCACGGACCGCCTGGCCCCGGCCGCGCTGGCCCGGGCCGTCGATATCTTCCGGCCCTACCTCGACCGGGATTGCCTCGTCACGTTCTACGGCGGCGAACCGCTCCTCGAGCTGGACGCGGTCCGATCGGCCGTCGAACGGTTCCGCTCCGTGCCGCCGCCGGACGGCCGCGGCATCACGTTCTCGGTCGTCACCAACGGCAGCCTGCTCGACGGAGAGACCCTCGAGTTCCTGGCCCGCGAGGGCTTCAAGATCGAGCTGAGCTTCGACGGGCTGGCCCAGGACGTCTCCAGAAAGGCGGGGACCGGCGACCGTCTGGCCGGGGTCGTCCGGCGCGTCCTCGACGATCCGCGGCTGTCGCTCGAGACCAACAGCGTCTTCACCGCCGAGACGATCGGCCTCCTCTCCGGGTCCGTGGAGCTCCTCCTGGGGCTGGGAGTGCCGCGCTTCGAGATCACCTTCGCCCCCCAGTCCCCGTGGCCGCCGGCCGCCCTGCTCCGGCTGGAGGAGGAGATGGACCGCGTGGCGGACCTTCTCGTCTCCCGTTTCGATGACCCGCGCGAAGTCCCTTGGGCCTCCCTGGCCGGGGAGGCGCGCCCCGGGATCCGCTATTGCCCGGCCGGCGTCGACCGGATGGCCGTCTCGGCCCAGGGGACGATCTGGGGCTGCGCCGTCTTCGCGCACTACCGGCGCGACGGATCGGGGACCTCGGGTCCGCGGGAATTCTGTTTCGGAGACGTCGAGACCTTCGCCAAGGACCCGCCGGCGGCCTACGCGGCGACGATCCCGGCTTACGGCCGGCTCCGGATGGACCGCTTCTCGACGCCGGCGGGGCCCTGCGAGACGTGCGCCGACGTCGAAGGGTGCTGGGTATGCCCGTTGTCCGCCGGGCTGGCCTCGGGCGAGATCGGGCGGATCTCCGGCGACGGGTGCCGGAGAGCGAGGATCCTTACCGCGGCCAGGCGGCGGCTTCTCGGCAGGCTGGGAAGCCAAAGCGCCGGCTAGAACCTAGCGGCCCTTGTTCAGCTCTGCGAGCTGCTCGCGGGCTTCCACGACCTCCGGGAGCCCGGGATCGGCGTTCTCCCAGAGCCGCAGGAATCCCTCGAAGTCCTTCGCGGCCGCCGTGGCGTCGCCGGTCTTCCGGTGGATCTTGCCCAGCCTGTAGAAGCTCTTGGCGTAGAGATCGCCCCATCTCAGCCGGCCAGTCGTCAGAGCGGCGATCCGGCGGCAGGTTTCCGCCGCCCGGCGCCACCGGCCCGCCCGATAGAGCGCGTCGGCCAACCCGTCCATGAAGAAGGCCTGCTCGTCGCTGACCTCTCTCTGGCGGGGCAGCGAGGCCAGGGCCCGCTCGAAATGACGAATGGCCTGGTCGGACCGGCCCTCCGCCAGCGCGATCCGACCCAGGAGGTAGTCGTGGCTCCTCATCTGATGGCGGGGGCCCGACCGCTCCAGGGCCAGGCGCAGCTCCTCGCCCGTGCGCTTCGCTTCGAGAAGCAGGCCCTCCCCGACCTCGGCCAGGCCCCGGAGGAACAGGACCGACCGCTTGACCATCCAGACGGGGGTGTCCCGCTCCAGCGCCGAGACCGTCCCCAGGGTTCGAGCCGCCTCCTCGCAGCGGCCGAGGCGGAGCTCGATCCGGGCTTGGAGCAGGAGCAGGTCGTATTCGTCGTAGATCAGGCGCGAGCGGCGGGCCAGCTCGGTCCCTTTTCGGATGTCGTCCAGCGCCTGACCGAACCGGCCTCTTTGGACCGAGAGATAGGCGGACCAGATCCTTCCCCTCAAGTCCGGCCTCTCGGCTTCGGGCGACTCGCCGGTCTCCCGCAGCCGGGCGTAGAGGCTCTCCGCGGCGGCGAGATCGCCGTGGAGGTGATGGAAGTGGCCCTGAAGCGCGAGGATGTCCGGGCTTTCCGGCAATTGGGCCGCGGCCTTCTCGAGCGCGGGCGCGGCGAGGTCGAAGCGGCCCCGGATGAGGTGGACGAGAGGGGCCTGCCTGACGAAGAAGGGGTTCTCCCGGGAAGCGCCGGGCCGGTCCTGGCAGATCTCGACGGCCTTGTCGTAGCGGCCCAGGGCCGTATGGATGAAGGCCTTGTTCTCCAGGGCGATCGAGTCCTCGGGATCGAGCTCGAGGATCCGGTCGAACTCCGCGAGGGCCTCGTCCCACTCCTCGAGATTGCGGTAGATGGCCCCGAGGAAGCCGCGGGCCTCTTTGTCGTCGGGATAGAGCTCGATCAGCTTGCGGTAGCTTTCGATCGCCGCGGCGGGCGATTCGTCGAGGACGGAGGACGAGTAGCCCTGGATGAGATAGCGGTCCCTGATGGACACCCGGTCCGTGAGCGACTGGGCCTTCTGGAGGACGGCCATCCGCTTGGCGTAGTCGCCCAGATACTCGTAGCTGTCGGCCATTCTCAGGTAGGCCATGGCGAAGCCGGGGTCCTCGCGGACCGCCAGCTCCAGGGCCTTGACGCTGGAGGCGAAGTCGCTCCGGGCGTAGAGCTTCTCGCCGTCGGTGTAGTGGCGCAGGGCCTCGGGCGAGGTCGTCGTGATCCGGTCGAGGCTCTGGTTGAAGTCGCCGGCGATCTCCTCGGGCGACAGGTCGAGCTTGGCTTTAGCCTTCTGGCTGAGCCTCTCCAGCATGGCCAAGAGATCGCGGTCCTTGTTCCCCTTGTCGGTGTCGGGCTCGCCGATGGCCACGTCCGTCCTCGCCCGGACCACCGACGAGCTGACCCAGAGGTCGTCGCCCGTCCTGGCGAAGCTCGGCAGGATGAAATAGCCGATGTTCGTGGCCTCCGAGATCCTGTCCAGCGTCTTGGAGAGGTGGAACTCCTCGTCGAGCTTGCCCATGTCCGTGAGGATCTGCATCAGGCGGTCCTGCCGCAGGACCCGGAGATACCGGGACTGGTTGAGGAACGTGCTCAGGTGGTGCGCGATGCCCCACCGCAGCTCGCCGTCCAGGCCCTTGTCGCCGGTGTTGTTGACGGCGTACAGGACCGCGACGAGGGGCGGCCCTTCGCGGCGCGGCGGCTGGAGGCAGGGGACGATCCAGAGCCACGCGGCCGCGCCGGCGGCGGCCAGCGCGACCGCCGGCGCAGCATCTGCCGGACGATGATCTCGATGTGCTTGTCGTTGATCTCCACGCCCTGCATCCGGTAGACCTGCTGCACCTCGTTGACGAGATACTTTTGCAGTTCCTGCGGGCCGCACACGTCGAGGATCTCCTGCGGCACCACCGGGCCTTCGGTGAGCTGCTGCCCCTTGCGCACATGGTCGCCCTTGTACACCACGATGTGCTTGCCCATCGGAATCAGGTGCTCCTCGGCCGCGCCGGTGACTTCGTCGCGGATGATCAGACAGCGCTTGCCGCGCTGGTTCGGCCCGAAATCGACGAGCCCCTCGATCTTGGCGATCTCCGCGGCGTCTTTCGGGTGCCGCGCCTCGAACAGCTCCGCGACGCGGGGCAGACCGCCGGTGATGTCGCGGGTCATCGCCTCCTTGCGCGGCGTCTTCGCGATCAGCATGCCGGGGGTGACCAGGTCGCCCTGCTTGACCATGACGTGGGCGCCGGCCGGGATGTGGTAGGAGCCCAGCATCGTCTTGGACCGGGGGTCGGTGACCACGACCTGCGGATGGAGGTCTTCTTTGGTGTCCAGCACGACGAGCGAGCGCGTCCCCGTGGCCTCGTCGCGGTCGCTCTTGACCGACACATCGTCAACAAAATCATGGAACGAGACCACGCCCTCGGCCTCGGCCAGAATCGGCACCGAGTGCGGATCCCAGATCGCGATCCGGTCACCCTGCTTGACCGTCGCGCCCTCTTCGACCGAGAGCACCGCACCCATTTGCAGGGTGTAGGTGTCGACTTCCCGGCCCGCGTCGTCGACCAGCGTCACCGCGCCGTTCTTGTTCAGCACCATGAGCTGGCCGTCCCGGTTGCGCACCGTGCGCAAATCCCGGTATTCGACCCGGCCCGGGGCCTTGGCGATCTGCTCAGGCGTGCGGGCGACCATCGAGGCCGTGCCGCCGATATGGAACGTGCGCATGGTGAGCTGGGTGCCGGGTTCGCCGATCGACTGCGCGGCGATGATGCCCACTGCGGCGCCGATTTCGACCGGGCGGCCCGTGGCCAGATCACGACCGTAGCATTTGGAGCACATCCCCCGGGGCGCGTCACAGGTGAGTCCGCTGCGGATCCACACCCGCTCGACGCCCACATCCTCGACGCGCTTGGCCAGAACCTCGTCAATCTCCTCGTTGGCCCGCACGATCACCTCGCCCGTCGTGGGGTGGAGGACATCGTACAGCGAGGTCCGCCCCAGCATGCGCGTCCGGAGGTGGAGGACCTCTTCGTCACCCTCGACCACAGCCTCCATCTCGATGCCGTTGACCGTGTTGCAGTCTTGGATCGTGATGATCACATCCTGCGAGACGTCCACCAGCTTGCGGGTCAGATACCCCGCGTCGGCGGTCTTCAAGGCCGTGTCGGCCAGACCCTTGCGGGCGCCGTGGGTCGAGATGAAGTACTGGAGGACGTTCAGGCCCTCGCGCAGGTTGGCCACGATCGGCGTCTCGAGGATCTCGCCGGAGGGCTTGGACATCAGGCCGCGCATGCCGGCCAGCTGGCGGATCTGCTGCCTGTTGCCGCGCGACCCGGAGTCCGACATGATGAACAGCGGGTTGAGCTCCTTGCCCTCGAGCGAGATGCGCTTCATCTCGTCGATCATGGCCTTCGAGACGCTCTCGGTGACGGTGCCCCAGATCTCGACGACGCGGTTGAAGCGCTCGCCCGAGGAGATGATGCCGTCCTGGTACTGCTTCTCGATGCTCTGGACGGACCGCTCGGCCTTTTCGACGAGGGCCTTCTTCTCGCCGGGGATGACGAAGTCGTCGATGCCCAGGGAGAACCCGGCCCGCGTGGCGTAGGTGAAGCCGAGCTCCTTCATGGCGTCGAGGATCTTGACGGTGGGCCGGAGGCCGACCTTGAGGTAGGTGTAGAAGACCAGGTTCTCCATGCCCTTCTTGCGGAAGACGCCGTTGACGAAGGGGAAGCCCTCGGGGAGGACCGAGTTGAAGATGATCCGGCCCGGGGTCGTCTCGACGAGCTCTCCCTTGAAGTCCTGGACGGGGCAGGTCATGACGCCCTGGTCGTCGTAGTAGGTGGCCAGGTTCATGAAAGGCCCGGTGAAGCGCAGCTTGATGAGGCTCTGGAGGGCGACGTCCCCGGACTCCATGGCCAGGAGGGCCTGCTCGGGCGCCCCGAAGATCCTCCCCTCCCCCTTGAGGCCTTTCTTCTCCAGTGTCAGGTAGTAGCAGCCGAGGACCATGTCCTGGCTGGGGATGGTCAGGGGCCGGCCGTGGGCGGGCGAGAGGATGTTGTTCGTCGACAGCATCAGGGTCTGGGCCTCGATCTGGGCCTCGACCGAGAGGGGGATGTGGACGGCCATCTGGTCGCCGTCGAAGTCGGCGTTGAAGGCGGCGCAGACGAGCGGGTGGATCTGGATGGCCTTGCCCTCGACGAGCAGGGGCTCGAAGGCCTGGATGCCCAGGCGGTGGAGCGTGGGGGCGCGGTTGAGGAAGATGGGGTGCTCGCGGACGACCTCCTCGAGGTAGTCCCAGACCTCGGGCCGCTCCTGCTCGTGCCACTCCCTGGCCACCTTGACGCTCGGGACGAGGCCCTCCTTCTCGAGCTTGTTGAAGATGAACGGCTTGAAGAGCTCCAGGGCCATCTTCTTGGGCAGGCCGCACTGGTTGAGCTTGAGCTCGGGGCCGACGACGATGACCGACCGGCCCGAGTAGTCGACGCGCTTGCCGAGGAGGTTCTGGCGGAAGCGGCCCTGCTTGCCGCGCAGGGCCTCGCTCAGGGACTTCAGCGGGCGGCGGTTGGCGCCGAGGTGGACGCGGCCGCGCTTGCCGTTGTCGAAGAGGGCGTCGACGGCCTCCTGGAGCATCCGCTTCTCGTTGCGGATGATGAGCTCGGGGGCCTTGAGCTCGATGAGCTTCTTGAGGCGGTTGTTGCGGTTGATGACCCGGCGGTAGAGGTCGTTGAGGTCCGAGGTGGCGAAGCGGCCGCCGTCGAGCCGGACGAGGGGCCGCAGGTCGGGCGGGATGACGGGGACGACGTCGAGGACCATCCAGTCCGGCCGGTTGCCGGACCGCTTGAGGGCCTTGAAGACGCGCAGCCGCTTGGCGTACCGGAGCTTGCGCTGCTGGGAGGTCTCCTTCTTCATCAGCTTGCGCAGCCGGTCGGACTCCTTCTGGATGTTGATCTTCTCGAGGAGGACCTTGATGGCCTCGGCCCCGATGGAGGCCTCGAACTTGTCGCCGTACTTCTCCTGGGCGTCCTTGAACTCCTCCTCGTTGAGGAGCTGCTTCTCCTTGAGGGGGGTGTCGGCCGGGTCGATGACGATGTAGGACTCGAAGTAGAGGACCTTCTCGAGGTCCTTGATCGAGAGGTCGAGGACGAGGCCGATCCGGCTCGGCGGGCTCTTGAAGAACCAGATGTGGGCGACGGGCGAGGCCAGCTGGATGTGGCCCATGCGCTCGCGGCGGACCTTGGACTTCGTCACTTCGACGCCGCAGCGCTCGCAGATGATGCCGCGGTACTTCATCCGCTTGTACTTGCCGCAGAGGCACTCGTAGTCGTTGATGGGCCCGAAGATCTTGGCGCAGAACAGGCCGTCCTTCTCGGGCTTGAAGGTCCGGTAGTTGATGGTCTCGGGCTTGGTCACCTCGCCCCAGGACCAGCTCTTGATCTTCTCCGGGGAGGCGATGCTGATGCGGACCCGGTCGAACTCGAGCCGAGGACGCGGGGCCGTGACGATCGCCGTCGCGAATCCCGTCGTCGTGGTGATGGAGACGGTCTGGAAGACGGCGTGGCGGGCCGCCTCGGCCGCCTTGTAGGTCCCGGCGACGACGTTGTCGACCGTCAGCAGGACGGCGAAGACGGCCACGATCCCCAGATAGAACCTGAACTCCTCGCTCTTCCAGTAGGACGAGACCTTCCCCCGCAAGGCGTGGAAATGCAGGGTGAAGTTCGTCCCGGCGGCGAGCATGAAGGCGACGACGACGGCCTCGACGAAGAGGCTGCCGAACCCGCCGATCGAGTCGGTCCTCGTCGAGAATCCGCCGGTGGCCATGGTCCCGAACGACTGGCAGAGCGCCTCGTGGAGGTCGAGGCCGCCGAGAAGGAGGAGCAGCGTCTCCAGGGCGGTCAGCAGGACGTAGACCCCCCACAAGGTGGTGGCGGTCCGGCGGACGCGCGGCGCGATCTTGTCCGGCATGGGCCCGGGCATCTCGACCTTGTAGAGCTGGGTGCCGCCCACCCCGGTCAGGGGCAGGATGGCCAGCGACAGGATGATGATGCCCATGCCGCCGAGCCAGTGGGTCAGGCTCCGCCAGAAGAGCAGCCCGTGCGGCAGGTCCTCGACCCGGGCGAGGACGCTGGCCCCGGTCGTCGAGAAGCCGGACATGCTCTCGAAGAACGCGTCGGCGAACGAGGGCATGGCGCCCGAGAGGAGGAACGGCAGGGCGCCGAACGCGGAGACCAGGAGCCACCCCAGGCTGACGATGGCGAAGCTGTCCCGGACCAGGATCTCGCCCTTGGCCCGGAAGACGACGACGAGCGCGGCCCCCGCGGCCGCGGTCAATCCCGCCGAGATCAGGATGGCCCGGAGGTCGTCGCCGCCGTAGTGCCAGGCGAAGAGCGCCGGCAGGGCCATGAACAGGCCCACGAAGAGGAGGAGGAAGCCGAGGACGCGGCCGACGATGCGGACGTTCATGGCCTAGCCCGTGAAAAGCCGGTCGACCTCGGGCAGCGCCCCGGGCAGCGAGAACACGACGGCGTGGTCGTCCGGCTGGACGCGCGTGTCCCCGACGGGGATGATGACCTCGTCGCGGCGGATCAGGGCGCCCAGGATGGCCCCCTTGGGGAAGTCGATCCTGCTCAGCGGCTTGCGCGTCACACGCGAGCCGGCTTGGGCCCGGTACTCGACGGCCTGGGCGTCCAGGCCCGACAGCGTGGCCAGCGCGACGACGTCGCCCCGGCGGATGAGCCTGAGGATGGCGTTCGAGGTGATGAGGTTGGTGTTGACGGCCGCGTTGACGCCGATGGGGGCCATGAGCGGCAGGTACTCGCGGCGGTTGACCAGCGCGATCGTCTTGGTCACGCCGAGGTGCTTGGCCAGCAGGCTGGTCAGGATGTTGGTCTCCTCGTCCTCCGTGGCGCTGACGAGGGCGTCGGTCTCGAGGATGCCCTCCGTGGCCAGGAGGTTGAAGTCCCGGCCGTCGCCGTGGATGACCAGCGTCCGCTTCAGCTCGTCGGCCAGGGCCAGGGCCCGCTCCTCGTCGGAGTCGATGAGCTTGATGGCCAGGTCCTTCTCCCCGTCGAGCATGCGGGCCGTGGCCCGGCCCACCCGGCCCCCGCCCAGGATCATGATCCGGTCGAGCCTCTCGTCGGACTTGCCGAGCAGCGCGACGACGCCGGGGATGTCCTCGGACGCGGCGACGACGAACAGCTGGTCCCGGGCCTGGAAGACGTCGGTGCCCTTGGGGATGATGGTGTCGGGCCCGCGCAGGATGGCCGCCACCCGGAAGACCTTGTCGGGGAACTCGCGGCTGGCCGCCTCGAGCGACTTGTGGACGAGGGGGCAGGAGCCGTCGATGCGGACCCCGATGAGCTGGACCCGGCCGTCGGCGAACTCCAGGACGTCCGTGGCCGCGCTGCGCTTGACCAGGAGGACGATCTCCTTGGCCGTCTCGAGCTCCGGCTGGATGGCCAGGTCCACGCCCCAGTCCGCCAGCCCGAACTTGGGCGGGTTCTCGAAGAAGGCGGGGTTGCGGATGCGGGCGATCTTCTGCTTGACGCCGTAGCGGGCGGCCAGCCCGCAGGCCAGGACGTTCAGCTCGTCGCTGCCGGCGACGGCGATCAGCATGTCGGCCCGCTCGATGCCGGCCTGCTCGAGGACGCGGCGGTCGCTGCCCTGGCCCCGCAGCACCTTGACGTCCAGGGCCTCGTCGGCCTCCTGGCACTTGTCCGGATCGCTGTCGACGGCGACGATGTCGTGGCTCTCGCGGGAGAGGACCTGGGCCAGGTGGTAGCCGACCTGGCCGAGGCCGACGATGACGATGCTGAGGCCCATGACGGCGCTAGGCGCTCACGTCGCGGATCTCGATCTTGTCCCTGGCCGCGACGCCGAGCCCCAGCCCCTCGGCGATCGACAGGAAGGCGCTCCTCCCGCCCGCGTCGACCTGCTGGACGCCCCGGGCCATGCGCTCCTTGACCACGATGTCGTGGGCCACGGCGTCGACCGCCACGGGATCGGACCCGAGGAGCAGGACGGCGGCGTCGTAGATGAACTTGGGGTTGGCCCCGGGGCCGCCGTCGTAGCAGGCCTGGAGGCCGTCGACGACGTTGAGGACGACCTTGTCGCGCAGGACCGGGAAGGCGCACGGCTCGGCGACCGAGTTCATCCAGATCTTGTGCAGGCGCGAGGTGTTGCTGAGCGCGCCGTACGACAGGTTCTTCAGGCAGCAGGTCGTCGTCGCCCCGGCGTTCTTGAGGATGGGGACGTTGACGATCTTGGTCAGCTTCTCGGTGACGATCCTCGTGAAGTAGGACTCCTTGCCCTCGTTGATCATGTAGCCGAGGGTCTCCTTGTCGTACTTCATCTCGAGGTCGGCGACGTAGGGCAGCGCCTCGCGGTCGATGTTGTCCTTGGCCCAGAGCTCGCCCTTGTCGTCGTAGAACTCGCCGTTCGGGCCCTTCTGCTCCGTGCCCAGGACGCGGATGCCGGGGAAGCGCGCGGCCGTGAAGCCGGCCTCCTCGAGCTGGAACAGGCGCCGGTCCCAGATGACGATGTTGGCCTTGGGGACGCCCGCGGCGAGAAGCCCCGCGATGACGGCGTCGACGACCTCGGGCTTGGTCGACAGGATGGCCTCCCCGATGGGGTTGACCTTGATGCCGACGACGTCCTTGGGCGAGACGAACTGGGCCCAGGCCCTGCCCAGGTCCTTCTCCCCGGTGAGCTCGGCCATGCCCCGCTCGAGCTCCTTCCCGACCCGGGCCCCGTCGATCTTCTGACCCACGGGGTTGGGCCCGGTCTTGACCCTGACGACCTTTCCGGGGTACCTGCCGGGCATCGAGGTCGCGACCCGGGGGATCGAGCGCACCTCGTCGATGTTGGTCTTGACCTGGGGCGGGGCGGCGGCGGGCGGCTTGACGCTCTGGGCCTGCTCCTGCCCCATCAGGCGGGGGGCCAGGGCGGCCCCGGCCGCGGCAACGGCGGCCGCGCCGAAGAACTTCCTCCGTGAGACTTTATCCGAGGGAGCGGCGTCTTTCTCTCCTGTGAGGGTGATAATGTCGTCTTTTCTCATGGGGCCTCCTGGCGGGCGGGATGGAGGAAGTATAAAGGGGGGAGGGGGAAAAGGCAATGGAGGGGGGATTGCACCGTTAAAAGGGGCCAATTATAATGCGCACTACGATAGCTTCTTCTGACGGGTTGTGGGGAGACCTGGGATGAACGTGACCGCAATCCTCTTGGCAGGAATATTTTCTCTTCGGAGCGTGCTGCCCGCCCCGACTGGCTCATCTGAGGAGGAACAGCGGCGGCGATGGTCCCGTTCTTCGGCCGCGACGGCCTCGGCGCGTCTCGCCCGGACCAGTCCGGACGTCGCCAGGACGAGTCCGACGATTAGGGCGCAGGCGACGGCGGCCCCGGCGGCGAAGCCGACCTTGTGCCGCCTGACGAACTTTGCCATCTTGTAAGCGGTCCGAGGCGGATGCGCCAGGATGGGTTCGTCATTCATGTGCCGCCGGATGTCCATGGCCAGGCCGTTGGCGGTCTCGTAGCGGCGGGTCCGGTCCTTCTCCATGGCCCGCATGATGATCCAATCCAGGTCGCCCTTGAGTTGCCTCTGGAGGGCCCCCGGGTCGGTCCGGCGGAGATCGGCGATCGTTTTTCGGGTCTCGCCGAGGCCGACGAGGCGGGTGCTGGCCTTGGGCGGGTCGGTCTCGCGTATGATCCGCTGGATCTCGCCGAAGGCGGCGGCCCTCAAGGCTTTGGGGTCGAAGGGCAGGACGCCCACGAGGAGTTCGTAGAGCATGATCCCCAGAGAATAGATGTCCGAGCGCGTGTCGATGTCCAGCCCGGACATCTCCGCCTGTTCGGGGCTCATGTATTCGGGGGTCCCGATGAACTGCCCCAGTTCCGTGAACAGCGTCCGTTCGGTCAGGCGGTGGTCGATCGCCTTGGCGATCCCGAAATCGATGATCTTCGGGACGGGCCGGCCGTCCTGAACGGTCACCAGCACGTTGGAGGGCTTCAGGTCCCGATGGATGACCCCTTTTTGGTGGGCGTGCTGGACGGCCTGGCAGATGAAGATGAACAGCTCCAGGCGCTCGTCGGTGCTGAGCTTGTTCTTGTCGCAATACTGGGTCAGCGGGATGCCGCGCACGAACTCCATCACGAAATAAGGGCGGCCCGTTTCCGTCGCCCCGGCGTCATAGACCTTGGCGATATGGGGATGGTCCATGACCGCCAGGGCCTGGCGCTCGGCCTCGAACCGGGCCACCACCTCCCGGGTGTCCATGCCCAGCTTGATGATCTTGAGGGCGACGCGGCGCTTGACGGGTTCGACCTGGTCCGCCAGGAACACCGAACCCATGCCTCCTTTGCCCAATTCCTCGATGAGCTTGTACCGGCCGGACAGGGTCGTCCCGACGGCCAGGTCCTTGGCCGGGGCCTGGAAGGTCAGAGTCGCTGAATCCAGGTTTTTTTCCTGTGGCGGAAGCTGGCCGCCGCACGTCTTGCAGAACCGGCTGTCGGACGTGTTTTGGGACCCGCATTTCGTGCAGTTCATCGTCCTTCCCCCCTTCTAGCGCCCGCAATTACGGGGGATCGCCGGCCACGTCACGGGTGCTGCCGCGGGCGGGCCGATCCCCAGCCTGTTTCTGGCCGGGTCAAATAGGAGTGGAACCTGGTCGAAGAAGTTCGCCCCGATGACGGCGTACACGACCCCAGGGGATATGATCCGGTTGCGATCCCAATCACAAGCCACGCTGGCGTTCGTTACCGTATAGGATCCATTGGGTCCGGTCATGATCACTTCAGCAAGGACATAGCCTTTCTTGTCTTCCGCCGCCCAAACATCAAAAGTGCCGGTCCCGGGGGTCAGACCAAGCGCGGCGGCGATATCCGTATTGACAACAGTGATTCGCGCTCCGGTATCGTAAAGAAAAAATTTGTTGGCGGGCAGATCTTGATCGCTGAACTCCGTGGAATCCGTTTTAAAGGTCACCTTTTTTAAACAGTAGAGCGGTTCCGGCAGGCCCCAACGGCCGAGCTCGAGGAATAGGTCAGGAAACGGGATGAGAGGGTCATTGGGGGCATAGAAGATGATGTCAGGGCCCCAAACCGTATCGAACTCCTGGAAGTTGTCGATGCGGCTGTTCCCAGGAGCCATGCCGGGATAGAATCGGTCTCTGTATCCGCTTTTTACGATTTTCTGAGTGTAGTCGATTTTCACGGCCGCCTGGCGAATGGCCGGGGCCCCGATCAAGGTTACGTCCACCTTTTTTTGGGCGAGATCAGTCGGGTGCGGCTCGGGACGGGCTATGATTCCCGTGAGTTCAATTTGGGGGGCGTCGTCCGTTCCGGCTTGTCCGATCGGCGGATCCAGGGTGATGGAATTGATAGCGCTCAATCCGTTGAGCCGCAGCCGGACAGTTGTCGCCGCCGTGAGTCCGAGGAGATCCGCGTCCGAATCAAAGAAATTCGCGTCCGTCAGCGGGTTGGGGGTCGCGCAGTCTAGCCCGCTATTGGGATCTCCCGGAGTTCGAAAATCATAAGGCGTTTCATTGTAGATCCGGACCTTCGTTGAACCCGTATCGAACAAGCCGAACAAGAAACGTTCGCCTGATCCCGTGGGATAAACATCCAGGCCTGTGGCCTCATCGGCCAGAGCGTAGGTGATAGCAGGCAGCGGCCCGAAGTTCCGCCCCGCGGCATCGACGACATATTGGGCTCCGGGCTGAATCTCCTCGAGGATGGCCCTGCTTCGACATGCGCCGTAATCCCATTCCGGCTTGTTGGGAGTGCCCGGATCCTGCGGACCTCCGGTATTGACGACGAAAGTCCCCAAGGGAACGGGATTGTCGGACTGTGCGTCTCGAATAGGCACGAGCATGATCCAGGTGTTGGACGGAAGATTGTAGACGGCATGGATGTTGGGGTTTTCCGGGTGATCGGGATCGGGGCTGAATAAGTGGCTGCGAACCGACGGCGCGGCGCCTCCGCCCATGGGAATGGTGACTTCGAGTGTATAGCTCTCCTGGATGGCCGAGCTGTCGATCCTGACGCAAGCTTGATCGGTCTTGACCAAGTCGGCGTTGAAGGTCGATAGGTGGTCGACCTCCGCGATGTAGGCATCTCCCTTCGCATTGACTCTCGCCGTGCCGACGAGATCCCAAAAGCCCCTGGTTTCATCATACCTCAAAAAAGGGATCGTCGGCTGGATCGGGGACTTGCTCTTGAGTTGGGCGGGATCGATGGGGATGGTCAATTCGGCCCTGGCGCCCTTGGCCAGTTCGACGGGTTTTCCGCCGGCGGTGATGCTCACCGTTCCCGCGCCATAGCTCTGCATGTAGGAGGCCCGGCCGCCGGTCTCGACCGAAAGGTCGCCGGGCATGCTGTCCGGGGCGTAGAGGTCGACCGTCGAAACGGTCACTTCGACCATCCCTGAAGGCGTCCGGCCGGAGCCCGTTACCAGGGAGTTCGGCGGGATGCTGACACTTATCCCAGGCCCGCATTCCGTCCCGCCCTCGAGAAGCCGTAAGGCTTCTCTGAGTTCGGACGGAAGCTCGCCGGGAACCGGACGGCCGCCCCCGTCGAATATCCGCGGGATCCTCTGCTCGGGATACCGGCTCCAATCGATACGGCCGCTTAAACGCCCCCGGCAATTGGATCGGACGGCGGCGGCGGCATCCCGGACCCGGATGGGCTGACGGGGGTCCACGAGCTGTGTCGTTCCCTGAGTCATGGCCCATTTTCCGTTCCGGATGCCCCGGTCGTAGATCCGGGAGACGAGTCCGAAGCCGGATTTCCGGATGTTGAGGACATAACGGCTCGCCTTATCCGGCGCGGCGGCCAGTTTGAAAAAACCGCGGCCGTCGGTTTTCGCCGTCGCGCCGCCCACCCGCACTTCGGCAGCGTCGACGGGTTTGCCGGCGTTCGAGACGACCGTGCCCGAGAAGTGGACCCCTCGCGGCGTCATTCGATCGCATCCCATCCAGATCACGGCCGCCAGGACGACACTGAGCAGTCCGGCGGCCGCGAATTTGTGATTCCGATTCATGGTTCCCCCTTCTTATCCAGGACGCCGCCGGCGCGCAGACGGAATGAGCCGGGACCTCACCACCGAGCCGAAGACCACGCGGCTGTCGGTGCGGGCGGCCATCACCCGCTCCACCGGAACCCTCTGGATGGACGATGTCTCCGTCTGCGAGGTCACGGCCCCGGTCTATGCGTCCGTGGAGGGCCGGGCGCAGAGCTCCGAGACGATGTACCCGGCGATGCGGGGCCGCTCGGACTCGAAGGAGGCGGGATCGACGCCGTAATTGCCGATGAGGGGGTAGGTCTGGCAGAGGATCTGGCCGTGGTAGGACGGGTCGGTGACGCTCTCGGGGTAGCCCACGATCCCGGTGTTGAAAACGACTTCCCCCCCGACTTTGGCGACGGCGCCGAAACCTACGCCCTCGAGGACGGTCCCGTCCGCGAGGGCCAAGATCGCTCTTCGAATGAGCCCTTCCTCCCGTTCATT
This sequence comes from Candidatus Aminicenantota bacterium, assembly GCA_041320535.1. GTDB lineage: Bacteria > Acidobacteriota > Aminicenantia > Aminicenantales > Saccharicenantaceae > RBG-16-66-30. The sequence goes on along the minus strand of JBGLNH010000001.1, from coordinate 2,117,872 downwards.
GTCCGGGGCAGTATAGCACAAGGCGGGGGGCGCCTCAACAAACGGGGGGAGGCCATATCACCCCTTGAATCATCCGTCCCGAGCATGCTATTTTCCCCGGGGAAGAGGAGAATAGGCCCCGCCTTCGCAAGGACCAGGTGAACCATGCCCGCCGACCGCCCTGACGCCCCGGCCGAGAAGCCGCGGGCCTGCGTCCCGCCGGCCCCCGCCCCGGCCGTGCCGGCCGGCAAGGAGGAGCTCATCCGGTCCATGTGCCGGGCCCTGCGCGTGGCCTTCAAGATGGCCTCGATGTACAACTCCGAGCACCCGGCCTTCAAGAGCAGCGTCAACGACCTCATCGCCAAGCTCGAGGCCCTCTTCGTCTACCTCAATCCCCTGGCGATCGGCTTCTCGCCCCACGCCCTGCTCATCGACGGCCGCTTCTGGGAGGGCGAGCGGACCTACATGGACCTGGCCCAGCTCTTCCACTTCCGCAAGATCAAGCGCCTGGAGATCCGGCCGGGCATCCCCCACGCCGAGTTCATGCGCTTCGCCTCCAAGATCATGCTGCCGGTCAAGTCGTTCGTCCGGGAGGGCGGGGCCCAGGCCATCGTCAAGAACGAGAGCTGCGTCCACATCGCCGTCGACACCCTCGACTACTCGATCCTACTCCAGGGCGAGGGCGAGGAGATCAAGGACATCTGGCCCTACCTCCTCATGGAGGCCGTCGAGGAGGACGACACGGTCAAGCTCGGCCAGCTGGCCGGGAGCTTCGAGAAGGTCGTCGGCAAGTTCAACACCGAGGACCTCATCCAGAACGAGGAGCTCCACAAGAACTTCGCCCACTTCTTCCAATACCTCAAGGAGACCTCCGAGGAGAAGCACCGGGCCTGCGCCAAGCAGCTCGTCAAGACGATCGCGGCCGCCCGGAAGACCCCGACCGAGTCGAAGTTCGAGAACCTCAAGCTCCTCATCTCCGACCTCAGCGAGCAGGACCTGGCCTCGACCCTCTGGGAGGAGATCATCGGCAACGAGAAGTTCGACTCCCTGAGCTTCAGCATCTTCTCCCGGATCATCGACAAGGAGCGGCACAAGAAGATCGCCACCTCGCTCCACGGCCTCTTCCAGGCCGACGATCCCGCCAACCGCAGGGCCGAGACGGAGTCCAAGATCCGCATCCTCCTCTCGGGGGCCTCGTCGCAGCTCCACTCCGAGATCTACCGGCAGACGCTGGCCAACCTCCTCAACGAGATCGCTTTTGATAAGAAGCTGACGCTCGATCACCCGCTCCTCCAGAGGAACTACCGCTTCCTCCTGCTCGTCCTGCTTTCCCAGGAGGAGCAGACCGGGACGGCGGTGGCCGAGCTCGGGCGGATCGCCGAGGAATGGGAGCGGATCGTCCAGGAGGGCGACTTCGAGTTCCTGGTCGCCTTCCAGGAGGTCCTGGACGGCCGGATCGGGGCCCTGGGCGCGGAGTCGGCCTACGAACAGGCCAGGATCTCCGTCGCCGAGCACGTCGAGAGCTGCCTCCTGCGCGGCGAGACGCGGCCCGAGATCGACCGCCTCGTCGACCGCATCGGCCGGAGCCTCTACGGCTGGGAGCCCTACGCCGCGACGCTCCTCAAGGACCGCATCGTCACCTCCTCGCTCCTGCGCGCGATCTTCCTCTTCTTCCCCGACCGGCTCGATGACCTCCGGGCCGGCCTCAAGAAGAGGTCCGGGGACAGCGACCTGCTGGCCCGGGTCGCCGAGGCCCTGGGGCTCATCGACACGCCCCTGTCGCTCGACACGCTCGAGCGGGTCTACGAGGCCGGCGACGACGGGGTCAAGGTCAAAGCCCTTCAGGCCATGCAGAACCTCAAGGAGTTCGACGAGGCCTTCCTCTTCCCCGCCCTGGAGAGGAAGAACGAGCTTGTCCAGGCCGAGGCCCTGGTCCTGCTCATGCGGCACGAGCGGACGAAACACGTCGCCTTCACCAAGCTCTTCGGCCTGGCCTCGCCCTACGGCCTGCGCAACCGGGCCCTCATCCGCAACCTGGGGATCGTCGAGCGCTTCGGCCTCGTCGAGGCCGCACCCTACGTCGCGCCGCTGGCCGGGCGCAAGGATTTCTGGAACCGGCGGATCCGGCAGGAGGCCGGCCGCGTCCTGGAGAAGTGGCGTGCGCGATAAGATCAAGATCTGCTTCATCTACCTGATGAACGCCATCCAGGCCGGCAAGATCTACACCGGCGACCATCCCAAGTTCAAGGAGTACCTGGGGCGCCTCCACGGCCTCGTCCAGGAGATCCTCGAGGACCGCAAGGAGCTCGTCCTGGGCATCATCGGCGGCGAGGCGGCCTGGGAGGACGAGATCTTCTTCCACCTCAGGGGCAAGCTCGGCCTGCTCATCGATTTTTTGGAGAAGAACGGCGTCGAGCGCATCATCTTCCAGCAGGGCCTGCGCTTCGAGGAGCTCCGCGAGTTCATCATCTTCCTGACCCGGGTGAAGAGGCAGGAGAAGATCAGCGAGCAGGAGTACTTCACGCTCCACGGCATCCAGAACATCCGGGCCGGGAAGCTGCGGACCATGGTCAAGGGCGAGAGCGCCGCCGCCGAGGCCGAGGAGACGCGGGCCCGCTACGAGTCGTCCGTCCAGACGGTCTCCAACGCCCTCAACGTCGTCCTGGAGAAGGAGGAGGTCGACTACCTCGACCTGCGCTTCAACATCCTGGGCATCATGGAGGACTTCGTCGGCCGGCACCAGGAGCTCCTCAACCTGGTCTCGGTCAAGCGGCGCGACCTCGTGACCTTCGTCCACCTCCTCAACGTCACGCTGCTCTCGATGTTCTTCGCCTCCAAGCTCCAGTTCGCCAAGGAGGACGTCCTCGACCTGGGCATCGCCGCGCTCTACCACGACATCGGCAAGCTCTACATCTCGCTCCAGGTCATCCAGAAGAAGGACAAGCTGTCCGAGGGAGAGTTCGGCCAGGTCCGCAACCACCCCCTCCTCGGGGCCCGGATCCTCGACGGCTACAAGGACGCCCTGGGCGTCCTGCCCATCGTCGTCTCCTACGAGCACCACCTCCGCTACGACCTGACGGGCTACCCCCGGTCGCCCTACCACCGCAAGCCCCACCCGGCCTCCATGATGGTCAGCATCTGCGACGTCTACGACGCCCTGGCCCTCAAGCGGTCCTACAAGAAGGACTACCCGCCCGAGAAGATCCACGAGCTGATGATGCTCGAACGGGGCAAGATCTTCGATCCCCAGCTGCTGGACAAGTTCTTCTCGTTCATGGGGGTCTGGCCGGTCGGGACGCTCGTCTCGATGAGCGACGGGCGGGTCGGCGTCGTTCGCACGACGAGCGATCTCGACGTCGACCGGCCGTCCGTCCAGATCCTGGCCCCGGAGAACGCCGGGGAGGTCGTCGACCTGGCCCTCTCAGGGCGCCGGGCGACGAGAGGTCGGCCAGGACCGGCCGGACGGCCGACCCGGAGAGCGCGGCCAGGTTCTCCGGGCTGACGTCGTAGGCGGCGACATCGAAGTCCCTGGAGAGATCGAGGGCCATGATCCGCCCGACCATGCCCGAGCCCAACACGGCGATCTTTTTCATGACGGCCTCTCACCGGACCGGCCCGGCGGCCCGAAAGTGTCTTATAACCCAAGGCGGGGACGTGATGCAACTCAATACGCGCCGCAGGCCTCGGCGATCTCGCTCAGGACGGCGACGTTGGCGGCAGGCGTGCGCGGCGCGATCGAGCAGGCGCTGCTCAGGATGTAGCGGCCGCCGGGTTTTCCGACGGCGATCCTGCGGCGGGCGTCGGCCCGGACCGCCTCCTCGTCGCCCGCGAGGAGAACGTGCACGGGATCGATGTTGCCCTTGATGAAGACCCGGCCGCCGACGCGGGCCTTGGCGTCCGCGAGTTCGACCCGCCCGAGCGGCGGCGGGTCGAGGCACTCGATCCCCGAGGCGCCCGAATCGGCCATGAGCTCCAGGCGGTCGTGGACGTCGCCGCAGGTGTGGAGGTAGGCCCGAGCGCCGCGGGCTTCGATGGCCCGCGCGATCCGGGACTCGAAGGGCAGGACGAACCGCCGGTAGAACGGCCTCGACAGAAAGCCCGCGCCGGCGAACGGCGACGAGATCTTGACCGCGTCGACCCCGGTCGCGGCGAGGCCTTCGGCGAGCTCGACGAGGCCGTCCGTGAACCGCCCGAGGACCGCCCGGGCCCGGCCGGGGTCCTCGAGACAGCCGATCATGGCCGGCTCGAAGCCGAAGAGGTCAAGATAGTAGTCGAGGGGCGAGGTCACCTCTCCGTGGACGGAGCGCTCCTGCCCGGCCCGCCCGAGGACCATGGAGACCGCGTCGAAGAGGCGGTCCGGATCGAGGGCGAAGCGCAGGCCCTGGGAGACCGGGATGTAGGCGATGCGCCCGGGCAGCGAGGCCGGATCGAAGCGGGCGAATTCCGGAGGCCCGGGCGCGCCGTCCGGACGGTCGACGGGCAGGTCGTCCGGGGGGAAGAAGGTCGATCCGCCCGATCTCCAGCGGACGGTCTCCCCGTCCGGGCCGCGCCTGGCGCCGGCCACGAGCCTCTCCCAGCCGGGCCGATGGCCGTGGAGGCTGACGAGGATGCCGTCGAAGGCGTATCGCTCCCGCATCGCCAGGAGAACGTCGGCGAAGGCGCCGGCGTCGTGCCAGAAAGCGGCCGGACGGACGCCGCTCTGCAGCAGCATGTGGCCGACGCTCATCTGGCACATGACGGGCACCCGGTCGGGTCGCCCGCCCGTCATGGCGGCGGCCATCCGCTCTTTGGAGGTCAAGGTCCGCAGCGACGCGCGGGACGGAGCGCTATCTCAGGTCGGAGGTGCAGTGGGGGCAGCGGACCGCCTTGATCGGGACGGCCGTGGCGCAGAAGGGACAGTCCTTCGTCGCCGGGGCGGCGGGCGCGGCGGGGGCCTCGGCTTTCCTCTTCAGCCGGTTCATCGCCCGGATGACCAGGAACAGCGAAAAAGCGACGATCAGGAAGCTGATGACCGCGTTGATGAACTTGCCGTAGTTGATCGTGACCGTCTCGGACAGGCGGATGACGAGGTTGGCGAAGTCGACCTTGCCGAGGGCCAGGCCGATGGGCGGCATGAGGATGTCGGCGACGAGCGACGAGACGATGGACCCGAAGGCCGCGCCGATGATGATGCCGACGGCCATGTCCAGGACGGAGCCGCGCATGGCGAACTCTTTGAACTCTTTGAACATCCGGACCTCCTTGGAATTCGTTCCTGCCCCTTATATATAGGATGCCCCAAAAGAGTGTCAATCCCTGACGACGGGGAACGACGAGATCCTCAGCCGGGCGCAGCCCATGGGGATGAGCTCGATCTCCTCGACCGGGCCTTCGGCGGCCGCCGGGCTGGCCGGAACGGTCCCGGCCATGCGCCCCTCCTCTTTCCAGGCGGGGACGCGGCGGGCCCGGGCCTTGAGGACGATGGGGGCGTCTTCGGCCGTGAACGGCTGATAGGCGGGCGCCCGCCGCGAGGCCAGCCGGACGGGCGGGGCCGCGTCTCCCGGTCCCATGACCAGGCCGTAGTTCCAGGCCGTCGTCGGCAGCACCTCGAAGGCGGGCCAGGCCTCCGTGCCGCCGTACCTGCGCCAGTCCTCGCCGATCCTCAGGGCGTACCACAGCGGGCCGCGGCGGACCGAGACGGCGCCGCGCACGGACGGCCAGGAGACGATCTCGATCGACGGTCCGAACTCCAGCCGGACCTGGTCCCCGTGCCGCCAGGTCCGCCGGAGGACGGCGTAGCGGCCGCCGGGGAAATGGCCCTCGACGGGAACGCCGTTGACCGTGATCCGGACCTCTTTCGACCAGCCGGGCAGCCTGAGATAGAGAGGGAACGCGGCGGGCCGCTCGCACGACACGGTCAGCCGGACCTCGTCCTCGAACGGATAGGAGGTCTCCTCGAGGAACTCGACCTCCGCCCCTTCGGCGACCTTGGCCCGGACGGCCGAGGGGGCGTAGATCACGGCGGCCAAGCCGCCGTCCGCCGTGGCCATCCAGAGGTGCTCGGCGAAATACGGCCAGCCGAAGGCGACGTTGTGCTGGCAGCACCGGTAGCTCCCGGGATCGAAAGAGAGGAGGGTCCCGGAGTTCTGGAAGTCGTGGTCCCCGCCGGCGTCGCAGGAGATCAGGTTGGCCGCCGTGAGGTAGTGCAGGCCCTTGAGGTCGGGCGTCATCGCCGCGGGCAGCGAATTGAAGGCGACTTCCTCGGCCCGGTCGGCCCAGACGGTCTCCCCCGTTATCCTGAGAAGCGATTCGAAGCTGGCCATGAACTCGACCATGGTGCAGGTCTCGGCCCCCTGCCGGGGGTCCTCCTTGCCCGGGCGGATGTTCTCGTCGGCCCCGAACATCCCCCCCGGCTGGCGGCCGTATCGGGCCATGACCAGGCGGTAGTTGCGCTCCGCGGCCTCGAGAAGGGCGGCGTCGCGGGCCTGCTGATAGAAGACCGCGGGATAGCGGAAGCCCATGGCGATGTTGACGCCGTGATAGAAGGAGCTTTCGGCCCAGTCGCGGTCCCGGGCCGGGCTGAGGATGGGCAAGGCCCAATCCGAGGTCCGCGCGTAGAGCTTGCGCGCCAGGTCGAGGAGGAAGCTCTCCCCGGTGCGGTTGTAAAGCCAGTAGACGCTCTCGAGGTTCTCCCCGCCCCTGAGCTTCTGCCAGCTTCCGGGCAGGAGGTCCCCGGCCGGGAGGTGGAACTCGTACTGGAAATAGCGGCTCATGAGGGAAAGGACGCGCCGGTCGCCGGTGGCCTCGTAGAAGCTCTGGAGGGCGGCCAGCATGACCATGTTCGGCCAAAGGTCCCGGGCCTCGCGGTTGTCGGACGGGCCGAAATAGCCGTCCTGGGCCTGGGAGCGGATGGCGTGCTGGAGCCAGCGCTCGGTCTCCTTGCGCATGGCGGCGTCCTTGAGAAGATAGCCCAGATCGCCGTAGCCCTTGAGCCAGTAGGGCATCTCTTCCCAGCCCCGGCCCTTGTGCGTGATCCAGCCGCTGTCGTCGCCGAGGAAGCGGCTGAGCTCCGCCAGCCGGCCGGTGAGCCCGTCCCGCATGAGCTGGAGCTGGGCCATGAGCCAGCCGCGCGGCTCGATCGACCCGATGGGCAGCTTGACGAGCGGGCTCGGGGCGAGCGGCGGCTGGTTGGACGGGTAGTGCGGATGCCGTCGCCGGCACCGTGACGGGCCTGCTCCACAGCCGGCTGGAGGGCTGGACGGCCGTGGCCTTCACCGGGGCGGTCGGGGCGGGCTCGCTCGGGTGGTACCTCTCGCTCGTCCGGTTCGTGTCCAGCCGGCAGCAGCGGATCAAGGCCGCCGTCTTCCGCAAGCTCCTCTATTACCTCGGCCTTCTCCTGGCCGCCTTCGCCATCGTCGTCATCGGCACGGCCGTGCCCGATTTCCTATGACCAAGCGCGAGCGGTTCGAGCGGGCCTGCGCCCTCGAGCCCGTCGACAAGCCCCCCTTCGTGCCCGCCGTCTACGAGCACAAGGCCCGTCTCGTCGGCCGCTCGCCCTCCGAGGTCTGCCGCAGCCTCGATCTCCTCGTCGAGGCCCTGGAGAAGGAGCTCGAAACCTACGATCCCGACGCCCTCACCGTGGGCGTCGACGTCTACAACGTCGAGGCCGAGGCGGCCGGCTGCGAGGTCCGCTACTTCGGCCCCGGCCCGGACGTGCCGGCCGTGTCCGCGCCGCTCGTCGGCGGCCCCGGCGACCTGGCCAAGCTCGGCCGGCCCGATCCCGCGCGGGACGGGCGGATGCCCCTCTTCGTCGAGGCGGCGGCCCGGCTCCGGAAGGCCCGGGGGGGAGAGATCGTCGTCCGCGGCGCCCTGACCGGGCCCTTCTCGCTGGCCTCGGCCGTCGCCGGCTCGGAAGCGCTCCTCGTCGCCACGGTCGAGGACCCGGCGTTCGTCCGCAAGGTCGTCGACTGGGCGGCCCGGACGGCGGTCGACTTCGGCCGGGCCTTCCTCGAGCGCGGCGTCGAGCCGATCGTGTTCGACTCCAAAGCCTCCCCGGCGGCGGCCTCGCCGCGGGTCTTCCGCGAGTTCGTCCTGCCGGCCTACCGCGACTTCGTCGTCCCCGCGCTGCGGCAGGCCGGGGCGCGCTGGACGCCCCTGATCGTCGGCGGCGACACGACCTCGATCCTGGAGGACCTCATCCGGACCGGGGCAAGCCAGCTCCTCTGCGACGCCGGGTCCGACCTGGCGCTGTTCCTCGGGAGGTGCCGGGAGGAGGGGCGGGCCCTGCGGGCCTCCGTCGACGCCCGTCTCGTCCACACCGGAACGCCGGAGGAGGTCCGGGCCGCGGCGCGCCGCGTCCTCGAGGCCGCGAAGGGCCAGCCGGGGTTCCTGTTCGGGTGCGGCGTCGTCGCCTACGACTGCGAGCCCCGCAACGTCCTCGCCCTCCGCGAGGCGCGCGACGAATTCGCCCGCGCCTGAGCCTCGGGCTCGAAGGCGACGCTCCGCGCCAGGGCTCTCCCCTGCCCGCGGACGAGGGCCTCGACCTTCTTCCCCTCCACCGCGGTGGTCGTGCCGATCCCGGTCGCGCAGACGGCGCCGCACGCGGAGGCGTAGACCAGGGCCCCCTTCCAATCCTCCGCGCTGAGGTCCTCCGCGCGGCGGCCTCCGTCGAGAAGACCGTGGAGCCGCATGACGAGGCCGGCCGAGAAGGCGTCGCCGGCGCCCGTGGGATCGGCCGCCCGGACGGAGAAGGCGGGGGCGCGGAGGACGGCCCCGGGAACGGCGGCCACGGCCCCCTCTCCCCCCAGCGTGACGAAGACGTTCCCCGCCCCCAGCCGGCGGATGGCCCGCGCGGCCGCGGCCGGCGCGCGCTCCCCCGTGAGGGCCCGGGCCTCGTCGCCGTTGCAGTGGAAGACGTCCGTCGAGGGCAGGGCCCGGCGGAGGAACGCCCAGCCCTTGCGGTACGGGCTGACGACGTCGACGAACGTCAGCGCGCCCAGGCGCTTGGCCCGCCCCAGGACCCGTCCGAGAGCGGCGTCGAAACGGCCGAGGAGGCCGACGCCTCCGGCGTAAAAGACGAGCGGCCGGTGACGCTCGAGGAGGTCGAGGACGGGAGCGGCCTCCATCTCGACGTTGGCCCCGGGGTCGGCGTGATAGCGCCGGTCCTCGTTCCCGGCGACGAGGATGAGGTCGAGCGAGGTCGGGGCCCGGTCGGTGAGGACCGGCTCGACACGGAGGCCCTGCTCGCCGAGCCGGCGGACGAGGAACTCCCCGAACAGGTCGCGCCCGGCCGGGAAGACGACCCGCAGCTCGGACGCGGGGAAGCCCAGCCGGACGAGATCGGCCGAGACGTTGCAGGCGTGGCCGCCGAGGGAGGTCCGGACCGAGCAGAAAACCAGCTCGCCGGGGCGGGCCGGCCGCTCGAGGCCGCTGGCGATCAGGTCGACGACGGCGATGCCGCTGATGAGGACCACGGGCGTATTGTATCCGGTCCGGGGCGGCAAGCCAACCTCGGGGGGTGAACCTTTCCGGACGGCCGGCCGTATAGTCAGGCGAGGAGAGACCGATGACGAAATTCCTTCTGTGGCTCATCCTTCTCGTGATCAGCTGGCCGATCGCCCTCCTGGCCCTCCTGCTCTACCCCGTCGTCTGGCTGCTGCTCCTGCCGCTGCGGCTGCTCGGCATCACGGTCAGCGCCGCCTTCGATCTGTTCAAGGCCCTGATCACCCTGCCCGCCCGCATCCTCCGCGGCCCGACCCGGTCCTGAGGCCCGCCGGCCCCGGCCGGGTTGCTTTCGACGCCTCCCTCTACATATAATCACCGCCATGGAGGTCCGGGAGCACTTCTACTCCGACGATCCCTCGCGCGGGCCCGTCGACGGAAAGACGACCCTCGCCGGCGTCGATTATTTCTTCCTCGGGAACGGGCTCGTCCAGGCCGCCGTGCAGGTCGCTCCGGCCGAGGGCGCGACGGCCGTCGGTCTCCTGATCATGGACCCCGAGCGGTTCGGCCCCAAGCGGGCGGCGCTGACGTTCGACGAAGCGGGCGGGCTGGCCCGCACGGCCGTCTCCCTGTCGGCCGGCGGCAGGGTCCATCGCGCCGGCGGGCCGCGTGTCCGGGCCCGATGGGCGGCCGGGGGCGCCGACCCGCGCGTCGAGGTCGAGTGGCGGAGCGGCGGCTATCGCGTGACCGAGCTCTTCTTCGTCCCGGACCTCAGGTCGGCGAGGGTCATGCGCCGGGTCACGGTGTCCCGGACCGCGGCCGCCCCGTCGCGCGTCCGGATCGAGACGGGCGCCGGGGGCCGGACGGTCGCGACCGACCTCGTCCTCCGGGCCGGGCGCCCTCAATCCGTCTTCCTGGAATACCGTCTCTCCAGGCGGGGCGCCAGCCCCTCCGTCGGGCTCCGTCCCGTCGACGGCCCGGGCGAGCCGGCCGGGACGGCGGCCTATTGGGACGCGACGGCCTCCTTCAGCTCCTCCGATCGCGTCCTCGACCGCTTCTTCGCGGCCGCCAAGACCCAGCTCCGGGCCGCGGTCTCGGCCTCGGGCCGGCTCGACGGCGGCATCTGGCAGTACAACCTCGAGTGGGTCCGCGACCAGTCCCTCATCGCCCTGGCCCTGGCCATGTCCGGCCAGGCCGCGCTGGCGCGGACGATGTTCTCCCGGCTCCTGACCGAGCTCCTCGACGGCCGGGGCGCGACCATGGACTCGGGCCGGTTCCGCCCCTGGCAGGAGAGCGAGTTCGACCAGAACGGCGTCCTGCTCTTCGCCCTGGGCTCCTATCTCGACTGGACGGGCGACCGCGACCTCATCGCGGACAACTGGAGGAGGATCGAGCGGGCGGCCGCGTTCCCGCTCCGGCCCGGGTTCCGCCACGGGCCGTCCGGGCTCCTGACCAACCGGCGCTAGTAGTGGGAGCGCCACGGCGCCCACGGCATCCGGCCCGGGATGGAGCTCGCCCACCAGCACTTCGTCTCCATGGGCCTCGCGGCCGCCGGCGGCATGGCCGGCCTCCTCGGCCGGCCCGGCCGGGCCTGAAGCGGGCCATGGAGCCGCCGGTGCCGTAGGGGGTGGCCGTGTACCAGCCGACGCCCATGATGTCGCCGTACTGCGACAGGGCCAGCTTGGCCACGGTCTTGCCGTCGCCGGTGACGTCCCAGGTCAGGCCGATGCGCGGCGAGAGGACGTTCCACTGGTAGGGCCGGTCCTCGCCGTCGACGACCTGGGCGATGCCCTTGACGGGCTCGACCGGGACGTCGGGCAGGATCGGGTCGAGGATGCTGGACGTGGCGGATGTGAAGACGCGGTCCCAGGCGGGCGTGCCGGGCAGGATGGCGTCGCGGGTGTAGGCGCCCTGGCCGGACGCCTGCTTGTCGAAGCGCAGACCCAGGCTCAGGGTGAAGTTGCCCTTGACGATCGTGTCCTGCAGAAAGGCGGCATATTGGTCGGCGATGGAGGCGCTGCCGGAGCGGCGGAACGTGCTCAGCCGCTGCCAGCCGGCCATCTCGGCCACGTCGCGGACGCCGTTGGCGTTGGTGTCGAGAGTGAGGGCGTTGTAGTTCCGGGTGACCGTGAAGCCCTGGATGTTGCCGGTGCCGTTGGACTCGGTCTGCTGGACCTTGTGCGAGAACTCGGCGCCGAACTTGATCTCATGGCTGGCCCCGAGGAACGTGTCGTTGAAGTACGTGCCCGCGAACTGGTAGTTGCTCCGCGGCCGGGACACGCCGTAGGAGTCCCAGCTGGCGTTCATGCCCGAGGCGTAGGGGACGTACTTTCCGAGGGTGTTGTCGTACGTGATGGGGTACTGGACGGACTCGTCGGGGATCGGCCGCCAGCCGAAGCCGGCGTCGGTGAAGGAGTACTTCAGCGAAACGTAGAAGTTGTTGCCGAAGACGTGCTCGTCCTGCAGCTTGATGATCGGGCTGCCCCAGTGGTACTTGCCCTGCTGGTGGTCACCCTCGGGCTTGGCGTTGCTGGCGTTGCGGCCGAAGAGCTCCTTGGCGCCCGACGTGATCAGGGCCTCGAAGCGGTTGTTGGCCAGGAGCTGGGCGTTGATCTTGAAGTTGTAGTTGTTGAGCAGGGCCTGGTTCTTGGCCGCGGCCGTGGTCACGCCGATGCCGGTGCGGGAGGGCAGGGTCCAGGTGAAGATGTCCTGGACGCCGTAGGCGCCCCACCACCACAGCTTGTCCTTGATGATCGGGCCGCCGGCGTTGAAGCCGTAGTCCTTGATCTGCTGGATCTTGTTGGTGTCGAGGACGCCCAGGGCCTGCAGCTCCGGCGTGATGTTGGTGTCCTGGAAGTAGTTGTCGGTCAGGTAGAACCGGCCGGCCAGGCTCATCCGGTTGCCGCCGCGGCGGGTGACCATGTTCAGCGCGACGCCGCCCGTCTGGACGGTGACGTCGGCCGCGCCGCCGACGGTGACGTTCAGCTCTTCGAACATGTCGAAGTCGTAATACAGGGCCGAGCCGCCGAGGGCCGCCGGGTCGGTGATGTCGATGCCGTCGACCGCCCAGATGTTGTTGGCGCCCTGGTTGCCCGACACGCGCGCGCCGGACGAGTCGCCGCGGGCGATGAAGCCCGACTGCTGGCCGGACTCGTTGCCGCCGACGTTCTCGCGGTCGACCATGATGGCCGGGGCCAGCTGCATGACGACCCAGGGGTCGCGGGCCGTGGGCAGCGACTGCAGGGTCTCCTTGTCGACGTTCTGGCCGTAGGTCGTCTTCTTGGTCTCGATGATGGGCGAGACGGCGATGACCGTCACCTGCTCCTCGAGGGTCCCGACTTCCATCTGCAGGTCGATCTGGACGTTGCCGCCGACCTGGACGATGACGCCGGTCTTGATCGCCTTCTTGAAGCCGGTGAGCTCGGCCGTGATCTCAAACTGGGTCCCGGGCGAGATCGAAGGGAACCGGTAGATGCCGGTCGAGCCCGTGACCGTGGAGATGGGAGCCATTTGCGGCCCCCGCAGCGTGACGCTCACGCCGGGGAGGATGTTGCCTTCCGCGTCGGTGACCGTCCCGTAGATGTTTCCGGTCCTGACCTGCGCTGTCAGCGTGACGGCGAACAGCAGCACGGTCAGAGCAATGAGGAATTTCCTCATGAGTGATACCTCCTGTCGTTCTTGCTTCCTGATGAATTGAGTGGTCGGCCACTCTCCCCTTTCCCCGAACCCCTCGGGTCGCCGGTCATTATCACCTCCAGTCTTTCGTGGATTTTGGTTGTTTGAATCGCTGCTGAAAGCATATTTTCTGCCCTGATTTCCATTTAAATAAGCAAGACTTGTGCCAAGCGGATGGGGCGGCGCTTCAGGCCTGGAAAATGAATCGATAGAATAGGTTAAGTATAGGCCATGAGTGCCGCGGGGGAGGGGCGTCTTCAACTATTTGAATATTATTCAAATATTTGGAGGCGGGGGCTGTTTTTTGATCTCTTCGACGAGCTGCTTGATGGCGGCCTGATCGGGATTGAGGGACAGGGAGGCCTCGAGGGCGCCGAGCGCTTCGGCCTTGCGGCCCAGCCGGAGATAGCACCGGCCCAGGGCGTTCAGGACGGACGTGTCGCTGTTGTACATCTTGTTGGCCTGCTGGAGCTCGACCAGGGCCTCGTCGTACTTCTCGAGCCCCATGAGGGCCTGCCCCCGGATGACGCGGAAGGGGAACTGCCGCTGGGTGTCGCCCTCGAGCCTCCGCGCGACTTCGATGGCCTCGGCGAAGGCCCCGGTCTTGTTGAGGAAGCCGGCGTACATGACGACGCCTTCCTTGTAGTCGGGATTGAGCTGGTAGGCCTGCTCGTAGAGGGCCCTGGCCATCTCGCGGCGGTCCGTCTTCTCGGCCTGCTGGGCCAGCATGTACCGGTACAGGAACTGGTTGGCCAGGGCGAAGCCCTTGGCGTTGGAGATGGGGTGGCCGACGGCGGCGCTCGGCGAGACGACGAACGACTCCTTCCCGGCGTCGAGCGTCCGGCCGTCCGCCGCGACGAGCTCGACGGTGAGGTCGTAGTAGTCCGGGGCCAGGTCCGCCGCCGGGATGGTCTGGGGCAGGCTCAGGACCTTGGCGTAGGGGGCGGCGTCGAGCCTGACGGTGTAGGACCTCCGGACCGGGTCGACCTCGCGCAGCCCCTGGACGGTGATCCGGGCCGAGCCGCCCCGGTGGAGCTCCTCGGTCACGTTGACGAGGTTGAAAAGGACGGCGATCGTGTCCGTCCGGCCGAAGGTCATCTGCGGGTCGGTGACGAGCTTGCGGTCGTTGGCCTTGAAGGGGATGTGGACGTCGCGCGAGTAGGTCTCGAACCGGTAGCCGAGGAAGGGCCCGTTGACGGCGGGCAGGCCGCTCTCGGCCGGCACGTCGAGGTCCTGCTCGAGGATGCTGAACTGCTTGCCGACGGTGTTCGTCAGGAGGACGCTCAGCTTGTACTTGCCTTCGATGACGGGGAAGGACTCCTCGATGGCCAGGCCGCTGGCCCGGACCCGGTCCCACTCGCTGTCGGGGAAATAGAGCGGGAACTCCCGGCCGTACTGGAAGACGATGGCCTCGCCCTGCCGCAGGCTGACGTCGACCCGGAAGTTGCAGTAGAACTGGTTCTTGGGGACGTAGGCGTCGACGTTGACCTCGGTCGGGACCATGGTGAAATGGAGGAACCGCAGGCCGGTGACCGGGTCCTGAATCAGGGCCGTCCAGGCGCGGCTCTCCACGTAGTTCGTCAGGTACTCCGTCGAGACGACGCCGAGGTAGTTCAGGAAGTGCGAGGCGTAGGACGGGTTGACGTCCTTCTTGGGAGATTCGAGGATCGAGGCCAGGAGCAGGGCGTTGCGCGGCGAGGGGGAGAAACACGGCATCCGGCCCATGTCGTTACGTCCCTCGGGGTAGAAGTACTTGGAGGCGAAGAGGAGCTTGGTCGTCATGGGGAAGCCGCTCCGGGCGTAGCCGACCACGCCCACGGTCAGGCCGAAGGGGAAGGTGTAGGAGCCGTAGGTCTTGAAGAAATGGGTCCGGTCCTGGGGCAGCGGCCCGTTGAGCTCCCGGCCGTAGCCGTCGTAGCCCATGAACCAGCGGTCGTAATCCTGTTCGACGCCGGGGCCGAGGCGGCCGCCTTCGTCGGAGCTGCCGAGGCCGGAGTAGTTCCCGTAGAGACGGCTCCAGGTCCAGTTGACCCCGCCCTGCCAGTTGCGGCTGAACCTCTTCTCGAGCGAGACGTTGACGGCGTAGTATTCGCGCTTGGCCTTGGCGCAGGGCCAGAGGTCGTAAGTGGCGCCGTCGTCCGCGGTGCCGAACTGGTTGTCCGGCCCTGGGTCGGTCCAGGTGTCCTCGAGGAAGCCGCCCTCGGAGATGGGCCGGGAGACGCCGAAGCCGGGGTTGGCGACCCAGAAATCCTGGTACATGGTCGTCCCCTCGCGGCGGAATACGCCGACGTCCTCGATCGTCCGGATGAGGTGCTTATTGACCAGGCGGACGGACAGGGACAGGTTCTCCATCAGCTTCTTCTCGACGCCCAGGGAGATCTCCTGCTGGGACGTCGGCCTCAGGTCGGGGTCGACCCTGTCGAACGAAGGCGGGAGATAGTACATGGAGCCGGCGTAGGTGTTGTTGGCCCTCTGGCTGGTGGCGTCGTCGAGCAGGGCGTTGGCGGCGATCTCCGTCCAGTCGGGGTCCTGAAGGGCGTAGATGTCCTCGACGCGCTTGGAGCCGCCGAAGGTCAGCTGGCCCAGGTAGAGCTTCATGACGTCGTAGTAGATGCCGAAGCTGGCGAAGACCTTCAGGCTGGAGTCCCCGAAGACGTCGTAGACCACGCCGAGGCGGGGAGCCAGCGATTGGCCGAGGTCGAACTTGATGGGCTTGGGCTGATAGCCGGGCCAGGTCGACTCGTCCGTGAAGGCAGGCATGTACTGGCTCTCGGCGCGGATGCCGAGGTTGATGGTCAGCTTGTTGTTGATGGTCCACGAGTCCTGGGCGTAGACCGACAGGTTGTTGCTGGAGCTGTCCCAGACGCTGCCGTAGGCGGACGTGAACGAGCCCCGGACGAAGTAGTAGCCGTAGGCGCCGTAATACGGGCTCGCCGGATCGGCGCCGACGCCGACGGGGAAATCGAGCTGGGAGTTGGTCTGGCCCCAGTAGATGTAGACGCAGGGATGGGGGGCGCCGGTGAAGCGGTCGTCGTAGAGGTAGTTGTAGCCGACCCCGGCCTTGAAGGCGTGCTCGCCCGCCAAGTTGAGGTAATAGGTCGTGTCCAGGTTGTTGCTGATCTTGCCCCGCTTGAAATACAGGGTCGACTGGTTGATCGGGCTGCTGGACCAGCCGGAGTTGTGGAGCAGGCCGGGATTGGCCACGAAGAAGGGATCGCCGGCGAAGCCCGAATTGGCGGTCCCGAAGTAGTAGTAGGAGGCGTCGGGAGGGGCGATCTGCTCGTTGGTCGTGTCTCTCTCGTTCCAGCCGCCGCGGTAGCTCAGCAGCAGGTTGTTGCTGACGGAATAGTCGGCGGTCAGCGAGGCGCTCTGGTTGGGGTAATCGTAGCCTTCCAGGCCCCAAGAGTAGGTCGAGGAGCCGTCGCCGAGGATGCCGGGAATGGCCCCCCTGTACTTCGAGAAGCTGTTGATGTAGCTCGCGGACAGCCGCAGGCCGCGGAGGGGAGCGGCCGAGACGCGAATGGACCCGCCCCAGCGGTTGGTCTTGGTCGTGAACGTGTCGAAGGGACCGACCCGCCTGTTGAAGTCCCGCAGGGCCGCGGTCTGGTTGTAGCTGGGGTTGAACGACCCGAAGAACCACAGCTTGTCCTTGACGATGTAGCCGCCGAGGCTGATGACCCCTTCGTACCGGCTGTAGCGGTCGCGGTCCTGGCCGCCGTTGAAATAGAGGTCGTCGTAGTTGACGTACTCGTACCAGTAGCCGGAACGGTCGGGGTCGCGCCGCAGGAAGGTCCGGGCGTAGCCCTGCATGTACTGCCGGTTGTTCTCGTAGAAGCCCATGATGTCGCCGTGGAACTCGTTGCTGCCCGACCGCGTGATGACGTTGATGACGCCGCCCATCGAGCCGCCGTATTCGGCGTTGTAGCCGGAGGCCGTGACCTTGACCTCCTCGAGCAGCTCGAGGACGATGTTCTGCGGCTCGCCGCCGTAGTGGAAGTCCGAGATGTCCGCGCCGTCGACGTAGAACATGTTCTCCGGCCCGGTCGCGCCGTCCACGGACAGGCCGGCCGTGTTGGACTCCTTCTGGACGCCGGGGATGGTGCTGATGAGCGAATCGAACGACCGGCCCCGGGGCAGGGACAGGAAGACCTCCTTGGTCATGACCTGGCCCTTGACCGTGCTCTTGACGTCGATCAGGGGGGTCATGCCGATGACCGTGACCTGTTCCTCGATGGCCGCCTCCTCGAGGGTCACGTTCAGGCCCAGGGTCTGCGACAGCTCGAGCTGGATGCCCTTGCGGATCAGGGTCTTGAAGCCCTGGAGCGAGAAGGTGATGTCGTAGGTGCCGGACGGCAGGGCCATCAGGCGGTAGACGCCGTTGACGTCCGAGATCGCGGCGGCCTTGCCGATCAGCTTGGGACTGACGGCTTCGACGCTCACGCCGGGCAGGGGGCCTCCCTGCGGATCGGCGACCCGGCCGTTGATCCGCCCGGTCGGCGTGAGCTGCGCCAGGGCGGTCCCGGAGAGAGCGAGAAAGAGCGTCAAGATGAACGCGAAAGATCTTTTTGTCATGCGCTGCTTCTCCTATGAAGATGCTGTGAAAAGCCCCTTTCCCCCGCGGCGGGACGGGTCCCGGCCGCGGCGTTTTGTCCTTGTCTGTTCTTGGCGTCTCTGGTCATTCATGCTCCCCGGAGTGAATTCTTCCCGAGTCCCTCACAAAGCGACTCTAAGGCGCGCGGTGACAGGGCCGGCGCTGGCGACGGCGGTGTTGGGCCGAGCGTGAGCCAAGGATAGATCCGGCCGGAGGGGGATGTCAAGCGCATCCCGCCGTCCACATCTCCCGCGAAGTCCGGACCGCCCGCCCCTCAATCGAGATCCTGGCCCTTCGGGCCGACATTGATCGGGTTGTACCGCGGATTGACGGCGGAGGACACCACGACAAAGGTCTCGGCCCGCTCGATCATCTGGACCTTCGAGAGCTTGGCCATGAAGAAATCCCGGTACACGGCAGAGCAAATTGCCTTCGCTCTGAGGCAGGCTGAGACTGGCACTCCTGTTCCTGAGGTATGCAGGAAGATGGGCATCTGTGAGCAGAGCTTTTACCGCTGGAAGAAGAAATATCTTGGTATGGGAGTCCCTGAGGTAAGGCGATTGAACATACTTGAGCAAGAGAACAAGAAGCTCAAGCAGCTTGTAGCAGATTTAAGCCTGGATAAGCAGATGCTTCAGGAGGTACTCAAAAAAAAGTTCTAAAGCCCGCCCAAAAGCGGGCAATAGCTACAGAACTATGCGAGGCGTTCCACGTGAGCCCGCGGCGTTCCTGCAAAGTCGTACAGATGTGTCGATCGACCTTCTATTACAAGTCGCATGCACAGGATGTTACGGCTCTTGTTATGCGGCTGGTCGATTTAGCTCGTACTCGGGTCCGATTCGGGTATCGCAGGCTGTACGAGTTATTGCGGCGTGAAGGCTGGAAGATCAACCATAAACGCGTTCACCGCCTGTATGTCATGGCGGGATTGCAACTCAATATCCGTCGGAAGGTGATGCTCTGGAAGAACCTGTCGCGCCGGGCGACGCCGGACGCGATCGCGGCCGCCTACGATTCGCTGGGCATCGCCCGCAACGCCCGGGCGGAGGAGCTCTCTCCCGACCTGCTTTTCGCTCTCTTCTCGGCTCTCCGCTCTGAATAGGGAAGGCCGGGGACACGTACCGAGGCGGTACATGTCCCCTTCCCTTGTGCTATAATCGCCGCGTGAAAAAGCGCAAGGCGAGGGGCGGCAACGGCAAGAACGGCCGGAACGGCAAGGCTTCGGCCAGAAAAAACGCCCTGGCCGTCGAGATCACCGGCGTCGTCCTCATCTTCCTCTCCCTCTTCGCCCTCATCAGCGTGGTCAGCTACGACGCCAAGGACCCCTCCTTCGCCAACGTCCCCGAGGCGGGCCGCGGCGTCCGCAACTACGCCGGCAGCGTCGGGGCCTATTTCGCCCAGGCCGCCCTGTGGTTCCTCGGCCTGGCCGCCTTCGTCCTCCCCTTCGCCCTCGGCTACGCCGCCGTGCGGGCCGTCCTGCGCGGCACGTCGGCCCACCTGCTGAAGCGCCTGGGCACGATCACGCTCGGCCTGCTCATCGCCTGCCCCTTCCTGGCCCTGATCTTCGAATCGTTCCCCCTCAGCGGCAGCGTCATCCCGGCCGGCGGCATCATCGGCGAGCTCCTGCTGAGCTTCCTCGTCCGCTACCTCAGCACCTGGGGCACGTTCGTCTTCCTGCTGGCCGCGGCGGCGGCCTTCCTCCTCTTCTCGACGCGCTGGTCGCTGGCGAGGACACTGCGCTTCGCCAAGGGGGCCTTCGATTCGACGGCCAAGGAGGTCCGGATCAAGGTCACGGAGCGCCAGAAGACCAAGGACAAGGAGCGGATGCGGGAGAAGGTCCGGGCGAAATACGAGGCCCCGGCCGAGACGGGAGGGCCCGGCCCCCTCGACGAGAAGGCCGCCCGCAAGGCCGGGAAGGAGGCCGAGCGGGAGCGGGAGCGCGAGGAGCGCCGCCGCGAGCGGGAGGCCCGCAGGCCCGTCAAGGCCCCGCCGCCCCCGCCCAAGGCGGCCGCGCCGCCGCCCCCCCAGCCGCTCCTCTTCCCCGACCCGGGCAAGAAGGGCGACTACCGCTATCCGCCCTTCACCCTGCTCGAGCCGGGGCTGCCGGCCGAGAAGATCAGCTCGTCGGAGCTCACCGACAAGAAGCGCCGCATCGAGGAGAAGCTCAAGGAGTTCGGCATCGAGGGCGAGGTGCGCGAGTACCACCCCGGCCCGGTCATCACGACCTACGAGTACTTCCCCGCGCCCGGCATCAAGGTCGCCCAGGTCGCCAACCTGACCGAGGACCTGGCCCTGGCCCTGGAGACCGAATCGGTCCGCATCCAGCGCATCCCCGGCAAGTCGTCGCTCGGCATCGAGATCCCCAACGACAAGCGCGAGACGATCAAGCTGCGCGACATCATCGAGTCGGCGAAGTTCCAGGACTCCCCGTCCAAGCTGACCTTCGCCCTGGGCAAGGACGTCCACGGCGGGGTGACCATCACCGATCTCGCCGTCATGCCCCACCTCCTCATCGCCGGCTCGACCGGCACGGGCAAGAGCGTGGCCCTCAACGCCCTCATCGCCAGCATCCTCTACAAGGCCACGCCGGAAGAGGTCAAGATCGTCCTCATCGACCCGAAGCGGCTCGAGTTCACGCTCTACGAGGACATCCCCCACCTTCTCTGCCCGGTCATCAACGACCCCAAGAAGGCCCACGTCGTCCTCATGGACATCGTCAAGAAGATGGAGGAGCGCTACAAGAAGCTCCAGGGCGTCAAGGTCCGCAACATCGACCAGTACAACACCCACATGAAGCAGCTCCTGGCCGAGCGCAAGGGCCCGCTCACGGACGAGGAGAAGGCCCAGCTCGCGCCCCTCCCCTACATCGTCATCATCATCGACGAGCTGGCCGAGCTGATGATGGTCGGGGCCCAGGAGGTCGAGTTCTTCATCGGCCGGCTGGCCCAGCTGGCCCGGGCCGTCGGCATCCACCTCGTCATGGCCACGCAGCGGCCGTCGATCGACGTCATCACCGGGACGATCAAGAACAACTTCTCCTGCCGCATCGCCTTCCGCGTCCCGTCCAAGGTCGACTCGCGCATCATCATCGACACCATCGGCGCGGACAAGCTCCTGGGCATGGGCGACATGCTGTTCATGCCGCCCAACTTCCCCCGGGCCGTCCGCCAGCACTGCGCGTTCATCTCCATCCCCGAGGTGCGGCGGCTGGTCAAGCACGTCAAGGGCCAGGGCACGCCGACCTACGACACGCGCATCCTCCACGTCGTCAAGGGCGACGCCGACCATCTCGTCGCCGAGGACGGCGAGAAGGACGAGCTCTACGACAAGGCCCTCGAGACCGTCCTCCAGAGCGGCCAGGCCTCGGCCTCCCACCTCCAGCGGCGCCTCAAGCTCGGCTACGCCCGGGCGGCCCGGATCATCGACCAGATGGAGGGCGAGGGCCTCATCGGCCCGTCCGAGGGGGCCAAGCCGCGCGAGATCCTCGTCGACCGCAAGGAGTTCTTCAAGGAGAGGGCCCGGGCCAAGGCCGCGGAGACCGGCGGGGGCGGGGAGGATTGACCCGGATGGCCAAGAGAGCCGAGCCGGCCGCCCGCCCCGAGGACGCCGTCCTCAAGTACCGCCCGGTCATCTCCTTCCGCGTCCGCAAGGCCCTCGGCAGCTCCAACCCCGACTGGGAGGACGTCGTCAACGAGATCCTGACCCAGGCCGTGGCCAAGATCAAGAGCGGCGAGTTCCGCGGCGACTCCTCGGTCGGGACCTTCCTCTACACGATCACCAGCCGGCGCATCATCGACTACATCCGCCAGAAGACCCGCGTCCTCAAGCACGCCCCCGAGCCCGCTCCCTACCCCGACCCCCACGACGAGATGGAGCGCTCGGAGCGGGCCCGGCAGGTCGAGCAGGTCGTCAACGGGCTCAAGCCCAAGTTCCGGGACGTCCTCTACCTCTACTACTACCGGGAGCTGTCGCGGGACGAGGTCGCCCGGGCCCTGGACATCTCCCCCCGCCGGGTCTCTGAGCGCGTCAACTACGCCCTCAGGCTCATCCAGAAGGCGGTCCGGAAATAGGGGGGCCGATGTCCGTTCTGGCCCGTCTTCGAGCGACTAAATCCGTGAAGCCTGAGAAGGCCGCGGCCATGAAGAAGAACAAGACGTGCCATTACGAGGACCTGATCGACGGATACCTCCTCGACAAGCTCAAGCCCGAGGACCAGGCCGAGTTCGAGGAGCACTACTTCATCTGCCCGCACTGCTTCGCCAAGCTCGACCAGCAGAGCGAGATCGTCCAGATCCTCAAAAAGGAAGGCGTCCTGCAGGGCGCCGCCGAGGGCGAAGGGCACGTCCATCCGCCGGCGTCCCTGTGGCGCCGGCTCCTGGCCAAATTCCGTCGCCGCTGATCCGGGTCCGCGCGCCGGCGTTCTTTCGAATTCAGTCTTCGATCAGGCGTTCCTCTGTCTGGGAGAACATCCGCCCCCGCGTCTGCTCCTCGAAGCCCAGGCAGCACATCAGCCGTCCGCACAGCCCCGAGATCTTGGTCGGGTTGATGACGATCTGCTGCTTGCGGGCCTTCTGGATGGTGACCGGCTCGAAGGTCGTCATGAAGCTCGAGCAGCAGAGGCAGCGGCCGCAGACGCCGAGCCCGCCGATCATCTTGGCCTCGTCGCGGACGCCGACCTGGCGCATCTCGATGCGCATGCGCAGATCCTTGGCCAGGTCCTTGACCAGCTGGCGGAAATCGATCCGCCCGTCGGCCGTGTAGTAGAAGATGCCCTTCTTCTCGCTGAAGAAGTAGCAGCTTGCCCTGCCGGTTCTTCAGGCCGTTGTAGAGCCCCTTGACCAGGCCGGCGTAGCGGATCTCGACCTCCTTGTCGGCCTTGCCGGCCGCCTCGTAGAAGGAGATGAGCTCCTGCGTGTCCTTGATCCTCTGGGCCATGTTCTCCTGGTCGGCCTTGAGCTCGGCCAGGGCGTAGTTGCGATAGGTCCGCCCCGGATAGCCCATGACGAAGGTGAAGTCGCCTTCCTTGAAGCCGTCGACGGAGAGCCTGAGCCAGACCTTGGGCTTGTAGGGGACGTTCGAGGGGCTGAAATCCGCGGCCGTTCCGTCGGGCGCGACGTAGGCGCGGAGGAAGGAGAAATCGCAGGTGTGGCGGGGCCACATCCAGTTGTCGGTCTCGCCGCCGAAGTTGCCCAGGTCCTGGGGCGGCGCGTAGACCAGCCGGACGTCGCGGATCTGCTTGAACGTGTAGAGGTAGTAGGCGTTGCCGCTGTACATCGAGGCCAGGGTGCAGCGCAGGTCCTTTCCGCCCTTCTCGGCCGCGGCGACGATCTCCTTCTGGGCCTTTTCGAAGGCGTCGTAGCGCTGGCGCGGCGTCATCCCGGGCTTGAAGTAGGCGTTGACCTTGGCCGTGACGTCCTCGTAGCCGAGCAGGACGCCGGCCGTGTAGCCCTGGGCCGGGATCTCCTCGGCCCGCTCCCGGGCCAGGAAGCCGTCGGTGATGTAATCGCTTTCCTTGCTCGAGGCCCTCTGGATGGCGCCGTAGGCGACATGGTGGTTGGTCAGGACGAGGCCCTCGGCGCTGACGAACTCGCCGGTGCCGCCGCCGAGGTTGACCACGGCGCTCATCAGGCCGGTGCCGTCGGTCTTGTAGAGGTCGCCCGGGTCCATCCGCAGGCCCAGGGCCTTGAGGTCGAGGGTCTTCATCTGGTGCGGCATCCACATGCCGTCGTCGGCGACGGCCGTGAAGGCCAGGACGGCGGCGAAGGCCGCGAGGGCGAGAGCGCGGGCGATGTTCTTCATGGGACCTCCTCGGTCTCGGGCCGGGCGCCGGGCCGGGGGCACGCGCCTGCGGCGCGCGCCACCCGTCCGGTCCCCCGTTCGGTCAATCAAGCGCATAGAACCGGAACCTCCGGTTGAGGGCCTTGACGAGCTCCATCGTCCAGAGCGGCAGGGTCGAGAAGACCATGATCGCGCCGAGGTCGATGAGGCTCAGGGACGTCGTCTTGAAGATCGGCTGGAGGAAGGGCGCGTAGATGACGGCCATCTGAAGCAGGAAGGAGAGCGCGACCGCGCCGACGAGCTGGGGATTGGTGGAGAACTTCAGCTTGAAGATGGAGTGCCGCATGCTCCGGCAGTTGAAGGAGTGGAAAAGCTGGGCGCAGGCCAGCGTGGCCAGGGCGGCGGTCCGGGCCTCGACGAGCGTCTCCTTCTCGTAGACCAGGACGAAGAGGAACGCGCCGAGGCTGCAGGCGGCGACGAAGGCGCTCTGGAGCCCGATGAGCCAGCCCCGCGCGCCCGTCACGACGGGCTCCTTGGGATCGCGCGGCGGACGCTCCATGATGTCCGGATCGACCGGGTCGACGCCGAGGGCCAGGGCCGGAAGGCCGTCCGTCACCAGGTTGACCCAGAGGATCTGGATGGGCAGCAGGGGCACGGGGAGCCCGACCAGGACGGCGACGAACATGACCAGGATCTCGCCCAGGTTGCAGGAGAGGAGGAAGTGGATGAACTTGCGGATGTTGTCGTAGATGCCCCGGCCCTCCTCGACCGCGGCCACGATCGAGGCGAAGTTGTCGTCGGTGATGACCATGTCCGAGACTTCCTTGGTCACGTCCGTGCCGGTGATGCCCATGGCGACGCCGATGTCGGCCTCCTTGACCGCGGGCGCGTCGTTGACCCCGTCGCCGGTCATGGCCGCGATGTCGCCCCGCCTCCTCCAGGCCCGGACGGCCCGGAGCTTGTGCTCGGGGGAGACGCGGGCGTAGACGGCCACCTTCTCGACGGCCGCGTCGAGCGCTCCGTCGTCCATGCGGTCGACGTCCTCGCCCGTCAGGGCCCGGGAATCGGGGCCGTAGAAGCCGAGCTCGCGGGCGATGGCTACGGCGGTGTTCTTGTGGTCGCCGGTGATCATCACCGTCCGGATGCCCGACGTCCGGCACTTGGCCATGGCCTCGCGGACCTCGGGCCGGGGCGGATCGATCATGGCCACGAGCCCGGCGAAGGTCAGGTCGCGCTCGATGGCCTCGCTCGAATAGGCGTGGGGCTCCTGCGGCAGGTCGCGGTAGGCCACGGCCAGGACGCGCAGGGCCTGGTCCGCGTAGCCGTCGTTGGCCGCCATGATCCGGTCGCGGTCGGCGTCGGTGAGCGCGCGATCGGCGCCGTCCTCGTGGATGCGGCTGCAGTCCTTGAGCAGAAGGTCGGGGGCCCCCTTGGTGAAAGCCGTCAGCTCTTGACCGGACCTCAGGACGACGCTCATCTTCTTGCGCTCGGAGTCGAAGGGCAGCTCCTCGACGAGCTCGTAGTCCTCCTCCGCCTCTCTCTTCAGGACGCCGGCCTTGGCCGCCGCGCTGAGGATGGCGATCTCGGTCGGGTCGCCGAAAACGCGCACTCGCCCCTCGTCGACGGCGAGGTCGGCGTTGTTGCAGAGGACCCCCGCGGTCAGCGCCTTGAGGAGGTCGGGCCGCTCGCGGGGATCGACGGGGCCCGCCCCCGTCCGGAACTCGCCCTCGAATTCATAGCCCGTGCCGGACACCTCGTAGGCGTCGCGCGACGTCCAGAGGGCCCGGACCGTCATCTCGTTCTTGGTCAGGGTGCCCGTCTTGTCCGAGCAGATGACCGTGGCGCAGCCGAGCGTCTCGACCGAAGGCAGCTTGCGGATGAGGACGTTGCGCCGGACCATGCGCTGGACGCCCAGGGCCAGGGCGATGGTCACGACCGCCGGGAGTCCCTCGGGGATGGCGGCGACGGCCAGGCTGACCGAGGTCAGGAACATGTCGATGAGCTTGCCGCCGCGCAGGAGCTCGAGACCGAAGACGAGGGCGACGAGGAAGAAGCACAGGAAGACGAGGAACTTGCTGAACTGCTCGAGCTTCCTCTGCAGGGGGGTGGTCTCCTTGCGGATATCCTGGATGAGCCCGGCGATGCGGCCGAGCTCCGTCTGCATGCCCGTCTCGACGACGATGGCCCGGGCCTTGCCCGAGACGACGGACGTGCCCAGGTAGAGGATGTTGGCCCGCTCCGCCAGGGGGACCTCCTTTTCCTCGAGCGAGATGTCGGTCTTGCCGACGGGCGTCGACTCCCCGGTCAGGCTGGCCTCCTGGACGGCGAAGTTGCCCGTGTGCCAGACGACCCGGCTGTCCGCCGGGATGTAATCGCCGGCCTCCACCTCGACGAGGTCTCCCGGGACGAGCTCGCGGGCCGGGACGACCCGGGCGACGCCGTCGCGGACGACCTTGGAAGAAGGGGCGGAGAGCTTCTTCAGGGCGGCCAGGCTCTTCTCGGCCCGGTACTCCTGGACGAGGCCGAGGATGGCGTTGAGGATGACGATGGCCAGGATGGCCAGCGTGTCGATCCACTCCTTGAGGAAGCCGGCGACGAGAGCGGCCGCGATGAGGACCCAGATCATGAGGCTCTTGAACTGGTCGAGGAAGATGGCCAGCGGGCCCCGTCCCTTCTTCTCCCGGAGCTCGTTCGGGCCGAGCGTCCGCAGCTTCTCGGCCGCGGCGGCCGAGGACAGGCCGGCCTTGCCGTCCGTCCCGAGGCTCCGGGCGACCTCACCGATGTCGAGATGCCACCACTTCGTCATGGTCCTTCTCCTGTGAT
Organism: Candidatus Aminicenantota bacterium; assembly: GCA_041320535.1. GTDB lineage: Bacteria > Acidobacteriota > Aminicenantia > Aminicenantales > Saccharicenantaceae > RBG-16-66-30. The sequence continues at coordinate 2,091,606 of JBGLNH010000001.1, read as the reverse complement.
CGATTGCCGGGCGAACCGAAGGGCCCATTATACACTGTCCGGACGGCCCGAGACAACGGCTTCCGGTCCTGCTAGAATGGCCTTTCATCCGGGAGGCCGTCGCGGCCGAAGAACGGGACCGGGCCAACCAGGAAGCCAAAGCCGCCGGCCAGGTCTCGGACTTCCTGGTCGGGCTGTTCAGGGTCTCCGACCCCAGCGAGGCCCTGGGGAATACCATCACGGCCCGGGAGATCCTGGACAAAGGCGCCGCGAGGATGAAGGACGAGTTGAAGGACCAGCCCCAGGTCCGAGCCCGGCTCATGGATACCATGGGCGTCGTCTATATGAACCTGGGGCTCTTCGAGCCGTCCGCCGTCCTTCTGGGACAGGCCCTCGAGACCAGGCGACTGACGCTAGGGCCCGATCATCCCTCGGTCTCCGAGAGCTTGGCCAGCCTGGGCCAGCTGAGCTATGAGTCAGGCCGCTATCGGGAGGCCGAGCGGCTCTTCCGAGAAAGCCTTGATATCCGCCGCAAATCGTCCGGAGATGAAGACTTGAAGGTGTCCGACAGCTTGAACGACCTGGCCATGTCGCTGAACGAACAAGGCCGCTATGACGAGGCCGAGCCCCTCTATCGCCAAGCCCTGGCCATCCGGCAGAAGCTCCTCGGCGACCAGAGCCCGGAGGTCGCCCAAAGCCTCAACAACCTGGGCATGTTCCTCTACCGGAAGAAGGCCTTCGCCGAGGCTGAACAGCTCTTCCGGAAAGCCCTGGGAGTCAACCGCAGGCGGTTCGGCGAGGAACACCCCGAGGTGTCGGCCAACTTCAACAACCTCGGCCTGGTGCTTCGGGACAGCGGCAAGCTGACCGAGGCGGAAGAGGCCTTTCTCCAGGCTTTGGCCATGGACCGCAAGTTTTACGGCTCCGATCATCCCCTGTACGCGAACTCCCTGGTGAACCTGGCCGCACTTCAAGTCCGGATGGGCAAGTACGATGAAGCCAAGAAGAATTTCGACGAGGGGATCGAGATCCGCGGCAAGGTCTTCGGGAAAGATCACTGGGATACAGCGACGGCCCGAAGCCTGCTCGGCGGCTGTCTGACCAAGGAAGGGAAATACGCCCAGGCGGAAAAGCACCTGACGAATAGCCTGGAGATCATCAAAAAACAATTCGGCCAGGACCACCCGCGGACCCAGGCCGCCCTTCGGCGCGTCGTAGAGCTTTATGACGCCTGGGGGAAACCGAAACAGGCCGCCGCCCATAGAGCGGGACTGAAGGGCAATAAATAAGCCGGGCCGTCACTTCAGCCGCTCCCGTTGGATCGCCCGCTTGAGGATGGGTCCGGGCACGACGCGGACGCCCAGCCCGGAGCCGCTGGGGATGCCGGGCATGCCCGTCGTTTCCCTCAGGCCAGGTCCGGTTGACATCCTCTGCGCCTTCTCGTCTTGAACGCATTCGGCCTAAAAACAGTATTATTAAGGGGAGGACCCCATGACGTCCCAGGCACCCGACGAGGTCATCATCGAAGCCCGGGAGAGGATCCGGGCGAAGCAGAAGCTCGAGAGCTCCCTTCGCGAGGCCCGCCGAAGCCTGGCCTCCGAAAGGACGCGATCGGCCGAGCTCGGCGCCGTCCTCAAGAAGGAGGAGGCCGACGTCCGGAGGCTCGAGGGATTGAGCCTGACGGCCATGTTCCACCAATTCCTGGGGAGCAAGGAGGACCGGCTCAACAAGGAAAAACAAGAGGTCTTTACGGCCAAGCTGAAATACGACCAATGCGCCCACGAGGTCGCCTCGCTCGAGCGCGACATCGCGGACATGGAGGGCCGGCTGGCCGCCGTCGGCGACCCCGAGGCCGACTACGCCCGGGCTCTCGAACGGAAGGAGGCCCGGATCGATGGGGCCGGCCGCGCCGAACTCGTCCGGTTGACGGAGAGGATCGCCGAGGTCAACTCCGACATCAAGGAGACCGGCGAGGCCGTCGCGGCGGGCGACGAGGTCATCGCCGGGCTCGACAGCGTCATCGCCTATTTCAAGAGCGCCGGGAACTGGGGGATCGTCGACCTCATCGGCGGGGGCCTCATCATCACGGCGGTCAAGCACTCCAAGATCGACCGGGCCAAGGCGGCGATCAACGAGGTCCAGACCCGCCTGGGGCGGTTCCGGAGAGAGCTCGCGGACCTCCGGACCGGACCCGAGGCCCCGTTGGGCGTCGAGATCAGCTCCTTCGAAAAGTTCGCGGACTATCTCTTCGACGGCCTGATCTTCGATTGGATCGTCCAGTCCAAGATCAACAGGTCGCTCGACGCGGCCCGCGAGATGCATGCCAGGATGACCGCCCTCGTCGCCGATCTCCGCCGGAGGCTCGAAAGCCGACGGAAGGACCGGGACGACTCCGTCGGGGCCAAGCGGGGCCTCGTCGAAGAGGCCTGAGCTCTCCCTCCAGCCCGGTTGACATCCTCCCCGCCGTCCCCTTAATATGGGGCCGGACCATCAAGGGGGTGAACATGTCTCGGACCTTTCTCTGCCCGCGCCTCGCGGCGCTCTCCCTGATCGCGGCCGTCGCCTTGCCCGTCGCCCCGCCCGTCGCCTCCCAGGAGCTGCGCAAGCTCGATCTCGACCGGGGGCGGGTCATGCTCAAGACCGTCAAGAGCGAGCTCCAGAAGCGCTACTACGATCCGGAGTTCAAGGGCCTGGACCTCGAGGAGCGCTTCGCCAGGGCCGAACGGGACGTCGAAAATGCCTCTTCCCTGAGCCACATCCACGGCATCATCGCCCAGGCCGTGCTCGACCTCAACGACTCGCATTCGTTCTTCGTTCCTCCGGCGCTAACCGCGAAGTACGAGTACGGCTGGAGGATGCGCCTGATCGGCGACTCCCCCTACGTCATCGCCGTCGATCCCCGAAGCGACGCCGCGGCCAAGGGGCTCAAGCCCGGGGACGCCGTTCTCTCGGTCGACGGATTCCCGGTCAACAGACGGAACATGCGGATGTTCAAGCACCGGTACTACCGCATCCGGCCCGCGCCGGGGATGCGCCTGGTCGTGCAGAGCCCCGGGGGGGAGCCGCGCCAGGTCGACGTCGCCACCCGCATCGAACGGGGCAAGCGGGTCCTCGACCTCACCCAGGGCGAGGACATCTGGGACATCCTGCGCCGTTACGAGGACATGGAGGAGGACTACCGGACCGTCGAGTCGACCGACAAGAAGATCTTCATCTGGAAGATCCCCTCGTTCACGGGCGACGAGAAGCAGCTCAAGAGGATCGCCGCGCGGCTCCCCAAGTATGAAGCCGCCGTCCTCGACCTGCGGGGCAATCCGGGGGGCTACTTGACCCTGACGGAGACCCTGCTCGGGTTCTTCTTCGACCGCGAGGTCGCGGTCGGCGAGCTCCGGGGCCGCGAGGGGGAGCCGAAAAAGTCCGTCGCCAAGCCCCAGGGGACCAAGGCCTTCTCGGGGAAGCTCGTCGTCGTCGTCGACAGCGATTCGGCCTCGGCCGCCGAGATCTTCGCCCGCGTCATCCAGCTCGAGGGCCGGGGGCAGGTCGTCGGCGACACGACGGCCGGCGCCGTCATGGCCGCCCGCTACTATCCCAAGGAGATGGGCGGGGAGAACGTCATCTTCTACGGGATCTCAATCGCCGAAGCGGAGCTCGTCATGAAGGACGGCGGGAGCCTCGAGGGCGTCGGCGTCGTCCCCGACCAGGTCTCGAAGCCGGCGGCCGCCGACCTGGCCGCCGGGCTCGATCCGGTCATGACGCGGGCCGTTCTGCTGGCCGGCGGGCCCCTCGATCCCGCGGAGGCCGGCAAGTTCTTCCCCTACAGGTGGAAGGACTGAGCCGAGAGGTCTTCCCGCTCCGGGCTTATCGGTCTCATTCTGTGGACACCTCCCAGGAATCCGACTATAATTATCGGGATTTATGGAGCCCATCATGCTCGCCATGCTCGAACGCTCGCGCCGGCCGGCGGTCGTCCCGGCCGCCTGCGCCCTTGTCCTTTGGCCATGATCCACGGCTAGTTCTCCGCCAGGTACTTGTTGACGCTGCCGATGTAGGCCCAGATCTCCTCGAGGGCCCGGTTGAGGGCGCACGACCCGTAGAGCTCGGCGACGCGGGCCTTGAGGCCGCCGAAGTCGTCCCGCACCCGGACGTCCTCGGCCGTCTCCTCCGCGGGGCCCTCGAGGGTTCCGCCGAAGTAATTGCCGATCATCGTCAGCGTCCGCTGGACGAGGTTGCCGAGATCGTTGGCCAGGTCGGAGTTGACCCGGTGCAGGAAGGCCTCGTGCGAGAAGTTCCCGTCCTGGCCGACGGGGATCTCGCGGAGGAGGAAATAGCGGATCGGGTCCGGCCCGAACGTCTTCAGCAGGATATGGGGGTCGAGGACGTTGCCCCTGGACTTGGACATCTTGGTGTCGTCCTTGAGCCACCAGCCGTGCGCGAAGACAGTGCTCGGCAGGGGCAGACCCCCGGCCATCAGGAAGGCCGGCCAATAGACGGCGTGGAAGCGCAGAATATCCTTGGCCATGAGATGGACGTCGGCCGGCCAGAACTTCTCGTAGCGGGCCATGTCCCAGTCATAGCCGATGCCCGTGACGTAATTGTGGAGCGCGTCGAACCAGACGTAGATCGTGTGCCTCGGGTCGCCCGGGACGGGGATGCCCCATTTGACGGTCGTCCGGGTGATGCTGAGGTCCTTGAGACCGCCCCGGACGAAGCTGGCCACCTCGTTCAGCCGGCTCTGCGGCCGGACGAACTCGGGCCGCTCCTCGTAGAGCTTCAAGAGCCGGTCCTGGTAGGCCGAAAGCCGGAAGAAGTAGGTCTCCTCGGAGACGACGCCGGCTTTCTTGCCGCAATCGGGGCAGGTCTTGCAGCCGTCCGTCCCGAGAGGGACGTCGTCGGCGAGGAAGTTCTCGTCCGAGACGCAATACCAGCCCCTGTACTCGCCTTTGTAGATGTCCCCTTTGTCGAGGAGCGCCTTGAACAGCTTTTGGACGCCCTTTTCGTGGAAGTCCATAGACGTCCGGATGAAGAAGTCGTGCGAGATGTCGAGGGCCTTCCAGAGGTCCTGGGCCCGCCCGACGACCGAGTCGGCCAGGGCCTTGGGCGTCAGCCCCTTCTCGGCGGCGGCCCGCTCGATCTTCTGGCCGTGTTCGTCCGTCCCGGTCAGGAAGAAGACGTCCCGGCCGGCCAGCTTATGGAAGCGGGCCAGGGCGTCGGCGATGATGGTCGTGTAGGCGTGCCCGATGTGGGGCACGTCGTTGACGTAGTAGATCGGCGTCGTGACGTAGAACGTTCCCTTAGATGTCTTTTCCACTCGTGGGTCCTCCTCGGATGAGCATCATGGCCTCGGCCCGCGTCGCCGGGTTCTTCCGGAACGAGCCGCGGACGGCCGAGGTCACCGTGATCGACTTGGGCTTCTTCGCCCCGCGCATGGACATGCACATGTGCTCGGCCTCGATCACGACCATGACGCCCAGGGGCTTCAGGTGCTCGTCGAGCAGGTCGGCGATCTGTTTCGTCAACCGCTCCTGGACCTGGAGCCGCCGGGACAGGGCCTCCACCACCCGGGCGATCTTGCTCAGGCCGACGATGCGCCCGGATTTCGGGATATAGGCCACGTGGGCCACCCCCGCGAAGGGGAGAAGATGGTGCTCGCACATCGAGTAGAGAGGGATCCCCCTGATGAGGACCATTTCGTCGTGCTTCTCGTCCTCGATCGGGCGGAGGTTGCGGATGGCCTCGCGCTCGGAGCCCCCCAGGATCTCGGCGAGCATGCGGGCCACCCGCCGCGGCGTCGCCCGGATCCCCGGACGGCGGGTGTCCTCGCCGACGCCTTCGAGGACGAGGGAAACGCCCTTTTCGATCTTCTTGATGTCCATGGTGGTCCTCCGCCCCGCCCGTCCGCCGCTAGCGCTTCCGGACGAACTCGCCGACGGCCAGGTGGGCGATCTCCTTGAGCGGGCGCTTCGCCGTCCGCGCCGCCCGGACGAGGTCGTCGTACTCGGGCTGGACGTTGACCGTCCGGCCGCCGATCTTGGCGATCTTGAGGGCGACCTTCGCGCCGCCGGCGCGGACCGTCCGCGTCTCGCGCTCGAGGACGCGCCGCCCGACGGGGTAATAGCGGACGCCGATCGAGGTGGTCTCCCGGAAGACGGCCTCGACGAGCGCGTCCATCCGCTCGGCCGTCGCGAGCAGGGTGAGCTTCGTCCCCAGCCGGTTCTTCTTCATGACGACGGGCGAGAGGGTGGCGTCCAGGGCGCCTTCCTCGAGGGCCCGCTCGACGAAATGGGCCAGCAGCTGGGGCGTGGCGTCGTCGATCGCGGCCTCGATGACGTAGACGTTCTTGGCCTCGTCGAAATGCCGGGCCTCCCCCAGGAAGGCCCGGAGCACGTTGGCGATCTCCGGGAACTCCTTCGTCCCCGCGCCGCAGCCGACCCGGCCGTAGACGAGCTCGGGGAGCTTCGTGAAGCGTCGGGCCAGGGTCGAGACGACGGCCGCGCCCGTCGGCGTGACGAGCTCCGACTCCACCCAGGCCGAGTAGACGGGGGCGTTCCTCAGCAGCTCGGCGACGGCCGGGGGCGGGACGGGCAGGCGGCCGTGGGAGGTCCGGACCCAGCCCGAGCCGACGTTGAGCGGCGAGCAATAGACCTCGCCGACGCCCAGCTCGTCGAGGAGGAAGGCGGCCCCGACGACGTCGACCAGGGCGTCGTCCGCGCCGGCCTCGTGGAGGTGGGTGTCCTTGAACCGGCGGCCGTGGACCTTGGCCTCGGCCTCGAAGAGGCGCTTGAAGATCCGCAGGGCCAGCTCCTTGACGGACGGGGCGAAGCGGGCCTTGAGGACCGTCCTCTCGACGTCGGCGAAGGTGCGCTCGACATGGTCGCGGCGGCGGACGTCCACGTCGACCTTGACGGCCGAGAAGCCGCCCCGGCGGACGCGCCGCACGGCGATCCCCACGGGCAGCCGGAGCCCGGCCATCCTCTCCTTGAATAGGGCGGGGTCGACGCCCAGGTCGAGGAGGGCCCCGAGGATCATGTCGCCGCTCGCCCCCGAGGAGGCGTCGAAATAGACGTACTTCATAGTCCCCCTACAATATCGTGTTCCCCTGAAAAATGCAAAGCGGCCGGCCGCGCCGGGCCGCTTGACTCGCCCTCGGGGAAAAAGGTATATCAGTCGAAGGAGGACCCATGGACGGGAAGAACAGGGTGAGCGGCGCGAAGGCCTCGATCGGCGTCCTCGGAGGCACGGGGCTCTACGAGATCGAAGGCCTCGAGGACCGCGTCGAGGCCCGGGTCGGAACGCCGTTCGGGGACCCCTCCGGGCCCTTCGTCGTCGGGACGCTCGACGGCCGACGCGTGGCCTTCCTGGCCCGCCACGGGAAAGGGCACCGGCTCCTGCCGGCCGAGGTCAACTACCGGGCCAACATCTACGGCTTCAAGAAGCTCGGCGTCGAGCGCGTCGTCTCGGTCAACTCGGTCGGCTCGCTCCGCGAGCACGTCCCGCCGCGCGACATCGTCCTGCCGGACCAGTTCTTCGACCGGACCCGGCGTCCGAACACCTTCTTCGGAGAGGGGATCGTCGCCCATGTCAGCCTGGGTCAGCCCGTCTGTCCCGAGCTCAACGCGGTCCTCCACGACGCCGCCCGCGGCCTGGGCCTGCGGGTCCACAAGGGCGGCACCTACCTCTGCATCGACGGGCCAGCCTTCTCGACCAAGGCCGAGTCGCTGGCCTACCGGACGTGGGGCGCGGACATCATCGGCATGACCGCCGCGACCGAGGCCCGGCTCTGCCGCGAGGCCGAGATCTGCTATGCGACGCTGAGCCTGGTCACGGACTACGATGTCTGGCACGAGACCGAGGAGCCGGTCACCGTGGAGCTCGTCCTCCAGAACCTGTCGGCCAACATCGCCCGAGCCCGGCCGGCAGGGGCAGCTCTTCGAGGTCGGGCGCCCGGGGCGGCTGCGGGGGAGGGACGCTCGGCCGCTCGTAAGCCGGGCAGAGGTTGACCACGGCGTCGACGGGCACGTCGACGACGACCTCGCCGTGGAACGACATCCGGGCCCGCCCGCCCTCGACGACCTCGCCGATGACGGGCGCGTCGAGGTCCCACTTGGCGAAGACCTCCTGGACGGCGGCGACGTTCCCGGGCGTCGCCACCATGAGCATGCGCTCCTGGGACTCCGAGAGCAGGATCTCGTAGGGCGTCATGCCGGCCTCGCGCTGGGGCACCTTGTCGAGGTCGACGGTGACGCCCATGCCGCCCTTGGCCGCCATCTCGGTCGTCGAGCAGGTCAGGCCGGCGGCGCCCATGTCCTGGATGCCGACGATGAGGCCGCGCTCCATGACCTCGAGGCAGGCCTCGAGCAGGAGCTTCTCCTTGAACGGGTCGCCGACCTGCACGTTGGGCCGCTTGTGCTCGGTCTCCTTGCCGAACTCTGCCGAGGCCATGGTCGCCCCGTGGATGCCGTCCCGGCCCGTCTTGGCCCCGACGTAGAGGACCTTGTTGCCGGCGCCCTCGGCCTTGGCCAGGAAGATCTTGTCCCTGTCGGCCAGGCCCAGGCAGAAGACGTTGACGAGGGGATTGAGGTTGTAGCAGGGATCGAAGGCGATCTCGCCCCCGACGGTGGGGACGCCGATCGAGTTGCCGTAGCCGGCGATCCCGGAGACGACCCCCTCCATGACCGAGCGGTTCTTCGGGTGGTCGGGCGGCCCGAAGCGCAGCGAGTCGAGCACGGCGACGGGCCGGGCCCCCATGGTGAAGATGTCGCGGAGGATGCCGCCGACGCCCGTGGCCGCGCCCTGGTAGGGTTCGATGAAGGAGGGGTGGTTGTGCGACTCGATCTTGAAGACGACGACCTGGCCGTCGCCGATGTCGAGGACGCCGGCGTTCTCCCCCGGCCCCTGGACGACGCGCTCCCCCTCGGTCGGGAAGCGCTTGAGGTGGACGCGCGAGCTCTTGTAGCCGCAGTGCTCGGACCACATGACCGAGAAGATGCCGAGCTCGGTCAGGTTGGGCTCCTTGCCGCAGAGCTCGACGATGAGGCGGTACTCGTCTTCGGTGAGGTTGTGCTGGTCGAGGACGCTCTTATCGATCATGACGGGCCTTCTCGCGGGCGGCGCCGCGGGCCGGCCCGAGACGCTCCAGGCTGAGGATGAGGGACTCGAAGATGACCCGGCCGTCGACGCTCCCGAGGACCTTCTCGGCGGCCCGCTCGGGATGGGGCATGAGCCCGAGGACGTTGCCGGCCTCGTTCCGGACCCCGGCGATGGACGCCAGGGAGCCGTTGACGTTGGCCGCCTCCGTGACGCGGCCGTCGGGCCCGCAGTACCGGAAGACGATCTGCCGGTCCCTCTCGAGCCGGGCCAGGACGCGGGGCGGCGCGTAGTAGTTGCCGTCGAAGTGGGCGATGGGGATGCGCAGGACCTGGCCCTTGCGGGCGGCCCGGGTGAAGTCCGTCGCGGCGTCCTCGACCCGGATGTGGACGTGCTGGCAGAGGAACTTCAGGCCCTTGTTCCGCAGCATGGCCCCGGGCAGCAGCCCGAGCTCGAGCAGGATCTGGAAGCCGTTGCAGATGCCGAGGACGCGTCCGCCGGCGCGGGCGAAGGCCTTGACCTCCTGCATGAGAGGGGAGAAGCGGGCGATGGCCCCCGAGCGGAGGTAGTCCCCGTAGGAGAAGCCGCCCGGGAGGACGACGCAGTCGACGCCGCGGAGGTCGTGGTCCTTGTGCCAGAGCAGGACCGTCTCGCGCCTCATGACGTCCCGCAGCGCGTGGACCGCGTCGAAGTCGCAGTTGGAGCCGGGGAATCGGACGACGCCGAATGTCATGGCGGGGCCCCTCACCGGGCCTTGAGGATTTCCCACTCGAACTTCTCGATGATGGGGTTGGCCAGGACGCGGCGGGCGATCTCGGGGACGAGCCGCTCGGCCTCCTTTCTCGTCGCGCCGACGAGGTCGATCTCGAAGACCTTGCCCTGCCGGACGTCCTTGACGGCGGCGTAGCCCATCGTGTGGAGGGCGTTCTTGACGGTCTGGCCCTGCGGATCGAGGACGCTGTCCTTGAACGAGACGAGGATCCTAACTCTCATGGCGGAAAACCCTTTCGAAGATGTAGTCGATCTTTTCGAGATAGGGCGCGACCGTGAAGCAGCGGCCGAGGTCCTTCGGCCCGAGGACCCGGGCGACGTCCGGGTCGGCCGCGACGAGGGCCTTGAAATCGAGGCCCTCGTTCCAGGCCTTGAGGCTGTTCCTCTGGACGACCTGGTACGCTTCCTCGCGGGTCAGCCCCTTCTTCGTCAGGGCCAGGAGGACGCTCTGCGAGAAGATCAGGCCGCGGGTCGCGCCGACGTTGGCCGCCATGCGGTCGGGGTGGACGACCCAGTTGCGGACGATGTCCGCGATGTCGGCCAGGAGGAAATCGGTCGCGATGAAGGCGTCGGGGAAGACCACCCGCTCGGCCGAGGAATGGGAGATGTCGCGCTCGTGCCAGAGGACCACGTTCTCGAGCCCGACCTGGGCGTTGGCCCGCACGAGGCGGGCCAGGCCGGAGATCCGCTCGCAGCGGACGGGGTTCTTCTTGTGGGGCATCGAGGACGAGCCCTTCTGGCCTTTCGTGAAGGGCTCCTCGACCTCGAGGACCTCCGTCCGCTGGAGATGGCGGATCTCCACGGCGAACTTCTCGACGGACGTGGCCAGCAGGGCCAGGGCCGAGAGCACTTCGGCGTGGCGGTCCCTCTGGAGGACCTGCGTGGAGACCTTGGCCGGCGCGAGCTTGAGCGCCTTGAGGGCCAGGACCTCGACGCGGGGATCGAGGTGGATGTAGGTGCCGACGGAGCCCGAGATCCGGCCGACGGAGATCGTCCGCAGGGCGCTCTCGAGGCGGGTGATGTGGCGCCCGATCTCCTCGTGCCAGACGAGGAGCTTGAAGCCGAAGGTCACCGGCTCGGCGTGGATGCCGTGGGTCCGGCCGATGCAGACGGTCCGCTTGTGCTTCAGGGCCTGGCCCTTGAGGACGCGGCGGAAGCCGCGCAGGTCGCCGAGCAGCCCCTCGAGAGACTCCTTGATGAGCAAGGACAGGGCCGTGTCGACGACGTCGTAGGAGGTCAGGCCGAGGTGGATGTAGCGCGAGTCGGGCCCGACCTTCTCGGCGACCGAGGTCAGGAAGGCGACGATGTCGTGCTTGACGACCTTCTCGATGTCGTCGATCCTCTCGACGGAGAAGCCGGCCTTGGCCTTGATCGTCCGAAGCGAGGCGCGCGGGATCTTGCCCAGCCGCGCCCAGGCGTCGCAGACGGCCAGCTCGACGTCCAGCCATCTGCCGTAGCGGTTCTCATCGGTCCAGATCGCCCCCATTCCGGGGCGGGTGTAGCGCTCGATCATGGCGTTCCAACCTTCTTGGGAATAGGGGCAGATGATAGCAGAAACGCCTCCCTAAAAAAAGGGCCTTCTCCCGGTCCCCGCCGGTGCTCCGCCAAGGAAAATGCCCTATAATCGTCTAAATGAGCGAGGACGCGATGGATGAGCGCGCCGAGGACCGCCTCGTCGAGGAAGCCCGCCGGGGCGGCCGCGAGGCCTTCGCCGAGCTCGTCCGCCGCCACGAGAGACGGGTTCACGGCGTCGTCTTCCGGATGGTCGGCGATCCCGCCGACGCCGACGACCTGGCCCAGGAGGTGTTCTTGACGGCCTGGAGGGCGGTCGGTACGTTCCGCAGCGGCTCGAGCTTCTATACCTGGCTCTACCGCATCGCCGTCAACGCCTGCCTGACCTTCCTGCGGAAGAAGGGCCGGGAGAGGGGCCGGGCCCCGTTCGACGAGAACCTGAGCGTCCCCGCCCGGCCAGAGCCAGCGGACGCCCAGGTAATCCTGGAGGTAGCGGCGGTATTTCCAGCGCAGAAGCTCGTCGCCCGCGGGCCCGGCCTTGCGGAAGGCCTCGCGCTTGGGGCCGTAGGCGCCTTCCCAAGCCGCCCTCTGGGCCTCGTCCAGGCGGGCCGGCGGCGGGCCGAGCTTGAGGTCGGACTCGAGCGTCATGTGGTCGCGGATCGTCATCTCCTGCTCGAAGGCGGCCCGCGAGCGGCTCGCGTAGTCGTCCCGGAGGGTCGGCGGCTCGGGGAAGTCGGAGTCGTCGTAGAGGCGGAGATGGCGCTCGGCCGGCTGCCAGTTGCGGTGGGGCGCCTTGTGGTGCAGCATGAGCAGAAATGGTTTCGCGGCGTCCCGTCCCGTCCGGAGGAAATCGGCGGCCATGTCCGTCAGGATGTCGGTGACGTAGCCGGCCTGCCGCTTGGTCCCGTTCCTGTCGATGAGGTCGGGGTTGTAGTACTCGCCCTGGCCGGGCAGGACCGTCCAGTGGTCGAACCCCGTCGGCTCGCTCTTGAGGTGCCACTTGCCGAGCAGCGCGGTCTCGTATCCGGCCGCCCGGAGGAGCTTGGGGAAGGTCGTTTGGCCGCCGTCGAAGGCCACTGCGTTGTCGCGGACCCCGTTGAGGTGGCTGTGCTTGCCCGTCAGGATGACCGCCCGGCTCGGGGCGCAGATGCCGTTCGTGCAGAAGCAATTGTCGAAGCGGACGCCTTCCCGGGCGATGCGGTCGATCCCCGGCGTCCGGTTGATCCGGCTGCCGTAGCACCCCACGGCCTGGGAAGCGTGGTCGTCCGCCATGATGAAGAGGATATGGGGCCGGCGGGACGAGCCCCGGCCCGCGGGCCCGCCGAGGAGCGGGACCGCGAGGGAGGCCAGACCGGCCGAGCGGATGAATTCGCGTCTTTTCATGGGCGGGCTCCTGCCTTATAGCATGGGGCGGCGGAGAGGGTCAACCGTCCTCTTCAGGTGACGCCCCCTGGGAGGCCCTTTTCACCCCCTATTTCCCCTTAAAAGATGATTGCGCCGGGTAAGCCCTGGGAGGTATGATCGACGCGAAGATCCATCGAGGAGGCTTCCATGAAAAAGCTGGCCGTTCTGTCGCTGGCCGCCCTGTGCGCGGTCGCAGTGCTCCCCACCGGTCTCGACGCGGGCGTCGGGATCAAGGGCGGGTATTCTCTCTCGAAGTTCAGTCTGTCTTCGGCCGACCCCCTGCCCTTCCAGTGGGCCAATCTGCCCGGGTATGCCGGGGGGATCTACTTCAGTCTCAGTCTGGGCTTCTTCTCCCTGCAGCCGGAGATCCTCTATACCCGCATGGGCGGGAAGTACGAGGTCGGCGAGGACAGCCTGGAGTTCCGCTTCGACTACGTCCAGGTCCCGATGCTCCTCCGCCTCAACGTCGTCCCCGCCGGGCCCATTCGGCCCTTCGTCTACGGCGGCGGCTATGGCGCCTATCTTCTCAAGGCCAAAGGCGTCATGGTCGTCGACGGCGAGCCCTTCGATGAGGACATCCGGGACACCTATCAGGTCTTCGACTACGGCGTCGTCGGCGGCGTCGGCCTGGCCTTCCATCTGCCCGGCGTGGCCGTCACGGTCGAGGGCCGCTACAATCACGGTTTGAGGAACCTGTACATCGATCCCGCCGAGGGCGAATCGATGACCAACCGGTCGATCATGGTGCTGCTCGGCATCGGCTTCTAGACGGGCAGACAAGCCTTTCTCACCTCCTGGCGCCCCGCCCCCTAAAGGCGGGGCTTTTTGTTGGTTCTTCTCCCCTTTCCGGCATACCCTCTCGAGGCGGGGAGGGACTTCCCGGAATCGGGAGAAGAACCTTTTTGTTTCGCGGTTCGCCGTCAGGCCTTGACCCGTTTGACGAGGGCCTCGAGGTAGCGTGATCTCATCTGCCGGCCGGCCATGATCCGCTTGGCCGGCGGGAGCTTGAGGATGACCCCGAGGACCGCCGCCAGGGCCCGGTGGCTCCAGAGGACCTGGTTGTCGAAGATGAGGTTCTGGAGCTTGCCCCTCTCGACGGCCATCAGGACGGCCTTGTGCACGGAATCGAGGGGCGTGATGACCCGCTCCGGCCGGGAGGCGAGCGACAGGCTCCCGGTCTTGCAGACCCGGACACAGACGCCGCAGCCGAGGCAGACGCGCTCGTCGACCTTGGCCGTCTTCCTGTGGGCATGGCCGGGGTCGTTGGCCGAGACCAGGGTCATGGCCTCGACGGGGCAGGCCGAGACGCAGGCGCCGCAGCCGTTGCAGGAGGCGCCGTCGACGACGGGGATGAAGTTCGTGGTGTGGACGGGGTTCAGGATGCCGAACCGCCGCTGGGCGATCATGGCCTCGCAGCAGCAGCCGCAGCAATTGCAGATGAAGCTGACGCGGTTTCGCACGTTCTCCCCGAACTGGACGAGATTGCGGCCCCGGGCCTCGTCGAGCAGGGCCAGGCCCTCGGCGGCGTCGACGGCCCGGGCGTAGCCGTGCCGGATGAGCGAGGCGGCGGTGGTGTTGAAGGTCATGCAGATGTCGAGGGGGGCGTCGCAGGCGCGGCCGGCGTGCTCCATCTTGTGGCGGCAGTAGCAGAGCCCGACGCCGCGGTGTGAGGCGGTCTTGATGACCTCGCTGGCCCGCTCGTAGTCGAGGACGTGCAGGGCGTTCTCGTTGGTCAGGACGGCCTCGTCGACGAAGACCCGGCCGAGCTGGGTCTCCCCCTCGGTGAACAGGGCCTTGATGAAGTCCTCCTCGACCGTGATGTACTGGTAGTAGAGCTCGGCCAGGAGCTTCTGGTCGACGTCCCCGCGCAGACGCATCATGGAGAACTCGAAGAAGCCGGCCATCGGCGGCGGCAGGACGTAGGTCCGGCCCCGCCGGCCTTCGGCGTCGATGAGCAGGGCCCGCGAGGCCAGGGCGTCGAGGGTCTTCTCCGCTTCGGGGAGGCTCGTCTTCCAGGCCTTGGCGGCCGTCCGGGCCGTGAAGGGCTTGATCGGGACGCGGGCGACGAGGGCGGCCTCCTTCTCGCTCATCAGCAGGCCGAGGATCCGGTAGAGCAGGTCGGACGGGGGCGCCCCCTGGGGGAACTTGTTGATCCTGCGGACGAGCCTCTCGTAGCCTGTTCTCGCGGTTCGATGGGCCATGGCGCCTATATATCCGATATCGACGCCCGTGGCAACCGGGAACGCGGCGCTTTACCGAGGGCCGTCACATGGCTTATGCTTTCGAACGAACGCGGGGCAAACCCCCCGGCGGGGCGCCCTGATCCGGCTCGCACAGGAACGGAGGGAAGCATGGCGACGATCAAGGTCGGTCTCATCGGGACGGGGTACATCGGGATGGTCCATCTGGACATGCTGCGCCGGCTCGGCGGAGTCGAGGTCGTCGCCGTCGCCGATACGAACAGGGACCTGGCCCGGGCGGCGGCGGAGAAGTTCGGCATCGCGCGGACCTACGAGAGCGCCGACGCGCTCATCGCCGACGACGAGGTCGAGGTCGTCCACGACTGCGCGCCGAACAACGTCCACTTCGACATCAACGCCGAGGCCATCCGCGTCGGGAAGGACGTCCTCTCGGAAAAGCCCTTGGCCCTGGACTCGAACGAATCGGCCAAGCTCGTGGACCTGGCGGCCAAGCACGGCGCCCTGACGGCCATCAACTTCTGCTACCGCTACTACCCGGTCGTGCAGGAAGCGGCGGCCCGGGCCCGTCGGGGCGACCTGGGCGAGGTCCGGGCCTTCACCGGCCATTTCTTGCAGGACTGGCTGTTCTACGAGACCGACTATTCGTGGCGCCTCGACCCGGCGGTCGCGGGCAAGGCCAACGTCGTCGCCGACCTCGGCAGCCACTGGTGCGACCTCGTCCAGTTCGTCACCGGCCAAAGGATCGTCGAGGTCATGGCCGAGCTTCACACCTCATCAGCGACTTCGTGTAGTCCTTGACGGGGTCGGCCATGAGCAGCCCGAAGGCCGAAAGGACCCCGGCGTTGCGCGGCACGATGACCGTCGGCATGCCCAGGTGGGCGGCCATCTCCACCGCGTGCATCCCTCCCGCGCCCCCGAACGGGAAGAGGGCGAAGGCGCGCGGATCGTGACCCCTCTCGACGGAGATGACGCGGATGGCCTTCTCCATGTTGGCGTTGGCGATGGCGACGATGCCCAGGGCCGTCTCGAGCTCGGTCTTTCCGATTCGGCGGGCCAAGGCGCCGACGGCCCGCCGGCTGCGGTCCGGATGGATGCGCATCCTGCCGCCCAGGAAGAACCCGGGATCGAGGCGGCCCAGGCAGAGGTTGGCGTCGGTCACCGTCGGCAGGTCCCCCGATCCGTAGCACGCCGGGCCGGGGTCCGCGCCGGCGCTCTGCGGGCCGACGCGGAGCGAGCCGCCGCGGTCCGTGTAGGCGATGGAACCGCCCCCGGCGCCGACGGAGTGGATGTCGATGAGGGGCAGGCGGATGGGGAAATCCCCGACCCGGCTCTCGTGGGTCCGGCGGATGGCGCCCTCGATGAGCGACACGTCGGTCGAGGTCCCGCCCATGTCGAAGCTGACGACGTTGGGATATCCCGCCGCGCGGGCCAGGGCCCGGGCGCCGACGACGCCGCCGGCCGGGCCGGAGAGCGCCGTCTTGATGGGCTCGAGGCGGGCCCGGGCGGTGGAGATGTAGCCTTCGTTGGATTGCATGATCCGCAGCTCGGCCCGGCCGATGCGGCGGTCGAGCTCGCCGAGATAGCGGTCCATGACCGGCATGAGATAGGCGTTCGTGACCGTCGTCGACATCCGTTCGAACTCGCGGTATTCGGGGAGCAGGCGGCTGGAGATCGAGGCCAGAAAGCCGGCCTTCTCGAGCTCTTCGGCGACGGCTTCCTCGTTGCGGGCGGTGGCGTAGGAGTGGAGGAGGCAGACGGCCACGGCCTCGGCTCCCGAGCGGCGTATCTTCGCGATCGTCCGGCGGACCTCCGCCCGGCTGACGGGCTTTTCGATCCGGCCGGAGGCGAGGGCCCTCTCGCGCAAGCCGAAGCGCCGCTCGGGCGGGACGATCTCAAAACGGTCCTCCGGCTGGAGCGCATAGAGGCCGCGCCGGGTCTGCCGCCCGATGGCCAGGACGTCCTCGAACCCGGCGGTCGTGACGAGGGCGATGCGCCCCCCCCTGCGCTGCAGGAGGGCGTTGGTGGCCACGGTCGTGCCGTGGACGATGAAGACGGCCTTCGCGTCCTCGACCAGGATGTCGCCCAGGCCCTCGAAGATGGCCAGGGAGGGATCGCGCGGCGTGGACAGGACCTTGCGGTTGACGAGGCGGCCGTCGCGCCAGATGACGAGATCGGTGAACGTGCCGCCGGTGTCGATGCCGACGCGGACGATGGCGGGGCGGGTCCTTTTGGCCATGGGCGAGGGCCTATTTAATCGTCAACGACGGGAGCGTGTCAATAGAGGGCGGCGCCTAAGACTTCCGCTGCACGAACAGGCTGAGCTGGAGCCTGTCGCGGACGCCGAGCTTGCGGTAGATCGACGAGAGGTGCTTCTTGACCGTTTCCAGGGAGATGAAGAGCTTCTTCTCGATCTCCCTGTTGCTGAAGCCGCGCATGACCAGCCCGACGATCTCCGCTTCGCGTGGCGTCAGGCCCGTCTCTGCGAGATCCCTCGCGGGGAACGCCGGAACGGGGCCGTCCGTCGCGGCGGCGGCCCGGCGCCTCGCGTAGGCCCCCAAGGCGGCTAGGACAGGGAAGTGGAACCCGATCTGGACCAAAGCCAGCCAGTAGTCGTGGCCGGGCAGCCTCGCGATGGGGATGGCGCCGCCGACGGACAGCTGGAACAGCAGGAAGCCGGCGAGATACGTCCCCGCGACGAGGCCGAGGGATCGGCGCTCGGCGGCGTCCTTGGCCTTGAGAGCGGCGGCGAGGAGCAGGCCCGCGGAGAAGAGGACCGTTCCCGTCTTCAGCATCAAGAAGGAGACGGTCAGGACGGACCGGGAGGGAACGTCGGTCGTCGCGGGCGCGGCACCGGCCGCCAGGGCGTAATAAGTCAGAACACCGGCACAGAGCGCCGCGAAGGCGACCGGGAAGAGCCGGGGGGGCCGTCGGCCCGAGGTCTGGAGAGCGAAGAGGAGCAGGAAATAGAGGCTGGCGCCGAGGAAGAGGAAGACGATCGGGCCGGTGACGATCCCGAGCGGCGCCCAGGCCTCGGGAGGAAGGAATTGGGTCCCCAGGATGAACTGCGTGATCTGGATTAGGGCGTGGGCGTTCCAGAGGGCGAGATGACGGGAATAGGAGCGCAGGAAGGCCTGGCCGCGGTCCCGCACCGAACGCTCGGCCAGGTAGACGCCCAGCCCGGAAAGGCCGAAAAAGCCCAGGAAGGCCAGGAGCGACAGGGTGCGCACGGGCGGAATGTACCAAAAGCGGCCGCAAAATTCCACTTTTGGGTAATGGACGGCGGGGGCGGACGCGCCTATGAATGAAGGAGGAAAGGAGAACCCCATGTTCAAGCTCATGTCATTCGATTCTGGCGGCGCCCGGCCGGCCGGGCGCTCAGTCCCGGGAGCGGTCCTCCTGCTGGCGGCCTTCGCGCTCCTTTGTTCGGGTCAGGACCGGCCGGCGGCGGCTTCGGACGACGCCGTCTGGGCCGATTTCATTGCCTGGCTGAGAACGGCCCCGGTAGGGGAGAGCCCCATCAGGGTTTACGCGGCCAAGTTGGCCAAAGAGGGGCTGACGGAGCAGGAGATCGGACGGCGTGCGGCCCTCGTCGTCAAATTGTTCACGGAACGCCCCGAAGGGGCCGAAGTCGTTTACGACCGGACGTATTCCCGCCCCGCGACGGGCGACCCCGCCGAGGACGGCTTCGAATCGAGGCCCAGCGAGCTGCTGATGGAAGCCGTTCGCGGCCTCGCTCCCGGGAAGGCCCTGGACGTCGGGACCGGCCAGGGACGCAACGCCGTCTGGCTGGCCGGGCAAGGCTGGGACGTCACCGGCGTCGACGTGTCGGGGGTCGGCCTGACGGCCGCGCGGGCCAACGCCGCCAAGGCCGGGGTGACCGTCCGGACCGTGAAGGCGGCCTACGGCGATTACGATTTCGGCGCCGCGAAGTGGGACCTCCTGGCCTTCGTCTTCGCCTGGGCCCCCGTCTCCGACTCCGGCTTCATGCGCCGGATCAAGGATTCGCTCCGGCCCGGGGGGACGGTCGTCTTCGAGCACTTCGTCAAGGACGCCGCCCATCCCTATCCGCCGATGGTCCGGGCCCTCGAGCCCGGGGAGCTGCGGCGGATCTTCTCGGCCTTCGAGATCGTCTTCTACGAAGAGAAAGAAGGGCTCGGGGACTGGGGCGGCCCCGGCTCCTCGCTCGTCCGCATGATCGCCCGTAAACGGGCCTGAACGGACGGTCCGGGCGAGGTCCCCCGCGCCCGCTGTGGGCGGGGGCGGCCCCGGCTCAATGGCAGGTGCCGCAGGACTTGGTCGAGCAGCTCGAGCAGCCCGACGAGGAGGCCTTGATCCGGCTCGAGCCGCCGCCGATGCCGAAGCAGGATATCCTCTTCTCGACCTCGGCCGACCCGCAGTCGCACGCGACGTCCTTCTCTTTTCCGGCGGCCACGAGGCGCTCGAACCTCTTGCCGCACTTCTGACATTCGTACTCGTACAGGGGCATAACAAATTCATTCTACAAGAACTCGCGGTCGAGGTCTAGGGCGAGTGGGCTGTACACAACTGTCCATGGCGCCCCCCATGACAGATCGTGGCGACCGCCGTAATAGAGCCGAGGGGTATCGCGGAGTGAGCATCAAGCGGCGACTTGGCCGTCATCGGGACGGAGACCTAAGAACGGGCTCCGGACCGGCACGGCGTGAAAAGTCACCGCAGCGAACGGAGTCCGGGGACATGTACCTTGGGTACGTGTCCCCACCGGAAAGATCGGGGACACGTACCCAAGGTACATGTCCCCTTACCTGAACCGTTTACTTCCCCTTCCGTATCCACTAGAATAAGCCCCGAATTTCCGTACGTTACGCAAGGGAGTCGCCCATGACCCATGTCCTGACCGTCCGGGGATTGAAGAAATCCTACGGACAGAAAACGGCCCTTTTCGGGATCGACTTCGATGTCCGGGCCGGAGAGGTCTTCGCCCTGATCGGCCCGAACGGGGCCGGCAAGACGACGACGCTCCGGATCATCGCCACGCTCCTGACCGCCACCGAAGGCGAGATCCGCTTCCTCGACCGCGACCACCGCAAGGAGCCCGACTTCGTCCGGGAGAAGATCAGCTACCTTCCCGACGAGGCGGGGGCGTACAAGGACATGAAGGGACTGGACTACCTCCGCTTCATGGCCAACTTCTACGCCAGGACGCCGGACGAGGAGAAGGAGTTCGTCGACCGGGCCGTGTCCATCGCGGCCCGGCGGGAGTCGGGCGAGCCGAGCGAGCTGGCCGACCGCCTCGGGACCAAGGTCGGCACCTACAGCAAGGGCATGACCCGCAAGCTCCTCCTGGCCCGGGCCCTCATGACCCGGCCGACGCTGGCCATCCTCGACGAGCCGACCTCGGGCCTCGACGTCATCAACGCTCTCGAGGTCCGGGAGATCGTCCGCCGCTACGTCAAGGAGGGGACCTCGGTCCTGCTCTCCTCCCACAACATGCTCGAGATCGAGTTCCTCTCCGACCGGGTCGCCCTCATCGACGAGGGCCGCATCCTCGACTCGGGAACGCCGGCCGAGCTCAAGGCCAAGCACAGCGCCCAGAACCTCGAAGAGGTCTTCAGGAGCTCCCTCAGATGAAAAGATTCGCCAACCTTCTCCGCAAAGAGATCAAGGAGCTGGTCACCAAGCAGCTCATCATCTCGCTCGCCTTCACGGTCATCCTCTTCAATTTCATCGGCCAGGTCAGCAAGAAGGAGGTCCAGAAGGCCGTCGGCGTCCAGACCATCTCGGCCCTCGACCAGGACGGATCGCCCGCGTCCCGGGCCCTGCTCACGGGCCTCGAGTCGGCCCGGTTCAAGATCCTCGACCAGTCGGGCAAGTCCAAGGAGCTGGCCGTCGAGACGCCCAGGGCCGGGGAGTCGAAGCTCCTCCTCGTCATCCCCGAGGGCTTCGGCTCTTCGCTCGAGAGCCTCGAGCCCAAGACGATGGAGACGTATTCGTTCATGCGGACCTTCTCCCTCATCGGCGCCCGCGGCCAGGTCGTCGTCCAGAGCGTCATCTCGGCCCTCAACGAGAGCCTGTCCAATAATTTCCTCGCCGAAAAGCTCCCCGGCATCGATCCCCAGAGCCTCAAGAAGCCGATCAAGAGCAAGGACTTCGTCGTCGTTCAGGACCGGATGGCCGAGGGCTCGGCCAACATGGTCGCCGGCCTCATCTCCCAGCAGTCCCTGCTCATCCCTGTCGTCCTGATGATGATCGTGATGTACTCCTCGCAGATGGTCATCTCGGCCGTGGCCATGGAGAAGCAGAACAAGACCCTCGAGACCCTCCTGACCGTGCCCATCAAGCGGACCTCCATCATCACGGCCAAGATGCTGGCCGCCGGCCTCGTCGGACTGATCTCGGCGGGAGTGTATATGTTCGCATTCAAGGGCTTCATGGGCGGCATCGGCGAGGAGGCCGCCCGGGCCGGAGCGCTGGCGGGAGGCGAGTCGCTGATGCGGCAGCTCGGGCTCTACTTCGACACGACCGGCTATGTCGTCCTCGGCCTGTCCCTCTTCCTGGCCATCCTGGTCGCCCTGGCCATGGCCATGATCCTCGGCGTCCTGGCCGAGGACTTCCGCAGCGCCCAGAACATGATCATGCCGCTGATGTTCATGGTCATGGTCCCCTATTTCCTGTCGCTGTTCGCCGACATCAACGCCGTCGCGCTGCCCGTCAAGCTCTTCATCCTGGCCATCCCCTTCTCGCACCCGTTCCTGGTCTCGCAGAACCTTTACCTCGGCAACTGGACGATGATCTTCGGCGGGCTGGCCTACATGTTCGTCGTCTTCGTCGTCCTGGTCGTCTTCGCGGCCCGGGTCTTCTCGAGCGACAAGATCCTGACCATGAAGCTGCGCTTCGGCAAGAAGAAGTCGGCCGCGGCGTGAGGCCGATCCGAGGCCAGATCGGCCTTTTCGTCGCCGTCCGGGCGGTCTCGAACACGGCCTACCGGATGGTCTACCCCTTCCTGCCCGTCTTCGCCCGGGCGCTGGGCGTCGACCTGGCGACGATGTCGCTGGCTCTCTCGGCCCGGTCGGCGTCCGGAGCGCTCGGGCCCCTTCTCGCCCCGCTGACCGACCGCCGCGGGCGGCGGTTCGGCCTGTCGCTCGGCCTGGGTTTGTTCGCGGCCGGGGCGATCCTCGGCTTCGGCGGGCTGGGGCTCGCGGGCTTCACCGCCGCGCTCGTCCTGATGACCCTGGGCAAGTACGTCCTCGACCCGGCCGTCCTGGCCCACCTGAGCGACCTCGTCCCCTACGCGAAGCGGGGACGCGTCCTGGCCCTGACGGAGCTCAGCTGGTCCCTGGCCTTCTTCCTCGGCGTTCCGGCCGCCGGCTTTCTCATCGGCCGTTTCGGCTGGCGGTCCCCTTTCCTGGCCCTGGCGGTCCTCGGTCTGGCCGGGCTGATCACGGTCCGGGCCGTCCTCGGCGGGGGAAGGGTCGCGGGGACCGACGGCGCGGCCGGATCCTCGGCGACCGGGGCGGGCTATCGGGACAGCTACAAGGCCGTCCTCGGCTCCCCGGCGGCCCTGGCCGGGATCGCCACGATCCTTCTGGTGAGCATGTCCAACGAGCTGGTCAACCTCGTCTTCGGCGTCTGGCTCGAGGACTCGTTCGGGCTCAAGCTCGCGGCCTTGGGCGCCGCGGCCGCCGTGATCGGGATATCCGAGCTCGCCGGCGAGGGCCTGGTCGCGGGCACGGTCGACCGCCTCGGCAAGACGAAAGCCCTGATGATCGGCCTCGCCGCCAACGGCCTGGCGGCCCTGCTTCTCCCCCTGGCCGGCCGGACCCGCATCGGCGCGTTGGCCGGTCTGGCCCTCTTCTATCTGACCTTCGAGTACACGGTCGTCTCGATGCTCCCGGTCATGAGCGAGATCCTGCCGCGGGCGAGGGCCACGCTCCTCGCCTTCTACGCGGCCTCGTTCTCCCTCGGAAGGGCGATCGGCTCGCTCCTCTCGCCCCTGCTCTACGGGCTCGGCTTCCCGGCCGTGGCCCTGGCCGCGGCCGGCCTCAACGCCGCCGCTTTTTTCTTCCTTCTCCGGCTGAGGGCGACGAGGCCCTAGAAGATGTGTCCGACCGTGACCTGAGCGCCGTTGAGCCAGGCCCCGCTGAAGATATTGGAAACGAAGGCGGCGGAAAAGAGCCAAGCGGCGCCTTGAGTCCCGAGCTGGACCTTGAGCATGCCGTCGCCCTGGATGTCCTGGTTCTCCGAATAGAAATAAAGCAAGCCGCCCCCCGCCCCGAGGAAGATCTTGCGGAGACGGAGGTTGACCGTGGTCCCGAAGAACAATCCTCCGATCCCCGCGGTCAGCTCGGGCGCGACGAAAAGGGAGCGTCCGAGACGGAGCTGGACGACGGCCGCGGGGCCGATGAGGCCGCGCGTATCGCCCGTATCGGGCATGACCGCCAGCCCGCCGACCCCGAGGGAGAAAGAGATCTTTTTCGCGGCAGGAGCCTCCGCGCCCGAGAGAACGCCGATCGTCATCGCCGACAAGCCCAGGATCAGGAACATCTTTCTCATGGCCGCCTCCTCGCAGTTGGCCCATATTAGTCCGTCCCCCCTTCGGAAGTCAACGGACCGGGGATGAGGGGCGAGCGGGTCGATGTAATAGCCGTTCGACAGGATGCCATGATAGCCCTTCATGGCCGCTTCGACCAGGGACTCCCGGCCGCGCCAGGAATGGATGACGATATCGGTCGGCAGGTCCGGCTGGAAGATCTCGTCCCAGCCGACCATCTTCTTGCCGTGTTTGGTCAGGATCTTGAGCAGCCGCTTGTTGAAATAGGCCTGGAGGGCGGCGTTGTCGGCGAGGCCGTTCTTTCTCTTGAAGGCTTGGATATCCGGATGGGCGTCCCACTGGTGGCCTTCGACCTCGTCGCCGCCGATGTGGAGGTAGGGGTCGGGGAAGAGCCCGGCCATCTCCTTGAAGAAGGCGTCGAAGAAGGGGTAGATCCGCTCGTCGGCCGGATTGAAGGCCGGGCCGAAGACGCCGAACTTCCGCTCGACGCCGTAGGAGCCGGGCGCGCTCGAGAACTGGGGGTAGGAGACGAACCAGCTGGTCGAGTGGCCGGGGACATCGAACTCGGGCATGACCCGGATGCCGCGGTCGGCGGCGTATTCGACGACGTCGCGGATCTGGTCCTGGGTGTAATACATGCCGTCCGATCCGAGCTGGTGGAGCTTCGGGAAGACCTTGGACTCGACGCGGAAGCCCTGGTCCTCGGTCAGGTGCCAGTGGAGGACGTTCATCTTGACCGCGGCCATGGCGTCGAGATTGCGCTTGATGACCTCGACGGGCTGGAAATGGCGGCCGGCGTCGATGAGCAGGCCGCGCCAGGAGAACCGGGGCTTGTCGACGATCTCGACGCAGGGGAGATAGTACCCGGCCTCGTCGGCGGAGAGCAGCTGGAGGAGGGTCTCCAGGCCGCGCAGGACGCCGAGATCGGTCTTGGCGGACAGGGCGACGCCTCCGGGAGCGACGGTGAGAGCGTAGGACTCGTCCTCGTTCGGCACGAGAGCGCCGGTCCGGTCGAAGGCGTAGCGGATCCCGTCCTCGCCCGCGGGGCCCTGGCCGGCCAGGAAATCCTGCTCGAGGAAAAGCCCCGTCCGGCCCGAGAGCCGGAACATGAACCGGGCGGCCGCCCGGAAGGCCCGGCTCGAGACGGGCGCGGTCCCGGAGACGGCGAGGTCTTCGTCGATCCGGAAACGCCCTTCCCGGACGGTCACGCTCTCGGGGACCGGCGTGAGGCTCAGGACGCCGCCGGAGGGCGACGCCGCCGCGGGGAGCGCGAGGGCGGGCAGGGCCGACCCGAGCGCGCAAGCGCCCAACGCGAGGAAGGCTGCGATTCGGGCGTTCGAAGTGCGGAACATCTTCCCTCCTCCGTACCTGGATCAGAGACCCTTTATAGCACAGAGGAGGGCGCCGGCAAAGGCCCCGATGGGCCCCGGGACCTCAGTCCTCGACCTTCTCGACGATGATGGTCAGGTTCGAGACCAGGGCGGCGACGGCGCCGACCGCGGCCAGGATGGGGGCGACGATCGCCCCGACGACGCCGACCGTCAGCGGGATCTCCATGAACGTCTTGCCGCGCTCGTCCTTGAGGATGATCCGCCGGACGTTGCCCTCGTGGATGATCTCCTTGACCTTGTTGAGGATCTCGCCGCCGTTCAAGCGGAATTCCTCGAACCGGGTCTTCCCTTGCTTGTTCTCTTCGGTCATGTTCGCCTCCTTCCGTCCATCGGGAGCGCCGGCGGCTTGCGGGCCGCGAGCCGCCCCCCTTATCGGATACGTCAGAGGTCCGGGAAGAGTTTCCTCAGGATGTCGAGCGAATCCGGGAAGAGGTCGGGAAGCCCGATCGATCCCCACTCCGCTCGGAGGAAGCGCCACTCCCCCGCCCCGTCCTTATGAAGCTCGAACCGGAACCGGTAATACTCGCTGCCCACCCGGATGAGCTTGCGCAGGACCTCGGCCGCTCCGTGGGACAGGGCGACCTCACAGACGACATCCGCCCGGATCTCCCCGCTGATCGCCTCCGCGTGGACGCCGAGGACGTGGACGACGACGCCGCGGTACCTCTTCAGGTAGTCGGCGATCAGACGGGCCGTGCCGGCTTTGTCCCGTCCCTCGACATCCGCGTATTCGGGGAGGAAGAGCTCCATCAGGGCGCCGACGTCCCGCTTCTCGGCCCGGCGCGCGGCTTCGTCGAGCAGCGCCCTGATCCGCGACTCCTCGGACGGCTTGGAGCAGGCGGCCGCCAGGAGGCAGACGCAGACGGCCGCGAGGAAGGCGACGGCCGCCGTCCTGGTCCCGGTCGTCATCCCGCGCCTCCCCCTCCGCCGCCGCCCCCGCCTCCCCCTCCGCCGCTGAAGCCGCCGCCTCCTCCCGAGGAGTAATGGGCGGCCGACGTGCTGGCCTGATGGATGGCCGTGGCCGCGTGTCCGATGCCGCTGATGACGCTCTCGAGGCCGCCTCCCGAGAGGAAAGCGGCCCGAGCGGCCCCGGCGTACCAGACTGGCGCCGCGGCCCGCTCGTCCTTGAGGATGAGGGGCAGCATCTTGAGGATCTTCTTGGCGTTGCCGAAGAGGATGCCGAAGACGAGGTAGTGCTCCCAGAGCTTGTAGGCTTCGGGCGGGACCTCCCCGAAGTCGGCGAAATCGTCGAGGAACCGGTCGAGGCCTTTCCAGCCCTCGTACTCCCGGGCCCACCTCATCGAGCGCCGCTTCAGCGTCGGGATGAGGACGAGCGAGAGGATGAGCAGCACGGGGCTCAGGGTCAGGATGGCCGCCGGGAGCGTGAACGCGTAGAAGCGGTTCCGGGCCCGCAGGCTCTCGGGCTCGAGGAAGGCCAGGGGCCTGGCCTCCTCGCGGACGGCCTTCGTCCACTTCGCGTACCAGGCCTGGAATTTCTGCGGCTTTTTCTTGAGAAAGCCCTGAAGCTCGTCGACCGTCAGAGAGGCCCCCCGGCTCGCGGAGGACCCGGCCGCCTCCTCGAAGAGGAACGAGACGAGGGACCGCTCGTAGGCCCGCAGCCCGAGGCCCGCGGCCAGGTCCTTGCTGAGGGTCAGGCGCGTCTCGACGGACTCGCGGGAGCCTAAGAGCCCCTTCTTGGAGACGCTCCTGTCCTCCATCTCCAGGATACCGCGCCTGGCCAGGTCGAAGAGCGTGGCCGTGAAGGCGGCGGGCGTGACGGCGCGCCCCTCCCTCACGAGGACCTGGACGAGCGCCGGGGGAAGGCCGGAAGGCAGGTCGCGGACGTAGTCCGGCAGCCCCTCGAACCGGTGGTCCTTGCCGACGGACGCCCAGGTCCGGAAGAAGATCAGCAGCCAGACGAGAGGCCCGAGGATCTGCCAGCCGCCCCAGAAGCCCAGGACCTTGAGGAATTTCCGCCTGTTCAGGTCCTCTCTCTCCCGGCGGCGCTCCCGGGCGGCCTGGGCCGCGCGGGCGCGCTCGATCGTGCCCTCGACGAAAGCCTTCTCCTCGGCCCGGATGGCCGCGAGGTCGAGCGCGTCCGAGGGCACGCCGGCGACGGGCCCGTTGGGCCAGACGACCCGGACTTCGAAGAACTGGCGCGCGGCCAGCTCGGGCGAGGAGAAGCGGGCCGTCCGCTCGTCGACGACCTCGGCCCACCCCGTGAGCGGGCCGTGGGCCCAGACCAGCAGTTCCGATCTCGAAGAGACGGCCTCGGGGAGGGAGACCGTGACGCGGACGTCCCGGGCCGGCCTGTCCCATTCGTCGCCGATGGCCTTCCAGTAGAGCTCGGTCGCGTCGGCGTAGGTCGTGACCGCGCCGCCGACGCGGTAGCGGACGCGGAAGGTCCGCCGTTCGTCGCTGGCCGAGTAGAACCACTTGGCGGTGAGCCGGCCGCCCTCCGTCGTGACCTCCGTCCGCAGAGGCGCGCCGCTCTCGTCCGTCACGGTGAGGCCCGTGATCGAGATCTCGCGCCCGGGTCCCGGCCGGTCCATCCGCAGCGGGATGACCAGGTAGGCGTAGCGGAAGCGGCCTTCGAATGCGAAGGTCCGGAACTCGTCCACCACGAGGTCGCCGCCGCGCTCGACCGCGATGTCGGACCGGGGCGTAGAGGTCGCCGCCCCGGCCGTCGTAGACGACGAAGGCCGGCAGGCCGCGGACGACGACCCTGCGGACGGCCTCCATCCCCAGGCCGGCGAAGTCGACCGTCTCGCTGCGCACGATGTGCTCGTCGGCGATCAGGGCCGCCGCCCCGCCGATCGTCCCCAGGAAGACCCCGCCGCGCGCCTTCAGCGCCTCGACGGCCTTGGCGGTCCGGTTGCCCTTGCCGAGGGTCACGAGCGAGGCCCCGGCCTTCATGAAGTCGTCGAGGTAGCCGTCCATGCGCTGGGCCGTGGTCGGCCCGAAGCTGCCCGAGGGCAGGCCGCGCGGCGTCTTGGCCGGCCCGGCGTAGTACACCGGGTGGCGCTTGAAGTAGTCGGGGACGTCGCCCGTCTCGCGCAGGACCGAGGCCAGGCGGGCGTGGGCGATGTCGCGGGCCACGATGAGCGGCCCGGTGAGGCGGACGAGCGCCCCGGCCGGGAGCGCCCGCAACGCGTGCAGGATCTCGGCCATCGGCCGGTCGAGGTCGACGTCGACCGCCCCGGCGGGCCCGAAGGTCCGGACGCCCTCGAGGAAGCGGGCCGGACGGCGCTCGACCTCCTCGAGGAAGACGCCGTCGGCCGTGATCTTGCCCCGCAGTCCCCGGTCGGCGTTGCAGGAGACGGCCAGGCCGACCGGGCACGATCCGGCGTGCCGCGGCAGGCGGACGAAGCGGGCCTCGTGGGCCAGCCACTTGCCGCCGAACTGGGCCCCGAGACCGGTCTCTCTCGCCAGGCGCATGATCCTCGACTCCCACCCGAGGTCGCGGAAGGCGGCCCCGCTCCTCCCGCCCCTCTTCGGCAGGCCGTCGAGGAACCCGGCCGAGGCCAGCTTGGCCGTCTTGAGGGTCACGTCCGGGGTCAGGCCGCCGACGACGACGGCGATCCTGTAGGGCGGGCAGGCGGCGACGCCGAGGGCCCGGATCTTCTCGGCCAGGAAGGCCTCGAGGCGCTCTTCGTCGAGCAGGGCCTTCGATTCCTGGAACAGGGCGATCTTGTTGGACGAGCCGCCGCCCTTGGCCAGGAAGAAGAAGCGGTACTCCCGCCCCGAGGCGAGCCGGATGTCGACCTCGGCGGGCAGGTTCGTCCCGGTGTTGCGCTCCTCGAAGACCGAGACAGGGGCCATGATCGAATAGCGCAGGTTGCGCTTCCTGTAGACCTCCGAGGCGGCGGCGGCCAGGACCTCAGCGTCCCGTCCGCCGGTCGCGACGAGGTGGCCGCGCTCGGCGAAGACCTGGATCGAGCCCGTGTCCTGGCAGAGCGGCAGGACGCCCTCGGCCGCGATGACGGCGTTGCGCAGGATGGCCCCGGCGACGAAACGGTCGTTGGCCGAGGCCTCGGGGTCGTCGAGGACGCGCCGTACCGCCGCCAGGAAGTCCGGCCGGAGATGGAAGGCGAGATCGGTGAAGGCCTCGCGGGCCAGGGCGGCCAGCGCGGCGTCGCCGACGCGCAGGGCCGGCCTCCCGCCGCATGTCGCCCGCCCCGTCCCGCCGCCGGTCCCGCGGACCGTCAGCCTGCGGTAACCGGCCCCGCCCTTCCCTGTCCCTCGGACGCTCATTCGTAGATCCCTTCGACGTCGATGAGGTCCTCGAAGGCCTCCTCGCCCCGCTTTCCGACCAGGCCGATGACGTAGTACTCCTTGCTGATGTGGTCGTAGCGGTATTCCTTGATCAGGCGGAAGTTCTCGATCTTGCCGGTCGACGAGACGTGGGTCCGCGTCCCGGTGCAGGGCATGGACCGCTCCCCGATGGCGATCTGGTTCTCGCCGCAGGCCCCGAGGGGGACGTCCTCGGCGATGATGGCCAGGACCTTCTTCTCGAGCTCGTGGAGGTCGACGTCCGGGCGCTCCTTGAAGTTGAGGACGAAGCCCTGGCGGACGTCCGAGTGGAGCGGCGGGAACGGGACCCTGTAGTCATTCTCTAAGACCATCGTCGTGATGTCCTCGGCCGAGTGGGCCATGAGCCGGTGCTTGATGGTCTTGTCGACGATCGACTTGATGGCCTGCGGGAAGGGCCCGAAAACGGTCGGCCGGGCGACGATGATCTCCTCGCCGATGCCGACGAGCACCTGGGCGTTGTGGCCGAGGGCGTCATAGACGAGGTCGAAGTGCTCGACGACGACGCGGCGGCGGTGGGAGATGGCCTTGAGGATGGCCTCGGCCAGCTCGTACTTCTGGCGGAAGGCCAGCTCGTAGCGGGCGTCGACGTGGAAGGTGTGGCCGGAGAAGGGGTCGGCCGGGTCGAACTCGTAGAGCGGCGTCGGGCGGACGTTGATGCCCTCGTCGTCGTTGGTCAGCTCGAGGCCCGGGAACAGGCCCTTGATCAGGGTCGACTTGCCCGAGCCTTCGGCGCCCATGATGCCGATGAGGAGGTCGGTCGGGGTCAGGTACTTCTGGGCCAGCTCGGCGGCGACCAGGTACAGCCGGTAGCTGCCGCGCGGCGCGTAATAGGTGGCGTAGAGCAGGGTCTCGCGGTGGACCGCGCCTTGGGTGAGCTTGATCATGGCCGGCCGCCGCAGCCTGGAGTACTGACGAGCCGAGGAGGCTGCAGATGAAAGGCGCCAAAGGGTGAGAACGCCGATCTTGGCTTTTCTTGTTTGGTCGAGAAACAAGGCGTTTTCATGAATGGTCCAGGCTCAGTAGGTCAGGCGCAGGAGCGGGGCGTGCTGCTGGGCGCCGTAGATGTCGGTCTCGCCGGCGTCTCCCGAGGGGATGGGCCGGCGCATGGTGATCTTCAGGGCGTTGGACGGCTCGAAGTAGACGATCTTCAGGATGTCCCCGACGGGCCGCCGGTAGAGCGCGGCGATCCTGCGCTTGGTGACGAGGCCGCGGCGGCGGAAGAGCTCGAAGTGCCCGCGGTCCTTGAACAGGATGTCCAGGGTCAGCTCGTAGGGCCCGGAGTTCTTGGACCGGATGACCTGGGCGGCGTGGAGGATGCTGCGCTTCATCTCTTCGTCTCCTTTCCGCCCCGGAACGCGACCTCCCGCAGGGGGAAGCCGTCCGGACGGGCCATCGGCATCAGGTGATAGAGCGAGAACTCGAAGACCTCGCCCATTCTGGCATCGGAGGGCGAGAAAGGCAAGGCCAGGTTGCCGGCCGTCGAGATGCGGCCCGGGTAGCCGTAGTGGAGCAGCGTCGAGCGGGTCAGGCTGCAGACCGAGTCGGCCGCGGCCTGCGTCGGGCCGACGGCCTCGACGACGATGCCGAGCTCGTGGCTCCGGACCGTCTTCTCCGGCTCCAGGGCGCCCATGACCCCGTCCCGGCCGTAGACGTGGAAGTGGACGCGACCCCGGACCTTCTCGGCCTCGAGGATGTCGCGGACCTGGGCCTCGACGCCCGCCAGGATCCCGTCGATCTCGCGGATCATGATCGGGTCGCGCGTCCCGGCCACGGCGATCGTCCGGAAGCCGACCCGGCGGACGCCCTCGAGCTTGACCCAGTAGCGTTCCGTCTCGACGTGGCGGCTGCCGCGGACCTCGACCTTGCCGCCGGGGAGCTCGGTGAAGGAGCAGCCGGTCAGGTCGAGCGCGCCGCCGGGCCCGGGCAGGTGGTACGGGTCGGTTTTCTCGTAGAGCGTGTGGGCGGCCGTCGAGACCTTGGTGAAGCGGCGCTTCGGGTTGAGCGACTCGAGGACGAAGGAGTCCGCGGTCAGCGTGGCGAAGGCGCAGTCGGCCCCGGAGCCCGGCGTCGCGGCGATGGCCGCGCACTCCAGGATCTTGCCCATGTGGATGGCCAGGCCGGGGTCGAAGCCGCGCATGATGGGGAGCGAGGCGAAGACGGCCGGGTCGTAGGCCCGGCCGGCCAGGACGACCTGGCAGCCGGCGGACAGGGCTCTCTGGATGGGCTCGACGCCCATCTGGGCCACGACGTTGACCGTCTCGTCGAGGGCCGCCTCGGTGAGCGGCGGGACGTAGGTCAGCGGTACGATCACATCCGTTTTCTTCATCTCCTGGTTCTTTTAGCCCAAGTCTGTGGTAATTGGCAATAAAGATATTCGATGGAGCCTGGCGCCGGGGGATCCTCCGAACGCGGTCCCCGGAGGCGAACGGCCGCGACATAGCGGCTTGGGCCCCCCCCGCCCGCCCTGAGCCGCCGATGCTCGCGAGACCTTCGGGGCGGCGAGGACGGATGGGGGAACGGGCCGCGAGAGGAGCGGGCCGAAGCCGACGGGGCCGACAGCCGTGATCCCATGATCACACCTTGGGCTCCCGCGACTCCCACTTGCCCCGGAAGGTGATCCAGAACGACAGGAGGACGAGCTTGAGGTCCAGGGCGAAGCTGCGCCTGCGGATGTAGAGGAGGTCGTAGCGGAACTTCTTCCGCCGCGGCGTCTCCCCCGGCAGGAAGACCTGCGTGAGGCCGGTCAGGCCGGGCCGCACGGCGTGGCGCGCCTCGTAGCCGGGGATGGCCGCGATCGAGGTCGGCCCGCCCGCCCCGTCGACCTCCCGCTCGTTCGGCCTGAGGGCCCGCGGCCCGACGAAGCTCATGTCGCCTTTGAGGATGTTGACGAGCTGCGGCAGCTCGTCCATGGCCGTGGCCCGCAGGACGCGGCCGACGCGGGTCACGCGCGGGTCGTCGGCCGCGGCCTGCACGGGCCCGCTGGCCTTCTCGGCGTCGGCGACCATGGACCGGAACTTGAGGGCCTTGAAGGTCCGCCCCTTGCGGCCGACGCGCTCCTGGGCGTAGAACACGGGCCCGCGGTCCTCCATCCGGACGGCCAGCGGGATGACGATCCAGAGGGGCGCGGAAGCGAGGAGCCCCAGCGACGACAGGGCGACGTCGAAGGGCCGCTTGAGCCAGAGCATCCGTCCCGCGGGGCCCGCGGGGTCGGCGTCGCGGCGCGAGCCCGCCCAGGCCAGGAGGGCCAGGACCGTCAGGACGCCGGCCGTGTCCACGGCCCAGTCGAGCGGGCTGCCGTACCGGTTGGGCGTGAACGACTGGAGGTACTCGTCGAGGAAGCCGTACGCGATCGCGCCCGCGGCCGCCGACAGCCCGGCCCGCTTCGACCAGCGGGGCCCGCGGCCGCGGCGGAAGGCGCGGTAGAGGAGCAGGGTGAGCAATCCGTACTCGACGAAATGGAGCGTCTTGCGGAAGACGATGTAGGCGACGCCGAGCGCGTGCGGGGACGCCTCCGGGAAGAGGCCCGTGAAGACCGCGGCGAAGATCTCGAAGATCCGGCTCGAGGCGAAGGTCCTGTTGCCGACCGGGAAGATGAAGGCCATCCACAGGAGCGGCGGAAGGACGTACAGGGCGAAGGCCCGGGCTCTGGACATCTTGTTCATCAGGATACCATGGACCTCAAGAGACCGTCGTAGGCGCGGAGGACCTTGTCCTTGGCGAAGCGGGAGACGGCGTAGTCCCGGGCGTTGGCCCCGAAGACCAGCCGCCGCCCGGGCGAGTCCGCCAGCTCGCGGACGGCGGCGGCGATGGCCCCCGGGTCGTCGGGCGGCGCGCACAGGCCGCAGCCGCGCTCGCGGAGCAGGGCGGCGACCTCGGAGTCGGGCGGGGCCAGGCCGAGGATGGGCCGTCCGGCGGCCATGAAGGCGTAGAGCTTCGACGGCACGGACAGGTCCGATTTGCCCTTGTCGAGCGGGACGAGCAGGACGTCGCTCGAGGCCAGGAGGTCCGGCAGGTCGCGGTAGGGCTGGAAGGGCAGGAAGACGACGTTCGAACACCCGAGCGCCGCCGCTTTTTCCCTGAGCGAGTCCTTCTTCAGGCCGTCGCCGACGACGACGAAGAGGATGTCGCGGTCGGGCGCCAGCGTTACGGCCGCCTCGAGGGCCCGCCCGAGGGTCCGGTCGCTGCTGATGCTGATCGTGCCGGAATACATGACCACGAACCTGTCCGCGAGCCCGTGCCGGCGCGAGACCGCGTTGTCCTTCGGACCGGGCTTGAGGAAGTCCGTGTCGACCCAGTTGGGCAGGACGGCCAGCTTGGCCTCCGGCACGCCCTTGGCCCGCAGGTTGCGGGCGAAGCCGTCGCTGATGACGGCGATCCGGTCGGCCAGGCCGTAGACCCAGCGCTCGAGCGCCTTGGCGAAACGGATGCCCAGGGGATGGCGCAGGATCCCCGACTCGACGGCCAGGTCGGGATGGATGTCCTGGACGTTGACCAGGACCCGGGCCCCGCCGAGCGCCCGGGCCGCGAAGGCCGGCAGGCCCAGCTGGAGGGGCGGCGTCCGGAGGAACAGGACGTCCCCCCGGCGGACGGACAGGAGATTGGCCAGGGCGCCGGCCGTGTAGACGTTCCAGGCCAGGAGACGGCCGAGCGGACGCGGCGAGCGCGGCGCCCAGAACCTCTTGACCGTGAAGCCGCCGGCGTCGCGCCGCGAACAGAGGAGCCCCCGGAACTCCTCGCCCCGCTCCCGCGGCATGGTCGTCACCACCTCGACCTCGTGCCCCGCGCCGGCGAGGTAGCGGGCCAGCTCGTCCATGAGGACGGGCGCGCTGCCGAAATCGGGCAGGAAGTACATGGTGTGGATGAGGATCCTCACGGCTCGCTCCCCGGGTTCTCGAGGGCCCATTGATAGAGGTAGCAGACGGCCGGGACGAAGAGGAGCAGGTCGACGCCGTAGAAGGCGGCCGTCGACTCGAAGAAGCTGCGGGACGTGAGGAAGCCGAGGATGAGCACCGCCTGCGTGAGGAGGGCCCGGTCCTCGTCGCCGGCCGCCCGGACGCGGCGCAGGACGCCGCTCTTCGCCAGAAAGCCCCACAGGACGGCCAGGGCCGCGGTGAAGAGCAGCCCGCCGGTGACGCCGGCCTGGATGCCGGCGTGGAGGTAGGAGTTGTGCATGTGCTCCCGGTCGAGCAGGAGCCGGTCGGCGTGGAAGCCCCAGCCGAAGAGGGGCGACTCGCCGATCCGGGCCAGGCCCCGCCCCCAGGTGTTCTCGCGGCCGGTGAGGAAGACGAGCGAGCCCAGGTCCCCCTTGGCCCGCCAGGTGAACCCGGAGACCCAGATGGCGTAGGCGGCCACGGGCCCGGCGACCAGGAAGCGCAGGTTGACGCCGCGGACGACGACGAAGAGCATGCCCGCGACGGCCAGGCCGAACAGCGCGGTCCGCGACTGCGTCTGCATGAGGACGAGGAGGGCCGGCACGGCGAGGAGCAGCCAGAGCCAGCGCCGGGCCCCGCGCGACGCCGCCAGGCTGACGAGGGCCAGGATGAGGACGACGACGGCGTAGCGGCCGACGCCGTTGGCCCGGACATCGCCGAGCCCGAAGGGCATCGTGTACATCATGTAGCGCGTCGTCCGCCCGATGCCGTAGCGGGCCGCCTCGGGCAGCACCGCCAGGAGCAGCAGGACGATGACGGCGTTGTTGGCGCGCAGGATGGCCCGGAGGACGGGCAGGGGCTCGGGCCTCTCGATGACGAACCAGCCG
The DNA here is from genome assembly GCA_041320535.1 of Candidatus Aminicenantota bacterium. Classification (GTDB taxonomy): domain Bacteria; phylum Acidobacteriota; class Aminicenantia; order Aminicenantales; family Saccharicenantaceae; genus RBG-16-66-30. Next base: position 2,056,662 of record JBGLNH010000001.1, on the reverse strand, counting down.
ACGAGGAGAGGCGAGAGGTAGGCCGAACACCAGTAGACGGCCGTCGCCGGGTCGGGGGAGAAGGCGACCGAGGAGACGAAGCCGGCCCCGCCGTACAAGGCGAGCAGGCCGAGCGTCGTCGCGCCGAAGCGGAAGCGGGCCCGGGCGGCCAGGGCCCAGATGAGGCAGACGTAGGCGGCCGCGACCGGGAACAGGGCCCGCAGGCCCTGGACGAGCGCCCAGCGGTCGTGGATCGAGGGGAAGGGCACGAGGTTATCGGGACCCGTGAAGATCCCGCCCCAGACGAGCGCCCAGAGGAGGAGCGAGAAGGTCAAGGACGCTCCTCGCGGCCCGGCGGGCGGCCCGCCAGGGCGTCGTCGTAGATCGCGCGGAGCCTTCGGCCGAGCCGGTCCCACGCGTAATAGGAAGAGGCCCGCTCCCGGGCCGCGCGTCCCATCCTCTCCCTCAGGCCGGAGTCGCACCGGAACCGGCCGAGGGCGGCGGCCAGCTCGGCCGCGACGGCCTCCGGCCGGCACGGCCGGACCGACTTGAGGTCGAGGGCCCAGAAGGGCTGGTCCATGATGTGGGCGCCCATGTCGCCGAGCGCCCCCGTGCCGAAGTCCCACAGCCCGCGCCACTTGAAGGGGTGATAGGCCGGGTGGTAGGGCCGGAACGGGGCCGGGCCGAGCCAGACGTCCCAGTCGAGCGTCGAGGGCGCCGAGGGGATCTCCGCGGGAGCGTCGATGCCCCCCTGCGGCCAGATCGGCCGGTTGGTCCAGCAGTGGACCTCGCGGACGTCGCCGATGGCGCCGGCCTTGATCCACTCGCAGACGAGGCGCGCCCCCTCTCCGGCGTGGCCCTGGTTGCCCATCTGGGTGACGACGTTGGCCTCCCGGGCGGCCTGGGCCAGGAGACGGGCCTCCTTGACCGTGTGCGTCAGCGGCTTCTGGACGTAGACGTGCTTCCCCAGCTTGATGGCGGCCATGGCGACGACGGCGTGGGTGTGGTCGGGCGTCGACACCGTGACCGCGTCGATGCCCTTCTCCTTCTCCAGCATGCGCCGGAAGTCGCGGTACTTGGCCGCCTTGTCGTACATGGCCTTCTCGTTGGGCTCGAGCTCGTCGGAGCGAAGCAGCCGGGCCATCCTCTCGTCGTCGACGTCGCAGAGCGCGACGACGTTCTGGGAGCGGCAGCCGCGCGTGTCGGAGAAGCCCATGCCGCCGACGCCGACGCAGGCGATGTTGAGCGTGTCGCTGGGCGCCTTCTTGGCGCCCTTCTTCTGGGTGGCCCCGACGACGTGGCGGGGGAGGACCATGAGGCCGGCCGCGGCCGTGGAGGCCGCGCCGAGGAACTTGCGCCGGCTCCAGTCCGGTCCGGCGGGGGCGGGGGTCGTTTTCGTCTCGTCCATGTCGGCTCCTTCCTTATCGGGCGGAATTCAAGGGATACGCGATCCCTGGTTTGGCGGGGCGAGAAGGGTCGAGAAGGGTCGAACGGGTCATGGGCTGCCCGAAGGGGCTTATAACACATTCGCGCGGCGGGGGTCAACGAACGGAGAGGGCCCCGGCCGGGGGGCCGACAGCGTCGAGGCGGATTCCCTCCCCGCCTCGAGTGGGAGCCCGGAAAGGGGAGAACCAAAAAAAAGGGGGAGGAGGGCCGAAGCCCTCCTCCCCCGCGGGTCGGTCGTGTCGTCCGGCTTAGAAGCCGAAGCTCAGCGAGAACATCGGCACGAGGATGTTCATCTTGTAGAGGCCGGGGAGGTTCTCCCCGGAGGGAGCGACGGCCCGGTCCTTGCCCATGAGGTACTCGAGGGCCAGGTCGATCCTGAAGTTGCCGCTCTCGTAGCCGAAGCCGCCGATGACGCTGTTGAAGGTGAAGCTGGGCGTCAGGATGTTGAGCGTGGCGTCCGGGGCGGGGGCGGGATCGTAGTAGTAGCCGCCGCGGAGGGCGAAGGCGCCGAAGTCGTACTCGGCCCCGACGCGGAACTGGGTCTTGTTCTGCCAGTTGAGGAGCAGCGCGGCCTCGTCGCCCAGGGCGAAGTCCCAAGCGGCATCGCCGAACGTGACGGCGATCTGGTCGAGCTTCGACCAGTTGGTGTACTGGGCGTCGAAGGTCAGGGTCAGGCCGTCGACCGGCTTGAGGGCGACGCCGCCGGCCAGCCACATCGGGCTGACGACGGACATCTCGGTGTCCGAGTCGTTGGGCAGCCCGAGGATGTCGATGTTCTCGATCTCGGTCGTCCCTTTGAGATTGATCTTGGACTGGGTCCGGAAGGTGCCGCCGAGGCTGATCCACTCCGCCGGCTTGACCAGGACGCCGAAGGTGGCCCCGAAGCCCCAGCCCTTGACGTCGAGGGTCCGCTGGCCCAGGTTGATGAGCGCCGGGATGCCGAGGACGTCGGGGGACGCCGGCGGGGCCTCGATCTCGACCATCACGTACTCGCCCCACTGGTGGGTCTCGAAAAAGCCGTAGTTGATGTTGAAGGTCGCGCCGACGTAGAGCATCTCGCTGAGCTTGACCGCGATCGACGGGGCGAGGGTGATCGAGCCGATGAAGCTCTCCCACTGATAGGCATCGACGGCCGGCGTGAAGGCCGCCGGGGGATAGGGGGCGATGAGCGCTTCCTCGAGGCCCGTGTTGTCCCAGGCCGCGCCGAGGCCGGACAGGGTGTAGGCGCCGATGCCGACGACGATGTTCTCGCCGACCGGCTGGAAATAGCCGAGGAGGCCGGCCGGGTACTTCTTCGACTTGGTCTCCATGCTGTAGCTGGCGTAAGGGGTGGTGAGGCCGTACTCGGCCTTCGGCATGAGGATGTCGCCGGTCAGGCCGAAGGTCGGCATCTTGATCAGGGCCAGCCCGGCCGGGTTCCAGAAGACGGCGGTGCAATCGTCGGCCAGGCCGACGAATGCGCCGCCCATGGCCGCGGCCCGGGCGCCGAACCCGTTCAGGTTGAGGCCGTTGGCGAACAGGCCGGTCGTCAGCCCGGCCGCCAGGAGAAGGACGAGAGAGAGTCGGACGAGTGATTTCATTGTTCCTCCTATTCTGTACTTCGCGGGATTCTACCCCAAGTCGTCAAGAAAATCCACAAGGAACATGCATGGTGCGTTTATCCCTATTTTTTTATTGTATTTACAAAGATTCAGGAGAGCTTGAAAAAGGGGAAAAATCGGCCGGGGCCGCCCCTTGTCCCAAGGGCGCGCCCCGGCTCGACCGGTCGTCAATCAGGTCTTGGCCCGTCCGGCGTCGGTCGTCACGAACCGGCCGCCGGATTCGGCGACGAAGCCGGCCGCCTGGAGCTCGCGCAGGCTGGCCCGGACGCGGAAGAGCGGCGCGCCGGTCCTGGCGGCGATCTCCTCCGGCCCGAGGGGGCCCTGAAGGCTCTGAAGGAGGGCCTTGGCCGTCGGAGTGATGGTGCCGTCGGCGTTGACGCAGGCCACGTCAGCCCCTCACTTCACGCTCTTTTTGCAGAAGTACCAGTCCTTGCACTCGGCGGCCTTGTCCTTGACCCGCTCCTCGGCGGCTTCCTGGGTCTTGGGCGGCGGCATGATGACCTTGTCGCCGGGGCGCCAGTTGGCGGGGGTGGCGACGCCGTGCTTGTCGGCCGTCTGCAGGGCCTGGATGAGCCGCAGGATCTCGTCCATGTTCCGGCCCGTCGAGAGAGGATAGTAGATGATGGCCCGGACGACCTGCTTGTCGTCGATGACGAAGACGGCCCGCGAGGTCTCGGTCTTGCTCTCTCCCGGCATGATCATGCCGTAGAGGGTGGCGACCTCCTTGTTCAGGTCGGCGATGATCGGGAAGGTGATCTTCTTCCCCATCTTCTCCTCGACGTTGCGGGCCCAGGCGATGTGGGAGTAGACGCTGTCGATGCTCAAGCCCATGAGCTCGACGTTCATCTCCCGGAGCTTGGGGTGGATCTCCGCGAAGCCGATGAACTCCGTCGTGCAGACAGGAGTGAAATCGGCCGGGTGGGAGAAGAGAACGAGCCAGCTGCCTTTGAAGTCCTCGAGCTTGAGGACGCCGTGGGTGGTGACGGCCTCGAAGGCCGGCGCGGGGTCCCCGATCCGGGGCATCCCGGCGGGGGCGGGGGTGATGCTGTCCATCATGATGTCTCCTTATGCGGTGATTGTGCGGTCCCGGACCGGCAGTCCGGGCATAGACCGAAAAACGTGACGTGACTGTGGAGGACGCGGTAGCCCCGGCGCTCGCCGGGCGCCAGCTCGACGCGGACGGCCCGGTCGAGGTCGACGATCGACCGGCATTGCAGGCAGACGAGATGGCTGTGCGCCTCGGTCCCGGGATCGAAACGGACCTTGCCGGGCTCGACGAGGAGCTCGTGGACGAGGCCCTCGCGCTGGAGGCGGCGGATGGTGTTGTAGACGGTCGAGAGGGACATGGTCGGGAAGCGTTTGCGCAGGGCCCGATGGATGTCCTCGGCAGAGGGGTGGCCCTGGCAGGAGCCGAGGAAAGAGGCGATGGCCATTTTCTGGGGGGTCCTCCGGCTCTTGGGGGCTTTCTGTGGGGGCATGAGGTTCCTATTGTTATCGGCGCCGACCCCTATGGGGGGCCGCGGGACCAAGGGCCGCTCGGACCCGAGGCCTTGTTAGCCCTTGATCTTCAGACCGAGCTCGTCGAGCTGGCGCGCGTCGACCGCGGAAGGCGAACCGGTCATGAGGTCGAGGGCGCCGGTCGTCTTGGGGAAGGGGATGACCTCGCGGATGGATTCCTCGCCGGCCAGGAACATGACCAGGCGGTCGAAGCCGTGGGCGATGCCGCCGTGGGGCGGCGCGCCGTAGCCCAGGAGCTCGAGGAAATAGCCGAAGTTCGCCCGGGTCTCCGCGTCGCTCAAGCCCAGGGCCTTGAAGACGCGGCGCTGGACGTCCATGTCGTGGATCCGGATCGAGCCGCCGCCGATCTCGGTGCCGTTGAGGACGAGATCGTAGGCCTTGGCCCGGACCTTCGCGGGCTCCGTCTCGAGGAGCGGCAGGTCCTCGTCGAAGGGCGAGGTGAAGGGGTGGTGCATGGAGACGAAGCGCTTCTCCTCCTCGCTCCACTCGAAGAGCGGGAAGTCGACGACCCAGCAGAAGGCGAGGGAGTCGCGCCGGGCCGGGTCCTCGACGGGCCAGGTCCGGCGGATCTCGCCGAGGGCCTTGAGGGCCGTGTCCTTCTTGTCGGCGACGACGAGGGCCAGGTCGGGGTCGGCGCCGCCGAGGGCGGCCCAGATCCTCTCGAAGTCGATATCAGGCATCTTGAGGGACGACTTCCAGCCGTCCTGCTTCCTGATCCAGATGAGGCCCTTGGCGCCAAGCGATTTGGCCCTGTCGCCGAGCTTGTCGAGCTGGCCGCGGGAGAGCGCCCCGGCGCCGGGGACGAGCAGGCCCTTGACGTCGCCGCCCGCGGCGACGGCGCCTTTGAGCACGTCCGAGCCTGTCGCTCCCGCGACCGCGGTCAGGTCTTTCATCTCCAGCGGCACGCGCAGGTCGGGCTTGTCCGAGCCGTATCTCTCCACGGCTTCGACGTAGGGCAGGCGGCGGAACGGCCGCTCGACCTTCCGTCCGGTGAGCGCGAAGAGCGCCTCCATGAGCCCCTCGTTGAGGGCGAAGAAGTCGTCGCGGTCGATGAAGCTCGTCTCGACGTCGATCTGGGTGAACTCGAGCTGGCGGTCGGCCCGGAGGGCCTCGTCGCGGAAGCACTTGACGATCTGGAAATAGCGGTCGCAGCCGGCCACCATGAGCGTCTGCTTGAACTGCTGGGGCGACTGCGGCAGGGCGTAGAAGCGGCCCTTGGAGACGCGGCTGGGGACGAGGAAGTCGCGCGCCCCTTCGGGGGTGGGATTGGCCAGGATGGGCGTCTCGATCTCGAGGTAGCCGTGGCGGCTCATGTAGTTGCGGACGGCCAGGGCGGCCTCGTGGCGGAGGCGGATGTGGCGCTGCATCCTGGGCCGGCGCAGGTCGAGGTAGCGGTACTTGAGCCTCAGCTCCTCGGAGGCCTGGGGCGGGTCGGCGACGACGAACGGCGGCACCTTGGCCGCGGCGAAGACGAAGAGCTCCGACGCCTCGACCTCGACCTCGCCGGTCGGCAGGTCCCTGTTGACGGACGAGCGGCGGCGGACCCGGCCGCGGACGCCGACGACGAACTCGCCGCGCAGCTTCTTGGCCTCCTCGGCGAGCGCCGGCCGGTCGGACTGGAAGACGACCTGGGCGATGCCTTCCCGGTCGCGCAGGTCGACGAAGACGAGGTGGCCCATGTCGCGGGTCTTGTGGACCCAGCCGCAGAGGACCACCTCGCGGCCGTCGTCGTCGGCCCGCAGGGCGCCGCAGTAACACGTGCGCTTGAAGGCGGAAGCGGTCTTGGTCTCTGTGTTCATGGGGATCCCCGGGCGGTCAATTCCCGCGCAGGAGGGCCAGGAGCTCCTCGCGGGTGCCGTCGACCTGGCGGCCGCTGGCCATGTCCTTGAGGCCGAAGCGGCCGGCCTTCATTTCGTTCTCGCCGACGATGAGCACCCAGGCGGCCCCGAGCTTGTTGGCCCGGCCGAAGTGGGCCTTCATGCCCCGGTCCTTGAACTCGATGAGGCACTCGACGCCGCTCGCCCGGAAGAAGCGGGCCAGGCCCAGGCCGGCCTGCTGGGCCGCGCCGCCGAGGTAGGCCACGCAGAGGAGCTTGCGGACCGGCGCCGGGACGTCGGCGACGGAGAGCGCCCGCTCGATGCCCATGGCGAAGCCCGTGCCGCAGATGTCCGGGCCGCCGAAGTCCTTCATCATGTCGTCGTAGCGCCCGCCGCCGAGAAGGGCGTTCTGGGCGCCGAGGCCGGCGGAGACGATCTCGAAGGTCGTCTTGGTGTAGTAGTCGAGGCCGCGGACGAGCCGGGGATCGACCCGGTAGGCGATCTCCAGGACGTCGAGCGAGGCCCGGAGCTTGGCGAAGTGGTCCCGGCACTCCTGGCAGAGGAAGTCCTGGATGCCGGGGAAAGCGGCCGCGATCTCCCGGCAGCCCTCGACCTTGCAGTCGAAGATCCGGAGGGGGTTGGCCTCGGCCTTCCTCCGGCAGTCGGGGCAGAGCCCGGCCTGCCGTTCCCCGGCCGACTCCCGCAGGGCGGCGCTGTAGGCCGGCCGGCAGGCCCGGCAGCCGACCGAGTTGACCAGGGTCTCGGTCCCCGTGACGCCGAGCTTGCGGAGCAGGGCGTGGGCCATCTCGATGATCTCGGCGTCGACGGCCGCGTCCTTTTCGCCGAAGACCTCGATGTCGACCTGGTGGAACTGGCGGTAGCGGCCCTTCTGGGGCTTGTCGTAGCGGAACATCGGGCCCATGTAATAATAGCGCATGGGCGCGCCCTCGAGGTCGAGCCGGTGCTCCACGATGGCCCGCGCGACCGAGGGCGTGTACTCCGGCCGCAGGGTCAGCGACCGCCCGCCCTTGTCGGTGAAGGTGTACATCTCCTTGGTGACGACGTCGGACGTCGCGCCGGTACCCTTCTCGAAGAGCTCGGTCGGCTCGAAGACGGGGGCCCGCAGCTCGCGGAAATGGTAGAGCTCGAAGGTCTCCCGGGCCAGGCGCTCCAGGGCCTGCCACTTCTCGACCTCCCCGGGCAGGATGTCGTGGGTGCCCTTGATCGCCTGCGGCGGGACCGCCGGGGCCTTGGCCGCAGGGTCGTCAGGCTTGACTACGGTCGATCCCGCGGTTTTCGTTTCGGAGGGCGTGTCTTCGGTCACCGTTCCTCGAAGACCCCGATCTTTCGGATTTTCCCGTATCTCTCTTCGAGGAGCTCGTCGACGGGCTTGCCCTCGAGCTTCTTCAGGGCCTGGTAGAGGTGCTTGTCGACGTTCTTGAAGGTCTGTTCGGGGTCGATGTGGGCCCCGCCCGGGGGCTCGGGGATGATCTTGTCGATGATCCCGAACTTGAGCAGGTTCGAGGCCCGGATGCCCAGGTTCTCGGCCGCCTCGTCGACGGCGTTCTGGTCCTTCCAGACGATGGCCGCGCAGCCCTCGGGGGAGATGACGGAATAGAAGGCGTGCTCGAGCATCATCAGCTGGTCGCCGAAGCCGATGCCCAGGCCGCCGCCGCTGCCGCCCTCGCCGATGACGACGTTGACGATGGGGGTCTTGAGCCGGGCGATCGTCTTGAGGTTGTAGGCGATGGCCTCGGCCTGGCCGCGCTCCTCGGCCCCGATGCCGGGGTAGGCGCCGGGCGTGTCGATCAAGGTGACGACCGGGAAGCCGAACTTCTCGGCCTGCAGCATGACCCTCAGGGCCTTGCGGTAGCCCTCGGGGTTGGCCTGGCCGAAGTTGCGGTCGATCCGGGCCCGGGTCGTCCGGCCCTTCTGGTGCCCGATGACGGCCACGGTCCGCCCCTTGTAGAAGGCCAGTCCGGCCACGATGGCCGGGTCGTCGGCGAAGCGCCGGTCGCCGTGCATCTCCATGAAGTCCTGGAACAGGAAGGCGATGTAATCGAGGGTGTAGGGGCGCTTGGGGTGGCGGGCGATCTGGACGATGTTGACCGTCGCTCTCCGGCGGCCGGCCCCGCGTCTACCTGAATACGGGAGCGGGCAGCCTGACCGTCGATACCGCCGCCGAAGCGGCCCGGGACGCCCAGGGACGGCTGAACCCCATGCCGGGCGCCGTCGCCGCGGGCGAAGCCGAGACGGCCGCCCTGCACGAGCGCGTCCGCGCCCTCGCCGCCGACCTCCTCAACGCCCGCGACGGCCGCGAGATCAGCTTCCACCAGTCGGCCACCGCGGCCCTCTTCAACCTGGCCTACGGCCTCCGGACCGTCATCCCGCCGCGGGCCAACCTCGTCGTCACCGACCTCGACCACATGGCCAACATCTCCCCGTGGGAAGCGGTCCTGGGCGAGGGGCGGGGCCTCGAGGTCCGCCGGGCCCGCGTCACCTCGGAGGGGACGCTCGACATCGGCCACCTCCTCTCCGCCGTCGACTCCCGCACGGCGCTTGTCGCGGTGACCTCGGCGGCCAACGGGACGGGCTCCCTCGTCCCGCTCGGCGAGATCGCCGCCGCCGTCCGGAAGAAGTCGACCGACTGCCTCGTCGCCGTCGACGCCGTCCATCAGGCCCCGCACGGGCCGATCGACGTCCGCGCGAGCGGCGTCGATCTCCTCGTCTTCTCCGGCTACAAGACCTTCGGGCCGATGACGGGCGTGCTGTGGGGCCGGGCCGAGGTCCTCGAGCGCCTCCGTCCCTACCGGGTCGAGACCAACAAGGACGTCCTGCCGGGCAAGTTCGAGATGGGCATGCTCAACAACGCCTCCGTCGCCGCTCTCGAAGCGGCCTTGGAATATCTCCTCTGGCTGGCCGGCCGCGTCGCCGGCCCGGAAGCCGTTCCGGCCGGCCGCGCTTCCCGCTTCCGCCTGGCCATGAGCTCGATCTCGGAGTACGAACAGGGCCTCTCCCGCCGCGTTCTCGAGGGTTTCGCCCGGCTCGATCGGGCCCGCTTCCGGCTCTTCGGGATCGCCGACCCGGACCGCGCGGGCGAGCGCGTCCCGACCTTCGCCTTCGACGTCTCCGGCCTCACCGCCACGGAGACGAAGCGCCGCCTGTGGGAGGACAGCGGGATCCAGATCGCCGACGGCAACCACTACTCGGCCGCCGTCGTCCGCCATCTCGGCCGGCCCGAGGGCATCTGCCGGGCGAGCTTCGCCCACTACGACAACGCCGCGACGGTCGACCGCCTCCTCGCGGCCATCGAGGGCCTTTGGCGCTGACAGGAAATGCGCCCTGGAGAAAAGGATTGAAGTGGCGGCCCGGAAAAAATAGAATGGTCCCTCCCGGATCCATGACATCTGAGCTGACAGCGCGCTTCCTCCTCGCCGCCCTTCGGGCGTTCACGGCGCCTTCCGCCGCGGCCGACGATCCCCGGGCCCTGATCCGGACGGGGTCGGGCGACACCGCCGTCGGGATCGACGCCGTTCACAGGATCGAACGATGACAGGGATTCAACCTCAAGGAGACGCACGATGAGACGAAACCGCAAGATTGCCGTGTTCATAGGACTCCTGCTCGCCGTCCTCCTGGCGGGCCAGGCCTTCGCCCAGGAGAGGATCGTCGGCAAGGCCCTCTACGAGAAGCTCCAGCGCGAGGGCCGCCGCATGATGGGCGCGCCGGGCGGCCCCATGGGCGGAGGCCTCCAGTGGACCCCCGACGGCAAGGCCAGCTACGCCTTCGAGGACGGGACCTTCAAGCGGACCGACCTCGTCACGGGCGAGAAGACGCCCCTCTTCGACGACGCCAAGCTCCTGGCCGCGGTCAACGCCATCACCGGCCGGCAGGAGGTCAAGATCTTCTTCAACCGCTTCCAGTATCTCGACGGCGGAAGGAAGATCCAATTCCAGGCCTTCAACAAGGCCTTCCTCTACGACCTCGCCTCCTCCAAGCTCGTCGCCTACGAGCCGGAGCGGTCGACCGTCGGCGTCCGCGGCCGCCAGTACGGCGACGTCCTCTCGCCGGACCTCAAGTACCGGGCCTTCGCCCGCAACTACAACCTCTACGTCAAGGACATGGACGGCAGCGAGACGGCCCTGACGACCGACGGCACCGAGGACCTGCGCAACGGCTTCCCCGACTGGGTCTACCCCGAGGAGCTCGGCCAGTACCAGGCCTTCTGGTGGTCGCCGGACTCCAAAAAAATCGCCTTCATGCAGTTCGACGAGAAGCCGGTCACGAAGTACCCCATCGTCCACGACGTCCAGCCCATCCCCCGTTTCGAGCTCCTCGGCTACCCCAAGCCCGGCGGCAACAACCCCATCGTCCGGCTTTTCGTCGTCGACGTCGCCTCCAAGAAGATCGTCCGCCTCGAGACGGGCGACGACCTCGACGTCTACCTCTACCGGGGCCAGTGGACCTTCGACGGGAAGGAGTTCACCTACCACCGGCTCAACCGCCTCCAGAACAAGCTCGAGCTTTTCGCCGCCGACCCGGCCACGGGCAAGACGAGGCTCTTCCTCACCGACACAGACCCCTGCTACATCGACGAGTCGACCGACCTCGTCTTCCTCAAGGACGGCCAGCGCTTCCTGTGGACCTCGGAGCGCGGCGGCTGGCGCGAGATCCATCTCTACGACCTCTCCGGGAAGCTCCTCAGGCAGCTGACCAACGCCAAGCTGCCCGTCCGCGCCATCCAGGGCGTCGACGAGGCCCGCGGCTGGGTCTATTTCTCGGGCCAGGAGGCCAACGGGACCGAGAGCCACGCCTACAAGGTCAAGCTCGACGGCACCGGCTTCGCCAGGCTGACCAAGGAGCCCGGCTCCCACTCGCTCAATTTCTCCCCGACCTTCGAGTTCTACACCCACTCCTTCTCCAGCTTCGACGTCCCGCCGCGGACGACCCTCTGCCAGGCCGACGGCAAGGTCCTCAAGGTCCTGAGCGAACAGACCCCGTCCAAGGAGTTCCTGGACCTGAAGCTCGTCAAGCCCGAGCATCTCCTGTTCAAGTCCGCCGACGGCAAGTACGACCTCGACGGCCTGCTCTACTTCCCGGCCCATTTCGACCCCGGCGAAAAATACCCGCTCATCCTCTCGGTCTACGGCGGGCCCGGGTCGAAGGGCGTCACCAACCGTTACAACATGGCCGACGGCAGCCAGGCCCTGGCCCAGCTGGGCTTCCTCGTCGCGGTCTGCGACTACCGCGGCGTCTCCGGGCGCGGCAAGGCCTTCCAGAACCTCCACTACATGAAGCTCGGCCAGGTCGAGATCGAGGACCACGTCGCCTTCGTCAAGGCCCTCGGGGCGCGCCCCTATGTCGACACGACGAGGGTCGGCGTCACCGGCCACTCCTACGGCGGCTACTTCACCTGCCTCGCCCTGCTCAAGGAGCCCGACGTCTTCCACGTCGGCGTCGCCGGGGCCCCGGTGACCGACTGGCGCAACTACGACTCGATCTACACCGAGCGCTACATGCGACGGCCCCAGGACAATCCCGAGGGCTACGACAAGGGCTCCTGCCTGACCTACGCCAAGAACCTCAAGGGCAAGCTGTTCATCCACCACGGGGCCGTCGACGACAACGTCCACCCCGGCAACACCATCCAGCTCGTCCAGGCCCTGCTCAAGGAGAACAAGAAGTTCGACCTGATGATCTACCCCGAGCAGCAGCACGGCATCGGCTTCCCGCGCTACGGGGAGAGCCGGGTCGAGTACTTCATCGAGCACCTCAAGCCCGTCGTCAAGTAGGGCGGAGAAAGGAGAGGCACCATGGCCAAGTTCGAAGGCGTCCAATGGGCGCCCCAGCAGATGCGCTATCTGCTGAACGACAGGCAGTACGACATCCTCGACTCCGACGCCCGCGTCTTCGCCGTGTCGCGGTCGACCTTCTACGCCACGTTCCTCTGTTTCGAGGGCATCCGCTTCTTTTGCAGAAAAGGCGCGAACGGCCGCCTCGAGGTCAACTTCCTCAACTGGCACAAGAACCTGGAGCGGCTCCGCCGCGGCATCGCCTTCAACCTCAGCAAGGCCCAGGCGGGGCTCGTGCCCCCACCCCGACGGCGATCGAAGTGACGTTGGGCACGGCCGCCGCCGCGGCGCCCCCCGTCAGCGCGGCCAAGGCCGCCGCCGCGCAGACCGCCTTTCTCCACGCGTTCCGGTCTCCCATGAAGGAACCTCCCAGACCCGCCGGGTCAGACCGTCTTCTTCTTCGGCGGTTCGGCTTTCGGCTTCCCGGCTTCGGCCTGCCGCTTCACGGCGGCGGCCTTGAGCGTCTCGATCTCCTGCAGCTTCTTGGTCGCGGTCTTGGCCAGCTTCTTCCCCGGGTAGTCCGTGACCACCTTGGTGAAAAAGGGGACGGCCTGGTCGTATTGCCTCAGCCAGAAATGGCTGTCGCCGAGATAGAAATAGATCTCGTCGAGCCGCGAGTACTCGGGATAGGTGGACATGAGCTCCGAAAGGCGGCTGAGCGCGGCCCGGTAGGCCCGGCGCCTGTGATAGCCGATGGCGATCTCGGCGTCGTGGGCCGCCAGGCGCTCCTCGCACTCCTTGATCCTCTCCTGGGCGGGCTTGGCTTGGTCGCTCGCGGGATAGTCGGCCACGACCTTCCGGAAATCCTCCAGGGCCTGGATCGTCTTGGACGGGTCCCGGCCCGGCTTCAGCATCTTCTTGTAGGAGGTCATGGCGATCTGATACTGGCTGTAGGCGGCCGACGGCGAGTAGGGATAGGTCCGGATGAATTCCCGGTACTCGGCCGCGGCCAGGATCATGTTGGTCTCGTCGCCCTTGCGGAAATAGGCGTCGGCGATGAGGAGCTTGGCCCGCTGGGCGTAGAAGCTCTTGGGGAACGAGTCGATGACCTGGCGGAGGTAGAGGATGGCCTTCTCCGTGTCCCTCTTCATCTCGAACTCGCCGAGCTTGTAGAGGGCCTCGTCGGAGCCGGCCAGATCGGGCGTGATCTCGACGGACTTCTTGCCGCACCCGGCCGCGAGCGCGACGAGGACGAGCAAAGGGAGGATGGCGACGGCCGTCCTGGAGCGGGCGTGTGTGTTCATGGCGTTTTCCTGGCGATCGCTTTCAGGGCCCGGATGGCGGCGGCGGGATCGGGAGCGTCGTAGACGGCCGAGCCGGCGACGACGATCCCGCATCCGGCCCGGATGATGTCCTCGACGTTGTCGAGCTTGACCCCGCCGTCGACCTCGATGGGGACCTCGAGCTTCTCCGCGCGGATCCAGTCCCGGAGCCTGCGGATCTTGTCCCGGCAGGAGGGGATGAAGGACTGGCCGCCCCAGCCGGGATCGACCGACATGATCAGGACGAAATCGATCTCCCGCAGGACCTCCCCGATCGTCTCGATGGGCGTCGCCGGATTGAGGACGACGCCGGCTTTCCGGCCGAGGTCCCGGATCATCGTCAGGTCCTTGTGGAGGTGGGCCGTGGCCTCGGCGTGGATCGAGATCCAGTCGGCGCCGGCCTCGTGGAACAGGGGGACGAAGGCGCGGGGGTTCTCGACCATGAGATGGACGTCGATCGGCAGGCGCGTCTCGCGGCGGATGGCCGCGACGAGCTGGGGCCCGAGGGTCAGATTGGGCACGAAGTGCCCGTCCATGATGTCGACGTGGATGAGGTCCGCGCCGGCGTCCTCGGCCAGGCGGACGGCCTGGCCGAGCCTGGCGAAGTCCGCGGACAGGATGGAGGGGGCGATGAGCGCCATCAGCGGCTCACCTCGAAAGAAATCCGGCTGCGCTTCTGGACGCGGTAGCCGTGCGGCGGGTCCTGCCTGACGATCAAGCCGGCCGAGGCGCCGGGGTAGTAGACATAGCGGAGGTCGGCGACCTTGAAGCCCCAGGCGTTGAGGCGGCCGAGGACGCCGTCGGCCCTGAGCCCGATGACGTCGGGCATGATGTAGCGCTCGTCGAGATCGCCCTGGCTGAGGAGCAGGCCGACGGGGAAGCCGCGCTCGACGGCGGCGCCCGGGGCGGGCTTCTGGGCGAGGATCCGTCCGGCCGGGAGGCGGGCCGTGTGGACCTGGGTCAGCTTGCCCCGGGTCAGCCCGGAGGACTGGAGCAGGGTCATCGTCTCGTCGAGGGGCTTGCCGGCGAGGTCGGGCACGCTGACGACCCCGCTGCCGGAGCTCGTCAGGACCTGGACGGCGGTGGTGGTGCGGATGCGCGCGCCGGCCGGCGGCTCCTGCCGGCAGATGAGGCCGCGTTCGATCCGGTCGCTCGCCTCGGCGCCCTTGACGGCCAGGGAGAGGTCCTTCTTGGCCAGGTCCGCGCGGGCCTCGAGGACCTTCTTGCCGACGAGGTCGGGCACGGTGACGACCTCGCTCTTGAGCAGGACCTGGGAGAAGATGATGGCGCTCAGGAAGAAGAGGATGAGGAACAGGAGCGTCGAAACGGCCGCCTGAAAGAGGAATCTCTTCGCCATGTGCGATGTTCACAAACGGGAATTCGACACTATTATTATCATATCTCCCGAACTTAGTAAACGCCGCGCGCGTTGCCGCCCCACGCCGGCCCGCGGGACGACAGGACTCCAGAGGGGGCTTTGGCGCGATATCGCCGCGGGAACACAATTCCGTCGCCGATCCTCGCCGTTTGAATTATAATGGCGTGTCGGGAGGCACGACCATGACGATGACGTATTCGGACTTTCGGAGCGACACGGTCACGCGGCCCACGGAGAAGATGCGGCGGGCCATGGCCGAGGCCGCGGTCGGCGACGACGTCCTGGGCGACGATCCGACCGTCCAGGAGCTCGAGCGGCGGGCCGCCGCGACGATGGGCAAGGAGGCGGCCCTGTTCTGCCCGTCCGGGACCATGGCCAACGCGATCGCCGTCAAGATGTGGACGGGGCCGCTCGAGGAGGTCATCGTCGAGGAGCGCTCGCACATCTACAACATGGAATCGACCCACATGACCCTGATCTCCGGCGTGACGCCGCGGCCGCTGCGGTCCCATCGCGGGGCGATGGACCCGAAGGACGTCGTCGCCGCCGTCCGCAAGCCGAACGTCCACACGCCGAGGACGTCGCTGATCTCGCTCGAGAACACCCACAACAACTGGGGCGGGTCGGTCATACCGCTCGAGAACTTCCGGGCCATGAGGCGCATCGCCGACGAGCACGGCCTCAAGGTCCACCTCGACGGGGCCCGCATCTTCAACGCCAGCGTCGCTTCGGGCGTGCCGGTCGAGGACTATGCCCGGGAGGTCGATTCCCTGCAGTTCTGTCTGTCCAAGGGCCTGGCGGCTCCCGTCGGCTCCGTGCTCGTCGCCGGGCGGGAGAGGATCGAGTTCGCCCGGCGGCTGAGGAAGGCCCTGGGCGGCGGGATGCGCCAGGTCGGCGTCCTGGCCGCCCCCGGCCTCGTCGCGCTCACCGAGATGGTCGACCGGCTCGGGGAGGACCACGCCCGGGCCAAGGCGCTGGCCAGGGGGATCGCTGGTCTCCCGGGCGTCCGCATCGATCCGGAGACGGTCGAGACGGACATCGTCATCTTCGGTTTCGACCATCCGGCGATCACCGTCCCGGCCATGATCGAGAGGATGAGGGAGAAGGGCATCCTGGCCCTGGCCATCTTCGGCGGCATCCGCATGGTCACCCACAAGGACGTCGGCGATGAGGACGTCGAACGGGCGGTCCGGGCCTTCCGTGAGATCCTGGCTTAGAGGCGGTCGGCGACGATCTGCGCGATATCCCTGACCGCGATGTCGTCCCGGCCCATGTCCTTCAGGCCGTCGCGGAGCATGGTCAGGCAGAAGGGGCAGGCCGCGGCGGCGAGAGGAGCGCCCGCGGCGACGATCTCTTCGGCGCGCAGGCGGTTGATCCGCGTCCCCAGCGACTCCTCCGTCCACATCAGCCCTCCGCCCGCGCCGCAGCAGAAGCTGTCGGGGCCGTGGCGCCCGAGCTCCTTGGGCTTGGCGCCCAGGGCGGAGCACAGGACGGCCCGGGGCTCGTCGACCAGGCCGTTGTGCCGGCCTAGGTAGCAGGGATCGTGGAAGGCGCAGGCCGGGCCGGCTCCCGCCTTCAGGGGCAGCCGGTCCTCAGGCCGGCTTCTTGACGCGGAGGTCGACGGCGACCTCCTTTTTTCCGAGGAACTCGTAGCTGATCGCGCCGAACTTGCACGACGAGACGCACTTCAGGCAGCGGACGCAGCTGGGCGAGTTGGGCGACTCGTAGATCCTGATCTCGACCGGGCAGTCCTTGTAGCACTTGTCGCAGAGAGTGCACTTCTCGTCGTCCACGGCCATGCGGAAGAGGCTGACCTTGTTGAACAGCCCCCAGATCGCGCCGAGCGGGCAGACCGTGCGGCAGAAGGGGCGCCGGCTGAGGACGAACCAGCCCAGGAAGAGGACGAGGAGCCCGATCTTCCAGTAGTACATGAAGCCGATGAGAGGCCTCAGGTCGGCCTTGATGATCATCAGGGGGATGCCCGCCTCGAGCGTCCCGGCCGGGCAGATCCACTTGCAGAACCAGGTTTGGCCGTAGCCGAACTGGTCGACGACGAGGAGCGGCAGGGCGACGACCGTCGTGGCCAGGACGACGTAGCGGAAGAGGGACATGACGCGGGGCAGCTTGATCTTGGGCGACGGGATCCTGTGCAGGAGCTCCTGGACGTAGCCGAAGGGGCAGACCCAGCCGCAGGGCATGCGGCCGACGACGGCGCCGATCGAACCGAGGAGGCCGACGACGTAGAGGCCGAACTTCTTCTCGGCGACCGAGAGGTTGAAGCGCAGCCCCCCGAGCGAGTTCTGGAGCACCCCGATGGGGCAGGCGCCCAGGGCCGAGGGGCAGGAGTAGCAGTTGAGGGCCGGGACGCAAACGCCCTTGATCCCGCCCTGGAAGATCTCGCCCTTGAGCCAGGACGGCAGCCAGGCGTTGAGCCCCAGGGCGAAGGCGGCCTGGTACCAGGGCCTCTTGTCCCGGGGCTTGCGGGGGAGGCGGCTCGCGGCTTTCGCGCCCAAGGCCGGCCTCATCCGATCCCGATGCAGTCGAGGCAGACGGTGACCGCCTTCTCCAGGGCCGACCGGTACTCGCCGAGGAGCAGGCCGGCGGTCATGACGGCCAGGAACGCGGCCAGCAGGACCCAGGGGAGCTTCCGCCTCACTTCTTCGCTCCCCCGACGAGGGCGGCGACGTCCCGGTCGAGCTCGGCGATGTGCTCTTCCTTGAAGCCGACGTGGGCGTGGGCGATCCTTCCCGAGGCGTCGACGAGGTAGACGACGGGGATCTCCTGGACCTCGTATCTCTTCTTCATGTCCTTGGCCGTGGCGGACGCGGCAGCGTCGGCGGCGGCCGTCGGCGGGTCGGCCAGCATCGGGTAGGTGATCTTGAGCTTCTGGTAGAAGGGCTTGACGACCTTGCCGCCGGCGTCGTCGAGGGCGATGCCGAGCAGGACGAGGCCGCCCTCGGCCTGTCCGTCGGCCGGCTTGTAGGTCTCGTGGAGCTTCTGCATGTGCGGCATGGCCTTGCGGCAGGGGACGCACCAGGTGGCCCAGAAATCGATGAGGACCGCGGCCGGCCGGGTCTTGACGGTCTTCGTCTCGCCGCCGGCGGTCTCGGCCACGATGAGGGTCAGCCGGCCTTCCTCGAGGGTGACGGTGTAGTCCTTCCCGTCGACGTTCTTGAGCGAGAACGGCGTGAAGGCGGCCCCCGGCGAGAGGACGGCGGAAGCGGGCGCGCCCAGGAGCAGGACCAGGGCGGCCGCGGCGACGATCTTCAGAGGCGTCTTCATGCGCTCCAGTCTATCAGAACCGGAACGACAGGCCAAGACCGGCGCTGAGCCCGTCGAGCCGGGCCTCGAGGGGTTCGGCGCCGCCGGCCTTCAGCCTGCAGCCGCGGTAGCCGGCGAAGAGATCGAGCCAGACGGCCCCGCCCAGCCGGGCCGCGAGGCCGGCCTGGGCCAGGAAGCCGAGAGCGCCTTCGCTCGCGCTGCCGAGGACGTTCTCCTCGCTGAAGAAGAAGTAGGCCGCGGCGAGGCCGGCGTAGGGGCGCAGGCCCGGCCGGCCCGACTCGAGCCGCAGGCCGAGATAGACGGGGACGATCCGGACGGTGGTCTCGTCCTCGGTCAGGGTCAGGCGGCCCGTCTTGCCGAAGAGCTCCGCCCCGCCCCAGACCCTGAGGACGCCGCCGATCGGTACGGCCAGGTCGGCGCCGAAGGCGGGACCTCCCTTGTAGACGTCCTTGAAGACCTCGTCGGTCGGCAGGAAGTAGCCGCCCTTGAGCGTCAGGGAAACGCTTTCGCCCCGGGCCGCGCCGGCGCACAGCGCCAAGGCCGCGACCGCGAACGCCGCCATTCTCATGGTTCTCATAACGTCCATTCTAGGATCGCCCCCGAAGCGTGTCAATCGGGAAGGGGGCCCGGGAAGGCGGGCATAGGCTGGTATGCGTCCGCCTTCTTGATTAGAATAGCGCCGTGGAGGGAAACATGACGACCGTCGGGAAGGGCATCGGCGCGGCCGCTCTCTACGCCATCGGCATCGACTCGGGGACCCAGGGGACCAAGGCGCTCGTCGTCGAGATCGACGGCGGGCGTGTCCTCGGACGCGGCCGGGCGCCCCACGCCATGGTCCCCGGCCTCCCGCCCGGCGCGAGCGAGCAGGACCCGGCGGTCTGGGCCGGGGCCATGGACACGGCCGTCGCCGCGGCCCTCCGAGAGGCCCGGATCGACCCGTCGAAGGTCGTCTCGCTCGGAGTCTCCGGACAGCAGCACGGCTTCGTCCCGCTCGACGCGAAAGGAAGGCCCGTCCGGGCGGCCAAGCTCTGGAACGACACCTCGACCGTCGCCGAGACCGAGGAGATCGTCGCGGCGCTCGGCGGCAGGAAGGCCTTCATCGAAAGACTGGGGATCGCCCTGGCCGTCGGGTTCACGGCCTCGAAGGTCCTGTGGCTGAAGAAGAACGAGCCGCGGCGCTACGCGAAGCTCGCGACCGTCCTCCTGCCCCACAACTATTTGAACTTCCGCCTGACGGGCCGGGCCCGCATGGAATACGGCGACGCCTCGGGCACGGGGCTGATGGACGTCCGGCGGCTGCGCTGGGACGAGGCCGCGGCCGCTGCGGTCGACGAGGGCCTTCCGCCCAAGCTCCCGCCGCTCAGCCATCCCCGCGAGGCCGCGGGCCCGGCGAAGAAGGCCTGGGCGGCGCGCTTCGGGCTGAAGTCGGTCCTGGTCGCGAGCGGCGGCGGCGACAACATGATGGGCGCGATCGGCAGCGGCAACGTCCGGCCGGGGGTCTGCTCGCTAAGCCTGGGCACGTCGGGGACGGTCTACGCCTACTCCGCCCGTCCTTTCGTCGATCCCGAGGGCGAGATCGCCGCCTTCTGCGACAGCACGGGCGGCTGGCTGCCGCTGCTCTGCACCATGAACGTCACCAACACGACGGAGATCGCCAAGTCGCTCTTCGGACTCGACAACGCCCGGCTCGAGCGGCTGGCGCGGCGGGCCGGCCCGGGCGCGGGCGGGCTCCTTTTCCTGCCCTTCGTCGACGGCGAGAGGGTGCCCGTGCTGCCGACGGCGAGCGCGGTCCTCTTCGGCCTCGACCGCCGGACCTTCGACGCCGCGCATATCGTCCGGGCGGTCATGGAGGGAACGGTCCTCAACCTGGGCTACGGCTTCGGGCGCATGAAGGAGCTGGGATTGAGGCCGTCCGAGATCCGGGCGACGGGGGGCGGGGCCCGCAGCCGGCTCTGGCTCCAGATCGCGGCCGACGTCTTCGGGACGCCCGTCGTGACGCTGAGAGAGGCCGAGGCCGCGGCCTACGGCGCGGCACTGCAGTCGGTCTGGAACTGGCGCTTGGCCGGGGGGGAAAAGGTCGAAGTGGCCGAGATCGCCGGCCGATGGGTGGCCAAAGGCCGGCTGGCCGCGGAACCGGACCCGAAGAACGCCGCCCTCTACGCGGACCTCCGGGCCCGCTTCGACTCGCTCTGGAAGCGCCTCGGGCCCGAGTTCGAGGGCCGAAGCTGACGTGGCGCGAGGCGCGCGCCCGGAGAGAGAGAGAGAGAGAGAGAGAGAGAGAGAGAGAAAGAAAGAAAAGGAGCCCGACATGAAACGAGTACGCCTTCCAGCTCATCGACGAGCTCTGGACGGTCGGGCCGGACCTGGGATTCCCCAAGTGCACGACGATCGCCGCCGGCGGAAGGAACGGGGCCCCCCCCATGGTCGCCCAGACGCTCGACATCCCCGCGTTCTACCACGGCTTCCAGACGGTGCTCCGGGTCAAAGAAGACAAGTACGGCGTCGAATCTCTCGTCTTCACCATCCCGGGGGTCGTCGCCGCCAACGGGATCAACGACCGCTCGATCGGGGTCTGCGTCAACGCCGTGACCCAGCTGGCCTATTCCTCTCGAGGGCTGCCCGTCGGTTTCGTCATCCGGGGCCTGCTGCGCATGCAGACCTACGAACAGGCCGTCGATTTCCTGGAGACGGTGCAACCCGCGGCGCCGCAGACCTACGTGCTGGGCGGGCCGAACGGGGTCGCCGTGTTCGAGCGCTCGGCCGGCCGGATGTCCAAGTTCGTGCCGTTCGAGGGCGCCGAGTTCAGCTACCACACGAACCACCCCAGGGTCAACGACGACTACGACCCGAAGTTCCCGGAGCTGCTGAAGAGCAAGGACATGACCCTGGAGGCCTACCGGGCCGGCTGCCCGCGGTTCGCGGCCCTCGGCGGCCTCCTCAGGGACAACTCCGCGGCCACCGACATCGAGACCCTCAAGGGGATCTTCCGGGACCGCCGTTCCGGGATCAACAACGAGACCACCTACGGCTGCACGATCATGGTCCTCGGCGAAAAGCCGGAGCTCCACATCGCGCCGGGCCGGCCGGACGTGGCCCTCTTCCAGGCGCTCGGCTTCAAGTCCCGGCCGCGGCGCTGAGCTCCGGGGCGCCCGGCCGCCTCTCGTCCGAAGTCTTGACATCTCTTTGACAAGTCCCGCTTCCGGTTTCATTATGCTTCGGGGGGATGAAAGGCATGGCCGGACGAAGGCTCGTCGTTCTGGGCTATATCCTGGCGTTCTGGGGCGCGCTGCCCGGCGCCTTGGTCGCTCTCGCCGCTTGGGGGGAGCGCCTTCTCGGCCCCCGTCTCTCCCCGCCCGGCCTCCGGCCGGCGGGGCTGGCGCTCGCGGCGGCCTCGGGCGCGATGCTGGCCGTCTCGATCGTTCAGTTCACCCGGGCCACCGGCCACTTGCCCATCTCGGCCTTTCCCCCCCGGCGGCTGATCCGCTCGGGCGTCTTCGGCATCTGGCGCCATCCGATCTATCTCTTCTTCACCCTGGCCTTCGGCGGCCTGGCCGTCGGCTTCTGGCCGACGGGCGCCCTCCTGGTGTCCCTCCCCGTCCTCGCCGTCACGGCTTTCGTCTATGCCGGGTCCGAGGAGCGCGGGCTCGAGAGACGCTTCGGCCGGTTCTATGAGGGGCATCGCCGCCAGACGTCCGTCCTCGTCCCCCGGCTCATCCATGTCGTCCGGGGCCTCTTCGCCCTCCTCGCCCGGCTCTTCTTCCGGTTCGAGGTCTCGGGCCGGGAACACCGGCCCCCCGATCCTCCCTACATCGTGGTCAGCGCCCATCGCTCGTTCCTCGATCCGTTCTTCGTCCTGGCCGCGCTCGGCGCGCCGCTTCACTTCATCACCACGTCGAGCATGTTCCGGAAGCCCCTGCCGCGACTCGTCTTCTCGCGGCTCCTCGGCCTCCCGGTGACGAGGTACAGGCCCGACGTCCGGAACGCGCTCCTGGTCCGCCGCCGCCTTCGCCAGGGCTGCGTCATAGGGATGTTCCCCGAATCGGAGCGGACGTGGACCGACTCGATGGCCGGCTTCAAGCCCGAGGCCCTGAGGCTCTTGAGGGACCTCCGGGACATCCCCATACTCCCCGTTCGGCTGGAGGGGACCTACGCCGTCTGGCCGCGCTGGGCCCGTCGCCCGCGGCGGGGAAAGGTCTCCGCGCGGTTCGAAAGGCCCATCCTGGCCGGGCCCGGGGAGTCTCCGGCGGAGCTCGAGGCGCGGCTCTCCGGGCTCATCGCGCCGCGCGCGCCTGCGGGCGGCCGCCCGCGCCCGATCGCGGCCAGCGGCATCGAGACCGTGATCTATCGCTGTCCCGATTGCCTCCGCTTCGACACGGTCCGGTCCGGGAGAGGGGCCCGTTTCGGGTGCTCGAGCTGCCGGGCCGAATTCGACCTTCTTCCCGACTTCTCGGTCCGGAGAACGGGCGGTCCCGTTCGCTCGTCGCTGACGGACCTCTCGCGCCTGGTCCGGCTCGGGCCCGAGGCCGGTCCCTCCTGCGGAGAGCCGTGCCGGGATCCCGCCCGGGCCAAGCTCGCCGCCGGGACAGACGGCCGGCTCGAGCCGCTCGGGCCGGGACGCCTGCGCCTTTCGGCCCGCGAGCTGGTCTTCGAATCGGCCGGCCCCGCCGTCCGCGTCGGCCTCGGGGACATCCGAGCCCTCGTCATCGAGGGCGCGCGAAAGCTCGAGGTGTACGGCGGACGTCCCGCCCGCTTGTATCAATTCACGCTCCTCGACCAAAGCGCCCTGAAATGGCAGGACGCGGTCAGCGGGACCGTCCGGAGCCTGTCCGGCGTCCCGCCTGGGACGACCTGAGGAGCGAGGAGGACAGGAGTGACACGCCCCGAACGCATCGCCGACCACGGCCGGCAGATCGACCGCTTGGGACTGCTCGATCTCGCGCCCCGGACGAAGAGCCGGATCGTCTCCCGCCTCCAGGGCCGCTTCCTCGGGGCCTTCAGACGCCTGGCGCCCGGCTCCGCCGCGGCCGGGACCTTCGCCCGGGTCTCCAGGCGGGTCGTCGGCGCCTTCCTCTACTCCCTCAAGATCGAGATCAACAACCGCTGTCCGATGAAATGCCGGATCTGTTATGTCCGGAAGGGGGACTCGGAGATCCCGCTCGCGGCGATCCGGCGGCTCTGCCGCTCGATCCGCGGCTGCGGCGTCCGGGTCGAGCTCCTGGGAGGAGAGCCGATGCTCCACCCCGACCTCGCCGGGATCGTCCGCGCCGCGAAGCACGAGGCCCGCAGCCCGTTCGTCACCCTCTACACCAACGCGGCGCTGGCGACGCCCCGCCTCTCGTCGGACCTGAAGGCGGCCGGCCTCGACGGGGCCATCGTGTCCTTCTGGTCCCACCGGGAGAGCGTCCACGACGCCCTCACGGGATCGCCGGGATCGTGGGCGGCCGCCGTCCGGGGCCTGCGGCGGATGAGGGAGGCCGGGCTCACGGTCTACACCTTCACGCCCGTCCTCCGGCCGAACGTCGGGGACGTGCCGGCGATCTACGAGTACGCCAGGGGCCGGCTCGGGGCCGACCCGCTCTTCTATCAATACCTCCCCGTGTCCCGGGATGACGAGCTCAACATCCGGCCCGAGGAGTGGCGGGAAGCCAAGCGCTGGATCCTCGGTCGCACGCCGGAGCACTGGGAGTTCGTCCGGGGCTTCGACAGGCTGACGGGGAATTCGTGCTCGGGGGGGAACTTCGTGCTGACCATAAAAGCCGACGGGTCGGTGCAGCCCTGCCCGTTCGTCGACGACGTGCCCATGGGCAACATCTACCGCCGGGACATCTGGACCATCTATCGCCGCAGATTCCGCGACCCGGGCCTGCGGGAGTTCAAGACGCTCCCTGCCGAGTGCCGCGACTGCTCGCTCCGCTCTGTCTGCGGCGGCGGCTGCCGGGCGGCGGCCCGCTGGTTCGGCGGCTACGGCCGGAGGGACCCCAAGTGCCTCGGGCCTTTTCCGGAGCCGGTCGCGGCCTCCGAAATGCTGGACCGCGTCCCGACCTTCTTCTAGCGACGGCCGCCGTTCCTTGACACCGGGAGGCCGGCGGGCTGCCATCGTTCAGCCCCCGGGAGGGTGAGGCATCCGGTTATGCCTCCGGACTTCAATCGCGACTCCAGGCGAAATCGGCGCGGTCGGCGTCTCCCCTGTTGGCCTGTATTTACTTCGTTTTTCTTAGATCACACTTCACTCCATACTTCTTGCACTCTGATTTTACGTAGTTGACGAACTCTTTTTCCTTCTTATTCATATTAATAGGTTTTAGTTCCTATGATAAATATGAACGCTCCGTCTCCTCAACGTGTTTGCAGGTTGAGGCGGTTGGTGAATCCCGGCCGGGCGTTCTGCTCGAGGATGACGGTCGGGACGCGGAAGAGCGAGGCCAGGAGGACGATCGGTCCGGAGCTGTAGCCGCCGACGCCGACGACGAGGCTCGGCCGCGTCCGGGCGAGGACGAGGAGCGAATGGGCGAAGGCGGGGACGAGGAGCAGGAGGCCGCGGAGGCTCTTGAGGCCCCGGCCCTTGAGGCCCTCGACGCGCATGGGGACGAAGCGGGCGCCGTGCTCGGCCATGATCCTCCGCTCGACGTCGCGCCGCGTCCCGACGAAGGTCAGGGCCAGGCCGGGCCGCAGGTCCAGCAGCCGCCGGCCGACGACGAGGGCGGGGTAGAGGTGCCCCCCCGTCCCGCCGCCGCTGATGACGACCGCGCGCTTGCTCATATCCGCACCGGCCCTCCGGCCTCCCCCTTGCGCTGGCTGATGTGCAGGAGGATGCCGATCGCGGCCAGCGTGCAGACGAGGGAGGACCGGCCGTACGAGAGCAGGGGGAGCGGCATGCCCTTGGCCGGCCCGAGGCCGAGGACGATCGACATGTTCATCAGCGCCTGGGCGACGACGGCCAGCGTCAGCCCCGCGGCGATCATGCGCAGCGCCGGGTTCGGCGCCGCCAGGGAGATCTTGATCCCGCGCCAGAGCACGAAGAGGTACAGGCCGAGGGTGAAGAAGGTCCCGACGAGCCCGAACTCCTCGCCGACGATGGCGAAGATGAAATCGGTGTGGGCGAAGGGCAGGAAGTCGAGCTTCTGGGCGCTCTGGCCCGGCCCGGCCCCGACGAGACCCCCGGCGCCCAGGGCCAGACGGGACTGCTCGACCTGGTAGCCGCTGCCGAGGACGTCCTTCTGGGAGGAGATGAAGCCTTGGATGCGCTCGATCCGGTAGTCGGCCTGGACGAGGTAGACGCCGAACAGGACCGCCGCCAGGGCCCCGGCCGCGGCGAGGTAGCGGAGCTTGACCCCGCCCATGAACAGGACCATGGCCGCGAGCCCGGCCAGGACGACGGCCGTCCCGAAGTCGGGCTCGAGGAGGACGAGCACGACCGCGACGATGAGGACGATCCCCGGCAGGGCCAGGGTCCTGATCTCGCTCAGGCGGTCCTTGCGGCTCTCGAGATAAGTGGCCAGGAACAGGACCAGGCTGATCTTGGCCAGCTCCGACGGCTGGAAGCGCAGGCCCAGGAAGACGATCCAGCGGTTGGTCCGGGCCACGGCCGGCATGGCCAGGCAGAGCAGGAGCAGGACGCCGGTCAGGCCGAGCAGGCCCAGGACGAAGGACGGCCGGAGGAAGAAGGACTTCTTGACCGAGACCAGCAAGGCGACGACCGCCAGGCCGACGACGGCCCCGAGGATCTGCTGGACCATGAAGTGGAAGGTCTGGCCGTACCGCTCGCGGGCCATGAAGCTCGAGGCGCTGAAGACGAAGAAGACGCCGATGCCGACGAGGATGAGGGTGGCCGCGAGGAGCGGCAGGTCGAAGGCGACGCGCCTGCGGCCGATCACCGGCGGCCTCCCTTCTTCCTCAGGCCGGCGGCCAGGCGCCGGACCTCGGCCTTGAACGTGCGGCCGCGCTCCTCGAAGTCGCGGAACATGTCCCAGCTCGTGCAGGCCGGGGCGAGCAGGACGACGTCCCCCCGGGCGGCCGAAGCGAACGCCGCGCGGACGGCCTCGCGGTAATCGGCGGCCCGGACGACGGGGACCACGCCGCCGAGAGCGGCCTCGATCTTCCCGGCCGCCTCGCCGACGAGGACGGCCGCCCGGACGCGCCGGCGGACGGCGGCCCGGAGCGGCGAGAAATCCCCGCCCTTGCCCCGGCCGCCGAGGATGAGGACGACCGGGCGGTCGAAGCTGGCCAGGGCCTTGAGCGTCGCGTCCACGGTCGTGGCCTTGGAATCGTTGACGAAGCGGACGCCGCCGGCGCTGAGGACGTCCTCGAGCCGGTGCTCGAGCCCGCGGAACGACCGGACCGTGCGGCCGATGGACGCCGCCGGGACGCCCAGGAGGCGCCCGATCGTCGCCGCGGCCAGGACGGTCTCGAGAGTGTGGGCGCCGGGCAGCGGCACCCGCGCCGCCGGGAGGACCCGCGACGTTGCGCCGTCGCGGACGACGATCCAGCCGTCGTCGACGAAGGCGCCGCGGACCGGCCGGCGCTTGCGGCTGAAGCCGTAGACCCGGGACGCGGCCTCCCCGGCCAGCGCCCAGACGCGGGCGTCGTCGCGGTTGAGCACCGCCGCGCCGCCCGGGCCCTGCCGGAGGACGAGCTTCTTCTTGGCCGCGACGTAGGCCTCGAACGAGCCGTGCCAGTCGAGGTGGTTCTCGGAGACGTTGAGGACCGCGGCGACGGCCGGCGTGAAGCGCTCCGTCCATTCGAGCTGGAAGCTCGAGATCTCGGTGGCGTAGACGTCGTCGTCGCGGCTCCGGTCGACGAACGAGACGAGCGGCGTGCCGATGTTCCCGGCCAGCCGGGACCGCAGCCCGCCGTCCTCGAGGATGCGGTGGACGAGGGTCGTCGTCGTCGACTTGCCGTTCGAGCCGGTGATCCCGACGACGCGGCCGCGGAGGAACCGGCAGGCCAGCTCGATCTCCGAGACGACCGGGACGCCCCGGGCGCGGGCGGCCAGGATCTCCGGCAGGGGCGGGACGCCCGGGCTGGGAACGATGAGGTCGGCCTCGAGGAAGGACCCGGGGCGGTGGCCGCCGGTCTCGAAGACGACGCCCCGCTCGGCGAAGGGCCGGACCCTCCCGCCGAGGGCCTCGGCGGCCCTCTTCTCGGAGACCCGGACGCGCGCGCCGCGGCCGACGAGGAAGCGGCAGACCGCTTCGCCCGTCCGCTCGAAGCCGACGACGAGGACGTTCCTGTCCCGAAGCTCCATGTCTATCTCAATTTCAGGGTCGCCAGGCTGAACAGGGCGAAGATGATGCCCAGGATCCAGAAGCGGATGACGACGCGGCCCTCCGGCCAGCCGGAGAGCTCGAAGTGGTGGTGGAGCGGGGCCATCTTGAAGATGCGCTTGCCGCCGCTCATCTTGAAGTACGAGACCTGGAGGAGGACCGAGAGGGCCTCCAGGATGAAGACGCCGGCCACGGTGAAGAGCAGGAACTCCTGCTTGATGAGGAGGGAGACGACGGCCATCGTGCCGCCGAGGGCGAGCGCGCCGACGTCGCCCATGAAGACCTGGGCCGGGTGGCAGTTGAACCAGAGGAAGCCCAGGCAGGCCCCGGCCAGGGCGCCGACGAAGACGGTCAGCTCGGCGGCGAGCGGCACCCGGGAGATGTTGAGGTATTGGGACCAGAGGGCGTGGCCGGCGACGTAGGTCAGGGCGGTCAGGGCCGTGGCGCTGATCAGGGTCAGCCCGATGGCCAGGCCGTCGAGCCCGTCGGCCAGGTTGACGGCGTTGGAGGAGCCGACCAGGATGAAGACGATCCAGGGCAGGTAGAGCCAGCCGAGGTAGGGCGCCCACTGCTTGAAGAAGGGGAAGCTCAGCCGGAGGTCGAACTGGCCGCGCGTCCCCATCCAGACGAAGACGAGGCCGATCGCCGCGGCGAGCAGGAGCTGGAGGAGGATCTTCTGCCCGGGGCGCAGGCCCAGGGACCGCTTGCGGCTGACCTTGAGGACGTCGTCGGCGAGCCCGATGAGGCCGAAGAGGACCATCGCCAGGACGGCGATCCAGACGTAGATGTTGGCCAGGTCGCCCCAGACGAGGGTCGGGCCGACCGTGCAGAGGATGATCAGGACGCCGCCCATCGACGGCGTGCCCTTCTTGGACTGGTGGGACCTCGGCCCGTCGGGCCGGATCTCCTGGCCGATCTGGCGGCGCTCGAGGAGGCGGATGAGCCGGGGCCCGAGGAGGAAGCTCAGGAGCAGGGCGGTGATCCCGGCCGCGGCCGTGCGCACGGTGATGTAGCGGAAGAGGTTGAAGAAGAAGAAGTCGTCGCGCAGCGGGACGAGAAGCCAGTACAGCACGGCCTACTCCTTTCCTCGCGCCGCCAGCGCGTCGACGACCGCCTCGGTCCTCATGCCCCGGGAGCCCTTGACGAGCACGAGGTAATCGGTCAGGACGAGGCCTTCGGACATCGTCTGGACGGTGCTGTCGCTGAACCGCCGCCGCTGCTCGAGCTCCTCCTCGGCCCGTATCCTTTGGGTCAGGTCCTTGAGGATGCCGACGATGCCGCCGACCGTTCCGTCGGGCCGGCGGAACGTCGACTTGATGAAGATGACGTGGTGCTCGCCGTCCCAGGCCTGGAGCGGCGCCTCGTAGACGACGTGGCCGGGTTCGGCCAGGAGCGCCTTGTCGTGCTCCGTGTGCTTGAGGGCGAGCTCGTCCGGGGCGACGTCGGAGAGGGTCTTGCCGACGAGGTCCTTCTTGTCGAGGCCCAGGAGCTTCTCGAAGGCCGCGTTGGTCCCCTGATAGACGCCCCGCGCGTCCTTGAAGAAGGCCGGGTTGGGCATGATGCCGATCATGTGGCGCATGAACTCGTCCATGTTCCGGTTGGCCTCGTCCCACTTGGCTCGGTCGAAGCGCTCGTGGGACGTGACGGCCAGGCGCCAGAACAGGACGAGCAGGACGGCGCTGATGACGAAGAAAGCCGCGGCCATGAAGGGACGGAAACGGTTCGGCCCGAGCGATCCGGCCGCCAGCCCGGCGGCCAGGATCAGGACGAGGCCGATGAGCTGCCAGGGGGTCTTGCGGGCCAGGGGCGGGGTCTTGCGGGGCTCGGTCACGTGGTTCCCTCCGGTTCGTTGGCCAATTCCTAACACAGGGAAAGAACGGATGTCAACAAATCCGCCCGGAAATTGTGCTAAAATCGCGGCGAGAGGGACGTCATGAAGATATTGACCGCGGCGGAGATGAGGGCGATCGACAGGACGGCCATCGAGGAGCTGGGCATCCCCGGCGTCGTGCTCATGGAGAACGCGGGCCTCCGGGTCGCCCGGGCGATCAGGGCCAGGTTCGACGACGTCGCACGGGAGAGGATCGTCGTCGTCGCCGGCAAGGGCAACAACGGGGGGGACGGGTTCGTCGCCGCCCGGCACCTCGCCAACTCCGGGGCCAAGCCCGAGGTGCTGCTCCTCGCGGGCCGGGACGAGGTCAAGGGGGACGCGGCGGTCAACCTGGCCGTGGCCGTCGAGATGGGCCTTCCCGTCACCGAGGTCAGGTCCGCCGCCGAGTGGAGGAAGGCCAGGGCGGCGGTGGCGCGGGCCACTGTCGTCGTCGACGCCATCTTCGGCACCGGGCTCCTGAAGCCGCTCGAGGGCCTGTACGCCGAGGCCGTCGGGGACATCAACGGATCGAGGGCCTTCAAGGTCGCCGTCGACCTCCCCTCGGGCCTTTCGAGCGACACATTCGAGACGATCGGGCCTTCGGTCGAGGCCGACCTGACCGTGGCCCTGGCCGCGCCCAAGATCGCCCACATCTTTCCCCCGGCGGCGGAACGGGTCGGAGAGCTCGTCGTCGCGTCCATCGGGGTCCCGCCGGCGCTCTTCGACCGGCCCGGGCTCAAGCTCGAGATGGTCGAGGAGAAGACCGTGCGCCCGTTCTTCGCCAAAAGGCGGAGGGACACCCACAAAGGGACCTACGGGCACGTCCTCGTCGTCGCCGGGTCGCTCGGCAAGTCGGGCGCGGCCGCCCTCGCGGGCAGGGCCGCGCTGCGCATGGGGGCCGGCCTCGTCACGGTGGCCACGGCCGCGGGCGCGCTGCCGTCGATCGGGAGGAGCATGGCCGAGCTCATGACCGAACCTCTGGCCGAGACGCCGGAACGGACGATCGCCGCGGAGGCTTTGCCGCGGGCGCGCGCGTTGCTCGAAGGCAAGAGCGCCGTCCTCGTCGGGCCGGGCCTGTCGACCCATCCGTCGACGGCCGAGTTCGTCCTCGGGCTCCTGCCGAAGATCAAGGTCCCCTGCGTCGTCGACGCCGACGGGCTCAACATCGTCTCGGCGCGGCCGGAGGTCCTGGCCCGAATGGCGGGGCCGGTCGTGCTCACGCCCCACCCCGGGGAGTTCGCCCGGCTCGTCGGCCGCACGAACGCCGAGGCGGCCAGGCACCGTCTCGAGCTCGTGCCGGAATTCGCCGCGAAGCACGGCGTCACGGTCGTCCTCAAAGGGCACCGGACGCTCGTCGCCGGGCCCGACGGGAGGGTCTTCGTCAATCCCACGGGGAACCCGGGCCTGGCCACCGGCGGCACGGGCGACGTCCTCGCGGGGATGGTCGCCTCGGAGCTGGCCCAGGAAAGGGACGCTCTAGGCGCGGTGCTGGCGGCCGTCTACGCCCACGGGCTGGCCGGGGACGTGGCGGCGGAGAGGCTCGGCGAAAAGGCCCTGGTCGCGAGCGATATCATCCGCTATCTCGCGCCGGCCTTGAAGGCCCTGGAAGGGGAGGCGGCGGCATGACGGTCGTCACGACCCGGTCCGAGGAAGAGACCTTCGAGCTGGCGCGGCGGATGGCCGCGGGCTTCGAGGGCACGGAGGTCGTCCTTCTCTCCGGTGAGCTGGGGGCCGGGAAAACGGTCTTCGCCAAGGGCATCGCCGCGGGAGCGGGCGTCACCGCGGTGGAGCGCGTCTCCAGCCCCTCGTTCACGCTGGTCAACGTCTACGAGGGGAGATGCCCGATCTTCCACATCGATCTCTACAGGCTCGAGCGCGAGAGCGAGATCCTCGACCTCGGCTGGGAGGACTACCTGGGCGAGGGGATCGTCGTCGTCGAATGGGCGGAGCGGCTGACGTTCGCGGTCGAAGGGATCCGGGTCCGGATCGAGACGGTCGGCGACGACGAGCGCCGCATCGCCATCTCCTGACCGCGATCTTCCCCTCGGAGGTTCGTACCGCGCGGTACGGCGCCCTTCTAGCGCGGCGCCTGTCCCTTGAAGGCGCGGAGCAGCTCCTCCGCGGCGCGCCTCGCGTCCGGAGCGCCGAGGATGGCCGAGACGGCCGCGACGCCGTCGGCGCCCGCCCGGGCCATCGCCGCCGCGTTCGCGGCCCCGATGCCGCCGATGGCCACGACCGGGATCCTCACGGACCGCTTGATCCGCGCGATCCCCTCCGGGCCGAGCACGGGGAGGGACGTCGCCTTGGTCGAGGTGGCGAAGGCGGGCCCCGCGCCGACGTAGTCCGCGCCCGCGTCTTCCGCGCGCCGGGCCTCCTCGGGCGTGTTGACGGAAACGCCGATCGTCGCGCCGGGACCGAAGAGGCGCCGGGCTTCGGGGACCGGCCGGTCGCCCTGGCCGAGGTGGACGCCGGCGGCGCGGCAGGCCAGGGCGGCGTCCAGGCTGTCGTTGACGAGGAGCGGGACGCCCGTTCCGGCGAGGCGGGCCGCGACCGCGAGCCCGAGGGCGGCGAACTCGCGGTCAGCGAGCGATTTGGCCCGCAGCTGGACGACGGTCACGCCGCCCCGGACGGCCGCTTCGACCCTGTCGGGCAGCTCGCGCGGCGGGACGAAGTCGGCGTCGGCGACGAGATAGAGCGTGAAATCGACGTCCACGCATCCAGTATAACAAAAGAGGGGGTCAGTTGTTGACTTGGGCGTCGCTTTGCCTATACATTAAGGCACGCCATGAGCATCGACCTCAAAGATTACATCCTCGACGTTCCCGACTTCCCCAAGCCCGGCATCGTGTTCAAGGACATCATGCCCGTCGTCCAGAGCGCCCGGGCGTTCCACTTCGCCGTCGACGCTCTCGCCGCCTGGGCCCGGCCGAAACGGCCGGAGCTCGTCGCCGGGATCGAGTCGCGGGGCTTCCTCTTCGGCGCCGCCCTGGCCCGCGAGCTCCGCCTCGGCCTGACCGTCATCCGCAAGAAGGGCAAGCTGCCCCGCAAGTGCGCCTCGGTCGTGGCCCCCAACGAGTACGCCGTCGAGCACTTCGAGATGCACGAGGACGGCGTCGCCCCGGGCCAGCGCATCGTCATCATCGACGACCTCATCGCCACGGGCTCGTCGTCGACGAGCGCCATCGACCTGGTCAAGCTGCTCAAGGGCGACGTCGCCGGCTTCGGGGCCGTCGTCGAGCTCTCGTTCCTCCACGGCGTCGAGAACATCCGCAAGGCCCATCCTTCGGTCGATGTCCATGCCCTTGTCCGCTACTGACGGCCCCGCGGTCCGCCGCGTCGGCGCCGCCGGCGATCAGGAAGGCGAGGATGTCGGGTTTGCCGATGACGCTGGCGAAATGGAGCGGCGTCCGGCCCCGGGCGTCCTTTTCGTTGACGACTTGGGGATCCTTGGCGACGAGGGCCTTGACCTTGGCCAGGTCGCCCGCCCGCACGGCTTCATGGATCTGGCCGGCGGCCGGGACGGCGGCGGCCTTCTTCCCGGCCCGCTCCCGGGCCACGGCGTCGCAGATCTCCTTGATGGGCGCGCTCTCGAAGCCGTCGCCGGGCGGAGGGCCGCCGCCGCGCGGGCCGATGAGGACGCGCTCCTTGACCAACGTCACTTTGTCCGGGTACAGCTCGGGACCGGCGGGGAGGTCGACGAGACCGGCGGCCTTCACCGTCGTGTTCCCGACGCAGAAGGAGGCGACGATCAATCCAGCGGCATGGGCGTCCTGAACGAATTTCAAGACCGTCCGGTTCTCGTTGAACTTCCTCCACTGCGGGCCGCTCGGGATGATGAGGGCATCGTAGCCGGAGAAGTCCTTCAGGTCGGGGATGAGGAGGTCGCTCCGCAGCACGACGTCCCGCTTCTTGTTGAAGCAGCCCCGGTATTCGCCGTCGAGGCCGACCCGCTTCATCGTCCAGCCCCGGGCTTCGATCTCTTTCGCCAGAGGGAAATAGGCGTCGCCGAACCACTCGCCGAGGAGGACGAGGACGTTCAGGCCTCGTGCGGCCGACGATGGGGGCGCCTGGCCGATAATGGATCCCACCAGCGTGACGGCTGTCAGCACGATGATGGAAGCTATTCGAACGGAGGCTTTCATTGACACCCCTTCATGTTCAAGCGACCGGGGGCTTCCTTGCCGCCGATCTTGTCCCAGATCGCCTCGACGTTGTTCTGATGGATGTCCATGTCCCTCATTTTCAAAATCCGGTCCTTGAAGTAGGGGAAATCGCGCGCGATCGTGTACTTCGCTTTGGCGTCCTCCAACTCTCCGCCCTTGGCCTTCAGCTCGCGGAGGCCGTCCCAGATCGCTTTGAGGTAACGGTATTGCTGCTTGAACGTCTCGACCCCGAGCCTCATGTCGGAGTGGGCGAAGTTGACGTGCTTGATCTCGCGGCCGCTTTCGACGATCCGGCCCCAATTCTCCAGGATCAGGTCCAAGTCCCAGGGGGCGTCCTTCCTCAGGTAGGGGAGGACCTGGTCGGGCCACATATCCCCCACGGCCACCAGGCCCTCCTCGGGGACAAAGATCATGATGTCGCTCGGCGTGTGGGTCCCGCCGACGGAATAGAGCTCGACGGTCAGGTCGCCCATGTCGAGGACGAGGTCCTTCTCGAAAAGGACCGTGGGGAAGGTGGGCTGGAAGCCCGTCTGGAGCTCCTCGATGACCGACCTGAGCACGATGAGGCCCTCCCGGAAGAAGCGGGCGTCCTTCGAATCGGGCGGCGCCTTCTCCAGCCGCTCTCCCCAGTCCTTGAGCATGGTCTTGAACTTGTCGAGCTGCTTGACCAATCCCTCCCCGGTGAGCTCGCTCTTCATCCCCTCGGGGACCGTCCGGTGACCGACGATCGTCGCGTCGGCGTAGACCTGGTTCCCGGCCGTGTGATCGTGGTGGAAGTGGGTGTTGATGAGGTACCTGATGTCCTTGCGCCCGAATTCCTTCTCGATGGCCGCCCGGATCCGGGCGTCGACCGACCGGAGGAGGCTCGCCTCGATGACGACGACGCCTCGCGCGGTCGAAAGGGCGACGGTGCGGATCAGCTGCATGTCGTCTCCGGCCCAGGCGAAAAGGACGCGGTCGCTGAACTTTTCCGTGTGCAGGGGCAGGTCGGCGGCGGTCTTAGCGGCCGGAGCCTGACCGAACAGCACGATCGCCATCAGGAACACGCTCAGGAAGCCCAACAAGGGTCTTTTCATCTTGACGCTACTTTCCGGGCTTCCTTCGTCCTCGGCTCCTCGATGATCCTCGCCGAGACCCAGTAGATATCCCCGTCCCTCGTGAAGAACAGGAACCGCCCGTCCGGGGAGAACGTGGCGTTGCCTTCGGAACCGGGCGTGTTCACGGGCTCTCCCAGATTGACCAGTTCCCCCCAATTCCCCGACGCGTCCTTGAACGAGGCGTACAGGTCCCAACTGCCGAACCCGCCTTCCATTCTCGAGTGAAGGATCATGACCCGGCCATCCGGGGATACGCAGGGGCCGCTGACCTGGTCCGTCGAGAAGCCGGCCCCGAGGGGGACCGCTTCCATGAATTGGCCGTCCAGGAAAGATGCGCGGAGGAGCTGCCTCCCGGCCGCGTTCTGGCGCATGAAGTAGAGCTTCCCGTCGGAACTGAAAAACGGCTGCACCTCGATATCCGGTGAATTGACCGCGGGCCCCAATTTCAGCGGCCCTCCCCATCCGTCCTCCGTTCTCTCGGACATCCAGATGTCCGGTGTTCTCTCCTCTTGCCCGCCGGGAACAGCCGGACGGTTGGAGACGAAGAAGAGCTTCTTCCCGTCCGGCGACAGGCACGGTTCGTTGTTGACATGTTCGGCGGAGAAGGGTATGACGACCGGCTCGGACCAGACTCCCTGAGCGCTCCGCACCCAGACAAAACGGCTTTTGTTGCTGACCGGGTCCCTTTCGTCATAGACCGCCTCGAAGCCGTCCGGGGTGAAGAACAGCTTGGCCTGATGGCCCTCTTTGGAAACGATGCCCGGGGCGAAGACCTCGGGCGTCATCCCCGGCGGCTTCTGGCCGAGGTAGGGGCCGGTGAGCTTGGTCACGGCGATTTGCCGCGAAAATGCGCTCGTTGCGGCGACGAGACCTAGAAAAAGAACCGGCACGGCTCGCTTCATGAGTTTTCCTTTCGTTTTCGCGTCCTATTTATCGCTGGCGAAGGAGAAATGCTGCGAGACGACGACCCAGCGGCCGTCGCGCTTCTCCACGACTCCCGTCCAGCGGGCGTTCTCCCAGGACGCCGGCTCGCCCTTGTAGATGTTGATGTCGTCGAGGACGCAGTAGAACCAGGCCACCGTGCCGCAGCGGGCCAGCTTGATCTCCAGGTCCTTGAGCTCGTGCCGGACGTACTTGAAGTCCGGGCTCATCCAGAAGGGGACGTTCCGCTTGACGTCCTCGAACCGCTTGATGACGCGGTCGCCGGGCGTCACGCTGATGTAGTCCTCGTCTTGGGCGATCGAGCCGAAGAACAGGTCGAGGTCCTTGGTCTTGGCCCAGCCGATGACCGAGCTGACGACGCGGGCGATCTCCGCTTTCTCCGCCTCCTCGCCTCCGGCCGGCTGGGGGCCGCTCGCCGAGGAAGTCGCTGAGGGGTTGTCGCTAGCCTTGGCGAAGCTTGGAACGGCCAGAATGATGAGGACGGATAAGAAGGCCAAACCTCTTCTCATGGGGCATTCCTCCCGCAAGGCGACCGCGCTCAGCGCGCCGTCTGCAGATCCTGGATCGAGAGCTCCCATTTCCTGGTCATCTTGTTATGGATGAGCTCAAAGTCCAGTCCTCTGCAATTCCTATGCCAAGACCAGCGCCCTGTATACCCAGGCCTCACGCCTGGATCCGTCCGTAAGTGAACCCACTTGTCCGATATCGGACAGGCTTTTGGGACCAAATCCCTTTACTAAGTCCGCTTTCCCGCCGCCACCGCGCTTCTCGCGGCCGCGGGCCCGCTAGCCCCGCGCCCTCGCGACCGCTCTAGCCGGCGCCGAGCGTGACGACGTCCTCCCTGAGCTCGGCCGATCCGAGATCGAGTTCGACGCGGACGAGCTCCCGTCCGTCCCAGCGGCGGGTGTTGTCCTCGTGAGGGAGCTTCTCGATCATGTAGGTGATGTCCCATTTCCGCAGGAAATACTCCGTGTCCTTGTGGATCTGCTCCATCCGCAGCCGGTACTGGCTGTGGTAGGCGTCCTTCCTGTCCACTTTGGAGTAGTCGTGGTTGTGGACGGCCTCGGAGGCCGGGCAATAGAGGATCCGGTAGCCGGCCTTGCGGACGCTCAGGCTCAGGTCCTTGTCCTCGTTGGCGATGAAGAGGGCGCATCGACCACCTCGTCAACAACGCCGGGATCACCCGCGACGGCCTGCTCATGCGCATGAAGGAGGAGGACTGGGACGCCGTCCTGAGGGTCAACCTCAAGGGGACCTTCAACTTCTCCAAAGCCGTCCTGCGGACGATGATCGCGGCCCGTTCCGGCCGCATCGTCAACATCGCCTCCGTCGCCGGCCTCATGGGCAACGCCGGGCAGACCAACTACGCCGCCTCGAAGGCCGGGGTCGTCGCCTTCGCCCGGTCCCTGGCCCGGGAGGTCGGGGCCCGGGGCATCACCGTCAACGCGGTCGCGCCGGGCTTCATCGCCACGGCCATGACCGACGGCCTCCCCGAGGAGGTCAAGAAGGCCTACCTCGAGATCATCCCCCTGAAAAAATTCGGGCTTCCCAAAGACGTGTCATCTGCGGTAAAATTCCTGCTCTCCGAGGACGCGGCGTACATCACGGGCCAGGTGATCAGCGTCAACGGCGGCATGTATATGTAGGCGGTCCGCCATCATCCATAAACTTTAGGAGTTTAGAAGGAGGACACAATGCAAAGAGAGGAACTGCTCAAGAAGGTCCGGGCCATCGTTTCCGACAAGCTGAGCATCGGCGAGGAGCAGGTCACCGAGGACGCGTCCTTCATCGATGATCTCGGCGCCGACTCCCTGGACACCGTCGAGCTCGTCATGGCCCTCGAGGACGAGTTCGCGCTGGACATCCCCGACGATCAGGCCGAGAAGCTGACCACGGTCGGCAAGGCCCTCGACTATATCGTGGGGCACGTGAAATAGGCCCCTCTCCGTTCGCGCCTATCACGAATCGTCCGATCCATGAACAGGGATAGTGTTCCCGCGAAACGGGTCGTCGTCACCGGCATCGGTCTCGTCTCGCCGCTCGGCACCGGGACGGACAGGAACTGGCAGGCGCTCCTCCGCGGCGAGAGCGGCATCGCGCCCTTGACCCGCTTCGACGTCTCCCGCTACGCCACGCGCTTCGGGGGGGAGGTCAAGGACTTCGATGCCCTGGCCTTCATCGACCGCAAGGAGGTCCGCAAGATGGACCTCTTCATCCGCTTCGCGCTGGCCGCGGCGGAGCTGGCCGTCGCCGATTCGGGCCTCCCCCGGTCCGACCTCCAGAGCGACCGGGCCGGCACCTACGTCGGCTCGGGCATCGGCGGCCTGGGGTCCATCGAGGAGAACCACAAGGTCCTCCTCGAGAAGGGCCCCGACCGGGTCTCGCCGTTCTTCCTCATCCAGACGATCATCAACGAGGCCTCCGGCCAGATCTCCATCCGCTACGGCGCCAAGGGCCCCAACTGCGCCAACGCCACGGCCTGCAGCACCGGCACCCACGCCATCGGCGACTCCTTCCGGATGATCGTCCACGGCGACGCGGACATCATGATCGCCGGCGGCGCCGAGGCCCCGCTGACCCCCCTGAGCCTGGCCGGATTCAACGCCATCAAGGCCATCTCGGAGCGCAACGACGAGCCGGCCAGGGCCTCCCGGCCGTTCGACGCCAAGCGCAACGGCTTCGTCATGGGGGAGGGGGCGGGCGTCCTCATCCTCGAGGAGCTCGGCCGGGCCCTGCGCCGGGACGCGCGGATCTACGCCGAGGTCGCCGGCTACGGGATGTCGAGCGACGCCTTCCACGTGGCCGCTCCGGCCGCCGACGGCGACGGGGCCGTCCGGGTCATGCGGCGGGCCGTCGAGGACGCCGGCCTCGGGCCGGTCGACATCCAGTACATCAACGCCCACGGCACGTCGACCGAGCTCAACGACAAGATCGAGACCGCGGCCATCAAGACCGTCTTCGGAGAGCACGCCCGGCGGCTGGCCGTCAACTCGACGAAATCGATGACCGGGCACCTGCTCGGCGCGGCCGGCGGGCTCGAGGCGGGCATCACGGCCCTGGCCCTGTACCACCAGACCATGCCGCCGACGATCAACTACGAGTTCCCCGACCCGGAGTGCGACCTGGACTATGTGCCGAACGCCGCCCGTAAGGCCGAGATCGTCCACGGGCTGAGCAACTCGTTCGGCTTCGGCGGCACCAACGGCTCGCTCGTCTTCAAGCGGTTCGAGCGGCCCTGACAAGGCCCGCGGCGGGGAACGCCGCGTCCGAGGAGGGAGCAGAGATGAACATTCTCGTCTTCGTCAAGCGGGTGCCGGACACCGAGTCCCGGATCCGCATCCAGCACGAGACCCGGACGGTCGCCGAGGACGGCCTGAACTTCGTCCTCAGCCCCTACGACGAGTACGCCGTCGAGGAGGCCCTGAGGCTCAAGGAGTCCAAGGGCGCGGCGGTCCGCGTCGTCTCGGTCGGGCGGGACGAGGCCGCGGCCGTCCTCCGGAAATGCCTGGCCATGGGCGCCGACGAGGCTTTCCTGATCAAGGACGACGTCCCCGAGACCTACGACGGGCTGCGGACGGCCCGCATCATCGCCCGGGCCGTGGAGCGCCGCTTCGCCGGCGCGGACCTCCTCCTCTTCGGCAAGCAGTCGGTCGGGGCCGACAACGGCCAGGTCCCGGCCATGGTCGCCGAGCTCCTCGGCCTTCCCCAGGCCACCGTCGTGACCAAGCTCGATGTCGGCGAGGGCGCGGCCACGGCCTGCCGCGAGATCGAGGGCGGCTTCGAGAAGGTCGCCCTGACGCTGCCCGCCGTCGTCACGGCCCAGAAGGGGCTCAACGAGCCCCGCTACGAGACGCTCAAGGGCATCATGGCGGCCAAGAAGAAGGAGATCCCCGTCGTCAAGCTCGAGGACCTGGGCCTCGGGCCGGACGATCTCCGGAGCCGCGTCCGGGTCGCCGGGCTCGACGTTCCGGCCGCCCGGAAGGCGGGCCGGGTCCTCCAGGGCGATCCCGCCGAGACCGCCCGCGAGCTCGTCCGTCTCCTCCGCGACGAGGCCAAGGTCATATAATAAGGAGAGGGACGATGATCGCCGCATATCTCGAGACCAGGGACGGGAAGATCAAGAAAAGCTCGCTCGAGGCCCTCTCCGAGGCCGTCCGCCGGGCCGGGGAGCTGGGCGTCGCCGCGGCCGGCGTCCTCGCCGGCGGCGCGGTCGCCGACCAGGCCCCCGGCGCCTTCGCGGCCGGCGCGGCCAGGGTCTACGTCATCGAGGACCCGGGCCTCGCGGCCTATTCCTCCGCCGGCTACGCCGCCGCGCTGGCCGCGTTCGCCGGGAAGGAGAAGCCCCTCGGCCTCTTCTTCGCGGCCACGGCCATGGGCAAGGACCTGGCGCCGCGCGTGGCCGCCCGGCTCGGCGCGGCCATGGCCTCCGACTGCGTCAAGGTCGAAGCGAAGGACGGGACGCTCGTCTTCACCCGGCCGATCTACGCCGGCAAGGCTTTCCTCTCCGTGACCCTGGACTCCTCGCCGCTCGTGGCCACTCTCAGGCCGAACATCTTTCCCGTCGCCGAGGCCGCGGCCGCCCCGGGCGAGGTCGTCAGGCTCGCCGCGGCCGTCCCGGACGCGGCGGCCGAGGGCCGGGTGGTCGAGGTCGTCAAGGAGGAGAGCGGGGAGATCGACGTCACGGAAGCCGACGTCGTCGTCTCCGGCGGCCGCGGGCTCAAGGGCCCCGAGGCCTTCGCCCTCCTCCGGGACCTGGCCGCGGTCTTCCCCCGGGCCGCGGTGGGCGCCTCGCGCTCGGCCGTCGACTCGAACTGGATCGGGCATCAGCACCAGGTCGGGCAGACGGGCAAGACCGTCTCGCCGGACCTCTACATCGCCGCGGGCATCTCCGGCGCCATCCAGCACCTGGCCGGCATGTCGGCGTCCAAGGTCATCGTGGCCGTCAACAAGGACCCCGATGCGCCCATCTTCAAGGTCGCCGACTACGGCGTCGTCGGGGACCTCTTCGAGGTGCTGCCGAAGCTCACGGAGGAGCTCCGGAAGACACTTTCCGACTGATCGCCTCTCATTCGGATCCGTTCTGCGGCTTTCGGGGAGGTCTCCGCGGCGGCGAGGGAATTCGCCTCGAAGATCCCCGTTGCTGGTGGAGGGGACCCGCGCCGCGGGGGGGACCCGTGCAAACTGGTTCCCCGGGGGGCCGGGGAGCTAGAGGCGATTCCCGAGCGAAGCCGAAAGGAGACTTCCCCGGTTTTCAACGCCGACATGGTGCGCGGCGACCACAACGACTTCATCTTCAAGACCCGCAAGGAGAAGTACGAGGCCGTCGTCGACGACCTGGTCGAGCGCTACGAGCAGGGTCAGCCGGTGCTCGTCGGTACGGTGTCGGTCGAGGTCAGCGAGCTGCTCTCGCGTCTGCTCGAGCGCCGCGGCGTACCGCACGACGTGCTCAACGCGAAGAACCACGCCCGTGAGGCCGAGATCATCATGAACGCCGGCCAGAAGGGCACCGTGACCATCGCCACGAACATGGCCGGCCGCGGCGTCGACATCCTCCTCGGCGGCAATCCCGAATACCTGGCCCGGGAACAGGTCAAGAAGGCCGGCGTCGAGCCGGACAAGGTCCCCCCGGAGAGATTCCGGGAGGAGCTAGAAAAGACCCTGGCCGGGGTCAAGGCCGTCACCGAGAAGGAGCACGAGGACGTCGTCGGCCTGGCCGGGCTCCACGTCCTCGGCACCGAGCGCCACGAGGCCCGGCGCATCGACAACCAGCTCCGGGGCCGGGCCGGCCGCCAGGGCGACCCCGGGTCGTCCCGCTTCTACCTGTCGCTCGAGGACGACCTCATGCGCATCTTCGGCAGCGAGCGCATCTCCGGGCTGATGGCCCGGATCGGCATGGGGGAGGGCGTGCCCATCGAGCACAACATGATCACCCGGGCCATCGAGCGCGCCCAGAAGCAGGTCGAGGGCCAGAACTTCACCGTCCGCAAGCACCTTCTCGAGTACGACAACGTCATGAACAAGCAGAGGGAGACGATCTACGGGCAGCGCCGAAAGATCCTCCACGGCGAGGACCAGCGCGGCTACTTCCTCGGCCTCATCGACAACCTCGTCGACTGGATGCTCGACACCCACGCCAACAAGGACAAGCCGCCCGAGGAGTGGGACCGCGAGGCCCTCCGCCAGGCCGTCCAGGCCCAGTTCGGGCTCGACATCGAGACGCTGGGCGTCGCCTGGGACACCGTGGTCTACGACGAGCTCCGGGAGTCCCTCGGCAAGGGCCTCCTGGCGGTCTACGAGGGCAAGGAGAGGCAGCTCGGCCCGTTCATGCGCGACTTCGAGCGCATGATCCTCCTCCAGGTCATCGACTCCCAGTGGAAGGACCATCTCCTCATGATGGACCACCTCAAGGAGGGCATCGGGCTGCGCGGCTACGGCCAGAAGGACCCCCTCATCGAGTACAAGAAAGAGGGCTTCGAGATGTTCCAGTCCATGCTGGACCGGATCGAGGAGGACGCCGTGCGCTACCTCTTCCTCATCCAGCCGGTCGTCGACCAGCCCGCCCCGGCGCGCCGGTCCTCGCCGGTCTATTATCAGCAGCCGCAGGGGCCGTCGGGCCAGCGGGCCAAGCAGGCCCGGGGCATGATCCCCGGCAAGCGTCGCAAGCACTGACGAAGGAGCCAAGGAGGCGCCATGCTCGACGACAAGATCCGGGAAGCACTCACCTTCGACGACGTCCTCATCCTCCCGGCCAAGTCGGACGTCGTGCCCCAGGAGGCCTCGGTCGCGACCCGGCTGAGCCGGAACATTTCGCTCAACATCCCCCTGGTCAGCGCGGCCATGGACACCGTGACCACGTGGCGGATGGCCATCGCCATGGCCCAGCAGGGCGGCATCGGCATCGTCCACCGCAACCTCAGCGTCGCGGAGCAGGCCGAGGAGGTCGACAAGGTCAAGCGCCACGAGAGCGGCATGGTCGTCGAGCCCATCACCCTCCGGCCCCAGGACAGGATCTCCCGGGCCCTCGAGGTCATGCGGGAGCACCACATCTCGGGGCTGCCCATCACGGACGAGTCGAACAAGCTCGTCGGCATCCTGACCAATCGCGACATCCGCTTCGAGAGCCGGCTGCACCTGGCCATCGAGAAGATCATGACCCGCAAGCTCGTCACCGTCCCCGTCGGGACGTCGCTCGAGGACGCGGAGAAGGTCTTCCACGACCACAAGATCGAGAAGCTCCTCGTCGTCGACGAGCACTACCACCTCAAGGGCCTGATCACCTACAAGGACATCCTCAAGAAGATCCAGTACCCGGCCGCGGCCAAGGACAGCCTGGGCCGCCTCCGCGTCGGCGCCGCGGTCGGCGTCGGGTCCGACTTCCTCGACCGGGCCCGGGCCCTGGTCGCCGCCAAGTGCGACGTCATCGTCGTCGACAACGCCCACGGCCACTCCCAGCGCGTCCTGGACACGGTCCGGACCCTCAAGAAGGAGTTCCCGGGGCAGGAGCTCGTCGCCGGCAACATCGGCACGGCCCGGGCGGCCGAGGAGCTCATCGGCCTCGGCGTCGACGCCGTCAAGGTCGGCGTCGGCCCCGGCTCGATCTGCACGACCCGGGTCATCACCGGCGCCGGCGTCCCCCAGATCACGGCCATCTCCGACGTCTACGAGGTCTGCCGGAAGGCGGGCGTCCCGCTCATCGCCGACGGCGGCGTCAAGTACTCCGGCGACGTCACCAAGGCCGTCGCGGCCGGGGCGGACACGATCATGCTCGGCAACCTGCTGGCGGGGACCGAGGAGTCGCCGGGCGAGGTTGTCATGTATCAGGGCCGGGCCTACAAGCTCTACCGCGGCATGGGCTCGCTCGCGGTCATGAAGGAAGGCAAGAGCAGCGACCGCTACCAGCAGGACGGGTTGACCAGCGCGAGCAAGCTCGTGCCCGAGGGCATCGAGGGCCGCGTGCCTTACAAGGGCAGCACCACGGTCATCGTCCAGATGCTCGTCGGCGGGCTCAAGGCGGGCATGGGCTACGCCGGCTGCCGGACGATCGAGGAGCTCAAGACCAAGGCCCGGTTCATCAAGATCACCCAGGCCTCCCTCAAGGAGAGCCACGTCCACGACGTGGTCATCACCCAGGAGGCCCCGAACTACCACCTCGACTGAGGGACGCAGGAGGCGCGGCGATGTCGGACATGACCATCAAGACCATCCTGGCGACGATGCTCCTCGCGGCCGGGACGGCCGCCTTCCTGGCCATGATGATCGCGATGGGCCGGCCGGGCACGGCCGGCGACCCGGGGAAGATGCGCCGGCTCCACAAGACCTTCGGCTGGGCCTACGTCGCCCTGCTCGTCCCCCTCGTCTATCTCGGGCTGGGCTTCGTCAAGGACATGGGCGACGGCATGTCGACCCGCGGCGTCTTCCACTTCGTCCTGGCCGAGGCGCTCGTCGCCCTGCTCCTGCTCAAGCTCCTCGTCGTCCGCGTCTTCCGGGGCCTGCTCAAGAGCGCCACGGCCCTGGGGATGGCGCTCTTCGCCCTGACGCTCGTGGTCTATCTCATCACGGCCGGCTTCTACGCCCTCCAAGCCGCCGCCCGATAGGGGGCCTCAGTCCCTCGCGCCGCCCCCCCTGGCCTCGAGGACGCGGTTCCCTTCGCCGCAGAGCACGATTCTCGGGGTGAAGCCCTCCATCTCGGCCTCGTCCAGGTAGCCGTAAGCGGCGATGATGACGATGTCGCCGACCGAGACCTTGTGGCCGGCGGCCCCGTACACGCCGACCTGGCGCGAGCCCCGCTCCCCCCGCAGGAGATAGGTGGTGAAGCGCTTGCCGTTGGTGACGTTCCAGACCTCGATCCTTTCGAACGGACGGAGTCCGGCGGCGTCGAGCAGGTCCTCGTCGAGCGACAGGCTGCCCTCGTAGCCGATGTCGACGCGGGTCACGGTGGCCCGGTGGATCTTGGAGCGCAGGAAGGCCCTGAGCATGGTCACTCTCCTCAGGCGCGAAGGCCGACGTTGTCGATGAGGCGGGTCGAACCGATGAAGACGGCCAGGGCCAGGAGGACCTCGCCGCGGACCTCGGCGACCGGCTCGAGCGTCCCGGGATCGACGGCCTCGACGTAATCGATCCGGGCCAGCGGCTCGGCCTCCAGGATCGAGCGGACCGCGGCGACGAGGCGCGCCGCGTCCCTCTCGCCCGCCGCGACGGCCTTTTCGGCCCAGCGCAGGCCCGTCGAGAGGACCAGGGCGGCCTTCCGCTCCTCCGGCGAGAGGTAGGCGTTGCGGGAGCTGAGGGCCAGTCCGTCGGCCTCGCGGACGAGCGGGCAGGTGACGACCTCGACGTCGAGGTCGAGGTCGGCGGCCATCCTCTCGATGAGTCCGAGTCCGCGGCGACGACGTGCCGTTCGCCCCGGCGCTCGGGGGCGG
Organism: Candidatus Aminicenantota bacterium; assembly: GCA_041320535.1. Taxonomy (GTDB): domain Bacteria; phylum Acidobacteriota; class Aminicenantia; order Aminicenantales; family Saccharicenantaceae; genus RBG-16-66-30. The sequence goes on along the minus strand of JBGLNH010000001.1, from coordinate 2,011,776 downwards.
CGGCGTAGGCCCGGCCGCCCGTGCCGCCGAACTCCTCGTCCATGAAGAACACCACGCGGACGGTCCGGCGGGGCCGCAGGCCGAGGGCCTTGATGAGCCGGACGGCCTCCAGCGCGGCCGCGCAGCCGGCGGCGTCGTCGTGGGCCCCGACGGCGAGGTCCCAGCTGTCGAGGTGCCCTCCGACGAGGACGATCTCGTTCGGGAGCTCCGCGCCGGTGATCTCGCCGACGGCGTTGGCCGAGACGACGGTGCCCTCCGCCCGGCAATCCATCCGGAGCGTGACCCGGGCCTCGGGCTCCCCTTTCAGGAGCGCGCTGAGCTTTTCCGCGTCCGCCGTGCTGACCGCGGCCGCGGGCACCCGGGGGACGCCGGGCCTGTACCTCAACATGCCCGTGTGGGGATGTTCGTCGATCCGAAAGGTCAGGGAACGGACGATGACGCCGACCGCGCCGCGCGCGGCCGCCGCCGCCGCGCCGTCGACCCGCTGGTCGGCGGCCCGGCCGTAGGCCGAGAACGGGTCGAGTGTCCGCCTGTCCATCGGCCTGTTGAAGAAGACGATCTTCCCTTCGAGCGCCGGGCCCGGGCCGGCCAGCTCGTCGAGCGAGAGGACCTCCACGACGGGCGCCGTCAGTCCGGCCTCGCCGGTCCCGACGCTCCCGCCCAGGGCGCAAACGGCGAGAGGGACGGCGGGGCGCGACCCGGCCGGGGCGATGAACGCCTCGGCGACGCTCCCCCGGACCCAGCGAGCGACCTCGACCGGCTCGGAGTGGACCTTTTCGAGGCCGAGCTCCCGCATGAGCTCGAGGGATTCGCGGACCGCCGCGTCGGCCTGCGGGGAGCCGGTCAGGCGGGGGCCCACGGAGGCGATGCGGCGCAGGAACTCGTGGGCCTTTTCGCCGGCCAGCCCTTCGTCGCGGAGCCGGTCGACGACGGCCTGGTACGGCTTGCCGGCGCCGCCGCAGCCCGTCGAGACCGGGACCAGGGGCCCCGCGGCCAGGGCCAGGGCGAGCAGCGCGCGGAAGGGCCGTTTATTCATCTCGGCGGGTCGGCCTTAGCGGTGCAGGAAGCAGCGCTCGGAATCGAGCTCGCCGGGCTTCCGGGTGATGATCATGGCCAGGCCGAGCTCGTCGGCCTTGTCGATGACCTCCTGGTCCTTGATCGATCCCAGGGGGTAGATGAGGGCCGTGATGCCGTGCTTCCCGGCCAGATCGACGACGTCGGGGAAGGGCATGAACGCGTCCGAGGCCAGCACGCAGCCTTCCGGGCCGTAGCCGCGCCGGGAGAGCCGGACGGCGTCCTCGGCGGAGTCGATGCGGCTGCGCTGGCCCGAGCCGATCCCGTGGGTCTTGTCCTCCGTGCCGATGACGACGGCGTTCGACCGGGTGAAACAGGCCACCGTCCAGTTGAACAGCGCGGCCCGGACCTCCGCCGGGCTCGGCGCCCTCTTGGAGACGACGTCCACGGACCCGGGGGAGACGATCTTCGAATCGAAGCGCTTCTGGACGAGCAGACCGCCGGCCACGCGCTTGACCTCGAGGCCGTTGTCGAGGGAGGGGGCCTCGATCGGGGCGCCCATCTTGACGACGCGGAGGACCTTGCGCGCGGCCAGGACCTCCAGGGCCTCGGGGGCGAACTCCGGCGCGTAGACGACCTCGACGTTGCGCGGGCTCTCGACGAGCAGCCGGGCCAGAGGCTCGGTGACGCGGTAGCTGAAGACGTCGACGCCGCCGAAGTTCGAGAGCGGATCGCATTTCCAGGCCCTGTCGAACGTGGCCACGGCCTCGTCGCCGAGGGCGACGCCGCTGGGCATCTCGTGCTTGATGATGACGCAGGCCTGCCGGCCCGGGAAGACCTGGACGAGCTTGCGGGCCAGCCGCTGGCCGAGGTCCATGTCGCCGACGTTGATGTAGCTCAGGCCTTTCGTCCCCTCCTGGAGGACCTCGAGGCGGCCCATGTTGGGGCCCTCGGCCCCTTCCTCCTGGTAGAAGGCGGCCGGGTAGCCGGGGTTCTCGCCGTAGCGCATGGGGAATCTCTTGACGAAGGTGTCGTCGCCGACGCGCAGGACCTCCGGAAAGTCCTCCCGGACCCTGGTCTGGTACTGGCTGCGGGCCGTCCGTTCGGGCTGGCTCATGACCTCATGTCCTTTCGTGCCGGTTGATGATGCGGACGTCGATCTTTTCGGGCGAGGCCGGATCGGAGAAGACGCAGGCCACGGAGACGCGGAAGTCCCGGCCGCCCGGGACCGGGGCGAGGTCCGCGTAGAACGCTTCCGCGGTCTCGGCCGCGGTCCGGCCGGGAAGCCCGACGAAGCGGGGCTCGCCGCCGAAGACCGGCAGCGGGTCGGCGTTGGGGCCCTCGTACGTGGAGACGAGCCTCCCCTCTCCCGCCCTGAGCCCGACCTCGAAATAGCCCCTCAACGACTCGCCCGACGGGCCCCTGCGGACGACGCTCAGGCCGGCCGCCGGCCCGACGAGACAGCCGCTGATGCGGGGCGTGAAGATGGGCGCGTCGGGCTCGTAGTCCCAGCGGGCCAGGGCCCCCGAGAGGGCGGCGACCGGATCGGCCCCCGCCAGGAGCCGGTCGCGGACGTCGGCCGTCTGCTTGCCGTTGGAGACGGCGATCCCCGCCGGGGCGAAGAGGACGGCCGGGTAGACGAGGAGGTCGACGTTGCCGGTCTTGAGGGTCGCTTCGTCCGTCGGCCGGACCCAAATCCCGCCGTCCCGGCGCTCGAGCCTGCGGGCCTGGCTCGAGGGCGACCGTCCCGTGATGGCGTAGACGACCGCAGCTCCGGCGCCCCCCTCCGGAGCGCCGACGACGATGAGCCGGCCGGGGTATTCGAGAGCGCGCAGCGGCGTTGCGGTGGTGTCCATCGGTCGTCCTTTCGCGCCTCACTTTAACAGAGGCCCCGGCCCAAGTCAAAAGGCATGAAGGCTGGATCACGAGCCAACTCGCCGCGCGCGTGGCCCCGGAAGAAGGGGTCGAGGTGTATCCGGGAGCGAGCCCCGAGACCCCGCTGCTGACATCGCTATTGAGAGGCGTCGCTTGATTCTGATAGAATCGGCCCGAGACCCGGCGCAGGAGGCCCGACGACCATGAAGAAGCCCGAGCGACAGGAAGAATCCTTCCGCGACCCGGAATTCCTCGAATCCCTCGAAGGCCGGACGCTGCGCATCCTGAGCGAATACCTCAGCCCGATGACGCGCCTCGACAAGGCCAAGATCAACAGCACGATCCTATTCCTCGGCTCGGCCAAGGCCGATCCGACCAACGCCGCCTCGGCTTTCCACCGCTACTACTGGGAGGCGGAGGAGCTGGCCTATCTCCTGGCCAAGTGGGCCATCTCGGTCAAGGTCCCCAGGGGCAAGGACTTCGTCGTCTGCACGGGGGCCGGTCCCGGGATCATGGAGGCGGCCAACCGCGGCGCGGCCCGGGCCGGCGGGAAGACGATCGGCATGAACATCTCCCTGCCCCAGCCCCAGCCGCCCAACCCGTACATCACTCCGGAGCTCTCTTTCTCCTTCCACTATTTCTTCATGCGCAAGTTCTGGCTGACCTACAAGGCCAAGGCCGTCATCGCCTTCCCGGGCGGATACGGCACTCTCGACGAGTTCTTCGAGATCCTCACCCTCCTCCAGACGAGCAAGATCTCGAAGCGCGAGCTGGCCCTGGTCCTTTACGGCGGCGATTATTGGCGGGACCTGATCAAGTTCGACTCCATGGTCGGGAAAGGCGCGATCTGCGCCGACGACCTCAAGCTCTTCCGTATCTGCTCGACGCCGCGCGAGGCCTTCGCCTATCTCAAGAAGCGCTTGACGGGGGCCCTTGCCTGACCGGTCGCGCGCCCGGGCCCCGGCGGCGCTCCTGGCCCTGGCCGCGCTCACGGCCGTCTGGGGCTGCGCGACGCTGCCCAAGGTCCGGCCGGACGGGAGCGAGGTCGGCCTCGCCTCCTGGTACGGGAACGAGTTCCACGGGCGCCCGACCTCGAGCGGCGAGGTCTTCGACACCAACGACATGACCGCGGCGCACAAGACCCTGCCTTTCGGCGCCCACGTCATGGTCACGAACATCATCCACAAGTCCGATGTGGGCGGCGTGGCCTTCGTCAAGGCCGATCCCGCTTCGGTCAACAGGGCCGCCGCGGCCATGCTCCGGGCCGTGCCGGCGCGCTATCTCGCCTGGGCCAAGGCGCGCGGCGGCGCCCACGCTCCGGGCCGGCCTCTCACCGCGAAAGCGGTCCGGGACTCCATCCGGGGGTTCCTCGCGGCCGAGGCGGTCGAGTTCGAGGACGTCGGCTTCGGCTCGGAGGTCCTCGTCGGCCTCCGCCGTTCGCGGGACTTCGGGCCCGTGCTGACCATGGGCGGCGGGGGCGTCGACGTCGAGTACATGGGCGAGCGGCTCAAGGAGGGCCGGGCCGCGGCCATCGCCTCCGCCCACCTACTCGACGACGCCAAGGTCCGGGGGCTTCTCGAGCCCCTGGCCTTCTTCGGCAAGCTGGCCGCCGATTTCCGGGGCCGCAAGGCCCCGGTCTCGCCCGAGGTCCTGGCCCGGACGCTCCTCAAGTTCCGCGACCTGGCCGCCGCGTTCTCGCCCTTCGCCGGAGGGACGCCCTTCGTCCTCGAAGAGGCCGAGGTCAATCCGTTCGTCGCCCGCCGGGGCCGCCTCGTCGCACTGGACGGCGTCTGCCGGTTCTCCCGCGACAAGGCGCCGGCGCCGGCGCGCCCTGCGGAGGGCATCGGGCGCCTGCTAAAGCCGGGCTCGATCGGCATCATCGGCGTCTCGGAGAAGATGAACCTCGGCCGCATCATCCTCAACAACACCCTGGCCAACGGCTTCCCCCGCGAGCGGGTGACCGTCGTCAAGCCCGGGCTCGAGGAGATCGAGGGCTGCCGCTGCGTGGCCTCGGTCGCGGCCATGCCCGAGACGGTCGACCTCTTCGTCCTGACGCTCGGCGCCGACCAATGCTACGACGTCATGAAGGACCTGGTCGACCACGGCAAGGCCCGCTCGGTCATCCTCATCGCCGGGGGCATGGGCGAGAAGGAGGGCGGGGCCTCGATCGAGGACCGGATCCGCGGGCTCCTCCGCGAGGGGCGGCGGTCCGGCCGCGTCACCCCGGTCGTCAACGGCGGCAATTGCCTCGGCGTCGTTTCGCGGCCCGGCCGCTACGACACCACGTTCATCCCCGAGCACAAGCTGCCCCGGCCGAAGAACCCGCGGTCCGACATGGCCGTCATCAGCCAGAGCGGGGCCTTCATGATCTGCCGGATGAGCAAGCTCCCCTCGATCCAGCCGCTCTACGCCGTCTCCCTGGGGAACCAGCTCGACCTGACCGCTTCGGACTACCTGTCCTACCTCAAGGACGATCCCGCGGTCCGGACGTTCTCGGTCTACATGGAAGGGTTCAAGGAGGGCGACGGGCTGGCCTTCGCCCGGGCCGTGGGCGAGATCACCGCCTCGGGCCGGACGGTCCTGGTGTACAAGGCCGGGCGAAGCCCCGAGGGGCGCTCGGCGACGTCGAGTCACACCGCCTCTGTCGCCGGCGAGTACGGCGTCTTTCGGGCCGTCTCGGAGCAGGCGGGGGCCATCGTGGCCGGGGACCTGTTCGAATTCGAGAGCTTCATGAAGGGCCTGGCTTTCCTCGGCGGCCGTCGGGCCGGCGGCCGGCGGGTCGGGCTCATCAGCAACGCCGGTTTCGAGTGCGTCATGCTGGCCGACAACCTCAAGAACGGGTCCGGTCTCGACCTGGCCCGCTTCACGCCGGGAACGGAGGAGCGGATCGCGGGTATCATGCGGCCTCTCGGCATCGACCGCCTCCAGGACGTCCACAATCCCCTCGACGTCACCCCGGTCGCCGACGACGCCGTCTTCGTCGAGTGCGCCCGGGCCATCCTCGAGGATCCCGGGGTCGACTGCGCCGTCGTCTCCGACGTCCCGCTGACGCCCGCCCAACGGACCCTCCCGCCCGGCCCGGAGCACGGGGAAGACCTGGCGGCGCCGGGGAGCTTCGCGTCCCGGGTCATCGATCTCTTCCGGTCGACGGCCAAGCCCTTCGTCGTCAACATCGACGCCGGCGAGCTCTATACGCCGCTGGCCGATCACCTCGAGCGGGCCGGCGTCCCGGTCTTCCGCCGGGCCGACGAGGCCGTCCGCTTCCTGCGGGCGTACGTCGGCCGCCTGGTCCGCGAGAACGGGGGTTGATCCGCCTCAGCGCTTGCGCTGCTGGAACCGGTGGGGGAACCGGGCGGGATTGGTCGTCCGGATCGGCCCCGTGTGACAGACCGTGCAGGCGGTCGGCTCGCCGCCGCCGTGGGCCGTGACGATCCCTATCAGCCCGCCGCCCTTCGAGCCGCTGTGACAGACCCTGCAGCTCCCGAGAGGCAGGGCCTTGTCCTGGTACTGCTCGAACTGCTCGTTGTCCGTGGCCTCGTTCGAAGGCACCTGGGCGTGGGGGGTCCCGTGGCAGGCGGCGCAGGAGAGCCCGCCGTGCCCGGCCGCGTCGCGCACGGGATCCGGTCCCGTGTCGACCTCGGCGACGAACGTATGGCAGTCGGAACACTTCGGCACGTTCTCCCAGGGCACGCGCCCGGCGGAGATGCCCGTGGCGATCGTCGCGAGCGTGCCGTGGCAGGCCGTGCACTCGCCGGCATCGCTCGAGTGGGCCGTGCTCCGGTGGAAGAGCGTCTTCTCCCCGGGGTGGCAGTCGTAGCAGGTGGGCGAGGCCCCGATGTGGAAGCCGTGGATGAACTCGGACAGGTAGTGGCCGGAGGAGCCCTTGTCGGTCTGCCCGAGGGCCGGGCTGCCGTGGCAGTCGGCGCACAGGACGGGCTGGCCGTCGACGGCGAAGGACGTCCCCGAGTTCTTGTCGTGCTCTTCGAGGACCGACAGGATCTCCTGGGTCCCGATGGTCGTCCCGTGGCACTTGGCGCAGCCGATCTCGTCGGAGACGGGGAGCGTGGCGCGGGTGCGGGCCAGCTCGACGAGGGTCGCGGCGTCGCGGACGACGATCTCGGCGACCTGGTAGGGCTCCCATGTCCCGGCGTCGTCGATGGGGACGGCCGGGACGCCGTCGGCCTCGAAGCGGTCGCCCTTGAGGGCCATGCTTCCCGAGAGCCCGTAGGAGACGCCGGGATCGGCGAAGTTGAGGCCGGTGTCGGGATCGAGATCGACGCCGAAGAGGTCGAAGGAGTTGTCCCAGAAGCCGGCGTAGAGCCTGAGCGGGGATTCCTCCGTCTTGGGGGTCGACTTGCCGTAGGAATAGGTGTTGCCGACGATGGAATATTCGACGGTGACGCCGGTCGTCACGATCTCCGGCGGGTCGCCGCGCCTGACGACCTGGGCCCGCAGGGAGCTGTAGGGCGGGAGCAGGACCTCGCGGTCGTAGGTCGGGCTCATGAAGGGCATGCCCAGGTCGCTCCAGGCCAGGACGATGTAGGACATGGACGCCGCGGGAATGGCGACGGGAGTGACGGTGTCCCCGTCGCCGTCGCCGGAAGCGGAGCAGGCGCCCAGGACGACGGCGAGCGAGAGGGCCAAAACGGCGGGCAGCCACAGGCGGCGGTCGGACATGCGTCTCTCCTTCCCGTCTATTATTCCCTGAAATCTCCTAATTTGCAAACGCCCGGGCCCCGGGTCCCGTTTCCTTGCCTCGTCTTCGGCGGCGTGATAGAATCGGGGCGATGAAGAAGGCTGTCGTCTTCGCCTCCCTGCTGGCCTGGGTAGGAGGGCCCTTCCTGATGAGCGCACCGGAATCCCCCGACGCCCGCCGTCTGGCCTCGTACATCCCCGCGACGGTCGGCCCCTGGCTCTCCGAGGCCGACCAGGTCTACGACGCGGAGACGGTCTTCGAATACATCGACGGCGCCGGCGAGGTCTACCGGTCCTACAACATGCGCTTCCTCGTCGCCCGCCGCTTCCACAAGGACGGGCGGGCGGACATCGTCGTCGACGCCTTCGACATGGGCGGGTCCGCGGACGCCTTCGGGGTTTTCACCCACGACCTCGACGGCGCGGACGCCGGGATCGGCCAGGGCTCGACGTACAAGGCGGGGCTCCTGTCGTTCTGGAAGGACCGCTATTTCGTGTCCGTCTACGCCGAGGAGGAGACTGACGAGACCCGGACGGCCGTGCTCGAGCTCGGCCGGGCGATCGCCGGGGCCATCCCCGGCCGGGGCGAACCGCCGGCGCTCCTGCGGCTCCTGGTCGTCCTGTTCTACGCCGGGCTGGCGCTGCTGCGGTTCTCGCACGCGCTGATGGGCGTCCTCCCGGCCGAGACGACCGGGCTCGTCCCGGCCCTCGTCTTCGCGCTCGTCCTGTCCCTCTTCGTGAGCTTCCCCCTCGGGCACGCCTTCGTCCTCAACGCCGGTCTCCTCGGCGGCGACGTCCCCAGGGTCTACCTGATGGAGTCGGCCGGGGCGATGGCCGCCGGGCTCGCCGTCCACTTCCTGCTCATCCCCCGCCTTTCGAACTGGCAGGGGGCGGCCGTCGTCGGGGGCGGGGCGGCCGTCCTCACGCTCGCCGCGCTGAGGCCGGCGCGGGCGAAGCCTCTCCTCGCGGCGGCCCTCCTGCTCTCGGCCGGATTGGCGGCCGCCGACGGGAAGGCCCTCCGGGCGGCCTGGAAGCCTCTCGACCTCGTCGACGCCGCGGACACGCCCTACGGGAAGCTCCTCGTCGTCCGGACCGCGGAACAGGTGACCCTCTACGACAACGGCCTCGCCGTCTTCAGCCGTCCGGACGTCGGCGCTTCAGAGGACGCGGTCCACTTCGCCATGCTCCAGCGGGACGGGGCCGAAAGGGTCCTGCTGATCGGGGGGACGGCGAACGGTTGCGTCGAGGAGGTCCTCAAGTACCCCGGCGCCCGCGTGGACTGCGTCGAGCTCGACCCGGCCATCGTCCGCCTGGCCCGCGAGCACCTCTCAGCTTCCGAGCTCGCGGCCCTGGACGACCCGCGCGTCCGCGTCTTCGCCAGCGACGGGAGGGCCTTTCTGGAACGGTCGGAGGAGCGCTACGACGCCATCCTGCTCAACCTGCCGGACCCGGCCACGGCCCAGGTCAATAGGTACTACACCCGCGAGTTCTTCGCCGAGGTCCGCTCGAAGCTCGCGCCCGGCGGCGTCCTCAGTTTCGTTCTCTCGGGCTCCGAAGACCATGTCGGGAGGTCGTCCGCGCGGTTCCTGGCCTCGATCGCCCGGACCTTGGCGGACGTCTTCGGCCTCGGGTTCCGGGTCATCCCCGGATCGAGCACCGTCGTCCTGGCCTCCGACGGTCCGCTCTCGCTCGACGCCGGGGCCCTGTCGGAAAAGATCGGACGAATCGGCCTGGAGACGATGTTCGTAAATCCGGCGGCCCTGGCCTTCCGGCTCGATCCCGGGCGGATCGAGCGGCTGAGCGCCGCCCTGCTCGCCGCGGGCCCCGAGGAGAGGATCAACAGGGACCTCGTCCCCGTGAGCTACTACTTCCAGACCCTCCTCTGGGCCGGCCAGTTCGGGGGGCTGGAAGCGCGCCTCCTCCAGGGCGCGGCGAGGGTCCCCGGGAACTGGCTCATGGACGCGCCTTTGGCCGCTTTCGCCCTGGCGCTGGCCCTCCTGGCCCGGGTCCTGAAGCGATCGTCCGCCCGGTTCCTCGTCCCCCTGGCGGTCATGGGCTTCACGACGATCGTCGTCGAAGTGGCCGTGCTCATAGCCTTCCAGGCCCACTTCGGCTACGTCTACGGGAAGATCCCCCTGCTCCTGGCCTGCTTCATGGCCGGGCTCGTCGCCGGAGCCGCTCTGGGCCGCCGGAGAACGCGCCCGGGGCGGGCCGATCTGCCGCTGGTCCTGGCCGGCTTCGTTCTCCTGCTCCTCGCGGCCTGGGCCACGCTCCCGGGAAGCGGCGGGGAGCTCGTGCCTTTCGCTCTCCTCGGGGGTTTCGGCGTCTTGAGCGGCCTCCTTTTCATCGCGGCCAACAGGCTCGTTCTCGAGACCGTCCCGCACCCGGGCTTGGGTTACGGCGTCGACCTCGTGGCCTCGTTCGGCGGGGCGGTCGTCGCTTCGGCCCTGCTCATCCCCCTCTTCGGCATCCCCGCCCTCGTCCTCCGTTTGGTCCTCCTCAACGCTCTCACCTTGATCTTCACCGTGGCCGCTCCCTCCCGATAAAAAGGGTCCTTCTCCCATCTCCGGGCCGCCGCAACGCTTCGGGGCGGCCGGGGATTGTACTATAATGTCCCACCAGGACCGCCACGCCATGCTCGAAGATAGCCTGATCGACCCCGGCGCGGGCGGCCGTCCGCCGCGGGACAGGCTGTACGGCGTGCTCGCCACCCTGTTCATCCACGCGCTTCTGGCCCTGGCCGTCTACCACGGCCGGATCTACGTCAAGATCCTGCCCTTCGACCGGAGGGGCGAGGAGGTCCGCGAGATCGCACTCGTCCCGCCGCTCAAGATCGCCATACCCAAGGTCGTCGGCGGGCGGGAGCTCACCGCCGATCCCGCCGAGGCGCTCGGCGAGCCCGCTACGCCCGCCGCCGCCCGCCGGACCGTCGAGCTGCCCGGGGAGCCGGAGGCCGGGGAAGCTGCCGGCGAGCCGGGCGGAGCGCCCGTACCGCCGGGCGCCGGCACGGTCATCCCCTCCCTGTCCTCGAAGTTCCGCGAGTCCCTGACCGTCCGGGGCCGGTCCTCGCTGACCGTCCCGCTCGCCCCGCCGGGCACGCCCCCCGGGCCGCCCGGCATAAGCGGACGGGCGCCCCTGCCCGACTTCTCGAAGTACGGCCGCGGTGCGAGAGGCGGAGGGGGCTACGGGACAGGCCGGGGTCGCGTCGGGGCCGGCAGCGGCGGGGGCCGGCAGCGGATCGGGGTCTCCATCCCGCTCAAAGGCTACGACCTCCTTCCGTGGGCGACGGCGGTCGTCGAGCGCCTGCAGCTCAACTGGGCCCTCCCCGCGGTCCCGGCGCTGCCCGAGACCGCCAGGATCAGCTTCGTCGTCGTCGTCAAGAGGAGCGGCGAGCTCGACTCGATCGAGATCCTCGAGGGGACGACCGTCGAGGTCCTCGACCGGGCCGCCCTGGAGGCCATAAGGGCGGCTCTGCCCTTCCCCGCCCTGCCGGACGATTTTCCCGGCGATCTTTTGGAGATCACTTTCGAGTTCGTCTACAATGACTAGATCCCGGCGGACCGCGACGGCCGTTCTGGCGCTCCTGTTCCTCTCCTCCGCGGCCCGGGCCGACTGGAAGGCGGAGCTCCTGGCGCGCCTGGGACGCGATCCCGACTACCGCGCCGCTTGGGACTATCTGAGCGCGGAGACGAAGGGCCTCGAGGCCGACGACCGCCAGACGGCCTCCGTCATCCTTCCCTTCCTGGCCTCCAAGCTCGGCGAGAAGCGGCTCGAGCAGGACCTCGTCACGGAGTACTTCGAGACCTACCGGGATTACGACCCCGATTTCGGCTTCCTCGACGTCTACACGATCCGGGATTTCCTGACGTTCTGGGCCGGCTGGAAGAGGTCCTATCCCCTGGTCTCCGACATCACCCTCCTGGCCTACGACCGGAGCCCCGCGACCGGCATTCCCGGGTCGGTCGACGTCGGCCTCGAGCTCCTCAACGAGGCCCTCTACCGCGTCTCGCTCGGCCCCTATATCCTCGAGGGCGGGCACTGGCCGGCCGGCTTCCACATCCTGACCATCCCGCTGCGCGGCCTCTTCGAGCGCTCGGAGACCTACGAGTTCATCCTCGACCTCAAGGTCGGCGACCTCATCCTGCGGAAACCGATCCGTTTGAGCGTGGACCTCGCCGACGTCGCCGTCCCCGTACCGCCGCCCGTCCGGGACACCGCGGGCCGGGCCGAGAGAGGGGCGGCGCTCAAGCCCATCCAGGAAGGCGAGCTGTCCCTCTACATCGACGGGAAGCTCGTGCTGAGGAGCAGGAAGATCGCCGCCAGGCCGTCCTCGTTCACGTTCCCGCTCGGCGGGCCGCTCATGCCCGGCCAGAAGCCTTACATGCCGCCCCCCAAGGAAGACCCGATGTCGCGCGGCGTCAGCATCCTCGACGCCTTCGCCCTGGCCTACAAAGCCCTGAAGGACCTGGTGGCCAAGAGGCCGCTGCCTCCCTCCCCGCCCTCCTACAGGAAGGTCTCCAGCCTGTCCTATTCCTATCCCCGGACGACGGCCGAGGGCCAGACGGTCTCGGCCCGGGCCTCCCTGTCGGTCTCCCCGGTCCGGGCGGCCATCCTGAGGGAGTGAGCCGGACTCAGTTGACTTCGTCCCCCGTCCTCTGTTATATCTGAAGTCAAGAGGGTCTTCGATCCCAAGCCGTCCGGCGCAAGGACGCGGGACGCCCCGGGAGGAACGGAGGATCAAGGATGGTCGAGAAGGGCATGGAAAGGCGGCTCTGTCAGGCATCGTCCGGGCTACCGAAGACTGGCCGGATTCCCCTGGCTCCCCGCCCTCGCCTTCGCGGCCGCGGCCGTCTCGGCCCTGTTCGCCCGGCGCGCCTTGCGCGGCCTCTGAGGGCCCGGCCCGTTCCGTTGCGCCGGCCGTCCCGGCCGGTCTATAATGGGGCCGGCACGCAAGGAGGCGCTCATGATCAAAATCATCCTGGCGATCTGTTTCCTGGCCCTCGGCTTCGCCGGCCTGTCCGCCGCCCAGGCGAAGTCCGAGAAGGACGTCATCCCGACGTCCCGGGGCGATCTCGAGATCACCTTCCTCGGGCACGGGACGCTGATGATGGCCTTCGGCGGCAAGACGATCCACGTCGACCCCTACGGCGACGTCGCCGATTACGGCGCTCTGCCCAAGGCCGACCTCGTCCTGGTCACTCACGATCACTTCGACCACCTCGATCCCGCGGCCTGCAAGGCCGTCATGGCGCCGGGAACGACGGTCGTCGCGGCCGACGCCTGCCGGTCGAAGCTGCCCGGCGCCATCGTCCTGGCCAACGGCGAGTCCCGGACCGTCCTCGGCCTGCTTATCGAGGCCGTGCCCGCTTACAACATCCTCCACAAGCGCCCGGACGGGAGCCCTTTCCATCCCAAGGGCGTCGGGAACGGCTACGTGATCTCCTTCGGCGACAAGCGGGTCTACATCGCCGGGGACACGGAGAACACGCCCGAGATGAAGGCCTTGAAGGGGATCGACGTGGCCTTCCTGCCGATGAACCTGCCCTACACCATGTCGCCCGAGCAGGTCGCCGACGCGGCCCGGGCCTTCCGGCCGAAGGTCCTCTACCCTTATCATTTCGGCGACACGCCTACGGACAGGATCGTCGGGCTCCTCAAGGGGGAGAAGGACATCGAGGTCAGGATCCGGAAGCTTTCGTGACGCGGGCCGGCTTCATTCGCCGCCGGAGCAGCTCTTCGGCCCCGGTTCGAGGCCCTCTCCGACATGGTGCTTGATGGTCTTGCCGCGGACCATGAAGATGACGTCCTCGGCGATGTTGGTGGCGTGGTCGGCGATGCGCTCGAGGTGGCGGCCGACGAGGATGAGGTCGACGGCCCGGGTGATGCTCCCCGAATCCTGCATCATGTAGGTCAGCAGCTCCCGGAAGACCTGGTCGTTGAGCTTGTCCACCTCGTCGTCCCTCTCGCAGACCTTCTTGCCCAGGTCGGCGTCGCCGTTGATGAAGGCGTTGAGGGCGTCGCGGACCATCTCCTGGGCCGTCTGCGCCATGCGGGGGATGTCGATGAGCGGCTTGAGCTGGGGCGCCTTCAGGAGGTCCATCGTCCGCTCGGCGATGTTGACCGCCAGGTCGCCGATGCGCTCGAGGTCGCTCCCGATCCTCATGGCCGAGGTGATGAAGCGCAGGTCGGTGGCCATGGGCTGGCGCAGGGCCAGCAGGCGCATGGCCATATCGTCGATCTCGACGTCGAGGAGGTTGATGGCCGTCTCCCGCTCGAGGACCCGGCAGGCCATCGTCTCGTCCCGTTCCTTGAGGCCCCGGATGGCCAGGGCGATCTGCTCCTCGGCCCGCGAGGCCATTTCCAGGAGCTTTTCCTTGAGCGATCGGAGCTCTTCGTCGAACGGTCGTTCCATCTTGGACATGGCGTCTCCTCGGCCCTTCTCGGCCGCGCGTGTCATCCGAACCGGCCCGTGATGTAGTCCTCGGTCAGCTTGTTGGCCGGGTTGGTGAAGATCTTCTCCGTCCGGTCGAACTCGACGAGCTCACCGAGCATCATGAAGGCCGTGTCGTCCGAAACCCGGGCCGCCTGCTGCATGTTGTGGGTCACGATGACGACAGTGTACCGTGTTTTGAGGTGTTCTATCAAGTCCTCGACCTTGGCCGTGGCGATGGGATCGATGGCCGAGCAGGGCTCGTCGAAAAGGATGACCTCGGGCTCGACGGCCAGGGCCCGGGCGATGCAGAGGCGCTGCTGCTGGCCGCCCGACAGGGAGAAGGCGTTCTCGTCGAGGCGGTCCTTGACCTCGTCCCAGAGGGCCGCCCCGCGGAGGCTCTTCTCGACGACGCCCTCGATCGCTCTCCTGTCCTTCAGGCCGTTGATCCTCAGGCCGTAGGCGATGTTGTCGTAGATCGACTTCGGGAAGGGATTGGGCTTCTGGAAGACCATCCCGACCCGCCGCCTGAGCTCGACGACGTCGACGTCGGGGGCGTGGACGTCGGCGCCGTCGAGGAGGATCCGCCCCTCGAAGCGCGTCCCGGGGATGACGTCGTTCATGCGGTTGAGGGTCCGGATGAAGGTCGACTTGCCGCAGCCCGAAGGCCCTATGATCGCGGTGACCTTGTTCGGACGGCAGGAGAGGCTGACCTTCTTCAGGGCCTGGCTCTTCCCGTAATAGAAGTCGAGGTCCTTCGTTTCGATCTTGGCGGCGGTCGTGTCGGGGCTCATCGGCGTTTCCTTCTCAACCGGTAGCGGACGATAACGGCGGTCATGTTCAGCCCGAGGACGAGGGCGATCAGTACAAGCGCGGTGCCGTAGGCCAGCGGCCGGACCTGCTGGATGGCGTGATGCTGGGTGGCCATGATGTAGAGGTGGTAGGGCAGGGCCATGAACTGGTCGGACAGGGACTTCGGCAGGTAGGGCAGATAGAAGGCCGCCCCGGTGAACATGATGGGGGCCGTCTCGCCGGCCGCCCGGGCCAGGCCGAGCACGGTCCCGGTGAGCATGCCCGGCACGGCGTAAGGCAGGACGTTGGTCCGGATGGCCTGCCACTTCGTCGCCCCGAGGGCCAGGGCCCCCTCCCGGTAGGAATCGGGGATGGTCTTGAGGGCCTCCTCGCTGGCCGTGATCGTCCAGGGCAGGGTCATCAGGCCCAGGGTCAGCCCGGCCGACAGGATGGAGGTCCCGAAGCGCATGACGTTGACGAAGAGGATGACCCCGAACAGGCCGTAGACGATGGAGGGGACCCCGGAGAGGTTGCGGATGGACAGTCGGATGAGCCGGGTCAGGCGCGTCTGCCGTGCGTATTCGTTGAGGTAGATGGCCGAGGCCATCCCCAGCGGCACGGCCAGGACGGCCGTGATGACGGCGACGAGGAAGGTCCCGACGATGGCCGGGAAGATGCCGCCCTCGGTCATGCCCCGCCGCGGGGCCTGGGTCAGGAACTCCCAGGAGACCGCCCCACCCCCCTTGCTGCCGATGTCGTAGAGGAAGAGGACGAGGACGGCCAGGACGAGCCCCATGGCCGTCCTCAGCCCCAGGAAGCCCAGGGCCTGGACGAACTTCTTGCGGGCCGCCCTCTTCATCTCTCCTTCTCCTGGTATTTCCGCAGGACGACTTCGGCGATCATGTTGACGGCGAAGGTCATGACGAAGAGGACGAGACCGATGGCGAAGAGGGCGTAGTAATGGGTCGTGAAGTAGGGCACCTCGCCGAGCTCGATGGCGATGCCGGCGGTCATGGTCCGGACCGACTCGAGGAACCCGTGGGGGAACGACCGGGCGTTGCCCGTGGCCATGAGGACGGTCATGGTCTCGCCGATGGCCCGGCCCATGCCGAGCATGGTGGCGGCGATGATGCCAGAGAGCCCGGCCGGCAGCTTGACCCGGACGAGCGTCTGCCAGCGCGAGGCGCCGAGCGCCAAGGAGGCCTCTCCGTAGACCGGGGGCACGGCGCTCAGCGCGTCCTCGGAGATGCTGATGATCGTCGGCAGGGCCATGATGGCCAGCAGGACGCTGCCGTTGGCCGCGTTGAGGCCGTGGCCCGTGCCGAAGATCTTGGCGATGAGCGGCCCGAAGAGGACGATGCCGAGAAAGCCGACGACCACGGACGGGATGCCGGCGAGGATCTCGACGACGGGCTTGAGAACCTCTCGGACGCGCCAGTGCGCGACGTCCGAAAGGTAGGCGGCGACGCCGATGCCGACGGGGACGGCGATGAGGAGCGCCCCCCCGGTGACCAGGAGCGTGCTCACGACCATGGCCAGGATGCCGTATTCCGCCTTCTCGGGGGAGGTCGGGTCCCAATTGGACTCGAGGAGGAACTCGGAGGGGCGGATCTCGCGGAAGGCAGGCACGGCCGTCGCGACGAGCGTGGCGAAGATGCCCAGCAGGACGAGGACCGTCAGGATGCCGCAGGCGAAGAAGAAGGCCCGGATGGCCGACTCGCGGACCCTTCAGGCGCAAGAT
Organism: Candidatus Aminicenantota bacterium; assembly: GCA_041320535.1. Taxonomy (GTDB): domain Bacteria; phylum Acidobacteriota; class Aminicenantia; order Aminicenantales; family Saccharicenantaceae; genus RBG-16-66-30. The sequence continues at coordinate 1,995,229 of JBGLNH010000001.1, read as the reverse complement.
CGAGGATGGGCGGAGCCTCGCCGAGGCCGTCGAGCTCGGCGTCGCGGAGAAGCTGCGGCCGGTCCTGATGACCACGTTCACGACCGTCTTCGGCGTCCTTCCCCTGCTCCTGGCCGCGGGGCCGGGGGCGGAACTGCAGCGTCCCCTGGCGACGGTCCTCGTGGGCGGGCTCCTGACCTCGACCCTGGTCACCCTGGTCGTCCTGCCGCTCGTCTACGAATCGCTGAAGCGGCGGCCCTGACCGAAAGGCGAAAGGCGGGGTCCGCGGCTACTTCGCCGTCGTCTCCGCCCGGGCCAGCGCGATCGCCGACGAGCCCGACATCTCGCCGTAGTAGGAGAGGAACCGCGCCGCCTCGTCCGAGGGGCGGTCGCCGACGTTGCGGGCCCAGCGGAAGCCGACGGGCTGGTACCAGAGCTCGGCCCGGACGGTGAAGGGGCCCGAGGCCCCGCCGAGAGGCACGGCGTAGCGGACCCGGTCTCCCCCGGCTTTGAAGTCCTCGTCATCGGCCGCCCCGCCCTTGACGGAGATCGTCTCGTCCGCCTTGGCCTTGTCGAAGCCGAGCGGCAGGAGCCGGTTGTCCTTGAGGTAACGGTTGGCCGCGAGGAGCACCGTCGTCACCTTGCCCCCCGGGGCGCCGAGGATGGGCTCGTAGATCTGGACTTCGTCGGCGCTCCGGATCTCGGCGTAATGGGGCTCGAAGCGGGCCGGGTCGGCGTCGTTGTCGTTGCCGGCGATGGAGCCGTCGGCCTCGAGCCGCCCGGACTCGAAGACGGCGGCGCCGGTGCCGTCGAGGACGGTGAAGCGGAGCCAGACCCGCCGCGACGGGTAGGCCGTCGGCAGCTTGTGCCCGGCCATGTTCTCGATCTCGACCACGGCCCGGAGCGTGCCGTCCTCGACCGCCGTATCGCGCACGGCGAGCTTGGCCGACGATCCCTGGAGATGGGCCGCCGTCCGGGCCGACATCGTCTCCAGCTCCAGCGGCTCCGCGGCGACGCCGAGGTCGTCGCGATACCGGTTGAGGACCTTGGGCATGAAGAAGTTGCCGCCCCGGAAGACGTGGCGGGCGAAGTCCTCTCGCGGTTGGCCGAGGGAGGAGGAGATGGGCATCTTCCCTTCGACCTTGGGCATGTGGCAATCCTGGCAGTTCATCCGGCCGCTGAAGGCGCTGTGCTTCCATTCGAGATAGGGCACCTGTTCGGGGAGCTCCCCGACGGCCTCGCCGTTCTCGTCGTAGGCGTGGGTGAAGAGGGTGTGGCAGGTGGCGCAGAGCTCCGAACCTTGGATGTGGTCCGCCTTTTCGGGCAGGAAGCCGGACGACGAGCTCATGACCCGCTGCCGGCCTTTGTCGATGTCGTAGGGACCGAAGATCTTGCGCGCCCCCATGGGCGTCTTGGCGTCCACGACGAACCCGGCGGTGAAGCTCTCCCGTTCGCCGAGCTTCTCTTTCCCGATCTGATGACAGACCGCGCACGACACGCCGTCCACGGCCAGGGCTTGCCCGGGGCCGGTCGCGGGTACGACCGGGAGGTGGGCGAACACCTGTCCCATGCCCCCGCCGGCCTTGGCCTGATAGCGGGCCATGGGCATGTGGCAGGCCGCGCACTCGTGCTCGACGGCCGCGGCGATCTTGGGGTTGGCCAGGGTCTCCCGCCGGACAGAGGCCTGCCAGTAGGGGTCGCGGGCCGCGTTGGCCATCATGGAGGCCCGCCAGTCCGCGCCGATCGAGACGTCCTCGCCCCGGGGCGTCACCAGGCCGTTGTGGCAGGCCTGGCAGCGGTCCGAGGCGACGAAGAGCCCTGGGACGCGCACGGCGGCCGCGGCCAAGCCGAGGCCGGCGAGGGAAGCGATGATAAGAGCGATGTGTCGAGGTCTCATTTTCACCACCCGTCGAAGAAGGCCCCGTCGAACCAGTCCCAGATCAGGTAGGCCATGACCGTCGGGCTCCGGCCCTCGGTCCGGTTGAGGGGCAGGCGCACGCCTATGTTGAACATGATGTGCTGGCGCTTGTTGAGCGTCACCTGGACCTGGGGCACGATGTCGAGGACGACCGGCGCGCCGGACAGCAGCTCCCTGGCGGCCAGGACCTCGACCATGGGCGACCAGGTCCGGCCCCAGGGGGTGAAGTTGACGCTCCGGCCGAGGGCGACACGGAGGAAGGCCTCGTTCTCCGTGTACCAGCGCCGGAAAGGGAGCTCCAGGCCGGCCTGGGCCTGGAGGAAGAAGCCGGCCGGCAGGAGCTGGCCGTAGGTGACGAAGGGCTCGAAGATGAACGTGCCCTTGCCGAACCCGGAGCGCCGGTCCCCCGTCGGCAGGATGAGCTCGGCCGTGCCGCTCAGGATCGAACCGCCGCGGAGGTTGTGATGGAAATTGCGCTTGACGGCGAGCGCGGCGTCGCCGAGGTTCGCCCCCCATACTCTGGGCGGAGGTCCCAGATCGCCCGTCACAATGTACCGCTCGCTCCAGCCGAAGGGCAGGACGACCTCCCACATGTTGCGGGCGCCGAAGCGCTGCTCGTAGACGATCTTGCCCGAGATCCGGTCCAAGCCGTTCGCGTCCTCGGTCCACGCGGCCTGGAAGACCACCTCGTCCTCGAGGTAGGCCTTGCCCGTGACCAGGGGCCGGGGCAGATTGAACTCCCCGGGCGGCCAGCGGCGGTCGCCGTGGAGCGACTTGATGTAGGTCACGACCGACTCGAGCTCCTCCATGGTCAGGGCGTCGCGGAACGACGGCATGATCTCGGAGAAGCCCCGGGACGGCCCGCCGTTGCGGGCGATCCCGACCCAGTCGCCGTGCGGCTCGCGGGAGGCGAAGTCCGGGTCGGTGAAGTCGGGCGGGGCGACGTCGAAGCCGAGCCGGCCGCGGGAATGCCCCTTGCCGTCGGGCGCGTGGCACGCGGCGCAGGTCTCGAGGAAGATCCGCTGCCCCGTGCGCGACGCGGATTCAGGCGCCTCCCGGGCCGCCGCGGCGAAGGCCGCCGCGGCCAACGAAAGGACGAAGGCGGGGGCCGCGATCCTCGCAAGCCGACGGCGGAGCGGTCCCGAACCGGGAGGTCCGTTCATGGCGCTACCCTCTTCGCATGGAATGGATGCGACGATAGATTAGCACGGGCCCCGCTCCAAGTCAAAATCCGGATCGTCCCCCGACCACAACCCATGGCGCTTCCGGACCTTCGCGGCACATTATATTGAGGCCCTCGCGCCTTATGCAAAGAATTGAAAATAAAAGACTTGACAACTTTTGGCGACCTCGGAAATAATAAACAACAAATATTGGTTGTTTCGCGGTAGCCGTCAGGACATGAGACACGAAAAGAGTTCGCGGGGCTTAGTGAAAGGGACGGGCGGATAACTGAACACCTTCATCGTGGCCTTCATCTGCTCACTCGCGATCCCCCTGTATTTCCTCCGCTTGATGGCCGACGGACGGAAGCTCCAGGAAGAGATGGCCGATCGCCGGCCTGTCCCGGCCGGCCGGGCGCACGAACGGGAGGCGAAGCTCATCACCTCCGACTACGCTCTGTGGACGGCCCACCCGTTCGATGGCGCCGAAAGGGCCCCGGCCGAGGGCGACCGGGCCGCCAACTGACCGGCCTCGATTCCTGAAAACCGGCCCGCCGGCCGACAAAACCTCCGATGGCGCGCAAGACCTCTCTGTCCGCCCCCGGATTTGATTCGCCGGGGGGCCCGTGGTATTTTGGATGCCAAGCCCTCGCTCTCGAACCATGAAAAGCAAAGCCTTGGTCGTGTCCGTCCTCGCCTGCCTGGCCGTTATCTGTTCGCTCGGATCGGCGCCGCCGGCCCTGGCTCAGGAACAGGTCAAGGACCAGGCCGCCCACGAATACGTCGTCAGGGCCATCACTCTGGCTATCACGGTCCAGGACTCCAAGGGGCGCTTCGTCAACAACCTGACGGAGAAGGACTTCACCATCTTCGAGAACAACAAGCCGAAGGGCATCACCTATTTCTCCCACGACTTCGGGTCGCCCCTCAGCCTGACCATTCTCCTCGACGTCAGCGGCAGCATGGGCCTCGACAAAAAGCTCGAGGAATGCAAGGCGGTCCTCCGCCACCTGGCGACGAAGCTCCTCCGTCCCCGGGACGAGATCGCCCTGCTCATCTTCGCCGACGGCCAGGTCGAGGTCGCGGCCAAGCACTCGACCGACAAAGAGGAGTTCCTTTCCGATCTAATGGGACATGGGCATTGTGTCCCGGGAAGTATTTTGCAGATGACGGACATAGGCCCGAGTCGCTCGATCCAGGATCTTGCGAAATTCAAATTCGCTCGAAACCGAAAATTTCCGGATATCCAAACGAACCAGGAAGAAGCGGGCGGCGGCTATCGTGCCTTTGGGGCCCATCCCGCGTGCTGTCGAAGGGCCGATGGAAATCGCTATCTCCTACTTCTCGACCCTCTCACTCAATGTCACCGTCCAGCGCTTCTCGGTCTTGAGCCAGGCTTCGAGCGCCGCGACGGCCTCCGGCCCCCACTTGCCCGCCGTGACCGCGTCTTCCAGGGCATAAGGGTCGAGGGCCGCCACTTCCTCCCAGACGCCGAGCCGGCGCAGCTCCGCCTCGAGGGCCTTGCGCTCCTCCGTCCCCTTGCCGGGCGATACGATCCGGTCCTTGCCGGTGACGCGCAGACGCGCCCCCGTCCCCGCGATGACCTGGACGCCCTCCTTCTCGGCGAAGGCGATGGCCGCCTCGCGGATGGCCGCCATCTCCTTTTCGACCTCGTCCTTCTCCGCCTCGAGCTCCTTCTTCTTTCGCCACCTTTCGGCGTAGGCGTCGACGATGGCCACACCCGGCTCGTACTTCCACTTGTCCTCGGGCAGCGCCTCGACCTTGACCAGGTGTTTCTTGGCCGGACAGAGGTCCCAGTAGGGGCACCAGGCGCAGAGGGCGCTCTCGTAGAGCGGGAAATCGCCCGCTTTCACGGCCGCCTCGACCCGGTCGATGAGCGCGGCGGTCTCGGACTTGAGCTCCTCCAGCGCCTCGGCCGTCCGGGTCGAGCGCATTTCGACGTCGAAGGCGACCTCGTGCCAGACGAGCCGCACTCCCCTCTCCCGGGCCTCGGGCCAGAGCGACTGCACCCCGACCTGGTAGAGGGCGAGCTGGCGGTCCGCGTCGACCTCCCGCTGGTCGGGGAGCTTGGAGCCGGTCTTGTAGTCGTGGATCTCGAAGACCCCGTCGGGGGCCAGCATCAGCCTGTCGATGATGCCCTTGAACCGGTACCGCCCCGCGTCGTCGAGCGGGAAGCGGATGTAGCGCTCGAGGCCGAGCACTCGGCCCTCCTCGAACGGGTGGTGCCGCCTGTAGTAGTCCGCGATGAAGCGCCGGCCCATCTTCCGGTAGTCGTCGGCGGTCCGCTCCTTGACGATCTTGATCTCGTCGTGCCACTTCTCGGCCCAATCCTTCTCGTAATAGCTAACGACCTCCTCGAGCGTCGGCACCCGGAAGGCGGTCTCCCCGTAGAGCCACTCCATGGCGTCGTGGAAGCGCTGCCCGAGGAAGGCCTCGATGCCCTCCTCGCGGCGGTCGATCTTGTCGACGTAGACGAACTTGTACTGCAGCGGGCACTGCCGGTACTTGTCGAGCTGCGAGTGCGAATATTCGGCCATGCGTCCTCCTCGATCGTCCGGGGTTCCCGGGACCATTTCACCACAACGTCCGCGCCGCCTCAAGCCCCGGGAAAAAGGCGCGGGGACGCGGGCCCCGCGAAACCCTGACGAAAACCGGGGAATTAGGTATAGAATGGTCCCGAAGCGTCGATCAGATTCGCCGATGAGGACCTCGCCTCTTCTCCTGGACGTCTCCCGTCGCCGGGAGTGGCGGGCCTGGCTCAGCCGGAACCGCGCCGCGGCCAAGGAGGTCTGGCTCGTCTTTCCCAAGAAGCACACGGGCGCGCCCCGCCTCCTCTACAACGACGCCGTCGAAGAGGCCCTGGCGTTCGGCTGGATCGACAGCACGGTCCGCCGGGTCGACGAGGACCGCTACGCCCAGCGGTTCACGCCGCGCCGGCCCGGGAGCGCCTACTCCGAAGCGAACCTGGTCCGTCTGCGCGCCATGGCCGCGAGAGGCCGGGTCGTCCCCGAGGTCCTGGAAAAGGTCCGGCCCCTGCTCGTCGAGAAGCCCGTCTCCGTTGCTCGCGATGTCCTGGCCGCGCTCAGGGCCGACAGCGAGACCTGGGCGAACTTCGAGGCCTTCTCGGACGCCTACAAGCGGATCCGCCTCGGCTACATCGAAAGCGCCCGCGGCCGGCCGCAGGAATTCGCGAAACGGCTCCGGAACTTCCTGAAAGCGACGAAGGCGAACCGCCTCATCGGCTTCGGCGGGATCCGGAAGCATTACTGACGCGCCTCGATCCGGCCCCGATCCGCGAGCCCTCCGCGCCGGGCCCGATCTCCGCCAAGCCCTTTCCGTGAGGGCCATGCTCGAGGGGGAAAGCCTCGACGCGAAAGCCGTGCGCGCGCTCAGGAAGCGCCTCGGCGCTCATCTTCAGGCCGAGGGCTTTCATGACCTTCAGGACCGTGCCGAAGCCCGGGCTTCGTTCGCCGGAGAGCGCTTTGTACAGGCTTTCGCGGGACAGCCCGGCATCGCGGGCCACCTGAGACATGCCCTTGGCTCGCGCCAGGTCCCCCAATGCCTTGGCAATCAACGCCGCGTCGCCGCGAGCGTCTTCGAGGCACGCTTCCAGATAGGCGGCCATGTCCTCGGGGGTGCGCAGGTGCTCGGCCACATCGTAACGAGTCGTCCGGGTCTTGGCCATCCCCGCCTCCTAGATATGCCTGGCCAGACGTAGGGCCAGCTTGATATCTTTCTCCTGAGTACATTTATCGCCGCCCGCCAGCAGGATGACCAATCCGACCCCGAACTTCTTGAAATACACTCGATAGCCAGGTCCGTAATCTATCCTCAATTCGGAAACTCCTTCTCCGACAGACCTAACATCGCCTGGATTTCCCGCGGCGAGTCTTTCTATTCGCACAAGGATGCGAGCACGCGCACGCACGTCGTCCAGCCCATCGATCCATAAGGCGAACTCCTCGGTCTTACGGATTTCTGAAACAACAAGATTGTAGCCCATTGGCTACACTTTGTCAATTGACCTGACCCCCTCACAGGGATCCAGCCCTTGTGATAAGATTTTGCTGGATCGAGGGAGGTCGATATGGCTAGAAAACGGTTCACGCCGGAGCAGATCATCACCATGCTCCGGGAGGCGGAAGTCCTTCTCAATCAATCGAACCCGGTCGCCGAAGTCTGCCGGAAGCTGGGCGTGTCCGAGCAGACCTATTACCGCTGGCGTAAGGAGTACGGCGGGATGAGGGTCGACCAGGCGAAGCGGCTCAAGGAGCTCGAGCAGGAGAACGTCCGACTGAAGAAACTTGTGGCGGATCTATCTCTGGACAACGCCATCCTGAAAGAGGTTAACCGGGGAAACTTCTGAGCCCGGCCAAGAGAGGCCGGGCGGTCGAACATGTGTGTGACGTGATGGGCATCTCGGAAAGACGGGCTTGTCGGGCGATCGGGCAGCCGCGGTCGACGCAGCGTCACGAACGCAAGATCCCCGACGACGAGGAGCGGCTCGTCAACCAGATCGTCAGGCTGGCTACTCAATATGGACGCTATGGCTATCGTCGGATCACGGCGCTGATGCGGAATGACGGATGGAAGATCAACCACAAGCGAGTGGAGAGGATATGGCGGCGGGAGGGCCTGAAGGTGCCTCAGAAGCAACCGAAGCGGGGCCGTTTATGGCTTAACGACGGCTCCTGTATCCGGCTTCGTCCCGAGAGGAAGGACCACGTCTGGAGCTACGACATGGTGATGGAGAGGACGTCTGACGGACGGCCCCTACGGATCCTGGCTATCATCGACGAGTACACCAGGGAATGCTTGGCGCTCCACGTGGCCCGCAGGATCAGGTCCGGGGACGTCCTGGACCAGCTCTATGAGCTGTTCCTCCGAAGAGGCCTGCCCGAATATATCAGGTCCGACAACGGCCCGGAGTTCGCCGCTAAGGCTGTCCGCAAGTGGCTGAACCGCCTTGACGTGAGGACGCTGTTCATCGAGCCCGGGAGCCCCTGGGAGAACGGCTATATCGAATCGTTCAACGGAAAGATGCGGGATGAGCTTCTGAACGGGGAGCTTCTGGATACACTTGAGGAGGCGAAAGTGCTTGTGGAGGCCTGGCGAAGGGTTTACAATCGCATCAGGCCGCACAGTTCGTTGGGATACAAGCCGCCGGCGCCGGAGGCGCATGTGGTCGGAAAGTTCACTCTAGGGCTGGCACAATGTTAGGGGGCAGGTCACGAGCTTAGCAGGATAGTGGGTTCTCATACATAAGCCCGAAACCTAAGGTCATACTGAGCCACATTTGAGCCACATCAGGCTTGCCGCTCTTCGGGTCGTAGAGGCCGGATTCGACGGCGAAGGACTCGGCGTGGGCCGAGGCCATGAAGAGATCGGGGTTGGAGAGGTCCATCTCGCCGATCCGCGACTCGTTCGGGCAGACGGAGACATGGTCGTCGGGGACGCGCTGGGCGGCCCAGACCGCACCGGGCTTGCCGCTGTCCGGCGTCCAGAGCGGGCCGACGGGCATGATCTCGAAGACCCAGATCTCCCGGGGATCGGAAACGGCCAGCATCTCGCCGCCGTCGGTGTTCCCGTACCCGTACGTTTCGGCCAGCGAGCCCATGAGGCGTATGGCCTCGCGGGCCGTCCGGCAGCGCTCCATGGCCAGGAAGGTGAGCATGGTGATGTTCGTCGCCGGCGCCGGCGTCGGATTGCCGAGCTTGCGGACGTTGCCGATCGTCGACTCGGCGATGGCCAGCTGCTGGTCGTTCATGTAGCCGAAGACGGAGTGATGGTAGCCGTAGGTGCGGGCCGGCTGGGGCAGCTCGGTCCCGGTCGGGTCCTTGAGGACCATGGCCCACTTGCCGCCCTCGGACGGGGGCCAGGTCCGGATCTGGTCGATGCGGTAGAGCCGGCGCGTCGCTCCCGGCTTGTGGGCGGCGGCCGGGACGTGCCGCCAGGTGAAATCGCAGACGCCGCAATCGGCGGCGTGCGTGCTCATGACCGAGCCGTCCGTCGAAGCCTCCCGGCCGACCAGGATGACCGTGCAGGCCTCCGAGGCCAGGTCCGTCTCCGGGGCGGGGCCGGCGGGCCTGACGAGGCTCAGGCCTCCCGACGCGAGGAGCACCGCGGCGAAGGCCGCGGCGAGGACGGGCGCTTTTCTGTCGAACATCGAGAACACCTCCCGGGGCGGCCGGCCCCGATCAATTGAAGACGACGGAGCCGGCCTCGGCCTTGGAGGGGTCGCCGAGGAAGCGGCCGACCCCGTCCCTGACCACTTCGGCGTAGCGGGGGACGCCGCGCAGCGCGATGGGACGGTCGGCGGTCTTTTTCGTGAACTGCCGCAGGATCTCGAGCGTCACTGAGAGGTTCTGGCCGACCCTCTTCTCGAGCGGCCAGCCGTCCTCGTCGTAAGGCACGAAGAGCTTTTTCTTCTTCGACAGGCTGAGGAGGAAGGGGTCCTTGCCGTCGAGGAGGAAACGGACCGTCTTGGGGCCCGTCGGCTGGTCGAGGAAGGGGATGGGCGCCTCGAGCAGGAAAGGCAGGGTCTGGGAGTGGTCGCCGATCTCCCGGTGGGACAGGCCGCGGAAGCCGGCGGGCGAGGGCTCGACGTGGCTCTCGAAACCTTCCGTGGCCTTGACGGTCAGGGCCGCCAGCGTGGCGATCCTGACCGATCTCTCCGGGGCGACGATGCAGTTGGTCACCGGGAACATCGTCTCGGCGCCGTGGATGTCGACGGCGACGTCGATCCCCTCCCGGCGCATCAGCTCCATCGCCCCGAAGGTCACCCTCTCCATGAGCGGGCCGTCGGGCCGCCCGGGCCAGGTCCGGTTGGTGTTGCGGACGTCGAGGAAGGACAGGAGCTGGCGGTCGGGATAGTGGATGTACACGTCCGGGTCGGGCCACTGGTCGAGCGGAGAGGCGTCGCGGTTCCCGTATCGGAAGCGCCGGGCGCCCCAGTCCGTCGCGACGTCGAAGTACAGGGGATAGCCGTCGCCGGGACGGGTGGCCCGGCTGCCGCTGTTGTTGAAGAAGGGGATGACGAAGAGCGTGCCCTTCTCGACGACGCCGTTCTCGATGAGGATGAGGGCCGTGAGCATGCCTTCGGGCTCGTTCGAGTGGGTGTTGCCCATGATCAGGGCCTTGCCGCCCGGCTCCCGGCCCCGGAGCACGAAGACGAGGGTGTCCCCGACGGTGCCTTCGAGCCCGGGAGAGAACCGGCTCAGGCGCAGGACTTCCGTGACCCCCGGGCCCTTGATGATCGGGACGTCGTGGTGGCGGTGGCGGTACAAGGGCCATCCCCCCCAGATCACGAGGGCGATGGCGGCCGCCGCCAGGGCGGCCTTGCCGCGAGCGTCCTTGTTCATGCGCGCCGGCCTCATTTCCACCGCAGGAGCCTGACGACGAGCGGGACCATGATGAGAAGATAGAGGACGAGGTCCTGGCGGCGCTCCCGCTCCCGGACGAAATTCCAGGCGGCCAAGGCCAGGAGAACGGCCGTGATGACGTAATAGGCGATCATGATGAGCGGCACGTCCGTATCCCTCCTATGTGCTCCACTTGACGAGGAACGCCAGCTTCGAGCTGAAGAGGATCATGGCCATGGCGGCGGCGGTGATCACCAGCCAGGGCAGCCACGTGGACTTGAGGAAATCCCGGTAGGAGCCCTCGTATCCCGAGACCATCGTGCTCAGCCGGCCGATCAGGGCCGTGGGCGGCAGGCCGTCGCCGAGTGGCCAGAGCAGGCTCAAGCCGGCGATGACGACCGTGGCGTGGAAGCCGATCGAATCGAGGAACCAGATGAGCGGGATGCCGAGTATGGCCGCCGCCCCGTAGGTCAGGACGCCTTCGGAGACGGGGATGATGACCGGCAGGAGGAGGAAGAGGAGCACGAGCGGCGTCGAGATCGCGGCGTAGGAGACCAGGCCCCGGACGCCGGTCGCGGTCATGATCTGCTGGAGCATGCCGACGACGACCGTGGTCGCCAGAAGGGGCAGGAGCCTCCTGACGGTGTCCCGGGCGAGGGACGGGAGGGCCAGGCGCTTCGGGCTGACCAGGATGGCGGCCGCCGTGGCGACGGCGAACTCCAAGGCCAGGCCGAAGATCGGAGACGCGAAAGGCCAGGCCCGGTAGGCCGCGACGAGGCCGAAGAAGACGAGGAAGGGGATGAGCACCCGCCACCAGGACATGCCCTTCGGCGGGTCGGGCAGCTCGACGTGGCCGGACGCCGCCGCCGATTCCTTTTTCCAGCCCAGGACGAGGACCGTGAACGTCCCCAGGAGGAGGACGGGGATGCCCAGGGTGAACTCGAAGCCGACGTAGGGGATGGCCGTGCCGGCGCACAGGATCATGGCCCAGATATTGACCGGCGGGGCCGCGGCGCTCAGCCCCGCGACGATGAACAGGATGGCCGCCACGCGCTTCCGGGGGACGCCGAGGCGGCCCAGGGCCATGGCCACGGGGGCCCCGACGACGAGCAGCGAGACGCTCCCGGCGCCGGTCAGCGCCCCGGGGATGAGGACGATGACCATCAGGACGAGCAGGGCCGGGACGCGCTTGTCGCCGAAGGCGCGCAGGGTGGCCCGGACGACGTAGACGACGCCGCCCGATTCGTTGACGACGCTCATGAACAGCGTCGCCGTGAAGAAGACGAGCATGACGTCGAGGTAGGTGAAGGAGCCCTCGACGAGGTGCCGCCCGAGCTCGCCGAGCTTCGGCGTGCCGAGGAAGGCCCCGGCCAGGCCCCCGGCCACGGCCGCGGCGAACATGGCCAGCTCGACGGACAGCTTGGCCGCTTTGGCCGCGATGTAGGCGGCGACCATGACGCCGAGGATGACCGCGATCTGATTCGTCATGTCGGAAGAGAGGCATCTTAACCGAATCGGGAACCCCGGGTCAACTGCGGCCGCTCATTTTTGTCCCGCTCTGGACAAAAGCCGACCATTCCGCTAAGATATCCCCGGAAAGGGGTCGAAAGGAGTTTCGACCCATGAGACGATCCGGCCCAAGACCTCCCCGGGGGGAGCGACATTCCCATTTTTCCGCCCATCCCGTACAATACGCCCATCGAAGGAGGACATCCATGCGGACATCCGCTTTGACGAGATCCCTCGCCGCCCTGAGCCTGGCGGCTTTCCTCTACGCCGGCGCCGCCCCCGCCCTCCACGCCCAGTGGTACGGGCGGAACAAGGTCCAGTACCAGAAGTTCGATTTCAAGGTCATGAAGACGCGCCACTACGACATCTACTTCTATCTCGAGGACGAGCAGACAGTGAAGATGGCCGCGGTCATGGCCGAGCGCTGGTATTCCCGATTCTCCAGGATGTTCAACCACGAGCTCAAGGGCCGCCAGCCGCTGATCCTCTACGGCAGCAGCCCCGAGTTCCAGCAGACCACGGTCATCTCCGAGATGCTGGGCGAGGGGGTGGGCGGCGTCACCGAGTCGTTCAAGCGCCGGATCATCCTGCCGTACGGAGCCACGCTGGCCGAGACCGACCACGTCATCGGCCACGAGCTCGTCCACGCCTTCCAGTACGACCTCATCCTCGACCTCGTCGCAGAGGACGCCCATCTGGAGCGGCAGGGTCCAGGCCGCGTTGTCGTAGGGCGGCGACGGGGGGCCGCCTGGATACTGCCTCATGTCGGGGTACTTCTGCCGCTCGAGGAGGGCCCAGGCGAAGGTCTTGTAGGGCTGGGCCATCCTGACGACGAACGAGCCGGCGCTGTAGAAGCGGCCGCCGGCGACGAAGTCGCCCTTGGCCTGGTGGATCTCGACGCCGCCCATCCGGAGGACCTCGAGCATCTTGAGCATGGTCGGGTAGTCCCGCTGGACGGCCGGGATGACGAAAGCGTAGGGCTGGCCCCGGTCGACGCTCTCGACGGAGTTCTTGTTCATCTGATAGAAATTGAAGAGCAGGTCCTCCTTGTGGAGGCCGGCCGTCTTGATCATGCTCTTCGACAGGACGAGCTCGTAGTCGACGAGGTCGCGCAGCCGCCACCAGCCGCCGGGCCAGGGATCGACGAAGTCCATGCGCTTCTCGTGGTAGCCGTCCTGGAGCTCGTTCGGCTCGATGTAGATCGGGCTGGCGACGCGGACCGAGGCCGCCTCGCTGAGGATGCCGATGACGTTGTGCAGCCAGGACGTGTCGTCGCAGGCGCCGATCCACCAGGCCGTGTAGGAGCGGCCGTTGACGACGCCGCTCAGCCCGTGCTTCTGGAGGTCGTAGCTCATGCCCGTCCCGACGAGGTTGACGCCGCGCCAGACCGAGGGCTGGATGTTCGGCAGCGGCGGGTCCATGAACGGCGGGACGAACAGCCGGGCCCCGTTGGATCCCTGCTGGTGCTCGTCGACGTGGATCTGGGGCAGCCAGTCGTGATAGAGGACCTCGGTCACCGCCCGGGTCTCGGGCAGGTTGAACATGTACCAGTCGCGGTTGTTGTCGTGACCGGCGTAATGGTGATAGAGCCAGGGCATGCTCCCGCCCTCGAACTCCGTGCCGACGTACTTGCGGTACCAGTCGACGACCATCTGGTTGCCGTCGGGGTTGCTGGTCGGGACGAGGAGGACGATGACGTCGGAGAGGATCTTCCCGGCGTCGAAGAAGGTCTTGCCGGCGACGAGGTCGTAGGCCAGCTCCATCGACATCTGGGAGGCGGCGATCTCGGTCGCGTGGAGGGAGCAGGTGATGAGGACGATGGCCTTGCCCTCCTTGGCCAGGCGGCGGGCCTCGTCGACGGGCGTCACGCGGGGATCGCGGAGCTTGCGGGTGACCTCCTTCCAGCGGTCGAGCTTGGCCAGGTTGTCGGCCGTGGAGATGGCGGCCATGACGATCGGCCTCTTGAGCACGGATTCCCCGATCGTGAACAGCTTGAGCCTGTTCGTCTCCTGGGCCAGTTTCTCGAAATAGGCCTTGATCTGGGTGTAATCGGCGAGCTTGCGGTCCTCGCCGACCTTGTGGCCGAGGAACTTGTCGGGGGGCGTCTGGGCCGCGAGCAGGCCGGCCGCGAGGACGAACACGGCCAGCGCGAGGGCGGTCCGGAGGATGGCGGGAGACCTTCTCATGGGGGACCTCCTGAGGGATGTCAAAGAGGTCTATCTATCACCGGGGGAGGAGGCTGTCAAGCCGGGGCCCGCCGCCTCGCCGCGATCCCGCTCACGGCAAGGTCAGGGTGTCGTGGGCGAGGAGCAGCATGCCCTGCACGGGGACGCCGTAGGGGCAGGCGGCCTCGCACGGCGCCGCGCAGTCCCGGCAGGCGTCGGCCCGGGCCCCGGGAATGGCGGCGTACAGGCCCATGGCCTCCTTCTCGCGGCGCTGCCCGGCGAAGTACTGCTGGTAGCGGAGGATGGTGTTGACGGGGACGCCGCGGGGGCAGCTCGGCTCGCAGAGGCCGCAGGCATGGCGGCAATAGAGTCCGCCGCAGCCCTCCTTGTAGGCCTCGAGCTTGGCGCTCTCGGCCGCGGCCAGACGGGTCCCGGAGAGCCGCACGATCGTGTTGAGGGCGTCGTAGGTCTGGGTCTGGTAGCAGACCGTGTGAACGTCCGGGTGGCCGAGGACGAAGCGGATGGCCGCGTCGCGGATCTCGTCGGGGTTCTTGAGATCGTGCTTCTTGATGAATTCCTGGGCGCTGTCGAACTTTTCCTTGTAGCGGGCCAGGCCGTCGGCGTAGAGGGGATGGACGGGCTTCTTGTCCTTTTCGAGCGCTTCGATCCGTTCCTTGAGCGTATAGTAGATGGCGACGGGCGCGGTCTTCATCAAGGCGACGCCGATCTTCCTGTCGCGGCAGGCCTCGATGACCCGCTCGGCGTTGTCGCGCCGGAGGAAGTTATGGGCCAGGAGGAAGACGTCGAACCGCCCGTCCTCGGCCGCGGCGAGGAGGATCTTCTCCATCGTCTCCTCGGGATCGCGGAACCAGAAGGTGCCGTGCTGGGAGACGCCGACGTGGCGGACCCGGCCCTCGGCCTTGAGCTCGGCCATGGCCGCGTGGAAGCCCTCGGTCTTGAGGGTCTCGGCCTTCTCGGGACAATGCATCATCAGGCAGTCGACGTATTCGAGACCGAGCTCCTCGAGGGCCTTGCGGGCCCGCTTGAGGAAGCCCTCCTTGGACTTGTCGTCGGCGACCTCGAGCTTGGTCGCGACGAAGACCTTGCTGCGGTCCATCTCCTTGAGGGCCCGGCCCAGCGCGCGGTGGTGGCCGGGGTATTGTTCGGCCGTGTCGAAGTAGTTCATCCCCGATTCGTAGGCCGCCCGGATGACGCCCTCGTCCATGATGAAGCCGCAGGAGATGTCGGAGACCCGGAACCCCGTCCGGCCGAGGGTGCGGTACTCGCGGATCCTGGGGGCGTCTCCGGGCGCGGCCGCGGCCTGGCCGGCCGCGAGGGCGCGCTTCCCGGCCAGCCCCGCCCCGAGCGCTCCGAGCGCCGTTTCCTTGATGAACCGTCTCCGCCCCTTGGTCTCTCGGGCCATCGTTCCTCCTCCGGGATCGTCCCCGTCTTGTCTCGACGCGAGGTCGAAGCATAGCAGGGGAGAGGGGTGAAATCAATCTCTCGGCGGAAAAGGGGGCCGGCCCGGCCCTCGGCGGGCGGGGAACGCGGCGGTCAGTCGCGGGAGGAGCGCAGGATGAACATGCGCAGCAGCTGGGTCGCGGCCATGGCCGTCGAGGCGACGTAGGTCAAGGCGGCGGCGCCGAGGACCTTCCGCGCGCCGACGAGCTCGGGGGCGGAGAGGAACCGGCGCTCCTCGAGCAGGGCCAGGGCCCTCTTCGAGGCGTTGAACTCGACCGGCAGGGTGACGACCGAGAAGGCCACGGCCCCGGCGAAGAGCAGGAGGCCGAGGTCCATGAGCAGGCTGGGCCCCTTGGAGGTGATGAAGCCGATGAAGAACAGGGGGAAGGCCAGGGTCGACCCGAGGCTCGCGACGGGGTAGATGAGGGACCTGAGGTGCATGGGCCGGTAGTGCTGGTGATGCTGCAGGGCGTGGCCCGCTTCGTGGGCGGCGATGCCCAGGGCGGCGATGGATGTGCTGTCGTGAACGCCCTGCGAAAGCCGGAGGACCTTTTTGCGGGGATCGTAGTGGTCGGTCAGCTCCCCGGCCGCCTTCTCGATGGTGACCGAGCCCGCTCCGGCCGTCTGGAGGAGCTGGTGGGCGGCCTCCGCGCCGGTCGTGCGGGACGAGGCATGGACCTGGCTGTATTTCCGGTAGGCCCCTTTGACCCTGGACTGGGCGTAGAAGGCCAGGACGAGGGCCGGGATGACGAGGATGAAAGTCGGGTCGCCGAGGAACATGGTTCTGCCCTCCTCAGGTGCAGACATCCATTGTACCCGAATCGGCGGGAAAAATGTATAATGGCGGGGACCGTGCTAGACGGGGAGCTAGCGGTGCCCTGTAGCCCACGATCCGCTCCAGTGGGGTCGAATCCCCTGCCGAGGCTTCCCTCTTTCTGGCCGGTGCCCGGGCACGTGGCGTCGAAGGCCGGGGTCCTGCGCGAAGGGCTTCCCGCGAACCCCGTCAGGACCGGAAGGTAGCAGCGGCAACGGGACCGTCCCTTGTGCGGCAGCCCACCCCGCCGGAGCCGGCGACCCGGGACACGCAGGGAGAGTGCTGTCGGAGCAGGGTGCACGGTCATCCTACCGCAGCGAGCGTCAGCGAGCGGAGGGCAGAAATCTCCCGTAGCAGACACGGAGGGCGATTTCTGCGAAATATCGGGATCAAGGTGTTTGGCTTCCGCGAAGCGAGCTTGAGATAAGCCTACCGTAGCGAGCGTTAGCGAGCGGAGGGCAGAAATCTCCCGTAGCATACACGGAGGGCGATTTCTGCGAAATATCGGTCGGGTTCTCCGGCGCCGGCAAGACGCGGCTCGTCGTCCGGCTCATCGAGGAGCTCAAGCGACGGGGGCTCCGCGTCGCCGCCGTCAAGCGCTGCTCCCACGGTTTCTCTCTCGATACGGAGGGCAAGGACACGGCCGAGTTCGGCCGGGCCGGCGCCGACGGCGTGGCCATGATCTCGCCCGAGGGTTGGGCCGCCCTCGGCCGTCCGGAGACCGTCACCGCCCGGGAGCTCGGCGCGCGCCTTTTCCCCGACGCGGCTGTCGTCCTCGTCGAGGGCGGCAAGGACGAGGCGGGGACGCCCAGGATCGAGGTCCTCCGGGCCGGCGTCTCCGAGGCCCCGGTGAGCCGCCCCGCGGACCTGCTGGCCGTCGTTTCCGACCGGCCGCTCTCCGGCGGCGCCCCGGCTCCCGTCCTCGGTCCCGACCAGACGGCGCGGCTGGCGGACCTCATACTCTCCCTCGAGGAGGCCGACATGGCGGACATCAGGCTCGAAGTCGACGGCCGGGAGGTCAACCTGAACCCGTTCGTCCGGACGATCTTCGAAAGGACCGTCGTGGGCATGGTCACGTCCCTGAGCGGCATCGGTCCCGAACCGAAAAGGATCACGCTCGTCATCGACCGGGAGGGCGCGGCGGAGGAGCCGCGACGGACGCCGTGAAGCCCGTCGCCAAGCCCGGGACGATCGCCTTCGCCCGGGAATACTTCGCCCGCCGGGACCCGGCCGTCCTCGACGCGCTGCGCCGCAGCGCCGTGGGCATCGCCGGGGCCGGGGGACTCGGCTCCAACGTCGCCGTCGCCCTGGCCCGGGCCGGCGTCGGCCGGCTGGTCATAGCCGATTTCGACCGCGTCGAACCGTCCAACCTCAACCGCCAGCAGTATTTCCTGGACCAGGTCGGCGAGCGCAAGGTCGTGGCCCTGCGCGAGAACCTCCTGGCCGTCAACCCCTACTCGCTCTACGAGGTCCACGACGTCCGGATCAACCGGCGGAACGCGGCCAGGGTCTTCGGCCGCGTCGACGTCCTCGTCGAGGCCTTCGACAAGGCCGAGGCCAAGGAGATGCTCATCGAGGCCTCCCTGTCGAGGTTCCCGGGCCGGCCGATCGTCGCCGCCTCGGGACTGGCCGGCTACGGCGGCAACAAAAAGATCCACACCCGCCGTTTGGGCAATCTCTACATCTGCGGCGACGAGGCGACGCAGTGCCCGAAGGGGGTCAGCCCGATGGCGCCCCGGGTGGCCCTGGTCGCGGCCCTGCAGGCCAACCTGGTCGTCGAGCTCCTGGTCAGAATGAGAGGTCGACATGTTCAAGGTCAATGAGTATTTCGACGGCAACGTCAAGTCGCTGGCGTTCCGGACGGCCGAAGGCCCGGCGACGGTCGGGGTCATGGCCCCGGGCGAGTACGAGTTCGGGACGTCGACGGTCGAGGTCATGACCGTCGTCAGCGGCGTCCTCACGGTCAAGCTGCCGGGGAGCGAGGCTTGGAAGGACCATCGGGCGGGGGAGAGCTTCACGGTCGGGGCCGGGAAGAAGTTCCAGCTCAAGGTCGCGGCCGACGCCGCCTATCTCTGCCTCTACCGCTAGCTCGACTATTCATAAAAACGCCCCGTTCTTCTCCCGTCGTCCCTTAATAGGCGTTTTTACCCTTCGGGCGAACCGATCCGGCCCCATCTGCTTCGTTCTCGGGGTTCGCAGTACCTCAGAGTACAGCTTCACCCCTCGGGCCTCGCATCTAGGGCCGTCTCGGTTCGTGAATAGTCGAGCGGGGCGCTCAGCCGCCCGAGTAGATCGGCGAGATCACGACCCGGTCGCCTTCGGCCAGGGCCTCGTCGGGGACGACCGCCCGGCCGTTGCGGGTGACGATCTTGGGCCGGGACCTGTCGATGCTGACCAGGTCGATGAGGCCGTCGGCGGTGGTCCCCGCCGGGACGTCCAGCTCCTTCTCGCTGAAGCCGAAGAGCTGGACGAACGGCCCGATCAGCTTGACGGTGATCTTCATGAGAGCTTGCCGAACTTCTCCGCCGCCCGGCCCTCTTCGGCGACGCCCAGCCGTTCCAGGGTGGCCTTGGTCGGGATGCCGCGCCGGTCGTAGCCGCGCAGGTCGTAATAGTGCTGGAGGAGCCCGTCGTACTTGTCGTACTCGAGGTGCTTCCCGGCGATGGGCCCCTCGGTGTCGACGTTGGCCGGGTCGAACCAGACCGCCGGGGGATAGTCGAGCTTGCGGTCGGTCTGCGGGTATTCCCGGAGCCAGAAGAGCTTGATCATCGAGTAGATCCGGTCGGAGATCGTCCAGAAGTCGTCGAGCGTCCAATCGAGCCCGCTGACGAGCTTGAAGTACTTGGGGTAGTTCTCGAGGCTCCAGCCGACCTCGATCCAGGGAAAGCGGCAGGCGACGATGTATTCGAACAGGCCGCCCCGGATCCGCTGCAGGTCGATGACCTTCTGGGCCTTCTCCGGGCCGTAGGATTCGCGCACGGACTGCTTGAGCTCGAAGGTGATGACCCACGATTCCTTGTGGTGGGCCCCGATCGGCGAGACCCCGAAGGCCAGGGCCATGCCGGGGATGAACTTGCAGTTGTAGGCGGCGACCTCGAGTCCCTTGACCTGCATGGCGTAGTCGATCGAGCCGCGGCCGAACTTGCGGGCGGCCCGCATGGAGCCCTCGGCCAGGACGTTGCCGATGTCGGTCGAGCGCAGGGCGATCTCGCCGAGGAGGCGCTTGGAGCCCGGGACGTCGCCGAAGCCGTAGCTCCCGGCGACGGCCCCCCGGTCGATGGCGTCGGCGTAGAAGCTCAGGACGCAGCCGCCCGACATCGTGTCGATGCCGTAGTCGTCGCAGAGGTAGTTGAGCGACCCGACGGCCGGCAGGTCGAAGATCTCGAGGTTCGGGCCGAGGAGGCCGATGTTCTCGTAGTCGAGCTCGGACTCGCGGCCCTCCTGGTCGTGGATGGTGATGCCGCAGCGCATGGTGCAGTTCGGGCAGCCGTAGGTGGCGATGCGGGCGTCGTTGAGGCGCTCGCCGTCGACCTTCCAGGCGTCGGGGTGGTGGGTCTTGCGGAAATTGCGGACCGGCAGGGCGGCGACCTCGTTGCACCAGGCCAGGACGCCGTTGGTGCTCTGGATGGACCAGCCCTGCTCCTTGTCGATCTTGTGGACCTCGCGCAGGTCGTCCGTTCCGACCTTCTTCATCCCGGCCGGGTCGGCCTGGGGGATGGGCTTGGTGCCCTTGACGACGACGGCCTTGAGGAGCTTGGAGCCCATGACCGCGCCCATGCCCGTCCGGCCGCCGGCCCGGCCCTCGAGGCTGCGGACGACCGCGTAGCGGACCAGGTTCTCGCCGGCCTGGCCGATGTTGAGGACGCCGACGCCCTTGCCGTACCGGGCGTAGATCCAGTCGTTGGTCTCGTAGGTGCCCTTGCCCCAGACGGCGTCGGCGGGGAGGAACTCGACCTTGCCGTCCTCGATGTAGAGCATGGTCGGGCCGGCCGCCCGGCCCTCGACGACGAGGGCGTCGTAGCCGGCCTTGCGCAGCTGCTCGGCGACGCGTGTGCCCAGGTTGCCGTCGCCGTACCCGCCGGTGGAGGGGGACTTGCCGGCGACGACGGCCTTGCCCGTGTTGGGGGCGGGAATGCCGGCGATGGGCCCGAGGGCGACGATGAACTTGTTGTCCGGACCGAGGGGGTCGATCCCGGGGGCCAGCTCGTCGTAGAGGATCTTGACGGCGAAGCCGCGCCCGCCGATCCACTTGCGGGCGAACTCCTCGCTGAAGGTCTCCGTCTTGTAGGTTTTCGCGGTCAGGTTGACTCTCAGGATCTGGCCGGTCCAGCCGTTCATGATGGTGATGTCCTTTCGATGGATGAAAATACCCCCCCAATTCTAATGGGAGGGCCCGCCGCGGTCAAGGCGGGAAAAAGGGAATATTCCCGTTCTGGGACCCGGAGGGGCCCTTTTTCCGTATAATGAAGAGAGGAGGAATTTCCTCCCCCTCGGAAAGGAGAACGACATGGCCAAGAGGCTGTTACGCTCGGTCAACCAGAAGATGCTCGGCGGGGTCTGCGGCGGCATGGCCGAGTATCTGGACGTCGACGTCACCATCATCCGCCTGCTCTGGATCGGCCTGGCCCTGGTCACGGCCGTCCTGCCGATGACCTTCTTCTACATCATCGCCTGGATCGTCATGCCCCAGGCCCCCCTCAAGCCCCAGGCCTGATCCCGGCCGCCGGGGGGCGCCCCCCATCTCCCTGGCCAGTCGCGCCAGGCGCCGGGCGATCTCGGTCTTGCCGACTCCTTGAGGAAGTTGCGGGCCCGGTAGTATTCGGGCGCCTGCGGGGACGTCGTCGCCTCGAGGTAGCCCTTGAACAGCTGGATGGCCTCGTTCAGTACGGCGTGCGACCGGGAGGCCCTGATGAAGATCTCGCGTTCGACCTGGACCTGCATCCCCTGACTCCTTGGCCGGACGATAGCACAGGCCCCCTCCCCTGTCAAAAGGTTTATTGCCCGCGCACGGCCGCGGCGACGACGTTGGCCACCCGGCTCCTCAGGGCGATGATGTCGCCCTTGTCGTCGGGGTGGGCCCGGTTGGTCAGGAGGATAACGGCGGTCGCGGTCTCAGGATCGATCCAGACCGACGTCCCCGTGTAGCCGGAGTGGCCGTAGGACGCCGGGCCGTAGAGGTCGCCCCGGACGGTCGAATAGTCGGTGGCGATGTCCCAGCCCAGGCCTCTTCCGGAGTCGCCGACCCGGGGGTGGATCTCGGTCATGCGGCGGACCGCGAGCGGCCCGAGGACCCGGACCCCGTCGAGCTCGCCGCCGCGGAGAAGCATCCGGGCGAAACGGGCCAGGTCGTCGCCCGTCGAGAAGAGCCCCGCGTTGCCGGAGACGCCGCCTTGGAGACGGGCCAGGGGATCGTGGACGACGCCGCGGAGCGGACGCCCGTCGACGACCTCGGTCGGTACGCATTCGGCCCGGAGGGAGTCCGGCGGCAGGAAAAAGGTCCTGGTCATGCCCAGAGGACCGAAGACCTCCTTCGCGGCGAACTCGGCGAGCGACTGCCCGGAGACCCGGTGGACGATATGGGCCAGGGTGATGTAATTGAGACAGCTGTAGACGAACTCGGTCCCGGCGGCGGATTCCTTGGGCAGCCCGGCGATCAGCCGGACGAGGTCTTCCGTCGCGCAAGGATCGCCGAGCTTCTTTCCGGCCTCCTTGGCGTCCGTGTAGGGAGGCAGGCCCGAGGTGTGGGTCAGGAGATGGAAGAGGCGGACCTCCTCCCCGGCCCGCCCCTTCTCGCCGTACCAGGGCGTGAACTCGGGGACATACAGGCTGACGCGGTCCCAAAGCCGTATCTCCCCCCGCTCGACGAGGAGCATGACCGCGGTCGCCGTGGCCACGGGCTTGGTGACGGAGGCCAGGTCGAAGATCATGTCGGCCCTCATGGGCCTCTCCTCGGGGAAGACCTGGGACAGGCCGAAGGCCTTCCGGTAGACGGTCCGGTCCCTGTGGACGACGAGGAGCACGGCCCCTGGGAAATCCTTCCGGGCAACGGCCGACTCGACGAGGCCGTCGAGCCGGGACAGGTGTTCCGGGGACAGCCCGGGCGGGCCGGACGCGGCGCCCGCGGCGGCGGGGCCAGAGGCCCGGGCGGCGCAGCCGCAGGCCCAGAGGACGAGAAGGGCCAGAACGCCGGGAAGGACGGACTTGCGCATGGGGACCCCCTTCACTTCGCGGCCGGCCCGGCCGGCGTCTCCTTCCAGACCAGGCCGTCCTGCCGGATGCGCCAGCTCTCCCCGGACTTCGCCGTGTAGACGGCCTCGAAGAGGCTCGGCGTCGCGTGGATGGCCGGAGGGTAGGACCAGCCCCTGACCCTCAGGTCGCTCGCTTCCCCGAGGCCGAGGGCAGCGAGGTCGGCCGAGAAACCTGACCCCTCCGCGAACCGGCGCCGCTCGGCGTAATAGATCTTGCGCAGGGCCCATTTGAGCCTCTCTTCGGGCCGTCGGTCGAACCTCTCCCTCCCCCGCCCGGCGGCCTTCGGGGAGAACTGGACGAATCCCCACATCTCCGGATAGTGGATGTTGACGACGCCCTGAGGCGCCCAGGTCCAGTTGTCCTCGGGGAGCGGACGTCCGGTCGCGGCGTCCTTGACCTTGGCGTAACGCCCGTTCACGACGTCGAGCCGGTACTCGACACGGGAGAAGTTGACCCGCCACTGCTCCCCCGGCGCCGGCCGCTCGAGCTTGCCCTGGATGCACTCCCTGAGGACGGCGAACGGGATGGCGATCTCGACGGTCCAAGCCTTGTCGCGGTCGCGGGGGTCGTTGAGCGTGCCCATGAGGTGGACGCCGGTCCGCAGGCCCTGGATGTCCCAGGAATGGACGGCCGGGCCGCCGTCGCGGTAGGGCCTGACGAGCAGGAGGTCCCAGACCGTGTTGAGGGCGTTCATCTCCAGCTCGTAATAGGCGTGGGTGTCGCCGTCGGGGTCGATGAAGACCTCGAAATCGTTGTCCTGGAAGATGACGGCGTCCCTCTCGGTCAGGGTGGCCCAGAGGTGGGGCTCCTCGAGGTAGGCGCCGATGTAGAAGTGCGTGTCGTCCCAGAGCATCTGGGCCCTGGTCCGGAAGCGCGGGGCCGGCTTGGCGGGGCCCTCGATGTCGCCGAAGACCTCGGTCCATTCGGCGTTCGTCCAGGACGGCTCGTCGAGCCGGCCGTCGACCTCGATCGGCCCGGCCGTTCTCCGGCAGACGTACTCGTACGGGGCGAAAGCCACCTTGGGCTCGGGGACGGGGCCCGGAGGCAGGGCCGCGGCCGCCATGGCTCCGAGGAACAGGGCGGCGGCGATGACGTGTCTCGTGTTCAAGGCTCCACTCCTTGGCGCTCAAAGCTCCAGCCAGCGGACGTCGTTGCCGCGGGCGGCCAGGAATCTCTCGAAATCGGCGAGCGAGATCTCGAGCGTCGCCGTGTTGACGTTCGGGTGGAAACCCAGGGACCCGCTCGACCGGAGGGCCGCGTCGCAGACGACACGGACGTGGCGCGTCCCGTCGTTGACGAGCCCGAAAGGCGAGACGGAGCCCGGTTCGAGGCCGAGCCAGCGGCGCAGCCTCTCGGGCGAAGCGAAGCTCAGCCGGTCCTCGCCGAGCGCCGCGTTGACGCGCCTGAGGTCGATGCCCCGGGTGACCGGGGCGATGACGAGGTAATGGCGGTTGCCCTTGGAGTTGCGGAGGAAGAGGTTCTTGCAGTGGGTCCCCTTCAGGGCGCCCCAGTGCTTCTCGGCCTCCTCGACGGTGGCCACGGGCGGGTGCTCGTGGCGGACGTAGGCGATGCCCAGGCCGTCCAGGGCCTCCAGGACCTCGCGCTCGATCTCGGTCACCGGCAAGTGCGCTTACCTCCTCGTCCGTTCAGCGGACACGATAGACCAAAGGCCTAGCGGGGCGCAAGCCGGACCTCGGCCAGGACGGGATTGTGGTCGGAGAGGAACCGTCCGGACTGCGTCGCGGGCAGGATCCCGATCCGCAGGACGGCGGCGGACGGGCCGACGAAGATGTGATCGATGGGCAGCCCCGCCGGCGGCTCGGCCCGGAACCCGTTGAAGGACGCCGGCGGTCCGTAGGGCGGCCGGACGGAGATGTCGCGCGCGTCCCGGAGAAGCGCCCGCCCTTCCCCCCCGGAGACGAGCGCGCCGTAGGCGGCGTCCTCCCTGGTGCAGTTGAAATCCCCGGTCAGGACGAACGGCGCGCCCGCCGCGGTCCGCCGGATGATGTCGAGAACGAGACGGGCGCTCTCCCTCCTGGCCCTCTCGCCGACGTGGTCGAAATGGGTGTTGAAGGCCACCAGGGTCTCTCCGGTCCAGAGGTCCCGGAGCCGGGCCCAAGTGACCACCCGGGCGCAAGCGGCGTCCCAGCCCTTGCCCCCCGGCTTTTCCGGCTCCTCGGAGAGCCAGGACGTCGACGCGCCGAGCAGCCGGAAGCGCTCCTTGCGGAAGAGGACGGGATTGAATTCCCCGGCTTCCCTCCCGTCGTCGCGCCCGACCCCCACCGCCCCGTATTCCGGAAGGAGCCCGCGGAGGTCCGCGAGCTGCCCGGCCAGGACCTCCTGGAGGCCGGCGACGTCGGCGCCGTGAAAGGCGATGGCCGCGGCGACGAGGTCTTTTCGCCTCGGCCAGGCGTTCGCCCCGTCCCTCGGCTCGTCGTAACGGACGTTGAAGGACATGACGCGGATGGAGCGGACGGCGTCGCGGGCGGGCGGGGGCAGGGCCGAGCAGGCCGCCGCGAGCGCGAGGACCGCGGCGAGTGCGGCGCGGCGTTCGACGGTCTTCGGCATGGACCTCCTCGTGTCGTCCTCCCCGATTATATCAACCGCGCCGGGACGAGGCAACGGGCCTGATGCGAGGCGCCGTCAGGGGGCGGCCAGGCGGAGGTGTTCTTGGAGGCCCCGTTCGGTTAGAATGTGGCCATGAGCATCCTGTTCACGCCGGTCCGTGTCGGCTCCCTCACGGTCCCCAACCGCTTCGTCCGCTCGGCCACGCACGCCTACCTGGCCGAGGCGAAGAGCCGCAAGGAGACGCTATGGGCCGGCGGACGGCGCGACTAGAATCGATCATGCAACGGCGCGAAGTCGGGCAGGGTCAGGGAGAGCGGTCACGATGAAACGAGGGACGGGAGCGACGAGGTTTACGGCCTGCTGGCCAAATGACGAAGTCCGCGTTCCGGGTCCTCTTCCTCTGCGCCGTCGCCGGCGCCCTGCTCTTCCGCGCCGTCCGCCTGGACGTCCGGCCCATGCACCACGACGAGGCCAACCAGGCGGTCAAGTTCGGCGACCTGCTCGAGAAGGGCCAATACCGGTTCGACCCGCGCGACCACCACGGCCCGACCCTCTACTATCTGACCCTGCCCGCGGCCCGGGCGGCCGGCGCGCGCGCGCTGGCCGGGCTGGACGAGACGGCGCTGAGGGCCGTCCCGGCCGTGTTCGGCGCGGGCCTCCTGCTCCTGTTCCTCCTGTTCGCCGGCGGGCTGTCGCGGGAGGCCGCGCTGGCCGCGGCCGCGCTGGCCGCGGTCTCGCCGGCGCTGACCTATTTCAGCCGGTTCTACATCCAGGAGACGCTCCTCGTCTTCTTCCTGGCCGCCCTCATGGGGTCGGGCTGGAGGTACGCCCGGACCCGTTCCGGCTGGTGGGCCCTGGCGGCCGGCGCATCGGCCGGCCTGATGGCCGCGACAAAGGAGACGAGCCTCATCCTGTTCGCCGGCCTGCTCGCGGCGTTCGGCCTGGTCGCGGCAGTGGAGAGAGCCGGGGCCCATCACGGCCGGGTCGTGGCGGAAGGTGACGCCTGGGTCTGGAGGGACCTCCGGGTCAAGCTCCCGAAGCCCTTCCATCTCGCCCTGTTCCTGCTGGCCGCCGCGGCCGTCGCCGCCCTGTTCTACTCGTCCTTTTTCAGCCATCCCTCCGGCCTCGTCGACGCCTTCCGGGCAGTCGGCGCCTCCGTCGACCGGGCCGGCCATCCGGGCGTCCACGCCCACCCCTGGAACTACTACCTCCGGGCATGGGTCTATCCCGGCGCCGGCGCGGGACCGGTCCGGAGCGAGGCCTTCCTGCTCTTCCTGGCCGCGGCCGGGGCGATCGCCGCTTTCGGCCGCGAGGCCGGTCACGACGGCAGCCCGCGCTTCGCCCGGTTCGTCCTCTTCTTCACCCTCGTCACGGCGGCGGTCTACAGCCTCATCCCCTACAAGACGCCGTGGAACCTCCTGCCTTTCTATCTGGGCCTCGTCCTTCTCGCCGGCAACGGCGTCGCCCTTCTCCTGCGGATCAGCCGCTTCAAGTTCGTCAAGCTCGCCGTCCTGGCCCTGCTCGTCCCCGGCTTCGTCAACCTGGCCGCCCAGGCCTACCGGGGGAGCTTCGTCGACCACTCCGGTCCCGCCAACCCCTACGCCTACGCCCAGACGGTCCCCGACTACCTCCGGCTGGTCGAGGCCGTGGAACTGGCGGCCGCGGCCCGGCCGGAAAAGAGGGACATCCTGGTCAAGGTCGCGGCCCCGCCCGACGAGACCTGGCCCCTGCCGTGGTCTTTGCGGGCTTACGGCCGGGTGGGCTATTGGACGGACCCCGCGCCGGCCCTGGCCTCCCCCGGCGAGCCGGCCGTGGTCATCACTTCAGCGGGTTACGCCGACGAGGTCGGCGCGGCGCTCGGCGAGGGATACGAGGCCCGCTACTTCGGCCTGCGCCCCGAGGTCCCGCTCTGCCTGTTCACCAAGCGCGCCCCCTACGAAGCCGCGCGATGAATTCCAGGGGGACCGGGAACGATCCTACTTTCGGCGGAGAAGCGGGGCGTAGATGTTCATCTTGGGCGGGTCGTCCCCCATGACCCGGGCCGCCCAGAGGAGGCCGCGATTGACGATCTCGCGGGCCTCGGGGACGTCGAAGTCCGCCGCCACGTGGCCGAGGGAGGTGTAGAAAACCCGGCCTTTCCCGTAGAGCTTCTTCCAGACGACCGGCATGACGACGCCGTCGATCCAGGCGGCGTGCTCCCCCGTGAACGTCGTCGTCGCCAGGACCTGGACGGCCGGGTCGACGTGCATATAGTACTGTTCGGACTTCATGTGGAAGCGCCGCTTGAGGCCCTTGGTGACGGGATCGTCGGGATCGGTGATGTCGACGTCGTAGTCGATGACGCCGCCCGGGTGGGAGACCCATTGGCCGCCGACCATGAACTGGTACTCGACCGCCGAGCGGTGGGCGTCGCCGAGGCCGCCGTGCCAGCCGGCCAGCCCGACGCCGCTCCTGACCGCCGCCTCGAGGTTCCGCTCCTGCTCGGGCTTGATGTCGGACATGGTGAAGATGTGGACGATGAGGTCGAGCCTCTTCAGCTTTTCGAGGTCGAGGTAGGCGTCGAGGGAATTGGAGATCTCGACCCGGAAGCCCTGCGATTCGAGCCAAGGGGCGAAGATGTCGACGCACTTCTTGGGCTCGTGGCCCTCCCAGCCGCCCCAGACGACGAGGGCGGTCTTGGGCGCCGGCTGCGGCGCGGCGCAGGCCGCGGCCGCGGTGTAGGCGAAAACGGCGAAAGCGAGGACGGTCCGTCTCTTCATCGGGGCCTCCTTATTCCAGGTCGCGGACCCAGATGTTCCGGTAGCGGACCGGGTGGCTGTGGTCCTGGAGCGAGATGGGCAGCCTGTCGGCGTGCGTCTTGAAGGGCGGCCGGGCCTTGTGGGCCGTCGGCCCGGTCAGGACCTCGTTGTCGTGGACGAGGACCCCGTTGTGGAAGACGGTCATCCGGGCCGGGGCGAGGAGGCCGCCTTCCTTGTCGAACCGGGGCCGGCGGAAGACGATGTCGTAGGTCTGCCACTCGCCCGGCGGGCGGCAGGCGTTGACCAGGGGCGGGCGCTGGCCGTAGATGGCCGCGGTCATGCCGTCGGCGTAGGTCGTGTTCCCGTAGCAGTCCAGGACCTGGACCTCGTAGAGGCCCATCAGGAAGACGCCGCTGTTGCCCCGGTCCTGGTCCGCGCCCCGCGCGGGCGACGGGGCCTGCCATTCGACGTGGAGCTGGCAGTCGCCGAAGCCCCTGACGGTGCGGATGTCGCCCGTCTTGGGGACGACCTCCATGGCTCCGTTCTCGACCTTCCAGCGGGCCGGCTGGCCCTTGGCGTCGGTCCAGCCCGCGAGGTCCTGTCCTTCGAAGAGGAAGATCGCGTCGGCCGGAGCCGCGACGGGCGGCCCGGCCGGGCCCGGGGCCACCACCCGGGGTTGGGGTCGGTCACGGTCGTGAACGGCCCAGGACAAGTCCTGGGCGAACGCGGCGGCCGCCAAGCACAAAAGCCATCCGGACATCGCCGGCGGCCAGCGTCGATCCCGTGCTTCGATGTTCATCGGCATCCTCCGGTCGTCCTTCGGCCTGGAAGGGACCCGGCCCGTGCCCGGGCCGGGAGCGGGGCTCCCTTGTCGGAGTCGAACATGACAGGGACGGTCCCGGACGGGGCCGTCCCTGCGGCGGTCATCTCGGGTCAGAGGCTCCAGCCGGGGCGGTAGGGGAAGTGGAGCAGCTCGTTGGCCTCGGGGAGATTGGTGAACTCCATCTTGTCGCCGTCCCACAGGAGCTTCATGTTCCTGTCCGCGAGGCGGACGGCGACGTTGGCCAGGAGCATGGTCTCGGTCAGGGGCCCGGAGTAGGAGAAGTCGGTCGTCGACCGGGTCCCCTTCTTGATGGCCTCGAACCACTCCTCGCGTATGCCGGGCGAGCGGGGGATGGTCTTCTCCGGACGGGCGAACTCCTGCATCCGCTTCTCGGGGACGAGCCGGGGATTCTCGCCGTAGGTCCCGCACATGAGCAGGCCTTTGTCGCCCATGAAGAAGACGCCGCCGCCGTCGTCGCCCACTTTCCGGCCCTGCTCGAGCGCGGCCGGCCGGGGCGGCATGAGGCCGCCGTCCCACCAGGTCATGGTCAGGGGCGGCATCGGGCCGCGGGCGGCGAACTCGTAGGTCACGACCTCGGCCGCCGGGGCGTAGTCCTTGGAGAAGACCGTGGACGAGGCCTGGACGCTCACGGGAGACTTGAGGTCGAGGGCCCAGAAGGGCTGGTCCATGATGTGGGCGCCCATGTCGCCGAGCGCCCCCGTGCCGAAGTCCCACAGGCCCCGCCACTTGAAGGGATGGTAGGCCGGGTGGTAAGGCCGGAACGGGGCCGGGCCGAGCCAGACGTCCCAATCGAGCGTCGAGGGGACGGACGGGATCTCGGCCGGCGCGTCGATCGCGCCCTGCGGCCAGATCGGGCGGTTGGTCCAGCAGTGGACTTCGCGGACGTCGCCGATGGCGCCGGCCTTGATCCACTCGCAGACGAGGCGCGCCCCCTCTGGATTATGCCTTTGATCCCGTCGAAGAAATGCCAGTAGATGGCCTGCGCGTCCTCGTCCTCTTCGAAGGTCAGCTCGAGCTCCGAGATCTTCTTGCCTTCCTTCGAGCCGAAGAGATTGCGGAGCGGCATCCCGATGTACCAGCGCCAGGCGTCGCCCAGGGTCCCGGCGAAGCCGCGCGAGGCGCCGTCCTTGGACTTGACGGTGACATGGAGGCCGTTGTCGAAGTCCAGGCTGAACCGCTTCGGCATGTCCTTGAGCTCGAGGGCCTCGAGATCGAATTCCGCCGCCGCCGCGCCCTTGGCCGCCGGCTCGACGGCCGGAGCGGGGGCCGGCTCGGGCTCCCCGGTCTCCCCGGGCTTGAGGACGATCCTCTCCGGGGCCTTGAGCGCGGATTTCCTCGCCAACTCGACCGTTCCGGAGAAGTCCGGGCTGCCCCAGAACCTCATGTCCCGGAGGGGCCACGACTTCAGGACCATGCCCCGGACGCGCAGCTCGAGCTTCCGGCCGAGGACGTCGAGGACGAAATAGAAGCTGGATTCCTTGGCCAGCGCGTATTCGGTGGTCAGCGCGGCCTGCTTCCTGGCGAGCGCGGCCCTATCGGCTGCGGGCGAAGAGCTGGCCATCAAGGCGATGGCCGCCGCCCCGATGACCGATACAGCCGCCGTCCTTCTCATCTTGTCCATGTCAATAGATGTAGATCTTCGCGCCGACCGGGACGGCCTTGAAGACCGCCTTGAGGTCGTCGTCCCCGACCCTGACGCACCCGTGGGTGACGTTCCGGCCGAGGAGACGCGTGTAGAGCGTGCCGTGGATGAAGTAGCCCTGGCCGAAGCCCAGGGCGTAATCGCCGAGGGTCCCCGACTCGATGCGGTCCTCCAGGACCTTGGGGATCTCCTCCCCTTCCTCGATGAAGGCCCAGTCGGGCTTGACCCAGTAGGGGTTGGTGATCTTGGACTTGACCGCGAACTCGCCCCGGGGCGTGTCGAAGACCCACGACCGCTTCTTCCCGCCGGGCTCCTCGAGGACGACGCCGCTGCCGCAGGAGACGACGGCCTCGCGGACGACCTTCGGCCCGTCCTTGAGATAGAGACGGTTGGCGGCCGTGTCGATGACGATGTACGGGCCCTTCGGCAGGAGGCCGCCCATCCTTCTCTCGAGAAGCTGGACGCCGCGCTCGACCTTGGGGACGTCCTTGTCGGGGATAGGCTCGAGGCTCTCCGCGGGCGGCCAGGCCGAGGCCTGCTTCAGGCCGATGAAGTAGGCCGCCCCGACGACGGCGAGAAAGCCCAGCCAGCACAGGGCCGCCGCGGCGATGAGCAGGCGCTTGACCATCCTCCTCACCTGTCCCGGATGGCCTTGATGACGAAGTTCTCGAGCTCCATCGTCCCGATGATGGTGACCGGCGTCCCGACCGCGACGAGGGCGTAGAGCTCGTCCATCTTGTCGTTGTCGAGGGAGACGCAGCCGCGGGTCAGCGTGTCCTGCCCGCCGCCGTGGATCTCGACGTTCCCCCCGATCGAGGCGTTCCGGGGGATGTTGCCGCGGGCCTTCTCGCGCGCGAACCACTTCCGGTCCTCGTCGTTCGGATAGTCGATGCGCAGGGCCTTGTGGTAGAGGCTCGAGGGGTTCTTGCCCACGACGCTGTAGCGGCCTTCGGGTGTGGCGTTGTCGCCTGAGACGCGCTTGTCGGCCAGCCCGTTGAATCCCAGGCCGACCTCGTAGGTGCGGATGAGCTCGCCCTTCCTGTAGACCGCCAGCCGGCGCTCCAGCTTGCTGACGATGACGGCCGTTCCGCCGCGCTTCCTCGACAGGGCGATGGTCTCGTCGGCGGCCCGCTTCCAGGACTCGACCTGGGAGGGCTCGAGGTAGCGGCCGATGAGCGAGACGACGGCCCTTTCGGCCTCGTCGGCCAGTGCCGAGGCCTTCTCGATCCGGGAGGACGCCTCATCGAACCTGTTCTGCCCGACGAGAACGTCGGCCTCGGTCAGGACGAGCGAGGCGCGGGCCAGCCGCTGACGGGCCTCCCCCCGCTCGACCAGGGAGAGGGTCAGGCCGTCGAGCGTCCTCAAGCGCCGGCGGACGGCGGAGGCTGAGGACGCGAGCGCGGACGACCTGCGGGCGACGGCCGTCTCGACCGTCGAGCGCAGGGCGTTCCCGTCGATGAGGACGGCCGCGAATTCGGTCCGGACCCTTTCGTAGTCCCGGAACCAGCCCAGCTTGAGGTTCTCGCGCTCGAGGGTGCGGCGGGCGGACTTCAGGCTCTCGAGGTAGGCCGCGTGCTCCCGGCCGGCGAAAAGGGGAGCACCGGCCCCCCGCAGGTCCCGTTGCTGGATATCGGCTTCCAGGACCTCCGGAGGGACCGGCGCGGTTCGACAACCCAAGAGCGAAACAGCCAGCAGGAAGAGGGCTGTTCTACTCGACTTCAAGGCTGAGCGGCTTACCTGCCCTTGACCTTGGCGATGGCGGCGTTGATCTGCTCGGCGATGCCCGCGGCCTTCTCCTTGACGGCGGCGGCCTTGTCCTTGGCGCCGAAATAGTCCTCGGCGGCCAGGGCGGCGTCGACGTCGGCCATCCCGGTCTCGAGACCGGCAAGGTCGGCCTTCATGGCCTCGATGTCGGCCTTGGTGCCCTTGCCCTTGGGGGCCTTCTCGAGGAGGGCCTTGGCCTCTTCGAGGACGGTCTTGGCCTCGGCGATGGCGGTCTCGGCGGCGGCCTTGGCCTCGGCGATCCGTCCGGGGATGAGGGCCTTGACGGCGTCGGCGTCGGCGGCGAGCTTGGTCAGCATCTCCTTGGCCGGCCCGTACTTCTTGAAGAATTTCTTGGACTGGGCGTTGACGGCGTCAAGAGCGGCCTGCAGGTCGCCGTTGAGCTTGGCCAGCTCGTCCTTCGCGTAGATCCCGCCCTTGGCGTCGACGACGCCCTGGATGGCGGCCTTGGCGGCGTCCATCAGCTGGGTGGGTTGCTTGGCGCAGCTCGTGAACGCGAACACGACGATGAGCGCCAGGGTTAGGACTTTCACGACGTTCTTCATGATTTAACCTCCTTAAGGCATCATTTATGGGATACGTGAGATAGGCGACGACCTTATATGGGGATTGTGTGATTGCGCTCCGGTTAGCCGATGAACAAATACCTTCGTTTAAGCCTTTATAACACAGGAAGGGGCCCTTGTCAAATGGGAAAAAAGAGGGCGGGCGACCGGGAACGATCGCCCGCCCTCCCCTGTCGTTCGGGCCCTGCCCGACCCGGATCACTTGTCCGGGTCGAGGATGACGCCTTCTCTCATCTTCTTCTGGACGTCCTCGCGGGACGCCCGGATGATCTCCTCGGCCATCTTGAAGCGCACGTCGGCCGGGAAGTTGAACCGGGCGACGCCTTCCTCGATGGCCTTGGTCCCGACGGCCACGGCCTCGCGGGGGAAAACCTCCCACTCGTCCATGTTGGGGATGATGTACTCCTCGTGGATGCCCTTGTCCTCGGCCACCTTGGCCAGCTCGCGGGCGGCGGCGATGCACATGCCGTCGGTGATCGTCTTGGCCCGCACGTCCAGGGCGCCCCGGAAGATGCCGGGGAAGCCGAGGGAGTTGTTGACCTGGTTCGGGAAGTCGGACCGGCCCGTCGCGACGATCCGGGCGCCGGCTTCCTTGGCCTCCCAGGGCCAGATCTCGGGGATGGGATTGGCCTCGGCGAAGACGATGGCATCCTTGGCCATGGTCGCGACCCACTCGGGCTTGATCGTGCCGGGTCCGGGCGTCGAGACGCAAACGAGGACGTCGGCGCCGGCGATGGCGTCCGGGATGGCGCCGGCCTTGCACTTCGGGTTGGTCCGCAGGCATATGTCCCACTTTTCCTTGAAGTTCTTCTGCAGGTTCTCCTTGTCCGCGCGGTCGCGGTGCAGGATGCCCTTGGAGTCCACGGAGAGCATGTTGTCGCCGTTGGCCCCGGCCAGCATGATCTGGTGGGAGATGTTGATGCCCGAGGCGCCGGCGCCGATGACGGCGATCTTGACCTCGGCGATATCCTTCTTGACGATCTTGAGGGCGTTGATCAGGCCGGCCACGGTGACGCAGGCCGTGCCCTGCTGGTCGTCGTGCCAGACCGGGATCTCGCAGGCCGCCCGTAGCTCGTCGAGGATGCGGAAGCACTTGGGCTGGGCGATGTCCTCGAGATTGTAGCCTCCGAAGGACGGCTGGAGGGCCTTGCCGATCTCGATGATCTTGTCGGGGTCCTTTTCGGCCAGGCAGATCGGGAACGCGTCGACGCCGCCCAGGTACTTGTAAAGGATGCCCTTGCCCTCCATGACCGGCAGAGACGGGCCGCGACGGCGCTATCGGCTGGAGCGCGGCTGCCGGCCTCGAGCTCGGGCTGTCTCGCGGACTGTCCCTGGGCGTTCTCGGGGGCTACGGCGGGGCCACGATGGACGATCTCGGCGTGCCGTTCTACTCGCCGGGCTCGCCGCCGGCGCGCCTCGAAATGTCCGGGCCGCAGGTCCGGGCGGCGCTATCGGTCCGTTTCTGAGCCGGGGGCCCGCCTGAGCAGCAGCCCTTCGACCCCCCACGTCCGCTCGACCGCCAGGTGGCGGACCGGCTTTTTCGGCGTGACGAACGACATGGCCCGCTCGGCGAAGGCCGTGATGGACAGCGCCGGGTTGACGCCGAGGTTCTCGGGGATCTGCGAGCCGTCGCAGACGATCATGTCGGCGTAGCCCTTGACCCGGTTCTCCGCGTCGATGACCCCCTCCTCGGGCGTCGGGCCGAAGGAGCAGCCGCCCAGGATGTGGGCCGTGATGGGGG
The DNA here is from genome assembly GCA_041320535.1 of Candidatus Aminicenantota bacterium. Classification (GTDB taxonomy): domain Bacteria; phylum Acidobacteriota; class Aminicenantia; order Aminicenantales; family Saccharicenantaceae; genus RBG-16-66-30. The sequence goes on along the minus strand of JBGLNH010000001.1, from coordinate 1,960,708 downwards.
CGTTGACGCTGACCTCGGTGACGACGTTCGAGGCGACGCCCCCGAGGCGACGGGCCAGCCGGCGCCCGAAGTCGTTCCCGGCGGGGAGCCAGGTCGGGTGCCGGCGCTCGGTCCCGGGCGCGGAGGCGAGGACCTTGACGAAGGGGAAGAACCAGGGGCGCCGGCGCGCCAGGTGGAAATAGTTGTCGAGCGTCTGCATGACGAGCAGGATGATCGTCTCCCGGGCCCAGCCCGAGGGCCGGCGCATCCGCAGGTGGCGGATCGGGTGCCGGAGCTCGTTGCCGAGCCAGCGCAGGACGCGCGGCGTCCTCTTCCCTCCGTCCGTCAGGGCCGCGACCAGGGCGACCATGGCGTCGTGGCCCGGGCCGAAGCGGACGGGCTCGAGGTGCGTGTCGGCGTCGGGATGGACGCTCGAGGTGATGGCCACGCCGCGGCTGTAATCGGCGCCCGGGGCGAAGGAGCGCACGCCGAGCAGGGTCTCGCTGTTGGTCCGGGCGTACCGGCCGAGATGGGGAGAGAGGTTGGGCAGACGGCCCTTCCTCCTCATGTCGAGGAGCAGGGTGTTCGTTCCCAGGGTCCCGGCGGCCACGACCAGGCCCTTGGCCTTGAAGACGAGGCCGCGGCGGCCGCGGAAGAGCCCGGTCGTCTTCCTGGTCCGGACGAGATAGCCCTCGCCGCCGTCCGGCGACAGGGGCTCGACGTCGACGACCCGGTTCTCGGCGAAGATCCGGGCCCCGAGCTTCTCGGCGAAATAGAGGTAGTTCTTGTCGAGGCTGTTCTTGGCGTCCTTGCGGCAGCCCGTCATGCACTCGCCGCAGAGCTCGCAGCCGATCCTGTCGGGCCCCTCGCCCTCGAAATAGGGGTCGGCCGCGGGCTCGCCCTCCCGCCCGAAATAGACGGCGACGTCGGTCAGGCGATAGGTCGATTCGCGGCCCAGCTCGGCGGCCGTCTCCCGCATCAGGACGTCCTGGGCCGTCTCCACGGGATTGGGGGTCTTGCCGAGCATGCGGGCGGCGAGGTCGTAATAAGGAAGGAGCTCGAGCTTGCCGCCCAGGCGGCGGACGCTCGGGCGCTCGAAGAAGACGTCGGGCGGGACGTAGAGCGTGTTGGCGTAGTTGAGGCTGCCCCCGCCGACGCCCGATCCGGCCAGGATGAAGACCCCGTCGAGCAGGCGGAGGCGCCAGAGCCCGTAAAGGCCCGCGGACGGGAGCCAGAGGAACTTGCGCAGGTTCCAGTTGCGCCGGGGGAACTCGTCGGCGCGCCAGCGGCGCCCGGCCTCGACGACGCCGACGGAGTAGCCCTTCTGGGCCAGGCGCATGGCCGCGACGCTGCCGCCGAAGCCCGAGCCGACGACCAGGTAGTCGAACGCGAAATCGTGGGTCTTGGTCATTTTCCCCGCTGCCGTAAGAATCTACAGAAGATGCCCTTCCGGGTCAAGGACGAATCTCCATCGACGGGGATCGTCGCGGCGAATCCCCTCGCCGCCTCGAGTTGGGCTTCGGCAAGATGCCGGCGGGACCGAACAAAGCGCTTGACAGATGCGGGGATGTCGAATATATTCCTATTCGTATATGTTCATTTTACAATTTTCTTATATATACGCATAGGTATACTATGAGCAAAGACGTCCTGGGACTCGAAGACCTGGCCCGCAAGACCGGCGTTCCCGCGGAGCGCCTCTCGGAATGGGTCAAGACGAAGCTGCTCAGGCCCGACGGGTTCACCGACGGCAGGGCCCCCCTGTTCTCCCCGGAAAGCGCGGTCCGCGTCGCCCACGTCCAGAAGCTGGCCGACCTCGGCTACGGCACCGAGGAGATCTCGAAGATCGTCAGGAAGGTCGGGCTGCCGCGGGACGGGCGCGGCCGCAAGAGGGGCCCCGGGAAGGACCGCTTCCTCACGGTCGGGAACCTGGCCGAGCGCTCCGGGGTCAGCCCCCGGACGATCAAGCACTGGGAGGAGAAGGGCATCATCGAGCCCGACATGCGGACGGAGGGAGGGTTCCGGCTCTACCCGGAGTCCTACGTCTTCCTCTGCCAGCTCATCCGCGACCTCCAGCTCTTCGGCTACACGCTCGAGGAGGTCAAGTCCGTCTCCGACGACGTCCGGACGTTCGTGGCCATCGAGGCCGACCCCGAATCCTTCCCCGCGGCCGAGGTGGACGAGCGGCTCGAGGCCATGCTCGCGGCCATCCGGGCCCTCTTCGACAAGATGAAGCTCATCGAGGAAGGCGTCGAGCGCTGGAAGGACCTGCTCAAAAAGAAGAAAAAGGACATCCTCGCCCTCCAGTCCCAGAACCGGAAGCGCGGGAAGGCCGGGAAGGAGAGCGGCGATGGCTAAGATCGTCTTCATCGAGCCGCAGGCGCCGGGCCTGCACATCTTCTCCCAATTCCCCCTGCCCCGCCTGGGCGCGCTCATCCTGGCGACGATGATGAAAAGGCGCGGCTGGGAGGTCGAGGTCTTCGTCGAGGACCTCCGCCGCATCGACTACGCCCGCCTGGCCTCGGCCGACATCGTCGGCATCTCCACCATCACCTCGACGGCGCCCCGGGCCTACGCCATCGCCGACCGGGTCCGGGCCATGGGAGTGACCGTCCTCATGGGCGGCCCGCACGTCACCTACCTGACCGAAGAGGCCTTGGAGCACGCCGATTTCGTCATCCGGGGCGAGGGCGAGGCCGCGCTCGCGGCTTTCATCGACGCCTGGGAGGGCGACCGGGACTTCTCGGCGGTGCCCAACCTGTCCCTGAAAGCCGACGGCCGGGTCGTTCATCACCCGATGCTGCCCATGGAAAAGGACCTGGACGCGATCCCCTATCCCGACCTGACCCTTCTCAAGCCCGATCCCGGGCGCCTCAAGTTCACCCCGCCGGTCCCCGTCCAGACTTCGCGCGGCTGCCCCTTCGACTGCTCCTTCTGCTCGGTGACCGGCATGTTCGGGAAGAAGTACCGGTTCCGCTCGACGGAGAACATCATCGAGGAGCTCCGCGGCTACGACCGCTCGGGCAGCTCCGTTTTCTTCTACGACGACAACTTCGCGGCCAATCGCGAGCGGACCAGGGAGCTCCTCCAGGCCATGATCCGCGAGCGCTTCAAGTTCGATTGGACGACCCAGGTCCGGGCCGACCTCGCCAAGGACACGGAGCTCGTCCGGCTGATGAAGAAGGCCGGCTGCCACACGGTCTACATCGGCTTCGAATCGGTCAACCCCGAGAGCCTCGACGCCATGAAGAAGAAGCAGACCGTGGCCGACCTCGTCCGGGCCGTCCGGGTCCTGCGGCGCCACCGCATCCGCATCCACGGCATGTTCGTCCTCGGCTTCGACGAGGACGATTGGAAGACGGTCAAGAAGACCCTCCGGTTCGCCAAGAAGGCCCGCCTCTCGACGACGCAGTTCCTCATCCTGACGCCCCTGCCCGGCTCGGAGTTCTACGACCGGATGAAGGCCGAGAAGCGGCTCCGCTTCCACGACTGGGCGCTCTACGACGCCCATCACGCCGTCTTCCAGCCGGCCCGGTTCACGCTGCCGGACCTGCAGAAGGCCCAGATCTTCTGCCACAAGAAGTTCTATTCCCTGAAGCAGACGGTCCGCAAGGTCGTGGCCCGCGAATGGCTGAGCGTGGGCATCGCCCACTACGCCCGCAAGCTCAACCGTACCTGGACGCGCCGCAACCGCACCTTCCTGCGGGTCCTGGCCCTGCTCAAGCCCCGGCCGGGCTCCCGGGCCCGGGTGTCCGTGGATTACCGGGAAGACGTGCGCTTGGAATAAGCGACTGGGGACGGCAACGGGGACATGTACCGCAGGTACGTGTCCCCACCGGAAAGATCGGGGACACGTACCTCCCCACGGCGGCATCGCCCACGGCTTCGACCGCCTGGTCATGTTCCTGGCCGGCGAGGAGTCCATCCGCGAGGTCATCCCCTTCCCCAAGACGACCGGCGCCCTCGACCTCATGACCGGCTCGCCCTCCGCCGTCGACCTGCGCCAGCTGGACGAGCTCGGCCTGAAGATCAAAGACTAACAAGGCCTCGGGTCCGAGCGGCCCTTGGTCCCGCGGCCCCCCATAGGGGTCGGCGCCGATAACAATAGGAACCTCATGCCTGATAACCGCGCCGCTGAAAATGAGGGTTTGATGGGCAGGGCGCCCATCCCAGCGTGAAGCGCGCCCGGGAGGATCCGGACCTCCGGCCTTTGGACCCGGAGTTGGAACCGGCTGCGCTCACGAAGAATGGGAGAAGTTGCCCTTGCGAAAGGCCGGGCGGGCTTTCGGTCTCTGCGTCTCTCTCGCTCCGAACTTGCGCTTCCCCTCTCTTCCGCCTACGAATTTATTCTGTGAGACGGAAGCCCCGGGCTGGTTCCCGGACGGTTTCGCGGCCTTCGGCACCCTGCGAGGCTGAGGTTGGCGCGGCGGACGGGCGAATTCGGTGTCGCGGCCCGGCACCGGCTTCCTATAATCGAAGCCGTCCAGCGTGCGGCGCTCCACCCGGCCGCCCAGGACGCGCTCGATGATGCGGACCATCTCCCCGTCTTCCCGTGTCGTGAAGGTGAAGGCATCGCCGGTCCTGGCGGCGCGTCCCGTGCGCCCGATGCGGTGCGTGTACGCGTCGACGGTGTCGGGCATGTCGTAGTTGATGACGTGGGAAATGCTCGAGACGTCGATGCCTCGGGCCGCGATATCCGTGGCGACGAGTATCCGATGAGAGCCGTCACGGAACCCGTCCAGCGCCGACTGCCGCTTGTTCTGCGAGAGGTTGCCCTGCAGGGATGCGGCCCGGTAGCCGGCGTTCTCCAATTGCTGCCCCAGGCGCTTGGCCCGGTGCTTCGTGCGCGTGAATATCAAAACCGATCCCGTATCGGTATGGCGCAGCAGCTCGACGAGGAGCGCGGTCTTCAGGTGCTGCTCGACGGGATAGAGGGCGTGCACGACGGTGCTGACGGGCGCCGCGTAATTGACCTGCACGGTCACCGGAGCGCGGAGGATCTCGTGCGCCAGTTTACGGACATCGGCGGGCATGGTCGCCGCGAACAGGAGCGTCTGCCGTCGCGCGGGCAGAGCCTTGACGATCTTCCTGACATCGGGCAGGAAGCCCATGTCGAACATCCGGTCCGCCTCGTCGAGGACGAGCACTTCCACGTGCGACAGGTCGATCGTGCGCTGGCCGACATGGTCGAGCAAACGGCCCGGACAGGCGACCGCGATCTCGACGCCGTTGCGAAGGCTCCGGACCTGCGGCTTTATGTTCACACCGCCGTAGATCGTCATGCTTCGAAGGCGTGTCCGTCCGCCCAGGCTTACGAAAACCTCGTGGATCTGCTCCGCCAGCTCCCGCGTGGGCGCGACGATGAGGGCCCGGACATGGCCGCGGGGTCCCCGGATCAGACGTTCGAGGATCGGCAGAGCGAAGGCGGCCGTCTTCCCTGTCCCGGTCTGGGCCAGCCCCATGAGGTCGTGTCCCTTGAGGGCCGGCGGGATCGCCTGCTCTTGGATCTGCGTCGGGCGGAGATAGCCGGTGGCCTTGATCCCTGCCCCGATTTCGGGGTGAAGAGCGAAATCGCTGAATTCCATGAAAAACTCCTGCGTTCTTGTGTTCTGCGTTCGAGGGGAGGAAGCCTGGTGGGCAGCTATTTGCTGGTTAGTCTATCAGTTATGGGGCCATGTTGTCAAGTCGCGGGCGACCGCCGTGAACGCGGAACCCGGTGTGCCGCCGGGAGAGGACCCGCACGGATCGCCGGCACATCGGGCCTGCTGCATCAATGAACATGCCGGGAACTCGTGAGCGGAAACGAGGCGGCTGAAGGACACCCCTGTCAACGGATGGCTGCGCCAAGCCCGCACGGACACCTGGCGAATGCCCTTAATCTCCCAAGGCGATCTTCAATCGCCGCAGCGGGCTCCAAAACTTGACGCGAGCGGGGTCGAAGCTGTCCGGCTTCCAGCGGCCCAGCCAGTCCAGCGTGCCCTCCGAGTTGTTCCGGCTCTTCAGGGCCTCGATGCATTCATAATAGCCCGGGACTCCGCCACAATCCTCAGGCGGCCCGGCCAACTCGCCGGCCAGACAGGCCGGATACTTCTTTCCCGGCTCCTTGGGACAGGTCCCTTCGAACAGGACGTCATGCCGCCAGTCGTCGCCGTGATCGTAGGTGTAAAGCGCCCGGTCCCCCGGCTCTTGAATGAAATCCGCCACGGCAACTTCGGTCGTGAGGAACGGCGCCGCCGCTTCGAGGTCGTCGAGCGCGAACGGGGATTCTATACGGATATCCGGACAAGCCCGTCCCCGTGGCTGGATCTCGAAATCGTGCAAGTGAGAGTCCAGCCAGCCCATCGCGTCCTGGATCGCGACATGCAGGTCGTAGAACGTATAATATTCCGGTACCTGGATCCTCCTCCAAACCGGAGGGTCGGTCTCGAGCAGGGTGATCTTGAACTGCAGGACGCTGACATAGGCCCTTCTGCGGGGCCAAGTGATCGTGATCTCGACCGGCATATCCTTCACCCGGGCCGATTCTAACCGCTGGCCGGCACGAAGGCAAGGCGTCCTAGAGCTTTCCAGCGGTCCTTGTCGGCCGGCTGCGCGCCTTCCGCCGATAGCGTCCGCGCCTTTCCGAGATGCGCTTCAAGCGCTTGTCGCTGTCTTTTCGCCGCGTGACCGCGATGACGATCACCTCGTCGCCCCGGATCCGGTAATGGGCCCTGAAGTCCCCGCTCCGCAGCCGGTACAAGGGGGGCTCGAAGCCCGAGGGCTTCTTGATCCGCGGCTTCCCGATCGGGACCGGCCGCGTTTCAAGATACGCCCGGATATCTTTGACGAGCGGGATGGCCGCGGCCGCAACGAGGGCTTCGACGTCCCGGACCGCGGCGGGCGGCTGATCGGATCGATGAACCTCGACCGTCGGAAGGACCGGTCAGGAGCGGGGCGGGCGGGTCTCGGCGGCGAAGGCGCCGGGGATGGCCAGCAGGGCGAAGATGAAGGTCTTCCAAAGGATGGCCAGGGCCGGGGAGCCGTTCGCCGCCGCATCTCCGGCCGCGCCGGCCAGGCCTGAGAACTGCGGCGAAAGGAAGAAGTTGATCAGGCCGTAGCCCAAGCCGACCAGGGCGCCGGCCGCGATCCCGGCGGCCATCCGCTTCCCCATTCTCTTCCGACGCGACCAGAGCGAGGCCAGGAAACCCGCCGCGATCGGGGCCAGGAAGACGGCCCACCAGACGTCCTTGAGGGCGGGAACGCGCCCGGCCGATCGGACGAAGAGAAAGTCGGCCAGCGTCACGAGCGCCGCGCCGATGAGCCCGGCCAGGGAAACGGCCCACCAACGGGGGCCCTTCGCGGCCGCGATCTCGTCCCGCTTCCTGATCCTGATCCCCAGGCTCAGAGGATAGTTGTAGAAGGCGTCGAAGACGGCGTGTTCGAGCCAAGCTCCGCGCTCGCCGAAGACAGGGACGACGTGGACGGCCTCCGTGGCCCAGTGGCCGGCCATGAACCGGGCCAGCTCGGGGAAGCGGTAGGCCATCTGCAGGGGGAAGGCCAGGTAGCCGATGATCTTGAAAAAGCTGACGGGCAGGGCCAGCTTGTAGTCCTTGATGTTCCTTTCCTTGACGACCAGGCCCAGAACGTAGAAGCCGCGGATGAGCGAGCCCGGCGAGACCGGGAGCAGGTTGAAGGCGCCGACGATGAGGGCGGCCCGGGCCATGCCCTCGGCCCAGCCGAACTCGGGATGGCCGAGGACGTAGACGGCCGCGATCGTCAGGAAGACCGTTTCCGAGATGAACAGCGTGGCCAGGTGGACGGCCAGGCTCTTCAGGTATTTCTGGATGTAGGGCTCGTCGATCTGGGCCAGGATGCGGGCCGCGTCGGCGTCGCTGAGCATGCGGTTCTTGCGGCCCTCCTCGATCATGTCGCGCAGCCACTGGGCCCGGACGGCCGGCTTGAAGTAGAGCTGGAACGGCCGGACGAACATGGCCCGGATCCGCTCCTTGAAGTAGGCCCTGTCCGTAAGGAACCGGTGGACGCCCGGCGGCAGGAGGGCCAGGGGCCGGTGGAGGAGGTAGCGCCAGGGCCTCTCGGCGACGGCCAGGGCCCGCCGGTCGCTCACCCGCCCGGCCCTGAACCAGCCGACCAGGGCCTCGGCCACGTGGCCCCGATAAGCCCGGCCGAGGTAGCCGGCTTTCGTGAGAACGGCGGCGTAGTGCCCTACTTTTTACGCTTTGCCAAACCGGTGAAGCGTAAAAAGTAGACCTGACCCCCTCTGGAGCCGAGCCCCTTCGGTTTGACCCCATCCGCGACTTCGGGTAAAGTGAGAGGGCTCGAAATGAACAGCGACCCCCACCATCACCCCGAGGAGGCTGCCCCATGTCCATCAACCTGACAGGCACCGGTCTGACCGTCGAGAAGGTCGTCGATGTCGCCCGCCGCGGCGCCCCCGTCGCCCTCGACCCCGAGGCCCGCAAGCGCATCGAGAAGTGCCGGGCCCTGCTCGAGGAGAAGATCGAGAAGCGCGAGACCATGTACGGCGTCAACACCGGCATCGGCGAGCTGGCCAACGTCGTCCTGACCCAGGAGCAGGTCGAGGAGTACCAGCGCTACCTCGTCTACAGCCACGCCGCCGGCTACGGCAAGCCCATGCCCGAGGAGATCGTCCGGGCGGCCATCCTCAGCCGGATCAGCTGCCACTGCCACGGCCACTCGGGCCTCCGCCCCGTCGTCACGGAGACCCTGATCGAGCTGCTCAACAAGGGCGTCACGCCCGTCATGTGCGAGAAGGGCTCGGTCGGCGCCTGCGGCGACCTCTCGCCGATGGCCCAGATGGCCCTCGTGCCGATGGGCGAGGGCGAGGCCTTCTACAAGGGCGAGCGCCTGCCCGGGGCCGAGGCCCTCAAGCGGGCCGGCATCGAGCCGCTCGTCCTCCACGCCCGCGACGGCCTGGCCATGATCAACGGCTCGAACGTCATCGCCGGCATGTCCGCCCTGACCGTCCACGACGTCCACCGCTGGCTCAAGATGTCCGAGATCGCCGCGGCCCTGACCCTCGAGGTCCTCAACGCCAACATGAAGGCCTACGACGAGCGCCTCCACAAGACCCGCGGCTATCCCGGCGCGCTCGAATCGGCCGCCAACGTCCGGCGCATCACCGAGGCGAGCGGGCTCCTGGACCAGCCCGGCAAGAAGGTCCAGGACGCCTACAGCCTCCGCAGCACCCCCCAGGTCGTCGGCGCCGCCCGCGACGCCCTCAAGTGGGCCCGCTACATGGTCGAGATCGAGCTCAACGGCGCCGCCGACAATCCCGTCTTCTTCCCCGACGAGAAGCTCGTCCTGACCGGAGCCAACTTCCAGGGCGTGCCCATGGCCTTCGCCCTCGAGCTCCTGGGCACGGCCGTGACCACGGTCGCCGTGCTCTCGGAGCGCCGCCACAACCGGCTCATGAACCCGCACCTCAACGCCGGCCTGCCCGCCTTCCTGACCAAGGGCGCGGGCATGTTCTCCGGCCTGATGCTGTCCCAGTACACGGCCGGGGCCCTCGTCTGCGAGAACCGCATCCTCTGCCATCCCGCGGCCACGGGCTCCATCCCGGCCGCGGCCGACCAGGAGGACTTCGTCAGCATGGGCATGACGACGGCCCTCAAGACGCGCCAGATCATCGACAACGCCCACGCCGTCCTGGCCATCGAGCTCATGGCCGGGGCCCAGGCCGCGGACTTCCGCAAGCCGCTCAAGCCGGGCAAGGGAACGCAGGCGGCCTACGAGGTCATCCGCAAGCACGTCGCCCACCTCGAGGCCGACCGGCCGCTGTTCGACGACATCAACAGGCTCAAGGAGGTCGTCGAGTCCGGCGAGATCCTCGACGCCGTCGAGGCCGCGGTCGGCCCGCTCGCGTGACGCCATGAGCCTCCGCATCGCCCTGGTCACAGGCGCCGCGCGGGGCATGGGCCGGGCCATCGCCCTCAGGCTGGCCGAGGACGTCTCCGGGGTCGCCGTCCACTACTTCAGCCGGCGCGACGAGGCCCAGGAGCTGGCCGCCGCCATCCGCGACAAGGGCAAGCTCTCGGCCGTGTTCCGGGCCGACCTGACCAAGAAGGCCCAGGCCGCCGGCCTGGTCAAGAAGGTCGAGGAGCGCTTCGCCCGCGTCGACATCCTGGTCAACAACGTCGGGCCGTTCCTGGTCAAGCCCTGGGACCAGCTCGAGGTCGCCGACTGGGAGCGCGTCCTGCGCGGCAACCTCCTCGGGCCCTATTTCTGCGCCAAGGCGGCCCTCCCGGGCATGCGCAAGAGGAAGTGGGGGAGGATCGTCAACATCGGCTACAGCCGGGCCGAGCACCTCGGCGCCTTCCCGACCATCGCCCCCTACGCCGTGGCCAAGACGGGGCTCCTGACCCTGACCCGGACGGCGGCCGCCGGCGAGGTCGGGAACGGGATCACCGTCAACATGGTCTCGCCCGGCCTCATGAGGGGCGGCGCCCTGCCTCCGGCCCGCAACCTGTCGGAGTCCCAGATCGGCACCTACGAGGACGTCGCCGAGGCCGTGGCCTTCTGCGCCTCGGACAGGGCCGCCGCGGTCACCGGCTCCAACATCGTCGTAGCCGGCACCTGGAAGATGTAGCGCGGGCCCGGGCCTGAACCCTTCCGGGCCCCCTGCGTACCATCAAGTGAAGCGAGTCTTTGATAACGAAGGAGGAACAACATGGCCTTTTATTATTGGATCGCCGCGTTCGTCGTTTTTGTCTTCCTCTTGGGGGTCCGGATCATCCGGCCGACCCACCGCGGGCTCATCGAGCGCCTGGGCAAATACAACCGCTTCGGAAGGCCGGGCTTCAACTGGGTCATCCCGTTCATCGAGCAGCTGCGCCAGGTCAACATCACCGAGATGATGGTCGACGCCGCGCCCCAGGAGATCATCACCAACGACAACCTCAACGCCCGGGTCGACGCCCAGGTCTACTTCCGGGTCAAGGAGGACGAGACCAGCGTCAAGGCCTCCCAGTACAACGTCAACAACTTCCAGTGGCAGATCGTCAACCTGGCCCGGACGACCCTGCGCAACATCATCGGCACGCTGACCCTCAAATCGGCCAACAGCGAGCGGGGCAAGATCAACGACGAGCTGCTCAAGACGCTGTCCGGAGAGACGGCCCGCTGGGGCATCGACATCGTCCGCACCGAGCTCAAGGAGATCGACCCGCCCAAGGACGTCCAGGAGACGATGAACAAGGTCGTCAAGGCCGAGAACGAGAAGATCGCGGCCATCGACTTCGCCACGGCCCGGGAGACGGTCGCCGACGGCGAGCGCCGGGCCGAGATCAAGAAGGCCGAGGGCGTCCGCCAGGCCAAGATCCTCGAGGCCCAGGGCGAGGCCGAGGCCATCCGCCTGGTCAACGAGGCGGCCGAGAAATACTTCGTCGGCAACGCCCAGGTCCTGCGCCGGCTCCAGGCCCTGGAGACGTCCCTCCAGGGGAACGCCAAGATCATCGTCCCGTCCGACAAGGACCTGGTCAACGTCATCGGCGACATGGCCGGGATCGCCCCGATCAAGAGGAGCTAGGCCCGCCGGCCGGCCGCTCTAGTCGTTGCCGACGAGACGGATCCGGACCTCGCGGGTCTCGCCCTCGCGGGCGACCGTCAGCGTCACGGTGTCGCCGATCCTGTAGCCGTCGAGCGCGGCGAAGAGGTCGTCGTAGGACTTGAGCTTCTTCTGGTCGATCCCGACGATGACGTCGCGGATGAGGAGCCGCCCGTAGCTGTCCCGGTAGACCCCGCGCAGGCCGAGCTCGTAGGCCCGGCTCGCTCGCGCCGCCTCGAGCACCACCGCCCCTTCGATCTTGGCCCGGCGGGCCACTTCGTCCCGGACGAACGTGATGCCGCCCAGGTCCGGCCGCGTCACGTGGCCGAACCGGATGATCTGGGGGACGATCTTCTTCACGGTGTCCACGGGCACGGCGAACCCGACGCCGCTCGAGGCCCCCGACGGGCTGACGATGACGGTGTTCATGCCGATGAGCTCGCCGGCCGAGTCGAGGAGCGGCCCCCCGGAATTGCCGGGATTGATCGAGGCGTCGGTCTGGATCATGTCCCGGATGGACACGCCCCCCGCCCCGGGCATCGTCCGCCCCAGGGCGCTGACGATGCCCCGCGTCACCGTGTGGTCGAAGCCGAACGGGTTGCCGACGGCGATGACCTTCTGCCCGACCTGGAGGTCGCGCGACGCGCCGATGGTGACGGGGGACAGCCCGGCGACGGGCTCCGAGAGCTTGAGGACGGCGATGTCCTTGGTCGGGTCCCGGCCGACGAGGGTGGCCTCGACCTGCCGCTGGTCGGGCAGGCTGACCATGTACTTGACGCCCTCGTCGATGACGTGGAAGTTGGTCACGATGTGGCCCCGGTCGTCCCAGACGAAGCCGGAGCCGCTGCCCCGGGGCACGAGCTCGTCCGAAGTGAAGAAGAAGTCGCGGACGTGCTGCAGGTTGGTGATGAAAACGACCGAGTTCTTGGTCTTGCGGACGACCTCGATGGTGTTCCGCTCGTCCTCGATCAAGCGGCCGTTCGTCCGGGCCGGATCGGCCGGCGCCGGCCCGGCCCCGGCCTGCGGCCGGCGGACGACCGAAGGTCGGCCGTGAGGCGCGGGTCGCGCGACGGGCCGGACGCGGCGACGCGGCCGTCGAGGCGGAGGCGCAGGGGCACGCCGCCGGCCTCGCGGGCGATCTCGACGCCTTCGAGGGTGATCTCGGCGTCGAGGTTGTCCGCGGTCCCCTCGTTCGTTCTGTTGAGGCCGAACTTGCCCGATAGCCCGGCGCGTCCCCGGATCCCCGTGTCCCGGAAGACCTCCGGCAGACGCGGCGCGAGGAGCGCGGCGGCGCGCTCCAGGCTCTCGATCCGGCCCCGGGCCGAGGCCTCGACGTAAAGGCGGTGGCCGACCTGGCCCGCCGCCGTCCCTACCAGGCCGAGGAGCCCGGGGGCCTCGATCTCGAGCCGCGAGACGGAGAAGTCGCTCGCGGACCTGTCGAAGCGTACCGTCAGCGCGATCCTCAGCTCGTCGACCGAGCTCCAGGTCCCTCTCGCGAGGACGCGGGGCGAGCGGAACGAAAACTCGGAGTCGGCGCTGAAAGGCGATGCGAGATGGAGCTTGCCCGCGGACGCGAGGCCGCAGGTCAGCCCGAAGGCCCCGCCGGCGCGCAGATGGCTCAGCTCGGAGCGGCCGATGGCGTAGGCGACGGCGTCGCCCGCGGCCTCGGGCTCGAGCGAGATGTCGAGCCCCGCGAGGCGGGTCTCTCCGGCGAGAAGGACGAAGGCCAGGTCCGCGTTCGTCAGGGTGACCCGCTTGGCCCAGGCCAGGGTGTCCGAAGCCTGAAGGAGGAAAGCCTCGGCGTCGAACGGCTCCTCGGAGACGGCCTTCTGCTCGAGGCGGAAGGCCAGTCCTTCGGCTGTGACCGTCGCGAGGGCCGGCTTGACGCCCCGGACGAGCTTCCAGAGCGTCCCCTCGGCCTCGAGCCCGTCCAGAGAGACGCTGAGCTTCTGGAAGGCGTCCTCACGGACGAGCTCGAGCGAACCGACGGAGACGCGGAACGGGAAGAGCGAGTAGTCGAGCCGGGCGAAGCGGGCCGCCGTCCCCTCGGCCCTGTTGAGCTGGCGGAGGACGAGCTTCCGCACGAGCGGCTTGTCGAAAACGAGGAGGAGGGCCGCGACGGCGGCGAGGAGGACGAAGGCGCCCACGACGACGCCCGAGATCTTGAGGGCCTTCCTGACGGATGTCTTCATGTCGCCGCGCTCCGATTATAACACCCTTTAGTCGGCCGGAGCCGGCGCGGCGCCAAGCCAAGAGGGGGTCAGGTCTACTTTTTACGCATTTTGGCGGAAAAAGTAGACCTGACCCTCTCTTAAAAGGGCCTTGACGCGGCCGCCCCGGGTAAGCCAGAATGTCAGCGACCGAGATGAGCCGAGGGATCAGGATAGGAGGGAACGGGTGAGTTCGTCCGCCGGACCGGGCGCCCGGTCGGCCGTCGGCCGGAGCGTCCTAACCGCCGCCGTCGCCCTCGTCTTCGCCGGTGCCGTTCTGGCCGCCTACGCAGCGGCCCCCCAAAGATCCAATAAGAGCGCCCAGGAGCCCTCCGGGCCGCGGGCCCGCATCTCCGTCGCCGAGATCAGGGACCAGACCGCCCGGGGCGGCCTCAGCACGCACTGGATGGAGAAGTACGGGATCCCTTGGAGAGAGATCGGTGAAGGGATGCGGGAGATGCTGGTGACGGCGCTCTTCCGGACGAAGCGCTTCGTCCTGCTCGAGCGCGACCTGCTCCCGGAGATCCTCAAGGAGCAGGACATGGCCGGGACGGGGCGCGTCGCGGAGGGAACGGCCCCGGCCACGGGGGGGATCATCGGCGCCGATCTCATCATCACCGGCGCGGTGACGGAGTTCATCGCCGACGCCTACGGGGCCAAGGGCGCGGCCGAGGTCGGGGGGACCGAGATCGACGCCTCGGTCGCCAAGGGCTACGTCGGCCTGGTCGTTAAGATCGTCGACGCCAAGACCTCGGAAGTCGTATTGGCCACCTACGTCATGGGCAAGTCCTCCAGCTACGGCTTCGAGGCGGAGCCGGGGCCCGAGAGCAAGCTGCCCCTGTCGCTCGCGATCTTCGCCCGGACGCCGGCCGAGAAGGCCATCCGCTCGGCCATCCGTAAGGCCGCCGAAGAGGTCGCCGGCTCGGTCCCGAGGGAGTATTTCCGGCATTGAAGGAACGACTTTCGCCAAGGAGGGAAGCATGAGAAAGTTCTGCGCTCTGGCCCTCGTCGCGGTCCTCGCCGCGGCCGCCCCGGCGGCTTTCGGCCAGGGGAAGGCCAAGGTTTACAAGGTCACCGGCTTCGTCGGCAAGTCGACCTCGGAAGCCGCCCCGAGCGTCGCCGTCACCCTCCTCGACAGGGAGAGCGGCGAGGTCGTCGGCACCGACCAGACGAACTTCTTCGGGAAATACACCATCAAGAACGTCCCGCCCGGGGTCTACGTCCTCCAGGTCGAGAAGATCGAGCGGACGCTGGCCGTCAAGGACAAGAACGTCAGGCTCGACATCGACATGAGCGCCGAGGGCGGCATGATGGACTACATGAAGACGGGCGTCAACCAGATCAACGCCGAGAAGAAGGCCGCGGAAGCGGGAGGCGAGGCGGGAGCTCCGGCCGGAGCCGGGCAAGCGGGAGGCGCGGGGGGGGCCCCGGCCGCGGAAGGACAGGCCGGAGGCGCGCCCGGCGGCGGGCCGACCGATGCGGCCCTCATGAACTACTTCGCCGGCGAGTATTACTCCTACAGCTCCGGCTCGACGATCTACGGCGGGGCCGGGACCGAGCGCAAGATGACCCTGTGCGCCGACGGGCTCTATCGCGACTCCAGCGAATTCAGCGCTTCGGGCACCGGCCAGTGGGGCGCGGTGAACTCCCAGGGCAGCGGCGCGGCCCGCTGGTCCATCCAGGGCGACAAGTCCCAGGGGACGATCACCGTGACCTACGCCAACGGCCGGACCAAGCGTATCAACTACAGGACCCTCTCGAAGGACGGGGGCGAGATCAGCTTCGACGGCGTGAAGTACGCCTACGCCGGCGCGGCCAAGTGCCGTTGAAGCCCGCCTAAGATATGGACGCGAGGAGGAAGCAACTCATGAGAAAGGCCTTGCTCTTGTCTCTGTCGGCGATCGCCTTGCACGCCCTCTTGGCCGTCGCCGCGCCCCAGAAGAACCAGCCTTATTCCGGACCGCGGGCCCGGGTGTCCGTGGCCGAGATCCGGGACAAGACGGCCGCCGGAGGGTTGAGCGCCCAGATCATGGAGAAGTACCGCATGCCCTGGAAGGAGATCGGCGAGGGCATGCGGGAGATGCTGACGACCGCTCTCTTCAAGTCGAGGCGCTTCGCCGTTCTCGAGCGGGCCATCCTCGACGAGGTCATGAAGGAGCAGGACCTGGCCGCTTCGGGCCGGGTCCAGGCGGGGACGGGGGCGTCCACCGGAGGCATCGTCGGGGCCGATCTCATCGTCGCCGGCGCGGTGACCGAGTTCGTGACGGACGCGTTGACGGTCAAGGCGGGAGGCGAGGCCTTCGGCACCGACATCGACGGATCGATGACCAAGGGCTACGTCAGCCTCGACATCCGCGTCATCGACGCCAAGACCTCCGAGATCGTCGTGGCGACGAGGGTCACGGGCCGGACCTCGGACTACGGCTTGGAGGCGGAACCGGGGGAAGAGGCCAAGCTCCCCGTCTCCCTGTCCATCTTCACCCACAAGCCCGCGGAGCGGGCCATCCGCGCGGCCATCGGCAAGGCCGTCGCCGAGATCATCAAGCTGACGCCGCCGGAGTACTTCAGGAACTGAAGGGCGAGGGCACCCTCTCCTCCTACCGGTCAGAGACGACGAGGGTGACGCGGCCGTCGAAGTCCGTGACGGCCACCTCCCGGGCGCTGATCGGGGTCACGGTGTTGAGGAGCGCCGCCCCGACGCGGTGCTGCCACTTGATGTCGCCGGTCGCGGCGTCGAGGGCGACGAGCAGGCCTCTCATCGTCCCGTAGAAGACGACGCCGTCCTTCTCCGCGAGCTGGGCCGAGCTGATGTCCTGGCCGGCGCCGATCTCGGTCTCCCACAGGACCTCCTGGCCGTCGGCCTCCGGGTCGACGGCGGCGACGATCCCGTCGGTCGTGCGCACGAACACGCGCCGGCCGTCCCCCGAGATCCCGATCGACTCCCGGACGGCGAGGTTGTCCGTGCCCCAGATCTCCCGGCCCTCGGCCAGGTCGATGGCCGTCATCATCTTGTCCGGGGCGACGATGAACACGCGCCCCGCCGCCGCGACGGGCCAACAGGCCGCCGGCGCGTAGAAGCGGCTCGTCCGCTCGCCCTGCCAGGTCCAGACGATCCGCCCGGTCCTGGCGTCGAGAGCGTAGAGGCGCCCGTCCCAGGCGCCGAAGACGACCGTGCCGCCGGCGACGAGCGGCCTCGTCTCGACGAAGCCCTCGATGCCGTTGTGGCTCCAGACCCGCTTCCTCGACGAGTGCATCCGCGTCATCAAGGCCATCAACGCCCGCACGTCGGCGCTCATCCACGAGTTCGAGCACGTGCGACAGGCTATCGAACGCGAGAACAGGACGCCCACCGCGGCGCCTGAAGCAAAACAAAAGGAGGACTGAATGTCCAAAGAGAATGAGAAAGTCACGAACGGCGAAGAGTTCGACGAGCGCTCCGCCAGCCCGGAGATGTCCCTTATCAGCATCCCCGAGCGCGGCATCTCCATCGAAAAGGAGCTGGCCGAGATCGAGAAGAACGTCGAGTTCTTCAATCGGGTGAAGATCATCGCCCTCAAGATGACCAAGCCCCAGGACTGGGTCGACATGGGCGGGCCGTACCTCATGGACCGGGGCGCCCAGAACGTCGCCATCGCCTTCGGTGTCGACATCACCCAGGAGGCCCCGCGCATGGAGTGGGCCGAGGACGCCAACGGCCGCTACTACATGTTCATCGCCTCGGGCCGCGCCCACGCCAAGCGCCTCAACCGCTTCGTGGAGGACATCGGCATCTGCTCCCAGCGGGACAAGTTCTTCGGCATGTCGAACGGCAAGCTCAAGGAGATCCAGGACGTCGATATGGCGAACATCATCCGCAAGGCGTCGACGAACCTCTATAACCGGCTCGTCAAGCGGGTGATCGGGCTGTCGGGCGTGACGTGGGATGATCTCGCGGCCGCCGGCATCAAGCGCGAATCGCTGGCCCGCGTCGAGTACCGAAGCGGGAACCAGGGCGGCGGCCCGGCCGGTCGCGCTCCCGTCTCCGACGAGCACATCGCGCGGCGCGACAAGATCTGGAAGAAGCTCTTGGAGCTGGCCGGGGGCGACAAGGCCAAAGCCAGCGCCGAGCTGGACCGCCTCGCGTCCTTCGGGGACAAGAGGGTGACGGACATCGCCCAAGTCACGTCCGAGAAGTGGATCGACTCCCTCTACGGCAAGGTCAAGAAGGAATGCGGGAGCCTCGACTGATGGACGCCCCGGATATTGTTGCCGCCCTTGACCAGAGGACGGCCAGCCGCATCAAGCAGTTCCCTCACCCGCTCAACCGGGCGTCCGAGGCGGGCCATCCCTGCGTCCGCTTCCTGGTGCTGAGCCGCATCGCCACAAACCTAAAGACACTCCATGACCTCGGCCTCCAGCGCATCTTCGACGAGGGGAACCTCCACGAGGACGCGCTCATGCGGGAGCTCATGGACGCCGGGGTCAAGGTCGTCGAGCAGCAGCGCGGCTACTCGTGGCCGAAGTTCCAGCTCTCGGGCCGGATCGACGCCAAGGTCTCCGTCAACGGCTCGTTCGTTCCGCTCGAGATCAAGTCCTGCTCTCCGAACGTCTTCGCCTCCGTGCGCGACATGGCCCCCTCCGACATGCTCAAGTCGAAGTACCCCTGGCTCCGCAAGTACCCCGCACAGATCCTGCTCTACTGCCTCATGGAGGGCGCGCCGTGCGGCATTATGCTTTTCAAGAACAAAACGACCGGCGAGAAGTGCCAGAAGCTCTTTATCCTCGACGACGAGATGTTGACCTACGCCGAGACGATCCTCAAGAAGCTCGAGGTGGTCAATGAGGCCGTCGCCACAGGAGAGGCCCCGCCCGCCGAGCGCTGCCCCGATTGCGAGGGCTGCGGATTCGCCAAGACATCCTGCTTCGTCGGCCAGGACTACGGCCCCGGATTCGAGCTGATGATGGACGCCGCCGACCTCGAGGCGAAACTCGACCGGCGCGAGGCCCTTGCTGGCGCAGCCAAGGAATACGCCGAGCTCGACGAGGAGATCAAGGGTCAGTTCAAGGGCCGCTCGGCGATCGTAGGGGGATGGAAGGTCGAGTCAAAACCCTACGAGACGACCTCGTACTCCGTCCCGAAGGACATCAAGGACCAGTACGCCGAGAAGAAGACGGCCTATCGGATCAGCATCGAGAAGATATGAACCGCATCGGGGCGAAAAAAGCGGTCTCCCTTTCCGCCGGGCGGGTTACACTCCTTTCCCGCCCCGCCCCGGCTTTTACCCCACAGGAGCAGTAATGGGATTCACGAAACTCGACTCAGGTTTACTCAAGTCGTCGATCCTCGCCGAAAGCCTCGAGACATTCAAGGTCTGGATCGTCCTCTTGGCCGCGTGTGACGAGAATGGTATCGCCGAGGTGTCGCCCATCTATCTCGAATCGGTCTGTCGCATCCCACTCGATAAGATCAAAGAAGCCCTGGCTGTCCTTGAATCTCCGGACGAGAACTCCCGCTCAGAAAACGACGACGGCCGAAGGGTCGAGCGCATTGATGGTGGATTCAAGATTCTGAACTACAAAAAATACCGCATCAAATCTTACTCGAAAAGCAAAGAAGCCGCAAGAAAGAGGGAATGGAGGGAAAAAAGGGCCTCCGAATGTCCCAAGGCTTCATCTGAAAAAGGGGACATTACGGGACATGTCCCAAATGTCCCGGACAACTATGCTTCTGCTTCTGCTTCTGAAGATAAGAGAAAAGGTGTCCCCGCCTCATTTGAGGCATGGTGGTCACACTACCCGCGCAAGGTCGAGAAGAGGGTCGCCGCGAGGGCTTACGCCCAAGCCATCAAGGCCGGGGCTAAGCCCGGGGAGCTCACGGCGGCCCTCGAGGGATACCGCCAGCAGATCGAGAAGGCCAGGACCGAGGAGCGCTATATCAAACACGCCTCAACATTCCTTCATGAGGACCGCTGGCGAGATTTTCTGCCGAAGCCGAAGTTGACGCCCGAGGAGTTCCGCGCTCAGCACGAGGCTGAAGTGAAGAAGGGGAGGCACTAATCATGGCGCTCATCGAATCCTCCCGGGCAGTTTTCGCCATCGTTATGGACCGCCCGGACCTCGCTCCGGTCGTGTTTGACAACCTCACCAAAGAGCACTTCACGGGCTCCTTGGCCGTCGTGTTCGAGGCCATGCAGACGCTCGCCGCCGATGGAGAAGATTGCTGCTGGGCGACAGTCAGGGATGCCGTAGGGAATCGGGTCAACCCGGCCCTGTGGCAAGCCATAATGGACTCGACCAGGGGACTCCACCGCTCGGGCGTCGAGCCGTTCCTGCGCGAGAAGGTCCAGGCCATCAAGGCTGAAGCGGCCCAGAAAAAGATTCTCTCGAGCATCGGTCAGATGGCGGCGAAGCCGACGTTGGACGACGAGGACATCGACGACCTCGAGAAGACAACCCAAGCCATGCGGCTCGTGGATAGGCCGAAGGAACGGGCGGGCCTCAACGAGGCGGTGGCGGCCTATGATGAGCATATTCGGCAAGCCGCCTCGGACATCAACCTAGGGCTTCCGTCGTTCGACCGGCACATCGACGGGTTCAATCCTGGGGAGCTTGTGACGATCTTCGCCCGCGCGGCTGTCGGGAAGACGTTCCTGGCACTCAATATCCTCGACCACCTGGCCGGCAAGCTGCCCTACAAGATGGCGCTCTTTTCGCTCGAGATGCCGAAAGCGGCCATCGTCGAGCGGCTACTCGAGGTCTGCCTCGGGCGGGACCGCCGCGAGGTGAAGCGGATGGCGCTCGAGGGAGAACTCGACTGGCCGCGCTTCACGGCGCGGTTCTCGAAGCTCGCCGTCTACGACAAGATCTATTCGGTCTCTGAGATCCGCAAGATCGTCGAGCGAGAAGGCTACCGGGTGGTCTTCGTCGACTTCCTCCATCTCGTCAAGCCCGAGGTCGAGGGGACGCCATACCAGCAAATCAGCCAGGTTGTCGCGCATCTCAAGCAGATGGCGAAGGATGCCGGGTGTGTGGCGTTTCTGCTCCACCAGCTCTCACGGAAGGCCGGGAGCGGGTGGACGAAGGTCGAGACGGACCATGCCCGTGACTCGGGCCAGGTCGAGGAGTTGTCCGACTTCATCCTCGGGGCGTGGGCGCCCGGGCTGAATCCCGACGCGCCGGCCGACATGGAGGGCGTCCTGACGCTCGCGCTGCTGAAGAACAAGCGCGGGCAGAGATGGACGCAGGACCTGCGGTTCGAGAAATCGTGCGGGCGAATCTACGAGGAGGATGGCTATGGCGGAAATAAGTCGCACACAGAAGGCGGCGGCGGATTTCGAAATTGGAGTGAGCCTCGCCCTGAGGCGGATTGAGGAAATGGAAGCCGAGGCCGCGGCGACGCAAGACGCCAAACTGATGGCGAGGGCCAACACCATACTCGTCCGGCTGTGCGAGATGGTGGAGGAGACATTCCGCCTGATCGAGGGATTGTACCCATGAGCGACGCCCAGCTCGCCCTCGACATTCGCGGCTGGCTCCGCGACAACGCGCGCGGCCACGCCGCCGCCAAGCCGCGCCGTGATCTGCTCCGTTGGCTCTGCGCACAGGGCCATTGGCCGACGCCGAACGACACGGCTGACCGGGCGTTGCGCAAGTTCAAGGAGACGATGCCCGATGTGGCCTTACGAGGAGGGGATCGATATCCTCTACCGGCTGGGCAAGGAGAACCCCGCCGTCAGGTTCCATGCCGCCCGCGACACCGCGGTCTGCGTCCACATGAAGATGACGACGCTCGACAAGGTCCTCCGGGCGCTGGAGACCGATACGTTCCGCGTCGAGGTCCCGGCCGACGTCGCCGACCGGGCCCGCGGCGCCATCCAAGCCATGCTCGAGATCCCATAAAATCCTAAAGGAGCCCGTCACATGAAGAAAATGACCGAAGAGAACGTCAAGTCCGCCCTCGCCGGCGAGAGCCAGGCCCACGTCAAGTACGCCGCCTTCGCCGACCGGGCCGAGGCCGAGAAGCTGCCCAACGTCGCCCGGGCCTTCAGGGCCAATTCCTACGCCGAGCAGATCCACGCCACGAACTATCTCAAGACGCTCGGGGCGATCGGCTCGACCAAGGACAACCTGGCCGCGGCCGTCGGCGGCGAGTCGTTCGAGATCGAGGAGATGTACCCGGCCTACGTCCTCGTCGCCCAGTCCCAGGGCGAGAAGACCGCCGAGATGTTCCTCAGCGCCGCCCTGGCCGCCGAGAAGGTCCACGCCGGCATCTACCGGGCCGCCCAGGCCGCCGTCGCCGCCGGCCGGGACATCGATGACACGGCCATCCAGGTGTGCTCCGTCTGCGGCTTCACGGTCGAGGGCGCGGCCCCGGACAAGTGCCCCGTCTGCGGCGCCCCGAAAGACAAGTTCGTCAAGTTCTGAGGACCGACAGGAGAGTTGACCATGGCCATCGACAAGACCCTCACGGCCTGGCAGGTGCTCGGGGTGGCCGTCCGCTCCGAGATCGACGCCGCCGCGTTCTACACGCGGCTCCAGGGGCGGGTGAAGAACGCCCTCCTCGTCCAGAAGCTCAAGTTCCTGGCCCTCGAGGAGGAGCACCACAGGAAGATCCTCGAGAGGCTCCTGGGCCAGAGATATCCCGACAAGCCCAAGGACGTCCCCGAGGCGTCGCTGATGCCGCCGATCGGCGTCTCGCTCCCCGCCGAGCCGAGCGTCCCCGCCCTGTTCGAGGCCGCCCTCGGGGCCGAAGAGATCGCCGAGGGCTATTACAACGAGGCCGCGGCGAGGCTGGAGGACGAGGCCGGCCGCAAGATCCTGGCCTACCTCGGCCGCGTCGAGCGCAGCCACCAGGCGATGATCAGGTCCGAGCTCGAGCTCATCGTCAAATTCCCGGATTATTACGACGTCGAGGACTTCCACCTCGGCCAGGACCTCTTCCACGTCGGGCCCTGAGCCGGCCGGGGAGGCCGGGATGGACGACGCGCGCCGCCGCATCGCGCCGGTCATCCGGCTGCTGCGGCGGCACTATCCCCGGGCCCGGACGGCCCTCGCGTTCGGCGATCCGCTCGGGATCCTGGTGGCCACGATCCTGGCCGCCCAGTGCACGGACGAGCGCGTCAACACCATCACGCCGGGGCTTTTCCGGAAGTACCCGACGGCCTCCGCCTTCGCCGCGGCCGACCGGGCCGAGCTCGAGGCGGAGATCCGCCCGGCCGGCTTCTTCCGGAACAAGGCCAAGGCGATCATCGGCGCGGCCCGGCGCATCGTCGACGTCTACGGCGGGGCGGTCCCCGCGACCATGGACGAGCTCGTCACCCTGCCGGGAGTGGCCCGCAAGACGGCCAACATCGTCCTGGCCGCGGGCTACGGGAAGGCGGAGGGGATCGCCGTCGACACCCACGCCGGGCGGCTTTCGCGCCGGCTCGGGTTCAGCCGGCACGGGGACCCGGTCAAGGTCGAGCTCGACCTCATGGCCCTCGTGCCGCGCGAGGACTGGCTCGACTTCAATTTCCTTCTCGTCGAGCACGGCCGGGCGCTCTGCCAGGCCCGCAAGCCGAAATGCCCCGAATGCTTCCTCCGCCGGCACTGCCCCTCGGCCGGGGCGGCGGAGACGGGCGTGGATCGGCCATGAAACGCGAAGCCATGCTCTGGGAGCCGCTCGAAGGCGGGAAGGCCGCCTGCCGGCTCTGCGCCCATCGCTGTGTCGTGCCGCCGGGAGGGAAGGGCGTCTGCGCGGTCCGCGAGAACCGCGGCGGGCGGCTGGAAACGCTCGTCTACGGGGAGGTCGTCGCGGCCCACGTCGATCCCATCGAGAAGAAACCGCTCTACCATTTCCTGCCCGGCTCCAAGGCCCTGTCCGTCGCCACGGCCGGCTGCAATTTCCAATGCGGCTTCTGCCAGAACTGGCAGATCTCCCAGGCTCCCCGGCGTCCGGGCGGCGGCCTGGCCGGAGAGCCCTTCCCGCCGGCGGACGTCGTCAAGGCCGCCCTCGCCGCGGGCTGCCGGAGCGTCTCCTACACCTATACGGAGCCGACGATCTTCTTCGAATACGCCTACGACACGGCCCGGCTGGCCCGCGAGGCCGGGCTGCTCAACAGCTTCGTCACCAACGGCTACATGACCGCCGACGCCCTGAGGGCCATAGCGCCCTGGCTCGACGGGGCCAACGTCGACCTCAAGGCGTTCAAGGACGAGACCTACCGGAAGGTCTGCGGGGCCCGGCTCGAGCCCGTGCTGGCCTCGATCCGCCTCATGCGGGAGCTGGGGGTCTGGATCGAGGTGACGACGCTCGTCGTCCCCGGCCTGAACGACGGCCGCGACGAGCTCGGGGCGATCGCCGGTTTCATCGCTTCGGTCGATCCTGCCGTCCCCTGGCATGTCAGCCGCTTCCACCCCGACTTCGAGTACAACGGCGCGCCGGCCACCCCGCTGGCGACGCTCCGCCTGGCCGCCGGGATCGGCCGGGAACGCGGCTTGAAGCACATCTACGTCGGGAACGTCGCGGGCGGGTCCGAGGACACCTCCTGCGCCTCATGCGGCGCCGTCCTCATCCGCCGCCGCGGCTTCGCGGTCGCGGCCAACGTCCTCGAAGGCGCGAGCTGCCCGTCCTGCGGCGCGGTCCTGGCCGGCCGCTTCTGACGCCCGGTCCCTTGGAGGACAAGGTATAATGGCTCTTTCACGAGGAGGCCCCATGAACATCGATCGCATCGTAAGGACCGCGGCCGTCCTGCTTCTCGCCGCCGCCCTGGCCGTGCCCTCCGGACTGGCGTCCCAGACCCGGGGGACCCAGCCGCCCGAGTACAAAGAGCTCGTGGCGGCCTTCAACACGGCCGACGCCGCCGCCCGGCTCCAAGAGCTCGAGCGCATCAAGGCCGCCTTCCCCGGCAGCCAATTCATGGAGGCGATCGACTCCGCCATCGTCGGGGCCAAGGTCGAGCTGGCCGCGACCCTCGACGCGGTCCTCGCCCTGCAGAAGGACCACGCGGCCAAGGCGAAGGGGCCGGCCCGGTTCCAGGCGCCGGTGGCCATGTCCGTCCAGATCCTCGATCATCCCCGCAACGCGAGCTTCGACCGGGCCGCCGTGCTCGCCGCCGTGCTGAGGTACAGGGACGTTGCCATCGCCGCGGCCGGCGACCCGGCGAGCTTAGAGGGACTCCCCGAGAGGCAGCGGGACTTCATGAAGGCCCAAGCGCTGAACGCGGTCGAGCTTCTCGCCGCCCGGGCCCACCTGAACAACGGCGACGCCGCCAAGGCCGGGGCTTTCCTGGGCTCCTACAAGACGGCGGGGGGGCAGACCGGCGGCAATTACCAGTACGTGCTGGCCGGGGTCGAGGAGCTGACGGGCCGGACCGAGGAAGCTTACGAGGCCTACCTCGCGGCCGCGGTCGAGGGGTTCATGGACTCCGCCGCCCGGGCCAAGGCCCTCCACGCCAAGATCCACGGCCGGCCGGACGGGTTCGAGGCCGCCTTGGCCGCCAAGTCCAAGGCCCTGCCGTTCCACCCCGCGCCGTTCAAGGCGCCGGCGGACGGGAAGGGCAAGGTCGTGCTGGCCGAGCTCTTCACGGGCTCGGAATGCCCGCCCTGCGTCGCCGCCGACCTCGCTTTCGACGGCCTCGTCGAGGTCTTCCCGGCGAAGTACCTGGCCGTGCTGGTCTACCACCTGCCCATTCCCCGCCCCGACCCGATGATGAACCCGGCCACCGGGGCCCGCCAGGCCTTCTACGGCGTCAACAGCACTCCGACGGTCTTCTTCGACGGCGTCCGCAACGCCACCGGGGGCGGCAACCGCGGCATGGCCGAGCGGAAGTTCGACGAGTACCGGGCCGCGGTCGAGCCGCCGCTCTCGGCCATGCCGGCCGTCGTCCCGTCCGTCCGGGCCGCCCTCTCCGGCGACAAGGTCGTCGTCTCCTTCGACCCCGACAAGGCCCTCCCCGAGGCCGTCTACCAGCTCGTCCTGGTCCAGGACGAACAGGAGCACAAGGGCGGCAACGGCCTTCTCCATCACAAGATGGTCGTCCGCGACATTCTCGAGGTCGACCCGAAGGGGCCCAGGACGGCGGCCTTCGATCTCGCCGCCTCCGAGAAGGCGGCCGACGCCTACCTGAGCGAGTTTGTGCTTGTCGACGATCGTCTTGGAGATGTAGAGCCCCAGGCCGGAGCCCTTGACGCCCTCTGTGCCCTTCTGCCTCAGGCGCTCGAACCTCTTGAAGAGCCTCGGCAGGCCCTCCTTCGGGATGCCGACGCCCTCGTTGCGGACCGCGAAGAGGATCTCGCCGTCCTTTTGCGTCAGCCGCAGGCGGACCGCGGTCCCCTCCGCGCCGTACTTGACGGCGTTGTTGACCAGGTTCCCGGCCAGGATCTTGAGCAGGGCCGGGTCGCCGTCGATGACCGGGTCGCCTTCGAGCTCGGTCGCGATGGTCATCCGCCGGACGTTGTCCCGGAGGCCCGGCATCTTCAGGGCCTCCTCGACGACGGCCGAGGCGAAGGGGACGCGCTCCTTGAACGCCGCGAGGCCGTCGAGCTCCATCTTGGAGAGGTCGATGTAGCTGCGGATGATGTCCTCGAGGTAGGAGCAGTTGCGGATGATCGTCTCCACGATCCTCTGCTGCTCGGGCTCGAGCTTGCCGAAATAGCCGCGGTGCAGCGTCGCCGCCGTCGTCTGGACCGCCGCGAGCGGGCTCTTGAGCTCGTGGGAGACGATGGCCATGAGGTCGAGCATCCTGGCCCCGGCCGCGTTCTTGCGGGCCTCGACGGCGTTGGCCACGACGCTCCGCAGCTCATCCGGCGTGAAGGGCTTGGGGACGTAGTCGAAAGCGCCGTTCTTCAGCGCCTCGCGGGCCGTGTCGACGCTCGAGAAGCCGGTGAAGATGATGACCGTCGTCCCCGGCCGGTCCTGGCGCAGGGCCTTGAGGACGTCCATGCCGCCGAGGCCGGGCATCTTGAGGTCGGTGACGACGATGTCGTAGTCCTTGGTCAGGGCCAGGGCCAGGCCCTGGTCCCCGGACGAGGCCGTGTCGATCTCGTAGCCGCTCGACGCGAAGATGCGCTTCGAGCTGCGCAGGACGATGTCCTCGTCGTCGACGAACAGGATCTTGGTCGCCATCTCGTCCTCCTCGCGCCTCCGCTCTACCGCGTCGGCAGCTTGATCGTGAACTCCGTACCCACGTCGACCTGGCTCTTGACGTCGATCTCGCCGCCGTGCCGCTGGACGGCGCCGTAGACCATGGGCAGCCCCAGCCCCGTGCCCTGGCCCCGCTCCTTGGTCGTGAAGAAGGGGTCGAAGATCCTGTTGAGGTTCTCCTCGCTGATGCCGTAGCCCGTGTCGGCGACGCTGAGGACGGCCCGGCCCGTGTCCGCCTCGAACGAGGTCGCGATGGTCAGCCGGCCGCCGTCCGGCATGGCGTCCGCGGCGTTGACGGCCAGGTTGTTGACGACCCCCCGGATCTCGTTGGGGTCCACGAGGACCCAGGGCAGGCCGGGATCGAGGGCCTTGACGATCCGGATGTTCTGGAAGGTGACGTGCTTCTCCAGGATGCGCAGGGCGTCCCCGACGATGGCGTTGAGGTCGGACAGGACCCGCTCCGGCCGGCTGTCCCGGGCGAAGTCCAGGATGCCCCGGACGATGCCGCGGCAGCGCAGGGTCTCGTCCCGGATGACCTTGAGGTCCTCCTCGTACGGCGTCCCTTTCATGTCCTCGAGCAGGAGGCTGCTGTAGGTCAGGACGCCTGTCAGGGGGTTGTTGATCTCGTGGGCGATGCCCGAGGCCAGCCGGCCGATCGAGGCCAGCTTCTCGGACTTGGAAATGGTCCGGTCGGCGAGCTCCGTCAGCTGCCGGTCCCGCTCCTCGATGGCGTCGACCATGCCGTTGAAGGCCTGGCCCAGGGCCCGGGCGTCCTCGTCGTCGCGGGGGTCGACCTCGATGCGGTGGTAGAAGCCCAGGGCCATCTCGGTCGAGGCGTCGATGATCCGCTTGACCGGCTTGGTGAAGAGGTTGATGAGGTAGCCGGCCAGGAACAGGGCCAGGACGGTCGACACGGCGATGACCAGCAGGTAGGAGATGGTCGTGTTCCGGACGACGACGTCGAATTTCTTCTTCAGGACCCCGACGTAGAGCATGCCGACGATCTCCTCGTCGAAGTCGTAGAGGGGCGTGTAGCCCGAGATGTACCAGTCGTCGACGACGAAGGCCTTGCCGATCCAGGTCCTCCCCTTCTCGAAGACCTCCCGGTAGACCTCCTCGGAGACCCGCGTGCCGATGGCCCGCCGGCCGGAGGCGTCGAGGACGTTGGTGGCCACGCGGACGTCGCCGAGGAAGACGGTCGTCGTACCCGCGTCCTTGCCGTCGATCGTCTCGTCCTTGAAGACGAGCCGCTTGAAGCGGTCGACGAAGCCGGCGTTGTTGTTGAGCAGGACGGCCCCGTAGAGGATGCCGGCGAGCCGCTCGCCGTCGAGGATCGGCGCGGCGATCTTGATGACCAGGGCCCGGTCCTCGACGGCCGACGGCCGCGGCCGGGCGCGCGAGGTCGCGACGACGGGGATCAGGGTGCGCTCGGCCAGGTCGCCGCCCTCCCGGGCGATGGCGCCGTGGTCGAGGAGCCCGGTCCCGGCGATCGGGCCGAGGGTGCGCCGGACCTCCTGGACGGTCCGGTAGCCGGTCATGCTGTCCCCGAAGGCCTCGAAGTTGTTGGCCCTGACGAGCATGGTCCCCTCGGCGGTGATGACGTCGACGATGTCGAAGCCGAACTCGCGCTGGATCTGGACGAGCTTGTCGAAGAGGAAGGCCCGGTCCCGGGCCGCCGTCGCCCGGACGATCTCCGGCGTCCGGGCCATGTACTGGATCGTCCGCGAGCGGCCGTCGATCTCCTCGCGGTAGAGCTCGCTCGTCGAGGCCAGGTTGGTCCGCACGGTGGCGTAGGCGTCACGGACCAGGTTGGTGTTGAGGGCGCTCAGGCCGACGACGATCGACAGGGCGCCGGCCAGGAAGACGACGGCCAGCAGGCTGACGACGAGCTTGAACCGGATGCTCGACCGGCCCAGGGACTTGATCATGGCAGGGCGCGGCGGATCTTGGCCAGCAGCTCGTCGAGGTCGACGGGCTTGGTCAGGAACTCGTTCGTCCCCGGGAGGAACGAGTCGGACGGGTCCATCGAGAAGCGCGAGTTGGTCGCCTGGCCGATGGCCGTCAGGATGACGATGGGCACGTCCCGGAACTCCCGGTACCTGGACGTCTCGCGGCGGCTGCGGATGACGCCGGCCGCCTCGAACCCGGCCGTGTCCGTCTCCATCATGACGTCGAGGACGACCAGGTCGGGCCGCTCGGCCAGCAGCGCCTTGAGCCCTTCGGCCCCGCTGTGGGCGGCGGCGACGTCGTAGCCGTTCCCCTTCAGGACCGCGGCCAGGCTGGCGACGAGGTCCCGGTCGTCGTCGACGATGAGGATCTTCTTGTTCATGGGTTCAAGACCTCGTAGATGACGTTCCGCTCCTCCCAGGCCTTGTTCCTCTCGTACGTGTCGATGGGGAACTCGACCTGCTTGAGCTCCACGGGCGCCGCTTTCTTGTCGACCAGGCCGAGGGCCAGGGCGACGCCGTAGACGATGGCCTCCGGGCGCGGCGGGCAGCCGGGGATGTAGTAGTTGACGGGAACGGCCGTGGCCGCGCCGCCGGTGACGTTGTAGGTGTCGAACCAGCAGCCGCCGCCCGTCGCGCAGGAGCCGATGCCGAAGACGAGCTTCGGGCCGGGCATCGCGGCATAGGCCCTCTTGACGAGCGGCAGGGTCGGCCGGGTGACGGCCCCCGAGAGGAGCATGACGTCGGCGTGGCGCGGCGACCCGACCAGCTTGATCCCGAAGCGCTCGACGTCGTAGTACGGCGTCAGGATGTTGAGGATCTCGATGTCGCAGCCGTTGCAGGCGCCGCTGTTGCAGTGGTAGACCCAGAGCGAGCGGGGGAAGCACTTCTTGGCGAGCTTGGCGAGCATGTCAGTCTCCTGTCGAGGCGGGGCGCTCGTAGCGCTCGGTCGCCTGGAGCGCCTCAGGCTCGAAGCGGTCCGTGGCCCGGCGCAGGACCGTCCGGGCCTCCAGGCTGTCGTAGCGGTAGCCGGTCAGCCCGAGCTTGTCGACGGCGCTCGTCGTCTCCATGTCGTAGCAGCGCCCGCAGCGCTGGCAGGTCAGCATGAACAGCTCCAGCGACTCCGTGATGTCGGTGCGGTCGTCGGTCGCCTGCTCGAACCGCTCGGTCATGGCGATGGCCTTCTCCGGGCTGACGTCGGCGCAGCGGCCGCAGTAGGTGCAGCGGGCCCCGTCGTAGAGGAGGACCCGGATCTCCTGGCAGAGGTCGCGGACCATGATCGTCCGGGCCGGGCAGTGGTTGGCGCAGCCGCCGCAGCCGATGCACTTGGTGTGGTCCCAGCGCGGGGCGCCGCGGAAGCTCTCCGGGACCGGCCGGGGCTCGAAGGGGTACTTCAGGGTCACGACCCCCGGCTTGGCGACCATCAGGAGCTGTTTGATCTTGCTCACGAGCCACATGGCGCTTCTCCCGTTCTCCCTAGACTCCGGCGACCGCCAGCCCCACCGCGCCGAGCCGGCCAGAGGCCGGCCGTCGGTATCTTGCCGCGGATGGCCGCCGGGACGCGCAGGTGCCGGGCCATCTCCCGCACCTGGGTCTTGTAGAGGTCGCCCATGGGATTGATGGCGCAGGCCATGTCGCCGTAGATCGTGCCGTAGCCGATGAGGAGCTCGGTCTTGTTGCTCGTCCCGATGACCAGGCCGCCCTCGACGGACGAGCGGTCGTAGAGGACGGACATGCGCTCGCGGGCCATCTTGTTGCCGCGCCGCAGCCGGGTGGCCTTGGGGTGGGCGGCGAAGTAGGCGTCGACCTGGGGGGCGATGTCGATCGTCTCGTGCCGGACGCCCAGCCGGCGGGCCAGGGCGAGGGCGTCGCGGACGTCCTCCGGGAAGGCCTTCCCGTAGGGCATGATCAGGGCCAGGACGTTCTTCGGTCCGAGGGCCCTGGCGGCCAGCGCGGCGCAGACGGCCGAGTCGAGCCCGCCCGAAAGCCCCAGCAGCCCCGTCCGGCGGCCGCACCGGGCGAACTCGTCCCGGAGGAAGGCGACAAGGACCTTTTCGGCGAAGGCGGCGTCAATCTTCGGAGGCACGGACGATCCTTTCGAGAGACCTCCAGACGGCCTCGGGCCGCTCGTCCCGCTTGAAGAGCCACTTCCGGCGGGCCTCTCGGACGTCCGCGAGGTCGACCGGGCAGACGAGCAGGTCCGGGTCGACGTAGGGCGCCCGGGCGACGCGCCGGCCGCCCGGCGCGAACACGAACGCGCCTCCGGCGAAGGTGACGCCGTCCTCCGTGCCGACGCGGTTGGCGTAGACGACGTAGGCCGTCGAGAAGAGCGAGACGGCCTCGCCCATGAGCTCCCACATCCGGCTCGTCGCGAAAGCGCTCCCGCCCTCGACGCCCCGGCCGGGGGCGGCCGAGACGCAGACGATCAGGTCGGCCCCGGCGGCGTGGTGGACGTAGCTGGCCCCGTAGTGGAGGAAGTCCCGGCAGACGAGCAGGCCGACGCGGCCGACGGGCGCGTCGAAGGCCCGGAAGTCGCGCCCCGGGGCGAAGAACTTGGCCTCCTCGAACATGCCGTTGGTCGGGAGGTAGACCTTGCGGTGGACGTGGATGACGCGGCCGTCGGCGATGAAGGCCGCGGCGTTGTAGAAGAGGCCCCGGTCCGCCGGGCTCTCCTCGACGAAACCGACGACGGCCGAGAGCCCTTTCGTCGCGGCCGCGAGGCGGCGGAAACGCGGGTCTTTCGCCGGGTCGAGGGCCACCTCCTCGACGAGGTCCTTCAAGGTGTACCCGGTCAGGCCGAGCTCGGGGAAGACGACCAGATCCGCCTTCTTCTTGCGGGCGCTCGCCAGGAGGTCGAGATGCCGCTCGACGTTGGCCTCGACCTCGCCGAGCCGGGGCGCGAACTGCGCGATGGCGATGTTCATGCCCCGAAATTAACACATTACCCCGCCCGTTTTCAAACCGAGCCTTCCATCCTGAGATAGCCGACGGGGGGGGTGGGGAGGCCCCTGCGCGGCCCCGGCGAGGCGCGAAGTTGAAAAACGCGGGGGATTTGTTTATAGTTGGCCCTCGAAGAGACTCGTTCCGCCATGAACCACATCGCCAACCATCTGCGCGACGTCTTCTTCAACAAGAAGACCGGCCGGCTGATCTACCGGCGGGCCGATATCCTCAAGTACTTCTTCTTCGAGAAGGGCGCCATTTTCCAGGTCAAGACCAACCAGCCCGACGAGAAGCTCGGCGAGATCCTCTACAAGCTCGAGCGCATCCCCAAGGAGGCCCACGCCCGCCTCGACGAGTACATCGAGCCCAACAAGAACATCGGCGAGGTCCTCCGGACCCGGGGCGTCATCTCCGAGGACGACCTGGCCGAGGCCCTGTCCCACCAGATCCGCGACTCCGTCCTCAACGTCTTCCCCTATTTCGACGCCGAGTTCGATTTCCATCCCCACGAAGCCTTCGGCGCCGCCGGCGACGAATCGCGGGTCAGCGTGCCGTTGCTCATCGAGTACGGCATCCGCCGCATGCAGCCCCAGTCCCTCCTCCAGGGCTATCTCGCCCGGCAGACCCCGGTGCTCGGCCGCAAGACCTATTCCTACCTGCTGACCATCGAGGAGAAGGAGATCCTCGAGAAGATCAACGGCAAGGACCCGGGCGAGGTCATCCTGAAGACGCTCACCATCCCGGCCGAGCAGTTCTGGAAGAGCCTGTACCTGTTCTACTGCCTCGGCGTCGTCGATCTGTCCGGCGAGCCCGCGGCGGTCCCGGCGGACCTGCGGTCGCGCCTGGCGCCTTCCGTCGCCGCGCGCCCCGACATCCCCCAGGTCATGGCCGAGGTCCTGTCCTTCCGGGACACCCTGCCGGCCATGACCCTCTACCAGATCCTGGACATCCCCAAGACGGCCGCCGACGAGGACATCAAGAAAGCCTACTTCCAGATGGCCCGGAAGTACCACCCCGACCGCTTCGACCGCGCGCTGGCCTCCGAGTTCAAGTCCCAGATCGACGAGGTCTTCGACGGCATCACCAACGCCTACCGCGTCCTCAGCAACAAGGACTCGCGGCGGGTCTACGACGCCAAGTCGGCCGCCGCCGCGCCCCAGGACGACGCCCAGGAGGCCCTGCGCAAGGCCGACATCAAGTTCCGCCAGGGCAAGACCCTCTACGGCCAGGGCCGCTACGAGGAGGCCATGGGCATCCTCGAGGAGGCCGTGCGCACGCGGCGCGACAAGGGGGACTACTTCCTCCTCCTGGCCATGTGCGAGTCGAAGCTCAAGGCCTTCGTCAGGAAGGCCGAGGAGGATTTCCTCAAGGCCATCCTGCTCGAGCCCTGGAACGCCGAGGGCTACGTCGGCCTGGGGCTGCTCTATAAGGCCGAGGGCATGCAGACCAAGGCCATCAAGCAGCTGGAAAAGGCCCTCGAGGCCGAGCCCGAGCACGCCTCGGCCCGCGAGGCCCTCGAGGAGCTGACCGGCGGCGCGAAGAAGGGCCCCAAGAGCATCTTCAAGATGGACCTCTTCGGCTCGAAGAAGAAAAAGAAGAAGAAGGAATAGCCTCTAGGCCCGGCCGACGAGCTTCAAAAACTCCCCCTCCCCGATGATCCGGACGCCCAGCTCGCGCGCCCGGTCGAGCTTCGAGCCCGGAGACTCCCCGGCGACGAGGCCGGTCGTCCCGCGGGTCACGGAGGAGCCGACCTCGGCGCCGAGCCCCTCCAGGAGCTCCCGGGCCTCGTCCCGGGTCATGGCCGCGAGCGTGCCGGTGATGACGAACACCTCGCCGGCCAGGGGCTTGGGCCCTCCGCTCGGCGCGGCCGCCCGGTCGCTCACGCCCGCCTCCCGCAGCCTGCGGACGAGCTCGCGGTTCTCCGGCCGGGCGAAGAAGAAGAGGACGCTCTCCGCGACCTTGGGCCCGACGTCCTCGGCTTCGACGAGGTCGTCGCGACCGGCCGCCTCGAGCGCGCCGAGGTTCCCGTAGCGCGCGGCCAGCGTCTGCGCCAGGCGCTCGCCGACGTGGCGGATGCCGAGGGCGAAGAGCAGGCGGGCCAGGCCGCGGCCCTTCGAGGCCTCGATCCCGTCGAGGAGGTTGCGGGCGCTCTTCGGCCCCAGGCGCTCGAGCCCGACGAGGTCCTCGTAGCGGAGCGCGTAGAGGTCGGGCAGGGACCGGACGAGCCCGGCGGCCAGCAGCTGGTCGACGACCGCCTCGCCCAGGCCGTCGATGTCCATGGCCCGCCGCGCGGCGAAGTGGAGGAGGGACTCGCGGACCCGGGCCGGGCAGGACGCGTTGACGCAGCGCGAGATGACCTCGCCCTCGGGCCGGAAGATCCCGGAGCCGCAGACGGGGCACTTCTCCGGCCAGGAGAAAGGCCGGGAGCCCTTCGGCCGCCGCTCCTTCATGACCGAGACGACGTGCGGGATGACGTCGCCGCTGCGCTCGATGAGGACGTGATCGCCCACGCGGACGTCCTTGCGGCGCAGCTCCTCCTCGTTGTGGAGGGTCGATCGGCCGATGGTCGTCCCCGAGAGCCGGACCGGCTCGAGGACCGCCACGGGCGTCAAAGCTCCGGTCCGCCCCACCTGGACGACGATGTCGTTGACCCGCGTCGTCGCCTGGCGGGCCGGGAACTTGTAGGAGATGGCCCAGCGCGGCGACTTGGCCGTCGTCCCGAGATCGCGGCGTGCGTCCTCGGCGTCGACCTTGACGACGATGCCGTCGGCGTCGAACTCGAGGGTGTCCCGTTTGGCGGCCCATTCCCGGTAGAAGGCCAGGACGTCGTCGAGCGTCCGGCAGAAGCGCGAGCGGGGCTCGGTCGGGAAGCCGAGCTCGCGGAGCTTCCGCAGGGCGCCCCACTGGCTCGGCTCCTCCTTCCCGTCGATCGAGAGATAGTACAGGAAGACGCTGAGGCCGCGTGACGCCACGATCCGGGGATCGAGGAGCCGGACGGACCCGGCGGCCGCGTTGCGGGGGTTGGCGAAGAGCGCTTCGCCGGCCTCCTCGCGCTCGCGGTTGATCTCCCGGAAAGACGCGAAAGGCAGAACCGATGTGGATGAATACGGCCGAAACGATAGACAGGCCGGCCAGCCAGTCGCGGCTGGCCCGGGAATAGCGCTTCTCCAGGAAATCGGGCAAGGTCGCCACTTTCGCCCGGACGTAGAACGGCGCGAAGAAGAGGGCCAGGACGATGAGCAGGAAGGCGGCCATCCACTCGAAGTTGCCGTAGGCTAGCCCGTTGACGTAGCCCTCCTGGGCCAGGCTGACGAGGTGGATGGTCGAGATGTTGGTCGAGAACAGGGCCAGGCCGATGACCGGCCAGCGCAGCGACCCCCCGGCCAGGAAATACTGGGCGCTCGAGGCCTGCTTCGTCCGGCGCCGCCGCCACGCCCACAGGCCGAGGCCGACGACGCCCGCGAGGTAGGCGGCGACGATGGCCACGTCGAGGCCCGACATGGCGAGACGCGGGGCGGAGGTCATCGCTCTTCCTCAGTCGAGATGGAAGACCTCTTCCATCCGGCTCCAGAACTCCCCTTCGCCGCGGGTCGGAATGGGCGACTGGCAGGGATCGGTCTCCCGCCACCAGCGCCGCGTCTCGGGATCGGCGGCCATCCGGGCCATGTCGGCGGCGAAGTCGTCCCCGGTGTACTCGAAAGAGGAGAAGAGGAGATACTGCCCCTTCTCGACCTCGCGGAGATAGATCGAGTAGTTCCGGATATGGCACTCCCTGATCTTGGCCAGGACGGCCGGCCAGGCCGCGGCGTGGAGCTCCTTGTAGTAGGCGATCTTCTCCGGCTTGACGCCGATGACCATGCCGTAGCGCTCGACGCGGCCGGCGTCCGGCGCGGGCGCGCGCGGCTCGCGGACGATCGCGAGCGCGAGAGCGCCGGCGAGGACCGGGGCGGCGAGGGCGAGGACCGTCCGCGCGTTCACGGCCGCCTCACTCCGCCCCTGGGGCCGGGGCCCGGACGCCGGTGATCTTGACCGCCACCGGGGCCTCCAGGCCCCAGGTCAGGCGCTGGATGTCGGACGTCTCGGGCCGGTCCGGGGCCGGCTCGGCCTTGACCAGGCGGATGGTCTGCTTGCGGACAACGGCGATCTCGAGCCCGGCCGGGGTCTGCTTCCAGGCGAGCTCGCCTTCCTGGCCGAGGAGGGAGACCTTCGTCCCGGGCGTCGCCGCGACGGACTTCAGGAGAAGCGACCGGGAGTTCCGCTCGTCGAGCCGGGCCAAGGCGTAGACGGTCCCTTCGCCCCGCCTTTGGGTGAACCAGACGTCGCCCTCGTTCGTGACGCTCCAGGGCCTGACGCCGCGGACCGCTTCGCCGTAGAGCATCATCCACAGGCCGAGATCGCGGAGGACGTCCTCGTCGGCCGGCGCGATCCTTCCGTCCGGGCGGGGCCCGACGTTGAGGAGCATATTGCCGCCGCGGGCCCGGATGTGGACGAGGTTCTCGATGATCTCGGACGACGGCCGGACGACCGCGCCCGGGAGGTAGGACCATTGATAGCTCGTGGTCAGGCAGCTCTCCCAGGCCCGGTCGTCGGCTTTCCCCGGGATCTCCTGCTCCGGCGTCGGGATCTCGCCGCGGCCGATGAAGACGTCCTGGCGGACGCGCCAGGCGTGCTTCTTGAGGGGCTCGCACCGGCCGTCGAACCAGAGCATGAAGACGTCGCCGTACCGGGTCAGCAGCTCCTCGATCTGGCCGCGCTCGTAGTCGAGGAAGCTCTTCTGCTTCGGCCCGAACGGGGCCGGGCTGTCGAAGCCGGGCTCGTAGATGTGGCCGGTCCGCTGCCCCGTCTCCCACTGGTAGCGGAAATCGCCCGGCGAATAGTAGAAGCCGACGAGGAGCCCTTCCTTGCGGAAGGCCTCGGCGATCATGGCCGCGATGTCCCTGCCGAAGGGCGTCCGGGTGATCTCGAAATCGCTGTAGTCCGTGTCGAACATGCAGAAGCCGTCGTGGTGCTTGGCCGTGAAGACGACGTATTCCATGCCGGCGAGCTTGGCCAGGCGGGCCCATTCGGCCGGATCGAAAGCCCGGGGGTCGAAGGTCCCGGCCAGGGCGTAGTACTTCCCGATGAATTCCTCCGAGGCGTTGAAGAGAGGCCAGGAGATCTCGGTCCCGATCTGGGAGTTCGGGCCCCAGTGGATGAAGAGGCCGAGCCCGGCGTCGCGGAAGACCTCCGTTTTCGCCGGGTCGTTGGACAGCCGCACTGCGTCCTCGGCGACGAGCGCGACCGCCGCCCTCTCCGCCGCGGCGGGCGGCGCGGGGGACGGGGCCGGACAGGCGACGGACACGGCGGCGGCGAGGACCGTCAGGGCGGCGAGAACGGATCCGCGGACACGGGGGGACAGCGCATGCGTCATGGGAGCCTCCTTCTCGCCTCCCTTATTAATGGAACGATGGTTAAAAATCAACTACGCCTGAATTATTCACGAATCGAGGCGGCATCAGATGCGAGGCCCGAGGGGTGAAGCTGTACTCTGTGGTACTGCGAACCTTGAGAACGAAGCAGATGGGGCCGGATCGGTTCGCCCGGAGGGTAAAACGCCCGATTAAGAAAAAAGAGGAAGAAAATAGCAGGGCGTTTTAATGAATAACTCAGGTATAATCCGGCCGTGACCTCCAAAGAGCGCCTGCTCCGCGCCCTGGCCCGCGAGAAGCCCGACCGCCTGCCCGCGACCGTCCACCAGTGGCAGAAGTACCATCTCGACACTTTCCTCGGCGGGGCGAGCGACCTCGATGCCTTCGGGATGTTCGGCCTGGACGCCTCGGTCCAGTACTTCCAGGACATGGGCCAGTTCTGGCTCACGGACGCCGACTTCGCCAAGTTCTCGACCCCCGGGTGGCGCGACGAGGTCGAGGTCCTCAGCGCCGACCCCGACCACAGGGCGTGCCGCCACACGATCACGACTCCGGGCGGCGTCCTCACCTACCGGACCGAGGGCGACCGGATGACGACCTGGGTCTCGGAGTACCTGATCAAGCGCGACGACGACATCCGGCTCGTCGAGAAGTACATGCCGGTCCCGCGGCTCGACCCGGTCCCCGTCGGGAAGGCCTACGACGCGGTCGGCGACCGGGGCATCCTGCGCGGCTTCGTCTGGGGCGACCAGGCCGGGTGCTGGCAGCACGCCGCCTGTCTCATCGACGTGCAGCAACTCATCCTGAAGACCTTCGACGATCCGGCCTGGGTCCACGAGCTGCTGTCGATCCTGCTCGCCAAGAAGCTGCGCTTCATCGAGTCCATGGCGGGGGCCCGCTTCGACCTCGTCGAGACCGGCGGAGGGGCCGCGTCGTCGACCCTCGTCTCCCCCGCGATCCACGCGGAATACTGCCTGCCCTACGACCGGAAGATGCACGACGCCCTGCGCGCCCTCGGCTTCAAGGCCGTCTACCACACCTGCGGCGGGACGAGAGGCATCGAGGAGCACATCGTGGCCAACGGCTGCGACGCCTCGGAGACCCTGGCCCCGACCTCGATCGGCGGCAACCAGGAGCCGTGGGAGTTCAAGGCCAGGATCGGCGGCCGGCTGGCCCTCATCGGCGGGCTCGACCAGTTCAACGTCCTGACCAGGGGCTCGCCGGACGCCATCCGGGCCAAGGTGCGGGAGCTCTTCGAGAAGGTCGGCGCGGACGGCGGCTATGTCCTTTCCTGCTGCGACCACTTCTTCGAGACGCCGCCGGAGAACATCCGCGTCTACGCCGAGGCCGCCCGCTCCTGCGTCTACTAGGCGCGAGCCCGCCTCAAGCGGGCTTCAGGAAATCGCCGTCGACGATGAGGAGAGTCGCTCCCTGTTCGGTCCGGGAGCGGTGGGAGCTGGCTCCGTCGGAGACGACGTAGGTCATGCCCTTGGCCATGACCGTCCTCTCCCCGTTCTCCTGCTCGTTGACGAATTCACCCTCGAGGCAATGAACGATGTGGCCCTTCCGGCACCAGTGGTCGGCGACGTAGCCCGGGGAGTACTCGACGACGCGGATCCTCAGCCCCGGCAGCTGCAGCGTCCGCCAATGGGACATCCCCGGGTCCCCCTTGTGCCCGGTGCGGGGCAGAGTTGTCCAGTCGATCTTCAGGAACGCGTAGCTTTCGTCGCTCACTTGTCCTCCTTCCAGCTCCAATCGTCGTCCTTGTCCATGACCAGCTGGGTGATCATGAACGTCGACCGGCCGCCGTCGTCCCTCTCGTTCGAGCCCAAGCTGTAGACGGTGAAGCCCTCGCCCTCCCGGCGGTAGACGAAGGGCTTGCCGGTGAACGGGTCGATGGGGACCTCGGTCAGCAGGCCGGGGACTAGTTCGCCCAGGGTCTCAGGATAGCGGCCGGTCCGGCTTTTGTAAAGCCGGCAGGCCAGCCCCGTCCGGTTGGCCAGCATGACCGCTTCGATCTGGGCGGTCTTCATGAAGGTCGCTTCCGCGTTCCCCAGCATGAATCTGGACATGTACGCGTACCAGGGGGCGTCCTGAAGGCGCCGGTCGCGGGACCGGAGGGCCTCGCGGCTGCTATGATACGGGAGCTCGGCCTGGGTCTCCAGGAATTCGAACCAGGGCAGCGAACGGCGGAGGTCCTTTTTCAAGAGAGGCAGCCCAACATCGTCCTCGTCCTGGCCGACGACCTCGGCCATTCCCAGCTCGGCTGCTGCGGCGAGACGCGGATCCGGACGCCGCACATCGACCGCCTGGCCGCCGATGGGACGCGCTTCACCCAGGCCTACTCCGGGAGCCCCGTCTGCGCGCCGTCCCGCTGCGTGCTCCTGACCGGCCTCCACACCGGCCACGCCCACATCCGCGACAACCGCGAGATCCAGCCCGAAGGCCAGGCGCCCCTTCCGGCCGGGACCCCCACCCTGCCGCGGCTGCTGCGGGCCGAGGGCTACGCCACGGGCATCGTCGGCAAATGGGGCCTGGGCCATCCCGGGTCGCCCGGCGCGCCCCTCGAACAGGGCTTCGACTTCTTCTACGGCTACAACTGCCAGCGCAAGGCCCACAATCACTACCCGCCCGAGGTCTGGCGGAACGGCGCCAGGGTCCGGCTCGAGGGCAACGACGGGGGCCCGACGGGGCGGCAGTACGCGCCCGACCTCTTCGAGCGGGAGGCGCTCGGCTTCATCGAGACCCATCGCGCCCGGCCCTTCTTCCTCTTCTTCGCCACGACCGTCCCGCACCTCGCGCTCCAGGTGCCCGAGGACTCCCTGGCGGAATACGCGGGCCAGTGGCCCGAGGCCCCCTACGAGGGCGGCCGGGGCTATCTGCCCCACCCGGCGCCCCGGGCCGCCTACGCCGCCATGGTCACCCGGTTCGACCGCAGCGTCGGCCGCCTCATGGCCCGCCTCCGGACGCTCGGCCTCGAGGAGGACACGCTCGTCGTCTTCGCCAGCGACAACGGCGCGACCTACGATGTCGGGGGATACGACCCGGCCTTCTTCGGCGACAACCGGCCGTTCCGCCGCCACAAAGGCTACGTCTACGAGGGCGGCATCCGGGTGCCGCTCATCGTCCGGCGGCCCGGCGCGGTCCCGGCCGGCCGGACCTCGGACGCGGTCGTCTCGTTCCAGGACCTGATGCCGACGCTCCTCGACGCCGCGGGGGCCCGCGCCCGCGTCCCCGCGGGGCTCGACGGCGCGAGCCGCCTGGCCCTCTTCGAGCGGGCCGGGGCCTCGCCCCCCGAGCCCCGCCTCTACATGGAGTTCCCCGGCTACGGCGGCCAGCAGATGGCCCGGCTCGGCAGATGGAAGGCCGTCCGCCAGGACCTGACCGGGTCGCCGTCCGCCCCCGTCGAGCTCTACGACGTCGGGGCCGACCCCGGGGAGACGCGGGACCTCGCCTCCGGGCATCCGGACGTCGTCGCCGAGCTCTCGGCCTTCATGGCCCGGGAGCGCCGGCCGTCGAAGGAGTTCCCCTTCCCGGCCTTGGACGGCCCGGTCTCGCCTTGACAGGCCGGGGCCGGCTGTTCTACTATCCCTCAAGCCTGGGCCCGGGTCCGTAACCCCCGGAAAATCTCTGAGTTGGAGAGACCGCCATGGTGAAAGACGCGCTCAACGACACGGCCAGGAAAATGAAGGCCTCGGCCGATCATTTCCGCAAGGACATAGGGATGCTCCGGACGGGACGGGCCAACATCGGCATCTTCGAGGAGATCAAGGTCAACTACTACGGCGTCCCCACGCCGGTCAACCAGGTGGCCACCATCAAGGTCCCCGAGCCGACGCTCATCGTCATCCAGCCCTACGATCCGTCGATGCTCGAGCCGCTCGACAAGGCCGTCCGGGGCTCCGACTTCGGCTTCAATCCCCTCAACGACGGCAAGCTCCTCCGCGTCCCCATCCCGCCCCTCGACGAGGAGCGCCGGCGCGAGATCGCCAAGAAGATCGGCCGGATGCTCGAGGAGGAGAAGACGGCCCTCCGCAACATGCGCCGGGAGGCCAAGGAGTTCATCGAGGACCTCGAGAAGGAGAAGGAGATCACCGAGGACGACAAGTTCTCGGGCCTCGAGCAGCTCCAGAAGCTCCTCGACGAGACGATCGGCAGGATCGAAGAAGTGGCCGCGGCGAAAGAAAAAGAGATCCTCGAGCGCTGAGCCGGAACTCTTAGCAGACCGGCTTCTTCCGGAACCAGTTCTCCATCGAGCCGAACTTCGTCCGGATGGCCACGCCCCAGCCGACGGCGTTCATGATGAGCCCGAAGAAGAAGCCGAGGATGGGAACGAACCCGGCCAGGCTGAAGACGAGCAGGCCGCAAAGGATGGTCCCCATCGCGCCGGCCCGCTTCGAGCCGAGGGCCGTGAGCGAGGCCCGGCCGAGGAAGTGGAAGACGGCCAGCCGGCCGAACAGCAAGACGATGAAGGCGCCGGCGATCAGCGCCAGGAAGATGGGGATGCCGATGAGGATGACGCTCAGCAGGGCGGCGAAGATGGCGAGCGTCAAGAACACGACGAGGGCCACCAGGCCCGTCCCGAACACCGGCCAGAAGTTCTTCCGGATCTCGCCGGCGGCGCAGGCGACCGGCTTCGGGAAGAGGGCCGCGCCGAGGACGGCGGCGAAGAGCCAGAGGAAGATGATGACCAGCTTGATGACGACGATAACGGGGATGACCGGGAACGCGAAGAGCAGGCCGAAGAAGTCGCCGTCCCTGAACAGCTTGTCCCCGATCTCGCGGGTCTGAAAATAGATCGTGTCGCCGCCGATGGAGCAGCCGGGCTCCTTCTCGAGGGTCCCGCCCAGGGCGGCCAGGTCCTCCCCGATCCGGGCCGTGGGCTTGACGACGACCCGGGAGCCGATGCCGACGACCGACTGCTTGACCTCGCCGGCGATCGTGATCGACCCGCCGATGACCATGACGTCCTCGCGGACCGTGCCTTCGATGAGGACGTGGCCGCCGAGGCTGAAGATCTTGTCCTGGGTCGCGCCGGGGGCGACG
This sequence comes from Candidatus Aminicenantota bacterium, assembly GCA_041320535.1. Taxonomy (GTDB): domain Bacteria; phylum Acidobacteriota; class Aminicenantia; order Aminicenantales; family Saccharicenantaceae; genus RBG-16-66-30. The sequence goes on along the minus strand of JBGLNH010000001.1, from coordinate 1,918,511 downwards.
TGGATGTCCTTGCCGGAGCTGACTTCGGCCCGGGCGGCGGCCGGGGCGAGGAGCGGCGCCAGGGCGAGCAGGGCCAACAGCGCCAACGACAGGTGTTTCTTGATCATGGTTCTTCTCCCTGGGACAGGTGTCGCCGCGCGCCGAAGAGGGCGAGCAGGAGTCCGGCGCCCCCCAGCCCGAGAACGAGGGCGACGCCCCACGGGCCAACGGTGCGGAAGCCGGTGCCGGCCGCCTCGAAGAGCATGGCCGCCAGGTCCGCGGACGCCCGGGCCAGGATGGCCGCGATCTTGAAGCACTTGGCGGCGAAGGGCAGCAGGCCGGCGGCGGCCGAGCCGACGAGCCGGCCGCACGCGAGGAGGACGTCGGAGAGGCCGGCGCCGGTGAGGAGATTGAAACCGAGGAGGCCGACGACGAGCGAGGCCGCGGACGCGACCAGCGGTCCGAGCCAGCCGGAGCGGATTTCCTCCGGCTCGGGCAGGCCGGCCATGACCGACGCGGCGAAATCGGGCGGGACCTCGAACGGCGGCAGGGTGGTGAAAGCCTCGTGGAGGAGGCGCCTCTCGGCCAGGGCTTCGCGGCATCCGGCGCAGCGCTCGACGTGCTCTTCGAGCGCCCGGGCCTTGTAAGGGCCGAGCCCGCCCTCGAGGTAGAGGTAGAGGTCCCCGGGGCGCGGGCAGGTCGTCACGATCCCTCCATCCTCTCCCGGAGCAGTTCCTTGGCCTGGAAGACGCGGTTCTTGACCGTCCCCACCGGAAGGCCCTTGATGTCCGCGATCTCCTCGTAGGAGAACTCGTTGACGTGCCGGAGGACGAACAGCTCCCGGAGGGCCTCGGGGATGGTCGCCAGGGCCCGCTCGATCTTCTGGCGGATCTCGGCCAGCTCGAGCTTGCGGACGACCGACGGGCCGGGGTCGGCGACCTGGGGAAGGAGAGCGTCGTCGTCGCCGTCGACGGGCTGGTCGAGCGAGACGGTCGGGATCTTCTTCTTCCTCCAGTGGTCGATGAGGTGGTTGGAGGCGATCTTGAACAGCCAGGTGCTGAACTTATAGGCCGGCCGGTAGGAGCCGAGCGAACAGTAGACCTTGAGGAAGATCTCCTGGGCGAAGTCGAGCGCCGCCTCCCGCTCCCCGGTCATGCGGCCCAGGTAGCTCGTCAGGGGCTGCTCGTACTTTCGGACGATCATTTCGAACGCCTTGCGGTCTCCTTTGAGGGCGCGGGCGACGAGCCGGACGTCGTCGCTCTTCGAGAGAGAATCCTGCCCTCGGGTGTTCATACGGATACGGCCCCTCTCCGGTTCAGCCCTGCCGCTTGCCGTCGCCGACGTCGTCGATGATCTCGGTCCCCGGGGGGACCTTCAGGGTGAAGGCGCCGGAGGGAAGGCGGACCCCCGTCCGGACCCGGCTGAAGACGAATTCGCGCTTGTTGCCGGCCCACTCGAGGAAAATGGCCCTCCGCAGGAGCCAGCTCGTCTCGTCGATCTCGAGCAGGATATGGGAGAAATCCCCCTCCTCGAGGGGGGTCAGCTTGACTTGGCGTACGCCCTCGGCCTCGGTCGGGAAGAGCGCCGCCTCGACGGCGTAGGCGTCCCGGAAGGAAGCCAGGCCGAGGAGGATGCCGAAAATGTCGGACTCCAGGGCCTCCGGGGCGACCGGGCTGCGGGTGAGCTGCTTTTCCTCGGGGAGGTACGTCTCGAGCACCCCCTCCTTGTGGACCTGGTGGACGACATGGACTTGCCCGTCGAACGCTGGTACCCGGCCATCGCCGCGCGCGTTTCCCGCAGGAGCTTCGACCGGAGGCCCCTGCCCGGCGAGGTCCTCGACCGCCTCGATCGCGTCTGCCGCGAGTTCCGGCCCTTCCCCGAGGCCCGGGCCGTTCTCGTCCGAGAGCCCGTCGACACGGTCGCCTCCGGGATCATCGGCGGCTACGGCCGCGTGAGCGGAGCGCCCGCCTACCTCGCCTTCGTCGGCCGGACGGAGTCTCCCCGCGCGCAGGAGGCCGTCGGCTACACCGGCGAAGGCCTGATCCTCGAGGCGACGGCCCTGGGCCTGGCGACCTGCTGGGTCGGCGGCCTGTTCAAGGCGGGGGCGGTCTCGGCGGCGCTCGAGCTCGCCGCCGGCGAAAGGGTCGTGTGCATCAGTCCGGCGGGCCGCGCCGCGGACCGGGCCAGCCTGACGGACAGGACCTTCAAGGCCCTGGCCGGCTCGGCCCGGCGGAAAGCGACGGAGGAATTGGCGGCGGGCGGCCCCGCGCCCGAAGGCCCCTGGAAGGCGGCCGTCGAGGCGGCCCGGATCGCCCCGTCCGCCAACAACCGCCAGCCCTGGCGGTTCCGTCTGGAAGACGGCGCGGTGACGGTGCTCACCGACGTCGTGAAGCCGAACGAGAGACTGTCCCGCCGGTTGGACTGCGGGATCGCCATGCTCCACCTCGAGCTCGGGGCCCGGGCCGCGGGCCTCAGCGGAGCGTGGGAGTTCCTGGAAGCGCCCGAAGTGGCGCGCTTCCGGGCGGAGGCTAGCTCTTCTTCTTGGCGCTGAAGGGGAAAGCCCCGAAATCGCCCGCCTGGACCTCGCCCGTCATGGTGTCCCCTTCGACCTTGGCCTTGTAGACCATGGTGAACTCGCCCATGCCGCCGCTGAGGACGACGGCCCACTCGAGCTCCTGGCCCTTGATCGTCCCCTCCCCCGCCATCTCCATGCCCTGAGGGCCGGGCATGTTGAACTTGAACTTGTCGTTCTCCTGGACGAAGGTCGCGTCGGCCGTCATGTCGCCCTGGGGCGTCTGCATCGTCATTTCCCAAACGCCGCCGACCGTGGCGGGCTTGGCCGGAGCGTCCTGGGCGGCGAGGGCCCCGACGAGCCCCAGCGTCAAGATCATGGCCGGCATGATGCGGATACGCATGCGAGTCTCCTTTCCTCTGTCTGTGAGCCTCCTCTTTTACATCAAGCGGCCCCGCTCCGTCAACATCGGCCGGCTTCCGTGGCCTCTTTCTTTCCGCGCGGGAACCGTGTATAATGGGCCGCTCACGTCGGGGAGTAGCGCAGCCTGGCTAGCGCACAGCGTTCGGGACGCTGGGGTCGTGGGTTCAAATCCCACCTCCCCGATCTTTTTATCCTTCGCGCCATGATCGTCAAATCGCTGGGGAACATCCGGGGCTTCCGGGCGGGCGACGGTTCTTTCCTCAAGGAGATCCTGAACCCGGCCAAGGAACCCCTGTCCTTCCGCTACAGCCTGGCCCACGCCGCCGTCGGGCCCGGCGAAGCGACGCTCCCCCACAGGCTCGAGAGCGCCGAGGTCTACGTCATCCTCGAGGGCCGGGGCCTGATGCGCGTCGGGGACGAGCGGTCGGAGGTCGGGCCCGGCGACGCGGTCGTCATCCCCCCCGGCGAGGTCCAGTCCATCGTGAACATCGGCGAGGGCGGGCTCGCCTTCCTCTGCATCGTCGACCCGGCCTGGCGGGCCGCGGACGAGGAGATCCTCTAAGGAGACGTCGCATGTTCAAGCTCAGAAGCCTTCTCCCGGGGGCCGCCGCGGCCGCGGCCGCCATCGGCGTCCTGGCGCTCCTCGTATCCGTCGTCGAACGCAAGCAGGAGGCCCGGACGACCTTCGTCAAGGTCGTCGAAGTGGCCGAAGGCGAGCCGGACCCGTCCGTCTGGGGCCGGAACTTCCCCGCCCACTACGAGGCCTACCTGCGGACGATGCGCACGTCCGAGCTCGTCTCCTACAGCCCGTACGGGCGCTACGGCGGGTCCGAGGCCTTCTCCCGGCTCGACCGGTACCCCGCCCTCGTCCGGCTCTTCGCGGGCTACCCGTTCTCGGTCGAGTATCGCGAGGAGCGGGGCCACATGAACGCCGTCGAGGACATGCTGGCCACCAAGCGGCTGGGCGACGCCAAGCCGGGCACCTGCCTGACCTGCAAGTCGAGCGCCGTCCCGTCCGTGATGGCCTCGCTCGGCGGGCCCGAGGCCTTCTACGCGACTCCGGCGCGCGAGCTCGTGGCCGGCCACGCCGGGCTCCGGCACTCCGTCTCCTGCGCCGACTGCCACGACGCCGCGACGCAGGCCCTGCGGGCGCCGCGGCCGGCCTTCGCCGAAGCCATGGCCGGGCGGGGGATCGACATCGCGGCCGCGGCCCACAACGACAAGCGGAGCCACGTCTGCGCCCAGTGCCACGTCGAGTACTACTTCCAGGGCCCGGGCAAGCGTCTCGTCCACCCCTGGGCCAAGGGACTGGACATCGAGTCGATCGAGGCCTATTACGACGGGATCGGGTTCAAGGATTGGGACCATGCCGAGACCGGCGCGCCGCTCGTCAAGGCCCAGCACCCGGAGTTCGAGCTCTGGTCGAGCGGCATCCACGCCCGGTCCGGCGTCTCGTGCGCCGACTGCCACATGCCCTACAAGCGCGAAGGCGCGGTCAAGGTCACCGACCACTGGATCCGGACCCCGGTCGTCAACCTGACCAACGCCTGCGCCGGCTGCCATCGCCTGTCCGAAGGCGAGCTCAAGGGCCGGGTCCTGGAGATCCAGGACCGCACCTTCGAGCTCCTGGGCCGGGCCGAGAAGGCCATCCTCGCGGGACAGGACGCGGTCAAGCTGGCCCTGGAGAAGGGCGTGCCCGCGGCGGGCCTGGCGGACGCCCGGGCCCTGCATCGCCGGGCCTTCCTCCGCTACGACTTCCTCAGCGCCGAGAACAGCATGGGCTTCCACTCGCCCCAGGAAGCCGCCCGGATCCTCGGCGACGCCATCGACTACGCCCGGCAGATGGAGCTGGCCGCCGTCCGGGCCCTGGCCGCCTTCGAGACCCGGCAGGGAGGCGTCCGCTGAAGCCGGCCGGCCACGTCGCGACCGGCGTCCTGCTCGGCCTCCTGGCCGGCGCGGGCGCCTTCACCTTCTGGTACGCCCGGGGGTTCTCGTACCTCTCGAACGACCCGGAGGCCTGCGTCAACTGCCACATCATGAAGGACAACTACGACGCCTGGCGCGTCTCGAGCCACCGGACGGTGGCCTGCAACGACTGCCACGTCCCCCATACGTTCGTGAGGAAGTGGTACGCCAAGGCCGAGAACGGCTTCCGCCACTCCTGGGCCTTCACCTTCGAGAACGTCCAGCGGCTGCACATCACCGCGACCGACCTGCGGCGCCTCGAGGAGAACTGCGTCCGCTGCCACGCCGCGTTCGTCGACAGGGTCCGCGCGGCGGCCCCGGACGCGGCGCCCAGGTGCGCGGCCTGCCACCGGACCTCGGGACAAGCGGAGTAGCGGCTTTTGCAGGGCCCCGATCTCGTCCGCCGCCTCGACGGGCTCCGCCGGCGGATGAGCTGGCGGCAGGCCGTGACGGCCCTGCGGCATCCCAACTACCGGCTCTGGTTCTGGAGTCAGATCGTCTCGCTCTTCGGGTCGTGGATGGAGTCGACGGCCCTCGGCTTCCTGGTCTTCGACCTGACCAAGTCGCCGGCCTACCTCGGGCTGGTCGGCTTCGCGATGGGCGCCCCGACCTGGCTGTTCATGCTCTACGCCGGCGTCATCGCCGACCGCGTGCCGCGCCGGAAGCTGCTCCTCGTCACGCAGTCGGTCATGATGGCCCTGGCGTTCACGGCCGCCGGCCTGGCCTTCCTCCACTGGATCCGGCCGTGGCACGTCCTCGTCCTGGCTTTCCTGCTGGGGACGGCCAACGCCTTCGAGGCCCCGGCCCGCCAGTCCTTCGTCCTGGAGATGGTCCCCCTCGAGGACATGACCAACGCCATCGCCCTGAACTCGGCCATGTTCAACACGGCCATGGCCGTGGGGCCGATGGCCGGGGGGCTCGTCTACGCCTTCTTCGGGCCGGCCTGGTGTTTCGCCGTCAACGGCCTGTCCTTCGCCGCCGTCCTCTGGGCCCTGAAACGGATGACGCTCCCGCCGTTCGTGCCGCCGCCGAGCCGGAGCTCGGCGCTGGCCGACCTCAAGGAAGGCCTGGCCTACGTCGCCCGCCACCCGCTGATCCGCACGATCGTCGGCCTCATCGGGACGATCAGCCTGTTCGGCATCTCGTTCGTCACCCTGATGCCCGCCTGGGCGGTCGACGTCCTCGGCGGCGACGCCAAGACCAACGGCTTTCTCCAATCGGCGCGCGGCCTGGGATCGCTCGCCGCGGCCCTGCTCATCGCCTCGCTCGGCCGTTTCCACTTCCGGGGCCGGCTCCTGACGTTCGGGACGTTCGCCCTTCCGGTCGCGGCGGCCCTCTTCGCCCTGTCCCGGTGGACGCCGCTCTCAGATCGGAAGAGAGCTTCTTCTGCCGCCCGGCGATGCGGGTGGCGTACTCGATGAGCGCGGCCAGGCCGTCCTTGTCGAGCGGCCGGAGGCCGTCCTCGTCGCAGATCTTGCGGACGAAGCGGACGTAGTCCCCGATGGCCTTCTCGCCCTTGGCCATCTCCGAGTCGAACTCGGCCTTGATCTTGAAGATCTTCTTGAAATCCTCGTCCATGAAGTAGAGGAGGTTGTAGATCGAGGCGTCCCCGATCATGACGACCTTGACCTCGGACCTGACCGGCTCCGGCTTGAGGCGGGCGCTCGAGATGAGGTACATCTGGAGGAAGTTCTGGATCTCGAAGATCTGGTTGCGCAGGGTCCGCTTGAGGGTGGCCCAGACGCCCGGCTCGACCAGGGCGTCGAGGGCGTTGAGGACGAGGTAGCCCCCGTTGGCCTTGAGGAAGGAGCCGGCCTTGATCATCGTGAAGTCCGTCTGGCCCATGCCGACGCGGGTGTAGGTCGCCTCGATCGATCCGAACAGGTTGACATAGGTCGGGTTGGTCTCCATGACCACGGGCGCCCCGCGCTGGTCGGAATTGTCGACCAGGAGGTTGACCCGGTACTCGAGGAAATCGTCGGGCCTGTCCCTGTCCTTCTCCTTCTCCTTGTCCTCCTTCTTCTGGCTCTTGAAGGCGTCGATCGCCCGGACGAGGGCCTTCTCGACCTCGTCGAGATAGGCGCCGATCTTGGGGAAGGCGAAGCGGCCCCGGACCTCGTCGAGCAGGCCCCGGATGACCGGCGAGATGGCCTCCTCGTCCCAGTCCCGCAGGAGCGCCCGCGTCCGCTCGTCGATCTCGCGGAGGGCCTCGAAGACCGTCTCGAGCTTGGCCGTCAGCTCCCCGTACTTGGCCCGGAGCGCCTCGAGCGTCTCCTTGGGGACCTTCTGCTCCTTGACCAGGCCCTCGATCTTGGCGAAGGGCACGGGTTGGCCCTCGAGGACGGGGATGAGGTCCGGCCGGGAGAACAGGCCCATCTGGACCTGGATGACCGAGAAGCCCTCGGCGGCCACCTCCTCCTCGAAGCGCTGGAGGATGTCGCGCTGCTTCTTCTGCTGGGTCTCGACGATGTGGTCCCGCTTCTCGGCGTAGTAGGGGCTCCTGAGGAGGTCGGGGACGCTCTCCCGCAGCGTCTCGATCATCCGGGACATGGCCTCGCTGAACTCCCGGCCCTGCCCGGCCGGCAGCATGACGAGGACGGGCTCGTCGGGATATTTGAAGTTGTTGACGTACAGGATGTCGTCGGGGGTCCGGTCGCCCTTCTCCAGGCGCTCGAGGAGCTGCTTGACGGTCGTCGTCCGGCCGGTGCCGACCATGCCCGTGATGAACACGTTGTAGCCCAGGCTCTTGATGTCGAGCCCGGTCTGGATGGCCCTCAGGGCCCGCTCCTGGCCGATGATCTCCTCGCAGGGCCGGGCTTCCGCGCTCGAGGCGACCGGGATGAGGTCGGGGCGGCAGGTCCAACGCAGCGCGCCGGGCTCGAGCTCCTCGATGAGGGCCGCTTTTTTCGTCATCTCGTCCTCCAGGGCCTAAGGGCGTCGGGGGCGGGGCCACGTTATCACAAACGCCTCCCGTCCCTCAAGCGCGCGGGGCGTTCTTTTAGGTGCAAAACGGCGGCTTCTTTGCTAGAATAGGCGCCGACGCGCCCCGCGAGGAGAGCCCATGAACGGGATCGAGGTCCGCAAGGTCCGGACGAGGAAGGACCTGAGGAAGTTCCTGCGCTTCCCGTGGTCCGTCTACAAGGGCGACCCGAACTGGGTCCCGCCCCTCCTCCTGGAGATGAGGCAACGCCTCGACCGCCGCAAGCACCCCTTCTTCGAGCACGGCGAGGCCGATTGCTTCCTGGCCTGGCGGGACGGCCGGGTCGTCGGGCGCATCGCGGCCATCCTCGACCGCAACCACAACGAGGCCCACGGGGACCGGACAGCGTTCTTCGGGCTGTACGAGAGCGTCGACGACGCGGACGTCGCCCGGGCCCTCGTCGACGCCGCCGCGGCCTGGGGCGCCGAACGGGGCATGGACCGCCTCCGCGGGCCGGTCAACCTGTCCATGAACGACGAGTGCGCCTTCCTGCTCGAGGGCTTCGACGGCCCCCCGGTCGTCATGATGCCCTACAATCCCCGCTATTACCTCGACCTCATGGAACGTTGCGGGATGGCCAAGGCCAAGGACCTCTTCGCCTTCCTCATGAAGAGCGAACGGCAGCTCTCCCCCAAGGCCCGGCAGCTGCTGGACCGGCTGAAGGGTTCCGGCGAGTTCTCCTTCCGGGCCGTGACCAAGGCCAGTCTCCGGAAGGACGCCCTGAACATCGCCGCGGTCTACAACGCCGGATGGAAGGGCAATTGGGGCTTCGTCCCCTGGACCGCCGAAGAGATGCGGCACATGACGGGGAACCTGGCCAAGTTCGCCGACCTCGACCTGGTCCTGTTCGCCGAGCGCGAGGGCCGGACGGTCGGCTTCGCCGGCGCCCTGCCCGACCTGAACCAGGTCTTCATCCGGATGAACGGGCGGCTCCTCCCCTTCGGCTTCGTCAAGTACCTCCTCGGACGGCGGCGGATCACCGGCGTCCGGGCCATGGTCTTCGGCGTCGTCCCCGAGTACATGCACACGGGCCTGGCCTACCTCCTCTACGCGGAGCTCGAGAAGGCCGTCCTCCGCAAGGGCTACCAGTGGTGCGAGCTGTCGTGGCAGCTCGAGGACAACCAGGCCGTCAACCACTTCGCCGCCTCGCTCGGCGCCTCGCCGTACCGGAAATACCGGATCTACGAGAAGTCCATCACCCCCCAAGGAGCGTGAAGGCCATGAAGACGTATCAGGGAAAGCTCCAGGCCAAGGGCCTCAAGATCTCGATCGTCGTGAGCCGCTTCAACAGCTTCCTCTCGGAACGGCTGCTCGAAGGTGCCCTCGAGGCCCTCCAGAAGATGGGCGCCCAGGAGGCCGATCTGACGGTCTACAAGGTCCCGGGCTCGTTCGAGGTCCCGCTCGCCGCCAAGAAGATCGCCCGGGCCAAGACGGCCGACGGCATCCTCTGCGTCGGGGCCCTCATCCGCGGCGACACGCCCCACTTCGACCACCTCAGCGCCGAGGTGACCAAGGGCCTGGCCCAGATCGCCATGGACGACGGCGTCCCGGTCGCCTTCGGCATCCTGACCGTCGACTCGGTCGAGCAGGGCATCGAGCGGGCCGGGACGAAGGCCGGCAACAAGGGCTACGACGCCGCCTTCTCCCTGGTCGAGACGCTCAACATGCTCAAGGAGGCCGGCCTCCGCTGAGCGGGCCAACGGGTCGTGCCATGGGAAAACGCCGCCAGGCGCGGGAGTGCGCCCTCCAGATCCTGTTCCAGCTCGAGTTCCACACCGGCGATCCCCGCGACACGATCCGGGTCTACTGGGAGGGCCAGAAGGCGGAGCGCGGGGCCCGGGAGTACGGGACCTGGATCGTCGAGCGCATCCTCGAGCACGGCGAGACGATCGACCGGACCATCCAGTCGGCCTCGAAGAACTGGCGCCTGGCCCGGATGGCCGTCGTCGACCGCAACATCCTGAGGATCGCCGTCGCCGAGCTCCTCTACGAGCCGACGCTCGTCCCGGCCATCGTCATGGACGAGGCCATCGAGATCGCCAAGCGCTACAGCGGCGAGGCCTCGGCCGTTTTCGTCAACGGCGTCCTCGACGCCATCGTGCGGGGCCTCGCGGCCAGGGCCGGCCGGCCGGCCGGGCAGGACCCCTGAGAAGGTGAGCATGAGTTCGAACAACGAGCGCGCCGAGCTCGACCAGGACGTCGCCCGGCGCGAAAAGCTCCGTAAGCTGGGGGAGGCGGGCGTCCCCCTGTTCCCCTACACGGCGGCCGGCACCCACGCCGTCAAGGAGGTCGTCGACGCCTTCGCCGGCAGGACGCCGGCCGAGCTCGAGGAGCTGCGGGCGGCGGTCGCCGTCCGCGGCCGCATCCTGTCCGTCCGCAAGATGGGCCGGGCGACCTTCTTCCACGTCTCCGACGGCCGGACGAGGCTGCAGGCCTACCTCCGGGAGGACAAGGCCGGCCCGGAGGCCTACGAGCGCTTCGGCCTGCTCGACCTCGGCGACATCGTCGGCGTCGCGGGCACGCTCTTCAAGACCCGGACGGGCGAGCTGACCGTCCTCTGCGACAGCGTGACCTTCCTGGCCAAGTGCCTCCACCCCCTCCCGGAGAAGTGGCACGGCCTCCAGGACGTCGAGCTCCGCTACCGCCAGCGCTACCTCGACCTGATCATGAACCCCGAGGTCGGCGAGCTGTTCCGCCTGCGCAGCGCCATCGTCGCCCACATCCGCCGGTTCTTCGACGGCCGCGGCTACATCGAGGTCGAGACGCCCATGATGCACGCGGTCCCCGGAGGGGCGCTGGCCCGGCCGTTCAAGACCTACCACAACGCCCTCGGCCTCGACCTCTATCTCCGCATCGCCCCCGAGCTCTACCTCAAGAGGCTCGTCGTCGGCGGCCTCGACAAGGTCTACGAGATCAACCGCAGCTTCCGCAACGAGGGCATCGACGCCCAGCACAATGCGCCGGGCGCGCCGCCGCGCGCCTGCCCGCCGGCGCCCCGGTCCTCGCGGCGCGGGCCTGCACCCACTATGGCTATATCGCCGACCTCTTTCTGGCCGCGCTCGCCCGCCGGACCGGCCCTCGCGTCGCCGTGCTCGATCCCGGCCGGCGCCTGGTCGACGGCCTCGTTTCCGGCCTGCCCGCCCGCGCGCCGGAGGACGGGCCGCGCCCGGTCACGGTCGAGGTCGTGTCGAAGGTCGGGCTCACCGAAGCCCAGCGCGAGGCCGTCGCGCTGCGCATCGCGCCCGTGTCCCCCGCCGTCGCGGGCGCCCTGCTCGGCTATCGCTTCGAGCCGAAGCTCTTCTAACGGAGAGAGCCCATGAGGATCCTGCTTCTGACCGGCCCGGGCGGGGACGCCCAGGGCTGGGGCGACATGAAGGTCACGGAATCGGTCCGCCAAGCCGCCGAGTCCCTCGGCCATCCGACGCGCATCGCCTCCGTCTCCGACGAGGCCGGGTTCTTCCGCCTCCTCGACAAGCCCGACTTCGACATCGTCTGGAGCGCGCTCTACCACCTCACCGAGAACGAGGCCTTCATCGGCCGCAACGCCGGGGGCCTGTGGGTGGCCGACGTCCTGGACGAGCGGCGGATCCCCTACATCGGCTCCGACAGCCGGACCATGAAGGCCATGATCGACAAGTACCGGACCCACGAGATCCTGGCCGCGGCCGGGGTGGCCGTCCCGGCCCACGTCCTCCTCCGCTCGGGCGACGACGCCTCGAGCGTCGCCTATCCGGCCTTCGTCAAGCCGATCTGCGAGTCGCGCTCGGTCGGCATCTCCGACGAGAGCGTCGTCCACGACGAAGAGGCGCTCCGGCGGCGCGTCGCCTTCATCGAGAAGGAGTTCGACGAGCCGGCCCTGGTCGAGGAGTTCCTGCCGGGCGACGAGTACACCGCCCTCGTGCTCGGCAGCGGCAAGACGCGGGAGGTCCTGCCCGGGCTGGTCACGGTCGAGGACGCGCACTACCGGAACTACCGCATCCTGCGGAGCGATCTGCGGGGGGTCGGCCTGACGCGCGTCGGCCTGGCGGGGGCGCGCACGGAAGAGGCCCGGGCCCTGGGCGACGCCGCGGCCGAGGCCATGGGCTGTCTCGATCACATCCGCATCGACATGCGGGTCGACCGGGCCGGGAAGCTCCGCATCATCGAGGTCAACGGCATTCCCGGGCTCAAGCCGCACAAGAGCTGGTCGCCGCAGATCTTCACCCTCTACCACGGCTCGCCCGAAGGCGAGGACGAGGATTACCGCCGTCTCATCGGGGTGATCGTCGTTTCGGCCGGGCGCCGCTACGGTCTCGTCTGACGGGCCGGCGGCGCCGGACCGGTCCGAGGGGCCGCGTCAGCCACTCCTCGACCAGGCGGGTCCAGCGCGTCCGCGCGGGGGCGGGCTTTTCCGACATGAACCGGGTCAGCGCGTCCCGCCACAGCTCGGCGTGCTGCCGGGTGGTGATCCGGTTGCGGAACATGGCCGCCCCCTTTCGCGGCTCGGTCTCCATTCTCTCCAGGATGCCGAGGACCTCCTTCTTGAAGCCCTCCGGCCCGTAGTACGCGAGATAGGCCTGCCAGGCCTCCTCGACGCCTCCGGGCCTTCCGAAAGGGGCCGAGACACGACGGAGGGCGCTCGCGAAGTCCCGCTCTTCCTCCGCCCCGAGCGTCCGCAGGCCCCGCTCGGTGATGCGGTAAGGGAGGACCCCGTAGGACCGGAGCCGGCCCGCCTCGACCTCGAGCGCCAGGCTGAAGCCGACGCGGCGGTAGTGGAGCTCGGGCGGCTGGAAGAAGGCGAAGTTGCCCAGGCTGTAGGCGATGAGCCGCCCGCGGCGCGTCTCCAGGCCCTGGGGCACGTGGGGGTGGTGGCCGACGACGACGTCGGCCCCCGCGTCGGAGAGGGCGCGGAAGGCCGCGACCACGTAGGGCGGAGGGAAGGGGATGTACTCCAGCCCGGCGTGGCCGACGGCGATGACGAACTCGCCCCGTTCCTTGGCCCGGCGGGCCTCGTCCGCGAGCCGGTCGACCTCCCAACCGCAGACGCCGGCCCCGCCCGTCGAGGCCGTCAGGTCCTCGCCCTCGCTGAAGTTGAGCACCGCGATCCGCTCGCCCCCGGCCGAGACCCGCAGCGGGGCCGATGCTTCTTCGAAGGTCAGCCCGGCCCCGACCGCGCGGATCCCGTTCCGTTCCAGCACCCGGAGCGTCTCCTTGAAGCCGGCCGGGCCGTAGTCGAAGACGTGGTTGTTGGCCAGGCAGGCGACCTCAAAGGGGACGGCGGCCAGGCCGGCGGCATGTCCGGGGAGCCCCTTGAAGACCGCGCCGCTCTTCCAGACCGGCCTGTCGGCGCGGGTCAGGGCGCATTCGCAGTTGACGATCCGGAGATCGGCCGCGCGCAGGGCCGGGAGGAGGTCGCCGTAGACGGCCGAAGGATCGGCCGATACGACGGGTTCGAAGGCCCGGATGGGCGCCCAATCGGAAGCGACGACGATCCTGGCCATGCTACCTCGAAAGCGCCGCGACGCGCGCGGCGTGGCCCGCGATGACGGCCAGGGTCGAGGCGTCGGCGTCGTAGACCGAGTACCAGCCGGCCGGCTCGTGGGGCGGATCGCCGACCCAGGACGTGCCGGGACGCGCCTCCCCCGCCCAGGCCCAGAAGTTGTCGCCCATGGCCGGGCCGCCCGCGGCCATCGATCCCTCGACCAGGGCGTAGAGTGCCGCGTAGAAACGGTCCTTCGCCGTCGTCGTCGAAGCCGGATCGAGGCTGCTCCGCCCGGCGCCCCGGTCCCGGGCCAGGCCGAACTCCTCGAGGACGAGCGGCTTGCCCAAGGCGACGGCGTCCATGGCCATTCTCCGGAAATAGGCCGCGGCCCTGGCCTCGGCGTTCTCGTAGGTGGCCGGCCGCTTCGGGTCGTACCAGCCCCAGTTCTCGGGCCAGATGTGGATGGTGACGTAGTCGATGCCCGGTGAGCCGTGGGTCTTGACGAAATCCTGCGTCGGCTCGCCCGGCGGCTCGCCCTCGGAGCCCGTCGTCACCATGTGGTTCGGATCGAGGGAATGGATGTAGGCGGCCGTTTCGTCGATCCAGCTCTGGGGACAGCGGCGCGGCTCGTTGGCCAGCTCCCAGGAAAAGACGGCAGGATCGTCCCTGTACTTCAGGCCCGTATAGGGGTTGGTCCGGTTGACCAGCATGGCGATATGGTCGCGGAACCAGTCCTGGCACTCCTCGTACCCGTAGAACCTGGCCGTGTAGGCGATGAACCGGGCGTGATCGCCGGGATACGGGATGGGCGTTTTCTCGCGCCAGGAGACGTACTGGGCCATGCCTCCCGACCATTGCCAGAAGTTGTTGAGGACCAGGACCGCCCTGAGGCCGCGGCGCCCCATCTCGGCCAGCAGGAAATCGAGCCCGTCGAGGACGCTGCCGTCGTACTCGCCCGGAGCGGTCATCAGGGCGGGGACCGTCCGGTAGGGCTCGGTGTTCGGCCCCTCGGAGGAGGCCATGACCCGCAGGTTGGTCAGGCCGAGATCGCGGAGGCGGTCGAGCTCCCTGAGGAGACGGGCCCGGTCGCCGCCCGGTCCGTCGACGCCCAGGTTCATGCCCTGCCAGAAGTTGGCCCCGGCGAAATGGAAGGGCTTCCCCTCGAGAACGAACCTCCCGTTCGCGACGGCCACGAACCCCGGTCCGGCCGGTCTCGCCCGCTCCCCCGCGGCCGCGGCCGGCTCACTCGCCTGTCGGCAGGCCGCGGCGGCCATTCCGACGGCGAAGAGGCTGACGATCGCGAGGATTGTTCTGGACATGGCGGGCCTCACTCCCGGGGACCGTACGGCCCGAATCTTAGCCCCGCGCGCGCGGAGTGTCAAGCCGCGGGGACGGGCCTGAATCAGTCGAGCTTCTTGCGGAAGCGGGAGACGCTGAGGGCCAGGATGAAGGCCCCCAGGCCGGCCAGGGCCGCTGTCTGGGGCCAGAGCTCCGCCAGGCCCGCGCCCTTGAGCATGATGCCCCGGATGACGGTGAAGAAATGGCGGATGGGGATGATCAGGGACACCGTCCGGAAGAACCGGGGCATGTTCTCGATGGGGAAGACGAAACCGCTGAGGAGGATCTGGGGCAGGATGAAGAACATGGCGGTGAGCATGGCCTGCTGCTGGGTCCGGGAGATCGTCGAGATGAACAGTCCGATGCCGAGCGTGTTGAGCATGAAGACCACGCTCAGGAGATAGAGGAGAGCCAGGCTGCCGCGGATCGGGATGCCGAACCAGCCCCGGGCCACGGCCAGGACGAACGTCGCGTCGACGAGGCCGATGAGCACGAACGGCAGGAGCTTGCCCAGGATGAGCTGGTGGGGGCGGATGGGCGTCACGATGAGCTGCTCCATCGTGCCCGCCTCCCGCTCGCGGACGATGCCGAGCGAGGCCAGCGTGGTCGTGGTGATCATGAGGATGAGCCCCAGGACGCCCGGGATCATGAAGTTCCGGCTCTTGAGGTCGGGGTTGTACCAGACCCTGATCTCGGGATTGACGAGCACGGGCTCGAGGCCGCGGCCCCAGCGCCGCCCAGGTCAGGACGTTGACGTGCTCGCTGAGCAGGAGGCTGCGGTTGACCGTCCGCGCCGCTTTGAGCCCGCTCGGGGCGTAGATGTTCTCGACGCCGACGGTCACCGAGGCCGCGCTCGTCTGCAGGATCGTGTCGTAGACGACGGCCCTCAGCTCGTGGGTCCCGTTCAGGACGGCCGTCGTGTCGAGAAGGAAGGTGAAAGGCGGCGCAGAGAGCGTCTGCCGCAGCGTCACCCCCGTGTAGAGCTCGACGCGGCTGACGCCGTGGTCGTCGCTCGCCGTGACGTAGACGGGGACCGTCCCGTAGACCGTCGCGCCGGACGAGGGCGGCCCGATCGAGACCAGGGGCGGGGCGTCGCTGGAGAAGATCCGCAGGCTGACGGGCGAGGCCGCGCCGACGATGTCCGTGACGCCCATGGCCGTGGGGACGCCGCTGTAGCGCGCCGAGTTGGGGACCGTGTAGGGCCCGAAGGTCATCCCGGCCTTGTAGTAGTCGTCGGCGTCCGCGGAGGCGTTGAAGGTCTCGATCTCCTCGAGACCGTCGGCCTCCATCAGACGCAGGAGCTTGTGCTCGGTGTAGGAGTTGTCGTAGAGGAAGTCGCTGGCCCAGCCGTCGAGGCGGGCGTCGACGTGCCAGACGAGCAGGCCGTCGCTGCCCGTGAACAGGTTCGTGTCGTTGCCGGTCCGCTGCCTGTTCTGGACCATGAAGAACTCGTTGAAGATCTGCCCGGGGACGGCCCCCGGCATGAAGAGCGCGGCGTCGGGATGGAGCCCGGAGGCCCGGAGCGAGACCGTCGTCGTGCCGCCGGAGACGACCGTCGGCGTGATCCAGTCGAGCATGAACTTGGAGAAGCAGTTGTGGTCGCCCGTGCTGTCCATGATGTCGAGGTTGCCGACGCCGCCCCGCGGGCCGATATCGTCGTCGTAATCGTAGTAGTCGGGGACGCCGAGGGCGTGCCCGGTCTCGTGGATGATCGTGCTCGGGCCGAACGTCCCGCTGGGGTAGTTATAGAGCTCCCACTGCCAGGAATAGTTGCCCAGGCGCTTGCCGTCCAGCCGGTAGCTCGAATCCGAGAACCAGGTGTAGTAGCCCCACCAGAACGAGGCCCACTCGCCGTGGGGCCCGGTCCAGAAGACGCAGAAATAGTCGATGGCGCCGTCGCCGTCGTTGTCGTACTGGGAAAAGTCGTGCCCCTGGCCCTCGTAGTAGTTGAGGGCCTCCTTGATGAGGTTCATCCGGCCCGTGCCCGTCTCCGTGACCGTGTTCCGGGCGTAGGGCGCCTGATACCAGCCGAGGACATTGCCGACGATCTCGAGCTGGTTGTAGGAGGAGCGCCGGTAGAAGTTCCTCAGGCTGTCGTACGGCGGGCCGCCCGCGCCGTCCCCGAAGAGCCGGGAGGCGAAGGAGGCCGGCGTCGTCACCCCGGGGTAGTCGTTGAAGGAGATGAGCAGGGCCAGGACCCGGACCGTCCCGGTCGTCGGCATCCCCTCCCAGGCCGGCGGCGGGGCCTGAAGGCGCGCCGGGCGCGGCGGCGTCGAGGCCGACCGCAGGAGCCCCATCCGGACGAGCTTCGTCCGGACGCGGTCCTGGACGCGCTGGGGGATCTTGTGGTTGCCGAATTCCCGGGCCTGGGCCGCGCGCGCGGCCAGGGTGCCGTCGAGGCGGTAGCGCGCGAGCTGTTCCTTCGTCGGCGGCTCGAGGGCCGCGACGGGCGCGAGACCGGAGACGAGAAGCGCCAGGGCGCAGGCCGCGAGGAGGGCCGTTCTCCGGGATGGGGCCATGGTTCCTCTCCTTTATGAATTCAGTCGCTCAGCGGACCCCGAAATTGACGCCCGTGCGCTCCTCGTTCCGGTCCGTGGCGGGGGGCGGCTCGGGCGACAGGGCGGAGATCTCGGCCCTGAGCTCGGGGGTCATGGGGACCGCGGGGGCCTTGAGGAGCGCGGCCAGCTGGGCGGTGTTGCGCGCGCCGACGAGAGGGGCCGTGACCGCCGGATGGGAGGCCGCCCAGGCCACGGCCAGCGCGGCCGGGTCGTGGCCGCGCTCGCGGGCGAAGGCGGCGAAGCGGTCGGCCGCCTCGTAGTTGAGGGCGTCCGCGTAGCGCGTCCCGTAGATCCTGTTGTCGACGATGCGCCCCGACTCGGGCCGTCGCCCGACGCCGTACTTGCCGGTCAGCAGGCCGCCGGCGAGGACGTTGTAGGGGAACACGCCCAGCCCCTCGGACAGGGCCATGGGCAGGATCTCGGATTCGGCCTGGCGCTTGACCAGGCTGTACATCGGCTGGACGCAGGCGAAGGCGGCCAGCCCTTCGCGGGCCGATATCCCCAGGCCCTTGACCACCTGCCAGGCGGCGAAGTTGCTGGCGGCCGTGTAGACGACCTTGCCCTGGCGGACGAGGTCGTCGAAGGCCCGCAGGGTCTCCTCGAGGGGCGTTCGGTCGTCGAAGCGGTGGATGTAGTAGATGTCGATGCGGTCGGTCTTGAGGCGGCGCAGGCTGCCCTCGACGGCGCGCATGACCCGGCGGCGCGAGGCGCCCATGCCGTTGACGTCCGGCGACGTGGCGAAATAGACCTTGCTCGTGACGAGGACCTCCTCGCGGCAGTCCGCGATGAGGCGGCCGAGGATCTCCTCGGAGCGGCCGCCCGCGTACATGTCGGCGCAGTCGAAGAGGTTGACCCCGGCCTCGCGGCAGGCCCGGAACAGGGCCGCCGACTCCTTCTCGTCGGCGTCGCCGCCGAACGACATCGTCCCGTAGGCGACGGCCGAGACCTTGACGCCGGTCCGGCCCAGGTAACGGTAGTTCATGGCGTTCTCCTTGCGAGGTCGAGGCCGTGGCCGACGGGATAGAGGCCCGGGATGGAGACGGGCAGGCGGCCGGAGACGTCGAGCTCCCCGGCCAGCGCCCGGGCGGCGACCGTCTGGGCCTCCGCCGTCGGGCGGTAGAGGCAGACGTAGGCGTCGGCCTCGGGAAAATGGCGCAGGAAATAGGGGCTGCCGAAGGACACGACGACGACGGCCGGGCCGCCCTCGAGGGCGGCCAGCCTACGCACGAGCTCGGCGTGCCGCGGGTCGAGGTCGACGCTCCCCTTCCTGTCGCTGAGGCGCGAGAAGAGCGCGACGACGGCGGTGTCCGCGGCGGACGCCCGGGCGAAAGCCTCTTCGAGCGACTCGCTCCCCGTGTCGCCGTCGGCGTAGAAGGCCGCCGCGCCGGGGAAGCGGCGCCGCATGGCCGTGACGAAGGCCTGCCCGGCGTAGTAGTCGCCGAGGTCGCTGCTGAGCGCGAGCACGGCCAGCTTGTCCGGGGCGACGGCGAGCGGCAGGACGCCGCCTTCGTTCCGGACGAGGGTCGTCGAGCTCTCGTAGGCCCGGGCGGCCTCGTCGAGATGGGCCCGGGAGGCGACCACCCTCCGCAGCGCCTCGACCCGGACGAAGCGCTCGCGGTGGAGGCCGAGAGAGGCCTTGACCTCGAGGACGCGGCGGGCCGCCTCGTCGACCCGGGCGACGGGGAGCCGGCCGTCGCGGACGGCCGCGGCGAGATAGGCGATGACCTTGGCCGGCTCGGGCGGCAGGAGGAGCTGGTCGACCCCGGCGAGGAGGGACTTGAGCGCGGCCTCCTCGGTCGAATAGGCGCCGGTCACGCCGGCCATCTCGAGCGCGTCCGTGACGATGAGCCCCCGGAAGCCCATCTTCCCCCGCAGGAGGCCGGTCATGATGGGCGCCGAGAGCGTGGCCGGGACGCCCGGGGTCGGGTCGAGGGCCGGCACGGCCAGGTGGGCGGTCATGACCGCCCGGACGCCGGCCTCGACGGCCGCCCGGAACGGGAAGAGCTCGACCCGCTCCAGGCGCTCGAGATCGGCCTCGATCGTCGGCATGAGGCTGTGGGAGTCCTGGGAGGTGTCGCCGTGGCCGGGGAAATGCTTGGCCGTGGCGATCATGCCGTTCTCCTGGACGCCGCGGATGAAGGCGTTGGCGATGCGGCTGACGAGGGCCGGGTCGGCCCCGACGGACCGGGTGTTGATGATCGGATTGTCGGGATCGATGTTGACGTCGACGACCGGGGCGTAGGTCATGTGGATGCCCATGGCCCGGCCCTCGATGGCCGTGATCCGGCCCATGGCGTAGGCCAGGTCCTCGGAGCGGGCCGCGCCGAGCGACATGAGCGGCGGGAAGCGGGTCGCGCCGGTGACGCGCATGGCCGCCCCGTGCTCGAAATCGGAGGCCATGAGGAGAGGGACCTTGGCCAGCTTCTGGAAAGCGTTGGCGAGCACGGCCGTCTCGTGGACGCCGGCGGGCGCGAAGAGGATCAGCCCCCCGATCCCGGACCCGGCCACGAGCGACTCGAGCTCGCGGAGGGCGGCGTCGTCGGCGTTGCGGAACTCGCTCGTGAACCGGCAGGCGACGAGCTGGCCGATCTTCTCCTCGACGGTCATCTTCTTGAGGGTCCGGGCCACCCAGCCGGCGTCGGGGGGGGCGAGGCGGGGGCTGACGGCGGGCGCCGGCACCCCGGCGCAGCTCGAGGCGATGAGGGCGGCGAGCAGGGCCGCGGCGGCGGACGGGACGGGGGCCGGGCGGCGGACCGAGGCGCTCGCCCCGGCTGCCGAGAGTGACCGCGGCGATGGGCAGGACAGTGGCCAGACCCACCCGCCGGGCCTCCGCGAGGACGAAGGCGACGGTGGCCGGGCCGTCGTTGACCGGGTCGGTGTTGGGCATGGCGCAGACGGTGGTGAAACCGCCCCGGACCGCCGCGCGGGCGCCCGTGGCGATCGTCTCCTTGGCCTCGTGCCCGGGCTCCCGGAGATGGACGTGCATGTCGATGAGGCCGGGGACGACCACCAGGCCGCGGGCGTCGACCGTCCGGTCCGCGGCCGCGGGCAGACCGGCGCCGACCGCGGCGATCCGGCCGCCGTCGACGAGGACGTCGAGGGGCCCGTCCGTGCCGGTCGCGGGATCGAGGACCCGGCCGCCCCGGACGAGGAGCTTCACCGCTTCCTCGCTCCGCCGGTCCGGACAGGCTCGGCTATGACGACCTCGTCGCCGGCGTCCATCTCCCTGAGGCGGACGCGGACGACCTCGCGGCGGGAGGTCGGCAGGACCTTGCCGACGTAATCGGGGCGGATGGGCAGCTCGCGGTGGCCGCGGTCGATGAGCACGACGAGCTGGACCGTCCGCGGTCGGCCGATGTCGATGAGGGCGTCCATGGCCGCACGGATCGTCCGTCCCGTCATCAGCACGTCGTCGACGAGGAGGATGTCCTTCTTGACGACGGGGAAGGGCAGGGCCCCTTTGGCCAGGGAGGCCTTGGCCCGGGGGGTCGGCACGTCGTCCCTGTGGCGGCTGATGTCGACGATGCCGACGGGCACCTCGACGCCCTCGAGCTCCCGGATGAGCTGGGCGAGGCGCTTGCCGATGGTGACGCCGCGCGTCTTGACGCCGACGATGACCAGGTTCTTGAGGTCCCGGTTCCTCTCGATGATCTCGGTCGCGACGCGGGCCAGGACGCGCCGGATCCTGGTCGCGTCCATGATCCTGGCCTTGGTCTTGTCTTCCATGCGATCACTCCTCGCCTCGGGGGTCGGGCCCCTTGAACATGCATGAACCCCGGGAAAATGTCAATCCCGCGCGGTGAACCAGGCGCGGGCCTCGGCGCAGTCCTTCCGGATCCGGGCGGCCAGCGCCTCGGCGCTCGGGAAGGACCGGGTCGGGCGGACCTTGCGGTGGAAACGGACCGCGACCTGGGCGCCGTAGAGCGATCCCCGGTAATCGATGAGGAGGGTCTCGACGCTCAACGGGTTGCGCCCGAAGGTCGGATTGGTGCCGATGCTCGTCAGGGACGGGTAGCACCGCCCGCTTCGCTCCGTCTCCGTGATGAAGACCCCCTCGGGCAGGATCTCGTTGCCCGTTTCCAGGTTGGCCGTCGGGAAGCCGAGCCGGCGGCCCCGGCGCGCCCCGCCGACGACCCGGCCGCGGATCTCGTACGGCCGGCCTAGCAGCCGCGCCGCCTCCTCGACCCCGCCCCGCGCGAGCAGGCGCCTGATGGCTGTCGAGCTGACGACGGCCCGGCCCCGCCGGGCCGGAGGGACGACATGGACCCTAAGGCCGGATACGCGTCCCAGGCGTTTCAGGACGGCCGTATCGCCCCGGCGGTCGCGGCCGAAGCGGAAGCCTTCGCCGACGACGGCCTCGCGGGCCCCCAGCCTGCCGCGGAGGACCCCGTCGACGAAACCGGCGCAGCCGAGCCGGGAGAAGTCCCGGTCGAAGGCGGTGACGACGACGGCGTCGATCGGGAACTCCCGGAGCCTCTCCAAGCGGACATCCGGCGTGTCGATCATCCGGACCGAGGACTTGCCGAGGGCCCGCTCGGGGTGGGGCGCGAAGGTCAGGACGATCGAGCGCAGACCCGCCGCACGGGCCCGGGCGCAGAGCCGGGCCAGGATCTTCCGATGCCCGAGGTGGAGCCCGTCGAAGTTCCCGACGGCCACGGCCGAGGGGCGCGCGGCGAGGCGGGGATCGTCGAGACCGCGGTAGACGACCATGCCTTCGCGCCTAGAGCTTGAAGAGGTCGGCCTTCTTGAGATAGGCCATCTTGAGCTGGTCGATGACGCCCAGGAGGAATTTCTCCTCTTCCGGCTCGAGGTTGCCCTTGGTCCTGTCCTTGAGGAGGTCGAGGAGGTCGATGTTCCGCTTGGCCAGCCCCAGGTTCTCCAGGACACGGCCCGTCGCCGGGTCCTCGACGAGCCCCAGCTGGACGAGGGCGGGGAAGTAGAGGAGGAGGACGACCGAGCTGAACTCGAGCGGGGGCAGGAACTCCTGGTCCCGCGGCCCTTCCGCTCCGGGCTCGCCTTTGACGTCGTCTTCTGTCATGGGGGCATCCTTTTCCGGGCGTCTGTCAAAGGTCCCATGTTATCCGTTCCGGTCCCAAACTTCAAGGCCGCGCGGGCGTCTTGACAGGCGTGGGGCGGAGGTCTAGGCTGGACAGGAGGGAGGAGTGACATGAGGATCCGCGTCACGGCTCTGCTCATCGCCGCCTTCACGGCCGTCCCCGGTCCCTCGGCGGCCCAGTTCTCGCGGCAGGAGCTGGCCCAGCGGCCGCGTTGGGAGGCCTTCCTCAGGGAGGCCGAGGTCGTCGGGGAAGAGAGGATGAGCTTCGAGCAGGGCGTCACCGAGCCCTGGAAGCTCACTCTGCGGCAGGGGCGCGAGGTCCGGCATGCCATCTGGAAGGACGCGACGGGCGTCCGGGGCGGGTATCTCGAGGGCTGGCGGTACGAGATCGCGGCCTACGTGATGGACAAGCTCCTGGACCTCGGCCTGGTCCCGCCGACCGTCCAGAGGACCCGCCAGGGATCGCCGGGGTCGTGTCAGCTGTGGATCGACGGCACGGCGCTTTTCCGCGACCTTCTCAAGAAGCCTGAGAACCAGGAGGCGTTCCGATCGGAGGAGTGGAAGGAGATCGGCTACATCGCCCAGTTCTTCGACAACCTCATCGGCAACGAGGACCGGCACACCGGCAACGTCCTGGTCACCCGGAACTCCAGGGGGCTCCTCATCGACCATTCCAGGACCTTCCGGGTCGGCCGGGCGTACGTCGAGGGGATCCCGTTCTCGGAAAAGAACGTGCCGCCCGACGGGCTCATGCGCAGGCTGCCCCGGGCCCTGGTGGAGAGGACCGCGGCCTTGGAAGAGAATGATCTTCGTCAGGCCATGAAGGACCTCCTGAGCGAAACGGAGATCCAAGCCGTCCTGGCCCGCCGGTCCCTGCTCCTCCGCGAGGTCCGGAGGATCGTCGACCGCTTCGGGGAAAAGGCCGTTCTCTACTGACGCCCGCCTTCGCCGGACCTTTTGCGCAGCACCAGGGCGGCCTTGATGAACGCCTCGAGGTCGCCGTCGAGGACGCGGTCCGTGTCCCCTGTCTCCACCCTGGTCCGCAGGTCCTTGATCATCCGGTAGGGATGGAGGACGTAGGAGCGGATCTGGTTGCCCCAAGCGATGTCGGACTTGGCGTCCTCGAGCTTCTCCAGCTTGGCGTTGGCCTTGATCTTCTCGATCTCGTAGAGCCGGGCCTTGAGGAGCTTCATGGCCATGGCCTTGTTCTTGTGCTGGGACCGCTCGTTCTGGCACTGGACGACGACGCCCGTCGGAAGGTGGGTGATGCGGACGGCGGAGTCGGTCCTGTTGACGTGCTGGCCGCCGGCGCCGGAGGCCCGGTAAGTGTCGATCCGCAGATCGTCGGGATTGATGTCGACCTCGATGTCATCGTCGATCTCGGGGTAGACGAAGACGGCGGCGAAGGACGTGTGGCGCCGCTTGTTGGCGTCGAAGGGGGAGATGCGGACGAGCCGGTGGACGCCCGTCTCCTGGCTGAGGTTGCCGAAGGCGTAGTCGCCCTCGATGCGGATCGTCGCGCTCTTGAGGCCGGCTTCCTCGCCGGGCTGGTGGTCGATGACCTCGGACTTGAAGCCCATGCGCTCGGCGTAGCGCAGGTACATGCGGAGGAGCATCTGGGCCCAGTCCTGGGACTCCGTCCCTCCGGCCCCGGGGTGGACGGTCAGGATGGCGTTGAGGGGGTCGTCCTCGTCGAAGAACAGGGCCCGGAGCTCGGCCTCCTGGAGGGCCTTCTCCAGGCGCCCGATGCCGGTCTCGGCTTCGGCGTCGACGCTCTCGCCCTCGTCGGCGAGCTCGGCGAGGACCTCGAGCTCCTCCTTCTGGGTGAGGATGCTCTTGAAGAAGCGGAGGTCCTTCTCGAGGAGCTTCTTCTTCTGCTGCAGGGCCTGCGAGGCCTTCTGGTCCTGCCAGACCTCGGGCGAGGAAAGGCGGGCGGTGGTCGACGCGAGCTCCGCCGTCTTGTGATCTAGGTCAAAGAAAACCCCGGACCTCTTCGACCTTGTCGAAGAGGCCTTGGAGTCGGGAGCGCAGCTCGGTCGTACGGTCGATGGGAGACATGCGTGTTCCTGTCCTTCCGCCTAGTCGTGGACGACCTGGTAATCCGTCTTTTTCCCGGCCGCCGCGTTGAGCTTGTCGAGGAGGGCGACGGCCCGGTCCCGGCTGGCGTAGCCGCCGAGGCGGACGCGGTACCAGGTCTTCGTGCTCGTCGGGCGGGGGTCGACGATCGCCGTATAGCCCTGCTTCGCGTAGCGGTCCGCGAGCGACTGGGCCTGGGCCCGTTCGTTGAAGGCGGCCACCTGGACGTAGTAGAGGTCATCGGCCCCTCGGGCTCGGGCAAGACGACCCTTCTCAACATCGTCAGCCTGCTCGAGAGCCCGACCTCGGGGGAGATCGTCGTCGACGGCCGGGATTTCTCCGCCGGCGACATCAACGGCTACGCGGGCTTCCGGAACGCCCACATCGGCTTCGTCTTCCAGTTCCACTATCTCCTGCCGGAGTTCACGGCCCTGGAGAACGTCCTCATCCCGCACTGGATCGGCCAGGGCCGTCCGCCGGGCGCCGTCGTCGACCGCGCGCTCGGGCTGATGAGGGACATGTCGATGTTGCCCATCAAGGACAAGTACCCCAACCAGATCTCCGGCGGGGAGCAGCAGCGCGTGGCCATCGCCAGGGCCATGCTCAAGGAGCCGAAGATCGTGTTCGCGGACGAGCCGACGGGCAACCTCGACCGCGAAACGGGCTCGGCCGTGCTGGCCCTCATGACCCGGATGATCCGCGAGCTCGGGACGACCCTGATCGTGGTGACGCACGACCGCGAGATCGCGCTCAAGGCCGACCGCATCCTCGAGCTCGTGGACGGCCGGATCTGCAAATCCTTCCGCGTCGCCGAAAAAGGCCAGGCGGGCGCCCGCGCGCTGCTCGAGGACCGCAGCTGTTATGCGGAAGAGCCCTCCGGCCCGGCCGGTGAGGCGGCGGGCCCGGGACCGGGCCCGCGGGAAAGGACATGACCGTGGAAGATCGCCCCAACCAGGCCGCGCCGCTCCTCGACGCCCTCCGCGAGATCGAGATGCTCATCGCCTTGCTCTACCGGGAGTTCGCCCGGGCCTTTCCCGAGGACGGGGAGCTCTGGAACGAGCTCAGCGGGGAGGAGGAGGGCCACGCCCTCCTGGCGGCGAAGCTCAAGGCCCTGAGCGGGGACGTGCAGATCCCGTCCTCCGTCTGCAAGCTGCACCTCGCGGCCCTGGATACGTACAGGAAAGGGCTGGACTACCAGCTCGGCCGGCTCAAGCGGGGAGAGCTCGGCCGCATGAGCGCCTTGTCCATCGCCCGCGACCTCGAGAGGACCTTGGTCGAAAGGACCTCCTACGACCTGGTGGACGGCGACAGCGCCGAGTCCCGAACGGCGACGGCGCGCATCCGGAGCGAGACGGGATCACATCTCTCGAGGATCGAGGCCTACATCGCCGGGACCTTCGGGCGCGACGGCTGAGGACGGGCGTCAGGCTCGCGGCCCGAAGATGGCCGTCCCGATGCGGACGATGTTCGCCCCCTCCTCGACCGCCACGCGCCAGGAATGCGACATGCCCATCGACAGGTATCTCATCTCGGCCCCGGGGACGGAGGCGAGCCTGACGGCCTCGAAGACGCGCCGCGTTTCCCGGAAATAGGGCCGCGAGTCCTCGGGGTCCCCTTCGTAGGGGCCCATGGTCATGACGCCGAGGACGCGGAGGTTGGGGAGGGCGCCGAGCTCCCGGACGAGCGCCTCGGCGTTCTCGGGCAGGACGCCGGCCTTCTGGGGCTCGCGGCCGCTGTTGACCTCGACGAGGACGTCCATCGTCTTTCCCGCCGCCGCGGCGCGCTTGTCGATCTCGCGGCCCAGCGCGGCGGAGTCCACCGTCTCGACGAGGTCGAAGAGGCCGACGGCCCGCTTCACCTTGTTCGTCTGGAGGTGGCCGATGAAGTGCCAGCGGACCCGGTCGCCGACCGCGGGGAAGACGTCGGCCGCCTCCTGGACGTAGTTCTCGCCGACGAGCCGGACCCCGGCCTCGACGGCCTGGAGGATCTCGGCCGCCGACCGCGTCTTCGCGGCGGCGACGAGCTCCACCCCCGGCGGCAGCTCGGCCAGGATGGCCCTGACGTTCTCGGCGATGCCCACGACCTTATTCTAACAGAAATGAGAGGAGGTCAAACCCGCCTTTTGCGGCAAAAGGTAGGTTTGACCCCCTCTTATTTGCTATAATCGCCGCATCGGGGACGCCGCCATGACCATCCGCGAAGAGCTGGAAAGGACCGAACAGAAGATCCTGTCGCCGAAGGCCAGCCTCAGCTCGCGCTCCAAGGGCCGCGTCCGCGCGGAGGCCCCGCACCCTATCCGGACCGACTACCAGCGCGACCGCGACCGCATCATCCACTCCAAGTCCTTCCGCCGCCTCAAGCACAAGACGCAGGTCTTCCTGTCGCCTTTCGGCGACCACTACCGGACGCGGCTGACCCACTGCCTCGAGGTCTCCCAGATCGCCCGGACGATCGCCAAGGCCCTCCGCCTCAACGAGGACCTGACCGAGGCCATCGCCCTCGGCCACGACCTCGGGCACACGCCCTTCGGCCACTCCGGGGAGCAGACCCTTCGACAGCTCCTGCCCCTCGGCTTCCACCACGCCGACCAGAGCCTGCGCGTCGTCGAGAAGCTCGAGTACGAGGGCAAGGGATTGAACCTGACCTTCGAGGTCAGGGACGGGATCCTGAAACACTCCAAGGGCCGCGGCGAGATCTTCGACGAGGACGTCGAGGACATGCCCTCGACCCTCGAGGGCCAGGTCGTCCGGGTTTCCGACGTCATCGCCTACGTCAACCACGACGTCGACGACGCCCTGAGGGCCGGCATCATCAAGGAGGAGGACGTCCCGGCCAACCTGATCAAGGTCCTCGGCAAATGGCACGCCACGCGCATCGACCGCATGGTCATGGACGTGGTCGAGGCCAGCCTGGAGACCGGCCTCGATCGGATCGCCATGAGCGAGCGCATCATGCGGGCCGTCGTCGAGCTCCGGGAGTTCCTCTACCAGAACGTCTATTTCAACTCCGCGGCCCGCGACGAGCTGCGCAAGACCGAGAAGATCATCCGGGACCTCTTCGCGTTCGTCATGGACAGGCCGGAGGATCACGTCAAGGGCTATCCCGCGGGGGACCCCGTCATCGTCCGGGCCGGCGACTTCATCGCCGGGATGACCGACCGCTACGCCATGGCCCTCTACGAGCGGGTCTTCCTGCCCAAGTCCTGGCCGATCCTGTAGCCGTCTTTTCTCCCCCCGGCGTTCATGTTATAATCCTTCCCTCGACGGACATGTCCCGCGAACGATGAGGGGGACCGCCCCCTGGCCAGAATCGACGACCTGCGCAAGATCGCGACCCGGCTGCGCATCCACTCCCTGCGCGCGACGACGGTGGCGGGCTCGGGGCACCCGACGACCTGCCTCTCCGCGGCCGACCTGGCCGCCTGTCTCTTCTTCGGGGAGATGCGCTGGAACACCCGGGACCCGCGCGATCCCGCCAGCGACGAGTTCGTCCTGTCGAAGGGCCACGCGGCGCCCCTCCTGTGGGCCGTCTACGCCGAGGCCGGGATCATCCCCCTCGAGAGCCTGCTCGACCTCCGCAAGATCTCGAGCGACCTCGAGGGCCACCCCACGCCCCGCATGCCCTGGATCAAGGCCGCGACGGGCTCGCTCGGCCAGGGCCTGTCGGTGGGCGTGGGCCTGGCCCTGGCCCAGCGGCTCGACAGGTCGCCCGCCCGGACGTTCGTGCTCCTCGGCGACGGCGAGTGCGCCGAAGGGCAGGTCTGGGAAGCGGCGGCGGCGGCCTCCCATTGGAAGCTCCGCAACCTCTGCGCCGTCGTCGACGTCAACCGGCTCGGCCAGTCCGATCCCACCATGCACCAGCACGACCTCGGGGCCCTGAAGCGCAAGTTCGCGGCCTTCGGCTGGGACGCCGTCGTCGTCGACGGCCACAAGATCGACAAGGTCCTGGCCGCCCTCAAGTCGGCCGGCAGGAAGGGCCGGCCGACGGCGGTCCTGGCCCGGACGCTCAAGGGCAAGGGGGTCAGCTTCGTCGAGGACCGCAACGGCTGGCACGGCAAGCCCCTCAAGACCGACGAGCTGGCCAGGGCCCTCGGGGAGATCGGCTGTCTCCCCGATGTCGACGCCAAGCGCTTCGTGCGCAAGCCGAAGCCATTCCGGAAGAAGAGCGTCCCGGCGGCCGCCGACTTCCCCCGGACGGCCTACGCGGAGAAGACGGCGACGCGCCTGGCCTACGGCAACGCGCTCCTCAGCCTGGCCAAGGTCGACCCCCGCGTCGTCGCCGTCGACGGCGACGTCAAGAACTCGACCTACGCCGACAAGCTCTTCGAGGCCTTCCCCGGCCGGGCCTTCCAGTCCTTCATCGCCGAGCAGAACATGGTCGGCGTGGGCATGGGCCTGGCCGCCAAGGGCTACCTGCCCTTCATGGCCACCTTCGCCGCCTTCCTGACGCGGGCCCACGACCAGGTCCGCATGGCCGCGTACTCCTTCTCCAACATCAAGCTCTGCGGCTCCCACGTCGGGGTGAGCATCGGCGAGGACGGGCCGTCCCAGATGGGGCTCGAGGACCTGGCCATGTTCCGGCCCATTCCCGGCTGCGTCGTCCTCTATCCGAGCGACGCCGTCTCGTCGGAGGCCTGCGTCGCGGCCGCCGCGGCCCACAAGGGATTGGTCTACATCCGGACCTCGCGTCCGGCGACCCCGGTGCTCTACCCGCCCGGCGAGGCCTTCCCGGTCGGCGGGTCCAAGGTCCCGAGGAAGGCCGAAGGCGACGCGGTCACGGTCGTCGCCGCCGGGGTCACGGTCCACGAGGCCCTCAAGGCCGCCGACGCCCTCAGGAAAGAAGGCCTGGGGCTGAGGGTCATCGACGCCTACTCCGTCCAACCGCTGGACCGGGAGACGATCCTCCGCGCGGCCGCGCCCGGGGCGACTGGGGGAACCTCACCGCGCCCAAACCGTCGGGCCTCGGCGGGGACTTCGTCGGCCAGTTCGGCCTGGCCCTGGTGGCGGCCCTCTGGGCCTACAAGGGGTTCGAGATCTCCACGTTCAACGCCGGCGAGACCAAGAACCCGTCCCGGACGATCCCGCTCGGGCTCATCGCCGGCTGCGGCCTGGTGACGCTCCTCTACATCCTGACCAACGTCGCCTACCTCTACGCCGTGCCCGCCCCCGAGATGGCCGGGTCCGCTCGGATCGCGGCCGACGCCATGAACGCCGCGGTCGGCCCGGTCGGCGCGTCCATCGTCGCCTTCATCATCCTGCTGTCGATCCTGGGCGCGGCCAACGGCCACGTCCTGACGGGCCCCCGGGTCTACTACGCCATGGCCAAGGACGGTCTGTTCTTCAGCCGGTTGGCCGGGGTCCATCCCAAGTTCCGGACCCCCCATGTCGCCCTGCTCATCGTCGGGGCCTGGAGCATCGCCCTGAGCCTCGGCCCGAGCGGGAAGTTCGAGGAGATGCTGAAGTTCGCCGTCTTCGGGGCCTGGATCTTCCTCGGCCTGGCCGTCCTGGGCGTCTTCATCCTGCGCAAGAGGCGCCCCGACCTGCCCCGGCCGTACAGGACCTGGGGCTATCCGGTGACCCCGGCCATCTTCGTCCTGGCGGCCCTGTTCGTGCTCGTCAACACGCTGGTCAAGAGCTTCTGGAACTCGTTCGCCGTCCTGGCCTTCATCGCCCTCGGCATCCCGGCCTACCTCTACTGGAACCGCAAGCGGAAACGGGCGGGCTGAGCCCGGGCCCCGAAAAAAAACGGGGCGGCCGTCGGGCCGCCCCGGTCGTCGTTCCCAGCGCGCGTCGTTACTTCTTTTTGCGGATGTAGATGTCGCCGCTGAAGGTGTTGAAGGAGATCTCCCGTCCGCCGCCGTTGACCTGCCCCACGAGGGACTTGTCGAAGGCGATGCGGAACTTGCCCTGCTCGGTCTTCTCGGCGGCCTCGGTCCTCGTCGCCGTGCGGGTCATGGTGACGTCGAAATCGGTGTAGATCTCGCCCTGGTCGGTCTTCATCTTCAGGCTGGCCTTGACGTCGGCCGGCAGGGTGACGTCGATGTCGCCGCTCATCGAGCTGAACGACAGCGGCTTGTCGGCGGCCACGCGGGACAGGACGGCCTCGATGTCCCCGTTGACCGTGTGGACGAGGGTGTTGCCGGACACGTTCTTCAGGGTCACCGGCCCGTTGATGTTGTTGATGTCGATCTCCCCGCCGACGCCCTCGACGACGACGACGCCGTCCATGGACGAGCGGATCTCGAGCGAGGTGGCCACGGGCACCTGGATGACGAGGTCGGTGGCCGCCTTCCAGGACTCGGTCCGGATCTCGACGACGTTGTCCCGCTCCTCGATCTCGAGGCCCGACGACACGCCCGAGAGCTGCTTCATGCCGGCGGTCTTCTTGGACTTCTCCTCCCGCCGCTCCTTCGCGTCGGCCATGTGGTCGCCGTACAGGTCGACGGCTCTGGCGTAGCCCGTGACCTTCTTGGCCAGGACTTCCTGGTCGGCCAGCGCCTTGGTCTGCATGGCCTCGGCCCGCTTCAGCGCCTCCTCCATCTCCTTGATCTGCCTTTCGCTCAGCGCCTGGCCGCGGACGACGGGCGTCGGCGGCGGGGGCGGGGCGGGCGCAGCCGGCTTCGTCGGGGGGGCGACGGCGACATAGGGCAGGCCGGTGGCGTAGGCCTGGGCCATGTAGTTGGACAGCGCCTTCTCCCGGACGCGGGCCTCCACGATGACGTCCTTGCCTTCGTAGGCCTTGACGGTGATGCTGCCGCGCATGACCGAGACCTCGACCTTGGCCGGCTTCCCGGGGCTGGTCAGCGGGACGACGGCCCGGTCGGGGGGCTCTTCCTTGGCTTGGGCGACGGCCCAGCCGCACGTCCCGGCCGCGAAGAGCGCCAGGATGGCGGCGGTGGCGATTCTCTTTCTCATAGTGTCCTCCTTGTCCTTTCCAGGACGGTTATTTCGATCGCCTGGCGATCAGGATGTCGCCGGTGAGCGTCTCGAGCTTGATCTCCGGCCCGCCCTTGCCCGCGCGGACGCCGGTGTAGCCTTCGTTGCGATAGACGTACTTGCGGTCCGTGCCGTCGCGCTCGGCGCGGACGGGCGCCGCCTTGGGCAGGTAGGTCACGTCGAAATCGGAATAGACCTCCCCGTGCATCGTCTTGAACCGGAAATCGGCCGACGGCTCGCCCGGGAAGTCCACCTCGACGTCGCCGTTGACGGTCTTGAACAGGCAGGCGCCGTCGGGGTGGCGCTTGAAGACGACGGTCACGCCGCCGTTGACGGCCCGGGCCTCGCCCGCGCCGGCCACGTCGACGAGCCGGACCCGGCCGTTGACGTTGCGGACGTCGAAGGCGCCCTCGACGCCCCGGACCTCGACGTCGCCCTCGGTCACGGTCGACAGGACGAGGTCGGTCCGGAACGGGACCTTGAGGGTGAAGCCGTAATGGACCCGGTAGCCGGGGTCGCGGCGGATGCGGACGCGGCCGCGCTCCTTCTCGCCCTCGTCCTCGCGGAAGGGCCCGTCGACGTAGGCCTCGACGGTCCGGCCCTTCTCGGAGATGTCGAGCCGGACCTCCTCTTCGGCCCGGGCGGCCCGGGCCTCGTCGCGGGCGTAGACCGTCCGCACCGCCTCGAGGACGACCTCGCGGCCGGCGTGGCCTTCGACCGCGATCGGGCCGAAGATGTTGTCCACGACGACCTCGCCGGCCCCCTGCCCGTCGGCGAAATTCAGGGTCCGGCGGACGGCCTCCGTTCGGTAGGCTTTCCAGTCGCGGCCGTCGTCCCAGGCCCGCTGGGCGTTCGCGGCGGCCGCCGCCAGCGCGGCGACGCCGGCCAGGACGGACAGGGCGAGGAGCGTCTTTTTCATCGGCGGCCTCACACGATCTGCCGCAGGCCCTGCTCGGCCCGCTTCTTGACTTCCGGCGTCAGCTCGTCGCTCTCGATGAGGCTCTTGAGGGCCTCGGCGGCCCGGGCCTCGCGGACCTCGACCAGGAAATCGATCAGGGCGACCTGGACGAGGGGATAGGTCTGGACGGCGAGAGACCGGACCAGGCTCTCCCTCACGCCCGGCCGGTCGCGGAAGAGGTAGAGGGCGTCGACCGCGGCCAGGCGGACGTTGGGATTGGGGTCGCGGTCGAGGGCCTCGAACAGCGCCGCGAGCGTTTCGTCCTTGGGTCGGTCGATCCCGGCGCTGTAGCCGATGCCCTGGATCCTGTCGGCCGCGGACCTTTGGCCGAGGAGCGACAGCGCGACCTGCTGGCGCATGTCCTGGACCTCGCGCGAGAGGCCGGCGCGCCGCGGCCCGGCGCCGCCGGCGATCCATCCCGCGCCGGCGCCGGCGAGGAGCAACAGGGCCGAGAACGCCGCGGCGAAGGCCGGCCGCCGGAAGGCGAGCCAGCCCCTCCGGCTCCCGGCCCGGTCCGCCTTCCGCTCCGCCTCGAGCCCGTCCTTGTACTCCTCGAGCATGGTGTAGAAGCGGTGGCGCAGGCCGCCGCCGGGCTGTTCCTCGGGCAGGACGCCGAGCTTGGCCCAGATCACCGTCAGGTTCTCGAGGTCCTCGCGGCAGGCCGCGCAACCGAGGATGTGCTCGCGGACGTCGCGGCGCGCGGTCTCGTCGATATCCCCGATCAGGTAATCGGCGAACTTTTCCCGGGTCTTTTCGCAAGTCATGACGCTCTCCCTCCCTGGAGCTCGAGGTAGATGCGGCCGAGGTCCTTGAGGGCCCGGTGGACCTGGGCCTTGACCGTGCCCACCTGGACGCCCGTGAGGTCCGCGATCTCACGGAGCTTGAGGTTCTGGAAGCGGAAGAGGACGAGGATCTCCCGCTTCTGGACCGGCAGGCGGTCGAGGGCCCGGCGGACGAGCTCGGCCTCTTCTCCGGCCTCGTAGACGGCCTCGGGGCGCGGCTCGCGGGCCGGCGTCTCGGCGTGTTGTTCGTCGAGCGGCAGGGCCGCCTTCTGCTTCCTCAAATGGTCGATGTGGGTGTTGCGGGCGATCTGGAAGAGCCAGACGTTGAACCGGCTGTCGCCCAGGTAGCCCGCCCGGTACTTCAGGACGCGCATGAAGACCTCCTGGACCAGGTCCTCGCTCGCGGCCCGGTTTCCCGTCAGGCGGAGGAAGAAGTTGTAGAGCATGGTCTGGTATCTCTCGAAGAGGACGGCCAGCTTCTCGACCCGGCCGTCCCTGACCTCTTCCATCAGATCGTTGTCCGTCGGTGACATGCGTCCGGTCTTCTCTCGTTTCGTTTCGTCCGCGCTCATGGGTAATTACCGCCCTCCGGCCAAAAGGTTACACCCGTCCCAAGACGGGGTCAAACCTACCTGGTTTGCCCCCCTCCGGAGGGCCGCCGGCCCCGTCCCGGGCATGACAACATCTGACATAATGGGACATCCGGGCGATACCTATTGACACCCCGGGGAGGCGGGCTATTTTGTGCGTGCGGGATCAGGAAGGTGCGGTCCAAGGGACCCCCAAAAAGGTGTGGTTTTAAGCAAAAGGGGGGTTTTTATCTGTTCTTCTCCCGATTTCGGGAAGTCCCTCTCTGCGGCTTCGGTCGGGAATCGCCTCTAGCTCCCCGGACCCCCTGGGAACCAGTCCCGTCGGTTCCCCCCTCAGCAACGACAACGTCCTCCGGGCGGCCCTCGACGCCGGCATCAACTACATCGACACGGCCGAGCACTACGAGCGCGGCGGCTCGGAGCGGACGATCGGCCGGGTCCTGGAGACGCACCCGCGCGACTCCTTCTTCATCACGACCAAGCTCAACATCAGCTTCAACAAGCAGGTCACGAAGGAGGGGCTCAGGGACCGCTACATGAAGTGCCTCGAGCGCATGGGCACGGACCACGCCGACTGCCTGATGATCCACATGTGCACGCTCGAGCAGGTCAAGTACGAGCCCTACCACGAGCTCGTCGGCGAGCTCAAGGCCGAGGGCAAGGTCCGCTTCTCCGGGCTCTCCAACCACGGCGCCGACCTCAGCCTCTTCGGGCCGCTCTCCGATCCCATGGACAAGGTCGTGCTGGCCGCGGCCGAGGACGGGCGCTTCGACATCGTGCTCTTCGTCTACAATTTCCTCCAGCGGGAGGCCGGCGAGCGGATCCTCGAGGCCTGCGCGGCCAAGGACGTCGGCGTCACCCTGATGAAAACGGACCCGGGCCTCGTCGTCTCCACCGAGCGGGAGGTCCTGGCCGCGACCGAGGACCGTTACAAGAAGGACGGGCGCGAGCTTTCGGAGGCCCTGGTCAAGGCCAAGGAGAGGTCGGCCGAGAGGGCGGCCCGGCTCGACGCCTTCCTCAAGAAGCACGGGATCGAGGGGACGGAGAAGGCCCGCGACGCGGCCATCAAGTTCTGTCTCGGCCATCCCGGCGTCCATACGGTCTGTCCGAGCATCAACAGCTTCGAGGCGCTCCGGACGTTCTTGGCCCTGTCGGGACAGCGGCTGGAGATCGGCGACGAGGGCTTGCTCGCGGACGCGCGGGAGGCCTTCGGCGGCTCCTACTGCCGCCACGCCTGCGGGCTGTGCGAGCCGTCGTGCCCGCGAGGGGTGCCCGTCAACACCATCATGCGCTACGCCTATTATTTCGGGGCCAGGGGGCGGCAGAAGGAGGCCCTGGGCCTCTACGGCGCGCTGGGGGAGGCGCGGGCCGCGGGCGGTTGCGCGGACTGCCCGGGCCACTGCGAGGCGGCCTGCCCCTACGGCGTCCCCGTCCAGTCCAAGCTCATCGCGGCCCACGAGGAGCTGACGCCCTAGGGAAGGGCGCCCCGGGCTTATGTCGCTGCAGCGGAACGGTTTAGCGCGGACGACTGCCGTGTCGGGTGAATGGATCGGTCCCGCCCAGCCGGGCTAGCTGTTCCCGGCTTCTTTGGCGATCTCCGAGGTGACGTCATCGAATTGACGGCGGCAATCGTCGCCGGTCGCCACATCGAATTCGGACAGCCAATTCCGGATATATGGCCGATCGTAGTCCGGGTTCTTCGCGAGGATGGACCGGACATCCTCGATATCGCGAGGCCTTCCGGCGACCATCTTGTGGATGATCAGGTCCTCGAGCGAAGCGAACCGGACCGGCACCTCGTCGAACTTCACTTCGCGGGCCCGCTCGATGGCCGCCCTTTCGAACGGCGAGATCGAGAACAGGAAATCGACCCTGAGGCCCTTCTCGTCCGACGTCGGCAGGACCATGGTCTCTTGGACGAAGCTCTCGACGTCCTCCACGTCGACGCGCAAGCCCAAGGCCCTGACCGCATCCTTAATGAGGGGAAGCTTCTCGACGCCGAGGCCGAGGGTGATGTCGATGTCCTTCGTGAGCCGGGGCTCTCCATAAAAAAGGACGGCTTGCCCCCCGATGATCATATAGGGGACGTCGCGCCGTGCCAGCTCCGCGGCGATCCGCTTAATCAGATCTTTGAACACTGTTCACCGCCTTGGCGATCCGGATCTTGACCTCGATGCCGTCGAGCGGGTCCTTCGGCGGCAGCGCTCCGAGCATCACAGCCTCTTCGTAAAGGGCGTCGATGATCCGGTAATTCCGCTCGACGTCGACCTTCTCGGCCCTGGCTCGCCCGGCTTCGAAGGCCCGGAGCTTCCTCGCGTTCTTGTCGGTGAGCATGAAATATCTCCCTACGATTATACCACATTACCGCCCCCGAAAAAACGTATAAATCATTGAATAAGATGAATATGCGAGATATTGCGGCGGCCGAGCCTGACCACGTCGCGGACCAGCTCCCAGGTGACGATCAGGGCGACGACGAGCAGCCCGATCTTGACGTTGTACCGGAGCACGGTCTCGAGCTTCGCCGGGACCGCGACGGCGAAGAGGCCGTCGAAGGGCTGGCGCAGGATGAGGCCGATGAGGCCCAGGGTCAGGACGTTCTTGACGACGTCGACCCAGCGCGACCGGGTCAGCAGCTTGACGAACAGGGCCATGGTCGAGACCGCGAACATGGCGATGACGATGAGCGACAGGTAGCGCCCCGCCTCGGGCGTCAGGAAGGGCCGGGGACCGGAGCCCTCCCGCAGGTAGAGGAAGATCGTGTGGTAGCGGACGAAGAGGTAGAGGGCGAAGTCGGTGACGGCCAGCATGACGACCGCCCCGACGGCCGTGCCGACGCGGCCCCAGAAGGCCTTCCTGGGCGGCTCGACCTCGTCGAGGTCGAGGGCGAACTTCGGCCAGGGCAGCTTGACGTCCTTGCCGCTCTGGGTGATGAAGTAGAGCACCAGGGCGACGAGGCCGAGGTCGGCCAGGAAAGCCGTCGGCAGGTACATCAGGGCGTCGATCACGCCGAGCTCAGGCATGTACAGGAAGGGGAAGACGACGAACTGCTTGCCGAGAACGACGGCGAGGACGGTGAACGCCGCGTGGACGGCGAACAGGAGCGTCGTGTAGCGGACGAGGTAGCGCTTGTAGGCCGGGGCGATGATAGGCCGGTCCTCGGCGTAGCGCTCGGCGACGCGGCGCGGCGGGCCGTAGGCGGCGATGGCCCGGTCGACGGCGTCGTCGCCGGTCCCGCCGTGCTCGGCCGCGGCCTTTTCGAGGATGTGGCTGCGGATCTCCGACAGGATCTCCTCGCGCTCGGCGCGGCCGGAGAGGAAGTGGCTGATCTCTTCGAGATAGGCCTCGAGCTTATTGGACATTCGCGTTCTCCTTTTCGATCTTGGCCAGGACGCGGTCCTGGTTCCTCCAGATCCCGAGCAGCGAGCCGCGGAGGGCGCGGCCCTTGGCCGTCACGGCGTAGAACTTGCGGGGCCGGTCCTCGGAGAGGTCCCACTTCGAGGCGATCCAGCCGTTCTTCTCGAGCCGGCGCAGCAGGGGATAGAGGGTGTTCTCCTCGACCCGGTAGCCCAGCGCCTCGATGTGCTTGACCATCGAATAGCCGTACATATCCTTCTCGAGAAGGGCCAGGACGAGGATGTGCAGGAACCCCCGGTTCATCTCCGTTTCGAGGCTGCCGATATCGGGCTCTTGGTTGGTCATGATGTGTGCCTCACTATAATGTGTGACGACAATATAGTGTATACGACACAGGATGTCAAGTGCCCGCGCCGAATATTTTTTGATTTCGCGGCCTTTTGCGGGAATCCCCGCGATGCCCAATCTTGAAGCGGCCGGAAAACGCGGAGCGGCGGAAAGGCTTCAGGCGGGAGGCCGGGTCGAACCCGGAAGAAAGGCCGGAAAAGGGCCGGAAACAGTCCGGATAGGGTGTTTTCCGCCCCTAAATACCCGTTCCGAACCCGCGGATTGACAAGATCCCGGGGCTGTGTCA
Organism: Candidatus Aminicenantota bacterium; assembly: GCA_041320535.1. Classification (GTDB taxonomy): domain Bacteria; phylum Acidobacteriota; class Aminicenantia; order Aminicenantales; family Saccharicenantaceae; genus RBG-16-66-30. Next base: position 1,880,907 of record JBGLNH010000001.1, on the reverse strand, counting down.
GGATGGGCCCGAAATGTGCGATTTCTGCCATAAGCACGGGGAAGGGAAGAAGTGGTACCTCGACGCCCGGAACTACTCCGAGGACCTCCTCAGCGACCTCAGGCGGCGGAAGTTCGTCGAGCGCTTCTTCGAGACGCCCGGACACCTCGTCAAGGGCGAGAGGGCGCTCCAGAAGCTCAGCAAGATCCCTCCGTTCTTCACCCGCGGCATCCGGCGCAAGATCACGGCCAAGCAGCAGGTCAACCATTTCGGCCAGGTCGTGCCGATCGAGGACATCGAGCGGATCATGGGCTTCACGACGTCGGTCGTGCGGCTGGCCTGCATCTGCCGCCACGTGGCCTTCGGCCCCGAGCACCGCTACTGTTACGGCATCAGCCTGGCGCCCCAGGGCGGCGAGATGGTCAACCTCCTCAGGAGCATCGACGCCGGCTACCTCGTCGGGCCCCAGACCGGCGGCTTGGAACACCTTTCCAAGGACGAGGCCCTGGCCTTCATGCGGGAGAGCGAGGAGGAGGGGCTCTGCCACACCGTCTGGTCCTTCGTCACGCCGTTCATCGGCGGGATCTGCAACTGCGGGCTGCCGGGCTGCCTGGCCATGAAGGCGACGCTGACCCACCGGACGCCGGTCATGTTCCGGGGGGAATACGTGGCCAAGGTCGACGTAGACAAGTGCGTCGGCTGCGGCGAGTGCGTCAAGATCTGTCCCTTCGACGCCTACCTCCCCTGGAAGCGCAAGGCCAAGGCCCGGATCGATCCGACGAAGTGCTATGGCTGCGGCATCTGCCGGGCCGTCTGCGTCACGGACGCCATCGCGCTCGTCGACCGCGCCGAAGTCCCCGCCGCCGCCTCGCTGTGGCTTTAATTCGGGGACACAATACCTATTCCCCTTTTTAGTGCCGTCTTCCTGTTCCGGGCAGACGAAATCTCTTGACCTGCTCTCTCTCTCTGGATTTAGCCTGGAGACTCGGGGAATGTCCACCTGGGAGGCAGCCCCTGAACTTCGGCGGATCCGTTCGGGCCCTCCCGGTTGCGGGGGAGCCGGGAGGCCTCCCCCGCGCGCCACCCCCCCCTGCCGCCTCCCGGTCAGAACCGGTAGCCGAGGCTGGCCCCGATGAGGTTCATGCTGAACATGGCCTCCGTGGACGTGATCAGGTAGGCCGTCAGATTGACGTGGCGGCCGCGGTAGCCGATGTTGAGCTTGGGCAGCAGCGTGCCGGCGCCCAGGCCGCCCGAGATGGAGACCGGCAGGACGACCCCCGCTCCCGCGAAGAACCCCTTGCCCAGATAGTTGAACAGCACGCCGGGCAGGGCCACGACTCCCGAGAATTCCGTGTCCGTCAGGAACATGGCTTCGGGGCTGACCATGAATCCCTTGGTGACATGGATGTCGACCTGGGGCGCGAGGGTCAGCAGGACGCCCGCGAAGGAGATCTCCCCTCCGAGCGTGGTCATGGCGCCCGCGTTCAGGCTGAACTCGACCTTCTTGTCCTGGGCGAACGCCCGTCCGGCGCCCAGGCCGGCCACCAGCCCCATCACCGATAAGACCGCGAAGAACTTTTTCATGAGGTCCCTCCTCTTGTGAGATCCAGGCCCGGATACGCCGGGCAGGTCCATGATGGGGGATCCCGTCCGCCGATTTGTCAGGGAATTGTCAAGAAGCGGTCAAGAGTCGGTGAAATCCGCCCGTCCTGTCCTGGGGGTTACTCGTACTCGGCCCAGTGCTTGACCTGGAGGTCGGCGGGCCTCTTCGCGGCCAGGGCCTGGACGAAGAGGTCGGCGGCCTGGAGGTTGGTCAGGATGGGGATCGAGAAATCGACCGCCAGCCGCCTCAGCTTGTAGGCCGAGTTGAACTCGACCCTCTTCGCCGGATTGGGGACGGAGACGACCAGGTCGATCTTCCGGCCGGCGATGTAGTCGCGGATGTTCGGGCGCCCGCTCTCGTGGACCTTGAAGAGGCGCGTGTTGGGGACGCCGTTGGCCTTGAGGTAGGCCGAGGTCTTCTCGGTGGCGAAGATCCTGAAGCCCAGGCCGGCCAGCGTCCGGGCCGGCCCGAGGAAACGGTGCTTCGACGGCTCGCCGCCGATCGTCAGCAGGACGTTGCGCTTCGGCAGGATGAAGCCGGTCGCCAGGATGGCCTTGAGGTAGGCCTCGTGGACGTCCTCCCCGAGGCAGGCGACCTCGCCCGTCGAGGCCATCTCGACGCCGAGGACGGGGTCGGCCCCCTTGAGCCTGGAGAACGAGAACTGCGGGGCCTTGACCCCGACATAATTCAGGTCCAGCGTCGTCTTGCCGTTGCGGACCGGCTCGCCCATGACGGCGGCCACGGCCACCTCGACGAAGTTCGTCCGGGTGACCTTGCTGACGAAGGGGAACGAGCGGGAGGCCCGGAGGTTGCACTCGATGACCTTGAGGGCGTTGTCCTTGGCGATGAACTGGATGTTGAACGGGCCGGTGATGTCGAGCGCCCGGGCGATCTCCCGGCCGATCCCGCGGATGCGCCGGATGGTCTCGATGTAGAGCTTCTGGGGCGGCAGGACCATGGTCGCGTCGCCGGAGTGGACGCCGGCGTTCTCGACGTGCTCGACGATGGCCGAGGCCACGACGCGGCCGCGGTCGGCCACGGCGTCGAGCTCGATCTCCTTGGCGTTCTCGATGAACTTGGAGATGACGACCGGGTGCTCGGGCGACACCCGCGAGGCTTTCTGGAGGTAGCGGTCGAGGTAGGTCTCGTCGAAGGCGATGCTCATGGCCGCCCCGCTCAGGACGTAGGACGGCCGGATGAGGACGGGATAGCCGATCGCCCGGGCGAAGCGCTTGGCCTCGGCGACGCTCCGCAGCTCGCGCCACTCCGGCTGGTCGACGCCGATCTCGTCGAGGAGCCGGGAGAACTTGAAGCGGTCCTCGGCCCGGTCGATGCTCTCGGGCGGGGTGCCCAGGACGCGGATCCCGGCCCGGTGGCAGCGCAGGGCGATGTTGTTGGGGATCTGCCCGCCCATCGACATCAGGACGCCGAGGGGCCTCTCCTTCTCGTAGACGTCGAGGACCCGCTCGAAGCTCAGCTCGTCGAAGTAGAGCCGGTCGCAGATGTCGTAGTCGGTCGAGACCGTCTCCGGGTTGTAGTTGACCATGATCGTCGCGTAGCCGAGCTTCTTCAGGGCCAGGGCGGCGTTGACGCAGCACCAGTCGAACTCGACCGAGGAGCCGATGCTGTAGGAGCCCGAGCCGAGGACCATGACCTTGCCCTTCCCGGCCCGGCCGCCGCGGAAGGCGACGTCGTCCTCGCGGCCGTGGTAGGTGACGTAGAGGTAGTTCGTCCGGGCCGGGTACTCGGCGGCCAGGGTGTCGATCTGCTTGACGGCCGGGACGATGCGGTCCACCTTCCTCCGGCGCCGGACGCGGAGCTCGGTCGACCCGGTGAGCAGCGCGATCTGCTTGTCGGAGAAGCCCTTGGCCTTGGCCTCGCGGAGGAGGTCGGGCGGGACCGAGGCGAGGCGTCGCCCCCGCAGGCGCTCCTCGCAGTCGACGACCGACTTGATCTTGTGGAGGAACCAGCGGTCGATCCGCGTCAGCTCGTGGATGCGGTCGACGGAGAAGCCTTTCTTGAGGGCCTCGGCGACGCCGAAGAGCCGCTCGTCGGTGGGCTGCCGCAGGCCCTTCTCCAGGCTGCGGAAGGAGTAGTTCTCGTTGGCCACGAGCCCGTAGACGCCGACCTGGAGCATCCGGGCCGCTTTCTGGATGGCCTCCTCGAAGGACCGGCCGACGGCCATGACCTCGCCGACCGACTTCATCTCCGAGCCGATCTTCTTCGAGACCCGGGCGAACTTCTTGAGGTCCCAGCGCGGGATCTTGACGACGAGGTAGTCGAGGGCCGGCTCGAAGCAGGCCGAGGTGACCTTGGTGATCGAGTTGGGGAGGTCCGGGAGGGTGTGCCCGAGGGCGAGCTTCGCGGCGACGAAGGCCAGGGGATAGCCCGTGGCCTTGCTGGCCAGGGCGGAGCTGCGCGACAGCCGGGCGTTGACCTCGATGATGCGGTAGTCGCCGTCGCGGGGGTTGAGGGCGTACTGGATGTTGCACTCGCCGACGATGCCGAGGTGGCGGATGGCCCGGATGGCGATGGCCCGGAGGCGATGGTACTCCTCGTTGGTCAGCGTCTGCGACGGGGCGATGACGATGCTCTCCCCGGTGTGGATGCCCATGGGGTCGAAGTTCTCCATGTTGCAGACGGTGACGCAGTTGTCGGCCCGGTCGCGGACGACCTCGTACTCGATCTCCTTCCAGCCGTCGAGGTACTCCTCGACCAGGACCTGCGGGGCGGCGGTGAAGGCCTTGCGGAGCGAGTCCCGCAGCTCGCGCGGCCCGTAGGCGATGCCGCTGCCCTTGCCGCCCAGGGCGTAGGCCACCCGGGTCATGACCGGGTAGCCGATCTTGGCGGCCGCGCGCAGGCCGGCCTCGACGGTCCGGACGGCGATGCCCCGCGGCGTCTTGAGGCCGATCTCGGCCAGGGCCCGGTTGAAGAGCTTGCGGTCCTCGGTCTTCTCGACGGCCTCCATGGGCGTCCCGAGGACCGGCAGGCCGGGCCGGCCGATGAGGCCGCGCTTCCACAGGGCCACGCCGCAGTTGAGGGCCGTCTGGCCGCCGAAGGAGAGCAGGACCGCCTGCGGCCTCTCCCGCTCGACGACCTTGGCCACGAAGTCCGGCGTCACGGGCAGGAAGTAGACCTTGTCGGCCATCCCCTCGGAGGTCTGGATGGTGGCGATGTTGGGGTTGATGAGGACGACCTCGAGCCCCTCCTCCTTGAGGGCCTTGATGGCCTGGCTCCCGGAATAGTCGAATTCGCCGGCCTCGCCGATCTTCAGGGCGCCGCTGCCGAGGAGAAGGACCTTCTTCGGCCCGGTCATCGGGCCGCCTCGAGGAAGCGGTCGAAGAGGAACTCCGTGTCCGTCGGGCCGGGGCAGGCCTCCGGGTGGAACTGGACGCCGAAGACCGGGCGGCGCCTGTGGCGGATGCCCTCGTTCGTCCCGTCGTTGGCGTTGCGGAACCAGGCCGCCCAATCGCGCGGCAGGCTGGCGGCGTCGACGGCGAAGCCGTGGTTCTGGCTGGTGATGTAGCAGCGCTTCGTGCCCTCCTCGAGGCAGGGCTGGTTCTGGCCGCGATGGCCGAACTTGAGCTTGTAGGTCCGGCCGCCGGCGGCCAGGGCCAGGATCTGGTTGCCGAGGCAGATGCCGAAGAGGGGGACGCCTTCGGCCAGGAGCCGGCGGACGGCGGCGATCGCCTTCGCCGCCCGCTCGGGGTCGCCGGGCCCGTTGGAGACGACGACGCCCCGGGGCGCGAAGCCGAGGATGCGGTCCGCGTCCGTGTCGGCGGGGACGCGGACGACCGAGACCCCGCGCCTCGTGAGCGAGCGGACGATGCCCATCTTGACGCCGCAGTCGATGAGGACGACCGTCTTCGGCGCCCGGGGATTGTAGATGCGGATCTCCGGCGTCGTGACCTCGGCCACGAGGTCGCGGGCGTTCGGGTCGGCGACGGCCCGGGCCTCGCGGCGGATCCGGCCGGCGCCGAGCGGCCCGTCGGCCACGGCCAAGAGGCCGGGCATGACCCCGTGGACGCGGAGCTTCTTCGTCAGGGCCCGGGTGTCGACCCCGGCGATCCCGGGGACCCCCGCCTCGCGGAGCCAGTCGTCGAGGGACTTGCGCGACGAGGCGTGGGAGGGGCGGGCGCAGAGCTCCGAGACGATGTACCCGATCCGCACGGGGCTTGTGCCGTGGATATCCCAGGGCATGTCTCTGAAGCCCGTTCCGCCGGACGGGTCAGGCCGACCGGCCCCATAAAGCAGCACGTTCTCCGGACCGGCCCAAATGAACCGGCCGCCGAGGAGACCGTCGCGGAGGGAGAGTTCCCGGACCAGTTTCCCTTCATAGTCATAGGCGAGGATCTTGGGCGGGTAACCGTTTAGATAGATCCGGTCTGCGGAAGCCCAAGTGTCGATGATCGTAGACAATTCCCCGGGACCCTGACCCTTCTTGTAGAGATTACGGACGAAGCGGCCTTCGGGATCGAACTGAAGAGCCTGCTCCGGTCCGTCCTTGAAGAAAATGTCGCCTCTTGGCGAAACGCGGATCAGGCCGGGGTTCTTAAAGAAATAGCCTGTCCCTGTATCCTCTATCCGCAATTCCTCTTTCAGAGTGACGATCCGGCCAGCGTTGGCCGCTATCGGCTTGGCGGGATTCTCTATTATTTGTCCGTATCCTAAAGCACACGCCGAGAGCAGGGCAATGAGGATGATCAGGCCGATCCCTAGCCCGTTCTTCATAAGCTACCCCTGCGCGAAGGACATATTATGAGGTCATGATATGTTCGGAGGGCGATGTAATCAACTCAAAGAATGAGAAGAACGCACGTTGACCAAATCTTGACCAAACCAACGGAAATTCCGAGACGAGCCGGGACGGTCCGTTAAGCTGTTTTTCCCTGTAGAAGGGCCTTTCCATGCCCTTGGAAAGCTCCCTCATGATAACAGAACGGACCCCCGCCTTCAACCGGGCGGTCAGCCCCCTGGAATATGGTCCTCAGACTCGCTTGCTTGCCTGGTCCTTCGGCCAAGGTTGAAAACCCCTAAGAAAGCGGATTGACGGCTATCAAGGCCTGTGCGAACATAGGCCCGGTTCCCATGCGGACTGATAACAGAGACCCCGATATCGTCGATGACGACATGGCGGCCGTATTCAGGGACAAGACGCCTGTCGAGCGACTTCGCGTCGCGTTCGGACTGTGGTCCTCCACCAGGAACATGGTCGAGAGGCTCCTGCGATCCCAGCACCCCGACTGGGACGACCGCACTATCAAAGCCGAAGTCGGAAGAAGGATGTCTCATGGAACAGGATGAGCTCCTGAGACACGCCGCACGCTGCTTTGACGAGCACGGCATCCGCTATTTCGTGACGGATGCCGTCGCCGCCATCGCTTACGGCGAGCCGAGGCTGACGAACGATATCGATATCGTGGCCGATCTCGACGAAGACAAGATCGCCCGACTCAAGGGTTGTTATCCGGCTGACGAATTCTATTTCGACGAGGGATCCGCCAGGAGGGCCGTCCGGGCCAGGTCCCAATTCAACATCATCCATCCCGGCTCCGGTCTGAAGATCGATGTCATGATCACCCAAGGCGACGAGTTCGATCAGAGCCGCTTCCGGCGGGCCCGGCGGCTCAAGCCCATCGAAGATACCGCGGTCGATTTCGCCTCGCCGGAGGACGTGATCCTGAAGAAGTTGGACTTCTATCGGCAGGGGCGTTCCGACAAGCACCTCCGCGATGTCGCCGGCATCCTCAAGATCTCGGCGGACATTATCGATCTCACATATATCGAGGCTTGGGCCCGAAAGCTCGGTCTTGAAGAGATCTGGGCGGCGGCGGCAAAAAAGGCGCGAGGATCCTGACTTATCCTCGAGCTCCGCGAGATCCTGATGGCGATCCGCGAGCGGCTCGCTACTCGATCTTCCAGGTCACGGCGTAGCTCTTGACGTACTGGTAGCCGCCCACGGATTTCGCCTAAGAGCTCGAAAGCCGCCCCATGATAGCAGAACGCCTCCCGCCATCAACCGCGGGGGGAGATGGGGCGCATGGGGCCCTTAATCGCCCTTCCGGACGATGCCGCCCTTTTTGGTGATATCTGCCCTTTCGTCAAGGTCGATCTTCCCGGAACCCTGAATGGTGATGTCTTTTCCCTTGATGATGATAGTGCCGTCCTTCTTCAGGACGATCGACGCCGAACCCGTCTTGAGCGTGATCGAATCGCCGGCATCGATCATGAGGTGCCTGCCGATCCGTTCGTCCTTGTTCGCCTCGACGCGGACGACCAGGTCCCGGCCGACCGTCAGGGTATCCGAACGGCTGATCGCGGTCTGGCGTTGGCCTCCGATCGTCTCCGTCGCGTTCGTCCCGACTTCCACGGTCCGGTTCCGGCCGACGTTGAGGCTGTCGTCCTGTCCGACGGCCGTCTCGTTCCTGAGATCGACGGTCAACGCGCGCGTGCCGGAGACGCGAACGACCTGGTCGCCGTCGACCTGCACGTTCTGATGGACATTGGACTTGGTCTGTCCGCTCCCTGGCCCCGGGTTGGCGGGGATGTCAAGCGCCAAGGACGCTCCCAGGATCGCGACCAGAACGCCGGCCATGAAGAGCTGTCTTCTCATGATCAGGACCTCCTTCGCGGGACGCGCTCCCGACGAGGGCAGGATAGCGCCGCCGGGGGGCGCCGTCAACGGGCATGGCGCTGTCCCGGTCTATTGCCACGGCCGGGGGGGGTGTCCTACAATGCCGGCAGGAGGACCGTCATGGCCAAAGCCCTTCTCGTCCTGCTGATCATCGGGGCCGCCGCTTTCTTCATCTACAAAGAGACGGCCACGGAACCGACGGAAGAGGACATGCTCGTCCGGGACATCAGGGACCGCTACGCCGTCGTCGTCAACAAATTCACCGGAGCCGCCGGCCGTTCGGGCATTTCCAACCTGGACTCGACCTTCGACATCGATACGATCGTCGAACAGCTCCAGAAGGTCCGGACCGACCTGGCCAAGCTGCGCGGCACCCTGGCCGAGCCCAAGGCGGCCAAGAAGGCCGCGGAGCTGGCCGAGAAGATCGAGAGATTCTGCCGGATGAACAACATCCTCCAGCCGTGAACCTCAAGTTCTTCGGCCAGCCCGCCCGTGCCGGCCGGTCGGTCCGCCGCCGGGCCGGAGGGCGGACGGAGGCCGCCGTCGAGCGGACCCCCTTCGGCTATCTCGTCTCCGGAACGGTCGCCGGCCGGCCGGGGCGCTTCGAGGTTTTTCGCGCCCCGGCGCCGGCCTCCTTCCTCCTCAACAACTGGCAGTCCTGGGGCCCGATGGAGCCGGTGACGCCGGCGACCCGCTTCCCCGAGCTCGAAACGATCGTCCGGGACTACAGTCCCCACCTCTTCTCCCCCCTGCCCGAGGAGCTCCTGCGCGGGCCGGTCAGCGACTATTTCGCGGCCTGGGAGGGAGGCCTGGCGGGCTTCCTGACCTCGCGCGTCGGCCACCCGTTCTTCACGGTCGAGGGCGGCGACCTCGTCGGCTGGATCGACTATTTCGACGCCGCGTTCGAGGCCCCGGTCCGCCTCGAGCCGCTGGTCGTCCTCGAGGGCGCCCCCGTCGAGGACCTGCTCGCGCGGTACGCCGGGCTGGTCAAGCGGGCCCACCGCGTCCGGATCAACTCCTGGAACCCGGTCGGCTGGTGCAGCTGGTACCAATACTTCGGCCGGCTCGGCTGGCCGGACGTCCTGGAGAACCTCGACGTCGCGGCCCGCGACCGCGGGTCCTTCCCCTTCGATGTCTTCCAGGTCGACGACGGCTACGAGACCGCCGTCGGCGATTGGGAGACGGCCAAGCCCGGCTATCCGGACCTCGCCGGCATGGCCGCGGCCATCGGGCGCCGCGGCTACCGGGCCGGTATCTGGACGGCCCCGTTCAGCGCGGCCGAGTCCTCGCGCCTCTTCGCCGAACACCCCGGCTGGATGGTCTCCGAGAACGGGCGGCCCAAGCCTTGCTACCGGGGCTGGGGCCAGACGGTCTACGCCTTGGACACGACCCGGCCCGAGGTCAAGCGCTGGCTCGCGGGGACCGTCAGGGCCCTGCGCCGGGCGGGATTCTCCTATCTCAAGATCGACTTCCTGTTCGCCGCGGCCATGCCCGGGACGAGGGCCGCGCCGGTCACCCCCGTCCAGGCCTATCGGGAGGGATTGAGGACCATCCGCGGGGCCGCGGGACGGGAATTCGTCCTCGCCTGCGGGGCGCCGCTGCTGCCCTCGGTCGGGCTCGTCGACGGGATGCGCGTCGGGGAAGACACGGCGCCACACTGGAAGACCAAGCCTTCGGGATTCCTGGGCCCGAACGCCTTCTTCGCCCTCAAGAACGCCCTGATGCGCCAGTTCATGCACAGGGCTTTCTGGCTCAACGACCCGGACTGCCTGCTCCTGCGCGGCAGGGAGACCGAGCTCGCGGCGAGCGAACGCGAGCTCTACGCCTTGGCCGCCGGGGCCCTCGACAACATGGTCATCGTCAGCGACAAGCTGGCGCTTCTCGGCCCGGATGAGAAGGGCCTCCTGGCGCGGTCCCTGGCCTTGAGGGGAGCCCGGAGCCGGGTGACCGGGCTCCTGGAAGACGGGGCCCTGGTCATCGAGAGTCGCGGCGGGCCGAAGGGGCGGAAAAATTACGCCGTTAACCTGTCCGACAGGGAGATCTTCGCCGGGGGGAGGGCTTTGGCGCCCCGTTCCGGGGGCTTCCTCGGATAAAAAAGTTTTTCTCCCCCATCCGGGATACCCTCTCGAGGCGGGGAGGGAATTAGCCTCGACGATCCCCGTAGCGGAGGGGGGCCCGCCGCAGGCGGGGGAACCGACGGGACTGGTTCCCAGGGGGTCCGGGGAGCTAGAGGCGATTCCCGACCCAAGGAAGGCGGGACGGGGCTCGGGCTGCCGATCGCCAAGAAGATCGTCGAGGAGCACGGCGGCGCGATCCGCGCGGCCAGCGAGCCGGGCCGCGGGACGACGGTCACGATCGAGCTCCCCGCCGCGTGACCGTTGGCATTTTCGACCCGATTCTGGCAGAATAGCGGGAGCGCCTCATCGAAAGGACGCCGCCGATGGCCAAGACCCTCGTCGCCTACTTCAGCCGGACCGGGAACACCAAGCTCGTCGCCGAGGCCATCTTCGACGCCCTGCCGGGGGAGAAGGAGATCCGCCCGATCGCCGAGGCGGGTGACATCGCCCCGTACGACCTGCTCTTCGCCGGCTTCCCCGTGCAGACGCACAGCGTCCCCTACCCCGTCGAGGTCTTCCTCAAGACGGTCCCCGCGGGACAGAAGGTCGCCCTCTTCTCGACCCACGGCTCGGTGACCGGGAGCCGGCTGTCGCGCGAGGCCCTTGAGCACGGCTCGGTCCTCATCGCCGGGGCCAAGCTCGTCGGAACGTTCTCCTGCCGGGGGAAGGTCTCGCTGGCCGCCCTCGAGGTCCTGATGCAGTCGCCCGAGCACGAGGCCTGGGCCGAGATGGCCGCCTCCGCCGCGACCCACCCCGACGCCGGCGATCTCGAGGACGCGCGGTCCTTCGCCCGCTGGATCGCGACGCTCGGCTCCCAGGGCCACTACCGCGGGCTCTGAGGCGCCGGGATCAGCGCTCGGCGGCCCTCGTCCTGACGAACCCCGACATCCCCACGAACTCGAGCGGCGCGTCCTTCTCGATCTCGTCGAAGATCAGGTTCAACCCCAGCGTGTCGCTCGAGATGTGCCCCGCCAGGACGACGTTGAGGTGGGCCTTCTTGGCGTTCTCGAGGGCCTCCTCGCTGATGTGCATCCCGACGATGGTGCTGACGCCCGAGGCGGCGTAGGACTCGTAGATGGTCTTGGCGCCCTCGGTCCCGCCCGTCATCTCCAGCGAGATCCGGCCGCAGCGCCCCTTCTCCGAGCCGCTGACGATCTTCGGCCCGGCCATCCGCCGCGCGGCCGCCTTGTACTCCGGGACGCTCATGAGCAGGTCGACGAGGTCCTTGAGGCGGGAGGGCTTTTCGCGGGCGAAGAGCGCCGTGAGGTAGGAGCCGACGCAGTTGTCGGCCGGGGTGTGGACGCACATCAGGGGCATCCCCAGCAGGCGCGCGGCGTCGACGGCCCGGCTGTGGTTCCCCGGCAGGACCCGCCGCTCGACCTCGCCGATCCTCTTCTCCAGCAGTTGTTCGGCGACCGAGATGGCGACCCCGAAGGCGGCCAGCATGTCGGACTGGACCCGCATGACCTCGGGCAACCGGGCCAGGGCGACGCCCTGAGGGTGGTGGGCGATGACCGCGTCGATGGCCGCGGCCCGGTCCCGGTTGAGGGTGTGGGCGAGAAGGACCTCGGCGGTGTCGACGTCGATGCCGACGGCGGCCTTCCGGACCTCCGTCGCGGGGTCCCCGGCGAGGATCCGGGTGTCGGCGTAGGGATTGAAGAGCCGGTCATCGTCCCAGCCGTCAAGCCCGTCGTCCCCGGGCTTCTCCGACCGGGCCCGCTCCTCGTCCAGTATCCGGCGGATCTCTTCGGGACCCCGGGGGTCCTTGGCCATGCCGGCGGCGACGGCGTTCCGATAGAGCGTTTCGAGCTTCATCTTTTCGTCCTTTCGATCCCCGGCAGGCCGTCCGGGGGCAGATTGGCGGCCGCCCAGGCCGCGCCGAGGAGCGAGGTCGCCACGGCGCTGACGTCGGCGGCCAATGCCGCGGCGGCCGCGAGGAGGCGGCCGGTCTCCTCGGCGGCCCGGCCGCGGTCGCCTCGTTCGAGGAGCCGGCAGAGCCGGCAGGCCCCGAGGCGCATCAGCTCCGCGCCCGAGGCCAGCCCGGCCAGGCTCTCTTGCGCCTCCCGGCAGCCCATGAGGCTGCTGGCGAAGGCCCCGCGCTCGCGGGCGGCCCGGGCCCCGGCCTCGAGAACGTGGGCCGAGACGCCGGCGGAGAGGGCGCAGCGGAGAATCCCATCGACGAGCGCGTCTTCGCCCGCCGGGCCCCGGCGGCGCCCGGCGAGCTCGCGGCCGAGCCCGGGATCGAGGCGGGCCGCCTCCTCGACGAGAACGGCCAGGCCGCCTAGCCCGAGACCGGGAGGGACCTCGGGCGCGGCCGTGACGCCGGCCTCGCGCCCGGCGCGGAAACGGGCCCGGGCGAACTCTCGGAAAGCCCCTTCCTCCTCGGTCCAGAAAGCGTTCAAGCGCGGTCGCCTCACCGCGGCCGGCGGATGACGCCGGCCGCCTCGAGGTCGTTCATCCCCTCTTCGGAGACGCCGATCTCCCGGAGGAGCTCGGCGGTGTGCTGGCCCTGGCCGGGACAGGCCCGGGGGAGGTTGCCTTCGCCTTCGCGGAGCGGGTGTCCCAGCCGGAAGACCGGAGGGCCCGGCCCGTCGGGGCCGGCGACGAGGCCGCGGGCCCGGACGTGCGGATCGTCCAGGGCCTCGCCGAGGGACGGCACGACCTGGCAGCAGAAATCGGTGCCGGCGAGAAGCTCCCGCCATTCCTCGGCGGTCCGCCCGGCGAAGAGCGCCGCGACGAGGGCGTGGTCCTCCGGCCGCTCGGAGAACTGCAGGGGCAGGAGGTCGTCCCGTCCGACCTTGCGGCAGAAGGCCTCCCAGAACTTCCGTTCCAGCGCCGCGAGAGAGACGCTCCTCCCGTCGCGGGTGGAGTAGACGCTGTAGCAGGGGTGCTTGCCGGTCAGGGGCAGCCGGCCGCGACCGCCCCTCTCCCCGGCCGAGTACTCGGCGACCGGCATGACCATCCAGGCGAAGGCGCTGTCGAGCATGCCGATGTCGAGAAAGCGCCCCTCTCCCGTCCGCTCGCTCTCCCGGAGATAGGCCAGGATGCCGGCGGCCGCGTACATGGCCGAGCTCAGGTCGGCCACCTGCGCCGGCGCGATGGCCGGCGGCGAGCCGGGACGCCCGCAGAGGTCGAGCATCCCCGAACGGGCCTGGAAATCGAGGTCGTGGCCGGCCTTGTCGCGGTCGGGCCCGGTCTGCCCGTAGCCGGAGATGGAGCAATAGACGATGTCGGGGCGGACCGACCGGACGGCCTCGTAGCCGATGCCCAGCCGGTCGACCGCGCCGGGGCGGAAGCTCTCGACGACGACCCGGGAGGTCGCGGCGAGCTTCAGGAACAGGGCCCGGCCGGCCTCCGCCTTGAGGTTGACGGACAGGCTCTTCTTTCCGGGATTGAGGGCCAGGAAGTAGGCGCTCTCCCCGCCGACGAACGGACCCATGGCCCGGATGTAGTCGCCGCCCTCGCAGTCCTCGACCTTGACGACCTCGGCCCCTAGGTCGGCGAGGAGCTGGGTGCAGAACGGGCCCGGCAGGAGGCGCGACAGGTCGAGGACGCGGACGCCGGCGAGAGGTTGGCCGCTCATGATCGCCCCCTATTTAACAGAAAGACGGCGGCGGGTCAATCGCCGTCCCGCGGCGGCTCTCCAGAGGGGATTTGACAGATCCAGCATCCCCGATAATAATGATAGGACTTCATCGGAGGGAATGACGCCGACATGCGAGTAGAGATAGCCGGCACGGGCAAGTGCCTTCCGGGGACCGACCTGCCCGGAAGGACCGTCACGAACGAGGACATCATCGAGCTGCTCCTGGCCCACCGGGCCATCAAGCCGGGGGACAACCGCCCCTGGCTGCCCGAGGAGCTGACCTCCCAGAGGATCGTCGACCTCGTCGGCATCAAGGAGCGCCGCTGGGTCGACAAGAGCGTCAACACGTCCGACCTGGCCCTGTTCGCGGCCGAAAAGGCCCTGGCCGAGGCCGGCATCGGGTGGCGGGACATCGGGGTCCTGGTCGTCGGGACGTCGACGCCCGAGGCCATCTTCCCCTCGACCGCCTGCCTGACCCTCAACAAGGCCATCACCAAGGGCCTGGCCGCCGGGGCCTTCGACGAGAAGACCGCCCGCGCGGCGCTCCGCATCCCGGCCTACGACGTGCTGGCCGCCTGCACGAGCAGCCTCTACGCCGTCGACATCGTCCGCAGGCAGCTGCTGTCGCCGGACAACGAGCACGAGTACGGCCTGGCCCTCGGCGCCGAGGTGCTCAGCCGGCTCCTGGACTTCTCGGACACCAACGCCGACCTCTGGGGCGACGGCGCCGGAGCGGTCGTGCTGAAGAGGACCGTGGGCTCGTCCGGCATCGTCTGCGCCGTCACGGGAACGGACACGCTGAGCGTGGAAGCCGCCTACAGCCTCGGCCACGACACCCGGCATCACGACGGTCCGGTGCCCGTGAACATCGCCATCAAGGGCCACGATATCCAGAAGTTCGTCCTCCGCATCATCCCCGAGCTCGTTTTGAGGACCCTGGAGAAGGCCAACCGCGACCCGAAGCGCGCGCGCGACTACCGCCTCGAGGACATCGGCCTGTTCGTCTGCCACCAGGCCAACGCCCGGATCTTCGATTTCCCCGCCAGGAAGCTGGGCGTCCCGGTCGGGAGGTTCTACGTCAACGTCGACCGGCGCGGCAACTGCTCTTCGGCCTCCGTGATGATGGCCCTGCGCGAGGCGGTCGAGGAAGGCCGGCTCAAGAAGGGCGACCTGGCCCTCCTCCTGAGCTTCGGCGGGGGGCTGACCTGGGCCTCGATGCTCGTCGAATGGTAAGGGCCGAAGGCCGGCGGGCCCGGCGCGCGGGGCCCGGCGCTCATTCGGGGCCTTCGGAAAGGACGAGACCGGCTCGGAGAGAGAGGAACCGGTAAGAGAGCGCCCCATGCGCGAGAAACGAAAAGACAAGCGGATCGCCGAAGAGAACCGGGTCGTCATCGAGCTCCCGGGCCCGTCGCCCGCGGCCGAGCCCCGGCCGGTCAACGCGCTGACCAAGGACATCTCCCTCGGCGGGGCGCGCGTCGTCACCGACCGCTTCTTCGAGGTCGGGTCCTCGCTGCGCATGACGCTCTATCTCTCCAAGTCGAAGCAGGTCGTCAAGGTCCGGGGCGACGTCCGTTGGAACAGGATGGTCGAGGACGGCATCTACGAGATGGGCGTCGAGTTCGAGCACGGCATCCCCACCGGCGTCCTGGTCCTCATCAACCACCTCTACGGCAAAGGCCAGATCGTGCCCACGGCCTTGCAGACGTGAAGGAGATCCCCATGAGCGTGAACACCGAATCCCCGACCGGCCGGACGGGCTTCCTCGACGACATCGAGAAGCGCGTCAGCGAGATCTTCTCGGCCCAGAAGAACGAGGTCGAGCAGAGCCTGATCGAGAAGATCAACCGCGAAAAGGAAGAGGCCCAGCGGCGCATCGAGGCCGTCAACCAGGAGTTCGCCAAGGTCCGCGGCGTCCTCGAGGAGCACAAGAGCATCATGTCCGAGCTCCGGGAGACCGAGCAGCACCTCCGGGGCGACATCCGCGGCCACTTCGAGCGGGCCGTGAACTACCAGAAGATGATGGAGAACGCCGCCGCCCTGGCCGGGGACGAGCTGGAGAAGATCGGCGGCCTCAACCAGGAGCTGGAGAAGGTCCGCGTCCGGGCCGAGACGGAATACGGGAAGATCAAGAGTCACCTCGGCGGCTACGCCGGGATCATGGCCACCATCCCGGCCCCGGCCGCCCCGGGCGACGACGTCGTCGACTGGAGCGAGGAGCTGGGCAAGCTGCGCCAGGTCCGCGACCTCCTGGCGACCCTGCGGCAGTCCGACCCCTCGCTCTCCCCCGGCGCCGCGGCCGCGGGGACGGAGGACGCGTCCGGCGACGTGCCGACCGCGCCCGCCCCGGTCGAGGCCGAGGAGCTCGCCGCTTCCCTCGGACTGATCGACGACGAGGACGAAGTGGTCCATGACGACTTCGCGTTCGCCCTCGGGGCCGTCGCCGAGCCCGCCGCCGAGCCCGCCGGCCGGGCGCCGCTCGAGGAGCCGGTCGCGGTCGCCGCCGCCCTCGAAGCCGCTCTCCAGGCGGCCGCCGCCGAATTCGACGGGGCCGGGCCTGCGCCCGAGCCCATGGCCGAGCACGCTTTCGAAATGGCCGCCGCTCCCGCGCCCGAACCCGACGCCGACCGCCAGCCGGCCCTCGAGGCCCTGGCCCGCTACCGGCGGACCGAGCCCGTGTCCAACGGCCTCGAGATCGGGTTCTACGTCGCGGAGGCGGCCGCCGTGCTCGACGCCGAGTCGTTCATGGCCGCCGTCGAGAAGATCGTCGAGAGCGCCAGCCAGCTCCACGGTCAGCTGAGCCAGGCCGCGTCGGTCAAGGACCTCTTCCTCCTCAAGCAGGAGATCCTCAACCAGCAGGAGGTCCTGCGCAAGGCCTTCTTCCGCGTCGTCCGCTTCTGCGACAAGGAGAACGGCCGCCTGCCCGAGATGTTCGCCGAGATCATCAGCTCCCAGGGCATGAAGGACGTCATCGAGCGCCTGACCATGGCCAACTGGAGCGATCCGTCCGACTTCAAGCCATTCCTCAACGAGCTCAAAGCGATGAAGAGGGCTTTCGAGACCCGGGCCGCCTCGGTCCCGAGCTACCTGAGATCGGTCCTCGACCAGGTCGAGGGCCGCGAGAACTAGGCCTCCTCACCTCCTGACGCGCCGCCGCCCGACGCCTCCCCTTTCCCGCCGGGCGGCGGCCCCTTTCCCGGCGACCTGCCCGCCCGTCAGCCTGACCTATTCACGGATCGAGGCCCGGCCCCGAGATGCGAGGCCCGAGGGTGGAAGCGGTACTCTTCAGTACCGCGGACCCCGAGAGCGAAGCAGATGGGGCCGGACCGGTTCGCCCGGAGGGCAAAAAACGCCCTCTCAAGAGCGCGTTCGTGAAAACAGGGCGTTTTGATGAATGAGCTAGATGATCTCGAGGTAGTCTTTGTCCGGGAGCTTGGGGAACTTGGCGTGCGGCTCGGCCTGGTACCAGAAGGCGACCGAGGCGATGTCGTCCTGGAGCGGGAGATAGCGCCCGCCCGACCGCCAGCCCAGGGCCTGGATGGTCACCTTGATGTCCTTCGCGAAGCGGACCGGGTCCATGATGTGCCAGCGGTACATCCCGAACCTCTGCATGACCTGGTAATGGCCGTCGCCGCGGATGACCTGGGGCAGGCCGGCGTACGGCGTCGTGAACTCGCGGTACTGGATGGAGCCGTCCGGGGCCTTGGCGTCGAAATCGTAGGAGCCGCAGAAGTAGTCCTCGGTGCCGGTGTAGGCGATCGTCGGGAACTTCGAGTCGCCGTCCAGGAAGAACTTGAGCTCGCCCTCGCCCCACCAGCCGTTGTTGTGGACGCCCCAGGCCATGTAGGTGCCGACGTAGTGGCCCTGGCCCTTGACGCCGTCGAGGATGGTGTAGACGTCCTTGTAGGGGAGAGGATTGACCCGCCGGAACTGGGCGTGGAAGTAGGCGGCGTCGTCGGGGACCTCGGTCAGCGCGTAGTTGATCTGATAATAGACGGTGAACTGGTTGGTCGTGGGCGCCTCGTTGGGGCGGGGTTTCGCGGCGATGTTCTCGATGGTCATCTTGAAGCCCTTGCGGAAGGGCATCTCCCAGTAGCAGTTGAAGGCGCTGCCGGGGTTGACGCAGACCGGGAGCGACGAGACCTGGGCGTACTGGCCCCAGCCGCAGGCGAAGAAGTCGCCGACGGGGCACTCGACCGAAGGCTCGGTCTCGCCGTCCCAATAGATGCGCAGGATGGCGAAGCGCCAGGTGCCGGCCGGGGTGAGCCAGATCTGCTGGATGGCCCCCTCGCCCTTGACGTCGGCCATGACGAACGTCTCGCCGGCCGGGACGCGGACGTAGGGGGAGACCTTCCAGCCCTGGCCTAGGTCGCGGGCGGCATTCATGGCCGGCCCGTCGGTCGACATGGCGGCCTTGCCCTTCTCGCCGGTGAAGTTCTCCGGGCTGATCGACCGCGTCTCGGCCTTCGACAGGCGCGACAGGCTGCCGAGCCCCAGGCCGAGGCCGTTGTAGCCCTTGTCCTTGTCGCTCTGCTGGGCCGCGGCCGCGGCGAAGACGGCCAGGCAGAGGACGGCCAGCCCGGCCTTGAGGAAGCGTGTCTTGGTCATGCGTGCCCTCCTGTTGGGATGTGCGCTCATTGTAATGAAAGAAAATCGGGGACACAATACCAATTCCCCAATTTCCCGGAGGCTATCCGGAGCCGGGGCTCGCCAATAAATGGGGAACAGGTATTGTGTCCCCGTTATATTCACCGTCGTTTCCTTGACAGGCGGCGGCGAGTCGGATATCCTATTTCCAACGGCATTGGTTATATGGCCAATATCGTTGGAACAAGAGCCGACGGAGGCCGACATGCTCGAACCTCTCCTCGAATCGGGGCCCAAGGAGAAGATCCTCCTCTACATCCACACCCACGGCGAATCCTACGCCCGGGAGATCGCCCGGGCCTTCGGGCTCTACGGCAACACGGTCCAATACCAGCTCCTGAAGCTCGAGAACGGCGGGGTCCTCTACAGCAAATTGAAAGGACGGGTCCGGCTCTTCGGGATCAATCCCCGATACCCTTTCAAGCGCGAGCTCGAGGCTCTGCTCGATAAGGCGCTCACGTTCGTTCCGGAGGACGAGCGCCGGCGACTCTTCACTCCCCGCTTGAGGCCGCGTCGCACGGGCAAACCCCTGTGAAGATCATAAAGAGCCTGCCTCTCCCCGCCCTGGCCGCTCTCGTCTGCGATGCCTTCCTCAAGAACGGGATCGATATCGTCCTTTCCGGCGGGGCCTGCGTCTCGATCTATACGGAGAATCGATACGCGTCCTACGATCTCGATTTCGTGCTCCGGTCGCCAGCGCCAAAGAAAAAGATCGGATCGATCATGGCGGGACTCGGATATCGTGAGGACGGGCGTCACTTCCGTCATCCGCGAAGCCCCTATATCGTGGAGTTCCTTTTGCCCCCCCTGTCCGTCGGGAACGAGCCGGTCAGGGAGGTCCGTGAGATCCGCCAGGGCGAGGCCGTTCTGCGTCTACTCTCCCCGACCGACTGCGTCAAGGACCGTCTGGCCGCCTTCTACCATTGGAACGACGCCCCGTCTCTCGACCAGGCGGTCATGGTCTGCCGCGGTAATCCGGTCGACCTCAAGGAAGTCCGCCGGTGGTCGACGAAGGAAGGCATGACGGCAAAATACCGGGCCTTCAGAGCGGCGCTGGCCAAGGCGTCGGGAAGCGGAAAAAGGGAGACATGATACTTATTTCCCATTTAACGACCCCGCCGATGGCCCTTCCGGTTCCCCGGCCGACCCCGCCGGTCAGGGAAAGGAATACAATGTCCACCCTCTTTTGGAACAAAGAGGGGGCGGCGGTTGTATCAAGCGATGAAGAGGTGCCGACACATGAAAGACGCTAAGGCCGCAAGACCGTCGTTCGCCGGAGCTTTGATCCTCGTCGCCCTCGCGGGCATCGGCTCTTACGCCGTCCTCCGGGACGGGCCCTGCCCGCTCGAGGCCGGGCGCGCCGCGGCCGCGGCCATGGAGGCTGACGCCCCCCCCCCCCCCCCCCCCCCCCCCCCCCCCCCCCCCCCCCCCCCCCCCCCCCCCCCCCCCCCTTTTTGCCGGCGAGGAAGCCCTTCTGGATCTTGTTGGCCCCGGTGAGACCGGTCTCCTCGTCGACCGTGAACAGGAACTCCATGGGCCCGTGGACGACCGACTTGTCCTCCATGACCGCCAGCGCGGCGGCCAGGCCGATGCCGTTGTCCGCGCCCAGGGTCGTTCCCTGGGCGTAGAGCCAGTCGCCCTTGATCTCCGTCCGGATGGGGTCCTTCGAGAAGTCGTGGACCTTGTCCGAGTTCTTCTCACAGACCATGTCGAGGTGCCCTTGGAGGATGGCGCCCACGGCGCCCTCGCGCCCGGGGGTGGCCGGCTTGCCGACGACGACGTTGCCGACCTTGTCCCGCTTGCCCGGCAGGCCGAGCGAGGCGGCCACGCCGAGGACGTAATCGCCCAGGGCCTTCTCGTTGCCCGAGCAGTGGGGGATGGTCAGGATCTTGGCGAAATGCTTCCATAGAAGCCGGGGATTGAGCCCGTCGAGGTGAGCGGACATGCGGTCCTCCTTAGGATGGAATGGTTCGATGCGGCCGAGAAGGTCATGATGCCATAAAAAAGCTGTGGATTCAAGACGGCGCCGGCGCTATAATCGGGCGGGATGAATGTCCTCGCGCGTCTTGTCGCCGCCCTGCTGCTCGCCACCGCCGTCGCTCCGGCCGCCCCGCCCGGGAAGCTGCGGATCCTGGCGACCGTGCTCCCCCTAGGGGAGTTCGCCACGGCCGTCGCCGGCGACAGGGGAGAGGTCGAGCTCCTGCTCCCGTCCGGCGCCGGGGTCCACAACTGGCAGCCGCGGCCGGGGGACATCGCCCGCCTGGCCGGGTGCGATCTCCTCCTGTTCATCGGCTCGGGGCTCGAGCCCTGGCTCCCGGGCCTCCTCAGGGCCATGCCGCCGGGCCGGCCCAGGGCCTTCGAAGCGGCGGCCAGCCTGGCATCTCTCGAGCACGGCGAGGGACACGGAACGGATGACGGGCACGGGCACGAAGCCCTCGACCCCCATGTCTGGCTCGATTTCGCCCTCGACGTGAGCCTCGTCGGACGGATCGCCGAGGAGCTCACCCGGCTCGATCCCGGCGGGAGAGACGTCTTCGCCGCCAACGCCCGGCGCCTCTCCGAGCGCCTGAGGGCCCTCGACGATAAATACCGGGCGGGGCTCTCCGGCTGCGAGCACCGGGAGATCGTCCTGGCCGGGCACGGCGCTTTCGGCTACCTCGCCAGGAGATACGGCCTCGTCCAGAAGGCCCTTTACGGGCTCAGCCCCGATTCGAAGCCGCGGCCGAAAGACCTCATGGCCGCGGTGGACCATTGCCGCGAGGCCGGCATCCGCACGGTCTTCTTCGAGAACTCCGTCCCCGCCGACCTCTCGCGGACCCTGGCCCGGGAGATCGGCGGCCGCGTCCTCATCCTCCACGCCGGCCACAACCTGACCCGCGAGCAACGGGCCCGCGGGACCGGGTTCTTCGAGCTCATGGAGGAGAACCTGGTCAGCCTCCGGGACGGCCTCGGGTGCCGGTGACGCCCATGGACCTCGTCACGCTCCGCGGCGTCTCGTTCGGCTACGACGGGTCGCCGGTCCTCGTCGACATCGAGATGACCGTCAGGGAGGGCGACTTCCTGGCCATCATCGGGCCCAACGGGTCGGGGAAGACGACCCTGGTCAAGGTCATCCTCGGCCTTCTCCAGCCTTCGGCCGGACGGATCGAGCTCTTCGGGAAGACGCCTTCGGAGCTCACCGGCCGGGGACGGATCGGGTATATCCCCCAAAAGGCGACCCATATCGATCCCTATTTCCCCGCCTCGGCCGAAGAGGTCGTGGCCATGGCCCTTCTGGCCGGCGAGGTCCGCGGCAAGGCGGCCGGCCGACGGGTCCGCGAGCGGGTCGCGCGGGCCCTCGACGACGTCGGCATGGGCGAGTTCCGGAGATGGCCCGTCGGGCGGCTCTCCGGAGGCCAGCAGCAGCGGGTCTTCATCGCCCGGGCCCTGGTGACCTCGCCGCGGATCCTCTTCCTCGACGAGCCGACGACCGGCATCGACGCCGAGGCCCAGACGTCCTTCTACGACATGCTCGACCGCCTCAACCGCCGCGAGGGCATCACCATCGTCCTCATCACCCACGACATCGGCATCGTCAACAGGCACGTCAAGAGCGTCGCCTGCCTCAACCAGAGACTGTCCTACCACGGCAGCCACGAGGAGTTCTGCCGGTCGGGGGTCTTCCGGGACATGGTCAGCCGCGGCGACCACCTCATCTCGCACGAGCACTGACGCCGCCATGCAAGCGCTCGTCGCCTACGGGTTCCTCCAGAGGGCCTTCCTGGCCGGGGTCCTGATCGCGGTCGCCTGCGCCGTGCTCGGCCTGTTCCTCATCCTGCGCAAGGACGCCATGATCGGGCACGGCCTGGCGCACATCGCCTTCGCCGGCGTCGCCCTGGGGCTTTTCCTGAACGTCCTGCCGCTCGCCGCGGCCCTGGTCGTCGCCGCCGGCGCCGCCGTCGGCGTCATGGCCCTCAAGGACAGGGCCGGGCTCCACGGCGACACGGCCATCGGCATCTTCAGCAGCCTCGGCCTGGCCGTCGGCGTCCTTCTGGCCTCGCTCGCCCGCAGCTTCAACGTCGAGCTCATGGCCTACCTCTTCGGCGACATCCTGGCCATCGAGCCGCTCGAGGTCGGGCTGACGCTCGTCCTGGCCGTCGCGGTCCTTCTCGCCGTGAGGCTGAACTACGGCCGGCTCCTGTACATGACCTTCGACCGGGAATCGGCCCGCGCCGCCGGCGTCCCGGTCAGGCGGCTGGACACCCTTCTCATGGTCCTCACCGCGATCACCATCGTCCTGGGGATGAAGGTCGCCGGGATCCTGCTCGTGGCCGCGCTCATCGTCATCCCGGCCGCCGCCGGGCTTCAGGGCGCCGGAAGCTTCCGGTCCGCCTTGGCGGCCTCGATCGCCGTGGCCGTCGCTTCCGTCGCCGGCGGCCTCGGGCTCTCGCTCGCCCTCAACATCCCGGCCTCGGCCGCGATCGTCGTCCTCTGTTTCCTCGTCTTCGCGGCCCTGTCCCTGCTGAAGAAGCGCCGCGGCTTCCGCGCCGGACCGGGCTAGGTCGGCTCAGGGCTTCGAAGCGGCCAGGGCCTTGGCGAGGACCGCCTTGACGGCCTTGGCCTCTCTGTCGAGCGCTCTCCTGTGCCTGTCCGCGTCGCGCCGGCTCCGGGCGGAGAACCGGGCGTCCTTGATCCCCGCGAGGTTGATGAGCACGTTGTAATAGGCCCCTTCGCCGGCGGCCTGGGCGGCGAGGCCGGCCACCCCGGCGTCGCTCACGGAGTTCCTGTTGCCTTTGGCCGCGGCGACGCGGGCCAGCGCGGCCGCTTCGACGGCGCTCTCGAGGACGCCGAGCGGCACGAGCGTGGCCTCCTTGTTGGCCTCCTCGACGGCCCGCTCCTTCTCTTCGGCCTGTTCGGGGGTCGTCTTGGGCAGGCGGAAGGCCTCCATGACCTTGTTGAAGGCCCGGGTGTCCCGGTCCACCGCGTCGAGGAGGGCGTCCTTGAGCGCCTGGGCGCGGACGGCCGTCGCGACGAGCTCCCCGCGGACCGGCTCGTACTCCCTCTTCCCGACCGTCAGGTTGGCCACCATGGCCGAGAGGGCGGCGGACAAGGCGCCGCAAAGGGCGGCGACGCTCCCGCCTCCGGGCGCCGGGGAGTCCATGGACAGCTCGTCGGCGAAGGCGCGCAGGGACATCCCGACGAGCGGGGCGGCCCCGTCGCGGAACTGGTATTCGATGATCTTCTTCCCGGGATCGAAGGGCGCGACGTCGCTTAGCCCGAGGGACCGGACGGCCACCCGGATGAGCTCCTCCTCGGGAACGCCCGGGCTCTTGCCCTGCTTTTCGAGATAGTACCGGCCGGCCATGAGCAGGGCCTCCTTGGGGATGAGCCCGACGAGCTCGCTGCCCGTGACGCGCAGCCCGAGCTTGCCGGCCAGCCGGCGGGCCTCGTCGAAGACGACGTGCACCGGCGTCACCTTGTAGTTCGTGAAGTTGACCGAGATCTGGGCCGTGCCGTAGTCCTCGACGTACCAGCCGACGGACTTGACCTCCTTGAAGCGGCCCGGCACCTTGACCGTCCGGCCTCGGGCGTCCTTGACGATGTTGCCGTCCTTGTCTCGCTTGGCCCGGCCGCTCTCGCGGAGGCTCAGGGCGATCTCGTGGGCCAGCTTGCGGTCGCGCGTGTTGAGGTTGAAGTTGTAGGCGATCAGGAACTCCCGGGCGCCGATGACGGTGGCCCCGGACTTGGGATTGAAGACGGGCTTCCCGAGATCGGGCGCCCACCGCGGGTCCTTGAGCTTCTCGGACAGCCCCTCGTATTCGCCGGCCCGGACGACGGCCAGGTTGCGGCGCTCCGGCTTGCGGGCCGCCGCTTCGTACAGGTAGACGGGGATGCCGAGCTCGCCGGCGACGCGGGCGCCGAGCTCGCCGGCCAGGCGGACGCAATCGTCCATGGTCACGCCCGAGACGGGGACGAAGGGGCAGACGTCGGTGGCCCCCATGCGCGGGTGGGCCCCCTTGTGCTTCGACATGTCAATCACCGCGGCGGCTTTTTTGATGGCCTCTGTTCAGGAACGTGGCCGTTCCGGTGACCGCGCCCATCAGGCCCTTCCCGAACCCGAGGACGTTTCTCTCGTAGATCGTCCGCAGGGCCCGCGAGACGTCGGCCGGCGGGACGATGTCCGTGTCGTCGCCGGCCTCCAGGCCCAGCATGCGGGCGTACCAGACGCCGAAGAGCTGGTCGGTCATGATGTCGTCGGCGTGGGCGTCGATGCGGAAGTAGCCGGCCCGGCCGTCCCAGAGCTTGCCGAGCGAGGCCCGGCCGGCTGCGTACCAGTCCTTGTATTTCGCCGTGGCGGCGGCGATGTCGACGGAGCTGACCCGGCCCAGGCCTCGGAACGAGAGGGTCTCCCCCATCCGGACGGTCGCCTTGAGGCCGGCCAGCCAGAGCAGGCCGACGTACGCGCTCTCGCCTTTCATGCGCCAGGCGTCGTAGGTCTGGTCGGGGACGCCCTCGTTGAGCGGGACGTGGCTGGCCTTGTCGCCGAACCTCCGCTCGAGCGTGTCCAGGGCCAGGACCGAGGCCTCGAACATCTTCATCAGGAAGCCCACGTCGAAGCCGCCGTCGGCCAGGAAATCCCGGTAGGCCCGCAGCGCGAACTTCGGATTGATGTCTTTCCGGACGTTGCCGTTCTGCCGGTCGGAGGCGTTGAGGACCGTCCAGGGCCGTTCCCGCGGCGAGCCGAGGTCGCGGGGCACCATGCCCGGGACCTTGACGGTGTCCCAGGAGTAGCCGGGCTCGTCGGGCGGGATCTCGTCCGGGAAGGCGGCGGCGTGCCGGAAGGCCCGGTGGGTCGAGTCCTCGAGCGGCACCGTCCGGGCGATGAACTCCATGTTGCGCTTTTCGAGCTCGGGCCAGAGACGGAGGACGTGCCAGCAAGAGGCGTCGACGTCGGTCGTCCCGTACATGAGGCCGTCGGCGCTCTCGAGGTAGGTGTGGAGATCGGTCACGGCGTCCCAGACGCTGGTCTCGGTGAGCACGTAGAGCTCGTTGAGCAGGGCCTGCTTGAGCCAGTCGGGGAGTTCCGGAGCGGCGACGACGGGCCTCTGCCAGGCGTCGACGGCCCGCTCCCACTCGGCGGCGCGGCCCAGGGCTTCCGAGGCGATGCGGAAGGCGCTCGCGCCCGAGTCGCCGTGGAAGGCCGTGTACTTCTTCTTCCGCTTGGCCCCGGCCCCGAACTCGTAATAAGGGAGGTCCCAGGCCACGGCGAAGGGCGCCTCGAGCCGCTCGCCCGGCTTGAGCGTGAACGAGACGGCCAGGGCCGCGCCCGTCCCCTGCCCCGCCCCGGCCGGCTCGGAGACGCGCGTCCCGTCGAGCGAGCCGTCGGCGGCGAACCTCGTCCAGACGTCGGCCCCGTCGCCGCGCGGGTCGAAGGCGGCCTGGACGTGGACGCGCGTCCTGGAGGGGATCTCCATGGCGGCGATGGCCATGGACCCGGCCATGGCGTTGCCGGAGCGCACGTCCTGGCCCTGTCTCCGGAAGAGGACCCCCTTGTGGCGCCCGTTCTCGACGAACTCGTTGACGTTGCCGGCGCTCGAGCGGTCCCAGACGAAGGACGCCTGGGGCGGCGTCCCGGCCGCGGGGCGGGCCCGGACGGCCTCCCAGCCGACCATGTTCTCCCAGGTCAGGAGGATGCTGACGTCGACGGGCTGCCTCGTCGGGTTGACGGCGATCCAGCGGTAGACGGCGACCGGATAGCTCGTCTCCTTGTAGTTGCCGGCGATGACGGGCGAGAACTGGACGACGGCCAATTTGACCGGGAACTCGGGATTCTCCTCGTAGGAGAAGCCGGACTTGGGGTAGAGGGCGTAGTAGTCGCCCTTGCCGGCCGGGTAGCTCCAGGCCCAGGCGCCGAGCCCCGCGGCCGGCGGCGGGGCCGTCGTCGACAGGGTCCGGGCGACGGAGCGGCCGCCCGATCTCATGAAGACGTGGAACTGGTCGGCCCAGACCGTGTCCTCGACCATCCAGCCGAGCTTGAGGAACCAGGTCGAGAAGTTCCCGTTCATCAGGCGCTCGAAGCCGCCAGCGCCGATGCCCCCCACCGGGCAGGCGCTGCCCTCGGGCCGGGCGTCGATGTCGGCCGGGGCGACGGCGCGCCCGTAATTCTCGAGCGTGTGGCCGATGGGCCGGTCGAAGGCGGCCGGAGGGAAGCCGGCGAGGTTGGACGCCGCGTAGTTCAGCGCCTCGAGCGACTCCCGGACGACGTCCTTGGCCGTCTTGGCGCCCTTGGCGCGGGCCGCGGCGACGAGACCGTCGAGGCGGCCGTCGATCTCGCGTCCGGCCTCGTCGGTGACGCCCTTCTCGGCGAGAAGGGACGCGTGCTTGCGGAGAAGCTCGGCCCGGGCGGCGTCGGCCGCGGCCTGGGCGGCGGCCGCCGCCGAGGCCAAGACGAGCGCCGCGGCGGCCAGGGCGAGGGACCGGAACGGGCCGGTCTCGGTTCTTCTCATCGCGTCACCTCACTCGAACGGAATGGGCCCCGCCCGTCAGCGGACGCCGAACGACCTCCCGACGACTTCGAGCAGCTCGGACGCGCCGTCGCGGTGGTCCCCTCCGAGCGCCCAGACGATGACCCCTCCCGCGGCCCGGTCCTTGACGTACTGGCACTTGAGCGAGACCGAGCCCGGGTCGTCGTAGGTGATGATCATCGCGCCGTCGGCGCGGCGCTTCCAGGGGACCTGGGCATCGGCGTCCCAGTGGCGCGCCCACTCCGCTCCCGGCAGGGCGGCGACGTCCCTGTACTCCCAGTTCCGCACGGCCGTAAAGGGAGCGCCCAGTCCGCCGCAGTCGAAGGACCGGCCGAAGAAGGGCAGGCCGACCAGGATCTTGCCGGCCGGGACCCGGCGGCCGCGGGCGTAGAGGAAGGACCGGTCGAGAGAGCCGCAGGGGTCCCCGCGGGAGGCGTAGAGAGGGGCGTTGTGGCCGGAGTGGTCGGACCAGGCGCCGTGATAGCCGTAGGTCATGAGGCCGATGTGATCGAAGACGCCGGCCAGGCGCTCGAGGTCGATCCAGCGGCCGTGGAACTCCTCCGCGGGCGCGGCCATCGTCAGCAGCAGCGCCGGCGACCGCGCCTTGAGGGCGGCGCCGAGGGCCTCCGCCAAGAGGGTGAAGCCGGCTTTCTCCGAGTCGTTCGAGGGGTACTCCCAGTCGAGGTCGACCCCGTCGTAGGCGTTGGCCTCGCAGAAGCCGACGACCTGGGCGATGAACCGGGACCTGGCGGCGGCGCTCGAGCTCATGCCGGGGAAGCCCGCGCAATGGCCTCCCCCGCCCAAGCTGATGATCATCTTCACGCCGGCGGCATGGGCGGCCGCGTTGAGGGCCGGGTAGGGCAGCTCCGCGGGCACGACGAGGTTCCCCTCGGCGTCGGGCCAGGCGAAAGCGTGGGCGATGTGGGTCAGGTTCGCGTAAGCGATCTTCGTGTGGTCGAACGCGTCCCTGGACCAGGACGGGTAGTATCCCATGACGACCCGGTCCGGCCGCGCCGGCGCATCGGCGGCGGGCGGGATCCTGCAGGACGACACGGCCGAGGCGAGGGCGAGAAGGACGAGGACGGGGACCGTGGGCATGCGCTCTCCGATCCTTCTTTCTAGCCTATCGGGCCCGTTTTTTCAACCGGCGCCTAGCCCAGCTCGGGCAGGCAGAAGGAGATCAACCTCTTTTCGCCGCAGGAGCCGCACAGGAGCGAGGCCTCGAGCTTCTCGCACTTGATCCCCTTCTCGGTCCCGAGCGCGATCTTCCACTTGCCGCCGCAGGAGCCGCAGGCGGCCGGCAGGGCCAGCGAGACCGCCGCCCGCTTGGCGCGCGGGCCGGGCCGGGCCACGGCCGCGGTATGGACGCGGAAGGCCAGGCCGTGCGCTTCCTTGAGCTCCGCCAGGTAGGCCCGGTAGAAGCGGAGCGTCGCGGCCGATTTCCTCGCGGCCAGCTTCCGGGCCGCGGCCGTGCGCATGTTGGCGGGCAGCACGGCGGCGTACGTGAGCTCCTTGCCCAGGAAATCCATCACGGCCGATTCGAGGTTGCGGCCGCGGAGCGTCGACTTGACGAAGAAGTTGGCCACGCCGAGGTAGCCGAACTTGGCCAGGAAATCGGCGTCGTGGACGATGTCCGCCAGCCGGTTGCGGCGGGCCCCCGCGTTGTAGAGGGAGCGGAGGGCCCGGACGATCTGTCCGATGCCGGCCATCGGGAAGCCGGCCTCCTCGAGGATGGCCCGGGCCAGGCGGGCCGATTCCTCCTCCTCGGGCTTGTCGTTTGCGTGGTACTTGCCTCCGGCGAACTTGCCCGAGTCGTGGAAGAGCGCGGTCAGCGCGGCCAGGGCGGGGTCCTCCTTTTCCGCCGCGGCCAGGCGGAACGACTGGGCCGCGACGAGAACGGAGTGCTCCCAGAGGAAGCCGTCGCGGGCGTCTTTTTTCCCGGTGAAGCTCCGCTCGGAGTCCTCGACGGCCCGGCGGACGCGCTCGACGAGGCCGGGAGAGCGGGCGGTCAGCGAGCGGTAGAATTCCTGCTGTTTGAGAAGCATGGGGAGCGTTGCCCGCCCATTATGTCCGGCCGCCGAAACCAAGTCAAGCGCCGCGGCCGCTCCATCGGCCGCGGAGCGGTTCGGAGGATACCCCTCAGCCCCTCAGCCGCGCCCTGCGTAGCGTCGAAAGGCAGCGCGTCGGGGACCGCGGGGGGGGCGGAACCGGGGACATGTACCTCTGGTACGTGTCCCCATCCTTGAAATGAAACGATGGCCGGACATATGATGGGCGGCATGACGAGGAAGATCCGGTGCGGCGGGAAGCCGATGACGGCCAGCACGACGGCCGGAAGGCCTCTTCGAGCCCCCCGAGGCCGTGGAGGATCTCGTTGTTCTCCGGCCGGACGCCGACCGGGATGGGATGGTCGTACCAGAAGAGCTGCGGCTCTCGAAGGGCTTCGCGGAGGGTCCGCTTCGTGTCCTCGCCGAGAGGGAGCGCGTCGAGGTCCGCCCCCGCGGGCGGAACGGTCAGGAGCACGTTCGAGGTGAAAAGCAGCTCGCGGGCCGGATCGGCGAGCGGCGAGGGATTGGGGCAGGTGACGGAGATCCGTCGCCGGCAGCGCAGGGCTTCGAGGCGCCCGGGCCTGTCGGCCTCGATCCCGGCCGCCTCGGGGAAGAACACGGCCCAGAATTCCTCCGCCGTGGTCCGGCGATCGGCCAGGTTCCGGGGCTCGGCCACCCAACCGGAGAGCCGGTCGAGGCGGCGGGCGAGCCCGGGATCGCCGCGCCGAGCCTCGGCGATCTCCTTCGCCACGAGAGCCGCTCCCTCGACGTAGAATCGCGCCGCTTCCCCCCAATCCGGATCCCTCTTCGCGGCTTCCAAGTGATCGTTGGCCGCCGCGTAAGCCGGATGCGAGGGCCCCTGGAGGAGGATCAGGAAGGCGGCATTGAGGGTCCGGGCGACATGGCTGGAGAGAAGCTCGAAGGCGAAGGCCTCGTCCTGGCGGCCGCCGGGTCGCGTCAAGGCACGGATGATGGGCCCTAGCTCGGACATCGTTCCCCTCGCGTCGAACCTTAACAGATGCGGGCGGCAGGCGTCAATGCGCCGAACGGATGCCGTTCCGGCCCCGCGGGCGGGAAGAGGGCCGGACTGGCCAAGAGCTTCGATTCCCTATATAATACATAGGAATATCGGAATACAGGGTCGGAAGGAGCGTCCGCCATGAAGAGAACGTCAGCCGCCATCCTCGCCCTGCTGGCCACCTTCGTGGTGACGACAGCCGTCGCCGCGGCCCAGCCGGGTTCGGCCTGCTGTTCGCCCGGTGTCGTGCCCCAAGGGCAGGAGCCGGTCTTCCAGGACCTGCCCAAGTCCGGCAATAAGTGCTGGATCGGCGAGGTCAACTATTTCACCTGGGAGTTCGACAAGCCCCCCAAGATGGGGACGGCCATCCTGATCGTCAAGCTCTACGACAAGGACGGGAAGCAGGTCACCGACCTGGCCATCACCGGGCGGTCCGACATGCCGTCCATGCGCGGCGCCCACGATTCGGGCGAGGCGGCCTTCAAGACGAACAAGGCGGGCACGTACCTGCTGCCCGTCGACATCGTCATGCCCGGCGACTGGGAGGTCCTGCTGACCTTCTCCCGCAACGGCATCGTCATCTTCCGGGGGCGCATAACGTTCGATGTGTAAGCCGGCGCGGAAGAGAGCGGCCGCCCTTCTCGCCCTGCTCGCGGCCTCGGCCGCAGGCCTGAGGGCCCAAAGCACGCTCCTCTATCTCGAGCTCCAGGCCGTCGCGGCCTACTCGACCGCGGAGAGAGAGGTCCAATTCTTCTCGCTCATGCCCGGCGACGCCATGCAGAAGCCGAGCCTCGGCTTCGACCTGGTCAAGCGCTTCAGCGGCAAGACCCGCGACATCGGCGTCCTGGCCGTCCAGGCCCGGCTGGCCTTCGATCAGCGGGGCGAGCACGTGCTCGAGCCCCAGCTCTACAACGCCTACTTCCGGCTGAAGGCCAGGCCTTTCAATATCTGGCTCGGCCACAACCGGCCCGCCCTCGGGCTCTCCTCCGTCCTCGACAGCCACGCCCTGCTCCTGCCGGCTCCGGCCATGATGGGCTATGGCTTCGACCGCGACTGGGGGATCGGGATCGACCGGGACACGCCTTGGGGAGGCTGGGCCGCTTCGCTGACGACCGGAAGCGGCATGCCGCTCTATCTCAAAGGGAATTTCCTGGCCGCGGCCCGTGTCGCCAGAGGCGTGCTGGCCCGCGACAACTACAGCCTGGGCCTGTCCCTGGCCCATGGGAACGTCCTCGAGACCATGGGCTACTCGCTGATGGATCCCGACCCGTTTCCGTGGTCCGTCGCGGCGCTCGACGCGACCTATCTCTGGCGGAACTTCGAGAACCGGGCCGAGGTCCTCGTCGGCCGTCGGGACGGCGCGGGGACGGCGCTCTTTTTCTGGCGCGCGGGCCTGGGCCTGCTCGAGGAGAGCCGGCTCAAGATCGAGATCCAGCCCGCCCTGTGGCGGCAGGCCGGGTCCTGGGAGTCCGCCCTCGGCGCCGGGCTGACCTGCCTCTTCAACGCCGACCTGTCGGGGCGGGTCATGGTCTTCCGCGACGGCGGGCGTCGGGGCGCCCGGCTCGTCGTCCAGCTCTATTACTACAAGGGGCTATGAAGCAACGGGACACGTACCCGAGGCGCGTGTCCCGAATGGAAACGGCCGCCGGCACTCGATGCGGCGGCGGAGGACGGCCATGAGGAACAACGACGGACACGTGAAAGGCGGCCCTCGACGGCCCGTCCCGGGACAGGCCGTTGCGCTGGCGGCGGTCATCCTGGCTGCGGCCGCGCTTTCTCTCTACGCGGCCGTGGGCTGCGACCTCAACCACCCGGACCGGGACGTCAAGCGCCTCTTCCCGGAGTCGACGGGCTACAAGACCCTCTACGTCTCGATCGCCAAGAAAGGCGGCGCCGGTCTCCTGCGTGAGATCGAGGCCCGCCTCGGCGACAGGTTCACCGGCCTCTACGAGACGGCCGACGTGCCCTACACGATGTACGAGGTCTACAAGGGGCCGGAGCTCATCGGCTACATCCACGGCGTCAACCAGAAGGGGACCTACGGCGGCCTCCAGGTGTTCCTGGCCCTCGACACGGCCGGCGTCATCCGGGGCTTCTACTTCCAGAAGCTGACCTCGCGGGCGGCCAAGGCCTTCCGGGCCCTGGCCTTCGGCGAGCAGTTCCTCGGGCTGAGCCTCGAGGACTTCTACCGCTACGACGTCGTCTCCGGCCGGGAGGACCCGCCCGGTCCGATCAGCCGGATCAAGAATCCCGATCCGGCCTCCGAGGCGGACTTCCGGGCCACCCTGCGGGCGGCCAAGAAGAACCTGGTCCTCGTCGACGAGTTCCTCCTCGGCAATCCCCACCTGAATTCCTTCAAAGGGCACCCGTCATGAAAAAGATCTCCGTTCTCGAGGTCGCCTACAAGAACCTGCTGCGCAAGAAGGCCCGCAGCGCCCTGACCCTGCTGGGCATCGCCCTGGCCGCCTGGGTGCTGGTCAGCCTGTTCGGCTTCAACAACGGCTACGAGGCCTCGCTCAACCGGGACATCGACAATCTCGGCTTCCAGATGCTCGTCGTCGCCAAGGGCTGTCCGTACGAAGCGGCGACCCTCATGCTCAAGGGCGGCACGGGCCTCAAGTACATGGACGAGAGCATCGCCGCCGCCGTGGCCGCCGAGCCCGAGGTCGAGGGCGTGACGCCCATGCTCATGCAGGTCGTGTTCGACCCGAACAAAGGGGAGAGCGGCGGCATCGCCGCCTTCCTCGGCGTCGACCCGGCGTCCTTTCCGAAGCTGAAGAGCGCCCTGCCCTTCAAGGCCGGCGGCTGGTTCGAGGGGCCCGAGGCCCTCGAGGCCGTCTTCGGCTACGAAGTGGCCGAGCTCGAGCAGCGCGAGGTCGGCGACCTCTACCTCATCCCCGAGAAGGAGGTCGAGGTCAGGGTCGTCGGCGTCCTCGAGCGCACCGGCACCCAGGACGACGGAACGGTCTTCCTGCCCCTCAAGACCGTCCAGAACGTCTTCGGCGTCAGGGAGCTGACCTCGATCGGCATCAAGGTCGGCAAGGACGCGGACATGAAGGCCTTCGAGGACAAGCTCTACAAGCTCCCCGACGTCCAGGTCGTCAGCCTGACCCAGGTCAAGACGACCATCATGGCGCTCGTCTCGACGGCCCGGGTCATGGTCTTCTCCATCGCCCTGATCGCCATCCTCATCGCCATGATGGGCGTCGTCAACACCGTCCTGATGTCCGTGATGGAAAGGCGCCTGGAGATCGGCATCCTCAAGTCCATGGGGGCCATGGCCGGCGACGTCTTCAAGCTCGTCTGGCTCGAGACGGTCATCCTTTGCGTCGGCGGCGGGCTCCTCGGCGCGGGCCTGGCCATGATCACGGCCCGGCTGACCGACGTCCTCGTCCGCCGGCTCCTGCCGTTCTCGCCGAGCGGCGGGCTCGTGGCCATCGACGCCGGGCTCGTCCTGACGACCCTGGCCGTCGTCACGGCCGTCGGCCTCCTCAGCGGCGTCTACCCGTCCTGGAAGGCGGCCCGGATGAGGCCCCTCGAGACCATCCGCAGCGAGGAGGGATCATGAGCGCCCCCGTTCCGTTCGCCCTCGACGCCGAGCGCCTCCGGCGCGTCTACCGCCGCGGACCGGAGGAGATCGCGGCCGTCGACGACGTCTCCCTGCGGATCGAGCGGGGCGGCTTCGTCTCCATCGTCGGGCCTTCGGGCTCGGGCAAGACGACCCTGGTCAACGTCCTGGGCTGCCTGGACAATCCCACCTCGGGCCGGCTCTCGATAGGGGGCCGGGTCGTCTTCGAGAACGGGAAAGGCCTCTCCGAGGCCCGGCTGACGCGCATCCGGCGGGAGCTGTTCGGCTACATCTTCCAGAAATTCTATCTCGTCTCCACGCTGACGGTCCTCGAGAACGTCGTCCTGCCCTTCACCTTCTACAGGAAGCCGGGGGCCGGGGAGGACGTCGGCCGCGTCCTCAGGCTCCTGGGGATCGACAAGCGCGCCGGCCACCTGCCCGGCGAGCTTTCGGGAGGGGAGATGCAGAGGGTGGCCATCCTACCTGATCAAGGACAAGGCCGTGCTCCGGGAGGAGACGGCGCCGGGGGCCGCGGCGCCGCCGCCGCCCCAGAACCGCCACTACATCCTCTACCTGGACCTCAAGGAATACATCCCCCGGATCGGGGAGGCCCTGGACTACTTCTTCGCCGAGGTCCTCGGCGACGGCGACTCGCTCCACGTCGTCACGCCGGCCAAGACCTACAGGTTCAAGTCCGAGTACCTGGCCCTCGTCCCCCGTTCGCGGATCGCGGAGCAGATGAAGGCCAAGCTCCGGAGCGACGTCCTGCTCGGGAACGCCGCCTACCGGAACAAGGTCCTCGATTTCTACAAGCTCGAGGAGGAGGAGTTCCCGCCGGAGATGGCCGACGTCAAGGAGAACCTCCTCTTCGAGCAGGCCAAGGAGATCCGGGACCTCACGGAGATCACCGAGGAGCGGGTCCTGGCCTTCGCCGACGTCCTCAAAGGGACGGACGGGGAAAAGCACGTCTTCCTCGTCTTCCAGAGGGAGGTCCTGCCGGCCCACGGCTTCAGCGACGAACGCCAGGCCGAGCTGCTCAAACCCGTGGGCTTCGACGTGGAGAAGATCAAGCGCCGCTTCTCGGACGCCTCGATCACCGTCCACTGCCTCTACATCACGCGGCTGCCGACGTTCGCCGCACGGGCCATGGCGACGCGCGCCTCCCTTCTCGCGAGCCAGCTCCCGGACCTCTCGTCCGACCTCTACGCCTCCTTCCGGCAGATGGCGGCCGCGACGGGCGGCCTGTCCCAGAGCACGACCAACCCGGTCTTCGCGCTGCGCCGGGCGGCCGAGGCCTCGGGCAACTACTATCTCCTGTACTACCGGCCGGCCGCCTACACGGCCGACGGCCGGTTCCGCGAGATCGTGGTCCGGGTCAGGGGCGAGGGGCTCAAGGTCACGCACCGGCTCGGTTACGTGGCGGACTGAGACGGCGGCCCGCCTCCCACGACTAAATTCTCCTGGCTCCCGGCCCGCCGGGGGACTATACTGGGCCGGGGACCGGAGGAGGACCCGGGAAAGGAGCCGCCATGGCCGCAGCGAGACCCAAGCCCAAGCGCGTCGAGGACGTCAGGCGAAAGGACGACCTCATCGTCGTCACCGGGGCCGGGGGGTTCATCTCCGGCTCGCTCGTCCGCTATTTCCGCGACAAGGGCTTCGCCCGGGTCCGGGCCGTCGACAAGAAGCCGCTCGACGAGTGGTACCGGCGGACGCCCGGGGTCGAGGAGCTCGTCCTCGACGTCAGCTTCCGCGACAACTGCGTCCGGGCCTGCGACGGGGCGGCCGAGGTCTACAACCTGGCCGCCGACATGGGAGGCATGGGCTTCATCGAGCGCTTCCGGATCGAGTGCCTGAGGTCGGTCCTCATCAACACCCACATGATCGAGGCCGCGGAGAGGGCGGGCGCCGACCGCTATTTCTTCTCCTCCTCGGCCTGCGCCTACAACGTCGATCTGCAGAAGGACACGACGTCGCGGGCCCTCAAGGAGTCCGACGCCTACCCGGCCAACGCGGAGCGCGGTTACGGCTGGGAGAAGCTCTTCTCGGAGATCGTCTGCCAGGAGTACTGGGCCGAGCGCGGCCTCAAGACGGCCATCGCCCGCTTCCACAACGTCTACGGCCCTTACGGGACGTGGGACGGGGGGCGGGAGAAGGCCCCGGCGGCCCTCTGCCGCAAGGTCGTCGAGGCCGAGGACAACGGGAGCCGCGCGGTCGAGATCTGGGGCGACGGGACGCGGACCCGGAGCTTCATGTGGATCGGCGACTGCCTCGAGGGCATCGACATGATCATGCACTGCGACGAGCTCGTCGCGACACCCATCAACCTGGGCTCGAGCGAGCTCGTCTCGATCAACGACTTGCTGGCGATCATCGAGGGCATCGCGGGGCACAAGGTCGAGCGGCGCTACGACCTCGCCCAGCCGCTGGGCGTCGGCGGGCGGAACTCGGACAACACGATGATCAAGCGCGTCCTGGGCTGGGAGCCGTCGACCCCGCTTCGCGACGGGCTGGCCAAGACCTACGCCTGGATCGCCGAGCAGTACGCGGCGCGCAAGGCCGGGAAGAAGGTCGTGCTGTAGGCGCCGGCTCAGCCGGTCGGGCCCTCGTCCCGGCCGGCCATCTTCCCTCCCGCCGCCAGGACGAACCAGGCGATCGAGGCCAGCAGGAACCCGAGCTTGAACGTCGCCTCGGGGATGCGGCCGAGGAAGAAGAGCGCGGCCGACGCCAGGCAGAGGGCCAGGCTGACGAGGGCCAGGCCGCCGGCCAGGCGGCTCAAGAAGGGGCGTCTCATCTCGACCTCCTCGCGGCCGCGAGGGCCGTGTACGACACGAGGGCGATCACCCAGCCGGGCAGCCAGCGGAAATAGAGGTGCAGGGGCAGGGCGAAAACGACGGCCAGGGTCCCCAGCCAGACGGCGAGGGCCGCGACGTTGAAGGTCCAGCCCCGCTTCTCCGCCCGGTACTGCTCGATCTTGAGCAGGGGGAAGAGCCAGTGCTCGGCGAAGACGATGGCCCCGACGGGCATCAGGACGAGCCCGTAGACGGCGACGTAGTCGAGCAGCTTGAGGAAGAAGACGGGGAACGAGGCCAGGACGGTCGTGGCCGTCCCCGCGACGAGGGTGATCTTCCATCGGGGCCAGCCGGGCGTCACGGCCTGCAGGGCCAGGCCGGCCCGGTAGAGCGTCGGGTTGGCCGTCGTCCAGCCGGCGAGCGTGACGCCGGCGATACCCGCGACGCCGACGGCCTCGTAGGCCATCAGGCCCGGGTGCAGCTCGCGGCCGATGGCGGCCACCATGACGCCGGAGGCCAGCCAGGCCAGCATGTGGCCGGGGAACATGCCGAAGGCCGAGTAGAGGCCGTAGGTCCACTTCCGGGCGTAGCGGAAAAGCGCCATGTCCGACAGCCCGACGTGCATGGCCAGATTGCAGAACCAGGCGAACGACAGGACGTGCCAGAACCCGTACTTCGCCTGTCCGGCCTCGGCGACGCCGTCCCAGATCCGGGTCGCGGCCACCTCCCAGAGGTTCCCGAGGTCGGGCGTGACGCCGAGGCGGGGCAGCGCGGCCAGGGCGCCGGCGACGAAGACGACGAAGATCCAGGGCGCGGCGACCTCGGCGAAGCGGCTGAGCTTGGAGAAGCCGAGGATGGCCACGGCGGTGAAGGCCGCGCCCAGGGCGACCGTGATCAGGACCCAGCCGAGGCTGGAGGGCAGGACGGAGCCCAGCTTGGGGACCGGGATGCCGAAGAGCAGGCCGACGGCCGTGGCCGAGACCGAGATCATGGCCCCGGCCAGGACGCAGTAGAGGAGGGCGTTGGCGATGTTGTAGACGAAGGTCACGCCGGGGCCGACGATCTTGCGCAGGTACCAGTAGAGCGTCAGGCGCGTCCGCACGGCGATCGGCGCGCAGATGAACGTCCACGACAGTACGGCCAGGAGGTTGCCGATGAGCAGGCCGAGGATGAGGTCGCGGGCCCCGACGCCGTGGAGGACGAAGAAGGCGCCGATGACGAACTCGGTCGCGGCGACGTGCTCGCCGGCGAAGAGCCCGGCGAACTTCCCGCCGGACTGGAGCTTGTCGGGCGAGACGGGCTCGCGGTCGTACTCGTAGAGCCTGTCCATGGCCGCGGTCAGACGGCCGATCCGCTCGGACATGCGCGCCTCCTCCACCGGTGACACACAACTCAATACACCTATTCACGCCCGGCGCGCAAACGAATTTTGGGCCGGCCATGAGCGGCAGGCGGGATCGTCCCCGGCGACAGGAACAGGGCCCGGGTGCCGAGCAAGTACAAACCCTTCCTGAGCGTCTGGCGCGAGATCGTCCTCAGGCCCGGCGACCAGTACACGCTGCCGCCGAACTCGCTCCACTGGTTCCAGGCCGGGGACAAGGGGGCCGTCGTCTCGGAGTTCTCGTCGACGAGCACGGACGAGCACGACCGCTTCACCGACCCGCGCAGGGTCAGGGGCTAGCCGTCATCTCACCGTGAACGCCGCGGCGCGGGCCGCGCTCTCCCCCGTCGCCGTCTTCCCGACCTCGAGCTCGAGCGTATAGCGTCCGGGGCGGAGCTCCCCCGTCGCGATCTCGACGAGGAGGAGACGGATCGGGCCGTCGCCGGACCGGTCGAGGACGGTCACGGGCGCCTCGGATCGGGCCGGGCCCGCCTCGGCGGCGATAAAGGCGCGCAGCACGAGGTCTTTCGCCGTGGCCCCGCCCGCGTCGACGCGCACGGCCGCGTGGAGCCTGGCCGTGCCCGGCGCGACATCGCCCGCCCGCGGGGCGTACGCCGCGGGATCGTACCCGAAGAGCCTGTCCGGGGCGCTGTCCGGCGAGTCCGGCAGGGTTTCGGTGCCCTTCTCCGGGACAAGGAGAAGCGGCGGATCGAGCCCCAGCCCCGGGGCCCTCTCCGGGGGGACGGTCACGGGCGCCGCGCCGCGCGCCGCGCGCCCCGTCTCCAGGTTCCGGAGCACCATCCGGCAAGTGTAAGCGCCCGGCTCGACGGGCACGAGGAAAGACGGATAGAGCGCCCCCCGGCGGGGCTCCTCGACCGAGATCGGGAACCGCTTGGTCGAGACCACGTCTCCTCTCTCGTCCATGAGCAGGAGATAGGCCTCGGACTTCCGGCCCAGCACCTCCGCGAGGTCGTTCGGGGAAGCGCGGGCGAAGACGAGGAGCCGGGGCGAATCCCCGACGACGAGGGGCAGGCCCGCGACCGGGACATCGAAGGGGACCTCGGCCAGGGGCGCGTCGCTCAGGGCCGAGCGCGACGGAGCGACTCGGAGGAGCGCTTCTGAGAAATATCGTCGAGAAGTGCTCTTCACGATATTTCACAGTATCGAGCCCTCAAGTGCTCGGCCTCGATTCGTGAATAGTCCAGGCCGGGCTGGGCCCGGCTCAGGCCCGCCGTTCGCGGAGCTGCCGCAAATAGACCTCTCTCACCTCTCGGAAATACGCCTGCGGCGGCTCCCGCCGCAGATCCGGATAGGTCCAATCGAGCGTCCGGACGCCCGTCCGCGTGAAGAGGAGCTCCAGATGGGCGTAGATGCCGTTGGCGAGCGGCACCCTGTGGGCGAAGTCCTTGGCCGTGGCCATGACGACCGCCGAGGCGGTGAGGTAGCCGGGATCGATGTTCACCGGTCGGCCGGCGACGCCCCGCTCCCGCCGGATCATGGACTCGAGCTCGATCGCCCGGAGCTTCGCCTCCGGCAGGGCTCCCGGAGCAACGAGCGTTTCGAAGCTGAGGAAGCGGCGCGCGAGCCCCCCGCCCATCTCGTCCTCGTAGTAGCCGGTGAGGTCGAAGGGAAAAGCCGGGCTCTCCGAGTCGGCCCTCCCCCACTCCGCCTCGAGCCTCTTCCTGGCCTCTGCGTGAAGCGCATCCTCTTTGCAGATCACCCCGCAGATCAGCTTGACGGGCGCGAACTCCTTGGGTTGAGCCATCCTGCCTCAAGTATAGCCCGGAAAGCCTTTCAATTCACGCGCTGAGGAAGGTCGCTGTGCGATTCGCCCTCGCGGCCTGCTCAAGGTCCTCAAGACGGGGACTTCACCGAATTTGCAGATAGAAGGTCATTTCCTTATAATGAGCGCGCTATGAAATGGGTCTACATCGAGGACATCGCCGCCCACGACGGCCAGGAGGTCGAGGTCCGCGGCTGGGTCTACAACAAGCGCTCCTCCGGCAAGGTCCGCTTCCTGCTCGTCCGCGACGGGACGGGCCTCATCCAGGCCACGGCCTTCAGCGCCGACAAGGACGCGCCGCTCTTCCAGACGTTCGACCGCCTGACCCAGGAGTCCTCGCTCGTCGTCCGCGGCAAGGTCCGGGCCGACAAGCGCGCCCCGGGCGGCTTCGAGCTCCAGATGAGCGAGCTCGAGATCGTCCAGATCGCCGAGGAATACCCCATCACGCTCAAGGAGCACAGCACCCCTTTCCTGATGGAGCATCGCCATCTCTGGCTGCGCTCCTCGAAACAGCACGCCGTCCTGCGCGTCCGGGCCGAGATCGTCAAGGCCATCCGCGATTTCTTCGACGGCCGCGGCTTCCGCCTGATGGACACGCCCATCCTGACCCCGAGCGCCTGCGAAGGGACGACGACCCTCTTCGAGACCGAATACTTCGACCAGAAAGCCTACCTCAGCCAGAGCGGCCAGCTCTACAACGAGGCCACCGCCATGGCCTTCGGCAAGGTCTACTGCTTCGGCCCGACGTTCCGGGCCGAGAAGTCCAAGACCCGCCGCCACCTCATCGAGTTCTGGATGGTCGAGCCGGAGATCGCCTTCGCCACGCTCCAGGACGTCATCGGGCTCGGCGAGGACCTCGTCCTCTTCATCATGGAGCGCGTCCTGACGAAACGGCGCCTCGAGCTCGAAACGCTGGAGCGCGACCCCAAGCCCCTCGAGGCCATCCACAAGCCCTTTCCGCGCTTGACCTACACCGAGGCCGTCCCGATCCTTCGCGACAAGGGG
The DNA here is from genome assembly GCA_041320535.1 of Candidatus Aminicenantota bacterium. GTDB lineage: Bacteria > Acidobacteriota > Aminicenantia > Aminicenantales > Saccharicenantaceae > RBG-16-66-30. The sequence goes on along the minus strand of JBGLNH010000001.1, from coordinate 1,840,248 downwards.
TCGGCCATCGAGTGGGGCGGCGATTTCGGCGCGCCCGAGGAGACCATCATCTCCGAGCTCTACACGTCGCCGGTCGCCGTGACCCACTTCCCCGCCGCGATCAAGGCTTTCTACATGCAGCCCGCGCCCGAAAACCCGGACGTCGTCCTGGGCGTCGACTTCCTGGCCTCGGAGGGCTACGGCGAGGTCATCGGCGGCGGCCAGCGCATCCACGACCTGGCGCTGCTCGAGAAGCGGCTCGAGGAGCACAAGCTGCCGCGCGAGGCCTACGAGTGGTACCTCGACCTGCGCAAGTACGGCTCGGTGCCGCATTCGGGCTTCGGCATGGGCGTCGAGCGCATGGTCTCCTGGATCTGCGGCATCAAGCACATCCGCGAGACCATCCCCTTCCCCCGCCTTCTCTACAGGATCTATCCTTGACCCGGCCGACGCGCGGCGCCCCGGGCGGCCGGCGCGCCGCAACGGTCGCCCTCGTCAGTCTCGGCTGCGCCAAGAACCTCGTCGACAGCGAGGTCATGCTCGGCGCCCTCAAGCGGGCGGGCTACGCGCCGGTCGACCGGCCCGGGGACGCCGACTGGATCGTGGTCAACACCTGCGGCTTCATCGGGCCGGCCCGCGAGGAGGCCGAGGACGCGCTCCGCGGCGCCGTCGCTCTCAAGCGCCGCGATCCGTCGAAGAGGATCGTCGCCGCCGGGTGCCACGTCGAGCGGGCCCGGCCTCGCCTGGAGCTCTCCTTCCCCGAGGTCGACGTTTGGACGGGCGTCCGGAGCTTCGACCGGATCGCCGACCTGCTCGACGGCCGCCCCGAGCGGGCGCGCCGCCGGACATTCCTCTACTCGGACGCCTCCCCCCGTCTCGTTTCGACGCCCGGCGCCTGGGCCTACGTCAAGGTCTCCGAGGGCTGTTCGCACCGCTGCGGCTTCTGCGCCATCCCTCTCATCAAGGGGCCCTACGTCTCCCGCGGACCGGCCTCCGTCGTCCGCGAGGCCCGGGCGCTCGCGGGGCTGGGCGTCAGGGAGATCGACCTCGTCTCCCACGACACGACCCGGTTCGGCCGCGACCGGGGACTGACGGACGGGCTGGCCCGCCTGCTCGAGAGGCTGGGCCGCGTCGAGGGCCTGGCCTGGATCCGCTTCCTCTACGGCTATCCCGAGGAGATCGACGACCGGCTCCTCGAGGCCATGGGCGGCCCCAAGGTCTGCCGCTACCTCGATGTCCCCTTCCAGCACGCCGATCCCGCCCTGATCAAGGCCATGCGGCGCGGGATGGATGGCTCCCGGGCCCTGCGGCTCCTGGAGAGGATCAGGGCCAAACTGCCTGACGTGGCCCTGCGGACCTCGCTCATCGTCGGCTTCCCGGGCGAGGGTCGCCGGGAATTCGCGGCCCTGCGCCGGTTCGTCGAAGAGGCCCGCTTCGACCATCTCGGCGTCTTCGCCTTCTCCCCGGAGGAGGGCACGCCGGCCTTCCGGCTGGCCGAGACGGCGGGGCCCGAGGAAAAGGAGGCCCGCCGCGCGGAGATCATGGAGCTCCAGGCCGGGATCTCGCGGCGGGCCAACGCCGCCCGCGTCGGCCGCGCGTTCGACGTGCTCGTCGAAGGCCCCGATCCGGGCACGGCCGGCCGATGGATCGGACGGGGACGGTTCCAGGCCCCGGAGGTCGACGGGGTCATCCGTTTCACGCTCCGCCCCGGCCGGACCGAGCCGCCTTCGGCCGTCGTCCGGGTCGAGGTCGCGTCGGCCGGCGACTACGATCTCGAAGGGAGGATGGTCCCGTGAAGCTCGCCGCCCGCGCCCTGGCCACGTTCTTCGGCGTCGGCCGTTTCCCCCTCGTCCCCGGCACGGCCGCCAGCGCCGTCGCGGCGTTGGCCTACAAGTACCTCCTCGCCGACCTCGCCGCCCCCCTCTACATCCTGCTCGTCGCCGCGCTCCTCGCCGCCGGCGGCGTGGCGGCGGCCGTCCACGCGGCCGAGCTCGGCTCCCCCGACCCGGGGAGGATCGTCGTCGACGAGGTCTGCGGGCAGCTCGTCGGCCTGGCCTTCCTTCCCGCCGGCTGGGCGCCCGTGGCCGTCTCTTTCGCTCTGTTCCGCTTTTTTGATATCATCAAGCCCTGGCCGATCCGGAAGCTGGAACGGCTTCCCGGAGGCTGGGGGATCATGGCCGACGACGTCGGCGCCGGACTCGCGGCGGCCGCCGTCGCCCGCCTGGCCCTGCTCGCGCTCTGAGGCACGGAATGAAGACCGAGATCATCGCCGTAGGCAGCGAGCTCCTGACCCCCGATCACCAGGACACCAACTCCCTCTTCCTGACCGAAGGGCTGAACTCGATCGGGATCGAGGTCGCCTTCAAATCCATCGTCGGCGACGACGCGCGGGACCTGGCCCGGGTCCTGCGGACGGCCCTCGGCCGCGCCCGGCTCATCCTCTGCATGGGCGGGCTCGGCCCCACCGAGGACGACCGGACGCGCGAGACGCTGGCCGAGGTCCTCGGGAAGAGACTGGTCTTCCGCGAGGAGATCGAGGCGCGGATCGCCGGGCGCTTCCGGTGCCGCGGCTTGCCGGTGCCCCCGTCGAACCTCAAGCAGTGCTATGTCCCCGAGGGGGCATTGATCCTCGAGAACCCCCACGGCACGGCGCCCGGGCTGTGGCTCGAAGCCCGGCGCCGCACGATCGTCCTGCTCCCCGGGCCGCCTCGGGAGATCCGGCCCATGTTCGAGACCCGGGTCCTGCCTCGCCTGGCCCGTCCGGGCGGCCGCCCGCTGGCCCGGCGGGTCATCCGGCTGACGGGGCTCGGCGAGTCGGCCATGGAGTCCCTGCTCAAGCCCGTCTACGGAGCGGTCCCGCCGGACGTCGCCGTGACCACGCTGGCCTCGCCCGGAGACCTCTCGATCCGCCTGGCCACGAGGCCCCGGGGACCCTGCGACGAGGCCCCGGCCCGGCTCGACGGTCTTGTCCGGAAGATCGAGGCCGTGCTCAGGCCCTACATCTATTCCCTGGACGGCGCGGGGCTCGAGGCCGTCGTCGGAGCGTTCCGATCTCCGGGCGGCTTTTTCAGCGAGTACTGGCAGCCGAAGCACCGCTACACCCTCCTCGGCGAAGAGGATGTCGAGGGCGAAGCGGCCTACCTCGTCGAAGCGGGCCCGGCCGGGCCGGAGGAGCCGGGCCTCATCTACGGCAAGGCCTGGGTCAGGAAGAGGGACTTCGCCATCGTCAAGATCGAATGGGACCAGCGCTCGCTGGGGAATTACCTGATGATCCTGGCGACGGCCAAGTCCATCGGCCCCCAGGTCGAGCCCCGCGTGTCCGTCGTCGGCTATTACGGCGTCGAGAAGAACGGCATCCGTTTCCCCGACCGCCTGGTCATCCACGAGGACTATCGCTCGACGAAAGGGATCCACCGGTATTCGGAAGCGACGGTCCGCTACGTGGATTACAGGTTCTTCATCGTCGAGACCGAGGTCCGCTATTGACCTTCGCCAAGAGAGATCGTCCATGACCATGTCGAGATCCTCGACCTTCGCCGGGGCCCTGGCGGCCCTGCTGACCGTCCTTCTGGCGGCCGCCTGTTCGTCAGGCTCGGCCAAGCCGGCCGTGCCGTGGAAGGCGCGCCCGATCCCGCTCCGGGACGTCCGCCTGACCGGCGGCCCATTGAAGCAGGCCCAGGATCAGAACGGCCTCTATCTCCTATCGCTCTCGCCGGACCGCATGATGGCCTTCCTGCGCCAGGCCGCCGGCCTCGAGCCCAAGGCCGAGGGCTACGGCGGCTGGGACGGGGCCGACCGCCAGCTGACCGGACATGTCGCCGGCCACTACCTCTCGGGGGTGAGCCTGATGTACGCCGCGACCGGCGACCCGCGCTTCAAGGAGCGGGCCGACTACCTCGTGGCCGAGCTCGGTGCCGTCCAGGCGAAGCACGGCGACGGCTACATCGGCGCCCAGGCCGACCGCGACGGCGCGCCGGGCAAGACCCTCTACGCCCGGATCGCCGCGGGCGACATACGCTCGTCCGGCTTCGACCTCAACGGCATGTGGTCGCCGTGGTACGTGCAGCACAAGATCTACGCCGGGCTGCGCGACGCCTACCGGCACGCGGGGAACCGCGAGGCCCTGGAGATCGAGGAGCGCTTCGCCGCCTGGGCGGAGGGCGTGCTGGCCGGCCTCGACGACGCCCAAATCCAGAAGATGCTGGGCACGGAGTTCGGCGGCATGAACGAGGTCCTGGTCGACCTCTGCGCCGACACGGGCGACGAGCGCTGGCTGCGGCTCTCGGACAAGTTCGAGCACCGGGCGGTCGTCGGGCCGCTGGCCAAGGGCGAGGACATCCTCCGGGGCAAGCACGGCAACACGCTCGTCCCCAAGCTCCTGGGATCGCTGGCCCGATACGTCCACGCCGGCGACCTGGCCGGCGGCGCCGCGGCCAGGTTCTTCTGGGACCGGGTCGCCCTGCACCACAGCTTCGCCACCGGCGGTCACGGCCGGAACGAGTATTTCGGCGAGCCGGACAAGCTCAGCGACATGATCGAGGGCCGGACGGCCGAGACCTGCAACGTCTACAACATGATCAAGTTCGCCCGGGCGCTCTTCGCCCTCGAGCCCGACATGCGCTACGCCGACTTCCACGAGAGGGCCCTCTTCAACCACATCCTCGGCTCCATGGACCCCGCCGACGGCGCCACCTGCTACATGGTCCCGGTGGGCCAGGGCGTCGCCCGCGAGTACCAGGACATGGAGCGGAGCTTCACCTGCTGCGTCGGCTCCGGAATGGAGAGCCACGCCCTGCACGGCGACGGCCTCTACTACGGATCGGGGGACACGCTCTGGGTCAACATCTACGCGCCCTCGACGGCGGACTGGACGGCGGCGGGCGTCCGGCTGACGATGACGACCGGCTTTCCCGAAGGCGGCGACGCCGCGCTGACGGTCGGGACGAAGAGGCCGCGCCGCTTCGAGCTCGCGCTACGGCGCCCCTTCTGGGCGGGGGAGGGGTTCGAGGTCACGGTCAACGGCCGGGCGGTCGAGGGCGTCAGCCCGGCCGGGACCTACGTCCGGGTCCGCCGGAGCTGGAAGGACGGCGACAGGGTGGGGATCGTCCTGCCCAAGGCCCTCCGGCTGGAGCCCCTGCCCGACAACCCGAACCGGGCGGCCATCCTGTGGGGGCCGCTCGTCCTGGCCGGCGACCTCGGGCCCTTCCCCGAGCGGCGGCCGCGGCCGAAGCCCGGGGAAACGCCCGCTCCCGCCGCGCCGCGGCCGACGATGCCCGTCCTCGTGACAGAGGCGACGTCCGCGGCGGATTGGGTCAAGCCCGTGGAAGGCCGCCCTGGAGTCTTCCGGACCCAGGGCGTCGGCCGCGACCGGGACGTCGATCTCGTCCCCTTCTACCGCCTCCACCGCCGCGCCTATGCCGCCTACTGGGACATCTTCACGCCGGAAGAGTGGGAAGGGCGCGCGGCCGCCCAGGCGGCCGCCGAGGAGGCCCGCCGGAAGCTCGAGGCGGCCACGGTCGCCTTCGTCCAGCCCGGCCAGATGCAGTCCGAGCGGGACTTCAACCAGCGGGGCGGGACGACCTCCCCGGCCCAGCTCCGCGGCCAATACGGCCGCCGGGCGGCGGACTGGTTCTCGTTCGACCTGCCGGTCGACACGGCTGGCCCGCTCGCCCTGGTCGTCACCTACAGCACCGACGAGCGCGCCGACCGGGCCTTCGCCGTCCTCGTGGACGGCCTCGAGGTCGGGGAGCGGAGGATCGCCCGGCGGGCGCCTCAAGAGAAAGAGGATTTCTTCGACGTGACGTACGCCCTGCCGATCGAGGCCGTCGCCGGGAAGGACAAGGTCACGGTCAGGTTCGAGGGTATCGAGGGCCTGGAGACGGGGACGGTCTTCGGGATCCGCCTCGTACGCTCCATCAAGAGGCCGTAGAGCCCAGCGGTCGAACGGATCGTCTAAGTCCCGGAAGCGGGCCGGAAGAGATAGATATACAGGCGGTTGGCTTCGAGAGATCTGTCGGCGCGCTCGAGGACGAAGCCGGCGCTCTCCATCTGGGCCCGCATCCGCTCCGGTGTGGTACCTTCTCCCCGGCCGTCCTTTTCCGGGGCCCATTCGGCGATGGCCAGGCGGCCGGCCGGCTTCAGCGCGACCCGGGCCTTGCTCATCAGCGCGACGGGGTCTCCGAAATGATGGTACGAGGAGATGACGAAGATGAGGTCCAGTTTTCCCGCGGGGAGCTTGGGGTCGTCCGGGTCGCCGAGGACGGTCTCGACGTTGGCGAACCCGGCCCGGCGGCAACGCTCGGCGAGGTGCCGCAAGGCATCGCCGTCGATGTCCTCCGCGTAGATCCTGCCCTCGGGGCCCACCCGGTCGGCCAGATGGACGACGTAGCGTCCCCGCCCCGCCCCGATCTCGGCGATGGTCATGCCGGCGGCCGCCCCGATGATGTCCATGACCTGGCCGGGCGGCTGGAGCCGGTTGAGGCGGGCCTCGTTGGCGTTCTCCGGCGCGACGCGGCTGTCCTGCGCCGGAATGATCGCCGCCCACAGGCATAGGAGGACGATGAGCCAAGCGCTCTTTCTCATGGTCTGCCTCCTTCGCTCATCTCGCCGTGATCTTTCCGTTGGAATAATCAAAGCGAGCCCCCGGCCTGTCGGCGGCGCCGACCTGGACCTCCAGCCCGAGCGACCTGAGCTTTTGGGCAAACAGCGCGTATTGGCGCTCGCGGCCGCCGTCGTGCATGGGTAAGACGACGCGGGGCTTGAGCGCCCGGATGGCGTCGATCTCGCCGCCGAAGGTCGGGGTGAACATGAGGTCCAGCTCGGGCGCCTGCCCGGCCAGATAGCGGATATTGTCGCCGAAGACCGGGTTCATCATCCCCCGGCCGCTGCCGTGGTCGCCGGCGAAAAAGATCGTCAGTCCGTCGACCCTGACCAGAAAAGCCGACTCGGGGATGCCGTCGAAGTCGTGATGGATGTTCAGGATCTCGATCCCGCGGTCCTCGACGAACCGGCGGTCTCGACCAAAGTGGATATCCTCCGGCGAGCCCACTCCCTCCCAGCCCCACACATATCGTATGGACTTGACGGCGTCCCGCCACTTCAGGATCTCGGGATTGAAGTGGTCCGAGTGGGCGTGGGAGATGAACACGGTCACCTTCTGGTCCGCGATCTCCGCGGGCTCGATGGCTCTCGGGAGCCCCGCCGGCCGGCCCGGCGTCGGGAGGGGATCGGTGTAGTCGAAGATGAGCAGGTGGTCCCGCGTTCGGACCTCCCAGCCGCTGTGGAACAGGTATTTGACGATCGCCTGGCCCGGCTCGAGCTCCCGTTCGATGTCACGATGGACCGCCGTTCCGGCCGCCGCGGCCTCGGGCGGGGTGCCGATCGGACAAAGGAGCGCTGCGAAGGCCAAAACCGCGATGAGCAAGGATCCCATTCTGGCGCCGGCTTTTCTCGGCCTGAAGCCTCTCATTTCATGGCCCCAGTCTTGAAATCGTCGAGGATGCCCGCGTCGACCCAGTAGAAATGGGCCTGGTCGCCGACGAACTGCTGGCCGATGGACCGGATGAAAAACAGGAACTTCCCGTCCCGCGAGAGCGACGGGAAGCGCTCGAAAGCCTCCGTGTTGACGGCCCCGCCCAGTCTGACGGGCATTCCCCACGAGCCTTCCGGCGTGAAGGCCAGTTGTCCGTGTGGGCACCTCTCGACGGCCAGGACGTCGGGCCAGAACTTCACCGGCTCGGCGCCCGGAAGGGCTTGGCCGATGGCCACGATGACCGCCAAGGCCGTCAGCCCGCCCAAGATACCTCTTTTTTTCTGATTCGGGGACATCATGCCTGAACCCCCTTTCCGGGATACCCTCTCGAGGCGGGGAGGGAATTCGCCTCGACGATCCCCGTAGCGGAGGGGGGCCCGCCGCAGGCGGGGGAACCGACGAGACTGGTTCCCAGGGGGTCCGGGGAACTAGATGCGATTCCCGACCGAAGCCGCAGAGAGGGACTTCCCGAAATCGGGAGAAGAGCCGATAAAAAGAGCGTCGACAAGGAGCGATCATGAGCCCCGCGAGCGATCCCCGTCCCGGCGCCCCGGGCGCGCCCGGCGCCGCCGGCCCCTTCGATATCGTCGTCATCGGCGGGGGCGAGGCCGGCATCTCCGCGGCCCTCCGCGCCACCGAGCTCGGCGCCAAGGCCCTGATCGTCGACCGCGAGCCCGAGCTCGGCGGCGGCTGCGTCAAGACCGGGACCCTGCCCTCCAAGACCCTGGAGAACGCCGCCCGCTTCCTGGAGGGCCTCAAGCAGGGCAAGCGCTACGGCATCCCCGTCGTCGAGAACGCCAAGGCCGACTACAAGACGATCCTCGAGAGCCGCCACAAGACGACGATGTGCGAGCTCGGGGTCCTGGCGGCGCTCATGCGCAAGAACGGGGTGGCGACGCTCACCGGCGCGGCCGCGTTCAAGGACCCGCGCCGCGTCGAGGTCCGCCTGCCCGACGGCACGGCCCGCCTCATCGACGCGCCGCGGACCGTCATCGCCGCCGGGTCGCGCCCCATCGCCCTCCCCCACCTGCCCTTCGACGGCGGGGCCGTCCTTTCCACCGACGAGCTCACGGCCATGGACGCCGTCCCGGCCCGCTTCCTCGTTGTCGGGGCCGGGGTCATCGGCTGCGAGATGGCCTTCATCTTCCGGTCGCTCGGCTCCTCGGTCACGGTCGTCGAGAAGGCCGACCGGGCCCTGGTCGGACAGGACCACGAGGTGGCCGCCCTCATCACCCGCGAGTTCAAAAAGCGCGGCATCCGCCTCGTCCTCTCCGCCGGCGTCGAGCGCGTCGAACCCCTCGCCGGGGACGGGGGCGGCGCCGTCCGGGCCGTCCTCGAGGGCGGCGAGGCGATCGTGGTCGACCGCGTCCTGGTCGGCGTCGGCCGCCGCCCCGACACGGAGGGGCTCGGCCTGGCCGCCGCCGGGCTCACGGCCGGCCCGCGGGGCGAGATCCGGGTCGACGAGCGCATGCGGACCTCCGTCCCGGGGATCTACGCCGCCGGAGACGTCCTGGCCCGGTTCATGCTCTCGTCCCTGGCCGTCGTCGAGGCCCGCGTCGCCGCCGAGAACGCCATGGGCCTGGACGCCGTGATGGACTACAGCTGCGCGCCCTGGGGCATCTATACCGACCCCGAGGTCGGCTCGGTCGGGCTGACCGAGGAGCGGGCCCGGGCCGGCGGCGCCGAGGTCGTCATCGGCCGCTGCGGCTACAACGATCTCGTCCGCTCCTGCCTCGACGCCAACGTCACCGGTTTCTTCAAGCTCATCTTCGACGGAGCGACCCGCCGGCTCGTCGGCGCCCACGTCGCCGGCCAGCACGCTTCGGAGACCATCCACTTCGCCGCCCTGGCCGTCAAGCTCGGCGCCCGGGCCGAGGACATCCACGACCTGGTCTACAACCACCCGACGGTCTCCGAGGGCTTCGGCAAGGCCGCCGCGGACGCCCTGAAACAGCTCGCCCAAAGGAAAACGACATGAAACGCGCCGCCGTTCGCCGCTCCTTCGCTCTCCTCGCCCCGGCCCTGGCCGTCGCCGCCGCACTGACGGCCGCCCCGGAACGCCCCGCCCTCCGGCCGGCTGCCGACGCCGCCAAGGCTTTCGCCCACGTCGCCCATCTCGCCTCGAACGACTTCAAGGGCCGCAAGTCCGGCACCCCCGAGTACCGCCTGGCGGCCGAGTACGTGGCCGCCGAGATGCGCAAGCTCGGGCTCCAGCCGGGCGGCGACAACGGCACCTTCTTCCAGGAGGTCCCGTTCAAGACCTGGACGGACTTCGAGCAGCCCGTCCGCCTCGAGATCCTCTCGCCGGAGCGCCGCGTCTATTACGCCGGCCGGGGCCGCGACTTCGTCCCCGTCAGCGGGACCGGGTCGGGGCGGGCGCGCGGCGGCCTGGTCTTCGCCGGCTACGGCGTCTCGTCCGAAAAGGACGCCTGGGACGACTACGCCGGGCTCGAGGTCGAGGGCAAGGTCGTCCTCGTCATGCCCGACCTGCCGGCCTCGTTCGGCAGCGACTCCCGCGCCGCTTGGACCTTCGAGAAAAAGGCCCTGGCCGCGGCCGGGAAGGGCGCCGTCGGACTCATCGAGATGGACCTCGCGACGCCCGGCGAGCCCCGCCAACAAGGGCAGCGCCAGCGCTACGGCGCCCTGCGCGCCGGCCAGGCCCCCGAGGGCTTCGTCGTGCTGCGGGCGGGCCGCGACTTCCTCAACGACGCCTTCTACCTCGCCGGGAAGAGCTGGCGCGACCTCGTCAGCAAGACGCTGCGCCTCAAGAAGTCCTTCACCGCCGACCTCGGCGTCGAGGTCGAGATCGAGGCCCGCTTCGTCTCCGGCGAGCGCACGGCCCCGAACGTCGTCGGCGTCTGGCCGGGCGCCGACCCCAAGCTCAAGGCCGAGGCCATCGTCATGGGCGGCCACCTCGACCACCTCGGCGTCGGCGTCGACGGCTGGGTCTACCCCGGCGCAGACGACAACGCCACGTCGGCGGCGGTCGTCCTGGAGACGGTCCGGGCCCTGGCCGCGGCCAAGTTCAAGCCGGCCCGGACGATCGTCTTCTGCGCCTGGGCCGGGGAGGAGCTGGGCCTCGTCGGCTCGCGCTGGTACGTCGACCACCCGGTCGTCCCGCTCGACAGGACCGCGCTCTACATGAACCTCGACATGGTCGGCACGGGCGACGGGGACCTCCTCGTCGGCGGCATGACCGAGTTCGCCGAGCTCTTCGAGATCGTCAAGCGCGGCCTGGACGCGGCGACGATGGCCCGGATCAAGCCGCGGCCGAACTACCGCGGCTCCGACCACACGGCGTTCTGGGCGAAAGGCGTCCCGGCCGTCTCGCTCCGGAGCGGCGAGGTCCTGACCGGCGGGCTCGACGACGAGCACCCCGAATACCATCAGCCCGGCGACGGGCCGGGCATCATCGACCCCGAGCTCCTGCGGCTGGCCAGCCAGTACCACTGCGACATCCTCTGGTCGCTGGCCTCGAGCCGGGAGAACCTGCTCGACCCGGTCCACCGGACGATGTTCCTCCACCGCGACGCCGCGGTCGTCGACATGCACTGCGACACGATCGGCCGCTACATGGCCGGCGAGGACCTGGCCCGGGACCTGGCGAAGGGCCACATCGACATCCCCAAGCTCAGGCGGGGGGCGGTCGACCTCCAGGTCTTCGCCTGTTTCTCCCCGCCGCCGGGGAGCGAGCTCGAGAAGGCCAAGGCGGCCAACGGCGTCTTCGCCCAGATCGAGAAGGTCCACGAGCTCGTCGAGAAGAACCCGGACGACCTGGCCCTGGTGACGTCGGTCCAGGAGGCCGGCGCGGCCCGCGGCGCGGGCAAGACCGGGGTCCTCGTCGCGATCGAGGGCGGCTACGCCATCGAGAGCGACCTCGTGCTGCTGCGCCAGTTCCACCGGGCCGGGGTGCGCCTGATGACCCTGACGCACTGGACGGCGGCCGACTGGGCCGACGCCTCGGGCGACGAGAAGCCCGTCCACGGCGGCCTGACCGGGTTCGGCGAGAAGGTCGTGGCCGAGATGAACCGGCTGGGCATGATCGTCGACGTCTCCCACGTCCACGACGAGACCTTCTGGGACGTCCTGCGCCTGTCGAAGGCGCCGGTCGTCGCCTCGCACTCGTGCGCCCGGGCGATCGCCGCCCACCACCGCAACCTCAGCGACGACATGCTCAAGGCCCTGGCCGAGAAGGACGGCCTCGTCGGCGTCAACTTCTGGCCGGGGTTCCTCCAGGACGGCTACGACGCGAAGCAGACGGCGGTCTTCGAGAGGACCGCCGCCGACCACGGCCTGCCGGCCGACCGGGCCGCCATCTTCGCGGCCGGCCCGGCGGTCCGGGACAGGTTCAACGCCGATCTCCGGGAGCGCTGGGCCGCGGTGAAAAAGACGCTCCCGCCGGTCGACGTCAAAACGGTCGTCGACCACATCGACCACATCGTCAAGGTGACCGGGGATTGCGACCACGTCGGACTGGGCTCGGACTTCGACGGCCTGAGCGAGGTCGCCTCGGGGCTCGAGAACGCCGGCCTCATGCCCAACATCACCAAGGAGCTCGTCCGGCGCGGCTACAAGCCCGACGACGTCCGCAAGATCCTCGGCGGCAACTTCATGCGCGTCTTCGGCGCCGTCGAGCGGGCCGCCGCGAAGTGATGGCCGAAAAGTGATATCCTAGACGCTCATGACCGACCCTGACGATCTGCCGGAAAAGGACGACCCGGCCGCGTACGAGGCCCCCGTCATCCTCGACCGCGGGCGGCACCGCATCTCGCGCCGCGACATCGACCCCGACTGCCTCAAGGTCCTCTACCGCCTGAACAGAAGCAACTTCACGGCCTACCTCGTCGGAGGGGCCGTGCGCGACCTGCTGCTCGGCCGCCGTCCGGCCGACTTCGACGTCGGGACGAACGCCCACCCCAACCAGATCAAGAAGCTCTTCCGCAACGCCTTCCTCATCGGGAGGCGCTTCCGGCTGGCCCACGTCCGCTTCCAGGACGGCAAGATCGTCGAGGTCTCGACCTTCCGCCGCAAGCCGGACGAGGAGGAGCTGGCCGCCGAGCGCGAAGAGGCGGCCGCGGAAGCGGCCCGCGCCGAAGAAGAAAAGATGGGGTGTACCGGATCCTCGAGGGCGGAGCGAACGTCGAGGAGGTCTATAACTTCGCCCTGGTCCATTTCCTGAGCGCCGGGGTCACCTTCACGTTCTGATAGGACGGGGGCGATGGCGGGGGCCCGGCGGGTCCGGCCCGGCCCTGAGCCCCGGATCCCGGAACGATCCGAGCTCCGCCCTTAGGCCGCGGCCCCGGCGCCTTCGAGCAGCCGGCCGACGCGGTCGGCCAGGCCGTTCTGATAGCGGAGATAGAGCGAGCCCGGGATCCCCGAGCTCGACAGCGCCTCGATCGCCGTTCTGAGCAGCCAGCGGGAGACGCCGGCGCACGAGCCATGCCGCGCCATCCGGCGGACGATGCCGTCCAGGACCGCGTTCCCCGTGTCCATCGACAAGGACTCCTTGGAGTGGAGCCAGCCGGCTTTGTCGAAGAGGCGGCGGATCCTGAGCGCAGTCTCCTCCTTGAGGCGGGGCAGGGTCAGGTCGGCCGGGCACAGGAGGGACGCCCGGGCCGCGATGTTCCCGAAGAACTCCTTGAACGAGTCGCCGCGGGCCAGAGTGAAGGCCATCCCGATCTCGCCCACGTGGGTGTCGGTCGCGGCCACGATGCCTTTGGAGAGGGCGTCGGCCAGCCGGATGGCCTGGGCGTTGATGCGCCCGATGCGGCCCATGTTGTACTCGAGGACGGGGAAGAGGGGGGCGACGTCGAGGACGGCCCGGAGGTTGGGCTTCTCGTCGGGCTCGTGCCAGAAGGGATGGTTGAAGACGAAGGGCAGGCCCTCCGCCCGGAGATAGGCGGCGAGGGCCGCGATGTCCCGGGCCTTGTCCGCGATCTTCCGGATCTCCAGGTACTGGCGCCGGTCGAGCGTGTAGACGTTGACGTGGACGGTGTGGCCCACGTTCCGCGGGTCGAGGATCTTGACCTCGACGGCCGGCACGAGGCCCTCGCGGGTCCAGCCGATCTCGTCGTAGGCGGCCATCGTGTCGTGGTCCGTGAAGGCGACGTAGCTCATGCCGAGCCTGCGGGCCTGGAGATAGAGGCTCAGGGGATCGGCCTGCCGGGTGGGGATGACGTCGTAGGAGTGAAGGGTGTGGACGTGGAGGTCGGCCGCCCGCCAGCCCTCGGCCATGGCGGAACGGGCCCGACCGGGGTCGATGATCCGCGGGGAGGTCCGCGCCGGGGTCGTTGTCGTTCTCATGTTCGGTGTTCCATCCTCACCCATCGTCCCGCAAGCCGGTTAATAAGAGATGAAGGTCCGGTCAATTCTCGGTGAAGAGCGCTCTGAACGAAGAATTAACCGTTCCTTCATCGGAAATTCACAGGCCCCGGCTATAAAGGAGGCGATGAAAGCCATGATCCTCGTCCTGCTCGGGCTGTCGGTCGCGGTCTCCGGCCTGTTCACGGCCCTGACCGTCGCTTTCCGCCGGGGCCGGAAGACGCCGCGGGCCGCCGGCCGCGCTTATCCGTTCGTCAGCGTGCTCAAGCCGGTCAAGAACATCGACGACGACATGGCCGCCAACCTCGAGTCCTTCTACCGCCTCGATTACCCGGCCTACGAGATCCTCTTCGCCGTCGACGACCTCCGGGACCCGTGCGTCGGGCTCCTGAGGCGGCTCAAGGCCGCCCATCCCGGCGTCCCCACGGCCATCGTCGCGACGGGCCACCCGCCCTTCGAGAATCCCAAGGTCCACAAGCTGGCCCGCCTCGAGTCGCGCAGCCGCGGCGACCTGTTCTGGGCCACGGACTCCAACGTGCGCGTCGCCCCCGATTCGCTGCGCCGGCTCGTCGACGAACAGCTCGCCCGCGACGCCAAGATCGTGTTCTCGCCCATCCGGGGCTCCTCGAGCCGGAGCTTCGGCAGCCTGATGGAGAACTCGAGCCTCAACTTCTTCACCTCGGGGAGCGTCATCGCCTCCTGGGTCCTCGGCCGCCAGCCTATCCTCGTCGGGAAGTCCTTCCTCGTCGAGCGCGCGGCCCTGGAGACCTTCGGCGGCTTCGCCTACTTCAAGGACTACCTGGCCGAGGATTTCCTGCTCGGCGAGGCGTTCCGCAAGAGCGGCTTCCGGGTCGCGACCAACTTCACCTGGGTGACCAACGTCAGCCAATACGCGACCCTGCGGAGCTTCTTCAAGCGCATGTCGCGCTGGGCCAAGCTCCGCTTCCACCTCCGCCCGGGCGTCTATCTCGCCGAGGTGCTGCTCAATCCGATCGTCATCGCCCTGGCCGGGGCGGCCGCCTTCGGGCGGCGCGGCTGGGCCGTGGTGGCCGTCACGGCCGCCGCCAAGGTCGCCTTGGAATACGTCAATTTCCTCTTCGTCAACACCGGGGACCGGGGCAAGCTCCGGAACCATCTCCTCTTCCCGGCCGCCGTCCTGGGCAAGGACCTCGTCTTCCTCGCCGTCTACTTCACGCCCTTCTTCAGCCGCCAGGTCGAGTGGCGGGGCGGCCGGATCGCCATCGGCCGGAACACCCTGATCCGGATCCCCGCGAACGTGGACAGCCTGGTCTATGAAGGCGCGTGACAAGGCCTGGGTCGTCACCGTCCTGATGGGCCTGGGCCACCTCCGGGCGGCCTACCCTCTGCGCGACCTCACCCACGAGGGCGTCGTCATCTACGGCTCGCGGCGGACCACGCCGGGACCGGAATACCGCATCTGGCGGCGGCTGCGCCGGCTCTACTACTGGTCCTCCAAGGCCGGGGCCGTGCCGGTGGTCGGCCGGGCCCTGGTGTCCCTGCTCCTGGCCGTCCAGCGCATCAAGCCCTATTACCCGCGGACGGACCAGTCCAAGCCCAACCTGGCCGTGAAGCTCCTCGAGCGGCTGGTCAGGAAGAAAGGCCTCTGCCGGAGCCTCCTGGAGCGGCTGGCGGCCGGGCCTTACCCCGTCGTCCACACTTTCTACGCGACGGCGGTGGCACTGGACGCTCTCGCCGGGGGCGGCCCCGGTCCCGAGCGGGACAACTACCTGCTCATCTGCGACGCCGACTTCAACCGGGTCTGGGTCCCGCGCGACCCGAAGCGGAGCCGGATCCGCTATCTGGCGCCCTGTACGCAGGTCCGCCTCCGGCTCCTGGCCTACGGCGTCCCCGACGAGTCGATCCTCGTGACCGGCTTCCCTCTGCCCAAGGAGAACATCGGCTCGGAGGAGGGGCTGGAGGTCCTCAAGGCGGACCTGTTCGCGCGGCTCCTGCGCCTCGACCCGAGCGGCAAGTTCTTCTCCTACCATGAGCGGTCCGTCCTCGGCTGGCTGGGCCGGGACCGGGTGCCCGAGGAGAGGGAGAAGGCGTTCGGCGTCATGTTCGCCATCGGCGGCGCCGGCGCCCAGGTCGAGACGGTGAGGCTGATCCTGAAGGGGCTCGGGGACCGGCTGAGGGCGGGGGAGGTCCGTCTGTCGCTCTCCTGCGGCATCCAGAAGACGGTCTTCGAGAGGGTCCTGGGCTATATCAGCGCGGCCGGGCTCCGGGAGGAGCTTGACCGCTCCATCGAGCTCGTCTACGACCAGGACGTCTACGCCTACCTCGAGCGGTTCAACGACCGTCTGCGCCGCGTCGACGTCCTGTGGACCAAGCCGAGCGAGCTGGCTTTTTACTGCGGCCTGGGACTGCCCGTCCTGATGGCCGACCCCATCGGGGCCCACGAGGAGCTCAACAAGCGCTGGCTGCGCGAGATCCACGCCGGCGTCAGCCCGCCCGGGCCGGTCGCCGCCTGCGGTGAGTGGCTCTTCGACCTCAGGGAGAACGGCCGGCTCGCCGAGGCGGCCTGGGACGGGTTCCTCAAGGCCCGCAAGCTCGGGGCCTACAAGATCGAGCGGCTGATCCGGACGGGCGAGTTCAGGGAAGGCGCGTCACCGCTCGAACAGTAGGCGCGCCGGGGTCACCTTCACGTTCTGAGGCCTTTGCCGAGGCCGGGCGGGCAGGCACGTTCCTTTACATGGACCGGAAAGGCCCTTGAGGCCTGAGCGGGCCGGCCGGCCGGCCGGCCCCGGCTTCTCCCCGAGAGTGAGCCCTTTCCGGACGTGGCACGCCGTTTGCATTCCTTCGAGTATAATAGAGGAGTGCCGGACATGGGCAGCGGAACATCGAGACACGGCCTCAAGAGATCCTCGATCCTGGCCTCGGCCCTTTTGGCGGCGCAATTCCTCGGCGCGCAGGGCCCGTCCCCCGACGAAGCCCTGAAGAAGCTGTCCTCCGCCGAGCCGCACTTCGCCCGGGGCCTCAAGGCGTTCCAGGCCGGACGTCTCGAGGACGCCGAGGCCGCCCTGAGCGAATGCGTCGGGATCATGCCCGGGCACGCCTTCGCCCACTATTACCTGGCCAACCTGGCCTACGTCCGGGGCGACCAGGAGCGGGCCCTTGGCTGCATGGAGAGGGCGATGGAGTCGTACGATCCCATGCAGGAGCTCGGCGACCACGCCGCCAGGACGAAGCTCAAGAGGATCGGCTCCTACGAGCTGATGCTGGCCAATCAATGGGACATCACCACGAGCTGCCGCGAATCGCGGGAGCTCGAGGCCATCGACGATCAGCTGACCGACGCGAAGAGCAAGCTGGAGCTGGCCGCCCGGAAAGCGGCCGGGGCCAGGACCGCCCAGAAGGCCCACTACCTCTACTTCTTCGGCAACATCCTCTTCAGGCTGGAGCGCTACGACGAGGCCCTGCGGAAGTACGAGGAGGCGATCGGGCTCAATCCCCGGCACGCCGACGCCTACAACAACGCGGCCGCCGTTCGCTATCTGGCGGGCGATCACCCGCGGGCCTTGGAGCTCCTGGAGCGGGCGGCCGCGCGGGGGCTCGAGGACAACATCAACCTGAACGCGCCCGTCGTCGTGACGTCGTCGACGAGGACGACGACCTTCCCCCTGACCTCCTCCGGGCGCCGCACGGCGTAGGCGCCGACGACGTTCCTCTCGCGGTCGGCCGCGCGCAGCCCGGCCTGGGGCGGGACGTTGCGGGCCTTGACGAGCGCCCCCGCGAGGACCTTCATCTCCCGGGCCCGGGCCAGATCGCGGGCGAGAAGCCGCGACTGGTTGAAGCCCCGGTCGCGCCGCCGGGCGCGGTGGAGCGGCACGGGGACCAGGAGGTCCGCCCCGCTCCACAGAGCGGCCTCGCCGCCGAGCGCGGCCTCGGCGAACCGGGCCAGGGGCGCGCTGAGCGGGGCGCACTTCCGGTACTTGAAGAGCAGGATGACGTCCTTGAGCGCTCCGCCGTATGCGCCGCAGGAGCGGTGGACCGCATAGGGCGGGGGCGTCCCGAGGCAGGCCGCACAGGGGTGGTCACCGCCCGCGCCCTCGTGAAAGCGCCCGCAGGCCGGGCACAGGGGCCCGCGCCGCGGGACGAGCCGGGCCAGACAGTCGCGGCAGACGATCCTCTCGCCGGGCTCTTCGAGGAGGGACCGGCAGAGACGGCAGCGGGAGGGAAAGAGAACGAGCTCGGCGAGCTTGGCCAGGGAGGCCGCCCAAGCCCGGACGGGGCCGGTCACTGGGCTTTCTGTTCTTCCTCGGCCTTTTCCTGGCAATCGATGCACAGGGGCGTCCAGGGTATGGCCAGGATCCTCTTCGGGCCGATGTCCTTGCGGCAGACCTGGCAGACGCCGTACTCGCCGTGATCGAGCCTCTTCAGGGCCTCGTCGATGAGCAGGAGCTGCTCCCGCTCGCCGTTGGACAGGCTGAGGAGGAACTCCTTGGTGTAGGACGTCTCGGCCTTGTCCACCATGTCCTGGGCGACGTTGGACTCCATCTCCTTGCTCTCCGTGATGGTCTCGGTGAGCTTGCGGGTGATGGTCTCTTTCTTATCGGCCAGGAGCTTCCGGAACTCCTCTCGCTCTTTCTTGTTCATCTTCTTGGACATGGCTTACCCCTCTCTCATTTGGCGTAGTGCCGGCCCCCGATGACGGTCAGGGCCCGGTAGACCTGCTCGAGCAGCATGACGCGGGCGAGCTCGTGGGAGAAGGTCAGGCGCGAGAGCGACAGCCTCAGGTCCGCCCGCTCCAGGATCCGGTCCGCAAGGCCGAGGAAGCCGCCCACGACGAAGACCAGCGGCCTCCCCGTGTCGGAATCCCGGCGGCGGAGGAAGCCGGCGAGCTCCCGGGACGTCATTTCCTTCCCGCGATCCTCGAGACAGATCACGTAAGCTCCTTCGAGATGTTTTTCGATGCCGCGCGCCTCGAGGTCCTTGATCTTTTCGGCGTGCTTTTCCTCGAGCCCGCGGGCCTCGCGCGTCTCGATGATGTCGCAGCCCGCGAGCGACCTGATGCGCGCCTCGTAAAAACCCTGCAACCCCCGAAACTCGGGACTTTTCGTCTTGCCGGGCCAGAGGAATTTCAGCCGCATCGCCGAAAACGCCAAACCACAATAGCGATTCGACCGGGGCTTGTCAACTCTTTAATTCGCCTCGCGGCGCCCCGACGGCCGGGGCGGGCCCGGCCTCGCGCCGGCCGCGGCGACGCCCCTCAGAAATCGAGCCGGGGCGCGTCGCCCCAGAGCGACTCGAGGCCGTAGTAGTCCCGCGCGGCCCGTGAGAAGACGTGGACGACGAGCGAGCCGTAGTCGAGCAGGACCCACTCCCCCGACTCCCGGCCCTCGACGCTCAGGGGCCTGAGTCCGGCCGGCTTGAGGGCGGCCTCGACCCCCTCGGCGATGGCGGCGTTCTGACGCGAGGAGTTCCCGTGCCCGATGAGGAAAAAGTCGGTGAACGAGGACAGCTCCCGCAGGTCAAGGAGGCACAGGTCCTCGGCCTTCCGGGCCAGGCAGGCCTCGACGGCCAGCCGGACGTTCGCGGGCAGGCTCCGCTTGGTGAACCGTTTCTTCTTTTCTTCTGCCATGGCTCCTATCGACCTCGGTAGAGTTGGTGGTCCCGGATGTACGCGGCGACGGCCCGCGGGACGAGGCCGTCGACGGACAGCCCGCGCCGGACCCTGTCCCGGACGGCCGTGGAGGAGACGTCGACGGCGCGGATGGGGAGAAGGACGACCCGGAGGCGCGGCGGGACGGGCCCGGCGACGTCCCCGGCCTCGGCGAGAGGGCCCGTCTCCCCGCGGAGCCGGCCGCCCAGGACGCCCCGGGCGCGGTCGAGATCGTACCCCGGCCGTCCCGTGACGACGAAATGGCACTCCGCGATGACCTTCTCGTGCTCGCGCCACGTCCCGATCTCCAGGAAGGCGTCGACGCCCAGGATGAAGAACAGGCGCGCGTCGGGCCGACGGGCCCGGACCTTGCGCAGGGTCAGGATGGAATAGGACTTCTCCCGGGCCTCCACTTCGATCGCCGAGGCCTCGAGGCCCGCCCGGCGGCGGCAGGCCAGCTCGACCATCCGCAGGCGGTGCTCGGCGGGCGCCGACGCCCCCCCCGTCTTGTGCGGCGGGAGGTAGGAGGGGATGAGCAGAACGCGATCCAGGCCGGTCTTCCGGCGGACCTCGGAGGCGGCCCGGAGGTGCCCGAGGTGGACGGGATCGAAGGTCCCGCCGTAGAGGCCGATCGTCTCCATCAGGCCTTGTCCTGCCCGCCCTCCGCCCCGAGCCGGTCGAGCGTCCTGGCCAGGGCGTCGACGAGGGGCTTGAGCCCCTCCCTCTTGAGGGCCGAGAGGGCGAAGAACGGGAGCTTCCGGCGGGCGGCCATCCGCTTCAGCCGCAGGAGCCGCGACGTGTCCTCGCCCAGGGCGTCGGTCTTGTTGGCCGCGATGATCATGGGCCGCGCGGCCACCTCGGGCGAGAAGGCCTCGAGCTCCTCCATGATGACCCGGTGGTCGTCGAGCGGGTCGCGCCCCGAATAGGGGGAGACGTCGACGACATGGACCAGGACCTTGGTCCGCTCGATGTGCCGCAGGAAGCGGATGCCCAGCCCCTGGCCGAGGTGGGCGCCCTCGATGAGCCCGGGGATGTCGGCGACGACGAACGAGCGGTATTCGCCGAGGTCGACGACGCCGAGGTTCGGCGCGAGCGTCGTGAAGGGGTAATCGGCGACGAGGGGCCGGGCCGCCGAGAGGCGCGAGATGAGGGTCGACTTGCCGGCGTTGGGGAAGCCGACGAGGCCGACGTCGGCGATGAGCTTGAGCTCGAGGAAGAGCTCCATCTCCTCGCCCGGCCGGCCGGGCTGCCGTTCGCGGGGGGCCTGGTGGGTCGACGTGGCGTAGGACGCGTTGCCGCGGCCCCCCTTGCCGCCGCGGGCCGCGACGTAGGACTGGCCGTGGACCGTGAAGTCGAAGAGGACGGCGCCGCCGTCCTTCTCGCGCACCACGGTCCCCACGGGAACGCCGAGGCGGACCTCGGCCCCGCGCTTGCCCTGGCGGTTGCCGCCCTCGCCGGGAGCGCCGTTCCTGGCCTTGGTGATGGGATGGAAGCGGAAGTAGGCGAGCGAGCTGATGTTCTCGTCGGCGAAGAAGACGATGTTGCCGCCGTCGCCGCCCCGGCCGCCGTCCGGGCCGCCTTTGGGGACCCGGGCCTCGCGGCGGAAGCTGACGCAGCCGTCCCCGCCCCTGCCGGCCTTCAGCGTGACGGTGACCTGGTCAACGAACAACGGATGTCAGGCTCTTCCTCAGGCGGGCACGACGGAGACGACCTTGCCCTTGCGCCCCTTGTCGGAGAACCGGACCGTGCCGGTGACGGTGGCGAACAGGGTGTCGTCCTGGGCCCGGCCGACGTTCAGCCCGGGCTTGATGGGCGTGCCCCTCTGACGGACGATGATCGAGCCGGCGTTGACCGCCTGGCCGCCATGGCGTTTGACCCCGAGCCGCTTCCCCGAGCTGTCGCGGCCGTTCTTTCCCGCGCCGCCGGATTTCTTGTGGGCCATGGCTTACTCCTTGGTCGCTTTCTTCGCCTTGGGGGAGGCGGGCTTCTTGGTCTCTTTGGGCTTGGCCGCCGCTTTCTTCTCCGGCTTGGCCTTGGCCGGCGCCTTGGCGGGCGCGGGGGCCGGGGCCGGAGCGGCCTTCTTCTTGGGGGCCGGGGCGGGCTGTTCGACGGGCGCGGGCTTCTCCTCGGCCAGGTCGCCGGCCGTGAGCCGGGTCCGGTCGGGGGCGATCCGGGTGATGCGGACCTTGGTCAGGGACTGCCGGTGACCGCGGGTCCGGCGGTACTGTTTCCTTCGCTTCTTCTTGAAGACGATGACCTTCTCGTCCCTGAAGTTCTCGAGGACGAGGCCGAGGACCATGGCGTTGTCGAGGACGGGAGTCCCCACGAGGACCGCGTCGCCGTCCTCGATGAGGAGGACCTTGTCGAACTGGGCCTTGCGCCCCGGGGCGAGATCGAGCTTCTCGACCGACAGGACGTCGCCTTCCTTGACGCGGTACTGCTTGCCGCCCGTCAGGATCACTGCGTACATTGGAACCTACCCTTCGGTTGGGAATAAGAAAGTTGGACGTTAAATCTAGCATAGGACACGGCTTAAGTCAAATGACGGGCCCGGGAAGCGAAGCGGACCGGGCCCGTGGGATCCGGGGCGGTTGGGAATTCCCGGGGCAGGGCCTCCTTGACAGGTTTATCGCTCTGAGCTACAAGAAGCCCACGGGCGGTTAGCTCAGCGGTAGAGCGTCGGTTTTACAAGCCGAGGGCCGCAGGTTCGACCCCTGCACCGCCCAACCCGTAGCGAGCGCCAGCGAGCGGAGGAGGCAAAAGCCGGGCGGCGATACACGTCCGAGCCTCGGTCGCGGCCCGGGCCTACCTCGCCCGCTGAGCGCGCTGCTTCTTCCGGCCTGCCAGACCGATGAGCTCGCCGAGCCTCTTGTAGACCTCCCGGCGATGCCCGACGGCCACGACGAGAACGACGACCTCTCCGCCCTTGGCGCGATAGACGATCCGGTAGTCCGACGCTCGAAGCGACCGCAGTCCCGCCATCTCGTGCGACAGGGGTTTTCCCCTTTCCGGCTCCCCGGCGAGGGATTCGACGGCCTTCCGGACGAGCTTCCGTACGGAGGGGTCGAGCTTGTCGATGTTCCGTTTCGCCTCCCTCGTGTAGAGGATGCGGTAGGCGGGGGCCTTCATTTCTCGGGGAAGACCTCGTCGTGGGCATAGAGCCGGCCGGCCTTTTCGTCGGCCAGCCCCCGGTCGACACTCGCCATGAGCTCGCGGTCGCTGAGGATCTCGAGCGTCTCGATGAGCGTCTCGTACTCTTCGACGCTCAGCAAGACCCCCTCGGGCTTGCCCCGGTGGGTGATGCCGTAGGTCCCGTGTTCCTCCCTGATCTTGCGAACGAGACTCGAGAGCCGGGCTTTGGCTTGGCTCAAGGGAATGATATCGGTATACTCGGCCACGAGGCTCTCTCCTGATTGGTCTATGAATAGACCCTTATTATGGTCTATTCAATGATAGGCCCCTCCTCGCCCCCTGTCAAGCCGATCTTGAAAACTCCAGGTCCCGCCGGAGAACGTCGCGCCGGTGCGCCGCGCGGCTACTCGTACCTCAGGCTCCGGATCGGGTCTTCGCGGGCCGCCCTCACGGCCAGGTAGCCGACCGTCAGGCCGGCGAACACGATGACCAACAGGGCCGAGGCCAGGAACGTCAAGACCCCGATCTCGGCGTGGAAGGCGAAGTTGCGGAGCCATCTCTGCATGGCCAAATAGGCCGCGGGCAGGGCCAGCGCGTTGGCGATGAGCACCCAGGCCAGGAACGGCCTCGTGAGCAGGCCGCAGATCGCCGCGACCGAAGCGCCGAGGGTCTTGCGGATGCCGATCTCCTTGACCCGGCTTTCCGCGGCGTAGACGGCCAGTCCGAAAAGCCCCAGGCAGGCCACGAAGAGGGCCACCGCCGAGAAGACCTTGAACAGGGCGTAGCTCCTGTCCTCGGCCCGGTAGTTCCGACCGAAGACCGCGTCGACGAACTCGTAGGTGAAAAGAAAGCTCGGCGCAACCTCGCGGACCTTGGCCTCCACGAACTCGAGGACCTCGGGCGCCTTGCCGGCCTGGGTTTTGACCAGGAGATACCCGGCCTCGGCGGGCATGTATTCCAGGGCCAGCGGCTCGATGGGATTGTGGAGAGAGGCGAAATGGAAATCCTTGATCACCCCGACGATGGGGTACTGGCCTTGATGGATGTCCGACAGGCACTCGACGCCCAGCGGCTCCTCCAATCCGAGGATCGCGGCCGTCGATTCGCTGACGATGTACTCGGGTTTCCGGTCCGGTCCGCCTTGGAAATCCCGGCCCTTGAGGAGCGTCAGGCCGGCCGTCCGGATGAAATCCTCGTCGACCCGCAGGAACCGCAGCATGGGCAGCGCGTTCTTGTCCGGGGTGCCGACCGGCGTCAGCCGCTCGTTGCTGAAGTCCGTGCCGAAGAGCTGCGAGGTCAGGGCGACCCCGGTGACCCCCGAGCGGCTCCGGATCTCGCTCTTGAGGGCAGCCGCTTCGCCGCCGGTCTTTCCCTGGAACTCCCCGTAGAGCTTGACGGCGACGAGGTCGTCCTTGTCGAAGCCGAGGTCGGCCCGATGGAAGAACGCCAGCTGCCGCGCCATCGTGATGGTCGAGAAGACGAGAAAGACGGAAACGACGAACTGGAAGACGACGAGCGCCTTGCGCAGGAGGGCGGCCGAGCCGCGCGGGTCGCGGCCGCCCGAGATGGCCGCGGCCGGCGCGAACCCGGAGGTGAAGACGGCCGGGTAGAGCCCGGCGAGAAGGCTGAGGGCGGCGAGGAGGGCCACGACGAGGCCGGCGAAGCCCGGGGTCAGGACGTCGCCGATCGTGACGGCCGACCCCGTGAGCCGCCCGTAGAGCGGGAGCGCGAAGTTCACGATGAGGAGGGCCAGCGCCGCCGCGAGCCCCGTCATCAGGGCCGCCTCGCCGAGGTGCTGGCGGACGAGCTGGCCGCGCCGCGCCCCGACGACCTTGCGGATGCCGATCTCCTTAGAGCGCTTGAACGATTGGGCCGTAGCCAGGTTGACGAAGTTGACGACGGCGATGAGGAGGATGAGCAGGGCCGCCCCGGAGAAGACCAGGACGTAGGCGATGTCGCTGTTGCGGCTCGGCTCGCCCTCGAGCTTGGAATGGAGGTGGATCCGGCGGATGGGCTGGAGGCTGACGGACTCGCCCCGGCCGGGAGCGTCGGCATGATAGCGCTTCATGAACGCGGCCGCCCGGGCCTCGAAGTCCGCGGGCAGGCGCCCGCCCCGGAGCTCGACGTAGGTCCACATGACCTTCCAGGTCCGGTGAGTGAGCGCGTCGACGCCCAGCCGCTGCTTCACCAGGCCCGTGTAGGTCGGCATCGAGACGAGGTGGTCGAACTCGAGGTGGCTGTGGCCGCGGGGCTTGCGGATGACGCCGGTCACCTGGAGGGACTGCTTCCAGTTCTCCCAGGTCAGGGTTTGCCCGACGGGTTCCTCGGTGCCGAAGTACTTCCTGGCCAAGGCCTCGGTCAGGACGATCTTGCTGGGCCCCTCGAGCGCCGTGGCCGGGTCGCCCTTGACGAATTCGATATCGAACATGGGGAGGGCCGCCGCCTCGGCGACGAGCCCGCCCGTCTCCTCGAAGCGCCGCTCGGGCCCCTTGGCCGGGCGGTAGACCATGATCTGCGGGCCCGGGTCCGTGAGCCGGGCCATCGCATCGATCTCGGGGAAGTCTTTGGCCAGCTCCGTTCCCATGGCCGGCGCCGAGGCGGCCCAGTTCCGGGTGGTCGAGCCGTACTGCGAATCGGTCCGGACGCGAAAGATGCGGTCGGCCTTGGGGAAGCCGCTCTCGTAGCCGAGCTCGGTCCGGACGTGGAACAGGATCAGCAGCAGGCAGGCCAGGCTGACCCCGAGGCCGGTGATGTTGAGGAAGCTCGCGAGCTTCTGCTTCTTGAGCACGCGCCAGGCGATCTTGAGGTTCTCTTTGATCATGACACATCTCCAGTAGAGGGAATCGCGGGCGAACCCGGGGAGGGACCTCAGGACGGCGAGCCAGAGCCCGGCCCGGGCCCGGCCGGCCCCGCGCGCGGCGATCGAGGCCCGGTAGCTCTCCTCGAAGTCGCCCAGGGCCTCGTCGTAGTCCTCGTCGTCGAGGACAGGCCAGAGGAGGGCCTTGGCCAGGAAGGGGAGCCGGCCCTTGTCGCGGTCCACGGGCGTCCTCACTTGAAGGCCGCCTCGCACTCTTCGGTCCAGAGCGATTTGAGCATCTTGCGGACCTCGCGGAGCGCCTCCTTCCCCTCCTTGGTCAGGGCGTAGAGGTACTTGGCCCGGCCCCCGCGCTCGGCCACGGGATCGCTCGAGGACTTCTCGACGAAGCCCTTGCGGGCCAGCTGCTTCAGGGGCTTATAGACGGCCCCGAAGGTCCAGTCGACGCCCGTGTCCTTCGAGACCTGCTCGCGGACGGTGACGCCGTAGGCGTTGTCCTTGAGCTTCCAGACGGCCAGCAGGACGATCTCCTCGGACCGCGAAAGGATGTTCATCGGCAGCCTCCGGGGACATATGTATGAACATTGGATACATATATCATAGGGATATACGCGAGGCCTTGTCAAATGGTTTATCGAGGGCCTTCCGTCATGCCGCGGGCGCGTCGATTGACATCGAGCGCGGGGCCGCTATAGCATTACGCCAATGACCGGACGGGAAGCGAGGTCTCCCATGCGTAAATCGCTGTCCATCATCGCCGTCATCGGGCTCGTCGTCTGCGGGCCGGCCGTCGGCCGGTCCGGCCAGAGCGGTCCCGGCCCCGACTGGACACAGGCCGCCTTCGGGGTCCTGGAGAAATACAACCAGCTTCTCGCCAAGGGGAGCCAAGAGCTCGCCCAGGGACGGTACGCCGAGGCCCAGAGAACCCTCGAGGAGGCCGTGCGGATCAATCCCGGCAATCCCCTGGCCCCCCAGCAGCTGGCGCAGGCGCTCTACTTCCAGGGCCGTATCGACGACGCCATCGGGGTCTTGACCGCGGCCAACGGCGCCACGGAGACCTCCCGGGCCCACGCCGATCTGGCCTTTTTCCATCTCCGGAAAGGGGAGCCCGGCCGGGCCCTTCCTCACGCCGAGAGGGCCGTCAGGCTCGAGCCCAAGTCGGGGCTCGCCCGCGCCCGGCTCGGGGAATGCCTCCACGCCCTGGGAAATTACGGCGACGCGATCGCCGCGTTCAAGAGATCCAACTCCCTTCAGGAATCGTCCGCGAACCACTTGGCCATCGGCTGGGCCCTGCTGGCCCAGAACAAGCGCGCCGAGGCCTTCAAGAGCTTCGAGCGGGCCGCGAAGATGGATCCCGACGCCGCCTGGGTCATCTACGCCCCCATGTGGCGCTTCCGCGGCGCGAGGGAGGCGGATGATTACTTCGCCCGCCGCTGGGACCTGGTGCCGGACGGTCACGGCAACCTCAGCACCCCCATGTACAGCGGCGGGCTCATCGCGAGCCCCGCCGACTGGGAGGCGTGGGACAAACGCGACATGCTGCGTCTGCCGGAGCGGGCCAACCGCGCCATGAAACGGCTGGCGCGGGACTTCGGGCAGGACCTGTTCATCTTCGCCGCTGTAGGCGCCGGCCTCTTCGAGAATACCTGGCAGTGCATGGGCTTCGAGCGCTTCGCCGTGGCCGCACGCAGGGAGAAGGAATTCGTGCGCCGCCTCATCCGCTTCGACGCGCCGGCGCTCAGCGTGAACG
This sequence comes from Candidatus Aminicenantota bacterium, assembly GCA_041320535.1. Lineage (GTDB taxonomy): Bacteria > Acidobacteriota > Aminicenantia > Aminicenantales > Saccharicenantaceae > RBG-16-66-30. The sequence continues at coordinate 1,813,097 of JBGLNH010000001.1, read as the reverse complement.
AGGCGATCCGGAAGACGAGCGGGGCCGAGATCCCTCCGCCCGGCTCCGGGTTCTCGACCGTCACCAGGAATTCGCCGCCGCGGGCCAGGTCGGCCTCCGGAATGCCCGTTTCGAGCTCCGCCGAGCTGACGTAGCTTCCGTCCCAGCCCCCGGATAACACCGTGTCGTTCCAATGTATGACGGAGCAGCGCAGGAAGCTCGAACCCTGGAGCCGGAAGCGCCACCTGTTGCCGCCGGCGGGAACCGTGTCCGGGCTGAGAGAATCCAGCGCCGGAACGGGATTGAAGATCGTCAGCGACACAGGGCCGGCGCGCTGGCCGTCGGGATTTTCGACGTAGATCTGCCACTCACGCGCTTCCCAAAGGTCGGTAGGGATGGCGTCCGAGGCCAGTCGGGTATCGCTGACGAACGTCGTCGCGCGCGGGCTCCCGTTCCAGCGGGCGAAGGCCCCATAGACGAAATCGGAACCTTCCAAGGTGACCGTCAGCAAATGATCGCCGGCCAGGGCGGACGTCGGTTGGACGGACGTCAGCGTGGGACTCGAAACGGCGGGGATGGGCGGGACCTTGACGACGAACGCGTCGGAGTCGCCCCCGTTGTAGGTCAGGCCGGGCCCGCCTATCGCGGGGAAGTTGGCCCAATCCCCGTCCGTAGTGGTGCCTACGATGTAGGCGTTCTCCGAACCGTCGACGGCGATCGCCGCCGCGTGATCGTCTCCGTAGCCGCCGATGAAGCCGCAGTAGACGAGGGGGCCCGAACCCGACGGAGGGACCTTGGCCACGAAGACGTCATGGTAATCGCCATGGTATTTGCGCTGAAGGCCTGGCCCGACCTTCACGGGGAAGGTCACGTTGTTGGAATTCGTGGCGCCGACGAGGTAAGCGTTCCCCCAGACGTCGACCGCGACCCCCGTGGCCGTGTCATCGCCGGTGCCCCCGATCGTGCGGGAGTAGACATACGCGCCCGCCGGGCTCAGCTTGGTGACGGTGGCTTCCGACGGCATCAGGTCCGTGAAGAAGCTACTTGCGACATAGGCGTTCCCCGAAAAGTCGAGGGCGAGCCCGGCATCGAGATCGATGAATGCCCCTCCGAGATACCCGCAGAAGTCGAAGCCCGTGCCCGCGGCGTTCACTTTGGCCACGAAGGCGTCCAAGCCGCCGCCTTGGAACTTCAACGTCGGCCCGGCGACGACGGGAAAGCCGTCGGTTTCTGAAGACGCCGTGGTCCCCGAGACATAGGCGTTCCCCAGGCCGTCGACGGCGATCCCCTGGCTGATGTCATCGTAGAAGCCGCCGATGTAGCCGCAATAGGCGAGCTCGGTCCCCGTCGCGTCCACTTTGGCCACGAAAGCGTCGTAGGTCTGGCCGTTGAAGGTCAGGTCGGGGCCGGCCTTCACGGGGAAGGTCTTTTGGTCCGAGGCCGTCGCTCCCGAGACGTAGGCGTTGCCCAGGCCGTCGACGGCGATGCCCATGGCCGTGTCGAGCCATTCGCCGCCGATATAGCCGCAATAGACGAGGGTCGTGCCGGCGGGATCCACCTTGGCGACGAAGGCGTCCGGATAACCGTTGTACGTCAGGTCGGGTCCCGTCACGACGGGGAAGGTCGACTCGTCGGAGTTCGTGTATCCCGCGACGTAGGCGCTGCCCGAAGCGTCCACCGCGATTTTGAGGGCGCCGTCGGCGGCCGAGCCTCCGATATAGCCGCAATAGACGAGCCCCGTCCCGTCCGGAGCGACCTTGGCGATGAAAGCGTCTTCGGACCCCCCGTTGAAGGTCAGGTCGGGACCCACGGACAGGGGAAAGGACGTCTCGGAGGATGTGGTCACACCGGCGATGTAGGCGCTCCCTTCGCTGTCCAAGGCGATCCCCGAACCCTCTTCGGCGCCCTGGCCCCCGATGAACCCGCAATAAACGAGCGACGAGGGATCGATGAGAAGGGCATGGGCCCGGTCGTAGCGCCCGACCGTGAATCCGTAGAGGTCCCCGTCGAGGTCGTAGGCGACGGGGACGACGCGGCGCGCGCCGTCGATCTCCTGATAGGCGAAAGGCGCGTCGTCCTCGAATCCTCCCGCAGGGGTCCGGATCGCGAGGCGGCCGTCCGCCGTGAGCTCGACGGTCTCGGCCCCCCGGCAGGCCAGCGCGATCCTCGACGGGTCCGCGCCCGGCCGAACGGCGAACTCGTACTTCAACCGGTCGAAGGTCCCCGAATAGACCAGGTCGATCCCCGGCCAGAGGTCACGATAGACGAGCTTCGAACATGCGGCCAGCCCGGTCTTCCAGGCCCCGGGACGGCCGTTGAAGTAGGAGACGATCGCTCCGGACTTCTCCAGGCCGACGGGTCGCGCGCCCTTCCTCGCATCAACGAAATCGAGCTTGACCACCCAGCGGGGAGCGGAGGAGACGCTGCCGGGGTCCCTCCCCGAGTCCGTGAAGACGAATGTCAGCCCCTCGGCCGTGAAATACACGGTCTTTTCCCGACCTTCGACGTAATAGGCGACGGCTCGATCCGTCCGCCCCTCGTTAGGGATGAACTGGAGCGGGAACTTGCCGAAGCCGGAGCCGGACCGCAGCGGCGCGGGGGACGAGGTCCCGGCCGGAAGCGATCGGAAAGCTTGCCGTTCCGGCGCCCGCGCGGTTCCGGCCAAAAGGCCGCACAGGGCCCCGACCCCCAGGAGAGAGCGAAGAGCGACCCCCCGCACCGTCAGGAGCAACGCGTTCACCTCAGGATGCTTGGAATGGCCCGTGACCGAACCGAGGATACCGCCGCGGAACCGCGCTTGTCAATCTAATAGGCCGGCGCGGCCGGCAGGAGCCGAGCGGCCGGGCCGCGGCCCAGGGGGCGGGAGCCGTCCGCCGGGCCGAAGGCGGCCCCCCTGCCGGAGCCTTCAGGCCAGGAACTTCTCCCGGGGATCCCCGGTCCGCTGCCGGAACATGACCGGGATGCGGTCGCGCAGGGGGGCGCCGATCTGGATGAGCTCCCAGTCCTTGTCGTGCTCCTTGATGACGCGCCGCAGGAGGGCGATCCGGTCCTCGACGAGGGTCTCGTCGGTCTCCAGGCCGACGATCTCCACCCGGTACTTGAGGGTCCGCTTCCGGCCGTTGATCTTGACGTCGATCTCGATGTTCTGCTCGGAGTCGAGCGTCGGGATCTGCAGCACGACTTCTTTCATAGCCTCTCCTTCAGGCCGGCTTCCTGGTGATCCGGTAGAGGACCTCTCCCAGGCACATGGAGTCGCTCACGGCCGCGATATAGAAGCCGGGCATGTATTGGACCTTCTGGCCGAGCTTCCGCTCCGGGAGGCCCTCGAGGAGGGCCCGGGCTTCCCAGTCCGCGCCGGCGGACCGGAGCAGGACAGGCTCGCCGGCCGAGGCGATGGTCGCCAGGGCGTCTTTGAGGCTCATGAACGTCGACATTTTCGCGACTCCTCTCTCCGGACCCGGGAACCGGCCGGCCCGGTCATGAACCAAGCAAAAGTCGTGCCACGACCGGATAGACATCGAACGGGCCGAAATAAGCGCACCCCCGGAGGGATCTGTCCGGAAACGTCAAGCCGATGTCCGCAAACGGACGGCGCCGAACCGTGGGGTCTCCGTACGTGGGGCAGTCCCGCTCCGGGAAAGCCCTCCCCGGCCCGGAAACCCCCGGAGACCGTCGGAGGTCCCACCCGGGTCTTCAGGTTTTATTGACCGGCTCTTGACAATCCTGTGACAACTTGACCGGGCGGGGGGGGCATCCTTAAGCCGTCCGAGACAGCCTTGAAAGGAGGGCAACTCTCATGAACGGAAAACTCAAAGGTGGAGCGCTCGCGGCGGCGCTGGCGGCCAGCCTCGTCCTGGGGGGATGCGCCACGGGAAAGGTAAAGGTCAACACGGCCGTTCCCCGGTCGTCCATGGAGAAGTACCGGACCGTCGCGATCACGGTCGTCAATGACGTGGGCCCGGTCTGCCCGGACAGCGTCGGCCCGTGCATCCAGTCCGCGGCGATCCGGCAGCTCCAGGTCAAGTTCCCGAGCGTTTTCGCCGACGTGCGGACGGCCCCTACAGGGGCGGACGACGAGCTCCTGGTCGAGGTCCATATCACCAAGTACAAGAAAGGCAGCCGCCTGGCCCGGGCCATGCTGATCGGCCTGGGGTCCTCGAAGATCGCCACGACGCTGGTCTTCATCGACTCCTCGTCGAAAGGCTCGATCACCTCCGGACGGCTGGCCCTGACCTGGGCCATGGGGGGCGTTATCGGGGCCTCGAAGGGGATCGAGGATCTGGTCGACTCCGCCGGGGCGAAGATCGCCAACGCCATCGTCGAACAGCGGACCGGGAGGGCCGCTACGAGGGGGCGGCCGTGACAGGCCGCCCAGCCCGGCCTGCCGGGCGGGGCCGGGGAGAGCGCCAATAATCCGGTCTCCGACTTCTGCTATAATACGGCCCGGTCGATCAGAGGGAGCATGGAGCCGGAGAGATGAGGGCCTTGGTCACGGGCGCGAGCGGGTTCATCGGCGGCCGGCTGGCGTCGCGGCTCGCCCGCGACGGCCACGATGTCGTCTGTCTCGTCCGCCGCACCAGCCGCACGGACGGCCTCGAAAGACGGGGGCTCCGCCTGGCTTGGGGCGACGTGACCGATCCCTCTTCGCTCGAGGCCGCCCTGCAGGACCGCGACCGCGTCTTCCACCTGGCCGGGGTCGTCCAGGCGGCCGGCGACGCGGCCTACGAGGCCGTCAACGCGACCGGGACCCGCAACCTCCTCGACGCCGCCCTGCGCGCGCCGCGCGGCCTCGACCGCTTCGTCCTTGTCTCGAGCATCGCCGCCGCCGGTCCCAGCGGCCCGGACCGGCCGCGGACAGAGGACGACGAGCCCGGGCCGGTCGACGCCTACGGCCGCAGCATGGCTCGCCGAAGGCCCGCGTCTTCGCCTATCCGGAGGAGCTGGACCGATGGTTCGAAGAGAAGATCCACAAACATGAGGCGAACGTTCTCGGCCTTGATGACCAACAAGCCGGGGACGAGGCCTCCCGGCAGAAGATCCGATCCGTTTTCTCGAACAAGAGAGCGCGCATCCCCGCCGGGTTTGCGGTCATTCTGACCCTCTTCGCGGTCGCGCTGGCTGTCCGTGCCCTCCGGCGCGGCCCGCCGGCTCTCTCGGCCGGAGACAGGCCCACCGTGGCCGTGCTCAACTTCGAGAACCTGACCGGAGATCCCGCGCTAGATCTCTGGAGGGAGGGGCTGGCCCGCCTCCTCAGCATCGAGCTCTCCCAGTCCAAGCTGATCGGCGCCCTCGATCCCTCCAGCCTCTACGGGGTCCTCAAGAAGCTCGGCCTGGACGGGACGGACAAGCTCACCCGCGACGATCTCTTCAGGATCACCGGGGAGGCTTCAGCGGCCTACACGACGACCGGAAGCCTGATGAAGGTCGGCGAGAACTTCGTCGTCATATTAACGGTTCAGAAGCCGCGCGCGGCCGAGAGGCCCGTATCGATCGAGCTGCGCTGCCGGAATGAAGGCGATTTCCTGCCCTTGATCGATGCCCTCGCGGCCCGCGTCAAGTCGGCTGTGGGGCTGACGCCCGCCCAGCTCGCGGCCGAGGGAACACGGGGAATCCAGGAGTTCACGACCGGGTCTCCCGAAGCCATGAAATACTACCTGGAGAGCTACGAGAAGTACCGGCTCTTGGATTACACCAAGACGCGGGGCCTTTTGGAGAAGGCCATCGCGCTCGATCCCGACTTCGCCATGGCCTACGTCATGCTGGCCGTGGTCTATGAGGGCGAACGCCAGTACGCCAAAGGCCGCGAGCTCAGGAAGAAGGCCTTTGACCTCCGCGAAAAGCTCCCCGAAGCCGAACGTTACAAGGTGGAAGCGAACTATTACATGGTGCAGCCCGCCGAGGATTCCCGGCAGAAAGCGATCGAAGCCTACGAAAGATATTTCCAATACGCGTCCCGCGACGCGGGGGAGATGCAGAGCCTGGGCATGACGTACGAGAACAACGGCGAATTCGAGAGGGCCCTGGAATGGCACCGGAGGGCCTACCTGGCAGATCCGTCGCCGCAATACCTTCTGGGAGTCCTCTTCGCCCTTCAGCACCTGGGGCGATTGCGGGAGGCCGCAGACAGCCTCCAGAGCTTTCAGGGCGCTTACCCGGGGAATCCTATCCTTCAATGGTGCGCGGCCTACCTGCAGATCAACAGAAGGAGATTCGATCTGGCGCTCGGGGAGATCGACCGCGGCTTCTTGTTGAACCCGTCGCCGAGCTGGAGCTGGGACTGCTTCAGGGGGGACGTATCCATCGCCCGAGGAGATCTGGAGGAGGCGGAAAGGACCTTCCTAGGAGTCATCGAAAAAGCCGAGAAGCCGGAACATGTCCTCCTCGCCAAATACAAGTTGATCGCCCTTTATACTCTCCAGGGAAAGCTGAAGCGCGGGCGGGGAGGAGATCTCTCTGCCGCGCTGGAGTGGGAGGGGATGGGCGGGCATGTGCCCGGTCTCATCAACGCCTATCTCCGTCTGAAGGACTTCGATAAGGCTTCGGAATATATCGAAAGGGCCGTGGCCTCTTCCAGGAAGCTGCAGGACTCGTTCGGGATCAGGCGATGGCTCTGGTGGAAGGGGATCGCCGCCATCGAGCGGCGGGATGTCGCCGAGGCCGAAAAGGCCGCCGCGGAGCTCATGAGCTCGGCTCAGAAGAGCCCTTATAGGATCGAAATGCGAAAAGCCGAGCATCTCCAGGGCCTCATCGAGCTCGAGAAGGGCGAATACGCCAAGGCCATCGACGATCTCAAGAAGGCCTGCGCCTGGCTGCCATCCGAATTGCTCTCTCGCTGGATGGAAACGCACGCCCTCCACTACTATCCGCTCGCTCTCGCCTACTTCAAGGCCGGCGACTTGCCCAAGGCCCGGACGGAATTCGAGAGAGTGACGAGCCTGATAGGCCCCAAATACTGGTTCGGCGACTTGTATGCCAAGAGCTTTTACTGGCTGGGAAGGATCGCCGAGATGCAGAAGGACATGCGGCGTGCTATCCGGAATTACGGCGCGTTCCTCGACCTCTGGAAGGACTCCGATCCGGGCCTGCCCGAGGTCGAAGAAGCCAAGAAACGGCTGGCCACGCTCGAGAGAGGAGCCCTGGGCGGATATCGGTAACGCCCGACGGGCCATTCCGGCGGGTTCATCGGCCATTCCTGAGGGGATATATCGGGATCCCCGGACCGCCCTCTGGGGCGACCTATCCGGTAGGCGCCTTTCCTCTTTTTCGCGTCCCCTCCCGGCCTTGGGTATTGTGCATCAAAGAAAGTCAAAGGGCGCAAAAGTGCGCAATGATGCGAACGCTCATTGACTCCACTCCCCGACAATCCGATTTTGTGGATGAGGTCCGGCGATATGGTTAAAAGTCAATTGTTCGAACTCGAGGGAACATGAGGGAGCCATGAGAAACCCCCAGAAATTACCCGCCGTTCCCCAGGTTTCTGGCGCAGGAACCATTCGACAGTCCGCGATTGACCGGGATTTCGAACGGGCCGCCTGCCAGTTCTTCAGAGAATACAACGGCCATCCGCCGACGATGAGCCTCAGCGATTTTCTGGCTTGTTTCGAGCGGGCCGTCGTCATGGAGGCCCTGACCGAGATGAACGGCTGCCAGAGGAGGGCCGCCGCGTTCCTGAAGCTTAAGAACACCACCCTGAACCATAAGATCAGGGCCCAGCATATCCAGTTCGTCAAGACGCCCGTCTGAAGGTCCGCATACTCTCATGAGCGACGGGCGCCTGCCGAAACAACACGGCGATGAGCGGAAGCCCAATGAGCAGGGATGACCTCCTCGAGTCTTGGAAAGAGATCGCGGCCTATCTTGGGCACTGCGTCCGCACCTGTCAGCTCTGGGAGCGGAACAAGAATCTTCCCGTCCACCGGCTCGAAGAAGGGCCCAAGGCCCACGTGTTCGCCTTCAAACGCGATCTCGACCGCTGGCTCGAAGAGTGCCTCCGGGCCCGCGAGCGAAACCTTCTGCGGCTGATCTCCGGCTACCTGAAGCGCATTCGCCGTTGATCCCTCCGTTCCGCCCCTCGGTCCGTTCCCGGCGAGCTAGCTGACCCGTCCCCGCTGAAGGGCCCCGGAAGACCGAGGCGGGGGCGACCCTCGCCGTCTCCGGACCCGCTATACGGATGCGCAAAAAAAGCGAAGAAGTCGGCAAAGACGGGTCAGCGGCGCGCATGGGTGCGCAATTCGCAGGCGGCCCGTTGACGTCCGGCTGTCCGGACACCATCTCATCTTTGGAACGCGGACCAGCGAAGAAGGCGAAGGACAGGACTCGGATGCGATACCCGCACGCGGAACCCTCCTTTGAGGCACCTCGCCCCGAAGACCAGGATGGGGACGGCACTGGCCTCCGTCTATCCCAGGACTTCGAAGGGACCGCCTTCCGTTTCTTCCGGCAGTTCAACGGCGACCCGCCCAAGCTGAGCCTCAACGATTTTCTGGTCCGGTTCGAGAGGGCCGTCGTTTTCAAAACGCTGGCCGAAATGAACGGATGCCAGCGGAGGGCCGCCGCGTTCTTGAAGCTCAAGAACTCGACCTTGAACCGGAAAGTCAAGATCCAGCATATCCATTTCGCCAAGATCCCCGTCATGATCGCCTCGGACGGTCCGACGGGTTCAGGGAGCGGCCATGGGACATAGATTCACTGCGCTCGGCGCGGCCCCCCTTTTTTTTGCCCTGCTCGGGGGAGCTCTCGCGCCCGCGGTCGGGACCGCACCACCATCAGACCGGCTCAGGCTCCAGGCCCCGGCGGAGGCCGGAACGGCCGTCCGTCTAATCTGCCAGCTCTGGGATTCGGGATTCTTCCGCGCCTGCCCGGCCGTCCGGGACGAGATCTGCAATAACGCCTACGCCTTCTTCGATCCGCAAAGCCCTCTCGCTGCCCTCCAGAAAAGGGGGATGGCTTGCTTCTCTCAGGATCCGGACAGGGAAGATACCATCTTCCTTCGCAAGGACATCTTCGCCCACTACAGGGTCGGCCTGGAGAGCGTGCTCGAACGCCGCTCTGTGGAGGAAACCGCCCTCAGGGTGCTTGTTCACGAACTGTGTCACGATCTATGGGCAAACATCCTCGACGACAGGGACAGGACCCTGTTCGCTCTTGACGGGGCTGAGTTCATTGCCGCCTATCGCCTGGCCACGACGCCTAGCGAAAAAAGAGAGTTCCTGCGCCGGACCGGCCAGCGGCTACGCAACTCCGAGTTGGCCGGTCTCTGTGCCGATCTCGATACTCTCATCGCATCCTATCCTCCTGATCACCGCTGCGGATCGGAGCTTTTTGCCTGGCTTGGCGAGCGGGTCTTCTCCATGGGTCTGAGGATCCCTCCCCAGTTCAGCATCTACTATGTGGGCGTCATAGCGACGACCTCGTCCAAAGCGTTCGAACATTGATCACAAGGCCCTGATAAAAGGGGCCCTGACGACTTGGGGGTCGCCATGAGGAGGATTGTCGTTCCGGTCGCGGTATTCCTGGCCGTCTGCGTCAGGACCACGGCCAGCGCGACGGCCCAAGAGTCCGCGGCTTCCGCGCTGATCCGCGCCGTCCAGCGCGACGATCCGGCCATGGTCCGCAAGATCCTCTCCCGGTCCCCCCAAAGCGTCGGTGAGCGCGACAGCCTCGATCTCGGCGCTCTCCACTGGGCGGCCCTCCGCGGGGACGCGCTCATCTTGGAGACGCTCCTCGATGCCGGAGCCGACATCGAGTCCGCCGAAGGCTCACACGGCCGCACCCCTCTTCATCTGGCGTCCCACCGCGGCCACCATGAGCCCAGGGAGAGCGACAGGTCGTGCTCCCGCCGGAGCGACGTCGGCGCCGCGTCGGGCATTTCGGCGATCTCGTCCTCCGACCAGAGGGGATCGACCAGGCCTTTCCCGGAGACGCCGTAGTAGAGGCCGATGTCCGTGGACGCCGCCCCGGGACGGTGGACGACGCTGATGGTCGCGACCTGGGGCGGTCCCGCCTCGGCGGAGTGGCCGGCCGATTCGATGACGACCTCGTCGATGAGCTCGATGTTGATCCGGCCCATGGTCGTCGCGTCGACGGGATGGGTCACGGGCACGCCGTCCTGGACGAGGAAGTTGGCGAACGGCGGCGCCCCCTGGAGGGACGCCGGCAGGTCGATCGAGTCGATGTCGAACGCCAGCCCGGGGACGAGCCCCAGGACGGCCGAGAAGTCGCGGCCGAGGGGCAGGCGGGAGAGGAGGTCCTTGCCGATCACCACGCCCGCCCTCGCGGAATCCCGGTCGAGCGGCGGGCCGGGCCGAGCGGACGCGGGCTCCTCCTCGATCTCGGTCGGCTCCATCCGGACGTCGACCGTCACGGTCTTCCCGGAGGACAGCGCGATGCCCTCGACCGTGACCGTCTTGAAGCCGGGCGCCTCGACCACGAGGTTGTAGGTGCCGGGCATGAGGCCGGAGATGTTGTAGCGCCCCGACTCCGACGTGTGGTAGTTATGGAGGCCGAGGACCTGGGGGGAGGAGAGGTAGAGATAGGCCCCCGGGACCGGGGCGCCCTGGGGACCGGCGATCCGGCCCCTGATCCCGGCCGCGGGCCCGGAGAATGAGGGGAGCGCCAGGGCGAGAAGGGCCGCGCCGAGCGCCAGCGCGAGGGTCGATTTCCTGGTCAATGCGGCCTCCTTGGTCTCTCTCTCCAACGTCCTTTTATAATTTTTTCGACCGGGGTTGTCAAAGCCATAAACTTCCGGACCGGCCGGTTCGTTCCCCCGGACGCGGTCCCTGGAGGGGACGTTCATCCCCGGACCCCCGCCTTGAGGCGGGCCCAGGCGGCCGCCCCGACCAGGCCGGCGTCGTTGCCCAGGGCGGCCCGTTCGATGCGGCAGCCCGCGAAGGGGACGCGGTGGGACCTCCGCCGGGCCTCCTCGCGGAGGGGATCGAGCAGGAGCTTGCCGGCCGAGACGACCCCGCCCCCGATGAGGACCTTCTCAGGGTTGAGCGTGTTGATGACGATGCCGACCCCGATGCCGAGCCAGTAGGCCATCCTGCGGAAGCTCTCGAGGGCGGACGGGTCGCCGGTCTTGGCCAGGAGGAAGATCTCGCGGGAATCCGTGACCTCCGCCCGTCCCGAGAGGGCCCGGTAGTTGCGGACCATCCGCGGCGCCGAGGCCTCGGTCTCGAGGCAGCCCCGCCCGCCGCAGCCGCAGGCGTCGCCCTCCGGGTTGACCGTGATGTGGCCGACCTCGCCGGCGAAGCCGCCGGCACCTTCCCAGAGCCTGCCGTCGAGGACGATGCCGCCGCCGATGCCCGTCCCGACGGTCAGCAGGACGAGGCTCCGGGCGCCGCGCCCGGCGCCGTGCTTGAACTCGCCGAAGGCGGCCATGTTGGCGTCGTTGCCGGTCCGGACGGGGACGTCGATGAAACGGCGCAGGGCCGGGACGAGCGGGTAGCCGTCGAGGCACGGATAGTTGGGAGACTGGAGGATCTTCCGCTCCTTGACGCTGTAGAACCCGGCCACCCCGAATCCGCAGGAGCGGATGGGGCCGGGGGCGCTCTCCCGGAGGGACCGCCAGGTCTTCTCGAGGACGGCCAGGATGCCGGCCATGGTCCCGGGGCTGCGGACCTGCCCCTTGCGGACGAGGCGCCCGTCCCGGTCGACGAGACCGTACTTGATGCGCGTGCCGCCGATGTCGAAACCGGCGTCGAAGGATTTCGTCATGGGGAATCTCGATGGCCCCCTCGGTCTGGGGGACCCGGCGCGGGCCGGAAGAGGGCCGTCAGCTATGGGGAGGCTCGGGCTTCTTGGGCTCCTCGGAGTCGGACTTGCCCTTGACGGAATCCTTGAAGCCCCGGATGCCCTCGCCCAGGGACTTGCCGAGGGAGCCCAGCTTCTTTCCGCCGAAGAGCAGGAGCAGGATCAGGAGTATGACCAGGAGTTCCGGCAAGCCTAGCCCGAATATGTTCATTGGGGTCTCCTTATGTTCTTCTTTGTTCCGGCCCCATAGAAGATACTCTGTCGGGGGCGGAAAGTCAACCCGTCTTATCCCTAACATGTGTCGTATGAGCGACATATTTGAGAGGCCGGGGGGCGGGCAGCGGGCCGGAGCATTTTCCGGGGATTTCTGCCATAATGGGCCTTCCCATGGACAGGATACGGAACTTCTCCATCATCGCCCACGTCGACCACGGCAAGTCGACCCTGGCCGACCGGTTCATCGAGCTGACGGGGGCCCTGTCCGCGCGCGAGCTCAAGGAGCAGGTCCTCGACACCATGGACCTCGAGCGGGAGCGCGGCATCACCATCAAGGCCCAGACGGTCCGCCTGACCTACCGGAGCCGTTCGGGGGAGGAGTACGTCTTCGACCTCATCGACACGCCGGGGCACGTCGATTTCTCCTACGAGGTCTCGCGCAGCCTGTCCGCCTGCGACGGGGCCCTGCTCGTCATCGACGCCTCCCAGGGCGTCGAGGCCCAGACCTTGGCCAACGCCTATCTCGCCATCCAAAGCGACCTCGTGATCGTCCCGGTCGTCAACAAGATCGACCTGCCCCAGATCCACATCGAGGACTCCCTCGAGCAGATCGAGCACGTCATCGGCCTGCCCCGCTCCGAAGCGCTCCTGGTCAGCGCGAAGACCGGGCAGGGCCTGCCGGAGCTGTTCGAGGCCGTCGTCGAGCGCATCCCGCCGCCGAAGGGCGACCCCGCCGCCCCGCTCAAGGCCCTCCTGTTCGACTCCTGGTTCGACACCTACCGGGGCGTTATCGTCCTTGTCCGTGTTCTCGACGGCGCGCTCCGGACGGGCGACCGCATCGTCCTCATGGCTTCCGGGGCCGAGTACGAGGCCGAGGAGGTCGGCTACCTCACCCCGAAGCCGGTCAAGTCGGGCGCGCTCAGGACGGGCGAGGTCGGCTACCTCATCGCCGGGATCAAGAAGCTCAGCGACGCCCGGGTCGGCGACACGGTCACCCACCGCAACCGGCCGACGGAGCGGCCGCTCCCCGGCTTCAAGGAATCCAAGCCGATGGTCTTCTGCGGCCTGTTCCCGGCCGGGGAGAGCAACATCGAAGAGCTTCGCGACGCCATGGAAAAGCTGCGCCTGAACGACGCCTCGTTCCAGTACGAGCCGGAGAACTCCCCGGCGCTGGGGCTCGGGTTCCGGGCCGGCTTCCTGGGCCTGCTCCATCGGGAGATCGTCCAGGAGCGCCTCGAGCGCGACTACGGGCTGACCCTGATCACGACGGCGCCGAGCGTCGGCTACCGGGTCACGGACCGCAAGGGGGAGACGGTCGAGATCCACAACCCATCGGAGATGCCCGGGCCGACGGAGGTCGCGGCGATCGAGGAGCCGGTCATCGAGGCCGTCATCCTGACGCCCGACCGCTATCTCGGCGGCCTGTTCAAGCTGCTCGAGGAGCGCCGCGGCGTCCAGAAGAAGATGGAGTACATCGGCCCGGGGCGCGTGCTCCTGACCTACCTCCTGCCGCTGAACGAGGTCGTCTTCGACTTCTACAACCAGCTCAAGCAGCTGTCGCAGGGCTACGCCTCGCTCGACTACGAGTTCTCCGGCTACCGCGAGGGCCCGCTGGTCAAGCTCGACATCCTCATCAACGGCGAGCCGGTCGACGCCCTGTCGCTCATCGTCCACGAGGACAAGGCCGTGACGGTCGGGCGGGGCCTCGTCGAGCGCATGCGCAAGGTCATCCCCCGCCAGCAGTACGAGGTCGCCCTCCAGGCCGCGATCGGCAAGCGAATCATCGCCCGGGAGACGGTCAAGGCGTTCCGCAAGGACGTCCTGGCCAAGCTCTACGGCGGCGACTACACGCGCAAGATGAAGGTCCTGGAGAAGCAGAAGGCCGGCAAGAAGCGCATGCGCCGCGTCGGCAAGGTCGACATCCCGCAGGAGGCCTTCCTGGCCATCCTGGAGGTCAAGTAGACGAAGCGGTCGCCGGAACGTCGTCCCCGTCCTCGCATCTGAGGCATCCTTGCGTTGGCCGCCGCAGGCCCTCGGGCCCTCTCTCGGCGGCCTCCTCCTCACATCCGCTATTTCACGGGCCCATTCTGGAACGCCCTCGCGCGTCGTGGATGACATTCCGGCAACCTCTTCATCAGCCGGGCATCATTGATCTCAAGAACGGCGGGCGTTGAGATGTCGTATAATCAGTCGCGATGAGCAAGAAGAGCGTCGAGGCCGCGCTGGCCCGCGGCGTGGACGTCCTCGACAAGTTCCTGCCGCTCAAGTCCTGGCTGCTTTTCCCGGTCCTCTACTCGGCCTGCGTCTGGGCCGTGCGCCGGGTCTTCGATTACCGGGAGCGGATACTGGCCTGGCAGGTCTGGCTCGATCCCGAGTTCGTCCGGACGAAACCCGACGGCTTCGTCCTCGACTTCTTCGCCGGACAGGCCGCCCTGGCCCGCGAATACGCGGACGAGGTCGCCCGGCGCGACTTCCGCGTCCTGCGGGCCGCCTTTCCCGCCCTCTATCCGGTCTTCGGGCTCGAGGACGCCTTCCTCAGGGCCCTGTTCAGGCCCGAGATAGCCGCGGGCGACTTCCGGGCCATCGTCGTCGAGTTCGCCGCCCGCACGGCCAAGGCCCGCGAGGACATCCGGCCCGCGGCCGCCGATCCCGATTTCTGGAAGGCCCTCCAGCTCGTCGGCATGGAGGCGGCCTCGCTCGGCCTCCATCTGCTCGAGGACGAGGAGGTCCAGGACTTGATCGTCGCCCTTCTCTCGTGCCCGGGGCGCCCGAGGAGGTAGACGGCTACCAGGACGCCGCAGAAGATGAGCGGGAAGATCTGCTTGGCGATGCCCCAGCTCGCAGCGGTCCACTCCTTGAGCTCGCCCTTCTCGAACCAGCGCAGGATCATAACGGCCAGGACCGCGGCCAGGATCCCCCCGATGGCCCATTTGGCGCGGTAGATCGCGTGCCAGACAGCGAGCGACGGATCGGACTTCCCCCAGTTGATGATGACGAGGATGGCGATCATGACCGCGAAGTAGAGGGCTGTCCGGCCGAGCGACCGCTCGTCGCGGCTTCCGGCCTTCTCTGCCGCGAACGCGGAGCCGTCGCGCTCCTCCTGGCATTCCCGCCCGAACAGGGCCTGCATGAGGAGCCCGATGACGACGGCGAAAGCGATGGCGCCGACGGCCCGAGCCAGGCCGAGCTGCCAGCCGAGGACCTTGCCCGTCATGATGATAGCCAGCACATTGATGGCCGGCCCGGAGTACAGGAAGGCCGTGGCCGGCCCGATGCCCGCGCCCCGGGTGTAGATGCCCGCGAAGAGCGGCAGGACCGTGCAGGAGCAGACGGCCAAAACCGTGCCCGAGCAACTGGCGACGCCGTAGGACAGGACCTTGTTGGCCTTCGGGCCGAGGTACTTGATGATGGAATCCTTGGAAATGAAGACACCGATGGCCCCGGCGATGAAGAACGCCGGGATGAGGCAAAGAAGGACGTGCTGGCGGGCGTAGTCCTGGAGCATCAGGAAGGCCTCGAGCGCGGCGTTCTGGACGTTCGACTTCCCGAAGGGGATGAAAAACGCCGCCAGGAAGACCAGAAGAAGGATGAGTGCGTATTTCTTGTCGGTCAAGTCAGAACCTCCTTACGGCGTCCGGTCAGGCCGCGCCCCGGGCCAGCGTGTCCTCGATCCACTTCTTGATCTCGTCGCGGACGCGGCGGAAGCAGGCCAGGACCTCCTCGTCCGTGCCGGCGCAGGCCGCCGGGTCGTCGAAGGCGCGGTGGATGTAGTCCTTGCCGCCCAGGAAGACCGGGCAGTCGGACCGCTTGTCGTCGCAGACCATGACGACATGATCGAACCGTCGTCCCTCGAAGACGTCGATGCTCTTCGAATGATGGCCGCGGATATCGACGCCGATCTCGGCCATCGCCTGGATCGCGGCCGGGTGGACGCGGGTCGCGGACGTCCCTCCGCTAACGGCCTCGAAGCGGTCGCCGTAGAGGGCATTGATCAATCCCTCGGCCATCTGAGAGCGGGCCGAGTTGTGGACGCAGATGAACAGGACCGTTCTTTTCATCATCCCTCCGTCCGCGGCCGGTTCTCGCAGACGCGGCCGCGGATATTCTGTTGAAGACACAGCTCGAGTTTCTCGGCGTCCTCCGCGGCTTCGCGGGAAAGCTCGATCCGCTCCCGGAGAGCGCCCGAGACAAGCACCTCGAGGAACGCCCGCGCCCCTTCCGGGACGCGGTAAATGATCCAGCGGCCGTCCCGGACGTCCTCGGCGATGGCCGCCTCGCGCAGCGCGCGCATGTGATGGGAGACCCGCGACTGTTCCATCCCGAGGATGAACATCAGCTCGCAGACGCAGAGCTCGCGCCGCCGCAGGAGGAGCATGATCCTCAGGCGGGTCGGGTCGGACAGGGCCTTGAAGATCCTGGCGATGTCTTTCATGGGCATTGGATGATCCCCTGGGCCCACAGGCATCCCCCGCAGGCCGGAAAATCGTTGCCGTAGCAGTCCTCTTCGTTCTTCTCGAGGAGGGAGCACCCGCCGCAGACGTGGCAGGGCGAAAAATCGAAAACCTTGACCTTGTCGCGGAAGTCCGTGTAGGCCTTCGAGCTCCAGATGTCGTAGAGGTCCCCGGTCCGGATGTCGCCGAACGAGCGGGACCGCACCCGGCGCTCCAGGCCGTAGAGATAGGTCTGATGCGAGTGGAGGAGGCCCATGCAGGGAGCGACCCGGCCGTCCCAGCGGACGAAGGCCGTGCGCTCGTGGACGAAGCGGCAGCGCCGGGCGTCGACGGCGACCCGGTTGCCCATGAAGGTCAGGTTCTCGAAGCCCTGGAGCAGGCTGAAGAGCGTCTCTTTGGTCGTGTTGTTGACGTCGATGCGCGGCAGCGACAGCTCGGTCTTGCCGGGGGCGAAGGTGAAGGTCTCCAGGGTCAGGGTCTGGAGGCAGAGCATCTCCTTCTCCATCGACTCGCTGTACGGCAGGACGTGACTGACGATGATGCGCCGGGCGCCGACCGAGCGGGCCAGGCGGTCGAGGTGCTTGACGTCCCGGAGGTTCGTCTTCATGACGACGAAGGCGATGCCGATCTCGATCTCGTGCCCGTCGCGCCCGTTCCGCCGGGCCAGGCGCTCGACGTTCTCGAGGACGCGGGCCAGGCCGGCGCCGGGGCGGACGGCCGTGAAGCTCTCTTCTGTCGTGCCGTCGAGCGAGATCCAGAGCGTGTCGAGCCGCTCGCGGAGGAGCCCTTCGACGAGCGCGTCGTCGAGCAGGGTCGCGTTCGTGGTCATCTCGGCCCGCAGGCCGAGCGCCTTGACGGCGCGGACCATGTCGAGGATCCGGGGGTGGGCCGTGGGCTCGCCGAAGCCGCCGAACATGACCGATTCGAGGTGGGGGAAGCGGCCGAGCCGAGAGGCCAGGCGCTCGAAGTCGCCCATGTCCATGTCCCCCGTCGGCTCCGTCCAGGTGTTGCGGATGCAGGTCCGGCAGGCCAGGTTGCAGCGCGACGTGGGCTCGACGTAGAGCCGGTTCAGGCTGTGGATGTTCGGCAGGATCTCGGCCCGGCCGCCGTCGAAGACGATCTCCAGGCGGGCGCCGGGAGCGAGGCCCAGCTTCTTCTCGAGCTCCGGCGGGACGGCGAGCTTGCCGTCTTCGAAGCGGACCTCATAGACGGGCTCGCGTCCGGCGGCCCGATCGCGGAGCAGGCCTTTTTCTCCCTTTTCGAGATAGGCCAGGAGCCCGGTGCCTTCGGGCATGCTCAGGGCGAACTTCTGTTTGACCATGGCATCTATATATGATGATATATTCATATATCTTTTCAGGGGCTCGGTCAAGAGCGGTATCGAAAGGGCGGCCCTGCCCCCCGCCCCCGCGTCAGCCCTCGGGAGGAAGCTCGAAGAACTGCAGCCCGGCCAGGTCCTCGGGAAGCGTCCGTCCCGCCCTGGGCGCGGACCTGCGGAGCTCCGCGGCGAGGGATTCTGCCTCCCTCAGGTAGTCCCGGTAGAGACGTTGGCGCTCCGGGACGGGCAGCGGTCGGCACGGCGATCCCTCTCCCGCGCGGAACGCGTCCTCAAGGGAGAGGTCCATGGCGGCCGCCGGGTCGTTCGCGTGGGCCCAGGCCCCGGTCGCGAGGTCGAACCGGTAGAGCGGGAGGAACAGGCGGCCGCGACGGGCGACGAGATCGACGGCCTCGATGAGATAGCCGGCGTCCGCGTCGTCCATCGTGTAGTGGAACCCGACCCGGCACCAACCGGGCTTGATGCCGCAAAAGCCCTGCCGGATGGCCGCCCGGAACCGCTCGGAGGTCGGCTCGTCGATCCCCAGGAGCTCGTGCCCGTAGGGACCGGCGCACGAGCACCCGGCCCGCGACTGGATGCCGAAGAGGTCGTTGAGGAGGACGGTGACGAACTTCGGATGGAGGTAGCGGCCTTCCTCGGTCCGGACGTTGAACGAGACGACGCCGATGCGCTTGGCCGGGTCGGGGTCGCCCATGATCTCGAGGCGGGGCTGGGCCCGCCATTTCGCGAAGGCCCGGCGGAGGAGCTCCTGCTCCCGGCGCTCGATCGCTTCGACCGAGACGGCCTCCTTGATCTCGAAGGCCAGGGCGGCCTTGACGGTCTGGAGGACGCCGGGCGTGCCGGCCTTCTCCCGCTCCTCGACGTCGTCGAAGAAATCGTGACCGCGCCGGCCGACGTAGGCCACGGTCCCGCCGCCGCTCGTCGAGGGCGCCAGGTCCTTGCGGTAGATGCGCTCGTTGAAGACCAGGATGCCGCTCGAACCGGGACCGCCGAGGAATTTGTGCGGGGAGATATAAACGGCGTCGAGGCTGGCGTCCTCGCCCGCCGGGCCGGGCGGGGGATTCATGTCGATGCGGACGTAGGGGGCGCTGGCCGCGTAATCGAAGCAGGCCATGGCGCCGTGGCGGTGGAGCGTCGCGGCCAGCTCGCGGACGGGCGAGATGAGGCCCGTGACGTTCGAGGCCGCCGAGAACGACCCGATCCGCGGCCGGCCGAGGTAGCGCGGGTCCGTCAGCAGCTCCTCGAGATGGGCCAGGTCGATGCCTCCGTCCCGGGTCATGCGCACGGTGACGACCGTGCACAGGCCTTCGCGCCAGGTCAGCTCGTTGGAGTGGTGCTCGTAGGGGCCTATGAAGACGACCGGCCGGCGCGACTCGACGAACCGCTCGAGGTCGGCGGCCCGCTCCGCGCCGAGATGCCCGCGGACGAGCGAGAAGATCATCTCCCGGGTCGCCGGCGGCAGGGCCGTGCCGACGATCCGCTGGAGGCGGTCGATGGCCGCCGTGCTGCCGAATCCGACGCTGACGATCCGGCCCTCCGGGCCGGCGTTGACCGCCTCCTTGATGGCCCGCTCCGCGCCTTGGAGGATGCGGGTCATGCTCCGGCCGGTGATGTCGTCCTCGGTATGCGAATTGGCGTAGTGGCGCTGAAGACGGAGGAGATAGGCTTCGACGAAGCGGAGCGATCTCCCGGAAGCGGTGTAGTCGCAATAGACCATCAGGCGCTCGCCGAAGGGGGTCGCGACGGCGGCGTCGATGCCGACGATCTCGTCCCTCAGCGAGGCGGCGTCGAAAAGCGGTGGTGCCATAGCGGGTCCCCTGTTCATCGGGCTGGGGCGGCCTCGCGGCCTCACCCATGCTAGCCGAATCGCGGCGTCGGGACAAGCCGGCCCGGGCCGCCGGCCGGACGGGGCCGAGGGGCGCCGAGAAGGACCAAAAAAAAGGCCCCCGCGACGGGCCGGGACCTTCCGGCCCGATCGAGGAGGCCTGATCGGGATCCGTACGGGGGGTTACCGGACCGAGAACTCCATCTTGGCCTCGCCCTTCTTGCTCGAGACCTTGTCCGTGATGGTCACGGCCAGCTTATACTTGCCGGCGGGGAGGGGCTTCTTCTCGGTCTTCAGGACCTCGCCCTTCTCGTTCTGCGTCTGGACGGTCTGCTCGAGCGGCAGCTCCTGGTTGATGAAGAAGGCCTCGTAGGGCTGAGCGGCCCACTTGATGGCCGGCTTGCCGTCGAGCTCCTGGACCTCGAAGTTGACCTCGAAGTCGTTGGTGGGGCGGGTCGCGGTCGGGTCCTTCTGGGCGCCGCCGAGGACGAAGAAGAAGACGTCCAGGTTCTTGCCCGCTTCGATGTCGCTGCGGACGTTGGGGACGAACTTGATGGCGCCCCAGCTGAAGTGGGCCCGGTGGACGGTCGGCCGCTGATCGGGCTCGATCTGTTCGAGGCCCGTCACGATGACGGGGTCGGTCGGCCAGAGAGACGCTTCGTAGGCCTGGGGCCCGGGCAGCGTCACGTCGTGATAGGCCACGCTCGTCTTCTTCATGTCGGAGCTGGCCAGGACCAGGGCCAGGGTGAACTTGCCGGGGGGGAGCGCCGTGGCGAACGAGTACCAGTCCTCGTTCTCGGCGCTGTAGTTCGCGCCGTCGGTCTTCAGAAGGCCCACGGCCCGGCCGGCGAGGTCGGGCGCCAGCGTCCCGGCTTCCGTCTGCTTGAAGAACTGGAAGAAGACGTTGAGCGTCGTCTCCATCTCGCCCGTTCCGGCGGCGGACGGCGCGTAGCCGAGGTCGCCGTTCTTGGCCTTGAAGAAGAAGACGGGATAGAGGTTCTGCCCCTGGGCGGGGAGGACGAGAGACTTGAAGAAGCCGAAGGGGATGTCCTGCCGTCCCTGCCGGGTCGCCAGGCCTTCCTGGATGATGGCCGCGATCTCCTTGGGCATCGACGGGGCCTTGGCCGCGGGGGCCTTGACTTCCTGCTTCTTGCCTTGGATCCCGGGCGCCGCCTGCACGGAAACGGTGAGAACGCCGGCGATCAACATGAGCGCGAGAGCGGCCGCGATCGTTCTGGAAGCTTTCATTTTTCCTCCTCTAGGAACTGCTTCACACACTTCCACCATCCCCTAGAGCAATTCTCATGCCAATTTGTCCGGCAGGAATCCTCAGGCAACGGAGGAAATCTGGCGAAACATGTAAAATGTCTTTACAGTTTCAAAGACATTCAATATATCAAATTTCAACGATTTTTCAAGGCCCGATATCTCCGGACGGCGTCGAGATGCTCGCCGAGCGTCCGGCTGAACGTATGGCCGCCGTCGCCCCGGGCCACGAAATAGAGGTACGGCTCCGGAGCGGGATGGAGGGCGGCGTCGAGGCTGGCCCGGCCGGGATTGGAGATCGGGCCGGGAGGCAGCCCGCGGCGGAGATAGGTGTTGTACGGGGACTCGAACTTGAGGTCCCGGAGCAAGAGCCGGCCGGAGTATCGGCCGGCCCGCTTGAGAGCGTAGGCGACGGTCGGGTCGCAGTCGAGCTTCATGCCGATCCGCAGCCGGTTGTGGAAGACCGCCGAGACGAGCGGCCGCTCCCCGTTCAAAGCGGTCTCCTCCTCGACGAGCGAGGCCAGCGTCACGACGTCGCGGACGCTCAAGCCGAGCTCCGCCGCCCGCCGCCGCCGGTCCGCGTCGAAGAAGCGGCGGAACTCGCCCACCATGGTCTCGACGATCTCGGCCTCCGTCGCCCGCCGCGGCAGGCGGTAGGTGTCCGGGAAGAGGTAGCCCTCGAGGTCCTCGGCCCGGGGGTCCCAGTCGGCGATGAGGTCCGTCGCCCGGAAGGCCCGGCGGAAGGCGGCCGCCCCATCGGCGCCGTCCGGCCTCAGGAGAGCGGCGATCTCCTCGCCGGTCAGGCCCTCGGGGACGGACAGGGGCTCCAGGTGGATGCGGCCGAAGGCGATCCGGAAGAGCGCGGCCTTGGGCTCGACCGGCGGGGCGAAACGGTATTCCCCCGCCTTGAGGCTCAGGCCGGGATAGAATAACCGGTAGGCCAGTCCCAAGGCCGCGGCGCTGCGGACGAGGCCGGCCTCCTCGAGCCGGTCGAGGACGGCCCTGGCGCTCCAGCCCGTCCCGACCTCAAAGAAGACCGGCCCGGCGGGCTGCCCTCCGGTCGCCCGTAGCTCGCGGACGAGCCAGCCGGAGAGGGCGGGGAGGACGACGACCGCGGCCAGGAGGGCGGCCTTAATCGGCTTCGCCAGCACCGGACTCTCCGCGCTTCCGCTCGAGGTAGGTCGAAAGGATGATGACGGCCGCGATCCGGTCCTCCCAGTCCTTCCTCCTCTTGCCGCGGAGCCTGTCGTCGTCGAGGACCTTCTGGGCCTGCTGCGAGGTCAGGCGCTCGTCGACGAGGACGACCGGCCGGCCGACGGCCTTCTCGAGCCAGTCCGCGAAACGGCGCGTCTTGTCGGACCTCGTCCCGGAGCTGCCGTCCATGCGCAGCGGGTCCCCCACGACGATCTCGGAGACCTCGTGCTTCTCGACGAGCCCCCGGAAGTAGGCGCTGTCGTCGCCCTCGCGGCCGGTGAGCTCGTAGGACCCCAGCGGTTGGGCCGTGATGAGCAGCGGGTCGCTCAGGGCCAGGCCGATGTGGCGGTCGCCGTAGTCGACGCCGAGGACCCGCATCAGCGGTCCCTTTCGAGGCAGGCCTTCCGGTCGCGGTGCCGCTCGAAGCCGAGCTCGACGAGGCGCTCGAGAAGCCGGGGGAAGGGCAGGCCCGTGGCCGCCCAGAGCTTGGGGTACATGCTGATCTCGGTGAAGCCCGGGATGGTGTTGAGCTCGTTGACGAAGAGGCGGTCCGTGCCCTTCTCGAGGAAGAAATCGACCCGGGCCATGCCCGACGCGTCGAGGGCCCGGTAGGCGGCGACGGCGAGCGCCCGGACCCGTTCCATGGTCCGGGAGGGGAGCCGGGCGGGGATGACGAACTTCGTGCGGCCGTCGACGTACTTGTCGGCGTAATCGTAGAACTCCCGGAAGGGGATGATCTCGCCGGCGAGGGAGGCCTCCGGCGACGCGTTGCCGAGGACGCTGCACTCGAGCTCCCGCCCGGCGACGCCCTGTTCGACGAGGGCCTTGGCGTCGTAGCGGAAGGCCAGGTCCAGGGCGGCGGTCAGGGCGGCGGCCCGGACGACCTTGGTGATCCCGACGCTCGAGCCGAGATTGGCCGGCTTGACGAAATAGGGCGTGCGGAGCGCGCGGCGGACGCGCCTCAGGAGCGCGTCCGGGTCCGCCCGCCACTCCGCCTCGGTCACGGCGACCGAGGGGACGACGGGCAGGCCGCGGTCGCGCAGGACCGCCTTGGCTAACGCCTTGTCCATGCCCAGGGCCGAGCCCGCGACCCCGGCCCCGACGTAGGGGACCCCGGCCATCTCGAGGAGGCCCTGGATCGTCCCGTCCTCGCCGAAGGGCCCGTGGAGGACCGGGAAGTAGATGTCGGCCCGGACTCCCCCGGCGGGCGCCCCGGACTCCCAGGGGAGGAAGGAGAAGGCCGGGCCCTTCTCCAGGGCCGCGACGTCCGTCCCGGGGGCCTCGACCGGCTTCCAGAGGCCGGCCCGGGTGATGTAGATCGACCGGACGTCGAACTTGGACCTGTCCAGGTTCCGGTGGATGGCGCCGGCCGATATCAGGGAGATCTCGTGCTCGGCCGACCGCCCTCCGAAGATCAAGGCGACCGCGATTTTTTTTGACATTCGGCCCTTCGCCACGACTAACCTTATGGTTTGAATCATTTTAATCGAATCGCGGCCGGTTGTCCATCGGGGCGGGGCGCTAACTCTGTGTTGACAGCCGCGCGAAACCGCCCCTATAATACGGCCGGGTAGAACTCCATCGGCTGAGAGGTGCGACCATGAGACAAAGATCCCTCCTCACCGCGGGCGGCCTCGTCCTGGCCATCGCCGCCGTGGCCCTCCTCGTCCCGGGGCGGCCGTTCGCCCAGGACGCGATTATCCAGAAGGCCAAGATCTTCGACGAGACCTATCAGCTGATCAACGAATCCGACCTCAACTGTTCCTTCTACATGCACGAGGAAGGCAAGCTCCTGCCCGACATCCGGATCGTCGGCGCCGAGCGCATGAACGAGAAGCACCTCTTCGAGGACGGCGACGTCGTCTACCTCAACAAGGGCGCCGCCGACGGGCTCGAGATGGGCCAGCTGTTCCTCACCGTCGGGCTGCGGGCCAAGGTCGGCAAGCTCGGCACCGTCATGGAGCGCCACGGCCGGGCCCGGATCGTCCGTCTCGACGACAAGATGGCCACGGCCAAGGTCGAGAAGGGCTGCGGCACCATCCTCGTCGGCGATTTCCTCCTGCCCTTCGAGGAGGAGACCGGCGAGATCGGCAGCGACCTCGGCTACGGCGACATGGACCCCAACGCCAGCAAGCGGGGCCGGGTCATCTACATCGAGAACGATTTCCACATCTCCGCCTCGAACCAGTGGGCCCTGATCGACATGGGCCGCCAGCACTGCGTCCAGATCGGCGACCAGCTCAACATCTTCCACCAGGCCCGTCCCGACCTGCCGCGCGAGGCCGTCGCCAGCGCCATCATCATCGACGTCCGGGGCGCCACCTCGACGATCAAGATCCTCGGCGCGCGCGACTCCGTCGACATCGGCAACGAAGTCCAGATCAACACCGCCCGCTGACCCCGCCCGGTTGACACTGCCGGCGGATTCTGCTAGTTTAAGGCGTGCCGTTTCGAACGAACGCGAGCGGGCGGGCGTAGTTCAGTGGTAGAACGTCTGCTTGCCATGCAGAAGGTCGTGGGTTCAAGTCCCATCGCCCGCTCCAGTCAGCTTCACCGATCCATGATGGTTCCGGCGCGGTACCCAAGAGGCTAAGGGAGAGGTCTGCAAAACCTTTATTCGTCCTTGTAGACGTCGCCGGCGGCGAAGAATGCGCCCAGGTATTCGAGGACCTTGCCCTCGTAAGCCGGGTGCATGGTCAGGTAGGGGGCGGCCCAGGAACCGAAGACGCCGAGCCGCTTGAACTCCTCGCGCTGGATGCCGATGAACTTCTCGGCGTACCTTCGGCACTCCTCGCGGACGGCCGTGACGCTCATGGCCTTCTTCTTCTCGCCGAGGTGCTTGTCGACGTGGATCTCGATCGGCAGGCCGTGGCAGTCCCAGCCGGGGACGTACGGGGCGTAATGGCCGAGCATGGAGCGCGACTTGACGATGAAGTCCTTGAGGACCTTGTTGAGGGCCGTGCCCATATGGATGTGGCCGTTGGCGTACGGCGGCCCGTCGTGGAGGATGAAGGGCGGGCGCCTGTCGGCGGCCCGCTTCTCGAGGATGCGCTCGTAGAGCTTCTCCTCCTCCCACTTGCGGATCGTCTCGGGCTCCTTCTGGGCCAGGGAGGCTTTCATGGCGAAAGAGGTCTGGGGCAGGTTGAGCGTCGCCTTCACGTCGGACTTGTCGGCCATCGGGGTCTCCAGTCAGCTGTTCACAAAGCGCTATTATAGGATAAGTCGGGCCGGGCCGCCAGCCCTGAGACCTCCGGTCCGGAGGCCGTCAGGGTCTCGGGGACAAGAACGGGGACATGTACCTCCGGTACGTGCCCCCTATTTCTTGATGTAATGCGCGCCGCGGGAGACGGGGTTGGCCAGGGCGGCCCGGGTGATCATCAGGGCGACCAGGATGCCGTGGCGCAGGCCGACGAGGGCCGGCTCGACGCGGGCCGCCTGGTAGAACTTCTCGATGCGGTGGCTGAGGTACTCGAGGTCGGACTTGGCCCGGTCGAGGCGCTTGCGGGTCCGGATGACGCCGGCGTAGTTCCACATCGTCGAGCGGATGGTCAGCCAGTCCTGGTTGATGAGGGCCGGGTCGACCGCCTCCTCCCTCTTCGGGCGGTACCAGCGGTGGATCTCCGAGGCCTTGTAGGGGCGGGCGGCGTCGAAGCGGCCGGCGATGTCGCGGGCGGCCCGGGTGCCCCAGACGAGCCCCTCGAGGAGCGAAGTGGAGGCCAGGCGGTTGGCGCCGTGGACGCCGGTGCAGGCGACCTCGCCGACCGCGTAGAGCCCGGCGAGCGAGGTCCGGCCCTCGCCGCCGGTCAGGACGCCGCCGCAGCAGTAGTGCGCCGCCGGCACGACCGGGATGGGCTGGCGGGTGATGTCGACGCCGTCCTCGAGGCAGGTCCTGTGGATGGTCGGGAAGCGCTTGCGGATGGCCGCCGGCCGGGCGTAGGAGGCCAGGTCGAGGAGGACGGAGTTCGAGTTGGTCAGGATCATCTCCTCGTAGATGGCCCGGGTGACCTCGTCGCGCGGCGCCAGCTCGCGCTGAGGGGAATATTTCTCCATGAACGTCCTGCCGTCGCGGGTCTTGAGGCGCGCGCCCTCGCCGCGGACGGCCTCGGAGATGAGGAAGCCGTCGCCCGAATCGCGCATGAAGACGGTCGGGTGGAACTGGATGTACTCCATGTTGCCGATGCGGGCCCCGGCCCGCAGGGCCATGGCGTAGCCGGAGCCGTCGGCCCCGGGAGGATTGCAGGTGTGGAGGAAGACGGCGCCGCAGCCGCCCGTGGCCAGGACCGTGAACGGGGCGAAGACGCGGCCGACCTCGCCCGCGGCGTTGTCGAGCACGTAGGCGCCGATGGCCCGCGGCTCGCGGTAGTAGGCGACGGGGTTCTTGGAGTGGTGCGGCACGGTCAGGAGGTCGACGGCCGTCCGCCCGGCGAGGAGGGTGACGCGGGGGTGCCTGCGCAGGGCCCTGAGGAAGCGGTCCTCGATCGTGCGGCCGGTGGCGTCCTCGACGTGGAGGATGCGGCGGCGCGAATGCCCGGCCTCGAGGGCGTAGTCGAGAGTTTCGGGCGAGCTCCGGGTGAAGGGGATGCGGAGCTTGTCGATGAGCGTCCTCTGGACGAGGCGCGGCCCGTCCCCGACCATGATGTCGACGGCCGCGGGGTCGCCGACTTCGTCGCCCGCCTCGAGGATGTCCTCCTTGAGCAGCTCGGGCCGGTCGTCCGGAGCGAAGGAGACGATCCCGCCCTGGGCGTAGTAGGTGTTGGACTCCTCGGGCCGGTCGTCCTTGGTGACGACGACGACGCGGAGCCCGGCCTCGGCGGCCTCGAGCGCGGCCGTCGCCCCGGCGATGCCGCAACCGATGACCAGGACGTCGGCCCTGATGTCGCGCTCGCTCATGGCCGCCTCAGCCGGCGAACTCCAGGCTGATGTCGACGGCCTTGGCCGAGTGGGTCAGGGCCCCGACGGAGATGAAGTCGACGCCCGTCTCGGCGACGGCGCGGACGCGGTCGAGGGTCATGTTGCCGGAGGCCTCGAGGGGGACGCGGCCCGCGGCGAGGCCGACGGCCTGGCGCATGGTCTCGAGGGTCATGTTGTCGAGCATGATCATGTCGGCCCCGGCGGCCAGGGCCTCGCGGACCTGGAGGAGGGTCCCGGCCTCGACCTCGACGCGGACGCCGGAGCGGACGGCGGCCCGGGCCCGCCGGACGGCCTCCGAGACGCTCCCGACGCGCCGGAGGTGGTTGTCCTTGATGAGGACCATGTCGGACAGGCTGAGGCGGTGGTTGGTGCCGCCCCCGGTCTTCACGGCGTACTTCTCGAGGAGCCGGAGGCCCGGGGTGGTCTTCCGCGTGTCGAGGATGCGGGCCCTGGTCCCGGCGACGGCCTCGACGTAGCGGCGCGTGACCGTGGCCACGCCGCAGAGCCGCTGGAGGAAGTTGAGGGCCGTCCGCTCGCCCTTGAGCAAGGCGACCGTCGGGCCCTTGACCCGGGCCAGCTTGTCCGACTGGTGGAAGGCCGAGCCCTCGCGGAAGCGCTCGATGAAGATGACCGAGGGGTCGACCTTCTCGAAGACGCGGGCGGCGACGGGCGATCCGGCCAGGATGCCGCCTTCCTTGGCCAGGAAATAGGCCTCGGAACGGGAGCCGGACGGGATGACGCTGTCGGAGGTGATGTCGCCCTCGGGCATGTCCTCGAGGAGCGCGGCCTCGATCGCGGCGTCCATGGCGGCGGCGGTGAGGCGGTCGATGTCGGGCTTGTCCATGGAATGCGCTTTGTTCCCTGATCGTTAGGGGAGATTATAGGCTTTTCCCCCGGCGGCCGTCAAACGCGGTTTGCCACGACGCCCCGATTATGCCATCATGGCGGGGCTTTGAAGATCGCGCCGCCCCTACCCTACGTCGACCGTTCCGGCCTCGGCCCCGCCGACCTCAGGGCCGTGCTCGAGGTCGCCCTGTCGAGCGGGGGCGACTTCGCCGAGATCTATCTCGAGCACCGGGCCTACGATTTCATCAACATGGAGGAGGACATCGTCAAAGAGACGGCCGAGGCCGTCAGCCTGGGGATGGGCATCCGGGTCATCAAGGGCGACCGGACCGGCTTCGGCTACACGAACGACCTCTCGCTCGACAAGGTCCGCAGGACGGCCCTGACGGCCGCGGCCATCGCCCGCGGCCGGGCCGCCGCGGCGCCGCCCCCGCCCCTGCGCGCGAAAGCGCCCCGCGGGAGCGTCTATCGGGCGGCCTCGCCGGCGAGCGGGGCCGGGCTGAGGCGCAAGATCGGGCTCGTCCGCGAGGCCTACGGCGCGGCCCGGGGCTACGATCCGCGCATCGTCAAGGTCAAGGTCCACTACTCGGACTCGCTGACGTCCATCCGCGTCGCCAACTCCGAAGGCCTCCTCGCGAGCGACGTCCGGCCCATGGTCAAGCTCGTCTGCGTCGCCATCTCCGAGAAGGACGGCAAGCGCGAGTCGGGCTACTGGGGCGGCGGCGGACGCGTCGGCCTGGAGTACTTCCGCGACGGGCTCACGCCGCGGCGGATCGGCGAGGAGGCGGCGCGCGAGGCGCTCGTCCTGCTCGAGGCGGTCGACGCCCCGGCCGGGGAGATGCCCATCGTCCTCTCCCCCGGCCACAGCGGCGTCCTCATCCACGAGGCCGTCGGGCACCTGCTCGAGGCCGACTTCAACCGCAAGAAGACCTCGATCTTCTGGAACAAGATGGGGAAGAAGGTCGGCTCGCCGCTGGTCACGATCTACGACGACCCGACCATCCCGGCCTTCCGCGGCTCGTACAACATCGACGACGAGGGCACGGCGCCGCGCAAGGTCCTGCTCGTCGAGAAAGGCGTCGTCCGGGGCCTCCTCCAGGACAGGCTCTCGGCGCGGCTGATGAAGGCGGCGCCCACCGGCCACGGCCGGCGCCAGGACTACGGCCACTGGCCCGTCCCGCGCATGGCCAACTCCTACATCGACGCCGGCGAGGACGCGCCCGAGGACATCCTGCGCTCCGTCAGGAAGGGTTTTTACGTCTCGAGCCTGTCGGGCGGCCAGGTCGAGGACTCGGGCAAGTTCACCTTCTCGGTCAGCCTGGGCTACCTCATCGAGGACGGCCGGCTGACCGCGCCGGTCAAGCAGGCCACGCTCATCGGCACGAACATCGAGGTCCTCAAGCGGATCGACCGGGTCGGGACGGACCTGGCTTTCGGGCTGCCGACCGGGACGTGCAGCAAGGAGGGCCAGGACGTGCCGGTGACGGACGGCTGCCCGACGCTCCGCGTCTCCAGGATGACAGTCGGGGGGACGACGTGAAGGCGGCGCGGGGGGCGGCCGGCGGCGCAAGGCCTCTGCGCGACCTGGCCGAATCGCTCGTCGACGACGCCCGGAAGAGCGGGGCCGACGGGGCCGAGGTCTCGGTCGCCGACGGCTACGAGTTCCACGTCGACGTCCGCAGAGGACGGATCGAGACGCTCATCGAGGCCGGCTCCCGCTCGGTCGGGCTGAAGATCATCAAGGACAAGCGGACGGCCTACGCCAGCTCGTCGGACCTCGCCCCGTCGACCCTCCGGCGCCTGGTTCGCAACGCCGTGCGGCGGGCCGAGCTCGGGAGCGCGGACGAGTTCGCGGAGATCGAGGACGACCAGCTGCGTGTTGGGCAGGGTCGAGTATTTCTGCGTGGCGAAGAGGATCTTCCCGTCCGGGGTCCAGCCGGCGACCGTTCCGGCCTGCCCCGCGAAGGTGCGGCGCGCGGGCAGGCCGCCGGCGAGCGGCATCGTATAGACCTCGGTCGGGCCCTCATATTGGGCGGAGAAGGCCAGGGTCCGCCCGTCGGGAGAGATGGCCGGATAGGCTTCGAGGCCCGAGTGCGAGGTCAGGCGGCGGGCTGTTCCGCCGCGGACGTCGACGGTCCAGAGGTCGCCCTCCGAGGTGAAGACAACGGTGTCGCCGTGGAGGGCCGGGAAGCGGTAGTAGCCGTTCCGTCCGGCGGCGGAACCAAGGCCGGTCAGGCCCAAGGAGAAGACGATGATCGCGGTCAATCTGAGGGCTTTTTTCATGGCCGCTCCTTCCCGGGGATTTCGCAAGGCTCCATTGTAGGGACGGCGGGGCTGTGAATTCAAGGATTTCCTTGGGCCGTCCGCCAACCCTTCGCCGCGCCCGTGCGTCTATTCTCAAGATGAGGACCGGACATCCCGCTCGATCCAGGAGGGAGCCATGCTGAGAAGCACGATCATGATCGTCCTGAGGAACATCCGCCGGCATGCCGGCTATTCTTTCATCAACATCTTCGGCCTGGCCCTGGGCATGGGCTGCTGTCTGATGATCGCCCTCTGGGTGGCCGACGAATTGAGCTTCGACCGGTTCCACGAGAGGGCGGCCGACCTCTACAGGGTCGAGGAGGACCAGTCCTATTCGGGCCGCATATACCATGTGACCGTTACTCCGTATCCTCTGGCCCCGGCGCTGAAGGCGGAGGTCCCCGAGATCGTCGAGGCGACCCGTGTCGTCCGGTTCACCGGCCAGCTCTTCCGCCACGGCGACAAGGCCTTTTTCGAGGACAACGTCCGGGCCGTCGACCCGTCGTTCCTGACGATGTTCTCCTTCCCCCTCGTCCGCGGGGACGCGGCCACGGCCCTGGCCGGCTCGGACTCGGTCGTCCTGTCGGAGGACACGGCCCGTAAATACTTCGGGACCGAGGACGCTCTCGGCAAGACCCTCACGGTCAACAACGACACCGACCTCAAGGTCACGGGCGTTCTGAAGAACTTCCCCAGGAATTCGACCATGCGCTACGACATGGTCGTCCCGTACGAACTGCTCAAGGCCAAGGGCGGGACGAACGAGGAATTCGGGTCGAACGCCATCGGGACCTACGTCCGGCTCCGGCCCGGCACCCCGGCGGCCGCCGTCGACGCGAAGATCAAGGGCTTCATTAAAAAGCGCGTGCCGGACAGCGCGACCGACCTCCTCCTCAGCCCCTACACGAGGATCCGCCTCCACCAGTACTTCGGCTATGAGCGGCAGACGGCCGTCCGGTACGTCTATATCTTCTCGGTCATCGCCGCGTTCGTCCTCCTCATCGCCTGCATCAACTTCATGAACCTGGCCACGGCCCGGTCGGCCGGCCGGGCCAAGGAGGTCGGCCTGAGGAAGGTCGTCGGGGCGCTCCGTGGCCACCTCGTCGCCAGGTTCTACGGCGAGTCCATGACCTACGCCCTTCTGTCGCTGGGCGTCGCCCTCGTCCTGGTCCGCCTCTTCCTGCCCTGGTTCAACACGCTTTCCGGAAAAGCCCTGTCTCTCGACCTCTGGGCCAACAGGGGCATTCTCCTCGGGATCGCGGGCGTCACCGTAGTCACGGGGGTCCTGGCCGGCAGCTACCCGGCCCTTTTCCTGTCCTCGTTCCATCCCGTCCGGGTCCTCAAGGGCAGCCTCAAGGCCGGGTCCGGCGGGGCGGTTTTCCGGCGGGTCCTCGTCGTCGTCCAGTTCGGCCTGTCCGTCTTCCTGATCATCGGCACCGCCGTGGTCACCAAGCAGATGCTCTACATGAAGTCGAAGGCGCTCGGCTACGACAAGGAGCAGGTCCTTTACATCCCCCTGCGCGGCATGACGACCCGGACCTACGGCGCCCTGCGGGAGGAGCTGCGGAAGGACCCGCGGGTCCTGGCCGTGGCCTCGGCCAGCCATCTGCCTTGCGCCATCGGCAGCAATTCGAGCCGCGTGCGCTGGGAGGGGAAGGACCCGAAGCAGGTCGTCCTGGTCAGCATGTGCGCCGTCGACTACGACTTCCTCGACGTCATGAGGATCGATCTCGTCGAGGGCCGGGACTTCTCGCGGGAACTCCGGACTGACGCCCGGCAGGCCTTCCTGGTCAACGAGGAGGTCCGCAAGCTCATGAACAAGACGTCGGCCGCGGGGGAGGCGTTCTCCTTCGCGGGCCGCGACGGGCGGGTGATCGGGGTCATGAAGAACTTCCACTTCGAGGAGATGCAGTCGAAGATCGAGCCCCTGGCCGTCTTCGTCGACAACGCGAACGGGGTCCCGGAATGGGGGGGCTACGTCCTGCTCCGCGTCGCCCCGGGAGACGTCCCGGCCACGATCGAGGCCGTCCGCAAAGCCTGGGTCGCCGTCAACCCGCTCTATCCGTTCGACGTCCGTTTCCTCAACCAACGCGTCGACGAAATGTACCGGACCGAGGAACGGGCCGGGGGGCTCTTCCGGACGTTCGCCGTCCTGGCCGTCCTCATCGCCTGTCTCGGCCTGTTCGGATTGGCCTCCTTCACGGCCGAGCAGAGGACGCGCGAGATCGGCATCCGCAAGGTCCTGGGCGCTTCCGCGCCCCGCATCACGGCCATGCTCTGCCGGGAGTTCCTCGTCCTGGTCCTCGCGGCCAACGCGCTGGCCTGGCCGGCGGCCTATTTGGCGATGGGAAGCTGGCTGAGGGGCTATGCTTACAGGACGGATCTCGGCTTGACGACCTTCGTCCTGGCCCTGGGCCTGGCCCTGGCCATCGCCCTCCTCACGGTCAGCTTTCAGGCCGTCCGCGCCGCCATAGCCAGCCCCTCCGAGTCGCTGAAATACGAGTAGTCCGGAGGCCTCGCCCGGCCTGCGGTTCCGCAGCGCCCTGCCCGCGTCTCTCCCCAGTGGGCTCTCGGCCTTCTCGGCCGGACATGTTATGATGACCAAGCCGGCGGTTTGCGGGCCGGGTCGCCTGACATAGACAAAAAGACCCTGAAGGCGGGTCTTCCTAAAAGGACAGAAAAGCCCGTTTGAGAGAACTCGAGGAGCTCTACGATCGCCATGGCGAGCGGCTCTACCGGTATCTCCTTTTCCGGCTCGGTTCCGCCGAGGACGCCGAGGACGTCCTCCAGGAGTGCTTCTGCCGGTTCGCCCGCTACGACCTGCGCTGGCGGCTCGTCCGCGACAGGCGGGCCTTCGTCTTCCGCGTCGCCCGGAACGAGGCCGGCCGCTTCCTCAGGCGGAAGATCGGCCGGCGCGAGGGGGAGAGGATGATCGCGGCGGGGGCGGCCCGGGGCCTCGCGGCCGCCTTCGTCGGGCCCTCCGAGCCGTCGCTGGCCCTGCTGCTCGATCGCGCCGGCGCGCTGCCGGAGGAGCAGCGCGAGGCCGTCTACTTGAAGGTCTTCGACGGCCTGACCTTCAAGGAAATGGGGGCCGTCTGCGGCGTTTCGGCCAACACCGCGGCCAGCCGTTACCGCTACGGGATCGAGAAGCTGCGTGGGGCCTGGGGAGGGAAGCCGTGAAGGACGATGGGAAGGAAGTGGTCGGAAGGGGATCGCCCGATGTGGAACGGGAGCTCGGCCGGCTCGAGGCCGCGCCCGTGCCGGCGGGGTTGCGCGGGCGGGTCTTGGACCGGGCGTTCGAAACCCGTGCCAACGCGACGCTGACGCCGGCGACGCGAGTGCTGGCCATCGCCTGCTCTATCGCGATCGTCGGCGCTGTCGCCGCCGATCCGCTCCTCGGCCGGCACGAGGCGGCCCGCCTGGCGGCCGTTCTTGACGGACGATCGCCGGTCCGCCAGGAGGAAAGAACGCCGCCGGAGCTGGCCGAGGTGCTGGCCGGAGACGAGAACGCGGCGGAGAGGCTGGCCAAGCTCCAGGTCCTGGCGGCGTCGGCCGCAAGGGCCGTTCGCCCGATTCCTATCTTCGAGGTCCGAGAGAGGCTGAAGGGATGGTTGAACGATGAAGATCCGGAAGATCCTGATTAAGGTCGGCGTCGTCCTCCTGGCCCTTGTGGCGGCGGTCCTGCTCGTGCGGGCCGTCCTCAATTTCACCGAGGGCCGGGCGCTAACCCGCGCCTTGGCCGGACTCAAGGCCAAGGGCGTCCCCCTGACGGCCGGAGAGCTGGCCCCTCCTTGCCCCGACGAGGACAACGCCGCGCGGCTCTGGAAGGCCTATGAGAACATGACGACCATCCGGGGCCGCTCGACCGCGGGCCGCAAGGGCCGGACGGTCCAGGTCATCGAAGGCCGCGAGGTCATCGCGAGGGCCTGGAACGAATTCTCGGCCGGCAAGCCCCTGGCCCCGTCCGACCGGGCCGCCCTCAAGGACCTGATCGTCGAGAACGCCAAGGCCCTGGAGCTTCTCGCCGAGATGGGCGACAAGTCCTGTTTCCTCTACCGGGACCCGGCGCGACCGATCGCAGGGCAGCTTTTTCCGGACGCGATCCAGTGGATCGCGACGACGAAGCTCTGGCTCTTCTCCGTTCTCTTCCGCGCCGAGGAGGGCGATGTCCGCGGCGCGGTCGACATGTTCCTCACCGGCCTGAAGTTCACGCCTTTGGCCGCCCGGGAGGGGACCACCCTCGCTTTCCTGGTCTCCTTGGCCACAACGCGCCTCCTCTCCCAGTTCCTCGGGGATATCTGCCGGGACCGGACCGTCGAGGAGGCGGACCTCCTCGAGCTCATGGCCGCCCTGGACCCCGCCCCCTGGCGAGAGCGGCTGGCGGGCTCCTTCCGCGGCGAAAGGGTCGTGTTCGTGGAGCTCGGCGAGGATCTTTTCCGGACCGGGCTCGGCGACCTCGGCTCGGTGTTCGAAGGCTCGTCCTTCCGGGAGAAGCTCGGCCTATGGGTCATCCGGCCTCTCTTGAAAAAGGACCTCCGCCGTTCGCTGCCGGCCCGGCCGGAGCGGGGGCGGGGGGGAAGAGGACGCGGGCCAAGAGGACCAGGACGGCGGCGGCGGCGGCCAGGACGCCGAGGGCCGCGGCGAGGCGGAGCCGGTTGATCCGGCCGCGCGGCCGGGCCGCCCCGCTCCCGCGTCCGACGGTCAGCTTGACTCGGCCCATCCTCTCGGCGATCTCAGGACGGGATGACCTTGGGCTCCGGCTTCTTGCGGGGCTGCTTCCTGAAGAGCCGGACCAGCGCGACCGCCGGGCCGGAGAAGACGTTCAGGCCGAAGAACACGAGCAGGAAGTAGCGCGCGTAGAACAGCACGCCGACGAGAGAGACGGAGACGATGAGGGCCCTGAGGATGTCGATCCGGTGCCCCAGCAGGGCCTTGACGAAGTTCCGGTAGGGGATGCTGCTGACCATGAACAGGGACACGAGGAGGGTGGTCACGGCGACCAGGAACCCGGCGCTCCGCGTGGCCAGGGGCGCGGGGTGGAAGTTGACGATCGCGGCCATGAACATGGCCGCCGAGGGGACCGTCAGGCCCTGATAGTGCTTCCGGTCCGAGGGGACCTTGCTGCGGACGTTGTAGCGGGCCAGCCGGAGGACGCCCGCGGTCAGGAAGACGAAGCTGAAGAACACGGCCGGCGGGCCGCCCATCTCCATCCCCCAGTAGAAGAGGAGCACGGACGTGGCCAGCCCGAACGAGACGGCGTCGGCCAGAGAATCGAGCTCGACGCCGAAGTCCGACGGCGTGTGGGTCGCCCGGGCGACCACGCCGTCGAGGCCGTCCATGAACGCGGCGACGATGATGAGCAGGGCGGCCATGCGGTAGCTTCCCCGGAAGGTCAGGAGGACGCTCATGAACCCGAAGAACAGGTTCGTCAGCGAGAAGAGGCTGGGCAGGACGCTGACTCCGTAGTGGGGTTTCTTGGCCTTCATGGCTGCACCTCTCCGATGACGCTCGTGCCGCCCTTGACCTTGTCGCGGAGGCCGACCTTGATCGCGGTCGCGGCGGGCACGGTGAGCTCGACCCTCGAGCCGAAGAACATCAGCCCCACCCTCTGGCCGCGCTCGACGGCCCGGCCGGGCCCGACGAAGGCCTTGATCCGGCGCGCGGCGACGCCGACGATCATCTTCATGGCCAGGTCGGACGGGCCGCCCTTGAGGACGAGCGTCCGCGACTCGTTGTGCGCGCCCGCCTCGGGCTTGTAGGCGGGCAGGAACTTGCCCGGGTGATAGTCCGCGCGGGCGACCGTCCCCGCGAGGGGCGCGCGCACGACGTGGACGTCGAGCAGGGACAGGAAGATGGTGATCCGGCGCGCGGGCCCGGCCAGGTCGGGGTGACCGCCGGGGAGCTCTTCGATGCCGAGGACCTCCCCGTCGGCCGGGGAGACGACGAGGCCGTCGCCCGCCGGCGGGACGCGCTCGGGATCGCGGAAGAAGAAGGTGAAGGCCCCGGCGAGGGCGAGGAACAGAACGGCCGGGACCCCGAGGCCGGCCGCGCCGAACAGGACGGCCAGCGCCGCGGCGGCCAGGATGAACCGCAGCCCCTCCCGGACGACTCTCATGGCTCCCCCCCGGCCCTCATCGGTCGGCCCACGCGAACGCGGCCAGAAAAGCCAGCTTGGCCGCGTCGGCCATGATGTCGGGATTGATCCGGTAGATCGTGTCCCCGGTCTGGTGGTAGGCCAGGTGGGGGCCGTTCGAGCCCATGGTGGCGGCCGCGATGCCTTTGAGGAAGAACGGCGCGTGGTCCGAGCCCCGTACGCCGACGCCGGTCAGGGTGCCGAGACCGCGGAGGACCTTGACGGACTTGTCGGCCTCCTCGAGGGCCCGGCGGAACTCGGGCGGGTCCGCGGCGACGGCGCCCCAGAGCCCGTCGCCTTCGCCGGTCATGTCGAAGTTGAACATGCCCGCGACCTTGTCGAAAGGCCCGGGCACGTGGTCGACGAACCAGGTCGAGCCCTGGAGCCCCAGCTCCTCGCCGCCGAACAGGGCGATGACGACGGAGCGCCTGGGCTTGCGCGCCAGGCCGGCCAGGGCCTTGCCGGCCTGCATGACCGTGGCGCTGCCGCTGGCGTTGTCGTCGGCGCCGGGGAAGAGGAGCCCCATGTGGGCGCCGGTGTGATCGAAGTGGGCGCCGATGACGACGCATTCCCGGCGGAGCCTCGGGTCGGAGCCCTCGACGTAGCCGACGACGTTGTAGCCGACGGCCTGGGGGAAGTGGCGCGAGGAGACGGCCAGGCGGATCCGGGCCCGGAGGGGGAAGGAGATGGGCCTCTTGAAGGTCGTCAGGGCCTTCTTGAGCTCGGCGGCGCTCGAGCCGACCTCCTTGAGGATGACGTCCATGACCTTTTCGTGGATCATGGCCGGGGTGAATCCCTCGAGGAAGTCGCCGTTGGGATTGGAGGCGATCTCGGAGTAGATATAGACGATGCCCAGGGCGCCCTTGTCGCGGGCGGTCCTCATGCGGGTCCGGTGCTCGTCGTGGACCTGCCATCGGCGGTCGGCGTCCGGCGTGCCGCGGAAGCAGAGGACGAACTTGCCCGTGACGTCGAGGCCGGCGTAGTCGTCGTAGCCGAGGTCCGGGGCGGAGATGCCCCAGCCGGCGAAGACGGCCGCGGCCGTGCGGTCGCCGCTCGCGGAATAAAGGAGGGGCAGGAAGTCCTTCTCGGGCGCGAGCTTCATCTCTTTGAAGACCTGTCCCTGGCCGGCGTCGGGCCGGCCTTCGGGAAGGAGGACGGACATCTCGGCCTTGTCGACGACCGTGTAAGGCGAAGGGTAGGGCTGCAGGTAGCGGTCCCGGCCCGAGATGGGCTTGAGCCCCCAGGCCTCGAGCTTGCGCGCGGCCCATTCGGCGGCGGCCGTGTAGCCCGGGTGCCCGGTCAGACGCCCGGCGTACTCCGGCGAGGCCAGGGTCTTGACGATGTCGTAGGCCTCGGCGGGGCTGACGGCCTTGAGCCCCGCCTGAAGGTTCTTGTCGAGGGCCTGGGCGGTCGCGGCCGGGGCCGCGACAAGGACGGCCAGGGCCAGGGCGGCGATAACTCGGATTCTCGGCATGGGCCTGCGCGTCTCCTTTCGGCGCGAAACTCTACGCACCCGATGATAGCCCCATCGGGCCCAAAAGTAAACCGCCCCGGTCCTGAGCCGAGAGGGCGGCTCGGACCGGCAGACAGCGGATCCGCCGCGTTACGCTCGCTCCGAAAACGCCACTCAACCCCGTCTTCCGCGGCCTGGCCGGGAGTCGACTCGATCGCCTCGTTCCTTTGAGGACCGGCGGCGGGCGATCTCCTTCTTGACGGCCGGGTGGAGGAGCAGGACGTAGTAGATGGCGAGCAGGGCCAGGACGAGGCCGAAGCGGG
Source organism: Candidatus Aminicenantota bacterium (assembly GCA_041320535.1). Lineage (GTDB taxonomy): Bacteria > Acidobacteriota > Aminicenantia > Aminicenantales > Saccharicenantaceae > RBG-16-66-30. The sequence continues at coordinate 1,775,109 of JBGLNH010000001.1, read as the reverse complement.
CAACGTCGCCCCGGAGGAGGGACACGACGGCGTAGACCAGGGCGGCGAGAAGGCCGCCGAGGTGCACGAGGGCGAAGACGGTGTCGAACAACGCCTATTTGACGACGGTGGCGGAGAGTATGGTGACCGGCTCGAGGGGCACGTTGGCGTGGCCCCGCTTGCTGCCCGTCGGGACCTGGGCGATGGCGTCGACGGCCTCCATGCCGGCGACGACCTTGCCGAAGGCGCAGTACTTCATCTCGTCCAGCCGGAAGTTGTCGACGAGGTTGATGTAGAACTGGCTGGTGGCGCTGTCGAGCTCGTTCGTGCGGGCCATGGCCACCATGCCGCGGGCGTTGGTCAGGCCGTTGCCGGACTCGTTCTTGATCGTGCCCTTGCCCTGCTTGCTGGACATCTCGGCGGTCATGCCGCCGCACTGGACCATGAAGCCGGGGATGACGCGGTGGAAGATCGTCCCGTCGTAGAACCTGTCCTCGACGTAGCCGAGGATGTTCTTGACCGTGATCGGCGCCTTGGCCGGGTAGAGCTCGATGGTGATGTCGCCCTTGCTCGTCTTGAGCAGGACCTTGGGGTTGGCCGCCGGGGACTGGGCCAGGGCCAGGCCGGCCAGGAAAACGCCGGCGGCGACGAGGACGGGGATGAGGTTGCGGGTCATGACTGCCTCCTGAAGGGATCTCCGAGCGGCCAAAATAGCAGAATCGGCCGGTCGAATCAAACCGTGGGCATTGATTCTTCTCCCGGGATGATATATATAATGAAGGCGATCACGATGACGACCATGACACGGCCCGGCGCACGGTGGGCGGTCCTGTTGCTCTTCGCCGCGGTCTCCTTGAGCATCAACTTCCTGCACACGGAGACGGGCCCCAGGGGCCGCGCCGACTGCCCCGCCTGTCATTTCCTGACCTCGTCGCTGTCGACGAGCCCCGGCGTCGTGTTCCACCTGCCCGCTCTTCTCTGCCAGGGAACGCTCGCGGCCGCCGAGCCTTGCGTCTCGGCCGAAGTCTTCGTCAGCCGCCTGTGCTCCCGGTCCCCCCCGCAGGTCTGACACCCCTCCCTGTCTTTCGGCTGTCCGGCTCCCGGACAAGTGGTTCCCCGTGTGATTCGAGGAGGAGACATGGCGAAGTGGATGCGTTACGGGGCGGCGGCGGCCGCCGTCCTGCTGGCGCTCGGCACGGCCGGGCGCGCGGCGGAGGAGGAGGCGGCCGGGCTGACCCTCAGGCAGTGCATCGAGATCTCCCTGACCCGCAACCCGCTCTGGCTCTCCGCCGAAGAGGATCACCGGGCCTCCCTGGCCCGGGTCCGCCAGGCCAAGGAGATCCCCCAGCCGTCCCTGGAATACGATTCGGACCTCCAACCGACCCCCTTCAACTTCCGGCGGTCGGGGGAGTCCTATCTCGGCGTCAGTCAGACCGTCGAGTTCCCCGGACGCCGGTCGCTGCGCGGCAAGATCGCCGCGTCGGAGTCCCGGGAGGTCCTGGCGGACAAGGACCTCCTGAGGCTGGAGGTCGTCTTCCAGGTCAAGGAGGCCTTCTACGGCGTCCTTCTCGCCGCCGAGAAGCTCGAATACGCCGCGCAGGACCTCGATCTCGCCCGTGACTTCCTGGACAAGGCCCGGGCGATGTAGGAGGCCGGCGAGGTCGCCAAACTGGAGACAACTACGAGATCTCCCGCCAGCCGACCCCCGAGGAGCTGGCCGACTCCTACGGCATCCCCTCCTCCGGATTCATCAAGGGCGCCACGGTCTACCGCTCGAACGACGCCGGCGCCTCCTGGGCCCAGGTGAGCGGCCTGACGCCCCAGCAGAAGGCCCTCATGGAGCGCCACTCCGGGACCTACGGCTGGGTCTTCGGCCAGATCCGCGTCGACCCCAACGATCCCGAGACCTCCTACATCATGGGCGTGCCCTTCAGCGCCTCGACCGACGGCGGCAAGACCTACGCCAGGGTCGCCGGCCCGGGCAGCGACCACCACGCCCTGTGGATCGACCCCGCCAACTCGAACTACCTCCTCAAGGGCTTCGACCAGGGGGTGGCCGTCTCTTACGACAAGGGCAAGAGCTGGCGCTACTTCCGCAACGAGCTCAACATCTGCCAGTTCTTCAACGTCAACTTCGACATGGGGACGCCGTTCATGGTCTACGGCTCGATGCAGGACCACGGCAGCTTCCGCGGCAAGGTCGACCTCTCCGCGGGCCGCGACCGCATCCCGGCCGTGGCGTTCGAGAACGCTCCCGGCGGCGAGGGCTCCAACCACTTCATCGACCCGACCAGCCCCGACATCGTCTACTCGGCCGGCTTCTACGGGACCCTCTCCCGGACCGAATACGACAAGGCCGGGGCCTTCCCGGGCCGGCCCTTCAGCAAGACGATCCTGCCCGTCCTCTACGAGAACGAGCCGCCGCTGCGCGGCCAGTGGATGGCGCCGTTCATCCTCTCCCCCCACAACCCGAACATCCTCTACCACGGCATGCAGTACCTCTTCCGGTCCCTCGACCGCGGCGACACCTGGGAGCGGATCTCCGGCGACCTGACGACCAACGACGCGGCGACCCGGGGCGACGTCCGCTACCAGACGCTCTTCACCGTCTCCGAGTCGCCCCTCAAGTACGGGCTCATCTACGCCGGCACCGACGACGGCCGGCTGTGGGTGACCAAGGACGGCGGCAAGGCCTGGACGGAGATCACGGCCGGCCTGGCCCCCGGCAAGTGGATGTCGCGCGTCGTCGCCTCGGGCTACGAGCTGGGCACGGTCTATCTCACCCAGAACGGCAAGCGCGACGACGACTTCACGCCCTACGTCTGGAAGTCGGCCGACTACGGCAAGACCTGGACGTCGCTCGCCAAGGGCATCCCGGTCGGGCCGGTCAACGTCATCCGCGAGGACCCCGTCCGCAAGGACATCCTCTACGTCGGGACGGACATGGGCGTCTATGTCACGACCGACGGCGGGAAGTCCTGGCAGGTCCTCGGCGGGAACCTGCCGACCGTCTACGCCCTCGACCTGGTCATCCACCCCCGCGACAACGTCGTCGTCGTGGCCACCCACGGCCGGGGCATGTGGGCCCTCGACGCCGACAAAGTGAACAACAAGCCCGCCCCGCGGCGGTTCCGCATGGAATAAGGAACGCGCACATGAGCCCGAAGAAGACCGCCGGCCGCGTCGCGGCCGCTCTCGTCGTCCTCCTCGTCGCCCTGGCCGCGGCGCCCGCGACCGCGGGCGGCCCCGTCCCCGGCAAAGCCAACTACGGCCTGGCCTCGCGCTGGATGGCCGCCAAGGTCGGCAAGCTCGTCTTCGACACGGCCGTCCAGCCCCGTTGGCTGGAGACCGGCGAGCGCTTCTGGTACAGCTACGAGACGAGCCAGGGCCGCAGGTGGCATATCGTCGATCCCGTCGCCAAGACCAAGAAGCCCCTCTTCGACAACGCCAGGATGGCCGCCCAGCTGACGCGCATCCTGCTCGTCCCCTACGACGCCCAGCACCTGCCCATCCGGACGATCAAGTTCATCAGGAAGGACACGGCCATCCAGTTCGAGATCGAGGTGCCCAAGGACAACGACATCCTGGTCGGCGGGAAGATCGTCAAGGCCGCCGAGATCGCCAAGGAGGAGGAGACCAAGGTCGAGGACCAGGACAAGGAGAAGGAGAAGGAAAAGCTCCAGGATACCGAGAAGAACAAGGAGAAGGAGGCCGAGAAGCCCAAGGAGCCGGAGAAGAAGACCAAGGCCCTGTCCTTCACCTACGAGCTCGCGACGGGCAAGCTGGCCCTCGTCGAGGACTGGAAGGAGCCGCTGAAGCGGCCCCGTTGGGCCTCCGTCTCCCCAGACGAGAAGACCGTCGTCTTCGCCCGCGGCCACAACCTTTACCTCATGGACGCGGAGAGCTTCAAGCTGGCCCAGAAGAAGGCCGACGACAAGTCCGTCAAGGAAGAGCAGCTGACGACCGACGGCGAGGAGCACTACTCCTACGCCCGCGACCTCAACGACGAGGACAAGAAGGAGCTCCAGAAGGACGAGAAGGACCGCAAGGACTTCCGTTCCCCGGCCGCCGGCATCGTCTGGTCCAAGGACTCGAAGAAGATCGCCCTCGTCCGCCAGGACGAGCGCAAGGTCGGCGACCTCTGGGTCATCAACTCCCTGGCCAACCCCCGTCCGACGCTCGAGACCTACCGCTACGGGATGCCCGGCGAGGAGAGCCAGCCCCAGCCCGAGGTCCTCGTCTTCGACCTGGCGACGAAAGGCAAGGTCGAGGTCAAGGCCGACAAGTTCAAGGACCCGACCTACAACATCTTCACCTCTCCGCGCAAGGCCCTCGACCGCGAGCGCGAGTTCCCGCCGCCGGCCCAGTGGCTGGCCGACACGGCGGACAAGCTCTACTTCGGCCGCCAGACGCGCGACCTCCACGGCTACGAGCTCTGCGTCGCCGACACGGCCAGCGGCGAGGTCAAGGTCCTCATCGAGGAGCGCCTCAACACCTACGTCGAGGTCCAGTCGCCGCGGCTCCTCGGCGGCGGCAAGGAGATCGTCTGGTGGTCCGAGCGCGACGGCTGGGGCCACTACTACCTCTACGACGGGGAGGGCAGGCTCAAGGCCCAGCTCACCTCCGGAGAGTTCGTCGGCACGGGCGTCGAGCAGGTCGACGAGAAGGCCCGCGTCCTCTTTTTCTCGGCCTGCGGCCGGGAGCCGGGCGAGGACCCCTACTACACCCACCTCTACCGGGTCGGCCTCGACGGCACGGGCCTCAGGCAGCTCGACAAGGGAGACGCCTCCCACAGCGCCGAGGTGAACGACACCGGCCGCTTCGTCGTCGACACGCACTCCCGGGTCGACCAGCCGACGAAGTCCGAGCTCCGGGACACGGCCGGCAATCTCCTCCTCGAGCTCGAGACGACCGACGTCTCCGCCCTCCTCGCCGCCGGGTTCAAGTACCCCGAGCCGTTCAAGCTCAAGGCCGACGACGGCATCACCGACCTCTACGGCGTCATGTACAAGCCCTTCGACTTCGACCCGGGCGCCAAGTACCCGATCATCGCCTACGTCTACCCCGGGCCCCAGACGGAGAGCGTCTCCAAGACGTTCGTGCCCCGCAGCCAGAGCATGACCCTGGCCCAGCTCGGCTTCGTCGTCATCGAGGTCGGCAACCGGGGCGGCCACCCGACGCGCTCCAAGTGGTACCACAACTACGGCTACGGGAACCTCCGCGACTACGGCCTGGCCGACAAGAAGCGGGTTATCGAGCAGCTGGCGACGCTCCACCCCTACATCGACATCGACCGCGTCGGCATCTACGGCCACTCCGGCGGCGGCTTCATGTCGACGGCGGCCATGCTCGTCTTCCCCGATTTCTTCAAGGTCGCCGTGTCCTCGTCGGGCAACCACGAGAACAACGTCTACAACCGCTGGTGGAGCGAGAAGCACCACGGGGTCAAGGAGATCGTCGGCAAGGACGGCGCGGTCAAATTCGAGTACAGCATCGAGAAGAACTCCGAGGTCGCCAAGAACCTCAAGGGCCGGCTGCTCATCACCACGGGCGACCAGGACAACAACGTCCACCCGGCCAACACGCTGCGCCTGGCCGCGGCCCTGATCAAGGCCGGGAAGCGCTTCGACTTCTTCGTCTTCCCCGGCCAGCGCCACGGCTACGGCGACATGGGCGAATACTGGTTCTGGCTCCGGGCGGACTATTTCGCCAAATGGCTCCTCGGCGACTTCTCCCAGACGGTCGACCTCCTCGAGGTCCAGCGCGAGAAGGAGCAGAAGAAGTAGGCCGGGCGAAAGGCAGGGCCCGGAATGAACGGCGCTCCGTCCCCGACCTCGACGTCTCCGGCGACGCGACGGTCGATCGGCCTGGTCGCGCTGGTCCTGCTGACCTTTTTCGTCATCTCGCTGCTGACGAACATCATCGGCCCGCTCGTCCCCGACATCATCGAGAGCTTCGACCTCTCGCTCGCGCTCGTCGCCCTGCTCCCGTTCGCCTTCTTCATCGCCTACGGCGTCATGTCCATCCCGGCCGGGATGCTCCTCGAGCGCGCGCGGGAGAAGCCGGTCATGATCGGGGCCTTCGTCCTGGCCTTCGCCGGGACGTTCCTGTTCGCCGCCCTGCCCCGCTACCCGACGGCCATCGTCTCGCTCTTCCTCATCGGGGCCGGCATGGCCGCGCTCCAAGTGGCCATCAACCCCCTGCTCCGCGTCGCCGGGGGCGAGGAGCATTACGCCTTCAATTCCGTCCTGGCCCAGCTCGTCTTCGGCGGGGCTTCTTTCCTGAGCCCGCTCATCTACGCCTATTTCGTCGGGAACATCGGCCGGCCAGGGGGCGAGGGCAGGCCCTTCATCGGCCTGATGGCCCGGCTCGTTCCCCCGGACCTGCCCTGGGCCGCCGTTTACTGGGTCTTCGCGGCCCTCGTCCTGGTCATGATCGCCGTGCTGGCCGTGGTCCGCTTCCCCGCCGTCGTCAGACAAGAGGACGAGCGTGCCGGCGCCTGGGCCGGCTACAGGGCCCTCTTCAAGAACAGGGCCGTCCTCCTCTATTTCCTCGGCATCTTCGCCTACGTCGGCACGGAGCAGGGCGTGGCCAACTGGATCTCCCAGTTCCTCCTGGCCTACCATCGCTACGATCCGCGGACCGTCGGGGCGGGCAGGGTGTCGCTTTTCTGGGGGCTGATGACGGTCTGGGCGCGAGGGTCCTGATGTGCGCCCGGCGCGCCGAGCGCCTCGAGAAGCTGGCCGAGACCCTCGAATACGAGCACAAGGTCGCCGTCCACTATTTCCGCCTCGACGTGCGAGACCGGGACGGGGTCGACCGGGCCGTCGCCGGGCTCCCGCAGGAGTGGCGGGCGATCGACGTCCTGGTCAACAACGCCGGCCTGAGCCGCGGCCTGGACAAGCTCCCCCAGGGCCTCGTCGACGACTGGGAGGAGATGATCGACACGAACGTCAAGGGCCTGCTGTTCGTCAGCCGGGCCGTCATCCCCGGGATGATCGAGCGGGGGAGGGGCCATATCTTCAACATCGGCTCGATCGCCGGGCTCGAGGTCTATCCGGCCGGCGCCGTCTACTGCGCCTCCAAGTTCGCCGTCCGGGCCCTGTCGAAAGGCCTGCGCCTCGACCTCAACGGCACGCCCGTACGGGTGAGCGAGGTCGTCCCGGGCATGGTCGAGACGGAGTTCAGCCTCGTCCGCTTCCACGGGGACGCCGAGCGGGCGGCCAAGGTCTACCAGGGGCTGACCCCGCTCGGCCCCGACGACATCGCCGACGCCGTCGTCTGGTGCGCGACGCGCCCGGCCCACGTCAACGTCAGCGACATCGTCATCTGGCCCGCGGCCCAGGCCTCGGCGACGCTCGTCCACCGGAAATGAGCGACACGACCGCCGATCGCGAAAGCCTCCTGGACGCCTTCCGCGCCGTTCGGGACGGCCTCCTGTCCAACGATACGGAGGCCCTCGAGAAGCTCTACGCCGACGATTTCCGGTCCCATTCGCTCCGCGGCGAAGTCGAAGGTCGCGAGTCCGTGCTCGAGGCCTTCGGCCCGGGCGGCGTCCGCCTCGACATGTTCGAGGTCGAGGACCTCGAGGTCGAGGTCTTCGGCGAGGTCGGCATCCTGACCGGCCTGGGCTCGATCAGCGGTCGCTTCGACAAAACCGGGTTCCGCCACCGGGTCCGCTTCGTCGACGTCTTCCTCCGGCGGGACGGCCGTTGGCGGTATCGCTTTTCGCAGTCGACGGAGATCGCCGCCGACGCGAGGTCCGTGGCGACCCGCTGACCGCCGCCTTGTTTTTCCCGGCCCGAACCCTATAATATCCGCGGCTTCTCACGACAAAGGACGGCCAGCATGTACGGACGGTTCAAGGACCACATCGCAGCCGAGCTGCGTCGGATCCGGGAGCGCGGGCTCTATAAGACGGAGCGCGTCCTCGAGACGCCCCAGGGCGTCGAGATCCGGGCCGGATCCGGGTCCAAGGTCCTCAACTTCTGCGCCAACAACTATTTAGGCTTCTCGAACGAGCCGCGGGTCATGGCCGCCGCCAACTACGCCTTTTTCCGCTGGGGCTTCGGTCTGGCCTCGGTCCGCTTCATCTGCGGCACCCAGCGTGTCCACAAGGAACTCGAGGCCCGCTTGGCCGAGTTCCTGGGCCTGGACGACGCCGTCCTCTACTCCTCGGCCTTCGACGCCAACGGAGGCGTCTTCGAGCCCCTGCTCGACGAGACCTGCGCCATCATCTCCGACGAGCTCAACCACGCCTCGATCATCGACGGCGTGCGGCTCTCCAAGGCCAAGCGCTTCGTCTACCGCAACAACGACATGGACGATCTCGAGGACCAGCTCGTCGAGGCGCGCGAGGCGAAATTCAAGCTCATCGTCACGGACGGCGTCTTCTCCATGGACGGCACCATCGCCCAAGTCGATCAGATCTGCGATCTGGCCGACCGCTACGAAGCCCTGGTCCTCGTCGACGACTCCCACGCCACGGGCTTCATCGGTCCCACCGGCCGGGGGACGCACGAGCACTGCGGCTGCGTCGACCGGGTCGACCTCGTCGTCACGACCTTCGGCAAGGCCCTCGGCGGGGCCTCGGGCGGCTGCGTGGCCGGACGCCGCGAGATCGTCGAGCTCCTGCGCCAGCGCTCGCGCCCCTACCTGTTCTCGAATTCCCTCGCGCCGGCCATCGCCGGGGCCACGATCGAAGTGCTCAAGATCCTCGGCGAGTCGGGGGAGCTGCGGGAGAGGCTCATGGCCAACACGCGGCTCTTTCGCCAAGGCATGGAAGAGGCCGGGTTCAGGATCGTCCCCGGGATCCATCCCATCGTCCCGGTCCTCTTCGGCCACCTCCCCGACGACGCCCGGCTGAGCCAGGAGTTCTCGAGCGCCCTCCTCGACGAGGGGATCTACGTCATCGGCTTCAGCTATCCCGTCGTCCCGGTCGGGAAGGCGCGCATCCGGGTCCAGATCAGCGCCGCCCACTCGACCGAGCAGATCGCGTTCGCCCTGGACAAGTTCCGCAAGGTCGGCCGGCGCCTCGGGGCGATCTGAAGACGGGGTGCTTTCGGGAACGGCGGCGGACTGGCATATTGGGAGGGGGCAATGAGGCACCGGAGTCTGAAGGAGGGACGATGAGCTACTATTTCAACAAGACGCTGGCACTGCCGTTCGACGCGGCCGTCGAGAGGGTCAAGGCCGAGCTCAAGAAAGAAGGCTTCGGCGTCCTGACCGAGATCGACGTCCGGAAGACGCTCAAGGAGAAGATGGGCGTCGATTTCCGGCCGTACCGGATCCTCGGGGCCTGCAATCCGCCCTTTGCCTACAAAGCCCTGATGACCGAGGACAAGGTCGGAACGATGCTGCCCTGTAACGTCATCGTCCAGGAGCTGGCCCCGGGTCAGGTCGAGGTCGCGGCCATCGACCCCCTGGCCTCCATGGCGGCGGTCAAGAACGAGGACCTGGGGGCCGTCGGCCTCGAGGTCCGGGAGAAGCTCAGAAAGGTCGTCGCCTCTCTTTGACATTTCGGCCCGCTTATCTATAATAAAGGTCCGTCTTTACGGGCATTCGGCCGGAGCGGGCGGACTTCGGGCCGCCGGCGGCCGCGGGCCCGGGCATTCCTGGACGAAAGGCACATAAGTCGTTGATTTTCGGCGCCGGAACGGACATCATCGAGGTCCAACGGGTGGAGGAGAAGCTCCTCCGCACGGAGAACCTGAAAGCCAAGCTCTTCACGCCGGCCGAGATCGCCTACTGCGAGTCCAAGCACCGGCCGGCCCTCCACTTCGCCGCCCGGTTCGCGGCCAAGGAGGCCTTCCTCAAGGCCATGGGGACCGGCTGGTCCGGCGGCCACAAATTCTCCGAGATCGAGGTCGTCAACAACGCCTTGGGCAAGCCCGAGCTCTTCGTCCACGGCAAGGTCAGGGAGTTCTGCGAGGCCCACGGCATCGGCGCCATGGAAGTCTCGCTGACCCATATCAAGGACGTCGCCTCCGCGGTCGTCGTCCTCGAGAAGAAGCCATAATCCCCCTGAGAGAGGAATCGCGCATGTCGAACATCGGCCCCTACGACGAACGCGTCAAGGACTTCAGCTGGTCGATCGCCGAGAAGGAGCTCGGCTACAAGGCCGGCGACGTCATCAACATCGGCTGGTACTGCACGGACCGCATCTGCCAGATGGGCAAGGCCGACAAGGTCGCCCTCTACTGGGAAGGCTTCACCGGCGCCGAGAAGACCTACACCTACAACGATATCCGCCTGGCCACGAACACCATCGCCGCCTTCCTCCGCGGCCTGGGCATCAAGCCCGAAGAGCGGGTCTGCCTGTTCCTGGACCGCGTCCCCGAGCTGTACCTCGGTTTCCTGGGCATCCTCAAGACCGGGGCCATCGCCCAGCCGCTCTTCTCGGCCTTCGGCGACGAGTCCCTTCTCGTCCGACTGTCCAACGCCGAGACCTCGGCCGTCATCACCCAGAAGAAGCACGCGCCCAAGGTCCGCAAGATCCTCGACAAGATGCCCCACCTCCGGCACATCATCGTCGTCGACCACGACGGCATCGCCCCGCTCAAGGACCGCGAGGTCGCCTTCTCGCTCGAAAAGTCCGCTCCCGTCGAGCGTTTCGACGTCCACCCGACCAAGGCGGAATCGCCCTCGGTCCTCCACTACACTTCGGGCACGACCGGCATGCCCAAGGGCGTCCAGCACGTCCACTCCTCCCTCATCTCCCAGTACCTGACCGCCCAGTGGGCCCTCGACCTGCGCGACGACGACATCTACTGGTGCACGGCCGATCCGGGCTGGGTCACGGGCACGTCCTACGGCATCATCGCCCCGTTCGCCCTGGGCGTCACTCAGTGCGTCCTCGACGCCGGCTTTTCGGCCGAGGCCTGGTACAAGTGGATCGAGAAGCGCAAAGTGACGATGTGGTACTCGGCCCCGACGGCCATCCGCTCGCTCATGAAGGCCGGCGACGAGGTCGTCAAGAAGTACGACCTGTCGTCCCTCCGCCACCTGGCCAGCGTCGGCGAGCCGCTCAACTCCGAGGCCGTGGTCTGGTCCGCGAAGGTCTTCGGCAGGCCCTTCTACGACACCTACTGGCAGACCGAGACCGGCTCGATCGTCATCGGCAACTACCCGGGCATGGAGGTCCGGCCGGGCTCCATGGGCAAGCCGTTCCCCGGCATCACCGGCACCGTCCTCGATCCGGTCAAGAACGAGCCCTACCCGACGCACGGCAAGATCGGCCTCGTGGGCCTCAAGTTCGACTGGCCCTCCCGCATGCGGACCTACTGGAACAACCCCGAAGCCTTCCAGAAGAAGTTCCGCAACGGCTGGTACATCACCGGCGACCGGTCCAAGCTCGACGCCGACGGCTACTTCTGGTTCGCCGGCCGCGACGACGACATCATCAATACGGCCGGACACCTCGTCAGCCCGTTCGAGGTCGAGTCGGCCCTGCTCGAGCACCCCGCCGTGGCCGAGTCGGCCGTCGTGTCGAAGCCCGACCCGATCAACCTCGAGGTCGTCAAGGCCTTCGTCACCCTCAAGCCCGGCTTCACGGCCAGCAAGGACCTCGACCTCGAGATCATGAACTTCATCCGCAAGAAGCTGTCTCCCCTGGCCATGCCCCAGGAGATCGAGTTCGTCCCGTCGCTCCCCAAGACGCGGAGCGGCAAGATCATGCGCCGGCTCCTCCACGCCAAGGAATGGGGCCACCGCCGTCCCCGCCGTCATCGCCGCCGTCATCGCCGCGGCCGCGCCGAGGACGAGCGCGAGCGCCGCGGCCGCCGTCCCGACCGTCTTCGCGCCCACGCCCGTCCCCGCCGTCCGCCCGCTCACGGCAGGAAGCCCAGCATGCACTTGCCGAAGGCGACGTCGCAGACCGTGAGCAGGACCATGACCTTGTACCAGGGAGCGTCGAGGTTCAGCGTGTACTCCCGGCAGAGCTCGTGGTTCCTGTTGCACTGGGCCTGATCGTTGAGGTCCGCGTCCGCGGCCGCCGGGAGGGTCAGCGCCGCGCCTCCGAGCATCAGTCCGGCCAGAGCCATTACCGCCAGCTTTTTCATCGGGTGTCTCCTTTCGCCCCCGATAGAGCAAGCGGCATGCCAGCGGCGGGAGCCGGGAAGCAAGCCCGATCCGCTCAAAACAAAGGGGATGGGAGCCGGGCCCCGAGACTCGGGTCAACAGGCGTTGACAATGACGGCGCGGCGGGGTAAAGAGGCGGTCCCCGGACGTCGACCGGTCCTCTTTCCCGGTCCGTCCGGCGCCGGGCGGCCGGCCCTACTTCTTCAGCATCGGGACCTTGATCCCGCTCTTCCGGGCGCAGGCGACGGCCTCGGGATAGCCGGCGTCGGCGTGGCGGGCGACCCCCAGTCCCGGGTCGACCGTGAGCACCCGCTCGAGCCGCCGCCCCATCTCGGCCGTCCCGTCGGCGACGACGACCATGCCGGCGTGGATCGACAGCCCGATCCCGACGCCGCCGCCGTGGTGGACCGAGACCCACGACGCCCCGCTGACCGCGTTGAGCAGGGCGTTGAGGACGGGCCAGTCGGCGATGGCGTCCGAGCCGTCGCGCATGCCCTCGGTCTCGCGGTTGGGCGAGGCGACCGAGCCGGTGTCGAGGTGGTCCCTTCCGATGACGACCGGCGCCGAGATCTTCCCTTTCCTGACCATGCTGTTGATGACCGCGCCGAAGCGGGCCCGCTCGCCGTAGCCCAGCCAGCAGATGCGCGACGGCAGCCCCTGGAACTTGAAGCCGCTCCGGGCCTTGCGGATCCAGCGGGCCAGGGCCTCGTCCTCGGGGAACTCCCTGAGCACGGCCTCGTCGGTGGCGTAGATGTCCTGCGGCCTGCCGGACAGCGCCGCCCAGCGGAACGGCCCTTTGCCGAGGCAGAACAGCGGGCGGATGTACTCCGGGACGAAGCCGGGGATGTCGAAGGCCCGGGCCACGCCCGCCTTCTCGGCCTGGCCGCGGATGTTGTTGCCGTAATCGAAGGACTTGGCGCCCCTCTTCCGGAGCGCGAGCATGGCCTCGACGTGGGCGGCCATGGCCGCGTAGGAGCGCCGGATGTAGTCGGCCGGGTCCTTGGCCCTGAGCTCGAGGGCCTCCTCGTACGTCAGCCCGTTCGGCACGTAGCCGTTGAGCTCGTCGTGGGCCGAGGTCTGGTCGGTCAGGACGTCCGGAGTGATCCCTCTCCGCACGAACTCGGGCAGGACGTCGGCGGCGTTCCCGAGCAGGGCGATCGAGAGCGGCCGGCCCTTCTTCTGGGCCGCCCGGGCCAGGCGCAGGGCCTCGTCCAGGCTGTCGGTCATGATGTCGACGTACTTCGTCTCGAGGCGCCTCTCGATGCGCCGGGAGTCGACCTCGACGACGATGGCCACGCCGTCGTTCATGGTCACGGCCAGAGGCTGGGCCCCGCCCATGCCCCCGAGGCCCGCGGTCAGCGTCAGCGTGCCCTTGAGCGAGCCGCCGAAATGCTTCCGGGCCACCGCGGAAAGGGTCTCGTAGGTGCCCTGGAGGATGCCCTGGGTGCCGATGTAGATCCAGCTCCCCGCCGTCATCTGGCCGTACATCGTCAGGCCGAGCCCCTCGAGCCGGCGGAACTCGTCCCAAGTGGCCCACTTGGGGACGAGAAGGGCGTTGGCGATGAGGACGCGGGGCGCCTCGGGGTGCGTCCGGAAGACGGCCACGGGCTTGCCCGACTGGACGAGGAGCGTCTCGTCGTTCTCGAGCTTCTTGAGGCTGGCCACGATGGCCCGGTAGGACTCCCAGTTCCGGGCGGCCTTGCCGGTCCCGCCGTACACGACGAGCTCGGCCGGCTTTTCGGCCACCTGGGGGTCGAGATTGTTCATGAGCATCCGCAGGGCCGCTTCCTGGGTCCAGCCCTTGGCCCTCAGGCGGTTGCCCCGGGGGGCCCGGATGTTCAGGACAGGTTCCGTCGCCGGTCTTGCCACTTTTCGTCTCCTCGGGTTGGGATCGCCCATGGAATATACCACACCGTCCGAGCGCTTATCAAAAGCCGAAAAAACCGGTTGACGCCGGCCGCCGACCTGGTATACATATGAGCGAGGAAAAGGAAGTATTCCGGGCGCTGGCCCCGGAAAAGACGCGGCGAGGGCTATGTTTCCGAAGCGCATTCTCGTCATTCATCCGTCACCCGCCGAATCCGAGCGCCTCGCGCGCCTGGCGGGCAAGTTCGGTCCCGTCCGCGCCGAGACCGACGGCGAGGCCGCCCTGGGCGCGTTCGCCGAGGGCGACGTCGCCGTCGCGGTCGTCGACGCCGCCTTCGCCCGCTCCTCCGCGCTCAAAGCCATGGTCCGCCCGCCGACGGCCGTCCTCCTCGTCGGGGCCGACGAGGAGGAGCTCGGCCGCGCGGCCGACGAATGGCCGCCCGGGATCGACCTCGATCTCTGCCGCACCTCGCCCTCGGAGCCCCGCGACCGCTGCTTCCTGCGCGCCCTCGACCGGATCGCCGAGTGCGTCCGCCTGAGGACGGAGGCGGACGACCTTCGACGCTCCATCGGCCTCCAGGAGGCCAAGGTCAAGGACGTGCTGGCCGAGATCCGCGACATCAAGGGCCTGCTCGACGCGGGCTTCCTGCGGGAGATCGAGAAGCGCCTGGCCATCGAGGCCCGCTACGTCGGGTCGCAGAAGGAGCGCCAGCGGGTCGAATCGATCCTGCGGCGGATCTACGGCGCCGACGACGTCAGCAGCCTGCTCGACATCGTCCCCGAGATCCGGGACATCGTCCAGGCCGAGAGCGTCAGCGTCTACATCATGGAGGAGAGCGAGGTCATCGGCCGCTACCTCAAGCCCCTCGTCTGGGACAACGCCTTCCTGACCCACTCGGACTTCTCGAAGTTCATCGCCCCCCTCGGGTCCCAGGACTTCGCCGCCTCGGCGGCCCGCTTCGGCCACGACGTCAGCGTCGCCGGCCTGTCGTACGACCGGCGCCTGAGCAAGCGCTACACCTCGTTCCTCAAGAGCCCGCCGCGCAGCCTCCTGGCCGTGCCCATCACGCACGGGCCCCGCGTCATCGGCGTCCTCGAGGTCACCAACAAGCGGGCCGGAGGCCAGCTCGTGCCCGAAGGCTTCGGCCGCGAGGACCAGCAGATCCTCCGCGGCCTCTCCGAGCACATGGCCATCGCCATGACCAAGCTCAACCTCATCCAGTTCGACGCCATGACGGGCCTCCTGCGGCCCGAGCCGTTCTTCGAGAAGGTCCTGCAGAAGGTCAACGCCCTGAGCAAGCGCCGCCGCGAGGAGGGCGCCACGGCCCTGGTCATGGGCGACGTCGACTGGTTCAAGGCCTACAACGACCGCAACGGCCAGGAGGCCGGCAACAAGCTGCTCCGCGAGCTGGCCCACGTCCTCAAGCTCTCCATCCGCGAGGAGGACCTGATCTGCCGGTACGGAGGCGAGGAGTTCCTCTTCTTCCTGCTGGGCGTCAAGAGCGTCGACGAAGCGGCCCTGCTCACCGAGCGCATCCGCAAGAACGTCGAGGACCACTACTTCGAGTTCCAGGAGTTCCAGCCGCGGGCCAACCTGACCATGTCGTTCGGCGTGACCATCTTCCCCCGCGGCGACGGCGACGCCCAGTCGCCCTTGACGCGGGCCGACCTCAAGCGCCTGGCCGGCGAGGCGGACCTGGCCCTGGCGGAGGCCAAGGGCAAGCGCCGCCCCGACCTCAAGCCCCGCGGCGCGTCCGACGCCCCGATCGAAAAGAACCGCGTCTGCGGCTTCCTGTGGCGGGAGGACGGGGAGGTCAAGGGGCCCGGCGGGCCGGCCGGCGGCCGCCGTTTCTTCCGCGAGAAGCGCAAGTACGAGCGCTTCAACGTCTCGACGCCCATCCTCTTCCGCGAGGACGGCGGCTTCAAGGTCGCCAAGACGGTCAACATCAGCCTCGAGGGCGCGCGCATCGTCTCCGACGCGGCCCTCCCCTCCGGCCCGTCCGTCGACACCATCCTGGTCATCGAGGACAAGGCCACGCCGCTGAAGAGCGAAGTCGTCTATTCGGAGAGGGGCGGCGGGGACCCGGGCTTCGTGTACTCGGGGGTGAGGTTCAAGGACCTGGCCTACGACGACGTCCGGGGGCTCGAGAGCTACCTCCTCCAGTTCCGGAGGCGGGACGTCCTGCCCTAGTCCTCTTCCTAGTCCTCTTCGATCTCCCGCTTGAGGTCCAGAAGATAGGGCAGCCGCGGCTCCGTCCGGGCCCGGAAGGCGGCGCGGACCTCGGCCATGGAGGCGGAGAAGGCGGTGAACTCCTCGAGGTTGCTCCAGTTCTCCATGCTCAGCCTCTCGAGGAACCGGCGCAGGACCTGGGGATTGATGACGTCCTCGGTGTAGCGGGGCAGGGACCAGGCGCTCTTCTCGCACATCTTGATGATCCGCAGGAAGAAGGCCCGCAGGCCTTCCTGCCAGTTGATGAGCTCCTGCTTGATGAAGAACTGGTCCTTGGGCGACTCGGTCTGGCCGAGCTTCAGGGACAGGCGCTGGCCTTCCTCGAGCGTCCTGTCGACGGCGGCCAGGATCTTCTCGGGGTCGGCGATGACGGCCCGCTCGCTCTGGAAATAATGGATCTCGCCGCTGCCGTTGGCGGGCTCCGTGCGGCGGAAGCTCTCGATGCGGGCGACGGCCTCTTCTTCCGTCACGGCCTCGCCGGGCCCGTCGGCGGACGCCGCGACGGACGCGGGTCCGGGCGACGGCGGGGCCGCGGGGGGCGGCTCGACGGCCAGCTCTCCGCCCTTCTCGCCAAAGCGGCCGCGTACTGCCAAAGGCTCGAGAGTTCGGCCTTCGACTTCGTCTGCCGCGAGGAGATCTCCGAGACGATCTGCCCGTCCCTCGTGGACAAGAGCGCCCCGCTTGAGGATCCCGGCTGGAAATCGCCGAAACCTACAGAGGAGGCCTACCTCAACGACGTGGGCCGGGCGGCCGTCCGCTCCAAAACGGAGGTCATCTACAAGGACTTCAAGTTCTTCGCCGTCGAGGTCGAGGTCAACTCCCTGCCCGTGTAACTATTCTGACGGCTGCCTTCGACCTTGGCCCCTCGGAGAGGTCTTCTTCACAGGGGTGAAAGCCCGACCCATACCGTGCCGTTATCTGAAACTTGTTGTCAAAAAGATGTCTCGGCTCGTCCGAAAATCCGCGGGGAAGTCGACAGCGACGCTACTTCGCGCGTTCCCAGAGCTCGCCCTTGCCTCCGATGGCCAGGAGCAGCCGGACGCCCTGCGGGGTTTGACGGATCTCGTACTTGTACTCCTGCCAGGACTTGTCGTCCCAGATCAGGTGGAGCGAACCGTTGCCGGCATACCAAGTGCCCCTGCTTTCCTTGGTGTCCTTGCTCTCCAGCCAGACGCCTCCCCCGCCGGCGATCATGTGGGTCTTGTACATCCGTGTCCAGGTGCCATCCGGCTGCAGGACGAGTGTGCCCGTTGTGTCGGAAGCCATCTGGGCCCGGGAGTGCGCCGTCTCGAACGGCGACCAGTTCGTGAGCGAGCTTGTCGTCAGGAAATTCCAGGTGCCTGCGAGCTGGAGGTCACGTTGGCCCTCGCCAAAGGCGAAGGATGTGAAGATCCGATGGAGCTCTGTTTCCCTTGCCCGGAGCCTGTCTCGCACGCATAGGGCGACCAGGGAGATCCCGGAATCCTTGATCACGCTGATGTAGGCGCGGGCGCATACGAGACCGCCGCTGGGGGAGTTGCCTTGCCAATTCATGACGACTCCCTTGCCGGTGGCCGTCGCCATGGCGGCCGGGGCGGCGCTTCGCTGCAGGAACGGGGCGAGTTGGGCGACGGCTTGGTCCATGAATTGGGCGACCCGAGCGTCATCGGCGCTCGTGATCCCCTCGTCCCCGACCGTGTTGTCGCCGATGATGAGGTAGATCTCCGTCGGATCGCCGCCGGCGGTCGTGCTCGGGTTCGGCGGGATCAGTTGCAGCATCTCCTCAAGCTCCTTCACCGTCCAGTCGCCCGGGTGCCAGAAGGTGAAGCCAATTGCGTGCCGATAGGTCTTGCCGCCGGCCTTCGGCGACACGCCTTCGTCAAGCGCCTGCGTGCCTTGCCCCGGCCGCCCCGCCGGCCCGGCGGCTTTCTGCGCCCGCAGCTGCTCGCCGGCATCCGGAGCTTCCTGCTTCGGGGCGGGTGCCGCCTTGACGGGCGGCGTTGGCCGCTGTGGCTGGATCGGCCGCGTCTCCGTGCTGACGGGTGGCTTAACCTGGCCGGTCGTTACGGACTTGAACAGGTCCTGGAGGTCGGCGGTTCGCGCGTCGATCCGTTCCTGCAAGCCCATCCCGATCAGCATGACGGCGGTACGGCGAACGAAGACAACGAACACCCGCGCGGTGATCTTGCGGCCATCGGGAGCGGTCGCCTGCCAAACCAGCACGGCTCCCTTCCCGGCATCTGTCGTAATGGCGGAGCGCTGCCGCGTATACTCCAGAACGGGCGAGAGGCTCTTGACCTGTTCGTCGAGGTGCTCGATGAAGCCTTCATCCGTCGGGCCCTGGATGTCCTGGCCCGAGAGGTCCTCTGTCGCCAGAAAAAACAGTTCGAGCGGGCCCTCGGGACTCTCCGCGGATCCGGCGGGAATGAGTTGCAGCATCCCGTCTTGCTCGTCGATGTTCCACGATGCCGGATACCAGAAGGAGAATCCCGCCGGATGCGAACGCGTCCGTCCGGCTTTGACCGCCGGGGCCGCGGCCGGTCCCTGCGCGGTCTGCCCCTCGGCCGGCGGCGAGATCGTAAAACCCTTCGAGCCGAGCAGCCGGCCATCGGCATAGACGTCCAGCCGGTAATGGCCCGCCGGCCAGCCGTTGGTCGGCCGGGAAAGCGAGAAATGGCCTGAGGCCGGGCCGTTGATCAGTACCCTGACCTCCGCGGAGTCGATCTCATAATTCGGAACGGAGATCGCATCTATCGAGATCCAGACTCCCTTCAAAACGGAATTGGCCTGAGCCCCTTCCACTTTCGCGACGCCGTGGATCACCGCGGCATCTGTGACGAACTCCTCCGTCACATTGACGGGCGTGAAATCGTCTCCGGTGACATCGGTGCACAGCTCGATCGACCTGAGGCGAATCGCGCCGGCCGCGGCCGAGGCTGTCGCCAAGAAAAGGACCGTGATCGTCAGGAAGATGCGCGTCGGACGTGGCATGGGAAACCTCCCCTGTAAGACGAGCTGTCGATCCTTCCGCTCATGAATAAGGAGAATATCCCGGCCCCAGCGCGGATGTCAATCTTTTGCCCTCGCCGGCCGCCGCCTGTCCGCTTTGATCGCTGCAGGGGGGATCCGGCCGGCGGCCAGGGGATCAGATAAGGTCCCGCTCGGAGACGAGCACGCCGTTCTTGTAGGTCTCCTCCCGCACCTTCTTCCCCTGAGAGCTAAAAAAGACCTGTTTGCCGTCCTTCTTCCCGGCGATCAGGTGAACACGCGAGGAGACCTCGCCGTTCTCGTGATACCAGACCCATTCCCCTTCCCGCTCGTTCTTCTTGAAGGCCCCTTGATTCATCATGGCCCCGGATTCGTAGTGCCCGACGGATGGCCCCTCGACGAGGCCGCCGGCGTAATGGAGAACCTGCATTGGGCCCCCGCCTTCCGGATAATAGAGCGTCCATTCCCCATCCTGAAGTCCGTTCCTGTAGTTGCCTTTGGTGAGGACCTTGCCGGCGTCGTCGGTCTGGACATAGGTCCCGTTGCCGTTCCGGACCAGCGGCTCCCCCTTGTCGTTCCAGGCGTCGACGACCAGTAGGGTATCGCCGTCCCACCGGTTCTTCCCTCTCAGTTGGCCGTTAGGATGATAGGCGTACCAGATCCCGGTCTTTCGGCCGTCCTTGACCTCCCCCTTCTCCTCGACCAGCCCGTCAGGGTGGTACGAAACGAACTCCCCGTTCCCGTCCTTGACCGTCTGCGCATGGTCGGCCGTCCAGCCATTCACCACGAGCTCCCTGTCCCCCTCGTAACGGTATTCACAGAGCGGGAAACCGTCGCGGTCCCACGCTTTCCAAACGCCGGTCTTTTGACCGTTCAGATACTTCCCTTGTTCGCTCATTTGACCGTTGTCGTGCCAGGAGGACAGATCCCCGTCCAAAGCGCCCAAGTCATACCGGCAGACCATGCTAGTCTGTCTGTTGGGATGCCGGTACTCCCATTCCCCGACCTCTCGGCCGTACGCGAAACGCCCCCTGGCCACGATCGTCCCTTTGTCATCGTAGTTCTTCCATTCGCCGTGCTCCAGGCCCTGCCAGAACGCGCCTTGTCGCGTCAGCTTCCCCGCGGCGTTCCACCACGACGCCTCTCCCTCCAGCTCGCCCTCACGATAATTCAACTCGCTCTGGATGGCGCCATTCTCGTAATAGGTCCTCCAGAGCCCGTGCGGTTTTCCGGAACGCATCTCTCCCGAGGCCTGCATGGCGCCGGATTCGTACGTATACGTCACCGGACCCGAGGCCACAAACCGAAGGCCGTAGATCCCGCCCAGCACCAGCAGCCCGCCTAAAACCAGCAGCGGCTTGCGGAACCGCGCCAAGCCCGGCCTCATCAGCGGGCCGAAGAGCGCGGCTTCGGCGCCGCCCCCCGGCCCGGCGGGGATGAAGGAGAACCGATAGCCTTCATAGACCGCGATCCCGTAGAAGACAAGGTCCATGGCGTTGAAGGTTTCGGGGAAGGCGCTCACTACGCGGGCGAGATCGATCTGCAGAAGGGCCTGGGGAATGCTCAGCGATTGGGCCTTCGCGATGAACCCGTAAAGGCTCAGGATGTTCCCGGCCACGCAGCCGGCCATCGACAGGAACGCGCCGGCCACGCCGAACTTCGAGGTCTCCCCGCGGCCGAAGTATCGCACGGCCGATCCCGTGACCAGTCCGACGACGATGGCCACGATCCCGTATTGGGTCTCTGTCGCGACGGTGATCAGCGCCCACAGGACCGCCATGACCAACGCGGCGAACGAACCGCCGATCAAGGCAAAGAGAAAGCTCGGCGTCGCATCGGCGGCCGCATGGTTTGGCGGCCCGCCGCCGGTGGTCAGGATGGGTGTCGGATCGGTCGCGGGGGGTGTGACGGGAGTGTCATCTTGGTCCATAGGCCGCTCCTTTGAGACGGGTGGGATCGCTCAGCAACAGCCCTTCCCCTCACCAGGCGGAGAATAGGACGGTCCTAGGCGGATGTCAATATCTCGAAACCAGATCGGCTCAGCTGTCGGCGGGGACGCGGATCGGAGGGCCGCGATCAACGGGGCCGGCCGAATCTTGATCATAGCGTCCTCCCGGGACCTCGTTCTCTCGGCCTTAGGATAGGACCCGGACACGGGAGAGTTGTCAAAGAGGTGTCAAGAAAACAAGAGGATGCCGCCCGGAGAAGAAAGCCAAGGAACCTCAGCGTTTCACGCTACCGACAAAAGCAAGATCATCGGGCCTCGATCTCCTCATGTCCACCTTCCCCATCGCCCCCGCCGCTCCATGCAGACACGGCCCTGGGCGCCTTCCCGGCTATTCCTCCGGGAGAATACGCATTGAAGGCCGAACTCGGAGGTTCCCAAACGACCGTCCAGGAGAACATTCGCCTGACGACGACCGTCAAACTGACGGTCGTCGTCACCCTCGAAGAAGCCTCGGTCGCCGAAGAGATCACCGTCCTCGCCAAGGCCCCGTCCGTGGACATCAGGTCCGCCGAGTCCGCTTCGGTAACGCTCTCTGAGGAGGTGCTCCGCAACGTCCCCTATAATCAGCTCTCGGGCAACATCGTCAACCTCGCGCCCGGCGTCACGGGCGACGTCGCCCCCAGCAGGAGGTAGCAGACGAGAATGCCGCCGGCCGTCAGGGCCAGGGAGACGGACATATAGGCCATCGTCTTCTTGCCGTTGAGGACTCGCGGCTCGCGGAGGATCTGCAGGCCGTTCGAGACGGCCTCGATCCCGGTGTACGTGCCGCCGCCCATGGAAAAGGCCTTGAGGAAGAGGAGGGCCATGCCGCCTAGCCCGAGCGTGGCCAGCCCGCCCTGGAAACCGGTCCGGAGATCGGCGGCGACCGCGCCGACTTCCGGGACGTGCTTGAGAACGCCGTAGCCGATCATCAGGGCGTGGGTCAGGACGAAGACGACGAAGATCGGCGCCAGCAGGGTGACCGATTCCTTGACGCCGCGGAGGTTGATGACGACGAGGAAGAGGATGGCCAGGACCTCGAACGGCGTCTTGAACGGCCGGGCCGCCTCCGGCAGGAAGCTGAAGACGGCGTCGCCGCAGGCGACGATCGAGACCGTGATCGTCAGCATGTAGTCGACGAGCAGGGCCGCGCCGGACACGACGCCGGCCTTCTCGCCGAGCGTGTGGGTCGCGACGAGGTAGCCGCCGCCGCCGGAAGGAAAGTGCTCGATGATCCGCGAGTAGGCGTAGGAGATGATGAAGACGGTCAGGGCCGTGGCCACGGCAAGGGCCAGGGCCAGGTAGGTGTGCTCCCCGAGGACCTTGAAGGCCTCCTCGGGGCCGTAGGACGCCGAGGACAGGCCGTCAGCGCCGAGGCCGATCCAGGCCAGGACGGGGATCAGAGCGATCCTGTGGAAGATCGAGGGGTCCTTGATATCGCGGGGCCGGCCGATGATCGTCCGGCGGACCTTGTCGCCGATCGTTCCGTTGTCTTGGCTCATGGGGGGCTGTTCCTGGAGGATCCGGGCGTTTCTCTGGGGTCGTTGGGGCCGATCGGCGACTGCCGTCCATTATAGGACCGGCGCGGTAAAAATCAAGCCGCCTTCAGAGGTGCCTGATCTCGTCCGATCCGTTCTCGGCGTTCTTGCCGAAGCGCTTCTCGAGATACCTTCTGGCCAGGCCGCGGCCCCCCAGGCCGAAGGCCAGGGCCAGGGCCAGGACGGCCCCGCCGAAGACGATGGCGAAGGCGGCCACGACCGTGTTCCTCCCGATGCCGAGCTCGTCGAAGGCCATGACGAAGGCGAAGAGCAGGACGACCGTCTTGACCCCTTTGCTGAGGAGCCCGGCGACCCCGACGCCGGCGTTGACCGAAGCGATCAAGGCGGCCCGGCCGAGGAAATTGCCCAGGAACCAGCCGATGGCCAGGACGATCAGGGCGACGAAGACATTGGGCAGGTAGAGCAGGAACCTCTCGAGGAGGCCGTCGATCACCGGCACCTTCATGACGCTGAGGGACAGGATGGAGAAGACGACGGCCACGAGCCAGAAGAACATACGCCCGACGAGCTTGGCCGGCGTGTCCTTGACGGCCATCTTCTGCAGGGCGTCGGTCAGTCCGGACCGGGCGAAGACGGCGTCGAGCTTGAGCAGGCGGACGATCCGGATGGCCAGCAGCTTGACCAGCCAGGCGATGAGCAGGCCGGCGGCGAAGACGAGGAGTCCCGTGAGGAGGTTGGGAAGGAAGGACTCGAGCTTGCCGACGACGTTCCGCAGCGGCCCGACGACGACCTTGTCGATGAGGTTTTTCATGGCGGCCTCCCGGGGGACGGGGCTCAGTCCTTCCCGTCCCACCTCTCGATGAGATAGCCCTTGTCCCTCTCGAAGGAGAGGCAGAGCTCCTCGAGACGTCCCTCGACCTCCGCGGCGCCGCAATCCCATGTCTCGATGACGAACGAGGCGACCTTGCCGAGATAGAGGGGGGTGAGGGACTTGATGATGTGTTCCCGGCTGACGAGCTTCCGGTGGGCGGCCAGGGCGAAATGGAAAATGGTCCGGACCCAGGCGTCGTCCGGGTAGACGAAGCTCTTGCGGTCCGGCCGGGCGGCCAGGTCGGCCAGGACGCCCTGGACGTCCTCGGGCAGGAACAAGCCGTAGAACGGCCCGAGCTCGCGGACGCCGATCCGGAATTTCTCGATCATCCTTCTCAGGTTGACCTGAATGGGCTCGAGACCGACGGAGTAGGCGAATCCGAAGGTGGGGACCGGCTCCGAGCCGCGGACGTTTCGCCAGGTCCCGGCGTGCTCCTCCATGAGGTCGAAGACCGATCCGACGACCTGGTGGAGCATGGCGCTGAGGTCGGCGCCCGGGTCCTTGGCGTCGTGGATCTTGGCGCCGAGGAAGGCCTGGCAGACCTTGAAGCCTCCGGCCACGGCCGTCGTGGTCATCCAGATGTCGATGCCGAACCGGGCCACGTCGGTCTCCCAGACGTCCTTCTCGAGGTAGGCGGCGGCCAGGCGGCCCGAAAACCCGAAGTCGCCGCCGATCGGCTGGCGGATGCGCCGGCCGTAGAGGGCCCGGGTCAGGGGGTAGACGATGGTGTTGGTGATCGTGCCGTCGTACTTGTGCCTCAGGTAGAAGGGCGCGACATAGTCGTGGCCCTCTTCGAGGACGGGCTTGATCAGCAGCTCGAGCCACTCGGGGGTGATGCTCCTCAGGTCGGAATCGACGACGGCGCAGGCCTTGACCCCGAGCTCGCGGGCGATCTCGAAGACCGTCCGGAAAGCGCTGCCTTTGCCCGGGATGCCGTGGTAGGGCGTGACGAGCTTGTGGAAGCCGCCGCTCTTCTGTTCGAGCAGGACGGAATCGAAGTCGACGCTGGCCCCGCGGACGGCGTCCGCCGTGCCGTCGCTCGACCCGCCGTCGGAGTTGACAAGGATGGAGCGCCGGCCGGGGAAGTACTTGGTCAGCCCCGCTTCGACGGCCCGGACGACGTGGCCGATCGTCCTGGCGCTGTTGAAGCTCGGGATGCCGACCAGGATGTCGACGTTCTCGAGGCCGGCGATCCTGGCCCGCTCGCCCGAGGACGGATCCGCATTCAGGGCCGGCATGTTGGCAGGGGAGACCTCCCGCCGTTCATTATAAGCGAGCCCGGCCGCGCGGGGCAATGAAAATCAAGAGCGTCTCAGCGGATGTCGATCTTCTTCAGCTTGGCTTCCTCGCCCATGACGATGAGGATGTCGCTGTCCTTGACGATGAAATCCGCTTTGGGGATATAGGTCACCCGCTCCGGCACGAGCTCTCTCACGGCCAGGACCTGGATGCCGAAGCGGTTGATCAGGTCGAGGTCGCGGAGGCTCCGGCCGATGAAGCTCGCGGGGGCCGAGAGCTCCTGGATGTGGATGCCGGCGGACACCTGGACGTACTCGAGGACGTTCGGATAGGCCAGCCGGCGGGCCGTCTTTATGGCCATGTCCCGCTCGGGGTAGACGACCTCCGTGGCCCCCACCGCCTCGAGGATCTGGGCGTGGTCCTCGCTCAGGGCCTTGGCCACGATCCTCCGGACGCCGAGCTGGCTGAGGTAGTGGACCGTCAGGATGGACGGCTCCATGGCCGGGCCGATGCTGACGACGACGATGTCCATGTCCTCGACGCCCAGCGACTTGAGCGACTCCTTGTCGGCGGCGTTCATGACGACGGCGAAGGGCACGTCGGCCTTGGCCTGGTCGATGCGGGCCCGGTCGATGTCGATGGCCGTCACCTCGTGCCCGTCCTCGGCCAGGGTCATGGCCATCTGGATGCCGAAGCTCCCGAGGCCGATGATGGCGATCTTCATGGCGCGTCTCCTTCCGGGGCCGGCCCCGGGGCTCAGCCGACGAGCACGGACTCCTCGGCGTATTCGAACTGCCCCCGCGGCTTGCGCCGGCTCAGGGCGTACAGGATCGTCAGCGGCCCGACCCGTCCGACGAACATCGTCACGGCGATGAGGACCTTCCCGAACGGCGACAGCCGGGGCGTCACGTCCATGGACAGGCCGACGGTCCCGAAGGCGGAAAAGACCTCGAAGAGCGCGGCCCGGATGCCGAGCTCGGGCTGGGCGGCGAGCAGGGCCGCGGACGAGAACAGGATCACGGCGAGGGCCAGTGCGATCAGCGTGAAGGCCCGGAGGGCGAGATCGCCGGACAGCGTGCGGCGGAAGCCCGAGACCTTCTCCCGGGCCGAAGCGCGGGCCCGGACGACGAGCGCCAGCAGCGCCGCCGTCGTCGTCTTGACGCCGCCCCCCGTCGAGGCCGGCGAGGCGCCGACGAACATGAGGAACAGCATGATCATGACCGCGGCCGGCCCCAGCGCGGAGATGGGGACCGTGTTGAAGCCGGCCGTGCGGGCGGTGATCCCCTGGAAGAACGAGGCGAGGACCCGCTCACCCGTGGGACGGGAGGCCATGGAGAAACCTCCCTCGAGCACGAAGAGCGAGGCCGTGGCGGCCAGGATGAGAATAGCGGTCGTGACCACGACGAGCTTGAAGTGGAGCGAGGGGAACATCCTCCGGCCCCGGGCCCGGGCCGCGATCAGGGCCTGCGACTCCCTCAGCACGGGGAAGCCGATGCCGCCCAGGACGATCAGGGCGGCGACCGTCAGGACGACGCCCGCGTGTCCCCGGTAGCCGGCCAGGTTGTCGCTGAACAGGGAGAACCCGGCGTTGCAGAAGGCCGAGATCGAGTGGAAGACCGCCAGCGGCACGGCCCGAGGCGCCCCGTGATCCGGGACGAACCAGAAGAAGAGCGCCGCCGCCCCGGCTGCTTCGATGGCCAGCGTGAACAGGAAGACGCTCCGGATGAGGGAAGGGAGGTCCCGGGGTATGCCGGGATGGAACGAGGACTGGATCAGGAGCCTCTCGCGGACGGAGATCCTCCTCCGCGCGGCCAGGAGGATCAGCGTGGAGAAGGTCATGATCCCCAGCCCCCCGAGCTGGATCAGGGCCAGGATGATGGCCTGGCCGGCCGGGGAATAGTGCGTCGGCGTGTCCCTGACGACGAGCCCGGTGACGCACACGGCGGACGTGGCGGTGAAGAAGGCGTCGAGCGGGGGGGTCCTGCCGGTCTGAGCGCTGAAGGGCAGGCTGAGCAGGACGGTGCCGACGAGGATGGCGGCCAGGAAGCTGACGGCCAGAACGCGGGCCGGATGGAATTCGATGTCCTTCACGCGTGGTCCAGTTATCTTGTTATAAGCGACGAGGATCAGGACGGCGTAGATCTTGACGGCCTGGTCGATCCGCAGGCGCGGGTTGGTCGAGCCGACCAGGGCGATGAGGACGAAGACGACGAAGGTCCCGGCGAGCTGGGTCAGGATGTCGCCGGGATAAGAGCCCGTCCGCAGGAAGGGCAGGAAGACGGCGACGAAGAGCCAGGCGTAGAACATCTGCTTCATCATCATGTAATAGCGGAACAGGCCGTAATCCGGCCCGCTGTACTCGATGAACGGCCCCTCGAGGACCTCGATCTCGGCCTCGGCGATGTCGAAGGGCTGCTTGGCCACGAAGGCCTGCAGGGCCAGGAGGTAGGCGGCGAGCATGACCGCGGTCGAGAGGCCGAAAGCCGGCGCCGCGGCGCCGTAGACGGCCGTCCCCAGCCCCAGGCTGCCGCCGCGGACGGCCCCGAGGATGAGGGTCATGGCCAGGACGGGCTCGACCATGACCATGGTCACCATCTCGCGCGAGGCCCCGATCGCCGCGAAGGTGTTGCGGCTGGCCAGGGCCCCGAGGAGGACGGAGACGCCGCCGAGCGTCAGGAGATAGACGACGGTGACGGCGTCGACCCGGCCGCCCAGGGCGTTGAGCTTCGAGCCGAACGGCACGAGGGCGACGACGGCCAGGATCGAGGCGAAGGCGGCCGGCGGGGCCAGCTTGAAGGCCCAATTGCGGGCCGAGACGACCCGGTCCTTGCCGAGGAGCTTGAGCAGGTCGTAATAGGGCTGGACGACGGGCGGGCCCTGGCGCGACTGGACCCGGGCCGTGATCCGTCGCATGACGCCTTCGAAGAGCGGCGCGAGGAGGAGGAAGAGCAGGACGTTGACGAAGACGGCGACGATGCTCATGGTCACTCCTTCCCGTCCGCGCGCCGCCGCGACATCGCTTCGAGCTCGCTCCGGCCGACGACGCGCCGGGCGCCCGACCGGGCGTCGACGACCGCAACCCGGTCCGTGCAGGAGAAGCAGGGGTCGATCTGCCCCAGGATGATGGGGAAGTCGGCGAACTGGTTGTCGAGCAGCATCGCGGGCACGGCCTGGAGGTGGGGATAGGTCGGGGCCCGCACCCGCCAGCGCTCGGGCCGGTTGTCCTCGCCGGTGATGACGTAGTGGACCGACTCGCCGCGGGGCGCCTCGACCATGGAGACGGCGTGGCGAAGAGGCGGCAGGGCCTCGGGGATGTCGGTCATGAGCGGCCCCTCGGGCATCTTGGCCAGGGCCTGGCGGAGGATGGAGATCGACTCGAAGATCTCCAGGACCCGGACGACGAGCGTCCCCCAGACGTCGCCGGAATCGACGACCGGGACGTCGAAGGCCAGGTCGTCGTAGGCGGCGTAGGGGTGGTCCTTGCGGACATCGAGCTTCAGGCCGCGGGCCCGGGCCACGGGACCGACGAGGCTCCAGCGGACGGCCTCCTCCTTCGAGAGATGGCCGACGCCCTTGGTCCGGCGGTGGATGGCGCTGTCGCCGATGACGGCGTTCTTGAGGACGAGGACCTCCTTCTCGAGGGTGGCGAGGAGGGCCTCCGTCTCGGCCCGGACCTCCGGGGTGATGTCCCGCCGGACGCCTCCGATGAGGATCATGCCGTAGGTCTTGCGGTTGCCGGTGATCCGCTCCGCGAGCCACATGATCTTCTCGCGGACCCGCCAGGCCTGCATGAAGACCGTGTCGAAGCCGATGAGGTGGCCGGCGATGCCGAGCCAGAGCAGGTGGGAGTGGAGGCGCTCGATCTCCAGCATGACCGTGCGGATGTACTCGGCCCGCCGAGGGACCAGGAGGCCGGCCGCGGCCTCGACGGCCTGGGCGTAGCAGCAGGCGTGGACCGAGCCGCAGATGCCGCAGATGCGCTCGGCGACGAAGGGGACCTCGTTGTAGCTGACCTGCGTCTGGCAGAGCTTCTCGATGCCCCGGTGGGTCATGAAGCCGCGGTAGTCGCAGCCCTTGATCGTCTCCCCGTCGACGTAGACGGCGAAGTGCTCGGGCTCGTGGAGGCTCGAGTGGAACGGGCCGACGGGCACGATCGTCGTCCCGGGCGGCGCCTCGTCGAGCTGGTAGGCGACGTCCTCGGCGGCCGGCGGCTCGAGGTCGTGGGGAACTTCCTTGCGCAGCGGGTAGATCCCGGCCGGCCAGTCGTCGGCCAGGACGAGGCGCTTGGGCTTGGGGTGCCCCGTGAACGTCATCCCCAGGAGGTCCTGGTATTCGCGCTCGGACCAGCCGGCCCCCGGGATGTCGGGCGTGATGGAGTCGAACACCGGGTCGGCGGCCGGGGCCGCGGCCCGCAAGGCGACCACGGCGTGGTCGGCGTCGAAGGCGAAGGTGTGGATGAGCCCGAGCGTCCCGCGGCGGGCGATCTCGTCGTAGCCGATGCCGACCATGTAGCGGCCGCCGAGGCCGGCGAGGGCGTTCGACGCGGCCCGCAGGACGCGGCGGTCGACGTCGACGAAGAGCCGGGTCGGGCCCGGCGATTCCGCGCCCTCGAGATCGGCGCCGAAGAGGCCCCGGAGCTCCTTTTCGATCCTGGCGATGGCGTCCATGCGAATCTCCCTACTTGCCGCTCTTGCCGCCGGCGAACTTGAACAGGCCCCGCAGGGCCGCGAACATGCCCCGGTCCGCGTACCGGTTGGCGTCGTTGAGGCTCTGATAGCCGCAGAGCCAGGTCGGCGCCTCGACCTCCTTCGCGCCGCCCGACCGCCGCAGCAGGGCCCCGAGCGCGAGGCCCAGGCCGAGGACGAGCAGGACGACGAGCGGAGCCGCAGCCGCGTTGAGGGGCAGGCCGGCCAGGCCCGTCAGTCTCACCCCTCCGGCCGAGGCCGCGACCGGGCCGCTCCCGGCCGCGATGTCGCCGGCGAGGAGGAAGCCCTCGGACCGCCGCAGGGCGGCCAGGACCAGGCCGACCGAGAGGACGGGGAAGAGGCCCTGCGCCAGAGCGATCGCGGCCAGCGCGACCTTGGGCGCGAGCATGGAGGCCGGGACCTCGCGGACGGCCCGGCCGACGTTCCACTCCGACCCGGCCGAGGTGAAGGCCATGCCGAAGAACTTGACGTAGCAGGCCAGGGTGACGGCGCTCGTGAACAGGGCCACGATGCCAAAGAGGACCAGGGCCGCCGTCGCGTCGCCGGCCAGGAGCGAGCTCGCGATGATCGTCCACTTGCTCGAGAAGCCGCTGAACGGCGGCATCCCCGAAATGGACAGCGAGGCGATCCCGGCGATGACGGCGCTCACGGGCATCAGGCGGATGAGGCCGCCGAGCCTGTTGAGGTCCTTGGTGCCGGTCGCGTAGAGGATGCTGCCGCTCGTGAGGAACAGCAGCCCCTTGAAGATGGCGTGGTTGAGGACGTGGTAGAGGGCCCCGACGACCGCGACGACGGCCAGCGGGCGCAGGGCCGCGTCCCCGGCCGTCCCCAGATAGAGGACGGCCCCCGAGGCCAGGACGATGTAGCCGATCTGGCCGATGGAGCTGTAGGCCAGGAGCCTCTTCGCGTCGCTCTGCTTCATCGACTGGACCGTGCCGATGAAGAGCGTCACGGCCCCGACCGCGGCGACGGCGAGGCCCCAGGCCCGGCCGTCGAACGCCGGATTTTCCGTCGGGGTCATGAACAGGAACGTCCGCAGGAGCCCGTAGACCCCCGTCTTGAGCATGACCCCGCTCAGGAGGGCGCTCACGGGCGAGGGGGCGATCGAGTGGGCGTCGGGCAGCCAGAGCTGGCCGAGGGGCCAGACGCCGGCCTTCAGGCCGAAGCCGACGAGGAGGAAAGCGAGGAAGGCCGCCAGGGCCGGCCCGCCCGTCGAGCCGAGCTTCGCGGCCACCCCGGCCAGCGGCTCGC
Source organism: Candidatus Aminicenantota bacterium (assembly GCA_041320535.1). Lineage (GTDB taxonomy): Bacteria > Acidobacteriota > Aminicenantia > Aminicenantales > Saccharicenantaceae > RBG-16-66-30. Next base: position 1,744,436 of record JBGLNH010000001.1, on the reverse strand, counting down.
CGAACTCGTAGCCCCGGACGAAGAAGGCGCCGGCGACGACGAGCAGCCAGGCCAGCTCCATGAGGAGGAGGTACTTCGCGGCGCCGCGCCGGTTCTCCTCCTTGCGCCGCTCGAAGCGGACCAGGAAGAACGAGGCGACCGTCATCGTCTGCCAGGCCAGGGTGAAGCCCGCGGCCAGGTCGTCGACCGTGACCAGCGCGGCCATGCCCAGGACGAACAGGGGGTAGCACAGGTAGTAGCCGCCCAGGCCGTATTCGGGGTAGTGGTCCATGTAGCGGACCGAGTACAGGGCGCTCATGACGGCCATGACCGCGATGACGGCCAGGAAGACCGCCGAGAGGCCGTCGACGATGAACGGGACGGCGACCGGCCCGAGGGAGACCGTCCGCACGGCGTGGTCCGCGTGGCCGAAGAGCACTTGGCCGCTGACCGTGAGCAGGAGGGCCGCCGAGACCGCGACCAGGGCCAGGTTGACGAGACCGGCCGCCGTCCGCTTCCGCGCGAGGAGAGGCGTCAGGGCCGCCGCGGCGGCGAGGAGGCCGAAGGCGACGAACAGTCGGGCGAAGAGGTCAGCGTTCATGGCGGTCCTCCGGAGGATTCGGGGCGAGGGCGCCGAGGATGGCGTCGCGGACGGCCGCGGCGGCCTCGGCGACCGCGGGGGTCAGTCCTTCGCCGAAATCGACGTCGGCGGGGACGACGCCGAGCAGGAAGGCCCTCTTCCCGGCGGCCTCGAGGTACTTGCCGCTGAGCGAGAGGGCCATCTTGTGGGTCGAGAACCCTTCGGCCTCGGCGAAGTCGGCCAGGGGGCCGAAGACGACGGTGCCCGGGGGGCCGTCGGCGGCCGCGGCGTCGACGAAGACGACGTTGCGGGCCTCGCCGCGGGCGATGGCCGGGACGAAGTTCTCGGGGACGTCCTGGGCGTCGACCACGGCCAGCCCGGTCCCGGCGGCGGCCTCGCGGACCGCCTGCGCGATCCAGGGGCCGACGCCGTCGTCGCGGCGCAGGGGGTTGCCCACGCCGACGAGGCAGGCCGGAGCCCGGAGGACCTCGGCCAGGCCGGACGGGCCGTTCGTCATATCTGCTCCCCCAGGGTCTTGATCTGCTTGTAGGTGTAGACCGGGCCGTCCGTGCAGACGAGGGTCCGGCCGATGGCGCAGTGCTGGCACTTGCCGATGCCGCACTTCATGTGCCGCTCGAGCGTCGAGACGATGGCGTCGTCCTTGAGCCCGGCGGCCAGGAGCTCCTTGATGACCGAGTTGAACATCAGCGATGACCAGCTTCTCCCCGCGGCCCAGGCCGAGGTCGGCCAGCCCGAGGGAGAGGTGCTCGACCCGGCGCTGGAACTCCTGCGTGGGGACGGGGACGTAGCGGCCGTCCTTCTTGACCATGAGCAGGGCGTCCTTGACGTAGGTCCGGCAGGTGTTGAGGAAGAGCTGGCTCAGGGTTTCGACCATCGCGGCCTCCTTGTTTCGGGGTGACGCCTATTGTAGCCCGCGCGCCGGCCGGGCTGTCAAACGAAAAGCCGGTCGTGGCCCTCGTGCCGGAGGAGCCAGTCCTTCCGCCAGAGGCCGCCGCCGTAGCCGGTCAGGCGGCCGTCGGACCCGACGACGCGGTGGCAGGGGACGATGATCGAGACCGGGTTGCCGTGGTTGGCCTGGCCCACGGCCCGGGTCGCGGCGGGCCGGCCGACGGCCTCGGCGACGGCCTTGTAGGTCGTCGTCCGGCCGAACCCGACCCGCAGGAGCTCCTCCCAGACGCGCCTCTGGAACGGGGTGCCGCGCAGGTCGAGCTTGACGCTGAAGGCCTTGCGGCCGCCGCGGAAATAGCCCTCGAGCTGGGCCAGGGCCTCGGCGACCGGGGCGGGCGGGGCGCCCTTCGTCCGCCGGGCGGACCGCTCCTCCTTGAGATCGACGAAGACCAGGCCGGAGACGCCCGCGTCCGTGCCGGCGATCTCGATCGTCCCGATGGGCGATTCATAAAAAGCCGTGAATGTGCCGGGCTCGGGCATGGCCGCCTCCCGCCCGTCACGATAATACATTCGGGCGCCGCTATCAACTTCGGCGCGTTGACGGCCCCGGCGGCCTGTGCTAAAAGCGGGGAGGAGGCGCGAGGTGCCGACATGAGCGGAAACATCCCCACCCTGGCCGTTTCCGGCCGGACCCTGCCCGAAGCCTGGGAGAAGGCCGTGCTGGCCTGCTGGCGGCAGGGGGTGGCCATCAAGACCGAGTACGACAAGCCCGGCGACCCGCCGAGCCGGGACTGCACGATGCTCTGGACGGTCGAGGACCCGTTCGCCGAGCCGCGCATCCACCGGGCCTTCCCCGGCGGCCTCGAGGACCTCGAGGTCTACCGCCAGGAGGTCGTCGACGGCGTCCACGACCATTGGATCGCGCCCGAAGAGGGCAAGTGGACCTACACCTACCACAAGCGTCTGTTCGCCTACGACATCGAGGGCGAGACGGTCGACCAGATCGCCTTGGCCGTCGACAGGCTGGCCCGCTCCGGCCACACCCGGCGGGCCCAGGCCATCACCTGGAACCCCAAGCTCGACGCCATGACCGAGGACCCGCCCTGCCTCCAGCGGCTGTGGTTCCGCGTCCTCGAGGACGACGGCGGCGGGGCCGTCCTGAACATGAACTCGCACTGGCGCTCCCGCGACGCCTACAAGGCCGCCTACATGAACGTCTTCGCCCTGACCGACCTCCAGAGGACCGTCGCCGGGCGCGTGGCCGAAAAGACCGGCCGGCCCGTCAGGATCGGCCGCTACGCCGACCTCGTCGACAGCTTCCACATCTACGGCTCGTATTTCGGGGAGTTCGAGGGCTTCCTGAAGCTCGTCGAGAAGAGGCCGTTCGAGGAGCGCACCTGGCCGAGCGCCTACGCCGAGCCGATGTTCGAGGAGGCCCGCGAGCGGCTGCGTCGGGAGAAAGAGGAAGGGAGGTAGGACATGGACCTCGCAAGCTCCGCGATCGCACTGTCCGCCTGCGCCTTGATCTCGGCGGCCCTGGCCACTTGGTCCCAGGTCGCTTCGCGCCGCCGCCTCCATCTGGTCGCCAAGCCCCTGACCACGTCCCTGATCATCGGTCTCGCCGCCGTCGCCGCCGCGCCCGTGCCGGCCGTCTACAAGACGCTCGTGCTGGCCGGCCTCGCCTTCTCGCTCCTCGGCGACGTCGCCCTGATGTTCCCCGAGAAGGCCTTCACGGCCGGCCTGGCCGCCTTTCTGGCCGCCCAGGTCTTCTACATCCTGGCCTTCCGGCCCCGGCCGGGACATCCCGTCTCGCCGGCGACGTTCCTGCCCTACGTCCTCTTCGGGCTGTTGATGTTCTTCCTGCTGGCCCCCAAGCTCGGCCCGATGAAGCTGCCGGTGTTCGTCTACATCGCGGCCATCGCGACGATGGCCGGCCTGGCGGCCGCCCGGTTCGTCGACCTGGGCGGGACGAAGCCCCTCCTGGCCTTCGTCGGGGCCATCCTGTTCCTTATTTCCGACTCGGTCCTGGCCTACGACCGCTTCGCCAGGAAGGTCCCGGGGGCCAGGGTCGTCGTCCTCGGGACCTACTTCCCGGCCCAGCTGCTGATCGCCCTGTCCGTCTGACCGGGGACGGGCGCCGCTAGGGCCCGGCGACGATCCGGCCGTCGATCCCGACGACGATCTTCTCGACCTCGATCGGCACGCCCGAGAGGTCCGCGGCCATCCGGACGAGGCGCTCGAGCCCGGAACAGCAGGGAACGGTCATGATGGCCACGGTGAGGGACTTGAGGCCGTTCCGCTTGATGAGCTCGGCCAGCTTCTCGACGTAGCCCTGGGTCTCGTCGAGCTTGGGGCAGGCGATGACGAGCTTCCTGCCCGCGAGGAGGCCGTCGTGGAAGCCGCCCAGGGCGAAGGCCGTGCAATCGGCGGCGACGAGCAGGTCGCTGCCTTGGAAGTAGGGGGCCAGGGGCGAGACGAGGTGGAGCTGGATCGGCCACTGGGACAGCCGCGAGGGGACCTGCCCGGCCGGGCCGGATCCGGCCCCGGGATCGCACGGGATGTCGCGGGCCAGGCTGCCGGGGCAGCCGGAGGCCCCGGCGCGTCCGTGGCCGGGGCCGGCGCCGTGGACCTTGGCCGCCGCCGCGGCGCCGCGCGTCTTGAGGACGTGGTCGAAGGCCGCCCGGGGGTCGTATCCCTCGCTCTACCGCTCGACGACCTTGAGGGCGTCGACGGGGCAGACGTCCAGGCACGCGCCCAGGCCGTCGCAGAAGATCTCCCGGACGAGGACGGCCTTGTTGTCGGCGTCGAGGGCCAGGGCCCCTTCGGCGCAGGCCGTGGTGCACAGTCCGCAGCCGTCGCACTTGTCGCGGTCGATCTCGACGATCATTCTCTTGGCCATGTCCGGCTCCTCAGGCATAATTCCTACTATTATACTAGGATTAGAGGATTTTTCATCTCCCGCATTCATCATATCCCTCTCTCGGGCTTTGGCTCAGGGTATCCCCTCAAGCTCCCCGGACCCCTGGGAACCGGTCCCGCCGGTCCCCCCGCTTCGCGGGCCCCCCCCCGCTGCGGGGATCGTCGAGGCAACACCCGTCGCCGCCCCGAGAGGGATGTTCAATTCTACAAACGAGGATCCGGAGGATCAAAGGCCGGGCGGGGGGACGGGGAAGACAGGACGGGAGAAACGCGGCGCGTCGAACCAGTCCCGGGCGTCGCGGCCCAGGAGCCCCATGAGGGCCAGGGTCCCGAGCACCGTGCCGACCGGAACGGCGACGAGCAGCAGGACGGCCATGGCCGTCCCCGCGATGCGCGCCCAAGGCCGGCCCTTGGCGATGCCCGCGGCTATGAACAGGCCGGCGACGCCGAAAGCGGCGAAGGCGAGCGCCAGCAGGATCCCCGCCGTCCCGAGGATGGCGCTGCCGAGCAGGCCGGCGCGCTCCGTGCCCCAGCCGACCAGTACGGCCCCGGAGACGAAGATGAAGAGGAGCAGCGCGGCGGTCGCTATCTCCAGGCCGGCGGCGACGACGAACGCGATCCGGGCGACTTTGATGCTATCGGGCATGGTCGGTTCCTTCCGTGGTCCCGGGCCATTCTACCCGATGCGTCCCGTCGGCACAACCGGACGCGCGCCGGGGACATGTACCTCCGGCACGTATCCCCTGTATAATGGGGCCGACATGGACAGGATCATCCGCATCAATCCCCTCCTCGAGGCGCTCCGGTCGGCTCCCGAACGGGTCAACAAGGTCTTCGTCCAGGAGGAGCGCGGGCACGCCCGGATCGGCGAGGTCATCCGGGAGGCCAAGGCGAAACGCGTGCCGGTCGTCTTCGTCCCGGCGCGCCGGCTCGACCAGGTCGCGCCCGGCCACCAGGGCGTCGTGGCCGAGGTCTCCCCGAAGGGCTACGCCTCGGTCGACGACATCCTGGCCCGCTCCGCCAAGCCCTTCGTCGTCATCCTCGACGAGGTCGAGGACCCCCAGAACCTGGGGGCCATCGTCCGCAGCGCCGAGGGGGCCGGGGCCGACGGGCTCATACTGCCCGAACGGCGGTCGGCCGGCCTCACGGAGACGGTCGACACGGTCTCGGCCGGCGCCCTCGAGCACCTCCTCGTCGCCCGCGTGCCCAACCTCGTCCGGGCCATGGAAGAGCTCAAGGAGAAAGGGCTCTGGCTCGTCGGGGCCGAGGGCTCCGGGGACGGCCCCTGGCACGACTTCGATTATACCGGCCCGGTCGGCATCGTCCTCGGGTCCGAAGGCAAGGGGCTCCGGCCCCTCGTCCGCAAGACCTGCGACCGGGTCCTGGCCATCCCCCTGGCCGGCAAGGTGGGGTCCCTCAACGTCGCCGCCGCGGCGGCCGTCTTCTTCTTCGAGGTCGTCCGCCAGCGCCGGAAGGCCTGAAGAACGAGTCCCCAGGCCCTTCGGTCGGCCGCGGAGGGACCTCGGGGATCGTCTCCGTTCGCTGCGGCCATTCTTCACGCAGCCCCGGTCCGGAGCCCGTTCTTAGGTCTCCGTCCCGATGGCGGCTAAATGGCCGCTTGATGCTCACTCCGCGATACCCCTCGGCCCCTTCACCCGCGGCCTGTCGAGCGCAGGTTTCGTTCGCAGAATGACGCGCTTGCAGAAACGGGATCCGGGGCGGCTTGACTTAGCCGGGAGCCCCCCTTAGAATAGCCCCGGACCCTAACCTGTTGAAAGAGCAGAGCATGGAAAAATCGGCGGAGTTCTATAGCCTCGAAAAGGGCATTCTTTCCCTGAAGGAGCAGATCGACGCCCTGAACGAGACCGACGACCTGGACAAGAAGGAGCGGATCGCCGCCCTGCGCCAGGAGATCGAGAAGGAGTGGGCCAGGATCCTGCCCCAGCTGACGACGGTCAACGTCGTCCAGATCGCCCGCCACCCCAAGCGCCCCTACACCCTCGATTACATCTCCCGAGCCAGAGGGACCCGCGGCGGTCCCCTTGGATGGCCAGGATGCCCGTTGCGAGCGCCGTCGTCGCGCCCGCTTCCCTGTCCATCCTCCGGAGGCCGGTCTTCGTGCCCAGCCACAGCGTCCCCGCGCCGTCCTCCCACAGGGCCTGGACGCCGTCGCGGCCGAGGCTCCGCGGGTTCGAGGGATTGTGCTTGTAGTGCTCGAACTTGGCCTTGCCGGCCAGGCACTTGTTCAGGCCGCCGCGGACGGTCCCGATCCAAACGATCCCGCCGCTGTCCTCGAAGATCGAGGTGACGGCATCGTCGCCGAGGGATTCGGGGTCCTGGGGATCGTGCCGGCAAACGGTGTATTCGCCCGTCGTCCTGTCCCAGATCCGGAGGCCGTCCCCGGAGGTCCCGACCCAGAGCCGGCCCGCCCGGTCCTCCGCCACGGCCGTGATCGTGCGCGCGGCGAGGTCGTCGGGGAAGTCGCCCGCTCCGAGGAACCGGGTGAAGCCGCCGCCGTCGGCATCGTAGCGGGCGAGCCCTCCCTCCTTCGTCCCGGCCCAGACGGCCCCCGAGCGGTCCTCGAAGACGGTCCAGACGGTGTCGCTGCCGAGGGAGCGGGCGTCATCGGGACGAGAGCGGAAGTTGACCTTCTCCCCGGTGGCCGGATCGATCCTGAACAGCCCGGCGCCCAGCGTTCCGACCCAGACCGAACCCCCGCGGTCGACGAGCACGTCCCAGACGACCTCGACCCGGGGTTCCAGCGGGACCGGCGTGAGCGTCCGCGACTCCGGATCGTAGCGCAGGAGGCCTCGCGTGCGCGTTCCGATCCAGAGGTCTCCTTGCGCGTCCTCCTGGACGGCCAGAACGATGTCGCCGCCCGCGCCGGCCGAGGCCGGCCCCGGCTCGAGGCGCCGGCCGATCGTCTGCGTGTCCTTGGAGAAGGCCATGAGGCCCCGCCCGTTGGTGCCGATCCAGAGGCCCCCGCCGCGGGCCGGGGTCACGGGGAGGACGGAAGGGGGGGGGTGGGACGCTCCGCCGTCCGCGGGGGGCTCGAAGAAGACGAAGCGGTATCCGTCGTAGCGGGCCAGGCCGGCGCTCGTTCCGAGCCAGAGGAAGCCCGTATCGTCCTGGCAGATGCTCGAGATCCCGACCAAAGACGCCGTCTCGGCGCGCGGGGACAGACGCTCGAACCGATAGAATCGGCCGGGAAAGGCGTCGGCGGAGAGAAGGGGGGCTCCGAGGAGAAAGATGACCAGGGGGGATCCGGCGAGCCGCTTCATCATTACCAGGGGCCCATGATAGCCGCTGCCCCCGGTGTTGTAAAGCCGAAGGGGAGAGGCGCGGGCTTCCGCGCCCCTACCCGCCCGGAGTCACTTCCGGCCGGCCGCCGCGTGGACCTTCTTGATGAACGCCCAGACCTCCGGGCCGATCATGCCGTGCTCCTTCGGGATGGCCCCGGAGCTGTAGGCCCTGGCGATGGCCGGCTTGAGCTCGGGGTGGCCGCCGTAGGCCTCGTCGAAGAGGCCGGTCCAGCGCTTCCCCAGGTCCTGGGCCTCGGCGCTCGCGGGATCGAGGGAGAGGTTCCGCTTGACCTCGCCGACGAGCGCCGCCCATCGGTCCTGGTAGGCCTTCATCGTCTCGGGCGTGTACTTCCTCCCGATCTCCGCGAACTTCTCGAGCTCGGACTCGGTGAGGAGCTTCTCGTGCCAGGCCTTCTTGACGTCTTCGCCCATGTGAATGACCTCCATGATCTAGATGAGTTTCCGCCGGTGGATGCGGCCGTCCTTCTCCAGGCGGCGCAGGACCTCGTCGACGGCCCGCGAGGCCTCGCGCAGCCGGCCCGAGCCCTTCTCTACCAGCGGTCGCGGAGGACGAGGTCCGCGAGCAGGCGCCGGCGCTTGGGCGCGGCCGCGTCGGCCGGGCAGCCGAGCGGCGTGAAGGCCGAGGGGACGACCTCGGGCGGCAGGCCCAGGACCTCGCGGGCCGCGGCGGGATCGAACGCCGCCACCCAGCACGTGCCCAGCCCCTCCTCGGCCGCGGCCAGGACGATGTGGGTCATGACGATCGACGCGTCGACCTCGGCGGCGTTCCAGCCGTCCTGCTTCCTCACCCAGCCCTCGGACGGAACGGCGACGACGGCGAGAAGGACGGGTGCCTGGACGAACCACTCCCGCGGGTAGATGCGGGCCAGCTCCTTTTCGCGGCCCTTGGTCGGGATGACGATGACCCGGAAGGGCTGGCGGTTGGCCGCCGTCGGCGCCATGCGCGCGGCCTCGAGGATCCGCGCCAGCTTCTCCTCGTCGACCGGCTCGGGATTATAGGCCCGGACGCTGTAGCGGGCCCTGATCAGCGCTTGATAGTTCATCTTTCTCTCCTTTTAAATCGGGGACACAATACCTATTCCCCATTTTATCAGAGGCGCTGATCGGGAGTGAGGGCTTTTCGTGCGGATGACCAGCGCTTGCATCGGAGCGGTTCGCTTTCGATCAATTGGGGAATAGGTATTGTGTCCCCGATTTATATGCCTTCCAGTAGAAAGAGATAGCGGCCGCCGCCCGTCCTGAAGCGGATGGCGCCGTCCTTGTCGACGGCGCTCATGATCCCGGGCGCGCCGTGGATGTACTTGCCGTCCGCCCAGACCGCCGTCCCGCTCTCGGTCACCCGGATCGCGCGGATGCCGAGCTTGGGGACGGCGATCTCGGCTTCCGAGCCGCCCGGCACCGTGACCTCGACCCGGACCGACGTCTCCGTCCGCGACCAGGAACAGCCCACCTCGCCGCGGACCGTCATCGTGGACCCCGAGGCGTGCTTCAGGTCCCGGACCATCTGCGGCGCGACGAGGATCCGCTCGAAGCCCGTCGTCCCCGGGGCCAGCTCGATCCCGGCCAGGGCCTTGTAGAGCCACGACCCGACGCTCCCGAACATGGGGTGGTTGTGCGAGTTCATCGACGGGCCCTCGCGCTTCTGCCACAGCTCCCAGAGGGTCGTGGCGCCGTTCGCGATCATATAGCCCCAGCTCGGGTAGTCGGTCTTGCAGGCGATGTCGTAGGCCAGGTCGGAGGCGCCGTTCCGGGTCAGGAGCTCCATGACGTACTTCGTCCCGATGATGCCCGTCGTCAGGTGCGAGTCGTGCTTGTAGACGATGTCGTCGAACAGGCGCCCCCAGGCCCGGCCGCGCTCCTTGTCCGTGGCGATGTCGAGGAAGAGCGGCAGCGTGTTGGCGGTTTGCGTCCCGTCGGCGTAGTCGCCCGTCTTCGGGTCGTAGAACTCGCGGTTGAAGGCGGCGCGGACCTCCGCGGCCAGCTTGTCGTAGAGCGCGGCGTCCTCCGTCTTGCCCAGGACGCGGGCCGCGTCGGCCATCACCCGGGCGTCGTAATAGTAGTAGAAGGTCGAGACGACCGCGCCGGGGCACTTCTCGACCGCGACCCAGTCGCCGTAATGGCTCCACCGGAGGACGCCGTTCTCGGCCGTCGACCTCAGGAACTCGACGTACTTCCTGAGCCCGGCGTAGTGCTCCTCGAGGACGCGCGTGTCGCCGTAGTACTGGTACATGTACCAGCAGAGCAGCGGATAGGCCGTGCCCCAGGCCGGGTCGGCCGGCCGCGAGCCCCAGACGTGGGGCACGGTGTCCGTGATGCGCCCCTTCTCGTCCTGGACGTCGCGGATGTCGCGGATGAAGTTCGTGTAGAACGCGGCCATGTCGAAGTTCAGGATGGCTTCCTCGGCCGTGCCCTGGGCGTCGCCCATCCAGCCCATGCGCTCGTCGCGCTGGCTGCAGTCGGTCGGGATGCCGTGGAGGTTGGTCTTCTGGCCCCAGGTGACGATCCGCTGCAGGCCGTTGAGGATGTCCTTCGACGCGGCGAAGCTCCCGATGGGCTTGACCGCGCTGTGGACGACCCGGCCGCGGACCGTCTCGAGCGTGGGCGTCCCCGGAAAGCCCGTCACCTCGACGAAGCGGAAGCCGTGGTAGGTGAAGCGTGGCTCCCACGTCTCCTCGCCCTCGCCCTTGAGGATGTAGCGGTCCTCGGCCTGGGCCGAGCGCAGGTTCTCCTGGTTGAGCGTTCCGTCGTCGTAGAGGAGCTCGGCGAAGCGCAGGCGGACCTCCGTGCCGCGCGGGCCCCGGACGCGCAGTCGGGCCCAGCCGCTGAAGTTCTGCCCCATGTCGAAGACAAACACGCCGGGCTTGGGGTTCGACATGCCGAGCGGGACGATCGTGTCGACGACCTGGATGGCCGGCATCAGCTGGGCCGAAAGGACCCCGGCCGGGCCCTTGACCGCCTCGGCCGCGCCCCAGGCCTTGTCGTCGCATCCCGGGCGGTCCCAGCCGGGCGTCTCGCGTCGGGCGTCGTAGGATTCCCCGTCGTAGACGCTGTCCTCGACGATGGGACCGTCGGCGGCTTGCCAGGACGTGTCGCTTACGACGCTCGTCTTCGTTCCGTCCTCGAGCTCGACGTCGAGCTGGAGGAGCAGGGCCTGCGACTTGTACCAGCCCTGCCCGAGCGTCACGGCGACGGCGTTGGCCCCGTCGCGGAGGAAGGGCGTGACGTCGTAGGTCACATAGAGGACCCTCTTGTCGTAGGTCGTCCAGGCCGGGTCGAGGACGTGGTTGCCGGCCTTGCGCCCGTTCAGGCGCAGCTCGTAATAGCCCAGCCCGGCGATATGGGCCCGGGCCCTTCTGACCCGGCCCTTGAGCGTGAACTCCTTGCGCAGCTGGTTCTTCCCCCCGACCCAGACGCCCTTCCAATCGCCTTTCTTGAAGAGCCCTGTATCGAAGCGCGCCACGGCGCTCCACGGGCTCTCGCGGTCCTCGCGGTCCCACCATTTGACCTTCCAGTAGTAGGTCTGGCCGCTCTCGAGCGCCTTCCCGGCGAACGGGACCTGGACGGACTTGGCCGAGGCGGCCTTGCCGCTGTCCCAGACGTCGCCCGAAGCCGCAGCGGGATCGCCGGAAACGACGACCTGATAGGCCGCCTGGACCTGGCCCCGCTCGGCGTGGCCGATGACCCAGAAGAAGCGCGGCTTGGGCACGTCGACGCCCACGGGGTTCTCGAGGTATTCGCAGCGGAGCGAGGTCGGCGCGAGCGGCCCGGCGCTGTCGGCGCCGTAGGCGGCCAAGAGGACCGCGGCCGCGGCGAGTCGAACGTGATCGGCCGCCCGACGTAGTCCTCGCAGGGCATGCAGGACGTCCAGAGCTTGCAGATGGGCGGGAAGTTGATGGTCACCTTGGCGGTGCAGGCGCCGACCGAGGGCTTGTTGTCCATGCCGATGGCCACGCCCTTGATGGTGTATTCGCCGGGCTTGTCGAACTTGGTCTGCCACTTGGGCGACTGGGGCGTCAGCTCCTGGGTCAGGAGCTTCTGTCCCTGGGCGTCGGTGACCTCGACGGACATCGAACGGGCGTACTGCGAGCCGCTCATGTCGACGGTGATCGGGTCGTTGACGTTGGCCCGGGTCGGGCTGACGATCAGGCTGCAGACGGCCGGCGGGATGGCGTCGATGACCTTGTTGCCGAGGGCGACGTTGCCGCAGCCCTTGGGGATGACGAACTCGTAGATCTTCCAGTCCTTCTTGACGGGGACGGTGAAGACCGGCATGGGCTCCTTGCCCGCCCACTCGATGTTCCGGGCGACCTTGACCTGGTCGCGGGACTTGAACAGCATCCAAGGCAGCGTTTCTCCGACGGGCAGGGTGGTGTCGGTCCACTCGGCCGTCCTCATCTGCTCCATGAAAGGCTCATAGAGCTCGGGACGTCCCGCGAGATCGAAGCCGGTCTTGATGTCGGCGGCGTAGCGGTCGAAGAGCGATCTCATGACCTCGGGGGTGGGGACCTGGCCTTTGACCTCGGCGAACGTATAGATCCCGATCCTGCGGAGCTTGGTGGTCTGGGCGAAAGACATCGTCGTCAGCGCCGCGAGCGCCAGGACGACGAGAATAACGACGGACTTCCGCACTCTCATCTGATACCTCCTCTGATTTGGCCGATGATACGCAATGTTCCGTGGCTAAAGATATATGAAGCCGGGACGATTTGTCAAGCCAAATCAACGAGTTCGCCGTCGCCGGGGCCGGCGGCGAGGAAGGCCCGGACGATCCTCCGGATGAGCCCGGAGTCCCTCGGTTCGCTGTCCAGGGCCTCGAGCATGGCCTCCCGGCCCTTGAAGCCGCGGGCCACGAGGTCCCGGAGGAACGCCCTCCCCGTGGGGACGTCCACCTCGGGATGGCTCTGGAGGCCCCAGACGCGGCGCGCCGCCAGACGGAAGGCGTGGACGGGACAGGCCTCGGTCGAGGCCAGGACCTCGAACTCCGGTGGCAGGCCCCGGACCTCGTCGAAGTGGACGGAGAAGACATGCGGCGCCTCCCCCGCCGGACCCAGGAGAGCGCTCGCGCGGTCCAGACGGATGGGGATCCAGCCGATCTCGGGGCGGGCGCATCGCCCGACGGAGGCCTCCCCGGCCAGGGCATAGGCGATGAGCTGGTGCCCCCAGCAGCTGCCCAGGACCGCGACCCCGGCGGACACCGCCTCGCGGACGAGGGCGGCTTCCGTCTCGACCCACGGCTCCCGGTCGAGGATGGATGCCTCCGAGCCCGTCAGGATGACGTGGCTGTATCCGGCCGGATCGGGGAATTCCCCCCGCCTGGCGACATAGGCCCGCCAGGGCGCGCCGAGCCAGCGGCCCCAGTGCTCGACGGGCCGATAGACCTCCGGGTGGATGGAATTGTCGACGATGGCGACGGTCGGACGGGGGGCGCCGGTCATGCCCCCCATTATAGGTCGCCCCCTGAAAAAGACAAGGACGCCTTGTCGTCCGCCTCGGGATTCTGATATAATCCCTCTCCGTCGCGAGGAGAACGAAGGTGACAATCGTAAACGAAGACATCGAGCTGACCGTCACGACGCCCGACGAGCCCGGCATCTACGGGCGCGTCCTGGGGACTTTGGCCAACGCCGGGGTCAACGTCAAGGCTCTCTACGTCTATTCCGAGGACGACAAGGGCCACTTCCACCTCGTGACCTCGAACGCCAAGAAGGCCGAGACGGCCCTGAAGACCCTGGGCTACAAGGTCAAGTCGAAGAAGATCGTGACCGTGCTCGTCACCGACCGGATCGGGGCGGGGGCCGAGATCGGGGCCCTGCTCGGCAACGCCGCCATCGACATCCGCTACTCCTTCGGATCGTCCGCCGGCGAGGGCAAGACGCTGATCGTTTTCCACACCAGCAACAACCGCAAGGCCCTCGACACCCTGAAGTAGGGCTTTTGGTGACCCCGTTGACAAGACCCCGGAGTTGGCATAAAATACACCCCTTAGTGTTGCATCAAGGAGGCCATCATGGCAAAAGCCGAGCCTAACGTCGTCCCTCTCTGCGACGTGCTTCTCGTCCTGCTCATCATCTTCATGGTCATCACGCCCCTCGTCCAGAAAGGCATAGATGTCAAGCTGCCCGAGACCTCCGACGCGTCGAGCGGCGGCGGCCAGCCTGTCGGCCTCATCGTTCTGACCCTGAAGGACGCGGATGTCGTCGATATCAACGGCTCGCCGACCGAGATCCGCAGCCTCCTCGAAGAGCTCCGACGCGTCTACAGCACCCGTCAGGACAAGACCATCTTCATCCGCGCCCTGGCCAAGCTGCCCTTCGCCAAGGTCATGGAAGTCATCGACATCGCGCGCGGCGCGGGCGTCGAAACGCTGGCTTTGATCCCCGAGTACATCGAGAACTGAACTTTCCCGGCGGCCCGGGCCCGCGCCCCGCGAGGGGCGGCCCGGGGCCCGTCCTCACGTCGTCGAGCGCAGAACGCCTCCCTAACGGCCCTTGATGGGGCCGACCACGTCCCGCGAGATCACCAGGCGCTGGATCTCGTTCGTCCCCTCGTAGATCTGGAGCAGCTTGGCGTCGCGGACGAGCTTCTCGATCGGGTAGTCCTTCATGTAGCCGTAGCCGCCGAAGATCTGCAGGGCCTCCAGGGCGTTCCTCATGGCCACGTCCGACCCCAGGCACTTGGCCATGGCCGATTCCTTGCCGTTGGGCTTGCCCTTGTCCATTAGCCAGGCCGCCCGCCAGACGACCAGCCGGGCCGCCTCGACGTCCATGGCCATCTGGGCCAGCTTGAAGGCCGTGGCCTGGAAGGTGGCGATGGGCTTGCCGAACTGGACGCGGGTCTTGGCGTACTCCACGGCGTGCTCGAGGGCCGCCCGGGCGATCCCGACGCCGGCCGCGCCGACGGCGGCCCGGGTCTTGTCGAACGTCCGCATGGCGACGATGAAGCCGAGCCCCTCCCGGCCGAGCAGGTTGGCCGCGGGGACGCGGACGTCCTCGAAAAAGAGCTCCGTCGTGTTCGAGGCCCGGTGACCGAACTTGTCCTCGACCTTGCCGACCGTGAGCCCGGGGGTGTCTCGCGGCACGACGAAGACGCTCAGGCCGCGCGGCCCCTTCCCGGGGGCCGAGTTGGCGAAGACGACGTAGAGGCTGGAGACGCCGCCGTTGGTGATGAAGCACTTCGAGCCGTTGATGACGTAATCGCCGCCGTCCTTGCGGGCGGTCGTCTTGATGGCCGACGTGTCCGAGCCGGCCTCGCGCTCCGTCAGGCAATAGCAGGCGAAGGCCATCTCCTTGAGGAACGGGGCGAAGAACCTCTTCTTCTGCTCGTCGGAGCCGAAGAGGAGGATGGGCGTGAAGGCCAGGGAGTTGGCCATCATGGTCGTGTACATGCCAGCGCAGCCCCAGGCCAGCTCCTCGCTGACGATGGCCGTGTCGAGGTCGCTGAGCCCGACGCCGCCGTGCTCCGCCGGCACCGTGCAGGTCAGGAAGCCGACCTCGAAGGCCTTGCGCATGACGTCTTCCGGGAATTCGTGTCCCTGGTCGTAGGCCGCGGCCTTCGGCCGCATCTCGTTGGCGGCGAACTCCCGGGCCATCTCCTGGAGGGCGATCTGGTCGTCCGTCAGCTGGAATTCGATCACGTCAAGTTCTCCCCTCGCGAAAAATCACGACGAAGTTTATAGGAACGGGCGGGACCTGTCAATTCCTGAGCACGACCTCGTCGCGCCGGACGAGGAAGACGGCTTCTTCGACGCCGAAGACCTCCCGGACGATGTCCTGGGCCCGGAAGCCCCGGAGCGGGACAGGAGGCAGCGTCATGACGAGGCGCCTCCCCTTCAGGGCGAAATCCGGGGCCGCCGCCTCGGGCGCCGCCGCCCTGAGGCGCTCCAGCGCCCTCTTGCGCTCTCCGGCCGCCGGGGCCCGGACGAGCGCCGGGTCGCGGCGGTCGACCGAATAGACGAGCTTCTCGATGGCCGCCGAGAGGGACGGGGCGCCCGGAGGGAGCCGCTCCAGAGCGGAGAACCGGATGCCCGCCGGCAGGCTCTTGTTGACCCGGCCCAGGAAATCCCTCCCCTCCATCAGGCGGGTGGACCGGAACTCGAGGACCTCGCGGCCGGCCTCCATGCCGAGCGGCAGGGCAGGGCCGTAGGAAAAGTCCATCTTCGGGTGGAACCCTTCGGTCTTGCGCACTTCGATCCCGGCCCGGCGGAAGGCCCGCTGGATGACGTGGATGAGGTCGATGTGCGACAGGTAGCGGGCCTTGTCCCGCTTGGCGTAGACCGCCCGGTAGCGGAGGAGGGCCTCGCCGGCTTCGCCGGCCGGGGGCTCCGGGGGGGAGACGGGGGCGATGGCCTTCGGGCGGGCCCTCTTTTTCCAGGCCGGCGTGTCGCAGCCTTGGCAATCCGCGCAGGATCGGTCGAGACAGCCCGGCGTCCGTTCGGCGCGCAGCGCCGCGTCGAGCTCCCGGGCCAGAAGGTCCTTGCGGAGGCCCGTTTCGGCGACGTCCCACGGCAGGGCCGCGTCCCGGGGCAGAGGCCCGAGGTAGAGGCGGGGATCGACGCCGGCGGCGGCGAAGGCGTCCTTCCAGGCCGCGACGTCGAGCCTGTCGTCCCAGCCGTCGAACCGGGCCCCTCGCCTCCAGGCGTCGACGAGGACCGGGCCGAGCCGGCGGTCGCCGCGCGAAAAGACGGCCTCGAGGATCGACGTGGCCAGGGGGTGGGTCTTGACCTGGACGCTCTTCCATCGCCGCAGCTCGGAACGCAGGTAAGCCTGCTTGGCGGCCAGGGACTCCTCGCCGTCCATGCCCAGCCACTGGAAGGGCGTGTGGGGCTTGGGGATGAACGAGGAGACGCTGACGTGGATGCGCGGCGGCGAGCCGAGGATGGAGCGCCCGATGTCGAGCGCCGAGCGGACGAGATCGACGATGCCGGCCAGGTCCTCGCCGTCAGCCCCGGCGCCGTTCTCCTCGGCCTCCTCCTCGGCGATCTCCTCGGCTTCGGGCTCTCCCGCGGGCGCCGGAGCGGCGGGCGGGGCGGCCTCGGCGGCCTCGACGGCGGCCTTGATCTCGGCCCGGAGCTCGGTCAGGTTCTTCTTGAGCTCCTGCCAGCACATCTCGTCGAGATTGACCAGGTCGCGGTCGACCTCCGCCTTGCGGATCTCGTGCCGGACGCGCTCGTCCTTGGCCGCTTCCTCCTCGGTCCGCGTCCTCTGGACGGCGGCCTCGGAGGCCTCGAGGGCCCGGCGGACGCGCTCGAGCGCCGCTTCCGTCCCCTCGAGCCTCGTTTCGGCGAGCGATCGTTCCTCGCCGGCCGAATTGGCGCTCTCCCGCAGGGCCAGGATCTCCCCGCGCAGGCGCGCCCCGTCCCCGTCGCACTGGCGGGCGTCGGCCTCGAGGGCCTCGATCTTGGCCGCGGCCGCCTCCTTGCGCTTTTCCGTGGCCCGGACCTGGTCGTTGAGACCGTTCATCCGTTCCTGGACGAGGTCGAGGCCGGCCTTGGTCTCGAAAAAGCGCCTCTCGAGCGCTTCCGCGCCGGCGACGAGCCCGGCGTAGGCCCGCTCCCGGGCCTCGATCCCGGCCTTGAGATCGCGGGCCTCCGCCTCGATGCGGGCCAGGCCCTCGCCGGTGCCGCGCAGGGTCTCGGTCAGCCGCGTCTTCTCGTCGCGCAGCTGGTCCAGCTCGCGGCCGAAGACCGCCTGCGTCGTCCGGATCCTCTCGCCGTCGCCCCGGCCGTAGCGCGCCTCGCGCTCCCGGTCCTGGATGACGCGCTCGGCCCGTTCGAGCTCCTCGCGGACCGCGGCCAGCTCGGCCTCGAGCGCTTCGATCGCCTTCGTCCTCTCTTCGACCTCGGCCGCGAGGGGCAGGGCGCCGGCCTCGAAGCCGGCCAGCTCCGCCTCGAGACCGCGCATCTCGGAGGTCAGGACGACCGCGCCCTCGGCCCGCTGGCCGAGCCGCAGGAGGCCGGACGACAGGAGCAGGTCCCCCGACGGGGTCAGGAAGTTGAGCCCGGGGTGGTCCAGCCAGATGCGCACGGCGTCGCCGGCGCCGCGGACGATGACGGCGTCCTCGAGCCCGGCCAGACGGTCCCGGAGGCGCTCGTCCGGCTCGAGCAGGCTCTTGAGCTGCCCGACGACGCCGGGACGGTCGAGGACCTCGGCCGGGATGGCCGGCCGGGCCGCGGCCGGGACGAGGAGATAGGTGCCGCGCAGCCCTTCGGGCAGGTCGCGGAGGAACTCCTCGGCCGGGACGACGCGCGAACGGGCCCCGTCCCTCCAGAAGGCGTCGAAAAGGACGGCGTTGGCGGGATCGGTCCGGATGATCTCGGCCAGGATGCCGAGGCCGCCCGGGACCTCGTCGGCCGCGTACTCGCCGCGCTCCTTCTCGTCGATCTTGCGCAGGGCCTGGAGGTGATAGGCGGTCTCGTCGCGCCTCGACCGCAGCGCGTCGAGCTCCCGGCGGGTCCGCTCGAGGTCCGCGCGCGCGGCGCCGAGGCCCGTCTTGACGTCCTCGGCCCGGCCGACGAGCGTCTGGCGGCGGACGCGCTGGTCGACGATCTCCGCGTCGAGGGCGGCGGTCCGGCCGGTGTTGTCGACGAGATAGCCGGCCTGCTCGGCCAGCTGGGCCGCCAGCTTCTCCTCCTGACGGATGAGGAGCTCGAGCTCCTTCTCGGCCCGGACGCTCTCGTTCTTGGTCTCGGTCAGGGCCTGCAGGGACTGGAGATAGAAGCCGCGCAGGCGCTCGATCTCCTGCTCGGCGGCGTGGCGGGCGTCCTTGGCCGCGGCCAGCTCGGCCGCGGCGGCGTCGACCTCGGTCCGGCGGGACGCGAGCGTCCCTTCGAAGCCGCCGAGGCGCTCCTTGAGCTCCTCGATCTCCCGGGTCAGGTGGAGGACGTCCCCGAGCAGCTCGTCGCGGTCCGTCTCGGCCCGCTTCTTCTTCTCCTCGAAGAACTCGACCCGCTTCGACTCGCGCTCGATGTCGCTCTCGATCCGGGCGGCCGACGACTTCAGGCCGAAGAGCTTCTCCTGCGACTCCTTGAGGGCCTTCTCGAGGTCCCAGTGCTCCCGTCGCCGGGCCGCGGCGTCCTTCTCCTCGTTCCGCAGGCGGGCCGTGGCCTCCTGCTCGAGGGCCAGGCCGGCCTCGTACCGGGCGGCGGCCTCGCGCTGGGCGCTCTCGAGCAGGACGAGCTTGCGCTGGTAATGGTGGGAGGTCAGCTCGCGGATGCGCTCGCGCAGGCGCCGGTAGCGGTTGGCCGCCTGGGCCTGGCGCTGGAGGGAGTTCTTGGCCTTCTCGACCTCGATGATGATGTCCTCGAGGCGGACGAGGTTCTGCCCGGTGCTCTCGAGCTTGGCTTGGGCCTGGCGCTTCTTGTCCTTGTAGTAGGCCGTGCCGGCGGCCTCCTCGATGAACTGCCGCTTCTCGTTCGGCTTGGAGGTGACGAAGTTGCCGATCGCGCCCTGCTCGATGACGAAGTACTCCTTCTCGCCGATGGCGTGGCGCCAGAGCTCGTCCTGGATGTCCTTGAGCCGGACGGTCTTGCCGTTCATCCGGTACTCGCTCTCGCCGGAGCGGAAGGCGCGGTGGGAGACGGCCAGGCTGTCGTCGCCGTCGGCCAGGGACAGGACGGCGTCGGCCATGCTCAGGGCGGGGCGCTTGGCGTTGCCGCTGAAGATGACCTCGTCGGTCCGGTCGCCGCGGACGTTCTTCTGGCGGTGGCCGCCGAGGACCCAGAGCATGGCGTCGACGAGGTTGCTCTTGCCCGTGCCGTTGGGGCCGACGATGGCGGTGATGCCGGGATGGAAGACGATCCTGGTGCGCTCGGCGAAGGACTTGAACCCCTGCAGCTCGAGCTTCTTGATGATCATGCTCATGGTGTCAAGGCGCTTTCGGTCGTTTGGGCCCGGCGACGGGGCCGGGCGAAAGCGGTATTGTATGCGAATCCCCCGGAATTTAAAAGGCTCTTCTGCCGATCCCGGGGGTCCCTCTCTCCGGCTTCGCTCGGGAATCGCCGAGGCGAATTCCCTCGCCGCCTCGAGAGGATTCCCGGAAATGGGAGAAGAACCATTTAAAAGGGGACATGTACTTGTGCGTGTCCCCGTTTTCCGGAATAACGAGCCCGGCCAATTGTATCCATTATGGAAGCGCGAGCTTCCGGGAATCCGCCGCAAGGAGGAGAAGATGTTCCAAGACGCGCTGTTCGTCCCTGACAGGCGCCCGGGGGACAAGGCCGCGGCCCTGCCGCTGGCAGCGCTCGTCCACGCGGTCGCCATCACGCTTCTCGTGGCCCTGCCGCTCCTCAGGGTGGGGGAGCTGCCGCGGATCGACGTCTCCGACGTCATCGTCGTCCCCGCGCCTCCCGCGACCCCGCTGCCGCCGCCCAAGGCGAGAACGGGGAACCCCGGGGCCCGGGTCAAACCCCGGCGCGGGGCGGCGGCCGCCGCCGAGCCCTGGCGCGCCGCGCCCGTGGACATCCCCTCGGGCATCGTCGAGGAGGAATTCGGGGGCGCGGGAGAGGATCTCGGCATCCCCGGCGGCGTCGATTACACCCTCTCGTCCGGCCTCCCGGCCAATCTCATCGGGGACACTTTCTACGGCCTCGTCGGCGACGTCGAACCGGTCGTCCGGGCCGTCGGGGAGATCAGGCCTCCGCGGCTCGTCCGGCGGGTCCGGCCGGACTACCCCGAGATCGCCCGGGCGGCCCGCGTCGAGGGCGTCGTCATCCTCGAGGCGACGACCGACGTCTACGGCCGGGTCACCGGCGTCCGGGTCCTGCGGTCCGTCCCGCTTCTCGACGAGGCCGCGGTGGCCGCCGTCCGGCAGTGGATCTACGAGCCGCTCATGGTCAACGGCCGCCCCCGTCCGGTGACCTTCACCGTGACTGTCAGCTTCGTGCTGCAGTGATGGATCGGGGACATGTACCGCCTCGGTACGTGTCCCCATTCTTTGCCCATTCTTTGCTTTGTCGGATTCCCTCTCGTTATTTGACAGAACGCCGCGATTCGTTTACCTTAATCGGGCCTTCCGATAAGCCAGCGTAGCTCAGTCGGTAGAGCAGCTGATTCGTAATCAGCAGGTCGGAGGTTCGATCCCTCTCGCTGGCTCCACCAAATTCTCTCTGTTGTCTCAAGAAGATCAGTGATTTACGTTCTCTTCGTAGCAAAAACCGTTTTCATCCCTTTTACGCAGTTTTAAGTCGTTTTCAGCGCTCAACTCGACACTTACTCGACATTGCCCAACACTCAATTCCTTGAAAAGTTCACTTCGGACGTGGTACGTTGAGGAGGAGAGTCTACTCTTCGTCAAGAGCATAGATAATGAAGGAATTTGAAAAGCAGGTCGCCAAAGCACTGCTTGAGGCAGCAGGCCTCGAGGCGCTCTTTGACATTTTGACGAGCGCGACTGATGAGGAGTTCGATTATACAAAGGTCGGGTACTATCTAACGGTAAAGCACCCAAGTTTGCCTGCTGAGCGCCATGTGCTTGATGAACCATTCTTGCTCGGCCGAACTGAAGGCGTTCCACCGATGAACTTTTTAGCGTTCATAGAAGATCACGAGTTCATGTTGGAGTGTGTTGCCATTCCCGAAACCCTAGGTGACGTATACATACCTGAAGATTTCAGGGACCGGAAGGTTGAAATCATAATCGCAGAAGTCACGAGAGTGTAATTTAACGGCCTGCTGGGGAATATCGGACCGGGTAGATAACTCGACACAAACTCGACAGCAAGAATATGCCGCCTCCGGATATTATCTTTTTTCGCTTCTAACTTTAAAAAATATTCTTTCCCTGTCGTTTTCAGGGAATAAATCAAATCGTCCGTCGATCATTATGTCATCCGGGGTCATGGTTTTTGTTGTTGTGGGCTTTAGGGTATGATACGGATCCAGGGCAGCATAGAGTTCCAGTTCGTCTGTAGTATTGAGAAGCTGTCGGATCAAGTTGACCAGGTTCTCGCAGCATTTCTTGCGTCTTGAATAATCCTCAAATTCGTCCGCCGGGCTCCATTTTACTGTTTCCTTCATTTCTGGCGATAAATTCTCCCATTCTCTTGACCATTCCTCAAGTTCTTTTAATTGTTTTTTCTCATCAAATTCGAAGCCACATCCGCACCCTTCGTGGGAGGCCAGATCCCGACGAGGCCGACCTCGCCGAGCGCCCGGCCCCGCTTGGGCAGGGGCCCGGCGCAGGTCAGGAGCTCGCGGCAGCCGGCGACGACGAGGTCAGCTGATCTCATGGGGCGATTTTCTCATGGACGAGTGCTTCGTCCGGCGGATGAACGAGGGCGTCTCGTAGGTCTCCCACTGCTTGTCCGCGTAGGAGGACGGCTCCCAGACCGGGGCCCCGGCGTTCTTGGGCTCGAAGACGTAAGGCGGCGTCTCGGGCACGACCGGGAAGGGCGGCTGGGGTTTGCGGGCGGCGGCCGCCCGCGGGGCCGGCGCCTCCTCGACCGGGGCCGCCCTCTTCTCATCGGGCCGGTCGAAGCCGGTGGCGATGACGGTGACCTTGACGGTCTCCTTCATGCTCTCGTCGATGACCGTGCCGAAGATGATGTTGGCGTCCGGGTCGGCCAGGCTGTGGATGAGCTGCGAGGCCTTGGAGACCTCGTGCAGGGTCATGGTCCGGCCGCCGGTGATGTTGATGAGGACGCCGTGGGCGCCCTCGATCGACGTGTCGATGAGCAGGGGCGAGGAGATGGCCTTCTCCGCGGCCTCCAGGGCCCGGTTCTCGCCCGAGGCCAGGCCCGTGCCCATGAAAGCGACGCCCATGCCCTTCATGACGGACTTGACGTCGGCGAAGTCGAGGTTGATGAGGCCCGGCTTGGTGATGAGGTCGGAGATGCCCTGGGCGGCCTGCCGCAGGATGTCGTCGGCCAGGCGGAAGGCGTCCTGGACCGAGGTGTTGAGGTTGACGGTCTGCAGGAGCCGCTCGTTGGGGATGGCGATGACCGTGTCCACGGCCGTCTTGAGCTCCTTGAGGCCCTCCTCGGCCTGCTTCATCCGGACCCGGCCCTCGAAGCCGAAGGGCAGGGTGACGATGGCGATGACCAGGATGTCGAGCTCCGCGGCCAGGTTGGCGATGATGGGGGTCGAGCCCGTGCCCGTCCCGCCGCCGAGGCCCGTCGTCAGGAAGACCATGTCGGCGCCCTCGAGGATCTCGAGGAGCCGCTCCGTGTCCTCCATGGCCGCCTGCCGCCCGATCTCGGGGCGTCCGCCGGAGCCGAGGCCCTTGGTCAGCTGGCCGCCGATCGGGACCTTGGTCCGGGCCCGGTTGCTGTTGAGGGCCTGCAGGTCCGTGTTGACGGCGATGAACTCGACGCCCTGGACGCCGTGCTCGATCATGCGGTTGACGGCGTTGCCGCCGCCGCCGCCGAGGCCGATGACCTTGATCTTGGCCCCGAGGTGGTCCTCGACGAGATGGAATTTCAGCCGGCTCGGATCTTCGCTCATGTCACTCTCCTTATCCTTCCCTGAACCAGTCTTTGAACCTGGAAAAGGCGCCTTTCTTGCGGTCCTTGGTGAGGCCGCGGTCCTGCCAGATGCGGAAGCCGTGGAGGATGAGCCCCACGGCCGTGGCGAAGTCGGGGGTCGAGACGCGGTCGACGAGACCGGCGACGCCGCCCGGGTCGCCCCGGCGGACGGGCAGGTCGAAGATCTCCTCGGCCACCTCCTCGAGGCCCTCGAGGAGGGCCGTCCCGCCGGTGAGGACGATGCCCGAGTTGAGGGACTTGTCGTAGCCCATGCGCTTGATGTCGGAGTCGACCAGCCGGAAGATCTCCTCGGCCCGGGGCTGGATGATGTCCGACAGCAGCTGCCGCGACAGGACCCGGGGCTTGCGCCCCTTGCCGACCGAGGGCACCTCGATCGTCTCCTGGTCCTCGGCCGGCGGCCCGGCGACGCAGCCGAACTTCTTCTTGATCCGCTCGGCCTCGGGGATGGGCGTCCGCAGGCCGACGGCGATGTCGTTGGTGAAGTTGTCGCCGCCGATGGGGATGGTCGAGGTGTACCAGAGGCTGCCCCGCTCGTAGATGGCCACCTCCGTCGTCCCGGCGCCGATGTCGATCTGGCCGACGCCGAGCTCGCGCTCGTCCTGGGTCAGCACGGACTGGGCCGTGGCGATCTGGTTGAGGACGATGTCCTCGACCCCGATGCCGGCCCTCTCGACGCAGCTGCGGAGGTTCTGGAGCGAGGTCAGGGCGGCGGTGATGATGTGGACGTTGACCTCGAGCTTGATGCCGCTCATCCCGGCCGGCTCCTTGATGCCGTCCTGGTCGTCGACGATGAACTCCTGGGGGATGATGTGGATGATGTCGCGGTCGGGCGGGATGGGGATGGCCTTGGACTGGTCGACGACGCGGCGGATGTCCTCGCGCGTGATCTGGCGGTTCTTGCCCGAGACGGCCACGACGCCCCGGCTGTTGAAGCTCTTGATGTGGGCCCCGGAGATGCCGAAGAAGGCCGAGTCGATCTCGACGCCGGCCATGAGCTCGGCCTCCTCCTGGGCCTTCTTGATGGCCGAGGTCGTCGCGTCGAGGTCGACGACGACGCCCTTGCGCAGGCCGTGCGAGTCGGCGGTGCCGATGCCGATGATCTCGACCTTGCGCTCCTCTGTGACCTCGCCGATGATGGCCACGACCTTGCGCGTCCCGATGTCGAACCCGACGATGTAGCTGTTCTTGGGCATCGTTCAGTCTCCTTGTCCTGGGTCGGCCGGGGGAGCGGCGCCCCCGGCCGCCGGCGCGGCGGTCTTGAGGAAGACCCGGCCGTCGCAGCTCAGATCGACGGAGGCCAGGGGCCCGGCGATCCCTTCCCACTCCGCGCGCCGGGCCCGGAAGCGGGCCAGGCCGGCGGCCGCCGCCGCGCCGCCGACGACGACGCGGACGGGGTCGTCCTTGAAGAGCAGCGCGAGCGTCCCGTAGTCGCCGCAGCGGACGCCGAGGAGGCGGTCGCGCTCGGCCGGCGGCAGCTCCCGGAGGCAGCGGGCGGCCGCCTCCCATTTCGCGGCGAAATCCTCGGCGAAGCCGTCGTCGGCCGAGACGACGGGCAGGCCGTAGCCCTCGGGGGAGTCGGCCCGCTCGAGGACGCGGCCCTCCTCGTCGGCCAGGCCGAGCCCGCCGCGCTCGACGAGCGCGAAGGGCGTCCGGGCGACGACGGTGATCCGGAGCGTCGAGGGGAAGACCTTCTGGACGCTGGCGTCCTTGACCCAGGCCACGCGGCGGACGTCGGCCCGCAGGCGGTCGAGGTCGCAGAGCAGGATGTTGCCGAGGCGGGGCGCGGCGAAGTGGCCGTCGAGGGCCAGGCGCAGGCTGTCCTTGGCGCAGACGACGTCGACCTTGCGGATGGCCAGCTCCTCCCAGGTGATGAGGAAGAGATAGGCCTCGCGGACGGCCAGGAAGAAGCCGGCCTGGAGGGCGAACAGGCCGAGGACATGGACCGGCCGGAGGACGCGGCGGCGCCGGCTCTTGCTGAGCGGCAGGCTCCGCTCGCCCGGCCGGGGCAGGGGGCGGCGGGCGAAGAGCGGGCGCTTCCGCTCCCTCCCCAGCTCGCCGATCGCGGTCGCCATGTCAGCCTCTCTCCTCCAGCGCGGCGACGATGTCGGGGACGGTCCTGTTGACGTTCCCGGCTCCGAGGACGATGACGATGTCGCCCGGGACCAGGATCTTCCCGCAGAGCGGCCCGATCCCCTTGAGGTCGGGCTCGAAGTGGACCTGCCTGTGCCCGAACTGCCGGACCTCCTCGTAGAGGGCCCGGCCGGTCGCGCCCGGGACGGGGTCCTCGCCGGCCGGGTAGACCTCGGTCAGGACGAGGACGTCGGCCTGGTTGAAGGCCGTCGCGAAGGACGTCATCAGCCGCGACAGCCGGGTGTAGCGGTGGGGCTGGAAGACGGCCACGACCCGGCGGGCGAAGCCCCTTTTCGCCGCCTCGAGGGTGGCCCGGATCTCGGTCGGGTGGTGGGCGTAGTCCTCGATGACCATGACCCCGCCGACGGTCTTGCGGAGCTCGAAGCGGCGGCCGGTCCCGGTGTAGCTCCCCAGGGCCTCGAGGACCGTCGCCGGGGCCATGTCCAGGTCGAGGCCGACGGCGACCGCGGCCAGGGCGTTGAGGATGTTGTGCATCCCGGGCACCTGGAGGCGGAGCGCCCCGAGCGGCTTGCCCTTGGCCAGGACGACCGAGGCGCTGCGGAACCCGTCGAAGGCGAAGTCCCGGGCCGAGAGGTCGGACTGGGCCGAGAAGCCGTAGGTGATGATGCGGCGCTCGATCTGGGGGATGACGCTCTGGAGGTTGGGGTCGTCGAGGCAGAGGATGACCGGGCAGTAGAAGGGGACCTTGTTGGCGAAGTTGACGAAGGTCGCCTTGAGGTCGTCGAGGCTCTGGTACTGGTCGAGGTGCTCCTCGTCGATGTTGGTCAGGACGGCGATGAAGGGCGAGAGGTAGAGGAAGGAGCGGTCGCTCTCGTCGGCCTCGGCGACGATGAAGTCGCCGGCCCCGAGCTTGGCGTTGGCCCCGATCGTGTTGAGGCGGCCGCCGACGATGATCGTCGGGTCGAAGCCGCCGGCCTCGAGGACGAGGGCGGTCATCGAGGTCGTCGTCGTCTTGCCGTGCGAGCCGGCCACGGCGACGCCGTACTTCATGCGCATCAGCTCGGCCAGCATCTCGGCCCGGGGGATGACCGGGATGAGGCCCGTCCGGGCCTTGGCCACCTCGACGTTGTCCTCGCGCACGGCCGAGGAGATGACGACGACGTCGGCGTCCTTGAGGTTCTCGGCCCGGTGCCCGATCGACACCTCGGCGCCGAGCCCGGCCAGGCGCCGCGTCGCGTCGCTCTCGTGGAGGTCGGACCCGGAGACCTTGTAGCCCAGGTTGAGCAGGACCTCGGCGATGCCGTTCATGCCCGTCCCGCCGATGCCGACCATGTGGATGTGGTTGAGCTTGCGGTAGCCTTTCTTGGTCACGCGGGGGTCTCCTTGCGGGCGGGTGCCATCAGCTCGAGGCAGAGCGCGGCGATCCGTCCGGCCGGGTCCTCGACCTGGAGCCGGCCGGCGTTGCGGGCCATGGCCTCGAGGGCCTCGGGCCGGTCGAGGTAGCCGAGGATCAGGGCGGCCAGCCGCCCGGCGGATGCCTCCGGCTCGGGGACGACGACGGCCCCGCCGGCCGCCTCGAGCTCCCGGGCGTTGGCGGTCTGGTGGTCGTCGGCGGCGCCGGCGAAAGGCACGAGGACCGCGGCCCGGCGGGCGGCGATGAGCTCGGCCAGGGTCGTCGCCCCGGCCCGGCAGACGACGAGGTCGGCCCGGCCGAAGCGGGCGGCCATGCCGGGGAAGTCCCGGAGCGACTCGGAGGGGCGGGGCTGGGAAAAAGCCAAGACAAGAGCTCTCTTCGGGAATTTCGCAGAAATCCGCCTCCGTGTATGCTCCGGCAGATTTCTGCCCTCCGCTCGCTCCGTTCGCTCCGGTCGGATGGAGCTAGAGGCGATTCCCGACCGAAGGCGCAGAGAGGGACTTCCCGGAAATGGGAGAAGAACCAAAAAAAAGGGGGCGGCCGAACCGGCCGCCCCCTTCGTGGAGCCGTGACTCACGACCGCGGACCCTTCGGGGGTCTTAGTACCTCCGGTCTCCGCCGAAACCGCCGGACCTCGGTGAGTCCGTTTTCGGCTTGGCCTCGTTGACCTTGAGGGCGCGGCCCTTCAGGTCCTTGCCGTTCATCATGGAGACGGCCTTGGTGGCCTCCTCCCTGCTGGGCATCTCGACGAAGCCGAAGCCCCGCGATTCGCCGCTGAACTTGTCCTTGATGACGGCCGTCTTGTCGACCTGGCCGAACGCCTGAAAGGTCTCTCTCAGGTCGTTCTCGTTGACGGTGTTGGGCAGATTGCCCACGTAGATGTTCATTCTCGTCTCCTTTCGACGATGGAAAGACTCTCCCGAGCCTTCCCGGTTCCTAAAGATCTTTGAACGTCATAAAGGAGAGGAGTGTGTGACCGATCAGGGCCTCTGGCCCCTTCCTTTAGCCATTCAGGTGTTTATAGCTGGGGTTTCCCTTTGCTGATGAACGGAGCCATTATACCACGGTCCGGAAGGTCCCGCCCCGCCGCGAGGCGCGCGTTCTCCCGTAAGCCTCTGATTCCGCTGGTTTAAAAGTATTTATATTTTCCCGTTTTCGGGGGCCGCCGGCGCCGGTCCCGGAGGTTCAGAGGCTCTCCAGGGAGGGCGCCAGCGACAGAACGGAATCGAGCTCGGCGCGCAGCTCCCTGATCCTGCCCTTGACCGAGAGGTATTCGGCCCTGATCCGGACCAGCCGCTCGCGTATCCGGGCCATCTCGGCCCTTCGCCTCGCTTCGTTATCTTCCGCCAGCTGGCGCACGCCGTCCCGAAGGTCCCGGCGCGCCCCGGCCAGGGCCGCCTCGTATTCTCCCCGGAGCGCCTTCAGGGCCTCCGCCCTTTTCGCGACCTCGGCCTTCAGCGCGGCGGCGAAGCTGGCGAGGGCGAAACCCTCCTTGAGCCCGGCGACGAGCTGTCTGACCGGTACGATGGCCTCGACCCGGTGGGCGTTCGCGCCGCAGAAGGCGAACCCGTTCACGAGGTCCCCCTTGCGGGCGCTGTCGAGCGCCTCGGAAATGCAGTAGCGGGCCTTCCCGGCCGCGCAGCTCTCGAGGCAGCGCGAGGGGCAGCGGAAGAGCTTCCTGTCCCCGCGGGCGATGGCCTCCAGGAACTCGCCGCGGATGGCGCGGCCGGGCAACCCGACGGGGCTCTGGATGATGAGGATGTCCTCCTCCCGGCAGGCCAGGTAGGCCTGCTTGAAGCGGAGGTCGGCGTCGCACTCATGGGTGGCGACGAAACGGGTGCCGAGCTGGACCCCATTGGCCCCGAGCTTCAGGAAGCGATGGATATCCTCCCCGGTGAAGATCCCCCCGGCGGCGATGACGGGCAGCGGGCGGCCCCAGCGCTCCGCGAATTCCCCGAGCCCCTCGATCACCTCGGGGACGATGCGCTCCAGCCGGAAGTCCGGATGGTCGATCTGCTCGGTCTTGAAGCCCAGGTGGCCGCCGGCCCGGGGGCCCTCGACGACGGCGCCGTCGGGGATGTCGCCGTAATTTTTTTCCCAGGCCTTGTAGATGAGGCGGGCGGCCCGGCCCGAGCTGACGATCGGCACGACCTGGACCCCCGCCTCCCGGATGGCGCGGACCGGGATGCCCTTGATCGGCAGCCCCGCCCCGAGGAACAGGATGTCCGCCCTTTCCTCGACCGCCGTGTCGAGCAGCCGGTGGAAGCAATCCACGGCCACCATGATGTTGACGCCGATGAGCCCGGACGCCTTCCGGCGCGCCGCGCGGATCTCGCGGCGGAGCGCGCGGACGTTCGCGGCCACGGGATCGTCGTAATAATCGGCCTCGGTCATGCCGATGGCGTTCGCGGCGATGACGCCGATGCCGCCCTCGCGGGCGACCGCGGAGGCCAGGTTGGACAGCGAGATCCCGACCCCCATCCCGCCCTGAACGATCGCGATCGTCGCCTCTTTGGCGCCGATCCGCAGGCCGGGCAGGGGGTAGCTCGAGGCGAGCCGCGCCTTGAGTTCCGCCAGCTTCGATCCGATGGTCATCGGCATGTCCCTTTGAGCAGAGATCTCGGGTGACCAGGCGAGCGGAAGGCGAGCGTAGGTCGAAACTCTATAATAGGCTTTCCCGTCCGGGAGGTCAAACCTTTCCCGGACCCGGGGCCCCGGGGTCGGCGATCTCGTACTTCACGACCTCGATCCGTCCGTCCTCGAAGATCTCCGACGTGAGCACCGTCCGTCCCGAGACCGTCAGAGGGTGGCGGACGAGCCTCTGCGGCGAGACCCCCTTCGGCAGGGGCAGATAGAAGCTGTCGAGGTAGTCGCCGCGGGGGCTGACGACGTCTACGAGAACCCCCTTGGCCGCGTCGAACGTCGAGGTCACGGCCCAGATCCGGCCCTCGACCGAGTAAAGCCTCTGGATGTCGTTGAAATGGTCGCGCGGGAAGGGCAGGCCGCGGGCCCCGCCGGGAGCGTCCGGGTCCTTCTCGGGCTCGTATTTCACCCGCCGGTAGTCGCGGCGGACCGTCCGTACGGCCGTGTTCCTCGCGGGATCGGCGACGTGGATGGCGTAGGTCTCCTCGTGGACGACGGCGACGAGCCCGTCCTCGAGCGGGACGCAATGAAGGAAGGTGACGTTGTCGGCGATGAAGGCGCGGCCCAAGCGCTTACCGAACCATTTCGTGGGGTAGGCGAGGGAGGTCGCCTCCACGCGGCCCTCGTCGGTCATGAGCTTGAGGGTCCAAACGATGTCGAGGACCTCGCCCTCGGGCTTCTGGACCTTGTCGACGTCGGGGTACGATTCCTCGGCCGCGAGCAGGCGGTCGCCGCACGGGCCGATGACCCTGGAAACGCGGGCCTCCGGTTTGACCTCCCGGAGGAATTTCCCGTCGAGGCCCATGAAGACGCATTTCATCGGATTGTCCTGGAAGGCCAGGATCCCGGCGCCCCGGACGAGGTGGTCCGTGATGCGCCTGAACTCGCCGGGCCCCTGTCCCGCCCGGTACATGTCGACGGCTAGCTTCCCCCGGGCGTCGAACCTGAGGAACTCGTCTTCGTCGACGACCAGGACGCCGCCGTCGGGCGCGGGTTGGATCAGCCGGGGGCTCTTGAAGAAGAACTCGCCCCCGCTATCGGAGATCCGCAGGACCTCGCGGAGCTGGAGGACGCGCCCGGCCTTGGGATTCGCGGGCTTGGACGGGAGGGTCACGGATTCCTGGGCTTGGGCAGCCGAGAACAAGAGTATCAGCAGGATAGCGAAAGGCGCCGTTTTCATGATGGCCTCCTCGGGAACCGGTCTCGGAAAGAATACGTCCCGGGCCCCCGAAGTGTTGCTGGCGGATCCTCGGGGGCCGGGCGCCGGGACCACCGTCGGGTTGAAAGATGGGGTCGCGGCCGCTCGCCGGCTAGGTCTTCGAGAAGAAAGCGCGGAA
This sequence comes from Candidatus Aminicenantota bacterium, assembly GCA_041320535.1. GTDB lineage: Bacteria > Acidobacteriota > Aminicenantia > Aminicenantales > Saccharicenantaceae > RBG-16-66-30. Next base: position 1,713,763 of record JBGLNH010000001.1, on the reverse strand, counting down.
GGGGATGGCGATCAGGTCCCCGACGATATAGGTGAGGAAGATCCCGGTCATGACGACGACATACAGGGGGAAGCGGCCGTCGAGGAAGAGCGGGACCGCGGCCGTCGCGATCCAGAGCGGCTTGTAGACGAGTTGCAGGAGCAGCAGAGGGACGAACTTCATGGGAAAGCGGAGGGCGGGAAAGCCCAGCAGCCCGGCTGCCAGCAGGACGCACCCGTAGACCTTGAGCATGACCGGGTCCTGTGGCGGAAAGCCCAGCGTCGCCTGGAGCATGCCGGGGAAGGCGAGCAAGCTCAGCCCGAATCCTCCGGCGCCCACCAGGGTCCAGAGATACATCGCCTTGAGCCAGCCCCAACGCACGGAGCCGGCGCTTTCGTGAGTCATCTTGTACCTCCTCGAGCGGCGTTCAGCGTATTCGATTCCGCGGCATGTCAAAGCCAGGGGATCCTGACTTGGCGGCCATACTCGTCCCAGGCCGCTCCGAACGTCCGGGCCAGCGCCTTCTCCTCCTTGGGCGAGAACAGCCGCGCTCCGATGTAGAGGACGATCCCGATCGCCACGCCCAGCCAGGTATCGAGAAGGAATCCGGCCCAAGGGAGGGCCAGGAAGGCCACGCCCGTGTATAGGGGGTGCTTGACCAGGGCGTAGGGTCCGGTCGTTATCAGCTCTTTCTTGGGGACCTTGGCCAGGATCAGGATGACCGACCAGGCCCACACGACGATCCCGGGGACGAGAACGACGATCGAGATGGCCTTCAGCCAGGCCGGCGGGCCGCCGACTCTGAACACCGAAGGGAAGAGGACGTTCAGGACGACACCGACCGCCAGGAACGGCATCGTCCGCAGGCCGATCCGGTCCCCGCTCCCCACGAGCTCCTTGACCTTCATGTTGCCTCTCCGACGGGGGCTATTTTATCCATTAAGGGCTTTTCAGGGAAGATATTCAATAGATTCCCCGCCGGCTGAGGCGAGGCCGTCCCGCCCGCCGCCTTGACTTCCCGGGGGCCCGACCTTATGCTGGCCGCATGAACGACTACAACGCCTGCGACGCCACCGAGCTGGCCGCCCGCGTCCGGCGGGGCGAGGTCCGGCCGGAAGAGCTGGTCGAGAAAGCCGTCGCCGCCGTCGAGGCGGTCAACCCCGAGCTGAACGCGGTCATGCACCCGATGTACGGCGCCGCCCGGGCCGCGGCCCGCGACCTGCCCGAAGGGCCGTTGCGCGGCGTGCCCATGGTCGTCAAGGACCACGACGGCTTCGTCAAGGGCGAGCCCTACACCGCCGGCACCCGCTTCCTCGAGGGCTTCGTGCCCGACGAGGAGTCCGCGGCCCTGGCCCGGCTGCGGCGGGCCGGCGCCGTCTTCGTGGCCAAGACGAACCTCCCCGAGCTGGCCATCCTGGGCACGACCGAGGGCCGGCTGAAGGGGCCCGCGCGCAATCCCTGGAACACCGGTCATTCGACCGGCGGGTCCTCCGGCGGCTCGGCGGCCCTGGTCGCCGCCCGCGCCGTCCCCTTGGGGCACGGCGGCGACGGCGGCGGCTCCCTAGCCCCTGCCCGAAGCCGAGACCTCGCTGAGGGCGCTGCGGGCCTCGGGCAGGACGCTCTGCATCCTGACCTCGCGGACGGGCGAGAGGATCGCCGCCGCCGAGCGCTGGCTGGCCCGCTACGGCTGGAACGGCCTTTTCGAGCGGGCCTATTTCAACGCCGGGGCCGAGGACGCCGACCGGTTCAAGGCCCGGGTCCTCCGCGCCGAGGCGATCGACGTCCACGTCGACGACGACCCCGAGACCCTCGAGCACCTCTCCCGGCTCTTCCCGGACAGGACGTTCGTCCACTTGAACTATTACGGCCGGACGGGACCGCGGGGCGCGAACATCGTCGCCGTCCGCGGCTGGGCCGAGATCCCCGGCCTGTTCGGCGCCTCCGGCCGGAGCGGCCGGGAGGATCAGAAGTAGAAGGCCAGGCCGGCGCAGGCCTTGCTCTCGAAGCCGAGACAGGCTGTCCCGTCGAGAAGGCCCCGTCGCCGGACGCCCTCGATCTCGGCGAAGATCTCGAACGACGTCCCCGGCACCCTCCACCCGGCCCCGGCCAGATAGCGCGTCCGGCCGTCGCTGAGGTGGGCGTTGTTGGTGACCTCGTCCTGGAACCTGTCCAGCCGGTCGATCGAGCCCCAGGCGCCGAGCTCGAGCAGCCCGTGGACCCGGACGTTCCCGAAGTCGAGGCGCGCGGAGGCCCGCAGGCTCCCCCCGAGCCCGTAGTAATAGCCGTAGTAGAAGACCACGGTCTTCAGCCCGGCGATGTCGTGGGCCAGCGAGTAGTCGTTGATGGCGTTCGAGTGGACCAGGGCGAAATCGCCGTAGGCTTCGAGCACGGCCCGGAGCTTCAGGCCGCGGCGGAAGACCGACACGTCCAGGACCGGGCCGGCGGCGTGCAGGATGGCCAGCTTGTCGGTGAAGCGGCGGGGCTCGTCGAGGCGGAGCGGCTCGAGGCCGGTCTTGACCGGCACGGGGTGGGCGTCGTAGACGGCCAGGGGCCTCTTCTTGAACAGCTCGAAGGCCGAGCCCAGCCCCAGGGTCAGGCTGAAGCCGTCGCCGCGGCCGTCGATCCGCTGGACGAAGCGGCCCCAGGTGACGGCCTTGGAGAAGAAGCGCGTCTCCTCGGCGTGGCCGCCGCGGAGGGCGTAGTCCACGGAGATCTCGCTGCAGAACGTGTCCTTGACGGCGCGCCTGACCTCCCCGGGCTTGCCGTACTCGGGAAGCGCGATGAGGCGGGCGGCGAGGCCGAAGTAGACCGCCCCGCGGGCCTCGCCGGCCGCGGCTATGCGGCGCGCCCCGGCGAACAGGCTGAACTCGTGCCAGCCCGGCTGCGTGTATTCCCCGCCGAGGGGGTCCTCACGGTCCAGCCAGTGGTTGAGCTTGACGGCCGGGTTGAGGAAGCCCAGCGCGCGCAGGACGGGGCTTCGCTGGTGGCAGAGGAAATGTCCGACCTGGTACCAGGGCTCCCCGACCGGGAAACCGCCGATCCCGGTCATGATCTGGTCGTTGATGGAGATGACCTCCTTCGGCTCGCCGACGATCTCCCACCAGGTCGAGCCGGCGAGCGACATCAGCCACGAGGCGGGCCAGGACAGGCCGTTGGACCGTCCGAACTGGTAGTAGGCCGCTCCGCCCAGGATGTGGGACCAGTTGAGCGAGAACTGGTTCGAGTCGAAGCGCCAGCCCTCGAGCCAGAAGATCCGGCCCATCTGGGAATCGAGGTCGATCGCGAAGTCGCGGTCCTCGGGGAAGGCGTTCCCGAGCCAGTAGTTGACCGTGACCGCCGTGGCGAAGATCCCCAGCTCGATCCAAGCCCGTGAGCTCTTGGCCGGTGGGGCGGGCGCGGCGTCCTGGGCCGCGGCGTCCTGGGCCGCGGAGGCCGGGGCGGCCCCGGCGGCGAGGACCAGGACCAGCAGGCCGGCGGCGGCCGCGCCCTTGAGACGCGGGGCGGGAGGGCGCCCGCGCTCCCCGTCCGCTGTCGCATGCCCCGGCGCGGCGGAGACGGCGGCCTCGGCCTTCTCCAGGGCCAGGCCTTGGGCGACGACGACGAGGAAGACGAGAACGGGCAGGAACTGGGGCTCCGGCGTCGTGGCCACGACGAGGAAGGCGAAGGACGAGGCCAGCATCGACGAGAACACGTCGAGCCTCGACGCCGCCGCGACGACGGCCGCGAGGACGGCGAAAGCGACGACGGGAAAGAGCCCCTGGAGCCCGAAGGCCGCCAGCGGGCCGGAGAGGACGTTGGGATAGAACGTGGTCAGGACGGCGCGCTCGTCGAGGACGACGTTGAACACGGCCGTGTTCCTGACCACGTCGAGGACGCCGAAAGGCGCCATGACGAGCGCGGCCGTGCCCAGGGCCAGCCCGACATCGAGGCCGACGAGGGGCAGCGACCGCCGGCCCTTCGTCGCGACGGTGTGCGCGTAGTACGCGGCCATGAGGGGCAGGATGAGGAACTTGGTCATCAGGCCGAGCCCGAACAGGACCGCGAGCAGGCGCCCGCGGAAGGCCCGCGGCTCCTCCAGGTCCTTCCTGATCGTCCAGAGGATGAGGGCCGCCATGAGGAAGGTCAGGGCCACGTTGGTCTTGACCTCTCCCAGCAGAACGAGCGGCAGGAAGGGCAGGAAGAGGGCCGGCCGGAGCCGCGGGAACATCAGGGGCAGGCAGAGGAAGCAGAGGGCCTGGATGACGATCAGGGTGACGGTCAGGACGGCGAGGTCCCACCTTCCCGCGATCCTGTACGCCAGGTAATAGGGATAGATCTCGAGCGGGGGGTAGTTGAAGTTGCCGTAGACCGGCCCGACCGACTCGATCTCGTGGTAGATCGTGCCCGACGCGTAGGGGTTGGCGCCGGCGTCGAGGGCCTCGAACACGGTCCCGTAGGCCCGGACGATCTCGGCGTCGGGGCGCAGGACGGCCAGGTTCGCGGCGCCCAGGACGAGGCCGCAGACGAGGACGGCGGCCCGGACCCCCTTCCCGAAGAAGGTCCGGGGGCCGGCCGCGAACAGCGCCGCGATCGCCGCCAGGGCCAGCGACTGGATCAGGGCGTACTCGTAATGGCGGCCGGCCGGGACGGGCTCGAAGGCCAGCATGGCGAAAGCGACCGCCGCCAGGACGAGGAGGGCGGCCGGGAGGTAAAGGCTTTTCATTTCCGCCCGTGGGCGAAGACGTCCCGGGTCATGACGTTCATCTTCTCCGATCCCCCCAGGCGGATGATCTTCCGGGCGTAGAAGATGCGCTGGACGCCTCCGACGAGGATGATGACGAACAGGACCCTGAAGACGACCGCCAGCATCGGCGCCTCGAGGCCGGCGACGCGGACGGACGGGACGAACAGGGAGATCACGAGCCCGACGTTGAGCAGGAGCAGCCGCTCGAACCTCTCCCCGACCGCCGGCCAGTCGTGCTCCCCGATGGGAACGACCTGGGCCGCCCGCGGCTTGGCGAAGCTCAGCATGAGCGTCGCGGAGATGACCAGGAAGGCCTCCAGGGCGAATCCCGAGACGGCGAAGCCGAGGTAAATGATCACCTCGACCCACTTGTCGATGATGCCCTCGAGGTAATAGCCGAACTTGGTCACCTTCTTCTGGGCCCGGGCCACTCCGCCGTCGATCGTGTCCCACAGGCAGGCGACGGCGATGCAGACGACGGCCGGGACGCGCCGTTGATGGTGGAAGAGAAAGGCCCCGGCCGCGGCGATGACCAGGGCCAGCGAAGAAAAGACGTTCGGGGGGATGCGGGTGACCGCGAAGAGCGATCCGACCTTATCCAGCCCCTTGCCGCACCTTTTACGGATCCCGTTGCCGAGCATCGGACCCCTCCTTGATCACGCTTTCACGCTCTCAAGGTAGGGTCCGGAGGCTCAGGAGTTGTCAACAATACGTCAAGAAACGGCCAAGAAACGGTCAACTCGCCCGGAGAGAACACTCCCGGTCGGGCGGACGGTCGGGACGGCTCAGGGCAGGCTCAGCTGGCCGTGGGCCAGGCACAGCAGCCCGCGGACGGGCACGCCGTAGGGGCAGGCCGCTTCGCAGGGCCCTTCGCACGCCCGGCAGGCGTCGGCCCGGGCCGTCTCGAGCCCGGCGTACTTCTCCATGGCGAACTTCTCGCTCCCCTGGGCTTCGAAGTAGTGGCTGTAGCGCATGATCGCGTTGACGGGGACGCCGCTGGGGCAGGCCGCCTCGCAGACGCCGCAGGCGTGCCGGCAGTAGAGGGAGCCGCAGTCCTTCTCGTAGGACGCGAGCAGAACGCGGTCCCGGCCGCTCGGCGCCTGTCCGGAAAGGGCGAGCAGGGTCTGGACGTCGTCGAACGTGTTGAAGGCCAGGTTGAGCGTGTGGGCGCGCGGGTCGGCCAAAACGAACTTGAGCGCGGCCGCCTTGACCTCGGCCGGCGTCTTCAGGCCGTTCTCGCGGATGAAGGACTCGGCCTGCTTGGCCGTCTCGGCCATCTGCTCCAGCGACTTCTGGAGCCGCTCGTCGACCGGCTGCCCGTCCTTCTTGAGCTGCTCGACGCGGCTCATGGTGTCGTAGTAGCGGCCGAGCGGGTTCGACTTCATGATCGTCACGCCGAGGTCCTTCTTGGCGGCCGCCTCGAGCACCCTGTCCCCGGGCTCCCGCTGGAGGAAGTTGTAGACGACGAGAAGGACGTCGAACCGGCCGTCCTCGACCGCGGCCAGGAGGACCTGGTCCGCGGGCTCGCCCTGCCCGGGCGTGCGGCTGCCGTGGGTGCCGGCGCCGGAGAACCGGACCTTGCCCTGCTTCTTGAGCTCGGCGACGGCCTGGTGGTAGACCTCGCTCTTGACCGAGGCCGCCGACGGCGGGTTCATGAGGAGGCAGTCGACGTAGTCGGTCTGGAGCCTCTCCAGGCACTGGTCGAGCCGCGCGGCCACGGCGGCCGCGTCGGCGAGGCCGTCGAGGCGGATCTTGGTCGTGATGAAGAGCGACTTGCGGTCGCGGCCCTTGATGGCCTCGCCGATGCTCGTCTCGGCCTGTCCGCGCCCGTAGCCCTCCGAGGTGTCGAAGTAATTGATCCCGGCGTCGAGGGCCGCCTTGAGCACCTCGGGCGAGAAAGTTTGGGACGTCCCGATGCCGATGTCCGAGACCTTGAAGCCCGTCCGGCCGAGAGGCCGGTAGGACTTGATCTTGGCCGAAGTCGAGGCGGCCGGCCGCGCCGTCGCCGCTCCGGCCGGCCCGGCGGCCAGCGCCGTGCCCGCGCCGGCCAATCCGGCGGCGGACGCCTTGAGGAAATCCCCGCCGAACGTCTCCGCGGCTTCGACCTCGTCGCCGGAAGCCGCGGCTACGCCCGGCTCAGGAGGGAACGATAATGCCACGCATCGTCCGCCGCGAGCGCCTGGCCCCCAACATCCATCTTCTCGAGGTCGAGGCCCCGGAGATCGCCCGCAAGAGCCAGCCGGGGCAGTTCGTCATCGTCATGCCCGACGCGCGCGGCGAGAGGATCCCCCTGACGATCGGCGACTGGGACCGGGAGCGCGGCACCGTCACTTCGGTCTTCCTGTGCGTCGGGACGACGACGCGCAAGCTGGCGCTGCTCCAGGCCGGGGACAACCTCCCCATCTACGCCGGGCCGCTGGGGATGCCGTCGGACGTCGGCCATTTCGGGACGGTCGTCTGCGCCGGCGGCTGCTTCGGCATCGCCGCCATCCACCCGCTCGCCCGGGCCTTCAAGGCGTCCGGCAACCGGGTCATCGTCATGGTCGACGTCAAGGCCGATTACCTCTTCTATTGGCGGGACAAGCTCGCGGCCTGCGCCGACGAGATCGTCGTCTCCTCGCGCGACGGGCTCCACAGCGGGACGGAATTCGTCCCCCGCCACATCCGCGACATCCTCGACCGCGAGAAGGTCGACCGCGTCGCCGCCGTCGGCTGCACGTATTTCATGTCCAGCGTCGCCGAGGCGACCCGCCCCGCGGGCGTCAAGACCGTGGTCAGCCTCAATCCCATCATGGTGGACGGCACGGGCATGTGCGGCGCCTGCCGCGTCACCGTGGACGGCCGGACCAAGTTCGCCTGCGTCGACGGGCCGGACTTCGACGGCCACCTCGTCGACTGGGCCGAGCTCTACGCCCGGCGCAGGTCCTACTTCGACGACGAGATCCGCTCCCTCTGCGCCTGGGAAGAGGAGAGGTTCCCGTGAGCGAGCAGGACAAGGCCCCCTACTCCATCGCGGCCGAGGTCCTGGCCGAGTTCGAGAAGGGCTGGCGCCGGGAGCTGCGCAAGGCCATCCCCGTCAAGGATAGGATGCGGATCGACCGCCGGCCGATGCCCCAACGCTCGCCCGAGGAGCGGAACAAGGACTTCGAAGAGGTCAACCGGGGCCTCGGCCCCGAGGAGGCCGTCCTCGAGGCCCGGCGCTGCCTCGATTGCGCCAAACCGGGCTGCATCACGGGCTGCCCGGTGAGCATCGACATCCCCACCTTCGTCAAGCTCGTCGAGAAGGGCGAGTTCGCCGCCGCCGCGGCCAAGGTCCGCGAGGCCAACAGCCTGCCGGCGGTCTGCGGCCGCGTCTGCCCTCAGGAGACGCAATGCGAGGAGAAGTGCCTCCTCAGGAAGGCCACGGGCGTCTCCGTGGCCATCGGCAACCTGGAGCGCTTCGTCTCCGACATCGAGAGGAACGCGGGCGGGGCCGTCGTCCCGAAGCTCCCCCCGCCGACCGGGCACAAGGCCGCCATCGTGGGGGCCGGGCCGGCCGGCCTGACCGTGGCCGGCGAGCTGGCCCGGCTGGGCCACCGGGTGACCGTCTTCGAGGCCCTGCACGATGCCGGCGGGGTCCTCGTCTACGGCATCCCCGAGTTCCGCCTGCCCAAGAGCATTCTCGTCGCCGAGGTCGCCTACCTCGAGCGGCTGGGCGTCGAGTTCCGGATGAACTTCATCGTGGGCAAGACGGCGACCGTCGAGGACCTCCGGGCCGAGGGCTTCGAGGCCTTCTTCATCGCCTCCGGGGCCGGCCTGCCCAATTTCATGATGATCCCCGGGGAGAACCTGGTCGGGGTCTATTCGGCCAACGAATACCTGACCCGCGTCAACCTGATGCGGGCCTACGATTTCCCGCGCTACGACACGCCCGTCTTCCCCGGCCGCCGGGCCGCGGTCATCGGCGGCGGCAACGTGGCCATGGACTCCGTCCGCACGGCCAAGCGTCTGGGCGCCGAACAGGCCCTCATCATCTATCGCCGCTCCCGGGCCGAGATGCCGGCCCGGATCGAGGAGGTCCACCACGCCGAGGAAGAGGGCATCGAGTTCCATTTCCTGACCGTGCCGACGCGCTACATCGGCGACGGGCAAGGCCGGGTCAAGGCCATGGAATGCCTGCGCATGGAGCTCGGCGAGCCCGACGCTTCCGGCCGCCGCCGCCCCGTGCCGGTCGCCGGATCGGAGTTCACGACCGAGGTCGACCTCGTCGTCGTGGCCATCGGGCAGAGCCCGAACCCCCTCATCCCCCAGACGACCCCCGGCCTCAGCGTCGGCAAGTGGGGCACGATCGACGTCGACTGGGCCACGATGGCCACCTCGCTTCCGGGCGTTTTCGCCGGCGGGGACATCGTCCGCGGCGGGGCGACCGTCATCCTGGCCATGGGCGACGCCCGGACCGCGGCCGCCGCGATGGACAAGCGCCTCAGGGACGGCGCCTCCGGATAGGCGCCCGCCCGGGTCTGGCCGTCCACCGCGATCCCGCCTTCGGCGGCCGCCAGCTCTTGACTCCCGCCGGCCGCGGGTTTATCGTATCCGTGGACCGAGAGGGAGGCCGTCGTGATGAAGCTCCGGGTGGGCCGCCGCACGGACATCGTCATCCCGGCCCCGGCGGAGGGTCGCGGCCCTCACGCGCGAGAGGGGGGGAAAATGTACGCCCGACTGACGAGCATGTCCTTCCGCGTCGAGAGCGCCGAAGAGGGCGTCCGCATCTTCGAGTCGAGCGTCGTGCCCGCCGCCAGGGCCCAGCGGGGCTTCCGCGGCGCCTACCTCTTCGGCGACCGCGGCACGGGCCGGGCCGTGGCGCTGACCCTCTGGGACGACGAGGCCTCGGCCGTGGCCAACGAGAAGAACCGCTACTACCAGGAACAATTGGTCAAGTTCCTGCCCCTTTTCACCGCGCCCCCGGTCCGCGAGGGCTTCGAGGTCGAGGTCGCCGCCGAGGCCGAATAGCCCCCTTCTGTTTACGGGCCTTCCGATCTGTGCTATAAAAGAGGTTCTTTGAGCCATGGATATCGTCTCGACGGTCATCAGTCTCTTCGCGCTGCTCTTCGCCATCACCATCCATGAGGCCGCCCACGCCTGGACGGCGCTGAAGAAGGGCGATCCGACGGCCGCCGCCATGGGCCGCGTGACGCTCAATCCGCTGGCCCATATCGACCCGGTCGGGACGGTCCTGCTGCCGCTCCTCCTGGTCCTCTCGGGCGCGCCGGCGTTCGGCTGGGCCAAGCCGGTCATGGTCGATCCCCGCAACCTCCGGCGACCGCGGCAGGACAACCTCTGGATCTCCTTCGCCGGCCCGGCCGCGAACATGGCCGCCGCGGCCGCGTCGTTGGTCCTGATCCTGCTCATCAAGGCCGCGCGCCCGGACACGATCGCTTTCCTGGCGGATTTCCTCAACAAGGAGCGGGCCCTCCGGGCCGGGTTCTATCCCCTCGAGGGGCTGGTGCTCATCCTTTTCTTCCTTATCCTCGTCAACACCTACCTCGTGGTCTTCAACCTCATCCCCGTGCCGCCTCTCGACGGCAGCGGCGTCCTGTCGGGTCTCCTCTCCCACCGCGCCGCGGCCGCCTACGACCGCCTGCGGCCCTACGGGTTCATCATCGTCCTCGCCCTGATCATGCTCGGCGTCCTGAGCTTCATCGTCCGGCCCATCATCGTCCTCATCTTGAAGATCATCTTCTCCTGACATGCCCGAAGCCGCAGCCCCGCCGACCGTCGAGGACATCGCCCTCCCGCCCGCCGCCGGGGCCGCCGAGGGCTACCAGGTCCGCCTGGACGTCTTCGAGGGCCCCCTCGACCTCCTCCTCTTCCTCATCCGCAAGAAGAAGATCGACATCCACGACATCCCCATCGCCGCGATCACCCGGGACTACCTCGGCTACCTGGAGCGCAAGACCGAGATCAACCTCGACCGCGAGGCCGAGTTCCTGTTCATCGCGGCCCTCCTGATCTACATCAAGTCGCAGATGCTCCTGCCCCGCGAGACCGACCTCGCCGAGGGCGAGGACCCCCGCCGCGTGCTGGTCGACCGGCTGGTCGAATACGGGAAGGTCAAGGCCGCGTGCTCCCTCCTCCGCGAGCGGGAGGACGTCCAGATCCTCCAGTGGAAGCGGTCCTTCATCCCGCCCCTCTCCGGCGAGAGCGAGCTCGAGCCGCTGGAGCTCTCGCTCTTCGACCTGTCCGAGTCCTTCTTCCTCTTGATGAAGCGCCGCTCGACGGAGAACGTCCGGACGATCCGGGGGCGGGACGTCTCGGTCGAGGCCAAGATGAAAGAGCTCGTCGACCTCCTCCACGAGCGCCACATGATCGACTTCCTCGAGTACTTCGAGGCCCACTCCTCGCTCGAGGAGGCCCTGGTCTCATTCTTCTGCATCCTCGAGCTGATCAAGTCCCGGGTGGCCGTGGCCGTCCAGGACGAGCTCTTCCAGACGATCCGCGTCTGGCTCCGCAAGGACGCGCGCAGGACGGCCGCCCATGAGTGATCCCCTGAAGAACCTCGTCGAATCCCTCATCTTCGTCTCCCAGGAGCCCGTGACCCTGGACCGGCTGCAGGCCGTCTGCGATGGCGTCCCGGCGGCCGAGCTCCAGGCGGCCGTCGACGGGCTCGTCGCCGACTACGCCGCCGACGGCCGGGGCATCCACGTCCTGCGCGTCGGGGGCGGCTGGCTCTTCTCGACCAAGCCGGCCCACGACCGCGAGGTCCGGCGGCTCCTCCAGATCGAGCGCAAGAACCGGCTGTCGCCGGCCGGGCTGGAGACGCTGGCGGCCATCGCCTACCGCCAGCCGGTGACCCAATCGGAGGTCTCGGCCATCCGCGGCGTCGATTCGACGGGCGCCCTGAAGACCCTGCTCGAGAAGAAGCTCATCAAGATCGTCGGCCGGAAGAAGGCGCCGGGCAACCCGCTCGTCTACCGGACCTCCGACGAGTTCCTCCTCTACCTGGGGCTCAACGGCCTCGACGAGCTGCCCTCCGAGGAGGAGATCGCCAAGATCCTCGAGGAGGACAAGGCCGGCGAGGCCTAGCCCCTCCTAAGTGTCGGCACGGCCTTGACTTAGAGTTGACAACAAGGAGTTTCTCGGATAGTATGAAGCGTCCTTTCCGGGCCTATCCCGCGAAGACGGTCCCGAATCCCCGATCGAGGAGCATCGTGCCATGAGTGAGCCGACCAAACAGCCGGAGCGCGACGACAAGATGTCGTCCGAAGACTACGAGAACCTGCTCGACCATTACCAGTACAGCACCAAGGAGATCTCCATGGGGAAGCTCCTACGGGGCCGCGTCATCAAGGCCATCGGCGGCGCCTACAACTTCTGGTCCGACGCCCTGAGCTTCCGGAAGGGCGCCTGGCAGAACTACTACACGATCAACCTGTCCCTCAACGTCCCGCTCTTCAACGGGTTCGAGGCCCAGGCCCGGATCGGCCAGTCCAAGGCCGCGATCCGCGAGATCGAATGGAACCGCAAGGGCCTCTCGGAGGCCATCTCGTTCGAGGTCCGTCAGGCCGTCCTGAGCCTCAACGAGGCCCGGGAGAGCCTGCTCTCCCAGGAGAAGAACGTCGACCAGGCCCGCGAAGCCGCCCGGCTCGCGGAGCTGAACTATGCCGAGGGGCTGGCCACCAGCCTGGACGTCCTCCAGGCCCAGGTCTCCCTGCGCCAGGCCCGGACCAACTATACGCAAGCGCTCTATGACCTCGTCATCTCGGACGCCCAGCTCGAAAAGGCCGTCGGCCGGAGCCGGTCGGAGAGCCGCTCGAACTAACGGAGGAACCCATGATCAAGCCGAACACCCCCAAGACGCTCGCTCTCGTCGCCCTGGCCGCGCTGGCCGTCGCCTGCGGCAAGCCCGCCGCGAAGGGCCCGGCCGAGGCCGAGGCCTTCGGCGCCGCGCCGGTCAAGGTCTTCCGGGTCCGCCGCGACCGGATCGCCGAGAAGATCTCCTACACCGGAACGCTCGAGGCCTGGAACAAGATCAACATCACGCCCGAGGTCGGCGGCAAGATCGCCCGCATCCACGTCGAGGCCGGCGACCGCGTGGCCAAGGGCCAGCTCCTGGCCGAGCTCGAGACGGAGTCCATCCGCCTCCAGCACAGGCAGGCCCAGGCCGCCGTCGCCGTGGCCGAGGCCGGATACGCCGACGCCCTGCGCAACAAGGAGCGCATGGACCGCCTGATCAAGGAGAACGCCGTCTCCGAGCAGCAGCACGAGAAGGTCCAGCTCGCGTTCGACGCCGCCTCCGCCCAGCTCGAGCAGGCCCGGGCCGGCCTCAACCTGGCCCAGCACGCCCTCGACGTCTCGCTCATGACGGCCCCCTTCGCCGGGATCGTCGCCTCGAAGAACGCCGAGGTCGGCGACGTCATCAATCCCATGATGGGCGGCGGCTACGGCGGCGGGGCCGGCGGAGTGCTGACCGTGATGGACTACGGCCGGATCAAGATCGTCGTGGCCGTTTCGTCCCAGGACATCGGCCGCGTCCGCAAGGGCCAGGACGCCGTCCTGACCGTCCCCGCCCTGCCCGGCCGGGAGTTCCGCGGCGCGGTCCGGGTCGTCAACCTGACCGCCGACCCGCTGAACAAGAAGTTCGGCGTCGAGATCGCCGTCGACAATCCCGACGGGGCCCTGCGTCCGGGGACGTTCGGCAACGTCGTCTTCGAGGTCGAGTCCCGCGACAACGCCCTGATCGTGCCCCAGACGGCCGTCCTCGAGAACGCCTATGTCTTCGTCGTCGAGGGCGGCAAGGCCGTCCGCAAGAACGTCGCCCTGGGCATCCAGAACACGACATTGGTCGAGGTCCTCGACGGCCTGGCCGTCGGCGACGCCGTCGTCTTCGAAGGCAACTACGGGCTCGAAGAGGGCGCGGCGGTCCAGGTCCTCGAAGAGGTGTCCAAGTGAAGCTCCCCGAATTCTCCGTCAAGCGAAAAGTCACCGCGTCCATGATGGCGGCCATCCTGGTCGTCCTGGGCGCCATCTCGTTCACGCGCTTGGGGCTCGATTTCTTCCCCGACCTCGAGTTCCCCACCGTCTCCGTCATCACCACCTACACCGGCGCCGCGTCCGAGGACATCGAGAACGTCCTGACCCGGCCCCTCGAACAGGTCGTCAGCTCCGTCAACCGGGTCAAGAAGGTCACCTCTCAGACGTCCGAGGGCGTCTCGGTCATCAGCGTCGAGTTCGAGTGGGGCACCAACCTCGACTTCGCCGCCCAGGACATCCGCGACCAGATCGGCCTCTATGAGCAATATCTGCCCGAGGAAGCCGGCGAGCCCCTGGTCCTGAAATTCAGCTTCAGCGCCTTCCCGGTCATCTTCTACGGCATCACCGGCGACATCCCGGCCATGAAGCTCAAGACCGTCATCGAGGACGAGGTCGCCCCGCGCCTCGAGCGCCTCGACGGCGTCGCCTCGGCCCGCGTCTTCTCCATGGACGAGCGGGAGATCCTGGTCGACGTCGACAAGGCCGCGCTCGAGAGCCGGGGCCTGACCCTCGACCAGGTCATGATGGCCCTGCGGTCCGAGAACATCAACCTGCCGGCCGGGAGCCTCATCGAGCGCCATTCGGAGGTCCTCGTCCGGACGATGGGCGAGTTCACGGATCTCGACGACATCCGCGAGACCGTCGTCGGCATGACCGCGACGGGCGAGCCCGTTTATGTGGCGGACGTGGCCGAGGTCAAGGACGCGCTCAAGGACTTCCGCTACGCCGCGCGCATCCAGCAGCAGAACGGCGTCTACCTCATCATCAGCAAGCGCTCCGGAGCCAACACCCAGCAGGCCAGCACCGCGGTCAAGAGGGAGATCGGGGCCCTTCTCGGGACCCTCCCAGGCAACCCGGTCTTCCACGTGGCCATGGACCAGGGGGACATGATCGAGCAGGTGACCTCGAACACCATCCGGAACGCCTGGGTGGGAGGACTGCTGGCTATCGTCCTCATCTTCTTATTTCTGCGCAATTGGCGGCCGACCTTCGTCATCAGCCTGGCCATCCCCCTGTCCATCATCACGACCTTCATCGCCCTCTACGCCGCCGGCTACACGCTGAACATGCTGACCCTCGGCGGACTGGCCCTGGGCGTCGGCATGCTCGTCGACAACGCCATCGTCGTCATCGAGAACGTCTACCGCCACCTCGAGGAGGGCGATGGGCCCGACCAGGCCTCGATGTCCGGCGCGGGCGAGGTCGGCATGGCCATCACGGCCTCGACCCTGACCACGATCGCCGTCTTCTTTCCCATGATCTTCGCCTCCGGCATCACCGGCAAGATGACCCAGGCCCTGGGCCTGTCCATCACCTTCTCCCTTCTCGCGTCGCTCTTCGTCGCCCTGACCGTCGTGCCCCTGGCCACGTCCCTTCTTTTCCGTTCCAAGAAGAGCCTCCGGTCCATCGCCAAGGCCCCCGAGGAACGTCAATTCGCCCGGGTCAAGGCCCTCTACCGGAAGTGGCTCGAGAAGGCCCTCCGCCACCGCCGCTGGGTCCTCGGCGGGGCCGTCCTGGCCCTCGTCGTCTCGCTGGCCCTCGTGCCCTCCCTGGGGACGGAGTTCATGCCCGCCCAGGACATGGATATGATCATGCTCAAGGTCCGCCTGCCGGTCGGCGCGGCCCTCGAGGAGACCGACCGCGTCGTGGGCCTGGTCGAGAACGTCATGGCGGCCATGCCGGAGATCACCATGATCTCGGCCCAGGTCGGCTCCCAGGTCGAGCAGGACGCCGGCGACGCCGCTTCCGGCTTCGCCAACGCGGGCACCCACGAAGGCCTGCTCTGGGTCGGGCTGGTCAAACGCGATCAGCGCCAGGAGTCCGACAAGCAGCTCCTGGAGCGGATCCGGGGCAAGCTGCCGAACCTCCGCGACGTCAAGTTCGAGGCGCTCGACATGAACCAGCAGATGCTGGGCGGGGCCGCGGCCCCCGTCGAGATCAAGCTCTTCGGCAAGGACCTGCCCATGCTCAAGGCCCAGGCCGACCAGATCGTCCAGCTCATCACCGGCGTCGAGGGCATCCGCGACCTCACCCATACCCTGTCCTCCGGAAAGCCCGAGGTCCAGATCCGCATCGACCGGGAGCGGACCGCCCGGCTGGGCCTGTCGGTCTACCAGGTCGCCAACACCGTGCAGACGGCCACCCTCGGCAAAGTCGCCACCCGCTACCGCGAAGGCAGCGAAGAGATCGACGTCCGGCTCCGGTTCAAAGAACGGTATCGGAACAGCCTGGACGAGGTCCGCGGCATCCCCCTCCGGACGGCGGCCGGCCAGACGATCTACCTGGAGCAGGTGGCCGACGTCTCGACCGGCGAAGGCCCGATCATGATCAACCGCGAGAACCAGGCCCGCCGCGTTTCCGTCACGGCCAACATCTCCGGCCGGGACCTCGGCGGCGTCGTCCGCGAGATCAAGGCCCGGCTGGCCGGCTTCGAGCGGGCCCTGCCGCCGGGCTACTTCCTGGAATACGGAGGCTCGTACGAGGACATGCAGGAAGCCTTCCTCATCCTGGCCGGCGCCTTCGCCCTGGCCATCCTGCTCGTCTACATGGTCATGGCCTCGCAGTTCGAGCACTTCGCCCACCCCTTCATCATCATGTTCACCGTGCCCCTGGGCATCGTCGGCGTCATCGTCGGGCTGTTCGTCACGGGCCGGACGCTCAGCGTCGCGGTCATGATCGGCGTCATCCTGCTGGCCGGCATCGCCGTCAACAACGGCATCGTCATGATCGACTACATCAACCAGCTCATCAAGCGCGGCGTCGACAGGCGGCAGGCCGTCCTCGACGGCGCGACGACCCGGCTGCGGGCCATCGTGCTGACGGCCCTGACGACCATCCTGGGCACCCTGCCCATGGCCTTCTCCCGGTCCTCGGGATCGGAATTCCGGGCTCCTCTGGGTGTGGCTATCGCCTTCGGGCTGACGGCCACGACCCTGCTGACGCTCTTCGTCATCCCGGTCATCTACAGCTTGTTCAACAAGATACGGTTCAAGGAGAAGAGGATCGCGGCTTGAGCCGCGGCCCGACGCCGCCGTCCCGGATCAGGGCCGGTTCCCCCCGCGGGGACCCGGCCCTTTTTTTTTGGTTCTTCTCCCAATTCCGGGCTTCCCTCTCGAGGCGGCGAGGGATGTTGCCTCGACCGGCAGAGAGCGGAGTCCTCGCAGCGACCATCAGCGCCGCCCCGGAGCGACCCGGAGGGGCGGGGCTGGGAAAGAATTGAGAAAAGCGCTTATCTAGGATATCTCGCAGAAATCCGCCTCCGTGTATGCTCCGGCAGATTTCTGCCCTCCTCTCGCTTCGTTCGCTTCGGTCGGATGGAGATATAGGCATATCCCGAGCCAAAGCCCGAGAGAGGGACTTCCCGGAAAGGGGAGAAGAACCTTTTTTGCAGGCTTTGTACTTGAGGAAGGCCCCGATGTGCCCGTAGCGGTCGAGCTGGGTGGGCGGCGTGATGTGCTTGACCGCCCCCCCCCCGCTTGAGCAGGGTCTCGATGGCCTCGTCGACGATGTCCTGGACGATGTCGGTCTTCTTGTCGCAGATCGGGCACTTGAGCTCGTCGAGATCTCATCGCTACGGGAGCGCGGAACGTCCTGACGCTCGTCGAAAAGACGCCCCACAACGACGATCTCCTGGCGCCCATCAGAGTCAACGCCGAGGGCCTCTGATCAAGAGATAGGAGCCGAAGGGAACCGAGTCAGGCCGCTCGGCCGCCGGAAGGGCTAGCCGGCTTTATAGCTCCGCCGGACGTAGAAGAAGCCGAAGGCGATGACGGCGGCCAGGACGTGGAACACGGCGAGGTCGCGCCAAAGGAAGGTCGGGTCTTTCGTGAAGAACATCGCCCAGCCCATGGCCATGACAGCGACGATCTGGGTGAAGAAGAAGCCGTAGAAGAGACAGACGACGGGATAGGCCTTGTTCGGCCGGGCCCACAAGAGGTAAACGCTGATGAGGCCCAGAGGGATGGAGAAGCCCAGGTCGAAGACCCGGACCAGCCAAAAAGCGGTCGGAGCGATGTCGTAGCCGCGGCCCGTCCCCGTGGCGATGACCTCCCGGACCTCCTTCGCCCACATGCCAGCGAAGACGAGCAGGAAGAGGACGAACGCGGCCGAATAGACCGCCAGCCCGCCCTTCTTGAACCGGCTCTCGACGTTCTTGGGGAAGACGGCCAGCGCGTAGAGCAGGATGATGAGCGCGGCGATGAGGACGAACAGGTGGATAAAGAACCAACGCTCGCTGTTGCCCGTGTAGGCCGGGGAGCTCCATTCCCAGCCGATGGTGTAGCTCAGGACGTAATAGATGAGAAAAAGTGGCGTGGCGATGAGCAGGTACTTGGCCAGCGGCTTGCGGAGCGGCAGGAGGATCCCGGCTGCCAGGAGCAGGGGGGCCATGAGGAACAGGTTGACGGCGTCCTGCCCCATGAGCTGGCCGATGATGCCCGGCGCGGTCTTGTAGGCGATGACGCCCCTGACGAGCGGGCCCTGGACGGCCAGATAAGCCAGGCTGAGCGCGGCCGCGACGGCGACGGCGCCGACGAAGGCGCGCTCGAACGGGCTGCCGAAGCTGTCGTCTTTGATGCCCATGGTCTCGCTCCTTTCTGTCCGCCGCGGGGTGGACCGGCCGATCGTCGCTATCCCCCGGAGAAGAGGGACAGTCCCCCGCGGGGACGGTCCCCGTTGACCCTGCGGGAGCCTCGGCTAGGGCTCGACGAAGGCCTTGATGACGCCGTCGCGCTTCTCCGCGGCCGTCTCGTAGGCGAGACGCGCCTCCTCGAGCTTGAAGAAGTGGGTGGCCAGGAAATCGACCTTGATCCGTCCCGTGTGGATCATGGCCACGGCCTTCTCCAGGCACTTGTTCTGCCGGCGAACGTTCTGGACGCGGATCTCCTTGCGGCGCACCTTGGAGCTGTCGAATGAAACACGCGGCTCGACAGGGATGCCGACGACGACGAGCGTGCCCCCGGGCTTGAGCAGGGCCACGGCCTGGTCGAGGGCGGACTGCTCGCCGCAGACCTCGAAGACGAGATCGAGGCCGAGCGACTCCCGGGCCAGGATCCCGGCCACGACGTCCTCGCGCTCGGGATTGCCAGTCCAGTCCGCCCCGGCCGTCGCGGCCGCTTTCTCGCGGGCCTCGACGATCTCCGTCGCGTAGACCGCGCCCGCTCCCTCGGCCTTGAGAGCCATGACGACGGACAGCCCTATCGGCCCGGTCCCCAGCACGGCCGCGGTCTTGCCCCGTACGGCCCCGGCCAGGCCGGCGGAGTACAGGGCTATCGAGAGCGGTTCGGCCAGGGCGCCCTGGACGGCGGTCATCTTCGCGGGAAGCGGCACGCAGTTCCGCTCGGGGGCCAGGGTGAGCTCGGCCATGCCGCCGGTGAGCTCGCCGTAATGGCCGAGGAACATGAGTTTGCGGCAGGTGTGGGGGCGCCCCGCCCGGCATTGGTCGCAGGCGCCGCACGACACGGCCGGCTCGACGACGACCAGATCGCCCGGCTTGACCCGGGTGACGGCCGGGCCGACCGCCTCGACGACGCCCGCGCACTCGTGGCCGGGGATGAAGGGATAGCGCACGACATCGCCGCCGACGTGATCCGACAGGTAATAGTGGAGGTCGCTGCCGCAGACGCCCACGGCCTTGCTTCGGACGAGGACGTCGTCGTCGCGTCCGACGCGCGGCGCTTCGACCTCGCGGACCTCGAGGGCGCGGACGCCGGTGAGAAAAGCGGCTCTCATCTTCAGAACGGGTTCTCCGTCGGGTAGAGCATCCCGGCCGGGCGGTTGAAGGAGACGTCCTCGACGCCGAGCATGCGCATGGCCGCCCAGAGCGTCTTGCCGACGGGGGCGAAGGCCACGGCCGTGTGGTGGGGGAAGCGCTTCTCGATGAGGACGTGGCGGTAGAAGCGGCCCATCTCCTTGATGCCGATGACGCCGATGCCGCCGAACGACTTCGGATCGACGTCCAGGACCTCGCCCTCGGCCATGTAGGACCGCAGGACCGTGTCGGCCGTCGACTGGAGCCGGAAAATGGTGACACCGCCCACGCGGATCCTCCCCTCGAGCGTCCCCCGGGTGATGTTCGGGTCCTTCCCCGGTTCCATCAGCCGGTGCATGATGAGCTGGTAGCGCATCGAGGGATCGAGCATGCACGGCGCCGGCGTGTTGCCGCAGTGGAAGCCCATGAACAGGTCCGTCGGCTTGTAGCCCTTGAGGGCCTTCTTGGCCCCGGCGATCATGTCGTAGGGGACGGTGTTGTTGATGTCGAGGATGGTGGCCGGGAGGGTCGTCGCGAGGGTGCAGATGTATTCGCTCAGGGCGCCGTAGATATCGACCTCGCAGGCGACCGGGATGCCGCGCGCGGCCAGGCGCGAGTTGACGTAGCAAGGGACGAACCCGAAGTAGCTCTCGAAGGCCGGCCAGCATTTGTCGGCGAAGACGCCGTACTGCGACGCGCCGAGGTTCGCCTCCATGAACTTGAGCAGGGCGACCTCGAACTGGGCCAGCTTCTTCAGGATGTCGGGATAGCGGTTCCCGGCCCCGAGCTCCTTGGCCATGTCCGCGGCCACGGCCTTGACCTTCGGGTCGCCCTCGGCCTTGCGGAAGATGTCGTAGAGATCGAGCTCGCTGTTCTCCATGACCTCGACGCCGAGGTCGTAGAGGGGCTTGATGGGCGCGTTGCAGGCCAGGAAGTCCTGCGGCCGCGGCCCGAAGCCGAAGATCTTGAGCCCGCGGAGCCCCAGGAGGATCCGGGCGACCGGCACGAAGCCGGCGATCATCCGGGCGACCTCCTCAGGCATCCCGACCGGGTATTCCGGGACGTAGGGACGGAGCTTGCGCAGGCCCATGTTGTAGGAGTTGTTGAGCAGGCCGCAGTAGGCGTCCCCCCGGCCGCCGACGAGGTCCTTGCCGGACTCCTCGGCGGCCGCCGCGACCATGACCGGCCCGCCGAACTTCTGGGCCAGGATGGTCGTCGGGCCCTCGGGCCCGAAATTCCCCAGGTAGAGGACGAGCGCGTTGACCTTTTTGGCCCTGAGCTCCTCGAGCGCCTTGAGGGCGTCCTTCTCGTTCTCGACCACGGTCTGGGCCCGGGTGATGACGACGCCGGCCCTGCGGCAAGCCTCGGCGACGCGGAGGGCGCGCTTGCGCGAGAGCTCGATGGGGAAGCAGTCGCGACTGACGGCGACGAGCCCGAGACGCACCTTGGGGACGTTGGTCATGACTCTTTCTCCTTCTTCTGCCCGTAATAGGCGTCCGGCCCGTGCTTCCTGAGGAAGTGCTTCTCGGCGATGTGCCGGTCGAGGGGCGCGAGGCGCGGCGCGAGGGCCAGCGCGCCGTGGGCCATCTTGGCCACCTGCTCGAGGACCACGGCCGCCTCGACCGCATCGGCCGGGGTCCGGCCCCAGGCGAACGGCCCGTGCCCGGCGACGAGGACGCCCGGGATCGTCAGCGGGTCGAGCCCGGCGAAACGCTCGACGATGATCCGGCCCGTGTTCCTCTCGTAGCCCGCCTCGACCTCGGCTTCGACGAGAAGCCGGGTCAGGGGGACGGGCCCGTGGAAATGGTCGGCGTGGGTCGTCCCCAGGCAGGGGATCTCGCGCCGGGCCTGGGCGAACATCGTGGCGTAGACGCTGTGGGCGTGGGCGACGCCGCCGACGTCGGGGAAGGCCTTGTAGATCTCGGCGTGGGTCGCCGTGTCCGAGGACGGGTTGAGCCAGCCCTCGACGACCTGGCCCTCGAGGTCGACCAGGACGATGTCGTCGGCCTTCAGGGCGTCGTAGGCGACCCCGCTCGGCTTGATGGCCACGATGCCCTTGCGCCGGTCGATGCCGCTGACGTTGCCGAAGGTCATGATGATGAGCCCCGAGCGGGCCAGCTCCAGGTTGGCCTTGAAGACGGCTTCCTTGAGGTCGGGCAGCATGGTCATCTCCTTTGGCGGTCCTTGATGGCCAGGAGGTCCTTCATGACGCGGTGGAGGTTCCCCGTCCAGGCCTTGGTGCCGAAGGCGTCGTGGAGCTCGCGGTAGAGCGCGTAGAGCTCGAGGTAGACCTTATGGCGGGCGGCGTTCGGGCTGTAGGCGGTCCTCTTGACGCCGCCCATGGCCGCCTGGGCCTCGGCGAACGTCTCGTGGCCGCCGCCGCGCCTGCCCGCGGCCACGGCGCCGGCCATGGCCGCTCCGAGGGCGCAGGTCTGGCCCGAGCGGGCGACCTTCATCGGCAGGCCGGTGACGTCGGCGTAGACCTGCATGACGAGCGGGTTCTTCTCGGCGATGCCGCCGCAGTTGACGACGTCGCGGATCTTGACCCCGTACTCCTCGAAGCGCCGGACGATGGTCAGGGCGCCGAAGGCCGTGGCCTCGATGAGGGCCCGGTAGATCTCCTCGGGCCGGGTGTGCAGGGTCAGGCCGATGATGAGGCCGGTCAGGCGCTGGTCGACGAGGACGGTCCGGTTGCCGTTGAGCCAATCGAGGGCGAGGAGACCCGACTCGCCGGGCTCGAGGTCCGCCGCTTTGCGGGTCAGGGCGGCGTGGGAGCCCTTCTTGGGGCCGCCGGGCTCGATGACGCTCGCGAACCAGTTGAAGATGTCGCCGACCGCGGACTGTCCGGCCTCGAGGCCGAGGTAGCCCGGCAGGACCGAGCCGTCGACGATGCCGCAGAGGCCGGGGACGTCGGGGAGCCGCTTCGACGCCGGCCAGACGCAGATGTCGCAGGTGCTCGTGCCGATGATCTTGACGAACCGGCCGGTCTCGACGCCCGAGCCGACGCCGCCGAGGTGGGCGTCGAAGGAGCCGACGGCGACGGCGATCCCGGGGCGCAGGCCGAGCTTCAAAACCGCACCGCGGCTCAACTCCGCCGTAAGCACGCCTGGCATCTTAAGGACAGGGACTGTCTCTCGAGGCGGCGAGGGAACGGCAGGGAGCGAGGTCCTCAGCGAGAACTACGACACCTACGAGACCCCTCGCTTCTCCTGGCTGCCGAAGATCGAGGTCGTCCTGGTCGACAACCCGGACCTCGCGCCGCAGGGCTGCGGCGAGCCGGCCGTGACCGTGATGGGCGCCCTCGTCGCCAACGCGATCCACGACGCGGTCGGCGTGCGGCTGTTCACGCTGCCGATGACCCCGGCGAGGATATCGGAGGCCCTAAGCAAGAAGAGTGAATAGCACTGCAGAAAAGAGGGGTTGATCTTCTCAGGCCGGTCTGCCGCTATTCTTATTCGCAGCCGGCGGCCATAGCCGGATGGCTCAGTTGCCGTCCCAGCCGGCCAGGCGGGCCCAGAGATGCCAGGCGGCGTAAGCTTTTAAGTTGGCGTTGAGCGGCTGGCTGTGGGCCGACGAGCAGTTGTACCACTCCCCGGGATGGGCGTTCTGCCAGATGATGGCCCAGTTGCTGTCCCGCGTGCCATTGCCGTCGCTGTCGTAATCACAGTTGTCGTTGACCAGCTTGTCGCCGAAGTAGTCGCCGTCGGGATCGTAGCTCTCGATGTCCGCGAAGTCGTAGAGGATCTTGTCGTTGGCGACGCAGTAGTCGCGGATCTGCTTGTTCCGCGCGGGCACGTTCCCCGTGAGCGGCGCGCCGTCGGTGTGGCCCGTCATGTAGACGAATTTCACGTTGGGATAATCGTCCTCGAGCCCGTCCATAAGGTCGAGATAGAGCTGGATGTCGGCTTGGGACCCGTCCACCTGACCGCACCAGGACCAGATGATGACGTTGATCGCGGGATTCTGGTTGAGATAGGTGCGGGTCGCGTTTTCCCAAGCCGTCCGGTTGGGATTGCCGAGGTCGTTGGCTATCCCGAGGCCGCCGAAGTTGCCAGAAAAATCGCGGAGATCGAGCGCCCCGCCCGTGCCCCCCGTGTTGAACGCGTATTGCGCGCCTTTCCACGTGACGAGCCCGGCCATGCCGGTGGTCAACTGGCTGCCGTGCGACGTGTGGCCGTAGGCGATGTGGAGCCTCTGTTTGGCCAGGTCGATCCACGAAGAAGGGATAGCCTCGAGATCGATGCCGGTATGGTTGACGATGATGGCGCCGGGGTCGGGATCTCCGTCATCGGTCGTGGCCGAGCATCCCGACATGAAACCTATCCCGGCGATAAGGCCCATGACGCAAACAATAGTCATAATTTTCATGTCTTGCTGCCTGACCCGAGGTAGCACATCATACCTAAAGCCCAATAAATTTGTCGCCGGAGACAATAAATAATGAACACCCATGGATTATATTGTCCATTATCCGGACATTTATGGCAATCCGAATCTGACCATGAACCGGCCATTTGACGGCCCCGCGCCTCGGACCTATTTCCTGTGCCCGTCGAGGACCTCGTGGAGCGATCGGAAGGGTGAATAGAAACCCGCATCGCTCATCTTGACCAGGGGCCCTTCGGGGCGCTTAAAAGAAGATCGAGACTCCGAGGAGGACGTTGTGGATGTTGCCCCACTCCTTCTCGCCCTCGAGCAGCCAGGGCGTCTCCCAGGCGAAGCGGTTGAAGCGGTACTCGAGGCGCAGCGCGGCCGAGTTGCCGATCATGTACTTGAAGCCGGCGACCCCCAGGTAGGTGAAGGACTTGTAGTCTTCGCCGCCCTCGACGATGCCGAGGAAGGGGATGCCGTTGCCGATGCCCGCCCCGCCGCCGAGGAACGGAACGAGCCCGCCGCCGACGTGGAAGTTGTAGAGCAGCTTAGCCTGCAGGAAGTAGGTCATGTCCCCCGCGCCGTCACCGGTCGGGATGAAGAGATGGAACTCGGGCTCGAGCTCGAGGCCCTTCCAGACGTACCACCCCAGGCGCAGGGGGATGTTGATGTAGCTGAGGGCGCCTTCCTCCTCGTCGAACTTGACGCTGTAGTAGCTGATCGAGGTGCCGAGCTCGACCCTCTTCCCCGCGGGCGTCTGGGCCGCCGCGACGGCCGCCCCCGCGACCAGGACCAGGACGAGCGCGACGCTGAGTTTTTTCATGGCTTCTCTCCTTTCTCTCTTATCAGTAGTTTAGTCGCTTCAGGAGCCATTATATTCCCTTTTAATTGGTTCTTCTCCCCTCCCCGGGATACCCTCTCGAGGCGGGGAGGGAATTCGCCTCGGCGATCCCCGGCCGAAGCCACGGAGAGGGACGCCCCGGGATCGGGGGAAGAACCTTTTTATTTCCGGCCCCTTGTGTTATAACCGCCCCCGCGAGCCATGGCGCACGACATGAACGCCCCGAAGACCCTCCTCGTCGTCAATCCGGCCGCCGGCCACGGCCGCGGCAAGAAGACCTTCGCCGCGCTCGAGCCGCGCCTGCGCGCCTCCTTCCCCGGGCTCGAGGTCCGCTTCTCCGAATACGCCGGCCACGCCGTCGAGATCGGCCGCGAGCTGGCCTCCGAGATCGCCCGCTCCGCCGGGGCCGGCTTCGACCGCCTCCTCTGCCTCGGCGGCGACGGCACGCCCTACGAGCTCGTCAACGGCCTCTACGCCGACGGCCGCCCCGCGCGCCGGCCCGAGATCGGCCAGATCCCGGCCGGGACGGGCAACTCGTTCCTGCGGGACTTCGGCGTCACGACGCCCGACGAGGCGCTCGACGCCATCCTGGCCGGGCGCCGCCGCAAGGTCGACCTCGTCGAGTTCACCTCCTTCGACAAGCGCTCCGGCGCGGCCCCCGTCCGCCGCTACTCCCTCAACATCATCGGCGTCGGGCTCATCGCCGACATCCTCGAGCTGACGAACCGGCGCCTCAAGTTCCTCGGCGCCGCCGGCTACAGCCTGGCCGTCCTCGTCCGCCTCGTCCGGGGCATGTCGAACCGCGTCGCGATCGAGGCCGACGGCCGCCGCCTCGAAGCCCCCGACAGCGCCCTGGTCGTCTCCAACTCCAAGTACACCGGCGGCAAGATGAAGATCGCCCCGCCCGCCGACACCTCCGACGGCCGGGCCGACATCGTCCTCTTCAACGGCGTCAACCGCCGCGAGATCCTGGCCATCTTCTCCGGCGTCTTCTCCGGCAAGCACATGGGCCACGCCAAGGTCGAGCACCTGCGGGGCGCCTCGATCGAGGTCGAGACCGAGCCCCCGCTCCGGCTCATGGCCGACGGCGAGCTCATCGGCTGGACGCCGCTCCGCCTCAAGGTCCTGCCGGCCGAGCTCGACTTCCTGGCCTGACGCGAAGCCCATGGGCACTTTGACCAAGCTCTTCGAGCGGCTGCGCTCGCTCGCGATCTGGGCCGTCGCGCTGCCCTTCTTCGTCGTCGGCTGCGCAGTCGTCTGGCTCGGCTCCTTCGTCCTCCGCGGCCGGGCCCTCGAGGCGCTCATCAAGGGCCTCTGCAAGACGCTCCTCGCCCTGTGCGGCGTGCGTCTCCGCGTCTCCGGCCGCGAGAACGTCGTCCCGGGGCGCCAGTACGTGGTCATGATGAACCACGTCAACATCTTCGACCCGTTCGTCTTCTACGCCGGCTTCCCGGGCATCGCCCGCGGGGCCGAGGAGGAGAGCCACTTCCGCTGGCCGTTCTACGGCGGCGCCATCCGGCGCATCGGCATGTTCCCCGTCGACCGCAAGAACACCCAGCGGGCCGTCGAGAGCCTGCGGCGCGCCGCGGCCTGGGTCCGCGAACATCCCCTCTTCTCCTTCGGCATCATGCCCGAGGGGACGCGCACGCCCGACGGCCGGCTCGGGCCGTTCAAGCGCGGCGGGTTCGTCCTCGCCCTCGAGACGGGGCTCGACATCCTGCCCATGGTCCAGCGCGGCGGCTACCGGATCAATCACAAGGGGAGCCGGCTCATCCGGCCGGGTAGGCTCGAGATCGCCTTCGAGCCCGCGGTCCCGGTCGCCGGCTACGCGCGCGAGACGGCCGAGGCGCTCACCGAGCGCGTCCGCGCGATCTTCCTCGCCCGCCTCGGGGAATAGCCTTTCGGACGCCCATCACGCCCGACGCGGGGAGCCCGCGCGCGAGGAGCGCGGCCATCTCCCGCATCGGCCCCTCCGTGTGGGCGAAGAAGGCCTTGAGCCCCTCGCAGAGCCAGTTGAGCCCCGGCTCGCCGTCGGGCGAGACGAGGACGCGGTTCTTGGGGCACTCGCCGTTGCAGACGAAGAGGAAGCGGCAGGCGCGGCAGACGCGCGGCAGCGAGGCGCTCTTGGCCCGGCCGAAGGCCCGCTGCTTCTCCGAGGCGACGAGGCCGGCCAGGCCGAGCGGGTCGCCCACGATGTTGCCGAGGAGGCGGCGCGGCTCGACGAAATGGTCGCAGGCGTAGAGGTCGCCGTTGTGCTCGAGGGCCAGGGCCTCGCCGCACTCACGGCGCAGCACGCACACCGTCGACTCGCCGTAGACGTAGGCGGCGAGGACGCTGTCGAAGAAGGTGACGAAGACTTCGCCGACGTCGCGCCGGGCCCACTCGTCGAAGACGGCGACGAGGAAGCGGCCGTACGCGGCCGGGTCGACGGTGCGGTCCGTGAGCCGCGTCCCCTCCTGGTCGCCGGTCTCGTTCTCGCGCTCGACGATGGGGATGAGCTGGATGTAGCGGGCCCCGAGCCCGTCGCGGAAGAAGCGGTAGACCTCGAGCGGATGCCCGGCGTTGGCCGCGTTGACCGTGCCCAGGACGTTGAACGCGACGCCGTGCTCCCGCATCAAGCGGGCCGCCCGGACGACCCGGTCGAAGACGGACTTGCCGGCCCTGTCGCGGCGGTAGGCGTCGTGGAGCTCGCGCGGCCCGTCGACGCTGAGGCCGACGAGGAAGCCCTCCTCGCGGAGGAAGCGGCACCACTCCTCGTCGACGAGCAGGCCGTTCGTCTGGAACGAGTTCGAGACGCGCTGGCCGGGCCGGGCGTGGCGCTTCCCGGCCTCGACGGCGCGGCGGAAGAAGTCGAGGCCCATGAGGGTCGGCTCGCCGCCCTGCCAGGCGATCTCGACCTCGCCGAAAGCGGCGTGGGCCTCGACCATCTGGCGGACGTAGCTCTCCATGACCTCGTCGGACATGCGGAAGGCGGAGCCGGGATAGAGCCGCTCCTTCTTCAGGAAGAAGCAGTAGTCGCAGGCGCAGTTGCAGCGCGCCCCCGTCGGCTTGGCCATGACGTGGAACGGCCGGGCCATCTTTTCGCCTCTCGAGAGTGGGTCAAACCTGCTTTTTTCGAAAACAAGAGGGGGTCAAACCTGCCTTTTGCCGCAAAAGGCAGGTTCGACCCCCTCAGTCGACGTCGGCGCGCCGCGGCGCCCGCTAGAAAGCCAACCTGAGCCCCAGCCCGAACTCCAGGCCGTAGAGATGCATCATGTCCTGGGCTAGAGGGTCGGTATCGCGGATGGGCCCCTCCCGCGGCAGCGGCTCGACCCAGGTCTTGACCATGTTGTAGCGGAGCCGTCCGGTGACGAACAGGCGCCTCGAGACCCGGAGGTCGATACCGCCGCCGACATGGAGGGCGAAGCGGTCGACGATGTCCTTCTCGACGACGACGGCCGGGTCGTCGGGCGCGTAGCCGATGAACGCGAGGCCGACGCCCAGCGTCGCGTAGGGGAGGACGCGGCCCCGCGTCAGGAGGAAGACGTGCTGGTTGAAGACGAGCGAGGTCATGTCCATGCGGCCGGCCGCGAGGCCGCCGGCCGTGACGCTGCCCGCGCCTTCGGCGACGGGGACCCCGTAGCTCTCGACGAGGACCTCGAAGGCGGCCCGCTTGGCCGTCCGGAACTGGAGGCCGCCGCCGTAGCGCCAACCGTGACCGAACCCGGGCTGGTGGACGAAGACGTAGCCCGCGTCGACGACCAGCGAGAACGGCTTGGCGGCGCCCGCCGCCCCGGCCCGGGCCGGCCCCGCCGCGAAGAGGGCCGCCGCGATCAGGGCGGCCGCGGCCGTTCGTCCCGCCGCCCCAAGCGTCATTCTCGTACTCATATCGGGCCTCCGTCTAGAACTGCCACGCCAGGAACGCCCTGGCCTCGTACAGCCGCCGCGCGCCGCTCTCCCCGCTGTGGAAACGGTAGGAGCGCCCGCAATACTCGACCGCGAATCCCAGACCGAAGCTCGACCAGAGCGGGACCTCCACCTGGCCGAAAAGGATGTCCCACGCTTCGCGCCCTGGCCGGCTGCCGGTGACGCGAAGGTTGTAGAGGCCGTAGTGGCGCCACATCACGGACAGGTATTCGAGCCCCTTGACCGCCAAGGCCGCCGAGGCCGAGGCCGTCCAGCCCGTCCCCAGATTGTAGTTGCGTCGCTCGGCGTCGACGTCCAGGAAATCGTCCGAGGCGCCGAGCCCCATCCAGCCGAGCCGCAGCCCCGTCCGCACGCTGACGTTCCGGGCCGCGGCGATACGGGCGTCCCAGCCGCCGGTGAACGACGTGCCGCCCACGCGCATCGTCTCGAACCCGTAGTAGTCGTAATGCTGGTAGAAAGCCAGGAAGCGCTGAGCGCCGTCGGCCGATCCCGACTTCCTGCCGAAGAGGGCCCCGTCGATGAACAGGGTCAGATGGGGGCGGTCCGGTCCCCAGCGGAGCCTTCCCCGGACCGTGAAGACGTCGAAGGGCCGCCCGGTCCAGCCCGTCCCGGCGCGGTCGCCGTAGTCGATCGTGAAACCCAGCGTCGGGGCGGCCTTCGTCCCCGTCAGCTCGCCGCTGCGGGCCACGACGGGCCCGGTGACGATGAGCTCGCCGCCGAGCACGCGCCCGAGATCGGGGCTCCCCGGCAGGGAGGGATCGGAGTCCTCATGGCCGTTGAGGAGCCGGTTGACGCCCCCGACGGGATCGAGGACGGTCCCGACGATCTCCCGCCAGATCCGGCCGAGCCCCCGGGCCTCGCTCTTCCTGACCAGGGCCGAGAAGCGGTAGCCGATCTCGCCGTAGACGATGCCGCCGCAGCTCGTCGTGATCCAGTCGTTGATGCTGGGGCGGTATTTCTCCATCATGTACTCCCACATCAGGCTGCCGCCGACCGCGGCCAAAGACGAGCCCCAGAACCCGAGCCCGTTGGCCCGGCCGGCGCTGTAATAGAGGTAGCCGTGATAGGGATGGTGGTAGAAATTGACGAAGTACAGGCTCCGGTCCCACTCCCAGCCGTCGCGGATGTTGTCCCGGACCGTCTCCCAGCTGATGTAGGAGTAATGGGCGTTTCCGACATAATGGAGGAAGGCCCAGACGCCGAGGTTGAGGCCGGCGACCTCGGCCGCGGCGAGGAGGGGTCTGGGGTGGAAGGTCAGCTTGGGCAGGGGCGTCGCGGTCGTGACGTCGGCGGCCGGGGGCGGACCGGTCCCGCTGTCGGGCCGCGGCGCGGCCAACGAGAACCGGGCCGGGACCGATACCGATCCCGTCGCCGCCGGCTCCCCCGTGGGGAGGGAAGAGAGGCACAGGTTCATCGCCATGGCGATGGCGGGCAGAGTGGCGGCGACCGCGCTCATGTTCTTCCCCCTCTCGGCGTCCCGGGCTCGTTTAGGGCGTTCATGCCGGGTCCATCATCGGCCGGGGGGCGGCCGGACTTGTCAAGAGGATGTTAAGAAGATGTCAAGAAACCCCTGGGCCGGCGGTCGCCTTGACGGGCGGGGCGGACTCGACACATAGTAGGGCGCACGGAGAGATATCCATGAACAGAAGTCGTCGGGCGTTCGCCCTTGCTCTGTCCGTCATCGCCGCCCTGACGGTCGCGGCCTGGAGCTGTCGTTCGCCCGGCCCCGGGGCCGGCGGAGTGGCCGTCCGTACGGCGGCTCCCGCGCTCGCGGCGACACTCGACGCCGACGGCCGGGGATGGGTCGAAAAGACCCTGGCCGGACTGAGCCTGGAGAGGAAGATCGGCCAGATCGTGACCGCGGACGTCGCCGGCGGCTACATCGCGGACGACGACCCGCGCCTCCTCCGCTGGCTCGCTCTCGCGCGCGACCATGGACTGGGGATGTTCGTCCTCTACGGCGGGACGCCGCGCGACGCGGCCCGCCTGCTCAATCGCCTGCAGGGGGCGGCCGAGATCCCGCTCATCATATCGGCCGATTTCGAGGGCGGGCCGGGCCAGCAGGTGACCGGGGCGAGCGAGTTCCCGGCCAACATGGCCTTCGCCGCGGCGGGCGACGAGGACCTCATGTACCGGGCCGCGGCCGCGGGGGCTGTCGAGGGCCGGGCCATGGGCATCCACCTGACCTACACGCCGGTCTGCGACATCGCCTGGGACCCCGACAACCCGGCCGAGAGCGTCCGCTCGTTCGGCGGCGACCTCGGTCTCCTCGGCCGGCTGGTCCGGGCCTACGTCCGCGGCTATCACGAACACGGCCTGCTGACGTCGGCCAAGCACTTCCCGGGGCGGGGGGATGTCAGGGACTTCCCCGAGCACCCGGGCTGGGCCTGGATCGACAAGCCCGCGGCCGAGGTCGAAAGCCAGGAGTTCGCGGCCTTCAAGCACGGCATCGACGCCGGCGTCGACTTCGTCATGACCGAGCACATCGCCGTGCCGTCCGTCACGGACGGCTCCGGCCTCCCGGCCAGCGTCGAGCCGAGGCTGGTCGAGGGCTGGCTCAAGGGCAGGCTCGGCTTCCGGGGGGTCGTGACCTCGGACGACCTCTGGTACGACCACGTCGCGGCCAGGTTCGGGGCCGAGGAGGTCGCGGTCCGGGCCTTCGAGGCCGGGCACGACGTCATTCTCAAACCCAAGGACCCCGTGGCGGCCGTCGCGGCGCTGGCCGCGGCGGTGCGGTCGGGACGCGTCCCCGAGAAGCGCGTGGACGAGGCGGTCCGCAAGGTCCTGGCCCTCAAGGCCCGGCTGGGGCTCCACCTGGCCCGGTTCGTCGACGAGACCCGGGTGGGGGAGTACGTCGGGACGGCGGCCCACCGGGCCCTGGTCCAGGAGGTCGCCGACCGGTCGCTGACCATGCTCAAGAACGACGGGGCCGTGCCGCTCGCGGCGACGGCGTCGGGGGCGCCGCCCAGGATCGTCAACATCAGCGTCCAGAAAGCGGCCGAGGACCCGTCGCCGGCGCTCCTCGCGGCCAAGCTCGCGGCCGCCTTCCCGGGGACGCGGAGCTTCACCCTGCGGCCCGACACGGCCCCGGCCTTCTATGAGACGGCCTTCAGGGCCGCGGGCGAGGCGGACCTCGTCGTCCTGTCGCTCTTCGTTCCCAGGGATCGGATGGGCGACGCGGCGCCGTTGCGTGACGCCGACCTCGCCTTCCTCGGGAAGGTCATCGCCGCCAAACCCAAGGCCGTCGTGGCCATGTCCTACGGCAATCCCCAGCTCGTCCGCAAGATCCCCGGCGCGGCGGCCTTTCTGGTCGGGTACGGTGAGCGCGGCTGGTTCGGCAACCAGGCCGTCTATTTCGACTCGTTCGCCAAGGCGCTCAAGGGCGAGCTCAAGCCGGCCGGCCGCCTGCCCGTGCGGGTGAGCGCCGAGTACCCGATCGGGTCGGGGCTATAGGGGCGGCGCGGCGGCTCAACGGCTTTCGGGCCACAGCCGGACCATCACGACGCCGTGGCGGGCGACGTAGGCGGTGAATTCGCCCTCGAAGACGTCGATGTCCTTCTGGCGCCACAGGTCGCGGACGCGCCGCGGGCCGGCGAGGCCGAGGTCGGCCCAGGCGGCCGTGACCGCGGCCAGGCCTTCGCCCCGGTTGAAGAGGCCGACGGCGAGCGAACCGTCCTCGAGCTCGCGCGCCCAGATCTCGAGCGGGCCTTCCTTGACGACGCGCTTCCCAGGCTTGCCGAGGGGATCCTGGTCGACGTCGATGACCTCGTCGTTGGTAAGCAGGCCCAGGGTGAAGCCGTCGAGGCGGGTGATGTCGCCGCTGAAGATGAGCGGCGCCGCGACGAGGGCCCAGAGCGAGACGTGGGTGTACTGCTCGTTGGGCGTCAGCGGGGTCGGGGCCGTGCCGCCTTTCCAGTCGCTGAGATAGCCGAGGAGCAGGTAGTCGGGGTCGTTCCAGCGGCCGGGGCCGCCGTAGCGGTGGAGCTCTTTCTCGGAGTAGACGTCGAAGCCGTCGCGGAAGAGCGCGGCCGGGATGCCCTCGAACGAGCCGCCGAGATCGCCGGCCGTGCGCCAGCTGTTCCCGCCGACCGCGGCGCCCCATTCCCACACGTCGCCCATGCCGTACTGGCAGAGGTTGAGCACGATGTCGCGCTTCTCCGCGGCCAGGATGCCAGGCCCTTGGCGTGGATGTAGTCGGTCAGGGCCCGCATGTCGGGGAAGCGGCCGTTCGAGTTGATCATGCCGCGCGCGTCGCGGGCCTCGCCGAGGAGGTCGGGGTCCTTGGCGTCGGGGCGGACCGACCAGCAGTCGTCGATGTTGACGTACATGTAGCCGTGGTCGATCATTCCGCTCGAGACCATGGCGTCGGCGGCGGCCCGCATGATGGCGTCGGTGACGTGGTTCTCCCAGACGTACCAGCTGTTCCAGCCCATGTGGGGCGTCAGGGCGAGCGTGTCGCCGCAGACGATCCTGAACGGGCGCGAGGCCGTGCCGCGGGCGTTGGCGGCGGTGAAGGTGACGAGGTGGGTGCCGGGGGCGGATAGGGAGCCCGTGATCCGGCCGGTGGCGGTGTCGAGCATGAGGCCCTCGGGCAGCCCCTCGACGCCGAAGGTCATGGGGCGCTCGCCGGTCGCCGGTATGGTGTAAAGGAATGGCGAGCCGGGCCGGACGCCGAAGACGCGGGCGCCGTTGATGCGGGGCGCCGGCGGGGGAGGCGGGGTCAGGACGAGCCGCGGCTCGGCGGCGGCGGCGGCCTTTGGCAAAATCGCGAGCGCTAGCGTCAACAGGCCCGCGGCGAAGGGGTTAAAGCGACGATGATCCCTGATCATGATGATGTCCTCCGTTCCGGGCCGGCCCGGATCCTGACAAGATAAAGCTGAAAGCGTCAGCCACTCCGTCTCCGCGTTACCGCTCGGCGGTCCGCTCCTTGACGTGGAAATCGGCGATGCGCTTCACCAGTCCGAAAGGGACCGGGCGGCCCAAGGGGAACCGGATGGTCCCCTTGCCTTTGACGTACGGTCGAAGCTCCTTTTGGAATTCCGCCGTGCC
The DNA here is from genome assembly GCA_041320535.1 of Candidatus Aminicenantota bacterium. Taxonomy (GTDB): domain Bacteria; phylum Acidobacteriota; class Aminicenantia; order Aminicenantales; family Saccharicenantaceae; genus RBG-16-66-30. Next base: position 1,680,136 of record JBGLNH010000001.1, on the reverse strand, counting down.
TCTGGGGACGGGATAGACGCTGACGTGGTCCTTGAACGCCGCGTAATACATCAGGGGCCTGCCGTTCAGGCTGAACGAGGGGATCCCATAGCCGACCCTCTCCTCGGCCCGCGGCGCCGCTTTCCGGATGATCGCCCGGATCCTCTCCAGGATGGGCCGAACGTCTTCCGGGGCGGCGGCGATATAATCGTCGGTCGTCGGGACGCTCTTCATGGTCATCCTCCGCCTTGCCGTGGTCACGCGTGACGAGGGCTGATAGTTGTGCCCGATCGTGATTATTGCTAACCTAGGGCACGAAAATCAAGGAGGAATCCCATGACTGGAGCCCGCCGGCCCGCCTTTCGGATGCCCCGATCATCCGCCCTTCCCGTGATCGCGCTCGCCGCGGCCGCTTGCGCCGCGCTCATCCTGGTCGCCGCCCCGCCCCCCGAGGCGGCGGCGGCCGCTCCCTCGCTCGGCGGCCAGTCCGCCAATCCCTACGCCCCGGACCGGGTCGAGCCGGGCTCCGTCGAGGGCATCGCCAAGTACACCACGGAGCCGCGCTTCGGCAATCCCTGGGTGGCCTACCTGCCCGATTCCGACACCGTGCCCTCGCCGGCCGAGTTCCTCGGGCGCGTCGTCGGCGCCGCCGGCGAGCTGTCGTCGACGGCCGAGATCTACGGCTACTTCCGCAAGCTGGCCGAGACCTCGCCGCGCGTGCGCGTCGAGACGATCGGCCGCAGCGAGGAGGGCCGCGAGATCATCCTGGCCGCGATTGCCGACGAGGCCGGCCTGCGCGACCTCGAGAAGCTCAAGGCGGCGACCGCCGCCCTGGCCGACCCCCGCAAGACGACGCCGGAGGCGGCCGAGGGGATCATCGCCTCCGCCCGGCCGGTCTTCTACTTCAACGCCGCCCTCCACTCGACCGAGCTCGGCTCGGCCGAGATGGTCATGGAGCTGGCCTACCGGCTGGCCGTCTCCGACCGGCCGATGATCAAGCGCGTCCGCGAGAGCGTCCTCGTCCTCATCAACCCCGTCTCAGAGCCCGACGGGCGCGACAAGCAGGTCGACTGGTTCTACCGCTACCTCAAGGGCAAGACCGATTACGACCGCCTGCCGCCGGAATCCCCGCCCTACTGGGGCCACTACGTCTTCCACGACAACAACCGCGACGCGCACCAGATGGCCCTTCAGTCCTCGAAGGCCGTGGCCAGGATGTTCTTCGACTACCACCCGCAGGTCGTCCACGACCTCCACGAGTCCATCCCGCTCCTCCAGACCTGGAACGGCACGGGGCCGTTCAACAAGAACCTCGACCCGATCCTGCTCGGCGAGTGGTTCACCATGTCGATGGCCGAGGTCGGGGCCCTGACGGCGGCCGGCATGCCCGGCGTCTGGACCTGGGGCTTCAGCGACGGCTGGCAGCACGTCTTCCTCGACTCGATCGGCGTCAACCACAACTCGATCGGCCGCGGCTACGAGACCTACGGCAACGGCACTCCCGAGACCGTGGAGCGCGTCCTGCGCCCCGACGAGGAGCGCTACGTCGGGCGCCCCGTGACCAGCCAGGAGTGGTACCGGCCGATGCCGCCGCCGCGCAAGTTCCTGTGGTCGCTCCGCAACAACGTCAACTACCAGCAGAGCGGCTGCCTGGCCGCCCTCGACTACGCGGCCAAGAACGCCAAGGAGATGCTCCGCGACTTCTACCGTAAAAGCTACAACTCGTGGCAGAAGGGCGTCCGGGGCAAGCCGTACGCTTTCGTCATCCCCGAGGACCAGGGCGACCGCAAGCGCGTCGCCGAGATGGTCGAGCTCCTTTTGGCCCAGGGCATCGAGGTCGGGCGGGCGGAAGCCGCCTTCAAGGTCGAAGAAGGGGAGTTCCCGTACCGGGCCTACGTCGTCCGGCTCGACCAGCCCTACCGCAATTATGCCGTGGACCTGCTCACGCCCCAGGCGTTCCCGCCGGACGCCGTCTACGAGCCCTACGACGACGTTTCCTGGTCGCTGCCGGTCCATTTCGGCGTCGAGGCCAAGCCCGTCGACGATCCCAAGATCAGGGACGTGCGGCTCACTCCGCTCGAGCCCGGGGCCCTCCAGGTCCAGACCGGGAGATCGTTGCCCGACGGCCCGGTCCCTGTCTATCTCCTCAAGGACACGGGCCAGGAGCGCCTCCTCGAGCTCCGCGCCCGGCTGGCTTCGTTCAAGGTCGAGATCGCCGAGAAGGCCTTCAAGTCCGGCGACCGGGATTACCCCGCCGGGTCGTGGATCGTCGCCGACCAGAAGGGACTGCTCGAAGCCCTGCGCAAGGACAAGGCGGTCACCGATCTCAAGCTCGATTTCGACACCGCCCCGGCCGTCCCCGACGTCGCGCGCCACGAGTCGAAGCTGCCGCGCCTCGCCGTCTGGCACCTGTGGACCGACACGCAGGCGGTCGGCTGGATCCGTCTCGTCCTCGACCGCCAGAAGGTCCCCTACGCCTACGTCCGCGACGAGGACATCCGGGCCGGCCGGCTGCGCGAGAAGTACGACGTCATCGTCTTCGGCGACAACTGGTCGAACCTGCAGGGCCAGATCCACGGCATCGACAAGAAATGGGGGCCGCTGGCCTACCGGAAGACGAAGGAGACGCCGAACCTGGGCGTCCCCGACGCCTCCGCGGACATCACCGGCGGCATCGGCTGGCTGGGCGTGGCCAAGCTCGAGGAGTTCCTCGACGCCGGAGGCGTCCTGGTCACGCTCGGCAACGGCTCGGTCCTGCCGCTCGAGGGAGGGCTCGTCCGCGACGTCCGGCGGCGGGGCGGCCCGTTCTTCACGCCCGGCTCGGAGCTCAAGGTCAAGTTCCTCCGGCCCGACCACCCGCTGGCCTACGGCTTGCCCGAGGTGACCTCGGTCTTCCGTTCGGAATTCCCCGTTTACGACATCGCCCGGCCGGAGCGCGGGGCGGTCGTCCTGCAGTGGGGCACGAAGCTCCGCAAGGAGGACCGCGACGACGAGAGCCCGGAAGCGCTCGCGGCCCTGTCGAAGGAAGAGCGGGAGGCGCGCGAGAAGGCCAAGAAGGACGAGCCCAAGATGCTCGTCAGCGGCGCGCTCAAGGGCGAGGACGAGCTCGAAGGGCGGCCGGCCGTCCTCGACCTGCCGGTGGGGAAGGGGCGCGTCATCGCCTTCAACTTCAACCCGATCCACCGCGACCTCAACAGGTCGGACCACCGCCTCCTCTGGAACGTCCTGCTGAACTGGAATCACCTGGTGAAGTAAGGACAGGCGGAGAATAAGAGAGGGTCAGAGCTACTTTTTACGCAAAAATGCGTAAAAAGTAGCTCTGACCCTCTCTGGGTGGCCCTCTTGGGTCAGTTGAAGCGGATGATGAGGGGGAGGCCGACGCAGAAGATCGTCAGGCGGTACTCGTAGACGGCGCCCTGGACGAAGAGGTCGGACGGCCGCAGCGTGGCGCTCGACCGGATGACGCCGAGATAGGGCTGCAGCCCGATCCCCCTGGCCAGTTGGAACTCGCGATACACGCCCAGGCCGACCGTCATCGACTTGAAGGTCAGCCGCCAGGCGTATTTCTCGTGGAGGGAGGAGAAAATATCGTCGCGGGCCCGGCCAAGGAAAACGGACAGGCGGAGGGGATGGCCCTCTCCGTCGAGCTCCAGCGCCGGCCCGGGGACCGCCGGTATGATAGGGATCGACAGCGGGCCGTCGGGCTCCCGCAGATCGAGGCCCGAGGCCTCGGCCGCCGGGACGGGAGCGCGGTTCAAGGCCAGGGTGAATACGGGCGCCGCGCCGTCCTCCTGCTTCGCCGGCTGCCGCCCGGAAAGGCCGGGAGCGGACGGGCCCGCCGCGAAGACGGGCACGGGCGCAGCGAGGGCGGAGATCAGGATAGAGACCGATACGCCGAGAACGAGCCCCGCTTTTCTCATTCCGGGAAGAGTTTCTGGCTAACCGGGCCGCCTGGCAATCCTCCGCGGGGGTGATACCCGGGGTGAAGAAATCCTCACCCCCCGGACGATCCTCCCGAGAGGCCCCAAAAACCCTACACCTCCGGGAGCCGGCTTGTGTATAATATCCCCTCAGTCCCAATGCCCCAGGAGGTGCGATAGACCATGAAAGGCAAAGCCATGACCCTTCTTCTCGCCGGGCTCGTCGCCGTCGCCGCCATCGCCGCCGTCGGCTGCAAGAGCGGTGACGACGCGACTTTCCCCGAGGTCTCCGAGGCCGCGCGGGCCGCCGCCGAGGCCGCCACGGCCGCCCATCCCGACAATCCCTTCTTCCACCCCTACGGCACGCCGTTCAACGTCCCCCCGTTCGACCGCATCAAGAACGATCACTTCCTTCCGGCCGTCGAGGAAGGCATCCGCCGCGAGCAGGCCGAGGTCGACGCCATCGTCGCCAACGGTCATCTTGGCCTTCTCGACGTCGGCCCGGTAGACCCAGACCTTGATGCCGATCTGGCCGTAGGTCGTGAAGGCCTCGGTGAAGGCGAAGTCGATGTCGGCCCGCAGGGTCTGGAGGGGCAGCTGGCCCTTGAGGTACCACTCGGAGCGGGCGATCTCGACGCCGCCGAGCCGGCCGGCGCACATGACCTTGATGCCCTTGGCCCCCATCTTGAGGGCGAACTCGACGGCCTTGCGCATGGCCCGGCGATAGGCGATGCGCTTCTCGAGCTGAACGGCGATGCTCTCGCCGATGAGCAGGGCGTTGAGCTCCGGCTTGTCGACCTCGCGGATGTCGACGTAGACGTCGCGCTTGGCGATCGTCTCGAGGTAGGCCTTGAGGCTCTCGATCTCCTTGCCGCCGCGGCCGATGATGATGCCCGGCCGGGCCGTGTGGATGATGACCCGGATCTTGGGGCCGACGCGCTCGACGTCGACGCCGGAGATCCCGGCGTGGGAGTATTTCTCCTTGATGGCCTTCTTCATCCGCAGGTCCTCGTGGATGAGCCGCGCGTAGTCGGGGCCCTTGGCGAACCAGCGGGACGACCAGGGCTTGTTGAAGCCGAGCCGGAATCCGTATGGATGCGTTTTCTGTCCCACGTCACTTCCCCTTTTCGGCGAGATAGATATGGACATGGCTCGTCCGCTTCTGGATGCGGTAGGCCCGGCCCATGGGCGCGGGGCGGATCCGCTTGGCGATCGGGCCGCCGTTGATCTGGATCCTGGATACGACGAGCGTGTCGACGTCGACGTTGGGCGAGGCCTGCTGGGCGTTGGCGATGGCCGACCGGAGGACCTTCTCGAGGATGGCGCTGATCTTCTTCCGCTCGTTGAAGCGCAGGATGGTCAGGGCCTCCCCGACGTAGCGGTCCCGGACGAGGTCGGCCACGAGGCGGCCCTTCTGGGGGCTCATCCGGACGTAGCGGGCGACGGCGTGGGAGAGGTGGCCCGGGGCGCTCATGGCGTCTTCCCCATCTTCAACTGCTTGGCCGTCTTGGAGGTGTGGCCCTTGAAGTGCCGGGTCGGCGAGAACTCGCCGAGCTTGTGCCCGACCATGTTCTCGGTGACGAACACCGGGATGAACTTACGCCCGTTGTGCACGCCGATGGTCATGCCGACCATCTCGGGGATGATCGTCGACCGGCGGGACCAGGTCTTGACGACCTGGCGCTTGCCCGCGGGCGTCGCCAGGGCCTGGACCTTATCCAGGAGGTGGCCGTCGATGAACGGGCCCTTCTTGAGTGATCTGCTCATGGTTACTTGCTCCTGCGCCGGACGATGAACTGCTGGGTCCGCTTGTTCCGGCGCGTCTTGTACCCCTTGGTCGGGATGCCGGTGGGGCTGACCGGGTGGCGGCCGCCCTTGGCCTTCCCCTCGCCTCCGCCGTGCGGATGGTCGATGGGGTTCATGGCCGTGCCGCGGACGTGGGGACGGATGCCCTTCCAGCGGGACCGGCCGGCCTTGCCGACGTGGATGTTCCCGTGGTCGAGGTTGCCGATCTGGCCGATCGTCGCCCGGCAGTCGAGGTGGACCTTGCGGATCTCCGACGACGGCAGCCGGACCTGGGCGTAGTCCCCTTCCTTGGCCAGGATCTGGGCGCCCGCCCCGGCGGACTTGGCCATCTGGCCGCCCTTGTCCTTCCGGAGCTCGAGGTTGTGGATGACCGTGCCCAGGGGGATGAACCGGAGGGGCATGGCGTTGCCCGGGAGGATGTCGGCCTGGCGGTCGGTCGAGACGACCTCCTGCCCGACCTGGAGCCCGGCGGGGTAGATGATGTAGCGCCTCTCCCCGTCCCGGTACTTGACCAGGGAGATGAAAGAGGAGCGGTTGGGATCGTACTCGACGGTCTCGACCTTGCCCGGGATGTCGATCTTGTCCCTCTTGAAGTCGATGATCCGGTAGAGCTGCTTGTGGCCGCCGCCGCGGTTGCGCATGGCGAGGTGCCCGCGGTTGTCCCGCCCGCCCGACTTGGTCAGGGGCAGGAGCAGGGGCTTGAAGGGCCCGTCCCCGGTCAGCTCCTCGAACCGGTTGCCGGTCCTGTGGCGAAGGCCGGGTGTCATCGGTCGGTATGTCTTGATGCCCATGTTACGCCGCCTCGAAATATTCGATCGGTTTTTCGCCCTCGCGGAGCCGGACGAAGGCCTTCTTCCAGTCCTTCGTCTTGCCCGTGTTCCGGCCGACGCGGCGGACCTTGCCGGCCTTCATCTGCGTTCGGACCTCGACGACCTTGGTCTTGAACAGGTGCTCGACGGCCCGCTTGATCTCGATCTTGTTGGCGTTCCGGGCCACTTCGAAGCAGATGACACCGCTCGTGGCCTTGAGCTGGGTCGTCTTCTCCGTGATGACCGGACGGAGGATGATCTTGTGGGGGTCTTTGATCACTTCAATTTCTCCAGGACGGCCTCGAACGCCCGCTTCGTGAAGACGAGCGACTTGTGGGCGAGGACGTCGTAGATGTTGAGGCCGGAGACGTCGACCGCCTTGACCCGGGGCAGGTTCCGGACCGCCCGGAAGAGCGGGGCGTTGGCCGCCGAGTCGACGAGGAGGGCCGAGGTGAGCTTGTACGCCTTGAGCAGGGCCACGGCCTCCTTGGTCTTGGGCTCCTTGACCTCGAGGTCGCTGGCGACGATGAGGTCGCCGGCGGCGAGCTTGTGGGCCAGGGCCGAGCGGAGCGCGCCCCGCCTGGCCTTCTTCGGCAGCCCGGTGGAGTAGTCTCGCGGCTGGGGCCCGAAGACCGTGCCGCCTTTCCTCCACAGAGGTGAGCGCGTGCTGCCGGCGCGGGCCCGGCCCGTCCCTTTCTGACGCCAGGGCTTCTTGCCGCCGCCGCTGACTTCGGCCCGGGTCTTGGTCGCCGCCGTCCCCTGGCGCTGGTTGGCCCGGAAGCTGACGACGGCCTCGTAGATCAGGTGGTCGTTGGCGGCCGGGGCGGTGATGGCCTCCGGCAGGTCCACCTGGGCGGCGCTCCGGCCGTCCCTATCGATGATGTCGATCTTCGCCATGGTGCCCTCTTCTCCGCTCACTTCGCCCCGGCCGGGGCGAACGAGCCCTTCTTGATCAGGACGTAACCGCCCTTGGCGCCGGGCACGGCGCCCTTGACGACGAGGAGGTTCTTATCCTTGTCCGTGGCCACGACCTTGAGATTGCGGACCGTGACCCGGTCGTCCCCCATGTGGCCGCCCATGCGCATGCCCTTGACGACGCGGGAGGGGTAGGACGACGCGCCGATCGAGCCCGGGGCCCGGTGGAACATGGAGCCGTGGGCGGCGTCGCCGCCGGCGAAATGGTGCCTCTTGACGACCCCGGCGAAGCCCTTGCCCTTGCTCGTGCCGACGATGTGGACCGTCTCGCCGATCTCGAAGATGTCGACCAGGACCTGGTCCCCTTCCTTGACGGCGGCCGGGTCGGAGCACCCGACCTCCTGGAGCTTCTTGACGACGGGAACGCCCGACTTCTTGAAATGGCCGGCCTCGGCCTTGCGGGGCTTGCGCACGGCCCGCGCCTCGACGAACCCGAGCTGGACGGCCGCGTAGCCGTCCGTCTCCGCCGTCTTCTTCTGGATGACGGTGCAGGGCCCGGCCTGCAGGACGGTGACGGGGACGACGTTGCCGGCGTCGTCGAACTGCTGGCTCATGCCGATCTTCTTGCCGATCAATCCCTCGACCATGGTCATTCTCCCGATCCGTAGGCCTGGATCTCGACGTCGATCCCGGCCGGCAGGTCGAGCTTCTGGAGCTCTTCGATCGTCTCGTTGTTGTATTCGCTGATGTCGATGAGCCGCTTGTGGATCCGCATCTCGAAGTGCTCGCGCGATTTCTTGTCGACGTGCGGGGACCGGAGGACGCAGAACTTGTGGATGCGCGTCGGCAGCGGGATGGGGCCGGCGACGCTGGCGCCCGTGCGCTTGGCCTTGACGACGATATCCTTGACGGACTGGTCCAGCAGGCGGTGGTCGAAGGACTGTAAGCGGATTCTGATCTTTTCCATAGGTCGTTCCTCTGTTCTCCGGATTCCTCTCCTGGGCCCCTCGGCCCGGCGGACCCGCGGCGGCCGCGACTACTCGATGATCTCGGTGACCGTCCCGGCGCCGACCGTCCGGCCTCCCTCGCGGATGGCGAACCGCAGCGCCTTCTCCATGGCGATGTCCTGGATCAGCTCGATCTCGAGGTTGACGGAGTCGCCGGGCATGACCATCTCCACGTTCTCGGGGAGCTTGACGGAGCCCGTCACGTCGGTCGTCCGGAAGTAGAACTGCGGCCGGTAGCCCTTGAAGAACGGCGTGTGCCGCCCGCCCTCTTCCTTGGTCAGGGCGACGATCGTGGCCCGGAACTTCCGGTGCGGGGTGATCGATCCCGGCTTGGCCAGGACCTGGCCGCGCTCGACCTCGTCCTTGCCGACGCCGCGGAGCAGGGCCCCGATGTTGTCGCCGGCCTGGGCCTGGTCGAGGAGCTTGCGGAACATCTCGACGCCCGTGACGACGGTCTTGCGCGTCTCGCGCAGCCCGACGATCTCGCACTCGTCGCCGACCTTGACGACGCCGCGCTCGACCCGGCCCGTGACGACGGTGCCGCGGCCCGTGATCGAGAAGACGTCCTCGATGGCCATCTGGAAGGGCTTGTCGACCTCGCGCAGGGGCTCGGGGATGAACTCGTCCATGGCCTTGACCAGGTCCCAAATGGGCTTGGCGCCCTCGCCGTTGACGTCCTCGGCGGCCTTGGTCGCGCTGCCGCGGATGACCGGCGTCTTGTCGCCGGGGAACTCGTACTTGGTCAGGAGCTCCCGGACCTCGAGCTCGACGAGGTCGAGGATCTCGGGGTCGTCGACGAGGTCGCACTTGTTCATGAACACGACGATCGCCGGCACGTTGACCTGGCGGGCGAGCAGGATGTGCTCGCGCGTCTGGGGCATCGGGCCGTCGGCCGCGGAGACGACCAGCACGGCGCCGTCCATCTGGGCCGCGCCGGAGATCATGTTCTTGATGTAGTCGGCGTGGCCGGGGCAGTCGATGTGGGCGTAGTGCCGCTTCTCCGACTCGTACTCGACGTGGCTCAGGGCGACCGTCAGGATCTTGGTCGCGTCCCGGCGGAACATCTTGGCGTCGGCCTTGGCGACGTCGTCATAGCTCTGGGCCTTGGCCAGGCCCTTGGTCGCCAGAACCTTCGTAATGGCGGCCGTCAGCGTCGTCTTGCCGTGGTCGATGTGACCGATCGTCCCGACGTTGACATGGGGCTTCGTTCTCGCAAACTTTTCTTTCGCCATCGCTCACCTCCTGTATGGCTTTCGTTGCTCAGTTTAGATAATTGCAAATGAGTTTCTATTGTCGCAGTCTTTATTACCCTGAAGCCAAACCTGCCGCATTCAAGAACCAAAGACTTTGCAAATTGTTCTTTTTCAATACTTGAGTGGGAAAGCATCAGAAGACCCAATTCAATTATCTGTTGCTCCGGCGGTAAATAATTGTCAATAGCGTCATCGAATTTAATACTGATTTCCTCGTACAATTCCATCCATTTTTCTTTCGTCATCCCTGAGTTGCTAGCGAATCTATCCATTTCGGTATCTTTAACAATTTGCGCTGTTTCTTCTGCTTCGTCTTCCAGAAGAGTTTTACGGAGAGCTCTGATTACTCCATAAGTAGCTAGAAAAGCAGTTACTATTAAAAGAAATCCATGTTCACGTTCCGAAATATTGTCTTTGATACTCTCGGGAAAGCAATTGTCTAGCTGCGCCTTGACAATTGCACCCTTTATTATGCCAGCCATCTGACTTGGCGTTGTCTTCAATGACCCGCACCCCGCTTCTCGCCCATTCTGTCAGCAACTTATTGAATAAGCAAGTCCATTTTTGCTCGCTTCGAAATCTAGGCCGGAAGGCACCTCTTGAGGCTCGGCGTGAGCTTCATATTCCCCCGGAGCCCAACGACCCATATGTCTGAATTGGTATCGCATTTTTCAGAGCAGGTTTCCCCCGGCCTGTTCCTTGAATTGGGGGGTACGGGGCGGTTGGCCAACCGGGGCTCGTTCATAGCCTTCCTAAGCCCCCAGATCGGCAGACAGACTCCCCCGCCTTGTCACAAATACGTCACAAAAAGTGCCGAAACCCGCCTAATCCTGGCTAAAGGTGCTTAAAGGGAAAACGATTAAATCAGGGGAAATCAGAATGACCCGCGTAGGACTCGAACCTACAACCCGCAGATTAAGAGTCTGCTGCTCTACCAATTGAGCTAGCGGGCCGAAAAAATCCCCTCCAGTCTAGACGAGTCGGCCCCTGTTGTCAAACGCCGCGAGGGCCGCCCTTCCCTACTCCTTGATCCCGGCCAGGTCGAGCAGGAAGGCGTACTCCATGGCCAGCTGCTCCAGCCGGCGGAAGCGGCCGCTGACCCCCCCGTGCCCGCCCTCGATGTTCGTCCAGAGCAGGAGCGGGTTCTTGTCGGTCTTCGTGACCCTCAGCTTGGCCACCCACTTGGCCGGCTCGAAGTACTGGACCTGGCTGTCCTGCCAGCCTGTCGTCACGAGCAGGGCCGGATAGGCCTTGGCCTCGAGCTGATCGTAGGGGGAGTACGAGAGCATGTAGTCGTAGTATTCCTTGACCTCGGGATTGCCCCACTCGTCGAACTCGCCGGTCGTGAGAGGGATGGACTTGTCGAGCATGGTCGTGATGACGTCGACGAAGGGCACGCCGACGAGGGCGCCCTTGAAGAGGTCCGGGCGCATGTTGACGACGGCGCCCATGAGCAGCCCGCCGGCGCTGCCGCCCTCGGCGAAGAGCCGGCCGGGGTCGGCGAACTTCTCGGCGACGAGGAACCCGGCGCAGTCGATGAAGTCGGTGAAGGTGTTCTTCTTCTTGAGCAGCTTGCCGTCCTCGTACCAGGCCCGGCCCATCTCCTGGCCGCCGCGGATGTGGGCGATGGCGTAGACGAAGCCGCGGTCGAGCAGGCTCAGGCGGGCCGAGCTGAAGTCGGCGTCGCTGCTGGCGCCGTACGAGCCGTAGCCGTAGAGCAGGCAGGGCGCCGTCCCGTCCCGGACGAAGCCTTTGCGGTAGACGAGCGAGACCGGCACCTTGACGCCGTCGCGGGCGGTGGCGTAGTGCCGCTCGGCCTTGTAGTTCGCGGCGTCGAAGCCGCCCAGGACCTCCTCCTGCTTGAGGAGCTTCTTCTCCCGGGTGGCCATGTTGTAGTCGAAGGTCGACGAGGGGGTGGTCATGGACTCGTAGCCGTAGCGCAGCCACTCCGTGTCGAACTCGGGGTTGTTGCCGAGCCAGGCGCTGTAGGCCTCCTCGCCGAAGTCGACATAGTGCTCGGGGCCCTTGTTCCAGGGCATGATACGGGCCTGGACGAGGCCGTTCTTCCGCTCCCCGACGACGAGGGCGCCCTTGAAGAGCTCGAAGCCCTCGACGAGGACGTCGTCGCGGTGCGGGATGAGCTCGACCCAGTCGGCCTTGCCGGTCTTGCCGAGGGGGGCGGTCATCAGGCGGAAGTTCTTGGCGCCGAGGTTGGTCCGGACGTAGAACCTGTCTCCGTAGTGGTCGACGTCGTACTCGAGGTCGCGCTCCCGGGGCTGGAAGACCTTGAAGGCGGCGGCCGGCGTGTCGGCGGGGACGTAGCGGAACTCGGTCGAGAGGGTGCTTCCCGAAACGATGAAGATGTATCTCTTGGACTTGGTCTTGTAGGCGCCGGTGTTGAAAGTCTCGTCGGCCTCGTGGAAGACGAGGACGTCGGACTCGACGGGAGTGCCCAGGACGTGGCGGAAGACCTTCTGGGACCGCAGGGTCGTGTCGTCGATCTGGGTGTAGAAGACCGTCTTGTTGTCGTTGGCCCAGGCGGCGGCGCCGGTCGTGACCGGGATGGCGTCGGGGAGCGTCTCGCCCGTGGCCAGGTCCTTGAAACGGATGGTGTACTTGCGGCGGCTGACCGTGTCGACGCCGTAGGCGAGGAGGTTGTTGTCGGAGCTCACCGTGAGCCCGGTGACGCTGTAGTAGCCGTGCCCCTCGGCCATCGCGTTGACGTCGAGCATGACCTCCTCGGGGGCCTCGAGGCTGCCCTTCTTGCGGCAGTAGACCGGATAGTCCTTGCCCTCGTCGTAGCGCGTGTAATAGTAGTAGCCTTCGGAGCGGAAGGGCACGGAGAGGTCGGTCTGCTTGATCCGGGCGATGATCTCGTCGTAGAGCTTTTTCTGGAGCGGCTCGGTGTGTTTGAGGACGGCCTTGAGGTAGGCGTTCTCGGCCTCGAGATAGGCGAGGACCTTGGGGTTCTCGCGCTCGTTGAGCCAGTAGTAGTTGTCGACGCGGGTGTGGCCGTGGATGGTCAGCTCCTTGGGGACGATCTCGGCCAGGGGCGGCTTCGGAGCGGCGGAGGCGGCGTCGCCGGAGGGCCGGCAGGCGGGCGCCGCGACGAGCAGCGCGGCGAACAGGGCCAGGGCGAGAAGGGCCGGAAGGGAAGAACGGGTCGGGCGGCGGTTGGGTCTCATTTCGGGTTGGCCTCCTAAGGGATCGACGGTCCGGAGCAGGGAAAACTACCACCGGGCGCGGCCGATGTCAATCCGGCTCATCCAAGAGGGGGTCAAAGCTGCTTTTTTCGAATCAAGTAGGTTTGACCCCCTCTTGATGTAGAATCGGCGCGGAGGCGCCCCGTGAGCGACGACCCGGTCGAGATCCCCGTCGACGGCGTCCTCGATCTCCATACCTTCAGCCCGAAAGAGGTCAAGTCGCTTGTCCCCGAATACATCGGGGAGTGCCTGCTCAGGGGCATCACCGAGATCCGGATCGTCCACGGCAAGGGCACGGGCACGCTCAAGGCCGTCGTCCGGTCGCTGCTCGAGAAGGACCCGCGCGTCGCCGCCTTTCGCGACGGCGATCTCGGCTCCGGCGGCTGGGGCGCGACCATCGCGCGCCTCAAGCGCTGAGGAGAGGGTCAGGTCTACTTTTTACGCATTTTTGCGTAAAAAGTAGACCTGACCCCTTCCGATCCCTTCTTAGAGGGCGAAGCGGTAGGAGACCTTGAGCATGAAGATGTTCTCGCCGGGCGCCCGGAAGAGGTCGCCCAGGTCCCGCCAGAGCTCGAAGTCCCCGGGATCGGAATAGTCCGCCCGCCTCTGCGTCCAGACGAGATAGAGCATCGAGCCCGGCCGGTACTCCCAGCGCAGGACGGCCGTCCCCCGCAGGGACTTGAGGCTGAAGTCCGGATCGGCGAAGGTGAACGGCTCCGCCGGCCCGGCCGGCCCGTCCGGATCGACCGTGTAGACCCCGGCCCCGTACGAGATCGTCGAATCGCCATCCCCGTAGTAGTCGAAATCGAACGTCCGGGCCGCGCTGAGCTCCTTGAAAGCGTAGAAGTCCCCCGTCCCGATGTAGGGCTGGAGGTAGGCCTGCAGGCTCAGCCGCGGCGTGAAGGTCCAGTTGACCCGGACCTCGATCGGCAGGGTCTTTTGGACGATGTCGGAGAGGACGTAGCGGACGCCGTAGGTCGAGGTCTTGAGGGGATCGACGACCCGCCTCACCCACTGCCCCTCCGCGTAGCGCCAGGTGTAGCTCGGCCCGACCGAGAGGCTGAAGTTCGGGCTCGGCTTCCAGGCGACAGCCCCTCCGAGCGACCAGTTGTAGCCGCCGCTCGGGTGGTAGCGGAAGGACCCGCTGAAGCGGGCGACGAGCGGCTTGCGGTCGTCGGTCTCGAGCGCCCCGCGCGCCGTCGCTCCGGCCGGATAGAGGGCCGCCGGCCCGCCCCGGGTCAGGTAGTGGCTGTACTTGGGCGGCTCGTAGTCGAAGTGCAGCGTCGACGACCAGTAGTTGAGGAACCTGCCCTTGCCGTCGAGGTAGATGTACTCGCCGATCCGGTTCCCGCCGAAGTCGTAGTTGCGGTAATAGGACCCCGTGAGCGACCAGTTGCGGAAGACCCGCCCCGGCTGCAGCTCCCGGTAGCCGAGCTCGACGTGGCCGTTGAAGAGGTCGCCGCGGGTGTGATAGCCGAGGTCGTTGGCCTCGAATCCCGGCGACATGGCCCCCAGGGCGGCGTTGAAGACGACGTTGCCCTTCTGCTTGTTGACGTAAAGGCGGCCCGCCCAGCCCCCGAGCGAAGTCGCCGTCTCGTCGACCTCGACCCAATCGGCGTCGGGCCGCTGGAAGTAGTGGAGCGACGAGGTCTGCAGACGGAGGATGGCCTCGGCGCCGCCGCGGACCTCGCTGACCCCGGCCCAGCCGGACAGGGCCCAGCCCCGGTCCCGGTCGAGGAAGGTCCAGCCGTCGACGCCGAGCGTCAGCGCGCTGCGCGCCAGCGTCCGCGCCAGCGCCTCGTCGCGGAGGTCGCGCACGACCGACGTGGCGATGAAGCCGAGCCCGCTTCGCCCCTCGCCGTACTCCTTCAGGCCGCGCACGACGCCGTAGTGGCTGAACGGCTCGACCTCGACCGCGGAGCGCTCGCCGCCGGCCTCGACGCGGGCGTACTCCCGCTCGGTCAGGGCGCTGATGACGCCCAGGTTGAAGTCCCGGCCGATCTTGCCCGTCACCTTGGCCGCCGTCAGGATGGTCGCCCAGTCGGGCGCGTCGGCGAACCCGGCGCCGCCGGCCGATCCCTGGGGGGCGCGGCCGACGCGGCGGCTGTAGAAGAGGTCGGGGACGCTCCAGCCGAAGGTCCGGTTGACGTTCGGCCCGCCGGTGCCGAAGCTGAAGATGCCGGCGCCCTCGACGAATGGTCTTCCCCGCCCCGGGCGGGCCGACGAGAAGGACGTTGTGGGCACCGGCCGCGGCCACTTCGAGGGCCCGCTTGACGTGCTGCTGTCCCTTGACGTCCTCGAAGTCGACGGCGTAGGCGGGCGGCGCGACGAGCTCGCGCTCGTCGAAACGGCAGGGCGCGACCTCGCCCGGCTCGCGGAGGAGCCGGACGACCCGGACGAGGTCCTCGAGGGCGTGGACCTCGAGCCCGCGGACGAGGGCCGCCTCCCGGGCGTTGGCCGCCGGGACGACCACGCCGCGGAAGCCGTTCCTCAGGGCCATCAGGGCGATCGGCAGCGCCCCCCGCACGGGCTTGAGCCGGCCGTCGAGGGCCAGCTCGGCGACGAAGAGGCGGTCGCGGAGCCGGGCCGGATCGACGACCTCGAGGAAGGCCAGGAAGCCCAGGTCGATCGGCAGGTCGAAGGCCGAGCCCTCCTTCTTCCGGTCGGCCGGGGCCAGGTTGATGGTCACCCGCTTGGAATCGAGGTCGTAGCCGCAGTTCTTGAGAGCGGCCCGGACGCGCTCCTTGCTCTCGCGCACCGCGGCGTCGGGAAGGCCCACGGTGACGAAGGTCGGGAACCCGGCGCAGATGTCGACCTCGACCTCGACGGGATAGGCTTCGATCCCGTGGAGGGCGGCGCTCGCGATCTTGACCAGCATGGGGCCCGTCCATGAACAAAGACGAGCGGGGGCCCCGTTTTCGTCAGGCCCGGCTATTTGCGGGCGAATTCTTTCGAGATGCGGTCGAGCTCGGCCTCGATCTCCTGGCGTGACTTGAGGGTGACCCGGGTCGTGGAGCCGGTCGAGGGCCTCGGCGCCCCGTCGCCGCGGAGGTCGTCGAAGGTGCGGGCCTCGAGCTGGCCCGTGTCGGCCTCGGGGCGGGGCTTGACGCCGAAGAGCTTCTCCCGGACGGCGGGCACGGCCAGCTTGGAGATCTCCCTGAGCGTCTCGAAGACCCCGACGCCGTTGACGGCCACGGCCTCGATCCAGGGCTGGCGGCGGGGATTGAGCAGGTTGTTGAAGGTCTCGACGGGGATGAGGTATTGGAGGTCGCGCTTGTTGTACTGAAAGACGAGGGGCAGCTTCATCAGGTCGATGTCCTGCTGGAGGCAGTTGCGGCGCAGGCCGTCGAAGCTCTCGAGGTTGGCGTCGAGCAGGGGGATCTGGGAATCGGCGACGAAGACGACGCCGTCCGTCCCTCGCAGGACGCTCTTGCGCGAGGCCTCGTAGAAGACCTGGCCCGGGGCGGACATGAGCTGGAAGTGGACCTTGAAGTCGCCGATCATCCCGGCCCGGATGGGCAGGAGGTCGAAGAAATAGGTCCGGTCTGCGTCGGTCTCGAGGCAGACGAGGTCGCCCCGCGAGGCGGGATCGAGCTTGTAGTGGATGTAGCGGAGATTGGTCGTCTTGCCGCTCAGGCCGGGGCCGTAGTAGACGATCTTGATGGCGATCGTCTTCGTGGCGTGGTCGATGAACGGCATGTCCGGCTTACCCAGGCAAGATGGGCATTGATTAGCACAGTCGTCCGGCGAAGTCAATCGGCCTCCGGCCGGGCCGGGGCCTCGTCACCTGTGATAGAATGGGCCCGAGATCCCGTCGGGAGGACGCCCATGAAAGACATCCGCAAGAGGGCGCGCGTCGCCGTCATCGGGGGCAGCCGCCCCGGCCGCCAGGCCCTCGAGACCGCCTTCGAGGTCGGCCGGCTCATCGCCCGGGCCGGGGCCATCGTCGTCTGCGGCGGGCTCGGCGGCGTCATGGAGGCGGCCTCCCGCGGGGCCCGGGAGGAAGGGGGGTTCGTCGTCGGCATCCTGCCGGGCGCCGCGATGACCGACGCCAATCCCTGGGTCGACCTGCCCATCGCCACGGGCCTCGGCTACACCCGCAACGCCCTGGTCATCTTGAACGCCGACGCCGTCGTCGCCGTCGACGGCGAGTACGGCACGCTCTCCGAGATCGCCTACGGCAAGATCCACGGGAAAAGGGTCGTCGGCCTCGGCACCTGGGAGGTCAAGGGCGTCGAGCCGGCGGCGACCCCGGAGGAGGCCGTCCGCATGGCCCTCGAGGGCCCGGCCGCCTGAGATGCGGAACTACCGGATCGTCGTCGGCTACGACGGCACGGACTTCCGCGGCTGGCAGCGCCAGCCCGACGGGCGCACCGTCCAGGGCGTCCTCGAGGAGGCGGTCCGAAAGATCACGGGCAAGAGCGTCGTCGTCCACGGCGCGGGCCGGACCGACGCCGGGGTCCACGCCCTGGCCCAGACGGCCAGCTTCCGGGGCGCCTTCAGGCTCTCCGACGAGGTCCTCCTCCGGGCCCTCAACGCCGTGCTCCCCGAGGACGTCCGCGCCTTCGCCCTCGAGGAGGCGCCGGCGGACTTCCACGCCCGGAAGTCGGCCCGCTCCAAGGTCTACCGCTACCGGATCGTCCGCGCCCCCCAGGTGAGCCCCCTCGACCGCCGCTACGTCCTCCACTGGCCTTATCCGCTCAAGGTCGGGGCCATGCGGGAGGCGGCCCGCCTCTTCGTCCGGACCGCCGATTTCACGGCCTTCTCGTCGAACCGCGACCGGGCCCCCGTCCGGTCCGTCACCCGTTCGGAGCTGCGCGTGTCGGGCGACGAGATCGTCTACACGATCGAGGCCGGGGGATTCCTCCGGTACATGGTCCGGACGATCGTGGGGACCCTGCTCGAGGTCGGCCGGGGCCGGCTCCGCCCCGGCGAAGTGGAGGAGATCTTCCGGCGGAAGGACCGCTCGCTCGCCGGGGCGACGGCCGCGGCCAAGGGCTTGACCCTCGTCCGGGTCGACTACTGATCCTGATTTATCCGCAACAACGCCCATCTATCTTCATCTCTCTTTTTCTCGGGCGTTCTTGCCCTTCGGGCGAACCGGCCCAGCCTCATCTGCTTCGTTCGTGAATAAGTCAGGAGAGGACGAGCCCCATCACGTAGGCGTCCTCGTCGGGCTTCGTGTAATAATTCTTGCGGTCCCCCAGGACCTCGAAGCCGAGCTTCCGGTAGAGGCTGACGGCCGGAGCGTTGGACTTCCGGACCTCGAGGGTCATGAACCCGGCCCCGGCCGCGCGGACCTTGGCGATGGCGAAGCGCATGACGGCCTCGCCGAGGCCGAGGCCGCGGCACTCGGGGTGGACGGCGACGTTGTTGACCTGGACGTCGTCCCGGATCTGCCAGAAGACGATGTAAGCGACGACCTCCTCGCCGGGCCGGCGGACGACGACGAGGGGGAACGAGACGGAGGTGTTCTGGACCTCGCCGCGGAAAGTGCTGTCGCTCCAGGGATTGGAAAAGGACATGATCTCGATGGCCCGGACCGCGGGCAGGTCCTCCTCCCGCATCCTGCGGACGAAGAAGCGGTCCTGTCCCCTGATCAGCTCCGACATGTCTCCTCGGCCTGCGACCGCCGGAAATAGATCGGCTCCAGGGAGACGGCGGCGACGCCTTCCCCGCGGAGGACGACGTCCCGCCCGATCCGGCCGACCTCGGCGGCGATGAACGCGGAGCGGCGGGGGAAACGTGCCTTGTCCCGGACGTAGGGCAGGAGCCGGGACCGGTAGAGCGCGAGGCCGCTGCCGGCGAAGGCGACGACCCTCCGGGAGGGCAGGCGGGCGAAGAAGGCGTCCGGCGCGTAGGCGCCCTGGGGGACGATCTCGACCAGCCCGTCGGGCCCGGCCTCGAAGAGACCGGCGTAGATCTCGCCCTTCTTGGCGTCGACGATCGGCGCGGCCAGGCGCGCCCCGTCTGACGTGAGCTTCGTCGCCAGCGCCAGGAGGGCCGACACCGGCGCGACGGGCCGGCCCGAGGCGAAGGCCAGGGCCTTGACGGCGCCGAGGCCGATGCGGATGCCGGTGAACGAGCCCGGGCCCGCGGCCACGGCGAAGGCGTCGACGTCCCGGACCGGCCGCCCGAGGGCGCCGAGCAGGAGGTCGACCGAGCGGAGGAGGCGGGCCGAGTGGGTCGCGGCCGATTCGAGCCCGATCTCGCCGAGGAGCTTGTCGTCCTCGAGGAGGGCGACCGACCCGCTGGGGGTCGTCGTGTCGACCGCCAGGACGAGCATCGTCACCTCGTTTTCACGAACGTCAGAGCTTGGCGGCGACAGCCCGGCCGATGTCGAGGCTGGTCGACCGGCCGCCCATGTCGTAGGTCCGCTCCTTGCCTTCCCGTATGACCTCGGCCACGGCCGCCTCGACGGCGGCGCCCTTGGCCGTCTCGCCGATCCAGTCGAGCATCATCCTGGCCGTCAGGATCGTGGCGATGGGGTTGACCTTGTACAGCCCGGCGTACTTCGGGGCCGAGCCGTGGGTCGGCTCGAAGACGGCGTACTTGTCGCCGATGTTGCCGCTGCAGGCGAAGCCGAGGCCGCCGACGAGCTGGGCCCCCAGGTCGGAGATGATGTCGCCGAACAGGTTCTCGGCGACGAGGACGTCGTAGTCGTGGGGGTTCTTGAGCAGCCACATGCAGATGGCGTCGACGTTGGCGTCCCAGAACTTGATGTCGGGATAGCCCTTGGCGACCTGGCGGGCCGTGTCGAGCATCAGGCCGCCGGTCTCGCGCAGGACGTTGGGCTTCTCGATCAGGCAGACCGACTTGCGGCCGTACTTGCGGGCGAAGTCGAAGGCCGCCTTGACGATGCGGGCGCAGGCCGCCCTGGTCATGATCCGCGTCGACAGGGCGATCTCGTTCGCCGGCACGTCCTTGAACCGCTTCATCTTGGGGTTCGTCAGAAGGGCGTCGCGGACGACCTGGGGCAGAGGGAAGAACTCGACCCCGGCGTACATGCCCTCGGTGTTCTCCCGGAAGATGACGAGATCGATCCCCTCCTTATAATTGAGGGGATTGCCCGGGTAGGCCTTGCAGGGCCGGAGGTTCTGATAGAGGTCGAACTCCTGGCGCAGTCGGACGATCGGGCTGAAGTAGCTCAGGCCCTTGCCCCGCAGGGACGGGTCGAGCTCGAGGTCGGCGTCCTCCTTGGGCTTCGAGGTGATGGCCCCGAAGAGGCAGGCGTCCGTCTCCCGGAGGAGCTTGAGGGTGCGGTCGGGCAGGGGGTTGCCCTCCCGGCACCAGAAATCCCAGCCGATGTCGCCGTAGATGTACTCGGCGTCGAGGCCGACCTTGTCGAGGACGATCATCGTCGCTTCGACGACGTCCTTGCCCACCCCGTCGCCGGGGAGGATGGCGATCTTGTACTTGGCCATGGTCACTCCTTTGCGAGCTTCTTCTTGGTGTATTCGAGCAGGCCGCCGGCCTCGATGATGCCGAGAACGGACTCCGGCAGCGGCAGGAAGCGGAAGGTGCCCCGGACGGAGCTGATCTCGCCCCGGGTGAAATCGACCTCGGCCGCGTCGCCCGTTTGCAGGGCGTCGACGGCCGCGTCGCACTCCTCCGCGCTCTTCGCCGCGGGCGTTCGCGTCTTCGGCCACCACGCCAAGGACGGGGCGGCCCAGGGTATCTTCTGCGCCAACGGGCAGTGCGCCCAGTGCCTGGTCCTGGCCGACGGGGTCCCCGTGAAATCCTGCATGGAGCTCGTCCGGCCGGGCGTCCGGGTCGAGCCCGCCGAGGGCCTGCCCGCGCTGCCGGCCGTCGACGCCCGGGCCGCAGCCCGGGCCGAGGCCGCTCCGATCGAGACCCTCCGGGTCCAGGTACTGATCGTCGGAGGCGGTCCGGCCGGGCTCTCGGCCGGGATCGAGCTCGGGAAGCGGGGCATCGAGACGCTCCTCATCGACGACAAGCACCGCCTCGGCGGGAAGCTCGTCCTCCAGACGCACCGGTTCTTCGGCTCCGTCGACGCGGTCTACGCCGGGACCCGGGGCATCGACATCGCCACGCGGCTCGAGAGCGAGGTCCGCTCGTTCCCCGGCGTCCGGATCTGGCTCCAGAGCGCGGCCCTGGCCGTCTTCAGCGACCGCACGGTCGGCGTCCTCGTCGGCAACGAGCGCTACGTCCAGGTGGTCCCGGACGTCCTCCTCGTGACGGCGGGAGCGCGGGAGAAGAACCTGGCCTTCCCCGGCAACACGCTGCCCGGTGTCTACGGCGCCGGGGCCTTCCAGACCCTGGTCAACCGGGACCTGGTCAAGCCGACGGGGCGGCTGTTCATCGTCGGCGGCGGCAACGTCGGGCTCATCGCCGGCTACCACGCCCTGCAGGCCGGCATCTCCGTCGTCGGCCTCGTCGAGGTCATGCCCGAGTGCGGCGGCTACAAGGTCCACCGCGACAAGCTGGCCCGCCTCGGCGTGCCCATCCACACCTCGCATACGGTCGTCGGCGCCAACGGGCGGGAGGCCGTGGAATCGGTCACCATCGCCCGGGTCGACGGGAAGTTCCGGCCGGTCGAGGGCACGGAGCGGTCGTTCGACTGCGACACGCTCCTCATCGCCGTCGGGCTCGACCCGGTCAACGAGTTCTACGAGAAGGCCCGCGAGTTCGGGCTGCCCGCCTTCGCCGCGGGCGACGCCGAGGAGATCGCCGAGGCCTCCGCCGCGATCTTCTCCGGCAAGATCCGGGGCCTGGAGGTGGCCCGGGCCCTCGGCCACGACGTCGGCGAGATCTCGGAAGACTGGTACCGGACGGCCGATATCCTGAAGTCGCGCCCGGGGGCCACGACCCCGGAGCGGACGCCGGACCTGGAGGAGGGTGTCTTCCCCGTCCTCCACTGCGACCAGGAGATCCCCTGCGACCCCTGCACGGCGGTCTGCCCCAACGACCTCATCGAGATGGACCGGACCGACATCCGCCTCCTGCCGTCCTTCGTCGCCGAGAAGGGCGGCCGCGGCTGCACGGGCTGCGAGAAGTGCGTGGCCGTCTGCCCGGGCCTGGCCATCACGCTCGTCGACTACCGCAAGGACCGGGAGTTCCCGACCGTGGCCATCCCCTTCGAGTTCCTCAAGGACACCCTGAAGGCGGGCGACTCCGTGGTCGTCGAGGACACCGAGGGGCATCCGCTCGGGAAGGTCGAGGTCGGCGCGGTCAAGGCCATCAAGGCCAACGACCGGACGGTCATCGTCAAGGTGCGCGCCCCCCGGGAGTTCGCCAGGAGGATCGCCGGGATCCGTCTCCAGCCCCCCGAGACCTCCGAGCCCCTGGCCCGCTACGTCGAGCGGACGTCCGACGACGCCGTCATCTGCCGCTGCGAGCGGGTGGCGGCCGGCGAGATCCGGCGCCTGATCCGCGAAGGCGTCCGGGACATCAACGAGATCAAGGCCGTGACCCGGGCGAGCATGGGCTCGTGCGGCGCCAAGACCTGCACGCCGCTCATCCACCGGCTCTTCCGCGAAGAGGGCGTCCCCGAATCGGAGATCGTCGACCAGCCGAAGCGGCCTCTCTTCCTCGAGGTGCCGCTCGGCGTCTTCGCCGGCCTGCGGCGGGAGAAGGACGGCCATGGCCGCGCCTAGGACCGCGGACGTCGTCATCGTCGGCGCCGGCAGCGTCGGCGCCCCGGCCGCGATGTCCATGGCCGAGGCCGGGCTCAAGGTCCTGGTCCTCGACCGTCTCCCGAGCGTCGGCCAGGGCTCGAACAAGCGGGCCATCGGCGGGCTCAGGGCCACCCATTCGGACCCGGCCAAGATCCGCATCTGCCTGCGGAGCCTCGAGGTCTTCGCGTCCTGGACAGAGCGGTTCGGCGACGACATCGAGTGGTTCAAGGGCGGCTACAGCTACGTCGCCTACCGTCCCGAGGAGGAGGGCATCCTCAAGGAGCTGCTGGCCGTCCAGAAGACCTGCGGCCTCAACATCGGCTGGCTCGACGGCCCGGACCTGCTCGGCGTCATCCCCGACCTCTGTCCGGAGGGACTCCTCGGCGGGACCTTCTCGCCCGACGACGGCAACGCCTCGCCCCTGCTCGCCGTCCACGCGTTCTACTCGCGGGCCAGGAGGCTCGGCGCGGACTTTCGGTTCGACGAGCGGGTCACGGCCATCGTCGCGGAAGGCGGCCGCGTCCGCGGGGTGCGCACCGACAAAGGCGAATACGCCGCGCCCGTCGTGGTCAACGCGGCCGGGCCTTGGGGCGCCGAGGTGGCCGCCCTGGCCGGCGTCGACGTGCCGGTCCGGCCCGATTCGCACGAGGCGGCGGTGACCGAGGCCGTGGCCCGCTTCCTCGGCCCCATGGTCGTCGACATCCGCCCCGTCGCCGGCTCGGCCAACTATTATTTCTACCAGCACGCCACCGGCCAGGTCGTCTTCTGCATCACGCCGAGCCCCGGCGTCTGGGGGATGGACATCCGCGAGACGAGCTCGTTCCTGCCCATGGTCGCAAGCCGCATGGTCCGGCTCATCCCCCGCCTGGCCAATCTACGCGTCCGGAGGACGTGGCGCGGGCTTTACCCCATGACCCCGGACGGATTCCCCATCGTCGGCTGGGACCGGGCCCTCGAGGGCCATCTCCTGGCGGTGGGGATGTGCGGCCAGGGATTCATGCTCGGGCCCGGCCTCGGCGAACTGCTCGCGCGCATGGTCCTCGGCCGGACCGACGACGGGGACAGGGAGACCCTCTCCTATCTCAGCCCCTACCGTGAGTTCAAAGGCCAGGAGAAGCTGAAATAGCCCTCAGCCTCGCGTCCTCCTCCGCGAGACCCAGACGGCCAGGCGGAGGACGCCCGCCAGGGCGGCGAAGGCCGAGACCGGCAGGCTGAGCGAAGGGACGACCGAGCCGAACGTACGGAAATAGTTGACCCAGCTTTCCCACTTGAGCAGGGCCGTGTGTCCGACGGCCAGAAGGAGGGCCGCGTAGCCCGCGTAGCGCAGCGTCCTCCTCCAGGCCCGTCCGCCCAGCCTCTCCTTGAGGCCGGGAGAGGAGAGCCAGGCCATGGCCCCGAAGAGGACGAGGGCGGCGAGCCCCGGCCCGTCGGAGATCCAGGCCGCGATCTTGCGCTCCGGCTGGAGGCCCCATACGGGCAGCAGGAGATGGTTGACCCCCCCGTGGATGAGACCCGTCCAGAAACCGACGAGGCCGTAGTGCTTGCGGAACGCCAGCGGCTTGGACGGCCCCTTCGAAAAGTAGGAGACGCTCGTCAGGAACATCGACAGGCTGAGCAGGAAGAGCGAGGCCACCCCGAGCGACTTGTCGACGAGCGACAGGTCGAAGGCCCAGATCCCGTCCTTGAAATACTGGCGGACGAAGAAGTAGAGGCTGCCGAAGGCGACGGTCGCCGCGGAAAGGGCCCAGGCCCGGGCCCAGAGCCGCCGGACGGACCGGCGCCCGTTCGTTCCGTCGTTCTCCGTTCCGGCGCGGGACATGATAAGAGAGCGATTATAGCGCTTTTCCGGGCCGGCTTCCAAGCGGTCGCCCCGGCCGCGGTCTTCGTTCGCGCGTGACTCTCAGCCGAAGACGAGCTCGCCGAAGAACTCGGGACGGTGGAAATCCGGCGAGGGCGTTTCGACGGGGCTCCAGGCGCCGTAGTGGGCGACCTCGGTCTCGTCGCCGCACTTGTAGAAATTCCCGGCCGCGCGGTGGCCCGGGCGGATGTCGCCGCCGTAGAGCCTGGCGAACAGTGACACCGGGACGCGATACTCGAGCGTCCAGGCAAGGGCGCCGTGCTCGCCGTCGACCGGCCCGGGGACCGAGGCGGACGCTTCGAACCCGGCCAGGTCCTCGGGCCAAAGGGGCGTCCGGCGCGAGCGGTCCGGGCCGAAAGCGGCCAGGAGGGTTCCGGCGGCGTTGGTCTCGAAGTTGACATAGCCCAACCGCTTCCCGGGGAACATGTCGACGAAGAACTCGACGCAGCTGTCCTTGTAGACCGGGTCCTGGAACTTCGTGAACCTGACCCGGACCCGTTCCTCGCCGACGCGGAAGCGGACGTTGAGGAACGAGGGGGAACGGCACAGCCGGGCCTCGACGGAGGGCCGGTAGGCGTTGTCGAGCCAGAGGTAGTGGCCGACCGAAAGGGCCGGAACGTCCGGCCACGGGGCGGCCGGGTCTCCCGGCCGGAAATCGGCGCCGACGGCGACGACGGTGTAGCTCGGACGGGCCGGGCCGGAGGTCATTTCTCCGCCCCCGCGCAGGCCCGGACGAGCTTGACGATGGGGGCGATGACGGCCAGCTCCGCGTGGGCGGCGGGCTTTTCCGTCTCGGCGAGGGCCTGGAGCCCTTTTTCGATCCGTGCGGCCGGCAGGCCCTCCCCTTTCGTCAGGACGGTCAGCGCCTCGAGGCCGAGCAGGCAGGCCGTCCGCAGGCCGAGCGACAGGGGTTCGATCTCCCGGAGGGCCGGCGAAGCGGCCAGCGCGGGCAGGACCAGCGGATGGTTGTCCCTCCAGGCCAGGAGGCGCGTCCGGAGCTCGGCGGCCAGCTTGGGGTCCCTGCCGGCGAGGTACCGGTCCACGGTCCTGGCAAAATCCCGGGCCGTCAGGGATTCCGGAGCGCAGGCGTCGACGAACCGGGTGAAGGGCGAGAGGCTTGTGTAAGCGGTCTGGCCGTGCCGCTTGTAGCCCTCGAGCGGCTCGACGGCCTCGGCCAGGGTTTCGAGAGGACCGATGTCGGGGCCGCCGAGGAGCCGCCGGAGCAGCATGCCGCGATTCTTGAGATGGAGGAGGCCCAGCTCCTCGAGCTGGACGCTCACGCGGCCGAGGCGCCGGTACATGTCGTCGACGTCCCTGACCGACGAAGGCGACCACAGCCTCTCGGCGATGGCCGCCGTGCGCGGCCAGATCCGCGAGTCGATCGTCTCGGGCGTCACGAGCTCCGACCACATCGTCGCTTCCCCGCCGAGGACCAGGGCTTTCTGGCGGTCGTCGAGCGGCGAGCCCGTCGGCAGCGGGTCGTTGAGGTAGTGGAACTCCGCCGGCTGGCAGAGGTCGATGTAATAGCCGTTCGACAGGATGCCAGGACTTGGACGCCGCACGGAACCTCCTCGAGCTCTACCGCGAGGGCGTCGCCCTCCTCGGCGACCGCCCCCAGGCCCTCCTCGAAGCCAAGGTGCTGCTCCTGCGCGCCGCCGCCCTGAGCGAGGAGCGCTACCTCGCCGCGCCCGAGCGGCCCTGCCCGCCGCGGGCCGAGGCCTTCTTCCGCCGGCTCGTCGCCCGGCGGCTGGCCGGGGCGCCGCTGGCCTATCTCGCGGGGACGAAGGAGTTCTGGTCCATCCCCTTCGAGGTCACGCCGTCGGTCCTCGTCACGCGGCCGGAGACCGAGGTCCTGGTCGAGAAGGTCCTCGAGCTCTCGACCCGGGACGAGGAGACGATCGTCGACGTCGGGACGGGCAGCGGCTGCATCGCCGTGGCCCTGGCCAAGGAGCTGCCGAAAGCGCGCATCGAGGCGGTCGACGTCTCGGAGCGGGCCTTGCGCGTGGCCCGGAGGAACGCGGCCCGGCACCGGGCGAGGCACATCGAGTTCCGGAGAAGCGATCTTCTGTCGGCCTACCGCGGCACGGGGGCCAGGTTCGACTTCATCGTCTCCAACCCGCCCTACGTCTCGCGCCGGGAGTGGGACACGCTGCCCGCGGACGTGCGCGACTTCGAGCCGCGACGGGCCCTGCTCGCGGGTGAATCGGGGCTCGAGCTCGTCGAGCGGCTGGTGAGGCGGGCCGGGACCTTCCTCAAGCCCGGCGGCTACCTCATCTTCGAGATCGGCGAGGGCCAGCGGGACCGGGTGCTGGGCCTATTCGGGCGGCGCTGGACCGAGATCGAGACGGCCTGGGATCTCGCCGGCAAGCCCCGGGTCATCACGGCCCGCCGCGCTTGACAGGCATCATGTCCCCGATTTAAGAGGCGAGGTCTGCCCCCGGGGAGCCGCACAAATGACAAAAAGGGGGCGGGCCGTCCCGCCCCCTCGTGAAGAGCTTGAACACTGGGGGAACAGGTCTCGTGTCCCCGATCTCATTTAACGATGTGGCCGTCGGCGTCGATGACGACGACGCTCTTGAATCCGAGCTCCTTGATCTTGGGCTCGATCTGGGCCCGGTCGCCGACGACGACCCAGGTCATGGCCTCGGGGTTCACGACCTTCTTCGCCGCCTTGGCCAGGTCCTCGATGGTCAGCTTCTGGACCCGGCCGGCGTACTTCTGGAAGTAATCGTCGGGGTAGCCGTAGCTCACCATGTCGAAGAGGGCCCTCTCTACCGCGGCCATGGTCTCCCACTGGCCGGGCAGCCCCAGGACCTTGCTGGACTTGGCGTTCTGGAACTCGTCCTGGGTGATCGGCTTCTTGCCGAGGATGCCCTCGAGCTCGCCCTTGATCTCGACGATCGTCTCCTTGGTCTTGTCCGCTTGGACCGGGGCGTAGGCGAAGAACGGGCTCTGGCCCTTGGCCCAGATCAGGATCGACGCGGCGCCGTAGCTCCAGCGCTTGTCCTCGCGGATGTTCATGTTGATGCGGGAGACGAAATCGCCGCCCAGGATGTTGTTCATCGTCTCGATGGCGATCGCGTCCGGGTCGGCCGCCGGCGGGGCCGGCTCGCCGCAGATCACGACCGACTGCGGGGCGCCCGGCTTGTCGATGATGTAGACCGCCGATCTGGCCTGGACGGGCACCGCTTTGATGTCCTTGGCCGGGACAGGGCCGGCCTGCCAGCCCTTGAAGAGCTTTTCGATCTTGGGCTTGATCTCGGCCAGGGTCGTGTCGCCGACGACGATCAGGGTGGCGTTCGCGGGCTTGAACCAGGTCTTGTGGAACTTGGCCAGGTCCTCACGGGTGAGCTTGGCCACCGAGGCCTCGGTCCCTGACCCCGTGAACGGGCTGCCGTAGGGGTGGTCGGCGCCGTAGATGAGGCCGGGCAGGACGCGGAGGGCCATGTAGATGGGCGAGTCCTTTTCCTGGGCGATCTGGGCGATCTGGATCTTCTGGAGCCTGTCGAAATCCGCCTTGGGGAAGGACGGGTCGAGGATGACGTCGGCGTAGACGTCGAGGGCCGGGTCGAGCTTGTCCTTGAGGGTCGAGAGCGTGACGCCGCAGGCGTCGAGGCCCGAGCCCGCGTTCAGGGTGGCCCCGATCCGGGCCAGCTCCTCGCTGATCTGGAGCGAGGTCCGCTTGGCCGTGCCCTCGTCGAGCATGGCCATGGCCAGGCTCGAGGTCCCCGGGAGGCCGCCCTTGTCGGCGGCGTAGCCGGCGTCGACGACGAGCGAAAGGTTGACGACCGGGATGGTGTGGCGCTCGGCCAGGACGATCTTCAGGCCGTTGGCGAGGGTCGCCCTCTGGACGGCCGGGAACTGGACCGCGGGCGGGGCTCCGGCGGCCGGCATCGCCTTGCGGTCGGCCCCGGTCTTGGCGGCCGCGAATTCCGGGTACGGGGTGACCTCGAGGACGTAGACGCCGTCGGCGAGCCACTCGTTAGCGCTTTCCTTGAGGGACTCGGCCGTCGCGGCGTCGATGCGGGCCAGTGTCTTCTTGTAGGCGTCGGGCGACCCGCCGTAGATCATGCTCGAGGCCAGGATGTCGGACTTGCCGCCGAAGCCGCCGATCCTCTCGACGCCCCTGATGAAGCGGGCGGCGTACTGGGTCTTGACCCGCTCGACCTCGGCGGCCGTCGGGCCGTCCTTGAGGAAGCGGGCCAGCTCCTCGTCGATGGCCTTCCCGACCGCCGCGAGCTCGACGCCCGGCCGGGCGTCGGCCTCGATCTGGAACAGGCCGGCGATCTCGCGGGTGTTGACGTAGGCGCTGACGGAGGTGGCCAGCTGGTCGTCGTAGACCAGGCGCTTGTAGAGGCGCGAGGTCTTGCCGCCGGCCAGGATGTCGCTCACGAGATCGAGCTTGTCGGCGCAGCCGGTGCCCCAGCCGGGGATGTTCCAGACCTTGTAGACGCGGGCCTGGGAGACGCGGTCCTGGACGGTCTGACGGTGGGTGCCCGTCCGCTTGGCCACCCAGGCCTGGTGCCGGGCGACCGGCGGCGAGGCCGGGATGTCGCCGAAGTACTTCTTGACCTTCTCGACCACGGTCTTCGTGTCGATGTCGCCG
The DNA here is from genome assembly GCA_041320535.1 of Candidatus Aminicenantota bacterium. GTDB lineage: Bacteria > Acidobacteriota > Aminicenantia > Aminicenantales > Saccharicenantaceae > RBG-16-66-30. Next base: position 1,651,142 of record JBGLNH010000001.1, on the reverse strand, counting down.
GCGATGGCGACGACGGCGTTGTTCGGGCCGTAATAGGTCGCGAACCACTTGTGGACGTCCTCGAGCTTGGCGTTGCCGAGGTCCTCGAGCGAGCCGATGACGGACCACGAATAGGGGTGGTTCGGGGGATAGGTGCCCTTGATGATGAGGTCCTCGGTCACGGCGTAGGGTTCGTTGTAGTACTGGCGGAGCTCGTTCTGGACGACGCCGCGCTGCTCGTCGAGCTTGGCCTGGGTGATGGCGCCCTTGAGGTGGCCCATCCGGTCCGACTCGAGCCACAGGACGAGGTCGAGGGCGGAGACCGGGACGTTCTCGAAGTAGTTGGTCCGGTCCTCGTTGGTCGTGCCGTTGATGTCGGTGACACCGATCTTCTGCAGCGGCTTGAAATAGTCGTCGTCGTAGTTCTCGCTGCCGTTGAACATGAGGTGCTCGAAGAGATGGGCGAAGCCGGTCTTGCCGGCGGCCTCGTTCTTCGAGCCGACGTGGTACCAGACGTTGAAGGCGACGATCGGGGCCTTGTGGTCCTCGTGGACGATCAGGGTCAGCCCGTTGTCGAGGACGAACTTCTGGTAGGGGATGTCGACCTTGGACGCCTGGGCGGCCAGGAAGGGCGCGGCCAGGACGGCCAGCAGGACGGTCAGGAACGCGACGGCCTTGAACGACGATGACTTACGCATGAGGGGCTCCTTTTTTAAATCGGGGACACAATACCCATTCCCCATTTTCACTCCGGGCGATAGATCTAAGAAATGGATTATACGCCAAGCTCATAGAGACAAGAAATCGGCCCGCGAGGTTTCAATAAAGGGGACACGATAAGGAATCCCGGATCTGCGCGCCCGGGAAATAGGTGAATGGGTATTGTGTCCCCGATTTAAGAGGCGAGGGCGCGGCCGAGGGCGTAGGCCTCTTTCATCAAGGCGTTGTTCTTCCGGACCGAGCCGGCCCGGCCGCCGCCGCAGTGGACCATGCCCGCGATCGGAGCGCCGAGATAGGCGAAGGCGTCCTGGAAGGAGCGCATGGCGTTCGCCGCGCCGGACGTCCGGGGATCGGCGTCCCCCGAGGCCAGGATGATGCCGACCCGCTTGCCCTTGAGCTCGCGGTAGCTCTTGGCCCCGAAGACGTAGAGCCGGTCCATGAACAGCTTGGCCTGGGCGCTCATCGTGAACCAGTAGACGGGCGAGGCGATGAGGAGGCCGTCGGCCTTGCGGATCGCGGCCCGGAGGGCTTTCATGTCGTCGTCCTGGACGCAGCCCTTCGCGTCCGGCTTCCGGCACCGGTCACAGGCCCGGCAGGGGCCGAAGACGAGGTCGGCCAGGCGGACCGTCCGGACCTCGGCCCCGGCCTCCGCGGCGCCGCGGGCGGCCTCGGCGGCGAGGATCGTGCTGTTGCCCTTGGGGCGGGGGCTGGCGGCGAGAACGAGGACCTTGACGCTCTTCTTCATGACCCTTCTCCTCGGACCGGGGACGGGCCCTAGCCCCGCGCCTGGGAAGGCAGGTAGTCCTCGATCGGCGGCATGAGCCGCGTCGTCTCGAAGCGGATCTTCTCCCACACGGCGAGGTCCAGGCCGCAAAAGGCCTCGACGACGGCGGGATCGAACTGACTCCCGGCCCCGGCCTCGAGCTCGCGGCGGGCGGCCCTGAAGTCGCGCGGCGCCCGGTAGGGACGATGCGAAGTCACGGCGTCGAGCGTGTCGGCCGCGGCGAAGACCCGGGCCTCGAGCGGGATGGCCTCGCCCTTGAGCCCCTTGGGATAGCCCGTGCCGTCGTACCTCTCGTGGTGGCAGAGGATGATGTTGCCGACCTCGGGCACGAGCTTGACGTCGCGGACGAGCCCGTATCCGAGGACCGGGTGCCTGCGGATGACCTCCCACTCCTTGGGCGCGAGCGGGCCCGGCTTCTTCAGGATGGAGTCGGGGATGGCCATCTTGCCGGCGTCGTGCAGGAGCGCGCCCTTGCCGACGCTGTCGAGGGCCTTCGGGTCGCGCACGCCGCAGGCCTCGGCCAGGACGTGTGTGTAGCGGGCGACCGTCTTCGAGTGGCCGTAGGTCTCCACGTCGCGCAGGTCGAGCGCGGCCATGAAGTTCTCGAGCGTCGTGTCGTAGGCCTCCTCGAGCTCCTCGGCCCGGCGGAGATGGCGGGCCAGCTCCTTCTTGAGCCTCCGGATCTCCTGCTTCGACCCGTCGTCGCAGCGGTGTTCCCTGACCCGGAGCCCGAGCCGGGACAAAATTGCGCCCAAGTCGGAACGTTTTTTGTCATCTTCGACGACCAGGAAGTCCCCGCTTTTGCTCTTGGCGATTTTCTTTTAAATTTTTTCGTCCGGACATGCAATACTGGGCACTTCTTCCTTGACAACCGCGCGAGCTAATCATCATAATAGACGCGGAGCTCGTTCTGGATCTGTTCCAGGGTCCGCATCTGGAGCTCGCGCATGCCCCGGGCCGCGTCCTCGGCCGCCCGCTGACGCTCGGTCTGCTTTCTCTGGATGTCGGCCTGGATGCCGGCGGCCGCTTCGGCGGTCAGCGTCAGGCGCTGGGAGCTCAACCGGTTCTGGAGCTGCTTGATCTGGTCGTCGAGGCGGGTGACGTCGTCGCCGTACTTCTTGTCGGCGGCCTGGAGCTGGGCGATGGCCCGCTTGCCCTCGGCCGATTTTTCGAGGACATCCTGGGAATTCAGCGTGGCCAGCTTGCCCGATTCCTGGGCGGCGGCCAGGCCGGCCAGCCCGGCCGCGGCGGCGGCGGCGAGCGCGATGAGCCGTAGGTGTTGCCTCATGGTCGGAACCTCCCTAGAACGTCGTGCCGACGGCGAAACGGAACGCGAAGTCCGAGTCGGTGGCATAGATCTTTTTGTTGTTGAAGGCGAAAATCAGGCGGAACGGCACCCGGAGGGCCGGGATGAAGAGCCGGGCCTCGAGGCCGAGCGAGGAATACATGTCCTTGGGATTGAGCTTCTGCCCGTAGAGGACGCAGTTGCCGATGTCGTAGAAGAAGATGGCGTAGAGGGGGCCGCCGACGGGGATGATGTACTCGACGTTGAAGACGAAGGACTTCTCGCCGCCGACGTTGTACCCGTTGCCGTCGACCGGCCCGATCGTGTAGACCTCGTAGCCGCGGATGGACCTCTCGCCGCCGAGGTAGAAGCGCTCCCAGTAGGGGATCGTCGAGCCGCGGAGGGCCTTGATGAACATGTACTGGGCGTGGATCCCGAAGACGTGGGTCTTGGGGCCCCGGCCGAGGAGGGGCTGGTAGCGGGTGAACTCGATGGCCGGCTTGATGAAGAACACGTCCCCGCTGAGGAAGGGGAAGGCGTATTTGAGGTTGAGCGAATACATCGTCCCCCGCGTCGGCGTGAGCGGGCTGTCGATCGTCGAGCGCCAGAGCATCGGCGTGACGGAGCTGATGTCGTACTTCTGGTTGCTGTAGTACTGGTAGTAGGTCGTCGGCAGGGAATAGGTCGGGTCGTCGGAGACGGTCATCTGGACCTTCTCGTACGTGTAGGTCAGGTTGGCCCGCCACATCCCGAAGAGCCGCAGTCCGGCCGACAGGTCGGTCCCGATGCCCTTGCGCCAGAACCAGGGGTAGCGCATGTCCCGCTTGTAGACGTTGAAGCCGGCCGTGATGGGCTTGTCGAAGAGATAGGGCTCGGAGAACCCGAAGGAGTAGTTCTTGACCAGCTTGCCCGTCTGGATGCCGACCTCCAGCGTCTCGCCGGCGCCGAGGAAGTTGACGGTCGAGTAGCTGAAGGCCACGAAGGCGCCCTCGTAGCCGCTGTAGCCGGCCGTGAACTGGACGTTGTTCCGCTGCAGCTCCTTGACGTTGACGACGACGTCCATCTTGGTCGGGTCCCCGGGGTCCGGCTGGATGTCGGGGTCCTTGTCGAGGTCGACCAGGCCGAGCTGCTTGACCCGCAGGATGCTGTTCTTGAAGGCGGTCATGCCGAACCGGTCGCCCTCCCGGAGCATCATCTCCCGGCGGATGACCCTGTCCTTGGTGTAGGTGTTGCCGCGGAACTCCAGCCGGTGGAGGTAGGCGACCTCGCCCTCGATGATGTTGAAGGTGACGTTGACGACCTTGTTCTTGGGATCGAGGTTCTCGATGGGGATGACCTGGCAATAGACGAAGCCGCCGTCCCGGAAGACCTCGGAGACGTCGTCGACGCTCTTCTCCCGGACCTTGGTGCTGTAGATGTCGCCCGTCTTGAGCTTGACCAGGGACCGGATGGCCTTGAGGTTGAGGGACTTGCTGCCCTCGATCTTGATCTCGCCGGTGCGGTAGAGGTAGCCGGGGGACACGGGGAAGACGAGGCGCATCATCTTCTGCTTCGAGAAGGTGACGGTCGTGTCCTCGTACTCCTCGGTCCGCGGCTCGCCGACGGCGGCCTCCATGTAGCCGAGCTCCTGGAACTTCTTCTTGAGGGTATCGGCCGTGTCGTCGATCTTGTTGGCCTTGTAGACGTCCTTGCCCGCGACCCAGTTGAAGAGGCTGTGGGGGCGGTTGTCCTTCATGGCCCACTTGAGGCGGCTGTCCTCGATCTTGGTCGCGCCCTCGAAGACGACGTCCCCGACCCGGACCTTGGAGCCCGCCTCGACCCGGATCACGACGTCGACCTCGTTCTTGCCCTGGCGGATGGCCTCGGTCTCGATCTTCGAGGCCAGCAGGCCCTTCTCGGCGAGGAGCTCGGCGATGGTGTCCTTGATGCGCTGGACCTTGGCGTTGCTGTAGTAGGAATAGGGCAGGATGGCCTGGTCCTTCTCCTTGAGCTTGCTGACGATGTCGCCCTCTTTGACCTTCTTCCCCGTCTTGTAGGTCACGGCCCGGACGATCGGGTTCTCCTGCACGGTGATCCGGACGATCCTGCCCCGCGTCCCCTGGAGCTCCTCGAACTTGATGTCGGCGAAGAAGCCCGTCGACCAGAGGACGCGGAAGTCCCGCCGGAGCTGGTCGGGGTTGTAGACGTCGCCCTGGCGGAGCGAGAGGTAGTAGATGATCGTCTCCGGGGTCACGCGCTCGTTCCCGGCGATCTCGATCTTCTCGAGGATCTCCTGGGCGGCCAGCAGGCCGGGAAGAGCGAGGAGCAGGAGCGCGAGGACGACCTTTTTCATTTCGGATATCCTTCTACCATATACCATATCGGGCGGGATTGGTCAAAAGACCGGCCCGGCCGCGACCGGCCGGGGCCGCCCTCCCAAGACTATCAACTCTCCGGGGCGGGCAGGCGTTCCATCGAACCGGCCGCCATCTCGAAGACCTGGTCGCAGTACCGGGCGATCCTCTCGTTGTGGGTGACCAGAACGGAGGACAGGCCCTTGCTCGCGTGGAGGTCGAGGATCAGGCGCAGCACCTTCTCCCCCGTCCGCCAGTCGAGGTTGCCCGTAGGCTCGTCGGCCAGCAGGAGCCGGGGCGAGCCGACCAGGGCCCTGGCGATGGCCACGCGCTGCTGTTCGCCCCCTGACAGCTGGCTCGGCCGCGAGGAGAACTTGCCCTCGAGACCGACCTCGCGCAGCATCTCGCCGGCCCGGGCGAAGGCCTCCCGCTTCCCCCGTCCGGCGATGAGGAGGGGGAAGCCGACGTTCTCGAGCGCGGTGAACTCGGGCAACAGGTGGTAGACCTGGAAGACGAAGCCTATCTTGCGGTTGCGGACGGCGGCCACGTCGCGGTCGCTGCCGGCGAAGAGGTCCTCGCCGTCGAGGAGGACCCGCCCCTCCGTGGGCCGGTCGAGGCCCCCGAGCAGGTTGAGGAGCGTCGTCTTGCCGATGCCGGAGGCCCCCATGACGGCCACGAGCCCGCCGCGCCGGAGCTCGAAATCGAGGCCCTCGAAGACCCGGAGGTCGCCCTTGGGCAAGGGGTAGGTCTTCCCCAGGCGTTCGGCGACGAGCACGGCGTCACTCATATTTCAAGGCCACCACGGGATCGATCTTGGCCGCCCGGCGGGCCGGGAACAGCGTCGAGACGAAGCTGATGAGGAGGGTCACCCCGACGATGAGGGCCAGGTCGAGCGGCCTCAGCCGGAACGGGACGTAGGAGATCTGGTAGATGTCGACGGGGATCTTGATGAGCTCGAAGGCGTTGGCCAGGGCGCACCAGCCGAGGCCGAGCAGGACGCCCAGGGCCGTGCCGAGGACGCCGATGAGGGCCCCCTGCAGGAAGAAGATCCGGTTGACCATCCGGGGCGTCGCCCCCATGGCCATGAGCAGGCCGATGTCGCGGGTCTTCTCCATGACCATCAGGATGAGCGTGGCGATGATGTTGAGCGCGGCCACGATGACGATGAGGGTGATGGTCAGGAACATGATGTTCTTCTCCAGCTTCAGGGCGGAGAAGAGCGACTTGTTGAGCTCCATCCAGGTCGTGACGTAGACGACGGGCGGCAGGGCCTCCCGTATCCTCTCCCCGACCGCCGGCGCGGCGAAGATGTCGCTCAGCTTGACCTGGATGTAGCTGGCCCGCCCTTCGAGCCCGAAGAGCTTCTGGGCCGCGCCGATGGCGACGAGGGCCGTCGCGTTGTCGAACTCGTACAGCCCCGTATTGAAGATCCCGGCCACCTGCAACATCTTCCTCTTCGGCAGGAGCCCCATCGGCCCCAGGGTCGAGGAGGCCGTGACGATCTGGACCGCGTCGCCGACCTGGGCGCCGATCCTCAGGGCCAGCTCCCGGCCGAGGAGCAGGCCCTCCCGGGCCCCCCCGGGCTCCGGGATCGCGCCGGCTTCGAGCCTTTGCAGCCAGTCGGCGCCCTTTCTCTCGCGCTCGAAGTCGAGGCCCTTGACGAGGGCGCCCGAGCTCTCGCCGATGCCGGTGATGAGGACGGTGCTGTAGACGACCGGGGTCACCGACTCGACCCCGGGCAGGGCCCGGATCCTGTCGGCCAGGGCCTCGTAGTCCTCGAGGCCGCGGCCGCTGAGGTCGGAGACCATGATGTGGGAGGTCGCGCCCAGGATCTTCTCCTGGACGTCGCCCTGGAACCCGGTGATCAGGGCGATGGCGATCACTAGGGCGGCGACGCCGATGGCGATGCCCCCGACGGAGATCGTCGTGATGACGGAGATGAAGGCCTGCTTCCTCCGCGCGGTGAGATAGCGGCGGGCGACGAACAGCTCGAAGATCATGTCTCTATTTCGGCCTCAGCAGGGGGAAGAGGACGACCTCCCGGATCGAGCGCCGGCCGGCCAGGATCATGGTCAGCCGGTCGATGCCGATGCCCTCCCCGCCCGTCGGCGGCAGGCCGTACTCGAGGGCCTCGACGTAGTCCATGTCGACGGGATGGGATTCCTCGTCGCCCTTGCGCTTCTCCTCGGCCTGCTCCTCGAAGCGGGCCCGCTGCTCGGCCGGGTCGGTGAGCTCCGAAAAGGCGTTGGCCACCTCCATGCCGGCGATGAGGAGCTCGAACCGCTCGGCCTCCTCGGGATCGTCCCGCGAGGTCTTGGCCAGGGGCGAGATCTCCCGGGGCGGGTTGGTGATGAAGGTCGGCTGGTCGATGTTGTCCTTGACGAAGCGGTCGAAGACGACGTCCAGCGCCTTGCCGTAGGTCAGGGGCTTCTTGTCGGGCGCCAGGCCCTCGGCGAAGGCGACGAGGCCGGCCCGGTCCTCGAACCGGCTCGGCGCGAGGCCGCTGTAACGGACGCAGGCGTCGAGGAACTTCAGGCGCCGGTAGGGCCGCTTGAAGGAGATCGCGAGCTCGCCGAAGGGGACCTCCTCCGACCCGCGCAGCGTCACGGCCAGCCCCGTCAGCAGCTCCTCGGTCAGGTCCATCATGTCGTTGTAGTCCTTGTAGGCCTCGTAGAACTCGAGCATGGTGAACTCGGGGTTGTGCTGGGCGTCGATGCCCTCGTTGCGGAAGCGTCGCGGGGGCCTTTTTTTTGGTCCTTCTCCGAGTACCGGGAAGTCCCTCTCCGCGGCTTCGGTCGGGGATCGCCTCCGGCTCAGCGGACGAGCTTGCGCGCCTTCTCCTCGAGCGCTTTGACGGCGGGCTGGCCGGGAGCGAGGGCCAGCGACTTCTCGATGAGAGGCAGGGCCTTGTCCGGCCGCCCCAGCGCCAGGTGGCACTCCGCGGCCAGGTTGAGCACCGGGACCTCGGTCGCCCCGGCCATGAGCTTTTCGAGATAGGTCAGGGCGGTCTCCCAGTCCTTCAATCCCGCGTGGTCGAGGGCGATGACCTTGGCCGCTTCGCGGTCGCCCGTCCGCTCGTGGACGGCCAGGGCGTGGGTCAGGGACTCCTTGTAGAGGCCCAGCCCGAAGAGCGACTTGGCCAGGAGGAGGCGGGCGTCGGCGTCGTCACGGCCCGCGAGGGCCTTCTCCAGGACGGACCGCGCGGCCGCGTAGTCCCCCTTCAGGAAGTGCTGGGAGCCGAGCGCCTTGAGGTGCTCGGGCCCGGGGAAGGGGCCGTGGAGACGGGCGTAGACCCAGGGCACGACGGGGGCCGGCCGGGCCAGGACGACGAAGTTCTCCCGGCCGGCGGCCAGGACCCGGCCGTCCGGCGAACGGAGGGAGACCTCGGCCCGGTAGTAGCCTTGCGGGACGTCCTTCAAGGACCCCGTCCCCGTCGCGAGGAGGCAGCCGGGATCGCCCGGATCGGGCGCGACCTCGGTCAGGGAGAACGTCGCGGCGCTCTCGCCGGTGTCGTGGGAGACGATGTCGACCGAGAAGGAGGGCGGTCCGTCCGGTCCGGCCGCGGCGGCGCCCTCGGCCTGGACGAAGACCCCCAGCGTCGAGGCGGGCGGGAACTCGTTGCGGGCCCCGACGAGATACTCCTGCCCCCCGAAGACGAAGGCCTTGAGGTTGGTCCTCTGGGCGTCGGGCACGGCGGTCCGGGAATAGAAGAGGACCGGCCGGCGCAGGGCCGGCCGGCCGGCGGCGGCCGCCGGCGGCACGGAGATCCGCGTTTCGAACGACGAGAACTCCCGGGCGGTCTTGTTCTTGAGCAGGAACAGGGCCCGGTACTCGCCGGGGACGATGGCCAGGAGGTCCTGGAAGGCGAAGCGCCGGCGGGCGTAGGTCTGGTACTGCTCGGAGGTGATCCGGAGCGGGATCTCCTCGGTCCGTTCGTGGACGGCCCGGCCGTCCGCGTCCTCGATCCGCAGCACGAGCTCGAAGCTGGCGTAGATCGACTGGCCCTGGGTGCCGAAGTCCATCTTGTCGGGCTCGATCGACCAGTGCAGGAAGCTCTGCCCGGCCTCGCGGAACACGCCGGCCTGGAAGGCGCAGGAGAAGAACCGGTCCATGTATTCGGTCTCGACGTGGTCCTTGTAGGCCAGGTAGGAGCGGGCGTAGCCGTCGGAGTATTTCTTCTCGGGCAGGCCCCGGACCGCGGCGACGATCGAATCGGAAGAGAACGAGGCCGAGCCGGCCTGCGTGTCGCTCGGCAGATAGCTCATGGCGGCGCCGGCCAGCTCCGGATTGATCTTCCGGATGGCCTGGTAGGCGGCCGTGCGGCTCAAGGCGGCGCCGGCCCTCATGACCGTCGGCAGGGTGAGCTTCTCGGGCCCCTCGACGGTCGGGGAATAGAGCCGGAAATCCCCGTACCCCTCGGGCTGATAGAAGATCAGGTAAAAGTAGCTGGGGAGCCCGAATTCCTCGGCGCCCTTGTAGAACCACAGCTCCAGGGGCCAGACCTCGGACTGCGTCGTGTAGAGCGTCCGCTCGCGCGGCGGGCCGAGGACGAGGTAGAAATAGCCCCGGTCGGTCTGGCTGCCGCGCTTGTGCGAGGTGCGGCCGAACGTCTGGTCGGCGAACCGGACGCGCTCCTCGTACTCCCTCTGGAACTCGTTCTCGTCCGTGTCGGGCAGGGGGTCCCGCATGCGCCAGAAGAGCCGGACGAACTTGGCCCGGTCGGCGTTGGTCTGGAGGTTCCGGAAAACGGACCGCTCCGCCCGGGTCAGGATCGGCGCGACGTCCTCGAGCCAGCGGGCCAGCTCGGGGCTCGGCTTCTCCGGGGCGGCCGGGAGAAAGGACGAGAGGAGGAGAGCGGCGGCGAGGACGGTGGCGAAGGTTCTCTTCAAGGGCGTCTCCTTTGCTCCGAAAACTACGATAGCACACGGCCGAAACCTTGACAAATCCGGCCCCGGGGCCCCGCCCGGCCGTGAATTATTTTTGTTGCAAAACTCCAAAATTATGGATAGTATTCAATCGTTCGGAGAATGATGGGTGTATCACTCCTTCTAAGCGTTGAATTCAAACAAGATACGAAATGCCCGGATTTGGCACCTTTATTGCTGAATCAACGGGCATCAAGGAGGTGTCTATCGAGAGCCGCTCAACAAGCCGTCGGAAAGTAGCCAAGCCCTTAGTCATGTCTTGAAAGGAGGCAATTTGAGAACAAAGCTGTTGACTTTCCTGGCCATCGTCCTCCTCCTCGCCCCCGTCGTCTTCTCCCAGTCGCGGGACACGGGCGCCGTCCGCGGCGTCGTGACCGACGACCAGAACTCGCCCCTGCCCGGCGTCAACGTCACGATCTCCGGCGGGAACCTGATGGGCGTCCGCGCGTCCGTCACGGACGCCAACGGCGAGTTCCGTTTCCCGGCCCTGCCGCCCGGCGAATACAAGGTCCAGGCGGAGCTCGCGGGCTTCGGGACGGTCGTCCGTGAGAACCTGCGCCTGACGACGACGTCGACCCTGACCCTGGACATCCAGTTGAGGCCGTCCGCGGTCAGCGAGGAGGTCACGGTCATCGCGCAGTCGCCGACGATCGACGTCAAGTCGACCGAGACGGCGTCCGTCACCCTGACGAACGAGATCCTCCGGAACATCCCCTACAACCAGTTCACGGCGGACATCGTCAACCTCGCGCCCGGCGTCACCAACAACGTCGCCTTCGGCGCCTCCCAGAACACCGGCATCGCCTACTCCATGGACGGCGTCAACGTCGCCGACCCGGACGCCGGCTCGGCCTGGGTCTTCTCGGACCACAACATCATCGAGGAGGCCAAGGTCATGGGCGTCGGCCTCCCGGCCGAGTACGGCAACTTCACCGGCGTCATCTTCAACATCGTCACCAAGTCCGGCGGCAACGAGTTCTCCGGGCACTTCGAGTTCAACTTCCAGGGCTACCAGGCCACCTCGAAGTTCTGGCAGGCCGTCAACACCACCGCCTACAACGGCCCCCTGGACTTTCCTGATCTCACCTCGCCGTCCTCCTGGCTCATGGACCTCAACGGGCACATCGGCGGCCCCATCATCAAGGACAAGCTCTGGTTCTACACCGGCGGCCAGTTCTACCGGACGAAGGACCGCCCCACGGGCTTCCCCGAGGACGTCGACTACAAGCAGCCCCGCTTCTTCGTCAAGTTCACGGGCCAGCTGACCAACACCCTGAACATGAGCGCCATGTTCCAGACGACGGCCTACCAGGGCCAGAACCGCGGCGCCGGCGCCACGACCTCCCCCGAGGCCTGCGTCACCCAGGACTCCCCCGACTGGCTCGTCGCCTTCAGCCTGAACAAGGTCCTGAGCTCGAAGACGTTCTTCGACCTCAAGACCAACTACTTCCAGGGCCGCTACTACCTCGATCCCGAGGTCGGCCTCGAACCCTACGCCCACATCGTCTCCGTCCAGCCCGGCTACGAGACCTACGCCGGCGGCCGGGATAACGGCTGGCTCTACGACAGCGCCGGCTATTTCGGCTACTACGACCGGGCCCGGTTCGGGACCAACGTCAGCCTGACGCACTACGCCGAGGACTTCCTGGCCGGCTCCCACGAGTTCAAGTTCGGGGCCGAGTTCGAGCGCTCCATGTCCCGCAACCAGTACGGCTATACGGGCCGGGGCGGGGAGCTCGGCAGCAACGTGTTTTACGCCGACCTGTTCGGCGAAGGCTATTACGGCTACATCTACAGCGGGCCCTACCTCGCCTACCAGAAATTCGGCTACGACACCAACACCCGCTACACCCGGCTCGAGGCCTTCGTCCAGGACTCCTGGCAGGTCTCGAAGCGGCTCAACTTCAGCCTGGGCCTGCGCTACAGCCAGAACTGGGGCGACGTCAAGTACGTCAGCGGCCCCGTCTTCAAGACGAACCGGCTGGCCCCGCGCCTGGGCTTCACCTTCGACATCCTGGGCGACAAGTCGACCATCCTCAAGGCCCACTACGGCCAATTCACCGAGGGCATGTTCGCCAGCTTCCACGACCGGATGAACCCCGACCGCGCCTACGGTGACGAGGTCGGCTACTACTTCATCCCCGACGACGACGATCCCACGACGGCGACGGGGGACTGGTTCGAGTGGTACCGCATCGTCTTCGAGAGCCTGTACCGGATGGACCCCAACATCAAGCACCCCTACATGGTCCAGTGGACGGTCGGGATCGAGCGCGAGCTCTTCAAGGACACCTCCTTCGGCGTCACCTACATCAACAGGGAATGGAAAAAGCTCGTCGGGCCCGTCGACTACGCCGCGGACTACGACCTGATCGATTACTACGTGGCGCCGCTCGACAGGACTTTCCCGATCTACGAGCGGACCGCGGCCACACTGGAGACCTTCGACTACCTCATCACCAACTACAAGCAGGGCGACCCCTGGGTCCTGGACGTCCCCTACCGGAAGTACCAGGGCATCTCGCTCCAGTTCAACAAGCGCTTCTCGAACCGCTGGCAGCTGCTGGCCTCCTACGTCTACGGCAAGGCCTCGGGCACGATCGACAACGGCTTCGCCGACGACATCGGCTACGGCGGCGGCACCTTCGACCCCAACTTCTATCTCAACGCCGACGGCAACTCCACGAACGACCCGACCCACATGATCAAGATCCAGGGCACCTACGTCCTGCCCCTCGACATCAACTTCAACGTCTACTACCGGGGCATCACGGGCAACGCCTGGACCCAGCGCTACCGCTCGCGCGCCTTCAATCAGGGGCGGGTGACCTTCTTCACCGAGCAGCGCGGCTCCAACCACTACCCCATGTACAACATCCTCGACCTGAGGCTGGAGAAGGTCTTCACCATCGCCGGGAAGTACCGCCTCGGCGTCATGCTGGACGTCTTCAACCTCCTCAACGACAACACCATCACCTCCTGGGGCACGCGCATCGGCTACGACTGGTACACCGACGGCACCTACCCCTCCACCGGCGGTCATGATCTCTACGGGCTCGTCGAACCGCGGCAGGCCCGCATCGGCCTCCGCCTGATCTTCTAGCTCCGGCTCCACGCACACGCTCGAGAGGGCGGCGGGACCTCCCGCCGCCCTCTTTTTTTAGGTTCTTCTCCCGATTTCGGGAAGTCCCTCTCTGCGGCTTCGGTCGGGAATCGCCTCTAGCTCCCCGGACCCCCTGGGAACCAGTCCCGTCGGTTCCCCGGCTTCGAGATGCGGCTGGAGGCCAAGCTCGACAGGGAAGGCCGGGGAGGCGGCCCGGCCAGGGCCTCGTTCCCGGACCGCCGACGGCTGGCCTTGGCGGCCGCCGCGCTCGGCCTGGTCGCCATCCTCGCCCTTTGGCTCGTCCGGACGGACAGACAGGCCCCCGGGATGACGGCCGGCTGGTTCCCGGATATCGATCCCCTGGCGCCTTTGCTCCTCGAAGCCGAGGCCGATCCCGAGCTCGGGAGGGCCGTCGACAGGGAGATCCGGGCCTCGATCGAGGAGCTGGCCCCGGGGCCGGACGCGGCCGTTCTCCGCGCCGCAGACCCTCTCTTCTGGCAGGGTCTGAGCGAGGAAGAGCTCGGGGAGATCGTCGCCGGACTGGAGCGGGAAAACGGTCTTGGAGGTCCGAAATGAAAAAACAAGCGCTCGTCGTCGTCCTCGTCCTGGCTCTGTCCCTGGTCGCGGCGGCCGCCGCCCAGGCGGGCCGTCCCGGAGAGCCTCAGAACCGGGCCCGGCTGCGGGAAAGGATCGCCGACCTCTACATCATCAGGCTGACCCGGGCGCTCGCTCTGACCGAGGACCAGGCGGCCCGGGTCTACCCCCTCCTGACCAGGGCGGAGCGGGAAAAGGCCGGCCTCCAGGAAGGCCTCGCCCTCGATATGAGGGACCTCCAGGCCGCGTTGGCCGCCGGCCGGGTGGACGAGGGGAAGGTCGGGGAAATGGTCGCCCGGGCCAGGGCGGCCCGCCGGGCCATCAGGGACAAGGACGACGAGGTCGAGGCGGGCCTCGACGCCGTTCTGACCCCCGTCCAGAAGGCCCGTTACCTCATTTTCACCGTGGAGTTCCTCCGAGGGGTGGGGGAGAGCCTGGAGCGGGCCCGGGGAATGAGGGCTCCGGTCAAAAGAAACCCTTGACAGGAACCGAGGTTTCCTCTAGACTGGCCGTGGTCGTTCTGTATATTTCAGATTAAATCTCTGAAAAAAGAACACATTAGAGCTCGAGGAGAGAGGTTTTTTCTATTTTTTTCTCCTTTTCTGCCATTCCCCATTATTTCGGAGAGGCGGCTCGGCGAGATCGGTTGAGGACAGGCCAGCGTAGCTCAGCAGGTAGAGCGGCTGATTTGTAATCAGCGGGTCAGGGGTTCGAATCCCTTCGCTGGCTCAGATACGGCGACGAGGACGATGACGATGCATCGTATTGCGGGCAGGTTCCAGAGTGGCCAAATGGGACGGGCTGTAAACCCGTTGCGGAAACGCTTCGGAGGTTCGAATCCTTCCCTGCCCATTTTTCCGTCTGCGGGAATAGCTCAGTTGGTAGAGCGTCAGCCTTCCAAGCTGAACGTCGCGGGTTCGAGTCCCGTTTCCCGCTCTTGTGCGAGGTGAACGGGCCCAAGTAGCTCAGTTGGTAGAGCACGTCCTTGGTAAGGACGGGGTCACCAGTTCAATTCTGGTCTTGGGCTTTTCGTCTTCGATTCGGTGCGGGCCCCCCGGGGGCCGGGAAGGTTGGACATGCGAGAGATCATCACGCTCCAGTGCGGCGAGTGCAAGCGGCGCAACTACAGCTCGACGCGGAACAAGAAGAAGCAGACGGAGAAGCTCGAGACCCGGAAGTTCTGCCCGTTCTGCCGGAAGCACACGGCCCACAAGGAAACCAAGTAGACGGACGGCGCGAGAGGGCGACAGGTGAGTAGCTCAATTGGTAGAGCAGCGGTCTCCAAAACCGCAGGTTGCGGGTTCGAGCCCTGCCTCACCTGCCATTCCCAACCGCGGGGAGCGCGGTGACGGGGCCCGCCGGCCCCGGCCGCGGACGACGGAAAGAAGGAACGCCATGAACGACAAGATCCGCTGGTACAAGAGACTCGGGAACTTCCTCCGGGACGTCAAGTCGGAGCTCAAGAAGGTCACCTGGCCCTCCAAGAACGAGGTCGTCAGCACGACCGTCGTCGTCATCGCGGCCACGGTCTTCTTCGGCTTCTACCTGTTCTTCATGGACGTCATCTTCTCCTGGGTCATCGGCCAGATCAAGTCGCTCTTCGGGTAAGCGCAAGGAATCGCACGATGGCAAAGAACTGGTTCGTGGTTCACACCTACTCCGGCTTCGAGAAGTTCGTGGCCGAGACGATCAAGCAGAAGGCGATCGAGCTCCACCTCGAGGACCAGGTCGGACAGATCATCATCCCCACGGAGGACGTCATCGAGATCCGGGGCGGCAAGAAGGTCGTCTCCACGAAGCGGTCCTATCCCGGCTACATCCTCGTCGAGATGGAGATGAACGACGAGAACTGGCTGATGATCCGGCAGGTCCCCAAGGTCACCGGCTTCGTCGGCTCCGGGCGGACGCCCACGCCGCTCAGCAAGAAGGAGGTCGGGCAGATCGTCGAGCACATGGAGACGACCTCCGAGAAGCCCAAGCCCAAGCACTCGTTCGAGAAGGGCGAGGCCGTCCGGATCATCGACGGGCCCTTCTTCAATTTCAACGGGATCGTCGAAGAGGTCAACGCCGAGCGCAACACGCTCAAGGTCCTGGTCACGATCTTCGGCCGGTCGACCCCGGTCGAGCTCGAGTTCCTGCAGGTCGAAAAGCTTTAGGAGGACGCCATGTCGAAGGAAGTCATCGCCAAGATCAAGCTGGAGATCGTCGCCGGCCAGGCCAGCCCGGCCCCCCCCGTCGGCCCGGCCCTGGGGCAGCACGGCGTCAACATCATGGGCTTCGTCCGGGAGTTCAACGACCGGACGAAGAAGATGGAGGAAGGGACCGTCGTCCCCGTCCTCATCACCGTCTTCAAGGACAAGTCCTTCAACTTCGCGGTCAAGACCCCTCCGGCCTCCTATCTTCTCAAGAAGGCGGCCGGGATCGCCAAGGGCTCCGGGGCCCCCAACAAGGACAAGGTCGGCAAGGTCACCCTGAAGCAGATCGAGGACATCGCCCGGACGAAGCTCGCCGACCTCAACGCCTACGACGTCGAGGCGGCCAAGAAGATCATCGCCGGGACCGCCAAGAACATGGGATTGGAGATCATCAGTGAGTAAGCACGGCAAGAACACCCTCAAGGCCCGGGAGGTCCGGGGGGCCGAACCCCGCGAGTTCTCCCTGGAGGAGGCCGTCGGCCTCCTGAAAAAGGCCCACTTCGCCAAGTTCGACGAGTCGGTCGACATGGACATCCGGCTCGGCGTCAACCCCAAGTACTCCGACCAGATGGTCCGCGGGACGGTCGTCCTGCCCCACGGCACGGGCAAGACGAAGAAGATCTGCGTCATCGCGGCCGGCGAGAAGCTCAAGGAGGCCGAGGAGGCCGGCGCCGACTACTTCGGCGGCGACGACATCATCGAGCGGATCGCGGGCGGCTGGATCGATTTCGACATCGTCATCGCCACCCCCGACGTCATGCGCGGCGTGGGCAAGCTGGGGCGCATCCTCGGCACCAAGGGCCTCATGCCCAACCCCAAGTCCGGCACCGTCACCTTCGACGTCAAGAAGGCCGTCGAGGAGACCAAGGCGGGCAAGGTCGAGTTCCGCGTCGACAAGACGAGCATCGTCCACTCGACGGTCGGCAAGGTCTCCTTCCCGGAGGCCAAGCTCGTCGAGAACATCAAGACCTTCGTCCAGGCCATCGTCCACGCCAAGCCCGCGGCCGCCAAGGGCAAGTACATCCGGTCGATGTACATGTCGTCGACGATGGGCCCGTCCTTCCGGATCGCCGAGGACGTCCTCGAGAGCTAAGGAGAGCCCCGTGAAAAAGGAAGCCAAGCAGCCCATCGTCGAGTCGCTCGAGCGCCTGTTCGCCGCCAACGGCACCTGGTACCTCGTCGACTACAAGCGGATGACCGTCGCCCAGTCGGTCGAGCTCCGCAAGGTCCTCCGCAAGAACGCCTTCACCTACAAGGTCATCAAGAACCGGCTGGCCCTGCGGGCCCTCGGCGAGACGTGCCCGGAGGCCCTCCGTCCGTACTTCCAGAAGCCGACGGCCGTGGCCTTCGCCGCGAAGGACCCCATCCCGCTGGCCCGGCTCCTCAAGGACTTCTCGAACCAGGGCAAGGTCCTGGCCGTCAAGGGCGGCCAGGTCGAGGGCCACGCCCTGGCGCCCGGCCAATTCGAGGAGGTCTGCCGCCTGACCTCGCGCGAGGACCTCGTCGGCAAGATCGCCTTCCTCATGGCCGATCCGCTCCACCGGCTCATGCGCACCCTGCAGGCGCCGCTCGGCAACGTCGGCATCCTGATGGGCGAGCTCAAGAGAACGAAAAACACTTGAAATCCCAATATTAAGGAGACGCGAGACATGGACAAACTGACCAAGGAACAGTTCTTCACCCACCTGGACTCCCTGACCATCCTGGAGCTCTCGGACTACATCAAGGAGTTCGAGACCCGCTACGGCATCAGCGCCGCCGCCGCCGCGCCCGTCATGGTCGCCGGGGCCGCCCCCGCCGCCGCCGCGCCCGTCGAGGAGAAGACCGAGTTCAACGTCATCCTGAAGTCCGTGGGCGACAAGAAGATCAACGTCATCAAGGTCGTCCGCGAGATCACCAGCCTCGGGCTCAAGGAAGCCAAGGACCTCGTCGACGGCGCCCCCAAGCCTCTCAAGGAAGGCGTGACCAAGGAAGAGGCCGAGGCCATCAAGGCCAAGTTCGTCGAAGTCGGAGCCGTCGTCGAGCTTCAGTAAGTGACCCGGTTGGCTGAGCGTCCGTGCGTCCGGCATCGGAAACGAGGACACTCGATCTCTGCACGAGAGTGAGTTCCCATGGTCAAAGAACCTAACACACCGTCCCGCGAGCGGGTCGACTTCTCGAAGATCAACGCGGTCTTCCCGATGCCCGACCTCCTGGACATCCAGACCCAATCCTACCGGGAGTTCCTCCAGATGGACCTGCTCCCGGAGGAGAGGAAGGACACCGGCCTCCAGGCCGCCCTGAAGGACGTCTTCCCGATCTCCGATTTCAAGGAGACGACCGAGCTCGAGTTCCTCAGCTATTCGATCGGCACGTGGGAGTGCAAGTGCGGCCGTCTCAAGGGGGTGGAGAACTCCCGGGCCAAGTGCAACGCCTGCCAGACCCTGCTCCCCGCGGCGATGGAGATCTCCGAGAAGGAGGTCTGCCCCTTCTGCGGGGCGGCCCGCAAGATCGAGCTCCCTCTCTGCGAGCACTGCGGCGACCGCGTCGGGCTCAAGATCAAGTACTCCTCGATGGAGTGCATCCAGAAGGGCTACACCTACTCCATCCCCCTCAAGCTCAAGGTCCAGCTCGTCACCTGGGAAAAGGACGCCGCGACCAAGACCAAGCGGCTCAAGCACATCAAGCAGCAGGAAGTCTATTTCGGCGACATCCCGCTCATGACCGAGAAGGGGACCTTCATCTTCAACGGCATCGAACGGGTCGTCGTCAGCCAGCTCCAGCGCTCGCCGGGCGTGTTCTTCCGCCAGGCCGAGAACAAGGGCTTTTTCATCGCCAAGATCATGCGGACGCCGCGGCCCGGTCCGGGACGGCCAGCCTGACGATCTCCGCCCCGGCCCGCTCGAGGCGGCGGACCTCCCCCGCCGTCGCCCGGACGTCCCGGGTGTCGGTCTTGGCCATGGCCTGGACGGCGATGGGCGCGCCGCCGCCGACGGCGACGCCTCCCACGGAGATCTGACGCGTTCGCCGGCGAGGGAACATCCGGCCCTCCTTCGGATCAGAAAGGATTGAGGCTGCTCCAGCCGTTGGGCAGCATCTTGACGAGGTCGTTGACGAGGACGAAGGCGATCAGGAAGGCGAACATCACGAACCCAATCGACATCCAGACCTGCCGGGCCTTGGGCCCGAGGTCGCGGCGGACGGCCGACTCGACGAGGAGGACGAAGATCTGCCCGCCGTCCAGGACGGGGATGGGGAAGAGGTTGAGGACCCCGAGCTGGAGGCTGATGACGGCGATCCAGCCGAGCAGCGTCTGCCAGCCCATGCGGAAGGCCGTATAGGAGAAGTTGGCGATGGCCAGCGGGCCTCCGAGCTGGCTCGTCGGGGTCTCCCCGGTGAACAGCCCGCGGATGAAGCGGACGACCAGGAAGACGTTGCGGAGGTTCTCGTCGAAGGACCGGCCGACGGCGGCGAAGAAGCCGTACTTCTTGACGACCGACTTGGGGACCTGGGAGATGCCGATCCTGCCGACGCCCCCTTCGAGCCGCGGCGTGACCGGGAGCTCGAGGACCCCGCCGTCCCGCTCGACCTCGAACCGGAGCTCGCGGTCGGGGCTCTTCTGGATGACCTCGAGGAACTGGTAGAAGTAGACGGGCCGGCCGTCGATGGCCCGGATGACGTCCCCGGGCGCGAGCCCGGCCTTCTCGGCCGGCGAACCGGCGAAGATCATCTGGACCTGGGTCAGGATCTTGGCCTGAAAGCCGGCGTAGCCCATCTCGTAGCGCGTGACGGATTCGGTCTGGAGACCGACCGGCAGGACCTCGCCGTCCCGGCGGACATCGAGCCGGACGAGGCGGTCGGGCTTGGACCCGACGGCCACGTGGACGTCGCTCCAGGTCGCGACCTCCTCGCCGCCGATGCGGACGATCTCGTCGTCGATCCGCAGGCCGGCCTTCTCGGCCGGCGAGCCGCTCTCGATCCAGCCGATGACCGGCTTCTGGTCGAGGTACTCGGCCACCGTGGTCCCGACGAGGTTCATGAAGGCCAGGATGACGAGGGCCAGGACGATGTTCATGATCGAGCCCATGGCCATGATCAGGACGCGCTGGAAGCGGTTCTTGGACATCAGGTCGTCTGGGGCGAGCGGCCGTTCCTTCTCGAACAGCCCCTCCCCCAGCATCTTGACGTAGCCGCCCAGGGGGAACAGGCTGATCCGGTAGTCCGTCTCGCCCTTCTTGACGCCGAAGAGGCGCTTGCCGTACCCGAAGGAGAAGACCTCGACCCGGACGCCGGCCAGCTTGGCCATGAAGAAGTGGCCGAACTCGTGGACGAAGACGAGGATGCCGAAGACGACGGTGAAGGCCATGATGGTGCCGAGGACGTTGACCATGTTCTACCTCTGGGGGAGGGCGCGGCGGGCTTCGCGCCGGGCCTCCGTGTCGATGTCGCGGATCGCCTCGATCGAGCCGGCCGGCCGGGGCCGGTGCGACTCCACGACCGCGGCGACGACGGCGTGGAGGTCGGCGAAGAGGATCCTTTCCTCGAGGAACGCGGCCACGGCCACCTCGTTCGCGGCGTTGAGGGCCACGGGCAGGCTGCCCCCGGCGACGAGGGCGCGGCGGGCCAGCGAGAACATCGGATAGCGGCGCTCGTCCACCCGATGGAATTCGAGGCGGCGGAGGGCGCCGAGGTCGAGCCGGGGCAGCCCGGTCGCCCGCCGGGACGGCCACGTCAGCGCGTACTGGATGGGCAGGCGCATGTCGGCGGCGCCGAGCTGGGCCAGGAGAGAGCCGTCCGCCGTCTCGACCAGGGCGTGGACGGCGCTCTGGGGATGGATGAGGACCTCGAGCTCCGAGGGCTCGAGGTCGAAGAGCCAGCGGGCCTCGATGAGCTCGAGGCCCTTGTTCATCAGGGTGGCCGAGTCGACCGTCACCTTCCGGCCCATGTTCCAGCGGGGATGGCGGAGGGCCTCGGCGAGGGTCTTGCCGGCCATCTCCCCGAGGGGCGTACGGAAAAAGGGCCCGCCCGAGGCGGTCAGGATGACCTTGCGGACGTGCCGCCGGCCGGCCCCGCGGAGGCATTGGAAGACGCCGCTGTGCTCGCTGTCGACGGGGATGATCCGGGCCCCCGAGCGCGAGGCCTCGCGGCGGAGGAGGGCCCCGCCGACGACCATGGCTTCCTTGTTGGCCAGGGCCACGCGGCGGCCGGCCCGGACGGCCTCGAGGGTCGGCAGGAAGCCGCTCATCCCGGTGATGGCCGAGACGACGGTGTCGACGCCGTCGGCCCGGGCCACTTCCGCGGCCCCCTCGGGCCCGTGGACGACCTTGGCCTCTAAGCGCCGGGCCAGGCCGCGGATCCGCTCCGCGTCGCGCCGGGCGCCCACCGAGACGAGGGCCGGCCGGTACTTCTCCATCTGGGCGGCCAGGAGCGCCGTGTTTCCGCCGGCGGCCAGGGCGACGACGCGATAGGCGCCGCCGAGGCGGTCGACGACGTCGAGCGTGTTCCGGCCGATGGAGCCGGTCGAGCCTAGGATGGCGATGGCGCGGGACATCGGACCGGCCGCCTATCTCCACAGATACTTGACGATGTAGTAGAGCAGCGGGGCGGCCAGGATCAGGCTGTCGATGCGGTCGAGGAAGCCGCCGTGCCCCGGCAGGCGGTTGGAGGAGTCCTTGACCCCGGCGGCCCTCTTGAACAGCGACTCGAGGGGATCGCTGACCTGGGCGGCGGCGTGGACCGCGACGGCGGTCAGCAGGGCCGTGCCGAGCGGGACGTCGAACCTCAAGAGCCCGTGGGCCAGGGCCGCCCCGCCCAGGGCGAAGAGGAACCCTCCGGCGCTCCCCTCCCAGCTCTTGTTGGGGCTGGCGACCGGCGTCATCTTGTGGCGGCCGAAGGGCTTGCCGATGAAGAAGGCCCCCGTGTCACCGAGGAAGACGACGGCGGCCAGGTAATACAGGTAGAACGGCCCCTCCTCGAGGCGGAGGCGGAAGATGAACCCCAGGGGGAAGGCGATGTAGAGGACGCCCGCGAGCGTGGTGACGAACGAGGCCGGGAACAGGGCCAGCTTCTCGGCCGAGTTCACGGCGACGACGTAATAGACGCCGGCCGCGAGGACCCCGGCGAAGAGCGCGGCGTCGAGCGGGACCGTCCGGACGTAGAAGCCCAGCATGACCAGCACGGCCATCCCGGCCCCCAGGCCGTCCTTGGGCCCCAGGCCCTTCATCCCGGCGAGCCGGTAGAACTCGAAGAGCGCGGCCAGGACGAAGGCCACCCCGAACAGGAAGAAGACCCAGTCCGGGGCGTACTGGATGATGACGAAGAGCGAACCGAGCAGCACGACGGCCGTGAAGGTGCGCTTGATGAGGTTCATGCGGCGTCAGCTCCTTGGGGCGGGGCGCTTCCCGGCCGCCCGGACGCCCCCGAATCGGCGCTCCCTTTTCTGGTAATCGAGGACGGCCTCGAGCAGCTCTTTCCTCCGGAAATCGGGCCAGAGCACCGGGGTCACGTGGATCTCCGCGTAGGCGATCTGCCAGAGGAGGAAATTGGAGACCCGCATCTCGCCGCTCGTCCGGACGAGCAGGTCGGGGTCGGGGATGCCGGCGGTCGAGAGGTGGGCGGCGAAGACCTCGTCGTCGAGCTTGCGGGGGGTGACGCGGCCTTCCCGCAGGATCCTCCGGGCCGCGTCGACGATCTCGTCCCGCCCGCCGTAGTTGAGGGCGACGACGACGGTCATCCTCTTGTTGTCCCGGGTCAGGGCCTCGACGCGCTCGATCTCCCGGAGGGCGGGGGCGGGGATGCCCTCGCGGCGCCCGATGACGCGGAGGCGGAGGTCGTTCCTGACCAGGAGGCCGTCCTCCTTGGCCAGCTTCTCCCGGAGGAGCCTCCAGAGGCGGGCGACCTCCTGGTGGGGACGCTTCCAGTTCTCGCTCGAGAAGGCGAAGAGGGTCAGGTACGCGATGCCAAGCCGGGCCGAGGCCTCGACGACCTCGTGGACCGACGCCGAGCCGGCCTTGTGGCCCTCGACGCGGGTCAGGCCGCGGCTCGCCGCCCAGCGGCCGTTGCCGTCCATGATCACGGCGATGTGGCGGGGCAGGCGCTCGCGGTCGATCTGGAGAAGGAGGCTCCCTTCCTCCGTGCCGGGCGGGAAGAATTCCTCGAGATGCTTCTCCATCGGCCCCCCATTATAGCACAAGGTGGACCGGGCCGGGCCTTTCTGGTAAAGTGTCGGTCCTGGAGAGAACCCGCCATGTGTCTGGCCGTGCCCGCCAAGATCGTCCGGCTCGAGGGATCGGGCCAAGGGACGGCGAGCTATATGGGGAGAGAGGTCCGGGCCAACTTCAGCCTCGTCCCCCAGGCCAAGCCCGGCGATTGGGTCATCATCCACGCCGGTTTCGCCATCTCTGTCGTCGACGACGAGGAAGCCCGGGAGACCCTCCGTCTGTTCAAGGAGATGGCCGCCTCCGTCCGCCGATGAGGGAGCTCAGGGACCCGGCCGCCATCCGCAGGCTCCTCGAGGACATCGGGGCCAGGGCCAAGCGCTTCGGGCGGACGGCCCGCCTGATGGAGGTGTGCGGCACCCACACGATGTCCCTGTACAAGCACGGCCTGACCCCCATGCTCGCCGACGCGGGGGTGGAGATGGTCTCGGGGCCGGGGTGTCCCGTCTGCATCACGCCCAACGCCGTCCACGAGGCGGCCATCGCCGCCGTGACGGGGACGGAGGGGCTGACGCTGGCCGCGTTCGGGGACATGACCCGCGTCCCGACGGGAAGAGGCTCCCTGCAGACGGCCGTTCCGGCCCGGGGCTCGCGGCTCCGGATCGTCTATTCCCCCGAGGAAGCCCTGGAAGAGGCCCGGCGCGCGCCGGACCGCCAGGTCGTCTTCTTCGGGGCCGGGTTCGAGACGACCATACCGGCCATCGCCGTCACGGCCAAGGCGGCCGTCGGCGAGGGGCTGTCCAACTTCTCCGTCCTGCCCGCCCTCTGGCTCGTCCCGCCGGCCCTGAGGGCGATCCTGGAGGCCGGTGAGATCGCCGTGGACGGGTTCATCTATCCCGGCCACGTCAGCGCCGTCATCGGCGCCGGGCCGTACGAGTTCGTCGCCCGCGAGCACAAGGTGCCGGGGGCCATCGCCGGGTTCGAGCCGGGCGACATCCTGCTCGCCGTCCGATCGGTCCTGGACCAGGCGATCGAAGGGAAGCCTCGCGTCGCGCTCGAGTACGCGCGGGCCATCCGCCGCGAGGGCAACGCCGTGGCGAGGGCGGTCATGGACGAGGTCTTCGAGCCCTTGGACCAGGACGGCGTGAAAAGTCACCGCAACGAACGGAGCGGATCCCCGAGGCCCTGCCGCACAGGGGCCCCAGAGGGATTCAGTCGGGGAAGCGGACCAGGGCGACGGCGTAGCAGGCGATGGCCCGCTTCTCGCCGACGGGCCCCAGCCCTTCGGCCGTCTTGCCCTTGATGCCCACGGCGCCCGGAGGGACGCCAAGGAGGGGCGCCAAAGCGGCTTTCATCGCCGCGACGTGCGGCCCGATCTTCGGCTCCTCGGCGACGACGACCGCGTCGACGTTGACGACGGCGCCGCGGCGCTCCCGGACGCGGCCGACCACCGCCTCGAGGAGCCCCACGCTCCGCGCCCCCTTCCAGCGCGGGTCCGTGTCGGGGAAGAGCGCCCCGATGTCTCCCTCGCCGACGGCCCCGAGCAGGGCGTCGATGACGGCGTGGACGACGGCGTCGCCGTCGGAGTGGCCGAGGAGGCCCGCGCCGTGAGGGACCTCGATCCCGCCCAGGACGAGCGGCCGCCCGGGCTCGAGCCTGTGGATGTCGTAGCCGAGACCGATCTTAAGCATCGAGCAGCGCCTCCGCGATGGTTATGTCGACCGGGGTCGTGATCTTGATGTTCCGGGGGTCGCCCGGGACCGCGGTCACGGGGATGCCCAGCCTCTCGGCCAGGGCCGCCTCGTCGGTCCCGTGGATGCGGTCGCGCCGGGCGGCCTCCAGGGCCCTCTTCAGCACCTCGAACCGGAAGCCCTGGGGGGTCTGGGCCCGGGCCAGGAAGGAGCGGTCGACCGTCCCGGCGACGCGGCCTTCGCGGACGTCCTTGACCGTGTCCTCGATGCCGATGACCGGCACCGCCGCGCCGTCGGCCCGGGCCGCGGCGATGACCCGGCCGATGAGCTCCGCCGCGACGAGGGGCCGGGCCCCGTCGTGGACGAGGACGACCTCGGGCGCCGCGGCGTCGAGCAGGCGGAACCCCTGCCAGACGGAGTCCTGGCGCCGCGCGCCCCCGCGGACGATGTCGACGATCTTCTGATAGCGCATCCGGTAGTGCTTCAGGTCGTTCTCGTCGGGAAGGACGAGGGCGATGGCGTCCACCTCGGGGTGGGCCTCGAACCTCTCCAGCGTCCACTCGAGGACCGGCTTGCCCCGCAGGTAGGCGAACTGCTTCGGCTCCCCGAAGCGCTTGCCGGCCCCGGCGGCGACGACGATGGCCGCTGTCCGGCTCATTTCGCCTCCCCGTTGTTGTAGCGGCCGAAGATCATCTTCCCGACCGTCGTCTGGAGGACCGACGTGACCGTGACGTCGACCGTCTGGCCGATCAGCCGGCGCGAGTTGTCGACGACGACCATCGTCCCGTCCTCGAGGTAGCCGACGCCCTGGTCCTTCTCCTTGCCTTCCTTGAGGATGAAGACGCTCATGACCTCCCCCGGCAGGGCGACCGGGCGGAGGGCGTTGACCAGGTCGTTGATGTTCAGGACCTTGAGGCCGTGGATGCGGGCGACCTTGTTCAGGTTGAAGTCGTTGGTGACGATCTGCCCGCCCAGGGCCTTGGCGCACTCGATGATCTTGGAGTCGACGTCGTGGGCCTCGGGGAAGTCCAGTTCGGACAGGTCGACCGTGACCTGGGACGACTTCTGGAGGCGGTCGACGACGTCGAGGCCCCGCCGTCCCCTCTGGCGCTTCAGCGCGTCGGCCGAGTCGGCGACGAGCTGGAGCTCCTTGAGGACGAACCGGGGCACGACGAGCGTCCCCTCGATGAAGCCGGTGTCGCAGAGGTCGGCGATCCGGCCGTCGATGATGACGCTCGTGTCGAGGACCTTGTGGCCGCGCCCGCCGCGCTTCTCGCGGAACAGCGAGGCCAGGTGGGCCGGCTCCAGCCACTCCGGCTTCTTCGTCCCGAAGAGGAGCCCGATGTAGGGCATGATGACCAGGAAGAAGATGCGGATGAACGAGGCCATCTCGCTCGTATGGACGACGGAGCGGTAGATCGCCCCGAGCAGCCAGCCGAAGAGCAGCCCGACGATGAGGCCCCAGCCGGCGCTCCAGAGCACGCGGAAGGGGACACGGCGGACGCGGGTCTCGAGGAACATCATCAGGGCGCCGGCCAGGAAGGCCGCGGCCGCGCCGGGGGCCGGCCCGAGCTTGAAGGGCGGGTAGATATAGCCGCCGATCGTGATGAGGCTGATGACGAAGAAGCGGAAGATCCAGATGCCCATGATGGCGTTCCTTATTATATCAGGGTCGCCGTTCCCGGCGCCCGCTCAAAAAACGCGCTGCAGGGCCTCGCGGACGGTCCGCGCCCCGTGGCAATCGATGCCCGGCAGGTCCTTCCGGTCGAGCGCGGCCAGGTTCCCGGCGGGCAGGAGGACGCTCCCGAAGCCCAGGGCCTGGGCCTCCTTGATCCGGACGAGCGGCTGGCTGACGGAGCGGATCTCGCCGGACAGGCCGACCTCGCCGAAAAAGGCCATGTCCGCGGGCAGGGGCATGTTCTTCAGCGAGGAGACGACGGCCATGACCACCCCGAGGTCGACGGCCGGCTCGTCGATCGACATCCCGCCGGCGACGTTGAGGTAGATGTCCTCGCCGGCGAAGCTGTAGCCGGCCTTCTTCTCGACCAGGGCCAGGAGCATGGCCGTCCGGTAATGGTCGAGGCCGACGGTCATCCGCCGGGGATTGCCCGAGAACAGCGTCGAGGAGACGAGGGCCTGGATCTCGGCCAGCAGCGGCCGGGTGCCCTTGAGCGTGCAGACGACGGCGCTGCCCGCCTCGTCGCGGGGCCTCTCGCGGAGGAAGAACGCCGACGGGTTGAGGACGGGCTGCAGGCCGCCGGCCGTCATCTCGAAGACGGCCAGCTCCGAGACCGGTCCGAAGCGGTTCTTCATGGCCCGCAGGACGCGCTGGCTGTGGTCCCGCTCCCCCTCGAAGAGGAGGACGACGTCGACGATGTGCTCGAGCGACTTCGGCCCGGCCAGCGTCCCGTCCTTGGTGATGTGGCCGACGAGGAAGGCCGGGATCTGCCGCGTCTTGGCGAAGCGGAAGATCTGGTTGGCGGCCTCGCGGACCTGGCTGATCGTGCCCGGGCCCGAGGTCAGCTTGGCCGAGAAGACCGTCTGGATGGAGTCGACGACCAGGATGCGCGGCGCCAGCCGCTCGGCCTGGGCCAGGATGCGCTCGAGATTGGTCTCGGCGAGGAGGAAGAGGCGGCCGTCCCGGACGCCCAGGCGGTCGCCCCGGAGCTTGATCTGCTCCAGGGACTCCTCGCCCGAGACGTAGAGCACCGCGGACTCCTCTCCGGCCATGTCCCGGGCCACCTGGAGGAGGAGGGTCGATTTCCCGATCCCGGGCTCGCCGCCGAGGAGGACGACCGAGCCGGGGACGAGCCCGCCGCCCAGGACCTCGTTGAGGTCCTTGATGCCGACGGCGATCCTCTGCCGCGGGACGTCGCGGACGTCCTTGTAGAGGACGGGTTCGGCCGGGGCGAAGACAAGTCCGCCGGACGGGGCCTCGTCCTCGATCTCCTCGACCAGCGTGTTCCACTCGCCGCAGGCGTGGCAGCGCCCCATCCACTTCGGCGAGCGGGCGCCGCAGCCCTGGCAGATGAAGACCGTCTTGTCCTTCATCCTGCCCCGCCGCGCGACCTGGGACCGTTCACGGGCCGAGGCGGCCGCAGATGCAGGGCGTCAAAGGGTGAAGCCGTATGCGGCGTTTTCATGAGCGGCCCAGGTTCAGTACTCCGGCGCGAACTGCTCCATGTCGGCGAAGCGGGCGTATTCGCGGATGAAGGCCAGCTGGAGGTTCCCGATGGGGCCGTTCCTCTGCTTGGCGATGCTGACCTCGGCGACGCCCCGGAGGGTCTCGTCGTCCGGGTGGTAGAACTCGGGCCGGTAGATGAAGACGACGACGTCCGCGTCCTGCTCGATGGCCCCCGACTCGCGCAGGTCGGAGAGCATGGGCTTGGGCTCGCGGCGGCCCTTCTCCGGGGCCCGGCTGAGCTGGGAGATGCCGACGACGGGGATGCGCAGCTCCTTGGCCAGCTCCTTGAGGGACCGGGAGATGAACGACATCTCCTGGTTGCGGTTCTCGAACCGGCCGCCGGTCCGCATGAGCTGGATGTAGTCGACGAAGACGATGTCGAGGCGCTGCTCCATCTTCAGGCGCCGGCACTTGGCCTTCATCTCCATGACCGTCAGGGCCGGCGACTCGTCGATGAAGATGCGGGCCCGGGAGAGGGCCTCCCCGGCCAG
This sequence comes from Candidatus Aminicenantota bacterium, assembly GCA_041320535.1. GTDB lineage: Bacteria > Acidobacteriota > Aminicenantia > Aminicenantales > Saccharicenantaceae > RBG-16-66-30. Next base: position 1,622,722 of record JBGLNH010000001.1, on the reverse strand, counting down.
CTTGAGCTTCTCGAACTCGCGGTCGCTGACGAAGCCGGTCCGGGTCTTCTTGATGTCGATCTGGGCCTCGGCGCAGAGGAGGCGGATGACGATCTGCTCCTCGGCCATCTCCATGGAGAAGAAACCGACGGCCTTGTCCGTCTTGAGCCCGACGTGGTGGGAGATGTTCAGGGCCATGGCGGTCTTGCCCATGGACGGCCGGGCCGCCAGGATGACGAGCTCCGAGGGGTGGAAGCCCGCGGTCAGGCCGTCGAGATAGCGGAAGCCGGAGGGGACCCCCGTGACGGCCTCCTTGCGCGCGGCCATGATGCGGATGGACTCCAGGGTCGGCCCGGTCAGCTGGTGCATGGGCCGGAAGCCGGGCTTGATGCGCTGCTCGGCCACCTCGACGATGGCCGCCTGGGCGGCGTTGAGCAGCTCGTCGGCGTCCTCCTTCTGCTCGTAGCTCTCCTGGATGATCCGGGTGGAGGACACGATCAGCCGGCGGAGGAGGGCCTTCTCCTTGATGATCTGGGCGTAGTACTCGACGTTGACGTTGCGCTGCACGCCGTCGAGCAGGGAGGAGATGTAGGAGGCCCCGCCGACCTCCTCGAGGATGCCGGCCCGCTGGGCGTCCTCCGTCAGGGTCAGGAGGTCCACCTTGAGCCCCTTGTCGACGAGGGCGACGATCCTCTCGAGGATCTTGCGATGGGCGTCCTTGTAGAGGTCCTCCGGGGAGATGGTCGACAGGACGACGTTGAGGCTTTCGTTCTGGACCAGGATCCCGCCGAGGACCGTCCGCTCGGCCTCTATACTGTGCGGCGGCGTCTTCTTCAGGAACATCAGGTCGAGTTCCATGGCCACCTCGGTCCGGCCGCTTCCCGGCCGGAAACGCTCAGCTCTTGACGCCTTGCGGTCCCTCCGCGTGTTCGCCGGGCTCGCCGGCGCCATCGGTCTCCTCCCGGGCCACGACGATCTTGACCTCGGCCCGGTCGTCCATGCTGATCTTGACGGGACGGCGAAGTTCCCGAGCCGCTTGATCGGCTCGTCGAGCAGGATCTTCTTCTTGTCGATGTCGTGCCCCAGCGCGGCCAGGCCGTCGCGGATATCGCCCGACGAGACGGAGCCGAAGATGACGTCCTTGTCGCCCGCCCGCCGGGTGAAGGTCAGGGTGACCTGGTTGAGCTTCTCGGCGAGGGACTGGAAGGACTTGCGCTCGGCCTCGAGCTTCTTCTTCAGGGCCTGGCGCTCGATCTCGATCGTCTTCATGTTCGTCTGGGTGACGGCGAGCAGGCCTTCCAGGATTTCGTCAGGGACTTCGGGTTGATCAGGCTGGAAGGCGGCGCCAAATTCGACGAGATGCAGGACGCCGGCCTGACGGGGTTCGCCGAGCTGGTCATCCCGCCGCGCTCGCCGCTGGCCGGGAAGACGCTGCGCGACATCGCCCTGCGGAAGACCTGGGCCGTCGAGCCCGTCATGCTCCTCTCGGGCGCCGGGGCCGTCCACGAGGACTTTTCCGACCAGCCTCTCCGGGCCGGCGACACCCTGGTCGTCTACGGCAGCTGGGACAACATCGAGTCCATGAGCGACCGGAGGCATTTCTTCACCCTGACCAGCGTCGAGAACAAAGCCCGGTCCGGGGCCCGGCCCTGGACGGCCCTGGCCTGCTTTCTGGGCGCGGTCACCCTGGCCCTCCTCGGCTTTCCGCTCGCGGTCAGCTTGCTCTCGGGCGCCCTGGCCATGGTCCTCCTCCGCGTCCTGAGCATGGAGGAGGCCTACCGGGCCGTCGACTGGAGGACCGTGTTCCTGCTGGCCGGCCTCATTCCGCTGGGCATCGCCATGGACCAGTCGGGGGCCGCCGCCTTCCTCGCCGACGGGATCTTCCACGTCCTGAAGGGGGCGCCCGCCCTGGTCATCATGGCCGCCACGGCCGTGCTGGCCACGGCCTTTTCCCTCTTCATGTCCAACGTGGCCGCCGCGGTCGTGCTGGTGCCCCTCATCGTCGTCGTGGGCGCCCGGACGGGGCTCGACCCCCGGCCCCTGGCCCTGCTCGTGGCCGTCTGCGCCTCCAACTCGTTCATCCTGCCCACCCACCAGGTCAACGCGCTGCTCATGAGCCCGGGCGGGTACCGCAACCGCGATTACATCAGGGCGGGGGGCGTCATGACCCTGATCTTCCTCGTCGTCGCCGTGGCCGTCGTCGGCCTTTTCTATATGTGAGCGCCACCGAAAGGAGACCGGCATGCTCTTGAAACAGTTCTTCGTCGAGAAGATCGCCCACAGCTCCTACCTGCTGGCCGGAGAGTCGGCCTGCGCCATCGTCGACCCCCAGCGAGACGTCGGGACCTACCTCGAGGCCGCCGCGGCCTCGGGCCACAAGATCACCCACATCCTCGAGACCCACCTCCACGCCGACTTCATCTCCGGGCATATGGACCTGGCCAAGGCCACCGGGGCCAAGATCTACGCCCCCAGGTCCGCCAAGTGCCGTTTCCCCCACGTCGCCCTGTCCGAGGGCGACCGCTTCCGCCTCGAGGACATGACGCTAAGGGTCCTGGAGACGCCGGGGCACACGCCCGAGCACATCAGCTACGTCGTCACCGACACGGACCGGGCCGAGGAGCCGGTCGGCGTCTTCTGCGGCGACACGCTCTTCGTCGGCGACGTCGGGCGCCCGGACCTCTTCCCCGAGATCGCCCGGGAGCTGGCCTCCAAGCTCTACGACAGCCTTCATCAAAAGCTGATGAAGCTGCCCGACTTCTGCGAGGTCTATCCGGCCCACGGCGCCGGCTCGCTCTGCGGCCGGGCCATCGGCGCCAAGCGGCAGTCCACGATCGGCTACGAGCGCCGCTTCAACGCCGCCCTCCGGATCGCCGACCGGGAGGAGTTCATCCGCAGCCTGACGACGGACATGCCGCCGGCCCCGGACCACTTCGGCCGCTGCAGCGCCGTCAACGCCAAGGGCCCCGCGCTCCTCTCGGACATGCCGGCGATCGAGCGGCTCGGTCCCGCGGCCTTCGAGAAGGCGGCGGGCCGGGCCGCGGCGGTCGTCGTCGACGCCCGCAGCTACGAGGCCTTCGGCGGCCAGCACGTCCCCGGCTCCCTGAACATCCCCTTCGGCGGCAACTTCGCCACCTTCGCCGGCTGGGTCGTGCCGCCCGAAAAGGACGTCTACCTGGTGACCGAGGACAGCGTCGAGCCCGAAGAGGTCGCCGTCTGGCTCCACCGCGTGGGAGTGGACAGGATCAAGGGCGTTCTCGACGGCGGCCTCTTCGCCTGGGCCCGCACCGGGCGGCACACGGCCCACGTCCCCCAGCTCTCGTCCAAGGAGCTCAACGATAAGGCGAGCGGCAAGGGCCGGCTGGCGATCCTCGACGTCCGGGCCCCCCGCGAGTACCAGGCCTTCCACATCAAGGGCGCGATCAATGTCCCCGCTCCCGACCTCCGGCACCGGCACAAGGAGCTCCACCCCGAAGCGCCGCTCGTCGTCATCTGCAGCACCGGCCATCGCTCCAGCCTGGCCGCCAGCCTGCTGCTGCGGCAGGGCTTCAAGAGCGTCATGAACGCCGCCGGGGGCATGACCGGCTACGGCGCCGCCGGGTTCGCTCCCCACTGCACGGTCTGCTACGTCCCCCACGCCAGCCATTTCATGGGCAAGGACATGCTCGTCGTCTGACGATAGACTTGGCCGCACTCTGAAGACAAGGAGGCCGCGATGGAATGGTTGAGAATGGAACAATGGTCACCCTACGCCGCGGGCATCGCCATCGGCGTCCTGAGCTGGTTCACGTTTCTCCTGTCCGACAAGGCCCTGGGCGCGTCGACCGCCTTCGCCCGGACGACCGGCATGATCGCCCGGCTCGCCGGCGGGAAGAAGGTCCCCGAGAACCCGTACTACCGCAAGTTCGTTCCCCAGATCGACTGGGAGTGGATGCTCGTCCTGGGGATCGTCGTCGGGGCCTATATCTCGGCCCGGCTGTCCGGGACGTTCGAGACGAGCTGGGTGCCGGCGCTCTGGGCCGGGACCTTCGGTGACGCCGTCGGCCCCCGCATCGCGACGGCTTTCGCCGGCGGGATCTTCATGGGCTTCGGGGCCCGTTGGGCCGGAGGCTGCACCAGCGGCCACGGCATCAGCGGGACCCTGCAGCTGACGGTCGTCTCGTGGGTCACGGCCGTCTTCTTCTTTATCGGGGGCATCGCGGCCGCCAAGCTCCTGTTCCTGGTCATCGGCGGCTGAGGGAGGCGGACATGCTGACCAACATCCATCGGAAAAAGGGCCTGCAACTGGTCCTGGGTTTCGCGGCCGGGATCCTCTTCGGCTTCTTCCTGCAGAAGGGCGGCGTCACCCGCTACGACGTCATCGTGGGCCAGCTCCTGCTCGAGGACTTCACGGTGCTCAAGATCATGCTCGCGGCCGTGGCGACGGGCATGCTGGGCGTCCACGCGCTGCAGTCCCTGAAGCTCGTTCGGCTCCACCCCAAGTCCGGGTCCTGGAACACGGCCGTCTGGGGAGGGCTCCTCTTCGGCGTCGGGTTCGCGGTCCTCGGCTACTGCCCGGGCACGCTGGCCGGGGCCGTCGGCAACGGCTATCTCGACGCCGCGACCGGCGGCCTGGCCGGGATCCTGGTCGGGACCGGTCTTTTCGCCGCCGTCTACGGCCGGATCGAAAAGACGGTCCTGGCCAAGGGCGATCTCAAGGAAATGACCCTGCCCCGCCTGCTCAAGGTCGGCGCTTGGGCAGCGGTCCTGCCGGCGGCGGCCCTCATCGTTCTCGTGCTCTGGCTCCTGGAGCGGGCCGGTCTGTAAGGGAGGGGGTGATCGATGCGCGTTCTGAACGTCCTGTCTCTGGTCATCGGGATCACGGGGGCCGGGGTCATCGTCTGGGGATCCGGCCTGATCATGGTCCGGTTCGTCAAGCTGGAGTGGCTGCGCATGAAGGGCGAGCGGATCGGGCCCCGGCGCGAGGCCCTGCGCCACCAGCTCGGGTCCTACCTCCTGTTGGGCCTCGAGATCCTCATCGCCGCCGACGTTCTGCGCACCATCACCCATCCGACCCTCCAGGACATAGCCCTGCTGGCCGGGATCGTCGTCATCCGGACCGTCATCAGCTTCTTCCTGGACAGGGAGCTGGCCGCCGCCCACTTGCGCGACCTGACGGCGGCCGGTGACGCGAAGGGCGCCGCGCCCAAATAGGTCCTCTCGCCCGGGCCGCAGAGCGGGCGCGAGAGGTCAGTCCGGTCTTTTCACGGCCGCGAGCACGAGGAAGTCCTCGTCGCCGGCCCTGAGCTCGTCGAAGAAGCCCTTGACCGTCTTGTAGAGGTCGACGGCGAAGTAGCTCCTCCGGACGGCGAGATTACGCTGGACGTGGATCTTGTTGCCGTCCTCGGGGGCCGCGACGATGGAGAAGCCGAAGGCCTCGAACTCCTTCCTGCGCGCGGCGGGCGCCGTCTCGAGCTTCAATCCCTCGGGCAGGGTGACGACGATGTCGTCGAACTCCCGGTAGGGGTAAGGGAATTGGACGGGGTGCCTGCGCTCGGCGTGCCGGAAGGGGTGCCTGCGGCTCCCGAGGAGCGGCGAGACGGGCAGGAGCGTCTTGTCCCCGGCCGGCGTGGCCAGCCCGGCGAGCTCGACCTCGAAATGGGCCACGACCGCATCGGCGCTGTTGTCGATGTTCTCGAGCTTCTTCAGGCCGACCTTGGCGCCGTCCGGCAGGAGCTCCGCCATCTCCGCCTCGAAGGCCTTGCGGATCTCGGCCTCGTCCTCGCCGATGTGATCGACACGGCGGATGAGGGCCTCCTGGCCCTGGAAGACGACGACGATCGTGCCGGTCAGGTTCCCTTCGGCGTCGAGGGCTAGGGCGATCTCGCGCTGCGTCAGAGCCGTTTCGGGCGGATAGACCGGGGTCGGCAGGAACAGCGGCGGCTTCTCGGACGGGGCGACGCAGACGGATCCGGAGCAGGGCCAGCGCACGAGGCCCAAGGGGCAGAAGGGGGTGGCGGGATCGAAGAGCTTCTCCTGCCCGCCGACCTTGACCAGGGCCAGCTCGGCGTCGAACTGCTCGTAGAGCCCGCAGAGGTTCTGGTCGAAGAGCTTGTCGTCCCGCATGAGCGCCCGGACGACCTTGGCCTCGAATCCCGCGGCCCGGGCCATGGCGGCGAACGTCCGCGTGATGTCGCTGCGCCAGCCGTAGCCGCGCTTGAAGACGTCGGCGACGCTCTTGTTGTCCTTGATCTTGAGCTCATCCCGGCGGCGCCTCGTCAGCGTCTTGTCGTAGCTCAGGTTCCTGATCTCCTGGGCCCGGAGGTAGAGGGCCCGGAGCTTCTGGAGGGGATCGTCGATCCCCGCCGTGACCCTCTGCGCCTCCGCGACGGCGTCGCCGGTCTTGCGCATGAACTTCTCCAGGCCCTTCTGCCAGTTGCCGGCCTCCCGCTCCCAGTACTTGTCGGCGGCTTTCAGGCTCTCCTCGAGATAGTAGAATTGGACCTCCATGCGCAGCGACGACTCGGGGGGCATGAGCTCCTCGGCCTCGAAGGCGGCGACGTTCTCGAACTCCTGCTCGATCCGCCCTTTCTCCTGCCGCGGCGCGACGCCCGCGAGCTTGTGGCTGGCGTAGTTCAGCTGCATGTATTTCCGGGTCCTGGCGAAGTAGCGCTCCATCTCGGTCGAAGGCACGTAGGCGAACTTGGCCTTGCGCGTGAACAGGTCCTCCTGGATGTCCCAGACGTCGACGGTGAAGAAAAGCACCCCGGTGTCGCTGTCGATGCCTCCCTCGAGCGGCTTCCCCTGCACGCCCACGACGTCCTCGAGGGCATCCACCTCCTGAGGGTCCCGGTCAGGATAATCCTTCGGCCCCGGTCGTGTCCACGGAATTCGTCAGCCCTTTTTCAGGGATTCGAGAGCCTCGCGGACGGTGCGCCCGTCGACGGCGATGACCCGGACCCCCGAGGCCTCGAGGACCCGGGCGGCGTTCGGGCCGACCTGGCCGGTCAGCAGGGCCGCGGGCCGCCGCGCGGCGACGAGCTGGGCCGACTGGATGCCCGCGCCGTGAGCGGCGCCGGACTGGGCGTTCTCGACCGCCTCGAGCGCTCCCGTCGCGGGATCGACGAACAGGAAGTAGGGAGCCCGGCCGAAGTGAGGATCGAGATCGGAGTCGAGGCCGGGGCCCTTGGCGGAGACCGCGATCACGCCGGGGCCCAACGCAAGGTTCCCGGCGGCGGGCGCCGCTTCTTGCTCGTGCCGGCAGGGCCCTTCGTGCTGATGGCCGTGGTCGCAGAGGTCCCGCCCCGGCTCGAGCGCGCCGCGAAGGAAGCGGTCGACGACCTCGTCCACCGGTCCCTCGACGCCGAGGATCGTCTCGATGCCGTTGTCGGCGAAAAGGCCCTGGGCCCTCGGCCCCATCCCGCCGGCGATGATCGTCGTGACGCCCATCTCCGCGAGATAGCCGGGCAGGAAGCCCGGAGAATGCCCCGGGTTCGCGACCTCCCGGCGTCCGACGACCTTTCCGTCCTCGATGTCGACGAGAGTGTAAGAGGGGCAACGTCCGAAATGGGCGGATACCGATCCGCTGTCCGTGGATATCGCGATCTTCATGGGTGCTCCTGTCCTCCCGGACGGCCGGAGGGAGAGTCCGTCCGGCGGCGTCCCGGGGGGCTTATTTCTCTTTCTTCTCAGTTTGACCGGTCTTGTTCAGCTCGGCCATCCGCTCTCTGATCCGGGTGAGCTCGGCCTCGAGGAACGCGGCCTCGTCGGCGAGGGCCGCCTGCTCGTCGACGGGCGGTACGGCGCCGGCTCCGGCCGGATAGCCGAAGGGCGCGGCCGGCGGATAGGGATGACCCCAGCCGACCATGGCGCCCGGATGGCGGAAACGGCGGCCGCGGCCCATTCCGAACCCTCGGCCGAATCCCCGTCCGAACCCTCTCCCGAATCCCATCCCGGGTCCGGGGGTCATGTAGCCCGGTGCCGAATACCCCGAGCAATGACCGAATCCGCGGCCTGTCCGGGGCCCGGCGCCCACCGGTCCTGTGCGATCACCTGCTGGCATGTCCTGTCTCCTTTCGTTCATTTGGCCCGGCTCGGTGAGAGCCGCCTCAGCGGCACGTGCCGCAAATGCCCAGGAACTCGATGCTGTGGTCCTGGATGACGAAATCGTACTTCTTGGCCAGGGCTTCCTCCGTCTTCCTCACCAGCTCGAGCTCCTCCTCGACGAAGTCGCGGTAGTTGACGATCCTGCCGCAGCGCGTGCAGATGAGGTGGTGGTGGTGGTCCTTGGCCTGGCCGCTCCGCAGCTCGTAGCGTCCCTGGCCGTCGCCCGAAGTGACCTTCTGGACGATGCCCAGGCGGTGGAGCAGCTCCAAGGTGCGGTAGACGGTCGTCAACCCGAGGCCGGGGAACGAGGGGTAGAGAGCGGCGTAGATGTCTTTGGCGCTCAGATGGCCCTTGGCCCGGCCGAGGAGATCGAGGATCGATTCCCTCGGGGCCGTCCAACGGCAGGCGTTCGCCCGGAACTGGCGGTGCCACTGATGCCTAGCGTGCATGGGGCCGCTCCATATTGTTAATGATAATCATTTTCATTTATAAGATAAGCCTGACGGCCCCGTTTGTCAAGTCGTGATCGCAACTATTTTGAGATAGACCCTAGGCGGCGTCCAGCTCGATCGCCTCGCGCGTCACCGTCTCGAGGCGATCACGGGGGAAGGATCTTCACCGGGACCCGAGGAAGGAGATCCGCTGTTCGCCCGAGTCGGGGTCCTCGACGAAAAGGACGACGTAGGGCGGCGACCAGACCGCGCCGGCGGCGAGCGGGCCGCCGGCCCGGTATTGCCCGACCCGTTTCCCCGTCTTGATCTCGAGAGCCGTCACATCCGGCGAAGCCGAAGAGACGAGGACCAGCGAACCGGCGGCGGCGAGCGGATGAACGATCCGCGAGGGGACGTTCTCCCAGGCCAGGATGGAACCTCCCCGCGCGGAGAGGAAATAGACGACGCTGTTGGAGGCCGGAACGGCGACCGTGCCGTCCCTGACGATGGCTCGATGGAGGGGTGCGCCTTGGAGCCGCCGTGACCAGAGGGTCTTGCCGGTCGCGGCCTTGAGGCAATAGAACCTCCGAGCCTCCGTGCCGAAGTAGACGCGGCCGGACCCGACGGCCGGCTCGGCGGCGATCGGGGCGTCCGCGGCGTATTCCCAGATCAGCGTGTTCCCGGCGTCGAAGGCCCGCAGGCGGTCCCCCTCGACCCGGAGGAGCGGCGTCCCCGGTCCGGCTTGCAAGGATCCGCCGCCGGCCGCCGGCCCTCCCTCTTTGGTCTCTTTCCTCCACAGGACGCTTCGTGACGGCACGACCACGGCCGTGAGAAAGCCGTCGTCCGTGGCGAAGGTCAAGACACCATCACGGGCCTGGGGCTGGCCGACGACATGCCCCTCGATCTCGAGCGACCCGAACGGGGTCAGCGGAAATCGGAGCGGGAAGGGATCGACCAGGGGCTTCGTGAGCGGGCCCGCGCAGGCCGCGAGCGTCAGGCCGAAAAGGGCCAGAGATGCATGGCGACGGCTTCGGGTCATGTTTCCGGAGGTATTATATATCAAGCAGGAGCCGGATCCGCTAGACCGGCGGAGGGCCCCTGTCTTAAGCGGATCCTTTGATGCGGGCGTATTTCGACAGTTTTTGAAGCGATCCTCGGAGGTCCGGAGGGGGAACGCCGTCGACCTGGATGTCGAGGTCCCGGCCCGCCGATCCCCCGGCAATGCCCCCGACGATCAGGCCGGCGAAGCCGCCTCCATAAAACGTGATGAGCTTGGTCCCGAAGGATTCGTCAAAACCGTCCCCCCGCGTCGCGGCGCTCCCCGCCAGGAGCCCGGTCCCGGCGCCGACCAGGACGCCGATCAGAGCGCCTTGAAGCGCCTTGGATCTGCGGACGACCCTGATCGCGGAGAGTTCCGTGAGGTCGAAGGACGCGTCCCGGCCGGACGTATCCAGGATGAGGATCGACGCGGGCCGGACGTGGATCAGCTCGCCGCTCGCCCGGACGCCGTTTTTCAGGGTGACGATGACGGTCTGGCCCCGGCCGGCCTTGCCGTAAGCGTCGGCCGCGAAGAGCAGGAATGAAGCGGCCAGGACGGCGACGATGAAGCCCGCCTTCCCTTCCGGCTTTTCTGTCTTCCCTCTCATGGGGGCCTCCTTTCCGGTGGTCCCATCCTCACCCACCCCAAAGATACGCCGCGGCCGATCGAAGTTGTCAAGAAGCCGTCAATTTCGGTGGCTTTGCGCCGCCCGAGGTAAACTGGTATCATTCTCCGCTGAGAGCCGGGCATGGTCAATTACATCCTGCTGTACAAGATCCGGCGCATCGTCAAGAAGATCCTCAAGGACAAGATCGCCGACGACGAGATCGCCACGACGCCGAAGTCCTGCATCGGGTGCCTGGCCGACGACATCAGCTGGGAGGTCTATTACCTGCTCAAGGAAAAAGAAGATAAGGACGCGCCTCCGCCGCCCGCTGAGGGCTGACGCTAGGCTTTCACCGCTTTTTCCCGCCCCTCCGCCGGTTCGCCGCCTTCGCCCGCCTTCTCGGCGCTGTTCCCTTCCCGGAGCCGCGCCTTGAGCCCCTCCCACCACTCGATGCGCTTGCGCATCTCCTTCTCGAAGCCCAGGTTCCCCGGCTGGTAGTATTTCCGGCCCCGGAGCCGCTCGGGCATGGTCTCCATGTCGGTCGTCTCGAGAGCGCTGTCGTGCGCGTAGCGGTAGTCCCGGCCGTAGCCGATCTCCTTCATCAGGGAGGTCACGGCGTTGCGGATGTTGAGGGGCACGGGCTCGTGGGGGCTGCGCTCGATCTCCTTCTGGACGGCGCCGTAGGCCGCGTAGATGCGGTTGCTCTTGGGCGCGGCGGCGAGGTAGACGACCGCCTCGGCCAGGGCCAGCTCCCCCTCCGGCGAGCCCAGGAAGTCGTAGGCCTCCTTGGCGTGGAGGGTCAGCGCCAGGGCCTGCGGGTCGGCCAGGCCGACGTCCTCCGAGGCGAAGCGGACCAGGCGCCGGGCGACGTAGAGCGGGTCTTCCCCCGAGGCCAGCATGCGGACGAGCCAGTAGAGCGCGGCGTCGACGTCGCTGTTGCGCAGGCTCTTGTGCAGGGCGGAGATGAGGTTGAAGTGCTCCTCGCCCGACTTGTCGTAGAAGAGCGTCCGCTTCTGGAGGGCCTCCTGGACGTTGGCCACGGCGACCGTCGCCGTCCGGGCCAGCCCGGACGCGATCTCGAGGGTGTTGAGGGCCCGGCGGGCGTCGCCGTTGGCGAAGTCGACGAGCATGTCCAGGGCGGCCGGCTCGATGTCGAGGCCCGCGGCGCCGAGGCCGCGCTCGGCGTCGGTCAGGGCGTCGCGGATGATCCGGCCGAGCGCCTCCCGGTCGAGGTCCTTGAGGACGAGGACGCGGGTCCGCGACAGGAGAGGGGCGATGACCTCGAAGGACGGGTTCTCCGTCGTCGAGCCGAAGAGGACGATGTCCCCCCTTTCGACGTAGGGCAGGAAGGCGGCCTGCTGGGCCTTGTTGAAGCGGTGGATCTCGTCGATGAACAGGACCATGGGCTTGCCGAAGAGCTTCTTCTGCTTCTCGGCCCGGGCCATGAACTCCTTGACCTCCTTGATGCCCGAGAGGACGGCGCTGAAGAGCTCGAACGGGAGATCGAAATGGCGGGCCAGCATCATGCCCAGCGTCGTCTTGCCGGAGCCCGGCGGCCCCCAGAAGATGATGGAGACGTACCTGTTCGCCTCGACGAGCTCGGAGAGGAGCTTTCCTTTTCCCAGGATGTGGTCCTGGCCGTAGACGCGGTCGAAGGTCCGCGGCCGCATCCGCTCGGCCAGAGGGGTGTGATCCATGCCGGCCGGATTATATCACGAATCCGGCCCTCCCCCGCCCGCCGGGAGCGGCCCGTTCAGGGTTCGGCCGCGTCGGCCGCGCCGCCCTTCGCGCCTTGACCAAAGCGCCGGGAAATGCTACCGTTGGCCCTCGACGTCCGATGAAAAAAGAGGCCCAACCGAAGCTCGTCTACAAGATCGACGAGGTCTGCCGGATGACGGGTGTCGACCCGGCCACGCTGGCCGCTTGGGAGGAGGACTTCCCCTTCCTCAGCGCCGGGCTGACCGGGGGGGGCGAGAAGTTCTTCCGCCAGCAGGACGTGGCCATCGTCGCGCGGATCAAGGACCTCTCGGCCGCCAACACTCTGACCAAGGCCGGCATCAAGAGGCGGATCGAGGAGGAGTTCGGCCTGTCCCGCGCGAACCCGGTGCCCCCGGAGAAGCTCCGGCGGGCCCTCAACAACGTCCGCGACGAGCTCCAGGACATCGTCTCCTCGCTCGTCGGCGAGCGGAAAAAAAGGCCCTGACATCATCCGGGCCAAGGTCAACATCCGGCGGGCCGACGTCGTCTGCCTCGTCCTCGACGTCCGCGAGTTCCCCACCCGCCAGGACGCCCGGATCGCCCAGCTGGCCCTCGATTCGGGCCGCCCCCTGATCCTGGCCCTCAACAAGTGGGACCTCGTCGACAAGGACGCCGTCCGTCCGGACGCCGTCCGGGACAGGGTCTTCCGCAAGCTCGGCTTCGTCAGCTACGCCCCGCTGCTCCTCGTCTCGGCCAGGACGGGCCAGCGCGTGGTCAAGGTCCTGGACACGGCCGAGGCCGTCCACAGGGCGGCCTCGACCCGGGTCGAGACCTCCAGGCTCAACGAGTTCCTGGCCCGGACGGTCGAGGCCCACCCGCCCCGCCTGAAGAGCGGGGCCCGGGGGAAACTCCGGTACATGACCCAGAAGGGGGTCTGCCCCCCGACCTTCATCCTCTTCCTGGGGGCCAAAGGGGCGCTCACGCCGGCCTACGAGAAGCATTTCCTCGAGTCCCTGCGGCTGGAATTCGGCTTCGCCGGCACCCCCCTGCGGCTGTTCGTCCGGACGAGCTGAGAGCGCCGGATCCGCCCGAAGCGAGGCCGGGATGGCCCTTCGGGCAAGGGTCCGACCGGCGGATCCGGGGGCTTTTTTCTTGACTTTGGGGCCTCCTTCGTTTATAAAGTAAGTCTTGTCTTTCTCTGCGAAGCCCGCTTGACAGTAAGGAGGTCAGGATGTCCCGTCATACGACCCGGAAAGTCCTCATCGCCGCCGCCGCGCTGATCCTCGTTTTCGCGTTCACGGCTTGCCAGGACATCAGCTATTCGAAGCTGGCCGCCAACCACCACTTCGGCAAGGCCAACCACCACTTCCGGGAGAGCCAGTACCGGAAGGCCATCACCGAGTACGAGGCGACCCTCAAGTTCAACCCCAAAATGATCCAGGCGTTCCGCTTCCTGGGCGAGAGCTACAAGCAGCTCTACAAGCCCGGCGTCGACACGCCCCTCAACAAGGAGCTCGAGGCCAAGGCCCTCGAGGCCCTCAACAAGGCCCACGAGATCGAGCCCAACAACAAGGACATCATCTACTCCCTGGGCGACATGTACGACAAGCTGCGCAACTTCGAAGAGGCCGAGAAGCTCTACCTGCGCATCATCGAGCTCGAGCCCGAGGACATGAGCAACTACTACGTCGTGGCCGAGTTCTACAAGCGCTATTCGTCCGATAACAAGGACATCGCCAAGAAGGCGGAGTCCATGTACCTCCGCCGCATCGAGACCGACCCCGACAACCCGCAGGGCTACGCCTACATGGCGACCTACCTCCAGGAGGCCTCGGGCGGGCCCGAGGAGCTGCTGAAGTCCTACGAGCGGGCCGCCGAGTTCTGGAAGAAGAGGATCGCCCTGCAGCCGGATTCAGCCGAGGCCTGGCTGGCCCTGGGCGTCAACCAGTGGTCGCGGTCCTTCCGCTTCCAGTTCCTGACCCCCCAGGAGCGGATGAGGCAGGCCCAGGACGCCCTCGTGTCCATCCAGAAGGCCATCGATCTCGACCCGCAGTACCCCGAGCCCTACGCCTGGATGGGCCCGCTCTACAAGGCCGTTCTGGCCAAGCTCGAGCCCGAGAAGGAAGCCCGCTACAACGCCGAAGGCGACCGCTACCTCGAGCGCTTCCAGGAGCTCCGGAAGAGGGCCGCCGAGCGCAAGAAGCTCGAGGAAGAGCTCAAGAAGTAGCCCGGCCCTGTTCATTCCGCTCCGCGACGAGAACCCGACGGCGCGGCTGCCGTTCGTCACGGTCCTCCTCATCGCGGCCAACGTCGCCGTCTTCTTCTTCCAGGTGGCCGCGCCGCAGGGGATGGCGTCGGCCGTCCTGCGCTTCGGGGCCGTGCCTTTCGACATCGTCCACTTCCGGGCCGTCGGCGGGACGGACGCCTTCCCCGCCGCGCTGACCCTGCTGACGAGCATGTTCCTCCACGGCGGCCTCTTCCACCTCCTCGGCAACATGCTCTACCTGTGGATCTTCGGCAACAACATCGAGGACCGGCTGGGGCCCTTCCGGTTCACGCTCTTCTACCTGGCCAGCGGCGTCGCCGCGGCCCTGACCCACATCCTGGCCCAGCCGGGCTCGCGCGTCCCGATGATCGGGGCCAGCGGGGCCATCGCCGGCGTCCTGGGGGCCTACGCCGTCCTCTTCCCGCACGCCCGGGTCAGGACCTTCGTCTTCCTCGTCTTCTACATCGACGTCGTCAGCGTCCCCGCCGGCCTGGTCCTCGGCATCTGGTTCCTGGCCCAGGTCCTCAACGTCGGCATGGGCGGGGGAGTGGCCTGGTTCGCCCATATCGGGGGCTTCCTGGCCGGCATCGCCCTGCTCCGCCTGGCCCTGGGGAGGGGGTTCGGGCGGCCCGCCCGGAATTCCTGGGCCGGAAGTTGACATTTTCCCCGAAATCAAGTATTTTAGGGCGTCTTTCTATCTCTTTATTAAGGTTAGAAGCTCATGAGGACGTTTATTCCCAAAAAGGATGACATCGAACAGAAATGGTGGCTGGTCGACGCCGAGGGCCGCATCCTCGGCCGCCTGGCCACCGAGGTCGCCGACCTGATCCGCGGCAAGCGCAAGCCCCAGTTCACCAGCCACCTGGACACCGGGGACTTCGTCGTCGTCGTCAACGCCGAGAAGGTCAAGGTCACCGGGCGCAAGCTCGAACAGAAGAAGTACTACACCCACTCCCTCTATCCCGGCGGCATCAAGGAGGAGTCGCTCAAGGACCTCCTGGCCCGCAAGCCGGAAGAGGTCATCAAGAAGGCCGTCTGGGGCATGGTTCCCAAGGGAAAGCTCGGCCGGGCCCTGTACAAGAAGCTCAAGGTCTACCGCGGACCCTCCCACCCCCACGAAGCCCAGAACCCGCAGGAATACAAGTTTTAGGAGGCCGCTGTGAGTCTGATCCAGTATTACGGGACGGGGAAGAGGAAGTCGTCGATCGCCCGCGTCTTCCTGCGCTCGGGCAAGGGCGACATCACGCTGTTCGTCAACAAGAGGCCGCGGCCCTTCGCGGATTATTTCAAGCTCGACGCCTACAAGGTCATCATCCGCCAGCCGCTGCGCGTCACGGACACGGAGGACAAGTTCGACATGTTCCTCCGGGTCAGCGGCGGCGGGGCCAAGGGGCAGGCCGAGGCCATCCGGCTCGGGATCGCCCGGGCCCTCGTCGAGTTCAACCACGAGCTCAAGCCCGCGCTCAAGTCGGCCAGCCTGCTGACGCGCGACGCGCGGGTCAAAGAGCGGAAGAAATACGGATTGCTGGGCGCCCGCAAGGCCCCTCAGTACCACAAGCGCTAAGAGGAGGCTCACGTTGGTTTCCGTTACGATGAAAGAACTGTTGGAGGCGGGCGTTCATTTCGGGCACCAGACCAAGCGCTGGAACCCGAAGATGAAGGAATACATCTTCGGCCAGAGGAACGGCATCTACATCGTCGACCTGCAGAAGACGATCAAGAACTTCAAGGAGGCCCTCAACTACCTCCGGGGCGTCTCGGAGGGGGGCAAGACCATCCTCTTCGTCGGCACCAAGAAGCAGGCCCAGGACATCGTCCGGGAATACGCCACCAAGTGCGTGTCGAGCTACGTCAACCAGCGCTGGCTCGGCGGGCTCCTGACGAACTTCGGCGTCGTCCGGACGAGCGTCGACAAGCTCAAGGAGCTCGAGGAGATGAAGGAGGACGGCCGCTGGGAGCTGCTCTCGAAGAAGGAGCAGTCCAAGCTGGAGAAGGTCTACCGGAAGCTCCAGAAGAACCTGGGCGGGCTGAAGGACATGTCCACCCTCCCCGGGGCCATCTTCATCATCGACTCCTCGAAGGAGACGATCGCCATCGCCGAGGCCCGGAAGATGCACATCCCGATCGTGGCCGTCGTCGACACCAACGGCGACCCCGAGGCCATCACCTACCCCATCCCCGGCAACGACGACGCCGTGCGGGCCATCGAGCTCTTCGCCTCGAAGGCCGCCGAGTCGATCATCGAGGGCAAGAAGAACCGCATCAGCAAGGAGCTCCTCGCGGAGAAGGCGAGCGAGGAGCAGCCGGCCGTCGGGGACATGCCCGAGGGCGGCGCGCCCGAGGACAACTGAGCCCCGGGACCGGAAAGAGGACATCATGGACATCACTGCGGACAAGGTCAAAGAACTGCGCGAGCGGACCGGCATCGGCATGATGGAGTGCAAGAGCGCCCTGGCCGAGTGCGCCGGGGACATGGACAAGGCCATCGAGGTCCTGCGCAAGCGCGGCCACGCCCGGGCCGAGTCCAAGGCCAGCCGCGCCGCCAAGGAGGGCCTCGTCGGCTCCTACATCCACCTCAACGGCCGCATCGGCGTGCTGGTCGAGGTCAACTGCGAGTCGGATTTCGTGGCCCGGAACACCGAGTTCCAGGCGCTCGTCAAGGAGCTGGCCATGCAGATCGCGGCCGCCAAGCCGCGCTACATCTCCTCGGGCGACGTCCCCGAGGACATCGTGGCCAAGGAGAAGGAGATCATCAAGGCCCAGCTCGGCGATATGAAGAAGCCGCCCGAGATCCTGGAGAAGATCGTCCAGGGCAAGCTCGGGAAGTTCTTCGAGGAGGTCTGCCTCCTCGACCAGCCGTACATCCGCGACGACAAGGTCAAGGTCCGCGACCTCCTGGCCCAGCTCGTGGCCAAGATCGGCGAGAACATCAAGGTCGGGCGCTTCGCCCGCTTCGAGATCGGGCAGGATTGAACTCGGGGCCCGAACCGGTATAGAATACCGGCCGGAGCCCAAAACCATGCCCCCAACCTCTGAAAAGCCGGCCTACAAGCGCATCCTTCTCAAGCTGTCGGGGGAGTCCTTCCTCGGCGACATCTCCCACGGGATCGACTACGGCCGGGCCCTGTCCATCGCCCGCGAGATCAAGGAGGTCCACGACCTCGGGGTCGACGTCGCCGTCATGATCGGCGGCGGAAACCTGTTCCGCGGCGCCAAGGGCATCAAGGACGGCATCGACCAGGGCTCCGCCGACCAGATGGGCATGATGGCCACGGTCATCAACGGTATCGCCCTGCAGGCGGCCCTGGACAAGGCCGGGGCCGACTCGCGCCACGTCACGGCCATCGAGATCAGGTCCGTGGCCGAGCCGTTCATCCGCCGGCGCGTCATCCGCCACATGGAGAAGGGCCGGATCATCGTCTTCTCGGCCGGCATCGGCTGCCCCTTCTTCACGACCGACACGGCCGCGGCCCAGCGGGCCCTCGAGATCGGGGCCGAGATCATCTTCAAGGCCACCAAGGTCGACGGCGTCTACACCTCCGACCCGGTCCACGACAAGGGCGCCAAGCGCTTCAAGTCCATCCGCTACATCGACGTGCTCAAGAAGGGCCTCAAGGTCATGGACGCCACGGCCGTCTCGCTCTGCAAGGACAACGGCCTGCCCATCCTCGTCTTCGCGCTGGGCAGGGGCGGCAACATCAAGCGGGCCGTCCTGGGCGAGCCGATCGGCACCCGCGTCTTTTGAGATGGGGTCAGGTCTACTTTTTACGCAGATCTGCCTGGCCGTCGGCGGACGCGATCCCCGCGCGCTGGCGAAGGTCGCCGCGCACGAGGGCCTCTTCAGGCCGCTCGGCGTGTCGTTCATCGTTCCGGGCGGGGGAGGGGTCGATGTCGCCCCGCTCATCGAGCAGGGCGCGGTCCCGGCCTCCGTCATCGTCAACGCGGCGGCCTATTTCGACGTCCATCACTCGGCCCTCGACACCGTGGAGAGCGTCCACCCGCGCGAGCTCGAGCTGCAGGCCGTCATCCTGGCCGTCCTGGCCTACATCCTGTCCGAAGAGGCGGAATGAGCGGCCCCGTCTTCCTCTTCGCCATCCACAACCACCAGCCGGTCGGGAACTTCGACCACGTCGTCAGGTCGGCCTTCGCCGATTGCTACGCGCCGCTCCTCGAGGCGCTGGCCGGTCGGCCCGGCTTCCGCTTCTCGCTCCACTTCTCCGGCCCGCTCTGGGAATACATGGAGAAGAACGAGCGGGGCTCGTTCGATCTCGTCCGCGAGCTCGCTCGGCGCGGCCAGGTCGAGCTCCTCGGCGGCGGTTTCTACGAGCCCGTCCTGACCATGATCCCCGAGGCGGACCGAGCCGGCCAGGTGCGGATGATGGGCGATTACCTCTCGGCCCATTTCGGCCAGCGCCCGCGGGGGCTGTGGCTCACGGAAAGGGTCTGGGAGCCGCACCTGCCGAAGACCCTGGCGGAGGCGGGCATCGAGTTCACGCTCCTCGACGAGGAGCATTTCCATTACGCCGGGGTCCGGGACCTGGCCACGACCTACGTCACCGAGGAGGAAGGCCGCGCGCTTCGCGTCTTCCCGATCGACAAGACGCTGCGCTATCTCATCCCGTTCCATCCGCTCGCGGACGTCGACGCCTATCTCGGCCGCATCCGCGAGGCCGGCGGCGCGGCCATCCTCGGCGACGACGGCGAAAAGTTCGGCGTGTGGCCGGGGACCCGCAAGTGGGTCTACGACGACGGCTGGCTCAGGGATTTCCTGGCCTTCGTCGAGGACCGCGGCATCCCGACGATGTCGTTCGCCGAGTACATGGACACGCACCCGCCGGCGGGCCGCGTCTACCTCCCTCCCGCGTCCTACGAAGAGATGATGGAGTGGGTCCTCGAACCCGGCGACCAGGCGGCCTACGCGGGGCTCAAGGCCGGGCTGCCGAAGGAGGCCCGGCGCTTCCTCCGCGGCGGCCTCTTCCGGGACTTCCTGTGCAAGTACCCCGAGGCCAACCGCCTGCACAAGCGCATGCTCATGGTCTCAAAAGCCCTTCGCGCCGCCGGGGAGAAGGGGGAGGGGCGCCGCCACCTCTACCGGGCCCAATGCAACGACCCCTACTGGCACGGCGTCTTCGGCGGCCTCTACCTGCCCCACCTCCGCGAGGCCGCGTACCATCACCTCCTCGAGGCCGAGAAGCGGACGCCCGATCCCGAGGGCTGGACGGCCGTCGACTACGACTGCGACGGCCGCGAGGAGCTCGTCTTCCGTGACCGGTCGTTCGGGCTCATCGCGGCCCCCGCCGCCGGGGGCGCGATCGTCGAGATCGACCACCGGACCGCCTCGAGGAACGTCTCCGACGTCCTGTCCCGGCGTCGAGAGGCCTACCACCGCCGGCCCGAGGCTTCCGCCGAGGGAGAGGGAGGGCCGGGCAAGAGCATCCACGAGATCGGCAAGAAGCTCCCCCCGGGAGCCGCCGATCTCCTGCGCTACGATCGTTACCCGCGTGTCTCGCTCATCGACCATTTCTTCGATCCGGGGACGACCGAGGAAGGCTTCCGCGGGCTCGAATACGTCGAGCTGGGCGACTTTGTCGACGGCGGCTACTCCGCCGCCGCGGACGGCCCCGCGCTCCGGCTCGAGCGCGGCGGCTCCGTCGGTTCCGGGGACGGGCGCCGGCCCGTCTCCGTCCGCAAGACGGTCGCCTGCGGCGGAGGAGAGGTCAGGGTCTCGATCGAGATCGCCAACCTCTCCGACCGTCCCCTCGAGCTGACCTACGGGTCCGAGTGGAACCTGCTGGCTTTCCCCCACGAGCTCGAGCTCTCCGGCGCAGGCGGGGCCTCGCTCTACGGGGGGGCCCTCCGCTTCGAGCCCGCCGCGCCCGACGCCTTATGGTCGTTCGCCCTGCTGACGCTCTCCCAATCGGAGGAGGGATTTGATATAATCCACCAGGGGTATTGTCTCTGCCCTGTCTGGAAGGTGGCTCTGCCCCCGAAAGGGACGCGGGGTCTGTCCCTCACTCTGAAGGAGCGGCATGTCCGGTAAGTTCTTCTCGCTCGTCCTCCACAGCCACATCCCTTACGTCCTGGCCCACGGCAGCTGGCCGCACGGGATGGACTGGCTGTTCGAGGCCGCCGCCGAGACCTACATGCCCCTGCTCGACGTCTTCGAGCGCCTGGCCGGCGAAGGCGTCTCCGCCCAGGCCAGCGTCAGCCTCACCCCGGTCCTCATGGAGCAGCTCAAGGACCCGGCCTTCGTCGCCGGCTTCGACGAATACCTGAGGATGAAGGCGGCCGCCGCCGCCGACGACCGCGCCTATTTCGAGCGCACGGGGAACGCCGCGCTCCGTCCGCTCGCGGCCTACTGGGAGTCCTGGTACGGCAAGGTCCGGGAGGATTTCCACGGCCGGGCCCGCCGCGACATCGTCGGCGGGTTCCGCTCCCTGCAGGACCGCGGCCACATCGAGGTCCTGACCTCCGCGGCCTCCCACGGCTACTTCGCGCTCCTCTCCCGGGACGAGAGCATCCGCCAGCAGGTCCGGCAGGGATGCCATACCTACCGCGCCCACTTCGGCCGGGAGCCCCGGGGCTTCTGGGTGCCCGAGTGCGCCTACAGGCCCGGATACGCCTGGAAGAACCCCCTCACGGACGGCGAGGCCTATCCGCGGCTCGGGATCGACGATATCCTCGCCCGGGAGGGTCTCGGCTATTTCTTCGTCGATTCCCACCTGCTCAAGGGCGGAGAGGCCAAGGGCGTCTACATCGACCGCTTCCCCGGCTTGAAGCTCCTCTGGGAGAAGTTCCGGGGCGCCTACCGTCCGGCCGAGGGATCGCCGCGCGACCCGTACTCCGCTTTCCTGGCCCATCCTTCGCGCCTCCCGTTCTTCGTCAGGGACGACGTTTCCGGAGCGCAGGTCTGGAGCCGGGACCGGGGCTATCCGGGCGACGGCGCTTATCTCGAGTTCCACAAAAAGCACTTTCCCGGCGGCCTGCGCTACTGGAGGATCACTTCCGGCGCCGCCGACCTCGGCCTCAAGGAACCCTACGAGCCGGCCCGGACGGCAGAGCGGCTGGAGGCCCACGCCGCCCACTTCGTCTCGGTCCTCGAGGCGGCCCTCGCGGCCAGGGACGGGGGCGTCGTCGCGGCGCTCTACGACACGGAGCTCTTCGGCCATTGGTGGTTCGAGGGCCCCGAGTGGCTCTATCGCGTCATCAAGCGCCTCCAAGCGAGCGAGGTCGAGCCGATGACCGCCGGCGGGGCGCTCGAGGCCCTGCCGCCCGAAGCGCTCGTCGCGCTCCCCGAAGGGTCCTGGGGGCAGGGCGGGTTCCACTGGATCTGGCTCAACGAGGACACCGCCTGGATCTGGAAGAAGATCTACCGGATCGAGGACGGCGCCGCCGCTCTGACGCCCCGGCTGGCCGGGCTCGACCGGCGCCTGCTCAAGCAGTTCTTCCGCGAGAAATTCCTGCTCGAGAGCTCCGATTGGCCCTTCCTCATCTCGACCTGGGCGGCCCGGGACTACGCGGAGAACCGGGCCGCCGAGCACTACGAGCGGGCCCTGACGCTCCTCGGCTGGCTCGAGAGGGACCGGCCTCTCGATGCCGCCGAGCGAACGCTGCTCGGGACCTTCGAGTCCGAAGACCGCGTGTTCGAGGAGGTCGTGCTGCCCGATGGAACTGTTATCTAAGAGAACGCTGACCATGGTCCTCTGCGGAGGCAAGGGCGAACGGCTCTATCCGCTGACCCGCGACCGGGCCAAGCCGTCCGTGCCCTTCCTCGGGTCCTACCGGATCGTCGATTTCAGCCTGTCCAACGCGCTCAACTCGGGCCTGCGGCGGATCGCCCTCCTGACCCAGTACAAGTCCCTGTCGCTCGAGCGCCATATCCTCAACGGCTGGAACATTTTCCATGCGGAGAGCGGCGATTACATCATCTCCCTCCCGGCCCAGGGCCGGGTCAGCGACCACTGGTACGAGGGCACGGCCGACGCCGTCTTCCAGAACGTCTACACCATCCAGCAGGAGAACCCCGAGGCCGTCCTGGTCCTGTCGGGAGACCACGTCTACAACGCCGACTACCGCGAGCTCCTCCGCTTCTTCGGCCGGAGCGAGGCCGACGCCCTGATCATGACCCGGACGATCCCCGTCACGGAGGCCTCGCGCTTCGGGGTCATCGGGGTCGACGGGGAGCGCCGGATCATCCAGTTCATGGAGAAACCCAAAAAGCCCTTCCCGACCCCCTGGGACCCCGAGAAGAGCCTGATCTCCATGGGCGTCTACCTCTTCCGGACGCCCGTCCTCATCAAGGCCCTCCTCAGGGACGCGCGGTCGTCGAAGAGCTCCCACGATTTCGGCCGGGACATCATCCCCGCCCTCATCGGAACGCACCGCGTCTTCGCCTTCACGTTCGACGACTACTGGGAGGACATCGGCACGATCGACGCCTACTGGGAGGCCAACATGGCCTTTCTTTCGGACCGGCCGCCGGTCATCCTGCGCGACCCGGCCTGGCCCGTCCGGACCTACAAGCCTCAGCACCCCCCGACGTTCATCGCCGGCGGCGACATCAGGAACTCGATCATCGGCATGGGCGGGTCGATCATCGACGGCCGGATCGTCCACTCCATCCTCGGGCCGGGCGTCCGCGTCGAGCCGGGGGCGGAGATCGTCGACTCCATCCTTCTCGAGGACGTCCTGGTCAAGCGGGGGGCGCGGCTCCGGAAAGTCATCATCGACAAGGCCTCGATCGTCCCCGAGCGCTTCGAGATCGGCTTCGACGCCGACAAGGACGGGCGCAACTTCAAGATCAGCCGGACCGGGATCCGGGTGGTGCCCAAAGGCTGGACCTCCGAATGATCGAATCCCACAACATCCTGTCGCCCGATTTCGAGCGGGACGCCCCGCGGGAGATGATGCTGCTGTCGATCGTCTCCCAGAGCTTCTTCCAGCCTTTCTCCCTCGAGGACAATCTCCTCGTCATCCTGACCGCGCTGACCTCGGGCTCGGGCGTCGGCTTCAACCGGGCCATGCTCTTCCTCAAGCAGGGCGACCGCCTGAAGGGCGAGATGTGGCTGGGCCCGCGCTCCGCCGAGGAGGCCGGCCTCATCTGGGAGGTCCTCTCGACCCCCGGCATCGGCTACGTCGAGATCGTCGAGCACAACCGGGCCCTCGTCCGCAAGAACGAGGACACGCTCAGCGGCCGGCTCAAAGGGCTCGTCTACGCGGCCGACGAGGAGGGCGCCCTTATCCCGGCCTACGCCGCCTGCCGCAAGGAGATCCTCCACGTCCGCGACGCCGCCAACGAGCCGCTCGTCGACCGGCGCTTCCTCAACCTCATCGCGACCGACGAGTTCCTCGTAGATCTGACCCCCTCTTAATTGCGGAGGAAGCGGCGGAGGTAGTCGCGCGTTTCGGTGAGCCCGAGAAGGCGCGAGACGGCCAAGAAGGCGGCCAGGCCGGCCAGCCCGCCAACGGCGACGCTCGCCGCGGTGGCCGGGAACGACGTCCCGAGCGCGCCGGCGAGGAGCCGGTTCCCCAGCCAGGCGACCCCCCCCCCGGCGGCCGAGGCGGCCGCCAGCCTCGCGGCGTACCCCGCCAGGGGCCCGAACGGCATCGCGCCGACCTTGCGCGGCAGCAGCGCGTAGAGGATGCCGACGTTGAGGACCGCCGCCAGCGTCGTCGACAGCGGGAAGGCCAGGTATCCCAGCACCCACATGAGGCTGACGTTCAAGACGATGTTGAGGCCGATCGAGGCGAAGCTCGCGTACATCGGCGTCTTGGCGTCCTTGTGGGCGTAGAAGACCGCCGCGACGTTCCTCAGGGCCGACATGAACGGGATGCCCAGGGCGTAGAGCACGAGCGCCGCGGCCGTGGCCAGCGTGTCCGCCGCCGTGAAATGCCCGCGCTCGTAGATGGCCCGGGTGACGGGCACGGCCAGGCAGGCGATCAGGGCCGACGCCGGGACCGTCAGGAAGAGGACCATCTTCAGGGAGTCCGCGAGCGTCGCGCGGACCGCCGCCGTGTCGCCCTCGACGACGAGCTTCGCGAGCGACGGCAGCGCGACAGCCCCGACGGCCACCCCGAAAAGCCCCAGCGGCAGGTGCATGACGCGGAAGGCGTAGTTGAGCCAGCTGACGCTGCCCTCGGCCAGGGGCGTCACCAGGACCGTGTTGACCAGGACGTTGATGCGCGTCCCCGCGAGCCCGATGGCCACGGGGACGAACAAGGCCATGACCCGGCGGAACTCCGGGTCGCGAAAGCTCAGGACGGGGCTCCAGCGGAATCCTTTACGCCTGAGGAGCGGCGCCTGGACCAGGAACTGCATCAGCCCGCCGGCGAGGACCCCGATGGCCATGCCGAAGATGGGCTCCCTGCCCCGGGCGACGAACCAGCCGTACGTCAGCAGCGGGACCAGGATGGAGAACAGGTTGAAGGCGGCCGGCGCGAGCGAGGGCACGAAGAACGACCGTTCCGTGTTGAGGTAGCTCATGGCCCAGGCGGCCAGGCTGACGAAGAGCAGGAACGGGAAGAGGACGGCGGTCAGCTGGGCCGTCAGGTCGATCTTCCCGGGCACCCGGCCGAAGCCGAAGGCGACGGCCCTGGCCACGTAGGGCGCGGCGACGAAACCCGCGAGCGAGACGAGCCCCGTTACGACGAACAGGACGTTGAAGATGTTCGAGGCCAGACGGTTCTGCGCCTCCTTGCTCTTGGCCTTCTCCGCTGTGAGGACGGGGACGAACGCGTCGGAGAGGGCCGTCTCGGCGAAGAGGTCGCGCAGGAGGTTCGGGATGCGGAAGGCCACGTTGAAGGCGTCCGTGGCCGCGCCGACGCCGAACAGGTGGGCGAAGACCGATTCCCGGACGAGGCCCAGGACCCGGCTTACGGCCGTGCCCAGGGTGAAGGAGCGCACGCCCCGCGAGATGTCTTCCATGCTCAGGCGCCATTATTGGCCATTTGCGGCGGCGATGGCAAGGCCCCCGTCGGGGCCAGGGCTTCGACGGCGGAGGGGGCGCGTCAGGACGGTTTCTTGAAGTCGAGCCCGCCGATCCTTCCCGACGCCGCGTCGGCGACGAACTCCTCGATCTTGGCCCGGATGGCGTCGCGGACCTCGCGGGTCAGCGCCAAGCGCTCCTCCCATGTGCCCGTGAACGAGGCCGGGTCCCGGAAGCTCCAGACGATCGTCCTGGTGATGCCGGGGAAGATCGGGCAGCGCTGGGCGGCCTCGGCGTCGCAAACGGCGATGACGAAGCCGAACAGGGCGCCGCTCCTGAAAATGTCGAAGACGCTCTTGACGGCGTTCCCGGAGATGTCGATCCCCGCTTCCTTCATGACCTCGACCGCGAGGGGATTGAGCGTCCCGGGCTCGAGCCCGGCGCTCGTCGCCTCGAACCTGTCGCCGGCCAGCTTATTGAGGAACGCCTCGGCCATCTGGCTGCGGGCGCTGTTGTGGACGCAGACGAACAGAACGCGCGTCCTGGGATCATCGGCTTCCATGGGCTGCTCCTTCGGTCTGCTTTGGACCAATCTCAAGCCTACAGGAGAACTGTTAGATTTCAATAAAGATGTATCGGCTTGACATAATCAGAATATTCTGATATTTATGATTTTTCTAATTATTCAACAGGACCGAGGAGGGCAAGCCATGGCCGACGGAACCAAGACCGAGGATCGGGGCTGCTGCGGAGTGGAGGCCCTTGTCTCCGTCGACGAGCGGGGCCAGATGGTCCTGCCCAAGGACGTGCGAGAGGCCGCCGGCATCCGCCCGGGCGACAAGCTCGCCCTCGTCGTCTGGAGGAAGAACGGCGCCGTCTGCTGCCTGACCCTGATCAAAGCCGACGAGCTGAGGGGAATGGTCCGGAGCAAGCTCGGCCCCCTGATGAAGGACTTCATCTCGTAAAGGAGAGCGGACATGGGCGTCAAAGACATCAAGATCAAGAAGCACGTCCGGGACCGCTACGCCCATGCGGCGAGGACGGGCACATCGTGTTGCGGATCCGGATCCGGCTCCGGCGGCTGCTGCGGCGGCCAAACGGACCTCATTCAGGGAGAGGCCAGCCGGATGGTCGGCTATTCGCCCGGGGAGCTCGCGGCCATCCCCGCGGACGCCGACCTCGGCCTGGGGTGCGGGAATCCGACGGCGCTGGCCGGGCTCCGGCCGGGCGAGACCGTCCTCGACCTGGGCTCGGGCGCCGGCATCGACTGCTTCCTCGCGGCCCGGAAGGTCGGGCCGAAGGGCCGGGTCATCGGCGTCGACATGACCCCCGAGATGCTCGACCGGGCCCGCGCGAACGCCCGGAAGAGCGGCCTCTCGAACGTCGAGTTCCGGCTGGGCGAGATCGAGAACCTGCCCGTCGCCGACAACGCGGTCGACGTCATCATCTCCAACTGCGTCATCAACCTCTCGACCGACAAGCCGCGCGTCTTCCGGGAGGCCTTCCGGGTCCTCAAGCCCGGGGGGCGGATGATGGTCTCCGATCTGGCTCTCAAGAAGCCGCTGCCCCCGGCCGTCCGGGGTTCGGTCGAGGCCTACGTCGCCTGTATCGCCGGGGCCATGGTCAAGGAGGGCTACCTGGGCGCCATCCGCGACGCCGGGTTCAAGAAGATCGAGGTCGCCGGCGAGAAGACCTTCCCCGCCGAGCTCGTTCTCGAGGATTCTCTGGCCCCCGGGATCGTCAAGAAGCTGAAGATCCCGCAGAAGGAGCTCAAGGAGCACGTTTCTTCGGTCCTCAGCCTGAACATCCGGGCGACGAAGCCCAAGAAATAGCCGACGATCGGCCTAAGCGAGGCCCCGCCGGCTCCCCGCTCAGGGCGCTGCCCGGAAATAACGCCGCTTGAAATGGAGCGCCACGTTGACCAGGCCGATCATGACCGGCACCTCGACGAGAGGGCCGATGACCGCGGCGAACGCCTCCCCCGAATTGATCCCGAACACGGCCACGGCCACGGCGATGGCCAGCTCGAAGTTGTTGCTGGCCGCCGTGAAGGACAGCGTCGCCGCTTTGGGGTAGTCCGCGCCCGCTTTACGGCTCATGAAGAACGAGACGAGGAACATGACCACGAAGTAGATCAGCAGCGGGACGGCGATGCGCACGACGTCGAGCGGGATCTTGACGATGAACTCGCCCTTGAGCGAGAACATGACCACGATCGTGAAGAGCAGGGCGATGAGCGTGACGGGGCTGATGCGCGGGATGAACTTGGTCTCGTACCAGGCCTTCCCTTTGAGCTTGATCAGGCTGTAGCGGGTGATCATGCCGGCCAGGAAGGGGATGCCGAGATAGATGAAGACGCTCTCGGCGATCTGGCGCATGGTGATATCGACGGTCGTCCCTTCGAGGCCAAGCCAGGTCGGGAAGACCGTGATGAAGATGTAGGCATACACCGAGAAGAACAGGACTTGGAAGACCGAGTTGAAGGCCACAAGCCCCGCCGCGTACTCCCTGTCCCCCCGGGCCAGGTCGTTCCAGACGATGACCATGGCGATGCAGCGGGCCAAGCCGATCATGATCAGGCCGTACATATACTCCGGCTTGTCGCGCAGGAAGATGACGGCCAGGGCGAACATCAGCAGCGGCCCGATGATCCAGTTCTGGACGAGCGACAGCGTCAGGATCCTGACGTTCTTGAAGACGTCGCCGAGCTCCTCGTACTTCACCTTGGCCAGGGGCGGGTACATCATCAGGATGAGCCCGATGGCGATGGGGATGTTGGTCGTCCCCGACTGGAACCGGTTGATGAAGCCGACGACGGCCGGGACGAGGTAGCCCAGCCCGACGCCGATGGCCATGGCCAGGAAGATCCACACGGTCAGATAGCGGTCGGGGAATTTGAGCCTCGGATTCCCAGGGGTCATGAACGATCTCCTTTCACGTCGATCAGAGCGTGAACAAGAAGTAGACTCCGATGGCGATGATCAGGACTCCGGCGACCTTTTGGAGTACGCCGTGAGCCCTCCGAAGGCCTTTCGATTCGAGCAAGCCCTTCGCCGCGCCGACCGAGGTCCCGGCGGCGAGGACCAGGGCCGAATGCCCCAGCGCGTAAACGAAGAGCAGGAAGCCCCCGTAGAGGACGTTCCCCTTCTCGGCGACGAAGGCCAGGAGGACGGCCAGGATGGGCACGGCGCACGGCGTCGAGACGACGCCGAAGAGCAGGCCGAGCAGAAACGCGCCGACATACCCCTTTCTCTTCACTCTCAGCCCGGCGGGCACGGGGAAGTTCAATTTGAGCGATCCGAGCAGGTGGAGCCCCATGAACAGGCAGACGGCCGCGACGAGATACTTCCAGAACTGACCGATGTTCCCGAACATCCGTCCCATGAGAGCGGAGACGAGCCCAAGCGCCGTGAAGGTCACGGCCAGGCCCAGGACGAAGAAGAGAGAGAAGACGAGCGAGCGTTTGAGCGTCGTCGTCTCCTTGTTCCCGGCGACGACGCCCATCAGGAGCGGGATCATGGCCAGAACGCAGGGGTTCAGGGCCGTCGTCACCCCGCCCAAGAAAACGGCGACGGGCGCCAGCCACGGGCTGTCGCGCAGGAGCGCGGCGATATCCCCGAATAGGCTTTCCATCGTGTTTCAGCTCACCGGATGCCGTGCTTCTTCAGAAGCTCGAGGATCTCCTCCTTGGGGAAGAGCCCGACGTGGCGGGCGATCTCCCGGCCTTGCTGGTCGATGAAGATCTGGGTCGGGATGAGCTGGATGCGGTACTTCATGGCCGGGGCGGAATCCTTCCAGACATCGTAGAAGATGACCTGGACCCGGTCGGGGAACATGGCGGCGATCTCCTTCATGATCGGCTGCATCTGCTTGCACGGGATGCACCGGTCGGCGCCCAGCTCCAGGAACGTCATCTGGTATTTGGAGAAGTCGATGTCCAGCCGGTTCGTGGTCAGGACCTCCCCCTTGGCCGCGTAGACCGGCGGCTCAGCCTGTGCCGCCGGCACGGATGCCGAGATCGACGTCAAGCCGCCCGACGTCCTCTACACGGTCCAGCTCGTCCTCGGCTCGGTGGCCGACACAGCGACCGACGCCGACCTCAAGAGCGACCCTATCATCAAGGAGTTGGGCAAGCTCCTTCGTTTCAAGGGTTATACCCTCCTCGACGCCACGCTTGTGCGGACCGTCAACCGAGACAACGCCGAGGTCAAGTTCGGCCCCAAAGCCGAGTTCGGGCTCGAGCTCCGGCCCGAGGTCGCCGGGGACGCCAAGCAGCCCGTGATCAAGACGGGCGTCCGGCTCAGGCGGGTCGACCAGTCGGGCTTCTATGAGGGCAAACCCGTCACCAACGTCGTCACGCTCATCGAGAGCACGCTCAATATCAGGTCCGGAGACCGGACGGTCGTCGGCGTCTCCAAGCTCGACGGCGGCGACAAGGGGCTCATCCTCATCATCTCGGCCAAGATCGTCGATTGATCTGACGCGGCTCGCGCGGGGACACGTGCCTTCGGTGCGTGTCCCCTTTTTTTTGGTTCTACTCCCATTTCCGGGCTACCCTCTCGAGGCGGGGAGGGGATTCGCCTCGGCGATCCCCGACCGAGGCCGCGGAGAGGGACTTCCCGGAATCGGGAGAAGGGCCTTTTATTAGGCGAGCCGGGAAGCGACGTTCCGGTAGGCGGGGTTCCAGGCCCGGACCTCGCGGAAGAGGGCCGCGGCCCGGGCGCGGTCGTCGGCGGCCTCCAGGACCTCGGCCAGCTCGTAGGCCAGGGCGTAATACTGGTCCGTGCCCGGCTTGGCCTCGGCCATGGCCTTCTCCAGCCACTTCACGGCCTCGTCGAAGTTCCGCTTCTGACGATAGGCCTGGCCGATGAGGCTGCAGCACGCCACGGCCAGGCCCTTGTCCTCGGCCGCTTGGGTCAGCTCCTCGACCGCCTCCGCCGTGAGGCCCTGCGACATGAAGGCCAGGCCGAGCTGGTAGCGGGCCTCGGCGTCCGCCGGACCGCCCTTCTCGCGAAGGTCCCGGCGGAACTCGGAGACGATCGTCGAGAGCGCCCGTTCGAGCGGGTAGACCTCGCCCTCGAGCTGACGGGCGCGCGCGGCGGCCAGCCAGCCGAGCTCTTCGGCCGCGAGGCCCCGGAGATCGTAGTAGGCCCGCTCCCCCGGCTCGGAGCCGACGAAGGGGATGAGGTCGGTCTCTGCGAAGATGTCGGCGGTGCTGACCTTCTCGCCCTCGAGGACGTCGTCCTTGAACGCGGACCTGGGTCTCGTCGGGGCCTCGGCCGGCTTCGGCTCGGGCGGGGGCGCCGCGGCCCGGACCGGCTCTTCCCGCTTCGCGTCCGGCGGTCTCTCCTCCGCGCGCCTTTCTTCGACCCGCCTGTCCTCGATCCTCTTATCTTCGGCCCGCCGCTCCCCGGCCCTCTTTTCCGCCGCCTTCTCCTTGAACTGGGCCTCGAGCTGGCTGGTCTTCTCGATCCGCCGCCGGATCTCGTCCTCGTCCATGTGCGTCCGGACCTCGTCGAGCACGGCGATCTTCTTGATGATCTGGGGGTCTTCGGGGTAGCGGAAGCGGAGGTTCTCGAGCAGACGCCGGGCGATCCGGACAAGGCCCTGCTGGAGATAGATGTCGGCCTGGTCCATGACCTCCTTGATGGCCTCGAGGTCCTTGGCCGACAGCCCCGGCGTCTCGTCCGAGACCTCCTCGGCGTCGAGGCCCAGCTCCTGACGGAGGGCCCGGGCCTCGCGGGCGAGGTCGCTGTCGTCGGGCCGGATGTCGAGGAGCTCCCCGTAGACCGGGACCATCCGGTCCTTGAGGCCCTGCCGGCGCAGCTCGTCGAGGATGGCCCGGTCGACGACCTCGAGCTTCTTGACCTCCTTGTTCGACCGGTAGATCAGGGCCAGCCGCTCCAGGGCCGGCAGGTGGGGCTTCTGGCTCTCCAGGATGAGGCCCAGCAGGCCGATGGCCTTCTCGTCCCGGTGCTTTTTGACGAGATTGTTGATCAGGGGCTCGAAGAGCTCGTAGGCCTGGTCGAGCTTGTCCTTGAGGATCTGGATCCGGCCGAGCTTGATCCGGGCGTTGACGTTGAGCGGATGCCCGGTGACGATCCGGGTGAAGATCTCCTCGGCCCGCTTGGTCTCGCCGGCCTCGAAGTGGATGTTCCCGAGGACGTTGAGGAACTGGACGTTGTCGGGGGCCGCGAGGAGCTCCTTCTCCAGCAGCTCGACGGCCCGCCCGGGCTGGCCCTGGCGCTTTTGGACCTCGACCAGGCCGACGACGCTCCGGGGGTCCCCCGGCTTGAGCGCCAGGGCTTCCCGGAGGACGGCCACGGCGGCGTCGAACCGGCCCTTCTCCGAATGGACGACGGCGATCTCGCCGAGCTGCTCCAGCGCGTTCTCGAGGTTGCCGACGGTCCGGAACAGCCCGGCCAGGGCCTGGCGGGCGTCGACGTCCTCGCGGTCGAGCTTGACGATCCTCTCGAAGATGGCGATGGCCTCGGCCAGCTTCTGGGCCTCGGCCAGCCGCCCGGCGACCGCCGCGTAGGCGGCCTTGGCGTCGGCCAGGAAGCCCTGCTGGCCGTAGAGGTCCCCCAGCTTCAGCGCGAGATCGACGTTGTCGGGGACGAGCTTGTGGATCTTCTTCGAGATGGCCAGGGCCTGGGAGTAGAGGCCGCGCTTCTCGTATTCCTCCTCGACCTTCTCGAAGGCGCGGACGGCCTTGTCGGCGTGGCCGAGACGGATGTAGAGGTCGCCGATGATGTTGAGGGTCCCGACGTCCTGTGGGTCGGTGAGGGCCAGCTTCTCGTACTCGGCGATGGCTTCCTTGACCCGCCCCCCGCGGACGTACTTCTCGGCCTGCTCGATGACCCTGACCCGGTCGCTCCGTGCGCTCATGCCGTCCCGTCCCTATCCGAGCCTGAAGGAGGTCCGATGGAGCCCGGTCGGGCCCCTCTCCCGCAGCGAACGGATGTGCTCTTCGGTCCCGTAACCCTTGTTCCTGGCCAGGCCGTAGCCCTCATAGAGGCCGTCGAAGACCTGCATCAGGCCGTCCCGGAAGACCTTGGCCACGATGGACGCCGCGGCGATCGACCGGCATTTCCGGTCCCCCCGCGGTATTCCCATCTGGCGGTAATTTACATCTTTCATCGCCAGGCCGTCAACCAGGACGACGTCCGGGGGCTGGGCCAAGCTCTCGATGGCCCGGACCATGGCCAGGCGCGTGGCCCGGAAGATGTTCAGGGCGTCGATCTCGGAGGCCGAGGCCAGGCCCAAGCCGACCGCCGCGGCCTCCCGGAGAAGGGCCGCCGCGAGCCCGGCCCGGCGCGCGGCCGTCAGGAGCTTGGAGTCGTCGATGGCGGACGCCCAGGCGGGAGGACGGCGGACGAGCCACTCGGGGGGAAGGACGACGGCGGCGGCCACCACCGGCCCGAACAGCGAGCCGCGGCCGACCTCGTCGACCCCGGCGACGGACCGGGCGCCCCCCCGGGCGAGCGCTTTCTCCAGCCTGAGGGTGGCCACGGCCTACCCTGGATGCTTCACAACGGCGTTTTCATGAAGCGCCAGGTCAGCCCTGGTCTTCTTTGAGGCGGGCAGCCTTGCCCTTGAGGTCGCGGAGGTAGTAGAGCTTGGCCCTCCGGACGCTGGCCTTGCGGACGACCTCGATCTTCTTGATCATCTTGGAGTGGAGGGGGAAGACCCTCTCGACGCCGATGCCGAAGGAGACCTTGCGGACGGTGAAGGTGGCCTTCACGCTGCCGCCGCGCTTGCCGATGACGTCGCCCCGGAAGATCTGGATGCGTTCCTTGTCGCCTTCCCGGATGATGACGTGGACCTTGACGGTGTCGCCGACCCGGAAGGGCTCGAGGTCGGTCCTCAGGTGTTTATCCTCGACCGCGTTGATCAGGTTCATTGGGGCTTCCTTTCGTCCTTTATTTCATCCAGGAGACGTCTGTCTTCCGGAGCGAGGTTCCCGTCCTCGACGAGGTCCGGCCTCCGCCGGGCCGTCTTTTCCAGGGCCTTCCTGCGCCGCCACCGCTCGATCTTCCCGTGGTCGCCCGAGAAGAGGACCTGGGGGACCTTCATCCCCCGGAACTCCCGAGGTCTCGTGTACTGGGGATAGTCGAGCAGCCCGCCGGCGAACGAATCGTTGCGGACCGAGCCTTCCTTGCCGACGACGCCGGGGACGAAGCGGGCCGCCGCGTCGACGACCACGGCCGCGGCCAGCTCGCCGCCCGAGAGGACGTAGTCGCCGATCGAGATCTCGTCGTCGGCGAGATGCTCGGCGACGCGCTCGTCGACCCCCTCGTAGCGCCCGCAGATGAGGATGATCTGCCGCTCCGCGGCCAGCTCGCGGGCCAGGCGCGCGTCCAGGGGCCGTCCCTGGGGGCTGAGCAGGCAGACCCGGCCGCCTCCGTCCTCGCGGACGGTCTCGACGGCTCGAAAGATCGGCTCGGGCTTCAAGACCATTCCTTCCAGGCCCCCGAAAGGCCGGTCGTCCACCTGCCGGTGCTTGTCCTGGGTGAAATCCCGCAGGTCGTGCACGA
Organism: Candidatus Aminicenantota bacterium; assembly: GCA_041320535.1. Classification (GTDB taxonomy): domain Bacteria; phylum Acidobacteriota; class Aminicenantia; order Aminicenantales; family Saccharicenantaceae; genus RBG-16-66-30. The sequence goes on along the minus strand of JBGLNH010000001.1, from coordinate 1,589,155 downwards.
CGATCCGGATCCGCCCCCGGTCCAGGGCCCGTTTGACGACCCCTCCCGAAAAGACCCCGGCGAACATCTCGGGAAAGATCGTGATTATATCAAACTTCATTCAACTCCAAAAGGCCGTCCGGGGGGTCGATGACGACGACGCCCGCCTCCCGGTCGACCTTGACCAGGATCCCCTCCGTGAAGGGGACGTAAACCTCGCGGTCCCCCCGCCTCACGACGAGCAGGACCGGCCCGCCGGTCTCGAGGACGCCGGCGACATCGCCGACCTCCGCCCCGTCCCGGGTGACGACGCGGCGGCCGAGGACCTCGAAGTCGTAAAAGCGGTCCGGCTCCTCGAGCCTCCGGAAGTCCGCCGCGGCCACCAGGACCTCGCTGCCGGCCAGGGCGTCCGCCCCGGCCAGCGTGTCGATCCCCTTGAGCTTCAGAAAGGGGGCGCCGCGGTCGTAGGCGAACGATTCGACGTCGAAAGCCTCCAGCCCCGATGGCCGCTCGATATAGGCCGTGCCCGGCGCGAGCCCGGGCTGTCCCTTCTCCCTGAGTTTCAGCTTGACGGTCCCGTCGCGCCCCTGGCTCCGGACGATCCGGCCCAGGACGACGAGGTCAGCCTTTTTCAATGATCTCGAGATTGAATCTCCTCTTGAGCTTCATCCCCGCGGCGCCAAGAATGATACGGATCGCGCGGGCCGTCCGTCCCTGCTTCCCGATCACCTTGCCGAGGTCCTCAGGGGCGACCTTGAGCTCCAGGATGGTGGTCTGCTCTCCCTCGAGCTGGGACACCAGAACCCTGTCCGGCTGGTCCACCAACGCTTTTGCGATCAGCTCCACGAGTTCCTTCACGGTGACCTCCTTTACGATTTCGTGCTCTGAGCGGGCTTCGCGGACGAACTGCAGGACGGTGGCGACTTTATCGCGGATGCCGTCGTAGTTTTCAGCGCTGATGAAGTCTTTGCTGATCAGGTTGCTGCCCATGCCCAGGCAGACCGCCCCGGCCTTCATCCAGCGGGCGATATCTTCCTTGGTCGGCTCGACGCCGCCGGTAGGCATGATGCGCGTCCAGGGCAGCGGGCCCATGACGGCTTTCTATGGCTTTCTTGAGCGGGCTGGGGAAAGCCCCCACCTTTTTGGTTCCCATCATCAACCCCCCTTTTGCTGACAACAGCCCGCACTTCCCCCCCCCGGGGATATCTCATAAGAAATATCAGACCGCGAAGCGGGCCACCGGCCGGGATCCGATCGGCGCGCCGGAGGATCGTCCGCCTCGTTGTCCCTTCGCGGCCGCTCCCGGCCGTATCCTTGAAGACCCCCGCGACGTTGAACTTGTCCCGACGGGACCTGGACGGCCCGGGCTTTACGAGGACGGCCGGACGATCCGTCCAGCGGTCTCCTTGATGATCTTGAACGCCGCGGCGGCGGTGATCGAGGCGGCGTCGCGCGACGGATTGAGCTCGACGACGTCCAGGCCGACGATCCGGCCCTTGAGGGCTTGGATGACCTGGACGGCCTGCCGGGTCGAGAGGCCGCCGGGCTCGTGGTGGGACACGCCGGGGGCGAAGGCCGGGTCGAGGGCGTCCATATCGAACGAGATGTAGACGGGATGGGCGAACCGCAGGTGCAGCGTGTCCCGGATGTCCTTCATCTCGATCATCCGGACGCCGTGCTTGAGGGCCCGGGCCCGGTGGGCGGCGGTGACGGCCCGGACGCCGACCTGGACGACGCCGGCGGCCAGCCCGTCCTCGAGGATGCGGGCGAACGGGCAGGCGTGCGAGAGCCGGTCGCCGTAGAGGTCGTCGTAGAGGTCGGGATGGGCGTCGAAGTGGAGGACTTCGAGCGGCTTGTGGTGCCGGGCGAAGGCCCTCAGCACGGGATAGGTGATGGAGTGGTCGCCGCCGAGGACGACGGGGACGGCGCCCTTGGCCAGGATCGCGTCGACGGCCTTCTCGGTCAGGGCGAAGGACTTGTCCGGGTCGCCGGAGGTGTCGACGTCGCCGACGTCGACCATCACCGTGTCCTCCTCGAGGTTGACCCCGAGCTCGGTCCAGCCGCAGTAGCACTTGCCCGTCGAGACGGCCCGGATGGCGGCCGGCCCGCCGGCGGCGCCGCGGAGATAGCTCGATTTCTCGTCGAACGGCACGCCCAGGACGGCGATCCTGTAGTCGGGACACTCGGAGAGCGGCTTGACGGCCCCGCCGAAATCGGACATGGTCGACCTCCTCGCGTGGGGTAGGCCCGATTATACTTGAAACGGGGGGATAAAAAAGAGGGGGAGAAGGATCCTCCTTCTCCCTTTTCACAACCTTGGCACCGCCTCTTTCGAGGCGGTCGCGCCTCGAAGGCCGCGACCGGGGGCAGAATCCCATGCCGCCGCCGGGGGGTCAATCACCGGTCGCGGTGAATCCGGAGGTGAGAAATCCGTCCGGCATCCACCTTCAAAGGCTAGTTCCCGGCCGGGGCCCCCTCCGGGCGGCCCCGCCCGGCGGCCTTTTTTTTGGTTCTTCTCCCATTTCCGGGATACCCTCTCGAGGCGGGGAGGGAATTCGCCTCGAAGATCCCCGTAGCGGAGGGGGACCGGCAGGGAGCGGAGTCCTCGCAGCGACCATCAGCGCCGCCCCGGAGCGACCCGGAGGGGCGGGGCTGGGAAGAACCAAGACAAGAGCTCTCTTCGGGAATTTCGCAGAAATCCGCCTCCGTGTATGCTCCGGCAGATTTCTGCCCTCCGCTCGCTTCGTTCGCTTCGGTCGGATGGAGCTAGAGGCGATTCCCGACCGAAGCCGCAGAGAGGGACTTCCCGAAATCGAGAGAAGAACCATTTTTAATGGATGACGACGGGCGTCGGGCCGACGGTCCAGCCCTGGCGGTAGCGGATGACCGCCTTCTTCGCGATCTTCTTCCCGCCGGCCTCGAGCGTCACCACGTACTCGCCCGGCGCGACGAGCGCCCCGCCGGCGAACCGCGCTCCGCCGGCCGGCTTGGCCCCCGGCCGCTGGGCCCTCATCCCCCACGACACTGTGTTCAGCCCGGCCTCGCCCTTGCCCGAGAGCTCCGCCAGTACGGTCCCGTACGGGTCGGCCACCGTCACCTTGACCTCGCCCTCCGCCTTGGCCTTCAAGTAGTAGTTGACGACGACGTCGTTCGGCTCGTTCCGCGTCATCAGGTGGCTGTCGCCGAGGAGCTGGTAGTTGCCGATGCCGCCCGTCACCCGCTGCGTCCTGGGCTCGATGTCGCACAGGTGGACGTCCTCGCCGAACGCCGCCGCCGTCAGATCCTGGAGCGGCGAGATGTCGACGACGTAGGCCCCGCGCCCGTAGGTCGCCACGACCAGGTCGTTCTCGCGCGGGTGGATGACCATGTCGGTGACCTTGACCGACGGCATCCCGGCCCGGAACGGCAGCCAGCCCTTGCCGCCGTCGAGCGTCACGTAGACGCCCCACTCGGTCCCGACGAAGAGCAGGTCCGGGTTCTTGCGGTCCTGGACGACGACGTTGACGGGCTTTCCGTTCGGCAGGTCGCCCGCGATCGAGGTCCAGGTCTCGCCGTAGTCCGTCGTCTTGTGGATGGAGACCCGGTAGTCGTCGAGCCGCCACCCGGTCTTCGTCACGAAGGCCGTGCCCGCCGCGTGCGGCGACGGGAAGACGCGGCTCGTCCAGAAGCTGGCCGGCCCCCCGGCCGCGGCGAGCTTCGACGTCCGGTCGAGCCAGTTCGCCCCGCCGTCCTTCGTCACCTGGACCTTGCCGTCGTCGGAGCCGGCCCAGAGGACGCCCGGCGCGACCGGCGACTCGGCCAGCGTCGTCAGCGTGCAGTAGGTGATGTTGCCCTCGCCGTGCTGTTTCGCGTCCTCGTCGGTCGTCAGGTCGGGCGAGATCTCCTGCCAGCGGTCGCCCCGGTCGAGCGACCGGAAGACGACCTGGGCCCCGACGTAGACGATGGCCGGATTGTGCGGCGAAAGGACGATCGGCGGCGTCCAGTTGAACCGGAGCCGCGGCTGCCCCGCCGGTCTCGCCGGCGTGATCGTCTTCTGAACGCCCGTCTTCTGGTCGAATCGCCACATCGCGCCGAACTCGCGGTTGTTGTAGACCCAGCGCGAGTCGGTCGGGTCGACGCAGTTGTACATGCCGTCGCCGCCGCCGACCGTGACCCAGTCGCTCAGCGTGACCTCGCCGGCCCAGCCGTTCGACGGCCCCTTCCACGAGTCGTGGTCCTGCAGGCCGCCGTAGATGTTGTAGGGGTCCTCCATGTCGACGCCGACGGCGTACCACTCGGTCAGCGGGATGTTGTAGGCGTGGTGGCTCGTCTTCCCCCGGTCGTAGGAGACGTTGACGCCGCCGTCCGAGCCGAAGATGAGCCGGTTCGAGTCGAGCGGGTCGACCCAAAGCGTCCGCCAGTCGCCGAAAGCCCGGGGCATGACGCCGTCGGTTGGCCAGCCCAGGCCCTTCCAGGTCTTGCCGCCGTCGTTCGTCGAGGCCACGGAGACGCCCGTGATGTAGACCGTCTCGGGGTCGTTCTGGTCGACGCGGAGCTGGTTGAAGGAATAGGGCGCCTTGTCGAGGGCCGCCTCGTGGCCGGCGTTGACCTTGCGCCAGCTCTTCCCGCCGTCGTCCGTGCGGTAGACCTCGTTGCCGCCCGTCCTCTGCGCCGGCGGGACGCCGCGCCGCTTGTCCTGCTCGGCCTCCTCGGCCGTCGGCGGCCTGCGGTTGCCGTTCTCGACGACGGCGTAGAGGATGTCGGGGTCCTTCTGGTAGACGTCGAAGCCGATCCGGCCGATCCTCCCCGTCGGGAGGCCTCCGCCGAGCCGCGTCCACTTCCGGCCGCCGTCGGTCGTCTTGTAGATCGCGCTCTCCGGGCCGCCGATCTCGTAGTGCCAGGGCAGGCGGACCTTGTCGTACATGGCCGCGTAGAGGGTGTCGGGCGCCGACTCGACCAGGGCCAGATCGACGGCCCCGATCTTGTCGCTGACGTAGAGGACCCTCGTCCAGGTCTTGCCGCCGTCGGTCGTCTTGAAGACGCCGCGCTCGGCGTTCGTCGAGAAGAGCCGGCCCATGGAGGCGACGTAGACCGTGTCGGCGTCCTTGGGGTGGATGAGGACCCGGGCGATGTGATGGGAATCGCCGAGGCCCATGTGCGCCCACGTCTTTCCTGCGTCGGCCGACTTCCAGACGCCGTCGCCCGAGCTGGAGCTCCGGGCGCAATAGGGTTCGCCCGTCCCGACCCAGACGACGTTGGCGTCGCTCGGGGCCACGGCGACGTCGCCGATCGAGAGCTTGGGCTGGCCGTCGAAGACGGGCTCGAAGGTCGTGCCGTTGTTGACCGTCTTCCAGACGCCTCCGTTGCGCGTCCCGACATAGAGCGTGTAGAGGTGCTCGCGGGACGGTCCCGCCGGCACGGCCAAGCTCGTCACCCACGATCCGGCGCGATAGGGCCCCAGGGCCCGGGCTTCGAAGCCCTTGAGCAGGTCCTCGGTGAAGCGGGCGCCGGCCGGCCCGGCCTGTCCGGCCGAAAGCGCGACGACAAGGGCCAAGGCGGCGACGACGCGGGGGATCAAACGGGTCCTCATGGATACACCTCCATCGGAGACTCGGTCGAGGTGATATATTATATATCAATATCACCGGGAGAGACAGCCCCTTTATACGCACCCGGCTGACGACGCTCCCGAGGAAGATAGGGGGACACGTGCCGGGGCGGGACATGTCCCCCTCCGGTGGTTGCCCCCGGCCCGCCACTGAGTATAATAAGCTCATGAAAGCCGCCAAGTACGCCCTCGGGCTCGATTTCGGCACCAATTCCGTCCGGGCCCTCGTCGTCGACGTCGCCAACGGCAACGAGGTCGGCACCGCCATCTTCGACTACCCGAGCGGCAGCGCCGGGATCCTCCTCGACCCCAAGGACGCCAACCTGGCCCGACAGAACCCGGCCGACTGGATCCTCGGGATCGAGCGGACCGTGCCCGCGGCCCTGGCCGAAGCGAAAAAGAAGGCCAAGGGCTTCGATCCCGCATCGGTCGTCGGCATCGGCGTCGACACGACCGGCTCGACGCCCCTCCCCGTCGACCGGGCCGGCAAGCCCCTCGCCCTCTACAAGGAATTCAAGAGGAACCTCAACGCCCAGGCCTGGCTCTGGAAGGACCACACCGGCCACGCCGAGGCCGCGGAGATCACGGCCCTGGCCGCCGCCGAGCACCCCGGGTATCTGGCCAAGTGCGGCGGGACCTACTCCTCCGAGTGGTTCTGGAGCAAGATCCTCCACTGCCTGCGCACGGACGCCAAGGTGGCCTCGGCCGCCTTCTCCTGGGTCGAGTGCGCCGACTACATCCCCGGACTCCTCACCGGCATCGCCGATCCCCTGCGCATGAAGCGCAGCCGCTGCGCCGCCGGCCACAAGGCCATGTTCAACGACAAGTGGGGGGGCCTGCCCGCCAAGTCCTTCCTGGCCAAGCTCGACCCACGCCTGGGCGAACTCCGCGACCGCCTCTACGCCAAGACCTACACCTCGGACGTCCCCGCCGGCGGCCTGACCAAGGACTGGGCCAAGAAGCTCGGCCTCCGCCCCGGGATCGCCGTGGCCGTGGGCTCGTTCGACGCCCACCTCGGCGGCGTCGGTTCCGGCGTCGAGACCGGCCGCTTCGTCAACGCCCTCCCGGTCTTCATCGCCGGCACCAAGGAGTGGGCAGACAAGTTCACTGCTGCCGGCGTGCCGATCGTGGGCGACGACATCAAGTTCCGCGGCATCACCGGCCTGTCGGTCGACTTCGTCCGGTCCGCCCACCGCGAGGGGAGGGCCGTCAAGCTCCTGGCCACGGCCGCCCCCGGACGCAAGGACGGGCGTTGGAGCCTCGACGTCCGGCCGTCGCTCGTCGAGGCCAGCCATCCTCTCGTCCACGTCAACGGGACGGAAAAGGGCATCACCTTCCTCACGGACTCCATGGGCTCGGTGACCCTGACCGGCGGCCGCTCCAATCCCCGCGGCGCCGCGGCGGCCCTGCTCAAGGACATCATCAACATCTACCGCTCCCCTTTTTGAGCTGAGCTTTCCCGGTCAACGTGCCGTCCGGGCGCCTCGCCTGGAGGCTTGACGTCGAGGCCGCGGAAAAGGGCCGGGCGGCATCATCAGCGAACGGGAACGATCCCCGAGGACCTTCGCGGCAGGATCGCGAGGACGGGAGGGCGGAATCGTTGACCGTCCCCTCCTTTTCTGGTAAGTTGAGGGCTACGGAAATCCGATCAGTCCGGACCCGGGTAAGGAGAGGTGTCCGAGTGGCTTAAGGAGCACGCTTGGAAAGCGTGTGTGTGCCGCAAGGTGCACCGCGGGTTCGAATCCCGCCCTCTCCGCCACGCGAGCGTTCGGCCAAGGAGCGTTGAGATGGACAGCAAAGACCTCATCCAAGTCGAGGACATCTACGGGGCCCATAACTACCATCCGCTCGACGTCGTCGTCAGCAAGGCCCAGGGCATCTGGATGCACGACGTCGAAGGCCGGAAGTACCTCGACTTCCTGAGCGCCTATTCGGCGGTCAACCAGGGCCACCGCCACCCGCGCATCGTCCGGGCCCTCATCGACCAGGCCCGCAAGCTGACGCTGACCTCGCGGGCCTTCCGCAACGACCAGTGGCCCATGCTGGCCAAGGAGCTGGCGGACATGTCCGGCTACAACATGGTCCTGCCCATGAACTCGGGCGCCGAAGCGGTCGAGACGGCCGTCAAGACGGCCCGCAAGTGGGCCTATCAGAAGAAAGGCGTCCCGCAGGACCAGGCCGAGATCATCGCCTGCTGCAACAATTTCCACGGCCGGACCGTCACGGTCGTCAGCTTCTCGACCGAGCCGCTCTACCGCCGGGACTTCGGCCCGTTCACGCCCGGCTTCACGATCATCCCCTTCGGCGACGCCGAGGCGCTGGAGAAGGCCATCACCCCGAACACCGCGGCCTTCCTCGTCGAGCCCATCCAGGCCGAGGCCGGCATCCTCATCCCGCCGGCGGGCTTCCTGAAGAGGGCGGCCGAGATCTGCAAGGCCAACAACGTCCTTCTCATCGCCGACGAGATCCAGACGGGCCTCGGCCGCACCGGCAAGCTCTTCGCCTGCGAGCACGAGGGCGTCCGGCCCGACATGGTCGTCATCGGCAAATCGCTCGGCGGCGGCTGCTATCCCGTGTCGGCCGTCCTGGCCGACCGGGACATCCTCGGCGTCTTCAAGCCGGGCGAGCACGGCTCGACCTTCGGCGGCAATCCTTTGGGCTGCGCCGTGGCCCGGGAGAGCCTCCGGGTCATCCGCGAGGAGAAGCTCGTCGAGAACGCCGAAGAGCGCGGCCGTTCCTTCATGGAGAAGCTGCGCAAGGTCCGCAGCCGCCACATCAAGGAAGTCCGCGGCCGCGGACTGCTCATCGGCATCGAGCTCAAGCCCGAGGCGGGCGGCGCCCGCCGCTTCTGCGAGGAGCTGATGAAGGAAGGGCTCCTCTGCAAGGAGACGCACGACCACGTCCTGCGCCTGGCCCCGCCCCTGATCATCAGGGAAAAGGACCTCAACTGGGCCCTCAAGCGCATCAAGACCGTTTTCAAGAGGCTGGCCTGATAGGACGATCCCGGACGACAGTCGTCCGGTTTTGAGGACGATTCATCTCTCCGGCCGACTAATCTATGCCAGGGATGAGGGCCTGGCATGACGATTGCAATAGGATTTGGTCAGGAGAACGAAGATGAAAAGAACGCTGGGTTTCCTCGTCCTGGTCCTGCTCTTGGGAGCGGTCGCCTGCATCCGGTACGTGCCCTACGGCGAGGCCGGGCGCTATCCCGACTATCCGTACGAGCGCGACTACGACCGCGATTACGGCCGCGGCGGGCTCGACGACGCCTTTTTCTACAACGAGCTCGAGCCGTACGGCCTGTGGGTCTCCCACCGTTCTTACGGCTACGTCTGGATCCCCCGCTACGTCGGTTACCAATGGCGGCCCTACACGGAGGGCCATTGGGTCTGGACGGACTACGGCTGGACCTGGGTCTCGGCGGAGCGCTGGGGCTGGATCGCCTTCCACTACGGCCGTTGGGGCTGGGACCGGCGTCTGGGCTGGTTCTGGGTCCCCGACATCGTCTGGGGGCCGGCCTGGGTGGCCTGGCGCTGGGGGAGCGGGCACATCGGCTGGGCGCCTCTGCCGCCGGGCGTCCCGTTCGACCGCGGCCGGGGCTTCGGTCCGCACCGCTGGGACATCCCCGGCCACCACTGGAGCTTCGTCCACGGCCGCTATTTCCTCGATAGGAGCCTGGACCGGCGCGTGCTTCCGATCGAACGGAACCTGACCATCATCAACGTGACCGAGCTCCGGGTCAACGTGAACGTCCGCGACCGGCGCGTCGTCAACGAGGGCGTCGAACTCGAGCACGTCCGCCGGCTGACCGACCGGACGATCGACCGGCTGTCGCTCAAGGAAACGGACCGCCCCGGCGAGGCACGCCGGGAAGGCCAGGACCTCGTCGTTTACAAGCCCGAGATCAAGAAGAACGAGGCGGCCCGGCCGCGCCAGGTCCTCGACGAGGAGAAGGCCGAGCGCCAGCTCCAGAGCGAGCCGACCGGACGCGTCTTCCGGCGCGTCCCGCGCAGCGAGAGCGAGGCCCTCCGGGAAGACCACGACCACGAGCGCCAACTCATGAGGGAGAGCCAGGAGACCGAGATCGGCGAGGTCCGGCGCCGGGCGGAGGCCGAGAAGGCCGAGGTCCAGAGCCCCGAGGAGAAGAAGCAGGTGGAAAGCCGCGCCAGCTCGCGGGTCGCCGAGATGCAGAAGAAGCACGCGGAAGAGAAGGCGGATCTCGAGAAGCGCCAGAGGACCGAAGAGGAGCGGGCCAAGACCAAGCGGGCGCCCGTCAAGAAGAAGACCGGGACCGACAAGAGCTAGCCTGACCTGTTCATCAAACGCCCCGTTCTTCTCTCCCGTGTTTTTCCCGGGGCGTAATTGCCCCGCGGGCGAACCGGTCCGGCCCCCATCCGCTTCGTTCCCGGGGTTCGCAGTACCGCAGCGTACAGCTTCACCCCTCGAGCCTTGCATCTGAGGGCCGCCTCGACCCGTGAATGATCCAGGCTAGCCGGCGCGCCGCGCCCGGACCGTCGCCGCGGCCGCGGCCGCCAGCACGACCACCCCTCCCGAGACCGTTCTCAGGGAGGGGACCTCGTCGAGGAAGGCCAGGGCGAGCGCGATGCCGTAAACCGGCTCGAGCGAGCTGAGGACGCTGGCTGTCCGGGCCCCGACCCCGCGCATCCCGTCGATGAAGAGCGCGTGGGCCGCGGCCGTGAAGAGGACGCCCAGCACGGCCACAAGGGCCCAATCCCGTCCGGAGAGCGGCAGGCCGACCCGTACGACCGCGGGGACGAGGACCGCCGCAGCCAGGAGGTCCTGATAGAAGGCGATCGTCAGGCTGGAATGCCTGAAGGACAGCATCTTGTCGAGGACCGAGAGGACGGAGAAGGTCAGGCCCGCGCCGAGCCCCCAGAGGACCCCTCGGACGACCGCGTCGGAGAGATCGAAGGAGGGCACGATCAATCCGACGCCGAAGAGGCAGGCGAGGGCGTAGAGGAGGCTGACGGGATCCCACTTCTCCCGGGCCAGGAGCGGCTCCAGGAACGCGGTGAAGACCGGGAAGCTCGAATAGGCCAGCAACCCGACGGCCACGGAAGAGACCTGGACGGACCGGAAGAACATCGTCCAGTGAACGGCCAACACCAGGCCGCAGAGGCCGAGCAGAGCGAGGTCCCGGCCCGGTTTGACCCGGAAGGGCGTCCGCCGCAGCGCCATGACCCCGGCCAGGGCCAGGCTGGCGAACAGGACCCGGCCGAACACGATCAGGACGGCCGGCCAGGCCAGCCATTTGGCGAACAGGCCGGGGAAGCCGAACAGGAAGACGGCCAGGTGGATCCGGGCCAGGCTGCGGGAGCGCGACGGCACGGCGCCATTATATTCCTTTTCCTTGATATTTGAACGGATTGTGATAAGATAAATCTTACTTTTTTCGGGAGGAAAGCCAGGCTATCCTCTCCCGATCCTGAACGGCCGATTTGAATGGACAAGCCTTATAAGATCTTCGCTCTCAAGTACAGGCCCTGGACGTTCGAGGAGGTTGTCGGACAGCTGTCCGTCGTCCGGACCATCCAGAACGCCATCGCGGCCAAGCCGCCCCGGATCGCCCAGGCCTACCTGTTCTCGGGCGTCCGCGGGACCGGCAAGACGACCGTGGCCCGCATCCTGGCCAAGGCCCTCAACTGCGCCGACGGGCCCACGCCGCACCCCTGTCCCGACCGGGACCGCCCCTGCCCGTTCTGCAAGTCCATCCACGAGGGCAGCGCCATCGACGTCCTGGAGATCGACGGGGCCTCCAACCGGCAGGTGGACGACATCGAGCCCATCCGCGAGATGGTCAAGTACAAGCCGGCCTACACGCGGACGAAGGTCCTCATCGTCGACGAGGTCCACATGCTCTCGACCCACGCCTTCAACGCCCTGCTGAAGACGCTCGAGGAGCCCCCCCCGAACACGGTCTTCATCTTCGCCACGACCGAGTTCGACAAGGTCCCGGCGACCATCGTCTCGCGCTGCCAGCATTTCGAGTTCCGCAAGATCTCCCACAAGGACATCATCCACCACCTCATGGAGATCGCCAAGAAGGAAGGCATCACCATCACGCCGGCCGGCCTGGCCCTGATCGCCGGGGCGGCCGACGGCAGCATGCGGGACGCCCAGAGCCTCCTCGACCAGGCCGTGGCTTTCTGCGGAGAGAACATCGGCGACGAGGACCTCAAGACGATCCTGGGGACGATCGGCCAGGACGTCCTGTTCCGGTTCTCCTCGGCCGTCCTCGACGAGAGGCCCGAGGAGGTCTTTCCCCTCGTCGAGAGCGTCGTCGTCTCAGGCTACGACCTGCGCTTCGTCTTCGGGAAGCTCATCGAGCATTTCCGCGCCCTCCTCCTCGTCCGGTCCGTGGAAAAGCCCGGCGACCTCATCGTCGCAGGTCCCGAGGGCCTCGAGGCCCTGCGGGCGGAGGCCGCCAAGGCCACGGTCGAGGACCTCCTGCGCTATCTTCTGGCCCTTCAGCAGGCCGAGCCGGGCCTGAAATATTCCGCCATGCCGCGCATCTTCCTCGAGGCCTTCCTCGTCAAGCTCTGCCACTTCCGCAAGATCGTCCCCCTCCGCGAGCTCATCCGGGACGTGGAGGAGCTCAAGAAGGGCACTCCGCCCGCGGCCCCGACAGCCCCGGCTTCCCGGCCCCCGGCCGACGGCCCGGCTCGCCCGGCCCCGCCCGGCGGAACGCCGGCGGCGTCGCCGCCGGCGATCCTCAAGGCCCTGGGGATCAGGCCCCGCCGCACCGTCCGGGTCGTCCTCTGGAGCGCCGAGGAGAAGGGCTGGGTCGGCTCCAAGGCCTACGTCGAGAGGCATTTCGGCGACACGACCACGATGGCGCTCAAGCCCGAGCACGCCAAGGTGGCCGGCTACTTCAATTACGACAACGGCAGCGGCCGCATCCGGGGCGTCTACGCCCAGTCGAACGCCGCGGTCAAGCCCATCTTCGAGGCCTGGCTCGAGCCTTTCCGCGACCTCGGCGCGACCGAGGTCGTCATGCGCGACACGGGGGGATCGGACCACGGGGCCCTCGACTACATCGGGCTGCCCGCCTTCCAGTTCATCCAGGACCCGCTCGACTACGGGACGCGCGTCCACCACACCAACATGGACGTCTTCGACCATGTCAGTGTCGAGGACCTGATGCAGGCTTCGGTCGTCATGGCCGCCTTCGTCCACAACACGGCCATGCGCGAGGAGATGCTGCCCCGCAAACCCCTGCCCGATCCGATGAAATACCCCGTCCGCCGTTAAACGGGAGACATGATACCGATAACGGACAGGAGCTGTCCGCTTTCGGATCAGGCCTGGATGCCGAAGCGCCTGACGACCTTGATGCCGTAGCGCTTGAGCTTGGCGCACAGGGTCGTCGATTTCAGCCCCAGGACGCGCCCCGCGGCGTTCTGGTTCCCGTCGACGCGCGCCAGGGCGTCGACGATGATGTTCTTTTCGACCAGGCGCAGGAGCCTCTTCAGAGACGGCTGCTGTTGCTGCGTCGCTATGTGTTCCGAGAGCAACCCGCGAAGCTTGAACTCGAATTGGCCTGTGGGCGTCACGGGCCCCGTTCGGTCCTCATTTCCCTTCATTGCTATCCCTCTGGTTTCGTATTGCAGCAAGATACGGGCCAATTCTTTACGGGCATGGCTCCCGGCTGAGGTGTAAAACAGCTTTACGCCCGCGGCCGGGTATTTACGCGCCGGCCCTTTCCGGGCCGTTTCCTTGACGGCGGACCGGTCTGGGATTATGCTCGGACCATCTCGAACGGAAGAACGGAACGGGAGGCATCCATGACCATTCGATCGACCGCGGTCGACCTTCGGAACGGGCGCGCCGGCAGGCGTTCCCTCGCCGGGCTCGCCGTCACCCTGTCTCTGGCCCTGCTCTCCGGGGCCGTTTTCTCCGTCCAGGAGCGCGGTGCGGGCGACCTCGCCAAGCAGCAGCTCGAATACACCAAGGCGAACTACGTCAAGCACGAGCATCGGATCCCGATGCGGGACGGGACCAAGCTCTTCACGATCGTCTACGTCCCCAAGGACGCGAGCCGCAAGTACCCGATCATGATCCAGCGGACGCCCTATTCGGTCGCCCCGTACGGCGCCGAGAGCTACAAGCCGCTCCTCGGCCCCTCGGAGACGTTCGAGAAGGAAGGCTTCATCTTCGCCTACCAGGACGTCCGCGGGCGCTACATGTCCGAGGGCGAGTTCGTCGACATCCCGCCCCGCAAGGCCCGTCTGTCGGGCCCCGAGGACACCGACGAAACGACCGACACTTACGACACGATCGACTGGCTGGTCGAGAACGTGCCCGGGAACAACGGGCGGGTCGGCATCTGGGGCGGCTCGTACGGCGGCTTCTTCGCCGCGTTCGGGATGATCGACGCCCACCCGGCCCTCGTCGCGGCCTCGCCGCAGGCGCCCATCGGGGACACCGCGGACGGCGACGACTCCTTCCACAACGGCGCTTTCTACCTGGCCGCCAACTTCAATTTCTACTTCTTCTTCAGGCCCCGTCCGGGCGGGCCGTCGGCCCAGGCCGGAACGATGGTGCGGCCGGTCCGCGCTCCCGACGCCTACGACTTCTTCCTCCGGATGGGGCCGCTCGCCAACAGCGAAAAGCTCTATTTCAAGGGGGAGAGCCCCTACTGGACCGCCCACCTCGACCACCCCAACTACGACGAATACTGGCGGTCCCGCTCCCTCGTGCCGCACATGAAGGGCATCAAGCCGGCCGTCCTCTTCGTCGGCGGCTGGTACGACGCCGAGGACCTGGCCGGGCCCATCAAGCTCTTCCGCTCGCTGGAGAAGAACGGGCCCGTCGCCCCGAACACACTGGTCATGGGCCCGTGGCGGCACGGCGGCTGGTCGCGGGGCGACGGCGACGCGCTTGGCCATCTGCGGTTCGGGTCCAAGACGAGCGAGTTCTACCGCGAGACGATCGAGTTCCCCTTCTTCCTCGAGCACCTGAAAGGGAAGGGCGACGGCCTGAAGGGGCCGGACGGGAAGGCCGCTCCGAAAGCGTGGCTCTTCGAGACGGGCGCCAACGCGTGGCGGCGGTTCGAGGCCTGGCCGCCGGAGGGATCGCGCGAGGCGAGCCTCTACCTCCTGCCGGGCGGCAGGCTCGCCTTCGAGCCGGCGGCGGGCGCCGCCGGGACCTTCGACGAATATCTCAGCGATCCCGCCAAGCCCGTCCCGGTCATCGGGCACACCGGCGACGGCATGCCGGGGGACTACATGGCCGAGGACCAGCGCTTCGCCGCGCGCCGGCCGGACGTGCTGGTCTACGAGACGGAGCCGCTCGAGCGCGACGTGACCGTCGTCGGCCCGGTCGCCCCGCTGCTCCGCGTCTCGACGACGGGCACGGACTCGGACTTCGTGGTCAAGCTCATCGACGTCTACCCGGACGATTTCCCGAATCCGGTGCCGAACCCGGGCCGCGTCCGCATGGGCGGCTACCAGCACCTCGTCCGGGGCGAGCCTTTCCGGGGCAAGTTCCGCCACAGCCTGGAGAAGCCGGAGCCGTTCACGCCCGGCCGGGCCGAGACGATCGACTTCGCCATGCCCGACGTCTGCCACACGTTCCTCAAGGGGCACCGGATCATGGTCCACATCCAGAGCTCCTGGTTCCCCCTGACCGACCGGAACCCGCAGACGTTCGTGGACATCCCCAAGGCCGCGGAGGCCGATTTCAAGAAGGCCTGGCAGAGGGTCTATCTGGGCGGGGCGGATGGGTCGCGCCTCCGCATCCTGCTGTTCGAGCGATAACAAGGAGGTCCCATGTCGTCCCACCGAACCTTGATGAGGGCCGCGCTCTTCGTCCTGGGCGCGGCGGCGCTGCTGGTCCTGTCCGTCCAGGCGGTCTCGGTCGCGACGGGGAAGTTCACGGCCGTGGCTATGGATACGCCGACCGTCAGAACGATCGTCACCGGCCTGACCCATGTCCGGTCCCTGAAGATCTATGCCCGCGTTCCTTCCAGTTCCATCGCGGAGATCGCTTCCACCACGGATCAGATCCAGGCGGACCTGCCCGGATCGTTCATCTATCAGGGCAAATGGCAAAGGGGGCTGACCATCAATCCGGACGGATCGTTCACCGCGTCCAACGCCCTGTTCAAGCGGCCCGGAGTTACGTTCTACTGGGAAGCCTTCGGGGATTAAGAGTTTCTTCCGAATTCTGAATAAAATACTTGACAGACGGCCGCGATTAGTTTCACAATCCGGAACAGGTAGGATCCAGGAGAGCCGGAATGAGACTTTTGTCGCGGTCCGAAGAGCTCGTTCTCCTCGCCGTCTGGAACCTTCAGGCCGAGGCCTCGTGCCTGCCCATCCAGCAGAAGCTCGGCGAGGCCACGGGGAAGTCTTGGTCCCTGGGCTCGATCTTCGACCCCCTCGAGCGCCTGGAACGTAAGCGCCTGCTCGAGTCGCGGTTGACCGAGCCGACCAAGGAACGCGGCGGCCGGAGCAAGCGGGTGTACCGCCTGACCGTGCTCGGCCGGCGCGCCCTTCACGACCTGAGGTCGATCCAGGAAGCCCTGTGGACCGAGGCCCTCGGGCTCGAGTCCGAGCCGGAGAAGCCATGACCACGTCGCCCGGCCGCTCTCCCCGGCCGCCGCGCGCGGCCGAATGGCTGCTTGGGCGTCTCCACGCCGACAACGGTGACTTCACGCACGTCGGCGATTTCGCGGAGGCCTTCGCCGCCTTCGCCGCCGAAAAGGGGAGCGTCCGGGCCCGGCTTTGGTACTGGACGCAGGTCTTCCGTTCCCTGCCCGGGTTCCTCGCCAACAGGATCTATTGGAGCTTGAGCATGCTGCGCAACTACGCTGTCATCACCTACAGGACGATCGTCAAGAACGCCGGCTATTCGTTGATCTCGCTCCTCGGCCTGGCCGTCGGGCTGGCCGCGTTCATCCTCATCCTGGCCTACGTCCGCTTCGAGACGAGCTACGACCGGTTCTTCGAGAAGAAGGACAGGATCTTCCGGCTGCTCAACGCCGACGTCAGGCCCGGGGAGAAGCCGGGCGAGTTCACGACCTGGACGCCCGATCCCGTGGCCACGCTCCTGAAGACCGAATTCCCGGAGGTCCGGCACGCCGCGCGGACGATGAGACAGTTCGGCGACCCCGCCGTCCTGCGTTACGAGGACCGGTCCTTCACCCAGAGCGGGCTCATCGCCGACCAGGATCTCCTGGAGATCTTCTCCTTCCCCTTCGTCCGGGGCGATCGCTCCCGCGCCCTCGTCGCGCCGGGCTCGATCGTCATCACCGAGGAAGTGGCACGGAAGCTCTTCGGTGACGAGGACCCCGTCGGGAAGCCCCTGTCCTACGGCGTCCGGCACACCCAAGGCGATCTGACCGTGACCGGCGTCGTCGGGGACGTCCCGGCCAATTCCCACTTCAGGTTCGACTACCTCCTGTCCCTGGCCACCCTCGAGGCGGACAAGTCGAACGACTACATGTTCAACAACTGGAACGTCGGCAACTTCATTATCTACGCGGAGCTGGCCGACCCCGCCGGCCGGAAGCCCCTGGAGGAGAAGTTCGCTTCCTGGATCGACCGGAACCGGCCCTCCAAGTCCGAGGCCAAGCTCCGGTTCTACCTTCAGCCCCTGACGGACATCCACCTCCGCTCGAACATCGAGGGCCAGTTGGCCACCAACAACGAGGTCCGGACGGTCTCGCTCTTCCTGGCCATCGCCGTGCTCATCCTCCTCATCGCGGCCGTCAACTACACGAACCTGGTCACGGCGCGGGCCTCGACCCGGGCCCGGGAGATCGGCGTTCGCAAGGTGACCGGGGCCGACCGCGGGCAGCTTCTGCGCCAGTTCCTCGGGGAATCGGTCCTGTTCGGCTACCTGGCCCTGGCCGCGGCCCTGGCCCTGGCTAGATTGGGTTTGGGCCGGTTCAACGCCGTGGCGGGGACCGGGCTCGGCTTCCGCGATCTCGTCGACCCGTCCTTCTTCCTCCTCGTCGCCGGCGTGACGCTCGCCGTGGGGCTCGCGGCCGGTGCTTACCCGGCCCTCGCCCTGTCCTCGTTCCAGGCGTCCGCCGTCCTCAAGGAGCACGCCGCCGCGGGCCGGAAGAGCTCGCGGCTGCGCGACGCCCTGGTCGTCGGCCAGTTCGCGGCCTCGGTCGCCCTGCTCGTGTGCGCGCTGGTCGTCTCGGGGCAGCTGCGCTTCATCCAGGAACAGGATCTGGGTTACGACCGGGAGCATGTCGTCCTCATCCCCATCCGCGAGCCGGGGACGGCGGCCAAGGCCGAGGCCCTAAGGGCCGAGCTCCTTCGCCTGCCGGAGGTCGAGTCGGTGTCACGGACGTCGGGGCTGCCGACCAACATCCGCAGCCGGATGATCAACCAGAAGCTGGTCACCGACATTAACAATAAAGGGGGCTGCCCCAACAATGTGACTATACCATTGTTATTGATCGATTTATATAAATATCAATGGCTTGGCACCGTTCTTGCCATTAATGTGGCGTGACCGAGGAAAAGGAGCGAAGCCAATGAAAAACAAAGTCATCTGTCTTGCCATCGCCGCCTGTCTCGTCCCCGCGGCGCCACTCATGGCCTCCGAAGCGGTCTGGGAGGTCCAGGTCTTAGCCGCGCTGCCGGCCGCGAGCTTCGTCCTGCCCGATCCTTTGCCGGAGCCCGCGCCCATCCCCTTCCTCGACCAGGCGGCGCTCTCGGCCGCCGCGCCCCAGCCGACCGTCCCGATCCGCATCCCGGGGATCCGCCCCGCCGCGAGGTCCGGCCAGGCCTTCTTCGACGCCAACCTGGCCCTCCTCATCGGCCTCAACGTCGCCGATTACGTCACCACCCGCGAGGCCTTCAAGTACCCCGGCCTCGAGGAGACCAATCCCTTGATGAAGCCCTTCGTCAAGAGCCCGGCCGCCTTCGCCGCCATCAAGATCGGCACGACGGCCCTGTCCTACTGGAGCATGAAGAAGATCTTCAAGAAGAACAAGACCGTGGCCTGGGTCATGACGACGGCCTCCAACGTCCTGCTCTCCTACGTCGTGGCCAACAACATCCGCATGATCGAGGGAGCGCGGGCGCGCTGACCCCGGGAGCCCGCGATGAACGTCTATCTGCAGCGCTATCTCGGCCTCGAGGAGGGCCGAGAGTTCGCCAAGCCCGCCGGTTTCCCGACCCTCAAGGCCCTCGAGAAGGACTACATCTCGTTCCTCCTCGAGGTCACCGACCACAACCGGGCCGAGGTCTCCCGGATCCTGGACATCTCGCGCTCGACCCTCTACCATAAGATCCGGCGCTACCGTATCTCCGGACAGGATTTCGAAGACCTCTTCGCCTGAAGCCGCTTCTTCCGGCGGAAGAAGGCCAGCCTCCCCCCGACGGCCGCGACGATCGCTCCCCCGGACCGCGGCGGGGCCCCGGCGCCGGATCAGGCGCCGGCCAGCCGGTCGACCTTCCGGACGTAGGCGTCGGCGTCGAACTTGCGCCGCAGCCCGGCGTCGTTCATGTAGCGGACCGTGCCGAAGACCGGCCGTCGCCCCCAGGGCCGGTCGTGCTTGCCGAACGCCCAGGCGACGCCGGCGAAGCCGTTGGGGTCCCGCCCGTCGAGCTCGTAGGCGTTGTTGAGGGCCAGGGCGGTCCGGTAGGCCTGGACGGGCGAGGCGGACCATTCCAGGATCTTCTTGGCCCAGTACATGCGCATGTAGCCGTGCATCTTGCCCGTCAGGACCATTTCCCTCTGGGCCGCGTTCCAATAGGGGTCGTGCGTGGCCGCCCGCTCGAGCTCGGCCCGCGAGTAGATGTAAGGGCGCCGGTCGCCGGCGTGCTCGAGGAGGGTCGACCGGCACCAATCGGGCAGGCCGCCGAACCGGTCGTAGGCCGGATTGTAGCGCACGAAGTTGAAGGCCAGCTCGCGCCGGACGATGAGCTCCTCGAGAAAGGCGGCCTGGCCGTAAGGCGACCCCTTCCTGACGGCCAGGGCCACGGTGAGCGGCGAGATCTGGCCGAAGTGGAGATAAGGGGACAGGCCCGAGAGCCCGTCGAGCGACGGGTCGTTCCGGTCCACGGCGTAGGCGGCGAGCCTGCGCCGGACGAAGTCGCGCAACCGCTTCTCCGCCTCGGACGCGCCTCCCCGGCAGGCCGCGACCCGTCCGATCCTCCGGTCGATGTCCAGGCGGGCCAGCGCCGCGTCCGTGTCTTCGATCGGCCAGGATTCCCAGTCCGGGTCGGCCGGCCTCGTCCGCAGAGGCGTCCGGCGCGGGGAGCGCATCCAGGCCTCGAGCGCGCGGTGGATCTTCGGCCGCAGCGTGGCCGCCGCGTATTCCTCTTTCGGGGAGGCGATCGCGACCGGGACGACGACGTTCGTCGCGACCTCGACGAGCGGGCAGTCGAGCGCCGCCGCGGCCGACCGCCGCCAGCGCCGCTCGGTCCGGACGTAGCCGTCGTCGACGACGACGAGCGCCGCCCTCCGCCCGAAAGCGATCGCCTCGACGTCCGGCTCGCCGCGCCGCACGACCAGCGGGATGCCGCGGGCGCGGAGCCCGGCCCGGGTCTCCCGCAGCCCCTCGAGCATGAAGGCGTAGGAACGCTCGTTGGCCTCGGGATAGCGCGCGGTCAGGGCGAAGAGGACGACCAGCGGCTTGCGGAGCTCGTTGGCGGCCCCGACGGCGTATTCCAGCGCGTGGTTGGCGTCGGCCCGCTGGGCCGCCTGCATCCAGTAGACGACGAACGGACGGGCCGCCGTCCGCCGCGCGTTGAGGGCCCGGACGCGACCGGCGTCGACGGAGGTTGGGAGGCTTATCTGAGCCTCGCCCCGACGGCGGCCCAGTCGATGGACTTGAAGAAGGCCTCGATGTAATCGGCCCTCTTGAGCCCGTAGTCGACCATGAAGGCGTGCTCGAAGACGTCCAGGACGAGCAGGGGGACGCACCCGGCCGGATGGCTGACGTCGTGCTCGTTGATCCAGAAGTTGATCAGCCGGCCGTTGGCCGGGTCCTCGTAGAGGACGACCCAGCCGATGCCCCGCATGGCGCCCGTGGCCCGGAAGTCCCTCTCCCACGACTCGACGTCGCCGAACTGCTCGACGATCCGACGGCCGAGCTTGCCGGCCGGGTCGAGCGGGGCCTTGCCCCCAAGGTTCTCGAAGTAGAGCTCGTGGAGCCTCATCCCGTTGAACTCCCAGCCCAGCCGGCGCTTGAGCTCGGCGTACTCGGGGGTCGCCGTCTTGCCGTCCTTGGCCATGAGCCCGAGGATGTCGAGGACCTTGTTGGTGTTGGTCACGTAGCCCTGGTAGAGCGTGAAGTGGTTCTTCAGGAGCGTCTCGCTGAAGCCGGGGAGCCCGACGAGCTTGGAGTAGTCCTTGGCCGTATAGTTCATGTTCCGTCCCTCCTTGATGATCTCCGAGCGCGCGGACCGCCGCGCCCCGTCCGGGAGGCCCCGGGCGGCCGCCCAGGCGGCGCCCCCGAATCCCGCGGCCTTGAGGAAATCCCGGCGCTTGAACATCGGTCGGTCCGTGCCTCGCTCAAATCCTATCAAATAAGTAGGATTATTTCAATCCCCGCGCGGGGCCGCCGGCCTACTTCGCGGCGGGCTTATCCGCGCCGGCCTTGGCTTCCTCCAGGCCGACCTTGGCCCGGACCTCGGCCTCGATCCCGGCGGCGAGCTTGGCGTTCTCCTTGAACAGCCTCTTGACGTTCTCGCGGCCCTGCCCGAGGCGCTCCCCTTTGTAGGAATACCAGGTCCCCGTCTTGTCGAGGATCCCCGTGTCGAAGCCGACGTCGACGAGGTCGCCCTCCCTGGAGATGCCCTGGCCGAAGATGATGTCGAACTGGGCCTCGCGGAAGGGCGGGGCCATCTTGTTCTTGACGATCTTGACCTTGGCCCGGTTGCCGACGACGCTCTCGCCGTCCTTGATCACGGCCAGCCGGCGGACGTCGACCCGCAGGGACGCGTAGAACTTGAGGGCCCGTCCGCCCGTCGTCGTCTCGGGATTGCCGATGAAGACGCCGATCTTCTCGCGGATCTGGTTGATGAAGATGAAGCAGGTCTTGGACCGCGCGACGATGGCCGTCAGCTTGCGCAGGGCCTGGGACATCAGCCGGGCCTGGAGGCCCATGTGGGCGTCGCCCATCTCGCCCTCGAGCTCGGCCTTGGGGACGAGGGCGGCCACGGAGTCGACGACGATGACGTCGACGGCGCCGCTGCGGACGAGGACCTCGGCGATCTCCAGGGCCTGCTCGCCGAAATCGGGCTGGGAGATGAGGAGGTTGTCGATGTCGATGCCGATCTGGGCCGCGTAGGAAGGCGAGAGGGCGTGCTCGGCGTCGATGAAGGCCGCCTGGCCGCCGCGCTTCTGGGCCTCGGCGATGACGTGGAGGGCCAGGGTCGTCTTGCCCGTGGCCTCGGGCCCGTAGATCTCGACGACGCGGCCCCGCGGGAAGCCGCCGATGCCCAGGGCCAGGTCGAAGGAGATGGAGCCCGTCGGGATGGCCTCGACGGCCACGGCCGCCCCCTTCTGGCCGAGCTTCATGATCGTGCCCTTGCCGAACTGCTTCTCGATCTGGGAGAGCGCGGCGTCGATGGCCTTGTGACGGGAGGTCTGCCTCTCGTCGCTCTCGACGTCCTTCATGGGTCCTCCTTCGCGGGCCGTGTCTTTCTTGACCATGTCCGTTGGCTCCTTCGCGGCGTCCTTCTTGACCATCGTCGCCCTCCCCATCCCTAGAGTTTACCCGGATTCGCCCGGGCTTTCAATCCTTTTCCGCCCCGGCGGGCCGCCCGGCGCGGTCACCGCGGGACGCGCTCGAACATCAGGTCGTAGTCGTCGATGAGCCCCTGGTCGGCGAAGCTGAAGTAGCGGTTGCTGCCGACGATGATGTGGTCGAGGACCTTGATCTGGACGACCCGGGCGGCGAAGACGAGGTCCCGGGTGACCTCCCGGTCGCAGAGCGACGGCTCGGGGTCCCCCGAGGGGTGGTTGTGGGCGAAGATCAGCGCCGAGGCCTCGTAGCGCAGGGCGTCCCGGATGACCTCGCGCGGATAGACGGCGCTCGAGTCGACGGTGCCCTCGAACAGGGTCTTCTCCTCGATGACCTGGTTCTTGGGGTCGAGGAAGATGACCTTGAACCGCTCCTTCTTCAGGTCGCGCAGGGCGTGGCAGAGGTAGTCGTAGACCTCCTGGGAGGAGTGGCAGACCGGCCGGCTCATCATCCTGTCCTTGAGGAAGCGCCGGGAGACCTCGTGGACGAGCTTCAGCCCGAAGACGTTCCGCGCGCCAATGCCGGGGATGCGCTGGAGGTCCTCCGGGCGGGCCTCGAGGACGCCGCCGAAGGTCTTGAATTCCCTCAGGGCCTCGCGGGCCGGCCGCTTGCAGTCCCGCCGCGGCGTGCCCAGGGTCAGGAGGAGCTCGACGATCTCGTAGTCCAGGAAGGCCGACAGGCCCCCGTTGAGGAACTTCTGGCGCAGGCGGTCCCGGTGCCCGGCCCCCTCGGGGGCCCGCGTCTCCGGCCCGGTCGACGGCTCTTTCATGGCGTCCTCTTACTAAAGACGCCGCGGCGGCCGGATTTTCGCGCCCCGGGATTATTCTTTGTAGAGCAGGTCGATCAGCCCCTTGAACGCCTTCTCGACGATGTGCCTCTTGACCTTCAGGGAGGGCGTGAGCTCGGTGTCGGCGTTGAAGTCGCGGTCGAGCAGGACGACCTTCTTGATCCGCTCGTAGGAGGCCAGGTCGGGGGTCGCCCGGTTGACCTCGGCCAGCATGAAGGCGCCGATCTCCTCCCTCTCCACGAGCTCCTTGCGGCTGGCGAAGGGGATGCCCTTGGCCCGGGCGTAGGCCTCGAGCTTGTCGAAATCCGGCACGATCAGGGCCGAGATGAACTTCCGCCCGCCGCCGACCACGACGGCGGTCTGGATGTAGGGATTGGTCTTGAGCAGGTTCTCGATCGGCTGGGGCGCGACGTTCTTGCCCCCGGCCGTCACCAGGATGTCCTTCTTTCGGTCGGTGATGACCCCGGTTGGCGTGGACCATGGCATCGAGCTCGCGGACTTCTTGGTCGGTGAGATCGGGCTCCGCCGCCGCGGCCGAACTGGGCGCGAGCCCCGCGGAACCCTCGGGGGCCGCGCAGGCCGGCTCGGCCTCAAGCGCTTGCTCGCGGACCTCATCCGAACCTCTCTCCGGGACGTCGTGCTCGCCGCCGGGGCGCCAATGGAACTTCTCCGCGTCCTCCGGCTTGAGCTCGATCCGGCCTTGCGAGAACTTGGCCAGGTCGACCTTGACCTCGAGGGTCTCATGGGCCAGATCGGACGGGAGCTCCGGGAGGTCCTCCTCGGCCTGGGTCTCCCGCTTCTCGGCCAGGATCTGGTTCTCCAGGAATTCGTCGGGGGCGTAGTACTGGATGTTCGAGAAGTCGTTTTCCCAGAGCGCGGCCACGATGTCGTTGTCGCCGCCGGGCTTCTGCGACACGGCCTTGACGAGCTCCAGGAACTCGAAGAGCTCCCGGCGGTCGAGGCCCCGGTAGAAGTAGAGGATCTGGGTGCCGTCCTTGAAGAAGAAGAACGGCAGGCTCTTGATGGTCATCTCGTCGGTATAGACGACCTGGCCGGCCACGGAGAAGGAGTACTCGCCGATGCCGACCTCGAGCCGCGCGTAGGCCTTGAAGAAGTCGTCGAACTTGTCGCTCAGGGCGTCGACGAACGTCCTCACCGTGGCGTGGTCGGACGGGAAGAGCTTCATGGCCGAGACCGTGTTGGCCATGGAGTTCAGGATGTCCCCGGCTTTCCGGACGACCTCCCTGTCGGCGAGAACGAGGTCGTCGTCGTTCATCGGCCGGGACGCCGTCGGGGACGGTGGCATGGAGGCGGCCCTTCTCTCCCTCTTCTTGTCTCTAATGGAAGTTTATGCTATTCGAGGCCCCCTCGTCAACCGCGCGGCATGCCCTCGAGGGCGGCCCGGGAAGGAGGGCGGTCGCCGTCCCGGCTCAGCGGCGGCTGAGGACCCGGCGCTCGTAGGCGTCGACCTCCCGCAGCCACTCGTCGGCCGGCGGGACGCCGCCCTTGAGGCAGTGGTGGTCCCAGACCGCGCCGAAGGGCAGGGCCTTGAGCTCCTCGAGGAGGGACAGGCGGGCGAGCGTCCGGGGAGCGGCGTCGAGCTCCCGGAGCCTCTCCTGCGGCTCGAGGAGGGCGATGAGCAGGCCCTTGAGCATGGCCCGGGCCCCGAGCACCCAGGCCCCGATCCGGTTGAAGCTGGCGTCGAAGTAGTCGAGGGCGATGTGGATCCGCTCGAGCGCCTGGCTGCGGACGATCTCGGCCGCCAGGTCGCGGACCTCGTCGTTGAGCAGGACGACGTGGTCGCTGTCCCACCGGACGCCGCGGCTGACGTGGAGCAGGACCTCGCCGGTGAAGGGCAGGATGGCCGAGAGCTTGTCGGCCACCGACTCGGTCGGGTGGAAGTGGCCGAGGTCGAGGCAGACCATCTTCTTGCGGGTCAGGGCGTAGCCGAGATAGAACTCGTGCGAGCCGACGACGAACGATTCGCTGCCGAGGCCGAAGAGCTTGCTCTCTAGGGAGTCCTTCATCTGCTGCGGGCTGTAGTCGGCCTCGAAGATCTCCTCGAGCGACTTGAGCAGGGCCGCCCGGGCGCCCCAGCGGTCCGCGGGAACGTCCTTCGAGCCGTCGGGGATCCAGAGGTTGTGGAGGCAGGGCGCCTTCTGCTCCCGGCCGATCGAGGCGGCGATCTTCCGGCAGCGCTTGACATGCTCGACCCAGAACTTGCGAGTCCCGTTCTCCCGGCTGCTCAACGTGAAACCCGACGCGGCCTTGGGATGGGCGAAGCAGGTGGGATTGAAGTCGATCTTCAGGCCCAGGCGGCGGGCCCATTCCTCCCAGCCCCGGAAGTGCTCGGGCTCGATGGCGTCGCGGTCGACGGGCCGGTCGCCGAACTCGCCGTACATGGCGTGGAGGTTGACCCGGTGGCGGCCGGGAATGAGCGCGAAGGCCTGGGCCATGTCGGCCCGGAGCTCCTCGGCGTCGCGGGCCCGCCCCGGGGCGTTCCCGGTGACTTGCAGGCCGCTCCCCGCCAGCCCTTGGCCGCGGTTCTCGAAGCCGGCGACGTCGTCGCCCTGCCAGCAGTGGAGCGACAGGGGGATCGTCTCGAGCCGGGCCAGGGCTTTCTCGGTGTCGACGCCGCGCTCGGCGTACTTCTCGCGCGCCGCGGCATAGGACTTCTCGACAGAGCTCGGATCCATCCTCAACCCTCCTCGCAGGAACGCCATCGTTATATGCCGCCTTTCCCGGGCTGTCAAGCCGCCGCGAGGCCGCGGAAACGGGCGTAGGCCGCGTCCCAGGCGGCCCCCCCGGCGGGCTCGTAGGTCCTGAGCTCGAACGAATCGCGGACGATGTCCCTGATCACGGCGGGGGAGGACAGTCGCCCCAGGGCCATCGCCTGGACCAGGATGTTGCCGACCGCCGTCGCCTCGGCGGGGCCGGCGACGACCGGGAGCCCGGTCGCGTCCGCCGTGAACCGGCAGAGGAGTTCGTTGCGGGAGCCGCCGCCGATGACGTGGACCTTCCTGACCGGCCTTTCGAGGACCGTCCCCAGCTCCTCGATGACGAAGCGGTATTTGAGGGCCAGGCTCTCGAGAAGGGAGCGCACGAGCGCGGCCCGCGTGGCCGGCGGCTCCTGGCCGGTCCTCCGGCAGTAGGCGGCGACGGCCTCGGGCATGTCCGGCGGATTGAGGAAGGACGGGTCGTCCGGGTCGATGAGCGCCGCGAACGCGGGGGCCTCCGCCGCGGCCCGGGCCAGCTCCTCGTAGGACCCGGCCCCTTCGGCGGCCCAGGCCTGGCGGCAGCCCTGGACGAGCCAGAGTCCGGTGACGTTCTTGAGGAAGCGGACGGTCCCTCCGACGCCGCCCTCGTTGGTGAAGTTCGCGGCCAGCGTGCGCGGGGTGATCAGCGGCGCCGGCAGCTCGACGCCGACGAGCGACCATGTCCCCGAAGAGATGTAGGCCCAATCGCCGCCTTCGGCGGGGACGGCGGCGACGGCGGCGGCCGTGTCGTGCCCGGCCGTGGCCACGACGGGGACGTCGCGGTAGCCCGTGGCGGACATGAGCTCGGGAGAGAGAGGACCCAGGACCGTCCCTGGCGGGACGATGTCCCTGAGGACGCGCTTCGACAGTCCCATGGCCTGGAAGAGGCCGGGGATCCAGGTCCCCGTCCGCGGATCGAGCAACTGGGAGGTCGAGGCGATGGTGGCTTCGGCCGCTCTCTTCCCCGTGAGAAGATAATTGAAGAGGTCGGGCATGAACAGGAGGTCGGCGGCCGCGTCGAGCAGGGGAGACCTCTCCCGGACCATGGCGTAGACCTGGAAGAGGGTGTTGAAGGGCATGAACTGGATGCCCGTGGCCTCGTAGAGGGCCTCGCGCGGCACGAGCTTGAAATAGTCCTCCATGGCCCCGGCGTTGCGGTGGTCGCGGTAGCAGAAAGGCAGGCCGAGGAGCGAGCCGTCGCGGGCCACGAGCCCGAAGTCGACGCCCCACGTGTCGACGCCGACGCTCGCCGGACGGGCGCCGATCGCGGCCGCCGCGTCGCGCATGGCAGCCTTCATCTCGTCGAGGAGCCCGTAGACGTTCCAGTGGATGTGTCCGGTGAGCGAGAGAGGCGTGTTGGGGAAGCGCCGGACCTCGTGGACCGCGAGGCGCCCGTCGGCCAGGGCCCCCAGCACGGCCCGGCCGCTCTCGGCCCCGAGGTCGAAGGCCAGGATGTGGGTCGCGTCGCTCGGGTGGGCCATGGATCGGTCTCGTTCTCCCTTTTATAATCGGAAAGGCGGGCGCGTTCAAGACGATTTTGCTACAATACGACCATGCCGATCGAGGACAAGCTCAAACAGCTCCGCCGCGAACGCGAGGCCCGGACCCGGGCCCAGAGCGTCGAGTCGGCCTGGGAGAAGCTCGACGAGGACGCCAACCTCTCGGTCAAGCAGAAGCTCGAGCGGCTGATCGCCCTGACCGACAAGGGGCGGGGCCAGGCCCCCCGGCCCGCGGCCAAGCCCGTTGAGGCGCGGCGGCGCGAGCCCGTCCGGATCTTCGAGAACGCCTACGTCCTCGGGGCGAGCTACGGGCAGATCCCGATCTCGATGGGCCTCGAGGTCCCCGCGGACATCCTGGGCTTTCTCAGCCGGGAGGCCGCCTTCGACGGCCTCGACCTCTCGTCGGCCTTGTTCCTCGACCTCGAGACGACCGGCCTCTCCGGCGGGGCGGGCACGGTCCCGTTCCTCGTCGGCCTGGCCTACTACCGCGACGAGCGCTTCAAGGTCACTCAGTTCTTCCTCGACGAGATGGCCGAGGAGGGCCGGCTCGTCGAGGAGCTCGGCCGGTTCGTCAGGGAGATGGGCTTCAAGTCCCTGGTCACGTACAACGGCAAGGCCTTCGACCTGCCGCTCGTCGAGACCCGCTTCGCGCTGCACCGGGCGCCCTGCCCGCTTCGCGGCCTGCCCCACCTCGACTTCCTGTTCTCGGCCCGGAGCCTCTGGAAGCACAGGTACGAAAGCTGCACGCTCTTCAACCTGGCCCGGGAGATCGTCCAGGCCGGGCGTTCCGAGGACATCCCGGGCGCCGAGATCCCGCAGCGTTATTTCCAGTACGTCCGAAGCGGGGATTTCTCGCTCATCGAGCCCATCCTCTACCACAACCAGGAGGACCTGCTGTCGCTCCTGGGCGTCGTCGTGGCCGGCGCGGTCCTCGTCGAGAGGAACCGCGAGGCCGAGGCGAGAGGGGGAGGCGACGCCATGGACCTCTACGGCGTGGCCCGGCTCTTCGAGCGGGCGGGCGACACGGCGCGCTCCGCGGCCCTGCTCGAGCGGGCCCTCGCCGGAGAGCGGGGCCTGTCGGCCGAGGCCGGCCACACGGCCCGCAGGAAGCTGGCCCATCACTTCAAGAAGGCCAAGGCCTGGGACAAGGCCCTGCCGTTCTGGCAGGAGATGGCCGTGGGCGAGGACTTCGAGTGTTTCCGGGAGCTTTCGATGTACTTCGAGCACACGGCCAAGGATTACGGCGAGGCCGTCCGCGCGGCCACGGAAGGCCTGGCCCTGTCCAAGGGGAGATCGCCGGCCGCGGAGAGGGACTTCGAGAAGCGCCTGGCCCGCCTCAGGGGCAAGATGACCAAAGGGAAAGGGTCGGCGCCCTGATGAAGGCCATGGTCCTCGGGGCCGTCAAGCCCGTCGAAGCGGGGCCGCTCGAGCTGAGGGACGTCCCGGTCCCCGAGGTCGGGCCCGAGGACATCCTCGTCCGGGTCCGCTGCTGCGGCGTCTGCCATACGGACCTCCACGTCGCCGCGGGCGAGCTTCCCGAGCGGCGGCTGCCTCTCGTCCCCGGCCACGAGGCCGTCGGGACGGTCGAAAGGGCGGGGGAGAGGGCCGGCCGGTTCGAGATCGGCCAGAGGGTCGGCGCGGCCTGGCTGCGCTCGGCCTGCGGTCTCTGCCGGTTCTGTGCGAGCGGGCGCGAGAACCTCTGTGAGGAGGCCCGTTTCAACGGCTACGACGCCGACGGCGGCTACGCCGAATACATGGCCCTGCCGGAGAAGTTCGCCTATGCCATTCCCGACAGGTTCGCCGACGCGGAAGCCGCCCCGCTCCTGTGCGCGGGCATCGTCGGCTACCGGGCGCTCGTTCTGAGCGGGATCGAGCCCGGCCACCGGAGCGGGAGACGACGCCCACGGGGCCCGGCGCGTGGACGGGGCCGGGCATGATGCCCAGCTTGGACCGGCCGGGGGAGATGACGCCGGGCGTGTTCGGGCCGACGAGCAGCGTCCCTTTTCCCCGGAGGATGGCCTTGACCCGGACCATGTCGAGGGCCGGGATGCCTTCCGTGATGCAGACGGCCAGGCGAAGTCCGGCCTCGGCGGCCTCGAGGATGGCCCCGGGCGCCGCGGGGGCCGGGACGAAGATGACGGACGCGTCGACGCCCTCGGCCCGGACGGCTTCGGCGACCGTGTCGAACACGGGGACGTCGAGGTGGCGTGTCCCGCCCTTGCCGGGCGTCACCCCCGCGGCGACGGCCGTCCCGTACTCGATCATGCGCCGCGCGTGGAACGTCCCTTCGCCGCCCGTGATCCCCTGGACGACGACGCGCGTCGAGCGGTCGACGAGGACGCTCATCGCCGCCCTCCGGGTTCCCGGGCCAGGCGGACGGCCTCGCCGGCCGCGGCTTCCATGTCCGCGGCCGCAACGAAGGGCAGGCCCGACCCGGCCAGGATCTCGCGGCCGAGCTCGACGTTGGTCCCTTCGAGACGGGTGACGACGGGGACGCGGACGCCGCGGTCCCGGGCCGCCCGGACGATGCCCCGGGCGACGAGGTCGCAGCGGACGATGCCGCCGAAGATGTTGACCAGGGCCGAGCGCACCCGGGGGTCGGAAGCCAGAAAGCCGAAGGCCCCGGCCACGGCCTCCTCGGAGACGCCGCCGCCGACGTCGAGGAAATTGGCCGGCCGGCCCCCGGCGAGCCGGACGAGGTCCATGGTGGCCATGGCCAGGCCGGCGCCGTTGACAAGGCAGCCTATGTCGCCGTCGAGCTTGACGTAGCTCAGCCCGGCCTCGGCGGCCGCGCGCTCCTCGGGCGAGGCCTCGGCGGGATCGCGGAGGTCCCGGAGCTCGGGATGGCGGAAGAGCCCGCTGTCGTCGAGGTCCATCTTAGCGTCGGCCGCGACGAGCGCCCCGGCCCGGGTGAGGACGAGGGGATTGATCTCGACGAGCGAGGCGTCCGTGGCCTCGACGGCGCGGGCCAGGGCGCAGAAGAGAAAAGCGGCTTGGGGCGCAGCGGCTCCTCCCAGGCCCAGCGCCCAGGCGGCCCGCTCGGCCTGGAGGGGCAGGAGCCCCTCGGTCGGCGAGATGGACTGCCTCAGGACGGCGTCGGGATCCGCGGCGGCCAGGGCTTCGACGTCGGCCCCGCCGCGGGCCGAGACGAGCAGGACCAGGCGCTCCTCGCGACGGTCGAGGACGACCCCGGCGTAGAGCTCGCGGGCGACATCGAGCGCCTCTTCGACGAGGACGCGGCGGACGACCCGCCCTTCGGGGCCCGTCTGCTCGGTGACGAGGGAGCGTCCGAGGAGCCGAGCGGCCGCCGAGGCCGCAGCGGCGGGCGTCGCGGCCCGGAGGACCCCGCCCGCCCTGGCCCGGCCCCCGGCGTGGACCTGGGCCTTGACGAGGACGCGGCCGCCGAGGGTTTCGGCGGCGGCGCGGGCCTCGGAGGGCGTCGTCACCGTCTCGCCGCGCGGCGCGGGGACGCCGAAGCCGGCCAGCAGCCGCTTGGCCTGGTACTCGTGGATGCGCATGCGGGCCCTACGATAGCTCTTTCCGTAACAAAAAAAAAGGCCGGAAGCGGCGGGCCGCCTCCGGCCGATGAGATGCGATGGGAGGACCGGTCTTAGAGCTTGGTCTCCTCGACGGTCTTCTGGACGACGCCGACCGTCTTCTGGAGCATGGCCTTCTCCTCGTCGTTGAGCTTGATCTCGAGGACCTTCTCCATGCCCTTGGCGCTGACGAGACAGGGCACCCCGATGAACAGGCCCTTGACGCCGTACTCGCCCTCGCACAGGGCGGCGCAGGGCAGGACGCGGCGCTTGTCCTTGAGATAGGACTCGGCGATGACGATGGCGCTCCAGGCCGGGCTGAAGAAGGCCGAGCCCTTGCCGAAGAGCTTGACGATCTCCGTGCCGGCCTCGCGGGTCCGCGTGGCCAGCCGGTCGATCTGCTCCTTGGTCGCGATGTCGGTCAGGGGCACGCCGCCGACCGTGGTCAGGCGGGGCAGGGGCACCATGTCGGGGCCGTGGCCGCCGAGGACCGTGCCGGCGACGTCGCTGACCGACACGCCGAGCTCCATGGCGATGAAGGCGCGCCAGCGGGCCGTGTCGAGGGTGCCGGCCATGCCGATGACCTGGCTCTTCGGGAAGCCGGTCAGCTTCCAGAAGGCGTAGACCATGGCGTCGAGCGGGTTGGTGACGACGATGCAGAGCGCCTTGGGCGCGTGCTGCTTGACGCCCTCGGCCACCTTGGTGATGATGTCCAGGTTGACGGCCAGGAGGTCCTCGCGGGTCATGCCGGCCTGGCGGGGGCGTCCGGCCGTGATGATGACGACGTCGGCGCCGGCGATGTCCTTGTAATCGGACGTGCCGACGATGTTGGCGTCGTAGTTGCCGTGGGGGGCCATCTCCATGAGGTCGAGGGCCTTGCCCTTGGCGGGGTTCTCGAGCTCGGGGATCTCGAGGATGACGATGTCACCGAGCTCCTTCTGGGCCGCGAGCATGGCCAGGATCTGACCGATCTGCCCGCCGCCGATGAGAGCGATCTTTTTGCGCATTCCGGAATCTCCTTGTGACGATGTGGATTTGAGGACAAAAATCAGAGCCTTTATTTTATCGGCATTCGTCATGGAATGCAAGCCTTTCCGCGTCGCTTCGGCGCGGGCCGTCCGGCCCCGGAGCGGCTTTGACAACATGTCCCGAAAACGGCTAAAGTAGACGGGCCAAAACCGGGAACAGGAGAGAACGATGCTCGAAGCTTACCGCGAGATGGAGAAAGAACGGGCCAAGGCCGGGCTGCCGCCCCTGCCGCTGACGCCCGCCGAGGTCGCCGAGGTCTGCCGGGCCCTCGAGAGGACCGGCGGGGAGGAAGGCGCGGCCCTGCGCGGCCTCCTCGAGGACCTGGTCGCCCCGGGCGTCGACCCTTCGGCCAAGGTCAAGGCCGAATGGCTGGCCGCGGTGGCCAAGGGCGGGACCAAGGCCCCCGCGGTCTCCCGCGAGGACGCCGTGAGGATCCTGGGGACGATGCTCGGCGGCTTCAACGTCGAGCCTCTCGTCGAGGCCCTCGCCGACAGGGCGGTCGCCGCCGCCGCGGCTGAGGCCCTCAAGAGGACCGTGCTCGTCTACGGGCGATTCGACGCCATCGTCGAGCTCTCGGCGACGAACCCGTTCGCCAAGTCGGTCCTCGAATCCTGGGCGGCTGGGGAGTGGTTCCTCTCCCGGGAGGCCTTCCCGGAGAGCCTCGTCCTCAAGGTCTTCAAGGTCGACGGCGAGATCAACACCGACGACTTCTCCCCGGCCGGGGACGCGCCGACGCGGCCCGACATCCCGCTCCATGCCCAGTCGATGGGCGAGAAGCGCTTCCCCGGCGGCAACGACGTCATGAGGAAGTTCCGCGAGGAGGGCCACCGGGTGGCCTTCGTCGCCGACGTCGTCGGCACGGGCTCGAGCCGCAAATCCGCCTGCAACTCGCTCATGTGGCACATCGGCGAGGACATCCCCCACGTCCCCAACAAGAGGCGGGCGGGCGTCGTCATCGGCGGCCTCATCGCCCCCATCTTCTTCAACACGGCCGAGGATTCCGGCGGTCTGCCCCTCCTGGCCGACGTGACCCGGATGAAGACGGGCGACGTCGTCACCCTCGACTTTAAGGCCGGGGTCATCCGCGACGCGTCCGGGGCCGGGATCTCCAAGCTCGAGGCCAAGCCCGCGACGCTCAAGGACGAGTTCCGGGCCGGCGGCCGGCTCAACCTCATCATCGGCCGCCAGCTGACGGCCAAGGCCCGCCAGGCCCTCGGCCTCGGCGAGGCGGGCTTCTTCACGGCCATCGAGAATCCCAAGCCCAAGCCCAGGCAGGGCTACACCCTGGCCCAGAAGATCGTCGGGCGGGCCTGCGGCCTCGAGGGCGTCCTGCCCGGCACGGCCTGCGAGCCCCACATGACGACCGTCGGCTCCCAGGACACGACCGGGCCGATGACCGCCGACGAGCTCAAGGAGCTGGCCTGCCTGGAGTTCCAGGCCGACCTGTTCATGCAGTCGTTCTGTCATACCGCCGCCTATCCCAAGGCGGCCGACGTCAAGGTCCACAAGACCCTGCCGCCGTTCATGGTCGCCCGCAAGGGCGTCTCGCTGCGGCCCGGCGACGGCGTCATCCATTCCTGGCTCAACCGTCTCGTGCTGCCCGACACGGTCGGGACGGGCGGGGACTCCCACACCCGCTTCCCGATCGGCATCTCGTTCCCGGCCGGCTCCGGCCTGGTCGCCTTCGCCGGCGCCCTGGGCTTCATGCCCCTCGACATGCCCGAGAGCGTCCTGGTCCGCTTCAAGGGCCGGATGAACCCGGGCATCACCCTGCGCGACGCCGTCAACGCCATCCCGTACATCGCCATCCGGAAGGGCCTGCTGACCGTCGAGAAGAAGAACAAGAAGAACGTCTTCAACGGCTGCGTCCTCGAGATCGAGGGCCTCGAGGACCTCACCGGGGACCAGGCCTACGAGCTGACCGACGCCTCGGCCGAGCGGTCTGCCGCCGCCTGCGTCATCGCGCTCGGCGAGGAACGCGTCGCCGAGTACCTCAAGAGCAACGTCGCCCTCATGGAGAAGATGATCGAGGAGGGCTACGAGAGCGCCGAGACCCTCCGCCGGCGGATCTCCGACTGCCGGGCCTGGCTGGCCGAGCCCTCCCTCCTCAAGGCCGATCCCCACGCCGAGTACAAGGCGGTCATCGACATCGACCTCGCCGAGATCACCGAGCCCCTGGTCGCCTGCCCGAACGATCCCGACGATGTTCGCCCGCTCTCGGCGATCGCCGGGGACCCCGTCCAGGAGGTCTTCATCGGCTCCTGCATGACGAACATCGGCCAGTTCCGGGCCGCCGGCCGCATCCTCGACAAAGCCGGCCTGCCGCCGGCCAGGGTCTGGATCACGCCGCCGACCAAGATGGACGCGGCCCAGCTCATGCGCGAGGGGTACTATTCGATCTTCGTCTCGTTCGGCGGCCGGACCGAGATGCCCGGCTGCTCCCTCTGCATGGGCAACCAGGCCCGGGTCGCCCCCGGCACGACCGTCTTCGCCACCTCGACCCGGAACTTCGACCACCGGCTCGGGGACAACACGCGCGTCTACCTGGGCTCGTCCGAGCTGGCCGCCCTGACGGCCCTCAAGGGCCGGATACCGACGGTCGACGAGTACATGGCCGTCATGAAGGAAAAGGTCCTGCCCAAGGCGGCCGAGATCTACCGCTACCTCGAGTTCCACAAGATGGGCGACTTCACGCTGGGGTACGTCCGGTGATCCGCCTCGACGGCCGAAAGGCCCTGATCACGGGCGGGTCGCGGGGCATCGGCCGGGCCACGGCCCTGCTGTTCGCCGAGGCCGGGGCGGACGTCGCCATCAGCTACGCCAGCAACGAGAAAGCGGCCGAGGACGTCGTCCGGGAAGTGAAGAGCAGGGGCCGGAGGGCCCTCGCCTACCGGGCCGAGATGTCCTCCCGCGACGCCATCGACCGCATGGTCCAGGACATCCTGGCCCGGTG
Source organism: Candidatus Aminicenantota bacterium (assembly GCA_041320535.1). Taxonomy (GTDB): domain Bacteria; phylum Acidobacteriota; class Aminicenantia; order Aminicenantales; family Saccharicenantaceae; genus RBG-16-66-30. The sequence continues at coordinate 1,554,288 of JBGLNH010000001.1, read as the reverse complement.
GGGGGAGCTCGACACCCTGGTCAACAACGCGGGCATCTGGACCTTCCTCGAGATGGGCAAGATGGAGGCCGGCGACGACGCCCTGTCCTCGCTGCGGATCGAGCGCGTCGTCGAGGAGGAGGCCGCGGACCCCGCCGCCTACGGCATCCCCAAGACGGAGGTCTCTCTCTGGGTCAAGGGCAAGGACGCTCCCGTCCGGCTGCTCGTCGGCATGGAGAACCCGCTCGACAAGTCCCTTTACGCCAAGCGCGAGGACGATCCCAGGATCGTGCTCCTGGCCTCGACCCTCAAGACGGCCCTCGAGAAGAGGGTCTTCGATTTCCGCGACAAGAGCGTCTTCAGGTTCACGCCCGCCGACGTCCAGGCGGTCGAGGTCCGGGCCAAGGACGTCTCCTGGCGGGCGTCCCGCGAGGAGCCCGGCTGGCTGCTGAAGGCGCCCGTGTCGGCGCTGGCCGACAAGGGCAAGGTCGACTCCCTTCTCGACTCCCTCTCGGGCTTGAAGGCCCTGGCCTTCGTCGCCGAGTCCAAGACGCCCGGATCGCTCAAGGAGTTCGGCCTCGACAAGCCCGCCTGCGAAGTCGCCCTGTCCCTCCCGACGGCTAACCAGGAGATCGTCTTCGCCCTGGCCAAGAAGGGCGAAGCCCGGTACGCCACGAGCTCTCTTTCGACCAAGATCGTCACCTTCGAAGGGACGCTCCTCGAGGATCTCGGCCGCAAGGTCGACGAGATGCGCGAAAGGAAGCCGGCCGATTTCTACGCCTGGGACGCGCGGCGGGTCTCGGTCAAGCGGGACGGCGCCGAGATCGTCGCGGTCAAGGAGAAGGCCGGGGACGGGGACAAGTGGATCCTCGACCCGGCGACCAGGGAGGAGGCCGACCGGACCAAGGTCGAGGACTTCGTCCGCAAGCTCGAGGGCCTCGAGGCCGCCGCGTTCGTCGACGGGCCCGGGCCGCTCGCGGACCACGGGCTCGCCCCGGGGACCGAGATCCGGATCCTGACGAAAGACTACCAGGACAAGGAAAAGGAGACCGTCCTCTACGTCGGCAAGGAGGACGCCGGGAAGAAACAGGCCGTCGTCAAGAACGCCCTCTACGATTACCTCTTCGTCGTCGACTCCGCCTTCCTCCAGGACCTCCCCAAGGGCAAAAAGGACTGGGCGCCCGAACCGCCCAAAGCGGAAGAAGGGAAGACCGATAAGAAATAGGTTCGCCGGCCCGCTCCTGGCCTGGTACCGGGCCCACAAGCGCGATCTGCCCTGGCGGCGGACGAAGGACCCCTACCGGATCTGGGTCTCGGAGACCATGCTCCAGCAGACGACCGTCCCGGCCGTCATCCCCTTCTACGGGCGCTGGCTCGAGGCTTTCCCCGACGTCGAGAGCCTGGCCCGGGCCCCCCTGCGGCGGGTCCTGCGGGAATGGCAGGGCTTGGGCTACTACCGGAGGGCCGAGAACCTGCATCGGGCGGCCCGCTCGATCGTCGCCGAGCACGGCGCGAAGGTCCCCCGCGAAGAGTCCGTCCTCAGGAGCCTGCCCGGCTTCGGTCCCTACACCACGGCCGCCGTGTTGAGCCTGGCCTACCGCAAGCCCCTGCCGGTCGTCGACGCCAACGTCCGGCGCGTCGTCATGCGGGTCCTCGGCATCCGGGGGACGGCCGGGCCCGCGCACGACGGCCGGATCGCGGCCTTCCTGGAGACCGTCTTGCCCGCGGACCGTCCGGGGGACTTCAACCAGGCGATGATGGAGCTCGGCGCGCTCGTCTGCCGCGTCCGGGACCCCCAGTGCCTGGCCTGCCCGGCGCGAAGGGCCTGCCGTGCGGCCCGGGAGGGGACGCAGGAGACGATCCCGCGGCCCAAGAGGACGAGCCTCGAGAAGCTCGAGGTCGTCGTGGCCGTCATCGAGCGCGAAGGCCGCGTCCTCGTCCAGCAGCGGCCTCCCGGCGGGCTCCTGGCCGGGCTTTGGGAGTTCCCCGGCGGAAAGGTCGAGCCCGGAGAGGGGCTCGAGGCGGCCCTGCGCCGCGAAGTGCGGGAGGAGCTCGGCGTCCGGATCGTCGGGGTCCGGCCGCTGACGACCGTCCGTCACGCCTACACCCGTTTCCTGGTGACCCTCCACGCCTACTCCGGCGCGATCCGGAAGGGGGAAGAGCTCCGGCAGGGACCTCCCCGGCGGTGGCTGACCCTGCGCGCCCTGCGACGCTATCCCCTGCCCTCGGGGAGCGTCCGGATCGTCGAGCACCTGGAACGGCGCGAGAGAGCGCCGCGTTAGAGCAGGCCGAGCTCCCGGTGCTTGGCGGCGATCTCCCCGGCCAGGCGGTCGATCGCTTCGAGGTCGGCCGCCTTGGGCGCCCCCTTGGCGATGACGGGCGGCAGGAGCTCGACCTTGAGGTTCGGCATGGCCGCCTTGACCGTGTCGACCATCTTCCCCGCCCAGCCGTAGGAGCCGATGATCGAGGCGAAACGGGCCTTGGGCCGCAGGGCGTTGGCCAGGATGACGGCGTTGAAGGCCATCGGGTGGGGCCCGGTGTGGACGGTCGGCGAGGCGACGACGATCGTCGCCGCGTCGACCAGGGCCATGGCCAGCTGACCGATGTCGGCCGAAGCCATGTTGAAGGGGAAGACGGTCACGCCCTTTTCGACGAGGCCGGCGGTGAGCCGCTCGACCATGACGGCCGTCGAGCCGTGCATGGTCACCCACGGGATGACGACCGTATTGTGCGGCTTGTCGTCCGCCCAATCCCCGTAGGCCCGGATGATGGACTGGGGATCGCGGTTGACCGGTCCGTGGCTCGGGGCGATGAGGCGTATGTCCAGGTCCTTGATCTTGTCCAGGTTCTTCTGGATGATCTTGCGGAAGGGCATCATGATCTCGGCGTAATACCTCTTGGCCTCGCCGAGGACGCATTCCGCCCCGTCGACGAAGAGCTCGGTCGCCGCGATGTGGGCCCCGAACCAGTCACAGCTGAAGAGGATGCGGTCCTCTTCGAGATAGGTCGACATGGTCTCCGGCCAGTGGACCCAGGGCGTGTAGACGAAGCGGAGGGTCTTGCCGCCGAGCGCGAGCCTCTCCCCGTCGGCGACCGCCCGGATCTTGGCGGGATCGAGGCCGAGGTGGTCGACGAGCATGGGCTTGGCCTTCTCCGAGCACAAGACCTCGATCCCTGGATACCGCTCCAGGACCCACGGAAGGCCCCCGGAATGGTCCTGTTCGGTGTGGTTCGAGACGACGTAGTCGATCCGGGCGACGTCCTTCAGGTAAGCCTCGAGGACATGGAGCTTAGCCGGCTCCACGGTGTCGATGAGGGCGACCTTGTCCCGGCCGCGGACGAGATAGGCGTTGTAGCTGGTGCCGTCGGGCAGGGGGATGAGGGCGTCGAAGACCTTTCGGTCGAAGTCAGGCGCCCCGACGAAGTCGACGCCGGGGACGATCGTTCTCGGTTTCATATCGTCGAAACTCCTTGTGAAATGAGCATAATTCCTAGTCATTTTATAGTATTTCGGCGGAAAAAGGAAGGCTCAGACGCCGGGAAATTTCCGCTTGGCGAAATAGAGGATCTCGGGGTGCTTCCTGTAGCCGAGCCTCTCGAAGACCGCCATCGAGACCGCGTTGTCGTCCTCGATGAGGCAGGCCAGGATGTCCATGCCCCGGGACTCGAGCCAGAGCTCGGCCTCGCGGACGAGCCGGGCGCCTATCCCCTTCTTCCTGGATCCCGCGTCGACCGCCACGCGGTTGATCCAGCCCTTGCGGCCGTCGTGCGTGGCCAGGACGGTGCCGATGACCCGCCCCCCCTCCTCGGCTACGAGGAAGAGGACGTTCGGCAGGCCGGTCTGGCGGCCGATGTTCTCCCGGCTGTCCCGTCCGCCCGGCTTGAGCGGCAGTCCGCCCTCCGTCCACAGGTCCACGACCCGGTCGTAGTCGTCGACGCGGAAAGGCCGGATGGCGACGTCGGGCATCGGTCCTCCCTTCTTCGATCAGGGCCGGGCCCGCCCGGCCTCCCGGACGGGGACCGGCTCGCTATCAACGGACGAAGGCCACATAGGCCGCGATGGCCACGACGGAGGCCGCTCCTCCCGTCAGGACGGCGGCCGGCCAGGACTTCTTGTGAACGAGCCGGGCGGCCTGGACGAAATCGCGGACCCCGTAGACGGCCGCGACGAGAAAGAACCCCAGGTAGATCGACTGCCAGACGCCGGGCTCGGACAGGATGCCCACCCATTCCTCCTGGCCCATGCCCAGGGCCATGAAAATGGCTTGGACGGCCGATGGGACCCAGGCGAAAAGGAGCGGCACTCCCCAGGCCCAGGCGGCCTCGGCCAGAACGGCGCTCCGGCCGCTGCCCTTCCTGGCGAAGACGAGCAGCACGCCGGCGGCCAGCACCCAGACGGCCAGGACCAGGGGCACGATGAAGATCATCTGCCAGAAATAGTAGTTGTCGACATCCGCCCCGGCGACAACCGGCGCCGTCGGCACGGCCCCGGCCAGGGCCAGAACGGCCGACGAGACGATGTAGAGCGAACCGACCCCGGACAGGAAGATCGCGGCCCGGCCGAGCGGATGCCGGCCCTTGAGGAAGCGGTGCCTGGCCTTTCCGCGTCCGTCGCGCGCGCCGCTCATGATGTTCTTGCTCAGCCCACGAACAGGTGTTTCGTCGAGAAATCGGGGTCCGTCGTCAGGTTGATGCCGAACCTCCTGAGCCCCGCGTCGTCCCCCGGCGTCGGGATGTGGGTGATGTGGACCTCGCATCCCTGGAGCTCCTTCATCTTGTCCAGGGCCAGCTGGGCCATGGGATTGGTGGCCGCGTTGATGCTGAGGCAGATGAGCACCTCGGACAGGTCGAGGCTGACCGTCCGGGCGCCGAAGACGGACATCTTGAGGGCGCCCACGGACTCGACGATCGAGGGCGAGAGGAGCGGGATCCTGTCCGGGATCCCGGCCAGCCGCTTGACCGCGTTGATGACCAGGGCCGAGGCGGCGTGCATGAGGGGCGAGTTCTTGCCGGTGACGATCGTGCCGTCGCCGAGCTCCATGGCCGCGCCGACGAAAACGCCCTTGTTGCCCTTGCCCGTCGACCGGGCCTCCTCGGCGGCCCGCCGCGCGGCCCCGACGACCAGCCGGTCCTCGGGCCGGACCTCGAGCTCCTTCATCAAAAGCTCGGCCCGCTGGACGGTCTCCTTCTCGACGAAGCCCATCGCGTATTCGCAGGAGTAGCGGAAGAACCGCCGGACGAGCTCCTGGCGGGCGGCCTCGCGGACGACGGCGTCGTCGGTGATGCCGAAGCCCGCGGCGTTGCACCCCATGTCGGTCGGCGACTTGTAGAAGGACGGCCCGCCGGTGATCTTCTCGAGGATGCGCTTGAGGACCGGGAAGACCTCGACGTCGCGGTTGTAGTTGATGGCGACCTGTCCGTAGGCCTCGAGGTGGAAGGGGTCGACCAGGTTGAAATCGCCGATGTCGGCCGTGGCCGCTTCGTAGGCCACGTTGACCGGATGCTTGAGCGGGATGTTCCAGATGGGGAAGGTCTCGAACTTGGCGTAGCCCGAGACGAGGCCCCGCCGGTACTCGTGGTAGAGCTGGGACAGGCAGGTGGCCAGCTTGCCGCTGCCCGGCCCCGGGCCGGTCACCACGACGATCGGTTTCGAGGTCTCGATGTACTCGTTGGCGCCGTAGCCGTCGGCGCTGACGATCGTGTCGATCTCCGTGGGATAGCCCTTCGTCGCCCGATGCGTGTAGACCCGCACGCCCCGCCGCTCCAGCCGGTTCTTGAAGGCGGCCGCCGCCGGCTGGTTGGCGAACCGCGTGATCACCACCGCCCGCACCTCGATGCCCCAGCCGCCCAGATCGTCGATCAGCTTGAGGCGGAGAGCCCGGGGATGATGAAGGCGAGGAAGAGCGTTACGACGGCGCGACGGCTCACGGCTCCCCTCCTCTCTACTCCTGTCTTTTAATCCAAAAGGCCCCGGCTTGCAAGCGCGAACCGCTCGCTCTCAGATACGGGCTCCCTCTCGTGGCGGCGAGGAACAAGATGGGGTCAGGGCTACTTTTTACGCAAATCCGCGTAAAAAGTAGCCCTGACCCCCTCCTTAGGAGGGGCGGAGGCGCTTGTGGAACCAGGGCCGAAGCGCGTCCATCTTGGCCAGCTGCGAGGCCGGGGCCCGGCGGCGGGCCGTCGACCGCTCGTCGCTCCCCTCGGGCGCTCCCCAGCGGACCTCGACGCTGTCGTTGGGATTGTAGGCCATCTCGAAGGCGTCTTTGCGGCGGAAGATCTCGGCCACGGTAAGTACCCGGGGCGTCCCGTCCGAGCGGACGTAGGTGACCGACAGCTCGGCCGCCCGCGCGTCGAGGCGGGCCTGGAGCTCGCGGCGGACCGCCTCCGGAGACTTGCGCCCGGCCATCTCGTAGGCCTCGGGTTGGCGGGCGGCCTTTTCGGGGAACTCGAGGACGGTGTCGATGGCGATGAGCAGGCGCAGGTCCCGGTTGGGCGTCGAATAGTCCTCCCAGGAGCCCAGCGACTGGAAGACGCCCTTGCCGGACGGCATGGGGATGACCGTGCCCGGGCGGGCCCGCATGAAGGCCTCGCCGTTCGCGACCGACTCGACGCGGACGATGAGCTGCTCGTGGAGGGCCAGGATGGAGTCCTCGAGCGCGGCCGCGGCGTCGAGGGGCTCGGGATTGATGAGCCGCTCCATCTTCCCGTAGAAGGCCTCGGGCGTCAGGCCCTCCTGCTCCAGAGAGAAGTCGCCGTAGTCGGGGCTGGCCGCGATCTCGCGGTTGGCGAGCGGGCGCGTCCGGCCCGACTCGACGGCGAGGGGCCGGAAGGCCTTGAAGCCCGGCTCCCCGACGACCCCCTCGGTCGCGAACAGGAAGTTGCCCTTCCAGAAGCGCTTGACGCCGATCGTCCCGTCGGGCTGGGCGTCGACCGCGAGAAGCCGCCCGGGGCTCTCGCGGGTCTGCGGCACCCAGCGGGCGACGACGAAGGTATGCCCGTAGGGGTCGGCGTAGACCGTGCCCGGCCTGAGGGCCCGCCGGGAGAGAGGGAGCGGATAGTAGTCCGAGGCGTCGGCGCGCAGGGCCGTCCGGCCGTTGCCGGCGTGGACGGCGTGCTTGAGCCCGGCGAGGAAGCGCCGCATGGCCGGCGCGGGGATGGGGGCGCGGGCCGGCCCGGCGCCGGCCCAGGGCCGGTCCGTCCGGAAGGGCCCGGCCCGAGGCGGCGACTCGAGCGTCCCCCAGCTCGTCTCGTGGTAGCCGAAGGGCAGGCCGAGCTTCCAGGCGAAATAGGCCCGCAGGAAATAGGGGTTGTCGGCGCAATCGGGCGTCATGACGAGGGCGTCCGGTCCGGACGCTCCGTCCTCGCCGAGGCCGAGGCGGTCGTGGAGGACGTTCCTGTCCCGGTCGCGCGTGACCTCGTGGAGGGCGTCCCAGGATGAGCGCTCGTCGGCGTCGGCGAACAGGGCCTCGATCCAGGCGGAGTACAGGTCCTCGGCAGCCCGCGACCATCCGGCGGACGCGTCCAGGAGCTCGCCGGGGCCGATCGCGGTCTCGGCCCGGCCCTCTTCGAGGACGACGCTGAAGGCGCCGTCGGGAGCGGAGGCGAAGTCCGCGGCGATCCAGTAGGGCGGCCCCCCTCCCCGTCTCGCCGCGACGGGCGCGAGCGGGCCGCCCGATGCGGCGCGCAGGGACAGCCGGACCTTGGCCGCGTCGGTCTCGAAGGCGGCGAAGACCCGGACGGGCGAGCCGGGGCGCGGCGCCGCGGGAGACACGATCACGGCCGGACGGGCGGGCGCGGAGGCGGGCGGGGCGGGCCCCGCCGCGAGGGACGGGTGAGGGGAAAACAGAACAAGGGCCGCCGCGGCGAGGGCCGCGCGACAGAGCCTCCCTCGGGCCCTCGGCCGTTCGGGAGGCTCGGCGGTCATCAGAAGTAGTACCGGAAGCCGACGGCCCCGGCGATCCCGATCTCGGTCGCGGGGACGAGGTCGAGCATCGGCACGATCTCGAGGAAGATCTCGATCGGGGTCTTCTCGAACTCGTAGGCGATGCCGACGGGCACGCGCAGGCTGAAGGTCGTATCGGAGCCGCCCAGGGCGTCCTCGCCGAACTTCACCCGGGCGCCGAGGCCGTAGAAGAGGGACATCTTGCCCGTGTCGACCCGGAAGAGGTTGTAGTTGTGGAGGAGAAAGTCGCCGTGGACCTGGAAGAACTCGCCGCCGACGAAGGACCAGGCCGCCCCGGCGTCGAAGGCCGTGGTCTCCTTGTTCCAGAGCTTGAAGCTGATGCCGGTCGGCTCGCCGGCGATGATGCCCACGCCGATGTTATGATTGCTCTCGCCGGAGGCGAGGCCGGCGAGGCAGCCGATGAGGACGAGTGCGAAGGCCGCTTTCTTCATGTCGTGACTCCTTGACACACGGATCGTCGAAAATGATACCATCGCGGCCGGCGGCGGTCAAACCCTTAAGAGGGGAGATTTCTTATTGGGGTCGATCCCTCTCGAGGGGGCGATGGGATCGCCTCGACGATCCCCGTAGCGGAGGGGGGCACGCCGAAGGCGGGGGAACCGACGGGGCTGGTTCCCAGGGGGTCCGGGGAGCTAGAGACGATACCCCGAGCCAAAACCCGGGAGAGGGATCAGGCGCACTTGCTCCAGCCGCAGTTGTTGCAGACGGGGCACTTCTCGTCGGGGAGCAGGGCGCCGCAGATCTTGCAGCGGACCGTGTAGAAGTCCTTGGCGCTCGTCTTGACCTCGCCGAAGTGCTTCTCGAGGACCTTGGCGATGGCGTCGGGGATGGACTGGATCAGGCCGCCCTCGGTGAAGATGGGCTCGGAGCCGCCGATGCCCTTGAGCTGGGCGATGACCTCGTCGGCCTCGACGCCGCTGCGCAGGGCCGTCGAGATGAGCCGGCCGAGGGCCTCGGCGTCGGCCATGGTCGAGTAGCCGCTCTTGCCGATCGAGGCGAAGACCTCGAAGGGCTTCTGGTTGTGGAACGAGATCGTGACGTAGAGGTTGCCGAAGCCGGTCTTGATCTTGTCGGTGACCGAGGGCAGGGAGTCCGGGCGGCCCTGGGGGTGCTTGATCTCGGTGCCGTTCTTGTAGAGGACCTGGCTCTCGCGGCAGCCGTCGCGGTAGATGGTGATGCCCTTGGTGCCCAGGTCCCAGGCCAGGCGGTAGGCCTTCTCGACGTCCTCGACCGAGGCCTCGTGGGGGAAGTTGATGGTCTTGGAGACGGAGTTGTCGACGTGCTTCTGGAAGGCCGCCTGGGTCTTGATGTGCCATTCGGGCGCGATCTCGTGGGCGGACCGGAAATGATCGGGCAGGGGCTTGTCGGGGTTCTTCTCCTTCCAGGCGGCGTAGGCCGGGTGGACGTCCTTGAGCTCGGAGTCGATGATCTTGGAGACGACCTCGAAGGCGAAGACGGGCTCGATCGACGAGGAGCAGCCGGCGATGCGCGAGATCGTCCCGGTCGGGGCGATGGTGAACAGGGTGGCGTTGCGCATCCGCCCGCCCTTGTAGACCGACTGGCCGATGGCCGGGAACGAGCCCCGCTCGGCGGCCAGCTCGCGCGAGGCGGCCATGGCCTCGGCGCGCAGGAAGCCGGCGACCTTGTCGGCCAGGGCCAGGGCCCGGGGCGAGTCGTAGCGGACCTTCATGAGCAGGAGCAGGTCGGCCCAGCCCATGACGCCGAGCCCGACGCGGCGCGTGGAGCGGGTGACCTTGTCGATCTGGGCGAGCGGGTAGCGGTTGACTTCGATGACGTTGTCGAGGAAGCGGACGCCGAGGCGGATGACGGAGGCGAACCGGGCCCAGTCGAAGCGGTCCTTGCCCTTGTCGCTGTGGAAGCGGGACAGGTTGATCGAGCCGAGGTTGCAGGACTCGTAGTCGTGGAGGGGCTGTTCGCCGCAGGGGTTGGTGGCCCGGATGGGGCCGAGGCCGGCGGTGGGATTGCCGGCGTTGACGCGGTCGATGAAGATCAGGCCGGGGTCGCCGACGGCCCAGGCCGACTCGACGATGAGCTGGAAGATCTTGCGGGCGTCCCGGCGGCCGACCGGCCGGCCGAGGTGCGGGTCGACGAGGTCGTACTCGGCGCCGGCGTCGAGCGCGGCCATGAAGGCGTCGGTGACGGCCACCGAGATGTTGAAGTTCGCGACCGAGGAGCCGTCGAGCTTCATCTGGACGAACTCCTCGATGTCGGGGTGGTCGACGCGCAGGATGCCCATGTTGGCGCCGCGGCGGGTGCCGCCCTGCTTGACCGCCTCGGTCGCCGAGTCGATGACCTTGAGGAAGGAGAGGGGGCCCGAGGCGACGCCCTGGGTCTTGCGGACGAAGGCGCCCTTGGGCCGGAGACGGGAGAAGTCGAAGCCGGTGCCGCCGCCCTCCTTGTGGACGAGAGCGGCGTTCTTGACCGTCTCGAAGATGTGGTCGAGGGAGTCCTCGATCGGCAGGACGAAGCAGGCGGACAGGCACATGCCCCGGCCGGCGCCGGTGAGGGTCGGGCTGTTGGGCAGGAAGTCGCGGTCGGCCATGACGCGGAGGAAGGACTCGGCGTACTTTTTGCGGTCGGCCTTGGTCTTCTCGGCCGAGGCGACGTGGGCCGCGACGCGGCGGAAGAGGTCCTCGGGGGACTTGTCGACGAGCTCGCCCTTGTCGTTCTTGAGGTAGTAGCGGGCCTTCAGGATCTTGATCGCGTTCTCGGAAAAACCGCCGGATGCGGGCATCGAGGCCTCCAAATATCGGGAGATTCCCACCCGAGGAAATTTAATCCTAGTGGAATACTAAGGATTATAATGCTCGGCCGCGCCGAATGCAAGCGAAAAGAGGCAAGAAAGGGTCAGGTCTACTTTTTACGCAGTTTTGCGTAAAAAGTAGACCTGACCCTTTCTTGTTCATTGGCGCGGCGCGGGGCGCCGTGCTAGAATGCTCCTCCCCCACGGAAGGAGAGAGGCCATGAGCGAATACGGCGTGTCGGCGAAGCTGGGAGAGCCCGTCGTCGAGGACGGCGCCTGGGTGGCGCCCGGGGCGGTCCTTGTCGGCCGCGTCACCGTCCGGCGCGGGGCCAGCGTCTGGTACGGCTGCGTCCTGCGCTCCGACATGGAGAACGCCGAGATCGGGATCGGCGAGGACGCCAACATCCAGGACGGGACGGTCGTCCACGTCGACGAGAACCTGTCCTGCCGGGTCGGCGCCCGGGTGACGGTCGGCCACGGGGCCGTCCTCCACGCCTGCACGGTCGAGGACGACGCGATGATCGCCATGGGCGCCACGGTCCTCTCCGGCGCGAGGATCGGGCGGGGCGCGATCGTCGCCGCCGGGGCAGTCGTGCCCGAGGGCATGGACGTGCCGGCCGGGGTCGTCGTCGCCGGCGTGCCGGCCAAGGTCCGCCGCGAGACGACCGACGACGACCGGGCCCGCCTGGCCCACGGCTGGCAGGCCTACGCCGCCCTCCGCGACCTCCATAGATCGGGGACTCAAAGCCCATTCGCCAATTCTTTTGCCGGCGCCGCCGCAGGCTCTCGGGGGACTCCGGAAAATAAATGAGCGATCAAATGGGTGAACAGGTATTGTGTCCCCGATTTAAAGCCGTCATATTCGACCTGGACGGGACGCTGCTCGACACGATCGTCGACATCGCCCAGGCCACGAACCGCGTCTCGGCCCGGAGGGTCGTGACGGCCTTGAGGGCCTTCTCCAGGTTGGCCACGGCCTCTTCCTGCGCCGGGCCGGCCGCCGGGGCGGCGAGGAGGGCGCCGGCGAGCACGGGGAGAGAGGCGAGAGAGGCGAGAGTGGAGAGCCCGAAAGCGGCGGCCAGGCGCTTCATGAGGCCTATTATAACGGAAATCGGGCCGAAAATGAGGATGCATACTTGTATGTCTCCCCTTTGTTTCCTTATACTCCGGCCCATGAGGACCGGTTTCGCCCTGGCCGTCGTCGCCTACGCCGCGGTCCTCTGGGCCGCCGGCCTCCGCTTCTCGGGCCGCCGCGGCAACCTGGAGTCGTTCTTCCTGGCCTCTCGGCGTCTCGGCCCCGGCCGGGTCGCCTTCTCGCTCTGCGCCTCCTGGATCGGGGCGGCCTCGCTCCTCGTCTCGACGGACGAGGCCTCCCGGGACGGCCTGAGCGCCGTCTGGATCGTCGGCGTGCCCGCGGTGGCCACCCTGGTCGTCCTGGCCGCTCTGGCCAGGCCGATACGCGCCGCTTCGGGCCTGACCCTGGCCGAGCTCATGCGGGCCCGATACGGGCGGACGGCGGAATCTCTGACGACGGTCCTCGTCGTCTGGTACATGACCGTCCTGGCGGCCTCGCAGATGGTCGCGGCCGGTCCCTTCCTGGGCGCTTTCGTCGGAGTCGGCCCGACGCCCGGCATGGCCCTCGCCGCCGCGGTCGTCGTCGCCTACTCCGCGGCGGGCGGCCTCCAGGCCTTGGCCCGGACGCACGTCGTCCAATTCCTCCTGCTCGTCGCCGGAGTCGCCGGACTGGCGGCCTCGCTGGCCTCCCGTGTTCCCTGGGCGGACGTCGGCGCCGCGGCGGCCGCTTCGGGCAAGAGCGGCTATTTCGACTTCCTGGCCGGCGGCGGGCGCGGCCTCCTCATCGCGGCCTCGTTCGTCCTGGCCTGGACGATATCGCCCATCGCCTGGCAGCGGATGCAGGCCGCCCGGAGCGAGGGCGCGGCCCGGCTCGGTTTTTTCGCCGCCGCGGCTCTCCTCGGGCTCTTCTACTCCGGCATCGTCGCCGTCGGCATGCTTTTCCTGCCGCTCTACCCGGACGGGGCGGCCGGCGTGCCGCTCGTCACCCGGTTCGTCACCGGCGAGGCGGGCTCCTTCCTCGGGGGCCTCGTCTTCGTCACCGTGCTCGCGGCCATCCTGTCGACCATGGACGCGGCCCTGAACGCCGGGGCCTTCACCTTGACCAAGGACCTTCTCGGACGGAGGACCGGAGGGAGCGCCCCCGAGGGCCGGTCCCTGCTTCTGGCCAGGATCACGAGCGCGGCCCTGGCCGCGGCCGCGCTCCTCATAGCCGCCCGACTGGGGGACATCCTCAAGACACTCGGGTTGGCCTCGGCGATCATGGCCGAAGGCCTGCTCGTGCCCGGCCTGGCCGCCCTGTTCATCAAGAAAAGAGTCCCCTGGGCGGGGACCCTCTCGCTCCTCCTGGGCGGCGGCCATGCGACCGTCTGCTTCCTGGCCGATTCGGGGCTCGTGCCTCTCTCCCTTCCCGCCTGGCCGTGGTCGCTTCCCCTGGGTGTCGGCCTGGGCGCCGCGGGCTTCGTCATCGGCCTCGCCCTCGAGGGGGCTGTCCTCCGCCGCGGCCGCTCGGACGGCCGCGCGGCTTGACTTTTCCCCGGAAATCGGTACAAGGTAGAGGGTACGGAGGGAAAAATGAAGAAGATCCTTTGTTTCGCCGTTTTCGCCGCCCTGCTGGCCGCCCCCGCCCTGGCCCAGACGGCGGCCGAGCACATCCAGGCCGGCGACCAGGCCTACGCCGCGTTCGACGACGCCAAGGCGCTCGAGCACTATCAGGAGGCCCTGAAGCTCGAGGCCGGCAATTACGAGGCGCTCTGGAAGGCCTCCCGGGCCATGGTCGACATCGCCGACGTCATCCCGGCGACGGACAAGGACATCAAGGACAGGCAGAAGAAGATGTACACCGAGGCCACGGCGATCGCCCGCAAGGCCGTCGCGGCCAATCCCGGCGACACGTGGGGGCACTTCCAGGTCGCGGCCGCCAACGGCAAGCGCCTGCTGCTCCTCGGCAAGAAGGATCAGATCGACGCCTCCAAGGCCGTCCGCGCCGACATCGACAAGGCCATCGAGCTCGACGACACGAACCACCTCGCCTGGCACGCCCTAGGGCGCTGGCACCGGAGGATGGACGAGATCGGCGGGGCCAAGCGCTTCTTCGGGAGCATCATGTACGGCTCCATCCCCAAGGGGTCCTACGCGGAATCCGAGAAGGCCCTGCGCAAGGCCGTCGAGCTCCACCCCGAGTACGCCAACCACTACCTCGAGCTCGGCCGGACGCTCGTCGCTCTGAAGAAGCACGACGAGGCGGCCGAGTGCTTCCAGAAGTGCATCGACCTGCCGAAGACGACCTCGAAGGACGAAGTCCTGAAGGCCGAGGCGCAGGCGGAGCTGGCCGCCCTCAAGGCCAAGAAGAAGTAGGCGCGGCCCGGCGGGCGCGGCCCGCTACTCGGAAAAGACCTGGGCGGTGAAGACCTCGATCTTCGCCCCTTTGCGCCAGGCGTCGCGCGGCAGACCGGCCTTGAGACATCCGTGGTCGAGGTACGTCTCCCGGTCCCAGCCGTGCTCGACCGGGACCTGGGGCAGAAGCAGTCCCCGGCGAAAGCCCTTCGTGACGATGATGCCGTGGCGGCCTACCTCGACCTCCGCCGGGTCGGCGACGGGCTCGGGCAGGCCCAGGACGGAGACGTCGATCCTGAGCCGGCCCATCTCGTCCGGCCGCAGCGGCTCGAAGCGGGTGTCCTGGCTGGCCGCGGCGACGGCCATCTCGATGATCGTCTCGTCGAGGGGCTTGACCGGCAGGGGGTAGCCGACACAGCCGCGGAGGTCGCCGTCGACGTGCAGGGTCACGAACCCTCCCCGCGTCTCCTTGAGCCGCCCCGACCCGACCGGCGCCGGCAGGAGGCCGCCGGTCTCGAAGTGGCGGGCCAGGGCCCGGCGGGCCAGTTCGAGGCAGGTCCTCTCTTCGTCCGGGGTCAGCGGCTCACTCACGGGGGCGCCCTTTCCCGGCGGGAGCGAGCGGGATGGGCGAGAGGAAGAACTTCCGCCCGAACTCGACGACGGACGGCCTGAGCGCCGGCCTCGCGGCCGGTCCCGAGATCTCCAGGACGAGCTTGCCGTACCAGGCCGGCCCGAGAACGGCTTTCTTGAACGCGGCGGCCGGCCGGACGGCGACGAGCCCGATCGTCCGCCCCGGCCAGACGGCGTCGAGCCCCTCGAGCGTTTTCGCGTCGGGGACGGTCACCGGGCTCCCGGCGGCCACGACCTTCTCGACGATGTATCGGGGGCCCCGCCTGTGGCCTGCCAGCGCGCCCCACGTACCCGCCTTCGGCCGCAGGGCCTTCAGGGCCTCGAGCTCCCGCCGGGCTTCCGGCGTGATCAGCACGTCCACGCACCGGATTATACAAGGAAAATGGCGACGTTTCTATTTTTAAGCCGCCGCCCCCTGCTCCGGCCGGCGGAATAAGGAACCGAGGGCCATCGCGGAGCGAGCGTCCAGCGGTGACTTAGCCGGCCTCTGCGCAGGCCGGCAGTCCGGTTGACTCGACGTGGCTTTGGCCTTAAGATGGCTCCGGAGCCGGAGATGAAGTACGAGATCGTCGTCGTCGGCGCGCTCGAGACCAACTGCTACCTCGTCTACTGCGAGGAGAGCCGCGCCTGCGCCGTCATCGACCCGGGCGCCGATCCCGGGAAGATCATCGCCGCGGTCGCCGACCTGGAGCTCAGGCCCGTCGTCGTCCTCAACACCCACGGGCACGTCGACCACATCGGCGCCAACAGCGACATCGTCGGCAAATACGGCGTCCCCCTGGCCATGCACGGCGCCGACACGGGGATGCTCCAGGTCTCCGACTACATCGAGCTCAGTCTGCTCCTCGGGGCCAAGAACTCGCCGCCGCCGGACCGGCTGCTCGCCGACGGCGACGAGATCCCCGTCGGCCGGGCCTCTCTCCGGGTCCTCCACACGCCCGGCCACACGCCCGGGAGCGTCGGCTTCGTCCACGGCGGCGTCCTTTTCTCCGGGGACACTCTCTTCTGCGGCGGCGTCGGGCGGACCGACCTGCCCGGCGGCTCGTGGAAGGAGATCGAGCGGTCCATCCGGGAGCGCATCCTCAGCCTGCCCGGGGAGACCGTCGTCCTGCCGGGCCACGGGCCGCGGACGACGGTCGAGCAGGAACGGGCCTCCAATCCCTTCCTGACATGAAGCCCCCCGCCTCGTCGGCCGAGGACGCTCTCCGGCTTTTCCTCGAATACCTGGCCGTGGAGAAAGGCCTGGCCCGGAACACCGTCGCGGCCTACGGGCGCGACATACGCAAGCTCGTCGCCTTCCTCAAAGCGGGCAAGGTCCCCTGGGGCCGCCTGTCGGAGGAGACCCTGGTCGCCTTCGTCCGGGGCGAGAGCGGCGCCGGCCTCGGGGCCCGCTCCCAGGCCCGCCTCGTTTCCGCCCTCCGTTCCTTCTTCCGGTTCTCGGTCCTCAGCGGCTTTCTCGCCAAGGACCCCTCGTCGCGGCTGACGACGCCCTCGACCTGGCTGACCCTGCCCAAGTTCCTGACGGTCGACGAGGTCGAGGCGCTCCTAAGGGCGCCAGACCTCGCCAAGGCCCACGGCGTCAGGGACCGGGCCATGCTCGAGGTCCTCTACGGCTCCGGGCTCCGGGTCTCCGAGCTGGCCGCGCTGAGGCTGGCCGAGATCAACAGGGACGACGGCTTTCTCGTCTGCCGCGGCAAGGGAGGCAAGGAGCGGATCGTGCCCCTCGGGCGCGCGGCCTGCGACGCGGTCGGGCGCTACCTGGCCGAGGTCCGGGCCGGGCTCGACCCGGACGGCGGGCGCGAGGAGCTCTTCCTCTCGCGCCGGGGCCGGGCCTTCACCCGCCAGGGGCTCTGGAAGCTCCTGCGCCGGCACGCGCCCAAGGCGGGCCTCGATCCGGCCCGGATCACGCCCCACGTCCTCCGCCACTCGTTCGCCACCCATCTCCTCGAGCGCGGGGCCGACCTCCGGTCGGTCCAGCTCATGCTGGGCCACAGCCGGATCACGACGACCCAGATCTACACGCATGTGAGCCGGGAGCGCCTCCGCCGGGTCTACGACAAGTTCCACCCCCGGGCCTGAAAAGGGTTTCGATCGCGGTGATCAGCGGCGGGTGAGGGCGACGACCGCCTCGGCCGAATGGCCCTGGATCGCCACGAAGGCCCGGGGCCCCTTGCCCAGACTGTCCACGCGGCGCCAAGTCCAGGCGAACGTCCGCTGGGGCCTACGCCGCTTGAGGTCCGACGCCGGGAGGACGACGCGGTTCGAACCGCTCAGGACGTAGTCGCGGTAGCCCGGCGTGATCCCGGGGGGTCTCGCGGAGCGCGGCATCTCCAGGGGGATCTCGATCGTGCGCCCGTGGAGCGGGGCCGACGTCCCCTCGATCTCGAAGTCGAAGGTGACCTCGCCGTGCTCTCTCAGGACATAGTTCAGGCGCAGGGCCGGCCGGACCGTCTCCGGGGCCTCGAGGACGCTCTCCGCCCCGTCCTCGACGGCTTTCTCCCGATGGCTCCACTCCAGGACTTCTGACCTGAGGTGGACGAGGATGAAGTCGTACCCGTCCGGCTCCAAGCGCCCTTCCCACAGGAGCCGGCCCGAGTATTCGCCGGAAAGGGGGACGCCTTCCCCCCTGAGGCTGTATGTCCCTTGCACGGCGACGGACAGGCGGACCTCCCACCAGTCGGCGTCCCTCTGCGGCCCCGGCCGGGCGGCGAGCGCGGCCAGGGCGGCCAAAGCGACGAGGGCGGCCGGCGGTCTCGACGGGAGCTTGGTCTGACGCATGGGAGGGGCCTCCTTTCGGGCCGGGGTCCGGGCCTATTTTACTCCATTTCCGGGGAAAAGCGACGCCTCAGGTGATGAGGTGCGATTTGAAACCCCTGCCCAGGACGTCGTAGGTGTCGTTGATGACGACGAAGGCCTCGGGGTCGGTCTTCTTGATGAAGGAACGCAGGTCCGAGAGCTGCTTGCGGTGGATGACGGTCAGGATGATCTCGCCCTCGCGGTTGAGATACAGGGACCGGGAGCGCAGGGCCGTGCCGCTGCGGTCGAGCCCGTGGAGGATGTAGTCGGAGATCTCCGGGACGCGCGAGGAGGTGATGATGACCAGCTTGGAATAGCTCCAGCCCTCGAGGAGCATGTCGATGACCTTGGTCGAGAGGAAGAGGACGAGGTAGCCGTAGAGGGGCGCCTCGAGCGTGCCGAAGGCCAGGCCGGAGGCGGAGATGACCAGGAAATCGGCCACCATGATGCCGAAGCCCAGGGACATGCCCATATGCTTGCTGAGGATCATGCCGACGATGTCCGAGCCGCCGGTCGAGGCCCGGCCGCGGAAGACGATCCCCAGCCCGACGCCGAGCATGACGCCGCCGTAGATCGCGGCCAGGACGGCGTTGTCCGTGGCCGAGGGGAGGTCGAGGACGCGGTCGAAGAGGTCGATGAAGATCGAGGAGACGACCATGCCGACCAGGCTGTTGAGGACGTACTTCTTGCCCATCGTCTTGAGGCCGAGGAGGAAGATGGGCACGTTGAGGAGCATGGTGACCGCCCCGACGGGGACGCCGGCGAAATAGTTGGCGATGATGGCGATGCCCGAGACGCCGCCGGGGACGAAGTGGTGGGGGATGAGGAAGAGGGCGTAGGCCAGGCCCATGATGGCGCAGCCGACGAGGACGAGGAAGGCGTTCTTGAGCTTGTCCATGGATCGTCTCCGGATATTTCGCGCGTATTGTACTCCGTCGGGCGGCAAATTCAAGGGGCCGCGGCGGGGGGCCGGAGACATGGGAGACCGGGGGGGAGATCGGGGACATGGACCTGGGGTACGTGTCCCCCCCTTAGGTTGGAGGGGACAGGGCCGTTGTGGTATGTTCTTAGCCGCAAGGAGATGCGGGAATGGGCAACATCGCGACGTTCGGCGAGATCATGCTGCGGCTGTCGCCGCCGGGCAAGGAGCTGCTCTTCCAGTCGCCCGAGCTGCGGGCGACGTTCGGCGGGGGAGAGGCCAACGTGGCCGTGTCGCTGGCCGTCTGGGGGCACCGTTCGCGCTGGATCTCGGTCGTTCCGGAGGGCCCCGTGGGAGAGGCCGCTTTGCGCGGGCTCCGGAGCCACGGCGTCGACGTCGGAGCGGTCGTCCGCGGCGGCCCGCGGCTGGGGATCTATTTCGCGGAGACAGGCGCGAACGAGCGGCCCTCGCAGGTCTTCTACGACCGCGAAGGCTCGGGGATCGCCCAGGCGAAGCCGGGGGCCGTGGACTGGGCCGCCGCGCTGGACGGCATGGACCTGCTCCACGTCACCGGCATCACGCCGGCGCTCAGCGCCACGGCGGCGGCGCTCACCCTCGAGGCGGTCAAGGCCGCCCGGGCGAGGGCCATGGCCGTGTCCGTCGACCTCAACTACCGCTCCAAGCTGTGGCGCTACGGCCGTACGGCGCCCGATGTCATGCGGGAGATCGCCGGGTTCGCCGACCTCCTCGTCGGGAACGAGGAGGACTGCCAGAAGGCCCTCGGGCTGGGCGGGCCGGCGGAGGCCGGCGCGGGGCCGTTGGAGGTCAAGGCCTACGAGGAGCTGACGGCGGCGGTCCTGGCCGCGTTCCCCCGTCTCGCCAGGGTGGCCGTCACGCTGCGCGAGAGCGTGAGCGCCGACTGGAACCGCTGGTCGGCCGTCCTGAGGAACAGGGCGGGATTCCTCGCCGGGCCGGTCCACGAGATCCGCGCGGTCGTCGACCGCATCGGGACGGGCGACGCCTTCGCGGCCGGGCTGATCCACGGTTTGGGGAGGTTCGCGAGCGACCGCGAGGCGCTCGAGTTCGCCGTGGCCGCGGCGGCGCTCAAGCACTCGATCCCCGGCGATTGGAACCTGGCCTCGGAGAGCGACGTGATGGCGCTCGTCCGGGGGGACAGGTCGGGGCGGGTCCGGCGCTAGCGGCCCGTGGCGGAGCCGGCCGGAAGGGGAGCGCGGGAGGAGCGGGCCGAGCGGGCGGCCCGGAAGGCGAGGGCGACATGACGAAAGACAAGGTCCTGGCGACGGTCCTCGAGGCCAAGGTCGTGGCCGTCATCCGGATGAAGGACGCGGCCCGCCTGGCGGAGGTCGCCGCGGCACTTCTGAGGGGCGGCATCGGCGTCCTCGAGGTCACGATGACCGTGCCGGGCGCCGTCGAGATCATCCGCGAGATGGCCCGGACGAAGGCCCCCGGGACGCTCGTCGGCGCGGGGACCGTCCTCGACGCCGGGACGGCCACGGACGTCATCGCCGCCGGGGCGGACTTCGTGGTCTCGCCCATCACGGACCGCGACACGGTCGAGGCCTGCCGCGACGCCGGCGTCCTCGTCGCGCCGGGCGCATTCACGCCGAACGAGATCGTCGCGGCCTGGAGGGCCGGGGCCGACATCGTCAAGGTCTTCCCCGCGACCTCGCTCGGGCCGCGGTTCTTCCGCGACCTGCGCGGGCCTTTGCCCCAGATCAGGCTCATGCCGACGGGCGGCGTCACGATCGAGAACGCGGCCGATTTCCTCGCGGCCGGGGCCGCGGCGGTCGGCATCGGCACGGCCCTCGTCGACGCCCGGGCCGTCGAGGCCGGCGATTGGGCGGGGCTCGAGGCGCGGGCCCGGCGGCTCGCGGAGGCGGTCCGCGGGCGTTAGGGAGCCCGGCTTTTCTGCTATACTAACGGACTTCCGACCATGACCCCGGCGAGCCGCGAGAGCTTCTGGAACAGGGATTTCCTGCTGGCCCTGGCCGGCTACTTCTTTTTGTTCATGTCGGTCTCGCTGTTCTTCATGTTCCCGGTCGTGCTGGCCGAGTTCGGCCCGCTCCAGAGCCGCATCGGCCTCATCATGGGCGTCCACAGCGTCGTGGCCATCGCCGTCCGGCCCTTCTTCGGGCGGATGATCGACGTCCGGGGCGGGCGGTCCATCGCGCTCTTCGGGCTGTTCGTCCTCCTGCTCGCCGTGCCGTTCTTCCACTTCGTCGACGACGCCGGGTGGCTGCCGTTCCTGCTGCGCGCCCTGACCGGGATCGGCTGGGGCATCAGCATGACGGCCACGATCGCCATGTGCTCGGACCTGGCCCCGGTCGAGCGGCTGGCCCTGTCGATGGGCGTCATCGGCATCGCCGGGCTGGTCGCCAACGCGATCGGCCCGCTGCTCGCCGAGGAGATCCTGCGCGGCCTCGGGGCGGGATGGCTCTACAACGTCAGCGTGATCTTCCTCCTCGCGTCGCTCGCCTGCCTCCTGCTCGCGCGGGAGATCGCCCGGCCGGGGAGGGACGGGAGCGAGGGCGGCGGCCCGGGGCGGAGCGTCCTCAAGGCCGTGCCCTGGGCGGTCGCGGCGGTCATCTCGGCCATGCCCGTCTTCCACGGCGCCATCCGGGGGGCGATGATCTATTTCATCGCCGTCTTCGGCAAGTCGGCCGGGATCGCGCGCGTGGCCCCATTCTTCCTCGTCTTCTCGCTGGCCGCCATCCTGACGCGGTTCGGGATGGGCGACCTCTCGGACCGTCACGGGCGGAAGAAGGTCATCCTGCCCGCGGCGCTCATCATCGTCGCGAACCTCTTCGTCATCGCCGAGGTGCGGAGCTTCCCGATGCTCGTCGTCACGGGCTTCGTCGGCGGGCTGGGCCAGGGGCTGATCTTCCCGGCGCTCAGCACCTATATCATCGATTTCCTGGGGCGGCCGAACAAGGGGCTGGCCATCAGCCTCTACCTGTCGCTGTTCGACGTCGGCATGGGCATCGGCTCGCCGGTCTTCGGCTGGGTCTCAGACATGGCCGGCTACCGGTGGATGTACCGGATCGCCGGGCTGTGCCTGCTCGTCTCGACGGCCGCGTTCATGCTCAAGGCCCCCGCGACCGAGAACAGGCTACAAGAAGGGGTCAAACCCGCTTTTTTCCGAAAAAAGCAGGTTTGACCCCCTCCTGAGAGGAGGATGAGATGTGCCAAGACGACAGGAACGTCTACGACCTCGCGGTCGGGCGGCGGACCATCCGGCGCTTCCGGCCGGAGCCCGTGCCGCGGGAGCTGCTCGAGCGGCTCGTCAACGCGGCCCGGCTGGCGCCCTCGGCGGCCAATGTCCAGCCGCTCGAGTTCGTCGTCGTCGACGAGGCGGCGCGCGGGGCCGAGGTCTTCCCCGCGCTGAAGTGGGCGGCCTACATCGCCCCGGCGGGCGACCCCCGCCCCGGCGAGGAGCCGGCGGCCTACGTCGTCACGCTCGTCAACACGAAGCTGCGGGAGAAGATGTTCGAGTACGACGTCGGAGCGGCCATGCAGAACATGATCCTGGCGGCGCTCGCCGAGGGCGTCGGGGCCTGCTGGCTTCTGTCGATCGACCGGGACCGGCTGCGCGCGGCGCTCGGCGTCCCCGACGGCTACCGGATCGACTCGGTCCTGGCCCTGGGCTATCCGGCCGAGGAGCCGGCGGCCGAGGTCCTGGGCGATTCCTGCCGCTACTGGAAGGACGCGGAGGGCCGGCTCCACGTCCCCAAGCGCGCCCTGGCCTCGGTCCTGCACCTCAACAGGTTCTGAAAGGCCGGGCCGGCGGGCCGCTCGGCGCTCAAAACCCGTCGCCGGAGTACTTGGTGAGGAGCGTCCGGCGCAGCCGGCGGTACAGGCCGACGAGCTTGTCCATCCGCTCGACGGTCAGCTCCGTCAGGTATCTCGCCGCGGCGGCCGGGTCGGCCTTGATCATCTCCGCGGCCTTGGCGTCCACGGCGGCCTGCTCGGCGAAGAAGCCGGCCTCGACCGGGTCGCGGGCCGCCCGCAGGTCCTTCATCGCCGGCTGCCAGCGCAGGAGCATCAGCTTCTCGACGAAGTCGACGGCCCAGCGGGCCGAGTCCTCGCTGAACTCGCGGAGATCGTAGGTCTTGTAGAGAGGGGAGACGTCGGTGACCCCGGCGTAGACGGGGACGTAGGGGCTGACCGACGGGTTGTCGACGTAGAACCAGTAGATGCCGCCGACCGCGTCGGGGAGCCAGGAGCGGAGCTGGGCGACCATGCCGTAGCCCTGCGTGGCGATCGTGCGGTGATGGCGGACGCGCAGGACCTTCTCCATCTCCGGGGAGATGAAGGGCGAGGCCATCGGGCTCTTCTCCAGGCGGCCGCCGCCCGCCGGGACCATCCAGGCCGGGTCCCAGGTCATGTCGTAGACCGTGTCCTCGAAGGCCGAGCGCTGGAAGGCGATGACGTCCCGGACGTCGATCTTCCTCTCGGGCTTGAACGACCAGGGGTAGTAGTCGGCGCCCTCGAGCGGCTGGGCGTAGAGCGTCCCCGGCCCGGCCGGTCCGGTCAGGGCCCGCTTCGGCCAGGGCTTGAGGTCGGGGGCCAGCGTGCTGGTGACGAGCCACATCCGGCTGAGGTTGCCCTCGCGGACAGGCGGCGCGTAGGCCTCCTGCCAGACGAAGGGCCGGCCGCTCTTCGGATCGTACCAGCCGCGCGAGACGGCCTCGGACATGTAGTTGGGCGAGACGAGGACGTCCGGGCTCTTCGGGTCGATCTCGCGGACGCGGAAATAGTTGGCTCCCCCTCTTTATTATCCCCCTTCTTTGACCGGCCCGGCCCTTCTGGGTATACTGAGGCCATGAGATCCCCGTTCTTCGAGGCCCCGGCCGCGGTCCTCGTCCTGGCCCTGGCGTTCGCGGCCTGCGGGCCGGACCGCTCCGATGTCTCCTCTCCCGGCGGCGCCGGGCGCCTGACCATCGCCGTCATCCCCAAGGGGACGACCCACGAGTTCTGGAAGTCCATCCGCGCCGGGGCCTCCCGGGCGGCCCGGGAGCTCGGCGTCGACATCATCTGGAAGGGCCCTCAGAAAGAGGACGACCGGGCCCAGCAGGTCACGGTGGTCGAGGACTTCGTCACCCGCGGCGTCGACGGGATCGTCCTGGCCCCGCTCGACGACCGGGCGCTCATGCGCCCCGTGCGGGACGCCGCCCGCGAAGGCATCCCGGTCGTCGTCATCGACTCCTCCCTCCAGGGGAGCGACTTCGTGAGCTACGTGGCCACGGACAACTATCAGGGCGGCGTCCTGGCCGCCCGGCGGCTCGGCGAGCTCCTCGGCGGCAAAGGCCGCATCTTCCTCATCCGCTATCAGGTAGGCTCGGCCAGCACCGTCCAGCGGGAGGCCGGTTTCTACGACACGGTCACGAAGGAGTTCCCGGGCCTGGCCCTTCTCGTCCAGGACCAGTACGCCGGCGCGACGACCGAGACGGCCTACCAGCTGGCCGAGAACCTGATCAGCCGCTTCCCGGACGTCGAAGGCGTTTTCGCCCCGAACGAGTCGAGCACGTTCGGCACGCTCCGCGCCCTCCAGGAATCCCGGCTCGCGGGCAAGGTCGTCTTCGTCGGCTTCGACAGCTCGCCCAAGCTCGTCCAGGGGCTCCGCGACGGCCACATCCAGGGCCTGGTCCTCCAGAACCCGGCCAAGATGGGCTATCTCGGCGTCAAGACGATCGTCGCCCACCTGCGCGGCGAGACCGTCGAGAAGGTCATCGACACCGGTGTGGCCCTGGCGACGCTCGACAACATGGACGCGCCCGAGATACGGGCCCTCCTTTCGCCCGACCTCTCCCTCATCGACGACTGATGGCCGCCGGAACCTCCGCCGCCCCCGTCCTCCGCATGTCCGGGGTGAGCAAGAGCTTCGGCGCGACCCGGGCCCTCGACGGGGTCGGCTTCGACCTCGTCCGGGGCGAGGTCCACGCCCTCATCGGCGAGAACGGCGCCGGCAAGAGCACCATGATGAAGGTCCTCAGCGGAGCCGTCGCGCCCGACTCCGGCCGGATGGAGATCGACGGCCGGCCCTACGCCCCCGCCGGGCCCCTCGACGGCCTGAGGAACGGCGTGGCCATGATCTACCAGGAGCTGACCCTGGCCCCCCACATGACCGTCGAGGAGAACGTCATGCTCGGCCGCGAGGTCCGCAGAGCGGGCCGTCTCGACCGGGCGGCCATGCGTCGGATGGTCCGTGAGACGCTCGATCTCGTCCGCCACCCCGAGATCGCCCTCGACGTCCCCGTCGGCCGCCTGAGCGTCGGGGCCAAGCAGGTCGTCGAGATCGCCCGGGCGCTTGTCGGCAGGGCGCGCATCCTGGTCATGGACGAGCCGACCAGCTCCCTCCCGCTCGAGGACAGCCAGCGGCTCTTCGAGATCGTCCGCGGCCTCAAGGACAAGGGCGTCAGCGTCGTCTACATCAGCCACTTCCTCGAAGAGGTCCAGCGGGTGGCCGACCGCTTCACGGTCCTGCGCGACGGCCGGAGCGTCGGCTCGGGGCCGATGGCGGGGGCGCGGCTCGAGGATATCATCCACCTGATGGTCGGGAGGGAGCTCAAGGAGCTCATCCCGCGGGTCGAACACGACATCGGCGGGACCGTCCTCGACGTGCACGGCCTCCGGGGCGCGCGCATGGCCTCGCCCGTCAGCCTGACCCTCGCCCGGGGGGAGATCCTGGGCATCGCCGGGCTCATCGGCTCCGGCCGGACCGAGATGCTCCGGGCCCTGTTCGGGCTCGACGAGGTCGTCGGCGGAACGGCCGTCGTCTCGGGCCGGGAGCTGGCGGGCCGGACGCCGTGGACGCGGATCGGACGCGGCCTCGGGCTCCTCAGCGAGGACCGGCAGGGGGAGGGGCTGGCCCTCAACATGTCGGTCGCCGACAACTTGACCCTGAGCGACCTCGCTCCTTACCGGCGGCGCGGCCTGCTGCGGCCCGCCCTCCAGCGCCGGGGCGCGGCCGACTGGATCGGGAAGCTGGCCATCAAGACCAAGGGGCCGGCCCAGGCGGTCGGGGACCTGTCGGGCGGCAACCAGCAGAAGGTCGCCCTGGCCCGGCTCCTCCACCAGAAGGCCGCGGTCTTTCTCCTCGACGAGCCGACCAGGGGCATCGACGTCGTCAGCAAGAGCCAGATCTACGAGTGGATCGGCGGGCTCGCCAAGGAAGGCAAGGCCGTCCTGTTCGTCAGCTCCTATCTTCCCGAGCTGCTCGGGATCTCGGACAGGATCGCCGTCTTCCACAGGGGTGCCCTCGTCGAGGCCCGGCCCGTCTCCGAGTGGGACGCCGCCTCGCTCATGGCGGCGGCCACCGTGGGCCGGGCCCCCCGGGCCGCGCCGGTCCCTCCAAGGAGCGCGGGATGAGCCTTCAACGCCGGACCGGCCTCGTCAAGGCCCTCAACCTCTTCGGCCCCTTCATCGGCCTGCTCCTCGTCATCGCCCTGTTCTCGCTCGTCCCGGAGGTCCAGGGCCGCTTCCTGAGGTTCGCCAATTTCAAGAGCGTCGCCACCCAATCGGTCATCGTGGCCCTGGGCGCGCTGGGCATGACCCTGATCATCATCAGCGGGGGGATCGACCTCTCCGCCGCCTCCAACATCGCCCTGTCGAGCGTCATCGCCGCCTACGCCGTCAACGCCGGCCTCGCGCCGCCCGTCGCCGTCGCCCTCGGCGTCCTGACCGGAGGGCTGGTCGGGCTCGCGAACGGGGCCCTGGTGACGCGGCTGCGCCTCGTCCCGTTCATCGTCACCCTGGGGATGATGGGCATCGCCCGCGGCGCGGCCAAGTGGATCGCCGGCAACCAGAAGATCGACGCTCCCATGACCTGGATCAACGAGCTCATGGCCAAGACCCCCCACCCGCCCTGGCTCCTGCTCGCGCCGGGGGTCTGGATCGTCATCGTCCTCGCCGTCGTCCTGGCCGTCCTCCTGAGGTCCTCGGTCTTCGGGAGGCACGTCTTCGCCGTCGGCTCGAACGAGGCCACGGCCCGTCTCTGCGGCGTCCGGACGGACCGGGTCAAGGTCCTCGTCTACGCCCTCGCCGGGCTCTTCTGCGGCCTCTCGGGGGTCATGGAGTTCTCCCGGCTCACGGTCGGGGACCCGACGGTGGCGGTCGGCCTCGAGCTCGACATCATCGCCGCCGTCGTCATCGGCGGGGGCAGCCTGAGCGGGGGCGAGGGCAGCATCCTGGGGACGATGGTCGGCGTGCTGATCATGTCGTTCCTACGCAACGGCTGCACGATGATGGGCTGGCCCAACTACATCCAGGAGATCATCATCGGGGCCATCATCGTCGTCGCGGTCGCCCTCGACCGGCTCCGCCACAAGGGACAATGAGGGCCGGCCTCCCGGCATCGGCCGCCGCGGGGTCTCCGCGGGGCCTCTCGCCTTTCAAAGGTTTTCGCGCCCTCGCCGTCTAAAGGGGTGTAACGCGACCGAGGAGGCATGTCATGAGAACACGGTACGGCAAGATGATCGCGGGCGCGGCGTTCCTGGCGTTCGCCATAGCCCTGGTCTTTCCGGCCCTGGCCGCGGCCCAGGACCCGAGGCCGGCCCCGCCGCGGCGGGACGAGCGCCCCGGACGGATGATGGCCCGGGAGGCCCTCGACCTGACCCCCGAGCAGGAAAAGGCACTGGCGGATTTCCGCGAGGCCAGGGCGGGGGAGGCCCGGGCTTTCCGCGAGGAGATGTCCAAGCTCCGCTCCGATCTGCGCGAGCTGGCCAAGGACCCCGTAGCCAACCGGTCCAAGATCGACGCGCTCGTCGACAAGACCTGGAAGATGCGCGCCGAGCGGGAGAAGGCTGGTTTCCGGCACAGGGAGGAAAGGGACAGGATCTTCACGCCCGAGCAGCGGGAAAGGATCAAAGCCGTCCGCGAGAGGATGGCCGACCGTCCCTGGCTCACGGGCCGCGGCGGCCTCATGGGGCCGGGGCGGATGGGCATCCGCGGTCAGGGCCGGTTCATGGGACCCGGCTTCGAGCCGCGGCGCCTGGCCAGGATGAGAGGCCTGCGCCATCGGCCCCACCTCCGCCACTGGCGGATCCGGTGACCTTCTGATCCGATAAGGGGGACATGCGCTCCGGTACGTGTCCCCCTTTTTCCATATCCAGCCCCTGCTGTCCTCCCGAGAGGACGGATCGCCCCATTTCCCCTGGAGAAGCCGTCTGGCATGATAATTGCCTAAGTATGGGGCGGAAGGAGAAAGACGATGAACAAGGCAACCGGAAAAGCGACGATCCTGATGATCGCCCTCATCGTTTCGATCCCTCTCGGCCTCGGGGCCCAGGACGAAGGCTTCTACCCCTATAGCTTCGCCCGCTTGAGCTACGTCAACGGCACCGTCTATGTCCAGAGGGCGTCGGACCTGGGCTACGAGAATGGCGAGGTCAACCTCGCCCTGGTCCAAGGGGACAAGATGGGGACCGAGAGCGGTCAGGCCGAGGTCCACTTCGGCCGCCGGAACTATCTCCGCCTGAACGACGGCACCAAGGTCGAGTTCGCCGTCCTGCCCTCGGAGGGCGAAGAGCGGATCAGGCTCCATCTGACCGAAGGCTCCGTCTATCTCCGGGTCAGCCACCTGGCCCTGGAGAAGGGCATCGAGGTCCATACTCCCGACGCCTCGTTCTACGTCCTCGAGGAGGGCCTCTACCGCTTCGACGTCCGGCTCGACCGCGAGACCCGGGCCGCCGTGCGGGAGGGCAGCCTCGAGGCCGCCGCCGAAGACGGCTCCGTCCTCGTCCGGTCGGGCGAGGCCGTGGCCGCCGCGGACGGCCGGCTCCTCGGCGATCCCGAATACGCCTATTCCCGCGACGACGCGTTCGACACCTGGAACGGCACCCGCGACTCCCAGCTCGCCGCGCGGAGCGGCCAGCGCTACCTCCCGGTCGAGATGGAGGAATATGAAGAGGAGCTCGAGGAGAACGGCCACTGGGTCTACGAGCGCCCCTACGGCAACGTCTGGGTCCCCAACGTCTCTTACGCCGACTGGCGCCCCTATCTCTACGGGCGCTGGGTCTGGTACCCGGTCATCGGCTGGACCTGGGTGTCGTCCGAGCCCTGGGGCTGGTCGGTCTACCATTACGGCCGCTGGCATTGGCGCTTCGGGCTGGGCTGGTACTGGATCCCCCGGCACCACTGGGGCCCCGCCTGGGTGCATTGGTGGTGGGACGGCGGCCACATCGGCTGGTGCCCGCTCAGCTGGTACAACCGGCCCATCGTCGTCGTCAACAACCGCTTCTACGACCGTCACTACGACCGCTTCTTCCCGGCCCACAACCGGGCCATGACCGTCATCCGCCGCGACCAGCTGCAGGCCCGCGACATCGCCCGCCGGCAGCTCGGCGTCGCCGACCGCGACCGCATCGGCCGGATCGAGCTCAAGCGCGATCAGCCCTCGCTCCGTCCGGTGGTGGACAACGCCCGGCCCCAAGCCCTCGCGGCCAAGCGGGCGCTCGAGCCCCGGGCCGGCGCCCGGAGCGAGGTCCGCGCTGTCGCCCCCTCGAACTCTCTGTCCCCCTCCCGGCTGAGGCCGGGGGCGGCCGGTCCGGCGGCCCGGAGCCGCGTCCGCGACGCGGCGGTCGAGCCGTCCGACCGCGGCGCGGCGGCCCCCTACCCGGTCAAGGCCCTGCGCTATGAGCGAAAATGAATGAAAAGGGGGGCGGAAATCGGGAAATACGTATCATGTCCCCCTACTCGTAGCGCAGGGAGTCGACCGGGTTGGCCCGGGCGGCCGCAAGCGTCCGGCAGGCGAGCGCGACCGCGGCGACGACGAGGACCGCCGCGCCCGACAGGACGAACGGCCAAATGCCGATGTCGACGCGGTAGGCGAACCCGTCCAGCCAGCGCCGGGTTACGAAGAACGCGGCCGGCCAGCCGACTAGGTTGGCGAGAAGGACCCAGCGCAGGAATTCCTTGCCGAGGAGCGCCACGATCTCGTCCGAACGGGCGCCCAGGACCTTGCGTATCCCGATCTCCCGCCTGCGCCTCTCGGTCATGAAGGAGGCCAGTCCGAAGAGCCCCAGACAGGAGACGGCCACGGCCAGGACGGAGAAGACGCCGAGGACCTTCATGGCCCGCGTTTCGGCCGCGTAGAGCGAGGCGTAATCCTGGTCCAGGAAGGAATAGTTCAAGGGGAGAGGCGGGGAGAACGAGTCCCAGGCCTCCCGGACCCGGGCCACGACCTCGCGAAGATCGCCCGGCCGGACGCGGACGGCGAAGTAGCTCCCGTTCCGGAACCGGGATTCGCCCGTGAAATCGAGGACCGTCCTCGGGATCTTGGCGTGAAGGGAATGGACGTGGAAGTCCCTGACCACGCCGATGATGGCGAAATCCTCTTCCTCATGCTTGATCGTCTTTCCGATCGGCTGGGCCCAGCCCAGATCGCGGGCCGCCGTCTCGTTGATGACCAGGGCCCTTTCGTCCGCCGGGCGGCCGGGCGAGAAGAAGCGTCCGGCCGCCATGTCCAGTCCGAGCGCCGCCGGGAGGTCCTCGTCGCAAGTGATCATCTCGACGATGATCTCGTCCCGGCTTCCTTCGGGCAATACGTTTTGAAGGGACCGGGTATCCAGGCCCGAGCCGGGCAAGGCTGAAGCCAGGGACGCCCTTTCGATGCCCGGGACCTGGAGGAGCCGGTCCTTGAAGGCCCGGACATCTTTCCCCAGCAGTTGGGCGTCCCTGACGACCAGGACGTGCTCCCGGTCGAAGCCCAGCCGTTTGCTCAGGAAATGGTCCGTCTGACGGTAAACGACCGCCGTGCCGACGAGCAGGAACGTCGAGATGGCGAACTGAAGGACGATCAGGGCCTTCCTCAGGGCGGCCGAGCCGAGGCCCAGACCCGCGGAACGCGTCCCCCCCAGGACCGCCGCCGGCCTGAACGAGGACAGGACGAGGGCGGGGTAGATGCCCGAACCGAGGCCGACGATGACGGCGAGGAGGAGGACGAAGAGGAGGGTCCGGGGTTCGACCAGCTCGCCCGCGCCGATGTCCTTCCCCGTCAGGCCGCGGAAGGCGGGCAGCAGGGCCGCGACGATCGCCGCGGCGACCGCGAACGCGGCCAAGGCGGTCAAGACCGATTCGGCGAGGAACTGGCGGATGAGCTGGGGCCGCCTCGCGCCGAAGACCTTGCGGACGCCGACCTCCCGGCCGCGGACCGCGGAGCGGGCCGTAGCCAGGTTGACGTAGTTGACGCCGGCGACGACGAGGACGAAGATCGCGATGAAGAGGAAGATGCGGACGTAGGCCGCGCTGCCGTTGGCCTCGAACTCGCCGATGAGAAGATGCGAGCGGAGATGGATGGACGTCAGGGGCTGGAGGAAATAGACCCAGTCCTTGAAAAACCCTTTCCCCTTGTTCCCGCCGTAATGGTGGCGCAGGACGAAGTCCGGGAGCTTGGCCTCCAGGGCTCGCGGGGACGAGCCGGGCCTCAGGACGACGTAGGTGGCGCAAAAGCCGTCGAACCACTCCGTGCGCTTGCTCCGGGGATAGGTCGGGATCGAGGTCAGGAACTCGAAGTGGAAGTGCGAGTTCCGGGGACAGTCCTCGGCGATGCCGGTCACGGCGAATTCGGTCCCGCCTATGGACAGGACCCGGCCCATCGCGTCTCCGCCGCCGAAGCATCGCCCGGCGGCCGAGCGCGTCAGGATGACCCGGTTGGGCTCGGCCAGGGCCGTCTTCGGGTCGCCGCTCAGGAGAGGGAAGGAGAAGACATCGAAGAAGTCCGGATCGACGGCATAAACTCTGTTGGAGAGGAAGGACTGGCCGCCGATCCTGACGATGCCGCCCATCCGGGCGACCCGGGCCGTGGCCTCGATCTCGGGGAACTCCTCGGCCAGCGCGGCGGCCAGGATCGGCGGCGTGGGCAGGGCGGAATCGATCCTGTTCTCGACGTGGATGTTCTGGGCCAGGCGGTAGGTCCGGTCGGCTTTGTCATGGAAGCGGTCGTAGCCGAGCTCGTCCCGGACGAAGGCCAGGACGAGAAGGCCGGCCGCGACGCCGAGGGCCAGGCCGAAGATGTTGATGAACGAATAAGCCCGCTGGCGGCGGGCCCTCCGCATGGCCACCAGGACGTAGTTCCAGGCCAGTGAGGGAACGAAGCGCGGCGCCTGCCAGGGCGGCCGGGCCGACCGGCGGGTCCTTTTCGCCTTGAAGAATTCCGCTCCCGCGTCAGCCGCCGGGCCCATGGCTGCGACGGCTTGGCGGAAGGCCGTATCGGGATCCATGCCTTTCCCGATGAGCTCCTCGATCTCGTCACGCAGAGAGGCCTCGAGCTCGGCCGCCTGGCCGTCCTCGAGGGCCGGGTTCCGGCGGAGCTCCCTCCGCCATTCGGCGATGGCCTTCTCCAGGTCGAAAGCGCTCATCGTCTTACTCCGCCCGGTCGGTGATCGGCACCGGTCCAAGGAGCTTGCGCAGGGCGGTCTGGACGCCGCGCCAGCGGACCTTCTCCTCGCTTAGCTCGGCCGCGCCGAGCTCCGTGAGCATGTAATACTTGCGCATCCGGTTCTCCGGCGACATCCGCCAGTCCGAACGGATCAGGCCGTCCCGCTCCATCTTGTGGAGAACCGGGTAGAGGACGGCGTTGGACCACTCCAGCTCTCCGCCCGAGACGCGCCGGACGCGCTTGATGATCTGGTAGCCGTAGCTCTCCCCGGCGAGGAGGAGGGACAGGATGATGGCCTTGGCCGAGGCCGCGACGAGATCTTTGGAGCCCATATCGCTTCTCCCGCGTTACATATGTCGAAAACTGACATATGCAAAAACCATGCCACAATGTATCCGGCATTCAGGCGAAAGAGCGACCCCGCATGGGTCGGATCGTTCGGTCCCGGGACAACTGCGTCCGGAACCGGACGGTTTACTCGTAGCGGAGGGCGTCGGCGGGATTGGCCGTGGCGGCCCGAAGGACTTGATAGCTCACAGTGAGCACGGCCACGGCCAGCGCGGCCAGCCCGCTCAGGAGGAAGATCCCGGCGTCGAGCGAGGTCCGCATAGCGAATCCCCGCAGCCACCGGCCCATGATCCAATAGCCTGCCGGCCAGGCGATCAGGTTGGCGACGACGACCCACTTCACGAACTGCCCGGTGTGCAGCCAGAGCACCGACGAGAGCCGGGCCCCCAGGATCTTGCGGACGCCGACCTCCTTCGTTCTCTGCTCAGTGACGTAGGCGGCCAGGCCGAACAGGCCCAGGCAGGAGACGAAGATGGCCAGGGCCGAGAACACCGAGACGATCCGGCCGGCCCGGTTGTCGTTCTGGTAGAGGTTGTCGATCCGGTCGTCGAGAAAGGTGAACTCGAAGGGCAGCCCGGCCGCGAGCGAAGTCCAGGCCTTCCCGATGTGCGCGAGGACCTCGGTCGTGCGGGCCGAGCGGACCTTGACCAGCAGGTAGGGCTTGCGGGTCGAGGCGACGGCCTCGGGCAGGACGTAGCCCATCGGCCGGACGTCCCGGTGCAGGGACTCGAAGTGGAAATCGTCGATCACGCCGACGATGAAGATGTCTTTTCGCGTCCACCAGATCCTGAGCTTCTTGCCGACGGGATCGGGGACCCCGAAATACTCCTTGGCTTTGCCGTTGATGACCACGGCGGCGACGTCGGAGGGGTGCTCGCGGGACAGGAACCGGCCCTCGGACATGCGGATGTTCAGGACCTCGGCGAAGTCCTGGTCGCAGGTCAGGAAGTTCATGTTCAGCGGCCGGTCGGTCTGGACGCCCTCGACGCCGATGCCCCAGTTCGATGTCCCCTGGCCGGGCAGGGCCCGGACGGCCGTCACGCCGAGGATGTCGGAATGCTGCTTCAGGCGCTCGCGGAAAGCGTCGAGCCCCGGCCCGAGGTTGTCGGCGTTGTGAACGGCGACGACGTTGTCCTTGTCGAACCCGAGGCGCTGGTTCTTGATGAAGTCGAGCTGCCGGCCGATGACGAGCGAGCCGATGATGAGGAGGACGGACATGGCGAACTGGAAGACGACCAGGCCGTTGCGGAGCGTCAGGGCGCCCCGGTTACGGCCCCCGAACCGCGAGCCTTTGAGGACCTCGGTCTGCTTATAGGACGAGAGGAAGAGAGCCGGGTAGAGGCCGGCCAGGACGCCGACGGCGAGCGCCAGGCCGACGAGCCCCGGGATCACCCAGGGGTTCGCGAAGTAAGGCAGGGCGAGGCGCCGCCCGGCCAGGTGACCGTAGGCGGGCAGCAGGGCCTGGATCAGCCCGACGGCGACGACCAGCGCGACGAGGCTCAACAGGACGGATTCGCCCAGGAATTGGCCGACGAGCTGGCTCTTCGTCGAGCCGACGACCTTGCGGAGGCCGACCTCGCGGGCCCGCCGGGCCGACCGGGCCGTGGCCAGGTTGACGAAGTTGATCCCGGCGATGACCAGGATGAGGACCGCGACCAGAGCGAAGAGCCGGACGTAGGCAATGCTGCCGTTGGGCTGGTTCCCGGTGACCAGGTCCGAATGGAGGTGGATCCGGGTGACCGGCTCGAGCGTCCAGATCCAGGGGATGTGCTCCCGTCCGCCCTCGTATTCGATCCGGTCGATCTCGACGAGCTTCTCCTCCATCTGGGCCCGGGTCACGCCCTTGGCCAGGAGAAGATAGGTGATGTGGTTGTTGCTGGTCCAGCCCGGGCTCGGAGTCGGGTATAGCGTGGAAAGGGAGACGAGCATCTCGAAGCGGAAATGCGTGTTCCGGGGGACGTCGCGCATGACGCCGGTCACCCGGTGGGACGTCCGCTGGCCCGTGACCTGGGCCTCGATCATCTTGTCCAGCGGATCGTCCTTTCCGAACATCTTGGCGGCCAGGGATTCGGAGAGGACGATGGCGTTGGGATCTCGCAGAGCCGTCCGGGGATCCCCCTTCACCAGAGGGAAGGCGAAGACCTCGAAGAACGAGGCGTCGGCCGCGAAGACCTCGGTCTCTTTCAGGGCCAGCTCGCCCTTCCTGAGGACGACATCCCCGAGGGGGCCGGTGACCTGGGTCAGGGCCTCGACCTGGGGATACTTGTCGCGGATCGTCTTGGCCAGGATCCAGGGCGTCCCGAGCTGATGGATCTTGGAGTCGCCCTTGTTCGACCAGTCGGCGGTGATCCTGTGGATCCGGCCGGCGTTCTCGTGGAAGCGGTCGTATCCGAGCTCGTCGACGACGTAGAGCATGACGAGGACGCTGGCGGCGATGCCCACGGCCAGCCCCATGATGTTGATGAACGCGTAGCCCTTGTGCCGGGCCAGGTTCCTAAGGGCGATCTTCAGGTAGCTCTTGAGCATGGCGGCCTCCCCAGCATTAGAGACGGGATCCCGCCTCGTAAGGTTGCATGAACGGGGGACATGTACCTATTGTACGCGTCCCCCGTTATTTAGGTAAGTGTCCCCGGCTTATTCGGAGCGCAGAGCGTCGGCGGGGTTCGTCCGCGCCGCCTTGAGCGTGTGATAGGAGATGGCGCCGAGAGACATCGCCAGGGTCAGGGCGGAAACGAACGCGAAGTGACCGCCGCCACGGGCTGGACGAGCAGCTGGGCGATCTTCATGCCCTTCTTGACCGCGAAAGGCCCGTCCCCCAAGTTGAACATGACGACCTGGACCTCGCCCCGGTAGCCGGCGTCGATGACGCCGGCCAGGCGGTGGACGCCCATGAGCGAGATGCCGCTCTTGTCCCAGACCAGGCCGGCGTGCCCGGGCGGGATGGCGACCTGGACGCCCGTCGGGACCGCGAAGACGTCGCCCGGCCCGAGCTCGCGGTCGACGGCGGAGAAAAGGTCCAATCCGGCGTCGCCGGGATGGCCGTAGACGGGCAGCTTGGCGTCGGGGTGGACGCGCTTGACCTTGAGCTCCATGAGGCACCTCATATCAAGTGGGACAGTCCCCTCCGGGACAGTCCCTTATGGCGGGCCCTCGAGGGCGACCGAGCCGAAATAGGGCCGGGCCGCGTCCGCGATGGCCTCGAGCTCGGCCCGGCCGAACGGCTTGATGGCCATGAAGGACGGGTCGAGCGTCGTCTGCGGCACGAACGACTGGACGATGTAGCTCTCCGCCCCGTCGAGCCACTCGCCGATCTTGACGGCGTCCTCCCGGCCGACGAACCCCGGGACGAACGTCGTCCGGAACGTGTGCCGGACGCCGGACGAGCGGAGCAGGTCGGCCGCCAGGGCGATCTTCTCGGGGTCGACCGACGTCCGGGTCACCTCGCGGTAGCGCTCGAGCGGGGCCTTGATGTCCAGGGCCACCCAGTCGAGGAGGCCGAGGCCGAGGAGGGCCTCCAGGCGGTCGGGGAACGAACCGTTCGTGTCCAGCTTGACCAGGAGCCCGCGCTCCCGGACGACCCGGATGAGCTCCTCGATGTCCTCGTGGAGGAGCGGCTCCCCGCCGGTGAGACAGACGGCCTCGAGCCAGCCTTTCCGGCCGTCGAGGTAGGACAGGAAGAAGTCGGGGGCCATGCTCGGGAGGGTCTCCGGCGCGAGGACCAGCTGGGAGTTGTGGCAGTAGGGGCAGCGGAAGGAGCAGCCGCCGAAGAAGACGGTCGAGGAGATGTGGCCGGGGAAGTCCCGGCTCGAGAACTTCTCTAGGCCCTTGATCTCGACCACCCGTCGAACTCCTCGGCCGTGTTGATGACGGCCCGGACGACACCCTGGGTGTGGGCGACGAGGGTCGGCAGGATGATGGCGCCCGAGGCGTCCCGCTTGATGACGTTGATGAACTCCCGGATCTTGGCCTTGCCCGGGGGCTGGGTCAGGCTGTACTCGGCGTAGGCCGTCCCCGCCTCGGCCAGCCTCTTCTTGAGGGCGTCGCACTTGGCGCAGTTGGGATAGGTAAAGAGCAGGTAATCCATGTCGTCACCGCCTCTCGTGATATCGGCCGGTCTCAGGCGATCTTGTTGTAGGGCGTCCGGTCCTCGAACTCCTGCTGCTTGCCGTCGTTCCAGGTCCGGACCGGCCGCATGTAGCCGACGATGCGGCTGTAGACCTCGGTGTCCTCGCCGCAGTCCGGGCAGCGGTGGTGCCGGCCGCGGAGGTAGCCGTGGCTCATGCAGACGCTGAAGGTCGGCGTGATCGAGAAGTAGGGCAGCTTGGTCTGGGCGATCCTCTGGACGAGCTTCTTGCAGGTCTCGCCGTCGATGGCCTCGGGCAGGAAGGCGTGGAAGATCGTCCCGCCGGTGTAGAGCGACTGGATCTCGGCCTGGTGCTGGATGGCCTCGAAGATGTCCCGGGTGGCGTCGACGTTGAGCTGGGTCGAGTTGGTGAGGTAGGGGTGCTTGTCGGTCCCGGAGGTGTAGATGCGCGGGTATTTCTGCCTGTCCAGCCGGGCCAGCCGGTAGGCCGTCGACTCGGCCGGCGTGGCCTCGAGGTTGTAGAGGTGCCCCGTCTCCTCCTGGAACTCGCGCAGGACGCCGCGCATGAACTGGAGGGTCTCGACGGCGAAGTCGCGGCCCTCGGGCGTGCCGATGCCCTTCTTGAGGAAGTTCATGCAGGCTTCGTTCATGCCGCAGATGCCGATCGTCGAGAAGTGGTTGTCGAAGTGGCCGAGGTAGACCTTGGTGTAGGGCATCATGCCCTTCTCGAGCATGTTGTTGACGATCTCGCGCTTGGTCTCGAGCGTCTCCTTGGCGACCGCCATGAGGTCCTTGAGGCGGGCGCGGTAGTCGTCCTTGTCGGCGGCCTCGAAGCCGAGCCGGTTGAGGTTGATGGTGACGACGCCGATGGAGCCCGTCGAGTCGCCGGGGCCCCAGATGCTCCCGGGCCGGCGCATGAGCTCGCGCTGGTCGAGGTTGAGCCGGCAGCACATGGCCCGGATGTCGCCGGGGTTCATGTGGGTGCCGATGTAGTTCTGGAAATACGGGATGCCGTACTTGGCCGTGGCGTCGAAGAGGAGCTTGGCCTGGGGGGAGTCCCAGTCGAACTCCCGGCTGAGGTTGTAGGTCGGGATGGGGAAGGTGAAGACCCGCCCCTTGAGGTCGCCCTCGATCATGATCTCCAGAAAGGCCCGGTTGATCCAGTCGATCTCCTTCTGGTAGTCGCCGTAGCAGGTCGCGAGCTCCTCGCCGCCGACGACGGCCCGCTTGTCCTTCATGTCCTCGGGGACCGTCCAGTCGAAGGTCAGGTTGGAGAAGGGCGTCTGCCAGCCCCAGCGGCAGGGCACGTTGAGCCCGAAGATGAGCTTCTGCATGTCCTGCTTGACGTCCTCGTAGCTGAGCTTGTCGTGGCGGACGAAAGGGGCGAGCAGGGTGTCGACGCTGGAGAAGGCCTGGGCGCCGGCGAACTCGGCCTGCATGGTCCCGATGTAGTTGACCATGTGCAGGGTCAGGGTGTCGAGGTGCTTGGCCGGGTTGGAGTGGACCTGGTTCGGGACGTGGCCGAAGCCCTTGCGGATGAGGTTGTCGAGGGACCAGCCGGCGCAGTAGCCGACGATGGGGTAGCTCAGGTCGTGGATGTGGAACTCGCCCTCTTCATGGGCCTTCTTGGCCCGCTCGGTGTAGATCTGGTTGAGGGCGAAGTTCGACAGGACCTCGCCGGAGACGCGGGCGTTGAGGCCGGCGAAGCTCTGGACGCCCTCGTTGGAGTTCTCGCGGATCTTCCAGTCGGCGTTGCTGAGGTAGTCCTTGACCAGCCGCTCGAGGTTGATGCCGATGCGCTTGGCCTCGCGGATGCCCTTGTGCTTCTCGCGGTAGAGGATGTAGGACTTGGCCACCTCGTGGTAACCCTGCTTCATGAGGACCATCTCGACGATGTCCTGGATCTGCTCGACGGAGGGCACGGTGTAGCCGCCGAACTTCTCCTCGATCATGAAGCTGACGATGTCGGAGGCCGTCTTGGCCACCGCCTTGTCCTTGATGCCCTGGGACTGCATGGCCTTGAAGATGGCGTTGGTGATCTTGTCCTGGTTGAAATCCGAGATCGTTCCGTCCCGCTTCTTGATCCTGCCGACCGCGCTGACCATTGTTCGCTCCTCCCTCTTCGTTCGGTCCCGCTCACAAGGCTGGGATTTCTGCCGGCGACATGCTACAATCAACCCTTCCAGAAACCATGGCCGAACCAAAAAGCCTTTCGGCTTCTATCCCATATCTTGTGGAACTTGTCCCGGGAAAATACCAAATGTTGTATTTTCCGAGGAGACTCTACACCCCGGAATGGGGCTTGTCAAGGCCTTCCCGGCGTTTATTTTAAGTTTTCGTTAAGGAACCGAGGTTGGCATGAGAACGATCGAGATCAGGACCCGGACGAAAGAGGAGATCGTCGACCTGACCGCGGAGGTCGGGCGGATCGTAGGCGCTTCGGGGGTCGCGGAGGGCCTGTGCGTCGTCTTCGTCCCCCATACGACGGCGGCCGTGACCATCAACGAGAACGCCGATCCCGACGTCAAGGCCGACATCCTCATGGCGCTGCGGAAAGCCGTGCCGGAGGCCCTGTCCTACGAGCACGCCGAGGGCAACTCCCCCGCCCACGTCAAATCGAGCCTGGTCGGCTCCTCGGCGACCGTCATCGTCGCCGGCGGAAAGCTCCAGCTCGGCACGTGGCAGGGCATCTGTTTCTGCGAGTTCGACGGCCCGCGGGCCCGGCGGGCATGGGTCCAGGTCGTCGGAAAATAAGAGAGGGTCAGGTCTACTTTTTACGCAAAAACGCGCAAAAAGTAGACCTGACCCTCTCTTTTAAAACCTCAGACCAAGCCCCTTGAGCTCCGCTTCGAGGTCCGTCTCCGGCTTGTAGAGGACGCACGCGAACCCGGCCTCCGCGGCGCCCTTGACGTTCTCCTCCATGTCGTCGATGAAGACGCATTCGCCGGGCGCGACGCCGGCTATGCGGGCGGCGGCGAGGTAGATGGCCGGGTCCGGTTTCAGGAGCTTGAGTTCGTAGGACAGGACGTAGGCGTCGAAGAACAGGATCTCGGGAAACCGGTTCCGCACGAAGCCGAACCGCTCCGGGTCGGTGTTCGAGAGGAGCAGGGTCCCGTAGCCCGCGGCCTTGACCCGGCGCAGCACTTCGATCGCCGGCGGGTTGGGCGTGAAGATGTCGTTGTAGACGGCGAAGAAGTCCGCGTAGGTCATGTCCGCGCCGACGGCCGCGGTCACGTGTCCGTAGAAGCCCTCGGGGGTCACGGCCCCCCCGTCGAAGCGACGGATGAGCCCGAGGTCTCCGTGGACGACGGCCTTGACCTCCTCGAAGGGTTTTCCCGCCCGCTCGGCCAGCTTGCGCAGGAAGACGCTGTTGTCGAACCAGAGGACGACGCGGCCCAGGTCGGAGACGACTGTGCGGATCATGGAGGTCTTTTATAGCAGAAACGCGGCGGAGGGGCAACCGGGCGGCGAATGCTGTTGACAGGGGCAGGCTCGTCCTTTATCCTGAGCTCGTAGCGGGTTCGAGACGATGCGCTTGGCGACGATCGATGGGATGCCTTTCCTTATTCAAGGGGATCCTATCATTCCTTTTCCATTTTAAGGAGGTCCTATGCCGGCTAAAAGGACGACCCACCGCAGCTCCAAGGGCACCAAGCTCTACGCCGTGCGCGACGCCAAGGGGCGCTTCGTGGACATTCAGAGCTACAAGCGCGCCCACGCCGCCGACATGAGGCGCAAGAGCAAGGCCGAAAAGGCCAAGTAACCCCGGCCTCCTGACCCCATAGGCTGCGTCCCGCCCAGGCGTCGGACTCTCCCAGGACGGGGCCGATCGTCCGGACCGGCCTTTCTGCCCTGTTTGAAAAGGGATCCGTCCGTCCGGCCCATCGGAAGCATCGAGGATCGGGCGCAAGCCGCTTGTGTACGAGCAGCGATCCCTGAAAGCGGGTCTCATCCCGCGACAAAACGGCCTCCGAAGGCGGTCGTTCCCCGATCCCCGGAACGTGTATCATTCGGATCCGGGAAGCGCGAGGTTCATTTTCTCGCATATGGCGATGAACCTGGGGTCCCCGAACAAGGCGTCAAAATATTGCGCCGGTGTGGTGAGATAGGCCATTTGCGGGTCATGCATCTCGAATCCCTTTTCGACCCAATCCATGGCTTTATCATGTTGATTCGCCACAAGGCACCTGAATGCCATGTCCATGAAGCAAAGGGGATGGCTTTCAGCGAACTTCTCCACGTGCTTCAGGATCTCTTCATACGCCGGAACGATCCCAGATTCAGTGTAGATCCTCTGGATTTCTTTGAAAGCCTCTTCTTCGATGGGAAAAGGAAGCGCGTATCTTACGGCTCTGATGGC
This sequence comes from Candidatus Aminicenantota bacterium, assembly GCA_041320535.1. GTDB lineage: Bacteria > Acidobacteriota > Aminicenantia > Aminicenantales > Saccharicenantaceae > RBG-16-66-30. The sequence continues at coordinate 1,513,641 of JBGLNH010000001.1, read as the reverse complement.
TTTGTCGTAGTCCTTCAGCCTGAAAGCCGATATCTCGATCATCTGATGGAGGTTGAGGTTCGACGGGTATCCGCCGGCCTTGCCGAACACGACATAGGCGCCGCCGGTATTGTCGAGGATACTGCCGTTCACGTCGGCGAATGGCGTCCCGACGATCAGGTCGCCGAACCCATGAGGATGGTGCAGAGCAGGAAGGTGAAGACGAACTTCGGGCTGGTGATGTTGTCCAAGATCTCTTTCTTGATGATGTCCCGGAGCATGCCGGCCTCCTTCGAATTCAGGGCGGATAGGGGAAACCCGCGCGCGAGTTCCCGGGGTATTATACGACAAACGGACCGCCCGGTTCAGAAAAAGGGGGCTGTCCCCGCAGGGGGCTGTCCCGCCGGGTGGATCAGCGTTCGGGATCGAGAAAAAGCCCCCAGGCCGCCGGCCGGAATATCGGGGAATCGCTGCGGGACTTCAGGCGCCGCACGCGAACCCATTTCGCGGTGACCGTCGGGAAGCGGAGAAGCTTCTTCCAGCCGATGGTCGTGCCCTTGGCGATCTCCCTCCATCCCGTCGTCCCGAAAAAGTCGCGGCCGGTCGCCGGAGCGGTCCCGTCCCAGACATCGATAGCGAACGCTTCGACCTTCTGCCCCCGGCCGATGTCCTCCATGAGCATGGCGACATTGAAAGCTCTCGCCTCGCCGAGCGTGCATGAGAAGACCGTGACCCCGCGCTCCGAACGACCGGTCGCGCGTCCGCGCGCGTCGATCCCGCCGACGACGGAGATTCCCGTTCCGCTCTCCGTCTTCGATCCCTCCGCCAGATCGACGGCGAAGGTCGCCCGCAGCCGGTCCCCGAGCTCCTTGAGCCGGCGGGCGTCGTTCTCGTGGATGCGGCCTCGCTTGTCGGGCGGGATGTTGAGCAGGAGCTGGGCGTTGCCGCCGACCGAGGTGTAGTAGATGTCGAGGAGGTGGTCGAGGGTCTTGACCTTGTCGTCCTCGGCCGCGTGATAGAACCAGCCGGGCCGGATGGAGACGTCGACCTGGCCGGGATACCAGAGAAGACGCCCGCCTTGCTTGGCGACGGCGGCGATCTTTTCCATGGAGCCGAGGTCCTGGGCCTGGGCGTCGATGCGGGCGATGCCGCCGGGGTTCTTCTCGTCGGGCAGGTCGTCGAACCCGACGACGGGGATGACGCTCCATTCGCTCTCCCGGGTCACCCCCGCTTCGTTGCCGATCCAGCGGGCGTCCGGCCCCATGATCGAGATGACCGCGCCGGGCTGGAGCTCCCGGATGAGCTTGAAGTACCCGTCCCAATCGTAGACCTGGCGCTTGCCGTTCGGGCCCTCGCCGCAGGCCCCGTCGAACCAGACCTCGGAGATCTCGCCGTAATCCGTCAGCAGCTCGCGAAGCTGGCCCTTGAAGTGTTCGTTGTAGCGCGGCGAGTCGCCGTAGCTCGGCTCGTGGCGGTCCCAGGGCGACAGATAGACGCCGAACGCGATCCCGCCCCGGCGGCAGGCCTCGGCGACCTCCCCGACCACGTCGCCCTTCCCGTCCTTCCACGGGGAAGCCTGGACCGAGTGCCCGGTGAGCCGGCTCGGCCACAGGCAAAAGCCGTCGTGGTGCTTGGCCGTGACGATGAGGCCCCTGATCCCCGCCGCCTTGACCGCTTCGACCCATTGCCCGGCGCTGAAGTCGGTCGGGTCGAAGAGCTTCGGGTCCTCGGCCCCCTCGCCCCACTCCCGGTCGGTGAACGTGTTCATGCCGAAGTGGACGAAGGCCTGGAATTCGAGGGCCTGCCAACGGAGCTGCCGCCCGGAAGGGACGACCCGGGCGGCCTTGGCCTCGAGCCCGGCGGGAGTGTCCTCGGGACCTATCCCGACCGGGCCGGGCCGGGGCCGGCTTGGTGCGCCGCACGCGGCGAGGGCGCACAGGGCGAGAGCGGCGCCCGCGGCGGGCCAAAGGACCGTCGCGATCGTACGGGCCCGCGATCTCATTCCCTCTCCCCTGCCCCAGGGCGGGGACGCGCGCCCGGGGTCCATGTCCCCGTCACTTCGCCTCTACGCGCGGCACCCGGAAGACGCCTTCGGTGACCTCGTGGAGCTTGCCGTCCTCGTCGAAGAGCTTGCCCTCGAACGTCCCGGCGACGAGGCCGCCCGCCGGCCCGAACGCCTCGATCTTGAGGCGGATGAACATCTTCGTTTCGTCACCCCCGTCCAGGCTGGCCAGGAACTCCTTGACCGTCTTGCCCTTCCTGTCCTCGGTCGGGACGATCTCGTACCAGAAGAAATGCGTCGGCATCTCGTCGGAGGTGTTGGACCGGTGGTCCCCGACGAGCCGGCTCTCGTCCTTGGCCAGCTGGATGCCCATGCCGACTGTGACCTCCCGCTTCTCCCCTTCGGGGCCCGAGGGGTCCTCGACCATCTCGACCCTCTCGGCCACGAGCGAGACGTATCCGTCGCCTTTGTAGTGCTCCAAGCGGCCGTCCGTGAAGCTGTAGGCCCGGCCGTCGATCCTGTAGCTGACCGTGCCGCCGGTCTGGGACGCGGCCCGGGGCGCCGCGAGAGCGACCGCGGCCAGGACGATCAATAGCGCTTTCCGGAAGGTCATGGCGTCCTCCTTGGCTCGGAGATGAGAGCGTCGCGGCCGGGGGCCGCCCGGCCCTCAGCATAAGGCATCGCCTCGGCCGATTCAAGGGACCGGGAGCGGTCCCGAAAACCCCGCAGGGGGACACGTGCCCGGGGTACACATCCCCCTTCGGGGCGGCGTTGACATCTCCCGGGCCCTGGATTATCCTCCCCCGCGGTCAAAGAGCGAAGAGGACGCCCCTCGTCCCGCCCGAAAGGAGAGCGCGATGGCCCCGGTCATCACCCTGAACCTCGTCGATTACGCCATCATCTTCGGCTACATCCTGGTCATGGTCCTCGTCGGCTATTCCCTCAAGAAATACATGAAGACGGGCGAGGACTTCTTCCTCTCGGGGCGCTCCCTCCCGGGCTGGATCACGGGGCTGGCCTTCCTCTCGGCCAACCTGGGCGCCCTCGAGGTCATCGGCATGGTCGCCAACTCGGCCAAGTACGGCATCGCCACGGTCCACTTCTACTGGGTCGGGGCCATCCCGGCCATGGTCTTCCTGGGCATCTTCATGATGCCGTTCTACTACGGCAGCCGCGTCCGGACCGTGCCCGAGTACCTCAAGCTCCGCTACAACGAGGCGACGCGCGGCCTCAACGCCATCTCCTTCGCCGTCATGACCGTCCTCATGAGCGGCATCAGCCTCTACGCCATGGCCCTGCTCTTCAAGATCATGCTCGGCTGGCCGCTCACGCAGAGCATCCTCTTCGCCGCGGTCGTCGTCCTCGTCTACGTCTTCTGGGGCGGCCTGTCGTCCTCGATCTACAACGAGGTCATCCAGTTCTTCCTCATCTGGCTCGGCCTCCTGCCCATCGTCTTCCTCGGCCTCAAGCAGGTCGGAGGCCTGGCCGGTTTCTCGGCCAAGCTCCAGGAGACCCTCCTCCACTCGGTCAAGTACCTCGGCACGAGCGACAATCCCATCGGCGTCGACTGGTTCGGCGTGGCCATGGGCCTCGGCTTCGTGCTGTCCTTCGGCTACTGGACGACCGATTTCCTGGTCGTCCAGCGGGCCCTGGCCTCGAAGAACCTCAACGCCGCCCGGATGACGCCGATCATCGCCGCCTTCCCCAAGATGATCGTGCCCGTCATCGTCGTCATCCCGGGGCTCGTCGCCCTGCTCGTCCTGCCCGAGTTCTCCCAGGCCGCCCTGCCCACGGCCGACTACAACTCGGCCCTCATCCTGCTGATGAAGCACTACCTGCCCAACGGCGTCCTCGGCCTGGCCATCACCGCCCTGCTGGCCAGCTTCATGTCGGGCATGGCCGGCAACGTCACGGCCTTCAACACCATCTGGACCTACGACATCTACGGGACCTACATCCGCAAGGGCCGGACCGACGCGCACTACCTCAAGGTCGGGAAATACACGACCGTCATCGGCATCGCCGCGAGCGTCGGCACGGCCTACATCGTGCAGTCCTTCCCGAACCTGATGGACTACATGCAGCTCATCTTCTCCTTCTTCAACGCGCCGCTCTTCGCCACCTTCCTCCTGGGCATGTTCTGGAGGGGGGCCACGGCGTGGGGCGGCTTCTGGGGGTTGCTCGTCGGCATCCTGACGGCGGCCGGCCACTACGTCCTCTACAAGGCCGGGGTCCTGAACTATCACAGCGACATGGCCGCCAACTTCTACCAGGCCATCTGGGCCTGGACGGCCGACTTCGCCGTCACGATCGGGGTCAGCCTGTTCACGGCCAAGCGCGATCCAAGGGAGCTCGTCGGCCTCGTCTTCGGCCTGACGCCGAAGCCCAAGACCGAAGCCCGCTGGTACTCCCGGCCGGCCGTGTGGGGAAGCCTGGCCCTGGCCCTGGCCGTCCTCCTCAACGTCATCTTCTGGTGATCGCCGCGGCGGACACCTAGGAGCGAAGCATGAACGACAAGATCGAACACGGCGAACATCAAGCGGGCATGAAGGAGGGGCACGTCCTCGACCTCAAGCTCCCGATCGGCTGGCTCCTCGGCGCCTACGGCGTCCTGCTCACGGCCTACGGCCTCCTGACCAAGAAGGAGATGTACGCCATCTCCCTGGGCATCAACCTCAACCTGATCTGGGGGGGCCTGATGCTCGCGATAGGCGGCGGGTTCCTGCTGGTCGCCTGGCTGAAGAAGGTCCGGAAGTGAGCCCGGGTCCCGGGACCGCCCCCGGGCGCTAGTCCCGGCTCTCGCGCAGCCGGATGTAGATGGCCGCTCCGCCGCCTTCCTCGCCCCGCGACTGGACCTCGAAGAGGACCTGCTGGCTCTTGATGAGCTGCGACAGCTGCTTGAAGCCGTAGGTCCGGGGGTCGAAGCCGGGGTCGAGCTGGCGCAGGTAGAAGCCGATCTCGCCGAGGTTGGCCCAGCCGTCCTCGTGGACGGCCATGTCGAAGGCGCCCTTGAGCAGGGGGACGGGATCGAACTTCGCGCCCTTGTCCTCGCGCTCCTCGGGCTCCTCGCGCGTCTCCTTGCCGCCGCCCTTGCGCGGCGCGCCGCCGCGGTCGCGCCGGCGCGGGTCCCGCTGCTCGCGCTCACCACGCCGGGGGACGAGGTTCTCCGTATAGATGAAGATATTGCAGCCGTTGACGAAGGCCTTGGGGGTCGAGCGCTTGCCGATGCCCATGACGTAGAAGCCCATCTCCCGGATGCGGGTCGCGAGCCGGGTGTAGTCGCTGTCGCTCGAGACGATGCAGAAGCCGTCGACGAGGTGGCCGTGGAGGATGTCCATGGCGTCGATGATCATGGCGCTGTCTGTGGCGTTCTTGCCGATCGTGTAGCGGAACTGCTGGATGGGCTGGATGGCGCTGTCGTGGAGGGCGTTCTTCCAGCCCGACATGTTGACCGTCGTCCAGTCGCCGTAGATGCGGCGGATGGTCACCAGGCCGTACTTCCCGGCCTCGGTCAGGATCTGCCCGATGAGGGAGGGCTGGGCGTTGTCGCCGTCGATGAGCAGGGCGATCTTGCGGGTCCTTTCTTCGATGAACGGTTCGGCCATGGATGTGTCCTTTCGTCCCGTCGGTTCCGCAGCTTATCTTAACCCATTTTGGATGGCCATTCAAACCGCCCGATCGCCCCGAGTTCCGATAGTTCCATGGGAGAAGCGGCAGGCGGTGACGCAACGGCGTGGGGGCCCCCCGCCCGCGCGGAGACGCCGGTGCCTTGGCCGGTTTCGGGGCGGCGAGCACGGACGGGGGTGACGCCGAGGGAGCAACCGTCCTGCCGCGACCTTCTCGAGACTGACGCTCAGGCCTCCTCGACCACCTGCCAGCCCAGGGCGTCGGCCAGCTCGTGGAGAGGCTTCCGCAGGTCGCCGTAGACGGTCACCCGGTGCCAGCCCCACTGGTCCCACTCCCCGAAGAGCTTCTCGATGTCGCCGACGGGCTCGGCGACGAGCTTGGTCCGGCAGGCCCGGTCGTCGGGCGAGTTGGCCACGGCCTTGCCCCGGTGGAAGAGCAGGAGCTTGCGCTCGGGGGAGACCTCGACGGTCGTCGTCATGTAGCCGAGCGGCGCCTGCTCATCCTCCTGCTTTCGTCCGCCGTTCCCGCCGTCCAGGACCCCCCGCCGTCCGGGCCCGCCGCGCCCGCCGGCGCGGCCCAGGACAGGAACGTCGCCGACTTCGAAGAGCGCCTGACCCGCATCAACGGCCAGATCAAGGACCTCAAGGCCCGCCTGGAGTCCGAGGCCCGCAAGGAATCGTCCATCCTGTCCTCCCTGACCCGCATCAACCTCAACCGGAAGCTGGTCGAGAGGGAGCTCGCCGCCCAGAACGTCGAGCTCGAACGCGGCCGGGCCGAGCTGGCCGCGATCCAAAGGGGCGCCCGCAAGCTCCGGGCGGACATCGACAGGGAGCGCCGGTCCATCGAGAAGACCCTGGTGACCCTCTACAAGTACGGCCGCGTCGATTTCTTCCAGTTCCTGCTCCAGGCCCGGGACATCGAGGCCTACGCCTCCGAGAGCAAGCATCTGGCCTTCCTGGCCCGCAGCCAGGACGAGATCGTCACGGGCTTCCTGGCCTCTCTCGAGGAGCTGCGCGTCGCCGAGGCGGCCCTCGAGAGCAAGCAGCGCGACCTCGCCGCCATGGCCCGGGCGGCCAGCCTCAAGCGGCAGGAGCTCGAGACCGAGGCCCGCAAGAACTCCACCCTCGTCCGCGACATCCGCCGGAACCGCGAGACCTACGCGCAGACTCTGGCCGAGCTCCAGGAGAGCGCCGAGGAGCTCCAGAAGCTGATGAACAAGATCGTCGCCCAGGAGTGGGTCCTCCCGGCGGCCTTCGTCCCCCTCTACGAGCGCAAGGGCCGGCTGCCCTGGCCTCTCGAGGGGCGGGTCATCACCCCGTTCGGCTTCGAGAAGCACCCGGATTTCAAGACGGTCGTCCAGAACAAGGGCGTCGAGATCGCGCCGGCCGCCGGCAAATCGCTCATCCTCTCCATCCACGCCGGCAAGGTCGTCTACGCGGACTACTTCCAGGGATACGGGAACCTGCTCATCGTCGACCACGGCATGACCTACTACACCCTCCACGGGCACTGCTCGGAGTTCCTGGCCGCCGTCGGCGACATGGTCCGGGCCGGGCAGCCCCTGGCCATGGTCGGGGACACCGGGTCGCTCAAGGGGGAGTGCCTGTACTTCGAGATCAGGTACAAGACCAGGGCCCTCGATCCCTTGCAATGGCTGAAGCGGAGGTGATAGAATGGATATCCGTTCCGCCATGAAAAGAGTCCCGAGATACCGCTGGTTCCTCTGGGCCGCCTTTCTGGCCGCTGGCCTCTTCTTCTTCATCAAGATGGGCTACCTCGCGGGCGGGTCCGGCGGCCGGACGCCCCAGGGCTTCGACCTCCTCGAGTCCCTCATGCGCCTGGTCCGCAACGACTACCTCGAGGTCCGGGACCCCGTGACGACGGCCGAGGGGACATACCGCGGGCTGGTCAACTCGCTCGACCCGCTCTCCGCCTATCTCCCCGCGGAGCTGGCCGCGGCCTTCAAGGCCCGCACCGGCCGGGAGACCGAGCCGGGCATCGCCGTCCTCAAGAGCTATCCCGCCTTCCCCCAGATCGTCTCCGTCGTCGCCGGGTCGCCGGCCGCGGCGGCCGGGATCCAGGCGGGCGACATCCTGAGCGCCGTCGACGAACAGAACACCCTGAACATGAGCCTGACCGAGGTCAAGCTCCGCCTGCAGGGCCGAAGCGCCGAACCGGTCAAGCTCCGCCTCCTTCGGGGCAACGAAACGCTCGACCTCGGCGTGGCCCGCGCCCTTCTCTTCCCCGCCCCCTTCACTTTCACGCGGACGGCCGGGAAGCCCGACGTGCTGAGGGTCCATCGCCTCGTCCCCGGATTGGTCGCCGAGCTCAAGAAGAGCGTCGTGCCCTCTCTCAGGGGCCGGGCGGCCCCCCTCGTCCTGGACCTCCGGAGCGCCCAGGACGGCGACCTCGAGGAAGCGGCCGGTCTGGCCAATCTGTTCGTCAAGGCCGCCGAGGCCGGGCATTTCGAGAGCAGAGGCGGGGCCAAGGACGTCGTGTCCCTGCCGGCCCGGCCCGAGCTCGGCGCCACGCCGATCGTGGTCTGGATCGATCCCGGGACGGCCGGACCGGCCGAGCTCGTCGCCGGCGTTCTCCAAGAGCTCCGCCAGGCCAAGATCGTCGGCTTCGCCACCTCCGGGCTCGTCGGGCGCAAGACCCTCTTCCCTCTCGACGACGGCAGCGCCGTCCTGCTGACCACGGGGATCTTCGTTCTTCCTTCGGGCCGGAAGCTCTGGAACGAGGGGCTCGTCCCCGACGTTCCCGTCCCCATCGACAAGCTCGACGACAAGACCTACCTCGAGAGAACCCTCCCGCTCCTGCCCAAGCTCTGACGGATGACGAAGAGGCCCCCGCCCCGAAGCCGCCAGCCCTGGCCGGCGTTCCGGCTGGTCACGGCCGCGCTCGCGGCGTCGGCGCTCGTCTCCGCCGCGCTCCTCGACTACCTCGGTTCGCGGAAGGGCGAGCGCTCCTACATCTTCGCGGCCGCGCCGGCGCCTGCCCCGCCGCCCGCGCCCGCCCCGGCCTACGAGATGGCGCCCAGCGAAAAGCCCGAGGCGCGGCCGGCGGAGAAGGCCGCCGCGAAGACCTTCGAAGAGGCCCTGGACGCGAGCCTCGCCGAGGCGGGCGTCTCCGAAGAGGCCGTCCTCCGGCTGAAGGACCCCAAGGGCCGGCCGCTGTTCGAGGTCGAGATCCCGGCCGCTCTCTACGCCTCGATCGAGCCCGCCCTCGAGAAGGCCCTGAAGCGCGAGTCGGTCCGCGTCGCCGGGAAGAAGCGGGCCAAGGGAGACGACAGGACGGAGGTCCTGTGGTCCCTCAGAAGGGCGCCCCGGCAGGACGCGTCGATCTCCTTCGTCCTGCCGGCCGAGCCGCCGGTCGTCGTCGCCGACCGCGCGCCGGCGGCCAAGAAGCGCCCCCCCGGCCAGGTCGCGCTGATCATGGACGACATGGGCAACAGCCTGGACGCCCTCCACGCGCTCGTCTCCCTGGGCCGGCCGGTGACGGTGGCCGTCCTTCCCTACAGCGCCCACGCCGCCGAGACGGCCCGGATCGCCCGGGAGAACGGCCTCGAGGTCCTGCTCCATCTGCCGCTCGAATCCGTCAACAACCACGAGGCCATGGCCGACACGGAAGGGCTGATCATGGCGACGATGACCGCGCCGGCGATCGTCGCCGCCTTCGAGGCCAGCTACGACCGCGTGCCCTTCGCCGCGGGCACGAACAACCACATGGGTTCGCGCTTCACGGCCGAGCGCGACCTGATGCGGGTCCTGCTGGGGCCGATCAGGGAGCGGGGCCTGTTCTTCGTCGACAGCCGGACGACGGCCAAGACCGTGGCCCTCGAGGAGGCCCGGAAGATGGGCGTCCCGGCCGCCCAGCGCGACGTCTTCCTCGACGCCGACGAGGACCGCGGCCGGATCCGGGGCCGCCTGATCGAGCTGTTCCAGAAGGCCCGCAAGAGCGGCCGGGCCGTCGGCATCTGCCACCCCTTCCCGGAGACGCTGGCCGTCCTGAGGTCGAGCTTCTCGCTCCTCGACGCCTACGGCCTCGAGGCCGTGCCGGTCTCGCGCCTGGTCCGCTGAGCCGGCGGGCGGTTGCTTAATTCCCCACCCTCCGTTATCATACGACCGTAAGAAGAGAGGAGGAGCCCCATGAAGAGAACCGCGCTCGCCGCCGTCGCGCTGGCCGCCCTGGGGCTGGCCGTGACCCCGGGATGCAAGACGATGTCCAGCGACGAGCTGAAGAGCTCGCTGGAGGTCGTGGACTACGCCTCGAGCTGGGTCGACAAATACTACCAGCCCTGGCCGGAACGGCTCATCCTCGTGCCCCAGATCTCCTTCCGCGTCAAGAACGTCGGATCGAAGCCGCTGACCTACGTCAACTTCAACGCCGTCTTCAACTTCAAGGGCGACCCCGAGAACTTCGGCGACGCCTTCAAGGCCGCCGTCCGGGGCAAGGCCGTCCCGCCCGGCGGCACGAGCGACCTCATCGTCCTGAAGAGCAACCTCGGCGTCGACGGCAAGAACCTGGCCGGCATCCGGGACAATCCCGAGTGGAGACCGGCCGAGGTCCGCCTCTTCGCCATTTCCAGGGGCTCGACGCCCGTGCTCCTCGGCGTCTACGACGTCTCCCGCGACATCGGCTTCAAGGAGCCGGAGCCCGTCGGGGACCGCAAGCCCGAGATCAAGAAATAGGCGGGGCGAACGACATGGGCCCGATCGTTCCGTCCAAGGTCTTCCTCGTCCGCGGCCGGGGGGCGCACAAGGAGAAGCTGGTCAGCTTCGAGATCGCCCTGCGCGCCGCCGGGATCGCCCCCTTCAACCTCGTCCGCGTCTCGAGCATCTTCCCGCCGCACGCCCGGTTCGTCTCGCGGCCGGCCGGGCTCGCGCTCCTTCGCCCCGGGCAGATCCTGTTCGTCGTCCTCAGCGAGAACGCGACCGACGAGCCGGGGGCCCTCATCACGGCCTCCATCGGCGCCGCCGTCCCCGACGACCCGGCCCGCTACGGCTATCTCGCCGAGCATTCCGACGAGGGGCGGACGGCCCGGGAGACGAGTCTCCATACGGAGTACCTGGCCGCCGAGATGCTGGCGACCAAGCTCGGGGAGCGGCTCGAGCGGCACGGTCCGCGCCGTCCGGCCAAGGCGTTCAAGGTCGCCAACGGCCCGGCCCTGCGCACCCGGAGCGCGACCCAGGCCGCCAAGGGCGCGGCGGGGCTGTGGACGACGGCCGTCGCCGCCGCCGTGCTGATCACAGAACCCTAGAGAGGGTCAGATCTGACCCCCTTTTATTTTTCCAGGGGATCGGGTTTGAGGACCTTGACGTAGCTTTGTTCCCGGAGCTTCTTGATGAAAGCCTCGGCCCTGACCGCGCGCTTGCCGTTGTAGAGCTTGTCCTCGACCTCTTTGCGGGCGTCGTCGAACGGGCGCAGGGCGCTCGGCTTCTTCTCCGTCAGCTGGAGCAGGTACCAGCCGTTCTTGGTGCTCACCCAGGCGCTCGTCTCGCCGGTCTTGAGCTTCGAGACGGCCGACTCCAAGGCCTCGTCGAGCTCGCCTTCCTTGAACTCCCCCAGCTCGCCCCGGGCCTCCTTCATCGGCGGATCGGACAGCTCGGCCGCCGCGTCGGCGAACGGGACGCCGCTCTTGAGCTTGGCGTCGATCTCGGCCTTGAGCGTCTCGCAAGCCTCGGCGGGGCGCGACTCGGTGGCGACGTAGATGGCGCTGAGCCGGTACTCGGTGGGCGTCGTGAACTCGGCCGGGTTCTTCTTGTAGTACTGGACGATCTCGGCGTCGTCGAGGACGATCGACCGCTCGACCTCGCTGTAGAGGACGCCCTGGCGCATCATCCCATCCTCGTACTGCTTGAGCCAGACCTCGTAGGGCATGCCCTGCTGCTCGACGGCCCGGCGCAGGTCGGCCTCCGAGGCGAAGTTGTTCTCCTCCATGATCTTCGGGATCATGCCCTTGATCTGCTCCTGGACGTTCAGCCCGAGCTCCTTGGCCTTCTGGAGGAGGAGCATCTCGGTGATCATGTTCTCGAGCAGCTCCTTCTTGATGAGCGCCAGCTGCTTGTCGTACTGGTCCGGAGGGAGCTGGGCCTGCCGCAGCTGGGCGATCATCAGGTCGTACTGATCCCGGTAGTCCGACAGGGTGATGATGTCGTCGTTGACCAGGGCGACGATCTCCTCGACGACCTCCTGCCCGCCCGCGGCCCCCGCCGCGGGGCCGAGGAGGCCGGCCAACGCCATTGCCACGATGATCTTTCTCATTCGTCCAACCTCTGATACGCGAAGAATAGGTTCTCGGGGAAGGTCCGCCAGCTCAGGGCCTCTTTGAGACCGCCGAGGTGGAGGGACAGGGCGTCCTTCATCTTCTGGGCCATGATCCGCTTGTGGATCTCGGCGGCCGCCTCGCTCTCCTCCTGGAAATATCGGGATCAAGGTGTTTGGCTTCCGCGAAGCGAGCTTGAGATAAGCCTACCGCAGCGAGCGTTAGCGAGCGGAGGGCAGAAATCTCCCGTAGCAGACACGGAGGGCGATTTCTGCGAAATATCGGGAACGATAGCCCGGCCTAAGTATCCATTGTTTTGGCTTCATCCGCTAGCGAGCTAGAAGCCCGTTTTGTTTGAGCAGGGCCGCGATCTCCGCCTTGCCTTTCTCGTCGATCGGGAGGAGGGGCAGCCGGGTCGGGCCGCCATGGTAGCCCCTTAGATCCTGCGCGTACTTGAGCCCGGCGATCCCGTGGACCTCGACGAGGGCCTTGTTGAGGGGGACGAGGTCGAGCTGGAGGCGGCGGGCCTCGTCCTTGCGCCCGGCCCGGAACAGGCGGAAGATCTCGCCGCACATCTCCGGAACGGCGTTGGCCACGGCCAGGATGGCCCCGCAGGCCCCCATCTCCAGGCCGGGATAGACGACGTGGCCCGAGCCGGTGAAATACCGGAACCCCGGACCGACCTCGCGGACGACCTCGGCCAGGAACGACAGGCTGCCCGAGCTCTCCTTGAGGCCGGCGATGTTGGGGTGGGAGGCCAGCTCGATGACCAGGCGCGGCTCGAGGGAGATGCCGGTGTTCTGGGGCATGTTGTACACGATGACGGGGTAGCGGCTGGCCTCGGCCACGGCCAGGTAATGCGCCCGGAGGGCCTCGCGGGTCAGCCTCGATTTGTAATAGGAGGGGGGCCGGACGAGCACGGCGTCGATGCCGCCGGCCGGGAGGCCGGCCGTGAAGTCGATCGTCCCCTTCGTCCATTCGCGGGCCGTGCCGACGAGGACGCGCTTGCCGGGCCCGGCGGCCTCGAGGACCGCCTCGACGAGAGCCCGCGACTCCGCGTCCGAGAGGGAGACGCTCTCGCCCGTCGAGCCGAGGACGAGGTAGCCAGCGACCGATGTCCCGTTGAGCTCGAGGACGTTCTCCCGGACCGCCGCCGTCGCGACCCCGTCGCCGGCGAAAGGGGTGGTCAGGGCGACGAAGATGCCTTCCAGAGGCGTGTTCAATGCGCTCCTCCTCCGCGTCGCTCCCGGACGGCCCGCTCGATCTCGCGGAGCTCGGCCTCGCCCAGCCCGAAATAGTGGCCGACCTCGTGCAGGACCGTGTCGCGGACGTGGTCCTTGATCTCCTCGTCGGACCGGGAGATCGACTCGATCGGCCGCTGGTAGATGACGATGACGTCCGGCGCCAGGTTGCCGTAGGAGCCGGGGCTCCGGTGGGGGTAGGGGACGCCGTGGTAGAGACCGAGGAGGCTGGTCCCCGGAGGGCAGTCCTCCTCGACCATGACGTTGACGTTCTCGACGAGCTTGCGGAACTTGGCCGGGATCTCGTCCAGGGCCTCGGCGACGAGCCCTTCGAACCGGGCCCGCTCCATGGACGGACGGAAGGGGCTGCGGCCGAAGGGACGGGGGCGGCGGCTCACTTCTCGATGCCCTCGCGGGCCTTGACGCCTTTTTCGAAATAGTGCTTGATCTCGCGCATCTCGGTGACGAGATCGGCCCGGTCGACGACGGCCTGCGGAGCGCCCCGCCCGGTCAGGACGAGCTCGACGGCCTCGGGCTTGTCGTTGATCAGGCCGAGGACCTCCTCGACCGACAGGACCTTGAGGAGGACGGCCGTGTTGATCTCGTCGAGGACGACGATGTCGTAGCGGCCGGAGAGCATGGCCTCCCGCGACTTGCGCAGGCCCTCGCGGGCCCGGCGGATGTCCTCGTCGTCGGGCCCGTCCGTGATGTGCAGGAAGCCCTCGCGCCCGAAGCGATCGATGCTGATGAGGGGGGAGAGCTTCTCGACGGCGTCGAGCTCGCCGTAGTGCCGGCCTTTCAGGAACTGGCCGAAATAGGTCCTCATGCCGTGCCCGGCCGCTCGCAGGGCCAGGCCGAGGGCGGCGGTCGTCTTGCCCTTGCCGTCCCCGGTATACACCTGCACGTAACCCGTCATGGCGTCTATTGTTGAACAAAGCCGCCGGATTGTCAAAACCGGTTTTTCCGGCTTTGCCCTTTCGAGGCAGCGAGGGAATTTGCCTCGACGATCCCCGTTGCTGGAGGAGGGGACCCGCGTAGCGGGGGGGAACCGTGCGAACTGGTTCCCCGGGGGGCCGGGGAGCTAGAGGCAATCCCCGAGCGAAGCCGCAGAAAGGGATTTGACGGGAGTTCGTGCTATAATCGGCCCATGCTCGACCCGAAATTCGTCCTGGAAAACCTTGAGTCCGTTCAGAATAGCCTGGCCGCGCGGGGGCCGCGCATTTCGTTCGACGAGTTCGTCCGCCTCTCCCGGGAGAAGAAGGACGTCCTCAAGAGGACCGAGGACCTGCGGGCCGTCAAGAACAAGGCCTCCGAGGAGGTCTCCCGGCTGAAGAGGGAGGGACAGGACGCGGCGGCGATCATCGCCGAGATGAGGAAGGTCGGCGACGAGATCGCCGGGCTCGAGGAGAGGCTCAAGGCCTTCGACGACGAGCTCAAAGCCACCCTGCTCAACATCCCCAACATCCCGCACGGGTCCGTTCCCGTCGGCAAAGGCCCGGAGGACAACCGGGAGGTCCGGAGGTGGGGGAGCCGGCCGGAGTTCGGGTCCGAGCCCCGGGCCCATTGGGACGTCGGCGAGAAGCTGGGCGTCCTCGACTTCGAGCGGGCGGCCAAGATCACCGGATCCCGGTTCGCCGTCTATTTCGGGGCCGGGGCGGCGCTCGAGCGGGCCCTGATCTCGTTCATGATCGACATCCACGCGCGCGAGCGAGGCTTCACCGAGGTCCTGCCGCCGTTCATCGCCAACGCCGAGAGCCTGACGGGTACGGGCAACCTGCCCAAGTTCAAGGAGGACCTGTTCAAGCTCGAGGGCTTCGACTGGTATCTCATCCCGACGGCCGAGGTGCCGCTGACGAACATCTACCGCAACGAGATCCTCGTCGGCGCCGACATGCCGGTCCGCTTCGTCGCCTGGACGCCGTGCTTCCGCAGCGAGGCCGGGTCCTACGGCAAGGACGTCCGGGGCCTCATCCGCCAGCACCAGTTCAACAAGGTCGAGATGATGGTCTTCAGCCGGCCGGAGACGTCCTTCGACGAGCTCGAGCACATGACCGCCTCGGCCGAGGAGGTCCTGAGGCGCCTCGGCCTCCATTACCGGGTCGTCCTCCTGTGCACGGCCGACATGGGCTTCGCCAGCGCCAAGACCTACGACCTCGAGGTCTGGATGCCCAGCCGCGACGGGTTCATGGAGATCTCGTCCTGCTCGAACTGCGCCGACTTCCAGGCCCGGCGCGCCAACATCCGCTTCAAGCGCGAGGCCAAGGGCCGGCCCGAGTTCGCCCACACCCTCAACGGCTCGGGGCTGGCCGTCGGCCGGACCGTCAGCGCCATCCTCGAGAACTTCCAGCAGGCGGACGGATCGGTCGTCGTGCCCGAGGCCCTGCGGCCCTATATGAACGGTCTCGAACGCATCTCAGCATCGAAGGCATAGAACGACGGAGGGATGGCCGAGTGGTTGAAGGCGGCGGTCTTGAAAACCGCTTTCCGGTCCTCCGGAACGGGGGTTCGAATCCCTCTCCCTCCGCCACCCCGCCCCCTGTCCCGAGGAGAGCGATATGACCGGACCTCACGCCGGACCCGTCAAGCTGACCGACCTGCCGAACATCGGCAAGACGACCGCCGCCAAGCTCGAGAAGATCGGCATCAAGACGGCCGAGGACTTCCTGAAGCGCGATCCCTACGACGTCTTCCACGAGCTCAGGACGAGGGTCGACAAGACCCTCTGCCGCTGCGCCCTGGCCGGGATCGTCGGGGCCAAGAGGGGAGAGCCCTGGCACAAGGTCACCAAGGTCTCAGCGGCGGAATACGAAAGAAGGCACCCCCGCCACAAGTGGGGCCCCTGCTGAGGGCCGTCCGGCGTTTGGCTTTGTCCCCGGTCTCGTGCTAGAATGACCCGAGTTCCCCGACCGCGGAGAGGTGCTGGAGTGGTCGATCAGGAACGCCTGCTAAGCGTTTGCCCTGGCTCAAACCGGGGCCGCGGGTTCGAATCCCGCCCTCTCCGCCATTCCCTCCCCCTCCGACGGCCCGTTCGCGGCGCCTCGTCGCTCGCTCAGCCCCGCCCGGCTTGACTTTGGCCACCCGTTCCCCTAGATTGAGGGACAAATGTGCGCTCGCCCGCGGCCTTCCCCGTCTATCCGCCGCGCCGCTCGCCGAGCGCGGAAGGGACCCGCCATGACCAACGCCCGCCGAAGCCCCGCCATGATCCTCTGCGCCCTCGCCCTGGCGATCGCCGCCTTCGGGCTGGCCTGCGCGAAGAAGGCGGCAGGGCCATCCTATGAGGCCCTGCTCAAGACCTTCGCCGATCCGCCGGCGGAATACCGGAGCGCGCCGCTGTGGGTCTGGAACGATCTCATGACCCGCCAGGAGATCGCCCGTCAGCTCGAGGACTTCCGGGCGCGCGGGATCGGCGGCGCCTTCATCCACCCCCGTCCCGGGCTCATCACGCCCTATCTCGACGACGAGTGGTTCGCTCTCTGCGCCTACGCCGTCGAGGTCGGCAAGGGGCTCGGCTTGAAGATCTGGCTCTACGACGAAAATTCCTACCCCTCCGGCTTCGCCGGAGGCCACGTCCCCGCCGCCCTGCCCGACGCCGCGCGTTCGGGCCTGCGGATGAGGCGGTTCGACGGGCCGCCCCCGGCGCTCGAGCCGGCCCCGGTCGTCGTCCTCCGCAGGACCCTGACCAGCTTCGAGGATGTGACCGGGAAGGCCCCCGCGGCCTACGCCGACGCCTCCCCGCACTACGTGTTCGACGTCGTTCGCGCCTCTCCTTCGCCCTGGCACGGCGGCTTCACCTATGTCGACCTCATGCGCAAGGACGTCACCGAGAAGTTCCTCGACCTGACCCTCAACGGCTACAAGAAGGTGATCGGGGCGGAGTTCGGCGGGGCCGTGCCCGGCGTCTTCCAGGACGAGGCCGAGATCTCCCCGGCCGGCGGGCGAGAGGCGGTCAACTACACGCCGGCCCTCTTCGCGGCGTTCCAGACGCGCTGGGGCTACGACCTCCGGCCGAACCTCGTCTCGCTCTACGAGGAGGTCGGGAGCTGGCACCGCGTCCGTCACGACTACTACGCCACCCTGCTCGACCTGTTCATCGAGAACTGGGCCAAGCCCTATTACGCCTACGCCACCGACAACAAGCTGGTTTTCACGGGCCACTATTGGGAGCACGAATGGCCTCGGCCGCGCGTCACGCCGGACAACCTGGCCCTGGCCGCCTACGCCCACATGCCCGGGATCGACGTCCTGATGAACGAGTGGCGGACGGGGCCCGACGCCCAGTTCGGCAACGCCCGGGCCGTCCGGGAGATCCGCAGCGCGGCCAACCAGCAGGGCCGGCGGAGGACGCTCTCCGAGACCTACGGGGCCGGGGGCTGGGACATGACCTTCGCCGACCAGAAGCGCATCGGCGACTGGGAGTACGCGCTGGGCGTCAATTTCCTCAACCAGCACCTGTCCTACGCCACGATCAAGGGCGCCCGCAAGCGCGACCACCCGCTCTCGTTCTCCGACCACGAGCCGTGGTGGCCGCATTACAACACGCTGGCCGATTATTTCGGCCGCCTGTCGGTGGTCATGAGCCTGGGCGAGCAGGTCAACCGCGTCCTGGTCATCGAGCCGACGACCACGGCCTGGATGTATTACTCCCCGGCCGGGGAGTCCGAGGCCTTCCGGACGGTCGGCGCCGATTTCCAGAAGTTCGTCAACATGCTCGAGGCCGAGAAGATCGAATACGACCTGGCCAGCGAGAAGACCCTCCAGGAGTTCGGCTCCACGAGCCACGCCCGCCTCGACGTCGGCCGCAGGTCCTACGGTCTCGTCATCCTCCCGCCGGGCCTGCGCAATCTCGAGGACTCCACGGCGGCCCTCATCCCCCCCCCCCCCCCCCCCCCCCCCCCCCCCCCCCCCCCCCCCCCCCCCCCCCCCCCCCCCCCCCCCCCCCCCCCATTACACCCAGAAGACGGCATCCGAGATGTTAGGATAGTGGAACATGATCTCCCCGTCCCCGCCGACGCCCTTCTCCTTCCAGTGCGCCTGGATGAGGTTCTGGTTCTCGCGCGGGTACCAGGTCGGCTTGGCCGCGGCCGTGTTGTTCGGCTTGCCGATGTCCGCGCCCCGGCCGCCGAGAAAGCTCAGGTCGATCTCCCTCTTCTCGGTCTTGTGGGCGATCTTGGCGAAGAGGCTGCCCTGCGTGTATTGCGACTGAAGGACCCTCGCGCCGGAGGGGGCCAGGTACTCCTTGGCGTCCTCGGAGTGGAAGGAGAGCGTCAAGCCCCAGGTCCGTGACGAGCCTTCGAGCTCGAGGCCGACGCCCATCTCGCCGTTGACGGTGGCGTAGCTCGTCAGGAGACGCCCGTGGAGGGCCTCGTCGAAGCGGGGCGACCTCGTCATGATGTGGATGACCCCCCCGATCGCGTCCGAGCCGTAGAAGACCGACGAGGGGCTCCTTAGGACCTCGATCCGGTCGATGTCCTCGGGACTGATGAACGAGGCGTTCGGGCCGGTCCGCCGGTCGCTCTCGAGCCGGGCGCCGTCGATGAGGTAGAGGACCCGCCGCCGGGCCAGGCCGCGGATGGTCGGGACGAGCGAGAAGCCGCCCGTGCCGATCGAGGCCACCCCGGAGATATCCTGGAGGGCGTCGTTGACGTTGGGCGCCATCTTCTCCGCCAGGCCCTCGGAGGAGATCACGGCGCTGGCCGCCGGGACGCTCATCGAGGACTCGGGATAGCGCAGGGCCGTGACCACGACCTCCTCGGTCTGCTTGATGAGCGGGGCGAGGACGAGGACGACGGCCCGGGATCGTTCCCGGGGCCCGATCAGGAACTCGCGCTCGTAGAAGTCGGGGTGGACGACCTCGAGGGAGAAACGCTCGCCGTCGGGCAGGTCGAGGACGAAACGCCCCGCGGCGTCGGTCTCGGTCTTGAGGCCCGAGGCCCGGTGGAGAACGACGGCTCCCGCGACGGGATTCTGGGCCCCGCTGACGACGGTACCCCTGATCTCGGTCGCCCGCGCGGCGACCGCCAGAGCTGAGAAAAGCACGAGCGCGGATAAGGGAGGGACGGACCATCGGGACATAACAATTCCTCTCTGCGATTAGACGCTGTCAGTGCTTATATTCTTCCCAGGTCCCGCTCGCCGCGGCCGCTCCGTCCCCGGATCTTGATCTCCACGCGGGCCCGGTCGGGCGAGGCCGCGGCCAGCTCCCGGACCGTCCGCCGGAGGACCGGGTGGACGAGGGCGGGGGCGATCTCCGCCAGCGGGACGAGGACGAAATTCCTGAGGTGGAGGCGCGGGTGGGGCACGGTGAGCTCCGGGGTGGCGATGACGAGCTCGCCGGCGAGCAGGATGTCGATGTCGAGCGTCCGCGGGCCCTTGTCCCCCGCCGGGACGCGCCCGAGCCTCGCCTCGATGGCCTTGGCCGTCCGCAGGAGCTCCTCCGGGGCGAGAGCGGAGCGGACCTCGAGGACCTGGTTGAGGAAGAAGGGCTGATCGGCGCGGTCGACCGGCTCGGTCTCGTAGACCGAGGAGGCCGCGATGACCTCCACGGCCTTCGTCCCGAGGAGCCGGCGGGCCCGGGCCAGGTTGCGCGCCCGCGCGCCCAGGTTGCTGCCGAGCGAAAGATGATAGATCACGGCAAGCCTCTTCTGCGCATCATAAGCGAACCCGGCCGCCGGTTGCAATTCCGCCGGCCATTGATTAGTATACCTCCTCCCGGCGCCCGGCCGGGAAGACCCGAACGGAGAGTCCGATGAGCAAGCTGATCTTTCTCGACAACGGCGCCACGTCCTTCCCCAAGCCCGAAGAGGTCTACCGGTACATGGATCATTTCTTCAGGAACTTCGGCGTCAATCCCGGGAGGTCCGGCTACGACCTGTGCATGGAGACCGGCCTCGTGGTCGAGGAGACCCGCAAGACGCTGACGGAGTTCTTCAACGGCACCGACCCGAACCGCCTCTGCTTCGGCTACAACTCGACCGACGCCCTGAACCTCATCATCTTCGGGCTGCTCCGCCCGGGCGACCACGCCGTCTCGACGACGCTCGAGCACAATTCCGTCCTCCGGCCGCTCTACCATCTCCGCCGCGACGGCGTCGAGGTCGACTTCGTGCCCTTCGACGGGGCCGGGTTCGTCGACCCCGCGGAGATCCGCAAAAGGTTCAAGCCCAACACCCGGCTGGTCGTGGTCAATCACGCCTCGAACGTCATCGGCACGGTCCAGCCCGTCGCCGCGATCGGCAGGCTCTGCCGCGAGGCGGGCATCCCCTTCGCCATCGACGCCTCCCAGTCGGCGGGCAAGGTCCCGGTCGACATGGAGGCCCAGTTCCTCGACGCCGTCGCCTTCACCGGGCACAAGTCCCTGCTCGGCCCGACGGGCATCGGCGGCCTGTACGTCCGCGAGGGGATCGAGGTCCGGCACACCCGGGCCGGCGGCACGGGCGTGCGCTCGGCCGTCCGCGCCCATCTCGACGAATACCCCTACCGGCTCGAGTACGGCACGCCCAACGTCATGGGCATCGCCGGCCTCAAGGCCGGCCTGGCCTGGCTCCGGGACAAGGGCCTCGAGAACGTCCACCACGAGGAGATGCGGCTGGCCGGGCTGCTGCGCGACGGCCTCCGGGCCGTCCCCAACGTCGAGCTCTACTGCCTCGACAGCCTCGAGGACCACATCGCCGTCCTGGCCTTCAACGTCAAGGGGATGGACGCGGCCGACGTCGGGACCATGCTCGACGTCGACTTCGGGATCGCCTGCCGGACCGGGCTCCACTGCGCCCCGCTCGTCCACGAGCAGATCGGGACCGACAAGGTCCACGGCGCGGTGCGCTTCGGCATCGGGCCCTTCAACACCGAGGAGCACATCGCGGCGGCCGTCGAGGCCGTCGGGAAGATCGCCGGCCTGCGGCGGGAAGCCCGCTGACGGCAGAGGCCCCGGCCGCCCCGTCTCGACGGGCCCCGGCTAGCCCAGAGGCAGGCTGACGGAGAAGGTCGTCCCCTCCCCTATCCGGCTTTTCAGGGAGACGGCGCCGCCATGGGCCAGGGCGATGTGCTTGACGATGGCCAAACCGAGGCCCGTCCCGCCGAGCTTCTTGGACCTGGACTTGTCGACGACGTAGAACCGCTCGAAGACGTGGGGCTGGTGGTCAGCGTCGATCCCCAGACCCGTGTCCGCGACCTCGACGAGGAAGACGCGCTCATCGGCGGACAGGCGCACCGCCACCCGGCCCTTCTCCGTGTACTTCACGGCGTTGTCGACGAGGTTGAGGAGCAGGCCCTCGATCTGCAGCGGATCGGCCGGGACCGCCGGCAGCCCCGCCGGCGCGTCCAGCTCTAGGGCGATCCCCTTCTCCCCCGCCCTCTTCGCGAACAGCTTGAGGATGTTCCCGGCGATGGCGGCGACGTCGACGGGCTCCTTGGCGGGCTTCATCCCCGGGGTCTCGAGCCGTGACAGGACGAGCAGATCCTCGACGATTGCGATCAGCCGGTCGGTGTTCCTGCGGATGATCTCGAGATAGGACCGGTCCTCGCCCGCGGCCAGGGGTTCCATGGTCTCGACGAAGCCCTTGATGGCCGTCAGCGGCGTCTTGAGCTCGTGGGAGACGTTGACGACGAAATCCCGTTTGGCCTTCTCCAGGGCCCGGAACTCCGTGACGTCGTGGAAGGTGACGACCAGGCGGTCGGCCGCGGCCAGGGGCGACACGCTGCAGAAGTAGGCCCGTTCGCCGATCGCGATCTCGCCCGACGCTTCCGTCCCGCAGTCCCGTGCCCGGCGCACGACTTCCCCGGCGGACGAACTCCGGACGACCTCCCAGAGGTCCCGTCCCTCGGGCGAGTCTGTCCCGGCGAGGCGGCGGAAGCTCGCGTTGCACATGACGATCCTGGAGTCGTTGCCGAGGACGCAGAGGCCATCGCGGATCGAGGCCAGGATGCTGCGGATCTCCTCGCTCCGGACCGTGATCTCGGAGAACATCTCCTTGAGACGCCCGGTCATGGCGTTGAAGCCCCGGGCGAAATCGCGGAACTCGCCGCTCCGGCGCGTCGAGACGGCGACGTCGAAATCGCCCGAGGCGACGCGCCGCGACGCGTCGATGACCTCGCGGATCGGACCGGTGACCGAGCGGGTCAGGATGAAGGCCAGGGCGAGCGCGACCAGCGTGACCAGCCCGACGACCTTGAAGAGGTCCCGCCGCAGGGCGCGGAGGAGGTCCTCGATCTCCCTCATGAACAGGCTCAGGCGGAGGGCGCCGACGACGCGGCCTTCCGAGCGGACGGGGACGCTCATGTACATCATGTCGGCCTTGAGGGTCGAGCTGGGCCGGATGGACATCAGCGTTTCGCCCCTGAGCGAGGCCTGGATCTCGGGACGGAAGAGGTGGTTATCCATGTCCCTGGGCTCGCGCTCCGAATCGGCCAGCACGCTCCCGTCGGGGGCGATGACGGTGATCCTCGCTGCGGTCTTCCGGCCGGCGTCCCTCGCGAAAGCCTCCAGGTCCCCGGGCGCTTCGCCGGCGATATAAGGCAGGACCTCGCCTTCGAGCAGCAGCGCCAGGTGCTCCAGGCCGGCGGCCCGGTCGGCGATGTGGTGCGACCGCATGATCGGCGGCGCGACCAGCATGACGGCCGCGGCCAGCAGGACGATGACGGCCGCGTAGCCGGAGAAGAGCCTCAGGAACAGCGTTTTTGTCATTCTTCCAGCTTGTACCCCACGCCCCGGATGTTCTTGATGAGCGAAGCGGCCCCGCCCAGCTTCTCCCTCAGATTGCGGATGTGGACGTCGACCGTCCGGTCGATGACGGCCTTCTCGCTGCCCCAAAGGTGGTCGAGGATCTGGTCGCGGCTGAAGACCCGGCCCTTGCGCGAGGCCAGGAGCTGCAGGATCTTGAACTCCGTGGCCGTCAGCTCGACCCTCTCTCCCCCGGCCGTGACCTCGAACTTCTCGAGGTCGATGACCAGCGTCCCGACGACGGTCCGCGGCCCGGCCTCGCCGCCCGCGGGCCGCCGGAGCACGGCGTGGATGCGGGCCACGAGCTCCTTGACGGAGAAGGGCTTGGTCACGTAGTCGTCGGCCCCGATCTCGAGGCCCACGACCTTGTCGGACTCGTCGCCCCGGGCCGTCAGCATGATGATGGGCATGCCGGCCAGCCGCTCGGTCCTCCGGATCCGCCGGCAGACCTCGAGCCCGTCGGTGTCGGGGAGCATCAGGTCGAGCAGGAGGAGGCTGGGCGACTCGCGCTCGAGGTAACGAAAGAGGTCGTCCGCCTCCTGGAAGCCCTCGAACCGGAACCCGGCCTTCCGCAGGCTGACCTTCAGGAGCTCCAGGATGTCGGCCTCGTCGTCGAGAGCTGCGATCACGGGAGGCACGGACTCACCTCGCTCCGATCATGATGCGGTATTATAAACAAATCGCCGCCTTTTCGCACCGGATTTTATCATTTCTTAACAATAAACCGGTGCAATGGTCGCGAAAGGTCGATCGCCCATGACTCGCGTCGCGGCCGCGCTCGCTCTCGCCCTGTCGTTGGGCCTCGCCTTCTGGTCGTTCGGCGGCATCGTCCGCGGCTACCGAAGACTGGCCTGTTTTCCCTGGCTCCCCGCCCTCGCCTTCGCGGCCGCGGCCGTCTCGGCCCTGTTCGCCCTGCGCGCCTTGCTCGGCCTCTGAGAGCCCGGCCCGTTCCGTTGCGCCGGCCGTCCCGGCCGGTCTATAATGGGGCCGGCACGCAAGGAGGCGCCCATGGTCAAAGTCATCCTGGCGATCTGTTTCCTGGCCCTCGGCTTCGCCGGCCTGTCCGCCGCCCAGGCCAAGTTCGAGAAGGACGTCATCCCGACGTCCCGGGGCGATCTCGAGATCACCTTCCTCGGGCACGAGGTTTGACCCCCTCGGGCTCTTCGGCGCCGAGCAGGCGCTTCTGCGCCTTCTTCTCGGCGTAGGGGCGCGGAACGTAGACCGGCTGGCCGGTGATGGGGTCCAGGCCGGTGTGGTACATGCAGGTCGAGCGGGTCATGGGCGTCGGGGTGAAGATCTGGACCCCCTCGACCGGCTTCTCCCCGCTCCGCTCGAGCTCCCGGACGTAGGCGGCGAGCTCGCGGGCTTCCTTTTCGGTCGTCCCGGGATGGGCGACCATGAAGTAGTACTTGAGGTGCATGGGACGGGCGCGCCGTCCGGCCGGGCCGCCCCGCCCCCGTCCCGCCGCGCCTCTCTCCATCTCCGCGCCCGCCGCCTCGGCGAACAGCGCGCGGAACTCGTCGAGGCGGCGCCGGCCGCCGCTCTTGTTCATGAGCTTCAGGACGCCCTCCGAGACGTGCTCGGGCGCGATCTTGAGCAGGCCGGAGACGTGGTGCCGGACGAGCTCCCGCACGTACTCCGGGCTCTCGACGGCCAGGTCGTAGCGGATGCCGCTGCGGACGTAGACCTTCTTGACCCCGGGGACCTTGCGGGCGGCGCGCATCAGGCCGATGAGCCGCCGGTGGGCCTCCCCGACCGGGGCCCCGTCCAGGCCGTACATGTTGGCCGTCGGCCCGCCGAGGTCGTCGACGAAGCCCCGCCACTCGGGGTGCTTGGTCATCCGCCGGATCTCCTCGAGGATGGACCGTTCGCTCCGGGAGACGATGCGGTCGCCCTGGTGGAGCGAGAGGGCGCAGAACGAGCAGCGGCCGACGCACCCGCGGTGGGTCTGGACGGAGAAGCGGGCCATGCCGAGCTCCGGGAAGCCCTCCGGGATGCGCCGCGTGAAGGGGAGCCCGTAGACCCGGTCGAGGTCGGCCGGCGTCCAGTCGGGGGCCGGGTACTGGACGACGAAGCGGTTGGCGTGCTTCTGGGCGATGGTCTTGCGGTTCGTCAGGCGCTTCTGGGCCTCGGCGAACTGGCCCTTGTCGTCGCGGGCCTCCTCGAAGGACGGGACGACGACGGCCCCCTCGGGCGGCTCGGGGCGGATGACGCAGGTGCCGCGGACGCCGTCTAGCGGCTCGCCGCGGTCGAGCCGGCGGGCGATCTCGACCGCCTGGATCTCTCCGGGGCCGTAGACGAGGATGTCGGCCCTCGTGTCGAGGAGGACGGAGCGGCGGACGTCGTCGCCCCAGTAGTCGTAGTGGGCGAAGCGGCGCAGCGAGGCCTCGATGCCGCCGAGGACGATGCGGGCGCCCTTGTGGAGCTCGCGGATCCGGTTGGCGTAGACGATCACGGCGCGGTCGGGCATCCGCGACTGGAACGGGGCGTTGGGGTCGACGGCCCGCTCCCGCTTGAGCGGCGTGTAGTTCACGAGCATGCTGTCGATCGAGCCCGAGGTGACGCCGAAGAAGAGCCGCGGGCTCCCGAGCTTGAGGAAGTCGGCCGTCCCCTTCCAGTCGGGGCACTCGATGACCCCGACCGCGAGGCCCTCGGCGTCGAGCACGCGGGCGATCATCCCGACCGGCGAGAGCGGATGGTCGGCGTAGGGCTCCCCGCTGACGAGGACGACGTCGAACCCGGACCCCTTCGTCGCGATCACGGGCCTATTCTACAAGAAACGGGTGAATAGGTATCGTGTCCCCGATTCAATCGCGGGGGACGGCGTAGAGGCCGAAGGCGGCGTTGGCCAGGAGGATCGCCCCGGCGGCGATCATGGGCACGTGCAGGCCGGCCCGGAAACCCAGCCAGGAGAAGGCGAAGCTCCCGGCCATGTGGCCCGACGTCTGCAGGGCCGTGAGGATGCCGGCGCTGCCGCCGATCGTCTTCTTCTCGAAGAGCCGGGAGATGGCCAGGACGGCGAACGCCCCCATGAGCCCGTCCCCGCCTTCGTGGATGAAGCGGAAGACGAAGGACAGCCGGACGTCCCCGACCGTCATCAGGATGAGGCCGGCGCCCGAGAGGACCATGCCCAGCAGGAAGAGCCGCCGGTTGCGCGCCGGATCGAACTTCAGCCGGGCCACCCCGAAGGCGGCCAGCGACAGGGCCAGGTAGGCCCCGGCCATGTAGAGCGCGACCCCCGAGTCGTCGAGCCCGAAGCGGGTCCGCAGGAAAGGCCCGTAGACGGTCAGCTCGGTCCCCCAGTGGAGGGCGAGCAGGACCAGGAAGGCCGAGAACAGGAGCGTCTTCCTGTTGAACACGCTGAACCGGTACTCCCGGACGGAGACGGCCGTGAACTTCTCCCGGCCGAACCCGCCGACGGCGGTCGCCGCCAGGGCCGTGAGGCCGGCCATGACCCAGAGCAGCGTCCGGAAGCCGGCCGCGCCGGCGAGGAGGCTCCCCAGGAAGAGCCCGGCCGGCGGCCCGAGGGAGAGCCAGCCGATGAACCGGCCGTATTTCCGGTTGGCGTCCGCTTCCGCCCCGTCCTTGTAATAGAGGCTGTTGATGGAGACGTTGAGCGCGTTGTTGGCGACGCCCAGGAGGAGGAACGCGGCGGCCATCGGCGCGACGCCCCGGACGTAGCCCACGGCGACGATGGCCAGGGACATCGCCAGGAGGCCTCCCAGAATGACCTTCTTCATCGACAGGCGGTCGTTCGCCCAGCCCGTGGGGAAGGAGAAGACGACGGGCGCCGCGGCGAACAGGGCCACGATGACGCCGATCCCCACGCCGTCGAAGCCGAGCCTCAGGAACTGGAGCGGGGCCAGGAAGGCCGTGGTCGTCACGGCCATCGTCCGGATGAAATTGACGGCGTGGACGCGGCGCATGGCCGCCATTATATAGAAAAGCGGAAAAGGGGGACACAAGACCCATTCGCTTCACTCGCTTCGGTCGGATGGTCCGGGGAGCCAGAGGCGATCCCCGACCGAAGCCGCGGAGAGGGACTTCCCGGAGATGGGAGAAGAACCATAAAAAAAGGGGCGGCGCCGCCGCCGCCCCCGGGAAGGTCCGGTCCGCCGGCCCCTATTTCTTCTTCATCAGCTCGACGTCGCCGCTGAAGCTCTTCATCGTGACCGTCGCGCCG
Source organism: Candidatus Aminicenantota bacterium (assembly GCA_041320535.1). Taxonomy (GTDB): domain Bacteria; phylum Acidobacteriota; class Aminicenantia; order Aminicenantales; family Saccharicenantaceae; genus RBG-16-66-30. Next base: position 1,486,629 of record JBGLNH010000001.1, on the reverse strand, counting down.
CCCTTGCCGACCGTGCCGCGGACCTCGCGCGGCGAGATCTTGCCGACGACCTTGATCTCGAAATCGGTCTCGATCGAGCCGTTGAAGGTGCTGGCGTCGAATTCGAACGCCGCGTCGGCCGGGACGGTCATCCGGACGTCGCCGCTGTGGGTCTTGAGCTCGTACCGGCCGCCGGCCTCGAGGGCGCCGACGTAGGTGACGTTGCCGCTGACGGTCTTGACGTCGACCGTCCGGGCCCCGGCGATATCCCGGAGCTCGATGTCGCCGCTCACCGCGTCGGCCTGGACCGAGCCCTTGACGCCGGTCACGCCGATGTCGCCGCTGACGGCCTTGATGAACACGTCGCCGCCGACGTTCCTGAGGACGAGGTCCCCGCTGGTCAGCTTGATCTCGGCCCCGGCCGCGCCGGCGAGCTCGATGTCGCCGCTGACGCACTCGATCCGGGCCGTCCCGCCGAGGGCCGCGACGTCGACGTCGCCGCTGACGGACTTAAGCTCGACCGCGGCCTGGTCCGGCACCCAGACCTTGTAGTCGACCGAGACGCGCAGGTCGTCGCCGCGCCAGAAGCCGCCCGTTCGCTTGGGATAGATCGTCTCCACCCGGACGAGGTCGCCCTCCTTGACCACCTCGATGGTCACCTTGGCGGCGTTCTCCTTGGCCTTCTCGAGGGACGGGGCCTTGGAGGTCTTGAGGGCCTCGATCTTGACCTGGGCTTCCTTCCACACCGCGATCTCGATGTCGCCGGAAATGTTGCGGAGGGAGAGCTTCCCGTTCTTGGCCAGCGCCTCGGTCTTGGCGAACTTCTCCTCGTACTTCTCCTCGGCCAGGAGCGGCGCCGCGGCCAGGGCGACGACGAAGACGGCGGCGGCCGCGACGGCCATCCCGGTCCTGAGTCTCTTTTCGATCATGACGATCCTCCTTCTCGTTCTTTTCGTTACGTCAGACGACGGTCTTCTTGGCCGGGGCCTCCCGGTATCCTCTCTGGAGGTCCAGGGCCGAATCGAGCAAGGCGGCTTTCCGCGTGTAGGCCGCCAGCAGGAAATTCCGGGCTTCGAGGTCGTCGGGCTCGGCCAGAACGGCCGCCCGGCAGGCCTGGATGGTGGCGTCGACGACCGACAGGTTGCGGTCGAACAGCTCCTCGACCCGCGGGTCGAGCGCGCCCTTCTCGGCGGCGAAGGCCTCGCCGAGGGCCTTGACGGCCTGTTCGTAGTAGCGCTCGGCCTCGTCGAGCTTGGCCAGGGTGAAGGCCTCCCGGGCCTCGGGGCTCAGCCTCGCCTCCGCGCCCTCCCGTCCCAGCCTCCGCCCGACGAAGACGCCGGAGACGACGAGGACGAGGGCCAGCCCGGCCGCGCCCGCGTACCGGACCGCCGTCAGGCCCAGCCCGAAGATCGGGCGGCGGTCGAGCCGCGCGCCTTCGGCCGACGGCCGGAGCGTGCCCGTCTCGAGGCCGGCCCGGACGTTGCGCCAGACCCTGTCGGAGGGCTCGGGGGCGTCGAGGCCGGCCGCCCGGCCGGCGATCCTGCGCAGGTCGGCGAGGAGGGCGCAGCATTCGCCGCACCCGGCGAGGTGGCGCTCGAGGCGGGCGGCCCGCCGCGGGTCGAGCTCGCCGTCGACCGTCCGGCTGATGTATCCCCGGGCTTTACGGCATCTCATCGTCGTTCTCCCTCAAACGGCCCCCCGGGCCTTCAGGTATTCGCGGACCCTCATCCGGGCCTTGAAGAGCTGCGATTTCGACGTCCCGACGGCGCAGCCGAGCGTCCGGGCGATCTCCTCGTGCTTGAAGCCCTGGACGTCGTGGAGCAGGAAGACGCTGCGCAGGCGCGGGGCCAGCGACCGGATGGCCTCCTCGAGCGGCCCCTGGAGGTCCCTCTCGACCGGCGCGGACGCCCGGTCCTCGATCCTCCCCGCCATGTCGTCGAGGGGGACGGTCCGGTCGCCGTGCGTCCTCTTGTGGCGCAGGTAGCTGTAGGCGGTATTGACGGCGATCCGGAAGACCCAGCCGGGGAAGGTGGCGGCGTCGCGCACGTGGCCGAAGTTGCCGAAGACCTTGAGGAAGACGTCCTGGAGGAGGTCCTCGGCGGCGGGCCGGTTCTGGGCGTAGCGGTAGAGGAGGCCGAACACCGGCCGCTTGAATATCTCGTAGATCGATCCCATGGCCTCGAGGTCGCCCTCGCGGCCGCGGCGGACGAGCTCCTCAAGGCGGGACTTGTCGGCCGTCCCCCAGACGGGCCCCTGTCCCTTCTCGCGCTCCACGGCTAGCACGGCCTCCAGGAAGGATTCGTAGTCTGCACCGAGGCTATTATCGCCGATTTGGCCGGGGACCGCCAGGACCAGGCTGAAGGCGCTCATCTCGTTCACACCGGTATAGATGAAATAGGGGTGAAAAAGGTTGCCTGGGCCAGGGGACGGACCGGACCGACCCCGAACGGTCGGTCCGCGCCCCGGGACGGCCCCTAGGCGTTGTCGGCTTCGACGGCCTGCCTCAGGTTCTCCAGGAAGTCGGGGATGGCCGAGGTGACCCGGTTCCAGCTCGGGATGAGGGGCGAATAGAGCGGGTCCTCCATGAACTCCTTGCCCGCGATCTGGATGGCCTTGGTGAAGGCCTCGACCATGACCGTCTCGAGGTGGTAGTCGAAGGCCAGGCCGTTGAAGTCGGCGTCGTCCCGGTACCGTTTGACGGCGTCCTTGGCCGTCCGCTGGTAGTTGATGACCAGCGTGCGCAGCCCGCTGTCGCTGAGGACGATGCTCTCGACGGCCAGGTTGCGGAGCACCGACTTGGCGATGTCGATGGCCATCTTCATCAGGCCGCTCCCCGGGTCCTCGGCCGACAGCGGCTGGTGCTTGTGCTCGTAGGTCTCGCAGATCTCCGCCTGGCATATCCGCCGCAGGGAATAGTTCCGGTAGACCTCGGCCAGGGTCTCGACCTCGAGCCCCCAGTCGCTGGGGATGCGGTTGATCCGGGCCAGCTCGGAGACCATCGAGAACTCCCCGGCCATGTTCGTGGCGATGGTCACGGCCCCGATCCGGCCCGCCTGGGCGATGATCGAGGCCTCCTGCTCGTGGTACTTGGCGTTGAGGACGACGTGGCGGATGTTCTTGCGCCGGAGGAGGGTGCTGAGGTGCTCGGACTTCTCGATCGAGATGGTGCCGACGAGGACCGGGCGGCCCAGCTCGCTGAGCTCGGCGATCTCCTCGACGACGGCGTCCCACTTCTCCCGGCCGGAGCGGTAGATGACGTCCGGGTTCTCCAGGCGGACGAGCGGCTTGTTGGTCGGGATCTCGACGACGTCGAGACCGTAGATGTGACGGAACTCGGTCGCCTCCGTGGCGGCCGTGCCCGTCATGCCGGCCAGCTTGGCGTACATGCGGAAGTAGTTCTGGAAGGTGACCGAGGCCAGCGTCTGGTACTCCTCCTCGACCTTGACCCGCTCCTTGGCCTCGAGGGCCTGGTGGAGCCCGTCGCTGTAGCGGCGGCCGGGCATGAGGCGTCCGGTGAACTCGTCGACGATGACGATCTTGCCGTCCTGGACCATGTAGTCGACGTCGCGCTTGAAGAGGTGGTGGGCCTTGAGCGAGGTGTTGATGGCGTGGACGCTGTCCATGTTGGCCATGTCGTACAGGTTCGTCACGGCCAGGACGCGCTCGGCCTCGGCGACGCCCGGCTCCTGGATGGAGACGGTCCGGCTCTTCTCGTCGAGGGTGAAGTGCCGGTCCTTCTCGAAGCGGCGGACGAGGCTGTCGACGCGGGTGAAGAGCTGGGTCGACTCGTTGGTCGGCCCGGAGATGATCAGGGGCGTCCGGGCCTCGTCGATGAGGATGCTGTCGACCTCGTCGACGATGGCGTAGTTGAACTCGCGCTGGGCCAGGTCGGCCAGGCGGAACTTCATGTTGTCGCGCAGGTAGTCGAAGCCGAACTCGTTGTTCGTGCCGTAGGTGATGTCGGCCCGGTAGGCCGCGTAGCGCTCGGCGTCCCCGAGGCCGTGCTGGATGGTGCCGACCGAGAGGCCGAGGAACCGGTAGATGGCGCCCATCCACTCCGTGTCGCGCTTGGCCAGGTAGTCGTTGACGGTGACGATGTGGACGCCCTTGCCGGACAGGGCGTTGAGGTAGGCCGGCAGGGTGGCGACGAGCGTTTTTCCCTCGCCCGTCTTCATCTCGGCGATCTTGCCCTGGTGGAGGACCGCGCCGCCGACGAGCTGGACGTCGAAGTGGCGCATCCCGGTCGTCCGGCGGGAGGCCTCCCGGACGACGGCGAAGGCCTCGGGCATGATGTCGTCGAGCGAGGCCCCCTGGGCCAGCTTGTCCTTGAACTCGGCCGTCTTGGCCCTCAGCCGGTCGTCCGAAAGGGCCTGGACCCCGGGCTCGAGGGCGTTGACGGCGGGAACGAGCGGGCGGATCCTCCTGAGGGTTCGTTCGTTATCGGTCCCGAAGAGCTTGCGGGAGATCAGCTTGAACATTTTCCATTATTTAACAGAAAGGCCCCGTGAAGTCAATTTGACCGGGGCGGTTGACAAGGCCTCTTGACGGGCCTACACTCAGGTCCGGAAGGGATTCGAGACCAGGGGAGGGATCCACATGAAAAAGGGTTTTCTGGTCCTGTGCGCCGTCGTCTGCCTCGCCGCCGCCGGCCCCGCCTTCGGCCAGCTCACGGCGGACGAGCAGGCCGAGTACGAGAAATGGGAGGACTTCCTCCGGACGGCCAAGGTCGTCGACAGCCGGCAGCTGCCCAAGTCCGAGGGCGTGACACAGCCGTACGAGCTGACGCTCGAGAAAGCGTACGAACAGGTCAACGACAAGGGCGAGAAGGAGACCGTGACGGTCCGGCGGAAAGCGCTGTGGAAGAACGCCTTCGGGGAGCGCGTCGGGGGCTACAAGGAGACCTGGAAGGGCGAGATCGCCGCTTACCGGCTCAGCCGCCACCTGGGTCTCCACATGGTCCCGCCGACCGTCGAGCGGGAGTTCCAGGGGGACCGGGGGTCGGCCCAGATCTGGGTCGACCACTGGATCACCATGGCCGACGTCCGGGAGAAGAAGCTCAATCCCCCGGGCCCCAAGATCAACGCCTTCTTCAAGGCCCTTTTCCTCCACCGGGCCTTCGACAACCTCCTCTATAACATCGACCGCCACCTCCGGAATTATCTGATCTTGGAGGACTGGCGCCTCGTTCTCATCGACCATTCCCGGTCGTTCGGGACCTCGAAGAAGGCCGGCGGCGACCTCATCTACGACGAGAAATACAAAGAGGGGCCCCAGTTCATCATGACCGAGCTGCCGAGGCCCTTCGTCGAGGCCCTGAAGTCGCTGACGCCGGAGGTCATCCGGACGGTCGTCGGGGAGTACCTCACAGACCAGGAGGTCGCCTGCACCATCTCCCGCCGCGACCTGATCATCGCCTGGCTCGATAAGCGGATCAAGGAGCTGGGCGAGGCCAAGGTCCTCTACTGACGCGGGGCCCTTCGGCGGGCGGCCCGGCGCGGGGGCGGCTTTACTTCCGGGCCCGGATACCCTATAATTTCGGTAGGAAAATCCGGCCATGAACCTGCTCGACGCCCCCCACAACACCCCCCTGCGCATCGTCGACCTCGCCGGCGGAGAAGGGGTCCGGCGCCGCCTGATGGCCCTCGGGTTCCACAAGAACGACGTCGTCGAGCTCGACGGCCAGGCCATTTTCAGGGGGCCGCTGCTCGTCCGCAACTGCACCTCGGACACGACCATCGCCCTCGGCCGCGGCGTCGCCCAGAAGGTCCTCGTCGAGCCCGTCCATGAGCCGGCCTGACGTCCCGTCCGTCGTCTTCATCGGCCAACCCAACGGCGGCAAGAGCACCCTCTTCAACTCGATCGCCGGCCCCAAGGCCGAGACCTCGAATTTCCCCGGGACGTCGATCAAGCACACGCACAGCCGGGTCAACATCGAGGGACGGCTGCTCGACATCATCGACCTGCCGGGGACCTACTCGCTCTGCACGACCGATCCCGCCGAGCAGGTCGTCCTGAGCCACCTCTTCGCGGAGCGGCCCGACCTCGTCATTAACGTCGTCGACGCCTCGACCCTGAGCCGGGGCCTGGAGCTGACCATCGAGCTGGCCGAGCTCGGCTATCCGACGGTCGTCGCCCTGAACATGGTCGACCTCGCCGAGCGGAAGGGCGTCCGGGTCGACGCGGCCGCGATCGAGCGCGAGCTGGGCGTCCCCGTCGTGGCCACCATCGCCGCCTACGGCCGCGGCGTCAAGGAGCTCCTGGACCGGGCCTTCGAGGTCATCGATAGCGGCCCGGGCGTCCGCCCGCGGCGGTTCTCGGACGACGTCGAGTCCCGGGTGGTCGAGATCGAGCGGCTCCTGCCGCCCGGCTTTCCCGTCGTCTCGAACGCCCGGTTCACGGCCGTCAAGCTCATCGAGACGGCCGGCCACGCCTGCGGCGACTTCCTGGGCCAGGTCGAGCCCGGCCTGCGGGCCGCCGTCGACCGGGCCCGCCGGGAGATCGAGGAGCGCCGCGGCGCCCCGGCCTACGAGGTCATCTCGGCCGAGCGCCACCACCAGGCCATGAAGCTGGCCGAGGAGACGAGCCGCGTCCTCCACGGCCGGCGCCTGACCTGGGACAAGAGGGTCGACGCGGTCATCATGCACCCGGTCCTGGGTTACGCCATCCTGGCCGCCGTTTTCGTGACCTTCTTCGCCGTCATCTTCAAGGTCGGAGGGCCCCTGGAGTCGCTGCTCCTCGGGCCGTTCCAGAAGCTCAGGCCGCTCCTGGCGGCGCGCCTCGGCGACGGGCTCCTGTTCCATCTGGTCGAGGGGCTGGTCCAGGGCGTGGGCGGGGGAGTGGCCATCGTCCTGCCCTATTTCCTGCCGCTCCTGTTCCTCATGTCGGCCCTCGAGGACCTCGGCTACCTCGCCCGGGCCGGCTTCCTCCTCGACGCCTTCATGCACCGCATCGGTCTCCACGGCAAGTCGGTCTCGCCGTTCATCCTCGGCTTCGGCTGCAACGTCCCGGCCATCGTCTCGACCCGCATCCTCGAGTCCCAGCGGGACCGGGTCCTGACCTCGATCCTCATTCCGTTCATCCCGTGCTCGGCCCGGACGACCATCGTCCTGGCCCTGGTCGCCTTCTACCTGGGCCCGCTCTGGGCCATGGGCTTCTACGCCGCGAACATCCTCGTCGTCGCCGTCGTCGGCTGGATCGTCAGCCGGTTCCTCAAGGAGCCGTCGCCCGGCCTCATCCTGGAGATCCCCTCGCTCAAGGCGCCGCGGCTCTCGTCCATCCTGCGCAAGACCTGGCTCCAGATCCACTCGTTCGTCCGTTTCGCCTGGCCCATCCTGATCGCCGGCAGCCTCGTCCTGAGCCTGCTGAGCTACGTCCGGGCCGACCGCTGGATCAACGACATCCTGGCGCCGCTCGTCGTCCAGGGCCTCGGGCTGCCGCGCGAGCTGGGGGTCACCCTCGTCTTCGGCTTCCTGCGCAAGGAGCTCTCGCTCATCATGATGCTCCAGGCGCTCGGCGTCGACTACCAGAGCGTCCTGACCGTCATCACCCGGGAGCAGATCGTCGTCTTCACCGTCTTCATCAGCTTCTTCATCCCCTGCCTGTCCACGTTCGCCATCCTGTGGAAGGAGATCGGGAAGAAGTGGGCCCTCGTTTCGACGGGCCTGAGCATCGCGGTGGCGCTGGCGCTGAGCTGGGTCGTCCGGCTGGTGCTCTAGCGGCCGTCCCTCTCCGCGGCTTCGGCCGGGACTCGCCTCTAGCTCCATCCGACCGGAGCGAACGGAGCGAGCGGAGGGCGGAAATCCCCCGGAGCGTACACGGAGGCGGATTTCTGCGAAATTCCCGAAGAGAGATCTTGTCTTGGCTTTTTCCCAGCCCCGCCCCTCCGAGTCACTCCGGGGCGGCGCTGATGGTCGCTGCGAGGACTCCGCTCCCTGCCGGCCCCCCTCAGCAACGGGGATCCGCGAGGCGATTTCCCCCGCCGCCTCGAGAGGGGATCCGGCAACGGCGAGAATGGCCCTTGTTCTATCGCAAGGCGCGCGAGGACCTCCTCCGCGACGGCCGTTCCCACCAGCTTCTCCAGCTCGGCGCGGGGGGCGCCGCGGATGGCGGCGATCCCGCCGTAGCGGGCCAGGAGCGCGGACTTCTTCTTCGGGCCGAGGCCTGGCACGCCGTCGAGGAGCGAGGCGAAGCTCCGCTTCTCGCGGCGGCCTCGGTGGAGGGCGATGGCGAATCGGTGCGTCTCGTCGCGGACGGCCTGGACGAGCTTGAGGGCGGGAGAGGTGCGGCCGAGGCGGAGGCCGTCGCGGCGGGCCGGCGTGAAGAGGATCTCCTCTTTCTTGGCGATGGAGACGAGGGGGAGGTCCGCGAGCCCGAGGGCGGCGAGGGCCTTCTCCGCCGCGCCAAGCTGGGGCTTGCCGCCGTCGACCATGACCAGGTCGGGGAGCGGCGCTTTCTCGTCGAGGAGCTTGCGATAGCGCCGGGTGATGACCTCTTCTAGGCTAGCAACGTCGTTCGAGCCCTCGACCGTCCGGATGAGGAATCTGCGGTAGAGGTTCTTGTCCGGCCGGCCGTCGCGGAAGACGACGAGAGAGCCGACGGATTCCTGGCCGCCCGTGTTGGAGATGTCGAAGCCTTCGATCGCGCGGGGGAGGGCGGGCAGGTCGAGCGCCTCTTGGAGGGCCTCGAGGGGCAGGTTATCGCCGGCCTGCCGGCGCAGGAACGACTCGGCGTTCCGGCCGGCCATATCGACGAGCTTGAGGTTCTTGCCGCCGCGCGGGACGAGGACGCGGACCTTGGCCCAGCCGAGGAGCGTCTGGAGCCCGGCGAGGCGGGCCGGACGGGCGGGGAGCAGGAGCCGGGGAGGGGTCTCCCGGTCCCTGTAGAAATCCCCCAGGAAGTCGGCCAGGACCTCGGCGTCGGGCCGCCCGGCGGGGGCGTCGAGGAGCCGGGACGCGGAATCGCGTATCTTGCCCCGGCGCATGAAAAAGACGTAGAAGGCCGCCCGCCCGGCCGCTCGGGCCAGGCCGACGCGGAGATAGGCGTCGAGGCGCCAGGAGGTTTCGCCGGCGGGGAGGAGGCGGGTCAGGTCGTCCCGCATTTTCCCCGGATCTCCCTGACGATCCCGACGGCCGATTCCGCGGTCACCGGCCCGCGGTCGAGGCCGTCGACCTGGAGGCAGGGCGCGTGGTCGCAGTTGCCCAGGCACTCGACCTCGACCAGGGTGAAGGCGCCGTCCACCGTCGTGTCGCCTCCTGCGGCCAGGCCGAGCTCCCGCCGCAGCGCTTCGATGACGCCCGGGGCCCCGGCCAGGGTGCAGCTGATGTTCCTGCACACCTGGATGACGGTCCTGCCCGCCGGCCGGCGGCGGAGCATCGTGTAGAACGAGAGGACCTCGCGGACGCGCACCGGCCTGAGGCCGAGCTTCCCGGCGGCCCAGATCTCGGCCTCGGGCGGGACCCACCCCAATTCCCCCTGGATCAAACGAAGGACCGGCAGAAGCGCGGCGGACCTCTGGGGATAGGCGGCGAGGGCCCGCTCGATCTTCTCGAGAACGGCGGCGGAGGGGGCGTAGCTCATCGGTCGAGCTCCCCCCCGATCATGTTCATCGAGCCGAAGGTCGGGATGACGTCGGCCACGAGGCGGCCCTTGATGAGCCCCTCGAGCGCCGCGACGACGTGGAAGCAGGGCGCCCGGAGGTGCAGGCGGTAGGGCCGGTCGGTGCCGTCCGAGACGATGTAGAAGCCGACCTCTCCGTTGCCCCCCTCGACCGAGAAGTAGGCGTCTCCCTTGGGCGGGCGGATGCCCTTGCCGCCCATGAAGAAGAGGAAATGATCGATGAGCCCTTCCATCGTCGTGTACGTCGCCTCCTTGGGCGGCACCCCGACGGGCTTGTCCCGGGTCATGAGCCCGCCGAGCCGCGCCCTCTCCGAGCCTTCGAGATTGGGCGACAGGCGCACGGGGCTATCGGCGCGGACGGCGCGCGAACGCCGGACGGCCTCGGCCGGCTCGATCTCCGGCCCGGGCTGCAGGGGCGGGGCGTCTGCGAGCAGCGCCGCGACCTGCTCGAGGAGGCGCAGGCTCTGCTCCATCTCGCGCATCCGGACCGTGTAGCGGTCGTAGTTGTCGCCGCGCTCTCCGACCGGGACCTCGAAATCGAGGCGGTCGTAGACGAGATAGGGGCTGGCCTTGCGGACGTCGTAGGGGACGCCCGTCGACCTCAGGCACGGCCCCGTCCAGCCGAACGACAGGGCGTCCTCCTTCGACATGACCGCGACGTCGCGCGTCCGGCCGAGGAAGATGATGTTCCGGTCGAGCAGGCCCGCGACGTCCTTGAGGACCTTGCGGGTCTCCGCGACGGCGGCCGCGACGGAGGCGCGCCAGTCCGAGTGCAGGTCGGCCCTGACGCCGCCGATGCGGATGTAGGAGGTCGTCATGCGGGCCCCGGCCGTGAGCTCGATCGCGTCCCAGAGGAACTCGCGGGCCTTCATCATATAGAGGAAGACGGTGAAGGCGCCGCACTCCATGGCCATGGCGGCCAGGCAGGTCAGGTGGTCAGAGACGCGCGACATCTCGCTCATCAGGACCCGGATGAGCCGGGCCCGCTCGGGGACGGAGACGCCGAGCATCTTCTCGACGGTCATGGCGTAGGCGAGATTGTTGATGAGCGGCGAGACGTAGTTCAGACGGTCGGTGTAGGGCAGGAGGCTGAACCAGGTCTTGTGCTCGCAGGTCTTCTCGAAGCCGCGGTGGAGGTAGCCGACCTCGACCTCGGCGTTGAGGATCCGTTCGGCGTCGAGCTCGAGCATGACGCGGATCGTCCCGTGCATGGCCGGATGGGACGGGCCCATGTTGACGAGCATGCTCTCCGGCCGGGCCTCCCTTTGGATCCTCGTCAGGGGGCCCATCCTACCCGTCCTCCCTCATGGGGATGCGCGGCTGGGCCAGGCGCCAGGGATAGGACTTGCGAAGCGGATGGCCCTCGAAGCCCTCGTAGGTCAGGAGCCGGCGGAGATCGGGATGGCCCTCGAAGCGGACGCCGAACATGTCGAAGACCTCGCGCTCGAGCCAGTCGGCGTTCCTCCACAGGCCGGAAAGCGAGGCGACCGCCGGGTCGGCGGCCGGGACGGAGGCCTTGACCCGCAGGCGGACGTTCCGCGAGAGCGAATAGAGATGGTAGACGAGCTCGAACCGCCCCTCCGCCGCCGCGAAGTCGACGCAGGTCAGGTCGAGGAGGACGGCGTAGTCGAAGGGCGCCTCGCGCAGGGCGGCCAGGGCGGAGCGGACCGCGGCGGCCTCGACCGTCAGGACCGTGTCGCCGAAGGACTCGCCGACCGACGCCAGGGCCTCGCCGAGCCCCGTCCGGATCTTCTCGATCAGGGTTTCCGGCCCCATCGCCAATCCTGCGGTTGTTCCTGGATCTTGTCCTGGAGCTTCATCAGGCCGTCGAGGACCGTTTCCGGGCGCGGCGGGCAGCCGGGGATGTAGACGTCGACGGGCACGACGCGGTCGATGCCCTGGACGACGGCGTAGTTGCGGTAGATGCCGCCGCTCACGGCGCAGGCGCCGAAAGCGATGACCCACTTGGGCTCGAGCATCTGGTCGTAGACCGTGCGCAGGACGGGCGCCAGCTTGTGGGTGACCGTGCCGACGACGAGGAGGAGATCGGCCTGGCGGGGCGAGAAGCGGGTCAGGCCGGCCCCGAAGCGGTCGATGTCGAAATGGGCGCAGGCCGCCGACATGTATTCCATGCCGCAGCAGGCCGTGATGAAGGGGTAGTGGAAGAGCGAGAACTTGCGGCCCCAGCCGAGGGCCGTCTCGAACCGCGTGGTCAGGAAGTCGAAGCCGCTCATGACCAGCGAAAGATGCCTTTCTTCCAGGCGTAGACGAAGCCGAGGGCCAGGACGAGGACGAAGGCGCCCAGGGCGGCGAAGCCGCCGAGGCCGCGTCCCCTGATGGCCGAGGCGACAGGGAAAAAGAACGCCAACTCGACGTCGAGGAGGAGGAACAGCAGCGCGACGAGGAAGAACGGGACGTTGACCGGCCCGATGCCGGACTGGAGCGGCGGGCTGCCGCACTCGAAGGGCCTCTCGCGGGCCGGGTTCGGCCGGCGGGGCCCGAGGACGAAGTTGACGAGGACCATGGCGGCCGAGAGGAGGCCGAAGACGAGAAAGGCGATGGCCAGCTCGAGCATGGGTTTACGCAGGCGGCACGATTCTATAGAAACGCCGGGATTATTTCAACGGCGCGGCAACGGGGGCCCGCCACGGCGGAGGCGGACCGCCGTCCCTGGGCGGAGCCCGTCGCTTTCACGAATTGAGGATGTGCAGCGCCGCGTTGTTGGCTTTCAGGGCGGCCTCGCCGATCGTCTCGGACAGCGTCGGATGGATGTATATGATGCTGTCGAGCTCCTCGAGGGTCAGTCCCTTGGCCACGGCCATGGTCAGGACGGGCAGCATGTCCGATGCGCCCGGGGCGACGACGTGGGCTCCGATGACCTTGTCGCTCTCGTCGGCCAGCACCTTGATCAGGCCGTCCGTCGCTTCCATGGTCATGGCCCGGCCGCTCGCTTGGAGCGGGAAGACGCCCGATTTGACCTTGAGTCCCCGGGCCGCGGCTTCCTCCTGGGTCAGTCCGACCGAGGCGAACTCGGGCTCGGTGAAGACGGCCGCGGGGAGGGCGCCGTAATCGACGGTCCGGCTCATCCCGCAGGCGTTCTCGACGGCGACGATGGCGTCGTGATAGGCCTTGTGGGCCAGGAGCTTGCCGCCGATGACGTCGCCGATGGCGTAGACGCCCGGCGAGTTCGTTCGGAGCGCCGCATCGACCTTGATGAAGCCCCGGTCCGTGGCCAGGAACGGCTCGCCGTCGAAGAGGCCGGCCGTGTTGGGCTTCCGGCCCGCCGAGAGGAGCACATGATCGGCCCGGTACTCGAAGGGCGCCTGCGTCTTGAGGCAGAGGCCCTTGAGGGTTACGGCGCTTGCCTCGACAACGGCGCTGTCGATCCTCATCTCGGTAAAGATCTTCAGGCCCTGTTTCTTGAGCGCCCGCTCGAGCCGCGTCACCGCTTCCTTGTCGGAACCGGGCAGGATCTGCGGCAGGATCTCGAGGACCGTCACGTCCGTCCCAAGCCGCCGGTAGATCGAGCCCATCTCGAGCCCGATGGCCCCCGCGCCGACGACGAGCAGGCTCTTCGGCGGCTCCGGCAGGGTCAGGGCCTCGGTGCTCGTGAGGACCGTCCGGCCGTCCGCCTTGAGGAACGGCAGGTCCGCCGCCCGGCTGCCGGTGGCCACGATGACCTTGTCCGCGCGAAAGGCCCTCTCCCCTTCCGCCGTCCGGGCGACGACCGTCCGGTCGGCCGAGAGCCGGGCCGTCCCCTTGACGATCTCGACCTTGCCCTTCTCGAGCAGGAAGACGAGCCCCTTGACCAGCTGGTCGACGACGGCCTGCCGCCCCCGCTGGACCTGGGCCCAGTTCAGGCGGACCTCGGCGACCGGCCCCTCGAGCGTCTTCGTTCCGGCGATCTCCTTGAGCACTTTGGTCTGGTGGAGGAGATATTTCGTCGGGATGCAGCCGTAGTTGATGCAGGTCCCCCCGACGCGGTCCTCCTCGATGAGCGCGATCCGCTTCCCGAGCTGCGCGCCTCGCATGGCGGCCAGATAGCCGCCCGGCCCGCCGCCGATGATGACGATGTCTCTCTCGTCGGCCATGGTCGTTTTCTCCAGTCCGCAGGGCCGTCCGGCGGCCCTACGGCGTCGCGGCGGTCCTTTTCCGCCCGAGGAACGTCTTCAGGAACACCGAGATGACCCCCGCCGCGAGCCCGAACAGGATAAGATCGGCGGCGATCAGGATGTAGTTTCCCTTCCGGATGTAGCCCGCGAGCAGGATGCCCAGCGAGACGAGCGTCGTCACGACCATGAACACGGCCGGCACGAGAGTGAACCAGTTGCGGCGCCGGCGCAGCATCAGCCAGGCCGAGACCGTCAGCAGGGCCATGGCCGCCAGCAGCTGGTTGGCGGTCCCGAAGATGGGCCAGAGGGCGTTGAAGGCGTTGGTGTAGGCCAGGACGACCATCAGGACGACCGACAGCCCCGAGTTGAACCAATAGTGCTTGAGGAGGCGGGGCACTCTTTTCAGCACGATCGACCACAGCTCTTCGAAGAGGTAGCGGTTGAGCCGGACGGCCGCGTCGAGCGTGGTGATGACGAAGCCTTCGACCAGCAGGATGCCGAAGACCGTTCCCAGGGCCACGGGGATGCCCAGGCCCAAATGGAACAGGTGTCCCGCGGCCAGCGAAAAGCCCAGGATGGGATTCGACCGGACGGCCGGGTCGGCCGGCCAGACGACGGCCTTGTAGTCCGTGAAGGCCATGGCCGCGCCGAGGGCCAGGAGGACGCAGACCGCGAGGAGCGACTCGAGGAGCATGGCGTTGTAGCCGACGCGCCGGGCGTCCGGCTCCGCGGCCAGCTGCTTGCAGGTCGTGCCGCCCCCGACGAGGGCGTGGAAGCCCGAGATGGCCCCGCAGGCGATGGTGATGAACATCATCGGCCAGACGAGGCCCAGGTTGGCCGCCCCCTCGGCCAGGTTGAACCTGGGCACCGTCACCGTCAGGCCCTGGAGGCCGCAGCTGAAGAGCGAGGCGACCATCAGGCCGATGCCGCCGTAGAGGATCTGGACGTTGATGAAGTCGCGCGGCTGGAGGATGAGCCAGACGGGCACGCCGGCGGCGAAGAGGACATAGACCGCGATGATGACCATCCAGACCGTCGGCGCCAGCGTCACGGGGTGGGCGATGCCCAGGAAGACCGAGGCCACGCAGATGACCGCCGCCAGGAGGTAGGCGTAGAGGGCCTTGAGCTTCTTCTTGTAGAGGAGGAGCCCGAGGAGCGGCGAGCTGAGGGTGATGAAGATGACCGATGTCGAGGCGATGCCGCCGATCCGCCCCATGACGACGCCGTCCCGGACGGCCGTCTTGAGGAAGGTCTCCCCTTCCCGGACCCCGATCTTCGCCAGCGGCCAGAGCGAGGTCAGGGAGATCGCCGTCGCGCTCAGGAACGACGACGTGACGAGGACGATCATGACTATGGTGAAGGCGATGAACAGGTTGCAGCCCTACTTCAAGCGCCTCTTCGTCGACCTCCTCGTGAGCGAGCCGGACTACCGGATCGGGCTCGACGAGGAGATCGTCTCCTCGATCGAAGCCATCCACGACGAGATCTACTTCTCCACGCTCGACATGCTCCGGGGCATCACCCGTTTCGACCCCGAGGACAAGGACGCGGCGGCCGACACCTCCCGTTCGTCCGCCCCCGGGAACGTCTACCCGTCGCTCCACCCCTCGCTCGAGGGGGGGCCGGCCAAGGCCCGCGTCGTCCTCGAGGACTGGCCGGCGGCGGCGCCCGAGCTCGTCCTCCGCTGGAAGGAGAAGGGCCGCGACGAGGTCTCGCGCAGGACGGTCTTCCCCTTTCTCAAGCCCAAGGAGGTCCGGGCGGCCGAGCTCCTGTTCGACGGCCGGTCGGGCCGCGTCGCCGGGGTCACCTTCGAGTGCGACTGGGAGAAGGAGGCCGACTACCTGGCCGTCGTCGAGACGCTCGGCGCCTGGCGCGGGCTCCGCGACGCCGGGCTCATCTCCGATCCCTTCCGCTACGCCGGCCTCGACGCCGTGATCCTCCGGCCGCGCTTCCAGGCCCAGGAGAAGGATGAGCGCCTGGCCGTCGAGGCCCTCGCCGCCCCCGGCGCGGACGCCGTCCCCTCCCCCGCCCCTCCGCCCGGGGAGGCGATCGTCCCGACGAGGGAGATCATCTCTCCGGACATGGCCAACGACATCGTCCGCCGGCTGGCGTCCCTGAAGGGCGTCCGGACCTATGTCGGGGGCCGGTCCTACGAGGGCCGCGACGTGCCCGTCCTCGAGCTCTTCCTGCCCCTCGGGAAGTACGTCTCGCTGCCGCGCCTGGTCACGGCCAAGCCGACCCTCCAGGCCGTCGCCCGCCAGCACGCCAACGAGGTCTCGTCGACCAACTACCTTCTGCGCTTCGCCGAGCTGCTGGCCCGCGATCCGGCCACCCGCGAGGCGCTGAAGAAGATGAGCTTCGTCTTCGAGCCCATGGAGAACCCGGACGGCGCCGAGCTCGCCTACGAGATGTGGAAGAACGAGCCCTTCCACAGCCTGCACGCCGGGCGCTACGGGGCGCTCGGCGTGGACATGGGCTACCAGACGGGCTCCAGGCCCCTCCTGCCCGAGGCGGCCGTCCGGGCCAGGCTCTACGACCGCTGGGCCCCCGACGTGTTCCTCAACCTGCACGGCTATCCGTCCCACGAATGGGTCCAGCCGTTCTCGAACTACACGCCTTACCTCTTCCGGGACTACTGGATCCCGCGGGGCTGGTTCGCCTACTTCCGGGCCCTGAGCCTGCCGCTCTACCCCGAGCATCGGGACGCCGGCCTGGCCCTGAGGAAGCTCATCGCCGGGGAGCTCAACGCCGATCCCGCGATCACGGCCTCGAACAGCAAGTTCTACGGCCGCTACGAGCGCTGGGCGGCCCGCTGGGCGCCCCACATGAACGCCCTCGAGGTCGAGGACGGGGTCAACATCTTCGCCAAGCGCCGGGGGCCGGCCGAGAACCGGATGACCCCGCGGGCCCAAACCACCTTCAGCGAGCAGACGCCGGAGCTCATGGACGAGACCGCGACCGGCGACTGGCTCGAGTTCCTCTGCGCTCAGGGTCTGGCCTACCTCCGGGCCCACGTCAAGTACCTCGAGCGGGCCGAATTCGCGGTCGTGCGCGTCGAGGAGGAGGTCCGCCAGCGGGTCCGGCTGACCCTGGTCCGGAAGCGCCCCGCCGATCCGGGGACGTACGGAAGAGACGGGACATGACCCGTTTCTCCGGAAACGGGATCGTGTCCCGGATCTCGCCGCGCCGAACGAGGGTGTTGTTTATTCACCCGGGAATTGTTAAGATAGGGCCGACGCCGAGGAACGCGGGCGGGGAAGGATGGACAAACAGACCAATCTCCTGATCGTCTCGGACGATTTCTCCCTCTACGAATCCGTCAAGAAGTCCCCGATGGGCGTCGACGTCAACGTCTTCTTCGCCCAGATCGAGGACGACTACCTCGAGATCGTCCGCGACAACGGGATCCGGGTCGTCCTCGTCGATTCGGGGGACTCGCTGGCCGCCGGGCTGGTGGTCATGAAGAAGATCAAGCGGTCCGACGCCCTGGTCGACGTCCTCGTCGGCGGCGAGCCTCTCGGGCGCGAGGCGGTGCTGGACGTCGTCCGCGCCGGCGCGACCGATTTCGTCCCCAAGCCCTACGAGCGCGACATCCTCCGCGACCTCCTGCGCCGCATCTCCCGCAAGAGCGCGCTGCGCCGCGAGACCCTGCACCTCGAGAGGAAGCTGGAGCGGAAATACGATTTCGAGGGCCTCGTCAGCCGCAACCCGACCATGCTCGAGATCTTCGGCCTCATCGAGAACATCGCCAAGTACTTCTCCAGCGCCCTCATCACCGGCGAGACGGGGACCGGCAAGGAGGTCGTCGCCCGGGCCGTCCACGGGCTCGGCCCCAACAAGGACAAGCCGCTCGTCGTCTGCGACTGCGCCTCGATCCCCGAGAACCTGTTCGAGTCGGAGCTCTTCGGCTACCGGAAAGGGGCCTTCACCGGGGCCGACCGCGACAAGCCGGGCCTGTTCGAGGAGGCCGACGGCGGGATCATCTTCCTCGACGAGATCGCCGAGATCCCCGTGGCCGTCCAGGCCAAGCTGCTCCGCGTCCTGGAGAGCCGCGAGTTCCGCCCGCTCGGCGCGGGCGAGAACGTCACGGTCGAGGTCCGGATCCTGGCCGCCACGAACAGGGACCTGTCCGAGCGGGTGCGCGCGGGTTCGTTCCGCGAGGACCTCTTCCACCGCCTCAACAAGGTCGTCATCGAGCTCCCTCCCCTCCGGGAGCGGCTCGAGGACATCCCCCTGCTCGTCCGCCACTTCCTCCAGATCGCCAACAGGAACTTCGGCAAGGGCGTCCGCGGCGTCTCCCGCGAGGTCCAGAAGCTCTTCCTCAAGTACGGCTGGCCCGGCAACGTCCGCGAGCTGGCGAACGTCCTGGAAAGCGCGGCCATGCTCTGCAAGAAGGACTTCATCGACGTCGCCAACCTGCCCAAATACCTCCGCGACTACATCCCCCCGCAGGGGGCCCTGGCCTTCGCCGGGGGGAGCCACCTGTCCTCGCTCGACGATCTGGAGAAGGACTACATCGGCTATCTCCTGAAGGTGACCAAGGGGAACCTGCGCCAGACGGCCAAGATCCTGGACATCTCGCGGACGACGCTCTACAACAAGCTGGCCAAGTACGGCCTTCGGAAGTGAGGAGGGCGGGGATTCAGGCCGACGCCGCTAGGCCCTTCTTGGCGGCCTTGTCCCGGTACATCCTCCGGTCGGCCTGGGCCAGGAGCTCCTGGACCGAGCACGGCTGCTCCGGGTCGTAGCGGGCGATGCCAACGCTGAACGAGACGGGATAGGCGCTCTCCGGGCGGGCGTTCCTGGCCTGGGCCGTGTCCCGGAGACGGCGGGCCAGCGCGGCGGCCTTGCCCTCCGCGACGTCGATGGCCAGCACGGCGAACTCGTCGCCGCCGAGCCGGGCGATGATGTCCGAATCGCGGAAGACCTCCTTCAGGATCCGCGCCGCCTCGACGAGGGCGGCGTCCCCCTCCTCGTGGCCGAAGGTGTCGTTGATCCTCTTGAGGTCGTCGAGGTCGGCGTAGAAGAGCGACATGTTCTTCTTCGTCCGGTGGGCGACCTTGACCTGCTGCTCGGCCAGGGCGACGAAGCCCCGGCGGTTGCAGACCTTCGTCAGCTCGTCGAAGAGCGAGAGCTCGCGCAGCTCGCTCTCCGTCCGCGTCCGGTGGACGGCGATGGCGTACAGTTCGGCCAGGCGCTCGACGGCCTTGAGGTCCCTTTCGGCCAGCGGGCAGGACGAATTGGCGACGACGATGAGGCCGACGATCGTTCCCGCCATGATCGCCGGCACGGCCAGGAACTGGCGCACCGGGAAGTGCTCCGCCGGCATCCCCGTGAACCGGGGGTCGAGGCTGGTCAGGTTGGTCAGGATGGGCTTCTTCTTGTCGAGGACCCAGCGCCACATGCCGGAGCTCTCGTGGAGCCGCGCGTCCCCGAGGGGCCGCGAGCCGAGCATCTCCAGGGCGTCCGGCGTCACGGCCGCGGCCACGAGGGCCCCGGTGCGCTCGTCGACATGGCCGACGAAGGCGGAGGCGCTCGAGGTCAGGCGGCGGGCGTTCTCCATGACGACGGCGGATATGACGTCGATCGGCGTCGGCGACAGCAGGCGCTCGGAGACGTCCCGGACCGCGTTCTGGAGCCGGACGTTCCAGAGGTGGTCCTCCTCGATCTGCTTCTTCCGCGTGATGTCCTCGATGACGCCGTCGTAGAACAGCGCCCTGCCGCGGGAGTCACGGGCGGCCCGGGCGGAGTCCTTGGCCCAGAACAGCGTACCGTTGCTCCGGCGCAGCTGGGTCTCGAAGATCTCGACCATGACGCTCGAGCCGAGAACGGCCTGCCAGCTTTCGCGGTCGCGCGGGTCGTGATGGAGGTCCCAGAAGTTGACGGCCTTGAGCGCGTCGAGGTCCGGGTAACCGAGCATGCGGACGAGGGTCGGAGTGGCGTCGAGGATCTGCCCCTGGGGGGTCGTTCTGTAGATGCCCAGGGGATAGCTGAAGATCCGGGTCATCTTCTCCTCGCCCGAGGCCAGGGCCGCCTCGGCCCGGGCGGCCCTGTCGCGTTCGACGGCCATCTCCTGCGATGTCCGGACGTTCGCCAGGGCCAGCCCCGAGATCCTGGCCAGGGTCAGGGCCAGGTCGAGATCGCGCTCGCGCCGCGAGGGGTCGTCGAAACCGCCGAGCTCGAGGACGCCGAAGAGCTCCCGGTCGTGGTCGATCTTGAGATGGACGGTCCGCCGGTCGTCGGTCCAGGCGTACTCCGCGTTGAGGGCGACGATCCGGTCGACCGGGGAGCCCTCGGGCCCGGCCTCGGCCGCGAGCGCCGCGGCCGGCCGGAACACGGCCTCCCGAGGCGACAGGAGGACGCGGAAGACCTTGAGAACGCCCGCCTGGGCTTCGTCCATGGACTGGGCGCCTGTCACGGCGCCGAGGAGCTGGCCGATGCGGCCGAAGTCCGTGTCCCTTTGGCGCGTCACGGCCATCCGGTCCTCGGACTCCTCCTTGTCGCGCTCCAGCCGCCAGAGAAGGGCGATGTTCGCCAGGCCCAGCCGGAGGAGCTCCAGGCCCACGGGGTGGGCCTCGCCGGGCAGTCGAAGGAACCGGGCGAAGGCCTTGAGGTCGCGCTCGATGCCGGGACGGAGGCCCGTGTCCAGGAGGACGACCTTCCTGGCCACTTCCCGGAAATGGGCCTGGGCCGCCTTGGGATCACCCGGCCATCGCGCCTGCACGTGGGCTTCCCAGTTCGACAGCCAGCCGGGAAGGACGAGATAGGCGCCGTCTTGAAGGAAGCGGTCGAGGACGTCCTTGTCGGCGAACCACTCGGCGCACTGGCCCTTTTGATGGAGCCGGCAGTCCCCGTCGAGCCCGCAGTCCTTGGCCGGCCCGGTCAGGCAGTAGCCGCCGACGAGGGCGATCGAGCGGCCTTCCTGACGGCAGACGCCCACGGCCTCGCCGAGCCCCGGCCATTCGGCCTCGGCTTGGTCGCAACGGGCCGGCAGGGCGATGAAACGGACGTCCCGGAAGTCCTGGGACGATTGGCAGGCGACAAGCTCCCGATCGAAGCACGCGCAGGCGATCAGACCGAGTTGAGGGGCCATCGGGCTCACGAATATACGAAATAATGTCCGTATTATGAACATATAGATTATAGCACGGCTCAATTATCTAAGTCAAGCTCATTGTTATATTTGACAATTTTTATATGTCCTATTTAATTACATATTAAAATGGCTCCATATCTGATCATTCCGTTATTTATATCGAATAGCGCGATTTAGCCGCGGATCCCCGCCGTCAATGATCTCGGCTAAAGGCGACCGGTCGCGAGGACTAGCCCCGGCCGCATAACCGCTCCGCGTGGGCCGCGGCGCCCGCGACGACGGTCGCGGTTTGTCAAAGCGTCGGGATTTGTTCTAGAATAGGGCCATCGGTCACCCGCGAACCGGGTGCTCCTCGGAGGTACGAATGAAAAAGACGGTCGCCGCGTTCCTCGCCGCTTGCGGACCAGCTCCAGGTTGCGCACGGTCGTCGCGTCGAGCACGAGGTGGCCCTCGGCGTTGAGGTAGGAGATGCGGTGGACGAGGGCCAGGGAGTCCCGCCGGACCTTCTTGACGTAGGCGACAAGGGCCCCGGCCGCGGCCACGGCCCGGGGCTTGTCCTCGAGGCCGAAGCCGGCCAGCGACCGGGCCCCGAAATGCTCGAGGACGACGCGCGCGGCCTGGGGCGGGTCGAAGAGCCAGCCCTCGGCCGGGCTCAGCGCCGCGCCCGGCCCCCCGTCGCGGGAGAGGACGCGGCCCAGGGCCTCCTCCGCGCCCTGGGGATAGAGGACCTCCTTCGGCGACGCCTTGAAGATCTCGTCGGCCAGGAGCTTGGCCTCGGCCCAGCTGCCCTCGAGAGTGCGGACCTCGCCGGCGGCGAGATCGGCCAGGGCCAGGCCCCAGCCCGCCTCCTCGAGCGCCAGGGAGGCGATGAACGTCCCCTCCTTGGCCTCCTCGGTCTCGATCTCCACCGCCGTCCCCGGGGTCAGGACCTTGATGATCTCGCGGCGCACGACGCCCTTGGCCGTCTTCGGGTCCTCGACCTGCTCGCAGACGGCCACCTTGAAGCCGGCGCGGAGGAGCTTGGGCAGGTAGGAGTTGACGGCGTGATGGGGCACGCCGCACATCGGGACCTTCTGGCGCGAGGTCAGGGCGATGTCGAGGACGGGCGCCGCGACCCGGGCGTCCTCGTAGAACATCTCGTAGAAGTCGCCGAGCCGGAAGAAGAGGAGGGCGTCGGGGTGGAGCTCCTTGATGCGGAAGTACTGCTCCATCATCGGGGTCAGGGAGGTCGCCTTGGCCATCGGAGCCCTCACTATACCCACGCCCCCGGCCTTTTGCAATAAGGAGGTCGCGTCATCCTCCGTGTTCGGAATTCCCGACTCGGGGCATGCCACTCCGTCGGCCGCTCGCCGGCCCGGCGAGCCGGCTCGCTTCGGATCCGGGCTCCGCTCTGGAAGATGGGGCGAACGCCCCATCTTCCATCCATGCCCGCTCCGCCCTACCACGGCCTCCTCCGGGCATATCCCCTGCGTGCTCATCCCTCACATTTGAGATGACGCCTGATCCTCATTGACACATGGGCGGCGCTGTTGTAATCTCGGCACGGTGAACGTCCCGAACTATCTGAGCATAGCCAGGATCCTGGCCGTCCCGGCCCTGGTGGCCATGATGCTGGCCGATTTCAGGGGCCACGAGATCGTCGCCCTGGCCATCTACGTCTTCGCCGCCCTGACCGACGCCGTCGACGGCTGGATCGCCCGCCGCAAGGGCGAGGTCACCGTCCTCGGCCAGCTCCTCGACCCGACGGCCGACAAGCTCCTCATCGCCTCGGCCGTCATCTGCCTCGTCGAGCTCGGGCTCGTCCCGTCCTCGGCGGCCATCATCATCATCGGGCGGGAGATCGCCGTGACGGGTTTCCGGGCCATGGCCTCGACCAAGGGGATCAACATCCCGGCCTCCATCTTCGGCAAGGCCAAGATGGGCAGCGAGTCCTGGATCCTCGGCGCGCTCGTCCTCGGCCCGAACTATCTCGGCAAGGTCATCATCGGGGCCGCCAAGGTCGGCCTGTGGCTGATCGTCGCCCTGGCCGTCATCTCCATGCTGGAATACTTCATCCGCTTCGGTCCGCGGGTCATCTCACAGGACGCCGAATAGGGCGGCCTTCGCCTTCTCCGCTCCCGCCAGGTCCTCCACGTTGTGGAACGCCGGGGCCTTGGCCCAGCCGCGGCCGATGCGCTTCATGAGCCCGGCCAGGACCTTACCCGGGCCGCACTCGACGCAGGCCTCGACGCCGAGGCCCTCGAGGACGTCCATGGACCTCGTCCACAGGACCGACCGGCTGACCTGGCGCTTGAGGGCGTCGCGGGCCTCTTCCCCGGTCCGGATGAGCCGGGCGTCGACGTTGGTGACGACCGGGAAGCGAGGGTCGGCGAAGGCGACGGCGTCGAGATCGGCGGCCAGCCTGTCCTCGGCCGGCTTCATGAGCCGCGAGTGGAAAGGGGCGCTGACCGGCAGGACGACCGACCGGGGGGCCTTGATCGCGGACAGGGCCTCCTCGACCGCGGCCTTCTCGCCCGAGATGACGATCTGGTCGTCGCTGTTCCAGTTGGCGATCTCGACGGCGCCCGCGCGGACCTCGGCCAGCCGGCGCTCGACCTCCTCGCCGGGGACGCCGAGGACGGCGGCCATGGCGCCGACGCCGACCGGCACGGCCTCCTGCATGTAGCGGCCCCGCTTGTGGACGAGCAGGACCGCGTCCTCGAAGCCGAGGACGCCCGCGGCGACGAGCGCCGAGTACTCGCCCAGGCTGTGTCCGGCGGCCACGCCGGGGTCCCGGCCGAGCGCCCGGCAGGCGGCCGTGCTGACGGCGAGCAGGGCGGGCTGGGTGTTGCGCGTCAGACGGAGCTCCTCCTCGGGCCCTTCGAAGCACAGCTTGGAGAGGGCGAAGCCGAGGACCTCGTCGGCCCGGTCGAAAAGCGCCCGGGCCTCGGCCGAGCGCCCGTAGAGGTCCTTGCCCATGCCCACGGCCTGGGAGCCCTGTCCGGGAAAGAGGTAAGCCAAGGTCATTTCAAGCAGTCCTTCCTGATCTGGATGTCGGCCCGCTTCCTGAGGTCGCGGACCCAGTCGGCCATCTGCTGGGCCCGGCGCCGGTCGCGGAGCCCGGCCTCGATCGCTTCGTCGACCGCTTCGAGGGGTTCGACGGGGAGCCCGAGCCGGTTGCGCTCGGGGACATAGGTGTCCCGGTAATGGCGCTCGATCTCCGTGAGCGATACCGGCACGCTCTGGCTGAAGCGCGCCGCCAGGGCCCGGTCGAAGAGGATGCGCTCCTCGAGATAGGGATCGAGGCCCTTGGCCGGCAGCCCGAACTTGGCCAGGCCGGCGGCGAAGGCCCGCTCCCCCATCGACCGCCGCAGCTCCTCGGCCGCGGCGGCGATCCCGGCCGGGTCCGCGCCGCGGGCCTCCCGGGCCAGATCGAGGACGACCTTGCGGTCGATGAGCGCGTCGAGCGCCGCCAGCCGCGGATCGGCGCCCGGCTCGACGGCCCCGCCGCGCCCCAGGCCGAACTCGACCGTCACCTGGACGTCGAGCAGGGTGACGACCTCGCCGTTGACGACGGCGACGACACAGTTGACCGTCTGGGCCCGGGCGGCGAGGGCCGCCAAAAGCAGGAGTCCCAGGATCCTCTTGATCATCGGCCTTTCCTCTCCATTAGAAGATATGCCCGATCGTCAGGAAGATGAGCGGCCTGCCCTTCCGGTCCTGGGCGTCGAACCCCCAGAGCTTCCAGGCGATCTCGACGCGGACCGGGCCGAGGGGGGTCCGGTAGCGGAGGCCCGCCCCGGCGGCCCCGATGAGGTCGAGGGGCCGGAAGGCATCGATGCTCGCGTAGACGTTGCCGAGGTCGAAGAAGGCGGCCAGCTGGAGCGCCTTCCACGACTGGAAGATCGTCCACGAGAGCTCGGAGTTGACGAGGAGGACGGCCTCTCCGCCGTAGGGTTTGAGGCTCGTCTCGTCGCTGGGCCCGAGCAGCTCGAACTCCTCGCCCCGGAAGGTGTTGCTGCCCCCGGCGAAGAACCTCTCCGGCAGGTTCCTCAGCCCGTTGCCGAGCCCGAGCCGGGCCGTGGCCCCGAACTGGAAGGCGGACGAAAGGGGCCGGTAGGCCTGGGCCTTGAGGAAGACCTTCTGATAGTCGGATTCCATCCCGAAGACGGGAAAGCCCCACTCGGCGACGGCGCTGAAGAAATAGCCCCGTCTGGGATTCAACGTATCGTCCCGCCTCTCCCAGCTCATGCTGACCGACGCGACGGCCGCCGAGTACGGTTGGAAGCGGCGGTCGAGCTCCTCGGGCGGGTTCTCGAGGTCGTACACGGGGATGGCCGTCCGGGTCAGGCTGATCGAGCCGAGGAGAAGGCGGGCCCGGCTCAGGGCCCTGACCGCGCTGAGGCTGACGCCGCGCCGGTCGAGCGTGAAGGTTGTGCGCTCCTCGCGCTCGGCCCAGCCGAGAAGGGTCGTCGGCATGGACAGCCCCAGGAAGTAGGGCTGGCTCCAGGAGACGACCGCCCGGCGCTCGAAGGTGCTGATCTGGCCGAGGACGCCGAGCTGTGCGCCCAGGCCGAGGACGTTGCTGCGGATATACTCCGCCGCCAGACGGGGCCGGAAGTTGTTGGGCCAGGAAGCAAGGGAGCCGGTCAGGGGCGCCAGGGACTCGAACCCGAGGCCGGCCCCCGCGTAGTTCTCGTCGCCCTCGCGGACGGTGACGACGACGACCTCCTCGCCGGGCCCGGTCCGGACCTCGTCGACGCGGACGTCCGAGAAGATGCCCAGGCCGTCGAGCCGCCGCTTCGATTCCAGGACCTTCGAGTGATCGGCCACGCCGCCTTTCTCGATGACGAGCTCCCGGGCGATGACCCGGTCCTTGGTCCTCCGGTTGCCGGTGAAGAAGAAGCTCCGGATGGCGACCGGCTCGCCCTCCTCGACCTCGTAGACGACGGACACGCGGCCCTCCCCCGCCGGCTCGACGCGGGGAACGATCAGGGTGCCGCGGACACCGCGGTTGAGGTAGAAGGCCTCGATCTGGGTGACGTCCTTCTGCACGTTGGGCGGGAAGTACGGGCCGTCCGGACGGTTGAACAGCCCCCGCTCGAGGTCCGCGGTCGGGAACAGGCCCGCCCCCTCGATCCGGACGGCCTCGACCAGGGTCTTCCGCCCCTCGCGGATGTCGTAAACGGCCTGGAGGCCCGACGTCCCCGGTTCCAGCTCGAGCCGGACCTGGGCGTCGGCGTAGCCGTTCTCCTTGTAGTGTTCCTCGATCTCTCTCGGGATGGTGAACAGGCGGTCGTAGCCGAGGAACGAGAACAGGGGCACGCCCTCGCGAATGGCCAGGCGGTTCTTCATCTCGGATTCGGAGAAGGCCGCGAGGCCCCGGAACCCGACGTCCCCGACCCTGTACCGGTCGCCCGGCGCGACGTCGTGGACGATGCGGACGACGTCCTGTCCCTTTTCCACCCGGCTCTCGACCCCGGCGAAGAGGTAGCCTTTCCGGCGGAGGTGGTTGAGGATGCGGGCCTCCCCTTCGGACAAGCCCCAAGCCTCGAAGACCCGCTCCTCCCAGATCGGATCGAGGAGCCGGGCCGGGACCTTGGCGCCGTTGACGGCGATGACGATCCTCTCGTGGGGCGCGATCTCGACGAGGAGTTCGACCCGGCGGCCCTTCTCGTCGAAGGTCTCCCCGGCCAGCCGGACCTCGGCCCGCCGGTAGCCCGCGGCGGCCAGGCCGGCTTTGAGGGCCTCGAGATCGGCCTCGAGCCGGCTCGGGACGTAGATCTCCCCGACCTTGGTCCTCATCCTCTCGAGGAGGGCCTGGTCGGGGATCTCGGCCTTCCACTCGACCTCGAGCCCCCCGACGCGGAAGCTCTTCCAGTCCGTCGTCCGGAAGACCAGGTCGGCGGTCGCCCCTCCGGCCTTGCGCCGGACATCGCACACGACCTCGGCGTCGAAATGCCCCTCCCTCCGCAGGCCCGCCCGGACCTCGGCGACGGCCGCATCGACGCGGTCCTCCGCGAGCGTCACCCCGGGACGCAGGGAGACCAGGGCGTCCCTCAGGCGCGCGGCCGGGACCTTGGTGCCCCGGAACCGGACGTCGTCGACGAACACGTTGCGGACGAGGACGAACACGAGCTCGATCCGCTCCTCGCCCCGCCTCTCGACCCGGACGTCGGCGAAGATGCCGGTCCGGAAGATCTGCTTGACGGCCTGGTCGACGAGCCCAGGCTCAAGGGGATCGCCCGCCCGGATGGGGATGAGGTCGAGCAGGCCGGCTTCCCCGGGCCGCCCGTCGACCTCGACGACGACGCGGTCGACGACGGTCGGGGGGACGTCCTGGGCGGCAACGGCGGCGCCCCCGAAGGCCAGGGCGAGGGCCAGGGCCAGGGCGGCCGCGGCGCGGCGGGCCCGGGGGCGGATCTCAGAAGCGCCGGCGGAATTTGACATCGAATCCGAGCCTTCCACGGTCGTCCCGCCCGCCCACGAGCGAGAACCTCCTGCTGATGTCCCACTCCATGCGGAAGATCGGCACCTCGGCCGGGCCGCGGCGGCAGCGGCGGGCGCACTTCCGGCCGCCGCCCGCGTTGACAGGTCCGGCGGCGCTTGGCTAGAATGAGCGCCTGACCCGGGGGCCCGGGATCTCCGCAGCCGAGGTTGTCCATGGAAAAGAAGCCGTCCCCCGACCTGGAGGCGATCTGCGGCGCGTTCGCCGTCGAAGGCCGGTGGGTCTCGTCCTGCCCCATCCCCTCGGGGCACATCAACGACACGTACTGCTCGAGGTTCGAGGCCGGCGGCCGCGTCATCCAGTACGTCAACCAGCGCATCAACCACCTCGTCTTCCGCGAGCCCGAGCTGCTCATGGAGAACATCGAGCGGGTGACCCGCTTCGCCCGGGAGCGGATCGTCGCCGCAGGCGGCGACCCGGACCGGGAGACGCTGACCATCGTCCCGACGCTCGAGGGACGGTCGTTCCACAGGACGCCGGAAGGCTCCTACTGGCGGATGTTCCGCTTCATCGGCGGGGCGCGGACCTACGACCGCGTCGAGGACCTCCGCCACGTCTATGCGGCCTCCAAGGCCTTCGGCCGCTTCCAGAGAATGCTGGCCGACCTGCCCGGCGGCCGGCTCCACGAGACCATCCCCGACTTCCACCACACCCGGAAGCGCTTCGAGGCCTTCCTGGCGGCCGCGGAGCACGACCCGGTCCGGCGGGCCGGCTCGGTGGGGCCCGAGATCGATTTCGTCCTGGCCCGCGAGAAGGACACCCGCGCGGTCGTCGACGGGCTGGCCGGGGGGCGCGTCCCCGAGCGGGTCACCCACAACGACACCAAGCTCAACAACGTCATGATCGACGACCTCACCGGCGAGGGCGTCTGCGTCATCGACCTCGACACGGTCATGCCGGGATCGGTGCTGTACGACTTCGGCGACTCGGTCCGGCTCGGCGCGGCCACGGCGGCCGAGGACGAGCGCGACCTCGGCAAGGTCGGCTTCGACCTCGGCATGTTCGACCGGCTGGCCGCCGGCTACCTCGACGCGGCCCGGGATTTCCTGGTCCCGGCGGAGACGGACCTGCTCGCCTTCTCGGCCAAGCTGCTGACGCTCGAGTGCGGCATCCGCTTCCTCACCGACCACCTCAAGGGCGACGTCTACTTCAAGATCCGCCGCGAGGGCCACAACCTCGACCGGGCCCGGACCCAGTTCAAGATGGTCGCCGAGATGGAGCAGCGGGCGGAGGCCATGGAGGCCGTCGTCCGCAACTACCTGTAGTCAAGACGCTTATCCCCGAACGGGTCCTGTCCGGTAGCGTCCCCGGTCCGTCTTCGGCTCCACCCATCCCCCCGTGGGGAACCCCTTCCGCCTCCAGGCGGCCGGGGACTAACTCCCGGCCACCCGTTCTTGGATCAGCGTCTTGACCCATAGAAGGAAATGAACTGTATGGAGTTGAGAATCACGTCTAATCCAGATAAACTTCCCTAAACAGGAGGTGACCATGAACGCTCGTCCCCTGGCGCGCGCCGCGCTCGGCGCCGTCCTCGCCGTCGCCGCGCTCGCGGCCCAAACCAAGAACCCGGCGGCCGGCCCCCGGCCGATCGACGACGGCCTGGCCCGGGCCTTCGCCTACCGCGCCCTCGGCCCCGCCCGGCAGTGCGGCCGCGTCCTCCACGTGGCCGTCGATCCTTCGGACCGCTTCACCTTCTACGTCTCGCCGGGCACGGGCGGCCTGTGGCGGACGCGGAACAACGGGACGACCTTCGAACCCATCCTGCCCGACGCGAGCAACGTCCCCGTCGGCCACTTCGCCGTCGCCCCCTCCGATCCCAAGGTCATCTGGGTCGGCACGGGCGACCCGGCCTCCGGGCGCATCCCCATCCGCGGCTTCGGCGTGATGAAGTCCGTCGACGGCGGCAAGACCTGGGCGCCGATGGGCCTCGAGCGGACGCGCCACATCGGCCGGATCGCCATCCATCCGGCTGACCCCGACATCGTCTACGTCGCCGCCATGGGCTACCACTTCAGCGCCAACCCCGAGCGCGGGATCTACAAGACGACCGACGGCGGCCGGACCTGGGCCAAGGCCCTCGACCTCGGCGGCAAGATCGGCTTCGTCGAGGTCGTCCTCCGGCCCGGCGATCCCGACGTCGTCTTCGCCGCCTCCTACGACAAATCGCGCGTTCCCTGGAACTTCGACGACTACGGGCCGGGGACGGCCGTCTACAAGTCGACGGACGCGGGCCGGACCTGGCGCAAGCTCGCCGGCGGGCTCCCGGCCGGGAACCTCGGCCGCGTCGGCCTGGCCATCTATCCCAGGAACCCCGACATCATGTACGCCACGATCGACAACGCCAACGAACGGCCCCGGACCAAGGAGTAGGCCGCGCCGGCGGCCCGCGCCGGGGCGGCCGCGCAAAGGCGCGCAGCCCCGGCTCGCGTCGGGGGCGATGTCTACCGGTCCGACGACGCCGGCGAGACCTGGACGAAGACCAACTCCGACCGGGAGCCTGTCGGCGGCGGCAAGTGGTACGGGCAGATCTACGTCGACCCGAACGACGACAAGGTCGTCTACGTCCCCAACACGCCGCTCTACCGCTCCCTCGACGGCGGCAAGACCTGGGGCGCCAAGGCCCCCGAGAACCTGGCCGCCTCCGTCCACGTCGACCACCACGCCATTTGGATCGACCCGGCCGATTCGCGGCACATCATCCTCGGCCACGACGGCGGCCTGGCCGTCTCCTACGACTTCGGCGAGACCTGGGACGCCTTCGACTCCCTGCCCCTCGCCCAGTACTACGCCGTCGGCGTCGACATGGACGAGCCCTACAACATCTACGGCGGGCTGCAGGACAACGGCTCGGTCAAGTTCCCCTCGAACGGGCCGTCCGGAGCGGTGACCCGCGACGACTGGACCTCCGTCGGCGGCGGCGACGGGATGTACAACGTCGTCGACCCCGCGGACAGCCGCTGGCTGTACAACGCCTCCCAGAACGGGGCCATCCAGCGTTTCGACCAGAAGCTCGGCCTGACCCGGTCGATCCGGCCCCGGCCGCCCGCCGGGAAGCCGCCCTACCGCTTCAACTGGACCGCCCCGATCGCCCTCTCCCCGCACAACAGCGGCATCGTCATGATCGGCGCCCAGGTCCTCCTCCGCTCCTTCGACCGCGGCGAGACCTGGCGGGAGATCTCGCCCGACCTGACGACCAACGATCCGGAGATGCTCAAGGGCAACATCGAGTTCTGCACCCTGACCGCGATCTCCGAATCGCCGCTCGAGCCCGGGCTCATCTGGACGGGCTCGGACGACGGCAAGGTCCAGGTCACCCGCGACGGCGGCGGCGCCTGGAAGGACGTCACCGCGGGCCTCGCGGCGGCCGGCGCGCCCGAGGCCTTCTACGTCACCCGGGTCTTCGCCTCCGCCCACAAGGCCGGCCGGGCCTACGCGACCAAGGCCGGCTGGCACCGGGACGACTACCGGCCGTTCGTGTTCCGGACGGACGACTTCGGCCAGACCTGGACCGCCCTGGCCGCCGACCTCCCCGAGGGGACCGTCTACGTCCTCGCCGAGGACCGCCGCAACCCCGACCTGCTCTTCGTCGGCACCGAGGCCGGCGTGTTCGCGACGCTCGACGGCGGGCGCTCCTGGCGCCCCTTCGGGACGGGGCTCCCGCCGAACGCCCTGGTCCACGACCTG
Source organism: Candidatus Aminicenantota bacterium (assembly GCA_041320535.1). Taxonomy (GTDB): domain Bacteria; phylum Acidobacteriota; class Aminicenantia; order Aminicenantales; family Saccharicenantaceae; genus RBG-16-66-30. The sequence goes on along the minus strand of JBGLNH010000001.1, from coordinate 1,455,656 downwards.
CTCGTCCACCCCCGGGCCAACGACCTCGTCGTGGCCACCCACGGCCGGGGGATCTTCGTCACCGACATCTCGCCGCTGCAGGAGATGACGGGCGGCTACCACGACGAGGCCGTCCATCTGTTCGAGATCGAGCCCAAGGTCCAGAGGACCGTCCGGCGGGTCAAGCTCGAGGGCTCGGACGGCGACCGGAAGTTCAGCGCCCCCAACGAGCCGGCCGGCGTCGTCATCAGCTACTCGGTCAAGGCCCCTGTCAAGGGGACGGACAAGGCCGTTCTCCGCGTCACCGGCCTCGCCGGCGACGTCCTGGCCACGATCGAGGGAAAGGCGACGGCCGGGCTCCACTCCGTCGTCTGGGACATGCGCCAGCCGCAGGCCCCGCCGGCCGAGGGCGGCGGGCAGGCCGCCGGGGCCCGCTTCGCGCGGCCGCGGCTGGTCGAGCCGGGCGAGTACCTGGTGACGCTCGAGTTCGCCGACCGCAAGCTCTCCCGGAAGGCCGTCGTCCTGGCCCCGGGAGCGGATTGACCGAAGACCAAGGAGGATGCCGTTTCGACCGGGCCTGCGAGGCGACCATCGACGACTGCGCCGGGAGCGCGGATTACTCGCGCTCGACCGGCGTCGACATCCGCTGCGTCCTGCGGGTGACCGGGAAGTTCGGGGGCGCCCGCTTCCTGCTCGACGAGACGGGCGTCAGCGGCGGGAGATAGCCCGCCAGACGGCGGCGCTGATCTGGATGTCCTGGACCGCGACGCCGGTGAGGTCGGCGACCGTCGTCTCGTCGTCCGAGGCCCGCCGCAGGGTCGCGTCCTCGACGACCCGGCCCAGCTCGACCAGCCGGTCGCGGCGGAGGGCGCCGGCGGCGACGGCCCGGTAGACCTCGCCGCGCAGCTCCGACTGGGGAAGGCTGTCGACGACCACCCGGTCGGCACGGGCCAGGATGGCCGGGTCTAGCTCCTGTTTGGCGGCCGTATCGGACCCCACGGCCGTGATGTGCGTCCCCGGGCGGATCCAGCCGGCCTCGAGCAGGGGCGTCGTCGACGGCGTGCAGGTGACGATGAGATTCGAGGCGGCGGCGACCTCTTCGGCCCGGAGGGTCGTGCGGACCTCGAGACCCGGACGTTCCACGTCCCGGCGGTACGCGGCGAGCTCGTCCTCGTCGACGCCCCAGACGACGGCCCGGTCGAAGGCCCTCACCCGCCGCAGCCACTCGAGCTGCATCCGGCCCTGAACGCCCGCGCCGAGGATACCGACGGCCGAGACCGTCCGCGGCCCCAGGTGCTTCGCGACGACGGCGCCGGCCACCGCGGTCCGCAGGTTGGTCAGATAGCCTTCGTCGAGGAGGACCGCCTGGAGCACGCCCGTCCGCTGATCGAAGACGAGCATGAGGCCGTCGCCGGACGGCAGGCCGAGCCGGGGATTGTCGTAGAAGCCCGAGGCGATCTTGACGACGTAGACGTCGCCGCCCTTGATATAGCCGTACTTGATGTGGACGTCTCCCGGCGGATCGTCGAAGACGAGCTCCCCGACCGGCGGGACGACGGCCTCGCCGCGGGAGTAGGCGGCGAACCCCGATTCGATGAGCGGCAGGGGGTCGATCGCGGCCAGCGCGGCCTTGATCTCGGCCAGAGTGACGACGACCGGCATGGGGCCTCAGAGCTGCCGGATCGATATCCCGAGCTTCTCCAGCGCCTGGACGGCCGTCGCGAGCTTCTGGTCCTTGACGAAGACGTGGTCGGTCGTGTACGCGGAGATGGCGAAGAGGTTGACCCCGGCCTCGGCCAGGGCCCCCGAGACCGCGGCGAAGAAGCCGACCAGGCTGAGCGGCAGGGCCATGTCGAAGGTGATCATCCGCCAGTCGCCCTCGAAGCCCAGGAACTTCTGGGAGCCGAGCCTGGACTCGGCGATGATGCAGGTCGTCTCGCGGGCATCCTTGATGACGGCCAGCGAGCCGGCCAGGGCCCGCGTGGTCTTGACGATGGCGTACGTCTCCGCCGAGACGACCGCCCGCCCGTTCTTGAAGTAGGTCTTGATGTCGCTGCTCTTCATGGCTTGTTTCCCCCCCCTCCTTTCTTCCGCCGCCGGGCCCTCTCCAGGGCCCAACCGGGCTTCTCGACCTGCCGGGCCCGGGCGATGGCCAGGGCCCCGGCCGGAACGTCCTCGACGATCGTCGAGCCCGCCGCGACATAGGCGCCCCGCCCGACCGTGACCGGGGCGACGAGCTCGGTGCCCGAGCCGATGAAGGCCCCGGAGCCGATGCGCGTGGAGTTCTTCGAGAGGCCGTCGTAGTTGCAGGTGATCGTACCCGCGCCGACGTTGACGTCCTCCCCGACCCGGCTGTCCCCGACGTAGCTCAGGTGCTGGGCCTTGGACCGCCGCCGAAGAGCGTGTTCTTCATCTCGACGAAATTCTCCTCTGCAAGGCGATCCGGGCTTTCGTCGGTTCTTCGGGCCCGACGATGGACGCCCTTTTCGCCCGTCCGGCCGACGGACGCGTCTTCGGCTTCCCGGCCGCGGGGCGCTCGGGGAGCTCGGGGACCCCCTCGAGCCCCTTCTCGAGCGGTCCCCAGGCTTTCCTCTCGCCCAGGTCGCCCTCGTAGACGCTGACGACGAGGAGGTCCCGGGCCCGCGTGGCCGCCACGTACATCAGCCGGTCCACCTCGGCCTCTTCGTATCTTCTCTCCTCGGCCGCGCTCCCGTCCCAGCCCGCCGCCTGAGAGACCGTCGTCGTCCTGAAGCCGAACGGCTTGGTGAAGCGGAAGTGCCCCTTCGGCCGTCCCGCCGTCCGCCGGACGTGCCTGTCCGGCTCGAAATCGCCGACCCCGGCCGGATTGGCCAGCCAGACGACGCGGGCCTCGAGCCCCTTGGCCTTGTGGAGGTTCATCAGGCGGACGGCGTCCCGGCGTCCGGGGGCGAGGCTCATCTCCTCGACCGGGCGGGCGCCGACCCACTCCTCCATGAACTCGACGGCGGCGGCGAAGGAGGCGATGTCCTCGCTCTCGCGGCCGCGCAGGACCTCGACCAGCTTGAGGACGTTGCCGGCCCGGCTGCCGCCCATCTCCGCCGTCACGAGATGGTTGAGGAGCCCGGACCTCTGAAGGACGGCCTCCAGGGCCGCGGAGGGAGGGAGCTTGGCCGCGAGCTCGCGCCAGCCGCGAAGCGTGCCGAAGGCCCGGCGGACCCGTTCCGCGCCCCGCTCCTCGCAGGCGGGATCGACGTAGCAGAACCGGCCGCCCGCGGCCCGGTGGTCGACGAGCTCCTGGTCGCTCAGCCCTAAGAAGAGCCCGCGCAGGACGGCCACCGTGGCGACCGGATCGTCCGGGTCGTCGAGGGCCCGGAGCAGGTTGAGGACCTCGCCGATCTCGGCGTTGTCGGCGAAGGCGTCGCTGCCGGCGATCTCGAAGGGGACGCCGCGCTCCTCGAGCCGCCGGGCGTACATGTTCATGCGGTCCTTGTAGCGGAAGAGGACGAGGACGTCGCCCGGCTCGGCCGGACGGGAGCCGCCCCGGCCGTCGTCGAGAGCGAGGTGCCCGTCGAGGGCCCAGGCCAGGAAGTCGGCCAGCCGGCGCGAGTCGAGCTCGGCGATGGGCCCCTTGGCGTGGCGGGGAACGGCCGGCACCGACGCGCGCCGGACCCCGCAGAGCGGCAGGCCCACCGCGCCGCGCACGGCCTCGAGCGGCATGAAGCCCGCCTGGTAGGTGTCGGCCGTCCGCGGGAACAGCCCCCCCCGGGCGGGATCGAACAGCGGATTGACCCAGTCGGCGATCGGGCCGAGCGACCGGAAGTTGGCGGTCAGTTCGAGGACGGCGCCGCCCGAGGCGACGATCCGCCCCTTGACCAGGTTGTAGATGTCGATGTCGGCCCGCCGGAACCGGTAGATCGACTGCTTGGGATCGCCGACGAGGAAGAGCGAGCCGGGCTCGGGCTCGAGCCTCGTCCAGTCGCGCTCGCCGTCGCTCCTCCGCCCGGCCAGGAAGAACAGGATCTCCGCCTGGATCGGATCGGTGTCCTGGAACTCGTCGACGAGGACGGGATGGAACCGCTTCCGGAAATAGAGGCGGACCTCGGGGTTCTCGCGGAGGAGCTCCGCGGCCAGCATGAGCAGGTCCTGGAAGTTGAGCTTGGCCTCGGCCCGGCGCCGCGACGCGTAGAAAGCGACGGCGGGACGGAGGAAGGCCAGGGCCCGGTCGTGCCTGAACTCGCGCCAGGCGCGCAGGGCCGGGACGACATGCTCCTCCTGGAAGCGCTCCGCCGCGGCCAGCATCCGCTCCGCGTCCTCCTTGTCCGCCCACCGGTTCTTGGTGACGCCGAGCGTCTTGTCGAAGAGCTCGAGCGTTTCCATCAGCCGCCGGTCGTCGGAGAGGCCGATATTGCGGCGGCGGCGGAAGGCGCGGACGAGGACCGATTGGAGAGCGTCGCGCCCCTTCTCCGGCCGCTCAGCCGGGACGAGATCATGGGCCAGGTCGAGCAGGTCGCCCAGGGCCCGCCTCGCTTTCGAGAGGTCGGGCGGCCCGGCCCGGCCGGGGGCCGGCTCGACCTCGGGAAAGGCCGAGAGGGCCTGGAAGGCCGTCTCGAGCTCCGACGGCTCCAGCCCGGCCTCGTCGAGCCCGCGGAAGGCGGCCTCGTTCTCGAGACGGGCCTTGGCCTGGTATTCGTCCCAGCACGCCTCGAGCAGGAGACGGTCCTCGTGCTCCTCGAGCTCACGGAAGCCGGGATCGACGCCCGCCTCGATGGGCCGCTCCCGGAGAAGCCGGGCGCAGAAGGAGTGGATGGTCCCGATGAAGGACCTTTCGAGCCCGGTCAGCGCGGCGTCGAGCCGGTCCCGGACCCCGGCGTTCCGCTCCTCGAGCCGGGCCTTCTCCAGGGCGACCTGGAAGCGCCCCCTGAGCTCGGCCGCCGCCTTGCGGGTGAACGTGACCGCGGCCAGCGTGTCGATCCTCGTCCGCCCGGAGGCGAGCAGGGCGATCATGCGATGGACCAGGCTTTCGGTCTTGCCCGACCCGGCCCCGGCCTCGACGAGGAAGGTCGTGTCGAGATCCGTTCCGATCCGGTCGCGGGCCGGCTGGTCGGGCGGGAGCTTCCTGGTCGCGCTCATCACTTGTATCCGTCGAGCTTGTCGTAGGCCGCGAAGACCTCGGGGCTCCCGTCCCGCTTCCGGCCGGACCTCTTGGGGCCGTCCTGGCCGCAGACCGGGGCGTAGTCGCAGAACTTGCACTTGGCCTCGGGCCCGGCGAGGAAATAGCCTTTGTGGATCAGCGCCAGGAGGTCGTCGAGCAGCGACCTCAGCCGGCCCCGGTCGAAGTCCTTGACGATCCTGTCCAGCCCCTCGCCCCGGCGGGAGGGGAAGAGGTATCCGCTCCGGGTGACCCGGGGCCGGCCCCGGCCCGGCCTCTCCGCGAGCATCTTCTCCAGGGCGACGGCGTAGAGGGCGTGTTGGATCATCCGGCCCCGGCCGAACTCGACCAGCTCCTCGTAGTCCGAGGGGTTCCCGGTCTTGTAGTCCAGCACCCGGTAGGCGTCCCCGGCCAGCCGGTCGACCCGGTCGATGAAGCCCCGCAGGAGGAAAGAGCGGCCGTCGCCGATCTCGATGGGCCTCTCTTCGATCTCCAGCTCGAACTCCAGGGGCCGGCCCTTCTCCTCGAGGTTCTCCTCGGCGGACAGGAAGATGGCCAGCGAGTCCAGGACGTTCTGCCGTTCGCTCGCGCAGATGGACTCCGACGGCGGCGGGACCTCCTCCCTCCAGCGGGCCAGGGCCTCGCCGGCCACCTCTTCCATGAGCCCCCCGTGCTCGCGGGCCGAGACGTCCTCCCCCGTCGCCCGGATCCTGGTCATGAACGCGCATAGGATCTCGTGCACGAGGCTGCCCCGCTGGAGGGGATCGAGCCAGCGCGAGCGGTCGAACTCGACCTCCTCGGGCGCTTCGACCTCGAGCACGTGCCGGAGGAAATAGGCGAACGGGCAGCGGGCCAGGAGCTCGAGCCGGGAGGCGGACATGACGGCCCGGCCGCCGGCCAAGGGATCGACGCGGTCGCGGAGGGGCCCGATGTCGACCAGGCCGTCGAATTCCGTGAGCCTGTCGCCTTCCCGGGCGGCGGCAGCCTCCAGCCCCGCGGCGAGATCGGCGAAATGGGCGGCCACGGAGCGCGGGCCATCGGGCGCCGGGTCGCTGCCCGCCAGCCGCTCCAACCACCAGTCGATCTCGTCGAAAGCGCGGGCCGTCCCGCCGGGCAGGAAGCCGGCCGCGGCGGGCAGGTCCCGTTCGAGGGCGGCGTAGTCGAGGCCGGCCTCGCCCCGCATCAGCCGGAAGGCCTGCAGCACGACCGAGGACGGGAAGGACTCCCGCCCGTCGACGACGTCGTACGACGGGTAGCCGAAGACGACCCGGCCGCGGAGCGAGGCGAGGGTCGCGGCCAGGCCGAAGAGATCGGCGAGGAGCGTGTCGGCCGACGTCGGCAGCTCGGCCGAGAGCGCGGCCCGCTCCTCGTCGAGAAGCACGGGATCCTGGAGCCCCCGTCCGGGAAAGGCCGCCTCGTCGAGCCCGACGACGAAAGTGACCGGCCGCCCGGAGAGCCCGCCGCCCGAAAAACCGGAGACGTGGAGATGCCCGGGGAGCGATGGCGAAGCGCCGACGCGGAGCGACGAGCCGACCGTCCGGACGAGGTCCAGGGCCTCCTGGCGAGGCAGGGCCGGGAAACGGCCTTCCCGCCCGAGCTCCTCCAGCCGGTCGATCAGGACCTCCCGGCCCTTGCGGTCGAACCCGGTCCCGGCCCGGCCGTGGTCCCTGATGATCCCGGCCAGGGCGGCGGAGACGGCCCGCGCCTCCGAACGGCCGTCCGGGTCGGGCCCGGGCACGGCCGCGAGGAGCCGGCCGACGCCGCGGGCGAGCGCCTCGATCTCCGAGACGGCCGCCGTCAGGGCGGCTTTCCGGGCCTCGCCTCCCTCGCCGCCTTCCTCCGCGCTCGCGCTGTCGGCGCGGGCCAGGTCGGCCAGCTTGGCCTCGCGGAGGGCGCGCAGCCTGGGGAGATAACGCTCCCGGCCCCAGCCGATCATGGCGCCCCTCAGGTGCCGGCAGGCCGCCCGGGGAGACAGAGGTCGTTCGTCCGGCCCCGCCGGCAGGACGAGGTCGCCGTTCTCGATGAGCCGGCAGAGGCGGACGCTGGAGAGATCGCTCCCGAGCCAATCGAGGAGGCCGAAGAAAAGCCTTCCGGGGGACGTGAACGACACGGGGACGCCCTCTCCGAAGGTCACCGGCAGCCCGGTCCGGGCCGCGAGGAGGTAGAAGACGGTCGCGTGGGCCGACGCCGGCGGCGCCAGGACCTCCGCCCGGTCGAACGGCACGTTGTCGGCGTAGAGGCGGCGCAGGACCTCGCGGCACTCGTTGGCCGGCCCGAGGGCCCGGAAGATCTCGACGCGCTCCTCCCCGCCGGGAAGGGGTGCCGCGCCGGGCGCGAAGAGCCAGGACAGCCTCCCCGCTTCGGAGGTCTTCTCCGCCGCCGGCGCCGGCCAGGCCTGGCGCGGCCGGTCCAGCCCGAAGACCGGGTCTCCCGGGACGAGGACCAGACGCTCGCCGGCCGCGGCGCGGACGAAGTCGCGCTCGAGCCGGCTCAGCCGGAGGTCCGCCGGACAGAGGGTCCAGGCCGGCGGCGACGGCCTCGACGCGGCGGCCCGGAGAGCGGACGAGAGGAACGCGGCCGGGTCGAGGAGGCCTTCCGACTCGAGGGCGCGCTCGAAACGGGCGACGAGCCGTCCGAACTCCCGCCCTTTCCGCTCGACCTGGAAGCGCTCCGGCCGAACGGAGGCGCCGCTCAGGCCGGCGAGCCGGAAGTCCCGGACGGCCCTGTGGAGAGCGCCGGTCAGGCCGGGAGAGACGCCGGCCCGGCCGAAATACTCGAGCCCGCCTTCGGCGTGCAGCTCCCTCGCCAGCCGGTCCGTCAGCGCCAGTCCCGCGGCCGCGGTCATCGGCCGGCGAGCGTCCGCCCTCCCGCTCCTCTCCAGGAGCTCGGCCGCGAGCGACCACGCCGTGACGAAGCGGAGGTTGATCCACGACCCGGCCTCGCGGGCCAGGGCCTCGCCTATCTGCCGCCCGGCGACGAAGGACGGGCAGAGGAAGACCTTCTCGTCGAGGGGATGGTCGCGGCAGAAGCCGGCGAGGAAGCGGACCGACGCGTTCACGCCGGCCCCGGCATCCTGTAGAAGTGGATCTGGTGCTCGCGGCCGGCCTCGTCGGTCAGGGGCTCGCTCAGGACGAGGCGGTCCTCCCAGCCGGGGATCCGGTAGTTGTGGGAGACGACGCGCGCCCCGGGCCGGAGGTCCCTGTCGAAAAGGACCGCGAGGTCCTCGAGCGATTCCGGCAGGAGATAGGCGACGACGACGGTGGCCTGGGTCAGATGGGCCTTGGTGGCGTCCATCTCGAGGAACCGGACGAGCTTCCCGACCCCCTCGCGCTCGGCCCCGGCCCGGCACGCGGCGACCAGGGCCGGGTCGATCTCGATGCCCACGCCGCGGGCGCCGTAGATCCGGGCCGCGGCGATGACCATCCGGCCGTCGCCGCAGCCGATGTCGTAGACGACGTCGTCGCGACCCACCGCGGCGATCTCGAGCATGCGCTGGACCCGCGCAGCGGGGGGGAACCGTGCAAACTGGTTCCCCGGGGGGCCGGGGAGCTAGAGGCATATCCCGAGCCAAAGCCCGAGAGAGGGACTTCCCGAAATCGGGAGAAGAGCCTTTTTTTTCGGCCGATCCGGGGCTTTGGCCCTGAGGCGGCGGCAGGTGTGCTGAAACTTCATCCTCAGCCCACCGTGTCACTAATGTAGGGGACGAGACCACCGGCTTTCATTTGTCCGGGCGCCCATATATAATGGTCTCGCGGATGGGATTCCGGCGCGGCGGGAGGCCCCGATGATCGTTCTCAAGGACGTCCTGGCCCTTCTCGACGGCGAGCTCCTCACCCCGTCCACCTCGCCCGAGGCCGCCTTCCGGAAGGTCTTCGCCTCCGACCTCATGAGCGACGTCCTGACCTCCGCCGAGCCCGGGTCGCTCCTGCTCACGGGGCTGGCCAACGGGCACGTCGTCCGCACATGTTCCGTGGCCGACCTCGCCGGCGTCGTCTTCGTCCAGGGCAAGCGGCCATCCGCTGCGGTCGTCGAAGAGGCCCGGGCCAAGGGCCTGCCCCTCATCGCCAGCAGGATGACCATGTTCGAGGCCTGCGCCCGGATCGCGGGGTCGGTCGAGGACGGGGGCCATGGCCGAGGCTGAGCCCGTCTTCCGCCGCGAGTTCCCCGTCAAGGGCGGGGACTTCGCCAGGGCCGGCGCGGCGGCCTGCGAGATCAAGGAGCTGCTGAAGGACCTCGGGATCGACGCCAAGACGGTCCGCCGGGCGGCCATCGTCGCCTACGAGGCGGAGATGAACGTCATCATGTACGCCCGGGAGGCCCGCATGGACCTGGCCGTCTCCCCCGCCGAGGTCCGGCTCACCGTCGAGGACCGCGGACCCGGCATCCCCGACATCGATCTGGCCATGACGGAGGGATTTTCGACGGCCACGGCCGAGATGCGCGAGCTCGGGTTCGGCGCCGGCATGGGCCTGCCGAACATCAAGAGGAACGCCGACGGCTTCGCCATCGACTCCGAGGTCGGCCGGGGCACGCGCCTCGACATCACCATCCGGACGAACGGACACCGCCCATGAGCACCCCCGACAGGAACTTCCACGCCATCCACATCAACCGGGACAACTGCGTCGGCTGCGTCCGCTGCATGGCGGCCTGCCCGACCAAGGCCATCCGGGTCCGGGACGGCAAGGCCCGCATCATCGACCAGCTCTGCATCGACTGCGCCGAGTGCCTGCGCGTCTGCCCTCACGAGGCCGTCGAATCGCGCACGACGTCGTTCGCGTCGCTCGAGGCCTTCGACTACAAGGTGGCCATCCCCTCGACGGTCCTCTACGGCCAGTTCGGCTCCACGGTCCTGCCCAACGAGATCCTCTCGGCCCTGCGCCGCGTCGGCTTCGACGAGGTCTACGACCTCAGCTCGATCTGCGAGCTCAACTGCGCGGCGACCGAGGAGTACCTCAACGAGCACCCCCGGCCCCGTCCGTTCATCACGGCGACCTGCCCGGTCGTCGTCCGCATCATCCAGCGCCGCTACCCCACGCTCTGCGCCCAGATCCTGCCGATCGAGCCGCCGCGGGAGATCGCGGCCAAGATCCTGCGGAGCATCCTGCCCAAGTCCCTGGCCCTCCCGGCCGAGCGGATCGGCATCATCCACATCACGCCCTGCCCGGCCAAGATGGTCTCCATCAACTGCCCGGCGACCCTGAGCAAGTCCTACCTCGACGGGGCCATCTCGATCCGCGACATCTTCCCCCAGGTCGTCCACGCCCTGCGCAAGAGCGAGGAGGACGCCCTCATGCGCCATCTCTTCCCGGAGACGCTCTTCAGCGGCATCGGCATGGGCTGGTCGCTCTCGGGGGGCGAGATCCGGGGGCTCAAGCGCCACCGGGCCGTGGCCGTCTCGGGCATCCAGGACACCATGCGCGTCCTCGACCAGGTCGAGGGCGGGCTCCTCCAGGACATCGACCTCCTCGAGTGCACGGTCTGCCCCGACGGCTGCGTCGGCGGGCCCCTCGGCGTCGAGAACCGGTTCCTGGCCAAGAGCCGCGTCCTCGAGCTCGTCGCCGCGGCCGGCGAGCACGCGGTCGTGGACCAGAAGGACGTCAGCCGGCTCTACCACAAGAACTTCCTCTCGTTCGACCATCCCGTGACGCCCATCGGCTCGCGCCCCCTGGACATCGACCCGGCCAAGGCCATCGACAAGGCCAAGCTGCGGGACAAGCTGGCCGCCGCTCTGCCCCTGAAGGACTGCGGGGTGTGCGGAGCGCCCGACTGCCGCACGCTCGCCGACGACATCGCCCGCGGTTACGCCCGTCTCGAGGACTGCCCGTTCGTCGAACGGGCGGAGGAGGGGAAGCCATGACTCTCACGGACCTGGCGGCCGGCTTCGAGCTCAAGGTCTTCACGCCGGCGGTCCCGCTCGACCGGGAGGTCGGGGGCGGCTACGCGAGCGACCTCCTCTCGGACGTCATCGGGCACGCCCGCAAGGGCGACCTCTGGGTGACCATGCAGGTCCACCCGAACATCGTCGCCGTGGCCGTCCTCAAGGAGCTCGCGGCGATCGTCCTCGTCGGCGGCCGGACGCCGGCGCCGGAGACCCTGGCCCAGGCGGCGCGTGAGAGCGTCCCGATCCTGGGGACGGGCCTCACGACCTTCGAGCTCTGCGGCCGTCTCTACGGGATGGGCATCCGGGGCGGCTGATGGAGCTCCGGCGCCTGAGGGCCGACCTCCACATCCACACCTGTCTCTCCCCCTGCGGCGAGCTGGCCATGTCGCCGCGGGCCGTCGTCGAAGCGGCCCGGGCCGCGGGGCTCGACCTCATCGCCGTCACCGACCACAACACCACGGAGAACGCCGCCGCCGTCATCGCGGCCGCCCGCGGCGCCGGGCTCGCCGTCCTGCCCGGCATCGAGCTGACGACGGCCGAGGAGGTCCACGTCCTCGGACTCTTCGAGGCGGCGGCCGACCTCGGCCCGTTCCAGGCCGCGGTCTTCCGCAACCTGCCCGACGTCCCGGCCAAGCGGAAGTTCGTCGATGACCAGGTCCTCGTCGACGCCGAGGATTACGTCACCGGGTTCAGCCCGCGCTGCCTCTTCGGAGCGACCCTGTTCCCCGTCCGGGACGCCGTCGCGCTCATCCACGCTCACGGCGGCCTGGCCATCGCCAGCCACATCGACCGGGAGTCGTTCAGCCTCGTTTCCCAGCTCGGGTTCATCCCGCCCGGGCTCGGGCTCGAGGCGGTCGAGCTCTCGCCCCGCGCCGACCTGGGCGGGGCCCGGGCCGCCTACGGCATCGCCGAGGACCTGCCCATCGTGCGCTTCTCGGACGCCCACGCGCCGGCGGAGATCGGCGCGGCCGTGACGGAGTTCCTCGTCGCTTCCCCTTCGCTGGCTGAGCTCCGCCTGGCCCTCGCGGGCGAGGGGGGCCGGAGGGCCGTCCCGTCATGATGGAGGACCTGTCCCTGCACATCCTCGACATCGCCGAGAACGCGGTGGCCGCCGGGGCGACGCGCGTGCTCATCGCCGTCAACGAGAGCCCGGGGCGCGACGTCCTGTCGCTCCGGGTGACGGACAACGGCCGGGGGATGTCGGGCGAGGAGCGGCGGAGGGCGCTCGACCCGTTCTTCACGACCGGGCGCAAGCGCACCGGGCTCGGCCTGCCGCTGCTCGCCCAGACGGCGGAGATCTGCGGCGGGCGGGTCGTCCTCGGCCCGGCCCCGGGCGGGGGGACGCGCGTCGAGGCCCGCTTCCGCCTGAGCCACGTCGACAGGCCGCCGCTGACGAAGGTCCCCGAAACGCTGATGACCCTTTTCTTCGGCCACCCCGGGGTCGCCTTCCGCTACCGCCACACCCGGAACGGGCTCGTCTTCAGCTTTCAGCGAGGGGCGAGCGGCGGCCCCGCCCGCCCCGCCGAGATCGCCGGCGTCATGGGCGCGCTCCGGAAGGGGCTCGGCGGGATCGGAGCTCTGTGAAGCTCAGCGCGGCGCTGTCGCCCCGAGGAGCTTCCTGAGCCGTTCGAGCTCGGCCTCGGCCTTGCGGATGCTCTCCGCGCTCTCTCCCCGGGCGTTCTTGAGGTAGAGCTCGAAGCTCTCGGCGGCCTCACGGGGCCGTCCGCTCTTCTCGAAGGCCACGGCCAGGTTGAAGTACCCCACCGCCGTCGGGCGGATGGCCAGGGCCTGGCGCAGGAGCGAGACGGTCCGGTCGTACTCGCCGAGATAGGAGTGGGCGATGGCCGCGAACTGGTAGAACGCCTGCTCCTCGGGGAAGTCGGCCATCAGCCCCTCGTAGAGGGAGATGGCCTCTCTCAGGCGGCCCCCGTAGGCCAGGTTCGCGGCCAGGCTCGTCCTCAGGTGCCGGCTCTCGGGCTCGATGAGCAGGGCCCGTTCGAAGGCCTCGCGGGCCTCGTCCTTGCGGCCGGCGGCATCGAGGATGCCGGCCCGGACGGTCAGGGCGTCGAAGCTGCGGGGGTTCGAGGCCAGGACCCGGTCCATCGTCTCGAGGGCCTCGAGCGGCCGGCCGGTCACGAGAAGAGTATGGCCGAGGCGGACGAGCAGGACCTCGGACCCGGGCAGCCGGGCCAGGCCCCGCTCGAGCGTCGCGACCGCCCGGTCGAAGGCGCCCTGCATGGCCTGGGCGATGGCGAGATTGACGTAGGCCTCCGCGGAATCGGGCAGCTCGCCCAGGACGTCGAGGTGGGCCTTCTCGGCTTCGGGGAACCTTCCTTCCGCCTCGAAGGCCTGAGCGCGCTGGACGAGCTCGAGGAGCGCGATCCTGTCCTTGGGATCGGGCGCGTCCGCCCCCCCGGCGGCGGGGGCGAGGCTGACGTAGCCGAGCGAGCGCAGCCTTTCGCGGTCGCCGGCCCGCTCCCGGTCCGCCCCGCCCGAGGCGCCCCGTCCGGCGCTCAGCCGGAGGACCTCCCGCTCCAGCCTCTCCTTCAGCTCGCCGGCCTTGGCCGGCGACGACGCGTAGAGGTCTTTTCTTTCCATGGGGTCGGCCCGGAGGTCGAAGAGCTCGGGCCGGGGCGACAGGAGGAGCTTCCAGCGGTCCGAGACCAGGCCGACGAGCTCCGACCAGCCGTAGCTCCAGCGCGGATAGAGCGTCTCGACCAGGGCGTCGAGGTCCGCCCCGGACCCGCCGCGGACCCAGGGGACGAGGCTTCGTCCCTGCATGGCCGCGGCCTCGGCGGCGAGGCCGAGGGTCTCCAGGACCGTCGGGGCGACATCGACCAGGCGGACGGCGGCGTCGACGACCGCGGGCCGGCGGAAGACGGCCGGGGCGCGGACGATGAAGGGGACGCGGAGGGTCTCCTCGTAGAGGAAGATGCCGTGACCTCTCTCCACCTTGTCGCCCAGGCCTTCGCCGTGGTCGCCGACGGCCACGACGAGGGTCCGGGCGAGCAGGCCACGGTCCTCGAGGGCTTCGAGGACGGCGCCCACGTAGCGGTCCATGTAGGCGATCTCGCCGTCGTAGGGACGGCCGGGCGCCTGTTCGCGAAAGGGAGAGGGCGGGTCGTAGGGCAGGTGCGGGTCGTAATAGTGCACCCAGGCGAAGAACCGCTCCGGCCCGAGGCCCTCGAGCCACCTGGAGAACCGGGCGAAGGTCGCCTCGGCCCTGCGCTCGGCGTTGGCGCCCTTCAGCGGCTGTCCGGCGTCGAAGGTGTCGTCGTAGACGTCGAAACCCCGGTCGAGGCCGAACCGGGAGTCGACCGAGAAGGAGGAGACGAAGGCGGCGGTGGCGAAGCCCCGGGCCTTCAGGATCTGGGCCAGCGTGACGATCCCCGCCGGGAGGTCGTGGCCGTTATTGCGGACGTCGTGGGCGACCGGATGCAGGCCGGACATGATCGAGGCGTGGGCCGGGAGCGTCAGCGGGGCCGGGGCGTAGGCCCGGGCGAAGCGGACCCCCTCGCGGGCCAGCCCGTCGAGATGGGGCGTCCGGGCCGGGCCGTACCCGTAACACCCCAGGCGGTCGGCCCGGGTCGTGTCGAGGGTGATGAGCAGGACATTGTGCGACGTTCCCGCCGCGAGGTCGACCGCGCCCCTCCCGGGCCGGACGAGAAAGACATAGCCCAGGAGACCGAGCAGGACCAGGGCTCCGGCGATGCCCGGGACGGCCCCCGGGCGCCGGCCGCGGCCGGGAACGGACGGCGGCGCCCCGGACCCGCCGTCCGGCCGCTTCGGCGGGCTTTTCTTGCGCTTGCGTCCCATGTCAATAATACATTATTGAGGTAGTTACCTTTATTGTTAAAGGTACAATTAATGGACACATAATGAATAATAAATCAATTTATATAATTAATATTAAACAAGATACAAGATAATTGATTATAATGTATATTATATGGTCATTGTTTCTTTTGTAGAAGAATGTCAATGTTCCATATATGTTCGAATGATCCGGTCCCGCTTTAGACCGGAAGCGTCCCTTGAGCGGGCCTCCGTTTTGAAGTATGCTCTCGGATGAGAGAGGGGATCTCGCATGGACGTCAGGACCGGAAAGAAAGGCCGCAGCGTGGCGGCCGGCCTGGCGGCCTTCGTTGGCGTTTTGGCTCTCGCCTATGGGGGGATCAGCCTGGCGATCGGCGCGGGCATTGACGACGCCGTCTCGAAGGCCGCGCGGACCTTTCCGGGCGATCCCGCGGAAGTTCTGATAGCGATGGCGACGTCAGAGGGTGTCGCGCTCAAGGACCGAAACCGCGCCGTCTGGGCCCTTGGTCAGCTGGGGGATGCCCGGGCCTTGGCTCCACTCGGATCGCTGCTGACCGGAAAGCCGTGTGATCACGCCGTCGCCGTTTGCCAGCACGAGGTCAGGAAGGCCCTCCGTCTCTGCCGTGGGGGGATCAGCGTCACCCGCCGGACCCGGAGGCCATCCGTCGTCTAAGCGCGGCTGCCGCCGTTTTGACCGCGCGATCCGTTCCCCCCGCCCGCGCGGGTCAGGGCGTCCCTCAAGTATTTCGCCGTGATCGAGTCGCGGCTCTGGGCCACCTTCTCGGGGGTGCCCTGGGCGACGACGCGGCCCCCGGCCTCTCCCCCCTCCGGCCCCAGGTCGATGACGTGGTCGGCGCTCTTGATGACGTCGAGGTTGTGCTCGATGACGACCACGGTATGGCCCTCGGCGACGAGCTTCTGGAAGGAGCGCAGGAGGACGGCGACGTCGTTGGGGTGGAGACCGATCGTCGGCTCGTCGAAGAGATAGAGGGCCTTCTTGCCCTTCTCGTGGACCAGGTGATAGGCGAGCTTGATGCGCTGCAGCTCGCCCCCCGAGAGGGTCGTCGTCGGCTGGCCGAGCTTGAGGTAGCCGAGCCCGACCTCGACGAGGGGGTAGAGCTTCCTGGTGATCTCGGGGCGCCCGGCGAAGAACAGGCAGGCCTCGGTGACGCTCAGGCCGAGGACGTCGTCGACCGTCCGGCCGTTCCAGCGGACGTCGAGGATCTCCCGCTTGAAGCGCTTTCCCTTGCAGGCGTCGCAGACGAGACTGACGTCGGACAGGAACTGCATCTCGACGACCTGGACGCCGGCGCCCTTGCACTCCTCGCAGCGGCCGCCCGCGGTGTTGAAGGAGAAGTAGCCCGGCCGGAAGCCCATGAGCTTGGCCTCGCGGGTCGAGCTGAAGAGGTCGCGGATGCCGTCCATGGCCTTGGTGTAGGTCGCCGGGATCGAGCGGGGCGAAGCGCTGAGCGGCGACTGGTCGACCATGATGACCTTGTTGATCCGGTCCCGGCCTCGGATCTCCCGGTAACCGTCCTCGGAGCGCCCCTCGAGCCCGCGGCAGAGCACGTCGTAGACCAGCGTGCTCTTGCCCGAGCCCGAGACCCCGGTGACGCAGGTGAAGACGCCCAGGGGGAAGCGGACGTCGATGTCCTTGAGGTTGTGCTTGTGCGCGCCCCGGACCTCGAGGAAGAGGCGCGAGGCCCGGCGGGCGGGCGGCGGGACGATGGCCTTCTCGCCGCGGATGTACTGGGAGGTCAGGGAATCGGGGCTCCGCAGGAAGGCCTCCCAGGGGCCCTCGAAGACGACCTCGCCGCCGGCCTCGCCGGCCCGGGGCCCCATGTCGACGATGTGCTCGGCGGCGCGGACGATGTCCGGATCGTGCTCGACGACGACGACGGTGTTGCCGATGTCCTTGAGGGAGCGAAGGATCTGGACGAGCCGGTGGTTGTCGCGCGGGTGGAGGCCGATCGACGGCTCGTCGAGGACGAAGAGCGTCCCGACGAGAGAGGCGCTGAGGGCCGCGGCCAGCGAGATGCGCTGGGACTCGCCGCCGCTCAGGGTGAAGGTCATGCGGTCGAGGGCGATGTAGTCGAGGCCGACCTCCATGAGGAACCGCAGGCGGCCGCGGATCTCCTGGACGAGCTTGTCGGCCACCCGGCGCTCGAAGGGGGTGAGGTCGAGGGCGTCGAAGAACGCGGCCGCCTCGCCGACGGTCATGCGGACGACCTCGCCGATGTTGAGGCCCTTGACCCGCACGCTCAGGGCCCGGGCGTTGAGCCGCGTCTTGGCGCAGGCCGGACAGGCGATGTATCTCCGGTAGCGGCTGAGCAGGACCCGGACCTGGACCTTGTATTTCTTGGACTGGAGCCACTCGAAGAAGCCCTTCACGCCGTAGTAGCCGTCCCCCCCGTCGAGGACGAAGCGCTGCTGCTCCGGCCGGAGGTCGCGGAAGGGCGCGTTGACGGGGATCTTGCGCCGGCGCGCTTCGGCCAGGAGCTCCTTCTGCATGCCCTTGGAGAGCGGCTTGGTCCAGGGCTCGACGGCGCCCTGCTCGAGGGACTTGCCGGGGTCGGGGATGACCTTGTCCTCGTCGACCACGGCCAGGTCGCCGAAGCCGTGGCACTCGGGGCAGGCGCCGTGGGGGCTGTTGAAGGAGAACAGGTTCGGATAAGGGTCTTCGGCGGGCGTACGGCAGGCCTTGCACTCGAGCTTCTCGGAGAACGGGTGCTCGCGCCCGGACTCGGTCAGGACGCGGACGCGGCCGTCGCCCCGTTTCAGGCCCATTTCGAGCGAGTCGGCCAGCCGTTCGCGCTCGTCGACGCCGAGAGTGATGCGGTCGACGAGGACGTCCAGGGGCCCGTCGCCCTTGGGGGCCCGGTCGATGTCGACGACGGCCCCTCCGGCGACCGCCCTGGAGAAGCCGTCCTTCTTGAGAGCGGCGGGGCTCTTCTCGCGGGGCCAGGAAAAGGTGACGAAGGCCCGGGTCCCCGCGGGCTCCCGGGAGAGCTCGGCGATCATCCCGTCGACCGTGTCGCGGAGGACGGGGGCGCCGCACCGGAGGCAATGGACCGCCCCGATCCGGGCGAAGAGCACCCGGAGGAAGTCGAAGATCTCCGTGACCGTGGCCACGGTCGAGCGCGGGTTCTTGGCCGCGCCCTTCTGCTGGATGGCGATGGCCGGGGGTATGCCCTCGATGAGATCGGCGTCCGGCTTGTCCATGCGCTCGAGGAACTGCCGGGCGTAAGAGGACAGGGACTCGATGTAGCGGCGCTGGCCCTCGGCGTAGAGGGTGTCGAAGGCCAGCGACGACTTGCCCGAGCCGCTGACGCCGGTGACGACGATGAGCTTGTTGAGGGGGATGTCGAGGTCGATCCCCTTGAGATTGTGGACCTTGACCCCGCGAAGGATGATGCCGTCTGTCGTCGTCATGGGCCGTTCCGAATTGAGCATTATAACATGGATCCCGGGGACTGTCCGCCGAACGGCGGACTTCCCCGGCATAAGAAAAACGTCTCGTCCGGAATTTGATATAATGCCCGGCTCGGAGAGAGCCCATGTCTTTCGCTGTCATCCTCGGAATAGCCGTGGCCCTGGCCATGGACTGCTTCGCCGTCACGCTGGGGATGGCCTGCGGGGCGAAGGGCCTGCCGGGGCGGCAGGCCGCGCGCGTCGCCGCCTATTTCGGCGGCTTCCAGTTCCTGATGGTCCTCCTCGGCTGGCTGGCCGGGGAACGGCTCATCGGCCTGATCCGGAACGTCGACCACTGGGTGGCCTTCGGGCTGTTGGCCCTGATCGGCGGCCGGATGATCTACGAGGCCTTCGAGACGGGCGACGGGGAGAAGGCCTGCCGGCCCGACCGGACCCAGGGCCGGAGGATGATCGTCCTGGCCTTGGCCACGAGCATCGACGCCCTGGCCGTCGGACTGAGCTTGGGGGTCGTCGGGACGGGCATCCTCTACCCGGCGGCCGTCATCGGGGCGGCGAGCTTCGTCCTGACCGTCGTCGGGGCCAAGCTCGGGCCGGTCGTCGGGCGGCTGACCGGACGGTGGGCCGAGCTTCTCGGCGGGCTCATCCTGATCGGCATAGGCGCGAAGATCCTCGTCGAGCACCTCGCCGCCTAGCCCGAACTATTCACGAATCGAGGCGGCCCTCAGATGCGAGGCCCGAGGGGTGAAGCTGTGCTCTTTGGTACTGCGAACCCCGAGAACGATGCAGATGGGGCCGAATCGGCTCGCCCGGAGGATAAAAACGCCCAAGAAAAAGTGAGGCGGAGAAAAGTGAGGCGTTTTTATGAATAGGTCAGGCTAGATAGCGGGGACATGCACCTCGGGTACGTGTCCCCCTTCTTAAAACGGCAGGAAGACGAACACCGCGAGGTCCCAGAGGGTGTGGCTGACGGCGTTCGTCACGGGCGAGCGGAAGCGAAGGTAGAGCCAGCCCCAGAAGAGGCCGCAGACGGCGGCGGCGATGACGAGCATGGGATTGCCGCCGGCGAAGTGCACCGCGGTGTAGAGGAGAGCGGTCAGGACGAAGCCTCGCCGCCGGTCCGTCGTCGAGGCCACGCCTTCCTGGATGAAGCCCCTCCAAAAGAGCTCCTCTCCCGGCCCGATAATGAAGCCGATGAGGAGCCCGATCCTGAGGATGGAGGCCCCTTCCTTCAGGGCGTAGACGCCGCCGATCCCGGCCGCGGCGAAGGGCAGGACGCGCAGGGCGACGAGCCGGCCGACGGCGAAGACGGCGTAGAGGGCCGCGGCCGACGCGATCCCCACGCCGATCTTGCGGAGCAGGCCCGACCCGAGGTCCCGGCGCAGCCTTCGCGCGTAGCCGCGGTCGATCGCGAAGCCCAACGCGACGACGATGGCCACGTTGGCGGCGAGCCAGGCCCAGAAATCGAGCGGGCCCAGCCGCCGGAGCCGGAAGAGGGCGATGAACAGGACGGCGGCCAGCGCCCCGGCGGCGCCGATCAGGCGATGGCCCGGACCCGGCCGGCCGCCGCTCAGCCCCACCTCAGGATCCCTTCGAGGAGGACGGCCCCCGTGCTGAGAAGGCCGAAGACGAGGTTGTGGCTGGCCGTCGCCCCGTCGAGGACGACGAAATCCAGGGGGCGGCGCGGCGCGGACCGCCTCGTCGCCCGCCCCCACAGGCGGACGGCGCTGGGCAGAGCGAGCAGGACGGCGAGGAAGGTCAGGGGCATCGGCCGCCCGGGTCGGCCGGCGAGGCGGGGGACGGCGATGAGGGCGACGTCGATGAGGAACGGGGCGAAGAGCAGGAAGCCGTAGTAGGCGAGCGAGCCGCGGTCGCCGAGGAGCCCGGCGACGGTCGTGACGCGCCGCTCGCCGTCCGTGCCGATGTCGCGCCAGTTGTTGGCGTGCAGGATGGCGGCGACGAGCAGGGCCATGGGCACCGTCCAGGCGACCGGGAGCCAGGAGAAGGCCCTCGTCTGGACGATCCAGGCCCCGGCCGCGCCGAGAAGGCCGAAGTTGAGAAGAACGGCCAGGTCTCCCAGGGAGCGGGCCTTGAGGAGCGAGTAACCGGCGCCGACGGCCAGGCCGATCGCTCCGACGGCGAAGAGCGAACGTCCCGTCGCCGCGGCGATGAGGAGACCCGAGGCCGTTCCGGCGAGGAAAAGGACCAGGGAGCCGCGCAGGACCTGCCGGTCGGTGAGCCAGCCCCGGACGATGGCCCCGCTGACCGGCGTCACGTCCCGGTCGAGGCCGCGGCGGAAGTCGAAGACGTCGCTGAGCATGTTGGCCGCCGAGTGCAGGACCGTCATCGTCGCGAGGGCCCAGAGGAACAGGAGCGGCGAGAAGCGCGCGCCGCCGATGACCACGGCCAGGGCCGTGCCGAAGGCGACGGGCATGGCCGAGGCGGGCAGGGCCCAGGGGCGGGCGGCTATGAGCCATTTTCGAGCGCCGTGGGGCATGGCCGACTTATAGCACATCGAAAATCGGGGACACAATACCTATTCACCTATTTCCGATGCCCCCCCCCGCCCGGGCCGTCAATCGGCAAAGGGGCATCGCGTCCCCCTTTCGCCGGTTGTGCCGGCCGCCTTGACTTGCTGCCCGCCGGCCCCTATGCTTAGGCCTTATCGTCGAACGGGAACAACGCTCCAGGCGAGGAGACCGGAGATGCTGTCGCTCAAGGATAGGATCGTATTCGTGACCGGGGCCAGCTCCGGGATCGGCGCGGCGACGGCCCAGGCCGGCCGCCACGTCGAGTCGTCGCGGCTCTTCCTTTATAAAGTGACCCGCAACCTCATGAAGGCCAAAGGGGGACTCCGGCGCCTACCTCCGGACGACCATGGGGGCCATGGTCCTGTTCGGCGCCCCGCCGGAGAAGTACTGGCCGTACACCGACGACGAGGGGTCGTTCGACCGCGAGCCCCCGGCCTTCTGCTACGCGTTCGCCCAGAGCTACCGGACGCTCGTCTATTACCGGCACGACCCGGCCGGCGCCGCCCGGGCCGCCGTCCTCGAAAGGCTGAAGACCCACCTCGCCGCCGGCCATCCGGCCATGTTCGGCTTCACCGTTTACAGCTCGATCGATCAGGCCGAGGCGACGGGCCGCATCCCGGAGCCGTTCGGCCGCGAGAGCATCGAGGGCGGCCACGCCGTCGTGGCCATGGGCTACGACGACGGGATGACCGTCGCCAACGCTTCGGGCGGCGAGCCCTCGCGGGGCGCGCTGCTCGTCCGGAATTCCTGGGGCAGGGGCTGGGGCGAGTCCGGCTACGGCTGGCTGCCCTACGGCTACGTCCTGAGAGGGCTGGCCGAGGATTTCTGGTCCGTCCTCAAGAAGGAATGGATCGACACGGGGGAATTCAGGATCTGACCTTGTCCTTGCGGCTCTCGATCAGGATCTGGAGGATCTCCAGCTCGTCGGAGTCGAACCAGATCTTCGAGCAGGACAGGCACTTGTCGACCGGCACGAAATACTGATAGCTGTAGGGCCGGGCGACCATCCGGTAGCCGCAGTGCGGGCAGGGGATGTCCGCCGCGAGGGCCGATTCGATCTTCTGCCTCTTGAGCGGGTTGAGGACGAACTTCTCCCGGAACTTGAGGGCCTTCTCGACGAGCGCGTCCGAGAAGGCGACCTCGCGGCGGGCGACGACGCGGTCGACCGAGGCGGCGTCGACGAGGCGGCCTCGGCAGCGCCGGCAGGCGCGGACGGCGACGCCTTCGTAGAACGTCTCGGAGAGCGGGATGCGGCAGCGCGGGCAGTGGTTCTCCCGGCCCGGCGCCAGCGGCTTCTTGCGGGCCAGGTTGCGGAGGGCCGTCCGGACCTGGGGGAACTCGCGGGCGTGGGCCTCGATGCCCTCCTGGGTGTTCTTGACGCGGATGATCGGCGAGAAGCGCGGCCGGCAGAGGAGCTCGGGAACGGTGAAGGGCCCCTCCCAGGGCTGGCCGCCCTGTCCGGCCAGCAGCCAGACGCGGGCTTCGTCCTCGGGGGCGGGAGGGCCGTCCGGCGCCGCGGCGGCGGCCGGGAAGAGATCGAGCTGCTCTTTCCGCAGCTCCTCGTAGGAGTGGAGGACGCCGCGGGCGTCATCGCGGGCCTTCTCCTCCTCCCAGACGGAGTTGACGATGGCCTCCGGTCTTTTGCGGACCATGGCCGCCAGCGCGCCGAGCCTCCTGGCGAGCGGCGGGTGGGAGCTGAAGATCCGGCCCCAAAGATTGTCGGGCGTGTCCCGCGAGTCCGGCCGGACGATGAAGAGGGGGGCGTAGCTCAGCGGGAAATCGCCGACGAACGAGTTCTTGACGTGGGCCTTGTAGACGATGCGGGCCAGGGCCTCGGGGGCGCGGCTGAGCTCGACCGCGGCCGCGTCGGCCAGGATCTCGCGCTCGCGGCTGACGAGCATGCTCAGCAGGCGCATGATCAGCGCCGAGAAGGCCACGGCCACGTAGAAGAGGACCGGGGGGAAGCCGGCCCCGCCGCGGCCGCGGGCGCCGGATGGGCAGTCCTCCGCCTCGGGCTCGAGGGCGTCCTTGAACTTCTCGAACAGGTTGGCGAGAGAGCAGACGAGCGTCAGGTAGAAGGCGTCCCCGCGGGCGATGTGGGCCAGCTCGTGGGCCGCGACGGCCTGCAGCTCGTCGCGCGTCCCTTCGGCCAGCAGCCCCTCGGTGACGGCCACGGCCGGCGTCCCGTCCTCCTCGATGACGGCCAGCGAGTTGACGGCGAACGACGGCAGGACGTAGGCGTTGACGCGCGGCAGGCCGGCCGCGATCCTGATCTCGTCGACGGTGTTGAGCAGCTGGATGTGGTAGCGGTCGGCGGAGTCCGGGGTCAGGGCCTGGAGGCGCCGGAGGATGAAGCGCGGGCCGTTCTTGCGGGCGTCCTGGAAATGGAGGGCGGCCACCACGAGGGCGACGGCGAGGTCGGCCAGCAGGAAGCGCGGCCAGAATCCGGGCGAGGAGAGCGGCCCGCCGGAGAACAGGAGACCGAAGCTGGCCAGGAAGGCCAGCCCGACGACGCCGATGGCGGCGAAGTGGAAGAGGAGGACGGCCCCGAAGAGGGCCAGGCTCCTGCGCCGCTGGCGCTCCTGGACCTCGTAGAAATCGCGCGGCCTGGTCGCCTTCATGTCGGCGGAATCATACCGGAATCCCCGCGCCCCGGTCAACGGGGACAAAAGGGGACCTGGGGACGAGGGGCCGGTCACAAGTCACTGTCCCCGTAATGTGCGCGATTGACGAAAAGGGCGGCCGGTCGTAAGATGTCCGGGAGTTCCCACCGAGGAGGCTTTTATGACGACATCCCTTCGCCCTCGCGCCCTTGCCTTTTCCGCGCTGGCCGTTCTCTTCGCGTTCGCCGCCGCGGCGGCGCCGCTCGCGGCCGTCGATACGGTCGACACGAAGCTCCTGACCCAGCCGGCCGTCTCGGCCGGGGGCATCGCCTTCGTCTACGCCAACGACATCTGGGCGGCCGACCTCGAAGGCCGGAACGTCCGCCGGCTGACCTCGGGCGTCGGCGTCGAGTCCTACCCCGCCTTCTCGCCCGACGGGCGGCTGGTCGCCTTCAGCGGCCAGTACGACGGCAACACCGACGTCTACGTCGTCCCCGCCGCCGGAGGCGTCCCCGAGCGGCTCACCTGGCACCCGTCGGCGGACATGGTCCTGGGCTTCACCCCCGACGGCCGGTCCGTCCTCTTCGCCTCGACCCGGTCCGTGAGCGTCCGCGCCTACGCCCATCTCTTCACCGTGCCGGTCAAGGGCGGCCCGGCCGACAGGCTGGAGGTCCCCTACGCCACCGACGCCGAGATCTCCCCCGACGGCCGGTTCATCGCCTATTGCCCCTTCCCGGAAGCCTTCACCCAGTGGAAGAACTACCGCGGCGGCCGCTTCTCGCGCGTCTGGATCTTCGACGTCAAGACCCGCGAGATCGAGAAGGTGCCCCAGCCGGAGGGGCGCTCGAACGACGTCGACCCCATGTGGGCCGGCGGCAAGGTCCTCTTCCGCTCCGACCGCGACGGCGAGTTCAACCTGTTCTCCTACGACCCGGCCGCGAAGAAGGTGGAGCGGCTGACCGGTTTCCGCGACTTCCCCGTCCTCTCGGCCTCGGCCGGCGCCGGCCGCGTCGTCTTCGAGCAGGCCGGCGTCCTGCATCTCTACGACGTCGCCGGGCGCCAGAGCCGCCGGCTCACGATCGGCGTCGCCGCCGACCTGCCCGAGCTGCGCGAGCGCTACGCCCAGGGCGCGCGCTGGGTCGCCGGCGCCTCCGTATCGCCGACCGGGGCCCGGGCCGCGGTCGGCTTCCGGGGCGATATCGTCACCGTCCCGGCCGAGAAGGGCGACCCCCGCAACCTGACGATGACCCCCGGCGTCCACGAGCGCTACCCGGCCTGGTCGCCCGACGGGCGGTCCGTCGCCTACTTCTCCGACGCCTCGGGCGAGTACGAGCTCCACGTCGCCCCCCAGGACGGCAAGGGCGCCGTGAAGAAGTTCAAGCTCGGCGGGGCCGGCTTCTACGGCTCGCCGACCTGGTCGCCCGACGGCCGCAAGATCTCGTTCGCCGACAACTCCCTGACCCTTTTCTGGATCGACCTCGGCACGGGCGCGGTCAAGCGGATCGCCTCCGAATACCTCTACCAGATCGGAGGTCAGGCCGGGATGAGGACCAGCTGGAGCCCCGACTCCAAGTGGCTCGCCTACACCCTCGGCACGCCGACCTTCTTCCGCCGCGTCCACGTCTACTCGCTCGACCAGGACAAGTCCTATCCCGTCACCGACGGGCTGAGCAGCGTCGAGGAGCCGACCTTCGACGCCGAGGGGAAATACCTCTGGTTCCTGGCCTCGACCGACGCCGGCCCCGTCAACCAGTGGTTCGACATGTCGAACTCCGACCTGGGGCTGACCTACTCCCTCTACCTGGCCGTGCTGCGCAAGGACCTGCCCAATCCGCTGGCCAAGGAGAGCGACGAGGAGAAGCCCAAGGAGGAGAAGAAGGAGGCCGACAAGCCGGCCGACAAGCCGGCCGCGAAGCCGGGGGCGCCGGCGGCCAAGGAGCCGGCCAAGGCCCCCGAGGCCGTCCGCATCGACTTCGACGGGCTCGAGTACCGCATCGTCGCCGCGCCCGTCGCGGCCGGGGTCTACGGCAACCTCCAGGCGGGCGAGGGCGGCAAGCTCTTCTACCGCAAGTTCGACCCGCCGCCGACCCCGACCTCGGGCGGGCCGGGCGATTCGTCCATCCGCGTCTTCGACCTGGCGACCCGCAAGGACGAGGCCTTCGGGCCGGCCTGCGACGGGTTCGAGCTTTCGGCCGACCGGAAGAAGATCCTGGTCGCCGCGCGCGGCTCCCTGAGCATCATCCCGGCGGCCGGCAAGCCCGAGCCGGGCAAGGGCCGGCTCAACCTCGACGCCGTCAGCGTCCGGGTCGTCCCCGAGGCCGAGTGGAGGCAGATCTTCGACGAGGCCTGGCGCATCAACCGCGACTACTTCTACGCCCCGAACTACCACGGCGCCGACTGGAAGGCCATGAAGGCCAAGTACGCCGCTTTCCTGCCCGACCTCGCCTGCCGCGCCGACCTCAACCGGCTCATCCAGTGGATGTGCTCGGAGCTGGCCGTCGGCCACCACCGCGTCGGCGGCGGCGATACGCTGGCCCAGCCGGCCCGCGTCCCCGGCGGGCTGCTCGGCGCCGACTACGCCGTCGAGAACGGCCGCTACCGCTTCAAAAAGGTCTTCGGCGGGCTCAACTGGACGCCCGAGCTCAGGGCGCCGCTCGCCGAGCCCGGCTCGGAGGCCAAGGCCGGCGAGTACCTGCTCGCGGTCGACGGCCGGGACCTCGTCCCGCCCGACAACCTCTATGCCCGCTTCGAGGCCACGGCCGGCAAGATCGTCGAGATCACGGTCGGGCCCAACGCCGACGGGACCGGCTCGCGGACGCTCAAGGTCGTGCCCATCGCCGACGAGGGGGCCCTGCGCAACCGCGACTGGGTCGAAGGCAACATCCGCAAGGTCCACGAGGCGACGAACGGCCGGGTGGCCTACGTCTACGTGCCCAACACGACGACGCTCGGCCACGTCTACTTCAAGCGCTACTTCTTCCCCCAGGCCGACAAGGAGGCCATCATCGTCGACGAGCGCTTCAACGGGGGAGGGTCGGTCGCCGACTACTATCTCGACTGGCTGCGCAAGCCCGTCTCGTCCTATTGGGCCATGCGCTACGGGGCCGATCTCAAGACGCCGAGCGCCTCGATCCAGGGGCCCAAGGTCATGATCATCAACGAGACCGCCGGCTCGGGCGGCGACTTCCTGCCCTACATGTGGCGCAAGTTCGGGATGGGCAAGCTCGTCGGAACGGCGACCTGGGGCGGCCTGGTCGGCACTCTGGGCTTCCCGCCGCTCATGGACGGCGGCGGCGTCACGGCGCCCAACCTGGCCTTCTGGGACGAGGGCGAGGGCTTCGGCATCGAGAACGTCGGCATCCCGCCCGACATCGAGGTCGAGCAGACGCCCAAGGACGTCATCGCCGGCCGCGACCCGCAGCTCGAGGCGGCCATCAAGGTGGTCATGGACGAGCTCAAGGCCAACCCGCCGGCCAAGCCCAAGCGCCCGCCCTATCCGATCCGCGTGAGGAAATGATCCGCCAGGAGCACGAGGCGCGTCAGGGGAGGCGCGTCAGGGGGCATGTACCGCCGCGGTAGGTGTCCCCTGACGAAAGCTGAGCCGGGAAGCTGAGCCGGGGACACGTACCCGAGGTACATGTCCCCGGTTCCTGCCCGGTCCCTGGGCCGTCCGGCCCGCACCAAAAGTAAGAGAACCGGGTCGGGCTACTTGCCGGCCTTGATCGTCTCCTTGAGGCTGTCGACGATCTTGCGGATGAGCGTCTGGTCGGTCGTCTTTCCTTCGGGCGCCTCGACCTTGAAGCTCATCGTGCCCTTTTCGGCGTCGTACTTCTGCTCGACGATCTTGTAGCCCTCCGCCAACGCTTCCGCCGCGGCCCGCATCGCCCCTGAATAGCCGCCCGCTTGATATCCGCTCGACATGGCTTCGACGACCTGAGGCAAGCCCATCCCCGCATAGAGGGCTTTGGCTTCTTGAAGCGCCGCGTCAAGCTCCCCTTTCCTGTGAAGCTCGTCCCAAAGGATGCTGCGCGCCGGCGGCAGGTCGGGCCATGTCCTGAGCGCGCTGCGGGCCTGGAAGATGGCCTCGTCGGATCTTCCGAGGTTGCATAGGGAAAGACCGTAGATCGCCATGAACAGCGGGTTTATGGGATCCAATTCAAGGGCTCGCCGGCCCTGCTCCAAGGCTTCCTCAGGACGATCCAATATACAAAGCAAGTTCGAGTAAAAGACCCGGGCCATCGCGTAATTGGGATTGAGCTCGATAGCCCGGCGGTAAGAGGCCTCCCCGCCTGCCCAGTCCCATTCGCCCCATGTTTTGCTGCCGGCTATGGCCAAATGGACCTCAGCCAGGTTGCTTTCAAGCTCCAGGGCTTTGAGATAGTAAGACATCACGGGCCCTTCGCCTGGAGGGGCCAGTCCCAATTGCTTATGCGCGCGCAGGACTAGGCCCATCCCTACGTGGGCCAGGGCATAGTTGGGGTCTTTCTTCAAGGCTGATTCGAAATACTTCCGGGCCGCCTCGAGGTCCGGCGGGGTCAGCTTATAATAATGGGACATGCCTTGGAGATAGAGCGCGTAAGCCTCCGGATCGACCTGGCGCGCCTTGGCGAATCGCGCCTCTTCCTCGGCGGTCAACTTGACCCGGAGCTTCCCGGCGATCGTCCGGGCGATCTCCCCATACATCATCCGAACGTCGGCCCCCGGACGTTCGTAGGTCTCGGTCCAGAGGCTCCGCTCTTCGGGAAGGGCATCGATCAGCTGCAATCGCAGGCGAACATCGGCGCCGACCCGATAGACCGTCCCCTCTACAACGGCGTCCACGCCGAGCTCCCTGGCGATCTCCGGTACCGGCTTATCCGAGCCCTTGAACCGCATCATGGACGTGCGGGAGATGACCCGCCGGAGACCGCTGATCCGCGAGATGTGGCCGATCAGCTCGTCGGTCACGCCGTCCACATAATAGTCCTTCTCCGCGTCGCCCGTGAGGTTCTCGAGCGGCAGGACGGCGACGGATCCGATGGCCTGGGCCCGGCGGGTGAGGAGACTGAGCCCCCCAACGACGAAAAGGACCGTCGCCGCCGCGCCGGAAAGGAGGAGGGCCCTCTTTCTCTTCGCGATCCTGGCTCGCCTCAGCCTTGTCTTGATCTCGTCCGGGACGATCCCCGCGGTGATGGATCGCAAGTCGTCCAGCAGCTCCTCGAAGCGCTGGTATCTTCTGTCCGGGTCCTTCTCCAGGGCCTTGAACACGACCTGCTCGATCGCCGGCGGAAGACCGGGTCTCGAGCTCGTCAGGGGCTTGGGCTTCTCCTTCAAGATCGCGTAGACCACGGCCTGGGACCGCTCCCCCTTGAAGGGAAGCTCCCCTGTGAGCATCTCGTAGAGGACCACCCCGAACGACCAGATGTCCGTGCGGTGATCCACCTTCTCCCCCCGGGCCTGTTCGGGAGACATGTAGCTCACCGTCCCCATGGTCGTCCCTTCCCGGGTGACGAGCGTCGCTCCCGCGACCCTGGCCAGCCCGAAGTCCATCACCTTGGCCTGGCCCTTCGGCGTGACCATGATGTTGGCGCTCTTGATGTCCCGGTGGACGATCCCCTTGCCGTGGGCTTCCCCGAGCCCTTCGGCGACTTGAGCCGCGATCTTCAGGGCCTCTTCGAGCTCGAGCGGGCCCGAGCCGATCCTTTCCCTCAAGCTCCGGCCTTCGATATAGGCCATAGAGATGAAAGCCCGGTCTTCGGCCTGGTCGAAGTCGTAGATCGTGCAGATGTTGGGATGGTCCAGGGCCGCGGCCGCCTTGGCCTCCTGCCGGAACCGGTCTCCGATCTCGGGAATGTGGACGAGCTCCGGCGGCAGGAACTTCAGGGCCACCGTTCGCTGGAGCCGGACGTCCTCGGCCTTGTAGACGACCCCCATGCCGCCCCGGCCGAGCTCTCCGATGATGCGGTATTTCCCGGCGACGAGAGCGTCCTTGGAGATGGGAGGAGCGGGGGCGATAAGGGTCCTCGTGACGGAAGCGCCCTCAAGGCCGGCGCCCGCCTCAGACCCCAGCGGCGCCGCGCAGTTGCCGCAGAAGCGGGTCGAATCGGGATTATCACTGCCGCAGCGAGGGCACCGCATTCCCCTTCTCCCCGGCTGTACGTAGCCGGAAAGATACCATCGAAAGACCGGGAATGCAACTCGACGCGTAAGCGCCTTGCGCGGGGGTAGGCACCACCGCTAGGCCTCAGTATGGACAGAGCCGGTCAGCGATAGGCGTCTTTGCGGTGCTTGATCCGGTAGATATAGACCCGCTTCGTATCGTCGTCAACACGATAAAGGACCCGATGGTCCCCGATCCGGATCCGATGCCCCTCCTCGGCCGTCATTTTGAGGGAGCCCTGGGGGCGAGGGTCCTTGGAAAGGAGACGGATTCTTTTGACGATATGTTCAAAGACCGAATGGTCTAGCCTGTCGAGGTCCTTGTAAGCCTGAGGGAGAACGAAGAGGTCATACACGGCGCTTCTTGAGGTAATCGTCCAGCGGGATGGCCTGGTTTTCGAGGACCCGTAGGTCCTTCAATTCCACCAGGTCCTCCTTGAGCTCTTCTCGGTCGAGCGATTCCACGATGGCCCGCTCGACGAAGAAGCCGTACTTGACCCCGCGCTCCCGGCAGAACTGTTTGACCCGTTCGGCGACGGCATAGCTCATTTTGACGGCCAGTGTCGTCTTTTCGCTTTCCATTCTGCTCTCATATTAGGCCAAAAAGCTAGCTTTGTCAATATAAAGTTAATTAAAGTTAATGGGCTACCCAGAGAAGACGAAATCTTCACGATACCTTGCTGACCCTAAGCCTTGGCCTTCTGAGGCGCTTCGAGCCGGCCGCCCTCCCGGCGGTCGGCCCGCTTCAGGAGCAGCGCGAACATCAGGCCGACCAGGCCCAAGCTGGCGAACATGATCTGGCTGGCGACATAATCGCCGGTCTTGTCCCTGAGTATCCCGTTCAGCAGCGGGAATAGCCCCAGGCCGATGTTCTGGATGGCCGTCATCAGGCCGAAGGCGGTCCCCACCCGGTTGGACTTGACGATGAGCGGTACGGACGGCCAGAGGGCGGCCGGGACGAGGACGAAGGCGAAGCCGAGCAGGACCATCGGGTAGGCCGGATAGATGCCGGTCAGCCCCATGGCCAGGTGGCACGGGATGAGCATGAGCGAGCCGGCGATCATGAACTGGGCCCTTTTCCCGACCCGGTCGATGAGGCGCCCGGCGAACGGGGCCAGGACCATCGACGAGAAGATGATGATGCTGGTGACGCCGCCCGCCGTGGTGAAGAGATGGAGGAGGTTGTTGAAGACCTGGGCCAGGAACCCCCCGCCGGCCTCGGCCGCCCGGGCGATGCCCCACTTGGTGTGGAAGAAGTCGGTCGACAGGCTCTGGAAGGGGAAGATGGCCGCGTAGAAGGTGAAGCAGAGCCCGGTGACGAACCAGAAGGTCGGCTTGAACTGCTTGACGTCCTTGAAGACGATCTTGTCGCCGGCGCTCTCGTCGCGGAGGTTGAGGGCCTTCTCGCCGCGCTTGTCCATGATGATGTAAAAGATGTTGCCGACGAGCGACACGACGCAGGCGGCCGCCGCGGCCAGGAGCGCGTTGCGGAAGCTGCCGAAATACCTCGTGATGAGCTCCCCGTTGCTCAGGGCGAAGAGCGAGCCGATCCGGCTGACGGTCAGGGCCACGCCGAACGACAGGGCCAGCTCCTTGTTCTTGAACCAGCGGGCCAGCATGGCGCTCTGGGCGACGACGAGGGGCTCGGACCCGGCCCCGAAGATGAACCGGCCCAGGAACATGAGCGGGATGCTCTTGGCCTGCCAGACGAGGACCGCGCCGGCCAGGACGAGGACCGAGAAGATGATGCCGGCCTTGCGCGTCCCCAGCCTGTCGATCAGAACGCCGGCGAAGAGAAGCACCAGGATGGCGGCCACGCTGTACATCGTGTTGAACGCCCCGACGGTGGCCCGGCTGGCGTTGAGCCCTTCGATGAGCGACGGGGCGATGGCCCCGATGATGTCGTAGGCGAAGTAGCTCCCGAAGGTCAGGGAGGATATGAACAACAGGATGACGAAACGGTAGATCGGCCGGGTCGGATGGAAGAAGCCGGCCGGCGCGGCGGTCGCGGCGTTGGTCATGGGCGGGCCTCCCGTGTCGCGGCGATGGGATCGTCGGGCCCTATCTTCCGGAATCCGGCGAAAATAATCAAGCGGCTTTATCCCGGGCCGCCGGGGCGGTATAATCCCTGGTGCCGGAAAGGGGCATGGCCATGGACATGCGGACGCGCGAACTCAGCATCGTCAACGCGGAGCGCTTGGGGCCCGAACTCGAGGGCCGTCTCCGTGACCTCGACGTCCAATCGGTCGTACGCCGCGTCTGGAACCGCGATCGGACCCTTTGGAAGGCCGAGGACCGCGGGATCTCCACCCGGCTCGGCTGGCTGGACTCGCCCGCGGCGGCGGCGAGGATCCTCCCGGACCTCAAAGCCTTCGCGGCCTCGATCGGCGGCCAGGGGCTGAAATGGGCGGCCGTCCTGGGCATGGGCGGATCGAGCCTGGCTCCGGACGTCTACGCCCAGCTCTTCGGCCTCGAGCCCGGGGCCCTCGACCTCGAGGTCCTCGACACGACCGAGCCGGAGAGCGTGTCCGCGGCGGCCGGGCGGCTCCAGCCTGACAAGACCCTTTTCATCGTCTCCTCGAAGTCGGGGACCACGGCCGAGGTCGCCGCCCTGCTGGCCTTCTTCTACGACCGGGCCGTCCAGAAGCTCGGGGCCGAACGCGCGGGCGGCCATTTCGTGGCCGTCACGGACCCGGGGACGCCGCTCGAGGCCCTGGCCCGCAAGCTGGGCTTCCGGCGCGTCTTCCTCGGCCAGCCGGACGTCGGGGGCAGGTTCTCCGCCCTCACCGTCTTCGGCCTCCTCCCCGCCGCCCTCGCGGGCATCGACCTCGATCGCCTGGTCGCGCCGGCCCGGAAGATGGCCAAGGCCTGCCGCGTCGAACGCGCCGCGGACAATCCGGGGGCCTGGCTCGGCGCCGTCCTGGGGACGGCCGCCCTCAAGGGAATGGACAAGCTGAGCCTGCTCCTGCCCCGGCGGCTCAAGCCCTTGGCGGCCTGGCTCGAGCAGCTCGTCGCCGAGAGCACCGGGAAGGACGGCCGGGGCATCGTGCCCGTCCTGGAGGACCGATCCGGCCCCGCCGAAAGCTACGGCGGCGACCGGCTCTTCGTGGAGATCGGCGCCGCCGGAGGCACGGCTTCGAGGCCGGCCGTCCGGCTGCCCAAGGGATCGACGGCGCCCCTCGTGCGGCTGGGATTCGACGATCCTTACGAGGTCGCCGGGCATTTCTTCCTCTGGGAGTTCGCCACGGCCGTCGCCGGCCATCTCCTGGGCATCGATCCGTTCGATCAGCCCGACGTGGAATCGACCAAGAGGATGACCAGGAAGATCCTGGCCTCCCCCTCTCCGGCCGGCCCCGCCGCCGGGGAGTTCTCCGGAGGGCTGCGCGTCGTCTCGGCCGGGCGGCCGGAGGACCCGGCCGTCGCCTGCCCCCGCTTCCTTCGCGACGCCCGCGAAGGGGCCTATCTCGCCATCCTGGCCTTCCTGCCAAAGCGGCGGGCGATCGAAGACCTCCTCTCCGGCCTGGCCGCCAACGTCCGACTCAAGACGGGCCTGCCGGCCACCGTGGGATTCGGCCCGCGCTATCTCCACTCGACCGGACAGCTCCACAAGGGCGACGGCAACGCCGGCCTTTTCCTTCTGCTCGTCCCGGCCGCCTTGAAGGAGGCGGGGATCCCCGAGGTCGCGGGGATCGACCGGCCGGCGGAGAGCTTCGAGGCCTTGTTCCGGGCCCAAGCGCAGGGAGACGAGATGGCGCTCAGGGAGAAGGGGCGGCGGGTTCTGACGATCGAGCTCGAAAGCCCTCTCGAGGCCTCCCTCGGGAGGCTGGCGTCCCTCTTGGCCTAAAAAATCTAGCTCCCCGGCCCCCCGGGGAACCAGTTTGCACGGTTCCCCCCCGCTGCGCGGGTCCCCTCCTCCAGCAACGGGGATCGTCGAGGCAACATCCCTCGCCGCCTCGAGAGGGAAGCCCGGAGATGGGAGAAGAACAAAAAAAAAGGGGACGGCCCGGTGAGCCGTCCCCGATCCTTGAGGCGATACGATCAGTAGAGGCCGGCGCCGACGACGTCGGCGCGGAAGATCTCCTTGGTCCGCGTACGGACGGG
Source organism: Candidatus Aminicenantota bacterium (assembly GCA_041320535.1). Taxonomy (GTDB): domain Bacteria; phylum Acidobacteriota; class Aminicenantia; order Aminicenantales; family Saccharicenantaceae; genus RBG-16-66-30. The sequence goes on along the minus strand of JBGLNH010000001.1, from coordinate 1,422,047 downwards.
GCGGTCGACGGTGTTCTTGACGTTGAGGTAGAACCAGAATTCGTCGAACAGCCGGAGCTTCTGGATGTAGTAGCTGGCGTAGGTCGAGAAGGAGTCGACGATGATCTTGGCCATCTCCTTGCCCTTGGCGTCGGAGAGGACGATGTAGTTCACTTCGCCCTTCTGGAGCTTCCCGTAGATCTTCGCCTGCCCCTTGTTTTCCCACTCCTCGGTCTTGGCGGTGCCGGTGACGGCCAGGGCCGGGACGGCCTCGCGGACCTTCATGTCGATGAAATCCTCGGCCGCGAACTCCTGGCTCCGGGTGTAGATCGTCTGTCCGTCGCTGGTCACGCTGTCGGCCAGGAACACGGGCGGATGGTCGATGAGCAGGTTGCCCTTGACCTTGATCGTCTTGCCCGCGACCGAGGCCGCGTCGAAGCCGGGGAGGACGATGTCGAAGCCCTGGGCCGTCGAAAGGTACATGTACCGTCCGAGGGCGGCCAGGACCGTGCCCTCGAACTCGTGGATGCCCGCCTGGGTCTCGGCGGCCGCCGTCTCGGCCTTCTCCCCGCAGGCCACGGAAGCGGCCGTCCCGATCAGAACGGCCAGGCTCAAGAACAAGATCCCTGTTTTCTTGGTGGAACTCATTGGACCTACCTCCATGTGTCGAACAAGCGTCCGGGAATGCCCTTCCCGAGCGAAAGGATAGTTTATACCACCGCGGGGCCGAAATGTAAAGTCAAAAACTGGGCCGGGGGCGCTCAGCCTTTCTTTTTCACGCTGCCGGATTTCGAGGACGAGCCCGAGGACCGGGACGACGAGGAGCTCGACCGGCCCGAGGAGGAGGACCGCCCCGAGGTGCCGCTCGAGCGCGAGGGCGAGGACACGGAGCGCCCCGAGGACGACGAGCCCGAAGAGCGGGGGGCGCTGATGGACTTTCCCGCCGAAGAACCGGACGATCGAGGCGCGCTGTAGGACCGGGAGGCGCCCGAGGGGCCGCTCGAGCGCGAAGGCGCCGCGTACGAGCTCCGCGACGGGGCCGGGGGAGCCGCGCGCGAAGGGCTCGGCCGGGCATACGAAGGCGAGACCGAGCGGCCTGACGAGGGAGAGCGGGTGACGGACGCCGGCGGCCGCGAGGAGGAAGTCGCCGGCGCGCTCAGCCGCGACGGCGTCCCCGATACGGAGGAGCCGGAGGAGTAGGCGCGGCTTTGAGACCTCCCGGCCGAGGACCCGGACCGGGCGGCCGACGGATAGTTCTTGATGGATTCGCTCTTGCGGGTGACGGCGCTCCCGGACTCCTTCGCGCCCGACGGCGCCTTCTGCGGATCGCGGACGGCCCTGGGCTTGGCCGGCTCCGCGGCCTTACCCTCGGGGCGCGTGACCCTGGCCGGGGCGTCCCCGGACCCGGCCGCGCCGCGGCGGACGGCCGAGGCTTCGGCGCCGCGGTCGGACGACGAGGCGGGTCTTCGGCGTCAGCCTGGGCATCGCCGCCCTGATCGTCTTCCAGCACCGGGGGAACATCGCCCGCCTGGCCGCGGGAACGGAGCGGAAGCTGGGAAGGAGATCGTCATGAGAACGGCGGTCGTCGGCGGCGGCAGCTGGGGTTCGGCCTTCGCCCGGTACCTCGGGTCGATCGGGCTCCCGACGCGGCTCTGGGTCCGGGAGGACGACATCTACCGGGAGATGGTCCGGACCCGGGAGAACAAGACCTTCCTGCCCGGGTTCGCCTTCCCGGAGGCCGTCGAGTTCTCGCACGACATCCGGGAGACGGCCGCCTGGGGGGACGTCGTCTTCGTGGCCGTCCCTTCGCAGTTCTGCCGCGCCGCCTACGGGCGGATGGCCCCGGTCCTGCGCAAGGAGCAGATCGTCGTCAGCCTGACCAAGGGCTTCGACAAGCGGACCTTGATGAGGATGAGCCAGGTCATGGAGGAGGTCTTCCGGCCCCACGCCCATCCCCGCTTGGCCGTCGTCTCCGGCCCGAGCTTCGCCCGGGAGGTGTCCGCCGGTTATCCGACCGCCCTGGTCGTCGCCTCGCGGGACAGCGCCGCGGCCCGCGAGGTCCAACAGCTCATCTCCAGCCTGGCCCTTCGCGCGTACACGTCGGCCGACGTCACGGGGGTCGAGGTCGCCGGGGCGCTGAAGAACGTCATCGCCATCGCCGCCGGCATCGTCGACGCGCTCGAGTTCGGCCTGAACTCGAGGGCCGCCCTCATCACGCGAGGCCTGGTCGAGATCACCGGCCTCGGCGTCGCGCTCGGCGGGCGCAAGGAGACCTTCTCCGGGCTGGCCGGGGTCGGCGACCTCGTCCTGACCTGCACCGGGGAGCTCAGCCGGAACCACCGGATCGGCCAGGAGCTCGGACGGGGACGGAGCCTGCGGGAGATCCTGGCCGGCATGAAAATGGTCGCCGAGGGCGTCCACACCACGGTGGCCGCCCGCCGCATCGCCCGGACCCTCGGCGTGGAGATGCCCATATCGGAACAGATCTACGAGACGCTCTACCGCGGCAAGCCGGTCGAGAAGGCCGTGAACGATCTGATGTCGCGGGCCCTCAAGGCGGAATGACGCCCGGGAGCCCGACAAGGAGGTCGAAGATGCGCACGCGCGCCCTGACCGTTCTGACGCTCATCGCCGCCCTGGCCTTTTGCGCCTCGGCGCAGTCCAAGACCCAGAAGGCCCAGCAGAAGGACCCCAAATATCAGTACAACCTCGGCCTGTTCCACCTCAACCAGAACAACGTCGACGAGGCCGTCAAGCTCTTCGAGAAGACCCTGTCGCTCGACCCCAGGTTCTACCTGGCCTACAACGGCCTGGGCCTCGCCCACTCGATGAGGGGCCGGCTCGAAGACGCGGTCAAGGCCTACCTCCGCTGCCTCGAGATCAATCCCCAGTTCACCGAGGCCCGCAACAACCTGGGGACCGTCTATCAGGAGATGAACCGGCTCGACGAGGCCGAGAGCGAGTTCCGGACGGCCTTGCTCGACCCGGCCTATCAGAAGCGGGAGCTGCCCTATTTCAACCTGGCCCGCCTCTGCTACCTCCGGGGCCGGATCGACGAGGCCCTGGACAACGTGGACAAGTCCCTCCAGCTGCAACCGCGCCTGGCCATGGCCCACAACCTGCGGGGCCTCATCTCGGAGAAGCGCGGCGGCCTCCGCGAGGCCATCCTCTCCTACGAGCAGGCGGTCAAGATCGTGCCCGAAGATCTCCTGTTCAACTACAACCTGGCCGTGGCCAGCTTCAAGAACGAGGACTACGCGCGGGCCAAGGAGCTGTTCCTCAAGATCCAGGGACGGGTCACGGACGCCGAGTCCAAGGACACGATCGCGCGCTACCTCCGGCTGATCGGGGAGCGTTGACCGCCGGCGGCGGCCGCTTTCTCCCTCAGGTCCCCTCGCGCCAATCGTCGAGGTATTTCCTCTGCGCCGGGGTCAGCTTGTCGATCGCGGCGCCCATCGAGGCCAGCTTGAGGCGGGCGATCTCCCGATCGATCTCCTCCGGGACGGGGAAGACCTTCCTCTCGAGGCCCCGGCCCCGCTCGAGGAGCCAACGCACGCTGAGGGCCTGATTGGCGAAGCTCATGTCCATGACCATGGCCGGGTGGCCTTCGGCCGCGGCCAGGTTGATCAGGCGGCCCTCGCCCAGCAGGTGGACGCGCCGGCCGTCGCGCAGGGTGTACTCGTCGACGAACTCGCGCACCCGGCGCTTGCCCCTGGCGAGCGCCTCCAGGGCCGGGATGTCGATCTCCACGTTGAAGTGCCCGGCGTTGGCCACGATGGCCCCGTCCTTCATCCGGAGGAAATGCTCCCGGCGGATGACGGATTTGTTGCCGGTCACGGTCAGGAAGACGTCGCCGACGGCGGCGGCCGCGGCCATGGGCATGACCTCGAAACCGTCCATGACCGCTTCGATGGCCCGGATGGGATTGATCTCGGTGACGATGACGTGGGACCCCGACCCGCGGGCCCGCATGGCGACGCCCTTGCCGCACATGCCGTAACCGGCCACGACGAACTTGAGCCCCGCGAGCAGGACGTTGGTGGCCCGCAGGATGCCGTCGACGGTGCTCTGGCCCGTGCCGTAGCGGTTGTCGAACAGGTGCTTGGTCTGGGCGTCGTTGACGGCGATGATGGGGTAGCGGAGAACGCCGTCCTTGGCCATGCTCTTCAGGCGGATGACGCCCGTCGTCGTCTCCTCGGTCCCGGCCAGGACGCCGGGAAGCAGGTCCCGGCGCTTGGAATGGGTGACCGAGACGAGGTCGGCCCCGTCGTCCATGGTGACGGTCGGGCCGTGGCCGAGGGCCTGAAGGATGTGGCGGTAGTAGGTCTTGTGGTCTTCGCCCTTGACGGCGAAGACGGGGATCTTATGGTACTTGACCAGGGCCGCGGGGATGTCGTCCTGGGTGCTCAGGGGATTGGACGCGCAGAGCCGGACTTCGGCCCCGCCGAGCTTGAGGGCCTCCATGAGGTTGGCCGTCTCCGAGGTCACGTGAAGGCAGGCCGCGATGCGGACCCCGGCCAGGGGCCTGTCCTTGGCGAAGGTCTCCTTGATGCGGCCGAGGACGGGCATGGAACGGGCCGCCCATTCCATCCTCAACCGTCCCTTGGGGGCGAGGCTCAGGTCCTTGATGTCGTGATCCATGGCTTTGTTCTCCCTGCGGAACGGGGTCCGGTGGCGTTTTCCGGCCCAAAATAGCACATTCCAATGGTGTTTTCAATAACCGGGCTTTGTGTTATTGTATCTTTTCGTCCGGCTCCAAGGCTTCACGGATGCTCATGAAACAAGCCGCGGGCGCCCTGTGCCTCGCCTTCCTCGTCGCGGGGGGGCTCCCTGCCGCCGGGGCGCAGGACGAGATCGGGGCCTCACTCGGTTTCACGGCCGAGGAGTACAGGCTGCGCAACGGCCTCCGGGTCGTGCTCTCCGTCGACACCCGCCTTCCCCTGGTGACGGTAGCCGTCGGGTACGGCGCCGGGACCATCCGCGAGCGGCCGGGGCAGGAGGGCCTGGCCTACCTCCTCGAGAACCTCATGTTCCAGGGCTCGGAGAACGTCGGCCCCCTTCAGCACGTCAAGTTCGTCCAGAAGGTCGGAGGCGAGCTCAACGCGACGACGACGCTCGACAAGGCCCTTTTCTATGAGACCCTGCCGTCGAACTATCTCGCCCTGGCCCTGTGGCTCGAATCGGACCGCATGAAATCGCTGGCCGTCTCTCCGGCCACCGTCCGGAGGACCCGCGAGGAGATCTTCGAGGAGCACCGCGAGCGCCTGGCGAACGACCCCTTCCTCCTGACCTTCGCCCAGTTCGACCAGCTGCTCTATCCCGATTTCGCCTACGGGCATCCCCTGATCGGGACCGGGGAAGGGCTGATGGCCCTCGCCGACGACGAGGTCAGGGAGTTCCACCGCGCCTACTATCTCCCCAACAACGCCGTCCTGGCCATCGTCGGGAACATCGACGCCGCCCGGACGAGGGAGCTCGTGGCCCGGTATTTCGATCCCATCCCTCCCGGGCCCGACGTGCCCGAGCCGGCGCTGCCCGCGTTCAAGCGGGAGAGCGACGCCGTGGTGCGCTTCGCCCCGGTCCGCCAGCCCACGTCCGGCTTTCACATGGGCTTCCGGTTCCATCCGCTCCAGCCCGGAGAGCTCGACGCGCTCAGGGTCCTCGAATACCTGCTCTTCGTGGGCGAGACGGCCCGGGTGAGGAACCGGCTCCTCCGGCGCGACCTGACCTCCCGCCACCTCAGCGTCGTCCTCGAGGAGAGGCTCAAGGTCGCCGCCCTGAAGCTCTTCAGCCTCAACACCAACGCGGACCTCGTCGCCCGGGCCGAACGGGCCGTCCTCTCGGAGATCGACAAGCTGCGCATGAACACCGTCTCCATGGACGAGCTCAACAAGGCCCGGCGGCGCCTGAAGCTCGACTACCTCGACCGCCTGGCGACGCTCCGCGGCCGGGCCCTGTTCCTCGTCGACGCCTCCTTCGCCGGAAAGGACATGACGGCGCTCGGCGAGGGCCTGGAACGCGCGCTCCGCGTCGAGCCGCCCGCCATCATGGCCTTCGTCGCGAGGTATTTCACGCCCCAGAACCGGGTCGTCCTGGAGATCGGTCCCCGATGAGCGCTCCGGCGTCCGTCCGCCGTCGGCCGCTCCGCGGGGCGGCGCTCCTCGGCGTCGCCCTCGTCCTGGGCGCGCGGGCCGTTCTCCCGGCCGGAGGCCAGGAGAGGTTCCGGCGCACCCCTCCCCTGCCCGACGCCCAGCCCGTCGAGCTCAAGCTGCCGGCGGTCGAGACCTCCGTCCTGCCGAACGGCCTGACGGTGGCCGTCGCCTCCCGGCCGGACTCCGCGTCGGTCACGCTCCAGCTCGTCATCATGGCCGGCGAGGCCGATTCGCCGCCCGAGCTGCCGGGATTGGCCGGCCTCACGGCCCGCATGATCGGCAAGGGGGCGAGGCGGCTCTCGGCCGATTACCTCGAGGACCTGATCGAGGCCATGGGCGCGAAATTCTCCGTGACCGTGCTCATGGACTACACGGTCGTGTCCCTGCGCGTGCTCGCGGAGCAGCTCGACCGGGCCATCTTCGTCCTGAGGGTCCTGACCCTCGAGGCCGCGTTCTCCGAGCGCGAGCTCGCCGCGTTGAGACGGAACGCCTACTGGGAGCTCGTCGAGCGCAAGAAGGATCCCGAGTTCCTCGCCTGGAGCCACCTTCTGCGCGTCCTGTTCGAGAACCACCCCTACCGGACCGCCGCCTATGCCGAGGACGTCATCAAGCACATCGCCGCCCGGGACGCGGCCGCTTTCTACGAGAGGTTCTACCGGCCGGGCAACGCGGCCGTGGTGGTCTCCGGCGGCATCGACGGCCCGTCGACGGCTAAAAAAGTGGCCAGCCATTTCGGCGCCTGGGCCGGGCCGGTCCCCGCGCGCCCCCCCCGCGTGCCGCTCGGCCCCAACCTGCGCGACCGGATCTGCTTCGTCGAGAGCCCGGGAATCGAGAACGCCTCCGTTTTCGCCGGCAACATCGTCATGGGCGCTTCCGACCCGGACTTCTTCCCCTTCCTCGTCCTCAAGCAGATCCTGGGAGGGACCACCGGAAGCCGGCTGTTCATGAACCTTCGCGAGTCCAAGGGGTACGCCTTCTACGCCTTCAGCGAAACGGAGTTCTTCAAGGACTGCGGCGTCTACTGGGCCCGGGCCCTGGTCCGCCCCGAAGCGATCGTCCCGGCGACGCGCGAGATCCTCGGGGAGATCGCGGCGCTGGCCTCCGAGCCGGGCGTCCCGTCCGAGATCGAGGAGGCCAAGTCCTACCTCGTCGGCAGCCTGCCGGCGCGCTTCGGGTCCCCGGCCGGGTTCGACGAGTGGCTGGCCCGCTACGTCGTCCTCGGGCTCGAGGATTCCCAGTGGGACAAGGGCCTGGAGCGCCTGACCAGGGTCGGCGTCGAGCAGGTCCGGGAGGCCGCCCGGAGGCGCCTCTCGGCCAAACCCCTGGTCGTCATCGTCGGCCGTCCGGAGTGGCTCCCGGCTTTGGCCGCGGAGTTCGACGTCGTCGAAGTCTACGACACCAACGGGAAGCTCAAGTCCACCGTAGGCAAAGGAGTGGGTCCATGAAGCTCGTCGAGTGCGTCCCCAATTTCAGCGAAGGCCGCGACATGGAGAAGATCGGGGCCATCCGCCGCGAGATCGAGGCCGTTGCCGGGGTCAAGCTCCTCGACGTCGACAATAGGGGTCGGACAGGCTGATGCAGATCGTCCCGACGGCCCCCTGCTGGGAGGCCGCGTTGTGGACCATCGAAACGCTGCCCTCGCCGACCGCGATCTTGCCCGCGACCTTGGCCTCGGCGATCTCCTTGGGCGTGCCGCGGCCGACCCAGACGAGCTCCCCGGTGACGTCGGCCGAGGCGCTGCCCGCGGCGAGCATGGGCAGCATGTCGTTGATCGAGGCCAGCTTCCGGCGGCCCGGCTCGGTCTCCCAGAGCTCGCCCTTGACGGCCACCCAGGCCTGGCCTCCGGGATAGGTCACGACGTCGATCCCGGCCAGCCCGTATTCCTCGAGCTTGCGGACCACGACCCGGGTCTCGAAGAAACGCCCCTTGTATTCGTCCGCGAACCTCTGGCGGTTGAAGGCGTTGATCTCGGCGACCGTGTTCCAGGCGGCCTCGCCCGAGGCCTCGCCGACGATCTCGTCCGTCTGCTCTCCCGGCAGGAAGGTCCAATAGAGCCAGGGGGAGTACTGGGCGGCGACGGCGGCGGCCAGCACGAGTCCGGCGGCGATGACGAGCGGCAGTCGCTTGGTCATGGAGGGCTCCTCTCAGCCGGGGCGCGGCCCCCGGGTCCATGGGGAGGGGTTATACCCCAAGGGCCGGGCGGCCGTCAAACCCGATCTCAAAAGGCTGGACTTTTCCTGACGTTCCGCATACCATCGGCGGCGCGAGCGCGCAGAAAAGGAGGACACTCCATGAGCGGTCTCCTCGACAAGCGGCGGACCGTCGCCAAGCCCGGCTTCAACCGCTGGCTCGTCCCTCCGGCCGCCCTGGCCATCCATCTTTCGATCGGCATGGCCTACGGCTTCAGCGTCTTCTGGCTGCCCCTCAGCCGGGCCATCGGCATCACCGAGTCGGCGCCGGGCGATTGGAAGATCAGCACGCTCGGCTGGATGTACACGCTCTTCTTCGTCTTCCTGGGGGCCTCGGCGGCCGTCTTCGGGCGCTGGCTCGAGCGCAACGGGCCGCGCAAGGCCGGCGTCGCGGCCGCCTTCTGTTGGGGCGGCGGCTTTTTCATCTCCGCCCTGGGCGTCCACCTCCACCAGATCGCCCTGCTCTGGATCGGCCAGGGCGTCATCGGCGGCTGCGGCCTCGGCCTCGGCTACATCTCGCCCGTCTCGACGCTCATCAAATGGTTCCCCGACAAGCGGGGCATGGCCACGGGCATGGCCATCATGGGCTTCGGCGGGGGGGCCATGATCGGCGCCCCCCTGGCCGACCGGCTCATCAAGCTTTTCGCGACGCCGGCCTCGGTGGGCGTCAAGGAGACGTTCCTGACGCTCGGCGCGATCTACTTCGTGGCCATGATGGCCGGGGCCTTCCTCTACCGCATCCCGCCGGCGGGCTGGGCCCCGACCGGCTGGACGCCGCCGGCCAAGAAGAAGGACGGCATGATCACCCACGGCCACGTCCATATCGACGCCGTCCACAAGATCCCCCAGTTCTGGCTGCTCTGGGCCGTCCTGTGCCTCAACGTCAGCGCCGGGATCGGCATCATCGGCATGGCCTCGCCCATGTTGCAGGAGGTCTTCGGCGGCAAGCTCATCGGCGCCGGCGGAACGCTCGCGTCCCTGACGGTCGAGCAGAAGGCCATGACGGCCGCGATCGGGGCCGGTTTCGCCGGCCTCCTGAGCCTGTTCAACATCGCCGGCCGCTTCTTCTGGGCCTCCATGTCCGATTTCATCGGCCGGAAGCGGACCTACATGATCTTCTTCGCCCTGGGCGCGGTCCTCTACGCCGCCGCTCCGTTCGCCGGCGAGGCGAAGAGCATGGCCCCGTTCGTGGCCCTGTTCTGCCTCATCCTGACCATGTACGGCGGCGGCTTCGCCACCATCCCGGCCTATCTCGCCGACCTCTTCGGCACCCAGTTCGTCGGGGCCATCCACGGCCGGCTGCTGACGGCCTGGTCGACGGCCGGCATCCTCGGCCCGGTCCTGGTCAACTACATCCGCGAGTTCCAGCTCAAGCGGGGCGTGCCGAACGAGGCCGCCTATAACACGACGTTGTACATCCTGGCCGGCCTGCTTCTGCTCGGCTTCCTGGCCAACCTCCTGGTCCGCCCCGTCGCGGAAAAGCACTTCATGTCGGACGAGGCCCTGGCCCGGGAGCGGGCCCTCGGCCGCGCCAAGGGGGCGATCGACGCGGCCAAGCCCGACGACGTCGCCGTCCCGGCCGCCGCCGGTCCGGCCTGGCGCCCGAGCCGGGGGTCCTGGATCGAGGTGGCCGTGGCCTGGGCGCTCGTCGGCGTGCCCCTCGGCTGGGGCATCCTGCAGACCGTCGAGAAGGCCGCCGCCCTGTTCCGCTGAGCGCGGGGGCGGAGGGCGCGAGGCGGGCTCAGGCCGTGCCCAGGAAATCGAAGCTGAGCTTCTTCTGGATGTTCCCGATCTGGGCGAAGGCCTGCTTGAGCAGGCTCCCCTCGATGTGCGTGAGCCCCTTGGGATCGATGTCGTTGTCCGGCGCCTCCCCGCGGTCGAGGGCCCGGACCTGGTGGGCCAGCCTCAGCTGCATGAGCAGGTCGTAGACCTTGACGGCCTCGTCGTGGAGGCCCTCCCGCAGGACGCCCAGCTCCCGGAGGGCGTGGAGCCGGTCGACCGTGTTGACGTCGGCCACCCCGTTGCGGAAGGCGTAGAGCCGGGCGAAATTGACGACCGGCATCATGGCGTCCTTGATGCTGAAGGTCTTCTGCCCTTCCTTGCCCTCCTCGAGCGCGATGTGACCGAAGAAGGTCAGCGGCGGCTTGTACTGCAGGGTGTACTGGGCGTAGTGCAGGAGGAACGGCGGCTCCTGGGCCAGGACGCCGTCGATGTGCCGGCGGAGCTCGCGGGCCAGCTCGGCGTCGCCGTGGACCGGGCGGAAGTCGAAGAAGATCTTCAGTTCGAGGATGTCCTTGGGCTCGGCGGTCCGGAGCCACTCGGCGAAATAGGCCTTCCAGGTCCGGAGGGGGCGGCACCAGCGCGGGTTTCGGGCCATGATCTCGCCCAGGCACAGCGGGTAGCCCGCCAGGGCCAGGCCTTCGGAGACGAAGCGCCCCACCTTCAGGAAGTAGGCGTGGACGGCGGGCTCGTCCGCTTCGGGCACGTCCTCGAAGACGATGGCGTGGTCCTGGTCGGAGGCCAGGGTCTGCTCCTCGCGCCCCTCGCTGCCCAGGGCCAGGAAGGCGAAGCGGGCCGGGGGCGGCCCGAGCTCGGCCGCGGCCAGCTCGAGGAGCCGGACCACGGCGGCGTCGGTCACGGCGGTCACGGCCCGGGTGATGTTGCGCGCCTTGGCCCCGCCCTCGACGAGGACCTTGACCAGGCGCGCCAGGCCGTGCTTGGCCTCGGCGACGGCCTCGGGCGAGGGGGCGTGCCGGATCTCCTGGGTCAGCACCGCCAGCGAATAGCGGTGGAAGAGCAGGAGGTCGCGGTTGCGCACGATGCCGGTCACCCGGCCGTTCTCGTCGCGGACGAGGAGGTGGTCGACGTCCCTCTCGCGCATGACCAGGATGGCCTCGTACACGAGGGCGCTCCCTTCGACGGCGACGAGCGGGGCGCTCATGACGGCGTGGAGCGGGCTCTCGGGCGCGAGCCCGGCCGCGACGAGCCGCGCCCGGATGTCGTGGTCCGTCACCAGCCCGACCGGCTCTCCGGCGGCCGTGACCACGACGGCGCTCGCGCCCCGGGCCGTCATCAGCGCCGCTCCCTTGGAGACGGGGTCCCGGACGTCGCAGAAGACGGGCGGCCCGGCCAGGGGCGCGACCGGCTCGTTGAGGAACATCAGGGAGGCCTGGAGGTCGGCGATGAGGTTCTCCCGGTCGCGGTCCCGGCGGCCGGCCGAGGATTCACCGCGACTGCCGGACCGCAGGGGGCGGACGGCGATGGCCAGGCCCGGGCGCCCGGCGAACGAGATCGGGGCGGCCGAGAGCGCGACGTCGACCGTCGCGCCGTCCCGGCGCCGGAGAACGGTCTCTTCGGGGGGCGGGGGCCCCGGTCCCTCGAGCCGGGCCAGGTCCCGCCCGGGGAGGAGCTCGGCGAGGTCGAGCAGGCCGAGCTCGTCCTCGGTGACGTCGAGGAGGTCGAGCAGGGTCGCGTTGGCGAAGGCGGGCCGTCCTTCGAGGACCATGAGCGTCCCCTCGGTCGACGTCTCGACGAGCGTCCGGTACCTCTCGTGGGACTCCCGGAGCTCGTCCTCGGCCTTGACCCGGCGGCGCTCGATGCGCATGCTCTGAGCGGCCACGAAGAGCAGGAGCAGGGCGCAGGCGGCGGCGATGCCGACGGAGACGCGGACGAAGCGGGCCGCCATGGCGTCGATCTCCCGTTGGACGTCCTCGAGGTAGAGGCCGGTGCCGAGGATCCAGCCCCAGGGAGCGAACTTCTTGATGTAGGACTGCTTGGGCTCCAGGCGGTCCGGGTCGTCCTTCCACTGCCAGACGTACTCGACGTAGGCGTCCTCCCGGTCGCGCAGCGCGTTGGCGAACTCGACGAAGATCCGGACGCCGCGGGGGTCCTGGAAGTCGGAGACGTCCCGGCCGTTGAGGTCGGTCCGGTAGGGGTGCATGATCATCCGCACGTCGAGGTCGGTGATCCAGAAGTAGTCCTTGCCCTCGTTCCCGTAGCGGAGGTCCCGGATGCGCTCCGCGGCCATGCGGCGGGCCTCGTCCATCGTCAAGCTGCCCTTCCGGGCGTCGGCGTCGTATTCGGCCAGGACGCCCCAGGCGACGTTGGTCAGCTCGCGGATGGTGTCGCGCTTGCGCTCGAGCAGGCGGTCCTCGAAGGCCGGGATGAGGACCCGGAACAGGAAGAAGACGAACAGGCCGATGGCCATGGCCGTCGGCAGCAGGATGCGCAGGAGGAAGGAGTTCCAGCCCGGCCGGGGCACGGGCCCGCCGGCGGAGGCGGACTGGCGCGCCGGGCGGAGGGCCGGGCCGGCGCCACGGCGGAGGAGGGCGTCCCGGAACGCCTGCCACAGCTCCCGGGGCATGCCCATGGCCAGCTCGGTCGAGCCGGGATGCTCCGGGCCGTGGAAATCGCTCCCGGCGCTGGTCACGAGCCCGTATCGCCCGGCCAGGGCGACGAGGTCCCGGCTGAGGCCTTCGGAGTAGCCGGGATAATAGGCCTCGATCCCGTCGAGGCCCCAGCTTTGGAGCCGGGCGACGAGGCGCTCGAGGGCCGCGAGGTCGGCCGGCTTGCCGGGGATCACGGGATGGGCGAGGACGGCCAGCCCGCCGGCCTCGTGGAGGACGCGGATGGCTTCCGCGGCGGCCGGCGCCCCCGAGCCGGCCCGGGCCCCGGCCGCGTCGGCGGGATCGGCCGCGGAGCGCCCCCGGTCGAACGCGGAGGAGAGGGCCTGCCGGTAGGTCGGCTTCTTGTTGAGGGGGGTCCGGCCCAGCAGCTCCCCCAGGGCCTTGTTCCCGGGATCGAAACCGTAGCCGAGGATGTGCTTCTCGCCTTCCTCGGGATCGTTGACCGTGATCTCGACCCCGGGGACGAAGCCGACGCCCTTCCTGGCCAGGGCCTCGCGGAAGGCCGGGAGGCCCTCGATCGTGTCGTGGTCGGTCAGGGCGGCGGCCCGGACGCCCGCCGCGGCCAGCCTTTCGGCCAGCTCGGAGGGGGAAAGGTCGCCGTCGCTCAGATGGGAATGGCCGTGGAGGTTGACGCGGACGGTGTCTCGCACTTGGCTTCCGGGCCCGGGACCGGGCCGACCCACCATAGCACCTCTGTCGAATTTGTGTCAATAGGCCCGGAACACCTTGATTTTCGGCCCGATCTGTGAGATAAAGGCGGGCATCGTCGAGCGGCCGGAAGGCCCCGCCCGGGTCGGCGGGGCCGGAAGGTCAAGCGGAAAAGGAGGTTAGAGACCCATGTTGCACGAACCCGCCGCGAAGTCGGCCCCCGATCCCGCCTTCCTCTACAAGAGGCGCCTGGGCGCCTGGATGTTCGTCCTCTACGCCCTGATCTACGCCGGATTCGTCGTCATCAACCTGGTCCGGCCGGGCGTCATGGAAGCCATCGTTCTCGGAGGTCTGAACCTGGCCGTCGTCTACGGCTTCGGTTTGATCGTTTTCGCCCTCCTCCTGGCCCTCGTCTACAACCGGGCCTGCGGCCGGATGGAGAAGCGCCTCCACCGGGCCGAGCCGAAGGGAGGCCGGTCATGAACGTCCTCTCGATCGTCCTGTTCGTCCTCTTCGTCGGCTTCGTCCTCGGCATCTCCTTCTATTTCGCCGGGCGGGCCAAGTCGGCCAGCGGCTACTACGCCGCAGGGGGCACGACCCGCGCGCATTCGCCCTCTTCCCGTTCGGCGGCGCGGGCGGCATGCACGCGGTCGAGATGGCCGCCCACCTGGGCATGCCGGCGGTCATCGTCCCCCGCAACGCCGGGGTGCTCTCGGCCTTCGGCCTCCTCATGGCCGACCCCGTCAAGGACTACACGAAGTCCTTGATGAAGCCGGATTCCGAGGTCACCCTGGCCCACCTCGAAAGGGAGTTCCGCAAGCTCGAGACGGCCAGCCTGCGCGACATGGCCTCGGACGGGTTCGCCGCCAAGGACGTCGTCCTGGAGCGGTCCCTCGACTGCCGCTACCTCGGCCAGTCCTACGAGATCGACGTCCCCTTCCGCCGGGCCCGCACGCCGGGGGGCGCGTTCCTCGAGGCCTTCCACGGCCGCCACAAGAAGCTCTACTCCTACCGCCACGACGACCGGCCCGTCGAGATCGTCAACCTCCGCCTCAAGGCGGTGGCCCTGACGCCCAAGGTCCCCCTGGTCAAGGAACGGGGGACCTCCGGCCTCGACCCGAAGGCCGTCCTGAGAAAGCGGCCCGTCTTCTACGGGCGCCGCTCGTTCGAAGGCGACGTCGTCGACCGGTCCCTCCTCAGGGCGGGCAACGGGCTCCGCGGCCCGGCCCTCATCATCGATCCCGAATCGACGACCTTCCTTCCGCCCGGGTACGTCGTCCGCGTCGACGGGTACGGCAATCTCGTCGCGCGCAAGGCGGAGCGCCGATGAAAAGACCCGACCCGATCGAGCTCGAGCTGTTCAAGAACGTGTTCATCGCCGTCTCCGAGGAGATGGGCGCCGTGCTCGGCCGGACGGCCCTGTCCCCCAACATCAAGGAGCGCAAGGACTACTCCTGTTCGCTCTTCAACGAGAAAGGCGAGACCCTGGCCCAGGGCTCCCACATCCCGGTCCACCTGGGGGCCATGCCCCTCTCCGTCCAGGCTGCCTTGGAGGCGGTCGAGTTCGAGCCGGGCGACCTCGTCATCCTCAACGATCCCTACAGGGGCGGCACGCACCTGCCCGACATCACCTGCATCTCGCCCGTCTTCCTCGGCCGCAAGCTCGGCTTTTTCGTGGCCAACCGGGCCCACCACTCGGACGTCGGAGGCATGTCGCCCGGCTCCATGCCCCTGGCCACCGAGCTCTTCCAGGAAGGCCTGATCATCCCGCCCCTCAAGCTCTACTCCCGGGGCCGCAGGAACCAGGCGGTCTTCGACCTGCTCCTCTCCAACGTCCGCACGCCGGACGAGCGCCGCGGCGACCTCCTGGCCCAGATCGCGGCGAACGACGTCGGCCGGGCCCGTCTCGAGGAGGCGGTGGGCCGGTTCGGCGCGGCCAAGGTCAGGCTCTATTCGGGGCTCATCCAGGATTACACGGAGGGCTTCCTCCGGGCGACCATCCGGGCCATCCCCGACGGCGTCTACGCCTGCGAGGACTTCCTCGACGACGACGGCATCACCCGGCGGCCCATCAAGATCGGCGTCCGCCTGACCGTCAAAGGCGACGGGGCCGTCGTCGATTTCGGCCCGTCATCCCCTCAAACGGAAGGCGGCGTCAACGCCAACCTGGCCATCACGACCTCGGCCGTCCTCTACGTCTTCCGGTCGCTCGTCGAGGAGGACATCCCCTTCAACACCGGGCTCATGCGCCCGCTGAGGATCGTCGCCCCTCGGAGGTCCATCGTCAACGCAGCCTTCCCGGCCGCTTGCGCCGGAGGCAACGTCGAGACGTCCCAGCGCATCGTCGACGTCCTGCTCGGCGCCCTGGCCAAGGCCCTCCCCGGCCGCGTCCCGGCCGCGAGCCAGGGGACCATGAACAACGTCGCTTTCGGCGGCTACGATCCCGCCTCGGACCGGCACTTCGCCTACTACGAGACGATCGGCGGCGGAATGGGCGCCGGAGCGGGTGCCCCCGGTCTCGACGGCGTCCACACCCACATGACCAACTCCCTCAACACGCCCGTCGAGGCCCTCGAGAACTACCTCCCCCTGAAGATCCGCCGCTACGGACTCAGGCGGGGATCCGGCGGAAGGGGCCTCCACCGGGGCGGCGAGGGCATCATCCGCGAGTACGAGTTCCGCGTCCCCGCGGCCCTGACCATCATGTCGGAGAGGCGCCGTTTCGCCCCCTACGGGGTCCAAGGAGGCGGTCCGGGGGCCAAGGGGAAGAACACGCTCGTTACGGCCGGCCGGGCGAGGGCCCTCGGCTCGAAGGTCAACATCAAGCTCCGTCCGGGCGACGTCCTCAGGATCGAGACCCCCGGCGGAGGCGGCTTCGGCCGGCCCCGCCGTTGAATCCCGAGCGAACAGGAGGCCCCATGAGAACCAAGGCCTTGTCCGCGATCCTCTTGACCGTCCTGTCCCTGGCGGCGGCCGCCGCGCCCGGATGCGGGGCCGTGACGGGCGGCGCAGCGCCCGCCCTCCCCGTCCGGGGCGTCTGGATGCACCCGGGATTTTTCGGCCCCGACAAGGACCAGGCCCTGGAGAAGATGCGGACGACCCTGGACGAGTACGCCAAGGCCGGCATCGACACGCTGATCATGCTGGTCAAGAACACGTCCGGCCACGTCTATTACGCCAGCGGGATCGGCGTGCCCGACGGAAGGTGGAGCTGGGATTTCTTCGGCCTCTTCCTCGAGGAGGCCAAGAAGCGCCGGATGGAGGTCCATCCCTGGTTCTGCGTCTTCCCCGAATCCTCCCTGCTGGGGGAGGTCCGCCGGCATCCCGAGTGGCTCATCGCCGGCCCGCGGCGCGAAATGGTCGCCGCCGTCAACCCGGCCCTGCCCGCGGCCCGGGCTTACGAGCTGAGCCTGATCGTCGAGGTCGTCCGGAAGTACGGCGTCGGCTGGGTCCACCTCGACTACATCCGCTATCCCTGCGAGCCGACGGAGCCCTACTTCAGCTTCGACCCGGAGACGGCGCGCCTGTTCCGGGAGGACACGGGCATCGACCTGGCCGCGGTCAAGGCCCGCGACACGGGCAATCCCGCCTGGAACGCCTGGCTCCGCTGGAACACCGAGCGGGTGACGGTCTTTGTCCGCGAGCTGCGGGCCGCGCTCGATGGCGCGGGACGCAAGGTCAGGATCAGCGCCGCCGTCTTCCCGGACGCCGCGAACGCCCGGGTGATGATCGGTCAGGACTGGGCCGCCTGGGCCCGCGAGGGGCTGGTCGACATGCTCAATCCCATGCTCTACACGAACGACGCCCGTCTCTACGAGACCCTGGCCCGCGAGGCGGTCGGTCTGGCGAAGGGCCGCGCCCTCGTCTGCCCGGGGATCGGCATCGGCACGTCCCACAATCAGAACACCCCCGAGGGCATGCTCGAGCAGATGAGGATCACCAAGGCCCTCAAGGCCGACGGCGTCGTCTTCTTTTCGTCCTCGAGCCTCGACCGGCCGTTCCTCGACGCCCTCAAGGCCCGGAAATAACCTCGTCTCCCGGACCGGAGGGAACCCTCTCTCCGGCCGGGACCGGGAAACGCCGCCTCAAGAGGGATCCATGAGCCAGGAGAGGGCTCGACGCTCAAAAGGAGAATCAGGCTTTCTTGAGCTTGTCCTTCTCGATGAGCAGCGTCCCCTGGTAGGAAACGTAGTTCAGGAGGATCATCACCCGCTCGCCGGCCCCGACCTCCTTCCGGAAGACCCCCTTGAGGCCTTTGAGCGGGCCCTCGACGATCTCGATCTCGTCGCCGGCGGCCGGCTCCTCCCCGTACTTCTCGAAGACGATCAGCCCGTCCCGTTCGCGCGCCCGGATGCCGTCGACGACCTCGTCCGGGATGGGCACCGGGCCGTCGTCGTTGCCGACGACGCGCTTGACCCCCCGGGTGTACTTGACCATCTGGTACTGCCCGGGGAACTCGAACTGGAGGAAAGCGTAGCCCGGGAAGAAGGGGCCGGTCCGCTTCTCGTGGATATATTTCGGGCAGTAGATGGTGAACCCGCCCTCGACGAAGAGCCGCTCGACCTGGCCCTCCTTCTTGGGCTTGGTGTTGATGACGTACCAGCGCCTCATCGGCGGGCCTTCCGGTCCTCGTCGGCGACGCCCATCCGTCCGTAGACGGAAGGCCGCCGGTCCTCCAGGAAGTGCCGGGCGGCGTGGGACGCGGCGTTCAGGCGAAGGTCGCAATCGGCCATGAGGATGCGGTCTTCGCCGCGCGGCGCCCGGGCGATGACCCGGCCGTCCGGGTCGACGACGAACGACTCCCCGGCGAACTCCAGTCCCTCCTCCCGGCCGACGCGGTTGACCAGGGCGGCATGGTAGCCGTTCTGGAAGGCGGCCACCCGGAGCTCGGCCTCGAAGAGGCCCTCCGTCCACTCCCCCGCCGCCCCGGCCTGGGGCACGACGACGAGCTCCGCACCGGCGAGGCGCAGTCCTCTCATGTACTCGGGGAAATGGCGGTCGTAACAGATGGCCACGCCGACCCGCCCGGCCGCCGTTTGGAAGACGAAGTCGCCCCGGTCTCCCGGCGCGTAATAGCCGCGCTCGTGGAAGCCGGGGCCCTCCATGATGTGGACCATCCGGACGACGCCGAGGATGCGGCCGTCGGCGTCGATGACCGGCGAGGAGTCGTAGGTCCGTTCGCCGTCCCGCTCGAAGAGGTTCAGGACGGCGACCGTCCCCGTCTCCCTGGCCAGGGCCGCGAACAGGTCCGTCGTCGGGCCGGGGACAGGTTCGGCGAGAGACGCGCTGGCGGGCCCGGCCGGGAATTGGGGATAGAACCGGGTGAAGGCCAGCTCGGCGAAGGCGACGAGGTTCGCCCCGGCCCGGGCGGCCTCGAGGAAGGCGCGCCGGCCCCGTTCCCGGTTCTCGGCCGGGTCGACGGAAGCGCGCTGCTGGACGAGGGCGATCCTCAAGCGCGGCAGGCCTTCTCGACCTCGGCGACCGTCTTCGGGATGGGCGGGCCGAGGACGCGGCGGCCCTTCTCCGTGACCAGCACGTCGTCCTCGATGCGGGCGCCGCCGAAGTCGAGGAACTTCTCGACCGCGTCGTAGGCGATGAAGTCGCGGTGCTTCTTCTCCTTCTTCCAGAGCGCGAACAGGGCCGGGATGAAATAGAGGCCCGGCTCGACGGTCAGGACGTAGCCGGGCTTGAGCTCGCGGGCCATGCGGAGGTAGGCCAGCCCGAACTGGGCGCTGCGCTCGACCTTCTCTCCGTAGCCGACGAAGTTCTCCCCGTAGTCCTCCATGTCGTGGACGTCGAGGCCGAGGTTGTGTCCCAGGCCGTGGGGGAAGAACAGGGCGTGGGCGCCCGCCGCGACGGCCTCGGCCGCGTCGCCCTTCATCAGGCCGAGGTCCTTGAGCCCCTCGGCCATGACCCGGGCGGTACCGAGGTGGATGTCCTTGAAGTTGGCGCCCGGCCGGATGGCCTCGATGGCGGAATCCTGGCCCGCCAGCACGATCCCGTAGACGGCCTTCTGCCGGGCGTTGAACTTGCCGCCCACGGGGACGGACCGGGTGATGTCGGAGCCGTAGCCGCTCGGCGCCTCGGCCCCGCAGTCGCAGACGAGCAGGCGCCCCCGGACGAGGAGGTTGTCGTGCTCGTGCATGTGCAGCGTCTGGCCGTTGACGGTGACGATGGGCGGGAAGGCCAGATGCATCCCGTAAGACAGGGCGATGCCCTCCATGGCCCCGGAGATCTGGTACTCGTAGCGGCCCGGCTTGGCCAGCTTCATGGCCGCGAGGTACATCTCGCGGCTGACGGCCACGGCCGTCTCGATCTCGCGGAGCTCCTCCCTCGATTTGAACAGGCGCTGCTCGACCGAAGCCTTGATCAGGGCCTGCGAGGCCCCGGCTTTGAGCTCCTTGAGCGGGATGCCGAGCAGCTCGCTCAGGACGATCTTGTTGTCGTGCCGGTAGGGCGGAAGGTAATGGACGGCCCGGCCGGACGCGATGGCTTTACGGACGGTCTCGTCGAAGGCGGCCCGGGGCGCGACCTTGCGGACGCCTACGGATAGGGCCCGGTCCCTGAGCTTGGGCAGGTTCCCCATCCAGATGATGTCCTCGATCCCGATGTCGTTCCCGTAGAGCGTGTCCGTGCCCTCGTCCGCGTCGATGACGGCCGCCAGGCCGGGCGACGGGAGGCCGAAGAAGTACAGGAACGAGCTGTCCTGCCGGTAGTGGTAGGTGTTGGCCGGGTAGTTCATCGGGCTCTCCTCGTTGGCGAGGAAGATGAGCAGGCCCGAGCCCACCGACTTTCTCAGGCGCTTGCGTCTTGCGACGTAGGTTTCGGCTTTGAACATGGGGACCTCCTCGGGGGACGTTCGCGAGGACCCTTAGTAGACCTGACCCCCTCTTAAGAGATGGTGCGGGTGGCGACGACGTCGACGCCCGTGCCCAGGACGTTCGCGACGAGGACCTGGCCGCGGCGGACCGGCGCTTCGGGACGGAGCTTGGCGATCTCGGCCAGGATAGGGAAGAGCAGCTCCCGCGGCACGGGCCCGCTCAGCCGGACCGAGACCATGCGGCCGGCCGGGCCCTTGACAGGCACCGATGTCGCCAGGTTCCGCATCGGCCTCAACACCTCCTCGACGGCGAAGGGGACGCCCTTGTCGCACTGATTCCCCGCGACCTCGGGCTCCCCGCCCGCCTCGCCGCGGACCTCGAGCTCGCATCCGACCGGGCAGAGGACGCAGGTCAGCCGGTCGACGAGCGGGCGCTCACTCATGGCAACCGACCTCGAGATCCTCGGCGACCGCGTCCTTGACCTTGATCTTCTGGAGCTCCGAGGGGAGCAGCCGCGCGTACTTCTTGCGGGCGTAAACCTTTCCTGAGGTGTTCCCCCTGACCTCCATCCGAACGTCGCGGAGCGGCCGCGCGACCCGGAAGCTCAGCTCCGCCCCGTCCCTCCCGGACGTCAGGCGCTGGGGCAGGGCGTACTTGACGCTCGGCCCCGCCGAGACGCGGACGCTCGCCCCCGCCGCCCTCTCCCCCGCCGCGTAGCGGGCGGCGTTCTCGCCCGCCGCGGATCCTTCGAACGAGGCCCAGTCGGCGACGTCGTGGATGTGGAGGACGTTGCCGCAGGAGAAGACGCCCGGAACGGACGTCATGAGCCTCTCGTCGACGACCGCGCCGCCCGTGAGGGGTGAGAGCTCGACCCCGGCCCGCTTGGAGAGCTCGTTCTCGGGGATGAGCCCGACCGAAAGGAGCAGCGTGTCGCAGGGGACGATCCGCTCCGTCCCGGCGACCGGCGCCATCGCCTCATCCACCCTGGCCACGACGACGCTCTCGACGCGGTCGCGCCCCCGGATCTCGACGACCGTGGAGCGGAGCTCGAGGGGGATGCCGAAGTCCGTCAGGCACTGCCGGACGTTCCGCTCGAGCCCGCCGGCCCAGGGCAGGATCTCGAAAACGCCCTTGACCGCGATGCCCTCGAAGACGAGGCGCCGGGCCATGATCAGGCCGATATCGCCCGAGCCCAGGATGACCGCTTCGTTGCCGACGCGCAGGTTCTGCAGGTTGACCAGGTTCTGGGCGGAGCCGGCCGTCAGGACGCCGGCCGGGCGCGTGCCGGGGATCTCGATCATCTCCCTGGTCCGCTCGCGGCAGCCCATGGCCAGGACGACCGCCCCGGCCCGGACCAGCCGGTAGCCCGCCCGCGAGTTGACGCGCAGGACGCGCTTCGGCGTGAGGTCGAGGACCATGGCCCCCGTCTCGACCGCGATGGGCTCCCGGGCGACGTCCTCGGCCAGGCGCTCGGCGTATTCGGGACCGCTGATCGTCTCCTTGTAGAGGAAGAGGCCGAAGCCGTCGTGGACGCACTGGTTGAGGATGCCGCCGAGCGTCCGGTCCCGCTCGAGGAGCAGGACCTTTCCCGCCCCCGCCCGCCGCGCCCCGAGGGCCGCCGCCAGCCCGGCTGGACCGGCGCCGATGACGGCGACGTCACATGTCTCGACCGGGACATTTCTCTTCATCGCTCAGCCCTTGATCCGCCCGTAAAAGAGCCGCGACCCGCCGCCCCGCTTGGTGACGCGGTCGACCGGGACGCCCTCGTCCTGGAGGATCTCGACGAGGCGCGGCCCGCAGAAGCCGCCCTGGCAGCGGCCCATGCCGCAGCGGGTCCGGCGCTTGACCGTGTCGAGCGTCCGGGCCCCGAACGGGTTCCGCAGGGCGGCGACGACCTCGGCCCGGGTGACGTGCTCGCAGCGGCAGACCGTCTCCCCCCAGTCGGCGTCGGCCGCGACGGCCTCGGCCCGCTTGTCATCGGCCATGGCCGCGAAGCGCCGATGGACGGGGCGCTCCGGACGGAAATCGGGCTTCAACTCCAAATCCATCCTCGCCCCGATCATGGCCACGACCATCTCGGCCAGGGCCGGCGCCGCGGTCAGGCCGGGCGACTCGATGCCCACGAGCGAGATCCAGCCCGGACGCCGCTCGCTCTCCTCGCAGATGAAGTCCTCGAACCGGCCCCGGCCCGACGGGTCGACCAGCTTGGGCCGGAGGCCCGTGTAGCTGTGGATGAATCCGACGCCGGCCAGCCCGGGCATGAGCCGGACGGCCTCGGCCTTGAGCCTGGCCATGACCTCGCGGGTCGACGCCAGGTCGCGCTTGTCCCCGACCGGCTCGGCGCTCGGGCCGAGGATGACGTGCCCCTCGAGCGTCGGCGTGATGTGGATGCCGAGGCCCGGATCGTCCCGCGGCGGCACGGGATAGACCGGCATGGCCAGACGGAATCCGCAGTCCTTGTCCGTGATGAGGTATTCGCCCCGGTAGGGGAAGACCCGGTAGTCGTCGATGCCGGCGAGACGCGCGACCTCGTCGGCGAACAGGCCGGCGCAGTTGACGACGCGCCGCGCCTCGAACTCCCCCTTCGGCGTGGCCAGACGGAACAGGCCGCCCCGGAAGGAGACGGCCGCGACGGGCGTTTCGAGCCGGACCTCGGCCCCGTTCTGCGCGGCGCACTCGGCCAGGGCGTAGGTGAACTCGTACGGCGAGATGATGCCCGTGTGGGGCGACCAGAGGGCCCAGCGCCCGCGGGCCAGGGGTTCCAGGCGGCGGATGGCCGCCTCGTCGACGATCTCAAGGCCGGGGACCCCGCTCCGGTCGCCCTGGGCCTTGAGCTCCTCGAGACGGGGCCGGTCCTCGTCGGCCAGGGCCACGACGAGCTTGCCGGTCTTGCGGTGGGGGACGCCGAGGGTCGAGGCCAGCGGGTAGATGATGCCCAGCCCGGCGACGTTGGTCCGGGCCTTGAGGGACCTCACCGGGACGTTGAAGCCGGCGTGGATGACGCCGCTGTTGCCCTTGGTGACGCCCTCGGCGAGGTCCGCCTCCCTCTCGAGGAGCAGGAGCCTCAGGTCGTAGCGCGCGAGCTCCCTGAGGACGGCGCAGCCGACGACCCCGCCGCCGATGACGGCGACGTCGTAGACGCCGGGGTGATGATCCTGCATGGCCTCTCGGCCTGTCATCATATCAAATCGGCCTCCGGACGCACAAACGCGACTTGGATATCCCGCGGCCGGGGAGGCCGGCCGGATCGGCGCCGGGGCCCCGGTCGGTCGAGCCCCGGAAAATCTCCGGTTGACAGGCGGGCGCCGGAGGGGTAATAAGGGAAGCCCATGGCCGTCAAGATCCTCGTCATCGCCGCCTACGCCGTCTTCACCCTGGCCGTCGGGTACTTGGGGATGCGGAAGGCGCGGACCTTCACCGACTATTTCCTCGGGGGCCGGTCGGTCGGGCCGTGGATGTCGGCCTTCACCTACGCGGCGGCCTACTTTTCGGCCGTCCTGTTCATCGGCTTCGCCGGCAAGGTCGGCTGGGGCTTCGGGATGTCGGGGCTGTGGATCGCCCTGGCCAACTCCCTGGTCGGCGTGCTCGGGGTCTGGGCCCTCTTAGGTGACCGCATCCGCCGGATGTCCGTCGAGCTCCAGGTCACGACCATGCCCGAGTTCCTGGAGAAGCGCTACGGGAGCCGCGCCCTCAAGCTCCTCGCCTCCCTGGCCGTCTTCCTCTTCCTCGTCCCCTACTCGGCCGCCGTCTTCATCGGCCTGTCCTATCTCTTCAAGGCCAACTTCGGCCTGCCCTTCGGCGCGGCCCTGGCCGCGATGGGGCTGTTCACGGCCTTCTACCTCGTCCTCGGCGGCTACAAGTCGATGACCATGGTCGACGTCGTCTTCGGGATGATCATGTGCGTCGGCTCGGCCGTCCTCGTCGGGAGCTCGCTGGCCAAGGCGGGCGGGCTGGGGAAGCTCCTCGACGGATTGGGGGCGATCGACCCGCGCCTGACGGCCGCCGTCGGCCCCGGCGGCGCGTGGCCGCTCTTCGCCCTCGTCTTCCTGACGAGCGTCGCCCCGTTCGCCATGCCCCAGCTCGTCCAGAAGTTCTACGCCATCAAGGACGGGAGGGCGGTGCGGCGGGGCATGATCGCCTCGACGGCCTTCGCCCTGCTCATCGCCGGCACGGCCTATTTCACGGGCGCCGCGGCCCGGCTCTTCCTGACCCCGGAGACCTCGCCCGCCGCGTTCGCCGGCGGGAAGCCCGTCTTCGACGTCCTCATGCCGGAGTTCCTGGCCCGGGTCGTGCCCCCCTCGCTCTCGGTCCTGATGATGCTGCTCATCCTCTCGGCCTCGATGTCGACGCTGGCGGCCCTCGTGCTCATCTCGAGCTCCTCGGTCGTCAAGGACCTCTACGCCGGCTTCATCCGGCCCGGCGTCTCCGACCGGACGCTGACCCGCCTCATGCGCGTCCTGGCGGCGGTCTTCATCCTGCTCTCGGTCGTCCTGGCCTACCTCCGCCCGGCGACCATCGTCGCCATCCTGTCGGTCTCTTGGGGGGCCATCGGCTCGTTCTTCCTCGGCCCGTTCGTCTGGGGCCTCGTCAGCCGGAAGGTGACGCGCTTCGGGGCCATCGGCTCGGCGCTCCTGGGGCTCGGGACGTGCCTGGGGCTCGCGATCGCCGGCATGGCCCCGCCCGAGGCCGGGACGATCGGGATGGTCGTCTCGTTCGCCGCCAATCCCCTCCTGAGCCTTGTCCGCTGATCAGTACCGGAAGATGAGCTCGAGCTGGAACCAGTCGTAGCTCGAGGCCCCGTCGAAGTAGAAGCTCCCGGGAGTGAAACGCTCCCAGACCACCCGCCCGGTCGTGTGCCTGCCGAGCTTGTAGTTCAAGCGGCCCCTGACGAGGGTGCCGCGGCCGCGGCCCGTACCGCCGGGGAAGAGGCCCGGCTGGGAATGGCCGGCGCGCATCGGCATGACCATGAGGTGGCCGTCGGAGCGGGCGCCGAGGTCGAAGTCCAGCTGAGCGTAGAGCGAGGCCAGGTTGCTCCAGTAGGACGGGCGGCTCTCGCGGGTGAAGGCGTAGATGTAGCTCTCGCTCCACTTGGGCCAGCGGCTGAAGATGGGGTCCCAGCCCTCGATCCGGGCCGTGGCCGGGTCGTCCCCGCTGAGGAGGATCCCGCCGAGGACGAACGCCTTGAGGAAGCCCGGCGCGCCCGCGAGGTCGTAATCGAGATGGGCGATGGCTCCGTAGGCCGAGCGGCCGGCGTCGCCGGCCGATCCGCCCTGGTACGCCCCTTCGGCCGTCAGGACGAGCTTCTTCGCCAGCGGCGCGACGGCCCTGGCCCCGTAGGTCTCCGTCCGCGTCGGCACGGGCCAAGCCCCGGTCGCGCCCGTCGTCTTGCGGACGGCGTAGGCCTCGACCCTGGTCTTGCCGAGCGTCCCGGCGTAATAGAGGGCCAGGGCCCGCTCGGGCTGCTCGGCCAGGGCCTGGGGCCTCGGATGGGCCACGGGGAGATAGCGGTCGGTCTCCTCCGTCGCGTGGGCGAAGGCGGTCAGCGTGTGGCCCCCGGCCAGAGCCGCGTCGACGCGCAAGGCGTTGAAATAGTAGGACCTGGAGCCGTCGCCGGGCGTCCCGTCGGCGATGACGAAGCCCTCGCCGAAGGTCATGTCCTGGCGCCCGGCCGTGACGGTGAGGGGGACGCGGCCCGGGAGCGTCCATTTGACGTAGAGGTTGTCGACGAAGAGCTCGTGCCAGTTGAAAGCCCGGTCCTTGGGGGCGAGATAGACGCGGAACTCGTTGCTGACCTTCCCAAGGACCTCGACGTTCCCGGCCGGACGCCAGCTCAGGCCGAGGGTGGTGCGGTTCCGGGTGTAGGCCGTGGCGTCCGCGGCCGCGTCGTCGAGGCTGACGGTGTTGTCCCAGGCCTCGAAGCGGAACCGCTCGACGAAGATGAGCTTCAGGCGCGGCGGCGCGGCGGCGGCCGGCTTGTCCTCGGCGGCGGCCGCGGCCGACAGAAGGAGCATCGTGATGATCCCGGTGAGGGTGGCGCGCATCATCGACAAGTTCCTCGATCTCGTTTTCCGGGACATCTTATCACATCTGATATCGGTATGCCTTCGACCTGGCAATTCCTCGAGAGGCGCGAAGAATGTCGCCCCGACGACACCCGCAACGGAGGGGGACCCGCCGCAGGCTGGGGAACAGACGGGACTGGTTCCCGGAGGGCCGGGGGGCTAGGGGCGATATCCGACGGTCAGTAGAGGCCGGTCGAGCCGAACCCTCCCTCTCCGCGCGAGGTATCGTCGAGCGAATCCGTCTCGACGACCGTGACCGCCGCCACGGGCTGGACGAGCAGCTTGCTCCTCGCTGGCCTGGAGATCGACCGACTCCATGGCCCGGATCTGGAACTCCCGGCCCGACTCGCCCGACTTCTGGACCTGGCTCTTGGCCAGCCCGACCCGGCCGAGGAGATCGCGGATCTCGCCCTCGTCGGTCGGCGTTCGCATCATGATCCGCAGGAGCGTGCCCTCGCCGAAGTCGACGCCGAGCTTGAGGCCCTTGAAGACCGTCATGTTGAGGACCCCGGCCAGGATGACCAGGCCGGTCAAGGCCAGGGCGATGTACTTGTATTTCAGGAATTGGATGTTGGGGGTTTTGAAGAGTTGCATGTCAGATACTCAATTTTTTGGCGGTTTTCCTGACGACCAGGTCGAAGATGAGGTGGGAGACGAAGACGGCGGTGAAGAGGTTGGCCACGAGGCTGATGGTCAGCGTGACGGCGTAGCCCCGGATGGGCCCGGTGCCGAACTGGAAGAGGAAGATGGCCGAGATGATGGTCGTCAGGTTGGAGTCGAAGATGGCCGTGAAGGCCCGGGAGAAGCCTTGCGTGATCGAGCTCATGACGCCCTTGCCGAGGGCCAGCTCCTCCTTGATGCGCTCGAAGATCAGGACGTTGGCGTCGACGGACATGCCGATGGCCAGGATGATGCCGGCGATGCCAGGCAGGGTCAGGGCGGCCTTGAAGTAGGCCAGGGCGCCGAAGAGGATGAGCACGTTGAGCAGCAGGGCCGCGACGGCGTTGAGCCCGGAGAGCCGGTAGAAGAAGACCATGAAGGCCATGACGCCGAGGATGGCCACGAGCCCGGCGAGGAGCCCCTGGCGGATGGAGTCGGCGCCGAGGGCCGGCCCGATCGTCCGCTCCTCGAGGTAGCGGATGCCGGCCGGCAGGGCCCCGGCCTTGAGGACGACGACGAGGTCCTCGGCCTCCTCCGGGGTGAAACGGCCCCGGATGACGCCGCCCTGGGCCCGCGAGATGCGGTCCTCGACGACCGGCGCGGACTGGACCTTCTTGTCGAGGATGATGGCGATCTGCTTGCCGATGTTGGCCCCCGTGACCTGCTCGAACCGGGCGCCGCCGTCGGCGTTGAGGGTGAAGGAGACGGCCGGATTGTTCCACTCGTCGGTCGTCTGGCGGATGGTCCGCAGGTCCTTGCCGGTGACGGTGGCGACCCTGTCGACGAGATAGAAGCCGCCCTGGCCGCGCTTGGGGTCGCCCTTGAGGACCTCGGCGTCCTCGGGGACCTGGCCGCCCGAGGCCTGGAGCAGGGTCGCCTCGTCGGCGGCGGGGCCGGCCTTGACCAGCTTCCACTCGAGGACGGCGGTGACCTTGATCAGCTCCTTCACCCGCTCGGGGTCGTCGACGCCGGGCAGCTCGACGACGATCTTGTCCGAGCCCTGGCGCTGGATGACGGGCTCGGCCACGCCGAACTGGTTGATCCGGTTGTCGATCGTCTGCTGGGCCTGGACGACGGACTGGTCGCGCAGGAACTGGACGACCAGGGGCTTGAGGCTCAGGACGGCCCGGTCGCCCCGGAAGCTGTAGTCCCAGTCCCGGGTGTACTCGTCGAAGAGGTCGCGGGTCTTGCCCTCCTCGTCGGCCAGCACGCCCTGGACGGCGATCCGCCCGAGGCCTTCTTTGATGACCTTCTGGTAGGTGATGCTGTTCTTCTTCAGCAGCTCCTCGATGCGGGCGACCTCCTGGTCCGTCTCCATGTTGATGGAGTCGTCGGTGACGACCTGGAGGACGAGGTGGATGCCGCCCTTGAGGTCGAGGCCGCGCTTGATCTTGGCGTCGTCGAAGGGGAAGGCGAGGAAGAACGCGCCGGCGACGACGACGAGCGCGACGACGACCTTCCATTGCAGGTTCTTGTTCATGGGACCTTCACTCTCGCGAGGGATGGGTGGGGGAGGGGAGGCCCCCCCTCAGCGGGGCCTTATTCGCCCTCGAGCCTGTCGTCGGCGCCGCGGATGACGGCGACGGCGCTCTTGGTGATCTTGACGTTGGTGTTGGAGGCGATCTTGAGCTCGATCAGGCCCTTCTGGACGCCCATGACCGTGCCGAGGATGCCGGCCGTGGTGATGATCCGGTCGCCGGGCTTGAGGTTCTCGACGAGCTGCTGGTGCTTTTTCTGCTTCTTCCTCTGGGGCATGATGATGAGGAGATAGAAGATGACGAAGACGAGGACGAAGGGCAGCAGGGCGCCCAGCATGTTGGGGCTGCCGGCCGGGGCTCCGCCGGCCTGACGGGCTAGATCCGCGACGGTTCCGAAGATCATGTCGTTTCTTCCTTTTGTGAGGCGTTCGAGACCAAGCTCTTCTTCAACGAATTGAAGGAGTTGGATTGGATAGAATGGCGTATTTTCCGGAAGATGTCAAGATAGAAGTGCAGGTTGTGGACGGTGTTCAGGACGGCCGCCGAGATCTCGTCGCGCTCGTAGAGGTGCCGGAGGTAGGCCCGGGAGAAGGTCCGGCAGGTGTAGCAGCCGCAGGCCTCGTCGAGGGGCCGCTCGTCCCGGGCGTACTTCCGGTTCTTGATGGCGACGCGCCCCCGGCTCGTGAACAGGGTGCCGTTGCGGGCGTTCCGGGTCGGCAGGACGCAGTCGAAGAAGTCGACCCCGCGGGAAACGGCCTCGACGACGTCCTCGATGTAGCCCATGCCCATGAGGTAGCGGGGGCGGTCGGCCGGGAGGAGCCCGTGCCCGAGCTCCAGGGTCTCGAAGAGCCGGGTCTTGGGCTCGCCGATGCCCAGACCGCCGTAGGCGTAGCCCGGGAAGTCCGCCTCGAGGAGGTCCTCGATCGATCGCCTCCGGAGGTCCCGGTCGACGCCGCCCTGGGTGATGCCCCAGAGCTGCTGCCGGGTCTCGCGCTCGGCGTAGCGGGCCTTGGACCGGCGGGCCCAGAGGCCGGTCAGCCGGACGGATTCCCGGAGCGCCTCCTCCGAATAGGGATAGGCCGGGAAGTGGTCGAGGCACATCAGGACGTCGGAGCCCATCCGGAGCTGCAGGTCGACGACGTCCTCGGGCCGGAGGAAGAACCGGGTGCCGTCGAGATGGGAGGCGAAGCGGACCCCCTCGTCGGAGACGCGGACGAGAGACGACAGGCTGTAGATCTGGAACCCGCCGCTGTCGGTCAGGATGGGCTTGGGCCAGGAGATGAAGCGGTGGAGCCCCCCCAGCGCCTCGATGTCGTCGGCGCCGGGCCGCAGGAAGAGGTGATAGGCGTTGAGGAGGATGATGTCCGCGCCGAGGCCCTCGACCTGGGCGTGGGTCAGCGCCTTGACCGTGCCCTGGCTGGCCACGGGCATGAAGGCCGGCGTCTCGACGGCGCCGTGGGGCGTCTCGAGCCTCCCGGTCCGGGCCGCCGAGAGAGGGTCCCGGGCGGTCGTCCTGAAGGCGGCGCTCATGGGGCGAACCGGAAGTAGACGACGTCGCCGTCCCGGACGACGTAGTCCTTGCCTTCGAGCCGGATGGCCCCGGCCTCCTTGGCGTGATGGAGCGTGCCGAGGCGCAGAAGCTCCTCGGCGGGGACGACCTCGGCCCGGACGAAGCCCTTGGCGATGTCGGAGTGGATGGCCCCGGCCGCCTCGAGGGCCGTGGCGTCCTCGCGGACGGTCCAGGCCCGGACTTCGTCCTTGCCGACGGTGAAGAAGGTGACGCGGTCGAGGAACGCGGCCGCCCCGGCGGCGAAGAGAGGGGCGCTCGGCGTCTCGAGCCCGTACTCGGCCATGAAGGCCCGGCGGTCGCCCGGATCGAGCTCGGCGAGGTCGCTCTCGATCCGGCCGCAGAAGGCCATGACCCGCCGCCCGGATGGGGACATGTACCCTTGGTACGTGTCCCCGATCGGGACGGCGGGGGACATGTCCCCTTGGTGCGTGTCCCCGGCGGCCGGCGCGGCGAGGCCCGGGAAAAGCGTCTCCGGCCTCCGGATCGCCCCGAGGTCCTTCTCGTCGATGTTGACGAAGTGGAGCAGGGGCTTGAGACTGAGCAGGGCGAAGCTGCGGACGAGCTTCTCCTCGGCGGGGGCGAGCGGCAGGTCGCGGAGGCCGCGGCCCGATTCGAGGGAGGGGCGGAGCCGGCGGAGGAGGAGGAGCTCCTTCTCGCCCTCGGGGTCCTTCATCTTCTTGAGGTCCTTCTCGAGCCGCTCCAAGCGGCCGTCGACGAGCACGAGGTCGGCCAGGACGAGCTCCTCCTCCATGCTCCGGACGTCCGCGCCCGGGTCGAGCCGCCCGCGGGCGGGGGGGAGGTCGGGATGGGCGAAGGCACGGGCGACGTGGACGAGACCGTCCGCCTTCCTCAGGTGTCCGAGGAGCAGGCTCGTCTTGACCTCGCCGAAGGAGATGCCGGCGAGATCGACGAGGTCCATCGAGGCGGCGACCTTCTTCTTGTCGGGGTAGGCCGCGGCGATCCGGTCGAGGCGCGGGTCGGGCAGGGCGACGGCCCGGACGGTCGGCTCCCTCCGGCCGTCGTCGTAGGCCCGGACGTCGAGGCGGGCGCCGGCGATCAGGTTGAAGAGCGTCGTCTTGCCGGTCTTGGGATAGCCGAACAGGGTGACGGTCACGGGACTAGTAAAGCGGGATTGGCCGGGGGTGTCAAGGCGCGGCCGGAGGGCCGGCGGCCCGGAGGGGCGCGCAACAATCTTGATGTCCCCCGCGTTTTCCTTTATAGTAGCCCTCCGAGCGACCGTGAGCGACATGGACCAGGACAAGAGCAAGAAGAAGAGGGACAAGAGCCTCTTCCGCGAGTATTTCGAGCTCATCGCCGAAACGGCGGTCTTCGTCTTCTTCGTCATGACCTTCGTCGTCCAGGCCTTCCAGATCCCGACGGGCTCCATGGAGCCGACCCTGCTCGTCGGCGATTTCCTGCTCGTCAACAAGCTCGCCTACACGCGGCCCGTCCTGCCGCTCGAGGGGGCGCTCCTGCCCCGCAGGCCGGTCGAACGGGGCAACATCGTCGTCTTCAAGTACCCCAAGGACCTGACCAAGGACTTCGTCAAGAGGGTCATCGCCCTGGAGGGCGAGACCGTCGAGATCCGCGAGAAGCAGGTCCTCGTCAACGACCGGCCGATCGAGGAGCCGTACAAGGTCCACATCGACAGCCACGTCGGCACCAAGAACGGCGTCTACAACTACGACGACGTCATCCGCGACAACTACGGTCCCGTCACCGTGCCGCCGGGCCACATCTTCGCCATGGGCGACAACCGCGACAACAGCCTGGACAGCCGCTACTGGGGCTTCGTCCCGCTGGCCTCGGTCAAGGGCAAGCCCTGGGTCATCTACTTCTCCTACGAGGCCGAGCGCGACGCCTGGCAGAAGAACGGCTTCCGCGACCGGGTCAAGAAGTTCGTCAGCTTCATCCCCAAGGCCCGCTGGGGCCGCATGCTCCGCGTCATCAACTGAAGAACGGGGACATGTGCCTCCGGTACGTGTCCCCCAGGCTTGAAGAACGGGGACACGCACTCAGAGCACAAGCGCCCTTTTAGATTGACGGGCTTTGGGGGAAACGCATAACATGGGGCCAACGTGAAGAAGGCCGCAAAGCTCGTCACGGGCGAGGAATCGGTCGAGGGCGTCCTCGAGGAGATCGTCTTCTACAATCCCGACAACGGCTACACCGTGGCCAAGTTCCTGCCCGACGGCGGCGAGGAGATGACGGTCGTCGGGTGCTTCCCCCCGCTCACGCCGGGCGAGGTCCTGCGGGTCCGGGGCGCTTGGGAGCTCAACCCGCGCTTCGGGCGGCAGTTCAAGGTCGACCGCTTCACCCTGACCCTGCCGGCCTCGGCCGGGGGGATCGAGAAGTTCCTGTCCTCGGGCCTCGTCCGGGGGATCGGCCCCGTCCTGGCCAAGCGGATCGTGGCCAAATTCGGCGCCGCGACGATCGACGTCCTGACCGCCGACCCCGGGCGCCTCGGCGAGGTCGAGGGCGTCGGGGCGGTCAAGATCAAGGAGATCCGCCGCTCGTGGGCCGAGCACCAGGACATCCGCGACCTGATCATGTTCCTCCAGGAGCACAACGTCTCGACCGCCCTGGCCACGAAGATCTACCGCCAGTACGGCGACCGGTCCTTCACCGTCCTCAAGACCGACCCCTACCAGATGAGCCTCGACATCTGGGGCGTCGGGTTCAAGACCGCCGACCAGATCGCCCTGAAGCTCGGCCTGGACCCGGGCTCCCTCGAACGGGTCAAGGCCTACATCCTCTATATCCTCGAGAAGGACAACGAGCAGGGCCACGTCTACTCCATGGCCGCCGAGGTCGCGGAGCGGTGCGCCGCCGACCTCGAGGCCGGCGCCGGACGGGCGGAAGAGGCGGTGGCCACACGGCCGACGGCAAGTTCCAGGCCTACGGCCGGACGCTCGAGGAGGCCTTCGGCAACGCCGCCCTGGCCACGGCCTCCCTGATGTGGGACCGGGAGAGGATCGCCCCGAGGGTCCGCCACTTCGTCCACGTCAAGGCCATCGACCGGGAGCAGCTGCTCGTCAAGTTCCTCGGCGAGGTCGTCTACCTCTTCGAGACGAAGCGGTTCCTGCTCGGCGGGGTGGAGGGGCTGCGGATCCGTCAGGAATACGCCGGCCTCAGGCTCGAGGCCCTGTTCGAAGGCGAGGTCCTCTCGGACGCCCACGAGCTCCACGGCGACGTCAAGGCCGTGACCTACCACGAGCTCAAGATCGAGGAGTGCGACGGCTTCACCGTCCAGGTCGTCGTCGACATGTGAGAAGGGAATGGACCTGACCAAGCTCGGCGAGAACGTCTGGGAGATCCCCCGCCAGGGAGAGATGAGGGTGCCGGCGGTCATTTACTCGTCGGCGAGGCTGCTCGAGGACATCCGCCGCGACCAGACCCTCGTCCAGGCCCGCAACGTCGCCTGCCTGCCCGGCATCGTGCGGAACGCGTACGTCATGCCCGACGCCCACCAGGGCTACGGCTTCCCCATCGGCGGTGTCGCCGCCTTCGACCCCGACGAGGGCATCGTCTCGCCGGGCGGCGTCGGCTACGACATCAACTGCGGCGTCCGCCTGCTCCGCACCGACTACGACGAGGCCGACGTCTCGGCCCGGCGCAAAGAGCTCCTGGCCGAGGTCTTCAAGGAAGTGCCGGCCGGGGTGGGGAAGGGGGGCGTCACGAAGCTCAGCCGGGGCGTCCTCAAGGAGGTCCTGGTCCGGGGGGCCGAGTGGGCGGTCGAGAACGGCTACGGCCGCGCCGAGGACCTCGAGCGGACCGAGGAGCGCGGCCGGATGGCCGAAGCCGCCGTCGACGGCCTCTCGGAGCGGGCCCTGGAGCGCGGCCTTCCCCAGCTCGGCACCCTCGGCTCGGGCAACCACTTCCTGGAGATCCAGAAGGTCCATGAAATCTACGACCGGGAGGCGGCCCGGGCGTTCGGCGTCGACCGGGCCGGGCAGGTCCTGGTCATGATCCACTGCGGCAGCCGCGGCCTCGGGCACCAGGTGGCCACCGACGCCATCGAGGCCCTGGAGAACGCCTTCGGCGTGGCCGGGCTGCCGGACCGCGAGCTCGTCCACGCCCCGTTCAAGTCGGCGGAAGGCCAGCGCTACTACCGCTCGATGTGCGCGGCGGTCAACTACGCCTTCGCCAACCGCCAGATGATCGCCCACTGGGTCCGCGAGGTCTTCGCCCGGGTCCTCGGCAGCTCCGAGGGCATGGACCAGGTGTACGACGTCTGCCACAACGTGGCCAAGGTCGAGGAGCACGTCGATGGAGGGCGGTCGCGCCGGCTCGTCGTCCACAGGAAGGGCGCGACGCGGAGCTTCGGGCCGGGGCGGCCCGAGGTCCCGGCCCGCTACCGGGCCGTCGGCCAGCCGGTCATCATCCCGGGCAGCATGGGCACGGCCTCGTTCCTGCTGGCCGGAACGGGAGAAGCCGAGGAGCTGAGCTTCGGCTCGACGGCCCACGGCGCCGGCCGGGTGATGTCGCGGCACGAGGCGCTGCGCCGCTTCCGGGGCGAGCGGATCCGGGACGACCTGGCCCGCCGGGGCATCGAGCTCAAGTCGACGAGCTGGAAAGGGGTGGCCGAGGAGGCCTCCGAGGCCTACAAGGACGTCGACGAGGTCGTCCGCGTGTCGGACGAGGTCGGGCTGGGGCGGCTCGTGGCCAAGGTCGTCCCGATCGGCGTGATGAAGGGTTAGCTCTTATTGAGCGGCCCGGCGACCCGGCGCGGGAATTGACAATCTCCCGGCGGGCCTCTAAGGTAGAGGCGCCATGCGCGTCCTCCTGGCCGGCTACAACGTCGACAGCGCCGTCATCGACGAGCTCAAGCGGGCCTCGCCGCCGCGCGAGGACGTCACGCCGGAGACGCTCTCGGCCTCCTACGCCAGGATCTCGCGCGACCCCCGCCCGGTCGACGAGCTGCGCGCCGCCGCCCGCTCCGAGGTCGAGCGGACGCGGCGCTCGAACCGGACCATCATCTTCAAGATGGGCCACCACTCCGTCGCCGAGCACGCCGTCTTCAACTTCGACGTCATCGGGGTGAGCCGGCTGGCCATCGAGGAGATCGAGCGCTTCCGCCTGGTCTCGTTCACCGAGAAATCGCAGCGCTACATCACCCTCGGCGAGGACTTCGTCGTGCCTGGGGAGGTCCGCCGGGCCGGGCTGGAGAAGCTCTTCGTCGGGACGGTCGAGGCCCAGAACGCCCTCTACCACAGCCTCTACGCCCGGCTCAGGCCGCACGTGTTCGCCAAGCACGCCGCCGCGGCGGCCGAGCCGGGCAACCAGGCCGTCCTCGACGGCTGGGCCAAGGAGGACGCCCGCTACATCGTCAGCCTGGCCACCGAGGGCCAGCTGGGGATGACGATCAACGCCCGCAACCTGGAGCTCCTCATCCGCCGTTTCGCCGCCAAGGGGCTCGAGGAGGTCCGGGAGCTCAACGCCCGGCTCCACGGCCTGGCCAAGGCGGTCGCCCCCTCGATCGTCCTGTTCACCGACCCCAGCCCGTTCGACGCCGAGGCCTATCCAGACCTCGCCGCAGCGGCGGGCGCCTGGCCGGCCCCGGCCCGGCGCGGCCGCAAGCGGACCGCCGCGAAAGCGGTCGTCCTGGCCGCGTCTCCCGCCGACGACGATCCCCGGATCATCGCCGCGCTCCTCCACGCCGTCACGCGCGACTCCTACGAGGACTGCCTGGCCCGGGCCTCGGCCGCCTCCGCCGCCGCCCGCAGGGACATCGTCAAACGGGCCCTGCGCCGGATGGAATTCTATGACTTCCCGCCCCGCGAGTTCGAGCACGCCGACCTCGTCTACGATCTCGTCGTCTCGGCATCCTGCTTCGCCCAGCTCAAGCGCCACCGGATGGCCACCCTGACCTGGCAGAGATACGATCCCGCCCTCGGCGTCACCGTTCCGCCCTCGGTCCGGGAGGTCGGCGCGGAGAGGGAATTCCTGGGCGTCGTCGAGCGGACCGACGCGGCCCACGCCGAGCTGGCCAAGGCGGTCGGGCCGGCCGCGGACTACGTCCTGACCAACGCCCACCGCCGGCGGGCCCTGCTCAAGCTCAACGTCCGCGAGCTCTATCACGTCTCGCGGCTGCGCGAGGACGCCACGGCGCAATGGGAGATCCGGTCGGTCGCGGCGGAGATGTCGCGCCTGGCCCGCAGGGCCATGCCCCTGGCTTCGCTGCTCCTCGGCGGCAAGGACGCCTATCCCGAAGCGTACGCCCGCGTCTTCGGGCGCCGGCCGAAGATGGAGCCGCCGCGGGGCCTCAAGTAAGGGGACCCCGCCCGCCCCGGCGGGCGGCGACGAGGCCCGCGGCGAGCGCCGCGACGACGCCCGCGGCCCGGACCGCGTCGAAGGGCGGGACGCCCAGCCACATCCTGCTGCGGGCGACGTCGACGGCGTGGAAGGACAGGACGCCGACGAAGGACAGCGCGAGATAGTCCGCCAGCCCGATCGCGGCCCACCACAGGGCCCGGTGCGAGCCCGGCCGCCGCGCCGCCCTTATAAAGAGGAAGAACAGCCCCAGCGATCCCGCGGCCGTCGCGGCCATGATGAGCTTCTGGACGGGCTGGCGCATGCCGTAGACCTGAGCGCCCTGGGCCCAGCGGCGCCCGAGCGAGGCGATCTCGCCGGCGAACCCCGAGACCTCGACGAGCGCGCTCGCCCCGAGGACGGCGGCGAAGAGGAGCCAGATCGTCCTCTCGCCCGACGACCCGGGGCGCCTCCAGGGTCCCGCGCGGGCGGCCCGGGCGGCGGCGCAGGCCGCCACGAGGAGCAGCGCGGCGAGGAGGGGATGGACCCAGGCCGGGGGACGCCTCGCGGCCCGGGGACGTTCGGAGGCCGTCCGCGCCGCCGCGGCCCCCGCGGCTGTCGGATAGTGCCGGATGGCCAGCCGCCCGAGTCCGGCGCTTTGCCCGCCGGAGGCGGCCGGGCCGACCGGCACGAGCTCCGTGGCCACGGCCCGCGTCCCGTCCTTCCACTCGCCGGTCGGGCTCAGGAAGACGAGCGCGAAGACGTAGGCCGTGTCCGGCTTGTCCGGGACGGTGAAGACGAAGGAATAGGTCCCGCCGCCCGAGGCCGGCCGGGACGGTCCGGCGTTGGCCAGGAAGCCCCAGCCCCGCCGCTCGGCGTTGGCCCGGTGCAGGTTGCAGTAGAGCTCGGTGGCCTCGACGGACCGGTCCAGGGTGATCCGGACCTCGAAGGGCCGGCCGACGACGGCGACGGGAGTGGCCTCGACGACGGCCCAACGGGGCCGGTTCTCGCTGCGGTCGAGAACGGCCCAGGTCGCGGCGAAGGCCAGCGCGACCGCAGAAACCGCGGCGGCCGTCGTCGCCGGCCGCTTGCGGTCGTTGGCCATGGGGTCCTGGCGTGGCGGGAAGGGGGCCCTCAGGCGCCGGGCTCGAGGATGAGGACGCGGCGCCCCCGGACCTCGACGCGGCCCTGGAAGTAGAGCGAGACGGCCTCGGGATAGATCCGGTGCTCCTCGGCCAGGATCCGCGCGGCCAGGGCGTCCCCGGTGTCGTCCTGGAGGACGGGCACGACCGCCTGGAGGATGATCGGTCCCATGTCGACCTCGGCCGCGACGAAGTGGACCGTGCAGCCCGAGAAACGGACGCCCCAGTCGATGGCCTTCTGCTGGACGTGGAGCCCGGGGAAGGCGGGGAGGAGGGCCGGGTGGATGTTGACGATGCGGTGCTTGTAGGCCTCGCAGAGCGCCGGCGTCAGCACCTTCATGTACCCGGCCAGGCAGACGAGGTCGATCCGCCTCTTGTCGAGCTCGGCGATGAGGGCCCGGTCGTAGTCCTCCCGGCCGGCGAAGGCCTTCGGGTCGAGGGAGAGCGTCTCGAGGCCGGCCTCCCGGGCCCTGAGGAGCCCTGGCGCCTCGGCCTTGTTGCTGAAGACGAGGGCGATCGAGGCGTCGATCGCGCCCCGTTCGACGGCCTCGCGGATGGCCGAAAAGTTCGAGCCGCGCCCCGACAGCAAGACGGCGACGCGGCCCCTCTTGCGCGGGCTGCGGAAAACGGCTTCGTCCATGTGCGCTTCCCCCTTACGCCGGGGCCTTGAAGAAGGCCGGCAGGCTGTCCTTCCAGACGCGGAAGGCCTTCTCGACCGGGACCCGCAGGAGCTCGCGGCCCGGCCGCCCGAAGACGATGTCGGGACCGCCGACGCGCCCTATGATCTTGGCCGGCACGCCGCGCCGCCGGGCCCTCTCCAGCAGGGAGGCGGCGGCCGCTTTCCGGCAGGTGAGGACGAGGCGGGACTGGGATTCCCCGAAGAGCAGCGCGTCGTCGCGGAGCGGTTCGTCGAGCGCGACCTCGCAGCCGAGCTTCCGGGCGCCGTGGAACGCGCACTCCGCGAGGGCCACCGCCAGCCCCCCCTCGGAGAGGTCGTGGGCGGAGCGGACGAGGCCGGCGTCGATCGCCTCGAGCAGGACGTCGTGCGTGCGCTTCTCGAGCTCGAGGTCGATGGCCGGCGGCGCTCCGGCCTCGAGCCCGTGGATGACCTTGAAATATTCCGACCCGCCCAGCTCCCCGAAGCTCTCGCCGAGGAGGACGACGGCGTCGCCGGAGGCCCTGAAGCCCGGGCCGACGGCCTTCCCGATGTCGTCGAGGAGGCCGACGACGCCCAGGACCGGCGTCGGATTGATGGACAGGCCCTCGGTGTCGTTGTAGAAGCTGACGTTCCCGCCGGTGACCGGGATGCCGAAGGTCCGGCAGGCCTCGGCGATGCCGGTGACCGCCTGTTCGAACTGGCCCATGACCTCGGGCTTCTCGGGGTTCCCGAAGTTGAGGCAGTTGGTGACCCCGATCGGGCGGGCCCCGACCGCGGCCAGGTTCCGGCAGGCCTCCGCGACGGCGATCCTGCCCCCGGTCCGCGGGTCGAGGCGGGTGTAGATGGAGTTGCCGTCGAGGGTCGCGGCCAGGGCCTTCCTCGAGCCCTTGATCCGGAGCACGGCCGCGTCGGCCCCGGGCAGGAAGGCCGTGTTCACCTGGACCATGTGGTCGTATTGCCGGAAGACCCATTCCTTGTCGGCGATCGTCGGCGAGCCCAGGACCCGGAGGAACGCCTCCTCGAGGTCGGCCGGCAGGGGCAGCTCTTCGAGGCCGGGCGCCCGGGGCGGCGGCGGGGGAGGGACGCTCGGCCGCTCGTAGGCCGGGCAGAGGTTGACCACGGCGACCGCCTCGACCTGCTGGGGGACGCCGTTCTCGAGGACCTCGAAGTCGGCGAGCGTCAGGCCGTCGACGAAGACGTCCTTCCGAAGCACCCGGACCGGGACCTCGATGTTGACGACGACGGATTCGTGCCGGGGCTGCTGGGGCGCCTGCTGTCGCCGCGGCGCGCCGGCGCCCGGCTCGCCCGCGAACGCCTGGGTCGAGAGGACGAACAGCCCCGCGAGCGCCGCGACACCTTTTCGTTTGATCATCTCGGGCTCCTTCGGGCGCGATCGACCTGAATACGCGCGCGGAGCGTCAAACGTTATCCCCGGGGCCGGGCGCCGGGCCGGCCGTCCCGGGGTTCAGCTCTTCCCGGTCAGCTTGACCTCGCTCTTGCTGGTCATGGTCATGGGGATGGACATGCCGGCGGCGGGGACGTCGATCGAGACCTCGGACGTCGACTCGGAGGCCGCCTTGACATAGGTCCCGTCCTTGATGGCGAAGAACCAGGTGTCCTTGCCCTTGCTGGTGCCCGCGAAGGTCATGTCCTGGCCCATCTGGTTCCCGGAGCCGCTGATGGTCCCCGTGACCTGGGACACGACGCGGGCGCATTCCACGCCGTCGATCAGCTCGATGCCGTCGAGCGTGTGAACGTACTGGTAATCGAGCCTGAAGTTCATCGAGGTCGTCTTTTCTACGACGCTGGCGGAAGCGGGCCAGGTGTCCCCGATCTTGACCGCCTTGCCCGGCAGGTCCGGGAAGAAATTCTTGAACCCCGAGGACAGGTTGCGGACCTCGCCCTCCATGGTATAAGCGAGCGCTTCCGCCCCGCTGACGTCGACTTCATTCCCGAGCGGGGAGAGGACCATGTCGAACGATTTGCCCTTGATGGAGGACATGTCCGGCGACATGTCGCCTTGAGAGCCGGTGACGGACACGGAAATGTCGTCGACCGTCACGGCCACGAGAAGGTCCTTCTCCTTCTTGCCCTTGGCCTTCATGGTGACGTTGCTCACCGTGGCGCTCGTGGTGTCCACGGTCTGCCCCATGACTTCGATGAGCTGAGCTTCCTCGGATTTGACCTGGTAGGTCAGGGCCCGTCCGGCCGGCATCTTGTACTCGAGGACGACGGACGCCGCGGCGGCGGCCTTGGGACCGGCCGGGGCGGCCGTGACGGCTCCGGCGGCCAGGACGAGGGCGACGGCCAGGGCCGCGGTGAGCGCGGGCCGGCCGGAAATAAGTGTTTTGCTCATGGTGTGAACCTCCTGTCGCTAGTAACTACGATTTTACCACGAACGGGTTTTCCCCCCAACATGCCCGCCGGGCGAGGTCCGGACGGAGAGGCCTTTTGCCCGTCGGCTATGACGATGGCCGGGAGGCGGGCGGCTTTCTTCGGGCCAGGCCTTTCACTTCGTCTCGACCCGCTCGAGGGAGACGTATGAAGGGAGGCTGTAGCTCATGTCGAAGGCGATCGTGTTGGCCGCGACGGCCAGGAGGGACGCGCCCGTGGCGGCCAGGATCAGGTAGGGGCGCCGCATCTCAGCCACCCGCGGGGCCTGGCCCCGCGTCCCGGTCCCGGGCCTCCGTCCCCGCGCTCCGGCGCTTCAGCTCTTTGGCCACGGCGTCGTTGATGATCCAGCCGAGGACGAAATACATCACCCAGATGACCCCCACGGCGATGGCCGTGATGGCCAGGGACCTGGCGACTCCGTGCTTCCCGACGATGGCCGGGAAGAGCATGGCGGCCACGAACACGGACAGGGCCGTGGTCCAGATCTTGTAGCCCAGCCCGGCCCTCAATGCCAAGAGGCCTCCTCTCTCTCCGGCCCGGCCGGCCCGTCTCGGACGAGCTCGGACACGACGCTACTTCCTGCCGACGAGCCGGACCGCGCCTTTCCGGGTCGTGGTCACCGGGATGGTCATGCCCATGGCGCTGACCGTGATGGACATGTCCATCTTCAGTTCGCCCGTCGACTTGACGAAGATCCCGTCCTTGATCGCGAAATGCCACAGGTCCGTCCCCTGGCCCGTGCCGGAGAAGACCATGTCCATGCCCTGCTGGTTGCCGGAGCCGGCGATCGTGGCCGTGACCTCCGAGCGGATCCGGGCGCATTCGACGCCGTCGACGGTCTCGAGGCCTTCGTAGTGGTTGACGTTCTGGAAGGCCAGGCGCAGTTCGACGGTCCCCGATTTTTCGCTCACGTCGGCGTTCGTAGGCCAGGAGTCGCCGACCTTGAGGGGCTTCCCCGGCAGATCGGGGAAGAACAGCTTGAACGTCGTGGCCAGGTTGCGTGTCCCCGTCGCCATCTCATAAGTGAGGGCTTCGGCGCCGGACACGTCGACCTCCTGGCCGAGCGGCGACAGGACCATGTCGAAGGTCTTGCCCGCGAGGCCCGTCATGTCCGGCGACGCGTCTCCCCGCGGCCCCGTCATGGTCATCGACATGCTGTCGACGGTCACACCCAGGAGGTAGTCCCCTTCCTTGCGGCCCTTGGCCCGCAGGGTGAAGGCCTCGCTGCTCGTCGTGTGGGACTCGACGGACTGGCCCATCATGTCGGTGGCTTCGACGGCCTCCCCGGTGTTTTGATAGCTCAAGGCCCGGCCCTCGGGCATCTTGTACTCGAGGACGACGCCGGCGGGCGCGGCTTTGACCGCGGGGGCCTTGGCGGACGTCGCCGTTACGACCGGCGCTTGCGCCTTGGCGGCGCAGCCGGCCAGGAGCAGGGCCGCGACGAGACTCGATGCCCAGACCGTGCGCCTGTCAAGAGAACGTTTCGTGATCATCGATGAACCTCCTTTGTCCAGATCATCCCTTCGGGAGGAGGACCGCGGCGACAACGAGGATCAGGGTCATCATGATGGCCCCGATGCAGATCCCGTAGAGCGGCCCCGGCTTCCCGGTCTCCTTCTCCGTGGCCTCTTTGTAGGCCTTTAGATATTTATAGAAGTAGATGCGGGCCAGGAACACGTTCGTCTTGTAGCCCCGGC
This sequence comes from Candidatus Aminicenantota bacterium, assembly GCA_041320535.1. Lineage (GTDB taxonomy): Bacteria > Acidobacteriota > Aminicenantia > Aminicenantales > Saccharicenantaceae > RBG-16-66-30. Next base: position 1,379,939 of record JBGLNH010000001.1, on the reverse strand, counting down.
GGTCGAGCGCCGCCATGATCATGATGTACGAAGCGACATGGACGAGCGCCGCCGCCCCTCCGAACCCGAGCAATATCGTTCGTATCGGCATGCGTCATATCCTCTTAGATCGTCCTCGTCCCGGCTATTTGAGGGCCCCGGCCGCCTTCAGGCCTTTGTCGAGGTAGCCCTGGCGGATCCCCTCCCGGCGGGATAGGTTCTCGAGATGGAGATGCAACGCGACGACCTCCGAGAGGACGGCGTCGGCTATGGCGGCCAGGCCGACTCCGGCGCCCCCGTGGTCGTTGACCATGAAGGCGAGGGCCTTCCAGTCGGGAGCCTTCCCCGTCCGCTCTTCGATGAAATCGGCCATGGCGTAGCGGTACATCGGCCAGTAGAGGACCTCGGGGTCCATGGTCGCGGCCTGCCGGACGGCGCTGAGAAGGCGCGCGTAGCGGACGGCGAAAAGATCGTCCACCTGCTTGGCCTCCCGGGCCGCCTTCATATCCTTGGCCAGCTTAAGCACGCCTTGGCCGATGTCCCCGCTTCCGCCCCCCGGCGCCGCGGACGTTACGACGAGAACGACCAGGCGGTCCAGGAGGTCGAAACCCGGTTGGGCCGATGCGGCCGGCGCTTGTCCCGCGGCGGAAAGCGGGGCGACGGCCAGGGCGGCGGCTGCGACCAGTCCCATCAACTTGACGCGCTTCTTCATTTCGTTCTCCTTTCCCTCTACCTGATCCTCTCGACGATGAGCTCCCAGTCATCCGTTCTCTCGTTGCTCCTGATGACGTAGAGACGGCCGTCGTGGACCGTATGGTCATGATCCCTGCGAGGATCGGCGGCGGACAGCCGGGAGGATGCGGTCGTAGAAGACCTCGATGGGCTTCCCGGACTCGGGCCCGGTCTTGGCGTCGCCGTACATGACGACGACCATATCGTGTTCCGGGACGACGACGACGTACTGGCCGCCCCGCCCGCGGGCCGCGAAGACGAACTGGCCGCTCTTTCCCCGCGGATCCGGGGCCCAAACCCACCATAGATAGCCGTAGCCCGAAGGCGGCTGTCCGGCGACGGTCAGGTCGACGTGCATCTTGAGGGATGCCTCGACCCATTTCTCGGGCACGACCTGGACGTTCCCCCAGCGTCCCTTGTTCAGGTAGAGCTGTCCCAGCTTGGCCGCGTCCCTGGCGGCCAGGTTGAGGCCGCCGCCCGTATGGGTATGGCCTTCCGTGTTCCGGACCCAGAACCACTTCTCGATCCCGAGGGGCTTGAAGAGGAAGCGCGACGCGTATTCCTCGGCGTGCATCCCCGTCCGGGCTTTGAGCATCGCGGAGAGGAGGATGACGCCGCCGCTGTCGTAGCGGAACTCCTTGCCGGGCGGCCCGAGCATCGGCCGGTCGAGGTAGAACTTGTCCCAGCCCGTGGCCAGCGCGTTCAGCCGGTAATGAGGGGAGTCCGGGCCGTTCTCGTGATAGTCGGTCCCGGTCCGCATGGTCAGGATGTCCTCGAGACGCACGGCCGCCTTGCGATCGTCCAGGCTGGCCATTCCCCCCATGTCCGGAAAGAAGTCCAGGACCTTCTCGTCGACGCCCTTGAACTCGCCCCGGGCGATGGCGATGCCGACGAGGGCCGAGGTGAAGCTCTTGGAGACCGACTGGAGGGTGTGCAGCTTGCCCGGCCCCCAGCCGTGGAAATCCTCCTCGAGGACGAGGCGGCCGTGGCGGACGATCACCAGGGAATGGAGTCGCGGCAGAAGGTCGCCCGTGCGGATGAGCTCCACGACTTCCGCCAACAGCTTGGGATCGAGGCCCTGCTCCTCGGGAGGCGACGTGGGCCAGTCCCACGCGGGCGCGCCCTGGGTCGGGGCCTGCCCGGCGGAAGGGACGGCCATCAGGCCGAGCGTCGCGAGCCAAAGCGCGGTCACGAGCCTTTTCGGGATCGTTTTCATGGCCTCAATATAAGGCGGGTGAGCGGCTTTGTCTGTAGACAAATGTCCCATTTTCGGGGACGGGACGAACGTCTAGCGGGCGTCCCGGGCGATCCGGTTGATGAGCTCGAGCCGGGACCTGACGCCCAGTTTGCGGAAAATGTTGGAGATATGGTTACGGACCGTGCTCGCCGAGATGAAGAGAGCGCTCTCGATGTCCTTGTTGCGCGCCCCCCGCAAGACGAGCCGGAGGATCTCCTCTTCCCGGTCGGTCAGCCTGTAGGCGCCGATGGCCGTTTCCAGGTCCTCGCCGAGAGCTCTTGGCGCGGCCTTGACCTTCTTCCAGGCCGAGACCCCCAGGGCCGCTCCGGACACCAGAAAAAGAGCGATGATGAGGAGGAACCACCAGGTCTTCCAAAGGGGCCGAAGCACCTTGAGGGCGATGGCCAAGCCCTCCTCGTTCCAGGTCCCGTCCGGATCGGCCCCTTTGACCCGGAGGGAGTAGCGGCCGGAGCGGAGGTTCGAGAAGGAGACCGCGTGATCCGGGGCGAGCGGGACCCAGTCGGCGTCCCGGGGCTCCAGCTTGTAAGCGAAGGAGTTCAGCTCGGGGGCCGTGAAGGACAGGGCGGCGAACTCGAACGTGACCAGGCCCGTCTTGGATTTCAGCACCAGGTCGCGGCGCGACGCGAGAGGGCCGGGGAGCTCGATCTCGACATTATCCTTCAATAGGGCCGTCCAGACGATGGGCGGCGCGACCGGGTCCCGGGGGAGCTCGTCGGGCCGGAAGACGTTGAGGCCGTTCCCGCCGCCGAAGGACATCCGGCCGTCACCGCCCTTGGCCGCGGCGCGGGGACTGAAGACGCGGCCCTGAAGACCGTCGTGGAGGCCGAAATGGATGAAACGCTCCGTCGCCGGGTCGAACCTAGAGAGGCCGCGGTTCGTGCTCAGCCAGAGGCGGCCGTCGCCGTCCTCCAGGATCGCGCAGACGACCTCGCCGGCCAGCCCGTCCTTCAAAGCGTAGTTCCGCCACTCGCCCGTCGACCTCGTGAGCCGGTCGAGGCCGCTATCGGTCCCGACCCAGAGGGTCCCGTCGCGTCCGCCGTGGATGCAGTTGACGGTGTTGTTGCTGAGGCTCGCGCCCGGCGGATCGTCGATCCGGTTGACCGTGTTCTCGCAGCGGCCCGTCGCTTTATCGAGCCGGCTCAGCCCTCCGAGCGTCCCCACCCAGAGAGAGCCGGCCCCGTCGTCGCAGAGGGCCGTCACTACGGGATTGACCAGGCTCACGGCCGCCCGGGGATCGCGGACGAACCGGGCCCAGCGCCCGGTCCGGGTGTCGAGCCGGTTCACGCCCCGTTGCGTGCCGATCCATAGGACGCCCGGATCGGACGCGTCCCTGAGCAGGGCGTTGACGCGGTTGGAGAGGAGGCCGTCGGACCGCCCGGGGAGGACGACGAAGCGCTCGAGGCGCCCGGGCGGACATCTCGGCCTTGCGCGCCGCGACCCTGGCCGCGGGCGCCGCCGTGGCCGGGGCGGCGACGGCCTCCCGGAGCTCGTCGGCGTAGAGGAAGAAGACGTCCTCCTCCCGCTCGAGCGCGCCCCGTTCGACGAGCGCCCGGCCGATGGCCAAGGCGCAACATCTCATCAGGTAGGAATCCTCGGTCATGAGCAGGCTGATCCGCTCCCGCCAGCCGATGAAGCGGACCGTCGAGCGGTGCAGACGGTCGAAGGCGAGCCGCCGCGGCGGTCCGAGCCCGGCCCGGACGCGGGCCAGGACCTCTTCGCGGTGGGCTTCCGTCTCGTCCGGCGAGGGCCCCTCCTCATGGCGCAGGGCCATCCGCGCCACCGTCCTCCAGATCGCCCGCGGGTTCTCGATCCAGGGCGTCTCGGAGAAATCGCTGCCGTTGGCGCTGAGGAAGCCGTAGCGGGCCATGAAAGCGTCGAACTCCCCGAGGAGGCGGAGCCCCGGCTCCGTCGCGGCGAGGCGGCCGGCGGTCGCCACCGCGGTCCCGTCCCCGTCGTCCGACGCGATCCTCTCGAGCAGGTCGCGGTCGAGCGCCCGCGCCGCCGCGGCCAGCTCGCGCATGGCCTCGAAGGGGGCCAGGCCCCCGCTCCTCCCGTAGCCCTTGATGAGGTCGCCGGGATCGGCGTCGGGGACGCTCCGCCGGATCATCCGCCGCAGGAAGCGGCTCCGGACGGCCATGTTCATCGCCACGGCGATGATCGACCACTGGGCGTCGGCGTGGAGGGTGTTGAGGCGATCGAGGTCCGTCAGGAGCGCTTCGGGGCGCTCGCTCCGCCAGTCCTTCCGCCTGTAGGCGTCGATCTTTCGGTCATGCGACTCGATGAAGGGCTCGACCTTGCGGGCCATCCGGAAGATGCGCAGGGCCAGCCGGCCGAGGCGGGCGAACGCGGGGAGCATCCTGAGCCGGAAGGGCAGCTTGACCCTCTCGGCCTTCTCCTCGCGGTGGATCATGTCGAAGTAGTTGACGGGGAAGCCGAGCCTGGCGAAGGACTCGCCGACCAGGGTCATGTCGGTGTAGACGCGCGAGTAGTACCGGACGATCAGCCGGGTGTAGTCGAGGTCGGGGGCCTTCAACAGGGCCTTGAAGGTCGGGGCCAGGACGTTCTTGACCATGCTCCGGTACTTCGTCGACCAGACGAGCGGCCGGACGAGCCCTGGCGCCATGTCGCTGACGAGCTTGCGCGAGTAGAGCCGGAGCCCGGCGAGCGAGGCGATCGGGCGCGCCTGCAGGATCCGGAAGCCGCCGGCGTCGCGGGACCACTCGACGTCCTGGGGCGAGCCGGCCCGGGCGGCGATGTCGCGGACGGTCGCGGCGAGAGCGCGGACTTCGGCCTCGGCGAGGAGCGGTGAGGCGGCGGGGTCCGCGGGATCGGCGGGCGACGAGGCGGCGAGCGCGCCGCGCGAGTCGAGGCGATAGCGGTCCGGGCTGACACGGCCCCGGACGAGGTCCTCGCCGAGCCCGCGCACGGCCTCGATGACGACGTCGTTCTGGCCGGTGAGGGGATCGGCGCTGAAGGCGACGCCCGAGACCTCGGCCCGGACCATCGCCTGGACGACGACGGCGAGGGACAAGGGGGCCGAGAGCGGGACCCCGAGTCCCCGGTCCCGATCCGGGCCCGTTGCCCCGGGAGCTTTTTTCTTCACGTACGCCCGAAGCCGCTCGCTGAAGGCCGAAGCCAGGACCTGTTTGACGGCGTCGAGAAGGGCGTCGTCGCCTTCGACGTCGAGGACGGTCTCGAGCTGGCCGGCGAAGGAAGCGGCGCCGGAGTCCTCGCCGACGAGCGAGGAGCGGACGGCGACCGGGCCCGGGCCGAGGCGGCGGCGGGCGCGGATGACGGCCCGCCTCAGGCCGTCGGGGACGGGCCAGTCGAGCGAGAAGCGGCGGGCCCGATCAAGGTCGCCCGACGGGACCGGGGATGCGTCCGAACCTCCCCCCTCGCCCGTCATCGCCCCGCCCGCGTCCCGGGGCGGAAAGGGATGGGCCATCTTGGCTGCCAGGGCTAGCGGCTCGCGGAAAGCGGCGGTGGTAACGACGAAACCCGGCGGCACGGGGAAGCCGGCCCGGGTCAGGCGGGCCAGACCGGCGCCCTTGCCGCCGGCGACGGACGCTTGGGCGGCCTTTCTGCTCCCGAGGGACAATACGAGGGACGGCACTCGAACCCTTCCTTAACCCGCCGTTAAAAGGCGTATTATCAATAGCAAAAGCCCCCGCCGAAGTCAATCGAAACCGGGAGTCGGACGTGGGGACATGTACCGCTTCGGTACGTGTCCGCGATCCGATCATAACGGCGCGGAATTACAGGGGGGGACATGTACCGCTTCGGTACGTGTCCCCGTTTTACGGCAGGAACTGCTGGGCGTCGGTCGCGATCGAGGCGTCGAGGTAGTAGGCCGTGGCCCGGGCCACCGTCCAGATGACGAAGCCCGTGACGACAAGCGCCAAGGCCACCAGGGCGACGGCCTTGACGCTCGAGACCTTGTGGGCCAATCCCTGGGGCGCCAGAACGTCCCAGAGGGACTTGCCGATGAACCCGAGCATGATCATCAACCCGAGGAAGAGCCGGTAGCTCGTGATCTTGCCGGCCCCCGCGTCCTGCGCGTCGATGCGGAAATAGGGCGAGACGAGCCAGACCGCGAACAGGAGAACGAGCGCGGTCAGGGCGAAAACGAGGGCTTTCTTCGGATCGAGCTCGATCTTCATCTCAAGGGCCTCTCCTGCCCTTTTAGACGGCCGCCGGCCGCGAATCTTCCCTTTACAGCGAGCCGGCGGCGGCCGAGTGGAGCGTCATCTCCGATTCGGTCTTGGTCGGGCGCTCCACGAGGATGCCCCGCGCCGTCTGGGAGAAGCCGCCTCTCCCGTTGATCGTGTCCCTGGCCGCCGTCAGCCAGGCGTCGATGCCCGAGAAATCCGGGTGGTGGCGCTGGTTGCCGTCGATGGGATAGAGGACGTGCTTGGCCGTCCAGAAATCGAGCGCGACCGGGTCCTGGCTGGCGACGAGCGTGTCGGCCCGGTGCGTGGCCGAGGCCGGGTAGCCGCTGAGCGCCGTCTTCGAGACCCAGATGGCGTCCATGATGTTGAGGACGGGGGTGTGGACGGAGGCCATCATCTTGCCGCAGGTCTCGCCCAGCCCCGCGTAGTGCCGGAAGCCCGACTGGCCGTCCGACATCGAGACGAGGCCGTACACGTGCTTGAGCGCGCCCGTGATCTCCGACCCGCCCGTGTCGTGGTGCTTGAGGACGGGGACGTTGATGAGCTTGAGGTTCGGGCCGTGCGACGCGCCGTTCCAGACGCCCTCCCTCAGCTCGACGCGGCGCCCCCCGGCCGTCGTGAAGCAGGGATAGGAGACGTTCTCGAACCGCCGGTAGCCGTTGGTCGCGTGGTCGCCGTCGCCGATGAACACGCCCCGCACGGGGTCGAGCAGGAAGGCCGACACGCGGGGGTCGTCGAAGAGCGTCGCGACGAGCCAGAGGAACGAGTGGCTCTCGTTCTGGGCGTTGGCGCGGACCTCCGTGTTGCCGCCGTAGGAGCTCGACGTGTCGCAGGCCAGGCTGCCTCTCCCCTGCCCGTTCTCGACGATGACGACCTCGCCCGCGAAGCCCTGGGGATGGTCGAGGACGCGCTGGACGAGCCCGCGGACGACGTCGCTGTTGGTGCAGCCGCGGTATTTCCACTGGGCGTTGACCTTGATCAGGACGACATCGTCGGCGGCGATGAGCCCGTTGGCCCCGTTCTGCGCCCCGGGGACGGAGGTGCGGTAGAACTTGAGCCCGTTCCGCCCCATGAGCTCGAGCAGCGTGTCGACGCCGGAGTGGCGGTTGCCCGAGGTGAAGGGATCGGCGGGGATGCCGTCGACGCGGAATAGCGTGCCGGCCCCCGCGACCGGGGGCGGCGGCTCGGGCCCGTCGGGCGCCGTCACGCTCTCGCAGCCCGCGAAAGGCAGCGCCGCGGCGCCGGCCACCGTCAGCTTGACGAAGTCGCGTCGCCTCATGCTCGCACCTGTCCCTTCAGGGGTTTAGTCGGGCCAGGGACATTATATCAGATGAAAATTAAACCCCCATGATCCCCGGGCGCTAAAGCCCGGCGAACTTCTCGAGGTAGGCGACGTACTTGCGCTCCTCGCGGCGCAGGATCTCCTCGAACCGCGGGTCGCCCCGGAGCCCGTCGTAGAAGTGGTCGCGGGTGTTGTTGAGGAAGGGGAAGGAGAAGCAGTAGTCGTAGACCTCCTCGAAGCTCTTCGAGATCCCGCCCTCGATCGCCGCGACGGCCTCGTCGTTCATGCCGAGCGCCGCGTAGATGCGCGACCGGAAGTAGGAGTACCGGCCGGGGCCCGCCCCGATCCTCTCCGGGGCGATGGCCGCGAGGGCCTCCTCCCTCCGCCCCTTGGCCGCCGCGAGCAGGCCCCGGACGAGGGCGGCGTGGAGCGAGCCCGGCTCGATCGCCTCGGCCGAGGCCAGCTCGGCCGCCGCCGCGTCGTACCGCCTCATCAGGACGAGCGTCCGGGCCCGCAGGCAGCGCGTCCGGCTGTCGTTCGGCTCGAGCTCGATCATGGCGTCGTAGTCCGCCAGCGCCGACTCGTAGAATCCCGAATGCTCGTAGCTCCAGCCGCGGAGCATGTAGACCTCGGCCGTCGTCCCGCCCGCCAGGATGGCCCGGGTGAAGCGGTCGGCCGCCCGCTCGAGCAGGCCGATGCTGCGCAGGAAGGCCCCGGTGTCGATGAGGACGTGGAGGCTCAGCGGATCGAGCTCCACCGCCTTATTGAAGCAGGCGAAGGCCCCGTCGTTGTCGCCCTCGATGAACCGGATCCAGCCGGCGCCGATATTGGTCTCGGCGCGCTCGGGGGCCATCCCGTAGGCCCGGAGGTAGTTCTCCTTCATGAGGCGCAGGACGCCGGCGTCCAGGCCCTCGAAGACGAACCGGTGCTGGCAGGCGTCGCCCAGGCCGAGGTAGGCCAGGGCGCAGCCGGGGTCGGCGTCGCGCGCCTTCTCCATGAACACGAACATCTTGGCCAGGTCGTCCGGCGCCGCCGTCAGCGAGTGCTTGCGCTCGTAGGCCCGGGCCGTCTCGTAGAAGCGGGTCGCCTCCAGCGTGCACCCGAGAAGCGCCGCCGGCTTGGCGACGGCGGGAAGGCCGAAGGCCCGCCGCACGCCCGCGGCCACGCGCGACGTGAGCGTCGGCATGTCCGACTCGGCGCCCGGGACGCGGGCCGTCCGGAGCGCGGCGGCGGAGGGCGCCCCGTCGGGGGCGCCGAGGGAGCCGGCGTCGCGGAGCTCGTAATCGACGTGGAGCCTCGGGCCGGCCTTCGAGACATAGCTGACCAGGAGCCAGCCGGCGCCCATCCGGGCGGCGACGGCGGCGAGGTCGTCGGGCGTGAGCGGCGCCCCGGGCTCGAGCCCGAGGCCGCGAATGGCCTCGGCGACGGCGGCGAGGCTGAAGACCTGCACGTGCCCGGCGCTGCGCTGGAGGTCGCGGATGACGTGGTCGGGCAGGGACTCGCGGAGGTAGTCGAGCCCGACCTCGCCGGTGCCGTTGACGAAGGGCAGGACGGCGAGGGCGGGGCGGCCGCCGTCCGTGACGTAGCGGGGCCGATGGCCGTTGCCGAGCGAGCGCCAGCCGAGGACGCCGACGGCGAGAAGGGCGACGAAGACGGCGACGACGGGCCAGCGGAGGAGGAAGGCGACCGGGGCGAGGGGAGGCTTGGGCTCGCCCTCGTGGAGCGTCTTCTCGAGCCAGCGGTCGATCTCGTCCTTGTAGGCGCGGACGCGGGCCTTGGGCGAGCCGTCGAGCCGGTGGACGGGGAGCCCGAGGCGCGTCTCCCAGCGGCGGCAGGTGCGGACGTCGCGGCCGAGGTAGGCGGAGATCTCCTTCCAGGAATCCAGGACTTCGCGTTGCTCGCGGGCGCTCATCGCCGACCCCCTGTGTGTGGGGCTCTGCCGTTTAACGATTATAAGTTATTCTTAAAAAAGGGGTATTGTCAAGGGAAGGGGGTCAGACGTTCCTTTTGCGCTTTTTAGCGAAGCGAGCAAAAGGAAGGTCTGACCCCTTCTGGGTCTTCGATCTCGCCCGATTTTGATACAATTCCCCCATGCGCCGCCCCGAAGGCTACCGGTATCTGCCCGGCGTGATCTACGACCTGGCCTTCAGGTGGATGTTCAAAGGGCTGCGGCGGCGGGTGGCGCGGACGGTCGAGAAGGATGGGCTCTACCCCTGGCTCGATGTCTGCTGCGGCACCGGCGACCAGCTGAGGGGACATGTATCTTCGGTACGTGTCCCCGTTCTTTCGTTATTTCTTCTTTTTACGCTTCGCGTAGAGACCGAGCGAAACGATGCCGGCGCCCAGCAGGGCAATAACGGCGGGCTCGGGAACCGAGTAAGTGCCGCCGCCGCCTCTACCTCTCTGCTGGGCGTAGCCGACGGCGGCGACGGCCAGGAGGAAAAGGATGACGAGGGGGGTGAGGGTTCGGATCCTGTTCATGAAAAGCCTCCTAATAGGTCCTGTCTCTCTAAACTCATTCCCCTGGGGAATGGATTCAAGATTCTACCATGTTTGGCCGATTTTTTTAAGGGTCTCGTCGATCCGGGCCAGGGCCTTCAGGAGGTAGTCCCGGTCCGATCCGTAGCCGAACCGGAGGTGGCCCTCCATCTCGAAGTGGTCCCCGGGGACGATGAGGACGCTCTGTTCGCGGATCAGGCGCTCGACGAGACCGGTCGAGGGCGCGTCGAAGGCGTAGCGGACGAACACGATGGCCCCGGCCTTCGGAGGCAGGAAGCGGAACAGCCCGCCGTGGGCCTTGAGCCAAGCCTCCAGGTTGGGAAAGTTGGCGTTGAGGATGCCCCGGGTCCGTTCCAGGATGCGCTCCCGCTTCACCGGCGAGAGGACGAGCGTGGCCAGGCGGTCGCTGAGGGCCGACGGGGAGATGGTCGTGTAGTCGTGGTACGGCCAGGTCCGCTTGACGACCTCCTCCGGCCCGACGATCCACCCGACCCGCAGGCCGGGCAGGCCGTAGGCCTTGGACAGGCCGTTGACGACGAGGGTCTTCTCCCAGAGCCCCCAGAAGCTCGGCGTCCGGACGCCCGCGAGCTCGGCCCCCTGGTAGACCTCGTCGGCCAGGATCCAGGCCCCCGCCCCCGCGGCGAGCTCGGCGATGCCCTTCATGACCTCCGGCGCGAGGACCGACCCGGTCGGGTTGTTCGGATTGGTCAGCACGATGAGCTTGGTCTTGGGCGTGACGAGCCGGCGCATCTCGTCGAGGTCGGGCTGCCAGCCGAGGCTCTCCCGGAGGTGGAAAGGCTTGACCGAGGCGCCGAAAGCCCGGAGCAGGCCGCCCATCTGCATGTAGTTCGGAAGCTCGAACAGGACCTCGTCGCCGGGCTCGATGAGGCTCCACATGAGCAGGAAATTGGCCTCCGAGGACCCGGCCGTGGCCAGGACCTGCTCCACCGAGACGCCCGGATAGAGGCGGGCGATGGCCTCCCGCAGTGGGAGCGTGCCGTTGGTCTGGGTGTAGCCGAGCTCGACCTCGGTCAGGGACTCGAGCTCGGCCGCGGTCAGGAGCTCCTTGAGGTTCAAGGGGTGGACGCCGCTCTCCGACAGATTGTAGTCGACGACGTTCTCCCACGTCGACTGCATGCGCTCCATCTTGAATACGTCGATCTTCATGCCTTCTCTCCTCGCGGGGATATCAGATCTCGACCTTGAAGACGCCTTTGAGCGCGAAGCCGATGGCGATCGACAGCGCGAGGTAGGCGACGAGCCAGTGGACGCCGACGCCGAACGCGGCGAGACGGGCGGCGGGATAGAGGACCTCGACCGAGAGGACGGGCGTCCCGTCGGGGAGCGGGGGCTCGCCGGGATAGAGGACCCTCCGCGCGAACGATCCCCGCGACGCGAGCGGCGAGACCGGGACGAGCGGGCCGCCGCCGACGGTCACGGACTTCTCGACGGCCCGGCCCCCGGACCGGATGACCAGACGGCTCCGGCCCTCGCCGAGGGCCCGGATCCGCCAGACGACCTCGTGCTCGTCGGGGATGCGGACGGCCGGCGAAGTGACCTCGAGGCCGGGCGCCGTCTCGATCGAGAGGTCGAGGGCGACGGGATCGGCCGTCTCGATCAGCCCGACCTTGACGAGCGTCTCCTGGCCCGGGCGGAGGGGGGCCCGGTCGTACCAGACGCTGAGGCGGGCCAGGATGAGGACGAGAGGCACGATCATGACGAGGAGCGGCCTGATGTTGGCCCCCATGTAGGCCAGGTTGGCCTTGAGGATCGCCGCCTGGGCCCGCAGGGTGACGCGCAGGCTGTCCTTGAATAGGCGCATCTCGAGCAGGTGGGCCTTGATGCGGTCCTTCGCCCCGCGGATGGCCGCCTGGTTCGACGTCAGCTTGTAGACCTCGAGCATCAGCAGGGCCGTCAGCAGCGACACCGCCGCCAGGCCGAACCAGGGCGAGAGGCCCCGGAAGGGCCAGAGCACCGCGTCGACGATCCGGCCGAAGACGAGGTTCACGACGTGCATGACTGATCCAGGCTAGCCGATGTAGCCCAGCCCCTTGAGCTTCTTCTTGATCTCTTCCTCGGAGTCGGCCTCCTCGATCTTGGCCACTTCCTTCTCCAGGCAGTGGGCGACGAACTCCTCGGTCGAGGAGTAGCCGGACATCTCGGCGTATTTCTTGATCTTGTCGAAGAGGGCCTTGTCGATCCTGACTTTCGCGTCGGCCATGGCGTTTCTCCTTTTGGCGGGCTAGTCGAGGACGTCGACGCCGGTCATCTCCCGGGGCTTCTGGACGCCGAAGACGCCCAGGACCGAGGCCGTGAGGTCGTGGAGCGTGGGCGCCTCGGCAGTGAACTTGCGGTTGGCGAAGGCGATGCCGGGGAGGACGGCCGGGTCGGACATGTGGTCGCCGCTCCACTTCTGGGTGTTGTCCTCCAGGACCTCCCGGGGGAACCCGCCGAGCGGCGATTCCCACGAGATGCGGTAACCCCGGTTGTAGCCCAGGACGATGTCCGGGGCCTGGTCGACGTGCGCGCCGTGGTAGACCTCCCGGCCGAGGAAGGCCTTGAGGACGGGCCGCTCGCCCGTCTTCGGGTCGGTCAGGGCCTCGAGCTTCCCGGCGATCTCGCGCACGAGGTTGTCCTTGTCGGGTCCCGGCTTGACGATGCCGTCGCGCTCGCGCCCGGCCTCGTTGATGTAGAGGCTGTTCAGCCCGACGCCGTAGGCCCGCGATTTCGTCCAGTCGGTGTTGTCGAAGAGCTGCGATTCGGCCTGTTTCCAGGGCCTCATCAGCCGGTGGTAGCCGTTCTGGAGGAGCCAGGTGTTGAGGTTGAAGCCGCGGCGGAACGTGTTGAAGCCGTGGTCGGACATGACCAGGACGACAGTGTCCTTGTCGGCCTTCCGCAGGGCCGCGTCGAGGGCTTTGTCCATCTCGCCGTACGTCCGGGCGACGACGTCGCCGAAGCGCGCCGCCAGCTTTTCGTCATAAGCGGGGTGGTCCGTGTCCGTCAGCCGCCAGAACATGTGCTGGCGCTGGTCGGCGTTCGAGAAGTAGAAAAAGAGGAGGCCCTCGTCGAACCGGCCCAGCTCGTGCTCGAGCATGGCCATGCTCTCCTCGTAGACCATGTGGTCGAGGGCCAGGAACTCCTCCTCGTCGAGGACGCCGTTCTCGAGGGCGCTCGTGTCGGCCGGCAGCCCTTTGGTGAAATAGGGCCCGAAGCGCCGCTCGAGCTCCCGGGCGTAGGATTCGGGCGTCGAAAGGGGCAGGGCCGGCCGGGCCGGGTCGATGTGGACGGGCGAGACGTAGAGCTTGAAGCCGGGCCGGACCTCCTTGAGATAGAAGAGGCACATGCCGTGGACGCTCTGGGTCGGGATGAGGTTGAAGCGGACCCGGACCCAGCCGCTCCACTCCTTCTCCTTGAGCACGAACTCGCGGCCCTGGATCCGGATCTTGGCCGCGGCGTTCACGGGGTCGAGGAAGACCTGGAAGGGGACGGACGTTTCCGGCGCGTCGGCGCGGAACGAGTTCGTCGGTCCCGGCAGCCGTGATTCGACCCGGTCGCCGACGACGTAGACGTCGTGGACGCGGCCGCCGCCGCCCGCCTCCTTGACGAGGGACGCGGGGGTGTCGGTGTAGAAGTTGAAGATGCCGTAGGAGCCCTTGATGTCGGGCGTGTTCATCCCGGCGAGCGTCCGCTGCCTCGTCTCCGCGGGCGGGTAGTTGGTGGGCATCTTGAAGACCGTGGACGGCACGCCGGCGTCCTCGAGGGCCTGCCAGAACGTCTTCCCCTTGCGCAGGCTCCGCACCTGCCCGCTCGAAAGCGGGAAGACCGTCTTGCCGATCCTGACGGTCTTCACGGCCCCGGTCGTCTCCGTCGACGAGAAGACCGGGAAGTAGGCTTTCGGGTCGCGGTGGATGAAGTCGAAGATGGCGTGCCCGCCGGGGTCCATGCCGGTGATGAAGTTCGACCAGGCCACGGGCGTCTGCGGAGGCAGGCTCGTCCCCAGGGGACGGAAATCGCCGCCCTGCTCGAGAAGCTTCCGGAAGGCCGGCAGGCGCCCCTCGTCCATCCAGCGGCGGGTCAGGACGGGATCGAGGCCGTCGAGCCCCAGGACGATCATCTTCCTCGTCGCCCGGGCCCGGCCGTAGACCTTGGGGACGAACCGCATCGCGCCGCCGAGGCCCAGCGCGGCCGAGGCCGCGGCGCCGGCCTTGAGGAATTCCCGCCGGCCGAGGGCGGACCTTTCGTTGTCGCTCATGGTGTCTTCGCCTTTGCGGGCCCGCCGGGCTTGGCGACGTCGACGAGGCCTCGGCCGTCCATGTGGGCCGGCGGGGCGGTCCCGAAGAGCTCGAGCGCCGTCGGCGCGATGTCCATGATGGACGGCTTGTCCGTGTTGAGCTTCAAGCTCGAGAAGAGCACTCCCGGGACGAGGGCCGGGTCGATGCAATGGTCGCCGCTCCAGGCCTTCGTGTTGTCCTCGAAGACGGCGCCGTCGACGATGCCCGTGACCCCGCTCCAGGACGCCCGGTAGCCCTCGGCGTAGCCGATGACGAGGTCGGGGGCGTTGTCCTTGTACGGGCCGGAGTAGACGGCGTCGCGGTCGTAGACGCGGGCGACGGCCGCGGGCCCGTTCGGGCCGTCCCTGAGGCCGGCGAGCTTGCCCGAGAGCTCGGCCTTGAGGGCCGCGGACTCGGCCCCGGGAGCGACCGTGCCCTGGGCCTCGCGGCCCTTGATGTTGAGATAGACGCCGCCGAGGCCGAGGGCGTAGGCCCTGGTCCTCGTCCAATCGACGTCCTTGAACCACTCGCCGCTCGACGCCTTGCCGGGGGCCAGGCTCAGGTAGCCGTTCCGGTGGAACCAGGCGTTGAGGTTGACGCCCCGCCGGAAGGACTTGAAGCCGTGGTCGGACATGACGAGGAGGGCGCTGCGCCCGTCGAGGCCCGCGGCGACCCGGCCGACGAGTCCGTCCATCTTCTTATAGAGGTCCTCGATGACGGCCGCGCTCATCTTGGCCGGCGCGGACTTGAGGGCGGGGTGGGACCTGTCGAGATAGCGGAAGAACATGTGCTGGACGCTGTCGGTCGTCTCGAAGACGATCGCCACCAGGCCCCGGGGCGTCTTGGCCAGGGCGTTCTCGAGCATGGCCTCCCACTCGGCGTGGTTGGCGTAGGTGAGCTCGAGGAAGGACGCCTCGTCGAGGGCCCCTTCGTTGAGGGCCCAGGTGTCGTTGGCCTCGCCCAGGGTGATGAACCTGCCGAGAAGCTTCGAGAGGTAGACGGAGTAGATGAAGGGCTGGGCGATCGGAAGGGCCGGCTTCTCCGGATCGATGTTGAGCGGCGTCATGTACATCTCGAACTTGGGCTCGAGCGAGGCGATGCGGAACTTGGCGATGGCCCGGACCTTCAGGCCCAGGCCGGGCCTGAAGACGACCGGTGTCCAGGGGCTGAAGGTCTTGGCCGCGAGGAAGAACCTCTTCTGGCCCCCGATGGCCAGCCAGGCCCCGCCCTTTTCGGGATCGAGCGTGATCTCGAGGGGCAGCCGGATCTCCGCGGGCTGGCGCAGCATCGTGTTCTCGGGCCCCGAGATCTCGGTCCTGATGACGCGGCCTTCTCTTTTCACGAGGACGGCGACCCCGCCTTCGCGCTTGCGGACCTTTTCGGCGTCCTCGGTGAAGAAAGCGAATGTCCCCTGGCTGCCTTTGAGATCGGGGGCGCACATCCCGGAGAGGAGATGGCCGCGGAACTTCTCCGGGGGGAAGGTGATGGGCACCCTGAGGACGGTGCTGAAGATGCCCCGTTCGCCGAGGATCTTCCAGAAGGGCACGCTCTTCCGGAGGCCCCGGATCTCGGGCTTGGACAGCGGGACGAGGTAGCGCCCGAGGCGGACCGTGCGCTTCGGCCTGCCGATCCGGGCCGAGGACAGGTCGGGGAGATAGGTCCGCGGATCGCGGCTGAGGAAGTCGAAGATGTTGTGCTTCGAGGGCTCCGAACCGGTCATGAAGGACGACCAGGCGACCGGCGAGATGGCCGGCGTCGTGGTGCGCAGCCGGGCATAGCTCCCTTCCTTTTTCAGCCGGGCCAGGTGGGGGAGCTTGCCCTCGGCCATGAACTTCTCGGCCAGCGTCGGCTCCAGGCCGTCGAGGCCGAGGATGACCAGCCGGTCGACGGCGCTCTTCTTGTAGGCCCTTTGGCCCCGGACCGCCTTCCAGAGGAAGCGGAACGGCCAGGAAAGGAAGGAGAAGAGGGCCAGGAAGAACGTCAGGAAGAGGACCAGGAAGGAGGACAGGAAGGCGAAGCCGGCTCCGGGGCCGACATACGCGGCGAGGGGAGCGGCGAGGGCGAGAAGGGCGGCGGCGGCGAGGGCTCGACCGGGCTTCCTCATTAGTAGTTCTTCAGGTGGGCGAATCGCTGGCGACGGCCCTTCTGGCCCTCGGGGCGGCTGTCCTTCTCGTGGCCCTGCTCCTTCCCGCCTTCAACCGGATCGCGGGTAAGGCGCTCGCCTTCGGGGCCGTCCTCAAGCCATCGAGCGTCGTCGGTTTCCTGGCCATCGCCCTGATCGCCGGGCTGGCGGCCGGCGCTTACCCGGCCTTGGCCCTGTCGTCGTTCCAGGCCAGGAACGTCCTGGCCGGCCGCGCCGGGAGCGGGCTTCGCCACTCGGCCGGATTGAGGAAGGGGCTCGTCGTCTTCCAGTTCGCCTTGTCGCTCGTCCTCGTCCTCGGCACGGCGGTCGTCGGCCGCCAGCTCGCCTTCATCAAGTCCAAGGACCTGGGCTTCGACCGCGGCGGCCTCGTCGTCCTGCGCCTGGGGCCGGCGCTCGCCGCCGGATTCGAGGGCCTCAGGTCCGAGCTCCTGTCCCGCCCGGGCATCGTCGGCGTGACGGCCGGGATGCAGAATCCCGTCAATATCAGCTCCACGGTCTTCGGCTCGGCCCTCGACTGGCCGGGGAAGGACCCGGCCGCGAACGTCACCTTCAACTGGGACTACGTCGACTACGACTACTTCGAGACCCTGAAGGCGTCTTTCACCGCCGGGCGGCCGTTCTCGCGGGACTTCCCTTCCGACGCCCAGGGCGCCTTCGTCGTCAACGAGTCCGCTGTCCGGCTCATGGGGCTCGCCGACCCCGTCGGACAGAGGATGCGGATGTTCCGGCGGGAGGGCACGATCGTCGGCGTGGTCAAGGACTTCCACTTCCGGCCCCTGCGCGTCGCCATCCAGCCGATCGTCTTCGAGCTGCGGCCCTCGGCCAGGTCGTGGGCCTTCATCCGATTCGCCCCGGGAACGGCGGCCGGGTCCATCGGGGCCATCACGGAGATGGTCAGGCGCCTCGACCCGGACACCGTGCCCCAGCCGGTCCTGTTCGACGACATGATGGTCCGGAGCCAATATTTCGTGGAGCAGCGCATCTGGACCATCTCGAACTACCTCTCGGTCACGGCGGTCTTCATCGCCTGCATCGGCCTCTTCGGCTTGGCCTCGTTCCTGACGGAGCGGCGGACCAAGGAGATCGGCATCCGCAAGGTCATGGGCGCCTCCGCCTCGGGCCTGACGATGGGCCTGGCCCGCGAGTTCCTGCTCTGGGTCGGGGCGGCGGTCGTCGTGGCCCTGCCTCTAGCCTATTGGACGACCCGGAAGATCCTGGGCGCTTACGCCTATCGGGCGCCGTTCGGGGCCGGGTCCTTCGCGCTGGCGGCGTTGGCGATTCTGGCCCTCGCCGCCCTGACCGTCGGCTCGCAGACCTGGCGCGCGGCCCGGGCCAATCCCGTCGACTCCCTTCGGTATGAATAAAAGGGGACAGTTACAAGTAGCTGTCCCCTTTCTTATTTCGGACACTCCCGTTCGATTGCGGATATGGGCATTCGCATGGGGCCCCTCTCCCATTGCCCCTCCCCGGAAGCCGGCAGCCGTCCGGGGACGGCCATGGCATGAATATTGCTTTGTCTACAAACGAAGTAATCCTACCGTCAAGGAGCCGCTCATGAAGAAATGTCTCGCCATCGCCGCTTCCCTGGCTGTCCTCGGGCTTCTGGCTTCGGCCGCCTCCTCCCGCCCGGCCGACGAGGCGGAACAAGCCGCCATCCGGCAGGCCGCGCTCGACTATATCGAAGGCTGGTTCGAAGGGAACGCCGAACGCATGGACCGGGCCCTCCATCCGCAGCTGGCCAAGCGGCTGCTCGAAGTCGTTTCCCAGACGGGCCAGGAGAGGTTCACCCACCTGACGAAAGACCAGATGGTCGAGTTCACCAAGCGCGGCGGCGGGAGCCGCGTCCCGGCCGACAAGCGCGCGATCAAGGTGACCGTTCTCGATACGACCAAGACCATGGCCGTCGTCCGGACCGACTGCTCCCAGTTCATCGATTACCTGACCCTGGCCAAGGGCGCCGGCGGCGAATGGAAGATCGTCAACGTCCTCTGGGAGAACATCCGGTGATCCGCGTTCTCGTCGCGGGCCGATGGACCGCCCGGACATAGACGGCCGCGCGCGCTGTCATTCGTAGCGGAGGGATTCGACGGGATTGGCCGTGGCGGCCCGCACGGACTGCCAGCTCACCGTGAGAAGGGCGACGGCCAAGCCCAGGACCGTGGCCAGCGCGAAGAGCCCCCAGGGCATGGGCATCCGGACGGCGAAGTTCTCCAGCCACTTGCGCCCGAGGAAATAGGCCGCCGGCCAGGCGATGACGTTGGCCGCGAGGACCCATTTCGCGAACTCCCAATTGAGCAGGCGGACGATGCCCGCGACCGAGGCCCCGAGCGTCTTCCGTATGCCGATCTCCTTCGTCCGCTGTTCGGCGGTGAACGCGGCCAGGCCGAAGAGCCCGAGGCAGGCGATGAACAGGGCCACTCCCGTGAAGGCCCGGAATAAGGCGCCCATCCGGACCTCGACGGCGTACTGGCGGTCGAAGGCCTCGTCGACGAAGAAGTACTCGAAGATCTCGCCCGGGTAGAGCCGGTCGTACACGGACTTGACGTGAGCGATCGTCCCGGCCAGGTCCTTGGTGCTGACTTTCATCGCGATGTAGCGGAAGAGGTCCGGCGCGACCCTGACGACCATGGGCTCGATGGGCCGCTGCAGCCCCCACCAGTGGAAGTCCCTGACGATGCCAACGACGGGGATGGGGCGGTCGGTCATGGTCTTGCCGACGCCCTCCTCCGCCGTCGCCCAGCCGAAGGCCTTGGCACCCTGCTCGTTGAGGACGAGCGCGCCGTACGTGTCGGTGGCGATGTCCTTCCGGAAACCCCGCCCGGCCACGACGGGGATCTCGAAGACCTCGAAGAAGTCGTGGTCGGCCCGCAGGCTGCGCAAGGCCTGTCCCTTCTCTGCCTGAAACCCCGTCGGGTAGTAATAGGTCCGGTTGATGCCCTTGCCGGGGACGCCGGAGCAGGCGGTCGCCGCGAGGATCGAGGGATGGCGGAGGAGCTCGGCCTTCACCGCTTCGTGGTTCTGCTCCATCATCCCCCAGGTGCGGAAGTTGATGGCCAGCCGCTGCTCCTTGGCGAAGCCCAGGGGCTGGCCCCGCATGTAGCCGACCTGGCCGGCGACGACGAGCGTGGCGATGATCAGGGTGATGGAGATGGCGAACTGGGCCACGACCAGGGCCCGGCGCAGACCGACGCCCTTAGGCCCGGTCCGCAGGCGGCCCTTGAGGACCACGACGGGATGGAACGAGGCCAGGAACAAGGCCGGGAAGAGGCCCGAGACGAGGCCGACGAGGAAGGTCAGCCCGACGAGGGCCGCGACGGCCGCCGGCTCGAGAAGCGCGGACTCGTCGATGGAGACGCCGGCGAGGCCCTCGAAGGCCGGCAGAACGACGAGGACGACGAGCACCGCCAGGCCCAGCGACAGGAACGCCGTGACCAGCGCCTCGCCGAGGAACTGGAGGACGAGCTGGCGCCGCGTCGCCCCGGCCGCCTTGCGGACGCCCACCTCGCCGGCCCGGCGGATGGACCTGGCCGTCGACAGGTTGATGAAGTTCATGCCGGCGAGGAGGAGGATCAGGAGGGCGATGGCCGAGAAGACATAGAGATAGACGAGCCGCGGCGACGGCACGAGGCCTTCTGTCGTGGGCTCGTAGAGATAAAGGGTTTTGAGCGGCTGGAGGACCATCTTGTTGACCGCACCCAGCTTCTTGAGGTCCTCGGCCGCGTATTCGTGGGGCAGGTCGCGGATGAGCTCTTCGAAGGCCGCCGCGTCGACCCCGGGCTTGAGCTTGACGAGCGTCATGGTCCCATGGATCCCGGGCCGCCAGCCCTGCAGGAACTCCTCCCGCTCGATCTCGGACCTGGCCGACATGACGACATCGTGCTGGATCTGCGTGTTGGCGGGCGGATCGGCGATGATCCCCGTCACCTCGCAGTCCCTGTCGTTGATGCGGACCTTCTTGCCGAGAGGGTCTTCGGGGCCGAAGTACTTCCGGGCCATCCGCGCCGAAAGAAGCACGGTGTCCTTACGCACCAGGGCGTCGGCGGGGTCGCCCCGGAGGATGTCGAGGCCGAGGACCCGGAGCAAGTCGGGATCGGCGGAGTAGATGTTCGCTTCCTTGAAGGCCCTGTCTCGATAGACCACGGGCTGGGGCTCGAACCCGCCGGAGAACACCATGGCGGCGGCCTCGATTTGGGGGTATCGTTCTTTGAGGGTGGGGGCCAGGGGCGTATAGTTGCCGGCAGTGACATCCTCGCCCTGGGCGGTCTTGCGATAGAGGTTGACCCTGTAGATCCGGTCGGCGTCCGGGCGGAACGCGTCGACGCTCGTCTCGAAGCGGACGTAGAGGAGGACGAGGCCGCAGGCGGCCAGGCCGACGGTCAGGGCCAGGACGTTGAGGAGCGAATGGCCTTTGTGCTTGACCGTGCGCCTGAGCGCGAGCCGGAGATAGGCCGGGAACAGGCCGAGGAGGGCGCTCCGGGCGCCTCCGCGGAGGCGCCGGCTCTTGCCGAACTCGTCGCCCAGGGTGTCGGGAGCTGCCGAGAGGTCGAGGGCGGCCCGGAAGGAGGACTCGGGGTCCGCGCCCGCGGAGACGCGCCGGTCCATCTCGTCGCGGAGGTGGCCCTCGAGCTCGGCGATGTCGCTCTCGTCGAGGGTGGCGCTCTTCTGGAGCGTTCTGCGCCAGTCGCGGATGGCTTTTTCGGGGTCGAACATCGTCATCTCCTGCCCTGAGCGTTTTCCATGGCTCATTCCCCGGCCGGGAGGGGTTCCCAAAGACGGGCCAGGGCGTTGTGGACGTCCAGCCACTGGCCCCGCTCGACCTCGAGCTCTTGGAGCCCTTTGCCGGTGAGGCGGTAGTACTTGCGCAGCCGGCCGCCGTCGGAGACCTTCCAGCGCGAGACGATGAGCCCGTCGTTCTCGAGACGGTGCAGGACCGGATAGAGCATGTTGTCGGACCACTCCAGGGTGCCCCCGGAGATGTCCTTGACGCGCTGGATGATCTGGTAGCCGTAGTCCTCCCCGCGGACGAGGATGGACAGGATCATGGGCTTGGTCGACGCGGCGACGAGCGCTTTAGAGATCATGGCGGGTCCTTTCGTGCCTCATGTCTCGAGATACCTCACGGTATGCGGTATGCAAGCTCCGTGCCAGGACAAGAAGGGCCGCGGCCAGGGCAGGGACGGACGAGGAGGAGGACACGTACCTGGTACATGTCCCCCTTTTCTTAAGGCCACCGCGGCTAAGGAAGGGCGCGGCCGCTGCCCCGCCCGGTGTCCGCTACCGGGACGCGGTGTCCGCCTCCGGACATAAAAAAGGGGGACACAATACCTATTCGCCTATTTTTTTGGCTATCGGCGATCCGGAAATGGGGAAATGCGTATCATGTCCCCCGTTTATTCGTAGCGCAGCGACTCGACGGGGTTGGCGGATGCGGCCCGCATCGTCTGGGTAGCCACGGTCAGGACGGCCACGACGAGCGCGCCGAGGGCCGCCAGGACGAAGACGCCCGGCCCCAGGCCGATCCGATAGGCGAAGCCCCGGAGCCAGCGCGACATGGCGTAATAGGCCACCGGCCAGGCGATGACGTTGGCCAGGAGGACGAGGCCGACGAACTCCCGGCTGAGCCTCGCGGCCAAGCGGGGCGCCGACGCCCCCATGACCTTGCGGATGCCGATCTCCTTCGTCCGCCGCTCGACGGCGAACGCGGCCAGGCCCAGGAGCCCCAGGCAGGCGATGAGGACGGCCAGCCCGGCGAAGGCCCCGAAGATCTGGCCGGCCCGTTGTTCCTTCCGATAGAGCGCGCCGTACTCGTCGTCGAAGAACGAGAAATCCCAGGGCTGGCTGCGGACGTTCGCCTCGAAGACCTGCCGGAGGCGCGCGATCGCCGCGGGCACGTCGCCCGGCCGGGTCCGAACGGCCAGCATGTTGCCGCTCATGGGGATGAGGACCATGGGCTCGATCGGGGTATGGAAGGTCTGGAAATGAAAATCCTTGACGACACCGACGACGCGGGCCTTGTTGAGCTCCTTGCCGATCGGGTCCCGCCAGCCGGCCGTTCTCGCGAACTCCTCGTTGATGAGCACGACGTTCTCCTCGCCGGGCGCCAAATTCCGCCCCGCGGCCAGCTCGACCTTGAAGACCTCGAGGAAGCTCTCGTCGACGTAGTCGAAGTGGTAGGCCGTCGTGATCGTCTCGCCCTGGTCGGTGACCAGCTTCTGGTTGATCATCCGGCTGCGGATGTTGGTCGGTAGCCCCGAGGTCCGGGACACCGACTCGACCTCCGGCAGGCGAAGGAGCTCGGCCTTCAGGGCATCGGCCTTGGCCGCCGTTCCCGGCTCGCGGATGGGGATGAGGACGATGTGCTCCCGGTCGTAGCCCAGCTTCTGGTCCCGGATGAACCGAAGCTGGCCCGAAACGACGAGGGCGCACACGAGCAGGGCGACCGAGGCCGCGAACTGGCCGACGACCTGATCTTCTTGACCTCTTCGTCGATGAGCTCGGAGGTCTTCTCGCTGAAGTTCTTGTGGGCGGTGAGGTCGCGGCCGAGGAAGATGAGGTCGTCGCGCTCGCCGAAGGTCAGCGGGCCGAGCTCGGACATGCCCCATTGGCAGACCATCTTGCGGGCGATCTCGGTCGCCTTCTCGAAGTCGTTGGCCGACCCCGTCGTGGTCTTGTTGAGGAACATGATCTCGGCGACGCGCCCGGCCATGAGCACGGAAAGCTGGGCGAACAGGTATTCCTTGGTGTAGGTGTAGCGGTCGTCGAGGGGCAGCTGCTGGGTCAGGCCCAGGGCCAGGCCCCTCGGGATGATCGTGACCTTGTGGATGGGGTCGGCCTCGGGGATGAGGGCGGCGGTCAGGGCGTGGCCGGCCTCGTGGAAGGCGGTGTTCCTCTTCTCCTCGTCGCTGATGATCATGCTCTTGCGCTCGACGCCCATGAGGACCTTGTCCTTGGCGTACTCCATGTCCTTCATCCCGACCTTGTCCTTCTCGAGGCGGGCGGCGATGAGAGCGGCCTCGTTGACGAGGTTGGCCAGGTCGGCCCCGCAGAAGCCGGGGGTCGAACGGGCCAGGACCTTGAGGTCGACGTCGCCGTCGAGGGGGATCTTGCGGACGTGGACGATGAGGATCTCCTCGCGGCCCTTGACGTCGGGCATGTTGACGACGATGCGGCGGTCGAAGCGGCCGGGGCGGAGGAGGGCGCTGTCGAGGATGTCGGGCCGGTTCGTCGCGGCGATGAGGATGACGCCCTCGTTGGAGTCGAAGCCGTCCATCTCGACGAGGAGCTGGTTGAGCGTCTGCTCGCGCTCGTCGTGGCCGCCGCCGAGCCCGGCGCCGCGCTGGCGGCCGACGGCGTCGATCTCGTCGATGAAGATGAGGCAGGGGGCGTGCTTCTTGCCCTGGTCGAAGAGGTCGCGGACGCGCGAGGCGCCGACGCCGACGAACATCTCGACGAAGTCCGAGCCGCTGATCGAGAAGAAGGGCACGTCGGCCTCGCCGGCCACGGCCCGGGCGAGCAGGGTCTTGCCCGTGCCCGGCGCGCCGACGAGGAGGACGCCCTTGGGGATGCGGCCGCCGAGGCGCTGGAACTTGCGCGGCTCCTTGAGGAACTCGATGATCTCGCCGAGCTCCTCCTCGGCCTCCTCGACGCCGGCGACGTCCTTGAAGGTCAGCTTCTTCTGCTGGCCGGAGAAGAGCTTGGCCCGGCTCTTGCCGAAGGACATGGCCTTGTTGCCGCCGGCCTGCATCTGGCGCATGAAGAAGATCCAGAAGACGACGATGAGCAGGATGGGGAAGAGGTTGACGAGGACGGCCAGGAGCGGGCTCTTGGCCGTGTCCTTGACGATGATGCCGACGTTGTTGTCGCGGAGGATCTTGATGAGGTCCTGGTAGCCGGCCGGCAGGACCGTCTTGAACGTCTGGCCGTCGGTGAACTTGCCGCGCAGCTGGCTGTCCTGGATGGTCACTTCCTCGACCTTGCGGGCCTCGACCTCGGACATGAACTGCGAGAAGGTGACGTCCTTCTTGGCCGCGGCCGGGGACTGGACGAAGCTCCAGAGGACGATGATGAGGACGCCGGCGGCGATCCAGAAGAGGAGGTTCTTCATCGGTCTATTCTTGGGCTTGGGCATCATTCTCCATCCTTGACGGAAAGGACATTTTAGCACGATTCGGGAGGGAATAACAGGGGGGAACGCGGGCCTTTTCGGCGGGGGGACGTGTCCCCATCCCTTGCCTCTTCACTTCCGGCGCGGGCGGTGGTATAGAAAGGGGCATGAACCTCCACCCGATCGACCTCGCGATCATCGCCGTCTACCTCGCCGCCGTGGCCATGGTCGGCGTCGTCATCAGGAAGCGGGCGACGAGGAAGCTCGACTCGTTCTACCTCGCCGACCGGAACGTGCCCTGGTGGATGCTGGGCCTCGCGGGCTGCTCGAGCTACATCGACATCGGCGGGACGATGTCCATGATCGGCCTGCTCTTCTACCTCGGGCTCAAGTCGATGTGGGCCACGCACATCTTCTGGGGCTGGTTCATGATCTCGTTCTACATGGCCTTCCAGGCCAAGTACATCCGCCGCTCGGGGGTCATGACCTTCGCCGAATGGAACGAGACGCGCTTCGGGGCGGGCAAGGACGCCGAGGGGGCGCGGCTGGCGGCGGCCGTCTTCCTGCTCGTGCTGATGGTCTGCAACCTCATGTTCATCAGCGTCGGGACGGGCAAGTTCGTCGAGGAGTTCCTGCCCCTGCCCCGCTGGGAGGCGACCCTCGTCGTCCTGGCCGTCGTCGGGATCTACGTGACGCTGGGGGGCTTTTTCGGCGTCATCCTGACCGACGTCTTCCAGACCCTGCTCATCGGGGCCGGGGCGGTCATCATGGCCGTCATGGTCTTCGCCAAGCCGGCGGCGGCGACCTTCGTCGGCAAGGACCCGTCGTGGTTCTCGCTGGCGCCGACCTGGACCCTGTGGGGAGGGTTCGCCGCGGACACCCCCGCGGCCTACCAGCACTTCGGGCTGTTCGGCCCGCTCATGGCGGCGGGATTCCTGTGGATGACCTTCCGCCTCCTCAGCGGCCCGAACGTCTGGGACTTCCAGTTCTTCCTGACGACGCGTTCGCCGCGCGACGCCCAGCTCGCCGCGGGGATGTGGACGGTCGGCTACAACCTGCGCTGGGTCCTGGGCGTCGCCTTCATGGTCCTGGGCATCTTCTACCTGGGGACGCAGGCGGGCTTCGACGCCGAGAAGATCATGCCTTTGGTCCTCCTCAAGATGCCGGTCGGGGTGCGGGGCCTGTTCATGGCCGTGCTGCTGGCGGCCCTGATGTCGACGATCAGCGCCATGATCAACGTCACGAGCTCGGTCGTCATCAACGACTTCGTCAAGCGCTACGTCGCCCGGGACCTCGGGCAGAGGACGCTCGTCCGGCTGGGGCAGCTGGCTTCGGTCGTCGCCGTCCTGGTCGGGTTCGTCTTCTCGCTGTCGTTCACGAACATCGTCACGGCCTGGGAGGCCATGGTCTTCGTCGTGGTCACGGTCATCCTGGTGCCGGCGACCCTGAGGTGGCACTGGTGGCGGTTCGGGGCCAAGGCCTTCGTCTGGAGCATGGCCGTGTCGGCCGTGCTGATCTCGCTGCGGCTCGTCCTCGTCAAGGGCCTCCACGCCTCGGCCTCGCTGGCCGTCGACGTGGGGATCGGCCTCCTGACGACGCTCGTCGCGGCGGCCCTGACCGGGCCGGCCGACATGGAGGTCCTGGTCAAGTTCTACGCCAAGGTCCGGCCGTTCGGCTTCTGGGGGCCGGTCCGGCGGGAATGCGTGAGGAGGGGGCTCGTTCCGGCCGGTGACAAAATGCCCCGCATCGACATGCTCAACGGCCTCGTTACGGCGGCCTTCCAGTTCACGCTGGCCATCCTGCCGTTCTACCTCTTCTTCCGCGATTGGCGCCGCCTGGGGATGTGGGCGGCGGCCGCGGCCGCGCTGGCCGTCGTCCTGTACTTCACCTGGTACAAGAACCTGCCGGCAAAGGATGAATTATGAAGGGGGCGCGCTCGGGCCGGAAGGGGGGCCGGAAGGGGGACATGTACCCCGGGTACGTGTCCCCGAAGCATTTCCCGAAGCATTTGCGGCCGGAAGAAGGGGTAGACGTACCAAAGGCGCATGTCCCCGATCGGAAGCCCCGCGTCCATCTCATTTGTAACGCCCATCTCGATCCGGTCTGGCAGTGGCGCTGGGACGAAGGCGCGTCGGAGGCGCTGGCCACCTTCCGCAACGCCGCCGATATCCTCGACGAGCACCCGTCGCTCGTCTTCTGCCACAACGAGGCCGTGCTCTACCGGTGGGTCGAGCGGCTCGATCCGGCCCTCTTCGACGCCATCCGGCGCCACGTCGAGGCCGGGCGCTGGGCGGTCTCCGGCGGCTGGTTCATCCAGCCCGACGTCAACCTGCCCGGCACGGAATCGATCGTCCGGTCGATCGCCGAGGGCCGGCGCTACTTCCGCGAGACGTTCGGCGCCGCCCCGCGCGTCGCCTACAACTTCGACTCCTTCGGCCACAGCGGCGGCCTGCCCCAGATTCTGCGCCGGGCCGGCTACGAGATGTACATCCATATGCGGCCGCAGGCCGGCGAGCTCGTCCTCCCGGCCGATCTCTACCGCTGGCGCGGCGTCGACGGCACCGTCGTCCCGGCCTACCGCATCGCCGTCGGGCTCTACCACAGCGAGCACGACAACATCGAGGAGCGGCTCCGCGAGGGCGTGGCTCTCGCCCTGAAGCTCGGCCGCGACGTCCCGGTGTTCTGGGGATTGGGCAACCACGGCGGCGGGGCGACCCGGCGCGACCTGGCGGCGATCGACGCCTTCATGGCCCGCGAGACACGCGTCCGCGTCGTCCACAGCACGCCCGACCGCTTCTACGATGCCGTCAAGGACGCGGCGGCCGCGGCCCCGGTCCACGAAGGCGACCTCCAGCGCTGCTTTACCGGCTGCTACACGTCGCTCTCCCGGATCAAGCGGCGGGCCGTCGCGGGGCTCGGCCGTCTCGTCCAGTCCGAGGCCGCTGCGGCCGCGGCCGCCTGGCTCGGCCGTGGCCAGGGCCCCGGCCTAGGCCCCGATACCGACATCTGCGCCGGGCTGGACGAAGCCTGGAACATACACATATTCAACGATTTCCACGACATCCTGACCGGCACCTGCATCGAGCCGGCCGAGCGCGACGCCCTCGACCAGTACGGCCGGGCCGACGACATCGCCCGCGCGGCCGCGCTCCGCGCCGTCGCCGCCCTCAACCGCGGCAGCCGCAACTCGCCCTCCCTCCCCGTCACGGTCTTTAACGCCAATCCCTCCCTCCGCCGCGCCCCGGTCGAGCTCGAGTGCATGGCCGACCACCGGCCGTTCTGGAAGGGGCTGTGGCGCATGCGCCTCTTCCGGGCCGATGGCCGGGAGGTCGTCTGCCAGGAAGAGCAGCCCGAGTCGCTCCTGCCCTTCAACAACTGGCGCCGCCGCATCGCGTTCGTCGACGACCTCCCCGGCGTCGGCGTCTCGCGGTATTACCTGAAGGCCTTCGAGATCGAGGGGCACGCGCGAACACGAGAACGGGGACACGTACCAAAGGTACCTGTCCCCTGTGCGGCCGCCGCCCCGGCCGTCCCCGGGCTGCCCGCCCCGGTCGTGCCCGCATCCCGACTCGATCCGCGAGGCGGGCTCATCGCGGCGCTGGCCGCTTTCGGCCGCTATCCCTCCGGACCGCTGTTCGAGCCCTTGATCGTCGAGGACACGGGCGACGCCTGGGGCGCCGGGCTCGGGAGCTACCGGAAGGTCACAGGCCGCTTCAAGCCCGATGGCAGCCCCTGCGTTCTCGAACAGGGCCCGGTCCGAACGATCACCCGGTCGATCCTGGCCTATCGGGCCAGTCGTGTCGTGATGGACGCCGTGGCCTATCCCGCCTGGCCGGTCGTCGAGCTGCGGTTCCGGGTCACCTGGAACGAGAAACATCGCCGTCTGAAGCTCCGCGTCCCGACGGGGCTCGCCGAGGCGTCCCTGCTCTGCGAGGTCCCCGGCGGCGCCATCCTCCGCCCGGCTGACGGCGAAGAACACGTCCACGGGCGCTGGCTGGTCGTCGAAGGGGAACGGGCCCGAGGGACGGCCAAAAAACCATCTCGTGCGGCGGCCCCCTTCGGGGACAGTCCCGGGGGTTCGGAGGACAGCCCCATCGCTCTGGGCGTCGCTTCGAGCGGCCAGCACGGCCTCGACTTCAAGGACGGCGAGCTCCGCCTGTCGGTGCTCCGTAGCAACGCCTATTGCCATGAGCGGGGATTCGACCTCTCCAACCCATCGGCGACCGGAACGGGGGCACGTACCAAAGGCACATGTCCCCGAACATGTCCCCCGGCCTGGAAGTTCGCGGACATCGGCGTCCACGAGTTCCGGCTCCTGGTCACGGCCGGGGCCCCCGCTTCGGTCAAGGCCATGATGCCCGGTCTGGCCGACCATCTCGCCGCCCCGCCGGCCGCCTATGCCCATCTTCCCTATGATGCGGACCAGGTCCCGGCGGTCGAGCCGTTCATCGCCCTCCGGCCGTCCTCCGTCCGGCTCCTCGCCTGCAAGCGCTCTTGGGACGGCGAGGCTTTGATCGTCCGGCTCCAGGAGGCCGTTGGGAAGAGGACGAAGGCGGAGCTGAAAGTGGCGCGTCCCGACGCGCCGAACGGGATTCTTGGCCGAGAACGGGGGCGCGCGCCCCGGGAAAGGGGACACGTACCCGAGGTAAATGTCCCCTTGTCGTTCGCCCCGTTCGAGATCAAGACGGTCCGCGTCGAGCGGGACGGGACGTGGCGCGAGGCCGCTCTGATCGAAGAAACCTGACGCTACCTGATCGCGACGCCCATCGTGTCGCGGTGGAAGTCGATGAGCGACCGCATGTAGGGGCCGATGGCGTCGGCGCCGGCGAAGCCGGCCTTCCTGGCCGCCGCCTCGGCGCCCCGGGGTTACGGAGGGAGAGGGCTGATCTACGCTTTTGGCCGCGGCATGCTGGACAAGGAGAGCGTCAGCCGCCATCGGCCGACCATGGTCGGCGGAGCGCTCTATCATCTGGCCATATTCGTTGCCTTGGGCTACGTCCTCTGGACGGCTTTGCCCGTCCGGACCTCCCCTCCCCCCGGGGCCTTCCGGCCCGCCCTCCTGGTCGGCGCCGTCGTCGGCCTGAGCCTGTTCGTCAAGCGGGCCGCTAGGCCTCACTTGAGGCGGCTGAGTTGTCCGGACGATTTCTTCGCCAACCTGTTCGTCGACCTCTACCTCGCCCTGGCGCTGGCGCACACTTTCGTCCCCGCCCTCGAGCCCGCCCTTCTGGGCGCCTCGGTCCTCCTCTTCGCCTACATCCCCCTGGGGAAGATCCGTCACTGTTTCTTCTTCTTCTACACCCGCGTCGTCTTCGGCCTGCATTTCGGCCGGCGGGGCGCGCTGCCCGGTTCCGGACGGGAGACCTGACCATGGACATCGCCAGGTCCGCCCGCGACCCCTACGACGAGAAGCTCGACAGTCTGACGGACGCGGACATCGCCAAGATCCTGGCCGAGTTCCGCCGGCGCTTCAAGGCCGACGACGTCGCCGCCGTCCACACCTGCGTCCGGTGCGGGCTCTGCGCCGAAGCCTGCCACTATTATCTGACCAACGGCGAGCTCGAGGACGTGCCCGCCTACAAGCTCAACCTGGTCCTGGGGGTTTTCAAGAGGCATTTCACGCCGGTGGGCCGGATCGCCAAGGGCTGGACGGGAGCGAAGAGGCTCGACAAGGCCCTCGTCCGGGAATGGGTCGACGTCCTGTTCGGCCGCTGCTCCGGCTGCGGGCGCTGCACGGTCAACTGTACGTCCGGTATCAACATCCAGTCGCTCATCCGGGCCGGCCGGGGCGCCCTGGCCGCCGCGGGGCTCGTCCCGCCCGAGCTCCAGTCCACGGTCATGACGGCCGTCGAGCGGGGCAACAACATGGGCATTCCCCGGGAGGAGTGGCTGGAGACGGTGGCCTGGATCGAGGAAGAGCTCCAGGCCGAGACGGGCGACCCCGCGGCCCGGATACCCGTCGACGCGAAGGGGGCCCGCTACCTCTACACGGTCAACCCGCGCGAGCCCAAGTTCTTCCCCCTTTCGCTCCTCGCTGCGGCCAAGATGTTCTACGCGGCGAAGGAAAGCTGGACCTTCTCGTCGGATCACTACGACGTCACCAACTACGGGCTCTATTCGGGCGACGACGCCCATGCGGGCCTCCTGTCCGACCGGCTGGTCAAGGCCAAAGAGGACCTGGAGGCGGAGGCCCTGGTCCTCGGCGAATGCGGGCACGGCTTCGCCTCGACCCGCTGGGAAGCCCCGCAGTGGCTGAACAAGCGCTTTCCGTTCCCCGTCCAGAGCGTCCTTGAGGTGGCCGCGGCTTATCTTCGCGAAGGCCGGATCCGCCTAGACCCCTCGAAGAACAAGAAACCGCTCACCCTCCACGATCCCTGCAACCTCGTCCGCCTGGGGGGGGTCGTCGAGGAACAGCGCTATCTGTTGAAGAACGCCGTCCTGGACTTCCGGGAGATGACCCCCAACCGGCAGAAGAACTATTGCTGCGGTGGGGGCGGAGGGCAGCTGTCGATGACCCGTTTCGCGAAACGTCGCCTTGCCGCGGGCCGCATCAAGGCCGACCAGATCAGGGAGACCGAGGCCAAGCTCGTCGTCGCCCCCTGTCACAACTGTATCGACCAGCTGACCGAGCTCAGCAAGGAGTATAGGCTGGGGACCGAGGTCAAGACGGTCATCGAGGTCGTGGCCGACGCCATCGTCCTTCCGGAACGGGGTTCGTCCTAAGACAAGAACGCGGCCGGCCATCCCGGCGTCGCCGGGCGGGGGCGAGATGGCTCCTCGGGCAGGACTCGAACCTGCAACCTAGTGGTTAACAGCCACCCGCTCTGCCGATTGAGCTACCGAGGAGCAGGCCGGAACAATCTAGCAAAAGGAGACCGAAAAGGCAAGTCTAGAGGAGATCCTTCGAGGGGCGGTCCCCTTGCGGGGACGGTCCCTCAGAACCGGTAGCTGGCCTGCTTGGCCATCTTGCGGTAGTCGTCGCCCCACATCTCGACGACCTTGCACATCTCGTAGATGCGCGAGCGGAGCCGCACGCCGATGCGGTCGATGAGGGACTCGTCGCCCTTCTTGTAGAAGGAGTCGCGCTTGTCCTCCGCCTCGTCCGTGTCGGGGTAATTCGTGGTGAACAGGGTCATCTTCTTGTGGTTGTAGCGGTGGTTGATGATGGTGAAGACCGTCTCCTCGACCCAGGCGGTCGGACGCTTGGCGCCGAGCTCGTCGAGGACGAGGACCTCGGAAGAGAAGACGGGGGCCAGGACGTCGGACTCGGAGAGGACCGAGTCGGGCGTGAAGGTGCTCTGGATCTCGCGGATGAGGTCGCGGAAATCGTAGAAGATGCAGGTCGCGTCCTTCGTCCGGATGAGCTCCTGGATGATGGCCACGGCCAGGTGGGTCTTCCCCACCCCGCAGGGCCCGATGAACACCAGCCCGATGTCCTGGGCGGGATAGTTCTTGACGAACTGCCGCGAGATCTTGAGGGCGTCCCGGTGGGAGTCGTTGTGGACCTCGAAGTTGTCCAGGCGGCAGGGCAGGTAGCGGCGGGGGATGTTGGCCTGGTCGAGCAGGGACCGCTTGAAACGGTCGCCGAAGCAGGCGCACCTCTTGGCCACCTGGGAGCCGCCGGCGTCCTCGAGGAGCCAGCCAGTCCCCTGGCACTTCCCGCAGACCGTTGGCGCGATCAATTCAGATACCCTCTGAGGTGCTGGAGTTTCTGCGACCGGCTGAGCTTGCGCATGGCCTTCTGCTCGATCTGGCGGATCCTCTCCCGGGTCAGGTTGAGCCGGGCCCCGATCTCCTGGAGGGTCCGCGGCCTGTCGTCGTCCAGCCCGAACCGCAATTTTAGCACAAGTGCCTCTTTTTCATCCAGCTCCCCGAGGATGTCCCGGATGCGCTTCTGGACGGAGGCCTTGACGAGCTCGTCCTCGACGGATGGCGCGGCGGCGTCGCTGATGCGGGCCTCGACCTCGAGGTCGCCGTCGTCGACCTTGTCGCTCAGGGACAGGTTCCGCACGTCGAGGATCTCGAGATCGTCGACGTCGGACTCCGAGAGGCCCATGGCCCGGGCGATCTCCTCCCGGTTGGGCTCGCGCCCGAGCTCGGTCTTGAGCTCGGCCGTCTTCCGCTTCATCAGGGAGATCTGGTCGGCCATCTTCTGGGGGATGCTGTAGGCGCGCGAGTGGAGCGTCAGGGCGTGGACGATGGCCTGGCGGATCCACCACACGGCGTAGGAGACGAAGCGCACCCCCCGCGTCGGATCGAAGCGCCTGGCCGCCTCGATCAGGCCGACGTTGCCCTCGTCGATGAGATCGAGGAGACCGAGGCCCATGCCCCGGTACTTCTTGACGTAGGAGACGACGAACCGGAGGTTGGCCTTGACCAGCGCCTGGAGGGCCTCCTGGTCGCCCTGCCGGACCCGCTCGCCGAGCGCCTTCTCTTCCTCCTCGGAGAGCATCGGGAACTTCCCGATCGCCTCGAGGTAATGGCGGAGGCTCCTGGCGTCGACGAAATCCCGGGTGTCCATGCCCCTACTCTTCGGCGTTCTCCACCTTGACGACCCCCCCGGGGCGAACGCTGACCAGGGCCCGTTTCCGGGCCTCGAACTCCTCCTCCTTGCCCTGGAAGAACTCGCGCCGCACGTACTCGAGGAACTCGTTGACCTCGGCCTCGATGCGCTCGATCTTGCCCCGCATGTTGAGGACGACCTCGACGCCGGCCAGGTTGACCCCGAGGTCCCGGATGAGGTTGAGGATGAGCTCCAGCCGCTTGAGGTCCTCCTCGGAGTAGAGGCGGGTGTTGCCTTCGCTGCGGGAGGGCTTGAGGAGGCCTTCCCGCTCGTACAGGCGCAGGGTCTGGGGGTGGATGTCGTACATCTCGGCGACGCTGGATATATGGTAATACTGGGCCGGCCCTTTTTTCGTTTCCTTGCGCTTGCTCTTCATGTCAGCCCGTCCCTGTCGTGTCCCGCGGATTGGGGCCGGAGATCTTCTCCAGCTCTTTCATCATCTCCCGGACCCTTTGGTCGTCGAACGGCGGCGGGACGATGGCGACCTCGACGAACTGGTCGCCGCGCCCCTTCCGGCCGGGGGCCGGGGCCCCCTGTTCCTTGATGCGGAACTTCTGGCCCGATCTGGTCCCGGGCGGGATGCGGATGGTCGTCGGGCCCCACAGCGTGGGCACCTCGATCTTGGCCCCGAGCGTCGCCTCGGGCACCGTGATCGGGACCTTGATCGAGATGTCGGGACCCTCGCGCCGGAAACGGGCGTGGGGCTTGACCTCGATGACGATGTAGAGGTCGCCCGGAGACCCGCCTTCGCGGCCGGCGTTGCCGCGCCCGGGGACCCGGACCTTGGAGCCGTTGTCGACGCCGGAGGGGATGCGGACGGTGATCAGCTCGGACCTCTGGACGGCGCTCCGCCCTCCGCAGCTCCGGCACGGCTCGCCGGGGGCCTCGCCCGTCCCGCCGCAGACCTGGCAGGCGCCCGAGAATCTCATGAAGCCGCGCTGGACCGCGCCCCGGCCGCTTCCGCCGCAGGCCGGGCAGGGGCGCTTCTTGGCGCCCGAGGCGCGGCCGCGGGCTTCGCAGGTGCCGCAGGGCACCAGGCGGTCGACCCGGATGCGGGCCTCGACGCCGCGAATGGCGTCCTCGAAGCCGATCGACATCGCGTATTGGAGGTCCTCTCCCCTCTCGGGACCCCTGGCGGCGGACCGGCCCTCGCGGAGCCCGCCGCCGCCGAAGAGGTTCTCGAAGAAGTCCCGGAAGGTCGACGACCCGTAGTCGGAGAAATCGAAGCCCTCGAAGCCCGGCCCGCCCCGCCCGCCGGGGCCCGCCCCCGGCGGGGCTTCGCCGGCCGACCCGAACTCGTCATACTGGGCCCGCTTCTTTGGTTCGCTGAGGACGGCGTAGGCCTCCTGGATCTCCTTGAAGCGCGCCTCCGCCGTCTTGTCCCCGGGATTGAGGTCGGGGTGGTGCTTGCGGGCGAGCTTCCGGTAGGCCTTCTTGATGTCGGCGAGAGCCGCACTCCGGGCGACACCCAGGACCTGATAGTAATCTTTCGCCATCACCGCACCTCGGACAGGCGTCGGGCCCGCCCCGCGGGTCCCATTGTATCCGTCAGAGGCCGCCGGGCCTAGCTCTTTTTGTCCTCGTCGACGACTTCGGCGTCGATGACCTCGCCGTCGGCGGAGCCGTTGCCGCGGCCGTCGCCGCCGGCGGCCTGGCGCCCGTCATCGGCCTGGGGCCCGGCCCCTTCCCCGGCGGGCCCGCTCCCCGGCTGGGGACCGGCCTGCCGGTACAGGGTCTCCGTCAGCTTGTGCGAGGCGTCGGACAGGTCCTGGGCCGCCTTGCGGATGCGCTCGAGGTCGTCCGACTCGATGGCCTTCTTGGT
Source organism: Candidatus Aminicenantota bacterium (assembly GCA_041320535.1). Taxonomy (GTDB): domain Bacteria; phylum Acidobacteriota; class Aminicenantia; order Aminicenantales; family Saccharicenantaceae; genus RBG-16-66-30. The sequence goes on along the minus strand of JBGLNH010000001.1, from coordinate 1,345,120 downwards.
GTTCTCGATCTCCCGCTGGACCGCCTCGGCCTCGCCGGCCGGGATCTTCTCCTTGTTCTCGCGCAGGAGCTTCTCCAGGCCGTAGACCATCTGGTCGGCGTGGTTGCGGGCGTCGATCGTCTCGCGCCGCTTCTTGTCATCGACGGCGTGCGTCTCGGCGTCCTTGACCATGCGGTCGATCTCCTTCTCGTCGAGGCCGCTGTGGCCGGTGATGGTGATGGCCTGCTGCTTGCCGGTGCCCATGTCCTTGGCCGAGACGTGGAGGATGCCGTTGGCGTCGATGTCGAAGGTCACCTCGACCTTGGGGATGCCCCGGGGGGCCGGCGGGATGCCGTCGAGATGGAAGCGGCCGAGCGTCCGGTTGTGGGAGGCCATCTCGCGCTCGCCCTGCAGGACGTGGATCTCGACGCTCGGCTGGTTGTCCGAGGCGGTCGAGAAGGTCTCCGTCTTCTTGGTCGGGATGGTCGTGTTGCGGGTGATCATGCGGGTGAAGACGCCGCCGAGCGTTTCTATGCCCAGCGTGAGCGGGGTGACGTCGAGCAGCAGGACGTCCTTGACGTCGCCCGAGAGGACGCCGCCCTGGATGGCGGCGCCGACGGCGACGACCTCGTCCGGGTTGACGCCCTTGTGGGGCTCCCGGCCGAAGAGCTCGTGGACGAGCTGCTGGATGCGGGGCATGCGGGTCTGGCCGCCGACGAGGATGACCTCGTGGATGTCCGCGGCCTTGAGGCTGGCGTCGGCCAGGGCCTGGCGGACCGGGGCGACCGACCTCTGGATGAGGTCCTCGCAGAGCTGCTCGAGCTTGGCCCGCGTCATCTTCATCAGGAGGTGCCGCGGCCCGGAGGCGTCGGCGGTGATGAAGGGCAGGTTGATCTCGCTCTCGAGGGTGGTCGAGAGCTCGATCTTGGCCTTCTCGGCGGCATCCTTGAGCCCCCGTCGAAACCCGGCGCGCCGACGAGGGCCAGGTCGCCGTCGAGGGCGACCGCCAGGCCAAAGCTGTCGTGGTCGGCGGCGTCGGCCGGAGCGAGCTTGAGCAGGGGGCCGAACACCGTCTCCTCGGGCTCCTCCTCTTTCACCTGGCACGCGGCCAGGAGGACGGCGGCCGACACGGCCAGGAGGACGGTCAGGAAGGTCTTGGTTCTCATGTTCGGCTCCTTACTTGACGGCGCATTGGCGGGCGAATCCCTCGAGCTGGCCGCGGGTCAGGCCGCGGTGATAGACGCCGTCCAGGCGCCTCGCGAGCTCGCCCCGCTCGAAGAACAGGACGGTCGGGAAGATCTCGATGCCGTACTTGGCGACCAGGCGGTCCCCGTCGTCGACGACGATCCGGGCGTAGCAGGGGTCGCCCGCGGCGGCGTGCTCGCGGAAGGTCGCGAGGAAGGCCCGGGAGAAAGGGCACCAGGTGGCGTAGAAGAGGACCATGAGCTTGTCGCGCGAGGCGACGGCCGCCTCGAGCTCGGCCTCGCTCCCGATGAGGACGCAGGCGTCGCCGCCGCCGGCGGGCCCGCCGCCGGGACCTCCCAGGAGGGACTTCATCACGCTCCGCAGGGTCATGGGGCCTTTCTCCGTGGGCCGTCCGCCGTGAGCCGCCGGAGCGCCAGGTCGTCGAAGGCGCCGGTGTCGTCGAACGAGCCGACGCCGACGAGCCCGCTCGCGAAGGTCAGGTCGCGGGCCGTCAGGACGGGCGCCGTCATGTCGTCGAGATAGGCCCGGATCTCCCCTGTCGCGGCGTCGCGGGTCACCTTGAAGGCGTGCCACTCCCGGTCGGTCAGGCGGAAGAGGGACGAGCCGGCGGGCTCCGAGTCGATCTTGACCCTGTCGGCGCCGTCGACCAGGCCGATGATGTTGTGGACGCCGTCGCTCGTCCCGGCGAAGTGGACGTAGTAGAAATGGGTCTCGTCCCGGAAGCCGAAAAAGACGCACATGTCGCGGTGGGCGACGGCCGGGTCGGTGTGGCAGCGCAGCCGGCCCGAGAACTCGAACGACCCGACGTCGCTGCCCGACCGGACCGACCAGGCGGTCGGGGCCCGGACGGGGCCCTGGGCGCCCGGCGCGGCGAGCTCGTAGACCTTCGAGCCGCCGTCGTCGACGACGCGCCAGGCGGCCGGGTCCCGGGGGAGCCAGCCTTCGGCGGCGCCGGACTCGAAATCGTCGGACCACAGGAGCTCCGGGCCGCTGCCGCCGCCGCCGGCGCAGGCGCCCGCCAGGCCCGCGAGGGCGCACAGGAGCGCGACCGGGACGAGAAAGCGCCTCCTCAAGCGGCCTCCCCGTCGCGGTAGCCGGGCTCCATCCAGGGCAGGCCGCGGCCGGCGCGGAACGGCTCGAGCTCGATCGCCAGCCGGGCCATCTCCTCGACCGAGAGCGGGCGGAAGTCCCGCAGCAGCGCGGCGTTCTTCCGGACGACCTCGACGCTGTCCGTGCCGACGACCGCGGCGTGGACATGAGGCAGGGTCAGGGCGTAGCGTAGCAGGTCGGCGGGATCGAGGCCGGGGACCGTCTCGCGGGGACGGATGGCCTTGATGATCATGACGCCCATGCCGCGCCGCGCGGCCGCGGGGACGGCCCCGCCCTCGAAGTCGCCGCGCCGCTCCTGGTAGTGGTTGAGGGCGATGAGCATGGTGTCGAAGTCGTGGCGGCGGGCGGCCTCGGCCATGGCCGCGGCGTCGGTGTGGCCGGTGAAGCCGACGAACCGGGCGATCTTCTGCGCCTTGATCTCGCGCAGCGCCTCCAGCGCGCCGCCGGGCAGGGCCAGGGCGTCGAGGTCGGCCATGGACTCGACGAGGTGGACCTGGTAGAGGTCGAGGCGGTCGGTCCGCAGGCGCTTCAGGCTCTCTTCGAGCTCGCGCATGACGCCGTCGCGGTCCCGGGCCTCGAACTTCGTGGCCAGGAAGACCTCCTTGCGGCGGGAGGCGAGGACGCGGCCGAGGCGCTCCTCGCTGACGATCGACCTGTTGCGATAGTTATAGGCCGTGTCCCAGTAATAGAAGCCGTTGTCGAGGGCGGCGTGGAGGATCTCCTGGGCCTTGTCCTCGTCGGTGACGGCGCAGTAGCGGCTGCCGAGGCCGATGCCGACGCGGGGGACGGCGACGCCCGTCCTGCCCAGGACCGCGGTCGGCAGGCCCTTGGCGTCGCACGAGGGGCCGGCGGATAAGGGGCTGTCCCCGCAGGGGGCTGTCCCTCCGAAGGGGACCGTCCCTCTCAGCGGCCCGGCGGCCGTCGCCCCGACGGCCGCGGCGGCGGCCACGGTCTTGAGGAACTCCCTTCGGCGGAGGCTTTTCCGGCTCATGCGTTCACCCTTTCCGGTCGATCGCGGAGGCTCATCGGGCGCTCTTCCGATTGTAGATGATTATCCGGCGCCGCACAACTCAAAACACCTCATCCCACGGCCGGGAGACCGAGGCGATCATCCCCCGAACGGGCCCTGTCGGGCGGCGTCCCCGTCCGCCGCGGGGATCGTCGAGGCGAATCCCCTCTCCGCCTCGAGTGGGGATCACGGAAATGGGAGAAGAACCGAAGAAAAGGGGGCAGCTGCTTGTAACTGTCCCTGTTTTATTCTTACAATGGGGGCCGGTTTGATCGGGCGGAGGTCGGGATGAGCGAAACGAGGAAATCTCAAGGTGTCGCGATCCTGTGCGGACTCCCTCTGGCGGCGTGTCTCCTGGCCGCGCCGGCCTCGGCCCGGGACAGGCCGGGCCTTCTCGCGAGGGCATGGACGAGCGAGGCCCTCCGGTCGGTCCTCCTCGCGCCGGGCGCGTGGCGGCCATATCCGAAGGCCGGGGAGGCCGGGGGGTGGGCCAAGGTGCCGGCCGCGGTCCGCGAGGCCCACGTCCGGCTGGCCGAGACGCGCCTCGGCGCCGAGTGGCCCGCGCCCAAGGCCTCCGTCTTCCTCGACTTCGTCCGCGACGGGAACCGGACCCGCTACGAGGCCGTGTCCTTCGGTCGCCGAGCGCGCCTGGCCGAGCTCGTCGTCGCCGAGGCCATCGAAGGGAAAGGGCGGTTCATCGACGACATCGTCGACGGCGTCTGGACCGTCTGTGAAGAGTCCTTTTGGGGCGTACCGGCCCACGTCGGCGCCCAGAAGCGCGGTCCCGGCCTGCCCGACGTCGGCGAGCCCGTCGTCGACCTCTTCGCCGCGGAGACGGCCATGCTCCTCGCCTGGACGGACTACATCGTCGGCGACGCGCTCGACCGTGTCTCGCCGCTCGTCCGGGAGCGCCTCCGCCTCGAGATCGACCGCCGCGTCCTCACGCCCTGCCTCGAGCGGGACGATTTCTGGTGGATGGGCTTCGGCGGGCGCGCCGTCAACAACTGGAACCCCTGGATCGTGTCGAACTGGCTGGCCGCGGCTCTTCTCGTCGAGACGGACCCGGCCCGGCGCGCCGCGGGCGTCCACAAGGCCCTGCGCGCGCTCGACGTCTTCCTGGCCTCCTACCCGGCCGACGGCGGCTGCGACGAGGGGCCGGGGTACTGGGACCGGGCCGGCGGCTCGCTCTTCGACGCGCTCGAGCTCCTCCACGGCGCGTCCGGCGGGAAGATCGATGTCTACTCGCAGCCGCTCGTCAAGGAGATCGGGCGCTACATCGGGCGCGTCCACGTCGCCGGACCCTGGGCCGTCAACTTCGCCGACGCCGCGGCCAAGCCCGGCGGCAGCGCTTCGCTCATCTTCCGCTACGGGAAGGCCGTCGGGGACGGCGACATGGCCGGCTTCGGGGCCTGGCTGGCCCGCGAGCAGGGCCTGGGGAAGGGCGCGGTCGGGGGGAGCTTCGGCGTTCTCGGCCGGACCCTTCCGGCTCTTTTCGGCCTCGAGGAGACGCTCCGGGCCGAGCCGAAGGAGCCGCTGGCCCGCGACGCCTGGTTCCCGGGGCTCCAGGTCATGGCGGCCCGCTCGTTCGAGGGCTCGACGAAGGGCCTCTATCTCGCGGCCAAGGGCGGGCACAACGACGAGAGCCACAACCACAACGACGTCGGGAGCTTCGTCGTCTACGCGGACGGCGAGCCCGTCCTCATCGACGTCGGCGTCGAGACCTACACGGCCAAGACCTTCAGCGGCCGGCGCTACGAGATCTGGACCATGCGGTCGGCCTACCACAACCTGCCCACGGTCGGCGGCGTCATGCAGAAGAACGGGCGCGCGTTCGCGGCCCGGGACGTCCGCTACAGGGCGGACGCGGCGCGGGCCTCGCTCGACCTCGACATCGCCGCCGCCTATCCGCCGGAGGCCGGGATCGTGTCGTGGGAACGCCGCATCGCGCTCGAAAGGGGCAAGCGCGTCGACATCGAGGACGCTTACGCCCTCAACGAGAGCCGGCCCGTCGAATGGAGCTTCATGAGCTGGCGCCGTCCCGAGGCGGACGGGCCGGGCCGGATCGCCCTCGTCCACCCGGGGGCCGGCAAGGGGGCCGGGCCGCTGGCGCTCCTCTACGACGGCCGGACGCTCGAGCCGAGGATCGAGACGATCGAGATCGGGGACGACCGGCTGCGCGGCTCCTGGGGCGACCGCGTCTACCGGATCGTGTTGGCCTCGAAGGCGCCGCTCCGGAAAGGGAAACATCATTTCCGCGTCGAATACATGGAGGCAAAGCCCATGAGCGTCATGATCGAACGCAAGACCTGCGTCGCGCCGGACGGCGTCGAGCTCGTCTATTCGGCCGCGGGGAAAGGCGAGCCGGCCCTGGTCTTCATCCACGGCGGACTGGCCGAACGCTCCTTTTATGACGGCCAGCTCAAGGCCTTCGCGGCGCGCCACCGGGTGATCGCCCTGGACCTCCCCGGCCACGGCGAGTCGGGCTCCAACCGGACGAAGTGGGGCATCCCCGAGTTCGGCGCGGACGTCAAGGCCGTCATCGACGCGGAGAAGGTTAAGGAGGTCGTCATTTTCGGCAATTCGCTCGGCGGACCCGTGGCCATCGAAGCCGGCCTTCTCCTCGCCGGGCGGGCGCTCGGCGTCGTCGGGATCGACACGTTCCAACAGCTTGGGGCCACGTTCACGGCCGAGGAGGTCAACCAGCGGGCCGAGCTCTTCGCCAAGGACTACGCCGGGGCGCTCAAGGCCATGATCGGGATGCTTTTCCACAAGGACGCCGATCCGGCCCTCGTCGCCGACGCCGAAAGGCGCATGATGGGAACGCCGCCCGCGGCGGCCAAGGCGATGTTCCTGGGCATGATGGGCTACGACATGGGCGCCGCGGCGACCCGCCTGACCGCGCCCCTCCGGGCCATCAACGGCGACCTCTACCCGACCGACGTCGATGGCAACCGGAGGATCAAGCCCGATTTCGCCGCCGTCATCATGGAGCACATCGGCCACTACCCGATGCTCGAGAGGCCCGAGGAGTTCGATCGCCTGGCGGCGGAGACGGTCGCCGCGCTCACAGCGAAGAGGCGATAGCGGCCCGCACCCGCTCCATGAGCTCGGGCATCGTCTCCGGGGAGTAGCCGGAGACGGGGACGGGTTCATGGATGACGATCCGGACCCGGCCCTTCCGGATGCGCTTGGAACCCCGCGGCATCAGCTCGTAGGTCCCCGTGATCGAGACCGGCACGATGGGCGCCCCCGAGTCCAGGGCCAGAAAGAAGCCGCCGCGGCGGAAGGGCAGGAGCTTGCCCTCCCGGCTCCGGGTCCCCTCGGGATAGACGAGGAACGAATAGCCCCTGGTCCTGATCAGGTCGACGGCCCGGGCGATCCTCTTGCGCCCCTCCCCGACCCCCTCCTTGTCCAGGGGCACGTAGCCCGCGAAGCGCATGCCCAGCCCGAGGACGGGGAAGCGGAAGACGAACCTCTTGACGACGAACCGGACCGGGCGGTCGACGACCGTCACGAAGAGCGGCGCGTCGAGGAAGCTGATGTGATTCGACATGAGGACGTAAGGGGTGTCCCGGTCGAGCCGTTCGAGGCCGGAGGCGGCGACGCGGACGCCGAGGAGGAAAGCCCCGACCCGCATCATCCAGGCCCCGTAGGCCAGGAAGGCGTCCCGCAGGCCGAAGAGCGCGGAAAAGAGGATCACCGGGACGGCGGCGACCGTCAGCAGCGAGAGGACGATCGCGGCGAAGGCGTTGCGCATGGGCGGCGAGGCGTCGCTTGTCCCTTATTTCCAGACCATTCCATATCGTTTAATGAGCGGGATCCCTTCGGCATCCTCGCGCACAAGCGTCAAGAGCTTCCCGTCTCGGGCCTGCATGGAAAATTCCTCCGGGCCGAGGGAGAATTGGGCCACGAAGCGGCCTTCGGGGTCGAAGACATCGTTGAGGAAACCGCCCTTCCCGTCCTTGACATAGGTTCGGATGAGGATATGATCCGTGTCGGTCACGACCAGGGTCCGGATGGGCGGGTAATGCGACGGGATGTCGACCGATATCCCGGCGGGGATTCCCTGATAATCATGTTCCAAGATGTCCTTCCGGTCCTTCTCTCGGATCGGATTGGGCTCGGGGTCCTTGATGATCTTCAGCCCTTCGCCCGCCGCTACAAGGTCATCGAGGAGCTGGGCAAGGGCGGCATGGGCCGCGTCTATAAGGTCTTCGACACCGAGGTCCGGGAGAAGCTTGCCCTCAAGCTCCTCAAGCCCGAGATCGCCACGGACGCCGCGACGATCGAGCGCTTCCGGAACGAGCTCCGGCTGGCCCGGACCGTCTCCCACCGCAACGTCTGCCGCATGCACGATCTCGGCCGCGAGGAGGGGACGGGGACCTACTTCATCACCATGGAGTACGTCCCGGGTGAGGACCTTAAGAGCCTTATCCACAGCATCGGCGCCCTGCCCGTCGGCAAGGCCGTGACGATCGCCCGACAGATCGCCGAGGGCCTGGCCGAAGCCCACCGGCTCGGCGTCGTCCACCGCGACCTCAAGCCCCAGAACATCATGATCGACCGCGAGGGCGGGGCCCGGATCATGGACTTCGGGATCGCCCGATCGGTCAAGGCCAAGGGGACGACCGGCGCCGGAGCGATGATCGGCACGCCCGAGTACATGTCGCCCGAGCAGGTTGACGGCAAGGAGGCCGACGCCCGCTCGGACATCTACTCGCTCGGCATCGTCCTCTTCGAGATGCTGACGGGACGCTTGCCGTTCGAGGGCGACACCCCTTTGGCCGTGGCCGTCAAGCAGAAGAGCGAGCCGCCGCCGGCCCCGCGGTCGATCAACGCCCAGATCCCCGAAGAACTCGGCGGGATCGCGCTGAAGTGCCTGAAGAAGGAGAAGAAAGAGCGTTACAAGAGCGCTGAAGACCTCGTCGCGGAGCTTGCCCGGGTCGAAAGGGCCCTGCCGGGGACGACCCGATCCCTGCCGCTCCGCTGCCCTCAGACGTCCAAGCAGATCACGGTCCGTTTGCCGCCGAAGAAGGTCTGGATCCCGGCGGCCGCGGCGCTCGTCGGCCTGGCTGCGTTGCTCCTCTGGCAGTTCATCCCGGAGAGCGAGAGCGCGAAGCGCACGGTCGCCGTCCTCGGCTTCAAGAACCAGACCGGCGACGCCGGCCTGGATTATCTCCGCGAGGCCATCCCCAACCTGCTCATCACCAGCCTCGAGCAGTCGAGGCACCTCAGGGTGACGTCGTGGGAGCGGCTGAAGGACCTCCTCAAGCAGGCCGGCCGCGACCCGGCTGCCGCGTTCGAAGAAGAGGCGGGTTTTGAGGCTTGCCGCAAGGCGGGGATCGAGGCCCTCGTCGTCGGCTCGTACATCAAGGCCGGGGAGACCTTCGTCACCAACGTCCAAGTCCTCGACGCCGCGACCCGCGATTCCCTAAAGAGCGCCTCGGCCAGAGGGGAAGGCGTCGCGAGCATCCTCAAGTCCCAGATCGACCAGATCAGCCGCGAGGTCGGCCGGGGCATCGGCAAGCCCCTCCTCAAGCTCGAAGCGCCCGCCCGGCCGGTCATGGAGTTGACCACCAGCTCCATGGAGGCCTACGAATGTTACCTCCGCGGGCGGAGCGAACACGAGAAATACTATCACGTCGAAGCCCGGCGGCTCTTGGAGCGGGCCATCGCCCTCGATCCCGAGTTCGCCATGGCTCACCTGCTCCTGGCCCGGACGGCCGTCATCCTCTTCGATATCGACCTCGCTCATGAGGCCATGGAGAAGGCTTTCCGGCATTCGGCCAAAGCGAGCGAGAAAGAGCGGCTCTCGATCGCGGCCGGGTACGCCGAGACGGTCGAAAAGGACGCGGACAAGCGGATCCGGCTTCTCCGGGAGCTCGTCCGGAAATACCCGGACGAAAAGTACGCCCTGCTCGATCTGGGGCGGCTCTATCAAGAACGCCGGGAGTACCCCGAGTCGGTCGCCATGCTGGGACGGGCGGTCGCCCTGGACCCGGACTTCGGCTTCGCCGTCAACCAGTTAGCGTATTCATACGCCATGATGGGGGACTTTGATGAGGCCCTCCGTCTTTTCGCGCGCTACGCGGCGCTCAATCCCGGTGACGCCAATCCCATCGACTCGATCGGAGAGACCTATATCAGGATGGGCCGGCTGGCGTCGGCGGAGGAAAAGTTCCGCGAGGCCTTGGAGCTGAAGCCGGACTTCTTCTACGAATACGCGAGCCTCCTATATGTCGCCTGTCTCCGGGAGGATTACCCCGCGGCCTATCGGTGGACCGACGAGCTCGACAGGCGGGCCCCGTCTCCGTTGGCCCGTGCGGTCGGCGCATGGCTGAAGGCTTTTATAGATTACTTCCTCGGCCGGTGGGAGGCTTCGCTTTCCCGCTACGCCGGGATCCGGACGCAGGCCGAGACGGCGGGCGAGGCCCTGACCGCCGCGACCGTGGATTGGATCACGGCCTTCATCCTTCGCGACCGCGGGGAGCCCGACGCCGCGAGCGAAGCGATGCGGCGATCCGTCGAGCAGATCAAGAAGAGCGGCTCGGGTCTTTCCGCGTTCGAGGAGGTTGGCCGACTCTTTTTCCAAGGATGGACCGATCTCGTCAAGGGCAAGCCCGTAGACGCGGCCCGACAGGCGGCCGAGATGCAACCTTGGCTCTCGCGGGTCGATCCCGCCGACGCGGCCCAGGCCACATTCTACTATCGATTGCTGCGGGCCGAAGCGGCGCTGGCCGGGGACGATGTCGAGCGCGCGGTCTCCTTGGGACGCGAGATCGTCCCGCTCGACCTCCCGAGAATGGGTTTCGATACGACGCCGTTTTACAACATGCCGTGGCTCAAGGACGTCCTGGCCAGGGCCTATTGGAAAAAGGGCGATCTCGACGGCGCGGTCGCGGAATACCGCAAGCTGATGACGATCGACCCCGCGAACCAGGTCCGCTGGATGATCTCTCCCCTCTACCGTTACCGGCTTGGCCGCGTCCTCGAGGAGAAGGGCGATAAGGCCGGCGCGGCCGTCGAGTACAGGAAGTTCCTCGAATACTGGAAGGACGCCGACCCGATCCACCCGGAGCTGGCCGACGCCCGCAAGCGCCTGGCCGCGCTCTAATCCGGTTCCCGGAACCCCGGCCTGCCGATCCTCGTCCCGATGGTCAAGCCCACGGCGACGGACCTCGGCCCCCCGGGGACGAAGACCGTCAGGGCCAGCTTGGCCGGGCCCATCAGGTAGCCCATCTGGAGCTTGGGGATGAGCCAGCCCGATCCGTCCAGGGTCCAGGCGTCGACGCCGCCGACGAAACCGCCGCCGACGAAGAGACGGTTGAACCGGAGGTTCGCGGTCAGGCCGGGGACGATCTCGATCGTGCCCCGGAAGGTGTCGGGGACCCACATCAAGACCTCCGGATTGAACGAGACCGTCCGGCCGATCCGCCACTCGAGCTCCGGGCCGAGGGCCATCCATCGGGGCGGCTCGCTGAGGTTGACGTAGGCGATGTCGAGATAGACGCCGAGGGGCCTCACGCTCCGGGCCGTCTGGGCCCCGGCCGGCGCCGCGGCGGCCAGGATCAGCAGCAGTCCCGCCGCGATCGGGGGGGCTTTCTTCATTCGGTCCATGGGCGCGGTCCTCCGTTTCAGTAGAGCCAGGCGATCCCGGCGCCGAAGTAATCGGTAGCGACTTCGTACCTGATGTCGCTGAGGTATCCGGACTTCTCGGTATAGTGGTAGCGGCGATATTCCGCGATGAGCCCGAACTTCCGCCCGAGCCGGATCTTGAGCCCGCCGCCGTAGTTCGTGATCCCGCCGTAGGTCAGGTTCGTCCCGGCCCCGGCGCTGACGAAGGGCGTCACGAAGCCCAGGGGGGCGTTCAGGGCGGCGTTGGCGGAGAGGGGCATGGCCGACATGACGTAATCGAAGCTCAAGCCGATCGAGACGACCCGGGGCAGGGCGTACCACCAGAAGGACTTCACGATCCCGATGCGCCCCTCGAGGACGTAGCCCGCCGAGAGGTTGGATTCCCAGCGGGGGACCTTCGCCCGGACGTCCCGGCCCGCGTCGTCGGCGGCCGCGGGAAAGGCCGCCGCGAGAGCGAGGAGGAGGGCGAGAGGGGCGACCCCCCGCGCGCGCAGACGGCCGCGCCCCGCCCGTTCTCTCATCTGTGGTAGACGATCTTGCCGCCGATGACGGTGTAGAGGACTTCCGTGCCGGGGATGTCGTCCTCGGGGCAGGTCAGGATGTCGCGCGAGAGCACGGTGATGTCGGCCAGCTTGCCCGGCGTCAGGGAGCCTTTGATCTCCTCCTCGAAGCCGGCGTAGGCGCCGTTGATGGTGTAGGACCGCAAGGCCTCCTCGCGGGTCATCCTCTGGCCGGCGAAGAAGGCCGTCCCGTCCTTGAGCTTGCGCGTCACTGCGGCGTAGAAACAGGACATGGGGGCGATGGGTTCGACCGGGACGTCCGTCCCGTTGGGGATGACGGCCCCCGCGTCCATGAGCTTCCTCCAGACGTAGGCCCCCTCTTCGGCCCGCTTCGCGCCGAGCCTCTTGTACACCCAGGGGGCGTCGGAGGTGCAGTGGATGGCCTGCATGGCCGGGATGACCCCGAGCTTCCCGAACCGGGGGATGTCGTCCGGGTGGAGGTGCTGGGCGTGCTCGATCCGCCAGCGCAGGTCCCGCTTCTCGGGGCGGGCCCGGAAGGCCTCCTCGTAGATGTCGAGCGTCTCGCGGTTGCCGCGGTCGCCGATGGCGTGGGTCGAGAGCTGGAAGCCGTTCTCGATGGCGAACTCGGCCGTGGCCCTCATCTCGTCGAGGGACTCCGTGTTGAGGCCGGTCGACGACGGCAGGTCGGCGTAGGGCTCGAGGAGCCAGGCCCCGTGGGCGCCGAGCGCGCCGTCGATCAGGCGCTTGATGGTCCGGACGGTCAGGCGGCCGCCGGCGGCCCCGATCATCCGGTAGGAGGCGCCGCGCTCGGCCAGCGACTCGCTCCCGGCGCTGAGCATGACGTAGAGGCGGACCGGCAGGGCCCCTTCCTCGTACATCGCCTTGTAGAGGTCGACCGTGCCGAAGGAGGCGCCGGCGTCGTGGAACGTCGTGACGCCGTGGACGAGGCACTCGCGGGCGGCGAGCTCGATCTGCTTGCGCGTCCGGGCCCTGGCCTCGTCGGGTGTCGCGTGCCCGGCCTGGTAGCGGACGAGGCCCTGCGCCGTCTCGAGGAAGGCCCCGATGGCGCGGCCCGCGGCGTCGCGGATGATCTCGCCGCCGGCGGGATCGGTCGTGGCCGCCGTGATCTTCGAGATCTCCATGGCCTTGGCGTTGGCCAGGGACGAGTGGCCGCTGGCGTGGGTCAGCAGGACGGGGTTCTCCGGGGTCGCCCGGCTGAGGGCGTCGTGGACGGGCAGGCCGTTGACGCTGGGCTCGGGGACCCGGTCCCATTTGTCCTGGTGCCAGCCGCGGCCGAGGATCCACTCGCCGGGCTTGGCGGCGGCGGCCGCTTCGGCGACCTGGGCGACGATGTCGTCCCAGGAGCGGGCCCTGGTCAGGTCGAGGACCATCTTGGACGATCCGAGGCTCGTGAAATGGCCGTGGCTCTCGATGAGCCCCGGCACGGCCAGCGCGCCGCCGAGGTCGACGATCTCCGTGCCGTCGCCGACGAGGCGGGCGTAGTCCTCCGGCCCGGAGCCGAGGGCGGCGATGCGGTCGCCGCGGACGGCGAGCCAGACGGCGGACGGGACGCGGTCGTCGACGGTGACGATCTTGCCGTTGACCAGGATGAGGTCGGCGGGCTCGACCGTCTGCCGCATGCGGCGGTTGACGATGAAGAGCACGGCGAACAGGGCGACGACGACGGCGACGAATCCCAGGCGGCGGTTCCTAGAGGCCATGGCGCTTGTCCCTCCGGTTCGGGCTATCGGGCGGCCTCCATCATGATACGGCCCGCTCTCCCTGTCAATTCCTTTCGGGGCCGGGACAGGCGGAGACGGCCGGCAAAAAGATCGGCCCCGGTCTTGCCAACGGCGGCCGGCCTCAATAAGATAGCGGCATGGCCAACCACGAGATCGACACAGCCCCCCGTCCGGCCCCGTCCGGCGGACACGCCCAGCCCGGGTTCGTCCGCTGCCTCGGCGTCGGGAGCATCACCGCCATCGTCGTCGGCACCATGATCGGCTCGGGCATCTTCATCGTCCCGGCCACCGTGGCCGCCGGGGTGAAGGCGCCGCTGGTCATGCTGGCCGTCTGGGTCTTCGGCGGCATCGCCTGCATGTTCGGCGCGCTGGCGATCGCCGAGCTGGCCGCGGCGTTCTCCTCCGAGACCGGCGGGCTCTACGTCTACCTGCGCGAGGTCTACGGCCCGCTCGTCGGGTTCCTCTTCGGGTGGGCGCTGCTCCTCGTCATCGACACGGGCACGATCGCCACGCTGTCGCTGGCCTTCGCCACGAAATACCTGCCCTACTTCGTCCCGCTCTCTCCGGCCGGCCAGAAGGCCGCGGCCGTTCTCTTCATCCTTTTCCTCGTGGCCATCAACTACGCCGGCGTCCGCCAGGGGGCCAGGTTGCAGAACGTCCTGACGGTGATCAAGTTCGTCGCCCTCTCGGGAATCATCGCCGTCGTCTTCCTGTTCGCCCGGGGCGACTGGGGGAACCTCACCGCGCCCAAACCGTCGGGCCAGATCATCAAGGAGGCACGCATGTATCCCAACGACTTCCGCTACACCAAGGAGCACGAGTGGCTCAAGGTCGAGGGCGACGAGGCCCTGGTCGGCATCACCGACTTCGCCCAGCACCAGCTCGGCGACATCATCTTCGTCGAGCTCCCCGCGGTCGGGAAGGAGCTCGCGACGCGCCAGTCGATCGGCGTCGTCGAATCGGTCAAGTCGGTCTCCGACGTCTACGCCCCGGTCGCCGGGACGGTCGTCGCCGTCAACGAGGCCCTGGGACAGACGGCCGATCTCCTCAACAAGGACCCCCACGGACAGGGCTGGATCGTGCGCATCAGGGTCAAGGACAAGAAGGAGCTCGACGGCCTCCTCGCGGCCGGCGACTACGAGAAATTCCTGGAGGGCCTCGAGCATTGAGGCCCCGTCCGGCCCGGCCAAGGGTGACGCCATGAGCTATCTCTCACTCAGCGACAACGACAAGAAGGAGATGCTGGCCCGGGTGGGCGTCGGCTCGGTCGACGACCTGTTCTGCTGCATCCCCGATTCGGTGCGCCTCCGGCGGCCGCTCGACCTCCCGCCGGCCCTCACGGAGATCGAGCTCGTCCGGACGATCGAGGGGATCGGGCGCAAGAACGCCTACGCCGGCCATCTCTCGTTCCTCGGCGGCGGGGCCTACGAGCATTTCATCCCGGCCGTCGTCGACTACCTCAGCTCGCGGGGCGAATTCGTCAGCCCGTACACCCCCTACCAGCCCGAGGTCAGTCAGGGGACCCTCCAGATCATCTTCGAGTTCCAGACCCTCGTCTGCCAGCTGGCCGGCCTGGACATCGCCAACGCCTCCCTCTACGACGGCTCGACGGGCACGGCCGAGGCCGTGCTGATGGCCCAGCGGGTCACCGGCCGGGACAAGGTCCTGCTGGCCCGCTCCCTCCATCCCCAGTTCCGGGAGGTCGTCCGGACCTTCATCAAGAACCTCGGCATCGAGGCCGTCGAGGTCGGATACGGCCCCGACGGCCGGATCGACCCGGCCGCCCTGGCCGGCCTGCTCGACGCCCGGACCGCCGCGGTCGTCCACCAGTCGCCCAACTTCTTCGGCGTCGTCGAGGACGTCCGGGCGCTCTCGGAGGCCGCCCACGGGGCCAAGGCCCTCTCGGTGGCCATCGTCGCCGAAGCCGTCTCGCTCGGCCTTCTCGAGGCCCCGGGCCGGCTCGGCGCCGACATCGTCACCGGGGAAGCGCAGTCGCTGGGCGTTCCGCTGAGCTTCGGCGGCCCCTACCTCGGCTTCCTGGCCACGAAGAAGGAGTTCCTGCGGCAGATGCCGGGCCGCGTCGCCGGACAGACCGTCGACAAGGAAGGCCGCCGCGGCTTCGTCCTGACGCTGTCCACGCGCGAGCAGCACATCCGCCGCGAGCGCGCGACCTCGAACATCTGCACCAACCAGGCCCTCTGCGCGCTCCGGGCGACGATCTTCATGGAGACCCTGGGCAAGCGGGGCCTCCGCGAGCTGGCCTGGCAGAATGTCCAGAAGGCGGCCTACGCGGCCGACCGGCTGGCCGCCGTCCCCGGCGTCAAGAGGCGCTTCTCCGGGCCTGTCTTCAACGAGTTCGTCGTCGAGCTCCCCAAGCCCTGGCCCGCGGTCGAAGCCTCGCTCCGGGCCAAGGGCATCATCGGCGGATACGGCCTCGAGGCGGCCTACCCCGAGCTCAAGGGCGCCGCCCTGGTCACGGTCACCGAGATGCGGACGAAGGACCAGATCGACAGGCTGGCCCGGTCGCTGCAGGAGGTCCTGTCATGATCAAAGAGATCCGCGAACCCCTCATTTTCGAGATCAGCGAGGCCGGCAAGCGGGCCGGAGAGCTGCCCGCGCTCGACGTTCCGGAGAAAAAGGACGCTCTCGCCGGCGTGGCCCTGCGCCGCGAGCTCGAGGGCTTCCCCGAGGTCTCCGAGACCGAGGTCACCCGCCACTTCACCCGCCTCTCCCAGAAGAACTACTGCGTCGACATGGGCATCTATCCGCTCGGCTCGTGCACGATGAAGTACAACCCCAAGATCAACGAGCGCCTCTCGGCCCACCCCGCCTTCGCCGCCTCGCACCCGCTGGCCTCCGAGGACCTCGTCCAGGGGAACCTCGAGGTCCTGAAGCGGCTCGAGAACTACCTCTCCGAGATCGCCGGCATGGACGCCTTCACGCTCCACCCGGCCGCCGGGGCCCACGGCGAGCTCGTCGGCATGATGCTCATCCGGGCCGCCCTCGAGGCCCGCGGCGACGCCCGCAAGCACGTCCTCATCCCCGACTCGGCCCACGGCACCAACCCGTCGTCGGCCCACATCTGCGGCTACGCCGTCAGGGAGATCAAGTCCAACGAGAACGGGACGATCGACCTGGCCGGCCTCGAGCGGGAGATGACGGACGAGGTCGCCGCGCTCATGGTGACCAATCCCAACACGCTCGGCGTCTTCGAGTCCGACATCCTCCGCATCACGGAGATCGTCCACGCCAAGGGCGGCCTCGTCTACATGGACGGGGCCAACATGAACGCCCTGACCGGCATCGTCCGCCCCGGCGACATGGGCGTCGACGTCCTCCACATCAACCTCCACAAGACGTTCTCGACGCCCCACGGCGGCGGCGGTCCCGGCTCGGGGCCGGTCGGCGTCAAGAAAGAGCTCGTCCCGTTCCTCCCCGTCCCCGTGATCGGGGAGAGGAACGGCCGCTACGTCCTGGAGCTCGACCGGCCGGGGACGATCGGCCGCGTCCGCGGCCACTTCGGCCACTTCTCGGTCATCGTCCGGGCCCTCTGCTACATCCTGTCGCTCGGCCCCCGGGGCGTCCGCGAGATCGCCGAGTTCGCCGTCCTCAACGCCAATTACATCCGCAAGAGCCTCGAGGGCGACTACCACCTCAAGTACACGACGCCGTCGATGCACGAGTGCGTCTTCTCGGACAAGCTCCAGAAGGAGCACGGCGTCACCAACCTTGACATCGCCAAGCGGCTCATCGACTACGGCGTCCACCCGCCGACGATGTCCTTTCCCCTCATCGTCCACGGCGCGCTGATGATCGAGCCCACCGAGACCGAGAGCCGGCGCGACCTCGACCTGTTCATCGACGCGATGAAGGCCATCGCCCGCGAGGCCAAGGAGAGCCCGGAGGTCCTCCACGCCGCCCCGCACGTCACTTACGTCGGCCGCCTCGACGAGGTCAACGCGGCCAAGAACCCCGTGCTCCGCTGGGAAAAGAAGCCCTAGGCATGTCGGTCCAAGACCTCATCCTCGGCCTGCACCGGTTCTGGGCCGGCCAGGGCTGCTATCTGGCTCCGACCTACGACCTCGAGGTGGGCGCCGGGACGATGACCCCGGACACGTTCTTCCGGGTCCTCGACAAGCGCTCCTGGCGGGTCGGCTACGTCCAGCCCTCGCGGCGGCCCGACGACGGCCGCTACGGCGAGAACCCCAACCGCGTCCAGAAGCACTTCCAGTACCAGGTCATCATGAAGCCCTCGCCGGCGGCCATCCAGGACGTCTACGTCCAGAGCCTCCGCTCCCTGGGCATCGTCCTCGAGGACCACGATCTCCGCTTCGACGAGGACAACTGGGAATCGCCGACCATCGGCGCCTGGGGCGTCGGCTGGCAGGTCCTGCTCGACGGCCTCGAGATCACCCAGTTCACCTACTTCCAGCAGTGCGGCGGCATCGAACTCGCGCCGGTCCCGGTCGAGATCACCTACGGGCTCGAGCGCCTGGAGATGTTCCTTGAGGAGAAGGACGACATCTACGACCTCGACTGGTCCTCCGACGTCAGCTACCGCGACCTCCGCCTCCGCGAGGAGAAGGAGTTCTCGGAATACAACTTCAACGCGGCCTCGGTCACCATGCTCCGGCAGGCCTTCGGGGCCTGCCAGAAAGAGGCGGCCCGCCTGGTCGCCAAGGACCTCCTCCTGCCGGCCTACGACATGTGCCTGAAGTGCTCCCACAACTTCAACCTCCTCGACTCCCGGGGGGCCATCAGCGTCACCGAGCGGGTCAAGATGATCTCGCAGATCCGGGCCCTGGTCAACGACATCGCCCGGAAATACACGGCGGGGAAGGAGGGCGCCTGATGGAATTCCTCCTGGAGCTGCTGACCGAGGAGCTTCCCGCCTCCCACATCCGCTCCGCCCTCGAGCAGATCGGGTCCGGCCTCCGCAAGGAGCTCGCCGACGGGCGGATCGAGGTCCGGTCGCTCGAGGTCCTGGCCACGCCGCGACGCCTCATCGCAGTCGGGGACCTCGCCGAGGGCCAGGCCGACCGGGAGGAGACCGTCACCGGGCCGCCTCTGGCCGTCGCCAAGGGCCCGGACGGCGCCCTGACGCCGGCCGGCAAGGGCTTCGCCCGCTCCCAGGGCGTCGACGAGAGCCTCCTCGTGGCCGTCACGACGCCCAAGGGCGAGTATCTGGGCTTCAAGCGCCGGGCGACGGGGACGCCGACGGCCGACATTCTCAAGGCCGCCGTGCCCCGCGTCCTGGGGTCCCTGTCGTTCCCGAAGATGATGCGCTGGGCCGAGAGCTCCTTCCGCTTCTCCCGTCCGATCCACGGCCTGCTCTGCGTCTTCGGGGGGCGTGCGGTCGACACGTCCTTCGAGGGATTCCGGGCCGCCGACGCGACGGTCGGACACCGGATCGCCGCGCCGGTCCCGGTCGCGGCCCGCACGTTCGAGGAATACCGGGCCGGTCTGGCCCGCGCCTTCGTGGTCGTCGATCCGGAGGCCAGGAAAAGGATGATCGTCCAGGGCATCGAGGCCGCCCTGGAGCCGCTAGGGGCCGCGGTCTATCCCGATCCCGAGCTCCTCGACGAGCTGGCCCTCAACGTCGAGCACCCGCACGTCGTCTTCGGCTCTTTCCCCGAGGCCTACCTCAGCCTTCCGCTCGAGGTCCTGGCCACTGCCATGCGCGAAGGGCAGAAGCTCTTCTCGGTCGTCCGCGACCGCAAGCAGCTGCCCCATTTCCTGGGCGTGGCCGACGCCTCCGGCGACGCCAAGGGCCTCATCCGCCGGGGCAACGAGCGGGTCCTCCGGGCCCGTCTCGAGGACGCGCGGTTCTTCTGGGAGCGGGACCGTAAAGTCGCGCTCGCCGACCGCGCCGAGGGGCTGAAGAACGTCCTTTTCCAGGAGAAGCTCGGCACTTACGACGACAAGGCCCAGCGCCTGAAAAAGATCGTCGGCTACCTCTGCGACAAGCTCGGCGCGTCCGAGGTCAAGGCCGAGGCCGTCGAGGCCGCGGCGCTCTGCAAGGCCGACCTCCTGACGGAAATGGTCAAGGAGTTCTCAGGCCTCCAGGGCCGCATGGGCGGGCTCTACGCCAAGCTCGAAGGGGCCCCGGCCGCGGTCCATCAGGCCATCTACGAGCACTACCAGCCGGGGAGCCTCGAGGACGCCTCGCCGGCCTCGCTCTCGGGGGGCATCCTGTCCATCGCCGACAAGATGGACTCCATCGTCGGCGCCGTCGGTGTCGGCCTCCAGGTCAGCGGATCGAGCGACCCGTTCGGCCTGCGCCGCCACGCCCACGGGGTCTGCAAGGTCGCCCTCGACAGGAAGCTGCGGTTCTCGCTGCCGCTGCTGATCGACCGGGTCCTGGCCGTCTACGGCGACCGCCTGACGCTCGAGCGGGCCGAGGCCAAGGCCGCCTGCCTCGACTTCTTCTCCGGCCGCCTGAGGTTCATCCTGGAGAAGAGGGGCTTCCGCTACGACCTGGTCGGGGCCGCCCTCGGTCCCGGCGTCGACCAGATCACCGACGCCCTGGCCCGGGTCGAGGCCCTGGACACCCTCAAGGCCAGCCCGCAGTTCGAGCCGTTCATCCTCATGGCCAAGCGCATCAACAACATCATCAAGGGGACGCCCGCGGCCAAGGTCAATCCCGATCTCTTCGTCGAGAAGGAGGAGCGGGAGCTGGCCTCGACGCTGGCGATCATCCGCGACAACGCCCAGCCCATGATCGCCCGGGGCGACTTCGCCCGGGCCCAGGGCATCATCTTCAAGCTCCAGCCGGTCCTCAACACGTTCTTCGACAAGGTCCTGATCATGTCCGAGGAGAAGAATGTCCGGCAGAACCGCCTGGGCCTGCTCCAGTCGATCAGCAAGATGCTCCTGACGACCGCCGACTACTCGCTCGTCGTCGTGGAGGGGGAGAGAGCGGCCAAGCCGAAGGCCGCGCGCTAGGGGACGGGCTCGCCTTCCCGGCCCGGCCCGGCCGGGAGCTCGGGCTCGACGAACTTCTGTTCGAGCCCTACGATCTTCGTCAGCGCCTGAGGGGCGTTCTGGCCCTTCTCGAGCCCGTAAGGACTGAACTGCACGCCCGCCTGGTACTTGTAGCTCTTGCCGGCGTTGAACGTCGACCAGCGGACCCGGCCCTTGAGCTCGAGCGGGGTGCGCTCGCCGGGGATGGCCAGCTGGAGGCTGATCCTGGACTTGAACTTCAGGGGCTTCTGGGTGAGGAAGCGGACCCCGCCGCGGCTGAGGTCGAGGACGGGGCAGAACTCCTCGTCGACCTTGGCCCTCGACGAGAGGAGCCTTTCCCGCCGGTACGAGACCGTGGCCCCGGCGATCTTGAAGCGAACCTTTTTTTACCCTCGCCGCCGAGAGAGGGGACGCGTCATCGGTTTTCCCCGACGACGGCGGCGGATATGATAAAATGGTCGGCGGGAGTTCCGATGACCACGAAAAGGACCGCCGCCGCGATCGCTCTCCTGGCCCTGGCCGGGCTGGCCGCCTTTCTGCTGCTCCGGCCGCGGGGGCCGGACTTCGCCCGCCTCCGCGACGGGCGGGATTTCAACGTCATTCTCATCACCGTGGACACCCTGCGCGCCGACAAGATCGGCTGCTACGGCAGTCCCCGGGTGAAGACGCCGGCCATGGACGCCTTCGCCGCGGCCGGCGTCCGCTACGAAAAATGCATCGCCCAGACCCCTCTGACCCTGCCCTCGCACACGACCATCATGACCGGCACCCTGCCGATCCACCACGGCGTCCGCGACAACGGCGGCTTCGTCGTCCCCGACGAGCTCGTGACCATGGCCGAGGCCTTCAAGGCGCGGGGATACGATACGGCCGCGTTCGTGGCCGCCTACGTCCTCGACTCCAAGTGGGGCCTCGGCCAGGGCTTCGACGAGTACTACGACAATTTCGACCTGAGCCGTTTCGAGAAGATCTCGCTCGGCGAGGTCCAGCGGCCGGCCAACGAGGTCATCGACCAGGCCATCGGCTGGCTCGACCGGAAGAAGGACGGCAAGTTCTTCGCCTGGATCCACCTCTACGACCCGCACACGCCCTACGCCCCACCCGAACCGTATCTCAGCGAGTACCCCATCAGCCCCTATTACGGCGAGATCGCCTTCACCGACAGCCAGATCTCCCGCCTGTCCGATTACCTCGAACGCAACGGTCTCCGCGACCGTCTCTTCCTCGTCCTGACCTCCGACCACGGCGAGAGCCTGGGGGAGCACCAGGAGGGCACGCACGGCTTCTTCATCTATCAGGCCGCCATCCACGTCCCCTTGATCTTCGTCACCCCCTTCCCCGAGCTCAGGGGCGTGACCGCCGCCGGCACGGTCGAGCTCACCGACATCATGCCCACGGTCTGCGAGATGGCCGGGCTCCCGGTCCCCTCCGCCGTCCAGGGCCGGAGCCTCGTCCCGACGTTCTTCCGGCCCGGGGAGGCCGGACAAAGGCTGGCCTATTCGGAAAGCTACTATCCCCGCTACCACTACGGCTGGTCCGAGCTCAAGGGCTTCCAGGACGGCCGGTTCAAGCTCATCATCGCTCCCGTGCCCGAGCTCTACGACCTCGAGCGGGACCCCGGCGAGGAGAGGAACCTCGTCTATCTCGAGAAGGCCGTGTTCGAGGACCTCTCCGCCCGGGCCGAGGCCCTGATGGCCGAGGCCGGGCAGAACGCCCTCGAAGTGGACCTGGGCAAGGTCGACGAGGAGACGCGGGAGAAGCTGGCCGCCCTCGGCTACGTCGGCTCGTTCACGGACTCCTCGAAGCTCCGGGGCAGGAAGCTGGCCGACCCCAAGGACAAGATCGGCGTCTTCAACGAGCTGACCCGGGCCCGCGAAGCCGGAATGAGCGGAGACCACGACGAGGCCGTGCGGACGATCCGGGCCATCATCGCCGACGACCCGACGATCGCCGACGCCCACTTCGCGCTGGGCAACGTCCTCTATCAGGCCCGCCGCTTCAAGGAGGCGGCGGAGGCCTTCAAGAGCTCCCTGGACCTCAAGCCGGACGATTCCTTCGCCGTCATCAACGTCGCCAACTGCTACCAGGCCATGGGCCGCTTCGACGAAGGCGAGCGGTACGTCCTCGACCACATCGCCAGCGGCTTCGAGGACGCCCAGCTCTATTTCCTCCTGGGCAACCTCAAGGTCCGCCAGAACATGCCCGATAAGGCCATCCCCTATTTCGAGAAGACCCTGGACGTCAATCCCCGCTCGGCCTCGGCCCACAACGGGCTGGCCGCGGTCTACCTCAACCGCGAGGCCGACGGCGACCTGGCCCGGGCGGAAGAGCACCTGAGCGCGGCCGCGGCCATCAACCCGACGCTCCTCAGCCTGCGCTACAACACGGCCCAGCTCCGGGAGAAGCAGGACCGGCTGGCCGAGGCCGCCGACCTCTACCTCCGGGAGCTCGAGGACTCGCCGAAGAGCTACAAGGCCCTCTTCAACCTCTCCCGCGTCTACCGCCTCATGGGGCGCGAGGACGACGAGCTCGCGGCGCTGGAGAGGACGATCGAGGCCGAGCCGGACTTCCCGCTGTCCTATTTCTACCTCGCCCGCATCCGCCTGCGGCGGGGCGGCGGGTACGAGGAAGCCGTCGCCCTGGTCCAGAAGGGGATCGAGCTCAAGCCGGTCCCGGCGGAGCTGCCGCTCGGCTACTTCCTGCTGGCCGACCTCTACAACCGCCTCGGGGACAGCGCCCGGTCGCTCGAATACGCCCGCAAGGGCCAGGCCGCGGCGGAAGCCGCGAAAACGCGGGGGAAGAGATGACTCAGATCTCGAAGGCCTTCTCGAGCGAGGCCGTGCTGCGGTCGTTGGCGTTGGTCGCCGTCACGGCCAGCGTGTAGGACCCCGGCGGGAGAGGGGCCACGGCTTCGGCCGTGAAATCCTCCCGGACCTTCTCCTTGAGCATGTTCGCGGCCACCTCGACGGGGAAGGACCGGGCGAACGTCCAGACCTCCGCGCCCGCGGCGTCCCGGACCTTCATCGTCACCTCGATCTCGGCCCGGAAGGCGCCGCCCTGGGCCTTGACCCAGATGTTCCGGTAGGGCACGACCAGGGTGAAGCGCGTCCCCTCCCCGTCCGCCTTGGCGATCCGGACGTCGAGCCCCTGAAGCGACGGGGCCCGGTCCGACCACGCCTTGCCGGCCATCGCCTCGCGCGGCAGGTTCCACGACCTCTGGGCCTGGTTGATCACGGCGATCTGCGTGGCGCTCGAGGGGTCGAGGCGGTAGTCGTCCACCCAGCGCTCGTCGACGAACATGATGACGAAGAAGCCGTACCACCAGTACTCGGTCGGCACGCCGTAGAAGGTCACGCCGCGCGGATAGGCCTCGCGGTTGTCCGGGGGGCCGAGGGTGATGTAGACGCGGCCGCGGTCCTGGAGCCAGCCCGGCGAGCCGCCTCCCGAGAACAGCCGGTTGGCCGTCTCGATGCGGTTGAAGTAGTCCGTCTTGTATTCGTTCTCCTCGGTCGCCGGCTGGGGGTCGCGCCGCCTCCAGAAATCCCGGATGAAGTCCGGCTGCGCCTCGGCGGGCAGGGCCAGGAAGGCCTTCCGCTCTTCGGGCGTGATGATGTAGCGGACCCGGGACAGGAACTCGCGGCCCTGCGGGTCGCGGTCGAGAACCGGGCGCGCGGTGGCGCAGGCGCCGGCGAGCGCGGCCGCGAGGAGGGCCGGGGACAGGCGTCGGACGACGGGAAGCATGTTCATCGTGTCACCCCACTGCGCCCAGTCTACGCCCGGCCCGGGCCTTTTTCAAGGCGCTTGCAATCGCCTGCCGCTTTCTCTAAACTGAAGCCTCCATCATGAGGTTCGTCGCCGACCTTCACATACATTCGAAGTTCTCGCGGGCCACGTCGAAGGACATGGTCCTCGACGCCCTCGCGCCCTGGGCCCGGGTCAAGGGCATCTCCCTCGTCGCGACCGGGGACTTCACCCACCCGGAGTGGCTCTTCCTGATGAAGGAGAAGCTCGAGCCGATCGGCAACGGCTTTCTGCGGCTCAAGAACGGGACGACCGCCTTCGACGCCCCGCCCTTCAAGGGCGTCCCCCTCCCGGCGAAGGACGTGGCCTTCATCCTCTCCTCCGAGCTGAGCTTCATCTATTCGAAGGGCGGCAAGGTCCGCAAGGTCCACGTCATGCTCCTGGCGCCGGATTTCGAGTCCGTCGAGCGGGTCAACAGCCGGCTCCAGGCCGTCGGCAACCTGGCCTCGGACGGGCGGCCCATCCTCGGCCTGGACGTCCGCCTCTTCTGCCGTCTGGTCGCCGAGGCCGCGCCCCGCGCCGTCGTCATCCCTTCGCACATCTGGACGCCCTGGTTCTCGCTCTTCGGCGCCAACTCCGGCTTCGACGCCATCGAGGAGTGCTTCGAGGAGATGACGCCCTCGATCTTCGCCCTCGAGACGGGGCTGTCGTCCGACCCCCCCATGTGCCGGCGGCTCTCGGCCCTCGACCGCTTCGCCCTCGTCTCCAACTCCGACGCCCACTCGCCCTCGAAGATCGGGCGCGAGGCCAACGTCTTCGACACCGAATTCAGCTACCGCGGGCTCATGGAGGCCCTGCGCCGGAACGACCCGTCCCGGTTCCTCTACACGGTCGAGTTCTTCCCCGAGGAGGGCAAGTACCACTACGACGGGCACCGGAAGTGCGGCGTCGCCTGCTCGCCCCGCGAGAGCCGCAAGACGGGCGACCTCTGCCCCAAGTGCGGCAAGCCCCTGACGATCGGCGTCCTGCACCGCGTCGAGGAGCTGGCCGACCGGGAGTCCGACGAGGGCCGGCCCGGGCGCGTCCCGCACAAGCACCTCATCCCCCTCAACGAGATCATCGCCGAGGCCCTCGGCAAGACCCCCGAATGCCAGGGCGTATGGGAGACCTTCTTCCGGTTCGTCCGGGAGTTCGGCGACGAGCACGCCATCCTGACCGAGGTGCCCGTCGCCGACCTGGCCCGCGTCGCCCCCGACCGCGTGGCCGAGGCCGTCGACCGGATGCGCCGGGGCCTGGTCCGCATCGCCCCCGGGCACGACGGCGAATACGGCACGATCAGCATCTTCGGGGAGGAGGCGGACGCCGGCGCCTGCGCCTCCCAGCTCAGCCTGTTCTGATTTGACAAGCCCCCGGCCGGCCCCTATAGTAGAAAGGGTATCGGCCGGCCATGGAAATCGAAATGAAGGTCAAGGGTCTCGTCGTGGACCCGATCTCCAAGATGCCGATCGTGGTCCTGGAGAACCCCCGCAACGAGCAGATCCTGCCCATCTGGATCGGCGTCTTCGAGGCCAACGCCATCGCCCTGACCATCGAGAACGTCCCGACGCCCCGCCCGATGACCCACGACCTGCTGAAGAGCTTCCTCGAGAAGCTCGGCATCGCCATCGAGAAGATCGTCGTCAACGACGTCCGGAACAACACCTTCTTCGCCATGATCCACTGCCGGCGGGCCGAGGAGGCCATCGTCATCGACTCGCGGCCCTCCGACGCCATCGCCCTGGCCCTGCGCATGGCCTCCCCGATCTTCGTCGAGGCCGAGGTCGTCCAAAAGGCCAACGGCCTCAAGTTCGACGAGAAGGTCGAGTCCTCCGAGAAGCTGCGGAAGTGGCTCGAAGGCCTGCGTCCCGAGGATTTCGGCAAGTATAAAATGTAGCCGGCCCGGAAAGTCTCGGGCTGACCCAACGCTCAAGTTCCAAGGGCCAAGACGCCGATCCCCGGAACGGCTGGCCGGGGGACAGTCCTTGTTGCTTATGTCCGCAGCCTGAACATCCCGACGACCCCCGCCAGGCCGAACAAAAGGTTGGCCCCCCACGCCCCGAGGATCGGCGTCAGCGCTCCGGCTGCGCCCAGGCTCCGGAAGACCGCGTACGTCCCCCAATAGACCATGGCCACGGCGACGCTCAGGCCGACGCCGACGAGCGTGCCCTTACGCCCCATGCGGAAGCCGAAGGGAACGGCCAGAAGGGCCATGATCAGGCTGACGAAGGGCAGGGCCGTCTTTTGGGCCAGCTCGGCCCGCAGGCGATCGGCCGGAAAGCCCATGCGCCGGACCTCGCCGGCGTAGCGCCGCAGCTCGGCCAGGGTCATCTGGAGCGGCTCTTTCCGGGGTTTGAGGAAAGCGTCCTTTCCGTCGGCGACGGGGAGGCGGCCGGAGGCCGCGCGGGCGAAGGACGGGCCCGGGAGGGCGGCGAAATCCCTCGTCCAGCCGTCCCGGTACGCCAGGACGTCCCCCTCCAACGTCGCCTTCTCGGCGAAGAACCGGCGTGTCAGGGCGAAGCTCCGGGGATCGAGGTCGAAGACGGAGAGGCGGCTGAACGTGGCCGAGCCGGGATCGAGATAATCGTAGCGGTAGATCCTCGTGCCGTCGCGGCCGAGGATCCAGTGGCGGTTGAGATAGTTGTCGACGCGGGGCGGGAGACCGGCGATCTCGCGCCAGGCCGCCTCGGACCGGGCGTGGGCGGCCGGCACGACGCGCTCCTGGACCGCGAAGGCCAGGAGGCCGGCGGCCGCGGCGAGGGCGAGGACGGCGAGGACCGTCCGGTAGGCGCTGACGCCGCAGGCCTTCATGGCCGTGGCCTCGTTCGTCCGGGCCAGGAAGCCGAGGGCCAGGAGAGCCGCCGCGAGGACGGCCGCCGGCAGCAGGTAGGCCGAAAGTTCGGGCAGCTTGAACCAGGCGTAGCGCAGGAGCGGGCCGAGGGGCTTGCCGCGCTCCAGCGTCTCGCCCAGGCGCTCGAGAAAGACGAGGAGGAAGGCCGCCGCGGCCAGGGCCGAGAGGGCGAGCGCGAGGAGGGCCAGGAACTTCCGCGCCACGTACCGGTCGAGGATCCCGGGGAACCGGAGGGGCCGGGGCCGGAGGCCCGCCGGCGGCGGGGGCGCCGGGGCGGCGCGACCCTTTCTTGGAAAAAAGGAGGGGGGCCCGCCCCTCCGGGACGGGGCGGGCCCGACGGGCTCTTCGTCGTTCCCCTCCGACGGCTGCTAGAACACGAATCGCACTCCGAGGCGCCCGGAGATCGGAGCCATGAAGCTGTAGGCCATGCCGAACCTGGGATCGACGACCTCGTCCGGAGCGGGCATCCAGTCCATGGACAGGAGCGCCGCGTCGCCGGGCGAGATGGTGTAGCGGTACCTCGTGGAGAAGATCCGCCGGGCCGTCTGGGCGTCGAACATGTTGTCGATGTTGAGGTTGAACTTGAGCCCGACGCGGCCGAGCCGGAGCCCGTATTCGAGATAGGCGTTGGCGAAGAAGATGAAAGGCGTCCGGCCCATGCTGCCCCGGTTGTACGGGAGGTAGCCTTCCGAGTCGACGTTCCACTCCTCCGAGACGGGAGTGCCGCTGTAGGCGTTGGCCACCAGGCCGACGGTCAGCCCGAAGGGGAAGGAGAAGCTGCCGTACGCCTTGAGGACGTGGGTCCGGTCGGTCGGCAGGACCCCGTCGAGGGGGTTGAGCTGCTTGTCGTAGGAGATGTGCCAAAGGTCGAAGAAGCGCTCGCCGTTGGGCGAGTTGCGGCCGTCCTCGTCGGAGCTGGCCAGGCCGCTGTAATTGCCCTCGAGGCGGCTGAGCGTGTAGGACAGCCCGCCTTGCCAGTTGTGGCTGAAGCGCTTTTCGAGGGACAGGTTCATGGCGTAATAGTCGCGCTTGGCCTTGGGTGTCGCGGGCGTGCCGGGGAGCAGCAGGCCCTGATCGATGAACTCCTCGAACTTCTGCTTGATGAAGTCGCTGCCGGGATTGGTGAAGTAGAAATGCTCCTCGCCCGGAAAGACGAACCCGACGTCCTCGATGGCGCTGAGGACCTTCTTGTTGACCAGCCGCACGGACAGGGACATGTCCTCCATGAGCTTCTTCTCGGCCCCGAGCGAGATCTCGCGCTGGGTGAAAGGCTTCATGCCGGGGTCGATGGCGTCGAAGACGGGGGCCCGGAAGTCGTTGACCCAGAGGAGCGTCCCGGGGAAGTTGCCGTCGACGCCGATCTGGGTGTAGTCCCAATTGTCGAGAGTGTAGTAGGCGCTCTTCCACTTGAAGCCGCCCAGGGCGTTGGCCCCCATGTTGAGCTTCATGACGTCGTGGAAGACGCCGAAGCTGCCGTAGACCTTGAGGCTCGAATCGCCGAGGACGTCGTAGACGAAGCCGAGCCGCGGGGCCAGCTTGTCGCCGAAGCCGAACTTGACCGGCTTGGCGTACTCGGCGAAGGCCGGATCGAGGGTGTAGCTCGGCAGGTACTCGGACTCGGCCCGGAGCCCGAGGTTGAGGGTCAGCCGGCGGGCGATCGTCCAGCTGTCCTGCAGGTAGAGGGACCAGCTGTCCATGCCGACCTTGTAATTGTCCCCGTAGGGCCCGGCGGCGGCGAAGCCGCGGACGGCGTAGTAGCCGTAGGCGCCCCGCCCGTAGTTCGTGCCGTAGCCGATGCAGTCCTGGTCCCAGCCCAGATAGACGATGGGCTGCAGGGCGCCGTCGTTGACGTCCTCGCCGCGGCGGATGTACTGGAGGCCCGCCTTGAGCGCGTGCTCCCCGGCGCCGTCGAGGTAATAGCTGAAGTCGGCGTTGGCGCTGAGCCGGGTCGCGATGCGCTTTTCGAGCCCCATGACCAGGCTCCGGGGGAAGCTGCGCCATCCGGCGGGGTGCTGGAGCTCGGCCGGGATCTCGGGGAACATCGTGTTGGTGACGTCGGCGTAGGCGCCGGGCTGCTCCAGCTCGAAAGCGTAGAAGGGGCTCTCCGAGACCGGGGTCAGGGAATGGTTCTTGTCGGTGAAGAAGTAGCCGCCCCGGACGCTGAGGAGGGCCCTGTTGCCGAGGGTCAGATCGGCGTAGGCGCTGCCGGAAAAGGTGGGGTAGGAGTACCCGAAGGCGCCGTAGTCGACGTTGGCGTTGGAGTTGATGGCGTAGGTCGCGTCGTCGCCGTCGGGGTCGCTGCCGCCCGCGTACTTGAAATAATTGGTGGAGAAGCTGGCCCCGGCCCGGAGGTTCTTGAAGGGCTGGGCGGTCAGCTTGAAGGAGCCGTTCCAGCTGGTCTCGGTCCTGCGGTAGCTGTTGACGGCCGCGACGCCCTGGATGGCCATGTCCATGGCCCGGTCGCGCACGAAGACGCGCGGCGTGACGGCGCCGAAGAACCAGAGCCTGTCCTTGATGATGGGGCCGCCGAGGAGGAGGCCGCCCTCGTAGGAGCTCTCCTTGTCCGCGCCGACGTACTGCTCGTAAGGATAGTAGCGGGCCAGGGTGTCGTCGTCCATATCGAAGTACAGGCGGTCGCGGCGCCGGCCCTCGAGGCCCGTGCCCGAGTAGTAGCCGACGAGCTCGCCGTGGAGCGCGTTTCCGCCCGAGCGGGTGATGACGTTGATGACGCCGCCGACCGACCCGCCGTACTCGGCGTTGTAGCCGGAGGCCTTGAACTGGACCTCGTCGGCGTAGTCGAAGACGACCTCCTGCTTGCGCGTGCCCTTGACGAGGTCCGAGGTGTCGGTCCCGTCGACGAAGAAGACGTTCTCGGCGCCGGAGGCCCCGTCGACGGAGATGCCGTCGAGCAGGTCCTTTTCGGCCTGGACGCCGGGCATGATCGTCACCAGGGAATCGAAGCTCCGGCCCTTGGGCAGCGCGGAGAACGTCTGCGAGTTCATGACCGAGCCGCGGGCCACGCTCTTGACGTCGATGAGGGGCGATTCCCCGACGACGACGACCTCCTCGCTGATGGCGCTGGGCTTCATCTGGATGTCGACGTTCAGGGCCTGCTCCACGGACAGGACGATGCCCTCGCGGACGACTTCCACGAAGCCGGGCAGCGCGAAGGTGACGGTGTAGGTGCCCGGCGGAAGGGCGAGCAGGCGGTAAGCGCCGTTGGTGTCGGTGACCGTGGCCGTCGTCCCGACGAGCCGCGGGCTTTTCGCCTCGACGGACACGCCTGGCAGGGGCGCGCCTTGGTCGTCGTGGACGGTTCCTGTGATCCTGCCGGCCGTCGGAGCCTGAGCGGAGAGGACCCCGGCCAGGAGAAGCGCGGCGGCGGCGATAGAGCCGATCGATCTGAGAGATCTCATGGTTTCTCCTTGTCCCGGACCGTAACCCGTGTTGGGCCGGCCGGGCCGTTCTCTCGTTCGACGAGCCGGGCGTCCATCCGCCCGGGGTTCGCCGATGTCATGATTCGGAGCGAGCCTCCGCGCGTCGCGGCGGGGAAAGGCGAAAGGCCTCGCGAAAGACACGGCGCGATCACTCCCGACCCGAGACCTTGTCCGATGGGGGGATTCGACGGTCGTCCACCACCTCCTTTGATACATGCGTGTCGAATGGCGTTCATGGTCGTGCTCCGGTCGTTTTCCACGCCCCCAAGATGGGACAGAGGTCCCCCGGTGTCTATGGGTAAACAGGCCCATTCCCCCATATGAGACGCTTTACCTACCCATCTGAAAAAGGGGGACACGATACCTGTTCCCCATTGAATTCGGGGACATGACCCTTTTCTCTTGAAAAGGGATCGTGTCCCCTGAATTCACTTCCCGGGAAATGGGGAACAGGTATTGTGTCCCCGATTTGTTTATTGTTTATAATAAGGGAACCCCATGAAGGAGGCCCCATGAGATACGCGATCGGAGCCGCGATCCTGATCTTCGCCCTGGCCGCCGGCTGCGCCAAGCCGCCCAAGGCGTCCGAGGCCGTCCTGTTCAAGGACGACCTGGCCTTTCTCGAGGCCCACACCCGGGTCGTCGTCCTCGAAGGCGGGGACGGCCAGGCCCTGGTCGCCGTAAACCCCGACCTTCAGGGCCGGGTCATGACCAGCACGGCCGCCGGCCCCGACGGGCCGAGCTTCGGCTGGATCAACCGGGAGCTCCTGGCCTCCGGCGTCAACAACCCCCACATGAACGCCTTCGGCGGCGAGGACCGTTTCTGGCTCGGCCCCGAGGGCGGTCAGTTCTCCGTCTTCTTCAAGCCGGGCGATCCGTTCGACCTCGACCACTGGTGGACGCCGCCGCCCCTCAACGAGGGCCCCTTCGACATCGCGTCCCGGGACGAGGGCCGCATCCACTTCCGCAAGGCCATGCGCCTCGTGAACCACTCAGGGACGGAGTTCGACCTCGAGGTCGACCGCGAGGTCCGGATCGTCGGCCCGGCCGAGGTCGAGGCGCTCGGCGTGCCCGTCCCGCCCGGGGTCAGGATGGTGGCCTTCCAGTCGGTGAACAGCGTCACCAACACCGGCCCGGCCGCCTGGACGAAGGAGACGGGCCTGCTCTCGATCTGGATCCTGGGCATGTTCAACCCCTCGCCGCGGACGACCGTCGTCGTCCCGTTCAAGCCGGGGCCGGAGCCGGAGCTCGGGCCGGCCGTCAACGACGCCTACTTCGGGAAGGTCCCGGCCGACCGGCTCGTCGTCCGGGAGGCGGAGGGCGTCCTCTTCTTCCGCGGCGACGGCAGGTACCGGAGCAAGATCGGCATCTCCCCGCGGCGCGCCAAGCCCTTCGCCGGGAGCTACGACGCCGCCGCCGGCGTCCTGACCATCGTCCACCTGACCGTGCCCGAGGGCGCGGCGGATTACGTCAATTCCATGTGGGAGATCCAGGCGGACCCCTTCGCCGGGGACGTCGTCAACAGCTACAACGACGGGCCGGCCGCGCCGGGGGCCAAGCCCCTCGGGCCCTTCTACGAGCTCGAGTCGTCGTCGCCGGCGGCCGCCCTCGGGCCGGGCGGCACGCTGTCCCACGTGCACACGACCCTGCATTTCCAGGGGCCGAAAAAGGCCCTCGACCGGATCTCCCGCCAGGTCCTCGGCGTCGGCCTCGCGGAGATCGAGGAGGTGTTCCGATGACGGACAACGGACCGGTCAAGGAATTCACGCTCAGGGCCCTTCTGCTCGGCGTCGTCCTGGCGGCCTTCATGGGCGCCGCCAACGCCTACCTCGGCCTCAAGGCGGGGATGACGATCGCCGCCACCTACACCACGGCCGTCGTCGGCATGGCCGTGATCAAGGCCCTCGGCGGATCGATCCTCGAGGAGAACATGGCCCGGACCGTGGGCTCGATCGGCGGCAACGTCGCCTCGGGGGCCATCTTCACCCTGCCCGCGCTCTACATCGCCGGCATCTGGCTGCCCTTCTACAGCTTCGAGCACTATCTGACGGCGACGGCCATCCTGGCCGCGGGCGGCATCCTCGGGATCATGTTCGTCACCGTCACCCGGCGCGTCCTCATCGGCGAGAAGGACCTGCCCTTCCCCGAGTCCGTCGCGGCCGCTTCCATCCATCGGGCCGGCCAGGCGGGGGCCAAGGGCACAGGGCAGCTCCTGGCCGGGATGGGCTTCGGGGCCCTGTTCACGGCCCTGACGGAATTCAAGTTCCTGGCCGCCAAGTGGCAGAAGGTCGTCTCGGCCGGCAAGGGCTCGCTCCTCCTGCGCGGCCCCGAGATCTCGCCGGCCTTCCTCGGCGTCGGCTTCATCATCGGCCCCAAGCTCGCGGCCATCAACTTCAGCGGCGGCGTCCTGGCTTGGGGGCTGCTGGCGCCGGCCGCGGCCTTCTTCCTGAACTACAACGACCTCGGCGGCGTCGCCGACTGGGGGGCGGAGATCACCCGCGTCTGGCGGGACTACATCCGCTTCATGGCCATCGGGGGGATGCTCGTCGGGGCCTTCTACACCCTGTTCAAGATGCG
Source organism: Candidatus Aminicenantota bacterium (assembly GCA_041320535.1). GTDB lineage: Bacteria > Acidobacteriota > Aminicenantia > Aminicenantales > Saccharicenantaceae > RBG-16-66-30. The sequence goes on along the minus strand of JBGLNH010000001.1, from coordinate 1,312,313 downwards.
CAAGTCGCTGACCCAGGGGATCGCCCGGTCCCTGTCGACGCTCGGGGCGGGCAAGGGCACGGCCCCCCAGGAACTCGCCAGGACCGACCGCGACCTCGACATCCGGGCGGCCCTGGCCACGGCGCTCGCCGTCGCCGTGCTTGTCTTCTTCATCTTCAACCGCTACTCGGAGAGCCTGCCGGCGTCTTTCGTGGCCATCGTCCTGATGATCGTCCTCGGTTTCGTTTTCGCGGCCGTCTCCGGCTACCTCGTCGGCGTCATCGGGGTCAGCAGCAACCCGACGAGCGGCCTGACCGTGTCGGTGCTGATCATCGTCGCCTTCATCATGGTCCTGATGGGGCTCGAGGGCGGGAGCGGCATCTCGGCCGTGCTCATCGTGGCCGCGTTCACCTGCGTCTCGGTCTCGGTCGCCGGCGAGATGATGCAGGACCTCAAGGCCGGCCACATCCTGGGCGGGACGCCCTGGCGCATGCAGCTCGGCGACGTGTTCGGGATCGTGTCCGCCTCGCTCATCATGTTCCTCGTCCTCTCGGTCCTCCACCTGGGGAACATCAAACAGGTCGTGAGGGCCAGGCTCGCCGACATGGAGGCCGCCGGGATCACGGAGGTCGTCTACGACGGGAGCCACCCGGCCGTCGCCGCGGGGACCTACAGCGTCGACGAGATCGAGGCCATGATCCCCGAGCGCCAGAACGAGGTCCTGAAGGCCAACGCCGGGTTCGGCGGCGAGAAGATCGCCGCCCCGCAGGCGAGCCTGATGGCCGTGGTGGCCCGGGGCATCTTCGAGCGCAAGACCGAGTGGATCCTGATCCTCGCCGGGGCCTTCATGGGCCTGGCCTTCATCCTGATGCATCGAGGATCTCGCCCCGGACCCTCGTCCCGCCGACGAACATGGCGAAATCGGAGACCGCGGCTCCTTCGGGGACGGGAAAGACATAAGTCCCCTCGATGTCCCGCCCGAAGTGGTTGACGAAGACCTGGTCGACCGAGGTCTTGGCCGCCTGGCCGACGATCTCGACGGTGACGTGGTGATACTTGACGCTGAGAGGCGGCACGGGCGGGCCGCCGGGCCGGTGGTCCGGGATGATGAAGCCGTCGGCCCGGAGGGCCGGGGCGGCCGCGAGGGCCGCGGCCAGGCCGGCCAGGACGACGAGGGCCCTGAGATGACTCGCGGGGCAGGTCATGGTCTCCTCCTCGGGAAGCCTCGCGTTCGCTTCCGACATCTCTACTACAACGGAGGACGTCGTTTTGTTCCATCCCCCGGAGCGGAGGTCAGGCCGCGATGAGGCCTTCGAGGCGTTCCCGGAGGGCTTCCGCGTCCGGGTAGACCTCGACGGGGAGGCCGACGAACCGTTCCGGCTCGGCGGAGATGAGGAAGATGTCCTCGATCCCGGCGTCGAGCGCGGCCAGGACGTCGAAGCGCGTGTCCCCGACGACCCCGCAGGCCCCGGGTTCGAGGCCGAAGGTCCGCAGGACCTCGAGGAAGGGCGCCCCGGAGGGCTTCCACAGCCCGCTCTCCCGGGTGATGACGCGATCGAAGCGCAGGCCGAACTTGCCGAGGAGGAACTCGGTGTTCCCGCGGGAGTTGTTGGTCACGAGAGCGGCGGCGACGCCGCGGTCCCGGAGGAGGCCCAGCAGCTCCGGGACGCCCCGCCGCAGGACCGAGGCCTCGGTCTGGCGGGCCTCGTGGGTCTCGAGGATCGTCCATTTCTCCGTGCGCTCGGGCTCCTCGAGGCCGTCGAGATAGTGCAGGATCGAGGTCGCCCCCGTCCCGAGCTCGTCCCGGATGCCGGTCCAATCGTAATCGTTCTCGACGACCGTCCCGTCGAGGTCGAAGATGACGGCCCGGAGGCGCATGGGCCGGCTCACTTCTCCTTGACCCGGCCGACCTCGAACAGGGGTTCGCCGGCGTTGCAGGGAGGCGTGCCGACGACGTAGAGGAGGATGCCGGTGAAGGGGGCCCTGACGTCCTCCTTCCAGGCGCCGAGGTAGTCGGTGATCGTGCCCACGATCTGCCCGGCCCGGACGTAATAGCCCATCTCGACCCGGGGGGCGAACAGGCCGTCGTGCTTCGAGTAGACGACCTCGTACTTGTCGATCCAGACGGGATCGTCGGCCGGCTCGGGATCGCCCGCGATCATGTCCAGATGCCTCAGGACGCTCAGCGCGCCGCGGACGTTCAGGCCGATGGATTCCTCGTCCACGCCCCCGAGGTAGCCCGCTTCCGTGGTGATGGCCGGCTTGCCCCGGAGGATGGCCGTGTTGCCGAGGTACTTCGACTCCTTCAGGACGTGGCCGCGGGTGTCGTCGATGATGATGTGGGGGATGCCGAAAGCCAGGGCCAGGTCACGGGTCCGGGCGTCGAAGGCCTTGTCGCCGCCGATCATCCAATAGGTGTACGGGATGAGGGCCTCGTTGCCGTCGCCGCAGTGCATGTCGACGAGGACGTCGGCCCGCCGGACGACCTCCTCGTCGAGCACGGCCGCGATGCGCTGGCTCATCGTCCCGTCGAGGTCCCCGGGGAAGACGCGGTTGAGGTTCTTCCAGTCGTCGGGCCCGTAATAAACGGTCCTCCGCTTGAAGCTGGGCAGGTTGGCGATGTGGACCATGAGGACGGTCCCCTTCAGGGTCTTGGGGTCGATCCGGTCCTTCAGGCGATACAGGGCCAGGATCGGCGGATACTCGTAGGCGTGGACGCCGGCGACCAGGGCCAGGACCGGACCCTTCTTCGTCCCGTGGATGACGGTGTACGGGATCCGGGTCCCGGCGTCGCCCTTGGCCGGGACGTCCAGATAGCCGGAAGCGGCGCTGCCGCTCTTGACCCGGACGCCGCCGATCGTGAAGTCCCCGCCGGCCCAGGCCATGGCCGCCAAGGCCAGGACGCTCGCCGCCGCCGCCGCCGCTCCTAACGCTCTTCGGAACATGGCCGACCTCCCGCCGCGGATTTTCCGCCGCTATTCTATTAAAACGGCGATCCGATTGCTATTCACCGCTGGCTAACGAGGCTCTTGGCCCTAAGGCCGCTCCGCGGCGGTATCCGGCATTGACCCCGGCGTGCGGGCTTTGCTATAATCCGAGGCGGAACAAAATCTCCCGGGAGGTCCGACTATGGGTAAATTCATCGCCGTGATCGGCGGGCTCGTCGCCATGGCAGGGGGCCTGGCCCTGCTCATCTTCTCGCCCAGGTTCTGGTCCGCGTTCGTCCAGGTCGTGTTCGGCTTCATCCCGCCCATCCTTTTCTTCGGCGGATTCATCGGCCTCATCGCCGGCATCAGCAGCATCAAGGACGCCAAGAGGACCAAGAGGCTCGAGCAGGAAGCCGAGCCCAAGAAGGCGGAGTAGCCCATCCCCGGCCCGCCGCGGTCGTTCGGACCGAGGGGCCCGGACGGGCGGGCTTTCCTTGCCTGCCCGGCAGGCCCGTGCTAAGATGGTGACGCCAACGTGGTCACCTTCCATCTGCTCTCGCTGAGCCTGTTCCTGTCGCTGCCCCTGCCCATCGCCTCCCGGATCGAGGCGGCCTTCCTCCAGAACTCCCCCGCCGTGCTCCGCGAGCTCCTCGCGACCTCGGGGACGATCCCCGTCTCGCTCCCCGAGCCGCTGTCGCTCGCCGACCAGCTCTCCCCCGACCAGGCCGTCCTCGTCTTCGACCGCATCTTCGCGGTTTTCAAGACGACCGAATTCACGACCGACCCCCGGCTCTCCTCACTCCCCGGCCTGCCCGGCGGGATCCTCAAGGCCCGCTGGTCGTTCCGGAACGAGCGCACGGGGAACCAGTATCCCTTCCGCGTCTATTTCTTCGTCGGCCCGGAGGAGCCGTCCCCGGGGCCCGGGGCCCGCGCCCACGCGCCGTCCTTCCGCATCATCGAGATCCGCGCGGAGAAGCTCTGATGGCCGGGCGCCGCTTCCGGGGCCGGAGGGCCCTCGTCGCCCTGAGCGGAGCGGCGGCCGCCGCGGCCCTGATCGTCGGCGTCCTCGCACTGACCCTGCCGGGGCGGCTCTCGCGCGACTACGACGCGAAGAGCCTGGCCTCCCTCCGGAAACAGGCCCAGCGGACCCGTGACCGGTTCTCGTCCCTTCTCGCCGGTCTCGAAGCGAGGAAGGCGCGCTTCGCCGGCCCGGGCCTGCCGTCCGAAGCCGGGGCGTTCCTCCCGCTCTTCCGCGCGGCCGGGCTCGACGCCGAGAACGAGGGCTTGGCCCTCAGCAACGGCGACGGGTTCCTCGAGGCCTGGTACGGCAACGTCCTCAGCCTGGCCGACCAGATCGACCCCGAGGACCTCCGGCGCCTCAGGGAGTCCGGCGGTTCCGTGCTCGTCAGCAGCCGGGCGTCCGTCTACGTCATCGCCCTGCAGCCCCTGGAGAGCGGACGCCGCCTGCTGGCCCACTTCGTCCGCCTGGCTTTTCTACCCCAGGTCCGCTCCACCTACATCGGAGAGTTCCACGCTCTGCGGCCGGCGTTCCGGTACGAATTCGACATCGACTACTGGGATTTCCGCGAGGACGTCGAGGGCTTCGAGAAGTTCTTCGCCCGGCACCGCGACGAGTTCACCGGCCAGCCGCGCCAGAAGAACGAGATCCAGACCCTCTTCTTCCCGCTGCGCAACGAGACGGGACGCATCGTGGCCACCGTGACGCTGGCCTCGCCGTCCCTGACCTCGCGGCTCACGGTCGCCCGGGAGGACCTGCGCCTCATCCTGCTCGTCTCGCTGCTCGTCGCCGGGCTCGCGGCCCTGGCCTACTTCTGGTCCTCGCCCGGCTTCCGCGCCGGCCGGGACGGCCTGTCCGCCGCCGCGGGAGCGGTCCTTCTCGTCGGGCTGCGATTCGCCGCCCTCCCCCTCGGAGGGCTCGAGAGGGCCCAGTCGCTCCGCCTCTTCGATCCCGCGGTGGCCGGTTTCGTCTCCTGGAAAGGGCTGACCCGGTCCCCCGCCGATATCTTCTTGACCGCGCTGACCCTGCTCGGGCTGGCCCTCGGACTGGCCGTTTACGCGGGCAGGACGCGGCGGGACGCGGCCGGGATCGGGCCCTCCCGGCCCCGGCGCGCGCTCGGAGGCGCCGCCGCGGCCGTCCTCTCCGCCGGGGCGGTCTTCGCCCTTTACGGGGGGGTCCGCCTGACCGTGCTCAACTCCAACCTCGCGATCCTGCGCTGGGACCTGGATGTCTCGCGCCTGGCCCTGCAGCTCGGTCTGATCGTCTTCCTCCTGGCCGTCCTCGTCGGCCTGGGCGTCGCCTTCCGGCGGGCCTGCCGCGGGCCCGGGGCGAGCTTCCTCGTCGGGTTGTGTGTGGCCCTGGCCGCGGCGGCCGCCGCGGCGGCGTTCGAGGGCCCGTCTCCTCTTCTCGTGGCCGCCGGCGCGGCCCTCGTCGCCTGGCTCTTCGCGTCGTCCGCCGTCCCCGGGCTCTCCCGCAGGCGCGAGGTCTGGTTCGCAGGGCTCGTCCTCGCCTCCCTCTGGCTCTCCCGTTCGGTGGACGACCTGAGCGCCGCCCGGACCCACCGCCTGCTCGAGACGACGGTCGCCCACGCCATCCTGACCCAGGAGACGTGGGGGAATTTCCTGATCGAGGAGTCGCTGCCCGGGCTCGACCGCAACGAGCGCCGGATCGCCGCCTTCTTCAAGGACCCCCGGGACGAGGATTTCGCCTACACCCTCTGGGAGAGGAGCCCGGTCGCGAAATCGAACTGGTATTCGAGCCTCGAGCTGCGCGACCCCTCGGGCAAGACCCTCAGCCGCTTCTCGCTCAACGTCCCCAAGGTCCTGGGCGGCCCGCCCGAGCTCGCGCCTTCCGAGGAGTGGGCCATCGTCCCCTACTCGCTGGCCTTCATCGGCAAGCAGAAGGAGTACCTGGTCGGCTACAGGGACTACGTCGAGCAGGGCGTCCCGCTCGGCCGCGCCGTCCTCTACGTCTCCCTCGATCCCGAGATGCTCCCCTTCCTCTACTCCGCCAATCCCTACTTCGAGGTCCTCCGGACCGACTCGCTGCCCTCGCTCGGGCAGCTCGATTTCGGCTGCGCCATCTATGACCTCGAGGGCCGGACGCTCTTCAATCCGCGCAAGCTGACCTCGGGCCTCCCGGCCGGCGACCTCGACCGCCTCCGGGCCTCCCCCGAGCCCTTCTGGTCGGAGCTCGGAGAGCGCGGGGCGACCTACGACGCCTACCTCTTCCGCTCGGGCGAGCGCTGCTACAGCCTGTTCGCCCCCCGCAAGAGCTTCAAGACCAAGGCGGTCGATTTCCTGAGGGTCTTCTTCCTCGGCCTGGCCGGGGCCCTGGCCGCGGCCGTCGCCGTCTCGCTCGCGTCCGGCCGGGCGTCGGTCCGCCAGCCTCTCTGGTCGTTCTCCAACCGCGTCTACGCCGCGTTCCTGGCCGTGGCCCTGGTCCCCCTGCTCCTGTACACGGTCTTCACCCAGAACCTGTTCGACAGCCTCTTCACGGAGCGGTTCGTCGAGGATTCCGCCGTCCACGCCAGCTACGCCCAGGGCCTGATGGAGGCCTTCCTCATCATCCAGGGCGGCGGGACGTCGCCCTACCTCGCCCCCTCCGAGGACCTGGCGCTCTGGATCAGCTCGACCCTGTCGAACGACGTCATCCTCTACGGCGACGACGCCGTCCTCCTGGCCTCGAGCCGCCTCGAGTTCTTCTCGAGCGGCCTGCTGCCCGAGGTCCTGGACGGCCAGGCCTACCAGGCCCTGGCCTTCGACCGCTCGCCCTTTTTCGTCGAGCGGACGCGGCTCGGCGGCTATTCCTTCCAAACCCTGACCGTCCCCTACGAGTTCCAGGACAAGCGGCTCTTCATCTCGCTCCCCTTCCCCTTCGAGAAGGAGCAGCTGACGAAGGCGACCCGGGAGATCGTCGAGTTCCTGGCCCTTCTCTCGGCCTTCTTCGTCGTCCTCGTCGTCCTCTTCTCGCGCGGCATCCGCAGCATGATCATCGTCCCCGTGCGCAAGCTCCTGGCCGGGACGCGCGAGGTCGGCCTGGGCAACCTCGAGGTCGTCATCGAGCACCGCTCCCGCGACGAGATGATGACCCTCATCGACGGCTTCAACACGATGATCCGGAACCTGAAGGCGCACGAGCGCGAGCTGGCCGAGATGAGCAAGAAGGTCGCCTGGACCGAGATGGCCCGCAAGGTCGCCCACGAGATCAAGAACCCCCTGACGCCCATCCAGCTCTCGGCCGAGCACGTCCTCAAGGTCTACGAGGACAAGCGGGGCGACCTCGACAAGGCCCTCAGGGAATCGATGTCCTACATCATCAGCGAGGTCGAGAACCTGAGGCGCATCGCCCAGGAGTTCATGGAGATCGCCCGCGACACGACGGTCGCCAAGGAGCCCGTCGATCTCCGGGCCCTGCTCGAGGAGACGCTCCAACCCTACCGGCGGCTCCTCGACGAGCGCATCGCCCCGACGATCCGCCGCCCCTCGCGGGCCGCGCGCGCGTCCTTGTCGACGACGAGCGCCGGCCGCCAGCCCCGGCTCGCGAGGGCCGCGCCGAGGGAGGTCCCCAGCCGCCCCGCGCCTACGATCGAGAAGATCCTCATGGCTTCGACTTGAAGACCTCGTCCCACAGCTCGACCTCGAGAGAGGTCGGCGCCTCGACCTTCTTGTCGAGCTCCCGCCTCGTCTTGCCCTCCTTGATGGCCGCCTTGAGCTCGCGGGCGAATCGGTCGGAGGTCAGCGTCTCGACGCCGCGCTTGCGGGCCAGCTCGCGGATGGCCCGGTCCGAGGTGACGACGAAGAAGCGGCGCCGGTCGGTCTGGCCCAGGATCATGTCGCGGATGACGTCGTCGGCGCTCCCGCCCTCGCCGGGATAGTGGACGGTGAACTTGGGGTTGACCGGGACGTCGGTCGGCGTCTGTTCGGGATTGCCGTCGAAGACGAGGTGGATCCTGGCCCGCGTGACGCGCTGGTAGGCGAGCAGCCTGACGACGAGGCCCTCGCGGCCGCCCTTCTCCCGCAGCTCGTGGGGCGCGATGCGGCCGAGGAGGTTGTTGCCGTCGATGACGTAGGCCATGCCGCCCCGCCCCGGGCCCCCGCCTCAGCCCGGGGGCCAGCCCAGGGGCCGCCCGCCGAGGATGTGGAAGTGGATGTGGAAGACCTCCTGGCCGGAGTGCGGGCCGGTGTTGAGGACGATCCTGTAGCCCGTCTCGCCGAGCCCTTTCTCGCCGGCGATGGCCCGGGCCCGGAGAAGGATCTCGCCGAGGAGCGCCTCGGACCCCTCCGGGGCCTGCTCGAGGGAGGCGAAGTGGGACTTGGGGATGACCAGGACGTGGACGGGGGCCTTCGGCCGGATGTCCTCGAAGGCCAGGAGACGCCCGTTCTCGAAGAGGACCCGGGCCGGGATCTCCTTGCGGACGATCCGGCAGAAGACGCAGTCGCCGCCGCCGGGGGCGCTCACGCGGGCACCCTTTCGATCGAGGCGCCGAGGCCGCGGAGCTTGTCCTCGATCCGCTCGTAGCCGCGGTCGAGGTGCTCGATCTCCGTCACCGTCGTCTCGCCGGACGCGACGAGGCCGGCCAGGACGAGAGCGGCCGAGGCCCTCAGGTCCGTGGCCACGACCTCCGCCCCGGAGAGCGGCGTCCGGCCCTTGACGACGGCCTTGTCGCCCTGGACCTCGATCGCGGCGCCCAGCCGGACGAGCTCGTTGACGTGGGAGAAGCGGCGGTCGAAGATGGTCTCGGTGACGATGGAGGTCCCCTCGGCCTGGGTCAGCAGGACCATGAACTGCGCTTGCATGTCGGTGGGGAAACCCGGGTAGGGCGAAGTGGTGATGTCCTGCGCCCGGACCTCGCTCCGTCCGACGACGCGCAGGGCGCTCTCGCCCTCCGGCTCGACGCCGGCGCCCGAGGCCCGAAGCTTGTCGATGACGCTCCCGACGTGCTCGGGGACGACGCCGCGGACGACGAAATCGCCGCCCGCGAGCGCCCCCGCGACGAGGAAGGTGCCGGTCTCGATGCGGTCGGGGATGATGGCGTGGTCCGCCCCGCCGAGCTCCTTGACGCCGCGGACGCGGGCCGTGTCGGCGTCGAGCCACTCGATCCTGGCCCCCATCTTGTTGAGCAGTTCGGCCAGGTCCGTGACCTCCGGCTCGCGGGCGCAGTTGCGGAGGACCGTTTCGCCCTTGGCCAGCGCGGCGGCCATGAGCAGGTTCTCCGTTCCGGTGACGGTCTTCTTCTCGAACTCGAACTCGGCCCCGCGGAGGCGGTCGGCCTCGGCCCGGATGTAGCCGTGCTCGAGGGTGATCGTCGCGCCGAGCTTCTGCAGTCCGGCGATGTGGAGATTGACCGGGCGGGAGCCGATGGCGCAGCCGCCGGGCAGGGCGACCACGGCCTTCCCGAACCGGGCGACCAGCGGCCCGAGGACGAGGACCGAGGCCCGCATGGCCCGGACGAGCTCGTAGGAGGCCTCGTCCGAGCGGATCTTCGGGACGCGCAGCGCGACCCGGTCGCCGGCGGACTCGACCCGGCCGCCGAGCTCGGCGATCAGGGTCAGGATGGTCTCGACGTCCTTGACCCGCGGGACGTTGGTGAGCCGGACCTCCTCGCCCGTCAGCAGCGAGGCGGCGATGGCCGGAAGGACGGCGTTCTTGGCCCCGCTCATGCGGACTTCGCCGCGGAGACGAAGGTCGCCGCCGCCGCGGATGATCAGCTTGTCCATCGGGCCGATTCTAACGGAAGGCCCGGGCGAATTCAACCGAAGCGACCCTCCCCCCGGCCGCCGCGGGCGCCCGCGGGGCTCAAACCGCCTTCAGGGCCTGGTCCAGGTCGGCGATGACGTCGTCGGGGTGCTCGCCTCCGACGCAGAGGCGGATGAGCTGGGGCGGGACGTCGGCCATGCGCCGGGCCTCCTCGCCCTGCTGCTGGTGGGTCGAGATGGCCGGGATGGTGGCCACGCTCTTGATCCGCCCGAGGTCGGTCGCCCGGTAGATCATCTTGAAGCCGTCGAAGACCTTGCGGGCGTTGGCCGGCGGGCCGTCGACCCGGAAGCTCATGAGGTGGCCGTAGCGGTTGGCCTCGCCGCCCGGGCCGTCGACGGAGTCGACGAGCTTCATGTACTTCCTGGCCACCTCGTGGAGGTGGTAGCTCGGCAGGCCGAGGTAGTCGACCTGGTAGACCTTGGGGTGCTTCTGGAGCCATTCGGCGACCTTCTGGCAGTTCCGGCTGACGAGGTCCATCTTGGAGCGCAGGGTGCGCAGGTCGTTGAGGGCGAAGATGGCGTTGACCGGCGAGGAGGCCGGCCCGTTGTCGCGGTAGGGCAGGAACTTGACGTACTCGGCGTAGCTCTCCTTGAAAAGCGGGTGGTCGTTCACGACCTTGGTCGTGATGGGCTTGCGGCTGACGAGCGCCCCGCCGATGGCGAGGCCGCCGGAGGTGATGGACTTGGTCAGCGAGTGGACGACGATGTCCGCGCCGTGGGCGATGGGCCGCATCAGGGCCGGAGTCGCGCAGGTGGCGTCGACGATCACCGGGACCCCCCAGGAATGGGCCAGGTCGGCCAGGGCCTTGACGTCGGTGAAGGACTGCTGCGGGTTGGAGGGCATCTCCATGTAGAGGAAGCGGGTGTCCTCGTCGATCTTGGACTTCCAGTCCTCGATGTCCCAGGGGTGCCGGACCCAGCGGCACTCGACGCCGCGCTCCTTCGTCTTGCGCAGGGAGAACTGCTGGAAGGTGCCGCCGTAGACCTGGACGCAGGAGACGAAGTTGATGCGCTCGGGGCCGTCCTTCTGCTTGACGAGGAGGGGATCGGTGGCGGCCATGATGGCGCCCATGCCCGAGGCCGTGACGCAGCACGAGGTGTCGCATCCCGTCCCGTACCCCTCGAGCAGGGCCAGGACCCATTCGAGATAGTAGGTCGTCGGATTGGCGATGCGGGTGTAGCACCAGGTCGGGACGAGGTAGGCCAGGGCGGCCTCGAGCTCGTCGGAATCGGCGTAGGCCTGGGAGGCCGAGAGGTAGAGCGGCTCGATGACGGCCCCCTGGTTCCGCCGGAGCGATTCCTCGACGGTGTACAGCCCGTGGACGGCGATGGTGTCGAACTTCATCGCCTTCATCCGGGCCAGCGCGGCGTCGCGCTCGGCCAGGAGCTTCTTGGCCTCCTCGACGTATTTCATGACGCCGGGGGAATAGGTCGGGGCGGAGCTCATGGGTCCTCCAGTCGTTCGGGGGGGATAGACGGCGACTCCGACGGACGGGAGATCGCTGTTAAGGCAAACGGCATGACACAGTCGAAACTGCCCCCCTAGGATATCGGGAAGGGGTGTGCGCGTCAAGCCGGTTCCTTGACAGCGGGAGCGGCCCCTGGCTATAGTGCGGGACGGAGGAGCGGCGATGCGTTATATCAGCACTCGAGGCGGCGCCCCGGCCGCCCCCTTCTCCGAGGCGGTCCTGCGGGGCATCGCCCCCGACGGGGGCCTCTTCGTCCCCGAGACCGTGCCCCGGCTGGCCCCCGGCCGGGCCGCCGGAGAGCCCTTCCGCGAGGCGGCCCTCCGCGTCCTCTCGCCCTATCTCGCGGACATCGACCGTCCGACCCTCGAGGCCTGCGTCGACCGGGCCTACAACGCCGGGACGTTCGACCACCCCGACGTGGTCTCCCTCCGGGCCCTCGACGCGCGGCGCCACGTCCTCGAGCTCTGGCACGGCCCGACGGCCGCGTTCAAGGACGTGGCCCTCCAGATCATGCCCTTCTTCATCGCCGCCGCCAAGGCGGTCCGGAACGACCGGTCCCACACCCTGATCCTCGTGGCCACCTCGGGCGACACCGGCAAGGCGGCCCTCGAGGGCTTCAAGGACCGGCCGGGGATCTCCATCGCGGTCTTCTATCCCCACGGCGGGGTCAGCGAGGTCCAGCGGCTCCAGATGGTCACGACCGAGGGCGCCAACACCCGGGTCGTCGCCGTGCGCGGCAATTTCGACGACTGCCAGACGGGCGTCAAGGCCCTGTTCAACGACGCCGGGCTGGCCGCGCGGCTGGCCGGGTCGAACATCGTCTTCTCGTCGGCCAACTCCATCAACTGGGGCCGCCTCGCGCCGCAGATCGCCTATTACGTCCACGCCTACGACGCGCTCGTCGCGCGCGGCGCGGTCGCCCCGGGCGGCCCGGTCGACCTGTGCGTCCCGACCGGCAACTTCGGCAACATCCTGGCCGGCTGGTACGCCCGGGCCATGGGCCTGCCCGTGCGCAAGCTCGTCTGCGCCTCGAACCGGAACAACATCCTGACCGACTTCTTCCGGACCGGCGTCTACGACCTCGACCGCGTGTTCCACCGAACCTCGTCGCCGTCCATGGACATCCTGATCTCCTCGAACCTCGAGCGCTTCCTGTTCCACGCGGCCGGCGGGGACGCCGCCGCCGTCCGGGGCTGGTTCGACGACCTCCGCCGGACGGGCCGGTTCGACGTCGGGAGCAAGATGCGGGACGACATGGCCGAGGTCGTCGTCCCCGGCTGGGTGGACGAGCCGCGGGTCTTCGAGACCATCCGCGAGGTCTTCCGCGAGACCGGCTATCTCATCGACACGCACACGGCCGTCGCCGTCGCGGTCGGGCGGGACGGGACGGCGGCCGGCGGCGGTCTCGGGACCTCCGGCCCTCCGGTGATCATCGCCTCGACCGCCTCGCCCTTCAAGTTCCCGGGCGACGCTCTGGCGGCCATCACCGGCGAGCGCCCGGACGACGAGTTCCTGGCCGTCGAAAGGCTCCGCGGGATCTCCGGCCTCCCCGTCCACCGCGCCGTGCGCGGGCTGCGAGAGAAGCCGGAGCGGCACGCGCGGATCGCGGACATCTCCGAAATGAAGGACGTCGTCATGGAGTTCGTCGCATGAGATACGCCTTCCTCGTGGGCGACGGCATGGCCGACCGGCCCCTGGCCGAGCTCGGCGGACGGACGCCCCTCGAATACGCGGCCACGCCCAACATGGACCGGGTCGCCGCGCTCGGGCGCGTCGGACGGGTCCGGACAATCCCCGAGGGCCTGCCGCCGGGAAGCGACGTGGCCAACATGTCCCTCCTGGGCTACGACGCCGCGGCCCATTTCCAGGGCCGTGGCCCGATCGAGGCCGCCAGCCTGGGCGTCGCGCTCGAGGCCGGCGACACGGCCTTCCGCTGCAACCTCGTGACGCTCCGCGACGGCCTCATGGCCGACTATTCGGCCGGCCACATCGCGACCGGGGAGTCGGGGCCGATCGTCCTCGGCCTCCAGGCCGCCCTGGGGAGCGCGACGGCGCGCTTCCATCCGGGCGTCAGCTACCGGCATCTCGCCGTCCTGTCCGGGCTGCCGGAGGGGCTCCGTTGCACGCCGCCGCACGACATCTCCGGGCGGCCTTGGCGGCCGCACCTCCCCGAGGGCCCGGGCCGGGAAGTCGTCCTCGACCTGATGGAGAGGGCCCGGCCGGTGTTGGCGGCCCACCCCGTCAACAGGCGCCGGGCCGAGGCCGGGAAGAGCCCGGCGACGGACATCTGGCTCTGGGGCCAGGGCCGGGCCATCCGCTTCGCGACGCTCGGCGAGCGCTTCGGCCTCACCGGCTCCGTCATCTCGGCGGTCGATCTGGTGAGGGGCCTGGGCATCCTGGCCGGGCTGAAGGTCCGGATGGTCGAGGGGGCGACCGGCTACCTCGGCACGAACTACGCCGGCAAGGTCGCGGCGGCCCGGGCGGCGCTCGCGGAGGAGGATTTCGTCTATCTCCACGTCGAGGCCCCGGACGAGATGAGCCACGAGGGCCGCGCCGACAAGAAGGTCCAGGCCATCGAGGAATTCGACCGCTTCGTCGTCGGCGAGATGCTCGGCTGGGCGGGGTCGGCCGGGGATGTCCGCGTGATCGTGGCCACGGACCACGAGACGCCCGTGGCCATCAAGACCCACGCCGACGGCCCGGTGCCCTACGCGGTCTGCGGACCGGGCGTCGCCCCGGGAGGGATCGCGGCCTACCACGAGGCGGCGGCCGCCGCGCTCCCGGCCGAGGCGCCCCGGGACGTTTTCGAGCGCATCATCCGCGGGACCTGGTGACGCGGGGGCCCGTCCCGGCCCAGGCCCGCTTCCAGGCCGTCCTCGACGCCAAATTCGCGGCCGCGATCGCCGAGGTCGAGTCGGAGCTCGACGGCGTTCTGGGTCTCGCCCTCAAGGACTTGGAGACGGGCAGGACCTTCTTCCTCAACGAGCGCGAGGTCTTCCCCCAGGCCAGCTCCATCAAGATCGCCATCCTCTTCGAGCTGTTCAAACAGGCCGAGGAGGGCCGCCTGAAGCTCGACGAGTTCGTCGCCGTAGACGAGGCCCGGAAGGTCGAGGGCTCGGGCGTCCTCTTCCACCTCGGGCGCCCCGGGATCTCTCTCTCCCTCCGCGACCTGGCCGTGCTGATGGTCGTGCTGTCGGACAACACCGCCACGAACGCGCTCATCGACAAGGTCGGGATGGAGGCCGTCAACAAGCGGCTGGACGGTCTACGCCTGCCCAAGACCCGTCTCCGCCGGCGGATGATGGACCTCCGGGCCGCGGCGGAGGGCCGGGAGAACGTCTCGACGCCCCTCGAGATGATGACGCTCCTGGAGAGGATCTGGAAGGGCGGGGCGCTCGGCGAGCCCTACCGCGAGGAGCTGCTGGCGATCCTGGCCATCCCCAAGGACAGTCCGCTCCGCGCGGGCGTACCCGAAGGGGTCGAGGTGGCCGAGAAGCCTGGCTCGCTCGAGGCCGTCCGCTGCGACTCGGGGATCGTCATGCTTCCCGGCCGGCCCTACGTCCTCTGCGTCATGACGACCTACCTCAAGCGCGACGCCGACGGCGACCCGGCCATCGCCACGGTCTCGCGGATCGTCTACGAGCACCTGTCGCGGCTGGCCCGCTCGAGCCCGATCGGCCGCGTCGTCTCGGACAAATAGCCGCCGCTAAGGGAGCCAGCCCTCGACGCCGAGCCCGGGCCGGTCGTTGAGGACCAGCCGGTCCCCTTCCGTCCGGACCCCCCGGAAAGGGTCGTTGGCGATGAGCAGGTTCCCGTCGAGGTCGGCGAAGTCGAAGAGCTGGGCGACGGCCGCGGCGGCGGATATCCCGAGCGAGGTCTCGATCATGCACCCGATCATGAGCCGCAGGCCCAGGGCCCGGGCCATGCCGGCCAGGCGGACGGCCTCCTGGACGCCGCCGCACTTCATGACCTTGACGTTGACGCCGTGGAAATACGGGGCGATGCGGGCCAGGTCCGAGGGCTGGATGAGGCACTCGTCGGCGAAGATCGGGACGGGCGAGCGCTCCTTGAGCCAGCCCTGGTCGTCGAGGCGGTCGGCCGGCAGGGGCTGTTCGACGAGCACGACTCCCTTCTCCCCCATCCACTCGATCATCTCCAGGGCCTCTTCCTTCGTCTTCCAGCCTTCGTTGGCGTCCGTGATCAGGGGCTTGTCGGTGACGGCCCGGACGCCCTCGATGATCTTGCGGTCGTCGGGCGTGCCGACCTTGATCTTGTAGACCCCGAAGCCGGGGGCCTCGCGGACCTTCCGCTGCATGACCTCGACCGCGTCGATGCCGATGGAGTAGGTCGTCCGGACGCCGGCCGTCCCGTCCAGCCCGAGGAGCCTCCAGACCGGCGCGCCCCATTTCTTGCCGACCCAGTCCAGGATGGCCATGTCCAGGGCGGCCTTGGCGGCGTGCTCTCCGGGGGCGACCGCCTCGATCTCCTTGAAGCGGAGGGCGTAGGCGAAGAGGTCGCGGTCGAGGACCGGACGGGCCTTCTCGACGAAGGCGGCGGCGCTCTCGGCCGTCTCGCTGTACCGGGCGATGGGCGCGGCCTCGCCCAGGCCCGCGACGCCGTCCTTCTCGATCCGGACGAAGGCGTTGCGCCGCGTCGTCCAGGTGCCCCTGGACAGGCCCCAGGCCTGCTTGAGCTTGAGCTCGAAGATGCCGACGGTCACCTTGGCGCCGCCGGAGGCCGAGGCCGCAGCGCCTGTCCCGGTCTCACGGCGGCATCCGGAGACCATCGCGCCGGCCGCCGCCGCGAGGCCCAACTCGAGGAATTCTTTGCGCTTCATGTCCGCACCTCTCCCCGGCATTATAAGGGAAACCGGGGACCGGCGGGAAGCGGAGTCTTCGAAGCGGCCGGCGGGATCGCGGCCGGGCCCTTGAGGCCGCGATCCCGATCGATATCCGGAGGGCGGAGGGCAAGGAGAGGGAAAATCCGGATAATGGCATTGTGTCCCCGTTTTGATTATCATAGTCCTTCGGACTTCCGCGAGGAGGCAGACTATGAGGAAGACGATGACCGCGGTCCTCCTGATCGCCCTCTCCCCCGCCGCGGCCTGCTCCGCAAAGGAGCCGGCCTCCCCGGCGGCCGCTGTCGTGACCAGCTCCGTCGAGAACATGTTCCGAAGCGCCAGCGCCGACACGGACGTCGTCAGTCAGGCCGTCCTGGGCACGAACGTCAAGCTGCTCAAGAAGGAGCGGAACGCCGCCGGCGAGGACTGGTACGAGGTCGAGACGCCGGACACCTACACGGGCTGGATCGCCGCCTCGGCCCTGCGCGCCCTGGGCCCCGGCGACCGGCCTTACGCCTCGTCGGGCCGTGTCTTCGTCGTCTCGTCGCTGCTGGCCAACACCTACCGCGAGGACAGCGTGACCAAGCACAAGCCGGTCAAAGCGGCTCCCATCGGCGCCGTCCTCGAGCTCGTCCGGGAAAAGAACGAGCGCTGGCTGGAGATCGCCCTGCCCTGCGGCGCGAGAGCCTGGATCCAGAGGGGCGACGGCGACCTCCGCGAGGCCCCCTGGGCCTGGCCGCGCCGTCCGGTCGAGGACATGGTCTCCCTGTCCAAGCGCTTCCTCGGCCTGCCCTACACGTGGGGCGGCACATCGCCCCTGGGGCTCGACTGCTCGGGGTTCGTCCAGCTCGTCTACGGGATGTCGGGCATTTCCATCCTGCGCGACGCCGACATCCAGATGGAGGGGAGCGGTCTCGTCCCCGTCCCCGCCGGAGATGAGCGGGCCGGCGACCTGGTCTTCTTCGGGAGTACGGGCATCGGCCACGTCGGAATGATGATCGACGGGGAATACTTCATCAACGCCACAGTCCACGAGACGCCGACCGTCCGCGTCGACCGCCTCCTGGACGACTACTGGATGAAGATCTACCGGGGCGCTCGCAGGCCCAATTAAAAAGGGGACACGCGCGTCCGCGCATGTCCCCTTCCGGGATCCGCGTTACTTGGCGGCCGGCTTCTTGGCGTCCTTTTTCTTCTTGACCTTGGCCTTGAACTCGGTGCCGATGAGCTCGAGCATGGCCATGGAGGCGCCGTCCCCGGCCCTCCGGTCGAGCTTGACGATCCGGGTGTAGCCGCCCGGCCGCTCCTTGAAGCGAGGCCCGATCTCGTCGAAGAGCTTCTTGACCGCGGCCTCCTTGGTCATGTAGGCCAGGGCCTGGCGCCGGGCGTGGAGGGTGCCGCGCTTGGCCAGCGTGATCATCTTCTCGGCCACGGGCCGGGCCGACCGGGCCTTGGCCAGGGTCGTCCGCACCCGCTCCTTCTCCAGGAACGAGGTGACGAGATTGCGCAGGAGGGCCCTGCGGTGGGCGGTATTGCGCCCGAGCTTGCCTTTCTTGACCTGGTGCCTCATTCCTCCGCCTCCTTCCCGGGCGCGCCGCTCTTGAGGTCCGTCTGGATCCGCTCGACGAGCCGGGGGTGGAGCTCGAGGTTCAGTCCGAGGTTCAAGTGGGCCAGTGTCTCTTTGATCTCGGCCAGCGACTTGCGGCCGAAGTTCTTGGTCTTGAGGAGCTCGTCCTCCGTCTTCTGCACGAGCTCGTAGATCCGCTCGATGCCGGCCGAGCGGAGGCAGTTGTTCGAGCGAACGGACAGCTCCAGGTGGTCGATGGTCTTGCCCAGGACGTCGGCCTGGCCGACGAAGGGGATCTCCTTCTTGGAGGGGGCCGCCTCGCGCTCGAGCGGCTCGTCGACGACGTTGAGGAAGATGCCCAGGTGGTCGCGCATGATCTTGGCCGCCTGGGACAGGGCGTCCATGGGCCGGATGGCCGCGTTCGTCCAGATCTCCAGGGTCAGGCTTTCGTAGTCGATCCGCTTCCCGACGCGGGCCGGCTCGACCTTGTAGTTGACCTTGAGGACGGGCGAGTGCGAGGAGTCGAGCGGGATGAAGTCGAGGCTCTGGTCCTCGTCGAAGTTCTGGTCGGCCGGGACGTAGCCGCGGCCGTTCTTGACGACCATCTCGACCTCGAGCGTCCCGTCGGCGTCGAGGGCGGCGATGGTCACCTCGTCGTCGAGGATCTCGATGTCGGCGTCGTGGGCGAGGTCGGACGAGGTGACCGTGGCCGGGCCGGTCTTCTCGATGACCATCCGCCGGGCCTCGCCGCCCCGGAGCTTCAGGGGGATGCTCTTGAGGTTGAGGATGATGTCGGTGACGTCCTCGACGACGCCGGGGATGGTTGAGAACTCGTGGAGGACGCCCTGGATGCGGACCGACGTGATGGCCGCGCCGGTGACCGAGGAGAGCAGGATCCGCCGCAGGGCGTTCCCGACGGTGACGCCGTAACCCCGCTCGAACGGCTGGGCCATGAAGCGCCCGTAGCGCTCGGTCAGCGTCTCGAAATCGCACTCCAAGAACTTGGGTCTCTGGAAATTCGACTCTGTCATGGGTACCTCCTTCAGGAGATGTGCTCCGTCGGTCCGGGGACCTTACTTGGAGTACAGCTCGACGACCAGGTGCTCCTCGACGGGCAGGGTGACGTCCTGGCGCGTGGGCAGCGCGAGGACCCGGCCCTTCATGTTCTCCCAGTCCGCCTCGAGCCAGCCCGGCATGGTCTTGGACCGGTTCGACGCGACGACGGCCTGGATGTTCTCGCTCTTGGACGAGCGCGGCCGGAAGGCGACGACGTCGCCCGGCTTGACCAGGGCGGAGGCGATGTCCGCCCGGCGGTCGTTGATCCGGAAGTGGCCGTGCCCGATGAGCTGGCGGGCGTGCCCCCGGGACAGGGAGAAGCCCAGGAGATAGACGACGTTGTCCAGCCGGCGCTCGAGCATGGACAGCAGGTTCTCGCCGGTGACGCCCCTCTGGCGCTCGGCGCGCTCGAAGAAGAAACGGAACTGCTCCTCGGACATGCCGTAGAACCTTTTGAGCTTCTGCTTCTCGCGCAGCTGGATGGCGTAGCCGAGCACGCGCTTCCGGGCGCGGCCGTGCTGGCCGGGGGCGTAGGCCCTCCGTTCGAGAGGGCATTTGTCGGTCAGGCACTTGTGGCCCTTGAAATAGAGCTTGTTCTTCTCGACGCGGCAGAGCCGGCAGTCGGCACCTTGGTATTTCGCCATGAGGATCTCCTTCCTTCCCTCAGACGCGCCGGCGGCGGCGGACGCGGCAGCCGTTGTGCGGGATGGGCGTCACGTCCTTGATGGACTTGATCTCGAGGCCGGCGGCCTGCATGGCGCGGATGGACGATTCCCGTCCCGCGCCCGGGCCCTTGAGGCGGACGTCGACGTAGCGGACGCCGAACTCGCGGGCCTTGGTGGCCGCGTCCTTGGCCGCGAGCTGGGCGGCGAAGGGCGTGCCCTTGCGGGCCCCTTTGAAGCCGGACGTCCCGGCGCTCGCCCAGACGACGGTCGCGCCCGAGTTGTCGGCGATGGTGATGATGGTGTTGTTGAAGGTCGACTGGATGTGGGCGACCCCGGATCCGATATCCTTGCGGACCTTCTTCTTGGCGCTCGTTTTAGGCGGCATGGGCGCTCCTCCTTACCCTTTCTTATCTTTGAGCTTCTTGATCCGCTGGCCCTTGCTCCCCTTGCGGGTCCGGGCGTTGGTCTTGGTCCGCTGGCCCCGGACGGGCAGCTTCTTCTTGTGCCGGAGGCCCCGGTAGCAGCCGATGTCGACCAGCCGCTTGATGTTCATGGTGACCTCTTTGCGGAGGTCGCCTTCGATCTTCTCCCGCTTCTCGATGATCTGGCGGATCTTGTTGACCTCGTCCTCGGCCAGGGCCTTGACCTTCTTGTTCCGGTCGATCTTGGCCTCGTCGAGGATCAGCCGGCTCTTGGAGCGGCCGATGCCGTAGATGTAGGTCAATCCGATTTCGATCCGCTTGTCGGGCGGGAGCGTGATGCCTGCGATTCTTGCCATGGGATACCTCGTTATCCTTGTCTTTGCTTATGCCTCGGGTTGGAGCAGATGACCCGCACCACGCCCTTGCGCCGGACGATCTTGCAGTTCCGGCAGATCTTCTTCACGGAAGCTTTGACTTTCATCGTTCCGTCCTTTGACCGGGATTATTCACAGGCCGGGGCGGCTGCAGATGCAAGGCGTCAAAGGGTGAAGCTGTACTCGGAGCACGGCGAACCCTTTGCAACGCGGCAGATGCGGCCGAATCGGCCTGCCCGAAGGGTGAAATAGTCAAATGCGGCATTTTCATGAATAGTCCAGGTTACTTGAATCGATAGGTGATCCGTCCTTTGGTCAGGTCGTAGGGCGACAGCTCGAGAAGGACCCGGTCGCCCGGCAGGATGCGGATGAAGTGCTTGCGCATCTTCCCCGAGATATGGGCCAGGATGACGTGCTTGTTGGAGAGCTCCACCCGGAACATGGCGTTCGGCAGGGTCTCGAGGACGACACCCTCGGCTTCGAACATGTCCTGTCTAGGCATGCGGGCCCTCCTTGGCCAGCGGGGCCGCGGGCGCGGCGAGCGCCGCCCCGCGCGCCTGGGGCCCGGAGCCGTCGAGCGACCGCGCGGCGAGCGTGTAGACGAGGATGCCGTCGGCGTCGCGGCGCAGGTCGACGACGTAGAAGTGGAGGCGGTTGGGCCCGTCGACCCACTCGCAGAGGCTCCCGGAGCCCGTCCCGGCGTGGAACAGGGCGTCGTTGAGCTGGCGGTAGTCGGCGATCGTGCGCATGACCTTCGTGCCGTCGGGCTTGACGTAGTCGACGGCGCCGATGTCCTCGGGGTGGGCGTCGATGACCCAGATGTAGCTGTTGAACTCGTTCGGGCCGCCGTTGCGCCCGCGGAGCGTGTCCTTGTTCTTGGCGATGAGGACGCCGTTGTCCGGGGTGAAGGAGTCGTAGCCGACGCGCTGGACGACCTCGAGGGTGTAGAGATCGTAGTTCGGCGTGCCCGCGGAGAGGGGGTTGGTCGCCGGGTCGTCGGGCGGGGTCAGGTCGCCGGGCCTCTCGCCGTCGAAGCGCACGGCGAGGCCGGCGTAGGTGCCGGGGAGCGGGTCGACGGCCCGGGCCGTGACCTCGGCCACGGCCGGCCCGCGGGCCGCGAGATCGGCCCGGCCCAGGGTCAGGAGCTCCGCCGGCTCGATGAACTTGTTCTCGAGGCGGTTGCGGACCATCAGCCCGGCGGGCATGAAGGCCCCCTGGGTCGGGGGCACGACCCAGCGCCTGTGGGGGCCGCCCGGCCCGTTGAAGCAGCCGCGGTCCATCATGTCCCAGGGGCCGGCGGCGGCCCGGCGATAGGGCCGGACGTAGGGGTTGTTGTTGAGGTCGGGCAGGCGGAAGGCGAAGTGCCCGAGCTCGTGGGTGATGGTGCCCGAGTTCTCGCCCTGGCGCATCGAGGACAGCCCCCACTGCTGGGAGCCCGCCAGCCAGCTCGTCCACTCGACGTAGCGCGTCGGGACCCAGCGCGGCTTCTCGGGGTTGGGATTGCCCCACTCCGGCGGGATGTCGTCCTTCGATCGGAACTTCATCTCGCCGAACTCCTGCCAGACGCCCGTCTCGTCGTAGCTCGCGTAGAGGCGCAGGACGGCGTCGAACTCCTTGCGGAGGTCGCGGCCGACGGCGGCCGTCCACAAGGCGTCGCAGTCCCGCTCCATCCGGCCCTCGGGCTTGGAGCCGTCGGGCGTCCCGCCTTCCTGGCCGTACTCGTTGAGGCCGTAGTGCCAGATGGGATGGGGCATGCGGTAAGGGCCGAAGACCTCGACCTCGGTGACGCCGAAGCGGCCCCGCGACTGCTCCATCCAGTAGCCGTTGATGGTCCGGCCGCGGTTGTACGCGTTCGGCGTCATCCAGAAGTCGGCGTAGAACCGCGGCACTTCCTCGCGGGGTATGGGGTCGACCTGGGGATTGCCGAAGGGGTCGGAGCCCTTGGGGAGGGTGATGACGAAAGGCTGGCCGGGGAAGTCGATGCCGACGACGGCCAGCTTGAAGCCGCGCCGCGGCTTGAGGGCGGGATCGGCCCAGTCGCGGCCCGGGATGGGCCGGTAGTCGGCCCAGGTCATGTCGTCCTGGTCCTGGACGCGCTGGGGATCGATGGCGCCGGGCACGGGACCGCGGGCCGGGAGCGCTGAGCCCGCGGGGCCCGCCGCTTTGGGGGCCCGCGGCGACGCTGCCGCGAGCAGGGCGATGAGCGCGAGGACGAGGGACGCGCCGGCGGCGCCGAACGCCGCCGTTGTGCGGAAGTGCCGTCGTCTGGTCATGGGCCTCTCCTTCAGGGCCGCCGCAATTGGGCCATCTCGTCGTCGAGGCCGGTCATCTCCCAGCGGATGAGCGACTGGGGGACGAGGCCCTTGGCGAAGAACTCGTCGAGGAAGGCCCCGAGCTCGAACGAGCCGCCCGCCTGGCGCGCGCGGTCGGCCAGGAGCTTCTCGACCTGGACCTTGCCGACGACGTAGCTCGTCCCGTAGCCGGGCTGGCCGAGGTAGATGGCGAGGTCGCCCCAGATCGTGTCGCCGTCGGGGAGGACCCAGCCCTCCGGCGTCGTCGCGACGGCGTAGCGCACGGCCTCCTCGGCCGTCCACTGGCCGGCGTGGAGCCTGAGGTCGGCGATGGCCCGGACGGCCCGGAAGGCCAGGAGGTTGTAGACGAGCTCGCGGACGCGGGGATTCCCGTCGAAGAGGCCCGCCCCGAGCATCATCTCCTCGAAGGCCGTGGCGAAGCCCTCGGCCCGGCTGTCCCAGATGTTGTAGAGCAGGGCCGCGCCGCGGACGGGGTGCGTGTTGCGGCGCTCGCGCTGCTTCTCCAGCCAGTGGACGGCGTGGCAGATGAGGGGCATCGGGTCGCGGTAGATGACCTGGTAGAAGTAGTCGCGCTTTTCGGGCGGCAGGTAGGCCCCGACGCCGTCGTCGAGCGCCATATAGTCCGGCACGGCGAAGATGGCGCGGCTCCTCAGGAAATCGAAGAACCGGGCGGTCGCGGCCTTCTGCCGGGCCCCGAGCTCGGCCAGGTCCGCGGCCGGGCGGAGGGGCGGCAGGCCGGCGTTGCGCTTCTTCTCGAGGGCCAGGTAGGCCAGCGAGCGCTCGAGCTCGCGCCCGGCCAGGGCCAGCTGTTCGGCCCACGTGTAGGGGACGAGGTGGACGTTCTTCTGGTACCAGTCGAAGGCGGCGACGCCGACGCCCGAAGGGCCCTTCTTCGCGGCCAGGCCCTCTTCGAGCCAGGCCCGGAAATCGTCGACCGCGGCCCGGGCGGCGTCGCAGAGCGGGACGAGATCGGGGTCGGTCGGGGCCAGGCGGAGGGCGAGACCGGCCAGGTCGGCGCTCTCGGCCTTCTTCTGCCGGACGCCGAGGCGCCAAAAGTCGGCCGTGTCCTCGACGAGGTTCGTCCTGGCCTGGGCCAGGACGGCCGGGACGGCCGAGAGCTTCTCGCGGAGAACGGCGCGGCCGCTCTCGTCGGGCGGCCAGGCCAGCTTCCAGAGGTCGAGGACGCCGTGGATCTCGGGCCCTTCGCGAAGCGGGACGTCGGGTTCGGAGGTCTGGATGACGGCGTAGAAGCCCGGGATCCGCGACCAGGGCCGGAGGACCCGGTGGTCGAACTCGAGCCCGTTCATCTCGGCCTTGACGATCTCGTAGTCGACGCGCCGGTCGACGGGCCAGGCGGCGGGATCGATGGCGGCCAGGCGGTCCCGGAAGGCCGGGAGGCCGCTCCTTTGGACGGTCATGGCCGCGGCCGTGTAGTCGGGGACGCCCCCGGCGACGCGCGGCTTCTGGAACTCGCGGAACTCCTTCCAGAGCGCCAGGAGGCCCTCGTAAGACCCGCCGGAGGGAGCGGCCGCCGGGGCGGGCCCCTCGCGCCCGCAGGCCGCGAGCAGGGCGATGAGAGCGAGGACGAGGGACGCGCCGGCGACGCCGATCGCCGCCGCGGTCCGAACGTGTTGACGTCTATCCATGAGCCTCTCCTTAGAATGCTTGGAATGGGGACACACCATTAGATACACCAAATCGCGGGCCTAAGAAAGGGGACACGTACGAAGCGTACATGTCCCCACCGCGCTGTGCTATACTCCGGGGCATGAAAAAGCCCATCGCACCGCTCATAGGCCTCTCCCTGATCTTGGCGCTGGCCGGGCCCGCCCGGGCCTCCGGGGCCGCCGAAAGCCGCGGCCTCGAACACGGCAAGCGCTACGACCGGCTGGTCATCCGCAACGTCCTGGTCATCGACGGCAAGGGCACGCCCATGCGCGGCCCGATGGACATCGTCGTCGAGGGCGACCGGATCGCCGCGGTCACCGGCGCGAACAGGCGGCCCGACGCCTACAAGAGCGAGACCCACGTGCTCGACGGCACGGGGATGTACCTCCTCCCCGGCCTCATCGACAGCCACATCCACCTCCACGACGAGCGGGCCGGCCTCGGGCAGCCCTTCGAGTACGAGCACAAGATCTACCTCGCGTGCGGCGTCACCACGGTCCGGGACGTCGGCACCGACCCGAAGAAGGCCCTGGCCGAGCGGCGCAAGAGCCGGGAAGGCTCGATCGTCGCGCCGCGGATCTACGTTTACATGGTCGCC
Source organism: Candidatus Aminicenantota bacterium (assembly GCA_041320535.1). Classification (GTDB taxonomy): domain Bacteria; phylum Acidobacteriota; class Aminicenantia; order Aminicenantales; family Saccharicenantaceae; genus RBG-16-66-30. Next base: position 1,287,659 of record JBGLNH010000001.1, on the reverse strand, counting down.
GGGGGGCGGACCCCCGAGGAGGGGCGGAAAGCCGTCCGGACGATCAAGGAGCAGGGCGCCGACGGGGTCAAGATCTTCGGCCTGGACCGCGACGTCATGGCGGCGATCACCGACGAGGCGACCAAGCTCGGCCTCAAGGTGGCCCACCACATCGGCGTCGAGGAGACCGACGCCCGGGACGCCGCGGCCTTCGGCGTGGACACGATCGAGCACTGGTACGGCATCCCGGACGCGGCGCTGAAGGGCTCGCAGGGCTTCCCGCCGTCGTACAACTACAACAACGAGAGCGACCGCTTCCGCTGGGCCGGGCGGCTGTGGCGCGAGGCCGATCCCGACAAGCTCGAGGACGTCCTCGAGGAGATGGTCGAGGCGGGCGTCGGCTGGATCCCGACCTTCAGCACCTACGAGGCCTGCCGGGACATGACGCGGGCCCGCAACCTGCCCTGGTTCAAGGAGTACCTGCACCCGGCCCTCGAGGATTACTTCGTGCCCAGCCCGGCGCGGCACGGCGCCTTCTCGTGGGGCTGGTCGACCGAGGACGAGATCGCCTGGAAGGAGAACTACCGCATCTGGATGAAGGCCGTGCGGGATTTCGCCGGCATGGGCGGCGTCGTGGGCGCCGGCGACGACGCCGGCTTCATCTACACGCTCTACGGCTTCACCTTCCTGAGCGAGCTCGAGCTGCTCCAGGAGGCCGGCTTCCACCCGATCGACGTCATCCAGTGCGCGACCGGCAACAACGCCCGGCTGATGGGCCTGGAGAACGAGCTGGGGCGGGTGAGGGCCGGGTACCTCGCCGACCTCGTCCTGGTCGGAGAGAACCCGCTGGCCAACCTCAAGTTCCTCTACCCGACGGGCGTGCTCGACATCGAGGACGGGAAGACCGTCGTCCGCGGCGGCATCAAGTGGACGATCAAGGACGGCTACGTCTACGAGACGCCGCGGCTCGCGCGCGAGGTCAGGGAGATGGTGGCCAAGGCCCGGGCCGAGGCGAAAGCCCGGTAACACCGGGACGGCGACGCGCGCCGCCGCGAGCGAACGACCCGGGCCCGACTTCGGGGCGCGACGACAGGGAGGCGAAAAGGGGGGGCGAAAAGGGGACACGTACCTCGGGTGCGTGTCCCCGATCGAACTGGATCGAACAGCGCTCCTAAGCTTTGATCTCTTCGACCGCCAGCTTGTCGACGTCCATCCGCCCGAGACCCCATTCAGCCGACTTGGCGATCATCGGGACGTCGGCCGCCTTCAGGCCGACGAAGGGCGCGCAATAGGCGTCGACGGCCACCGGGTCGGTCCCCAGGACGATCTTGTCGAGCCGGCGCAGCTCGCCGGGCCCGGCCGGGCCGTTGGTCAGCAGGAACTCCGTGGCGTCGGCGACGCAGAGGTCCGGCCGGCGCAGGGTGTTGAGGTCGGCGATGCACTGGGACAGGAAGGGGATGTCGTCGTACTCGCCCTTGGCCCCGGAGCCGGAGTGGAAGAACTGGTTCGAGGCGTTGCCGTTGGCCCCCATCAGGTTCTTGAGGTTGCCCGACATGCCCACGCCGACGTGGTGCTTGACGATGGGCAGGTTGACGAGGACGTCGCAGTCGAGGAACTCCTTGACGACGCGCGCTCTCTTGAGGGTCTTCGAGCGGGCGATCTCCTTGTCGAGGTAGTTCCCGGAGCATTTCCTGACCCCGGCGATCTCGGCCGGGTGTTTTTCCGCGCGCGGAGAGCGCTTGAAGTAGTCACGCAGGGGGTCGATGACGTATTGGATGTCCTTGGCGCCGGCCGCGAGGGCGGCCAGGATGACGGCCAGCGTGAGGTCGGGGTGGGTGTGGCTGCCGGGCCGGCGCCACCAGCCGGGGGCGTTGATGAGGAGGCCGACCGTCGCCCCGGGCTTGACGAACCGCTTCATCCCGCCGAGGGCCTCGAGGCCCTTGTCGACGGAGAGGAAGGGGTCCGCGCCCGTGACGACGGCCAGGTCCGGGCTGGCCAGCCTCGGGGAGTTCGGGTCCGGGCGGCGTTGGCCGCCGAGGGCGGCGCCTCCGGCCAGGGCGGCCGTGCCGAGGACGACTCCCGACCTCACGAAATCGCGCCTCGTCATTATCACGCTCATGTCGACCTCCCGCGCGTCGCGATGGGGGACTCGCGCCGAAGCGGCACGTGTCCCCGGGTCCTTCTCGTCTTATCGACAGGATTATGCTCTCGACGGCCGACATAACGCAAGACTTGACCGAAGACGGGGGCATGCGGATGCTTGTCGCCTTGACAGTGGGCGCGCGGGGCTGATATATCAGCCTTCTTATGAAGGGAACGGAGACGTCTTCCATTTCGATGGCCCGGGAGCCGAGAACGGGATGAAAGCGATCATCGCGCTGAGGGCGCTCATCGCTCTCGCGGCGCTCGCTCTCGCCGTCCCGGCCCTCGGCCAGGGCGGCGCTTCGGCCAGGGATAGGCCGGCCGCGGACGATCCCCGCACCGTCCGGACGATCGCCGCCGTGGCCGCCTCCGGGCCCGTGGCCGTCGACGGCGTCCTCTCCGAGGACGTCTGGCGGACGCCCGGCGCGGGCGGCTTCACCCAGCGCAATCCCTGTCGAGGATGGCCTGGGTCGAGCGGTAGTTCCGGACGAGGACGATCCTCTTGGCCTCGGGATAGACCTCCTCGAAGGACAGGATGTTGCTGAGCGAGGCGCCGCGGAAGCGGAAGATGCTCTGGTCGTCGTCGCCGACCACCGTCAGGTTGCGGTGCCCGGAGGCCAGCATCTTGACGAGCTCGAACTGGACGAAGTTGGTGTCCTGGAACTCGTCGACGAGGATGTAGCGATAGCGGCCCCGGACCTCCTCGAGGACGGCCGGGCGGCGGCGGAAGAGGTCGACGACGAGCGTCACCTGGTCCTCGAAGTCGATGAGCCCCCCGGTCCGGAGGAGCGTCTGGTAGGCGGCGAAGACCCGGGCGATCTCGAGGTGCTTGCGGGCCGTTTCCCGCTCGGCCTCGGTCGCGGCCTTCCGGCCGAGCTCCTCGGCGTGAAGGACGCAGTCCTCGGGACGGACGTCCTCCTGCTTCAGCTTGCGGATGACCTCGAGGACCTCCTGGATGTGCCGGGTCGGCTGGCCGAGGGGGCGGTAGTAGTCGAGGGGCAGGCGGAAGAGGTTCTCGCGGAAGAAGACGGCCTGGTCGACGTCGGCGAGCAGGCGGAAGTCCGGGCGGTAGCCGACGTCCAGGGCGTGGTCGCGGAGGACCCTCTCGCCGAAGGAGTTGAAGGTGCTGATCTCGGCGAAGGAGGACGTGTACGGGACGAGGACGTCGACCCGGGACTCCATCTCGTTGGCCGCCTTCTCGGTGAAGGTCACGGCCAGGATCTCGGCGGGCCGGGCCGCCTTGGAGGCGATGAGCCGGGCGATGCGGTGGGTGATGACCTTGGTCTTCCCGGTGCCGGCCCCGGCGATGATGAGCAGCGGCCCCCGGCCGTGGAGGACGGCCCGGCGCTGGGCGGGGTTGAGGCCCTCGACCAGGGCCCGTTCCTCGGGCCGGCGGCGGTCGGCGGCGGTCCGGGCCATCTACTTCTTTTTGGCCGCGGGCGGGCCGGGGGCGACGACCACCTTCTCGCCCGGCGCGACGAGCCCCAGCTTCTCCCGGGCCTCCTTCTCGACGGCCCGGGGGTCCCCGTCGAGGCGCCGGACCTCGGCCTCGAGACGCGATTTTTCCGCCTCGAGGGCCCGGATCCTCTCGGACCGCTCCGCCAGGACCCGGCGGGACCGGCCGAGCTCCACGACTCCCTTCTTGCCGAAGAGGGCGGTGACGACCATGATGACGAGCAGGCAGGCGAAGGCGACGAGGAGGATCTTCTTTCTCACCGGACCGCCTGGAGCCCTTTCTTCAGGATGGAATCGACCTCCTCCTCGGTCTCGGCCTCGGCGTAGCAGCGGATGAGCGGCTCGGTCCCGGACAGCCGCAGGACGACCCAGCGGTCCCCTTCGAAATCGAGCTTGAGCCCGTCGATCGTCTCGACCGCGACGACCTTGCGCCGCCCGAGCTTCGAGGGCGGGTCCTGGACGAGGGCCTTGAGCCGCTTCGCCCGCTCCGGCGTCAGGGGCAGCGTCCGCTGCCCGCTGGTCATCGTCCCGTACTCGCGGAAGAGGTCCTCGCGGAGGCCCCCCAGGCTCCGGCCCGTGGCGGCGACCGTCTCGGCGACGAGGAGCCCGGCGAAGATGCCGTCCTTCTCGGGCAGGTGGTCCTTGACGGCGATGCAGGCGCTCTCCTCCCCCCCGAACATGATCCGCCCTTGGAGATAGAGGTCGGCCATGTACTTGAAGCCGACCTTCGTCTTCGTCAGCGGGAGGCCGTACCGGCGGGCGATGCGGTCGAGGAGGTGCGTCGTCGTGATCGAGCGGGCGACGCCGCCGCGCCAGCCCTTGTTCCGGACCAGGTGGTCGAGGAGCACGGCCAGGATGATGTTCGGGTGGACGAACGACCCGGTCTCGTCGACGATGCCGAACCGGTCGCCGTCCGCGTCCGTGGCCAGGCCGATATGGCACTTGGACTGGACGACGCGGGCCTTGAGCTCGGCCAGGTTCTCCTCGGTGCACGAGGGGCTGACGCCGCCGAAATAGGGATCGACGTAGCCGTGGAGGCTCTCGACCTCGACGCCGTTCTCCTCGAGGATCTCGTCGAGGTACTCGCGGCTCGTCCCGTAGAGCGGGTCGGCGGCGACCCGGAGTCCGGCCCGGCGCATGACGTCGAAGTCGATCTTCCCCTGGAGGTGGGCCAGGTAATCGGCCTGGACATCGACGCGGACGACGGCCTCGTCGCGGGAGTGGGAGGCCGGGACGAAGCCGGGCATGATCCGCCGGACCTCCTCCTCGACGGCGTCGGTCACGGCCGGCAGGGCCGGGGCGCCGGTCGCGACGTTGAACTTGAGGCCGTTGTCGCGCGGCGGATTGAAGGAAGCGGTGAAGTTGATCCCGCCCTGCAGCCGGCGCTTGATGATCTGGCAGGCCAGAGCTTGGGAGGGCGCGTCGCGGTCGGCGAGCAGGACCTCGATCCCGTTGCGGGCCAGGAGCTTGGCCGCTTCGACGGCGTAGCGGTCCGAGAGGAAACGGGTGTCGTGGCCGACCAGAACGGAGACGGGCCCGTCGCCGTAGGTTTCGCGGAGGCAGTTGGCGATGGCCTGGACGACGATGCGGACGTTGTGGAAGGTGAATTCCTGGCCCATCACCCCGCGCCAGCCGGAGGTGCCGAAACGGATCATCATCGCCTCAAAACTAGCACAGTCCCCTGGCAAAAGCAACGCGCGGCCCTCTCGTCCGGCCGCGGAGGGGCTTCGGGGATCCGCTCCGTTCGCTGCGGTGGCTTTTCACGCCGTCCCGGTCCGGAGCCCGTTCATAGGTCTCCGGCCCGAGGCCGGCCAAGTCACCGCTTCATGCTCACTTCGGGATACCCCTCAGCCACTATTTCCGAGGCCCCTCGAGAACGAGCCTGCTGTCCGGGCGCTCCACTTCCCGCCGCTCCCCGAGGCCCCTCCGCGGCCAACCGGAGAGTCTTGACAGCGGGCGATCGAAGGAGACGGCTTTCAGGGCCGTTTCTTCTTTTGGGCCTCTCCGGTCATGGGGACGAAGCGGACGTCGAGGACCCGTTCGCGGACCGGCTTGCCGCGGCGCTTGGTGACGACGGTCAGCGTCTGGTAGGTCCGGGCGTCGCCCAGGGGCAGGACCAGGCGGCCGCCCTCCTCGAGCTGGGCGAAAAGGGCCGGCGGGACCTCGGGGACGGCGCAGGTGATCATGATCGCGTCGAAGGGGGCCTCCTCGGGCCAGCCGAAGAAGCCGTCGCCGGCCCGGACGGCGACGTTCCGGACGCCCAGGCGTTCGAGCGTCGCCGCCGCTTGCCGGGACAGGTCCTCCTGGATCTCGATCGTGAACACCCGGGCGGCGATCCGGGCCAATACCGCCGCCTGGTAGCCTGAGCCGGTGCCGACCTCGAGCACCTTGGCCTCCCGGCCTATCGCCAGACGCTCCGTCATGAGGGCGACGATGTAGGGCTGGGAGATCGTTTGGCCCTCCCCGATCGGGAGGGGGTAGTCCTCGTAGGCCTCGCCGGCGGAGCCCGCCGGGACGAACAGGTGGCGGGGGACGTCGGTCATGGCCGCCAGGACGAGGGGGTCGCGGACGCCGCGGGCCGCGATCTGCGTCGCGACCATGAGTTTCCGCTTCGCGGACAGGGCCGCCTCGTCCTGGGCCCGGCCGAGGCCGGACGCGAAGGCGAGAAACAGCCCCCAGAATATCACCCCCGACGGTGACAGCGGGTTATCGGACCGGCGGGCCCGCCTCCCCTTTCCCGGGCCCCCCCGGCCTTCTCGATCGTCCATAGGACCTGCCTCCCCTCTAGATTATGGCACACCCCGGCCCTCCCGCCAAGACCCTCCGGAGCCGCTCTCCCCGAGGAAATTCGTTGACAAGCCTCTTTTTTTTTGATATTTGGAAGATAATCCGAGATGAGGAACTAACTGAGAGTCCAGATGCCGTCCTCGAAGGCCATCTACCCCGGTTCGTTCGATCCCATCACCAACGGGCATGTGGACATCATCGAACGGGGCCTGAGGGTCTTCGACAAGATCGTCGTCGCCGTCCTGAAAAACCCCACAAAAGCCACCCTCTTCACGACTAAAGAGAGGGTAAGAATGATCCAAGAGCTTTTCGCCCCCAAGAAGGAGGTCGAGGTGCGGGCCTTCGAGGGCCTCCTCGTCGACTTCGCCCGGGCCCAGGGGACGAACACCGTCATCCGCGGCCTGCGGGCCATCTCGGACTTCGAGTACGAGTTCCAGATGGCCCTGATGAACAGGAGCCTGGCCCAGGACGTCGAGACCTTCTTCATGATGCCCAGCATCAACTACTCGTTCCTGAGCTCGCACCTGGTCCGCGAGGTCGCCGCGCTCGGCGGCTCGGTCGAGGGCCTCGTCCCCGGGCCGGTCGCGCGGAAGCTCCGGGCGAAGTTCGGCGCGTCCAAGAAATCTCCAAATCCATAAAGGCAGGGAAACATGTTCGGTATCTCTCGAGAAAAAAGCGTGGTCGGGTTGGACATCGGCTCGTACTCCGTCAAGGCCGTCGAGCTCCGGCCCCGGAAGAAGGGCGGCGGGGAGGCCTACGACCTGGTCAAGATCGGGTACGAGCCTCTGCCCCACGACGCCATCGTCGAGGGGACGATCATCGATTCGGCCGCCGTCGTCGAGACCATCCGCCTCGTCTTCGAGGAGAGCAAGATCTCGAACAAGGACGTGGGCATCTCGATCTCCGGCAACTCCGTCATCATCAAGAAGATCTCCCTCCCGGTCATGGAGAAGCAGGAGCTGGCCGAGTCCATCATCTGGGAGGCCAAGCACAACATCCCCTACCCCTACGAGGAGACCAACGTCGACTACGCCATCCTCAAGCCGTCGCGGTCGACCGACGAGAAGAACCTCGACATCCTCCTCGTCGCCGCCAAGAAGGACAAGATCGCCAACTACAGCAACGTCATCAACCAGGCCCGCAAGAACCTCCTGAGCATCGAGGTCGACGTCTTCGCCCTCCAGAACGTCTTGGAGGTCAGCTATCCCGAGTTCTTCGCCGAGAAGACGATCGCCCTGATCAACATCGGCGCCAACATCACCAACGTCGTCATCGTCGAGCGCGGCACGCCCCAGCTCTTCCGCGACCTGTCCCTGGGCGGCTTCTTCTTCACCGAGAACATCCGCAAGGAGCTGAGCATCCCCTTCGAGGAGGCCGAGAAGCTCCTCAAGGGCATCCCCGGGAAGTCGACGACCCCGGACCAGTTCGCCACCCTCCTGGCGATGAACGTCCGCGACCTGCTCGACGAGATCGAGAAGACGTTCTCGTTCTACGAGGCCTCCGAGAAGCGGGAGCGGAAGATCGAGCAGATCGTCCTCAGCGGCGGCCTGGCCAACGTCCCCAGCATGGTCGGGGCCTTCGAGACCAAGTTCCGGATCAAGACCGAGGTCCTCAATCCCTTCCGCAACATCCGGATCGACGATAAGAAGTTCGACGCGGTCTACTTCAGCGACATGGCGCCGGTCTTCAGCGTCGCCGTCGGCCTGGCAACCCGAAAGGTGGAGAAGTAACCATGATACGGATCAACCTCCTGAAGCCGGAAACGAAGGACATCCGGGAACCCGTCATCGCTTCGGGCGGCCTGGAAGACGGGGCGAAGAAGGGCCCGAACGTCGGGAACCTCATCTTCCTGGCCCTCGTCATCGGCCTTGGGGCCTTCTTCTTCCTGCAGAAGAAGGCCTTCGACCGGGAGAACGCCCTGCTCGCCGAGGCCCGGCAGGAGAAGGCCCAGCTCCAGTACGTCGAGGCCAAGCTCGAGGAGCAGCGCAAGGCCCGGGAATCCCTGGACCGGAAGATCACGCTCATCGAGAGCCTCAACGCCCAGCGCGACATAGCGCCCCGGCTCATGGACGAGTTCAGCCGGCGCCTGCCCGACTGGGTCTGGCTGAGCGAGATCGTCTTCGACGCCAAGGGCATCCAGATCAAGGGCCGGTCCCTGTCGAACAACCTCATCGCGGACTACATCTCCAGCCTCGAGGCCAGCCCCCAGGTGATGAACGTCAACCTCGTGTCCTCGACGCAGAAGACGACGCAGGGGGACCAGTACCTGGAGTTCTCGCTGCGGGCCGCGCTGGAGAAGAAGCCCGAGCCCCCGCCGCCGCCCGCAGCGGCCGACGCCGCGGCCAAGCCCGCGGCCAAGAAGAAGGGAGGGACGACATGAAGAACTGGCCCTGGTACGGATATCTGCTCCTCGCGGCCCTCATCTTCGCCCTGGCTTTCTTCTTCTACTTCAAGCCCCAGAACGACAAGCTCAAGGCCCTGACGGCCGAGAGGGTCAAGGTGGAGAGCGAGGTCCAGAACCTCAAGCAGAAGAAGCGGGAGCTGGACAGGATCGAGGCCGACATCGTGGCCATGACCGCCAAGCTCAAGGCCCTCGAGGTCAACATCCCGCAGCGCATGGAGATCGCCGACATCCTCCGCCAGATCCAGGCCCTGGCCTACGACTCCCGGCTGGACGTCATCCGCTTCGCCCCGGGGACCGAGATCAACAAGGAGTTCTACGCCGAGAAGCCAATCCCCATCCAGGTCTCCGGGAGCTACCACAACCTGGGGACCTTCTTCGACAAGCTGAGCAAGTTCCCCCGCGTCTTCACGATCGAGAACTTCACCATCAAGGGCCTGAACCGCCAGACGGACCTGAACACCATCTCCGCCAACTGGACGGCCAAGACCTACTTCTTCGCCGAGCCGGCGCCCGACGCCGCGCCGGCCAAAAAACAACCCGCGAGGCTACCACATCGTCGGGCATTGGGGGCGCCCGGTCCGCTTCTTCCGCTCGTACGCCGACCGTTTCCTCAACCGGTTCAAGGACTTGGGCCGCTATTTGGCCATGTTCGGCGACGAGGTCTACCACCTCGGCGTCTATCTCAGGAAGCGGCGGGGGGTCTATCCCGGCGAGACCTGGAACCAGATGTTCTTCATGGGCTACCGGTCCTACCCCATCGTCTGCCTGCTCCTCTTCCTCGTCGGCGTGACCATCTCCATCACTTCGGCCGAGCAGCTGCGGATGTTCGGGGCCGAGGTCTACATCGCCGACCTCGTCGGCTACGCCATGCTCCGCGAGCTCGTGCCGCTCATGACCGGCGTCATCCTGGCCGGCAAGGTCGGCGCGGCCATCACGGCCGAGCTGGCCAGCATGACCGTTCTCGAGGAGGTCGACGCCCTGCGGACCATGGGCCTCGTGCCCGAGAAGTTCCTCATGGTCCCCCGGCTGCTGGCCATCACCCTGGTCGTGCCCCTGCTCGTGGCCATGGCCGACGTCGCCGGCATCCTGGGCGGCATCGTCGTCGCCCGGGTGACCTTCGGGATGCTGCCCTCGGCCTTCCTCGGCCAGATGGTCAACTCGGTCGACTGGACCGACTTCGCCTGGGGCCTGGTCAAGACCGTCGTCTTCGGCTGGGCCATCGTCGTCGGCAGCGGCTTCAAGGGCCTGACCGTCGGCCGGAGCGCCGAGGAGGTCGGCCGGGCGACGACGGAATCCGTCGTCCTGTCGATCACCATGATCATCATCATCGACTGCATCTTCGCCTTCGTGCTGTACTGACATGGACATCATCGGCGCCCGCTCACTGACAGTCGGCTACGGCCGGACCGAAGTGCTCCGCGACCTGAGCTTCGCCATCCCCGAAGGGCGGATCACGGTCGTCCTGGGCGTCAGCGGCTCGGGGAAGTCGACCCTGCTCAAAACTCTGGCCGGGCTCCTGCCGCCGCTCGGGGGCGCCTTCGACTTCGCCGGCGCGCCCGTCGACTACGGCTCCGAGGCCTCGCTGCGGCGCCTCTACGACCGGATCGGCGTCCTCTACCAGGGCGGGGCACTCCTCAACGGCCTGTCCCTGTTCGAGAACGTCGCCCTGCCCGTCCGGATGCACTACCCGGACCTGCCCGAGGACATCGTCCGGGACATGGTCCAGGCCGGGCTGGCCCAGGTCGAGATGGCCGAGGCCGCGGCCAAGTACCCGGCCGAGCTCTCGGGCGGCATGCGCAAGCGGGGCGCCTTGGCCCGGGCCCTGGTCCTCGACCCGGCCGTCGTCTTCTGCGACGAGCCCTCGTCGGGGCTCGATCCCATCACCTCGTCGCTCCTCGACGACCTCCTGCTCCGGCTCAAGACGACCTTCGGGATGACCCTGGTCGTGGTCACCCACGAGCTGCGCTCGATCGAGCGGATCGCCGACGAGGTCCTGGTCATCGACGGCGGCGGCCTCCGCTTCTCGGGCGGCGCGGACCGGCTGGCGGCCTCCGACGACGCCTTCGTCCGGACATTCTTCCTCAAGAGAGACAGCCATGATGACGCATGAGCAAAAGACCCGCCTGGGGATCTTCCTTTCGATCGCCACGGTCATCTTCATCGCGGTGGCCGGCTTCTTCATCGCCCCCAAGCTGCGCGACCCCGGCGACCTCTACCTGATCAAGTTCCGGGACACGTCCGTCCACGGGCTCGTCGTCGGCTCCCTCGTCAAGTACCGCGGGGTCGAGGTCGGCCGGGTCGTCGGCATCGACGTCAGCCGCACGGACCTGGACTGCGTCGACGTCGGGGTCAAGATCAAGCCCGGGCTGGTCATGAAGACCGACATGCGGGCCGTCATGGTCTACGTCGGCCTGACCGGGCAGAAGTACGTCGAGATCAGCGGCGGCACGATGACCGCCCCCAACCTCAAGGCCCGCGGCGAGATCCCGACGGGCCGGGGCCTCGGCGACAAGGCCGACGACATCGTCAACAACATCGAGACGACGGCCAAGCGGATCACCGAGCTCCTGGCCCCGGAGAACATCGAGCGCTTCTCGGTCTTCCTCGAGAACGCGGAGAAGAGCTCGGCCGCCGTCTCGGACGTCCTGGACTCCCGCCGGGCCTCCGTCGAGAACACCCTGGCCAGCCTGGAGAAGGCCTCGGCCGAGTTCGCCCGGGCGACCGAGAGGTTCGTGCCCGTGACCGAGGACCTCGACCGCCTCATCCGCACGGTCGAGGCCAACTCGGAGAGGACGCTGGGCAACATCGCCGACCGCTTCTCGGCCGAGGAGCTCGGCCAGGTCCTCGCGGACATCCGGACGTTCCTGGACTCGGCCTCGGTCAGCCTCAAGAAGGTCGAGAGCGTCCTGCTCTCGCAGCAATCGGACCTCGCGCGGACCTTCGACAGCCTCGGCGTCGCCGTCGAGAACCTGGCCCGCTTCTCCCGCGAGATCGCCGAGGACCCGTCGGTCATCCTGCGGACACGAAAGGACAAGAAATGATGAGGAAACTCGCCCTTCCGCTCCTCGCCGCGCTCCTCGTCGCCGGCTGCCTGTCCACGCCGTCCAAGCGCTATTTCCAGATCGTGGCCATGGACATGGACGCCCGGCCGCACCCGCAGGTCGGCAAGGTGATCTACATCGAGCCGGTCCGCGTCGATCCGCTCTACGACGACTTCCGGGTCATCTACCGGGTCTCGCCCTACGAGCTCAAATACTACACCGCCGTCTTCTGGGCCAAGACGCCCGACGCCCTCTTCCGCGAGGCCATCAGCGATTACCTCATCAAGAAGGCGGCCTTTCCCCGGGTCATGATCGACGTCCTGCAGGGGGACCCGGAGATCGTCCTGCGCACCAACGTCCGCCTCGTCGAGGAGATCGACAACCCCGACAAGTGGTACGGCCGGCTGGCCATGGATTTGGAGTTCCTCGAGTTCAAGGCCGGCAAGACGATCGTCAAGCACTCGTTCGACCGGAAGATGCCGCTCGAGGCCCGCAAGGTCAACTTCCTGCCCGGGGTCATCTCCGGCATCCTCGTCACGGAGCTCGACGCGGCCGTCGGGAAGCTGGCCGAGGCCATCGGCCCGAAATAGGGACCGTCCCCGCTCTCTAGCCTGATCTATCCACGGATCGAGGCGGCCCTCGGATGCGAGGCCCGGGGGATGAAGCTGTGCTCTTTGGTCCTGCGAACCCCGAGAACGATGCAGATGGGGCCGAATCGGCTCGCCCGTAGGGTAAAAACGCCCAAGAAAAAGTGAAACGGAGAAAAGCGAGGCGTTTTTACGAATAGGTCAGGCTAGTCCGCCTTCAGCCAGCGCCGCTCGATCTCCTCGAGCGTCCGGCCCTTGGTCTCCGGCAGACAGGAACCCATGAAGACGAGGGCGAAGGCGCACATCGCCGCGTAGAGCCAGAAGGCCGAGGAGGGGTGGAAACGGTCCGAGATGACCGGAAAGGTCAGCGTGACGACGAAGTCGGAGAACCAGAGGACGAGCGTCGCCAGTCCCATGGCCGCGCCGCGGACCTTGATGGGGAAGATCTCGGCCATGACCACCCAGACGAGCGGGCCCATGGCCGAGGCGAAGAAGGCGATGTAGAGCAGGATGACGAAGAGCAGGGCCGAGGCCGGCAGGAACGGGAACTTGAAGGCCGCGCCGAGGAGGACGAGCGAGACGCCCATGCCGGCCGTGGCCGCGAGGAGGAGCGGGCGCCGTCCGACCCTGTCGGCGAGAACGATGGCCACGACCGTGAAGAGCATGTTGACCAGCCCGACGATCGTCGACTGGCCGATGGCCGACATGCGCTCGAAGCCGGCCCCCTCGAAGATCCGCGGGGCGTAATAGAGGATGGCGTTGATGCCCGTGACCTGCTGGAAGACGGCCAGGGCGACGGCGATGAGGAGGGGCCGCCGGAAGCCCGGCCGGAAGATCTCGCGGAAGGAGCCTTGCTCGCGGGCCAGGGCGTCCTTGATGTCGCGGATGCCGGCCGCCGCGGCCTCGGCGCTGTCGGCCCGGGTGAGGACGGTCCGGGCCTCGGCCTCGCGGCCGTTCTTGACCAGCCAGCGCGGGCTCTCGGGGACGCCGAGCAGGAGCAGGAAGAAGAGGACGGACGGGACGGCGCCCATGGCGTACATCCAGCGCCAGTTGGCCGGGCCGGCCCCGGCGAAGGCCCAGTTGACGAAGTAGGCCAGGAGGATGCCGGTGACGATGGCCAGCTGGTTGACCGAGACCAGGGCCCCGCGGGCGCGGGCCGGCGCGATCTCGGCGATGTAGAGCGGCGAGAGGACGGCCGCCGAGCCGATGCCGAGCCCGCCGACGAACCGGAAGGCCATGAACTCCGAGATCGTCCGCGGCAGGGCGCAGCCCACGGCCGAGACGAGGAAGAGGACGGCCGAGACGAGCATGAAGCGCCGGCGGCCGATACGGTCGCTGATGGGCCCGGCCAGGCCCGCGCCGAACATGCAGCCGACGAGGACGACGGCCACGGCCCAGCCCTCCTGGAGCGAGTCGAGGGAGAATTGCTCCTTCATGTAGCGGGTCGCCCCGGCGACGATGGCCGTGTCGAAGCCGAAGATCAGGCCGCCGATCGCGGCGACCAGGGTGACGGACAGGACGTACCAGGCGGCTTTCCTCATCCGTTGAACTCTCGAAGGGCGTCGAACATCGCCGCGATGTTGGCGATCGGGACGTTGGCCTGGATGTTGTGGACCGCGTTGAAGACGAAGCCGCCGTCCCGTCCGAAGATCTCGCAGCGCTCGAGCGCCTCGGCCCGGACCTGGTCCGGCGTTCCGAAGGCCAGGGTCTTCTGGGTGTCGACGCCGCCGCCCCAGAAGACGATGTCGCGGCCGAACTCGCGTTTGAGGCGCGCGGCGTCCATGCCCGCGGCCGAGACCTGGACGGGATTGAGGATGTCGAAGCCGCTCTCGATGAAGGACGGGATGAGGCTGTAGACCGCGCCGCAGGAGTGCTTGAACGATCTCCAGCCCGTGTTCTTGTGGATCCAGCCGTTGATCCGCCGGTAGTAGGGCATGTAGAGCCCGCGGAAATCGGCCACGGAGCAGAAGGTCGATCGCTGGGTGCCGAAGTCCGTGCCGCAGACGAAGGCGGCCTGGACCTGGTCGCCGACCCGGGCGTGGATCTTTTCGAGGTTCTCGAGGGCGCGCTCGGTCTGGCCCTCGAAGACCTTGTGGACGTAGGGACGGCGGGTCAGGGTCGAGACGTACCATTCCTCGATGTCCCGGACGCCTTTGGGATGTTTGAGCTGGGGGCCGGGGACCAGGGCGATGTCGCCGAGCGCCGTCCCGCCGAAGCTGGCGATGATGCCCCGCCCCGTCGCCCCGGCCCGGCGGCTCTCGCGCTCGAAGTGGTCGAGGGCCTCCCCGGCGATCGGCCCGAACTCCTGGAGGTTGTCGGCGGGATCGAGCTTGTCCTCGTCGAGGGGGCCCTGGCGGACGATGGTGTCGAAGAAGAAGCCGTTCTTGGGCAGGCGCCCCGAGGGCGGAGCGGTCCGGTCGCCGCCGGGGTAGACGAGCGTGTCGCCGTTCGCGTCCTTGGTCGTGCGGAAATTCCCCGACATGAGGACCTCGGTCCCGTCGTCCATGCGCCACGGCTGCCAGTTCTCGTTGCGGTAGCCGAACATCGTGTCGGGCCCGTAGACGCCCTCGACGTCGATGCCCAGGGCCGTCTGGAGGTCGTCGTCGATCCAGCCCAGCATCTGGTAGGGCTCGTGGACCTTGACCAGCCGCTTCTCCAGGCCGTAGCGGTCGCGGAGGCCGATGACGCACTTGACGTGCATGCCCGTGACGGCGGTGCCGTTGAAGTCGACGGGGACGCGGTCGGGCTGGCGGTGGCTGAGAGCGGCGGCCAGGCGTTCGCGGCTGGTCATCGGCATGGCGGGCCTCCAGGTTCGGCCCTCAGATTATCCGTTTCGCCCGGCGTTTGCAATAAAAGGAATGGGGACCTGTGCCGAAGGTACGTGTCCCCGTTCTTGATCTTCGGGCTTTAATGGGGCTGTCCCCGCACGGGGCTGTTCCTCTTAAGGGGACATGTACCTCGGGTACGTGTCCCCGTTCTCAGGCGACTTGGTCAGCCCGCCTTCGGGTGCTTGATGAACGTCCCCGCCCTGTACTCGCGGAAGGCCGTCTGGAGCTCCTCCTGCGTGTTCATGACGATGGGCCCGCGCCAGGCGACCGGCTCGCCGAGGGGGCGGCCCGAGATGAGGAGGAAACGGAGCGGGGAGTCCGTCGTCGTCACCTTGACCCGGGTGCCGTCGCCGAAGAGGATGACCGAGGCGTCCCCGAGGAACGGCCTTCGCTCGAGGTCGAAGTATGAGGCCGGCTCGACGTCGTAGGACGACAGGCCGGGCTCGTCGGAGAAGCAGCCCTCGCCCTCGAAGACGTAGGCGATGACCGTGTGGCCGGGCTTGGTCGGGTGGACGAACTCGGCCCGCGCCGGCATCGAGACGTCGATGTACCCGGGATCGATGACGATGTCCCGGACCGGGCCGCGCGCCTTGCCGACCTCGCCGCAGATGACCCGGGCCGTGACGCCGCCGGGCAGGGCGACCTCGGGAATGTCCGCCTTCCTCACGTCGCGGTAGCGAGGGGCCATCATCTTCTGGGACGCGGGCAGGTTGGCCCAGAGCTGGAAGCCGCCCATGCGGCCGTCGGGCCCGCCCTTGGGCATCTCCTGGTGGATGACGCCGCCGCCGGCCGTCATCCATTGGACGTCGCCGGGGCCGATGACGCCGCTGTTCCCCATGCTGTCGCCGTGCTCGGCCGTGCCGCGGACCATGTAGGTGATCGTCTCGATGCCGCGGTGGGGGTGCCAGGGGAACCCGGGCAGGTACTTAGCGGGAGATCCTCGACATGGAGAAGGACGCCCGCAAGCTCAAGGGCGAGGCCTTCAACGAGCGGGACTTCCTGCAGAAGCTCCTCAGCTACGGCGCGATCCCGCTCCGCACGCTCAAGATCAAGATGGCACAGTAAGCGGGTCCGGGGACACGTACCGCCGCGGTACGTGTCCCCTTTCCTTTTTCCCATGCGCCTCGTCGATTCCCACGCCCACCTCGACATGGCCGAGTTCGACGCCGACCGGCCGGAGACGGTCCGGCGGGCCTTCGCGGCCGGCGTCGTCGCCATCCTCTGCCCGGCCGACCTGACCCGCCCCGAGAGCCTGCCGGCCATCGCCCGCCTCGCCGCCGGTTTCCCGACCGTCCTGGCCGCGGCCGGGGTCCACGCCCACCAGGCCAAGGACCTCGTGCAGGCCCATCTCGACGGTCTCCGGGCCCTGGCCGCCGCGGGGTCCATCCGGGCCGTGGGGGAGATCGGGCTCGACTACCACTACGGCTTCTCGCCGGCCGACGCCCAGCGCCCGGCCCTCCGGGCCCAGCTGGCCCTGGCCGGCGAGGCCGGCCTGCCCGTCATCCTGCACAGCCGCTTGTCGGGGCCCGACATCGTCGCCGCCGTGGACGGCGAGGGCTTCGTCCGGGGCGGCATCCTTCACTGCTTCACCGAGGACTGGGCGACGGCCAAGGCCATGCTCGACCGGGGCTTCCACGTCTCGTTCTCGGGCATCCTGACCTTCCCCAAGGCCGGGGACCTGCGCGAGGTCGCCGCCAAGGTCCCTCTCGACCGCCTCCTCGTCGAGACCGACTCGCCCTATCTCGCCCCCGTCCCCTACCGGGGCTCGGGCCGCCGCAACGAGCCCGCCTACGTCGTCGAGACGGCCCGGGTCCTGGCCGGGATCAGGGGCCTGCCGCTCGAGGACCTCGCGGAGGCGACGACGGGGAACTTCGCCCGCCTGTTCCCGTTTGAAAACGGCGGGGGCGAGTGTTAGAATCGGCCCGCCGATGACCTCCCCGACGCCGCTCCTCGACCGCTGGTCGTCCATCCCCAGGTGGAAGGACATGTCCTCCCTCTACAAGGAGATCCGCGGCGACCTCGACCGGGTCGAGGACAGGCTCGACTCCTGGTCGCGCTCCTCCAACCCCCTGACCGCGGAGATCAGCCGCTACGTCCTGCGCAAGAAGGGCAAAAGGCTCCGGCCGGCGCTCGTCCTGCTGACCTCCCGGCTCTTCAGCCCGGGGAGCGAGGAATCGGTCTTCCTGGCCTCGCTCGTCGAGCTCCTCCACACGGCCAGCCTCATCCACGACGACATCGTCGACAACGCCGGGGTCCGCCGGGGCAAGGCCTCCGTCCACGCCAAGTGGGGGCCGAACATCACGGTCCTCCTCGGCGACTACCTCTACATCAAGTCGATCGGGCTGTCCCTGCAGTCGCGCCACGACCGGGTCATCCGCCTCCTGGCCGACGTCTCGGCCCGGATGATCGAGGGCGAGCTCGACGAATACGCCCTGGCCGGCGACCTCCGGATCACCGAGGAGAAGTACAGGGACATCGTCGAGAGCAAGACGGCCGTCCTGTTCGGGGCCTGCTGCCGCATCGGGGCCATCCTCGGCCTGGCCTCTCCCGAGGAGGAGGAGGCCGTCGCCGCCTACGGATTGAACCTGGGCATGACCTTCCAGATCGTCGACGACCTTCTCGACCTCGCCGGCGATCCGGCCGTCCTCGGCAAGCCCGTCCTTTCCGATCTCGCCGAGGGGCGGATCACCCTGCCCCTCATCCGTTCCCTGCGCACGGACAGGCGCGGGGGGCGGGAGCGGATCAAGGCCCTCGTCGGCCGCAAGGACATCTCGGCCGCCGAGAGGCGCGGGCTGATCGATGCCCTGGCCGGCGGGGACGCCTTCGACTACGCCCGCGCCCGGGCCGGCGAATACGCCGAACGGACCCTCGAGGCCATCACCCCCTTCCCCGAGTCGCCCACCCGGGAGACCCTCATCCGGCTGGCCCTGTTCGGCCTGACAAGGAAGAGATAGCGATGACCGAGATCGAGGTCAAGATCAGGGTCGCGGACGCCAAGGCCGCGCGCGAGAAGGTCCTGGCGCTCGGCGCCGCGGTCTCCCGGGAGCGCCACCTCGAGACGAACGTCCTGTTCGACTTCGCCTCGGGCGCCCTCCGCGAGGCCCGCCGGGCCCTGCGGCTGCGGACGGCGGGCCGGCGGGCCACGCTGACCTTCAAGGGAGAGCCGCGGAAGTCCCGCTCCTTCAAGGTCCGCGAGGAGCTCGAGACCCAGGTCCGCGACCCGCGCCAGGCCCGCAAGATCCTCCGGGCCCTGGGCCTGAAGGAGACTTTCACGTACGTGAAGCGCCGGACCGTCTTCCGCAAGGCCCGCCTGACGATCGCGCTCGACGAGACGGCGGCCGGCGACTTCCTGGAGCTCGAGGGGGAACGGCACGAGATCGTCCGCTTCGCCCGGGCCCTGGGGTACAAGCGGGCGGACTTCGTCACCAGCAGCTACGCGGAGATCCTTTCCGGCCCGGGCGGGACCGGCGTCACGGGCTAGGCCGAGGCCGGCCCGGCCTCACTCGTCCTTGTCGTCCTTGGCGAGGTCGTCCTCGGCCTCTTCCTCGCCGGCCTCGTCCTCTTCGCTCTCGTCCTCGACCACGACGTCCGCGTCGCCCTCGACGAGGTCCTTGCCGACGGGCCCGTCGGATTCCCCGGGCTCGTCGCCGAGGCCGCCGCCCAGGAGGACGCGTTCCTCGCGCTCGGGGATGTCGTCCATCCTGGCCGGGATGATCTCGTACTCGATGAGACCCGAGCGGACCTCGGCCTGGGCGATGCGGATGAGGCTCTTGGACTTGCCCTGGATCTTGGGCTTGGCGCCCCTGAGCAGCTGCTTGGCCCGCTTGGAGGCCAGGATGATGAAACGGTACTTGCTGTCGATATTCCCGAATGCGTCCAAAGTCGTGTGGCTCCTAGGGTGAGTTGGAAGGCGATGACGCGTTAGGATAGCATAATCCCCCGTAGAACGCAAGGCCGGTGGATTTCTTTTGACAGGGGGGGGCGGCTATGGTATCTAGTCATTCCGCCATTCCCGAGGAGGTCCCATGACGCAAGGCATCACCACCCAGGGCTGGTTCTTCCTCGTCTTCGGCTGGGGATTCATCCTGACCCTGACCATCTACTGCTTCTCCCGGGTCCTTTTCGCCAAGAAGCCCGAGATGGTCGTCGAGGCCGGCGGCCGCGAGCAGTGGGGCT
Organism: Candidatus Aminicenantota bacterium; assembly: GCA_041320535.1. Classification (GTDB taxonomy): domain Bacteria; phylum Acidobacteriota; class Aminicenantia; order Aminicenantales; family Saccharicenantaceae; genus RBG-16-66-30. The sequence goes on along the minus strand of JBGLNH010000001.1, from coordinate 1,268,260 downwards.
CGCGCATCGGCCTGATCCTGGCCGTGGCCGGCAACGCCATCGGCCTGGGCAACTTCCTCCGTTTCCCGGTCCAAGCGTCGTCGAACGGCGGCGGCGCCTTCATGATCCCCTACTTCGTCGCCTTCCTCCTCCTCGGCATCCCGATGATGTGGGTCGAGTGGACGATCGGCCGCATGGGCGGGGCCCGCGGCCACGGCACGACGCCGGGCATGCTCAACCTGCTGTGGAAGAAGGCGCCGTCGAAGTACCTCGGGGCGCTCGGCATCGTCATCCCCTTCGTCATCGTCATCTATTACAACTTCATCGAGTCGTGGTGCCTCGGTTTCTCCTGGTTCTCGATCACGGGCAAGTACTTCGGCCACGCCAACCGCGAGGCCATGGGCCGTTTCCTGCACGGCTTCCAGGGCCTCGAATCGAACGAGTTCTTCAGCTCCATGGGCCCCATCCTCATTTTCTGGTCCATCACCATCGCCCTCAATTTCTTCTTCCTCTACAAGGGCATCTCCAAGGGCATCGAGGTCCTGGCCAAGTACGGCATGCCGCTGCTCTTCGTCTTCGGCATCGTCCTGGTCGTCCGCGTGCTGACCTTGGGGACCCCCGACCCGTCCGTGCCGGAGCTCAACATCTCGACCGGATTGGGCTTCATCTGGAACCCCGACTTCGGCCGCCTGGGGTCGGCCACGGTCTGGCTGGCCGCCGCCGGCCAGATCTTCTTCACCCTGAGCCTCGGCCAGGGCATCATCAACACCTACGCCTCCTACGTCCGGGAGAAGCAGGACATCACCCTGAACGGCCTGTCGACCGCGTCGACCAACGAGTTCGCCGAGATCATTCTGGGCGGCACGATCGCCATCCCGGCCGCGGTCATCTTCTTCGGCGCGGCCGAGACCCAAGCCATCGCCCAGGGCGGGTCTTTCAACCTCGGTTTCCAGGCCCTGCCCGTCATCTTCCAGAAGATCCCGCTCGGCCAGATCTTCGGCGGCATGTTCTTCTTCCTGCTCTTCATCGCCGGCATCACCTCGTCGGTGGCCATGACCCAGCCGGCCATCGCCTTCCTCGAGGACGAGTTCAAGTGGAAGAGGAAGAAGGCGGTCATCGCCGTCTTCGGCGTGCTCATCGCCTGCACCGCGATGGTCATCTCCTTCTTCCGGTTCGGCTTCCTCGACGAGCTCGACTTCTGGGCCGGCACGTTCGGCCTGGTCGTCTTCGCGGCCATCGAGATCGTCCTCTTCTCCTGGGTCTTCGGGCTCAAGAAGGGATGGCAGGAGATGCACAAGGGCGCCGACCTCAAGGTGCCGAAGATCTTCAAGGTCATCATGACCTACGTCACGCCGGTCTACCTGCTCATCCTCCTCGTCATTTGGACCGTCCAGGACGCCGTCGGGAAGTTCCTGATGAAGGACGAGGAGCCGGTCAACAAGCCCTACCTCTGGGGCGCCCGGGTCCTGATCGCCGCTCTCGTCCTGTTCGTGTGCCTGCTCATCCGCAAGGCCTGGAGCAAGAAGAAGGGCGCGGCGGCGGAAGGCGCGGAGGCCCCAACCATCTGACGGGCCGGCCTGTTCCCCGATCGAAAGGGACCCCCCCCGCGGGGACGGTCGCGCGTTTGTATTCGCCGCGAGTCTGTGCTAGATTTATCCTTCGGCGCCAAGGTTGAACAATGGACAAGAGGATCTGGGCTATCGGCGGCGGCAAGGGCGGCACGGGCAAGTCGTTCGTCGCGGCCTCGCTCGGCCTCCATCTGGCCTCGCTCGACCGCGAGGTCGTCCTCGTCGACGCCGACCTCGGCGCGCCCAACCTCCACACCCTCCTGGGGCTCAGGGCCGCCCACCCGGACCTCGGCGATTTCCTGACCAACCGCGTCCCCACGCTGGAGGAGGCGGCCGTCGAGACGCCCTACCGCAACCTGCGCCTCGTCCGGGGCTCGGAGAACATCCTGTTCATCGCCAACCTCAATCATTACAAGAAGCTGCGGCTCCTCCGCCAGCTCCGCCAGCTGGAGACCTCGAACGTCATCCTCGACCTGGGCACGGGCAGCTCCTTCAACACGCTCGACTTCTTCCTCAGCGCCAATCCCGGCGTCGTCGTGGCCACGCCGGAGCCGACGGCCATCGAGAACACCTACCTGTTCCTGAAATCCTGCATCATGCGCGTCCTCAAGCTCTACATGGACCACTACAAGATCCGCGACCTCCACCAGAAGATGCTCGACCAGATCGAGAAGAACTCCCAGTCGCTCTACGGCTTCTTCAAGTCCCTCATGGAGAGCGACCGGACCTACGGGACCATCCTCTACCGGGCCCTGCGCGGCTTCCGCCCCTGCCTCGTCATGAACAAGACGCGCGACGAGCGCGACGTCCTGCTGGGCCGGTCCGTCGCCGACGTCGCCCGCAAGTACCTGCTCATCGACATGAAGTACCTCGGCGCCGTGCCCTACGACGAGGCCGTCCAGGACTCGCTGCGCGGCCTGCGGCCCTTCTACCCCGACCACCCGGACTCGGCCGCGGCCCGGGCCATCCGTCAGATGTCCGAGGAGCTGGCCTACTCGATCGAATTCACCCTGCGGACTCCCCCCGAGGTCCGGCTGCCGGACGCCTGATGCTGAAGAGGATCGAGGACTGGAACTACTACGATCTCCTGTCGGTCGAGCGGACCGCCTCCCCGGACGAGATCTGGGGCGCCTACCAGGCCGCGCTGACGACCTACCGCGACGGCTCGCCGGCGCTCTACGGGCTGGTCTCCGAGGCCGAGCGCGCCGCGGTCCTCGAGCGCGTCCAGGAGGCCTTCCAGACGCTCCGCGACCCTGAGAAGAGGCGCGAATACGACCTCTCCCTGCTGCGCCACGCCCCCTACTTCCCGCCCAAGGCCCCCTTCCGCAAATCGGTCGGCAAGCTCGAGATCGAGGAGGCCCCCCCGAAACGGCCCTTCTGGGCCCGGCTCAAGGCCAAGGCGACGCGACGACGCGGCGCCTGAGGCCGGTCAGAACTCCTTGGCTATGTCGTCCCCCGTGCCGAAGGCCCCGTCGGGCCCTGCCGACGTCAGCCGGAAGGAATTCTCCGAGAGCCGCTCGTAGCGGACCCGCCGCCCCCAGGCGTCGGGCAGGGAGCCGGCCGTCGGGTGGGTGCGCCGGAGCTCCTCGAGCTTCTCGGGCAGCCCCTCGGCCTGGGCGGCGAAGGTCAGCACTTCCCGCGCCAGGGCCTCGAGATTGGCCGCCGTCAGGTCGATCTTGGCCCCGGCGTACTTGTCGACCATGATCTCGATCCCGCTCTTGTCGTCGGCGGCCTTGGTGAAGAAGATGAAGTAGACGGCGACGGCCGCCAGAAGGACGGCCAGGATGAGACCTCTCGCTTTCATCGCGCCCTCCCTTCCACGCTCACGCGGGGCTCCCCCGCTCCGCCGCCGCCGCGGCGTGCGCGGCGACGCGGCCGGCGATGCGGGCCACCACGGCGTCGGGGACGCCGTCCGGGTGGGCGGACTGGAGCCTCATGTCGCAGATCTCGTTGACGTAATCGACGACGACCAGCCGCCCCGCGGCGTCCCGGGCCACCTCCGTCGAGAAGAAGCGGAGCCGGGAGACGCGGGCGATCGTCCGGACGATGGCGTAGATCGGGCCGAGCCCGAGCGCGGCGGCCTCGTCGTGGTTGATGTCGAACAGGCCCAGGTAGAAGAGCCCGTAGATCTGGTTGAGGACGGGCGTCGAGGACTTCGTCGCGGACATGTGGGCCAGCCGCCGGTCGATGAAGCTCTTGAAGAGGTCGAGGCGGCCCCAGTCGTGGGAGATCCAGAGGGCGTCCCTCAGGATGACGTCGGCCAGGCGGTCGTTGCCCGAGGTCTGGGCCAGATGTTCGGCCGTCTCGAGCTCGCTCAGGGCCTCTTTGAGCCGCCCCATGAGGGAGTAATAGAAGCCTTTCCACTGGTGCCCGTCGGCCCTCAGGCCGTCGTTCGGAGCGTGGGCGATGATGTAGTCGACCCAGCGCAGGGCCGCGTCGTAATCCCCGTCCATGGCGTAGAGATAGGCCAGCTTCCAGGTCGAGGGGAAGCCGGGCTTGACGGCCAGGGCCTGTTGGTACTTGGCCCGGGCCAGGTCGAACTTGCCGGTCAGGAAATGGAGGTCGCCCATGGAGTCGAGCGGATTGGCGTCGCCCGGATGGGAGGCCGCGTAGCGGTCGAACGTCTGGATGGCCTTCTCGATCTGGTCCGTCTCGGCGTAGGTGTAGGCCAGGTAGTTCAGCGCGTAGCCGAAGTTCGGGTCGATGGCCAGGGCCTTGTCGAACTCGGCCACGGCCTCGGGGTATCTCTTCTGGTTCTTGTAGTGCCAGGCGAGCTCGGTGTGGGCCCTCTTGTCGTCGGGGTATTCCTTGATGACGGCCTGGAGGCCCTTCTCGTACCCCTCGACGTCCTTCTGGAGGAGCGCCGACAGGGCCTTGACGTAGAGGGCGTCGTGGCCCTTGCCGGGGGCGGCCCCGAGCTTCTTGAACATGTCCATGGCCTCGGCCGCCTTGGGCGCGTCGGCCAGATGGTTGTAGACGCGGGTCAGGTAGAAGAAGGCCAGGGCGAACTGCGGGTCCTTCTCGACGGCCTTCTCGAAGTAGCCGCGGGCGTCCGCGAAGTAGAAGCGGTCGAAATCCTCCTGGCCCTTGAGGAACAGCTCGTAGGCCTCCATGGAGGCCGTCGTGACCTCGGAGATGGGCTTGGAGCCCCGGGACGCGGCCCGCTCCGACAGGCCGACGCCCCGCGAGATCTCGCGGCTCAGCTCGTCGATCTGGGTCCTGAGGATGCTGCCGACCCCTTCCCCGCGCGAGCCCGTGCTCCTGATGAGGTTCTTCGTCCGGACGTCGTAGATCTTGGCGTCCGTGGCGAAGAGGTTGTCGGCCTTGGTGAAGCTGCCGAGGACGATGGCCTCGACGCCCTCGCGGCGGCAGATCTCGAACCAGCGCTCGCGCTCCTCGGGCGTGACGACGTCGCTGGCGCCAGGGCCGGCCAGGTCGTTCAGCCGCTCCCAGGAGATGACCTCCAGGTACTTCGACTGCTCGAGGCTCGTGATGAGGAGGTTGGGGATGGCCTTCTTGAGGTATTCGTAGGAAGCTTCCCCGGTCAGGTTCTCGAAGCCGGCCACGGCGACGGTGTGCGACGCCGCCTTGGCCTTGGGGAGGACTTCCTTGACCGCGATGCCCAGGGCCATGATGCCGAGGAACGCCGCCAGGGGGATGACGGCCTTCCGCCAGGGGAAGGCCGGCACGAGCGCCTTGAGGGCCGTTTTGCGCGTGGTCGGCCGGAACCAGGGGGCCGGCGTGGGGGCGGCCTGGATGGCCTCCTCGACCAGGCCGAGATCGCGGCAGAGGTCCTCGGTCGTCTGGTATCGCTTGGCGCTGTCCTTCTCCAGGCAGCGCAGGATGATGGCGCTCAGCTGGGGAGGGACCTGGGGATTGAGGTCCTCGGGCTGGGGCGGACGCTCGGACTGCTGCTTGAAAGCGACGGCGAAGGGGGTGTCGGCCGCGAAGGGCAGCCGCCCGGTGACCATCTCGAAGAGGATGACGCCGAAGGAGTAGATGTCGGTCCGCTTGTCCGATTCTTTGCCCTCGACCTGCTCGGGCGACATGTACTCGGGGGTGCCGATGACGCTGCCCTCGGCGGTGACGCCCTGGGTGCCGACGGCCCGGGCGATGCCGAAGTCGAGGATCTTGGCGTTGCCCTCCTTGTCGATCATGATGTTGCTGGGCTTGAGGTCGCGGTGGACGATCCCGGCCCCGTGGGCCTCGCTCAGGCCGCCGCAGACCTGGCGGGCGATGGCCACGGTGGTGGCCACGTCGAGCCGCCGCGACCGGCGGATGAAGCTCTTCAGGTCCTCGCCGGAGACGTACTCCATGGTGATGTAGTGGAGGCCCATGTCCTCGCCGAGATGGTACATCCTGCCGATGTTGCGGTGGGAGATCCTGTGGGCCAGCTTGATCTCGTTGACGAAGCGGTCGAGCGTCTTGCGGTCCTCCGCGATGTCGGGACGGATGAGCTTGATGGCCACTTCTTCGCGGGTCTTGGTGTCGATGGCCCGGTAAACGCGGCCCATGCCGCCCTTCCCGAGGTGCTCGATGATGTGGTAGCGGCCGCCGAACACCATGCCCGTATCGAGGTCCCAGCTGCGGGACTCGTAGGTCCGTGTGTCCGGATCGTTCTTTTTCGGAGCGTCGGTCCCCTTCTCGGCCTTGCGCAGGGTCGTGGCGCAGTTGCCGCAGTAGTTCGACGTATCAGGATTCTCGGTTCTGCAGGTCGGGCATAGGGTGGCCATGGTCGGTCTCTCGTTCGAGCTCGCTTTCGGCTCGCGCTCTCCTCATATCCTCCGGTTAATAAGCCCGCCCCTCACCCATTAATACGCATGTGACTTTAATAAAGTTACCTTGCAAGGAACATGCCAAGCTACTCTAGGCGTTTCCTCCCGGCCCTACCCTGTTGGCCCTGTCGCCTCGAGGCGAACGGATCCGCACCATGCCAACATATTTTACACCTGATGACGGCCGGGAGCGATCCGGAGGGGGTCTGGCCCCCTCTTTATCGGCCCCGCTAGGGCCGGATGGAGAGGGTGATCTTGACGACGCCGCGCTCGCCGAGCGAGACGAACCGGCTCATGGGGTCCCAGACCCGCTCCCAGTTCTTGTTGTAGACGAGGTAGATCTCGTTGCCGGGCCGGATCTGCCAGCGCAGCCGGGCGTTCCAGCCCACGGTGTTCGAAATGTCGTCGTACTGGACATAGTTCATCAGCCCGAGGTCGGGCGACAGGTAGATATCGGCCTTGAGCTGGTAGACGTTCTGGCTGAACCGCCCCTCGGGCAGCCGCCCCCGGACGAGGTTGGCGTCGAAGGCCAGGCTGGCGTAACCCTTGAATTTCAGCGCCAGGCCCAGGTTGACGTCGTCGTAGCGCCCTGAATAGAACCGGCCGAAATTGTAGCCCGCGTCGAAAACGACGGGGCGGTGGCCGGCCGTCCCGACGTTGAGCCGGCAATTGACGAAATCGTACGGCCCGGCCGGGATGACGACGCCCTCCGCGACCTCGAAGTCGAAGGGCAGGACGTCGCGGGTGGAGTTGACGCTGAAGCTGAGGGTCTCGCCGCCCTGGGTCCGGAAGCCGAACGGCGATGCGTTGAGCCGGCGCGTCTCGAGGGTCCCCGCGAGGTCCCAATAATAGTCGGCGCTGGCGTCGAAGTAGAGCTGCCGGACGGCCCGCCCGAGCCATCCCCCCCGGGGCCGGGGCTGGAAGGCGACCCGGGCGAAGGCCGTCTGGATCGCCGGACGCATCAGGAAGCCCAGCCCGGGAGCGAGCGCGTCGCCGTAGTAGGCATAGACCGTCTGGACGTTCCAGAGGTCGTTGGGATAGTCGGCCCGGAAGCCGAACCCCTCGTGCCTCCCCTCCTCCCGTTCGTTCCAGTTGTAGACCCCCCAGGCGGCCAGCATGATGTTCTTGTCGCCGAGGAACTTGGACGACGAGTAGTTGAAGTCGAAGCCGGCCAGGGAGTTCCGTTCGCCCGTCGGGCTGCCGTTGGTGAAGATCAAGCCTACCTTGCTCTGGTCGAAGATGTTCCGGGTCACCCGCGCCGCCAGGAGGTTCTGGCCGGCGACCGGGTTGCCGAGGGAATCCTCGAACGCGCCCGTCTGGACGTCGAGGACGGCCAGGTTGGTGGCGCCGATCTTGCCGTAGAGCTTGGCCCCGAACGTGACCGGGACCTGGAGCCCCTGGTACAGTCCGATCCGGCGGCTGAAGAAGGGCGTGAAGCTGACGCTCGAGCTGAAGCTGAAGACCTCGGAGCCTTCGAGGAAGAACATCCGCTTCTCCGGGAAGAAGAGCGGGAAGCGGGTCAGGTTGATGCGCCGCTCGTCGACCTCGGTCTCGGCGAAATCCATCCGGTAGCTGGCCACTCCCACCAGGCTGGGCGTGAAGCTCTTGTAGAGGTCGAACCCGCCGTCGAGGCCGCCCTCGGCCGATGAGCCGGGCATCTTGGCGGCATCGGCCAGGCCGTAGGGGCGGAAAGTGACGCCCAGGCCCTGCTTGATGCCCTCTATCCCCGTCAGGGCCGCGGCCTCGTTGGGATTGTTGAAGTTGCTGTCGCGCGTCGTGCCCGAGAGCCTCATCGTCTCCTGCTTCCGGGCCACGGTCCGCTCGATGTTGACCCCCCACACGGACAGGCCCGGCCGGAAGGAGATCGTCTTGAAGGGGATGCGGATCTCGGCCGCCCAGCCGTTGTCGAGCCGCCGGCTCTTGGCCTCCCAGATCCCGTCCCAGTTGAGGCTGGAGCTCCCGGCGTAGATCAGGCCCTCGCCCCGGGCGCCGCGGGGATTGACGAAGAAGAGGTAGGCCGTGCGCCTGTCCTGGAAGGGGTCGAGCAGGACGCGGACGAGGTCGTCGCTCGCGGCCGTCGGCCTGTGGTAGCCGTAGCCGCCCCCGTACCCCCCGCCGCTGCCGCCGTTGTCGTGGGCCATGGAATGGGCCGAGATGCGTCCGGGCTCGCTGTCGAAGCACAGGACGCCGATGTAGAGGTTGTGGTCGTCGTACAGGACCCGGGCCTCGGTCCGCTCGCTCGGCTCGTCCCCGGGCCGCGGCTCGACCATGCGGAACCCGTCGACGGCCGGCGCCTCCGCCCAGGCTGGATCGTCGAGACGGCCGTCGATCCGCGGCGCCTCCGCGGTCCGGACGGCCCGCAGCTCGGTTGACGGCCGACTTGCGCCCTGCCGCCCGGCGGCGGGAGACGCGGCCAGGGCGAGGGCGACGGCGATCGGCGCGATCGAGGCGACGGCGCGGGCGGCGGTCTCGAAACGTATCCTGTGGCTCGACATTCGTTCGACTCCTCGGAGCGCCCGGCGAGACGGGCGGAAAACGGCATTATGCCCGGAGATGGTTTTAGACGACGCCGCCCGCGGAAACTTCCTCGCCGGGCGGGCGTCCCGTCCGGATGGCCGGCCCGTCCTCCGTCAATGGGGAAGCCAGCTGAGGACCCGCCGGGCGGCCTCGCCGGCCGTCGGCGGGTCGAAATTCGACAGCACGATGACGATGTGGCCCAGGCGCGGGTCCCACTCGACGACGGAGTTGATCCCCGGCGCCCCGCCGGCGATGCCCAGCCCCGCGGCGACGTCGGGCAGCAAGATCTTACGGTCCCTGAGGGCCAGGACGTACTTCAGCAGGTCCTCCGCCGTGGAGTATCCCCCGCCCGCGGACGATCCCCGTCCGGGAAGGGTGTCGTGGTTGAGGACGCGCGCGGGCCCCGTGCCGCCCTCGAGCGTGTAGCCTTTGGCCACGTCGGGGACGCCGGCGTCGCGGGCGAAGAAATCGGTAGCCAGCATGCCGCAGGGCTTGAAGACGTTCTCCCGGACGTAGGTGTAGTAATCGACGCCGGAGGCCTTCTCGACGATCAGGCCGAGGACGATGTAGCCGCCGTTCGAATAGCGGTTGTCCGTCCCGGGCTCGAACTCGAGCGGCAGGTCGGCGAAGAGGGGTAGATAATCCCGGAGGGTCCGGATCCCCTCCTTGGGGGTCGCGTCGTACCGGGCCCCGAAGAAGTCGCCGATGCCCGAGGTCATGTTGAGCAGGTGCCTGATCGTCACCTTGGCCGCGGCGTCGGCGTTGGGGTAGTCGGGAAGGAAGCGCTTGATCGTGTCGTCGAGCGCCAGCTTCCCCTGCCGGGCCAGCTGATGGACCGCGACGCGGGTGAAGTTCTTGTTGATCGAGCCGAGGTTGAAGCGCGTGTCCTTGCGGTTGGGGACCTTGGCCTCGCGGTCGGCCAGGCCGTAGGCCTCGTGGAAGACGACCCGGGCGTCCTTGGCAACGAGGACGACCCCCGAGAAGGCGTCCGCCCGGACACGCTCCTCGAGGAAGCCGCGGACCGCCGCGACGAACTCCTTCTCGTCCGCCTTGGGCTCGGGGACGGAGACCGACTCCGGGTCGTCGACCAGCTCGACCGCGATGGCCAGGAGCTTGTGCGGCGCCGTCCTCTCGACCGTCGCCCGGAGCAGGAGGTCCTGTCCGCTGCCCGCCTTGACCAGGAAGATCGACAGGAACTCGAGCTCGGCCACGATCCGGCCGACCGTGAACGACTTGAGCTGCGCCTTGCCCCCCTGGTAGCGGGTCAGCCGCTGGGCGACCGGGGCCTGTTTGAGTGCGGAGGCGGCGAAGTGCCCCTCGAAGAAGGCCTTCATCCGGTCGAGGCTGCCGGAATTGAAGGACTCGATATAGGCCTCGAGGTGGGCGGTGGCCGGCTTGGCCGCGGGCTTCGCCTGCCGGGCGGAACCCGGGACGGCCAGCAGCACGGCGAGGATCGTCAACGCGGCCGCGCCCGCCGGGGCGGCGCCGCTAGCGCGGGTTTTCATGGGCGATCCTCCGGGAAAAGGCATCGTCGAGCCGGACAAAGAAAGATTATATCACGACTTTTCATTTCCTTTTCATGACGCGTTAATCACTCCGGCCTATATTATGGTTCTTCTCCCATCTCCGGGCTTCCCTCTCGAGGCGGTGAGGGATGTTGCCTCGACGATCCCCGTTGCTGGAGGAGGGGACCCGCGCAGCGGGGGGGAACCGTGCAAACTGGTTCCCCGGGGGGCCGGGGAGCTAGAGCCGGGACCCGCCGCCCGGGCCGGGCTCGGCGCCGCACGACCCCGGCTCCGCGCCCCGCGCGGCCCGGGCCTCGAGACGGCGGACGACCTCGACGATCAGCTCCATCGGGGTCGAGGCCCCGGAGGCGATGAAGACCGTGGCCCCGTCGGGGACGGCGACGCTCTCCACGCTCTCGGGGTCGTCGACGATGTAAGTGCAGGGATTGATGGCCCGGGCGAGGCGGAAGAGGTGCATGGTGTTGGCGCTCCGCCGCGAGCCGACGACGACGACGCAGTCGGCCGTCCGCGTGTGGGCCTCGACCTCCCGCTGCCGCATTTTGGTCGGCCGGCAGATCGTGTCGTGGAAGGCGACGTCGGGGACGATCTCGCGGATGCGGGCCAGGACGCGCCGCGCCTCCGACTCGATGAAGGTCGATTGGACGACGACCCCCGCTCGGGCGATCCCCCGGAACCTCTCCGGCGTCACCTCCTCGGCGTCCTTGACGACCAGGGCCCGGCCGACCTGCCCGACGATGCCCTGGATCTCCTCGTGGCCGACCTGGCCGATGACGACGAGCGTCCGGCCGTCCGCCTCGAACTCCCGGGCCTTGTCGTGGATCAGGCCGACCATGGGGCAGGTGGCGTCGATGTACTCGAGCCCCCGCTCCTCGAGCTCCCGGTATCTCCGGCGCGGCGAGCCGTGGCTCTGCAGGATGACCACGCCGCCCGGCGGGACCTCGTCGAGGGTCTGGACGATCCGCAGCCCCTTGGCCCGCAGGCCCTCGATGACATGCTCGTTGTGCACGATCTCACCGAGCATGTAATAGCGGCGGTCGGGGTGGTCGGTCAGGAGCCTGTTCGCCAGCTCGAGCGTGTTCCGCACGCCGACGCAGTAGCTGAGGGTCTCGGACAGGACGATCCTCATCGCCGGCCCCTCATCCGTCCCGCACATCGAACCGCGGCGGGGCGTAGAGGAAGCCGAACGATCGCGCCTCGCCCCGGCCGAAGGTCTGGTGGTGGTCGGCGTGGCCGCGGACGATCCGGCGCAGGTAGAAGGTCGAAGGCCGGAGCCGCAGCCAGGGGACGCGCTTGTGGAACATGACGTCGTGGAAAAGAAAGTAGCCGAGACCGTAGAGGGCCAGCCCGGCCCCGGCCGCCGAGGCCGCCCAGCCCCCGGCCCCGCTCCCCCAGAGGAACAGGAGGAAGGAGGGCACGGCGAAAAAGACGGCGAAGAGGTCGTTCTTCTGCAGGCCGCGGCCGTGCGGCCGGTGATGGTCCTCGTGGAGGACCCAAAGCCAGCCGTGCATGACGTACTTGTGGGTCGCCCAGGCGACCGCCTCCATGGCGGCGGCGACCGCGAGGGCGAGCAGGACGGCCAGGGCTGACGTCATCGTGATATCCCCGAACAACATTCTTAAACGAAGGATGCCCCGCTGTCAATGAAAGAGCCGCCCCCGTCCCGCTCGCCGGCCGGGGCTTCTATTCCCAGCGGAAGGCCTTGGCCGAGACCGCCACGCCGAGGACGAACAGGCCGGCCAGGACGCCGATGGCGAGCGCGTGACGTCCCCAGGGGTCGCCGAACCAGAGACCCTGGAGAAGGTCGACGACATGAGTGAGGGGGATGAACTTGCCGGCCGATCGGATGGCGGGCGGGAAGGTCTCCTTGGGGATGGTCGCCCCGGACAGGAACAGGTTGGGGAAGTACAGCACCAAGCCCACGATATAGGCGGCCCGGGCCGTGCGCGCCAGGCTGGCCACGAGGAAGCCCACGGCGAAGAAGCTCAAGGCGCTCAGGGCGAAGCCGAGGGCGACCGGGCCGGCCCGGCCCGGAAAGCGCAGGCCGTAGACCGCCCGGGCCGAAGCGATGAGGAGGACGGCCCCGACGAGCGTCATCAGGAAGTGGACGACGACCTGGGAGGCCAGGACGGCCGCCGGGCGCAGGGGGGTCGCGCGGTAGCGCCTGAGGACGCCCTTCTCGCGGTAGCTCGAGATGGAAATGGCGATGGAAAGCAAGCCGGTCGAGCCGATGATCATGGCCAGGTAGGCCGGCGTGCTGACGTCGACCATGCCGCGGCCCCCGAAGAGCTCGTTCGGCGCGTTGCCGTAGATGCTGCCGAAGATGAACAGGAGGACCAGGGGGAAAGCGAGGGTGAAGAAGGCGGCCTCCGGCTGCCTGAGGTAGATCTTGATCTCCACCAGGGCCAGCTTCCAGAATCCCCTCACCGCGCTCCTCCGTCGGGGCCCGGCCGGGCCGTGAGAGCCAGGAAGACGTCCTCGAGGCCGGCCTGCTCGGTGCGCAGGTCGCGGAACCGGACGGACCGGGCGTCGAGGGCGTTGACGACGAGACAGATCAGCCGGTCGCCCCGGCCCTCGACCAGGACCCGGCTCCCGTTGACCTCGACGCGGGAGACGCCGGGGACGGCCCGGAGGGCCGCGGCTTCGAGCGGAGACTCGACGGTGAACAGGACGCGGACCTCCCGGGCCAGGCCGCGGACGAGCTCGGACGGCGAATCCAGGGCCACGATCCGCCCGTGGTCGAGCACCAGGACCCGGTCGCAGAGGAACTCGGCCTCCTCCATGAAGTGGGTCGTCAGGAGAACGGTCTTCCCCCGCTCGCGGATGCCCTTGACCAGGTCCCACATGGACCTTCGGGCGTGCGGGTCGAGACCGGTCGTGAGCTCGTCGAGGAAGACGAGCTCCGGGTCGTTGACGAGGGCCAGGGCGATGAACAGGCGCTGCTTCTGGCCGCCCGAGAGCCTGGCGAAACGGGTCTGGCGCTTATCGGCGATCCCCAGCCGCTCCAGCAGCGGCTTCCAAGGCGCCGGCCGGCGGTAATACGAAGCGAAGAGATCCAGGGCCTCCCAGACCTTCATGTCGTCGGGCAGAGCGCTCTGCTGGAGCTGCACGCCGATCCGCTCGCGGAGCTCCTGGCCGTCGGCCGCCGGATCGAGCCCGAGGACGCGGACCCGGCCGCCGTCCGCGGCGCGCAGACCCTCCAGGCATTCGATCGTCGTCGTCTTGCCGGCCCCGTTCGGGCCGATCAGGCCGAAGATCTCGCCGGGGCGGACGGAGAAATCGACGCCGTCGACGGCGCGAAGCCGGCCGTACGACTTGACCAGGGAGTGGACCTGGATGGCGGCTGCGTCTTCGGTCATCGTCGGGAGATCCGCCCGGAGCGTCCGGGCCGGCGCCAGTATAGACTCGGCCGGGAAAGCCTGTCAAGGAATGCCGGTTGACTCGCGACAGAGGCCGGGGCTATCATCGAGGCGCATCCTCCGGTCAGGAGTGTTCTCATGACGAACCATCCCTCGAGAGGCCGGGCGCGTCTGGCCGCCCTGTGTCTTGCCGCCGTGTCGCTCCTGCTCTGCGGGCTCGCCGCGGCCGCCGGCGGGCCGGCCGCCTCCGGCCAGGCCCCGGCCAAGGCGCCGGCGCGGGAGTTCAGCGAGGTCCGGGCCATGGTCCCGATGCGCGACGGGGTCGCGCTCCACACGGTCGTTTTCGCCCCGAGGACGGCCGCGGCGCCGCTGCCCTTCATGTACGTCAGGACGCCCTACGGGGTCCCGGCCTCGGCCCAGGCGCTCCAGGCCGATCCATACCGCGCGCTGGCCGCCGACGGCTACATCTTCGTCTTCCAGGACATCCGCGGCCGCTACAGGTCCGGGGGCCGGTTCGTCATGATGCGGCCGCCGCGCGACCGCGCCGACGCCCGGGCCGTCGACGAGAGCACGGACGCCTACGACACCGTCGCCTGGCTGCTGGCCAACGTCCCCGGGCACAACGGCCGGGTCGGCATGAAGGGCGTCTCCTACGACGGCTGGCTGACGGCCATGGCGATGATCGACCCCCACCCGGCCGTGCGGGCCGTCTCGCCTCAGGCCCCGCCCGCGGACATGTACCTCGGCGACGACTTCCACCACAACGGCGCGTTCCGGCTGAGCTACGGCTTCGAGTACGCGACGAGGATGGAGACGACCAAGGAGCAGACGAACTTCCGCTTCGACCGCTACGACACCTTCGAGTGGTACCTCCGGCTCGGGCCGCTCGCGGCGGTCGACGAGCTCCACCTGCGCGGCGCCATCCCGACCTGGAACGATTTCGTCGCCCACCCGAACTACGACGCGTTCTGGCGGAGACAGGCCCTGGCCCCCAACCTGACCCGGGTGACGGTGCCGACCCTGACCGTCGGCGGCTGGTGGGACCAGGAGGACCTCTACGGGCCGCAGAAGCTCTACGAGACGCTCGAGCCGCTCGACGACCGCGGGATCAGCTTCTTCGTCGGCGGTCCCTGGAACCACGGCGGATGGGCCCGGGGCGACGGCCGGGCCCTCGGCCGGATCAAGTTCGGCGCCGACACGTCCGTCCATTACCGGGAGAGGATCGAGGCGCCGTTCTTCGCCCGCTTCCTGAAGGACCGGGAGGGCTGGGAGGTCGAAGAGGCCGTCACCTTCCAGACGGGCGCCAACGCCTGGCGGGTCTACGACGAATGGCCGCCCCGCGGCCTGACCGAGGACCGCGGGCTCTACTTCCGCGAAGCCGGGAGACTGGCCTTCGAGCCGCCGGCGGGGGAGGGCGGCGGGGCTTTCGACAGCTACGTCTCCGACCCCGCCCGTCCCGTGCCCTATCGGCCGCGGCCGATCGAGGCCACCTACGACCCTCGCGGTTCGGGCTGGCGGAACTGGCTCGTCGGCGATCAGCGCTTCGCCCACCTGCGTCCGGACGTCCTCAGCTGGGAGACCGGGCCGCTCGCCGAGGACGTCACGGTCACCGGCCGCGTCACCGCGCGGCTGTTCGCCTCGACGACGGGATCGGACAGCGATTGGATCGTCAAGCTGATCGACGTCTATCCGGAGGACTGCCCCGACGATCCGACGATGGGCGGCTATCAGCTGATGATCGCCGGCGAGGTCTTCCGGGGCCGGTTCCGCGAGAGCTTCGAGAGGCCCGCGCCTTTGGAGCCGGGCCGGGTGGCCGAGTTCACGGTCGACCTCCACGCCGTCGACCACCGCTTCCTCAAGGGGCACAGGATCATGGTCCAGGTCCAGAGCACCTGGTTCCCTCTCATCGACAGGAACCCCCAGACCTTCGTCGAGAACATCTTCCTGGCCGAGGAGTCGGATTTCCGCCCGGCCGCCCAGCGCGTCTACCGCTCCGCGGAATTCCCGTCGCGCCTCGTCCTGCCCGTCCGCGTCCGCTGAGCAAAGAGGGGGTCAAACCTGCTTTCTCTTTCAAGGGCGGCGGAGCCGACGGCAGAGGATCGAGTCCAGGACGATCCCCGCCGTCGCGTGGATGACGAGCGGGTAGAGGAACGATCCCGTCGCGTAGGCGACAAGTCCCAAGGGCGGTCCGGTGAGGGCGGCCAGCAGGACCTCGGGCCAGGGATGGCCGTAGTGGAGGAGCGTCGCCAGCACGGTCTGGACGATCAGCGCCGGCACCAGCCCGACGGCCGGGACGAGCGGCAGGAAGAGGGCGCCGCGGAAGACGAACTCCCAGGGCACGTAATAGAGGAAGAAATACGAGAGCTCGTAGGAGGCGAAGGTCCGGGCGTCGGCGCAGGCGGCCTTGGCCAGGGGGTACATAGCGCGCATCAGCTCGTCCCGGGAGCCGATGTAGCCGAAGAGCGCGGCCAGAGGCAGCAGGACGAAGGTCAGGGTCAGCCCGCGGCCCGCGCGCCCGAGCGTCCACCCGAACGCTTCGAGCGTCGCCGCCGGCTGGGGGGAGACGAGGAGTACGAGGAGGCAGGGCAGGGCGAGGAGCAGGAGGAAAAAGGCCCGGAAGTAGCGGCGCACGGCCTCGAGCTCGCCGGACGTGCCGAGACGGCGCCGGAAGTGGAGGACCGTCGCGACGAGGGCCAGGCCGACGATGAGCTCCAAGTAGACGAAGGCCAGGGCCGTGCTCCCCAACGCGGTCGCTTGCTCAAGGCTTCCGGTCACGTTCCTTCTCCTCCAGGTACCAGTCGACGATCCCGGCGAACTGACGCGCGTAGTCGTCGTCGGGCCTGTAGCCGAGCTCGTCGACCGTCCTCGAGATGTCGTAGGTCGTCTCCGACGTGGCCCGCCGGACCCGGTAGCGGGTGAGGGTCGGCTCGGAACCGGGCCGGACGGCCCTGATCAGGCCCGCCACCGCGGTCGCCAGCTTGACCGCCTGGACCGGGACATAGAGGCGCTGCTTCTTCCCGACGCCGCTCTGGAACGCGTGGAACATCTCCCGCCAGGTCGGCAGGACGCCGTTCGTCACGGCGTAGGCCCGGCCCTCGATCCCCTCCGTGACCAGGGCCTGCTCGGCCGCCCGGCAGAAGTTGTCGACGTGGCAGTACGGGAAGCGCCAGCGGCCGCTCCCGATGACCAGGGGCAGCCCCCGCTCGCAGTGGGCGAGCATCCGGGCCGAGGAGACGCGGTCGTTCGGCCCGAAGACGTCCCCCGGCCGGAGGATGACGACCGGGAAGCCCCGGGCGGCGCGCTGGTCCCGGAGCTCGTTCTCCGTCCGGATCTTGTGGCGGACGTAGGGCACGAAGGCCGCCGACCGGCCCGGGCGCTCCTCGGAGATCCCGGTCCCGTCGAAGCCGAGGGTCAGCGCGGTCGAGACGTAGACGAAACGGCCGAGCGGCGCCGCCGTCTCCCGGAGACGGCGGACCAAGCCCCGGGTCGCGTCGTAGATGTTCCGGGCGCAGGCCTCGTCGGAGGCCGTGTCGGAGACGGTCGAGGCGGCGTGGACGACGTGGGTCGTCGCGGCGGGAACGTCGATCCGCCCGGCAGAGAGGAGGTCGCCCTCGACCAGCCGGACGTCGAGGCCCTCGAGGAAGCGCAGGTCGGAGCTCTTCCGGACGAGCGCGTCGACCTCCCAGCCCCGCCCGCGGAGGAAGCGGCAGAGATTGGAGCCGAGGGGGGCGGCGACGCCGGCGACGGCGTGGGAGCCGTAATGGAATCGCCCGTAGACCGTCGCGACGTAGAGCGACAGGATGACCGGGGCCAGCCAGAGGAAGCCCCGGGCCGTGTACTTGCGGGCCATGAACCACATGACCGTGGCCACGGCGCAGTGGGGGCTGGGGATGGAGCCGCCGGGCTGGTGGACGTTGGACCGGATCCACTCGGCCGCGGCGCCGAAGGGGCCGGCGGCCAGCGGCTCCGTCAGCAGCGGGCGGACCTTGTCCCAGTACATCGGGCTGGCCACCGGAAAGAGGATGAAGCCGACGGCGCAGACCAGGTTGACCAGGCCGAGATGGAAGAGGTAGTCCTCGTTGGCCGCCTCGCCGCGCCTGAAGAAGATGATCCCGCCGAGGAGGGGATAGATGACGACGTAAACGACGTAGACGAAGAACATCCACTCGGTCAGCGGGGGAGAATAGAGCTTCTGGACGGCCACGACCGGCTGGACGCCGAAGACCGCCCGCTCCCAGGCGAGCACGCGGTCGTCCTGCCAGCCGAAGAAGAGGAGCTGGAGGCGGTTGGCGGCCTGGTAGATCTGGAGGAAGGTCAGCTGGACCGCGGCGGTCCGGACGAGGAACCGGGGCCACGGGTGCCGCAGCCGCGCCAGGAGCGCCAGCGAGCCGGCGTAGAGGGCGATGAACGCGAGGTTGGGGCCGAGGACGAGGGCCGGCCGCTCGAGGCGCCCGACGAACACGACGGAGAGGAGGGTCAGGCCGGCGAGGCCGCCGAGGGCGACGATGTCCGTGGGCCTGAGCTCGGCCCCCCCGATCCGCTTCATCAGGCCTCCCTGGGTTCCATCCGGGCCGATTCTAACAGAACTCGGGCCCGAAGGGAACGAAACGGAGGGCCTTCCCGCCGGCCGCCCCCCGTTTTGACTTCCCGCAAGACGCTGTGTTATAAGTCGGGCTCATGAAAAGCGTCCTGTTCGCCACGAAAAGCCTCGAGCAACTGTCGCAGGAGGCCTCGTCCGACGCCTCCGGCCTCAAGCGCGTCCTCGGACCCTGGCACCTCATCTTCCTCGGCGTGGGGGCCATCGTCGGGGCCGGCATCTTCGTCATCACCGGCCACGCCGCGGCCCAGTACGCGGGCCCGGCCGTCACCCTGTCCTTCATGCTGGCCGGCCTGACCTGCGCCTTCGCCGGCCTCTGCTACGCCGAGTTCGCCTCGCTCATCCCCATCGCCGGCAGCGCCTACACCTACGCCTACTCGACGCTGGGCGAGATCTTCGCCTGGATCATCGGCTGGGACCTCATCCTCGAATACTCGCTGGGCGCGACGACCGTGGCCATCGGCTGGTCGGGCTACGTCGTCAGCTTCCTCAAGGGGATCGGGATCGATTTCCCCGCGGCCCTCGCCCAGGCTCCCTACGCCTTCGATCCCCAGACGGGGGACTGGACGAGGACCGGCGCGATCGTCAACCTTCCCGCCGCTCTGGTCATCGCCCTCATCACCTACGTCCTCGTCCGGGGCATCAAGGAATCGGCGACGGTCAACTCGATCATCGTCTTCCTCAAGATCGGCATCATCCTCGTCTTCATCGGGGCCGGCCTGTTCTTCATCAAGCCGGAGCTGTGGAAGCCGTTCATCCCGCCGAACACCGGCCAGCCCGGCTTCTTCGGCGTCAGCGGCGTCATCCGGGGCGCGGGGATCATGTTCTTCGCCTACCTCGGCTTCGACGCCGTCTCGACGGCCGCCCAGGAGGCCCGGAACCCCAAGCGCGACATGCCCATCGGCATCCTCGGCTCGCTCTTCGCCTGCACCGCCCTCTACATCGTCTTCTCGCTCGTCCTGACCGGCGTCGTGCCCTACACCGAGCTCAACGTCCCGGCCCCCGTGGCCGTGGCCATCGACTCCATGCGGCTGTTCTGGCTCTCGCCCCTGGTCAAGATCGCGGCCATCGTCGGCCTGATGTCGGTCATGATGGTCCAGCTCATCGGCCAGCCGCGGATCTTCTTCACCATGGCCAAGGACGGGCTCCTGCCGCCGGCCGCGGCCAAGGTCCACCCCAAGCACGGCACGCCCCACGTCACGACCATCGCCACGGGCCTGGTCGTGGGCGTCGCCGCATCGCTCCTGCCCATGGGCATCGTCGGCGAGCTGGTCTCGATCGGGACGCTCTTCGCCTTCGCCATCGTCTGCGGCGCGGTCCTCGTCCTGCGCTACACGCGGCCCGACATCCCCCGGCCGTTCAAGACGCCTTTCGTCCCCTTCGTGCCCGTCCTGGGCATCCTGTCCTGCCTCTACCTGATGTTCAACCTGCCCCTGGACACGTGGCTCCGGCTGCTGGCCTGGATGGCCCTCGGCCTTCTCATCTACTTCACCTACGGCATCCGCAAGAGCAAGCTGAGGAGGCGCCCGTGACCGAGCCCGCCGAGGCGCCCGCCCCCGCTCCCGTCACCCCCTCCGAGCCCGCCGGCTTCAAGCGCGAGATGTCGCTCTTCGACGCCATGATGATCGTCATGGGGGCCATGATCGGCTCGGGCATCTTCATCGTCAGCGCCGACATCGCCCGGACGGTCGGCTCGCCCGGCCTCCTGCTCATCGTCTGGCTCGTCACCGGCGTCGTCACCGTGATCGGGGCCCTGAGCTACGGCGAGCTGGCCGGCATGATGCCCCAGGCCGGCGGTCTCTACGTCTATCTCCGGGAGGCCTACAATCCGCTCGTCGGGTTCCTCTACGGCTGGACGACCTTCCTCGTCATCCAGACCGGGACCATCGCGGCGATCTGCGTCGCGTTCGCCAAGTTCACCGGCCTGCTCATCCCCTGGTTCAGCGAGACCCATATCCTGGCCACGGTGCTCGGCCTGAGGATCTCGGCCGCCCAGCTGCTGGCCATCGCCTGCATCATCGTCCTGACCGCCCTCAACATGCGCGGCCTGCGCACGGGGAAGATGATCCAGGGCGTCTTCACGGTGACCAAGACGGTCGCGCTCGCCGGACTCATCCTGCTCGGGTTCGTCGTCGGGGCCAACGCCGTGGCCATCAAGGCCAACCTGGCCAACTTCTGGAAGGCGAGCTGGACCCATATGGCCGACGGCCGGATCGCGTCGGTCGAGCCGCTCTCCGGGCTGATGGTCCTGGCCGCGGTCGGGGCGGCCATGGTCGGCTCGCTCTTCGCCTCGGACTCGTGGTACCAGGTCACCTACATCGCCGGCGAGGTCAAGAACCCCCGGCGGAACATCCCCCTGAGCCTCGTCCTCGGGGCCGGGATCGTCATCTTCCTCTATTTCCTGGCCAACCTGGCGTATGTCGTCACTCTCCCCGTTCAGGGCGTTCCCGAAGCGGCCGACGTCCTCGGCCGGGGCATCCAGTTCGCCCAGTTCGACCGGGTCGGGACGGCGGCCGCGGAGATGATCTTCGGGGCCCCCGCGGCGGTCATCATGGCCGTGATGATCATGATCTCGACCTTCGGCTGCAGCAACGGCCAGATCCTCGCCGGGGCCCGGGTCTATTACGCCATGGCCCAGGACGGGCTGTTCTTCAAGGCCACGGGCCGGCTCAACAGGAAGTCCGTTCCCGGCACGGCCCTCGTCGTCCAGGCCGTCTGGGCCTCGCTCCTGTGCCTGAGCGGCACCTACAGCGACCTTCTCGACTACGTCATCTTCGCCGTGCTCATCTTCTTCGTCCTGGTCGTCTCGGGGATCTTCATCCTGCGGAAAAAGCGCCCCGAGTGGGAGAGGCCCTACAAGGCCTGGGGCTATCCGGTCGTGCCCGCGCTCTACGTCCTGGTCGCGGCGGCCATCGCCGTCGACCTGCTCGTCTTCAAGACGAAGTACACGTTCCCAGGGCTGCTCATCGTCCTGCTGGGGATCCCGGTCTACTTCGTCCGCAAGAAGCTGGCGACGACGCTCGTTTCCGAGCAGATCCGCTACATCATCGAGGATTCCGACGCCGCGGTCGTCGTCGTCTCGAATCCCGACATGTGGAAGAAGGTCGAGCCGCTCCGCCCCGGGCTGGCGAAGGTCAAGCACTACATCACGTTCGCCGACGAGGCCCCGGCCGGGGTCCTCACCATGAAGGCCGTCCAGGACAAGGGCCGGGCCCTGGCGGAGGCCGAGCCGAAGCTGTTCGAGGAGATGGTCGCCCGGGTCAAGCCGGAGGACGAAGCGACGCTGATCTATACGTCCGGGACCACGGGCGTGCCCAAGGGCGTCATCCTGACGCACGACAACCTCGTCAGCAACATCAGGACGGCCGCGGACATCATCCGGATCACCGCCGAGGACACGGCCCTGTCCTTCCTGCCGCTGTCCCACGTCCTCGAGCGGATGGTCATGTTCACCTATATGTACCGGGGCTCGACGGTCGCCTACGCCGAGAGCGTCGAGGCCGTGGCCCAGAACCTCGTCGAAGTCCGTCCCCATCTCATGGTCAGCGTCCCCCGGGTCTTCGAGAAGATCTACACCAAGGTCATGGACCAGGTCCTGGCCAGCCCGGCCCTGCGCCGGAAGATCTTTTTCTGGGCGCTCAAGGTCGGCAAGTCCTGCGCGGCCCTCATGCTCGAGGGGAAGCCTGTGCCCGGGGGCCTGGCCTTCCGCCGCAAGATCGCCGCGAAGCTGGTCTTCTCCAAGATCATCGCCAAGACGGGCGGCCGTGTCCGCCTCTTCGTCTCCGGCGGCGCGCCGCTCTCCAAGGACATCGCCGAGTTCTTCTTCGCCATCGGCCTCACCGTCCTCGAGGGCTACGGGCTGACCGAGACCTCCCCGGTCATCTCCATCAACACGTTCGAGGCCACTCGCCTGGGGACGGTCGGCAAGGTCGTCCCCGGCGTCGAGGTCAAGATCGCGGCCGACGGCGAGATCCTGGCCCGCGGCCCGAACATCATGAAGGGCTACCACAAGAAGGAGGCGGAGACGCGCGAGGTCTTCGAGAACGGCTGGTTCAAGACGGGCGATATCGGCCGCTTCGACGGGGACGGCTTCCTGGTCATCACCGACCGCAAGAAGGACCTCATCATCACCTCGGGCGGCAAGAACATCGCCCCTCAGCCCATCGAGAACCTGCTCAAGACGAGCCCCTACGTCGCCAACGCGGTGGTCATCGGCGACCGCCGGCGATTCGTCTCGGCCCTGATCGTGCCCCATTTCGACAAGATCAAGGAGTACGCCGCGGGCCAGGGCATCGCCGGCGACATGGAGGACCTCGTCCGCGACAGGCGGATCGTCGACTTCCTCAAGGCCGAGGTCGACAAGGCCACCCCCCATCTGGCCTCCTACGAGCGGATCAAGAGGATCGTCGTCCTGCCGCGCGACTTCGAGATCGAGAGGGGCGAGATCACGCCCTCCCTGAAAGTCCGCCGGGCCAATGTCACGTCGGCCCACCAGGCCCTGATCGACGCCCTCTACAGGGAGGACGCGGAGAGCATGCGCGAGGACGGGGGGAACGTCGGCTGAGGCCGGCGGGGGCTAGTCCGCGGCTTCCGGCTTGGGCTTGACCGGCTCCGGCTTGGCCGGGAGGTAGAGGATGCGGCCGCAGTTCTCGCAGAGGATGACCGCGGTCTTGTCGCGGATCTCGTTGAGCATCTGCGGGCGGACGCGCATGTGGCACATGGCGCAGAAGTCGCCCGTGACGGGGGAGAGGGCCGTGCCGCCCTTCTTCTGGAATATGGCCTCGTAGAGCCTCATCGGGTCGCGGGGGATGCGGGGCAGGATGGCCTCCCGCTCCCTGTTCAGCGCGGCGAAGCGGGCCTCGGTCTCCTTGAGCTTCTCGTCGAGGACGATCTTCTCCTTCTTGAGGACGTCCTCTTCCTGGGCCTGCCGGTGCAGCGCCGCCTTGATCTCCTCCTCGACGTCGTCGGCGGACAGCATCTCGGCGATGATGGCCTCCTCGAGGGCGTCGACCTTGTTCTGGGTCTCCTCGATCTCGCGGAGGAGGGCCGTGTACTCCTTGTTCGTCTTGACCTCGTTCAGCTGGCGCTTGTATTTGCCGATCTGGACCTTCAGGTCCTTGACCTCGTTCTCGAGGTCGCGGCGCTTCTTCTGGTTCCGGGCCATCTTGTCCTTGGCGTCGGCCACGAGCCGGATCGTCGATTCGATGCGCTTGTCGACGTCCTGGGCCAGGCGGGGGATGCCCTCGAGGACGAGGGAAGCGTTGTGGATGTCGGCGTCGAGCCTCTGGAGCTCGATGATCAGATCGAAGTCGATGTCCACAATCCCTCGTTCCTCATGCTCGCGCTCGGTGGGCCTACCAGGATTCGAACCTGGGACCTGCCGGTTATGAGCCGGTAGCTCTACCACTGAGCTATAGGCCCTCGGCCCCCCTTTATAACAAAATATTGAAGACGCGTCAATTAGCCTGAACCGATCACGGATCGAGGCGGCCCTCGGATGCGAGGCCCGAGGGGTGAAGCTACACTCTTTGGTACTGCGAACCCCGAGAACGATGCCGATGGGACCGAACCGGCTCGCCCGGAGGGAATAAACGCCCAAGAAAAAGTGAGATGGAGAAAAGCGAGGCCAATTCCCTCCCCGCCTCGAGAGGGTATCCCGGAAATGGGAGAAGAACCCGAAAAAAGGCCGCAGCGAACGGAGGCGATCCCCGAGACCCCTCCGCGGCCGGGCGAGAAGGGGGCTCAGTGGTTGTTGGTGAAGCTCTTGAGCTTCCGGCTGCGGCTCGGGTGCTTGAGCTTGCGCAGCGCCTTGGCCTCGATCTGGCGGATGCGCTCGCGCGTGACCTTGAACTGCTGGCCGACCTCCTCGAGGGTGTGCTCGTTGCCGTCGCCGAGCCCGAAGCGCATCTTGAGCACCCGCCCCTCGCGGTCGGTCAGCGACTTCAGGGCCTCCTCGATCTGCTCCTTGAGGTTGATGTGGATGACCGTGTCGGGCGGCGAGGGGATGAGCTTGTCCTCGATGAAGTCCCCGAGGTGGCTGTCCTCCTCCTCGCCGATCGGCGTCTCGAGGGAGATGGGCTCCTGGGCGATCTTGATGATCTTGCGGACCTTGTGGACCGGCATGTCCATCTTCTTGGCGATCTCCTCGCTCGTCGGCTCCCGCCCGATCTCCTGGACGAGGGCCCGCGAGACGCGGATGAGCTTGTTGATCGTCTCGATCATGTGGACGGGAATGCGGATCGTCCGGGCCTGGTCGGCGATGGCCCGGGTGATGGCCTGGCGGATCCACCAGGTCGCGTAGGTCGAGAACTTGTAGCCGCGACGGTACTCGAACTTCTCGACGGCCTTCATCAGCCCCATGTTGCCTTCCTGGATGAGGTCGAGGAACTGGAGGCCGCGGTTGCTGTACTTCTTGGCGATGGAGACGACGAGCCGCAGGTTGGCCGCGACGAGCTCCTTCTTGGCCTGGTCGCTGACCTTCTTGCCGGCCGTGATGGCCCGGACGGCCTTGCGCAGGGACTCCGGATCGAGCCCGACCTCGGTCGTCTCGTGGCGCAGGCGCCGGTTGACCTCGCGGATCTTCAGCTTGAGGGCGGGCTCGTCCCTCCTCTTCTTGGCCAGGGCCGAGGTCAGGTCGTCCCGCTGGTCCTCGAGGTCGTTGATGGCCCTCAGCCGGGTCCGCAGCTCGTCGATGATCCTCTCCCGGTGGGCCGAGCGGAGGTTCAGGTCTCGGATCGTCCGGCTGATCCTGACGATGATCCGGCCGCGGCTGACCAGGGTCTTCTTCTTCTTCTCCGGGATGCGGTCGAGCTTCCGGCTGTGCTCCCGGATCTTCTTGATGCGGGCCAGGATCTGCTTCTTCTTCTCCTCGAGCCTGCCTTCGGCGATGTCGTCCTCGGAGACGTCGAACATCTCCTGGATGACGAAGGGGTTGTCCTTGATCCGCTCCTCCAGGGCCAGGACGGCGTTGAGGACGAGGCGGGTCCGGCTGAGGGCCTTGATGATGCTCTTCTCGCCGCGCTCGATCTCGCGGGCGATGGCGATCTCGCCCTCGCGGGTCAGGAGCGAGATGTTGCCCATCTCGCGGAGGTAGAGCTTGACGGGATCGGTCGTCCGCTCCAGGCCGTGCGTCGAGACGAGGTCGCTCTTGCGCCGCTGGGGGATCATCTCCTTCTGGCGGGAATCCAGGATCTTGATCCCGTAGTCGCCCATCGAGGACAGGAAATCGTCGAAATCCTCCTCGGAGTCCAGGTCCTCGGTGAAGGTCTTGTCGATCTCCTCGAAGAGCAGGTAGCCCTGCTTGCGGCCCTTCGAGATGAGCTGGGAGATCTCGTCCTTGTGGAACTTGTTATCGGGGGACACGGCGCGCACCTCTTTCGTCCATGGTTGTCCTCGTCATGTGATCGACAGGATCTGCTTGGTGATGTCCTGTCTCTGGTAGAGCAGGTCGACGAGCTGCTCCATCTCCCCCTGCTTCTCCGTGCGGGTGATCTTCCTCTGGATGTCCTTGAGCCGGTTCTGGAGGTGGAGCTTGCGGAGCGATTTCAGGCATTCCTGGGCCTCTTCGACCGTTCCCGGCAAGGCCTTCTCGAACAGCGCCCTGGCCAGCAGGGACAGCAGGCCCGGGGGGACCTTGCCCTGGAGCTCCGGAAAGCTCCACTCGCGGTCGTTCTGGAAGCAGTCCAGGATGTACTGGAACACCGGCTCGGTCTTCAGCCCCTCGAAGATCTCCCCGCCGCACTCGGCGAAGACGTCGGGCGCGATGGAGCGGTCGCCCATCAGGATCTGGAAGAGACGCTTCTCCGCCGGGCAGAAGAGGCCGGCGTCCTCGGGGCCCTTGGCCGGCGCCCTGTTCTCGACGATGTTGCGCAGGAGGTCCTCGCCGACGCCGAGCCTCTGGCTGGCCCGCCGGAGGTATTCGCTCCGGGCCACGGGATCGGGGACCTTCTCGATCTCCTTGACGACGGCCCGGGCCACGCGGCCCTTTTCCTCGGGCACGGACATCGCGACGCCCTTGACGAGCGAATCGATCAGGAAATCGATCCCGGGGACGGTCCGCTTCATCAGGGCCAGGTAGCGGTCCCGGCCGTGCTTCTTGATGAAGGCGTCGGGATCGAGATCGTCGGGCAGGACCAGGACCTCGACGTTGAGGCCTTTCTCGAAGCCGAGCGGCACCGCTCGCGCCGCGGCCGCCCGCCCGGCGCTGTCGCCGTCGTAATTGACGATCATCCGCGAGGCGAAGCGCATGGTCTGCCCGACCTGCCAGGCCGTGAGGGCCGTGCCCAGCGAGGCGACGACGTTGCGGATCCCGGCCTGGTAGAGGGCCGAAAAGTCCGTGTAGCCCTCGACGAGGACGGCCGCCCCGGCCTCCCGGATCGCGTCCTTGGCGAAGTTCAGGCCGTAGAGGAGCTTGCCCTTCGTGTACAGCGGCGTCTCGGGGGAATTGAGGTACTTCGGCTCGGCCTCGACGACCGTCCGCCCGCCGAAGGCGACGACCCGGCCGGTCAGGCTGAAGATCGGGAAGATGACCCGGCCGCGGAAGCGGTCGCGGAATTCACCCGCCCGGGAGCCGGGCAGCACGAGCCCGCCCTTCTCGAGCAGCGGGACGGGAACGTCCTTCGACTTGAAGAAATCGAGGAGCGCCGTCCAGGCGTTGGGCGCGTAGCCGATCTTGAGGGTCTGGACGGTCTCGTCCGAGAGCCCGCGCTTCTCGAGGTAGGCGAGGGCCTTCTTGCCCTCCGCGGTGTTGTGGAGGCTCTTGCGGAAGAAGCCGAGGGCCAGCTCGTTGATCTTGAAAAGCTTCTCCTCGAGCTTCAGGACCTCGGGCCGGACCCGCTGCTGGGCGGGCAAGGGGACGCGGTATTTCTCGGCCAGGGACTTGAGGGCCTCGGGGAAGGTCAGGTTCTCCCTCTCCATGAGCAGGGAGAAGATGTCGCCGCCGACGCCGCAGCCGAAGCAGTGATAGAGCTGTTTCTCCTCGTCCACAGTGAACGAAGGCGTCTTTTCCGTATGGAAGGGGCAAAGCCCGACCCACTTCCGGCCCCGGCGCTTGAGGGTCGTGTACTGGGAGGCGATCTCGACGATGGACGATGCCTGCCTGACCTGCTCGATGATCTCCATGAATGCTTTTCGGCCTGCGCGTTCTCATAGAATATAGGGGCCAGGCCACACCTTGTCAACCTGGCCCATTCATAAAAACGCCCCGTTTTCCTCCATCGCGCCCTTGATAGGGCGTTTTTGCCCTCCGGACGAACCGATCCGGCCCCGTCTGCTTCGTTCTCGGGGCTCGCAGTACCGAAGAGTACAGCCTCACCCCTCGGGCCTCGCATCCGAGGGCCGCCTCGATCCGCGAAGGATCCAGGTCAAGGTGTTCTATCTATTGTTCTTTCGGACGGTCCCGCCCGTTTCCATGCCCTAGAGATGGTTGATGACGCTGGCCAGGAACGCGGCCCCGAAGCCGTTGTCGATATTGACGACGGCAACCCCGCCTGGGCAGGCGTTGAGCATGGCCAGCAGCGCGGCCACGCCCTTGAAGCTCGCCCCGTAGCCGATGCTCGTCGGCACGGCGACGACGGGGACCTTGACCAGGCCGGCGACGACGCTCGGCAGGGCCCCTTCCATGCCGGCGACGACGATGACGACCCTGGCCCGGCGGATGCGGTCGATCTGGCCGAAGAGGCGGTGGATG
Organism: Candidatus Aminicenantota bacterium; assembly: GCA_041320535.1. Classification (GTDB taxonomy): domain Bacteria; phylum Acidobacteriota; class Aminicenantia; order Aminicenantales; family Saccharicenantaceae; genus RBG-16-66-30. Next base: position 1,240,254 of record JBGLNH010000001.1, on the reverse strand, counting down.
CCGGCGACGCCGACGTCGTAGATCCGCTCGGTCTCGTTGCCCAGGGCCTCCGCGGTCACGGCCGCTTCCTCGGCCACCGGGATGTCCGACGTGCCGGCCGTCAGGACGACGATCGTGCCGCGTCCCGGCGGCGGCGGGGTCCGGACCAGGCTCACGGTCCGGGCCGCCTCGTTGTAGACGGCGCGGGGGAGCTTGGCCCGGATCTTGGCCCACAGGGCCGGCTCGACCCGGGTGACGCACTGCGTGTAAAAGGGGGGGGGGGGGGGGGGGGGGGGGGGGGGGGGGGGGGGGGGGGGGGGGGGGGGGGGGGGGGGGGGACAAGGCCTCGCGAGACCCCCGGGGCTACGTCCTGCCGTCCGACCAGGCCGATTTCCCGACGGCGACTAAGTTCGTCAACGCCCTCCTCGAGAGCGGCATCGAGATCGAGCGGGCGACGGCCGATTTCGCCGTCGCGGGCAAGTCCTACCCCAAGGGCTCCTACGTCGTCCGGACCGCGCAGGCCTTCCGGCCCCACGTGCTGACCATGTTCGAGCCCCAGGACCACCCCAACGACATCCCCTATCCGGGCGGGCCGCCGCGGCCGCCCTACGACGCCGCCGGCTGGACCTTGGCCTACCAGATGGGCATCGCCTTCGACCGCGTGCTCGACGGCTTCGACGGCCCGTTCGAGCGCCTCCCCGGCGCCGTCAAGGCGCCGCCGGGCGCCTTCGAAGCGAAGCCCGGAGCCGCCGGCTACGTCCTCGACCACCGGGTCAACGACGCGTTCGTGGCCGTCAACCGGCTGCTCGGGGCGGGGGAGGAGGTCCTCTGGCTCAAGCAGGCTTTCGAGGCCGAAGGGCGCACCTACCCGGCCGGGACGATCTACGCTCCGGCGACGCCGAAAGCGGCGGCCATCCTGGAGAAGGCGGCCAAGGACAAGGGCCTCAGGATCGCCGGGCTGGCGGCCGCGCCGAAGAGCGAAGCGTTCGCGCTCCGGCCGGTGCGCATCGGGCTCTGGGACACCTACGGCGGATCGATGGCCTCGGGCTGGGTGCGCTGGCTCCTCGAGCAGTTCGAGTTCCCCTTCGAGCTCGTCTTCGCGCCGGCCCTCGACGCCGGCAACCTCGAGGCCCGGTTCGACGCTCTCGTCTTCGTCGGCGGGTCGATCCCCCGGGCGCCGGCCGCCGGAGCGGGGGAAGCCGGGTCTTTCCGCGATCTTCAGGCCCCGGTCCCGTCCAACATCCCCGAGCGATACAGGGACCGGATCGGGCGGGTGACCGCCGAGCGGACCATTCCCGTCCTGCGCAAGTTCGTCGAAGCGGGCGGGACCATCCTGGCCCTCGATTCGGCCGCGGTCATCGCCGACCACTTCGGGCTGCCGCTGGCCAACGCCCTGGCCGAGATGGGGCCCGACGGCAAGATGACGCCCCTGCGGGCGGAGAAGTTCTACATCCCCGGCTCGGTCCTTCGGGCCCGGTTCGACAATAGCCATCCCCTGGCCCACGGCATGCCGGAGACGGTCGACGTGTTCTTCGACAACACGCCGGCGTGGACGCTCCTGCCGGAGGCCGAGCTCGAGGGCATCCGGACGGTCGCCTGGTTCGACGACGGCAAGCTCCTCCGCAGCGGCTGGGCCTGGGGCGAAGCCTATCTGCGCCGCAGCGTCCAGGTCGCCGAGGCGACGGTCGGGAAGGGCAAGCTCTTCCTCTACGGTCCCGAGATCGCCTTCCGCGGCCAGCCCCACGGCACCTTCAAGCTGCTCTTCAACGGCCTCTACTACGGCCCCGCCTCCCGCCAATAAAAAACAAGAGAGGGTCAGATCTACTTTTTACGCATTTTTGCGTAAAAAGTAGATCTGACCCTCTCTTAGACGAGCGAGCGGAAGAGCAGGAGCGCGCCCATCGCGGCGAGCGTGACGTAGACGAGCTTGGCGAAGAGCGCGTGGGGCAGCTTGCGGTGGAGGAGGCCGCCGAGCGCGACGCCGAGGACGATGGCCGGCAAAGAATAAAGGTAACCCCTCAGCACCTCGCCCGTCCACAGCCCGGCCAGGCCGTGGCCGGCCAGGATGGCCGCTCCTGTCGGCAGGAAGTAGCCCTGGAGCGTCGCCCGGAACCTCTCCGGGGGCCAGCCCCGGAGCATGCCGTAGGCCACGACGGGCGGGCCGTTGGTGTTGTAGGCCCCGCCCAGGACGCCCGCCGTCAAGCCGACGAACCAGGGAAGCCAGGCCCTCTCCTCCCGGATGCGCGCCGCCGGCTTCCAGAGACCGAAGAGCCCGTACCCCAGGACGAGAACCCCGAGCAGGACCTTGAGCGGCTCCTCCGGCAAGCGGGCCAAGCCGTAGATGCCGACCGGGATGCCGACGAGGGTCGCCGCGACGAGCCGGCCGGCCGACCGGAACTCGATCTTGCGCCAGCTCCGGGCCAGGATCAGGAGCGAGATCGTCGGGCCCATGAAGGCCACGATCGGCGAGGCCGTCTTGAGCCCCACGACCATGGTCAGCAGGGGCATGGCCACGACGGCGTCGCCGAAGCCGATCGCCGAACGCAGCAGGGCCGCGGCGAAGACGATCCCGACGACCGCTTCCGGCAAGGTCAGGCTTTCTTCTTCTTCCTCCCCAGGATGCCGCCGCTCAGGAACAGGCCCGCCCCGAGGACGAAGCCGAAGTTATACCAGGTCCCGCTGTTGTGGACCTCGTAGAGCCGGACGTTCTTGCTGAAGACCGAGACGACGAAGGTCACCGGAGAGATGAAGCCGTGCCAGAGGCCGAGGAAGAAGCCGGCCGTCCGCCCTTCGGCGTCCGCCGTCTTCTCGGCGCTGTTGGGCCCGGGCGCGCAGGCCGCCGCGGTCAGAAGGACGATGGCGATCGCGGCCAGGGCGAGGAAGCGTTTCATGGGTCCCTCCTTCGTAGCGAGGGCCATTGTATCCCAAAAGGCCGGTCTCCCCCAAGCGGGGGAGGAGAGGCCCCGGCCGGCGGGCGAGGTCCCTCTACGCCGGGGCCCGCCCGGGCCGGCCGGCCCCCCGGCTTGCCTTTGCCGGGCGATGGCGTTAGAATGGTCTCCCCTGATCATCGCTGAAAACAACGCTATCGAAGGAGGCCTCATGAAAGGGAACCCGAAACTCATCAAGGTCCTCAACTCGCTGCTCGCCGACGAGCTGACGGCCATCAACCAGTACATGGTCCACTCGGAGATGTGCGACGGCTGGGGCTACGAGAAGCTCCACAAGGCCATCGAGAAGCGGGCCATCGACGAGATGAAGCACGCCGAGAAGCTCATCGGCCGCATCCTCTTCCTCGAGGGCCTGCCCATCGTCAGCGAGCTCAAGCCGCTCTTCATCGGCAGCGACGTGCCCAAGATGTTCGCCTTCGACCACAAGGCCGAAGAAGGCGCCATCAAGGCCTACAACGACGCCATCGCGCTGGCCGGCGAGGTCAAGGACCAGGCCACCGGAGACCTCCTCCAGACGATCCTCAACGAAGAGGACGCGCACATGGACGCGATCGAGGAGGTCCAGGACCAGATCAAGCAGATGAGCCTGCCGATCTTCCTGACCACCAAGGTCGGCTGATCCGCGGCCGTCTCAGTATCTGACGCACTTGAGGGCCAGCTCGCCCTCGGCGTTCTCGTTCCGTCTTGACCGCCCCCGGCTTCCTGATAGAATGAGCGGGATGAGCACATCGGGCCGGCTGCGAGGAGGGTTCCCGGCGATCGCGCTCACCTACGGCGCGGTCTGGGGCCTGGGGGAGGCGACCCTCGGCCATCTCCTGCATCTTGCCCGCGTCCCCGGCCTGCCCGGCCTGGTCATGGTCCCGTTCGCCGTCGCGGTCATGGGCCGGGCCGCGGCCCGCTCGCGGAGCGCCGCCGCCGTCCTCCTAGCCGGCGTCGTGGCCGCCTCCTTCAAGCTCCTCGACCTCTTCGTCCCCGGCACGGACCTCCCGGCCCTCGTCCATCCGATCCAGGCCATCCTCCTCGAGGCCCTGGCCGGGGCCTTCTGGGTCGCCCTTCGAGCCCCGACATACGGGGCGGCCCCCCTGCGGGGACAGCCTCTGTCCGCGGCGGAGAGGCGGTCCCGGCCATGAAGGGCTCTCCTCTCAAGAAGAGGATCGAGACCTCGGCCATGAGCCGCCGCGGCTTCCTGCGCTGGAGCGCTCTCGTCGGCACCGCCGCCGCTTCGTCCAAAGGCCTGGCCGCCGGCTTCCGGCGCCGCGACCCCCGCCACGCCCTGGTCGAGCAGGCGCCGGCCGAGGAGCGCATGGTCCGGGTCGGCTGCCCGTCCCACAACTGCGGCGGCCGCTGCCTCCTCAAGGCCTTCGTCCGCGACGGCCGCATCGTCCGCATCGAGACCGACGACCGTCCCGGCGACACGGTCGCCGACCCGCAGCTCCGGGCCTGCGTCCGCGGCCGGGCCTACCGCAAGAGGCAGTACCACCCGGACCGCCTGATGCACCCGCTCAAGAGGGTGGGCCGGAGGGGCGAAGGCCGGTTCGAGCGCGTCTCCTGGGACGAGGCCCTCGACCGGATCGCCTCCGAGTTCGAGCGCGTCAAGAAGGCCTACGGCAACCAGGCCTTCTACGTCCCCTACGGCACCGGGAGCTACAACCAGATCAACGGGCGGCAGACGGCCCAGCGCCTGATGAACCTCTACGGCGGCTCGCTCGGCTTCTACAACAGCTACTCGTGGGCGGCCATCTCGGCCGCGACGCCCTACGTCTACGGCACGAGCGTCACCGGCAACCAGCGCCAGGACTGGCTCAACTCCAAGTACATCCTGATGTGGAGCTGGAACCCGGCCGAGATGCGCGACGGGACGAACAGCGAGTGGTTCGTCCAGAAGGCCCGCGAGAAGGGGGCCCGGGTCGTCTGCGTCGATCCCCGCATGACCCTGAGCGCGGTCTCCCTCGCCGACGAGTGGGTGCCCATCCGGCCGGGCACGGACGCGGCCATGATGACGGCCATGGCCCACGTCATGGTCGCTGAGGGCCTCTACGACGCCGGCTTCGTCCGCACCCACTGCGTCGGCTTCGACGCGGCCCAGATGCCGCCCGGCGCCGAGGGGGCCGAGAGCTACAAGGACTACCTCCTGGGGACCCGCGACGGCGTCCCGAAGACGCCGGACTGGGCCGAGCCCATCTGCGGCGTCCCCCGGGCGACGATCGCCCGCCTGGCCCGCGAGTACGCGACGGCCAAGCCCGGCGTCCTCTACCAGGGCTACGGCATGCAGCGGCGGGCCTACGGCGAGCAGGCCGTCCGGGCCGGCTGCGTGCTCGCGGCCCTCACCGGGAACGTCGGCGTCCCCGGAGGCTGGGCCAGCGGCATCGCGCTCCAGGCCCCCGACGGCGGCCCGTTCTGGCTCGTCTTCCCGGTCGGCGACAACCCGGTCAAGGCCCTCATCCCGAGCTTCCTCTGGACCGAGGCCGTCCTGCGGGGCCGCGAGATGGGCCCGGCCGACGGCGTCCGCGGCGCGCCCAAGCTCGGGACGGACATCAAGTGCATCTGGGCGGTCGCCTGCAACGCCCTCATCAACCAGCACGGCAACGTCAACCGGACGGCCCGGATCCTGGCCGACGAGAACAAGGTCGAGTTCCTCCTCGTCCAGGACAACTTCCTGACCCCGACGGCCAGGTTCGCCGACATCGTCCTGCCCGTCTGCACGCAGTTCGAGACCTGGGGCCTCGAGGACGGCTGGAAGTACGGCGACGAGGTCATCCTCATGCCCAAGGTCGTCGAGCCGCCCGGGGAGACCAAGAGCGACTACCTCATTTGCGCCGAGATCGGCGCCCGGCTCGGCCTGGAGGAGGCCTACACCGAGGGGCGGACCGAGCGCGACTGGGTGGCCTGGTCGCTCGACCGCTACCGCCAGACGCGCTTCCCCGGCCTGCCCTCGCTCGAAGAGCTCGAGCGCTCGAACGCGGGGATCTATTCCGTGCCCGTGACCCGGCCGGCCGTGGCCTTCGCCGATTTCCGGCGCGACCCCGCCGGGCACCCGCTGCCGACGCCCTCCGGCAAGATCGAGATCTTCTCCAAGCGCCTCCACGACATGGGCCGGCCCGACGAGATCCCGGCCGTCCCCAAGTACATCCGGGAGTGGGAGAGCCCCTTCGGCCCCGAAGCGGAGAAATACCCGCTCTCGGCGATCGGCCACCACTATCTCTCCCGCGTCCACTCGACGCTCGAAGGCGTCGACTGGCTCGAGGAGGCCTTCCCCCAGCGCCTGTTCATCAACCCCGTCGACGCCGGGGCGCGCAAGATCAGGAACGGCGAAGAGGTCCGCGTCTGGAACGACCGCGGCGCCGTCGTCGTCAAGTGCCGGGTGACGCCGCGGATCATGCCCGGCGTCGTCGCCCTGCCCCAGGGGGCCTGGTGGACGCCCGACGCGAACGGCGTGGACCGGCGCGGCTCGGTCAACGTCCTGTCCTCGGAGCGCTGGACCGCCCTGGCCTTCGGCAACGCCCAGCACACGATCATGGTCCAGGTGGCGAGAGCGGAGGCGGCCTGAGATGGTCACCCAGTACGGGTTCTATTTCAACTCCGCCGCCTGCAGCGGCTGCAAGGCCTGCCAGATGGCCTGCAAGGACCGCAACGACCTCGAGCCCGGGACCCTCTGGCGCCGGGTCTTCGAGGTGGCCGGCGGGAGCTGGGAGAAGAAGGGCGAGGTCTGGGTCCCTTCGGTCGTCGCCTACAACATCTCCATGGCCTGCAACCACTGCGAGAAGCCGGTCTGCGGCCTGTCCTGCCCGGTCAAGGCCATCTTCAAGCGCGAGGACGGCATCGTCCTCGTCGACACGGAGGCCTGCATCGGCTGCCGCTACTGCGAATGGGCCTGCCCCTACACCGCGATCCGCTTCGACGTCCGGACGAACACCGTCTCCAAGTGCGACTTCTGCTACGACGCGATCGACGCCGGCGGCGTGCCGTCGTGCGTCGCCGCATGCCCGCAGCGGGCCCTCGATTTCGGCGACCTGACCGAGCTCCGGAAGAAGTACGGCGACGTCCGGAGGATCTTCCCCCTGCCCGATCCCGCGCAGACCGATCCGGCCCTGGTCATCAAGCCCCACCCCGACGCGGCCCGGGCCGAGGAGCGGGCGGCCGAAGTGGCCAACTGGGAAGAAGTCTGACCGCGCATGCTCAAGGAGTGGCCGCTCGTCGCCTTCACCGTCCTGGGCCAGATGGCCGTGGGCCTCTTCCTCTTCTTCCACGCCCCGTTCCTCGTCCGCGGCCGCGCTCCCTCGCCGGGCTGGTTCGTGACCTGGCTGGTTGTGCTGGCCCTCGTCGCCGCGCTGGTGGCCGCGGCGGCCCTCGTCTCTCTCTTCCATCTGCGGCATCCCCTCCGGGCCCGCTTCGCCCTTAGCAACCTGCGCTCGTCCTGGCTCAGCCGCGAGATCCTGTTCGAGCTCGTCTTCCTCGGTCTCGTGGCCCTGTCGGCGTGGTGAGCGAGAATTGGGCCTTGATCCCCTCGGCGACGTCCGTGGCCTGATAACCGCCCTCCTTGAGCGCGGCCGCCACTTCCCGCGCCGTCCGGAGCACGTAGCCCCACACGAGCGCGGCGGCCGCGTCGACCGGCTTGCTCAGCCGCCTGACCATGACCTTGACCGTCTGTCCCACGGAGTGGAGTGTCCGCTTCATGAGCGCGGCGAAGTCCTTGAGGGTCAGGCCGAAGGCCGGGATCAGGGGGGCGCCGTAGTCGTCGGAGGTATAGCCGGCCGACTTGAGGGCGTTGACGACACTCTCCGGATCGCCGCGGAAGTGCTGGGCCAGGGCCGCGACGATGTCCGCGATCCCGAAACCCGCCGTTTTGAGCCCCGCGGCGATGGAGGTGAGATTGAACCTCGCGCCGACGAGAACGCCGGCCACCCCCAGGGCCGTCAGGGAGAACTCGCGCTTCAGAGCGATCGCGATGATCCCTCCCTCGAACCCGGCCGCGACCATGGCCCCGGCGAGCCCGGCGGCGGTCAAGGCGTAGACGGACCGGACGCCCGTGGCGACCATCCCGCCCAGATAGCCCCCGGCCCGCAGGGCCTTGGCCGCGCCGTCGGCGTCGAGCCGGAACTGGTCCTTGATGGCCTGGGCGGCGTCCGTGGCGGTCCGCCCCCGCTCGCGGTACTGCGCGGCGAGGGCCTCGGCGGTCGCGGGGGCGAGTGTCCTCTGCGCGGCGAGCGACTCTAGACTGAAGGAGAATGAGGCCAGGGTCAGGATGAATCCCCAGGCCGTGACCCGGGCCGCCAGCCCGATGCGTGTTCGAGTCATCTCTGTGATCCTTGATTCCCGAACGTCGACGCTATTGCGTCGCCAGGTAGTACAACTTCGTCAGGAGAGTCTTCGGGCTCCCTCCTTGATATCGCCCGACGATCTGGATCATCGCATTCCCGTTCGGATTGAAGTGGACGTAATTCTGATAGCCTGTGGGCAGAGGGCCGGTCGCAACGACTTTGAACCTGATGAGGTTCTCGTTATGCTCGAGAACTTGGGTTTGAAGCGGCAGCCCGGCTGGCAAGGCCAAGTCTATCGTGTAGCCCAATCCGGTGATCCCCGTCGGCTTCAACCCCCAGCCCCGGAGGGCCATTTCGGTGTTCAGGACGATCTTGATCCGAAGCGGCATTGCCGGGTCCCATTTCGGCCTGATGGCGACACGGATCAACCCGGGGGAGGGGACGGTCGACCCCGACCTCGTGAACTGGACGAGATCCGTAGTCGCGGTGTAGGGGATCCGGAATTCCCCCTGGGCTCCCGAACACGCTCCCGTCGTGAGGTCGACGGCGCCCATTTTGGCCCTCATGTCGGAGAGGATGCCCGTCCCCCTGGCGATGAGTTGATTCGAGGGCGTTTGCTCGCTTAACAGCAGGAAATCGACGTTCTGATCGTTCCATTGCTCACGGGCGTACACCGAGTCGATGACGAATGGGGCCCCCGCGGTCCAGGTCACGGCCGATGGGCTGGCGATAAAACCAGGGAGCTCCCGATCGACGATGCGGAGCTTGCCTGACAAACGGGCCGTTTCCGGAATGCTGGGCCGGCCGGCGCGGAACCGGGCAGATGTCCCGTTCTCGGCCACGGACCACGACTCGGCGACCACGAAGTTGCCCGGCTGGATCCCTCCCGGCTCGTCTTGGATGCCCACCCAGGGATTCGCAGAGCTCGTGTTGGAGGTGTACGGCTCGCTGCGATGGAGGTCCTGGCCGACGATCTCGACCCAATCCCCCTGTTTGAACGAGAGAGGACGGACCGCGGTGACGATCGGCCGGCCGTAAACCGTGAACACGGGCTTGAGTTGGACCTTGCTTCCCTCCGTCCCGTGGCTGACGACGAGGGGCCCGGCCATCTTCTGTTCGGGCAGACGGGCCCGCATCTGGGTGGTCGACCTGTAAGTGATCTGTAGGGCGACGAGGACGGTCGAGCCTATAGTGGCCTGGAACCGGTCAGGCAGAAAGTCGCGCCCCCAGAACGTAACCTCCGTGCCGACGCGGCCCTCCGACCTGACGCGGTTGAGATCGACGTTGGGGGCCGGGAAAGCCTGGGTCACGGCCGGCAGGGCGACTGCCGTCGACGTTCGGGAGGGGACCAAAACGTCCATGACGAAGATGGTCACCGGAATATCGAGGAGCTGGTCTCTCGCGGCCATTCGTAACTGATAACCGGTACCGCCACCGGTCAGGCCTGAGCCGGCGGTCAGGGTGATGGACCTCGAGGTCGTTGTCGCGGGCCCCAGGGTCACGGTGATATCGCGCACGACGACCCCCTTCAACAGGACCATGCCTCCTGTGACGAGGCCCAAGTTCTGACCGTTCAGCCTGACCGTCACCGCGGGGCCTCCCGCGGTCAATTTGGGGTGAGGGTCGCTCGCCGACTGGACGACGATCTTCCCGGGCAGCGCCATCTGCAGGGCCCAGGCCGGCCCGGCGATGAGCGCAGCGGCGACGAAGAGACTTCCCACGATCCGTCCGACCTTCATGATGCCCTCCTGAATAGAAAAGTTTCGCAGGGTTCCAGGGACCCTTTACTTGCGGTCATGCCCGCGGGCGATGGTCCAGCTCCCGTTCTTCCTCTCGATGGGATAGAGGCCGCGTCCGGAGCTTCCGATACCTTGCCCGAGGCCCTCGCCTCGGACACGGATCGGCGGCTCATCCTTGAACGCTCCTCCTTCTCTGCATGGCCGATCGGACAAAGCCCTCCGATCGATCGCGACTCCCTTTGGACCCGGATTTTGTCAGACGACTCGGGGGATGTCAAGCAAATCGTGTCGGACTTTCGGTCCCAAGGCGTTCTCTTAGAACATGTCCATGGCGGGCGGAACCTTCCCCGTTCGCGGGCCGTATAGAGAAGAGAGTCCGGGAGTCCGCGTTGATTTCCGCCCCGGTCTTCTGAGACAATGACGGGACAGATCCTCTGAACGGAGGTACCCTCACGTGACCATCCGCCGAACGCTCCCCTTCGCCTTCATCCTCTTCGCCTGCGCCGTCTTCGGACCCGCCGGCCCGAGCGGGATGTCGCCGGTCGCAGAAGGCCTCGCCGGCCCGGCTGCCGCGGCCGACCTCGCCTTCGACCGCTACCACACGCCCGAGGAGACGGCCGCCGCGCTCCGGGACCTGGCCCGGGCCCATCCCGGCTTCGCCAAGGTCCACGTCTTGGCCAAGACGGCCGGGGGGCGCGAGCTGGCCCTTCTCGAGATCGGACCCGAGACGGCCAAGGCGGCCAAGGCCCTGCCGGCCGTCTTCGTCGCCGCTAACATGGAGGGCACGGTCCCTCTCGCGGGCGAGGCCGCCCTCTACCTGGCCAAGCTCCTCTGCGAGAAGGCCGAGGCGCGGTCCGACCGGACCTGGTACGTCCTGGCCTGCGGAAATCCCGACGCCGCGTCCCGGTATTTCGCCAAGCCCCAGCGCCGCGACGCCCGCAACGCCCGGCCGTGGAACGACGACCAGGACGACGCGACCGACGAGGACGGCCCGGACGACCTCGACGGCGACGGGATCATCGCCCAGATGCGGGTCAAGGACCCCGAGGGCGCCTGGATCGCCGTCCCCGGCGAGCCGCGGCTCATGAAGAAGGCCGACGGGACGAAGGGCGAGAAGGGCCTGTGGAAGCTCCAAGCCGAGGGCCTCGACAACGACGGCGACGGCCTCTTCGACGAGGACGGGCCGGGCGGCGTCAACCTCGGCACGGCCTTCCCCCACCTCTTCAAGTATCACGCCGCCGACTCCGGCCTCTGGCCGGGGAGCGAGGCCGAGACCTACGCCCTGTTCAAGTTCTTCGACGCCCACCGCGAGGTCGGGCTGGCCTTCGCCTTCGGCGAGTCCAACTGGTGCCTGGCCCCGCCCCGCGGCGGCCGGAAAGGCGAGGCGGACCTCAACCAGATCAAGGTCCCGGAGAACGTCGCCGGCTTCATCAACGCCGATCCGAACAAGACCTACACGATCGCCGAGATCATGGACATGGTCCGGCCCCTCGCCCCGCCCGGCATGGAGCTGACCGAGGGCATGATCGCCAGCTTCCTCGGGCTCGGCGCGGTCGTCAACCCTCTCGACGACGACCTCAAGTTCTACAAGGAGATCTCGGAGAAGCACAAGGAGTTCCTCAAAGCCGCCAAGCTCGACGCCAAGCGCCTCGACCCGGCGGCCGACAAGGACGGTTCCTTCGAGCTCTGGGCCTACTACCACCTCGGCCTGCCCGTCTTCGCCCTGGACTTCTGGACCCTGCCGGAGGTCAAGGAGGAGAAGCCGGCCGACGAGATCACGCCCGAGAAGCTCGAGAAGATGACCAACGACGAGTTCATCGCCCTGGGCGAGGAGAAGATCGGCGCCTTCCTCAAGAGCGCCGGCGCCCCCGACTCCTTCAAGGCCAAGCAGGTCATCGCGATGATCACGTCCGGACAGTTCGACACCAAGAAGATGGCCGAGATGATGAAGCAGATGCCGAAGAAGCCGGGCGAGGAAGGGGCCGATCCGAAGGAGAAGGCCCTCGTCGCCTGGAGCGACAAGGAGCTCGGCGGGAAGGGCTTCGTCGCCTGGAAGCCGTTCAAGCACCCGACGCTCGGCGACGTCGAGATCGGCGGCCCCGTCCCCTTCACCGACACCACGCCGCCGGCGAAGATGATCGAGGGCCTGCTTCAAGGCCAGGTGCCCTGGGCCCTCGAAGTCGCCAAGCGCATGGCCCGCGTCAGGATCGCCGAGGCCAAGGTCAAGCGCCTCGGCTCGAACGTCTACGAGATCAAGGCCTGGATCGAGAACGCCTCCGACCTGCCCTACCCGACGGCGATGGGCCGGCGCAACGAGCGCGTCCTGCCCGTCGTCGTCACGCTCGGAGGGCAGGGCTTCGACCTCGTCGAGGGCAAGGCGCGGAGCCTCGTCCCGGCCGTCGCGGCCCGAGGCTCCCAGGCGGTGACCTGGATCGTCAGGGCCGCCAAGCCCGTCAAGCTCGAGGTCCGCGCGGAGACCAAGATCGCCTGGGGCGATTCCCGGACGGTCGACCTGGGAGGTGTGAAGTGAGAAAGATCGCCGCGTTCGCCCTGCTCCTCGCCCTGGCCGCTTCGACCCTGCCGGCCCAGAAGGCGGGGCTTTCGGTCCCGCTGCGGTTCGACCGCTATTACACGCTCGACGAGGTCTACGAGGCCCTCCGGGCGCTCCACAAGGCCTACCCCGGGCTGACCAAGCTCGAGACGGTCGGCACGAGCGAGGAGGGGCGGCCCCTCATGGCGCTGACCGTCAACAATCCCAAGACTGGCGCCCCTCTCGACAAGCCCGGCATCTACGTCGACGGAAACATGCACGGCAACGAGATCCAGGGCGGAGACATCTCGCTCTACCTCCTCGACTACCTTCTCGGCGGCTACGGAAAGAACGACGAGCTGACACGGCTCGTCGACCGGGCCTGCTTCTACGTCGTGCCCGTCGTCAACGTCGACGGCCGCTATCATTTCCTGGCCGACGCCAACTCGCCCGACAGCAACCGCACCCTGCGCATCCCCGTGGACGACGACCGTGACGGCCTCGTCGACGAGGACCCTGCCGACGACCTCGACGGCGACGGCAACATCTGCGTCATGCGCAAGAGGGACCCCTTCGGCCCGTTCCGGACCGACCCCGAGGACCCGCGGCTCATGGTCCGCGTCAAGCCGGGAGAGAAGGGGGAGTGGACGGTCCTCGGCGACGAGGGCATCGACAACGACGGCGACGGCCGGATCAACGAGGACGGAGAGGGCTACGTCGATCCCAACCGCAACTGGGGCTACGACTGGGCCCCGCCCTACGTCCAGGGCGGCTCCGGGGAGTTCCCCTTCTCCGGCGCCGGCCTCAAGGGCCTGGCCGAGTGGATGATGACAAGGACCAACATCGTCTTCGTCTGGTCCTTCCACAACAACGGCGGCATGATCCTGCGCGGCCCCAGCCGCAAGGGGCTCGGCGAGTATCCGGCCCAGGACATCGCCGTCTACGATTACCTCGGCAAGCAGGGCGAGCGGATCATCCCCGGCTACCGCTACCTCATCTCCTGGAAGGACCTCTACACGACCTACGGCGATTCCGGCGAGTGGGCCACCGCGACGCTGGGCGCCTATTTCTACTGCGCCGAGGTCTTCATGGCCGAGGCGGAGGCCTTCCAAGGCGCCTCGGAGAGGCCCGCGCCCGGGACGGCGCGCGAGCGGGCCGTGAGCGACATCTTCTCCGGCGGGGTGTCCGAGCGCGACAGGATCAAGTTCAGCGACCACGTCGTCCAGGGCGACCTCTACAAGACCTGGGCGCCTGTCCGGCACCCCGAATACGGCGACGTCGAGATCGGCGGCTTGGTCAAGATGAGCTCCCGCCTCGGCCCGCCCTTCCAGATCAAGGACCTCGTCCACCGCAACGCCATGGCCGTCCTGTTCACGGCCAAGCACTTGCCCGAGGTCTCGCTCGAGATCGTCGAGGTCAAGGCCCTCGGCGGCGGGCTGACCCGGGTCCGGACCCGGCTCTCCAATCCCAAGGCCATGCCGACCATGAGCGCCCTCGCGGAGAGGGCCGATCTTTATCCCCGGGACATGCTCAGGGTCTCCGGCGGCAAGGTCGTCGCCGGCGGTCAGCTCGTCGATCCCTACCGCGACCGGGTGACCTACAAGAAGGACCGTCCCGGGCTGCAGTTCCTGGTCGTGCCCGGGTTCGGCAAGATCGAGCACCAGTTCCTGGTCGAGGGCAAGGGCGAGATAACGGTCCTCTACGAGTCGCGCCACGGCGGGAAGCTCGTCAAGACGGTCAAGATCGACTGAGGGGGATCCGGCCGGGCTTTCGCCCTGACGGGGCCCCGGAAAAAAAGGGCGTGCGCCGCTTGCCATCGCGCGGGAAGCGGGAGCATAATGGGCCTCGGAAGCACGGAAGCACGGACGCGGAAAGGACTTCGGGGATGCTCAAACGCTTCGTCATCGAGAACTCCAGGATCGTCGAGACCTCCGACGCCAAGGCCCCCATCCTCCTCTACGTCAATCCCGACGAGGCCGAGAAGCGCCAGCTCATCGACGTCTACCAGGTCGACGAGCACACGCTGAGCTCCGCCCTCGACCCGGACGAGGCGTTTCTCTTGATACATGAGGAAGTCGGCGTGGGCCAGGAAGTCCTCGAGCTGCTGATATCTCTGCGGATCGACGGCCACCGCGCCCATGCTGACGGACAGCCTCAGCCGGGGGTAGCCCCGGACGCGGAAGGCCGCGACGCCCTCCTCGATCCGGGCCAGGAGGGCGCGCTCGCCCTGCCCCTTGGAGCGCATGGCCAGGACGGCGAACTCGTCCCCCCCGATGCGGCCGATGACGTCGGATTCCCGCAGCGTGCCTTTGAGGATCATCGCCACGCCCTGAAGGAGCAGGTCGCCGGCCGCGTGGCCGTAGGCGTCGTTGGCCTCCTTGAGGTTGTCGATGTCGAGGAAGACGAGGTGGTTCGCCTCCTTGAGCCTTTTCGCGATCCTCATCTGCTGGAGGCCGAAGGTGAAGAAGCCGCGGCGGTTGTGGAGGCCGGTGAGGTGGTCGGACAGGGACTGCTCCTCGAGCTTCCTGTTCGAGACCCGCAGCTTTTCCATCGTCAGCTCGAGCTTGCGCTCGGCCGACTTCTTCTCGGTGATGTCGACCAGGATGCCGTCGTAGTGGAACGCGCCGTCGGGGTCTTTGATCCGCCGGCTGAAGTCGCGGACCCAGAACCTGCGGCCGTCGGCCCGCTTGAGCTCGAACTCGTGGAAGACCGTCGGCTTGGCCGACATCTTGCGGAGGTGGAGCCTGCGGTCCTCGGACTTGACGTAGAAGTCCCGGACGTTGCGGCGGAAGAGGTCCGAGGCCCTCTTGAAGCCGAGCATACGGACGAGCTCGGGATTGGCTTCGACGAAGGACCCCGAGGGGGTCGTCCGGTAGACCCCGACGGGGAGCTTCTCGACCAGGGCCTTGTAGCGGTCCTCGCCGGTCCGGGGATCGGCGGCCTTCCGCCGGGGAGAGGCTGACTTAGACTTCATCCGCACCTCCGCGCGCGAGTCCATGAGAATTTAACAAAGACGCCCGAAGATGTCAAAATACAGGCAGGGCCGGGCCCCTAAACGCCGCGGGGAGCCGGGGCGTAGGCTCGGATGGAGGACGGGACGAGACCTCGCATGGACGAACAGGACATCATCGGAGGCTGCCTGCGGGGGGACCCCGTCTCCAGCCGGGCGATGGTCGAGTCCTACGGCAACCTCGTCCTGTCCGTGGCCCTCAATGTCGTCGGGAACCGGCAGGACGCCGAGGACGTCTGCCAGGAGACCTTCCTCCAGGTCTTCCGCCGCCTCGACCGGTACGACCGGGCCAGGAGCTTCAAGACCTGGCTCCTGACCATCGCCTACAGGAGATCGCTCGACATGGTGAGGAAGAAGAGACGGTTCAAGGACTTCTCGGAGCGGGCCAGGTTCGAGCCGGCCGTGCTCCAGCGGGGGGGGAATCCCCATCCGGCGGCCCCCGAGCCCCTGCCCTCGGCCCTGCTCACGAAGCTCTCGCCGCGCGAGCGGACGGCCCTGACGCTCTGGGCCAACGAGGGCTACACGGCCGGGGACATCGCCGATGTGCTGTCCTGTTCCGCCTCGACCGCCCGGGTCTACCTGTTCAACGCCCGCCGCAAGATCAAGGCCCTTTTGGAGAACGACCATGGACTTCTGCAGAACGGTTGAGCTCGTCTACGACGCCCTGCCCCTGAGGCCCTTGAGGGATCGGCTCATCCGGGCCCACATGGAGAAGTGCCCGCGCTGCCAGGCCCGGCTCTTGAGCCGGGACGAGGCCAGGGGCCTGCTCGTCGCGCCGGACCGGCTCGGGGACGCGGAGGCCCTGTGGCGGCGCATCTCCGCCGAGGCGGCCCGCCTCGCCGCCGGGGAAGGGCCGGCGCCGGTCCGCGGCGCCGCGAGATACCGCTGGGCCGCGGCCGCGGCCCCGGCCCTCGTCGTCGCCGCGACCGGTTTCTGGCTGCTCCGCGAGGTCGGGCGGGGGGGCTTCGACGCGAGCGCCGCGGGCCCGGCCGACCGTTTCGAGATCGCCTACGTCAGGGTGGGCGGAACGCCCGCCCAGACGTTAGTCTATCGGCCTCAAGGCACGGACACCGTCTTCGTCTGGGCCGGCAGGACCCCCTGAGAGGAGGGATACGATGACAAACATGAAGAGAGCCTCGTACCTGGCGGCCCTGGCCGTCCTGTGCGCCCTGGCCGTGTTCGCCTGCGGCAAGAAGGCCGAGGCGCCCGCGGCCCCGGAGAAGGCCGCGACGGAGCCCGGGCCCGCCGCGCCGGCCGGGCCGTACGCTCCCCAGACGGCTTCGGCGTTCGAGGTGAAGATGAGGATCCTCGAGGGCGCGCGGGAGAAGGCGCCCGATAACTGGAAGCCGGTCACGTCGTCGTACCTCAAGTTCATGAACCTCTCCAACTTCGAGCTCGAAGAGGACGTGCAGGCCGAGCAGCTCGTCAGGAAGGTCTACGGGCTCACGGATATCAGGCTCCTGACGGAAGCGACGCTCGTCTGGGAGAAGGGCCAGTCCGACAGGTCCTTCCACGTGTTCCGGTTGAACGGCCAGGAATACCTGGTCCTCGTCACGCCCGGCAAGGTCCCGGAACGCAACCAGTTCCGGATCGAGGTCTACGAACAGGACGCGGACAAGAAGGCCAGCCTCCTCGACACGGAGTTCACCCTGCCCGACAAGAACGCGGCCGTCTTCGGCTTCGAGACGACCGGGCTCAAGCCCTATTTCATCACCCTGAGGGTGACCAGATGGGTCGGCGAGGCGGCCGAGGCCGGCGCTCCGGGCGCCGCCACCGTCGACGTCTCGGGTCCGGCCGGGAAGACCTCCCGGAACGTCAAGCCGCCCAAACTCGTCAGGGAAGTCCATGCGGTCTACCCCGAAGCGGCCAGGAAGGCCGGCGTCGAAGGCGTCGTCATCCTGGAGGCGACGACCGACACCTACGGCCGGGTGGACTCGGTCAAGGTCCTCCGCGGCATCCCGCTCCTCGACCAGGCCGCCGTCGACGCCGTCAGGCAGTGGGTCTACGAGCCCATGATCATCGACGGCAAGCCCCGGCCGGTCGTCTTCACCGTGACCATGCGCTTCAAGCTCGACGACAAGAAGGAGCCTCAGGTCGAAGGCGGCGTTACGGGCGGCGTCACCGGAGCCGTCCAGGGCGGAGTGGAAGGCGGCGTCACTGGCGCCAAGGACGTCAAGCAGTTCGAAGGCGACGCCGTCCGGGCCGTCGGCGACATCAAGCCGCCGAAGCTCGTCAAGTCGGTCAAGCCGGTCTACCCGAAGGTCGCCAAGCAAGCTCGCGTCGAAGGTGTCGTCATCCTCGAGGCCAAGGCCGACGAGCGGGGCGATGTCGTCGAAACGAGGGTCCTGCGCTCGATCCCCGTCCTCGATCAAGCCGCGATCGACGCGGTCAGGCAGTGGAAGTACGAGCCCATGGTCGTCGACGGCAAGCCCCACAAGGCCGTCTTCACGGTCACGGTCCGGTTCGTCCTCGACGAGGCGGGGCACCGGGCGGTCGACAAGTTCGCCGAGGGCGTGGTCAAGGCCCAGGGGGACATCAAGCCGCCGAGGCTCGTCAAGGAGGTCAGGCCGGTCTACCCCGAGGTCGCCCGGCAGGCCAAGGTCCAGGGCGTCGTCATCCTCAGCGTCAAGACCGACGAGACCGGAAAGGTCGCGGACACGATGGTCCTGCGCTCGATCCCGCTCCTCGACCAGGCCGCGATCGACGCCGTCAGGCAGTGGATCTACGAGCCCTTCGTCCACGAGGGCAAGGCCCAGCCGGTCGTCTTCACGGTCACCGTCCGCTTCGAGCTGAAGTGAGGGGCGGGCCTATCTCAGGCCGGTGATCCAGGCTTCGAGGACCCGGAGCTCCTCGGCCGTCAGGGCCTTGCCGGGGGGCATGGGCCTTCCCGCGATCCCGCTTTCCCGCCTGACCTTCTTCAGGAGGTAGCTCGTCTCGGGCGCCTCCGAGTCGACGATCCTGGCCTCGGCCGCCTTCCTGCTCGGCGCGTCGATGATGGCCTCGAGATTGGCCGGCTCGAGGTTCAGGCCGCCCGACGGGGACTTGCCCTTGTGGCAGCCGGCGCACCTTTGCTTGACCAGGGACTTGACGTTCTCGGGGACGTCGGCCATGGCCCCGAGGACGAGGACGGCGGCCAGAGCGAGCGCGACGACGGTCGCGGCGATGCGTTTCATGAGTTCTCTCCTGTCAGATCCATCTCTTCCTCTTCCCGACGGCCGGCTCAATCGAGCTTCGAGTAGTCGAGCTCGGAGCCGAGCAGGCTGTGCGGGATGAGGAAGATGAGCAGGGTGACGAGCGACGCGGCGACGACGAAGGGCCGGGCCGGCTTCCCCTTGCGTCCGGCGACCAGGGCGACGATCCAGAAGAGGAAGGCGACGAGGGTCTTGTTGTCCGTCAGGTCCGTTCCCAAGGGGAAGCCCGTCCAGGCGACGCCGAAGGCGAACTTCTGCATGAGCGGCCCGAGGATGAAGCCCCCGACGAAGAGGAGCCCGACAGCCCAAAGGACGAGCCGCCTCGGGTTCCGTTTCCTGTCGAGGGCGGCCAATCCGGCCGCCGTCGAGAAGAGCATGCCGGCGAAGATGATCAGGACGTGCGGGATGAGGACCCAGGACGGCACGGGGTCCTTGTAACGGAGGACGACCGGCCTCTCGCCGCCGATCGCGGTCTCGTTCCCGCCGCTCGCGAGGACGATCTTGTAGGCCACCTTGCCGGCCGCCGGCTGGCGGGGCAGGCGGCCGACGAGGCGATCGCCTTCGCGGACGAGCTCCGCGCGGGTCCAGTCGTCCTCGGTGGGGAAGCGCTTCCACTCGATCCATCCTTCGAGCGGGGCCGGCGCGGGGACGGCCACTTCGGCGTCGGCGGTCGTCTCCGCGCTCCGCGCCAGCTCGTACCGGATCTCGGCCCCGCCGACGGCGGCCTTGCCTCTCAACGGATAGGTCGGACCGGTCATCCGCTGATAGACGGCCGAGCCGACGGTCAGGGCGACGGCCAGGGTCCAGAGCAGCCCTTTCCTCATCGCGCTCACTCCTTGACCTCGACCGAGCCGAAGACGGCCGAGGCCTTGACGGTCAAGGTCTGGGTCTTGGGAAGGTCGGAAATGGCCTTGCGGCTCTCGATCGAGCCGAGCACCGGCGAGACTTCGAGGACGACCTGCCAGTCGCGGGGGACGAAGACCTCGATGCCGCCGAAGACGGCCGACAGGACGAGGGTGGCCTGGCCGCCGGCCAGGCGGGCCCCGCGGAGGTCGATCTCGGCCGAGCCGAAGACGACGTCGGCCTTGCCGCCGCGGAAGCTCTGGGACTCGATCTTGCGCGACGAGCCCGAGAAGACCTGGCTGATGTCCAGGTCGTCGGAGGCCGTCGCGGAGGCTCGCGCCCTGTCCCGGTCCCACAGGGGCCGGAAGAGGATCCAGACGCCGGCGGCGATGATGGCCAGCGGCCAGACGTAGGACCAGAGGGCCTTGTCGAAGACCCTCATCCGGATGAGCAGGAAGAACGCGCCGAAGGCGATGAAGA
The DNA here is from genome assembly GCA_041320535.1 of Candidatus Aminicenantota bacterium. Taxonomy (GTDB): domain Bacteria; phylum Acidobacteriota; class Aminicenantia; order Aminicenantales; family Saccharicenantaceae; genus RBG-16-66-30. The sequence continues at coordinate 1,220,276 of JBGLNH010000001.1, read as the reverse complement.
AGATGCCGGAGCCGACGTTCTTGAAGTTGTTGCTGAGCAGGATGGAGAGGCCGAGGATGATGAAGACGACCGGCCAGTAGCGGCCGATGAGGTCCCCGAAGTCGATCCTGTCCATCCGGTCGAGCAGGAAGAGGCCTCCGAGGACGATGAGGAGAAGGCCCCAGAAGATGCGGCCCTGGGTTTTTTGAGCGCTCATGTTTCCCTCCTGTTCCCGGATAACATACCACAGCCGCGGGGGGCCCGCAAAAGGGCCCGCCGGCTCAGAGGCGGCGGATGTTCATGCCCCCGCTGACCTCGAGGACGGTCCCGGTCGAGAAGGCGAAGTCGCCGCGGGCGAGGGCGGCCACGGCCCGCCCGACGTCCTCGGGCCGCCCCCACCGCCCCTGGGGGACGAGGCCCCCGGCGATGAGCCGGTCGTACTTCGCCTTGACGCCGGCGGTCATGTCGGTGGCGACGATCCCGGGCCGGACCTCGAAGACGTCGATGCCCTTGGCCGCGAGCGCGTCGGCGAAGACGGTCGCGGTCATGCTCAGGGCGGCCTTGGAGACGCAGTACTCGGCCCGCGCCGCCGAGGAGACCTGGGCCGAGATGGAGGTGATGAAGACGATCGAGGGCCGTGGCCCGTCCGGGCGCGGCTTCTGGGCGGCCATCCGCCGGGCCGCGTTCTGGGTCAGGAAGAACGGGCCGCGGGCGTTGATCCCCATCAGCCGGTCGTAGCTCGCGGGGGCGGTCTCCAGGACGTCGACGCGGCGGGCCGGGGCGACCCCGGCGTTGTTGACCAGGACGTCGATGCGGCCGCACACGCCGGCCGCGGCGTCGAGCATCCGGTCGTGGTCCTCGATCCGCGCGACGTCCCCGGCGACGGGCAGGAACCTCCCGCCGAGCTCCGCGACCCGGTCCTTGACCTCGAAGAGGCCCTTCCTGCGGTCGCCGGGCTCGAAGACGATGTCGATCCCGACGACGTCGAACCCTTCCCCGGCCAGGGCGAGGACGATCGCCCGGCCGATGCCCCGGCCGGCGCCGGTGACCACGGCGGCGGGGGGCGTGCGGCGCTGTTTCTTGGCCAAGCTCATTCCTCCTCGGCGACGACGCGGTCGTTGCGGCAGTCTTCCCAGACGGTCTCGAACCAGCCCTCGGCCGCCGGCAGGGGGCGGACGGGGACCCAGCGCTTGCGGACGCGGCCCGCCCCGTCGAGGCGGACCTCCAGGATGTTCTCGGCGGCGAAGTCGCCGCGCTCCGTGAGCGAGAAGGCCCAGCGCCCGCCGAGCGACGGGTGGGGCGGCCGGCCGGCCGGGTCGGGGACGAGGTACGAGCCCCGGCTCCTGCCGCCCCGCGCGAGGTACTCGGCGATGGCCTCGAGATAGACGGCGTGGGCCAGGGCGACGTCGAGCGCTTTGAAGGCCCCCGGCAGGCCCCGGGGCGACGGGGCGCGGAGCTCTCGCCCGGCCCGGAGCCAGAGCTCGCGGGCGCGGACCCTCTCTTCGGCGACCTCGCCGGGCCCGCGGACGGCCGCGCCGCAGGCCGACATGCGCCGCCGGACCTCGGCCAGGCAGGCCGCGGGCGAGAGAGAGCCGCGGGCCTCACGTCCGAGCATGGCCTCGGCCAGCTCGCGCTTGGCGCGGACGAGATCGCCGGCGGCGCGGACGAACGCGGCGTCGGCGAGCGGACGCTGACGGGCTGGAAGATCGCGGCCGTCGTCCTGGCCTTCGCCGGCGCCTGGCTCGCCTCCGGTCCTTTTTAAAAGGGAACACCATTCCCCCGGCTTCTCTCTCGGGTGAACGAGCAGACGCCCGCCCGTCAGGGAAATCCGGAAATGGGTATCGTGTCCCCGAACTATTTTTCCGCCGCCAGCTTGGCGGTGATCCAGAAGGCGTGCTTCTGGTAGCGGTTGTCGCGGCGGATGTCGCCCGTCCCGCTGCCCATGCCCTGGATCTCGCCGCCGGCCTCGCCGCCGCCGGCCAGCTGGTCGGCGCTGCCGGCCCGCGCTTCGGTGGCCGAGCTGCGGGCCCCGACGCTCTGGTCGGCGCGCCCCGCCATCATGTCGCGCATGATCTGGTTGGTCATGCCGCCCCATTCGAAGCCGACGAGGATCTGCTGCCCGGGCTTGGCGTCGATCCCGCCCAGCGCCTGGACGCGGTTGAGGGGGATCCTGAACTCGTGGACCGCCAGGGGCCCCTTCTCGATGGCCCGGAACATCGGGGAATCGGACTCGCCCGGTCCGCCTTCGGGGGCCCCCGCCTTCTTAGGCTTGATGATCTCTTCGGTGAAGACGATGTGGGTCTCTTTCTTGCGGATCTCGGCCTTCTCGGCCTCGGAGAGGGCCTGGCCCCGCTTCTCCATGTTGGCGATGAGCGCGTCGGCCGTGTATTGCTTCTTCTGGAACAGGATGCCGTAGTCCTTGCTCTTCTTCGTCCCGGTCGTGAAGTAGATCCTCATGCCCGTGTAGTCGAGGGTCGACTTGGGAAAGACCTTGGAGCGGGAACCGGGCTGGGGGCTGCGGAAGACCATGATGATGTAGAGGTTCTTGCCGTCGTTCCTCAGGGCGTACTGGACCTGGGAGCCGTCGTCGAAGACGGGCTCCGAGCTTTCCCACTCCTGGGCGACGCCGTCGATGGTCATGGGCGTCGGCTGCCACAGGCTCTCGATGACCATGTCGTCGGGCGCGCCGGAGCCCGCGAAAAGCAGTCCGGCGGCCGCTACCGCGATGAGGGCCACGATAAGTCTCTTCATGCCGTCCTCCCCGGGCCCGTCGGCCCGTTCAATGGAATGAACAAAACCACCACGATTATAGCACACTCTTTTTCAGGTCAAAGCCTCCCAGGCCTCGAACACGGCGGCGACGTTCTCCGGCCGGGCGCCGATGCCGAACTCGCACTGGGCGATGGCCCCGCCCCCCCGCCAGAGGGCCCGGCGGGCCGTCCGGACCGCCGCGGCGACCTCGGCCGGCGTGCCGTAGGGCAGGAGGCGCTGGCGGTCGACCTCCCCCCAGAACGTCAGCTTCCCCGCGAAGCTCCGGCCGATCGCCTCGACGTCCATGCAGAAGAGCTGGGCGTTGAGGGCGTCGACCCCGATCTCGACGAGGTCCGGCAGGATCGCGGCGATGTGCCCGTCGGAGTGCATGAAGGCGTACTTGCCGTGGCGGTGGGCGATCTCGACGTAGTCCCTGTAGACGGGCTTGAATATGTCCCGCCACAGCGCGGGCGAGACGAGGAGGGACGACTGGCCGCCCCAGTCGTCGGCGAAGACGAGGCCGTCGACGTCGGTCGAGGCCCAGAGCTCGAGCTCCTCCTTATAAAAGGAGTGGACGCGGTCGAGGAGCCGGAAGAGGCCTTCGGGGCGCTCGACGAGGTCCACGTAGAGCGTCTCCGGGCCGCGCAGGAACTGGACGAGCTCGAAAGGCCGGATCCAGGCCTTGGACAGGACGAAGGCCCGCGAGCGGGCGCAGAAATCGTCGACCTTCCCGAGGTCGACGCTCAGCCGCTCCCGGGGCACGCGGAGCCCGTCGACGTCCGCCCAGCTCCGGACCCGCGCCTCCTTGACCTGCCCGATGATGCCGCTCTGGGCGCTCTCGAACCGGCAGCCCCACTCGTCGACGTAGGGCCCCGGGCCGTATTCCTCGCCCGACGTCCGCAGCGGCTCGCGCAGGAAGTGGGGGCTGGTGACGATGTCGTCGGGAAAGCGCTCGCGGATGGCGGCCAGCTCCGCGGGCCAGGCCGACTCGGCCCAGGGCAGGGTCCAGAGCTGCCGGGGGACGCGGGGCGGGTCGCGGAATTCGAGGCAGTCGACGACGAGCTCGCGCGAGGTCATGGAGCGGCGATGAGCCGGCCGATCTCCTCGACCGCCGAGGCGGCGTCGGGCGCGTAGCCGTGGGCCCCGATCTGGTCGGCGTAGTCGCGGGTGACGGGCGCGCCGCCGATGACGACGGGGACGCCGAGCCCGGACTTGCCGACGGCGTCGACGACGTTCTTCATCTGGACCATCGTCGTCGTCAGCAGGGCCGAGAGGGCGATGGCCCCGGCCCCGTTGGCCTTGGCCGCCTCGAGATATTTCTCGGGGGCGACGTCGACGCCGAGGTCGACGATCTTGTAGCCGTTGCCCCGGAGCATCATGGCCACGAGGTTCTTGCCGATGTCGTGGAGGTCGCCCTTGACCGTGCCGATGACGACCACGCCGCGGGGCTTGACGCCGTCCTTGGCCAGGCGGGGCTCGAGCATGGCCAGCCCGGCGTGCATGGCCCGGGCGGCCACGAGGACCTCGGGGATGAAGACCTCGTTGTTCTTGAACTGGACGCCGAGGCGTTCCATCCCGGGGATGAGCCCTTCGTTCAGGATCTTCGCGGCCGGCGTCCCGGCGGCCAGGGCCTGGTCGACGAGGGCCTCGACCTCGGCCTTCTTGCCCGTGATCAGGGCCTCCTGCATGGCGTTCAGCATCTCGGTCCTCCTTCGGCTAGCGGATGAACGGGAAGGTCAGGAAGATCTGGAGGCCCGTCGTCCGGACCGGCCCGGCGGCGGCGGGGTCCTTGACGACGTCGGCCAATCCTCCCATATAGCGGACGTGGAAGACGAGGCCCTCGCCGCGGCGCGGCTTGGTGATGATCCAGGCGCCCTCGACGACGAGCCCGTAGTTGAGCTTCCGGTACGACGCGGCGACGTCCCGCGAGTGCTTGATCTCCGCGCCGGTCTCGAGCTCGGCCAGGAAGCGCTCGCTGGCCGAGGACAGGGACCCGACGAAGGCGCCGGCCCCGACCCGGAAGCGGCCCAGGCGGTAGACCGCGAGCACGGGGACCTCGAGGTAGTCGAGCACCAGGGCCGACTTCTCCGGCTCGGCGAAATAGGGATCGAGGGCGGGGTCGCCCGTGGTGACGAAGGGTATATCCGTCAGGCCCCGGCGCGAGAAGAAGGTGATCTCGGGGGCCAGGGCCAGCCGGTCGGAGAGGCGGACCGTCGCGCCCAGCCCGAAGTTGAAGCCGCCGATCCGGTCGCCCGTTTCGACGCCGGAGAGGAGGCCGCAGCTCAGGCCGAGCTTCAGGCCGAACGAGAGCCTGTCCGTGGCGGCCTTGTCCCCGGCGATCTGGCTGACGAGCGAGGACTGCGCCCAGACGCCGGCGGACGCCCCCAGGAGGGCCAGCCCGAGTCCGAGCGCACGCGCCGCCTTGTTCACAGTTAGGCAAGGATAACCCAACCCAGGCCGGTTTTCAAGACTGAGTTGTCGGGGAACGATCCGAAGCCCAGGGCGATTTCGTCATGACCTCGATCCGCGGAAGGGGTTCCCCACGGGGGGATGGGTGGAGCCGAAGCCGGACGGGGACGCCACCGGACAGGACCCGTTCGGGGCATCAGCGCCTTGACCCCGAACGCGGGGGCTGGTCAAGCGGCGGCCGATGCTGATATGATAAGGCCGCCGGACGGGGCCATGATCAAGCTCAAGGTCGGAGTCGACAGCTACAGCCTCAAGCCCCTCGACCTCTCCCCGTTCGAGCTCCTGGAGTGGGCCGTCCTCAACGAGGCCGAGGGAGTCCAGTTCTCCGAGGTCAACGTCCCGCCGGGGACGGCCCTCGACCGGACCTTCCTCCAGGAGCTGCGCGCCTACGCCGGGGAGAACCGCCTCTACATCGAGTGGGGCGGCGCGGAGCACATCCCGCTCGACCTCGCGACGGGAAGGCCCAAGGACATCTTCGCCGCCAACCGCAAGGCGGCCGAGCAGGCCTTCCACCTCGGCTCGTCGACGGTCCGCTCCTGCTCCGGCGGCCTGATGCGCTGGAAGAAGGGCCCGCCCTCGACGGACGACTTCCTCCGCGCCATGGCCGCCTCCCTGCGCGAGCACCGGGCGATGCTCCGCGACTTCGGCGTCGTCCTGGCCATCGAGACCCACTTCGAGTTCACCTCCTTCGAGCTCCTCCGGCTCTTCGACATGTGCGGCGCCCTCCCGGGCGAATACCTGGGCGTCTGCCTCGACACGATGAACCTCCTGACCATGCTCGAGGACCCCGTCCTGGCCACGCGCCGGCTCCTGCCCTGGGTCGTGACGACCCACGTCAAGGACGGCGGCCTGACCCTCACGGCCGACGGCTTCGTGTCCTTCACGGCCGAGGCGGGCCGGGGCGTCGTCGACCTCGCGGCCGTTTTCGAGGCCCTGGCCTCGGTCCATCCCCGCATCACCCTGACCGTCGAGGACCACGGCGGCGACTTCCTCATCCCCGTCTACGACGAGGAGTTCCTGGCCCGCTTCCCGGACCTCACGGTGCCCGAGCTCGCGCGCCTCCTCCGGCTCTCGGCCAAGACCCGCGCCCTCGTCGACGCCTCGAAGCTGGCCGTCCTGCCGCGGGAGCGCTGGCCGGCCGTCTGCGCGGAGCGCGTCAAGCGCGACATCCGGGCCGTCCGGAAGATCGTCGAGGGGCGCGCGCGGTAGGCGTCGATGGCGGCCCACGCGAAGTTCCGTTTCCGCTCCGCCGCGGGCCTCCTCGCCGAGGCGGGCCGGCTCGGCCTCGACATTCCCTTCCGGGAGGACGTCTCCCCCCTTCTCGAGCCCGTCACGCTCGCCGGGCGCGCGGTCCCCAACCGCCTGGCCGTCCTGCCCATGGAGGCGGCCGACGCCGGGCCCGAGGGCGGCCCGTCGGACCCGACCCTCCGCCGCTACCGCGCCTACGCCGCCGGCGGCGCCGGGCTCATCTGGGTCGAAGCCACGGCCGTCCGCCCCGAGGGGCGCTCCAACCCCCGCCAGCTCCTGATCGACGAGCGGACGGTCGGCGCCTTCGCCAAGCTCGTCGACGAGACGCGGGCCGCGGCGAAGAGCGCCTGGGGCGCCGGGCACCGGCCCCTCCTCGTCCTCCAGCTGACGCACTCCGGCCGGTTCTCCAAGCCCGAGGGCAAGCCCCGGCCGAGGATCGTCCAGCACAATCCCCACCTCGACCCGATCCACGGCCTCGCGCCCGACTATCCGCTCGTCCCCGACAGCGAGCTCGGCTCGATCCGGGACGATTTCGTCGAGGCGGCCGGCCTGGCCTCGGCGGCCGGCTTCGACGGCGTCGACGTCAAGGCCTGTCACGGCTATCTCGTCTCCGAGACCCTGGCCGCCCACGAACGGGAGGACAGCCGGTACGGGGGGCCGTTCGAGAACCGGGCCCGCCTCCTCCTCGAGACGGTCGGTCTCATCCGCGAGGAGATCCCCGGGCGCGTCGTCACCTGCCGGCTCTCGGCGACCGACATGGTCCCCTTCCCCTGCGGGTTCGGCATGGACCCCGACGCCCCGGAGAGGATCGACCTCACCGAGACCAAGGCGCTCATCGGCCGGCTGGCCGGCGCGGGCGTCGGCTTCCTGGCCCTGTCGCTGGGCGTCCCCGCCTGGAAGCCCCACTACGGGCGCCCGTTCGACGAGCCCGTTCCCGAGGGCCAGGTCCCGCCGGAGCATCCGCTCGAGGGCGTCGCCCGCCATCTGCGACTGGCCTCGGAGCTGCAGCTCGCGGCGCCGCGGGTCGCCATCGTCGGCGCCGGCTACTCCTGGCTCCGGGCCTGCGGGCCGGGGGTCGGCGCGGCCATGGTGGCCGAGGGGCGCACGGCCGTCGTCGGCTGGGGGCGCGGCGCCCTGGCCTACCCGGACTTCGCCCGTGACCTCGTCCGCGAAGGGCGGCTCGATCCCCGCAAGGTCTGCACGACCTGCTCGCTCTGCTCGCACCTCCTGCGCCGGCAGGAACGCGTGGGCTGCGCCGTCCGGGACCCGGAGTACCGATGAGAACGACCCGGGTCCGGATCGGCGGCCGTTCCTATCCGCTCCATTCCCTGAACACCGTCGTCGTCGGCAGCGGGGCGGCCGGGCTCAACGCCGCCGTGAGGCTCCACGAGCACGGGCAGACCGACGTCGCCGTGGTCACCGAGCGCTTCGGGGCGGGGACCTCGGCCAACTCCGGCTCCGACAAGCAGACCTACTACAAGCTCTCGCTCGCCGGCGACTTGGCCGACTCGCCGTTCGACATGGCCCGGGACCTCTCCGCCGGGGGCTCGATGCACGGCGACATCGCCCTGGCCGAGGCCCAGGGCTCGGCCGAAGCCTTCTTCCACCTCGTCGGCCTGGGGGTCCCCTTCCCCCACGACCGCTACGGCGCCTACGTCGGGTACAAGACCGACCACGATCCGCGCCGGCGGGCCACCTCCGCCGGACCGCTGACGTCGAGGCTGATGTTCGAGCGGTTGGCCGCCGAGGTCCGCCGCCGCGGGATCCGCGTCTTCGACGGCCACCAGGCCGTGGCCCTGCTCACGGCCGGGAAGGGCGAGGCGAAGAGGGCCGTCGGCCTCGCCGCCCTCGACCGGACGAAGCTCGACCGCCCCGGGCGCGGCTTCGTCCTCTTCAACGCCGTGAGCGTCGTCGCCGCCACGGGCGGGCCGGGCGGGATGTACGAACACTCGGTCTACCCGGCGGACCAGGCCGGCTCCCACGGCCTGCTCTTCGAGGCCGGCGCCGCGGCCCACAACCTGACCGAGTCGCAGCACGGGCTGGCCTCGACGAAGTTCCGCTGGAACGTCTCCGGCACCTACCAGCAGGCCGTGCCCCGCTACGTCTCGACGGACGCGCGCGGCGGCGACGAGCGGGAGTTCCTCAACGACTTCTTCCCCGACATGGGCCGGCTGGCCACGGCCGTCTTCCTGAAGGGCTACCAGTGGCCGTTCGACCCCCGCAAGGCCGCCGGCGGCGGCTCGTCGCTCGTCGACGTCCTGGTCTACGAGGAGACGGTGGTCAAGGGGCGCCGCGTCTTCCTCGACTTCCGGAGCGACCCGCGCGGCGACGCCCGGCTCCGGGCCTTCGAACCCCGGCTCCTGGCCCCCGAGGCCTTCGGCTACCTCGAGCGCTCGGGGGCCCTCATGGCCCAGGAGCGAGACCTTGTCGGACGCCGGGATGCGCAGGGATCTGACGAATTCCATCGGAAGCCTCCTCTCGTCGGCGGCGAGCGCCGTTCCTCGATGCCCGCATTGTCCGACGCGGCCGCAACGCTGTCAAGCCCCGGCCGGCCGGGCCCCTTCGGGCGCCGATCCGCTTGACGCCCGTCTTCGGCCGGTGCTATCTTCGGCCCATGAAGATCCTGGGCAAGGACTGCGAAGTCGATCCTCACGTCCCCGAACCGCTCCCCCTCAAGAAGTTCATGGTCTACATCGGCCCGGTCATGATGACGACCGCCCTCGGCCTGGGCACGAGCGAGCTCATCCTCTACCCGCGCCTGACGGCCGAGTTCGGCACGGGCTGGATCGGGATGATGGTCCTGTCGCTCGTCTTCCAGACGGTCTGGGCCCAGCAGATGGCCCGCTGGACCGTCCTGACCGGCGAGCACGGGGTCAAGTTCAACGCCCGGGTCATCTCGCGCATCGGCGCGCTCGTCTCCATCACTTTCTTCATGTTCATCGGCTTCGCCATCCCGGCCTGGGCCAGCGTCGCGGCCACGGCCCTGATGGAGCTGATCAAGTGGCCGGCCTCGACCGAGATCGGCACGGTCTTCTGGGCCTACGTCTCGTTCCTGCTCGTCTTCGCCGTCATCTTCCTGTCGAAAGTGGCCCGCAGCTGGATCGAGCGCATGGCCACCGCCGCGACGCTCTTCGCCTGGGGCCTGCTCATCGTCGCCGCCGTGACGACCATCAAGGCGGGGACCGTCGCGGACATCGCCCGCCACGCCGTCTTCTGGGACATCCCGGACAAGATGAACTGGTGGATCCTCGGCTCGACCCTGGCCTGGGTCGGCGGCGGCCCGACCCTGCTCTGGTACACCTACTGGATGAAGGACGCCGGCTGGGGCATGGCCTGCAAGTTCGGCTCGATCCCCGGCGGCCTGGGCAAGACCGTCAAGATCCGCTCCGAGGGCCTCTTCCCGGAGTTCACTCCGGCCAACATCTCCTGCCTCCGGGTCTGGATGCGGCGGTCGAACGCGGTCCTCTGGGGGGCCTATTTCACCGGCAGCCTGGTGACGATCCTGATCGTGGTCGGGCTCTCGGACTCCATCCTTCGCCCCCTCGGCCTCATCCCCAGCGGCTTCGAGGTCATCAAGCACCAGGCCCTGTTATTCAGGGAGCCGCTCGGCGCGGCCGGGGCCGTCCTCTTCCTGGTCATGGCCTGGCTCTTCTTCTTCAACAACCAGATGGCCATCTCCGAGGCCGTCGTCCGCCAGAACGCCGACGCGACCATGAATTTCCTCGGCAAGACCGACATCAAGAAGGTCTATTTCGGCTGGTGGGGGATCTACCTCGTCATCGCCTTCGTCCTCATCGCCCTCCAGTTCTTCGGCGGCGGGATCAACCCCTTCAACTTCGTCACCTACTCGGCCATGCTGACGATGGTCAGCCTGGTCGTGTCGGTCTTCGCCACGGTCGTCGGCATGGTCGTGCTCTACAAGGACTTCCCCAGGGAGCTTCGCCCGAGCCGGGTCTCGATCGCGGTCCTCGCGGCCGGCTTCGTCTTCTACGCCTACATCATCGTCCGGGCGCTGGGGAGCTTCTTCGGGAAGGGTTCCTAGTGCCGGGGGCCGGGCTCGAACCGGCATGTGGCTTGCGCCACGAGGGATTTTAAGTCCCTTGCGTCTGCCAATTCCGCCACCCCGGCATTACGCCGAAATTACCATGAATCGCGGCATCTGACAATGCCGCCGCCGCGGATGAGAACGGGCGCACGAGCCCCCGGCGGCGCGCTGGGCACTCCCCTCCCTATCTCTTCTCCAGATACGCCAGGGCCCGCTCCATGACCGGGTCCCGCCCGGCCAGGACGTCCCCGATCGTCGGCGTGACGGGGAACTCGGGCACGATGCCGCGTTCCTTGGGGTAGCCGTCGACGGCCATGGCGTAGAGGACGAGCGGGACGCGGACGCGGATGCCCGTCCCCGGCAGCGCGGCCATGACCATGAACCCCGAGGTGTTGCCGTAGTACCCGGAGCCGCATTCCTCGCCGAAGAACACGGCTTTCTTATAGAAATGGAAGGCGGAGGTCGTCTCCCCCGTGGCCGAGAAGCTCCCGCCGTCGACGAGGATGGCCACCCGGCCCGCGAACCGCGGCTCCCGGGGCATCTGGATCCCGGAGTTGGGGTGGCCGACGACGTCGTAGCGGCCGCGGTCGTTCTTGCGGACCTGTTTGGCCAGCTCCTCCCGGCCCTTCGCGCCCTCGTCGGTGTACTTGAAGAGATCGTAGTCGTCCTTCTTCGTCTCCAGGGCCCAGTAATAGAGGAAGGGGCGGTCCGCGACGTGGGCGAACAGGAGCTTGGCGTACTCGTCGTGCCCGCCCCCGTTCCCCCGCAGGTCGATGACGAGGCCCGGGGCCTTCTTCTCCGCCATCGCGCGGAAGGCCCGGTCCACGAAATCGACGTAGCGCGGCCGCTCCTTGTCCGGGTCGTCGCCGAACTGCCGGACCGTCAGCACGGCGGTCTCCCCGCGGAAAGCCAGCTCGTAGGTCGGCCGCTTTTCGGCCGTCGCGGGATACCTCTCCCTGAGGAGCCCGGCGATCTGCGTCCCCCGGATGCCCGGGACGGTCGCTTCCTTCGCCTCCCCTCCCCGCGACGGGCGGAAACGGACGCGATGCTCCTCCCGCAGCCCGAACCGGACGGCCAGCAGCCGGCCGAACGTATGCGGCGCCTCGAGCCGCCGGAGCCTGGCTGTCCGGATCCCCGCGTCGCTCGGGACGAGAGGCAGGAGCCCCGCGACGACGTCCTCGACGGGCCTGCCGTCGAGGGCCAGGAGCTCCGAGCCGTCCTCGACGGAAGGGTCGGCGCCGAGGTTCCTCAGGAGATAGGCTTTGCCGCCGAGGAACCGCAGGACGAAGGGGAAAAAGACGGGCCGGCCGTCGAGCCAGCCGGAGGCCGCCGCCGACGGCAGGAGCAGGGTGTGCCCGTCCTTGATCTCCGCGACGAGGGGCAGGAGCCGGGCGTAGAGATCGAGCTCCGTCAGCGGCCCGTCGAGCCCCTTTTCGACCGCGTCGAAGCTCTTCCTGAGCGCCTCGATGGTCGTATAGCGGTCGAACCCGCCGTGACCTTCTTCAAGGATGTCCCACAGGACCTCGAGGTCCGCCCTGAGCGTTTCGGCCGGGATCTTCTTCCCGGGATCGAAGGCGGCGGGTGCGGGACCGGCCTGCCGGTCCGCGGCGCCGGCGAGGGCCGCCGCGGCGAGAACGATGAGCGCTCCGATCCGTCTCATTTCAGCCGCCTTCCGTCGTTCCAGACGACGTCGCCGCGCTCGAGGCTCCAGTCGTCGCCGAACCAGCCGACGGCCCGGACGCCCGCCGTCCCCGACCGCAGGACTTCGGCTGAAAAGAGGAGCAGGTCCGGGAACCCGGCCCCGCTGATGAAATACTGGCCGGGCGACGCGGCCACCCAGCCCGCCCGCCCGGTCCAGGCCACGGCGCCGACCGAGGCGACGCCGCTCCCTGGCCGCGGGCGCACGAAGTAGGCGGCGAGATCGCCCCCGTCGTATCTCCTCTCCCCCACCCGGGCCCGCCCGTTGCGGACCTCGACCGGCGAGCCGGCCAGGAGCGTGTCCCAGGCCGCGTTGGTGTCGGCGTTGCCGTAGAGGATGACGCCGCGGTCCTCGAACTCGGCCGGGTCGAAGGCCGTGTCGGGCAGGAGCTCGACGCCGGCGTTGCCGCGGACCCAGAACGTCTCGGCGTCGAACCGGGCTTTGCCGAGGGCCCGGGCGTCCTCCGCGGCGTCGCCGCGCGTCCCGTAGACGAGGACGAACCCGTGCCCGAAGGCGCTCTTGAACCCGCCGCCGCGATGGGGCCCTTTGGCCGAGAGCGGGGGCGCGACGCCCTGGACCCAGCCGCCGGCGGCCCTCTCCAGATAGAGGCTGCCCGCGCCGGGGGCGATCTTGGCTTCGAGCTTCGACCCGTCGAGCTCGACCGCGACCGTCCCGCCCGCGGCCGCCCAGGGGAAGTCGAGGGCCAGCCGCTCGACGTTCTCGGTCGTGCCCTTGAACGTCCGGCCCGCCTCGTCCCGCTCGATCGCGACCGCGCTGAACTCGAGGGGCCGCGTCTGGGCCAGGATGCCGACCCAGCGCGAGCCGGCGGAGATCGCCGGATCGGCGGTCACGAACTCCACCCGCCGCGCGTCCGCGTCCGCCGTCCGGGCCCGCTCTTCGAGGAAGCGCATGAGCGGCGGCCAGTCGACGCACTCGTTGCCCCACCAGTGACCGGCCCCCGGCTTTTCGTAGTAGGCGAAGTCCGGGTGGAACCTGCCCAGCAGCTCGCGCATGGCGCGGGCCTGGGCCACGGGGACGTTGTCGTCCTTGTCACCGTGGAGGACGTAGACGCCGAAGTGGAGGAGGTTCCGCGCCAGGGCCGTCGTGTCGCTCGGATTGTTGGCCCGGAGGAGCATCTTCTCGACCGGGGACGGGTCCTTGTACGCCGACCCGCCGCCGTAGGACGAGAAGCTGTGCCAGCCGGCGCTCGGCGCTATGGCCGCCCAAGGCCCGGGCACGGTGGCCCCGACCTGCCAGGTCCCGTGGCCGCCCATGGAGTGGCCGGTGAGATAGGTGCGGTCCGGGTCCGTCCCGAAGAGGCGCCGGGCCTCGCCCAGGACCTCGAGCGCGTCGAGCCGCCCCCAGTCCTCCCAGTCGAAGCCGTAGGGGCGCCGGTTCGTCGCCGCGACGATGTAGGCCCAGTCCTTGGGCGTGTAGGCCCGGGCCTGCCCGATGGCCTCGACGCCCGCGCCGTGGAGCGACAGGATGAGGGCGGGCTTCTCTCCTGCTGTCTTTCCCTCTCCCGGCACGAGCGGAGCGACGCCGAAGTACTGGACGCTCCCGTCGATCGCGCTGACGAACGTCCGGGCGTGGTGGGCCGAGGGCGCCACGGCCTTGAGCTCCATCGTGAACGGCGGTATCTCTATATGCCGCTGTCCGGCCTTGGCCCGGCCGCGGATCTCGACCTTGACCGTCCCCTCGGCCGACGGCGGGGCCGCCGCGAGCGGTACGGCCAGCTTCTGCGTGAGGAGCGGGGCGACCGATATCGTCAAGCGCATAGGGAGCTCGCTGCCGCCGATCATTTGGAAGATCTCGATCTCGACAAGCCTCTCCCCCGTCGTGTTGACCAGCCGCAGGCCGGCCCAATACGGAGCCGCGTTTTCCTGGACGACGAGGTCCGGGAGGGTCATGTCCTTGTCGATGAAGAAGACCTCGGACGGAGGCTCGTAGAGCCGGGCCTTGAGCCGGCCCCGCTCGCCCCGGAAAAGGAGCGCGTTTCGCCCCCGGACAAGGCGCACCGGATGGCGCAGACAATCCGCGCCGTACTTCTCCCCGCCCCTCGGCTCTCCGTTGACCCAGGCGACGTAGAAACCCGTCGCGTCGAGGACCATCGTCCTGGCCTTGGCCGAATCGACCGCGATGTAGAGATATCCGCCCGCGAAGGCGCGGTTCTCGATCCAGCCTTCCTTGTTGGCCTCGACCGGGGCCCAGGCGGCGTCCTCGCCCTTGGCGTTCTTCCCAACGACGGCGCCGGCCTTCGGCGCGGCCATCTCGCCCGTCGCCATCTGCCAGGCGAGCAGGTCCGACGGCACGGCGAGACGGCCGTACTGCCCGACGAGGTCGGCGACGAGCCCCCGGGTCAGGGCCAGCTCCTTGGCGTCGGCCGCGAGCGTCAGGACGGGGGCAGCGGCGCCTGGCGCGGCCTGGCCCCGGCCCGCGGGCGCGAGGTCCGCGGCGGCGAGGATCGAAAGAAGGACGGACAGGGCGAGAACGGCCCCTTGGGCCCGGCTTTTCATGGCGCGGCCTCCTCCGGGATCGGTGTCGGCGAGCGAACGCCCGCATGATAGCCGCATCGCGGCGCGACCGTCAAATCTGCACGGGAAGAACGTGCCGGAATCCGGGGACACGTACCAAGGGTACATGTCCCCAAGAGCTAGCGGTAGCGAAGCTTGTTGCGCTTGACTTCCTTGAGCCGGGAGGCGAAATCCCGTCCGGTCCTCTTCTCGTTCTGCCGGCGGCTCTTCTCGTCCTTCCTGAGCTCGAGGGACCTGAGCTCGCGCCTGAGCTTCAGGTAGCTCTCCCAGCGCCGGGGGTCGATCTCCCCGGTCTCGACCGCGGCCCGGACGGCGCAGCCCGGCTCGCTCTCGTGGGCGCAGTCGGGGAACCGGCAGCGGGCCGCGAGGCGGTCGATCTCATCGAAGGTCCGGCCGAGGCCGTCGTCGTCCGTCCAGAGCCCGAGCTCGCGCATCCCGGGCGTGTCGACGAGCAGGGCCCCGCCGGGGAGCCGGACGAGCTCGCGGGAGGTCGTCGTGTGCCGGCCCCGGCCCTCCTCCGCGTCGCTCACGGCGCGCGTCCGGAAGCGCTCCTCGCCCAGCAGCCGGTTGATCATGGTCGATTTCCCGACCCCGGACGAGCCGAGGAAAGCGATGGTCCGGCCGGCTTCGAGGTAGGGACGGAGCGCGTCGAGACCGCCCGGGGCCAGGGCCCGGACGGCGACGACCGGCACCCCCGGCGCCACGGCCGAAGCATCGGCCACGGCCGCGGCCAGGTCGGCCGGCCGCAGGTCGGCCTTGTTGAGGACGACGACCGGCGCGGCGCCGCTCGACCAGGCGGTCGCGAGGTAGCGCTCGATCCTGCGGACGTTGAAATCGCCGTCCAGGCCGCTGACGAGGAAGACCGTGCCGACGTTGGCCGCGACGACCTGGGCTTCGACGGCCTCGCCCGCCGCCTTCCGGGTGAAAGCCGTTCGACGCGGCAGGACGGCCTCGATGAGGGCCCTGCCCCCCTCGACGGCCCGGACGGCCGCCCAGTCGCCGACGGCCGGGAAGTCCGCGGGGCCGCGGGCCTCGTGTCGGAACCTGCCGGAGACCTCGGCCTCGGCTTCGCCGTCCGCCGTGACGACGGTCGACAGGTCGCGCGACTGTTTGACGACGCGGGCCGGCGCCAGGCCTTCGGCCGCGTAGGGCCCGAACGCTTCGGCCTGAGCCTCGTCCCAGCCGTAATCGCGGAGGTTGATCATGATCGGAGGACCGGAAGGCATGATAGACCGGTCAGGCCGGGAACGTCAAATCGGACCAAGAACGGGGACACGTGCCGTGGCAGCACATGTCCCCTTCGGGCGACACCGTCGCGGCCGTCACGCGGCCGCGATCTTCCGATCTAAAGTCAGAGCGAAGGACGAGGCCTTCTCGAACGCCGCCCCATAGAGGAGCATGGAGATCGCCAGGCACTGCAGGATCCCGAAATAGACGGTCGAAGCGGGGTCGAAGACGTAGGTCGCCGCGCTGACGAGGAGCGATATCCCCAGGAGGCGGAGGCCCCGGCGGACGTTGCTCCGGGTCAGCGTCGAGCTGATCCCCGACAGCACGATGAAGACCGTGGCGAAGAAGATCTGGGCGATCGTCCAGGCTGTGGTGGAGAGGTCGGTCGAGAAGCCCAGGAACCTCTCGACGCCCCGGAACTCGCCGAGGTCGAAGAGAAGGTGGTAGCCGACCATGAGGATGATGGACAGGCCGCGCAGAAAATCGATCTCCCAGACGCGGCGGGAGGCTTCCGGCCGGCTCATGGCGTGAGGATAGTCCATGCCGGGCCCGCCGTCAAGGAAACGGGCGCGGCGAATTGACAGCCCGCGAGACCTGGTCTATAAGGGGGACCTGAAGGAGGTGCCCATGTCCACGTTCCAGTACCTGACCGAAGAATGGCGGGCCGAGGCGGAGCGCCGCCTCAAGGCCGAGCTGACGCCGGACCGCATGAACCGCATCACCTCGTCGATGTCCAACGTCTACCTCGACTGCCCCGGCGGCGGGTCGAAGTACCTGCTCTTCCGGTTCGCGGACGGGGCCCTGGCCGAGCTCGCGCTGGGCGCCGGCGAGCCCCCGGACGCCGAGTTCCACATCACGGGCGCCTACGACGTCTTCGCCCGGATCTCGCGGGCCGAGCTCGGGGCCCAGAAGGCGCTCATGACCGGGCAGCTCAAGCTCAAGGGCAACATGATCAAGGCCTTGAAGCTGGCGGCCATCGCCGACCGGCTCAACAAGGTCCTGGCCGGCATCCCGGCCGCCTACTGAGGAGCGCGGCGTGAAGACCCTCGATCCGGCAAGCCCTTACTTCATCGACTTCCCCCGCCGCGTCCGCGAACTGCAGGCGGAGATGGCCAGGGCCGGCGTGGACGTCTACCTCGGCTCGCGCCTGCGCACGCTGTCCTGGCTCCTCGACGTCTTCTGCCCTTGGCGGAGCTTCGTCGTCGTCCCGGCCGAAGGGCCGCCAGCCGCCTTCACCTTCGTCATCGACGCCGCCCGCGTCGCCGACGAGACCTGGCTCCCCGAGGACCGCGTCTTCGGCTTCGCCCCCATGGGCGGCCAGGACCAGATCGAGCTCATCGCCGAATTCATCAAGGACCTGCTCAAGGGCAGAAAGGGACGGGTCGGCATCGAGAGCGGCATGTCCAACTACCTGCCCGAGGGCAACCTGACCCACTACGAGTACGAGCGCTTCCGCGACGCCCTGGCGCCGTCCGAGCTCTTGAACGCCCACGACCTCGTCGACCGGCTCTCGCTCGTCAAGGACGCCGGAACGATCGCCCGCTTCCGCGAGGCCTCCCGCATCGTCGACGTCGGGCACGCGGCCGTCTTCGACGCTCTCCGGAACGGCGGTTGGAAAGGGCTGACCGAGACCGAGATCGCCGGCCTGGCCGCCCTGGCCATGCGCCGGGCCGGCAGCGAGTGGGAGTGGTCGTTCACCGGCGGCAACGAGATCGCCTCGGGCTACCGGACGGGCCTCACCGGGGGCGCCTGCACGCCGGCCTCGCGCCGCGAGCTGCGGGCCGGCGAGCCGCTCATGGTCGACATCCACGCCATGTTCATGCTCGGCCTCGGGGACCACTCCCACAACTACCTCATCGCCCCGGCGACCGACCGCCAGCTCTGGCACGCCCGCAACTTCACGGACATCGTGGCCCTGACGCTCGAGACCTACCGGGCCGGCATCAGCCCCTCGGAGCTGGCCGAGAGGATGATCGGCTTCGCCGAGGGCCGCGGCTTCGCCGACTACATGGTGCCGGGCTTCGAGCACGGCATCGGGCTGATGGGCGACGAGTGGCGCATCGGCCTGAACGACGGGCCCTTCCCCTATTGGACCGATCCCGACCACCGCTACCGGGAGAGCGAGGTCCTCATCTGCGCCATGCAGTACGCCTGCCCCGAGGAGAATATCGGCTTCCGCTACGAGAATCCCATCGTCATCCGCAAGGACGGCTGCGAGCATCTCTCCAAGTTCCCGCTCGGCGTCGACGTCGTCTCATAGGTCGCCCGGGTGAACGTTCTCGTCCTCGACGGCGGCCCCCGCGACGCACGGGGCGCGTCCTGCCGCGCGCTCGCGGCGCTGGCCGCCGCGGAAGCGCGGTCCATGGGGCATGACGTCACGGCCTTCGAGCTCGACGGCCTGGCCGTCAAGCCGTGCCAGGGCTGCTTCGCCTGCTGGCTCAAGCACCCCGGCGTCTGCGCGATCGAAGACGACCAGGAGCGGGTCCTCCGGGCCATGGCGACGAGCGACATCCAAGTATGGATCACGCCGGTCACGTTCGGCGGCTATTCCCCAGCCCTCAAGAAGGCGCTCGACCGCTTCATCCCCAACATCCTCCCCTTCTTCGCCGTTCGGGAGGGCGAGACCCATCATCCCCCGCGCTACGAGAGGCGGCGGAGCCTCGTCGTCCTGGGGACGCTCCCCGCGGCCGACGAGGGGGCGGAGCGGATCTTCCATCACTTGGTCGGGCGGAACGCCCTGAACCTCGGGAGCGTCCTGACGCGGTCGGCCGTCTTCCGCGACGGCGAAGGGGCCTGTTCGGCGGACCGGATCGGCGGGATGCTTCGAGCTGCCGGGGAGGCCATATGAAGGTCTTGCTCCTCACCGGCAGCCCGAAAGGGGGGCGCGGCGTCTCCTTCGCGCTGGGGAGCGCGCTCACGTCCCGTCTAGCGGCCGGCGGCGCGGCGGTCGAGGTGACGGCCGTCGCCGCCGTCCTCCGGTCCTCGGAGGAGCGGCATCGCCTCTACCGGCTCGCGGACGAGGCCGACCTCGTCGTCGTCTCCTTCCCGCTCTACGTCGACCAGCTGCCCGCCCCCCTCGTCCAGACGCTCGAGCTTCTCGCCGACCGGAGGAAAGGGGCCATGGGCATGACCCCCTGGCCCGGCCCGCTCGTCCAGAAGCTCGTCGCCGTCGTCCAGTGCGGCTTCCCGGAGACGGCGCAATGCCGGCCGGCCGTCGACATCATGCGGCAGTTCGCCAAAGAAGCCGGATTCCCTTGGGCGGGCGCGCTGGCCCTGGGCATGGGCGGGGCCGTGGGCGGGCGGTCGCTCGCGAAGCCCGGAGGGATGCTCCGGAACGTCGTCAAGGCCCTGGACATCGCCGCGGCCTCCCTGCTCGAGGGGGGAGATGTGACGCCCGAGGCCGCCGCGCTCATGGCCAAACCGCTCATGCCCCGCTGGCTCTATCACGCGGCCGCGAACTGGGGCTTCCGGCGGCAGCTCCGCAGGCACGGCGCGGGGAAAAAGGCCTTCGACCGTCCCTGCGAGTAGGGACCGGGACGGTTGACTTGTCCCCGAGGCCGGGCTATCATCCCGGGGCCGACTATGCCAGGCTCGCGCCATCCCGGTCGGACCCTGAAGGCGACGGCCTTCCCGGGAACACGGCCGCGGAGGTGAGTCGTTGAGCCTGACCGCCGGCATCATCGCCGCCTATCTCGCCATCCTCGTCGGCCTCGGCACGCTCGCCCGGCGCCGTTCGGGGCCTTCCCACGAAGCGTTCTTCCTGGCCGGCCGGGCCCTCGGCCCGGTCCTGCTCCTGCTGACGATGGCCGCCACCAATTTCTCCTCGTTCACCGTCCTCGGCTTCTCCGGGGCCGGCTACCGCATCGGCTGGGGCTACTATCCGGTGATGGCGTTCGGGACGGGCTTCATCGCGGTCACGTTCCTGATCATCGGCGTCCCCGCGATGCGCGCGGCCCGCGAGCTCGGCGCGGTCACGCCCCCGGAGCTCATCCGTCTGCGCCTGCCCAACCGGGCCCTCCACGCCGCCTACACGCTGGTCATGGTCGCCTTCACCCTTCCCTACCTCGCCCTTCAGCCGATGGGCGCCGGATACGCGCTCAGGGAGCTGACCGGCCTGCCCTACGCCTGGGGCGCGGGCCTGGTCGTCGCGGTCGGCGTCGCCTATGTCCTTCTCGGCGGGTTGCGCGGCGACGCCCTGACCGACGCGTTCCAGGGCCTGCTGATGCTGGCGACGCTCGTCGTCCTGTTCGCGGCGGTCGCCCGCGCCCTGGGGGGTTTCACCGCGGCCGGAGCCGAGCTGGCCGGGGCCTCGCCCGCCCTTTTCGGGCGTCCCGGCGGAGGCGACGCGCTCACGCCCGGCATTTGGCTCTCGTACATGCTCCTGTGGTCGCTGTGCGACCCGATGTTCCCCCAGCTCTTCCAGCGGTTCCTGGCCGCCCGGGACGCGCGGACGATCGAGACGGCCGCGCTCCTCTACCCGCTCGTCACCGGCGTCCTCTTTTTCCTGCCGGTGGCCCTCGGGATCCTGGGTCGGCTGGCTATCCCCGGCCTGGAGGGGAAGGCGGCCGATTCGGTCCTGCCCCGGCTGGCCGCCCAGATGCTGCCGCCGTGGGCCGGCGCGGTGGCCCTGGTCGCGGTCCTCGCGGCGCTGATGTCGACGATGGACTCGCAGCTCCTCACCCTCAGCTCGATCCTGATCCGAGACGGCGCGGTCCTCGCCGGCAAGGGCCGGCCGCGGCGTCCTCTCTCCCGCTCGGTCGCCATCGCCGGCTTGGCCCTGGCCGGCTTCCTCCTGGCCCTCCGGCCGTGGGCGCCGCTGCTCGAGATCGCCACGGAGGCCTTCTCGGGACTGGCGGTGCTGTTCCCCGTCACGGTCGCCGCGCTCTGGTGGCGGCGGACGAACGCCTGGGCCGGGTTCGCGTCGATCGTGGCCGGCGAGACGATCGTCGTTCTCTACCACTTCCGGCTTCTGCCCGGGCTCGGATTGCTGCCGGCCATCCCCGCGGTCGCCGTCGCGGCCCTGGTCCTCGTCGCCGGCAGCCTGGCCCGGCCCGGAGACGCGCGTCCGGCGATGCGAGCGCCGCGCCGCTGGCCGGTCTGGGCGGCCGGGTTCGGCGCGCTCTTCACGCTGGCCTGCGACTTCTGGAACTGGGGCGACGCGCGTCTCGGCTGGCTGTCCCTGCCGCGCTGGCTCTGGTATCACATCGGCCTGATCGCCGCGCTGTTCCTGCTTCTTTACGCCGCCCTCGGGCGGGGCCGCCGCGAGTGACCGGCCCGCCGCCGCGGCCCCCGGATTGGCATCCCGCCGGAACTGGCGTACAATGCGCGCTTCGTGGACACTCTGATAGGCATCTTCATCCGGGTGATCGTCCCGGTCGCGGTCACGGTCGCGGTCGGCTACGCGGCCGCCCGCCTGCTCGTGTTCGATCTCAAGATGCTGGCCCGGCTGGGGCTCTACGTCCTGGTCCCCTGCCTGACCTTCACCTCCATGGCGAGGACGACGCTCGGGGCCGGCGAGTTCGGCCGGATCGTCGCCTTCACCCTGCTCTCCGTGCCCCTGCTCTGGGGCCTTTCAGCCGCCGCCGCCCGCCTCCTCAAGCTCCCGGCGGCCGAGGCGGGGGCGTTCCACATCTCCGTCCTCTTCAGTAACGCCGTCAATTTCGGCTTTCCCGTCCTGCTCCTGGCCTACGGGACCGGCGCCCTCGAGCGGGGCATCGTCTACGCCATGACCGCCCAGATCGTCATGCAGAGCCTGGGGGTCTATCTCGCGGCCCGCGGCCGGGCCGGCGTCCGGGAGGCGGTCAAACGCACGGCCTCCATGCCCGGCCTCCACGCCATGGTCCTCGGCATCCTGTTCAAGGCCCTGGCCATCCCCGTCCCGGACCCGATCTACGATCCCCTGAAGCTCGTCGGCGACTCTCTCGTGCCGTTCCTGCTCCTCGTCCTGGGCATGCAGCTGGCCGCGGTCAGCTTGAAGGGCAACTGGACGGCCGCGTCGGTCGCCGTGTTCTTGCGCTTGTTCGCCGCGGCGGCGGTCTCGTTCGGACTGGCCCGGGCGCTGGGCCTGGAGGGATTGACCCGTCAGACGATGATCCTCGAGAACAGCATGCCCAGCGCGATCCTCGGCGTCGCGCTGGCCCAGGAGTTCGACGCCGCCCCCGAGCTCGTCACCAAGGTCATCTTCCTCTCGACCCTGGCCGGGCTCTTCACCCTGACCGTCCTGCTGACGGTCGTCTGACCGGTCCCGCGCCTCGGCGGCGAAGGAACACCGCGCCGGAGCGGGCCAGGTCCTCGTCCTCGAGCGCGACGATGCGGACGCCCGGGGGCGGGCTACCTGACGACGTTCACCCGCCAGTCCCGGTCGACCCAGAGCTTGACGATCCGTTGCGTCGCGAAGCCCCAGGCCCGGATCGCGCTCACCGAGCCGTCCATCTGCCTCAGCTGCTCGCGCTTGGAGACGGGATTCCCCGCGCAGTCGTGGTGCCCCGAGACGGCGATGACCTCCGAGCCGTGGACGTCGACGGAGATATGAAGGCGCTTCCGGATGGTCTCCAGCACGGAGTGGTTCTTTTGTCCGGCCAGGTACTGTATGGGCCCGGGTTCCGTGATGATGTCGACGTACCGGACCCCGTAACGGCCCTGGAGGAAAAGGATGAGCGGCAGCTGGATGCGCCCGTCCATGCAGCAGACGCAGGCGGCGAACCGGCCGCCGTAGCCGCGGACACGGTCGCCGGGCGAAGGGCGCTTCGGTCCGTCGTCGGGAACGCCCTTTCTCTTCACGGGAAGAACATATCCCGGCCGTGGGCGTGAGTCAAGGACCAGGGCTCCGCGACGCGGCCTTCGTACTCCGGGACTTGGGGAAGGGGGGATCCCGGACGGGGATTGCCGCCGCCATCCTGGCGCCTTTCCTCGGCCGCCCTCGTTCTGATATCATGTTCGTCGGGGCCCGTTTCGGCCGGGACATTCTCCGGAAGCGCGAGGGGAGAACGGAGGACCATCGCGGAGGACGGCGATAGAAAAGAAAATGGAAGGTCTTAAAAGGGCTCTCCTGATAGCGCTGGGCACGCTTTGCGTGGCTTTGGGGGTGCTGGGCGTTTTCTTGCCCGTCCTGCCCACGACGCCCTTCCTGCTTCTGGCCGCTTTCTGCTACGGACGCAGCTCTAAACGGTTCTATAACTGGCTGATGACCAACCGCTGGTGCGGAAGATATATCAGGAACTACCGGGAAGGCAAGGGGATACCGCTCAGGCAAAAAACGCTCACCATCACGCTGTTGTGGCTGACGATCGGCTTGACCGCGTTGTGGGCGGTCTCGCTTTTGTGGCTACGGTTGGTCCTGCTGGTGATCGCCGTCGGCGTCACGATCGTTCTCCAGCCGATCGAAGGGCGGCGCGGCCGCCGGCGCGGAGAGGTCGCGGACCTCGAGGTGATGGAGCCCCTCGGCATCCGCCGGGATGTCGAACTCCACCTCGGCCAGCGTCGCCGAAAGAGCGCGCGCCGCGATCGCAGGCATGGGATTCCCACCGGCCGCGGGGACGCGCATCCCGTCGGCGATCGTCCGGGCGTCGGCCCAGGGCTCCGCGAATTCCCGGCCCTCGCGGAAGGCCCGGACCATGGGCGCGCAGCCGTCCGACTGCACGGTGACCATCCGCGGCCGCTTCGGGCCGATCCAGCCGAGCCTCTCCATCTCGTCGAAGGCTTTCCACATGCCCACGAGACCGGTGCCGCCGCCCGTCGGGTAGACGATGACGTCCGGGAGCCGCCAGCCCATCTGCTCGGCCACCTCGTAGCCCATGGTCTTCTTGCCCTCGATGCGGTAGGGCTCCTTGAGCGTCGAGAGGTCGAAGCGGCCGTGCCTCTCGATCCCTTCGCGGGCGGCTTTGCCGCAGTCGGTGATCAGCCCGTCGACGAGGGTCACCCGGGCGCCGAGCACGCGGCACTCGTTGACGAAGGGCCGGGGGACGTCGGCCGGCATGAAGACGTGGGCCTCGAGGCCGGCCTTCGCCGCGTATGCGCTCATGGCGCAGCCGGCGTTGCCGGCCGTCGGGATCGAGACCGACCTCGCCCCGAGCTCGTAGGCCCGGGAGACGGCCGCGGCCAGTCCCCGGGCCTTGAACGAGCCGGTCGGGTTGAGGCCTTCGTCCTTGACGTAGATCGGGCCGTGCCCGGCCTCCGGCTCGAGCCGGTCGGCCCGGAAGAGGGGCGTGAAGCCCTCGCCGAGCGAGAGCCTGAAAGCCTCGTCGCGGACCGGCAGGAGCTCGCGGTAGCGCCACATCGTCGGCTCGCGGCCGGCGAGCGCGGCCGGCGTCACCGCGGCCCGGGCCGCCTCCAGGTCGTACCGGGCGAGGAGCGGCTTGCCGCACTTCGGGCAGAGGTTCCAGAGGCGGTCGGGGTCGAGACGCTCGCCGCACAGCCCGCATTCGAGATGCGCGAGGAAGCCCGGCGTCTTCATGGCCGCGGCCTCATTCCCCGTAGAGGGCTTCGATGACGTCGGCGTACTTCCGCTCGACGATCGTCCGCCGGACCTTCAGCGTCGGCGTGACCTCGCCCGCGCCGATGTCGAAGTCGCGGTCGAGGACCGCGATCCTCTTCACCCGCTCGTAGGACGCCAGGCCGGGCGTCATCCGGTTGACCTCCTCGAGGAGGAAGGCGGCCGCCTCGGGGAGCCGGCAGAGGGCGGCCCGGTCCGCGAAGCCCCAGCCCCGCCCGCGGGCCAGAACCTCGAGCTTCTCGAAGTCCGGGACGACGAGGGCCGAGATGAACCTGCGGCTGCTGCCGACGACCACGGCGCCGGAGATGTAGGGGCTGGATTGGATGAGGCTCTCGATCGGCTGGGGGGCGACGTTCTTGCCGCCCGACGTGACGATGATGTCCTTCTTGCGGTCGGTGATGATGAGGAAGCCGTCCTCGTCGAACCGGCCGATGTCGCCGGTGTGGAGCCAGCCGTCCCTGAGGACCTCCCGCGTGTCCGCCTCGTTCTTGTAGTAGCCCATCATGATGTTGGGGCCGCGGGCCAGGATCTCGCCGTCCCCGGCGATGCGGATCTCGACCCGGGGGAGGGCCTTGCCGACGGTCCCGAACCGGATCCGGTCCGGCGGCGTGTTGGCCGAGAGCACGGGGGACGTCTCCGTCAGCCCGTACCCCGGCAGGACCAGGAGGCCGATGGCCAGGAAGAACTCGACGATGTCGCTCGAGATCGGCGCGCCGCCGCAGATGAAGTAGCGGATGCGGCCGCCGGTCCGGGCCGTGATCTTGGAGAAGACGAGCCGGCGGGCCAGGCCGCGCTTGAACGCCAGGTGGGCCGGGACCCGCTCCCCGGCGATCCTCAGGCGGACGTGTTTCTTGCCGGTCGCCAGGGCCCAGACGAAGATGGCCCGCTTCAGGCGGGAGCCGGCCATGACCTGGTCCATGATCCGCGAGTAGATCTTCTCGAACAGCCGGGGGACGCTGACGACGATGGTCGGGCGGACCTCGACCATGTTCGAGGCCACCGTCTCGATGCTCTCGGCGTAGGCGATGGTCGCCCCGACGTGGAACAGGAAGAAGGTCGCCGTCCGCTCGAAGACGTGGGACAGGGGCAGGAAGGACAGGGCCGTGTCGGCGGCGCGGAAATCGATGGCCTCGGTCAGGGACACGACGTTGCTCGTGAAGTTGGCGTGGCTGAGCATGACGCCCTTGGGCAGGCCCGTCGTCCCCGAGGTGTAGATGATGGAGGCCATGTCGCCGGGCCGGACGGCGCCGGCCGCCCGCTCGAAACGCCCGGGCTCCTCCCCGTCGAGTCGCCGCCCCATCTCGACGACGTCCGACAGGGCGTGCGTCCCGGCCGGGGGATCGCCCTCGACGATGACGATGCGCTCGAGCGCCGGGAGACCGCCGCGGACGGCCTCGACCTTGCCCCACAGGTCGAGGTCCGAGCAGACGACGACCTTGACCCCGGCGTCGGCCAGGATGTAGCCGACCTGGTCGGGGGGGAGAGAGGTGTAGACGGGCACGGTGACGGCCCCGGCGAGAAGGGCGGCGAAGTCGGCCATGACCCACTCCGGCCTGTTCTCGGACAGGATGGCCATCCGGTCGCCCGGCCCGAGACCGAGGGCCTGGAGGCCCAGGGACAGCCGCCGCACGGCCGTCCCGACCTCCTCCGTGGAGATCTTCGTCCATTCGCCGTCCTTCTTGACCATCATCCGGACGGGCTTCGGATGGGACAAGCAGGAATCGAGGAAGAGCCGGTTGAGGGTGAACGCGTCGGAACCGGTCATGGCAGCCTCCTTGAGGAAGGGCCATTATATATCAAACGCGGCGCCGCGGCACGAAACGGCGGGCCGGAGGGGAGGGAGCGGCCGACCGGGCGCCTAGCGCTCGCGGATCATCTTGACGAGCTCGGCGCCCTTCTCGGCGAAGGCGGGGTGCGCCGCGGCGCGGAGAGCGAGGTCCAGGGCCCGCTCGAAAGAGCCGGCGTTGTGATAGCCGGCGGCGCCGTTGTACTGGCAGGTCGCCTTGGTCAGCCGGGTCGACAGGATCTGGAACCGCTTCTTGGCGACGAGGCGGGACCGGCGCTCCGGGGCCATGTCGGAGGCCTCGATCTCCTCGATCTTTTTTTCCAGCTCCCGTTCCCTGTCCTCGAGGACCCCGGCCGCGCCGGCGAAGTAGATGGCCGAGTTCAGCCAATCCTTGCGGTCGGCGTAGAGGCGCCCCAGGAAGTAGGCCGGGTCGCTCTCGGAGGAGCGCAGCTCCAGGGCGCGGAGCAGGTCCTTCTCGGCGTCGTCGAGCCGTCCCTGCCGGTAGGCGACGATCCCGGACAGGGTTTGGACGTCCGGGACGTCGACGAGGTAGATCTTGGCCGAGTCGATCGCCAGGCGGGCCTCCTCCAGGCGCCCGAGCTCGTTGAGGTTCCAGGCCGTCCAGAAGTGGCCCTCGCCCATGTAATAGGTCCCGAGCTCGAGCAGCCGGCCGAGGACGGCCAGGGCTTCCTCGTTCCTGTTGAGGTAGCCGAGCGCGAGGCCCTTGCCGAGAAGGGCGTCCCGGTAGGTCGGAAGGACGGCCAGGGCCTTCTCGTTCCATTCGAGGCAGCTTTCCGTCTCCTCCATCTGGAAAGCGACCTTGGCCAGGGAGACGAGCAGGGAGAGCGAATCCGGGATCTCAGGCAGCGCCTGGAGGTAGCGCTTCTCGGCCGTGAGGAGCATGCCGGCGAGGAGCGCGGCCTCGCCGAGGAAATAGTGGACCTCGGCGAAATCCGGATCGCGTTCGAGGAGGGCCTCGAGACCCTCGAAGTCGTACGCGGGGGACATGGCCGCCTGGAAGGCCGCGAGCGGGGAGCCCGGATGAAGGTCCGGATAGGTCTTGGCTTCGAGCTTCTCGGGGAACTTGTAGTCGAAGGCCGCCCGCAGGGCCAGCCGAAGGGCGGCCGCCAGGTCGTCGCCGCCGGCCGCCCGCTCGAGCTCCCGGTCGAGGCCGGGGACCCGGGCCGCGACCCAGTCCAGCTGCTCGTCGAGCGTCCGGCCTCCGATCCTCTCGATCCCGGGGTTGCCCTTGACCTTGACGGGCAGGCCGTCCAGGAGCTCGACCCAAGGCGCGTAGCGGGCGAGCGACGGATCGACCGCGGCCTGCGGCTCGAGGTCGGGGAACGGCTCCTCCGGGAGGATGCCGAGCTCCCGCTTCCTGAGCTCAAGAGCGATGGAGGCGCGGACGGCCTTCTCGGCGACCTGAGGGGCGTGCCCGGGGAGGCGCAGGGCTTCACGGTAGGTCCCGAGCGCTTCCTTGAGGGCCGCATAGTGGCCGTCGGCGTAGAGGCCGTCGGCCTCGGCGATCCTGGCGTTCCAGTCGATGGGCGGCGGCTCCGGGGCGGCGACGGCGGGCTTTCGGGCGGGCGCGCAGGCCGCGGCGAGGAGGGGGACGAGCCAGATCGCTCTCAGGCCGCGCTTCATCTTTTCACCTCCGCCGGCGTCCGCCGGTCTTCGCTCCCGGGCCCTTCTCACCAGAGAATTCGCCCCGCCCGGGGCCGGCGTTTAGGCGGCCGGCAGGGTAAAGTTCGTTGACGCCGTTGTCATATCCTTTACGACCCTTGGAAAGGGCCCAAGGCTGGGCGGCTTGGCATGTTCCATGCTGTGTCAAGATAATGAGGGTCCGCGTCCGAAGGGCGGCGTGTAAACCCTTCTCGGCCCGCCGGAGTATTCCTTTATTAAGGACCCGCAAGGAGTTTCCATGAACAGCTTCCCCCGGACCGTCCTGGCCCTGGCCCTCGTCGCGCTTTCGGTCTCCGTCCCCGCCGCTTCCGCTTCGTCCCTTCGGGACCAGGCGCCGGCCAAGCCCGCCCGGGCGGAGTCCGCCTCATTCAATGTCGTCCGGGCCTCCGTCCCGGTCCGGATCGACGGCGTCCTCGACGAGGAGGCCTGGGCGGCCGCCCCGAAGATCCCCATCCCCTTCGAGTGGCAGCCCGGCGACAACGTGCCCGCGCCGGTCGACACCGAGGTCCTCGTCACCTACGACCTCCACAACCTCTACGTCGGCTTCCGCTGCTTCGACCCCGAGCCGAAGAAGATCCGGGCCCATCTCATGGACCGCGACGACACCGACACGCTCATTCTCGACGACCACGTCAGCTTCATGGTCGACGCCTTCAACGACGAGCGCCGGGCCTTCCAGTTCCGGGTCAATCCCCTGGGCGTCCAGGCCGACGCCAACTTCAGCGAGCTCGAGGGCTACGAGGACTTCTCCTGGGACGCCATCTGGAAGGCCTCGGCCCGGATCACGGACTGGGGCTGGGCCGTCGAGGTGTCCATCCCCCTCAGCCAGCTCCGCTTCCGCAAGTCCGACGGTCCCCAGACGTGGGGGTTCGAGGCCGAGCGGTCCTGGCCCCGCGACACCCGCCACCGCATGACCTCCCACGTGCGGTCGCGGAACGTCAACTGCGTCCTCTGCCAGTTCAACAAGCTCACCGGCTTCGAGGGCGTCCGGCCGGGCCAGAGCATCGAGCTCACGCCGACCGTCACGGCCACCCGGACCGACGCCCTGCCGCCCGGGGGGTTCCCGGACGGCGCGCTCGAGCGGGGCGAGATCGACGACCAGTACGGCCTGACGGCCAAGTGGGGCGTCACCCCGAACCTCATCCTCAACGGGGCCTACAATCCCGACTTCTCGCAGGTCGAGGCCGACGTCGCCCAGCTCGAGATCAACCGCCGCTTCGCCCTGTTCTTTCCCGAGAAGCGGCCTTTCTTCCTCGAGAGCGCCGACTTCTTCCTGACCCCGCTCCAGGCGGTCTTCACCCGGACCGTCGCCGACCCGATCTGGGGGACCAAGCTGACCGGGAAATCGGGGCGCACGGCCCTGGGCTTTTTCGCCGCCCAGGACGAGCTGACCAACCTGGTCGTCCCCTCGAACCAGGGCTCGGCGGCGGCCTCGCTCGACCAGGACGCCTACGGCGGCGTCTTCCGGCTGCGGCAGGACGTCGGCCGGATGTCGACCGTGGGGCTCCTCTATACCGGGCGGATGGGCGCCGGCTACTCCAACCACGTCGCCGGGGCCGACGGCTTCATCCGCTTCGATCAGAAGAACTCCGTCATCTTCCAGTTCCTGCACTCGGAGACGGACTATCCGGAGGACTTCGCTTCCGCTTATGGTCAGGAGGAGGACCGCTTCGGCGGTAACGCCGTCCGCCTCGAGTTCCAGCACTGGTCGCGCAACTGGATCGTGCGGACGGCCTACGAGGACCTGTCCCGGGGATTCCGGGCCGACTACGGCTTCGTGCCGCGCGTCGACACGCGAGACGTCCAGGCCACGGTCTTCCGCCAGGTCTGGGGCAAGCCGGGGGGCTGGTTCAACCTGCTCCGTTTCGGCGTGGCCGGCCAGGCCGTCTGGGACCACGAGGGCACGCTGACCGACCGCGGCCTGATCCTCGGGACGATGTACCAGGGCGACCTGGAGACCACGGTCAACGTGCACGCCAATTTCGTCCGGACCTACTACAACGGCGAATATTTCGACACGCCTTACGGCGACGTCGTTTTCCGCATCCGGCCGTTCAGCGGCTCCGAGATCGGCGTCGTCGCCCGGGCCGGAAGAGCCGTCGATTACGCCAATGCCCGGCCGGCCGACACGCTGGCCGTCGGCCCCAACTTCTCCTTCAGCCTGGTCCGGCACCTCAACTTCGTCCCCTCCTACATCTACGAGCGCCTGTCCCGGGAGGGCGAAACGATCTATACGGCCAACCTGGCCCAGGCCAAGGCCGTCTGGAACTTCAACGTCCGCTCGTTCGTCCGGGTCATCGTCCAGTACCAAGTGCTCCGCCAGAACCCCGCTCAGTACGCCTTCCCCGTCGATCCGCTGAGCCGGGGCCTGTTCACCCAGCTCCTGTTCTCCTACAAGCTCAATCCCCGGACGGTCCTCTTCCTGGGTTATTCGGACAACGCGCTGGGAGGGAACTTCGACAGCTGGCTGGGCCCGGGCCGGGTGGCCATGACGCGGACGGACCGGACGTTCTTCCTCAAGATCGGCTACGCCTGGCAGATCTAGTATTCATAAAAAACGCCCTGTTTTCTTCTCTTTTTTTATGGGGCGTTTTTTACCCTACGGGCGAACCGATCCGGCCCCATCTGCTCCGTTCTCGGGGTTCGCAGTACTCAAAAGTACAGCTTCACCCCTCGGGCCTCGCATCTGAGGGCCACCTCAGATCGGAAGAGCGTCGCTTGTCGTCGATGCGGATGAAGGCGACGACGGGAGATCCCCGGCGCTCGACCCCGAACTCGGGATAGGCCTGGACCCAGTTGCCCTCCTTGGCGATGGCGTCGGCGAGGATCTTCGAGGCGACGACGGTCCCCTGACCGCCGCGGCCATGGAAACGGATTTCGACCATGGGCCTCTCCTTATCGATGACGGTTGAGGCGCTATTATATGCCCGCATCCGGAGGGGGTCAAACCTGCTTTTTCGAAAAAAGCAGGTTCGACCCCTTCCGGTCAACGCGCGCCTTGCGCCTCGTACAATTTCTTCAGCATGACCGCGTCGCCCTCGAGGTTCGGGCTCTCGCAGATGACCGTCCCCTCGACCTCCATGTCCCTCAGCGCCTGGAGCCACTCGTCGTAGCGGAAATCGGTCTCCTCGAGGTTGAGGTGCTTGATCTCGCCCTTGTCGCCGTAGTGGATGCCGGCGATGTGGATGTGGACGCTCTTCAAGGCCCGCGGGCCGAGCTTGCGGGCCACCTTGGCCAGGACGCGCGCGAACTCGTCGTAGGAGTTGATCCTGCCCTCCCGGGCGTGGAGGTGGGAGAAGTCGAGGCAGGGCTTGAGCCCGTCGACCTCGCGGCAGAGGCTCAGGACCTCGTCGAGCGAGCCGAACTGGGAGCGCTTGCCCATCGTCTCGACCCGCAGGGCGATCCCCAGGCGCTCGTTGCGGAGGACGGACATCAGGGTCTTGAGCCCGTCCCGCACGGCCGCGTAGGCCGTCTCCGCCGGGTCCTTGCCGTAAAAGGCGGCGTGGAAGACGGCGCTCGTCGCTCCGCACGCGTCGCCGACCCGGGCGGTCTTGATCAGGCGCTCCTGGCTGGCCAGGCGCTTGCCGGGGTCCTCGGAGTTGAGGTTGATGTGGTAGGGGGCGTGGACGCTCAGCCGGACGCCGAGCGCCTCGGCCCTGGCCCGGACCGCCCGGGCCATGTCGAGGCCCATCTTGACGCCCTGGACGAACTCGATCTCCTGGGCGTCGAGGCCGAGGGCCCTGATGCGCTCGATCCCGGCCAGCGTGGAGTCGTCCTCCGCGGAGAAGGGGACCCCGGCCGTGCCGAAGAGCAGGCCCTTAGGCGCATTCGCCATCGGCCTTCCCTCCCGGGCCGAGGAATTCGCCGACGATGCGCATGGCGCAGAAGTCGCCGCACATGGAACAGGCCCGGGAGCGGCTCTTGCGGCGCCTGCGGACGGCGGCGAACTTGACCGGGTCGATGGCCAGCCGCCGCTGCGTCTCCCAGTCGAGCCGCTTGCGGGCCCGGGCCAGCTCGAGGTCGCGCGCCAGGGCGCCGGGGACGCCCTTGACGATGTCGGCCGCGTGGGCGGCGATCCTCGAGGCGATGAGGCCCTCGCGGACGTCGTCGTCGGTCGGCAGGCCGAGGTGCTCGGCCGGCGTGACGTAGCACAGGAAATCGGCCCCGGCCGCCGCCGCGACCGCACCGCCGATGGCCGCGACGATGTGGTCGTAGCCGGGAGCGATGTCGGTGACGAGGGGGCCGAGGACGTAGAACGGCGCGCCGTGGCAGACGCGCTTCTGCAGGCGCATGTTCATCTCGACCTGGTCGAGCGGGACGTGGCCCGGCCCCTCGACCATGACCTGGACGCCGGCCGCGACGGCCCGCTTGACGAGCTCGCCGAGCGTCAGCAGCTCCTCGATCTGGGGCCGGTCGGTGGCGTCGAGGACGGACCCCGGCCGGAGCCCGTCGCCCAGGCTGAGCGTGACGTCGTAGCGCCGGGCGATCTCGAGCAGCCGGTCGTAGCGGGCGTAGAACGGGTTCTCCTTGTCGTTGTGGAGCATCCAGGCGACGTGAAAGGCGCCTCCGCGCGAGACGACGTCCGCCACCCGGCCCTGGCTCTTCAGGCGCCCGATGGCCTTCTGCGTCAGCCCGCAGTGGACGGTCATGAAATCGACGCCCTCGCGGGCCTGCGACTCGAAGGCCTCGAACAGGTCCTCCTCGGTCATCCCGACGATCGACCGCCGGCCCTCGATGGCCTTGACCGCCGCCTGGTAGATGGGCACGGTCCCCAGCGGCACCGGGGTCCGGGCCAGGATGGCCTTCCGGATCCGGCGCAGGTCGCCGCCGGTGCTGAGGTCCATCAGGGCGTCGGTCCCGTAGGCCAGGCTGATCCGGACCTTGCGCAGCTCGTCGGCCAGCCGCGGGAAGTCGCGCGACGTGCCGAGGTTGACGTTGACCTTGGTCCGCAAGCCGCGCCCGATCCCGGCCGGCCGGGCGGGGGAGTGGCGGGGGTTGAAGGGGATGACGGCCTCGCCGCGGGCGACTCGCCCGGCCAGGGTTTCCGCGGGCATCCCTTCGGCCGCCGCGACCTTCCTCAGGACCGGCGAGAGGACACCTTTTCTGGCCTTTTCAGCTTGCGTCATGGGATGCGCGCCTGCCCGATGCAGCGGGAACTAGAGTATAGAGGACGGTCCCGGGGGTGTCAAGGAACCGGGCGCGGGGGCGCGACGGGGGATTAGCCGGGCCCCGCTTTCCCTCACCCCAAAGGGTCATGTCCGGGGAGGGTTTTTCACCCCCGGATTCATCCGGCCGGACGATTGTCCGCCAGGGGAGCGTCCCCTATCATGAGCGCGCTATGGAACGGCATGCCCCGCCTTCTCCCTCGGCCGAGCGTTCGGCTATAATGGGGGGCAGCCGTCAGTCGCAATAGCCGATCAAGCGTCCGAGATCCTGGCCGCGAGGTGCGGCCTTTTATCCAACGGCGGTAGCCTGCCCCGGGAAGCCTGTTCTCTGCCATGGACGTCGGTCATAAAGCCCTCTTCCGCAACACGGCCCTGAACCTGCTCGGCCTGGTCCTCCCTCTGGCCGTCGGGTTCGTGACCATCCCCCTCGTCGTCCGCGCCCTGGGGAACGACCGGTTCGGCATCCTGTCCCTGGTCTGGGTCGTCTTCGGGTATTTCGGGCTGTTCGACCTCGGCCTGGGCCGGACGACGACCAAGTACGTCGCCGACGCCCTGGGCAAGAACGAGCCCGAGAAGCTGCCCGCCTGTCTCTGGACGGCCGTCCTCATGCAGACGGCCATCGGCCTGCTGGCCGCGGCCCTCTGCGGGCTGGCCGCCCCGCTCATCGTCCGGCGCTTGCTCAACATCCCCGAGGGCTTCGTCGACGAGACCATCCTGACCATCCGGCTCGTCGGCCTGAGCCTGCCCGTCATGTTCGTGAGCTCCTCGTTCCGCGGCGTTCTCGAGGCGGCCCAGCGCTTCGACCTGGTCAACGCGGTCAAGGTCCCGGCGAACATCCTGTTCTACGCCCTGCCCCTCGTCGGGGTCCTCCTCGGCTACGAGCTCCCCGGCATCGTCGTGCTGCTCGTCGTCTCCCGGGCCGCGGCGCTCCTCGTCTGGGCCCGGATGAGCTTCCTGGTCCTGCCGCCCCTGAGGACGTGGCCGGTCTGGCATTCCGGTCTCGTCCGGCCGCTCTTCTCCTTCAGCGGCTGGATCGGCCTCTCGGGCATCCTCTTCGCCCTCGTGACCTCGATCGACCGCCTCATCATCGGCGCCCTCATCACCGTCGAGGCCGTGGCCTTCTACGCCGCCCCCTACGAGGCCGTCAACCGCGTCGGGGTCGTCCCCGGCAGCCTGGGCATGGTCCTCTTCCCGGCCTTCAGCTACCTCGACGCCGGGCGGAGGGCGGAGGAGGCCGAGGGGCTGTTCGCCCGGTCGACGAAGCTCCTCCTCCTGACGACCGGGCCGGTCTTCGTCCTGCTCATGTTCTTCGCCGGCGACTTCCTCCGCCTCTGGCTCGGCCCGGACTACGCCGCGTCGAGCCGCCTCGTCGTCCAGCTGCTCTCGGCCGGCTTTCTCCTCAACACGGTCTTCGTCGTGCCCAACAATTACCTCCTGGGCATCGGCCGGGCCGACATCGCCCCGAAGTACCAGGCGGTCGAGCTCGTCGCCTACGTCGCGCTGGCCTGGGCCGGGGCCAAGCTCTGGGGCATCAAGGGCGTGGCCCTGGCGACGGCCCTCCGGCTCGCGGCCTTCACCCTGGTGCTCGCGGTCGCCTCGTTCAGGCCGGGCCGGGTCCGCTTCGGCTACGTCTGGCGCAACGGGCTGGCCGCCGCCCTCGCCGCCCTCGGCCTCCTCGGCCTCGGGCTCGCGGCCAGCCAGGCCCTGGGCTTCGGTCTCTGGGGCGCGGGGGCGCTCGCGCTGGCCTACGCCGCGGCCGCCTTCGCCCGGCTTCTCGACGCGGAGGAGAAGCGCTTCCTCCTGGGCCTGCTCCGGCCCCGGCGGAAGGCGCTCGCCCCTCTCCCGGGGACAGGCGCCCCGGGAGCGCCGGCGGCCCGACAGGAGGGACGCCGATGAGACAGCGCCTGGCGTTCGTCGTCGCGACCATGGACAGGCCGGAGGAGCTGCGGCGGCTTTGGCGGAGCCTCCTCGCCCAGACGCGGCTCCCCGACGAGGTGGTCGTCGTCGACGCCGGCGCCGTCCCGGAGTCCCCCGCGGGACCTGGCCCCGCGCCCGTCCCCCTGCGCCACATCGTGAGCCCCGTCGCCTCCTCGACCCTGCAGCGCAACATCGGGATCGATGCCGCCGGAGCGGACGCCGATCTCATCGGCTTCCTCGACGACGACGCGGTGCTCGAGGAGGACGCGGTCGCCGAGGCCCTCCGCTTCTTCGATGAGTTCGGCCCCGAGCTCGGAGGGGCCGCTTTCAACATGGTCAACCACCCGCCCATGGACCTGGCCGGGATCAAGCGGACGCCGCTGGCCGAGCGGCTGGGCCTCTACGCCCGCCGCGCCGGGGCCGTGACGCCCGCGGGGTTCCAGACGATGGTCGGCCCGCTCGAGGCGACGGCCTGGACCGACTGGCTGCCGATCGGGGCCTCGGTCTGGCGGCGGGAGATCTTCCGGGGACACCGTTTCGACGAGTGGTATTCGGGTTACGGCTACCTCGAGGACCTCGATTTCAGCTACCGCGTCGGCCGGGCCTATCGGCTGGCCGTCGTCGCCGGGGCCCGCTACCGCCACCTCCCGGCGGGAGGAGGGCGTCCGGCCGGCTACGCCTTCGGCCTGCTCGAGGTCCGCAACCGCCTGCATTTCGTGAGGAAGCACGCCGAGCTCTCGCCGCTCAAGTGCCGGGCCGCGCTCGCCGCCCGGCTGGCCATGAGCCTCGCCTTCGCCGTCCGCGAGCGGGACGCCACGTACGCCCTCCGGGCGCTCGGCAACGCCGTCGGCCTGGCGAGGTCGTCCTTCGAGGCCTGAGATCCCCATGCCGCTTCTGTCCTTCGTCATGCCCGTCAAGGACGGCGCGGAGCACGTCGAGGACGCCGTGCGCAGCATCCAGGCCCAGGCCCTGCGCGACTGGGAGCTCGTCGTCGTCGACGACCGCTCCGCGGACGACACGGTCCGGAGGGTTTCGGCGCTGGCCGCCGCGGACGACCGGGTCCGCGTCGTCGCCAATCCCGGCCGCGGCCAGGTCCAGGCCATCAACTGCGGCTACGGGCACGTCCGCGGCGGGCGGATCAAGATCGTCGACGCCGACGACCTCCTGCCCGCCGGCTTCTCGGAGGCCTGGGGCCGCCTGACCGGCGCCGAGGCCTCCTACCACGACGCCCTGCTGCTCGATGCCGGGGCGGGCGGGCCGGCCTATCTGCGCGTCGGCCCCCGCTTCGCGGCCCTGAGCCTGGAACAGTCCTTGCGCCGCATCCAGGTCTCCCCGCCGCGCTGGTCGTGGACCTTGGCCCGCGGCGTCGCCGACCGGATATTCCCGCTCCCGGCCGGCCTGCCTACGCCGCACGAGGACGTCTTCCTCGGCCTGATGATCAAGAAGCACGCCCGCGTCGACTATGTCCCCCTGCCGCTCTACGTCTACCGCCAGCACGGCGGTCAGTTCTACGGGGGCCTGTTCAACTTCTCGACGCCGGCGGTCGTACGCCGGGCGCAGGCCATGTCCGGGATCATCGACGCCGTCGAAGAGAGCGGGATCGTCGGCGGTTTCCCCGACCCGGCGGCCCTTCTGGCCGGCCCGCGGGCCTATTTCGAGCTCCTCGGACGGGAGCGCGTCACCTGGGCGGACATAGCCCGTTCCGGGACGGGCCTGGCCGGGAAGGCGCGGGTCGCCGTCATCCGCAAGGCGCCCCGGGCGGCCTCGTGGCTGTCCCGGCGGCGCGCCGTCCGGAAGCGCGAAGGCCAACTCCGGGACAAGACCCCATGAAGTCAGACCGGCCCAAAGTCCTCGTCTCGGCCTACGCCTGCCACCCGCGTCCGGCCTCGGCCCATTTTCCGGGCGAGGCCATCCTGGGCTGGTCGCTCGTCGACGAGATCTCCCGCTTCGCCGACGTCGATCTCATCACCTGGGCCTTCAACCGGTCCGGGCTCGAGGGGAGCTTCGCGCGGGCCGAAGGCCGCGCCCCCGAGGTCCATTTCGTGGACCTCCCGGCGCGGGCCCACCGGGCCCTGCGGGACCGGCACTACGGGGTCCGCTTCTACTATTTCCTCTGGCAGCGCCAGGCGGCCAGGACCGCCAGGGCCCTCTTCGCCGAAAAAAGTCACGACCTTTTCCACCAGATCACGTTCTCGAACGACTGGATGCCCAGCTTCATCGCCCCCGCCCTGCCCGTCCCGTTCGTCTGGGGGCCCGTCGGCGGCGGGCAGAAAGTGCCCCGGGAGCTCATGCCGGCGCTGGCCCGGCGGGACAGGCGCCAGGAGCGGTCGAGGACTTTCCTCCAGAACGTCTGGCGGGCGACCCCGGCCCGCCTCCGGTGCGCCCGGAAAGCTTCGGCCATCCTCGTCTGCAACCGGGAGACCCGGGCCGTGCTCTCCCGCTGGGAGGACAAGATCGTCGATTTCCCGGTCAACGGCATCGGCCGGGAGGCGATCGCCGCCGGCGCGCCGCCGGCCAGCGGCGACGGCTTCCGCGTCCTCTACGTCGGCCGGTTCGATCCGATCAAGGGCCTGCCGCTGGCCCTCGAGGCCCTGCGCATCCTGCGGGCCCTGGCGCCGGCGGCGACGCTCGAGCTCGTCGGCGAGGGCCCGGAGAGGCCGCGCCTCGAAGCGCTGGCCGCCCGCCTCGGCCTCGCCGGGAACCTCGTCTGGACGCCGTGGAGCCAGCGGTCCGAGATCCTCGACAAGATGCGGCGGAGCGACGTCTTCCTCTTCCCGTCCTTGCGCGACGGGGGAGGGGCGGTCGTCGTCGAGGCCATGGCCAGCGGCCTGCCGGTCGTCTGCCTCGACGTCGGCGGGCCGGGCTTCCACGTCCGGGAGGGGCTCGGGATGAAGGTCCGGCCGGGGGCGGCGGGCGCGGCCGGGACCCTCGGCGCGGCGGGCGCGGCGGCGGGCCGATCCGCCGGCGGCTCCGCGCCGGGGCGGATGGAGTGCCGTTCGAAGGCCGTGATCTCGACCGGCTTCCCGTTGTCGAAGACCAGGAAATCGCTCCGGTCCAGGTCCCGGACGGGCCGGCCCTTCTTGTCGACGACGGCGACCTGGATGAGCTTGAGGACGACGCTGAGCTCGTATCGGAGAGGGCGCGCGATCTCCTGCTCCGCGGGCCCCGCTGTCTGGCCTCGGGAGGGGAGCCGGAGCGCGACCAGGGCGACCGAGGCCAGGGCCAAAGCGGCCAGGGCCGCGGCGCGCCGCCGTCCCCCGCTCAATCCTTCCCCCGCAGGGCCCTGATCTGTTGATAGACGCGCTCGATCTCGTCCCGCTCGGCCGGCGGCATCAGGGGGTAGAAGCGTTCTTTGAACCGGTCGAGATAGCCGAGGGCCTCGTCGAACCGCCCCTGGAGCTGCAGGGCGAGGGCCATGTTGACGTAGGCGTTGCCCTGGCCGGGGTCTAGCTCGATGGCCCGGCCGAAGTCCCTGACGGCCGGGGCCAGCTCGCCCCAGTTCAGATGGACCGAACCGCGGCCCGTGTAGGCGGAGGCGTATCCCGGATCGATCCGGATGGCCCGGTCGAACGAGGCCAGGGCCCGGTCGAGCAGGTTGTGGTCCTGCGCTTCCGCGAAGCGGGCCAGGTGGAGGATGCCGATCGCGGCGTGGGCCTGGGCCGAGTCCCGGTCGAGCTCCAAGGCCTTCCCGTAGGCGGCCAGGGCCCCGTCGAGGTCCCTCTCGCTGAATCGGGCCGCGCCCAGGTCCAGCCAGACCGCGGGCTCCTCGGGCGTCAGGGAACCGGCGCGCCGGACGAGGTCCAAACCTTTGTCCCTCTGCCCGGACAGGAAGAGCTTCAGCCCCAGGCCGGAGAGGGCCCGCCCGTACTCTCCCGAACGAACGGCGCCCGGCCGGCCTTCGAGCCCTCGCAGGACCTCCTCGGCCCGGACGAGGTCGCCGGCCGCAGCCAGGGCGCCGGCGCGCTTGACCGAGACCATGGCGTTGCCGGGCTCGAGCTCCAGCGCCCGGCGGTAGCTCTCGGCGGCCGCGTCGGCCCTTCCCTGGCTCGACTCGATGTCGCCGAGGAGGATCCAGGCCGCCGTCATCCGCTCGCTCTCTTCGAGGAAGCGGCGGCAGAGCTCCGCCGCTTCGTCGAGTTCCCCGCCTTCGATGAGCTCCTCGACGAGGGAGATCTTGAAGGATTCCTTGGCCGGGAACGCCGCCAGGGCCCTCTCGAGCGCCTCCCTGGCCCCCGGCCTGTCGCCCCGCCGTTTCCTGATCTCGTAGGAGACCGAATAGATGTCCGGCAGCTCGAGGCCCGGCGCGCTCTCCAGCACGGCGGCCAACCTCTTCTCGGCCCCGGCGATGTCGCCGGCGGCCAGCGCGCTCTTGATCTCGGCCGCTTCGGCGTAGGTCCGGATGGCCGTCTTCGGATCGATCCTCTCGCGGCTCTTGCCCGAGTAGGCCGAAACATAGCCGAGGGCGGCGAGCTTTTCCCGGTCGGACCCGGTCAGGGCGCGCCGGTCCGCGGTCCCCTTCGAGGCGTTCGCGGCGACGTATTCGCCCAGCCTGCGGTCCATCGCCCGGGCCTCGCCGGCCCGCTCGGGAGCGAGATTGCGCGACTCGCGCCGGTCCCCGGCGAGGTCGTAGAGCTCGGGCTCGGGCAGGGAGATGTACTTGAGGTCCCCGGCGATGAGCCCCGTCAGCGGGGCCCAATTGTTCTCCTCGAGCCCGAACAGGCTCTCGAAGTAGAGCGGGTCCCTCGGCCCGAGCGGCCGCCCTTCGAGCGCCGGGCGGAGGCTCCGGCCCTGGACGCCCGGCGGCGCCGCGATCCCGAACAGGTCGAGGACCGTGGGCATGACGTCGACGAGCCCGGCCCGGGCCCGGACGGTCCGGGCGGCCGGAAAGAGCCGGGGGTTGTGGACGACGAGCGGGACCCGC
Source organism: Candidatus Aminicenantota bacterium (assembly GCA_041320535.1). Lineage (GTDB taxonomy): Bacteria > Acidobacteriota > Aminicenantia > Aminicenantales > Saccharicenantaceae > RBG-16-66-30. The sequence continues at coordinate 1,180,361 of JBGLNH010000001.1, read as the reverse complement.
AGGCTCTCCTCGTAGGCGAAGATGCCGTGGCCGAACTCCCCGTGCTCGCCGAAGGCCTCGCCGTGGTCGCCGACGACGACGATGACCGTGCTCTCGTAGAGGCCCCGGGCCCGGAGGGCCTCGACGACGAGGCCCAGGTGGCGGTCCATGTAGCGGACCTCGCCCAGGTAGAGGTCCCAGCTCGCGGCCTCCGCCGGTCCGGGCGCGTCCGCGTGGGCGCGGTAGGGGAAATGGGGGTCGTAGAAATGGACCCAGGAGAAGAACGGCCCGGCCGGCTTGCTGTCGAGCCAGCGGACGAACTTCTCGTGGACCCGGTCGGCGGCGATCTCGGTCTGGAAGTTGAGGAAGGCCGAATCGCTCTCGAAGTCCTCGTCGTAGGACTCGAAGCCGCGGCCGAGGCCGAACTTGGAGGCCACGGTGAAGGACGCGACGACGGCCGAGGTGCGGAAGCCGCGCTCCAGGAACAGCTCGGCCAGGGTCCGCTCGTCCCGGCCGAGGACGTAGGTCCCGTTGTTGCGGACGAGATGGCCGACGGGCTCCCGGCCGGTGAAGAGCGAGGCGTGGGCCGGGAGCGTCAGGGGGACGGGCGTGTAGCACTCCTCGAAGACGACGCCGGCCCGCCCGAGCGCGTCGAGGTTCGGGGTGACGTCCCCCCTTCCGCCGTACAGGCCGACGGCGTCGGCCCGGGTCGTGTCGAGGGTGACCACGAGCAGGCTCAGGCCGGAGGCGTCCGGGCCTCGGCGGCCGCAGGAGACGAGGGAGAGAGCGGCCAGGAGCGCGACGGGGAGCGCCGGCGGGATCCGTGAGAGCGGTTTGGGCATGGGGGGCGTCGGGACTTTCCTCCGCCACTATAGCGACCGGCCGCCGGGATTGTCAAGGAACCGGGGGCGCCCGCGGCGGCCGGGCTCTGTTGCAAAGGGCCCGTCGAAGGACTATCATGGAGCCGTGAAAAAGCCCGCCCTTTTCGGTTCCGTCGCCCTCATCCTCCTCGCCGCCGCGGCCCTCGCCCAGGCCCCGGGGAAACCCCTGACGCCCAAGGACCTCGAGCCCCGCTACGCCCTGTGGCTAGTGGAGGAGGTCGTCTACATCATCACCCCCAAGGAGAGGGAGATCTTCCTCCAGCTGCGGTCCAACCGCGAGCGCGACATCTTCATGGACGCGTTCTGGAAGCAGCGCGACCCGACCCCCAACACGCCGCAGAACGAGTTCAAGGACGAGCACTACCGGCGGATCAAGCACGCCAACCAGTACTACGGCAAGGACTCGCCGCAGCCCGGCTGGAAGAGCGACATGGGCCGCATGTACATCATGCTCGGCGAGCCGAAGCAGATCGAGCGCTACGACAACCTGGCCGACGTCTACCCCCTCCACATCTGGTTCTTCGAGGGGATGTCCGAGCTGGGGCTGCCCAACGCCTTCTACCTGATGTTCTTCAAGAAATACAACGCCGGGGAGTACATCCTCTATTCGCCCATCCGCGACGGGCCGCAGGGCCTGATGGCCCACTACGCCGGCGACCAGACGAGCTACACGGAGGCCTACTCGGAGCTGCGCTACCGGCACCCGCAGCTGGCCCCGATGTCGATCAGCCTCATCCCCGGCGAGATGACGGCGGGCATCACCCCGTCGATGTCCTCCGACATCCTCATCGCCAACAAGATCCCCAAGGCGCCGATCTTCAAGGTCAAGGACACCTACGCCGAGAAGCTCCTGGCCTACAAGGACATCGTCGAGGTCGACTACACGGCCAACTACATCGACAGCGAGTACCGGGTCTTCGTCCACCAGGACCCCCGCGCCGGGGCCTTCATCCATTACCTCGTCGAGCCCAGCCGGCTGTCGTTCGACCAGTACGGCGACCGCTACACCGCCAGCCTCGAGATCGACGGCAACATCACCGACGCCGACGGCCTGTTCGTCTACCAGTTCGAGCGGCGCGTGCCCATCGAGATGAACGGCCGGCAGCTGGCGGCGATCCAGGACAAGCTGTTCAGCTTCCAGGACCTCTTCCCGGTCGTCCCCGGCGACTACAAGCTCAACATCATCATGAAGAACCGGGTCTCGAAGGAGTTCACGACCTTCGAGTGCCCGGTCCGCATCCCCGGGCCCGGCACGGCCTGGATGAGCCCCGTCCTTCTGGCCAACAGGTCCGAGCGGGACTCGAAGTACGCCCTACAGGTCAAGCCCTTCATGTTCGGAGGGGTCCAGCTCCGGCCCTCCCCGAGGAACGACTTCCTGCAGTCCGACACCATGTCCGTCTTCCTGCAGCTCAACGGCCTGTCCGCGGAGCTCCGGGCGTCCGGGTCGCTCGAGCTGGCCTTCGTCCGGGAGGGGCAGAAGGTCCGGGTCGAGACCCGCCGCCTCGCGGACGTCGCCGGCCTGCCGGACGTCTCCGCGGAATTCCCCCTGTCCGCGATGACCCCGGACTACTACACGCTCGAGGCGGCCCTCCTCGACGGGGCCGGGAACACCGTGGTCACGGAGAAGTCCCCGTTCTACATCACCCCCCTGGCCGGCCTGAACCGGCCCTGGGTCCTCTCCCTGCCCTTCCCCTCGGGCGACAGCCCGGAGATCGCCTACATCCGGGGCAAGCAGCGGCTGAACCGCAAGGAGATCGAGGAGGCCCTGCCGCTCCTCGAGTCCGCTTTCCGCCGCGTCCCCGCCGAGCGCAAGTACGCCCTCGACCTGGCCCGGGCCCACGCCGCCAGGAAGGATTTCCTGCGCGTCCGGGAGGTCGCGCGTCCCTTCGCCGGGGACCAGGACGAGCCGGGCTTCCTGCTGCTGCTCGGGGAGTCGTCCCAGGCCCTCGGCGAGACCGCCGCGGCCGTCGAGTTCTACAAGACGTACCTCACGCGCTTCGGGACCAACGTCAGCGTCCTCAACGCCCTCGGCGACTGCCACCTGGCCCTGGGCGAGACCGCGGAGGCCGCGGCGGCCTTCCAGAAATCGGTGGAGATCGAGCCCAACCAGCCCAAGATCAAGTCCGCCCTCGCGGCGCTGAAAGACAAAAAATGAGCCGTCCCCGGACCGTCGCCGCCGCCCTCGTCCCGGCGCTCGCCCTTCTCGCCGGCCTGTCCTGTTCCCGGATGTCCGGGCCGAAGGACCTCGACCCCCAGAGCCGGGACTTCCTCTCCGAGACCCGCTACATCATCACCAAGGAAGAGCGCGAGGCCTTCCAGCGCGTCGCGCCCGCCGACCGGCCCCAGTTCATCAAGGAGTTCTGGGAGCGCCGCGACCCGACGCCCGGCACGGAGGCCAACGAGTTCAAGGACGGCTACCGCCTCCGCATCGAGGAGGCCAACAAGCTGTTCAAGCAGGGCAGCACCGAGGGCTGGCTCCAGGAGCGGGGGCGGATCTACGTCACGCTCGGCCCCCCCGACAACCGGGAGACCTACCCGCGGGGCGTCGACATGTACGGCAAGCCCCAGGAGATCTGGTGGTACGGCAACTACCCGGTCGTCTTCATCGACGAGAACTGGTCGGGCGACTACCGCCTGACCCCCCTCGGCGCCCAGCACATCGCCGACATCAACCGGGCCCAGGCGGCCCAGGGGGGGCAGGGCGGAGGGCGGGCCCCGAACACCCCGGCCAGCGTGGAATACGGCCTGACGGTGGAGACCGTCGACGCTCGGACATCCGTGGTCATCCGCGTCCCCTACAAGGCCATCTGGTTCAAGTCCGAGGGCGACGAGTTCAAGACCACGATCGAGGTCGCGCTGACGGCCTCCGGCGCGGACGGGAAGAAGGCCTGGGAGGCGAAGAAGAGCTACGACCTGGCCCAGACCCGGGAGGAAGCTCTCCGGCTCTACGCGGAGAGCTACGAGGTCCGGATCGCCATCGACGTCCCGGCGGGCGAATACCGGCTCGACGCCGTGGTCTCCAACAAGACCGGCGGCGGCCGGAGCAAGCGAAGCTTCAAGATCATCATCTGAGACCGGAGGACGGTCTGAAAGGGGGCCGACCATGACGGACGGGAACGAGTCTCGGAAGTGCCGGAAGAGGAGCGCGCTCGGCGCCGGGCTCCTGCTGGCCGCCGTCTTCGCGGGCCTCGCCGCGACGGCGGGCTGCTCGGTCGGCCTGATGCCGACCAAGGACGTCTGGTACACCCAGCACTATTACCTCATGCAGAAATTCGAGCAGGACGCCTACCGGAAGCTCTCCGACGCGGCCAAGCCCCGGTTCCAGGCCCTGTTCTGGGAGGCGCGGAGCCCGGAGGCCAGGAAGCTCTTCGACACCCGGATGGAGTACATCCTCAAGACCTTCGGCCGGGAGAACAGGAGCCAGCCCTGGAACACGGACCGGGCCCGGATCTATCTCCTCAACGGGAGCCCGGCCAACATCGACTACAAGCAGAACACGGCCTGGGCCATGCAGGCGGGGCTCGCGGCCGGGAACGTGGGCGGCACGGGCGCGGCCGGAACGGAGCGGTCCAACGAGGACGTCCAGGCCATGACCTCAGAGGTCTGGACCTATCCGCACCTGGACCACCTGATCGAGTACACCTTCAACTTCGCCCAGCCCAACGAGTGGCGGCTGCAGATCCGGACCGACCAGAACCGCTACCTCGGCGAGCTCGAGCTCTTCAGCCGCCAGGTCGTGTTCGGGCCCGCGGACCCCGAGGGCTACAAGGCCGGGATCGAGGCCCTGCTCGCGGTGAAGTGAGCGGCCGGCGGCCTCAGAGCCGCCAGAGGTAGGAGGCCTTGAAGAACAGGCCCCGCCGGACCTCGAGGAACCTCTCCGCGGGCCTGTATTCGCCCTCCGCCCACTCGACCTTGTCGTAGAGCGACCCGTACCCGAGCTGGAGGACCGTCCCCGGGATGTAGGTGAACGAGGCCAAAAGGTCGGTCAGGAGCGTGCGGCGGAAGGTGTTGTACTCGACCACCCCCCGGAAGAAAAGATACTTGTTGAGCTGGTAGGTCAGGCGCCCCCGCCAGATGGCGTAGCCGAACTCCTTCTCTCTTGTCGCAGCGGCGTAGAAGTCCGAGTAGGTCAGGCTGCCGGTGAGGTCGAAGCGCTCCGAGGGCTTGTAGGTCAGGCCGCCCATGACGCGGTTGCCGTAGCCCTGGTAGGGGTCGGCCGTGTAGCGGATGGAATTTCCCCGGAAGAAGAGCCCCCGGACATAGAGCTTCTTGGTGACGTAGCTCAGGACCTGGACCAGGCCGCCGCTCGTGTCGAACCGTTGGCCGAGGAAGACCTCCGTCGAATAGCGGCCGAGCGCCTGGACGGTGGTGTTGCCGGGGAGGAGCGCGGTCAGGCCCAGGGCGTCGTTCGTCTCGGTGAGGCCGCTCGGCAGGTCCTTGACGAGGGCGGACGACCTTGTAGACCTTGTCGCCCTGCCGGACGTGCGCTTCGACCTTCATCCCGGCCGAGGCGCCCGCCCCGATCTCGGCGACCTGCAGGTGCTCCTGCTGGAGCGATCCCACGGTCTGAGTGACGTCGCTCGTGTGGCCCTTGATCCGGATCGTGTCCCCGACCTTCAGGGCGCCGGCCGTGACCTCGATCACGGCCACGCCGATCTTCGGGAAGAAGTGGGTGATGTGGCCGATCTCGTCTTCCGCCATAGTCCCTCCTCGTCGCCCTCCCGGCGCTCCCGCTCCCCGCAAGGGATGATACCCCCCGGGAGCGGGGCCGTCAACCGGGCGTCCAGGCCTATCTCAGGAACGAGTAATCCCGGCCGTAGCGCAGCATCTGCTCGACGTAGCCCTCGTCGAGCGAGATCCTGACGTCGACGATCCGTCCGTCCTCGACGACGGGCGCGTAGACGGGGTTGACGAAACCGGCGTAGGGGGCCAGGTTGAGCTTGGCGTAGCGTTCGAGGACCTCCTTGTGGAGCTCCTGATCGACCTGCACCCCGTAGGTCTCGACGAGGGCCTTGGCCGCCTCGTAGTCGCCCTCGCTCGTGACGCGCTGGACCTCGGCCAGGAGCTGGCCGTAGAGCCGGCGGAGCTTCTGGTAGTCGTTGACGACGAAGAAGGTCTTGCCGTCTTTCGTCACCCGCTCGATGACGTTCTCGGGCCGGCCCTTCTCGTAGACCCAGTGGGAGACCATGGCCCGGCTGCGCATGTGGGCCTGCTCGACGGTCTTCCCCGGCTGGATGCGGGTCAGCTGGGTCATCAGCCCGTTGCGGACCTGGAGGTCGTACTCGGCCTTGGCCGCGTCCGGGTGGGGCAGGAGGCCGAGCTCGAGCATCTTGTCGTCCATGATGTAGTAGAGGGCGAACAGGTCGGCCCGCGACTCCTCGATCGGCGAGCTGTAGTTCTTGAGCGCGTCGTCCGAGACGCCGGGCAGGAGCTGGCCCGAGCCGTGGCCGAGGACCTCGTGGAGGTCGGTGTGGATGTTGCCGGCCAGCGGCCCGTATTCCCGGGCCCGCTCGAGGAGCTCCTCGGAATACGAGAACTCCCGGCCGAAGGGCGACTTGAGCGAGGACTGGTCGTAGGCGTAGGTGATGTTCTCGATGGTCACCGATTTCGAGCCGTGGTTCTTGCGGATCCAGTTGGCGTTGGGCAGGTTGATGCCGATGGGCGTCGAGGGATAGCAGTCGCCGCCCAGCATGGCCGCGGTGATGACCTTGGCCGAGACCCCCTTGACCTCTTTTTTCTTGAAGCGGGGGTCGACCGGCGAGCGGTCCTCGAACCACTGGGCGTTGGCCGAGATGATGTCGGCCCGCTTCGTCGCGCCCAGGTCCTTGAAGTTGACGAGCGACTCCCAGCTGCCCTTCAGGCCGAGCGGGTCGTTGTAGACCTCGATGAAGCCGTTGACGAAATCGACGTGCGAGGCGGTGTCCTGGACCCAGAGGACGTTGTAGACGTCGAACTTCTCCAGGTCGCCGGTGCGGTAGTACTCGACGAGGGCCTCGATGGTCTTTCTCTGGTGGTCGTTCTCGGCGACGCCGGCGGCCTTCTCGAGCCAATGGACGATGCGGGCGATGGCCGGACCGTAGAGGCCGTCGATCCTGGCCACCTGCTCGACGACCCGCCCGTCCTTCTTGACGACCCGGGTGTTCAGGCCGTGGGAGACCGGGGTCTCGTCCCCGGGGTCCGCGATCTTCTTGTAGTAGGCCTCGACCTCGGCCTGGGTGACGCCTTCGTAGAAATTGACGGCCGAATCGGCGACCAGGTCCCGGGTCGGGTCCTGGGTGAACTTCTTCGGGGCCACGGCCGGGTCGAAGAGGACGGGCGTCAGGAAGGCGACGAGGCCGTCGGCCGTCTGGCCTTCGGCGAGCGGCAGGGACGCGCCCTCCGTGCCTTTGACCAGGGCGTCGAAGTAGCCGGCGTCGAAGCCCGGCAGGATCTTGTCGTTCGAATAGTGATGGTGGATGCCGTTGGAGAACCAGACCCTCTTGACGTAGGTCATGAACTCGGCCCAGCGCGGGTCGTTCCGGTCTCCCTTGTAGCCGGCGACGACGGCGTCGAGCGCGCGCCGGACCGCGAGATTGTGCTTGTAGTTCTGATCGAACATGATGTCCCGGCCGCACAGGGCGGCCTCGCCGAGGTAGTAGACGAGCTCCTTCTGCTTCGGCGCGAGCGACTCGAAGCCGGGGACCTGGTAGCGCAGGACCTTCAGGTCGGCGAACTGGTCGATCTGCCACGGAAATTCCGGCGCGGCGGCGGCCGGGTCGGGCGCGGGCGCCTTTTTCTTGCAGCCGGCCGAAATGACGGCCAGCCCGGCGCAGAGGGCGATAAGGAAGGTGGTTTTGGCGTTCATGCGGGCGATCCTCCCAAGGGGATTCTCTTGGCGGCCGAGGCCGCAGGAGGTATGATATAGGAACGGCCGTCGGGAGTCCATCCCGGGAAGGGCGGGAAGAAAAGGGGCGGTCCGTCGTCCAAAGGGACGGCCCGGAATTCTACGTGGAGGTATCCGTGAAAAAGCAGCTGTTCACCGCCGTTCTCGTCTTCGCGCTGCTCATCGGCCTGCGGGCCCAGGGGCCCCCGGCGCAGCAGCAGATGAAGCTCGAGGACGTCCAGAAGGCGCTGTGCCTGGTCGACAAGACCCAGCCCGCGCCCGACAAGTTCAAGCCCGGCCTCGCGGCCATCACCCCCCAGGAATCGATCGCCATGCTGGCCTACGTCGCCTCCGACCTGCTCGAGGGGCGGGACACGGCCTCGCGCGGCTACGCGCTGGCCGCCGAGTACGCCGCGTCCCTCCTCAAGATGTGGGGCGTCAAGCCGGCCGGCGACATGCCGGCGGCGATGGGCGGCGTCCGCATGGGCGGGACCCGGGGCCAGGCGGCTCCGGCCCCCCGGGAGAGGTCCTACTTCCAGGAGTTCACCATGAAGGAGGTCTCCGACACCCGGACCGACATCGCCATCGAGGTCAACCGGGGCGGCATGGTCAAGACCCGGACCTTCAAGGGCGGCGTCGACTTCCCCGGCGGCTTCGGCGGCATGGGCGGCGCCTCGGAGGGCACCGTGACCGCGCCCGTCGTCTTCGTCGGCTACGGCATCTCCGAGCCGGCCGCCGGCTTCGACGAGCTCAAGGGCCTCAACCTCAAGGGCAAGATCGTCCTCCTGCTGAGCGACGCTCCGGGACGGGACGACCCCAAGTCGCCCCTCCAGAAGACCAAGGAGCTCAAGGACAAGTACTTCCCGGCCGGGCCCCAGAACGTCGACATCGCCATGATGATGCGCGGCGGGCAGCAGCGGTTCAACAAGATCGCCGAGATCGCCAAGCTCGGGCCGGCGGCCGTCGTCCAGGTCGCCGCCGCCGGCAAGGACAGCGACATCTACAACGCCCTGTCCGTGGTCCGCAGGCCCAGCGACGAGCGGCCCATCATCGACCGGCCCGGCAAGCGCCTCTCGCTGGCCGGCGTGGAGGGCGGGGGCATGGGCGGGCGCGGCGGAGCGTCCGCGACCACGATCACCCGCGAGATGGCCAACTTCCTCCTCGAGGGGACGGGCCAGACGATCGACGAGCTCAGGAAGAAGATCGACTCGACCTACAAGCCCGCGTCGTTCGACGTCGCCGGGTCCAAGCTGACCGTCGCCACGACCTCTCAGACGGCGCTCGTCCGCTGCAAGAACGTCCTCGGCGTCATCGAGGGCTCCGATCCCAAGCTCAAGGACGAGTACTTCGTCGTCGGCGGCCACTACGACCACGTCGGCGCTTGGGAAGGATACGTCTGGAACGGGGCGGACGACAACGGCTCCGGCTCGGTCGGCGTGCTGAACATCGCCAAGGCCATCGCCGCGAGCCCCGTCAAGCCCAAGCGGTCCGTCGTCTTCGCCCTGTGGACGGGCGAGGAGAAAGGCCTGCTCGGCTCGCGCTACTACGCACAGAACCCCGTCTATCCCATCGAGAGGACGGTCGGCTACCTCAACTACGACATGATCAGCCGGCCCTACGACGCCGAGACGCTGGCCCGGTCGATGCGGCAGTACGGCGTCCCCGGCGCCGAGGAGCTGGTCAAGAAGGTCCGCGCCCCCTGGTTCGTCAGCGTCAACCTGACCGAGGGCACGGCCTTCGCCGACATCGCCCGGGAGATGAACCAGTACGTCGGGCTCGACCTGGCCTTCCGCTTCAACGCGCCGGGCGTCGGCGGCGGCGGCTCCGACCACGCCTCCTTCGCGGCGGTCAAGGTCCCCTACGTCTATTACATGGCGGCCATGACGGCCGACTACCACCAGCCGAGCGACAGCGTGGAGAAGGTCAGCGGCGAGCTCATCGCCAGGATCAGCCAGCACGGCTTCCTGACCGTCTACGCCTTCGCCGACAAATAAGGATATTCGGAGGGGGTCAGGTCTACTTATTACGCAAAAACGCGTAAAAAGTAGACCTGACCCCTTCTTCCCTCTTTGTCCGTTTCCGGGCGCGCTTGCGGGGGCCTCGCGGAATGGCATAGAATACCGTCGAGGGTATCCGGAAAGCGCATGAAAAGGCTCCGCGTCGCGCTCGTCTACAACGCCTACACGGACTCCCAGCCCGACGACAAGTCCGACACCGGCGGCATCCACTACCTGCGCCAGATGATCCGCGGCATCGCCCGCGGCCTGCGCCGGCTCCGCCACGAGGTCGTCGTCATGCCCCTCGCCGGCGACCTCTCGGTCCTCCAGCGCAAGCTCAGCCGGCTCCGTCCCGACGTCGTCTTCAACCAGTACGACGACGTCGTCCACGGCGCCCTCTACGAGATGCGCGTGGCGGCCTTCATCCGCATGCTCGGCTATCCCATGACCGGCTCCCCCGCCCTGGCCCTCGGGCTGAGCCGCTACAAGTACATGTCGCTCAGCCTGCTCAAGGGCGCCGGCCTGCCCATCCCGCCGTCGACGGCCCTCGTCGAGCGCCTCTCGGACATCGACGGGCGCAAGTGGAGCTTCCCCCTCATCGTCCACGCCGCCCAGGAGCACGCCGGCATCGGCCTGGCCCGCGATTCCGTCGTCGGGACCAAGACGGCCCTCAAGGAGAAGGCCCGGGAGATCCTCCGCGCCTACAAGCAGCCGGCCCTCGTCCAGCACTTCCTCAAGGGCCGCGAGTTCAACGTCGGGCTCATCGGCGGCCGGAAGGTCCAGGTCCTGCCGCTCGCCGAGGTCGACTACTCGCGCCTGCCCCGCAAGATCCCGCCGATCATGTCCTACGCGGCCAAGTGGATCGAGACCTCCGTCGAATACCAGCGGACCCAGGTCGTCTGCCCGGCCCGCGTCGACGCCGGGATGACGGAGCTCATCCGGAAGACCTCGGTCAAGGCCTTCCGGGCCGTCGGCGGCTGGGGCTACGGCCGGGTCGATATCCGCCTCGACGAGGACGGCCAGCCCGTCATCCTCGAGGTCAACTGCAATCCCTGCCTGGACAGCGGCATGGGCCTGGCCCGGGCCGCGGAGGCGGCGGGGCTCCGCTATCCCCAGCTCCTGCAGGCCATCGTCAAGGCCGCCTTCGAGGGCCCGCCGTACGACATCCAGCTGCCGATCTTCATTCCCGGGACTTCGGGCGCCGCCAAAACCCGCTGAGCTGTGTTATTTACGAATCGAGACGGCCCTCAGATGCGAGGCCCGAGGGGTGAAGTTGTACTCTGTAGTACTGCGAACCCCGGGAACGAAGCAGATGGGGCCGGATCGGTTCGCCCGGAGGGTAAGAACGCCCAATAAAACGGGATAAAGAACCAAGGGCGTTTTGATGAATCAGGCGGTCAGGCGGCCGGTGTAGGCGTAGTCGAGGGCCAGGGCGATGACCAGGGACACGACGTCCATCAGCCTCTCCCCTTCCGCGCCCGGCCGGTAGCTCAGGCGCAGCGCGACGGCGCGGGCCTCGAGCTTGCGGATGAGGGCCTCGGCCTCGCCCGGCGTCAGCACGGACCAGTGCACGACCCGCTCGACGAGCCGCTCGCGGTAGCGCCGGAACAGGGCCGAGGCGGGGCGCAGCACCTGTCCCCGCGAGGGCGGGAAGGCGTCGTGGAGGCTGTCGTCGACGTAGCCGCGGGCGTTCCGGCGGAAGCGCTCGGCCTTCTTGCCGTAGTGTTCGGCCAGGGTCCAGGTCATCCTGTCGGCCGGATAGAGCCGCCGGCCGCGGCGGCTCTTGGGGACATCCCGCTTGATCTCCTTCATCAGCCGGTCGACGTAGAGGAGCTTGCGCATGACCGGCCAGCCCCGGTAGCGCTCCCGCCACTTCGACCGCGGCGTCAGCCAGACGGCGAACGTCTCGGCGAAGTCCTCGTCGGGGTGCTTCTGGGCGTAGGTCCTTCCGTAGGGGTAGGCGGTGATGTGGCGGACGTACTGGCGGCTGGTCCGGTCGGGGCGGAAGTGGTCCCGGTAGGGCTTGGTGAAGGGGCCGAACATCTCGGCCCAGCTCGTCCGCCGCCAGAGACGGTAGGCGTAATTGACCGCGTGCCCGGCCTCGTGGCGCAGGAGCATCATGATCTTCGCGCCGTCCTCGATCTCGCCGGTCTGCTCCTCCTCGAGCCGGGTCAGACGGACGTCGGCGAGGTAGAAGGGGACGCCGATGACCGGCGTCCGGTCCGGGCAGCCCCATTCGTCCGTCAGGTAGATCTCCGGCTTGAAGCGGAACCCCTTGGCCTCCATCTCCCGGCGCAGGCGGCGGACGCACATCTCCACGGGCGAACCCTCGATGTCCAGATGGAGCTTCGAGATGGGGGTCTTGAGGAGCTCGAACCGGACGGTCTCCCAGCTCTGGACCAGCGCCCGGATCGTCTTGCCGCTCATTTCTGTCTATCCCCGGAAAACAGAGAAAATAAGCCATGGGCCCGGGCTTGTCAAGGCTTCCTTTTTCTTCCCCGGTTGAGCAGGCCGCCCCTTTATGGTAGGATAAGTGCCTGATTTGAAAAGGAAAGACATGCGATTCACCGAACTCGACCTCGATCCCAAGCTCCAACAGGCCATCGTCGACCGCGGCTACACCGACCTGACGCCGGTCCAGGAGCTGACCCTGGCCCGCTCGCTCAAGGGCCAGGACGTGGCCGTCCAGTCCCAGACGGGGACGGGCAAGACGGCGGCCTTCCTGATCACCCTCTTCTCCCACCTCCTGCGGCACTCCAAGAGCTCCCGCCGCAAGGCCCTGATCATCGTCCCCACCCGTGAGCTCGCCGTCCAGATCGAGGGCGAAGCCCTGCTCCTCAACCGGCCCATCGGCATGCAGATCGGCTGCTTCTACGGGGGGGTCGGCTACACCGTCCAGCTGAACCAGATCAAGGCCGGCCCGGACATCATCATCGGCACCCCGGGCCGCCTGCTCGACCTCGCCGGGTTCTTGGGACGATACCCCTCGCCGCCGAGCCCCGGGACTCCCGATCGGAGAGGTGATGGGCTCGATCATCGGGGCGGTTGACAAAAGACCGTCGGGCGGATATTAACAAGACGAACGAATCGGGAAGGAGGGCTCGACATGAAGAGACCAGCGCTGACGTTTCCGGCCTGGCTGACCGTCCTCGCCGTGACCTTGGCCGCGGGGCAGGCCCAGCCGGCGGCGAAACAGGCCCCGGCCCCCCCCCAGCTGACCGTCCAGCCGATCACGAAGGCCCTGTACCTCGTCAAGGGCGGCTCCGGGGCCAACACCGCCTTCTATGTCACGGCGACGGAGGTCTTCGTCGTCGACGCCAAGATGAGCGCCGAGTCGGCCTCCGGGATGCTGGCCGAGATCGGGAAGGTGACCTCCGCCCCCGTGACCACGATCATCATCACCCACAGCGACGGCGACCACATCAACGGCCTGCCGGGTTTCCCCAAGGGCCTCGAGATCGTCGCCCACGAGAACGTCAGGCGGGACATGGAAGCGGCCGCCGCCGGCCTGCCCGCCCTCAAGGATTACCTCCCCACGCAGACCTACGCCTCCGAGCTGACGCTACCCGGCGCGGGCCGGGACATCACCCTGCGCTACCACGGCCCCGCCCACACCGACGGGGACAGCGTGGTCTTCTTCGGCCCCGACAAAGCCGTCTTCGTCGGCGACCTCCTGTTCGTCGGGCGCGATCCCCTCATCCACCGCCACAAGAACGGCAGCTCGTTCGGATATGTCAAGACCCTCGGGGCCTTGCTCGAAGCCCTGCCCCCGGTCGAGACCTTCCTTTCGGGCCACGCCGACCCGCTGGGGAGGGCCGACGTCGAGGCCCTGAAGGCGGCGATGTCCGAGAAGCAGTCCAAGGTCAAGGCCATGATCGCCGAAGGCAAGTCGCTCGAGGACATCAAGAAGGCCTTCGGGATCGAGGACCGCCCGGCTGCGCCCGGGGGCCGGCGCTGGCTGAGCCTCGTCGAGACGATCCACCTCGAGCTCACCGAGAAGAGATAGGGCCATGAGGAAGCCTCATCGCGCCGCGACGCTCGCCGCGGCCGGCCTGATCCTCGCCCTCGCCGGGGCCTCCTGCCGGCCCTTCGAGTCGACCGGAGGCGCGGTCGTCGAGGAGAGGAAAGAGGTCGTCCGGACCTATCCCTTCTCCGACCCCGACCCCGTGCCGATCTTCGCCCGTTCGTCGATGTGGGGCCAGGGCGCGCGGCTCTACCCCTACTATTTCTTCGACGAGTTCACTTCCGAGCCCGTCGAAAGGACGTGGACGGTCGTCAGGCTCAGCAACCCGCACATCGAGGTCGCGGTCCTGCCCGAGGTCGGCGGGAAGGTCTGGGGCGCCTCCGACAAGGCGACCGGGCGCGACTTCCTCTACTGGAACCGGGTCCTCAAGTTCCGCCAGATCGCCCTCCGCGGCCCCTGGACCTCGGGCGGCATCGAATGGAACTTCGGCATCGTCGGCCACGCCCCGACGACGGCGACGCCGGTCGACTACGTCCTTCGGCGCGGGCCCGACGGCGTCGCCAGCGTCGTCGTCGGCGCTCTGGACCTGCCTTCGCGGACTCGCTGGAGCGTCACCGTCAGCCTGCCCGGGGCGAGCGCCGCCTTCGAGACGAGCGCCCTCTGGATCAACCCGACGCCCTTCAGCCAGTCCTATTACTCCTGGTCCAACGCCGCCGTCAGGACGGCCGACGACCTGAAATTGATCCTCCCGGGCCGCTGGCACATCGGCCACGACTACGCCGTCCCCCTCGAGCCCTGGCCGGTCGACCGCGGCGGACGCGACCTGTCCTGGTACCGCAACAACGCGACGCCCGGCTCCAAGAGCTATTTCACGGTCGGCGAGTACGCCGACTTCCACGGCGGCTGGTACGAGAGCTCCGACTCCGGCTTCGGCCACTGGTCGCTCTACGAGGACATGCCGGGCCGCAAGGCCTGGATCTGGGACCTGTCCCGCTCGGGCGGGATATGGGTCGACCTGCTGACCGACGAGAACGGGCAGTACGCGGAGCCCCAATCCGGACGCCTCCTCAACCAGTCCGACCACGGCGATTTCCCTCCCGGCTCGGCCGACCGCTGGCGGGAGCGTTGGTTCCCCTACCGCGGCATCGGACCGATGACCAAGGCCTCGCCGGACGCCGTGCTCAGCGCGGCCCGCGAGGGCGGGACGCTTCACCTCGGCCTCTTCCCTCTGCGCCCGGTCGCCGAGGAGGCCGTCGTCCGCGTCGCGGGGAAGGAGGTCCTCCGCGAGCGCCTTGTCCTGAGGCCCGAGCAGGTCTGGAAGAAGGCCCTCTCGCTCGACGGCGCCGGGGCCGGGGCCCCGTTCGAGTTCCGGCTCGGCGACAAGCTCGTCTACGAAAGCTCGCCCGGCGCCGACGACCTGGAGAGGCCCCTGCGCTTCAGCAACCCCTCGGGCGGCTCCGCCGAGGCCCTCTTCCTCCGGGCCCGCGCTCTCGAGCGCGAGCGGCGCCTTTCCGAGGCCCTCGACGCCTACCTGGAAGCGATCGCCGCCGAGCCTCTCCACGTCCGCGCCCTGTCGCGCGCCGCCGAACTGGCGACGCGCCGGGGCGAGCCGGCCCGGGGCCTCGATCTCTCCGGCCGGGCCCTGGCGGTCTCGATGTACGATCCGGAAGCCAACTTCGTCTTCGCCGTCGCCGCCCGCAGGCTCGGCCGCCTCGTCGACGCCAAGGAGGCCCTCGGTTGGGCGGCCCGCTCGCCGCAGTTCGAGGCCGTGGCCCGGATACAGGCGGCGGAGACCGCCCTCCTCGAGAAGGACTTCGGACAGGCCGTCGAACGCGCGACCCGGGCCCTGGCCGCCGACGGCCAGAACGTCAACGCGCTCGAGGTCCTGGCCGTCGCCCATCGGCTGGCCGGGCGGAAGGCCGAGCACGGCCGGGCCGTCGAACGGATCCTCGAGCTCGATCCCCTCGACCACCTGGCCCGCTTCGAGCGCTACCTCGCCGACCGCTCGCCCCGGACGCTCGAGGCCTGCCGCGGGCTCGTCCGCAACGAGCTGCCCCACGAGACCTTCATCGAGATGGCCTGCTTCTACGATCGCCTCGGCCTCACGGGCGACGCGATCGAAGCGCTCAAGACCTCGCCGAAGCACGCCGCGGTCGATCACTGGCTGGCCTACCTCCAGCGCGATCTCGCGCCGGCCGAAAGCTCCGCCGCGCTCGACAAGGCCTCCGCAGCGTCGCCCTTCCTCGTCTTCCCGTTCCGCGAGGAGGAGATCGCGGTCTACTCCTGGGCCGTCGCCGCCCAGCCGGCCGATTGGAAGCCCAAATATTTCCTGGCCCTCGTCCTCTGGGGCAAGGGACGCCTGGAGGAGGCGCGTGACCTGTTCGAGATGTGCGAGGGCGCCGACTACGCCCCATTCCACATCGCCCGGGCCGCCATCTTCGAGAGGACGGAGCCGGCCAGGGCGGCCGCGGACCTTCTCCGGGCGGTCGAGCTCGACGCCGCGAGCTGGCGGGCCCGCCATGCCCGAACGGGCTTCCTTCTCAGGCAGGGCCGGACGAACGAGGCCCTGAGCGCGGCACGCCAGGCCGCCGCCGATCTCCCGGCCGCGGTCCCGCTCCAGGTCGACCTGGCCGAGGCTTTTCTCGCCGCCGGCGACCCGCACGAAGCGGCCCGCGTCCTCGACGATGTCGACGCCCTGCCCTACGAGGGAGCGAGCGACATCCACGGCCTCTACGTCCGGGCCCACGTCGGCATCGGCCTCGAGGCCATGCGGCAGGGCGCTTGGGCCGACGCGGTCCGGTCCCTCGAGCTGGCCAAGCTCTATCCCGAGAAGCTCGGCACGGGCGAGCCCTTCGATCCCGACTTCCGGATGCAGGAGTATCTCATCGCCCTTTGCCACGACCGGATGGGCGAAAAAGCCAAGGCCGCGGCCTTGCGCGAGGCCATCCGCGACTACACCCTGGCCCAAGGGGACGAGTCCAAGCCGCACGGATATTTCGGCGGGCTCGTCCTCGAGAAGATGGGGCGCCGCGAGGACCGGCTCAAGGCCCGGGAGCTTCTTACCCGATACAGGGCCCCGGCGGAGGTTCTGGCGGTGATCGGCGCGCTGAAGTGATCAGGCGCCCCAGCGCTTGTAGGGGATGACGGCCGGGTCGTCCGGGCCGCCGTACCGCAGGACCTCGAAGAGGCCGCCGGCCTCGGGCACGAGCTTGAACTTCCAATAGCGGACGAGGCCGTAGGCCGACTGCGGCTCGAGCAGCGACGGGACGAGGTTGGCCGCCGGCTGGACGCACGAGACGTAGAAATCGCCCTTCTTGACCGGGACCTTGACGGCCCTGGCCGCCACCTCTATGGACTGCGGGGCCTCGTAGTCGACCGCGGAGGGGACGACGGCCGCGACCTCGTAGGCCTCGGCCTCGACGAGGGCGTCCGCGGCGAACATGCCGACATCGACCCCGAGGGCGAGCAGGGTCTCGACGATGTCGTGGCGGCCGCCCCGGACGATGTAGCCCCGGGGGCGCGGGACGGAGAGCGTCGGCTCGACGTTGGGGAACCAGTGCTTGACGATCTCGTCGACGACCCGGGCCCCGGACAAGCCCGTCGCGACGAGATCGGCCGCGGTGACGGTCTCGCCGGCCTTCTTGTCGACCCGAAGGACGCGCCCGGCCGTCGCCGCCGCGGTCCGCTCGAAACGCTTCAAGCGGAGCTCGGGCACGGCGGGATCGCGGACGTAGGCCATGCGCAGGTTGACCGGGTCGCCGGCGCCGCGCGACGCGGCCCGCTCGAGGAGGCCGGCCCGGTGGTCCGCGACGATCTTCAGGACCTCCGGGGCGCGGGCGGCCACCGCCCCGAGGAAGGCCCGCAGGCCGTGGTACTGCCAGGTCGTCCGGGCCCGGAGCGTCTCCAGGTCGTGTCGCGACGCTCCCTCCTGGATGAACGAGAGCGTCTCGAAGATGCCCAGGCTGTTCCGGCCGTCGTTGAGGTCGGTCGTCGAGAAGCGCTTCATCTGCTCCCGCGGCCCCGTCCGTCGCTCGACGGCGGCCCCCGACGAGGTGTCGACGCCGAGGTCCTCGGTGATGAGGTACTCGTGGAAGGTCACGTTCCTCTTCTGGAGCGCCTTCGCGACCTCGGCCAGGACGACATTTCGGGAGAAGTCCTGGAGGCCCCGGCCGATGTTGACGTTGGAGACGCAGCCGATGGACACCCGGTAGTAGTCGTCGCCCTTCTCGTGGACGTCGATCGTCACCTCGGGCCTGACGGCCGCGAAGACCCGGTGGATGGCCCGGACGCCCTCGGCCTCGAGCTTGACGTGGTCGCGGTTCATGTCGAGGTCGAGCTCGTTCGCCCGGACGTCCCGGAAATTGCCGTAGGGATTGGTCTGGGGCATGATCAGGACGTTGATCCTGTCGAGGAGCGGCCGGAGGTCGCCGAGGGCCAGGTCCCTCATGAGCCACAGCGCGGCCTCCTTGGCCGATTGCTCGTTGCCGTGCTGGGCGGCGGTGACGAGCACGGTCGGCTTGGTCCGGACGAGGGCCTCCAGCCAGGCGCCGTCGGCGCTGAGGGCGGCGAGGGGGATGTCGCGGGCGCCGTAAGCGTCGGTCGGCAGCGACCGCCCGACGGTCGCGACGGTCACCTCGTCCGAGGCGGCGTCGAGCTCGCTCAGGAACGCGGCCAGGGCCTCGCTCTGCGTGTATTCGCGGTAGTTCGACGCTTCGCCCGGCGTCTTGATGAGGCCCTTCGGGGCGGCCGCGCCCATCAGGCCGAAGGCGATCGTCGCGACGATCAGGACCGAACGTATTCTCTTCATCTCTCGACCTCCCGAAGAGGGACGTTCCGCGGCGTTAGCCGGGGGACTTCTTGTCGGCCGGAGCGTCCGCGGCTTCATCGCACTTGAGAACGACGTCCTTGACGGCCCCGGCGCGGAGGACCTTGAACTTGGCCTCCTGGCCGCGGCCGAGCCCGGCCAGGGCCAGGCGCAGCTCGTTGATGTCCGTGTAGGCCCGGCCGTCGACCGAGAGGACGACGTCCCCCTTCTCGAACCCGGCCCGGCCGGCGATGCCGTCGGTCGGCTTGGGATCGACGACCAGGTTCTCCAGCCCTTCGACCTTCTTCAAGGGCAGGCCCACGCTGGGGAAGGCCTTCTCCTTGGCCTCGGCCAGGCCGAAGACGTAGTCGGCGATCGCCCGCGAGACGGTCACGCTCGCCTTCCCCGCGGGCGCCTCGACGGCCACGACGGTCTTGAACGGCAGCTTCGACCGCTCGTAGGCTCGCCGGTTGAGGCCGAGGTTGTAGAGGAGATGCCCGGAGCCCACCATGACGACGACGCGGCGCCCCTCGGCCTCGGCGGCCCGGACGGCGTTCCAGCCCATGACCTCGTCCCAGGCCGACTGCGCCCGGTAGAGCCCCTCGAACATCTTGTCGAGCCCCGGCCCTTTCATGCCCTCGGGGATGTCCAACGACTCGAAGACCGTCCGGATGAGGGTCCGGTGATCCTGGTTGGAGACGTCGGGCTGGCCCGGGAAGTAGCCCTTCTCCCCGTCCGTCAGGGCGTCCCAGCCGCGCATCCGCATCTTGCTGATGACCTCGCGGGGCGCGTTGAGGGCGTAGATCGGCAGGCGGTGCTCCCGGGCGAAGTCGAAGATCTTCTCGTAGTAGCCGAAAGGGAAGTTCCAGGTGACGTACCAGCGGATCTCGCGGAGGAACTCCTCCTTGGTCAGGATGCCCGCGGTCCACTTGTTGAGCGTCTCCTGCAGGGTCACCGGCACCATCTCCATGCCGATGGCCAGATGCCTGTCCCCGGCGTAGAGCGCCCGGATGACCCGGAGCTGGATGTCGTGCATGGCCATCGCGTCGTGGGTCTCCCCGACGTGGACGATGCGCGCGGACATCATCTCCCGGATCATCCGGTCGAACGCGACCGGCTTCCCCGTGCGGCCGGCCAGGATGGCCCCGGGCGCCACTTCCATGACCCGGTCCTTGAGCTTGGGGTCGCCGATCCCGAGGGTCAGCGTCGCGTCGGGCTTGACATCGGCCGGCGTGACCTGGTCCTGGGACGGCGCCTGGCCCATGGGCGGTGCCTGGGCCCGCGGCCGGGCCTGGGCGGCGGGCACCGCGGCGGCGAGAAGAGCGAGGGCGGCGGTCGAGGCGAGAACACGGGCGGAACGGGTCATGGCGCACTCCCGGCTTGATCTTCCTCCGTATCATATCCGCGGCCCTCCGGCGAGTCAACGCGTGGACATGGGATCGTGTCCCCCATTTCCCGTCGCCTGGATTTCCCGGACGAATATCGGTAAAATCTGGAGCCGAACGACCTCAGAGAACCCATGGACGTCAATATCGCCCATCAGGAAGCGAAGGCATCGCCGGAGACGAAAAGGACCATCCGCACCTTCGCCGCCGCCTCCTTCCTCAACGACCTGGGCTCGGACATCGCTGTCGGTCCTGTTCGCCGTCCTGTTCGTCGCCGCCCTGGCGGCCCACGCCCAGGCGCCCGCGAAGAAGCTCAAGGTCTTCATCTCGGTCGACATGGAGGGCGTCGCCGGGCTCGTCCACTGGGACGAGACGTCCCAGGGCGGGGCCGACTACCCGCTCTTCCGGCGGCTGATGACGGAGGAGACCAACGCGGCCGTCGCCGGCGCGCTCGACGCGGGCGCGGGCGAGATCGTCGTCCGCGACTCGCACGGCAGCGCCCGGAACATCCTGCCCGACCTGCTCCGCCCGGAGGCCCGGCTCATCCGCGAGTGGAACAGCCCGCTCAGCATGATGGAGGGCATCGACCGGACGTTCGACGCCGTCGTCTTCGTCGGCTACCACGCCCGGGCCGGCACGCCGGACGCGGTCCTCAAGCACACCATGAGCCTGGCGCTCTACGACGTCATCCTCAACGGCGTGCGCATGCCCGAGGGGGCCTGGAACGCGGCCATCGCCGGCCACTTCGACGTCCCGGTCGTGTTCCTGTCCGGCGACCGCGCGATCTGCGACCAGATCCGGGAGATCGTCGGTCCGATCGAGACCGCGGCCGTCAAGGACGGGATGGGTCCCGCCGCGTCCATGGTCCACCCGACCAGGGCCCAGGAGATGATCCGCAAGGGCGTCGCCGCGGCCCTGAGGAACCTCAAGGCCTACAAGCCCTACAAGCCGTCCCCGCCCTACAAGCTGGAGATCGTCTTCACGGACGAGAACCAGGCCCGCCGGGCCGCCCAGGTGCCGGGCATGGCGCGGACGGGGGAGCGGTCGGTGGCCTTCACCTCGAGCGACCTCCTGGAGATCGTCAACTACTTCTCGCTGGCCCGCCGCTAAAAAAAGGGCCGCCGTCCCGGAGGACGGCGGCCCTGTGAGATCGTACCGCGCGAAGCGATTACTTCGCGGCCGGGGCCGGGGGATTCTCCTTGATGAAGTTCTCCAGCCACTCGGTCGTGACGGACTTCGGGCGCTCGATCGGCAGGCCGAGGGCGCGGTCCCAGACGAGCTGGGCCAGGACGCCGAGGGCGCGCGACACGCCGAAGAAGACCGTGTAGAAGTCGAACTGGTTGGCGCCGTAGTAGTTGAGCAGGACGCCGGAGTGGGCGTCGACGTTCGGCCACGGGTTCTTGGTCTTGCCGTGCTTGGTCAGGACGTCGGGCGCGACCTCGTAGATGAGGCTGACGATCCTGAACAGGTCGTAGTCGGGCAGGTGCTTGAGGGCGAACTCGCGCTGGGCGACGTAGCGGGGGTCGGTCTTGCGCAGGACGGCGTGGCCGTAGCCGGGGATGACCCGCCCGCCGTTGAGCGTGTCCCACATGAACTTTTCCATCTGCTCCTTGGTCGGGACGACGCCGCCGAACTCCTTCATGAGGTCCATGATCCAGATCAGGACCTCCTGGTTGGCCAGGCCGTGGAGCGGGCCGGCCAGGCCGTTCATGCCGGCCGACAGGGAGTAGTAGGCGTCCGACAGGGCCGAGCCGACGAGGTGGGTCGTGTGGGCCGACACGTTGCCGCCCTCGTGGTCGCTGTGGATGCAGAGGTAGAGCCGCATGAGCTCCTTGAAGGCGGGGTCGTCGGTGACGCCGAGCATGTGGGCCAGGTTGCCGCCCCAGTCGAGCTTCGGGTTGGGGGCGATGTGCTTGCCGTCGAAGTAGGTGCGGCGGAAGATGTAGGCGGCGATGTTCGGGAGCTTGGCCGTCAGGTTCATGACGTCCTCGAACGTCGCGTCCCAGTACTGGGTCTTGGGCATCTTCTCTTTGTACTTCTGGGCGAAGATGGACTCCCTCTGGAGCTGCAGGATGGCCAGCGAGAACTGGGTCATCGGGTGCGTGTCCTTGGGGACCGCGTTCATCGTGTCGATGAGGTACTGGGGCAGGACGCTCCTCTTCTGCCACTCCTCGGTCAGGGCCGCGCAATCCTCCTGCGTCGGGAGATCGCCGAGGAGGAGGAGATAGAAGATGCCCTCGGGCAGGGGCTCGGTGCCGCCGGGCGCCTTGGGCAGCTTCTCGCGCAGCTCGGGGATCGAGAAGCCGCGGAAGCGGATGCCCTCGAACTTGTCGAGGAGCGAGACGTCCCAGAGCATCGAGATGATGTCCCGGGCGCCGCCGACGACCTGGCCGACGTCGACCTTGGAGACGTTGACCGTGGCGTGGTCCTTGGCCAGGGCCTTGACCCGGGCCTGCATCGGGCCCACTTTCAGGTAGAATTTCTCTTTCAGTGTCGCCATTCTTAACAAACCTCCTGATTGATGTATTGAAAGGGTGTTATCCACCCTTTGGGGCGCCCATCTTACCATGGGTGCCGGGGGGTGTCAATCGGAATGTGGCCCGGCCCGGCCCTCGGCGAGTTCCTTTATTCCGTTTTATTTCAATGTTTTGCGCGGGACGAGTTCGTCCGCCGTGGCGGCGTGCCAGGCCAAGGCCGCCTCGACCACGGCGTTCTTCATCAGGTCCTCGGCGACGAGCGTGTCGAAGAAGTCGAGGTTGGTGTGCCCGGCCGTCCCGGCGATGCGGTCCTGGATGAACTGGAAGCCCGGCAGGCCGGCGGCGTCGAACGGGACGTGGTCCGTGCTGCCCACGCCCTGGATGGAGACGGCCGTCAGGCCGAAGTCGCGGAAGGGCTCCAGCCACGCGGCGAGGACCCGGCGGGCGCGCTCGTTGCCCTGCAGGTAGATGCCGCGGAACTGGCCGGCGCCGTAGTCCTGATTGAAGTAGGCCGAGAGCTTGTCGTAGGCGGGCGTCGGCGGGTTCTTCGGGTCCCTGGGATCGCCGAAGTGCTTGCGGACGTAGGCCGTCGAGCCGTAGATGCCCTGTTCCTCGCCGCTCCACAGGGCGACGCGGACGGTGCGCCGCGGCCTGGCCCCGACCGCCTTGAGGATGCGGGCGGCCTCGAGGGCCACGGCGCAGCCCGAGGCGTTGTCGCTGGCGTTGGGCGAGGCGTGCCAGCTGTCGAAGTGGGCCCCGATCATGACGATCTCGTCCGCGAGGTCGGTGCCGGGGATCTCGCCGACGAGGTTCGCGGCCTGAAAGGGCTTTTCGCCGAGGCGGTTGCGGACCTCGATCTCGACCTTGACCGGGAGGCCGCGCTTGAGGACGCGGAGCATGCGGTTGTAGTGCTCGGGCGTCACGGCCAGGATCGGCAGCGAGGCCAGCGACTTCTCGCGCGACCAGTTGTCGCCCTTGTCCTTGGTCCCGGGCCGGGCGAAACCGACGACCGCGCCGGGCCGGCCGCCGTCGCACTGGAGGACCGCGACGGCCCCCTCGGCCTTGTAGAAGGCGATCTTCTCTTCGGGCTTGAGGAGGTCGGGGTTCGGAGGGGGCGGCGTGGGACGGGGCGGCGGCGGGGTGACGTTCTCTTCGAGCTTCCGCAGGTCCTCCTCGGTCAGGCGGGCGACGCCCTGGGCGAGGGCGGCCTGGCTGACGGCGAGCGGCGGCGAGGCCAGCACCGCGGCCCCCTTGAGCTTGCCCTTGAACCTGGCCAGGTCGGCCTTCGTCCGTATCTCGGCGGCGACGGCCGGGCAGACGACCTTGCCCGGGGTCCCCGGGGTGTGGGTCAGCGGGAAGCCCGTCATCGGCTGATAGTCGGGCTCGAGCATGTGGAGCGAGAAGTACTCGTTGTCCCAGGCGACGCCGTAATCCATGAAGGGCTCGGCGGCGACGTTCTCGAGGCCGATCCCGGCCATCTTGGCCAGGGCCCAGGCCTGGGCCCGCCTCATGTCCTCGGAGTTGGTCAGGCGCGCGCCGAGGACGTCTGTCATGTAGCCGACGATGTCCATGACCTGCGAGCGCTGCAGGCCCTCCTCGCGGATGCGGGCGACCATGTCCCGGTCGACGGCGGGCGACTGGTCCGAGGCATAGGCGCCGATGACGACGGCCAGGGCGGCGGCGGCGAGGACGCGGGGGACGGATTTCATGACAGGCCTCCTTTCTTCTATCTCTTCCACACGGGGACGCCGCGGCCGGGCGTCCAGGGCGCTCCGGCGGCCTCGAGCTCGCCGTGCAGCTTCGGCAGGTCGACGTCGATCGTCCGCCGCATCTCCTCGAGGAGCTTCTCGAAGCCGTCGGCGGCGGTCTCGTAGCTTCTCTTGGCCGTGGCCGTGACCGGCCCGGTCGAGTCGAGCTGGGCCGTGACGAGCTCCATGAGCGAAGGCGCCGCCGGCTCCGAGCGCCTGCCCTTCGTCCGGTCGCCGAAGAGAACGACGACCTGGTCCTGGACGCGCTTCTCGATCGCCCGGGCCGCCTCGGCCAGCTTCGGATCGGCCTTGGGAGCGTCGAGCAGGGCCTTCTTGATGAAGCGCAGGTTGTTCAGCGCGTCCTCGGCGGCCTCGCCGGCGCCCATCATGGCCCGCTGCAGCTCCCCGGCCTTCTTCTGGAAAGCCAGCAGCGCCGCCTTGTCCTTCTCCGGCAGGCCGGCCAGCGCGAGCGGCTCGACGGCGAACGTCCGCGGGCCGGCCAGCGCGACCGTCGCGCCGTCGACCCTCTTCTCCAGCGTGACCGTGAACGTCCCCGGCATCGCGAACGGACCGGCGAGCTCTCTCTCCCAGGACTCGCGGCGCGCCGCCTCGAGCCGCGTCGGCTCGACGGCCGGGTAGCGCAGGTCCCAGGCCGCGCGATGCAGGCCCTTTCCGGCCGGCGCCGGGACCCGCCGCACGACCTCGCCCGCCTCGTCCCTGACGGTCAGCGTGACGACCGGCTTTTCCTCGTTCTCCTCGGCCCGCAGAGCGTCCCAGCCGGGGAAGGGCACGGGCTTGCCTTCCTTCGCGAGCTTGGCCTCCGCCTCGCGCCGCGCCTCGGCGGCCGGCTTGACGCCGTCCTTGAGATAATAGGTGAAGACCGCCCCGAACGGCGGGTTGGGGGCCGTGAAATACGTCTCTCCGAGACACCCCTTCGCGTCCGAGTCGATCGGCCGCATCGGCACGTACTGCAGGGCCTTCTTGACCGGGAAGAGCGCCGCCTCGACGGCCAGCGCCTGCTCGCTCATCTCGCGCAGCGGCGAGTAGTCGTCGAGGACGAAGAAGCCGCGACCGAACGACGCCCCCACCAGGTCCGACTCGCGCTCCTGGACCTCGATGTCGCGGAACGGGATCGGCGGGACGCCGCCGCCGAGCTTCAGCCAGCTCTGGCCGCCGTCGAGCGTCGCGTAGATCCCGAACTCGGTCCCGGCGAAGAGCAGCTCCTTCTTGACGTGGTCCTGGGCGACCGACCAGACGATCGTCCGCTGCGGCAGTCCGCCGGCGATGTTCCTCCAGGTCCGTCCCCTGTCCGCGCTCATCATCAGGTAGGGCTTGTAGTCGCCCGTCTTGTGATTGTCGACGGCCGCGTACACGGCGTCCTTGTCGTGCTTGGAGGCCATGATGTCGTTGACGAAGAAATGATCGGGGACGCCGGCCATCCGCTCGACCTTCCGCCAGGTCTCGCCCCCGTCCTCGGTCACCTGGACGAGGCCGTCGTCGGTCCCGGCGTAGATCAGCCCTTCCGCGAGCCGCGACTCGCTGAGCGAGGTGACCGTCCCGAACTGCGACATGGCCCCGTGGTCCCAGAGCCCGTCGACGCTCCACTGCCGGCCCATGATCCTCTGCTCGAGACGGAAGACGCCCCGCGTCAGGTCGGGCGAGACGCGACGCCACGAGTCGCCGCGGTCGTCGCTCCGCCACACGAACTGCCCGGCGTAATAGAGCCGCGTCCGCGCGTGCGGGCTGATCAGGACCGGCGAGTCCCAGTTGAACCTGAGCGGCGGGTCGCCGGGCTCGGGCCGCGGGCTGACGTAGACCGTCTCGTGGCTCTTCTTGTCGTAGCGCAGCAGGTTGCCGTTCTGCCACTCGAGGTAGATCGTGTCCGGGTCCTCGGGGTCGATGGCCGTGGCGTAGCCGTCGGCGCCGTAGGTGATCAGCCAGTCGGCGTTGGAGATGCCGTGGGCGTTCGGCGTCCGCGACGGGCCGAGCTGGCTGCCGTTGTCCTGGGTGCCGCCGTGGACGTTGTAGAAGGGGCGGGCGTTGTCGAGGGCCAGCTTGTAGAACTGCGTCACCGGCAGGTTCTCGAAGAAGCGCCACGTCCGGCCCTCGTCGAACGTCTCGTAGACGCCGCCGTCGCTGCCGTTGAGGATGTAGCCGGGGTCGCCCTTGACGAAGGCCATGGCGTGGTTGTCGCCGTGCTTGTTCGTCTCGTCGACGCGGCGCCAGGTCCGGCCCCCGTCGTCGGTCGCGCGCAGCCCCGGGTCCATCTGGTAGACGCGGTCGAAGCGGTTGGGGTCGGCGAAGATCTCCTGGTAATAATGCGGTCCCGTGCCGCCGCTGATGTAGGGGCTGCGCTTCTCCCAGCTCTCGCCCCGGTCGGCGGAGCGGTAGAAGCCCTTCTCCTCCGGCCCGGCCTCGACCGTGGCGTAGACGACGCGCGGGTCGATCGGCGAGACGGCCAGGCCGATCTTTCCGACGTCGCCCTTGGGCAGCCCGACCGAGAGCTTGCGCCAGGACTTGCCGGCGTCGGTCGTCTTGTAGATCGCCGACTCGGGCCCTCCGCCCATGAACGCGGCGACGCTGCGGCGCCTCTGGTAGGCCGCGGCGTAGAGCGTGTCGGCGTCCGACGGGTCGAACTCGACCGAGGTCACGCCCGTGTCGTCGGAGATCCGCAGGGCGGGCGTCCAGGTCCGGCCGCCGTCGGCGGTCTTGTACAGGCCGCGCTCGCCGCCCGCGGACCACAGCGGCCCCTCGGCGGCGACGTAGACGACGTCGGGGTCCCGCGGATCGACCAGGATACGGCCGATGTGCTCGGACTTCGTGAGGCCCATGTTGGCCCAGGTCTTGCCGCCGTTGAGGCTCCTGTAGACGCCGTCGCCGAAGCCGACGTGGCGGCCGCTGACGTTCTCGCCCGTGCCGACCCAGACCGTCTCCGGGTTCGACGGGTCGAGCGTGACGCAGCCGATGGAGTAGGACGCCTCGGCGTCGAAGACGGGCGTCCAGGTCGTGCCGGCGTTCGCCGTCTTCCAGACGCCGCCCGAGCCGACGGCCACGTACCAGATGTGCCGGTCGAGGGGGTGGATGGCGATGTCGCTGATCCGTCCCGACATGACGGCCGGGCCGATGTTGCGGAAAGCCAGGCCCGAGAGAAGCTCGGGGGTAAGCCGGGGCGGGGCCGCGGGCGCGGCCTTTCCGGCGGTTTTGGCGGGCGGCTTGGCCCCGGCTTGGGCCGGCGCCGGGACCGGCGCGGCCAGCGCGGCGGCCAGGACGAGGCAGAGAACGACGGCGGTCGGGGACTTCTTCATGGGGACCTCCTCATGGGCGGAAGCCGATTATGGCCCGTCCGGCCAGGGGATTCAAGGAAAAATCGGGGACACAATACCTGTTCACCTAATTTGAATTGGTGAACAGGTATTATGTCCCCCTATTTAAACCCCCCGGCGCCGCCTCCGTATTTCACCCTAGTGACGTTTGGATCTAGCTGGCCGTGTCCCACCCGCCGACGTCGTGGACGGGGTCGGGTTCCGCGATGCCCTTGTCCTGGGCTTCCCGGAGCGCCTCGCCGTAGTCGAGGCCCTCCCCCATCCGGGTCAGGATGTAGTTCGACGTCCCGTTGAGGATCCCCTGGATGCCCTCGATCCGGGCCCCGGCGAGAGAGACGAGACCGACGTCGAGGGTCGGCAGCGCGGCGGCCGTGGCCCCGCTGAACTTGAGATAGACGCCCTTCTCGGCGGCCAGGGACTTGAGCGCCGGCAGGCCGACGACCAGGGCGCCCTTGCTGGCCGCGACCGCGTTCCAGCCTCCGCGGAAGGCGGCGGAGATGTAGGACATCCCGGGTTCCCCGGTCTCGAGGTTGGAGAGCGTGCACTCGACGAGGCACCCGCCAGGGCCGAGCTCGGCGATGACGTCCGCGGCCCGCATCCCCTCGCGCCAGCGGGGATTGCCCAGGGTCCAGGGTTCCCCGGCTCGGGAGACGTGCCTGACCTCGAGCGCCTCGCCGGAATAGAAGCAGCCTTCCGCCCGGGCGACGGCCATGATCCCGGGGCCGAGCCCGTAGCGGCGCTCGAGGTCGTCCGCCTTCTCCCGCAGCAGTGAGAAGAAGGCCCGGCCGACGTTGCCGAAGCCCGTGACGACGAGCGGTATGCGCTTCATGGGCGGGATAACTCTGGCGGAGAGGGCGGGATTCGAACCCGCGATCCCGATTGCTCGAGATAACGGTTTTCGAGACCGTCGCCTTCAACCACTCGGCCACCTCTCCGCGACGTCAGCAATCGGCAGGAAGCCCGATTATAGCCGAAATCCCTCTTTCTTTCTACGGGCCCGGAAGAAGGCCCGCAGGAGCGCCGCCGACTCGCCGGCCAGGACCCCGCCGACGACCTCGGGGCGATGGTTGAGCCTGTCGAACGGGAAGGCCATGACCGACGAGACCGCGCCGGCCTTCGGGTCGGCCGCGCCGAAGACGACTCGCCGCAGGCGGGCCTGGACGACGGCGCCGAGGCACATGGCGCAGGGCTCGACGGTGACATAGAGATCGCAGTCCGGGAGCCGGTAGTTCCCGACCTTCCGGGCGGCCCGCCGGAGCGCGACGATCTCGGCGTGGGCGGTGGGGTCCGAGCTCCCGACGGGCCGGTTGGCGCCGCCGGCGATGACTCGCCCGTCCCGGACGACGACGGCGCCGACGGGGACCTCGCCCGACGCCGCGGCCCGGGCCGCCCGGCGCAGGGCCAAGGTCATGAACACGGCGTCTTCCATCGCAGCGTGATTCTACTTGGAAAGACCGCGCCGGGCAATTATAATCGGTGGGATCAACCGGCAGGAGCGACGAGAATGGACGCTTTCGAATGCCTCGCTTGCGGCCCGATCGACGAGCGCGACCCCCACTCCCCTCTCTGCCCCCGATGCGGCGAGCCCCTGTTCGTCGCCCCGCCCGGTCCCGGCCGCGCCCGGGTCCTCCGCGAGGACCGGGCCCTGGCCCTCGAGAAGTTCTCCGACTTCCTGCCTCTCGATCGCGTCGATCCCCGCTTGAGCCTCGGCGAGGGCGGGACGCCCCTCGTCCGGCTGGAGCGCGTCGGCGCCGCCGCCGGCCGCCCCGCCGTCTACGCCAAGAACGAGGCCCAGAACCCCACCGGGAGCTTCAAGGACCGGGGCACGGCCGTGGCGGTACAGAAGGCCGTCGCCCTCGGCACGAAGCGGATCGGCACGGTCTCGACAGGGAACATGGCCGCTTCGACGGCGGCCTACGGCGCCCGGGCCGGCCTGGACACGTTCGTGCTGCTCAAGGAGGGGGCCTCGCTCGCGAGCCTCCGGGTGGCCGGCGTCCACGGGCCTCGTCTCGTCGCCATCGAAGGCGACTACGGCCGGCTCTTCCGGGCCAGCGCGGAGATCGGGAAGCGCCTGGGCATCGTGTTCATGAACTCGATCGACCCCTACCGGATGGAGGGCTACAAGCTGACCGCGTTCGAGATCTTCCTCCAGCTCGGGCGCCGCGTCCCCGGCCGGGTCTTCGTGCCTCTGAGCTCGGGCGGCCACCTTCTCGGCCTGGCGCGCGGCTTCGCCGACCTCGAGCGCGCCGGGATCGCCGCCGCCTATCCCGTGATCGTCGGCGTCCAGGCCGCCGGCTGCGCCCCTCTCGCCGCCGCCTTCGGGCGCGGTCTCGCGACCTGGGAGCGGCCGGCCGAGGTGCGAACGATCGCCCAGGCCATCTCCAATCCCACGCCCCCGGCCGGCAACGCCGTCCTGCGCGTCATCCGGGAGCGCCGGGGGCTCATCGTCGCCGTGTCGGACGACGAGATGCTGGCCGCCCAGCGCGAGCTCGCCGCCCGCGAGGGGCTCTTCTGTCAGCCCGAGTCGGCCACGACGCTCGCCGCCCTGAACAAGCTCGGGGACGAGGGCCGGGGCGGGGGCGACGGCGAGGACGTCCTCGTCCTCACGGGCAGCGGGCTCAAGGCGCCGGCGGCGCTCGAATCGGCACCCATCTCCATCCACCGGATCCCGCTCGGCGAGCTGGAGGCCGGGCTGGCCCGCCTGCTCTGACCGGCCCTAGGCCTTCTCCATGTAGAGCTTGAACAGCTTCTCGCGCTGCGGGAAGAGGGCCGGCGTTCCTCCGGTGTGGACGAAGACGACCTTGTCCGAGGGCTTGAAGAAGCCGGTCCGGACGAGGTCGACGAGGCCGATCATGGCCTTGGCCGTATAGACGGGATCGAGGACGATGCCCTCGGTCTGGAAGACCATCCGGATGACATCGGCGACGGCCCTGTCGACCGCCCCGTAACCCTCGCCGAGGTATTCGTCGAAGACGATCACATCGCCGGCCATCACGTCCAGCCCCAGCCCGAGAGCCTCGTCCGCGGCCCGGGCGATCTCCAGGACGTCGTCGGAGAACGGTCCCTTCGGGTCCGAAACGCTGATGCCGAGCACCCGGCAGTCCCGGGCCAGGGCCCGGGCGCCGACGACGAACCCGGCCTGCGTCCCGCCCGAACCCGTGGCGTGGACGATGTAGTCGGGCTCGGCGCCTTCGGACCGCATCTGGTCCAGGATCTCGGCGAAGCAGCCGACGTAGCTGATCGCGCCGAGCGGCTTGTCCATGTCGCCGCGGACGAGGGACCCGCCGACGGGGACGAGGTAGGGCCGCTGGCCCCGGGCCCGGGCCTCCCGGCCCGCCTCGTCGAGGATCTCCATGGCCTGGACGGACTTGACCAGCTTGCCCTTGTCCGCCTCCATGAGACGGATGTCCGCGTCGAGGATGATGTCCAGCAGGACGTTGCCGTCGGCCGTGGCCGCCTGGTCGGCCGGCTTGAACAGGATCAGGACCGGCTTGATGCCGAAGGTCCGGGCCGCCGCGGCGGTCTGCATGCACCAGTTGGACTGGAGGCTGGCCCAGGTGATGACGACATCGGCCTTCTTCTCCAGCATGTCGCCGACGATGAACTCGAGCTTGCGCGACTTGTTGCCGCCGAACGCGAGCCCGGTCAGGTCGTCGCGCTTGACGTAGATCTCGGGCCCCCCCAGCCGGGCCGAGAGCCGCCCGAGCTTGCGCAGGGGCGTCGGGCGGTGGATGAGGTCGACGTGCGGGAACCGTTCGATGGCCCCGAGGACGGACGGGACGGTGTGGCCCATGATCGTGCCTCCCGGGGACTAGGGTAACAGAAACGGGCCGGGAAAAGAATAGCGGGGCCGGCCTCCCGCCGGGGAGGACGGCCCCGCCGTGACGCGCTCAGTACCTCGGGTCCTTGAGGACCGTGGCCTTCGTCGTCAGGGACTTCCCGTCGACGACGAGGACGACCTTGTACTCGCCCGGCTGGACCGGGAAGGAGGCGAAGCCCGTGTCGCCCGCGGCGCCGCCGTAACCCATCTCGCGGAGTCGGCGGGCCCCGGCCTCGGCGGCCTTCTTCTCGTCGGGCGTCCGCTCCCGCCGGCCGGTCATGTTCCAGACGACCGTGTTGAGCCCGACCTCGGCGGGGCCGGCGAGCTCGTTGAGCAGGAGCGTGCCGGCATAGACGCGGACCTTGACCGCCTCCTTGGGCTTGGACTTGAGGGTGTATTGGATCGGCACCCCGGGGGCCTCGCTCTCGCCGGCGAAGTTCGAGCTGGCGGACTCGCGCCGGTCCTGCCCGATCCAGCGGACCTTGGGCTCGGCGGCGAAGAGGTGGACGTCCTTGGCCAGGACCTCGGCCGAGAGCTCCTGGAGAGGCTTGATGTCGGCGATGTAGGCGCCGCGGCCGTGGGTGGCCACGATGATGTCGGCCTCCCTCGGGTGGACCTTGAGGTCGTGGACCGGCTGGGTCGGGAATCCGGCGGTCATCTTCGCCCAGGTCCTGCCCCCGTCGATCGAGGCGAAGACGCCGAAGTCCGTTCCGGCGAAGAGCAGGTCGGGGTTCTTGGGGTCCTCGCGGACGACGTTGACCGGACCTTCGGGCAGGCCCGCGCCGAGAGAGGTCCAGCTGGCCCCGTAATCGGCGGTCTTGTAGAGGAAGGGACGGAAGTCGTCGTTCCGGAACCCCGTGTAGCTGACATAGGCGGTGCCGGGGTCGGAAGGCGAAGCCGCGACGCGGCTGACCCAGTAGCCGGGGTTCCCGGCGATCCTGTCGTTGACCTGGGTCCAGGCCTTGCCGTTGTCCCGCGTGACCCAGACGTTCCCGTCGTCGGTGCCGACCCAGAGCAGGCCGGGGACGAGCGGCGACTCGTCGAACGTCGTGATGGTGCAGTACTGGATGTTGCCGTCGCCGCCCTTGCCGCCGACGGTCAGCTTCGTCGGGTCGTTCGTGGTCAGGTCGGGGCTGATCTCGACCCAGCTCTCGCCGCGGTTCGCCGACATGACGACGATGTTGCCGCAGTGATAGACGGTGTCGCTGTTGTGCCAGGAGACGTGGATCGGCGCGCACCAGTTCCAGCGCGTGTCGGGCTTCTGGCGCTGGTAGGCGATCGACTTGGATTCGCCGGTGACGAGGTCGATCCGCGACAGGGGCCCGAACTGCGATTCGGTGTAGATCGTCCGGTTGGTCGAGCGGTCGAAGACGTTGTACATGCCGTCGCCGCCGCCCAGGCTGAACCAGTCCTCGAGGCGGATGGGCGCGCCCGCACCGCCGCCGAAGCCGCCGGAAGCGCCGGGCTTGGTGCTCGGCCCCATGAGGGAGCCGTTGTCCTGCAGCCCGCCCGCCACGCGGTAGGGATGGGACATGTCGAAGTCGATGGCGTAGAACTGGGCCAGGGGGAGGAAGTCGGGGTGGTACC
Organism: Candidatus Aminicenantota bacterium; assembly: GCA_041320535.1. GTDB lineage: Bacteria > Acidobacteriota > Aminicenantia > Aminicenantales > Saccharicenantaceae > RBG-16-66-30. The sequence goes on along the minus strand of JBGLNH010000001.1, from coordinate 1,147,534 downwards.
AGTTCTTGCCGCCGTCCCAGGTGACGCCCAGGCCGTGGTCGTAGCCGAGCAGCATGTGGCCGCTGTCGCGGGGGTCGATCCACAGGGCGTGGTTGTCGCCGCCGAAGCGGAAGGGCGACGTCCACGTCTTCCCGCCGTCGCGGGTTGCCAGGACGCCGACGCTCAGGACGTAGACGACCTTGTCGTCGTTGGGATCGACGACGATCTGGCCGTAGTAGTAGCCGGGATTGCCGCCGACGCTGCGCTTCTCGGGGCTGACCTTGGCCCAGGTCGCGCCGGCGTCGTCGGACCGGTAGATCTCGCCGTCGATCATGCCCGCGCTCGATCTCCCCTCGAGGATCTCCCTGTAGCGGTCCTCGGGGGACATGCCGGGCTTGTTGGCGTTCTCGATCTCGGCGTAGAGGATCCGGGGGTCCTTGGGATAGACCGCCAGGCCGATCCGGCCGAGGACGCCGCCGGGCAGGCCCCCGGCCAGCTTGGCCCAGGTGCGCCCGCCGTCGGTCGTCTTGTGGATGCCCGAGCCGGGGCCGCCGAGACCGAAGGTCCAGGGCTTGCGGAAGCGGTCGTAGGACGCGGCGTAGAGCGTCTCCGGGTCGGCCGGGTCCATGACCACGTCGACGACGCCGACGGACCGACCGTCGACCGTGACGCCGAGGACCTTGGCCCAGGTGCCCCCGCCGTCGGTCGTCTTGTAGAGACCTCGGTCGGGGTTCTCGGAGTAGAGGTGCCCCAGGGCGGCGACGTAGACGATGTCGGGCCTGGTCGGATGGACGACGACGCGCCCGATGTGATGGGACTCCTTGAGACCCATGTTCTTCCAGGTCTTGCCGGCGTCGGTCGATCTGTAGACGCCGTCGCCCAGTAGGTCGAGCGCGAGTTGTTGGCCTCTCCCGAGCCGAGCCAGAGGATGTCGGGGTCGGAGGGGGCCACGGCGATGTCGCCGATGGAGTAGACCTTCTCGTTCTCGAACAGGGGCTCGAAGGTCTGGCCGTTGTTCTCGGTCTTCCAGAGATGCCCGGACGCGGCCGCGGCGTAGAACGTGTGCGGCCTCTGCGCCGGCACGGCGAAATCGACGAACCGGCCGCTTTGCTGGGTCGGGCCGATCGAGCGGAACTTCAGGCCCTTGAGGACCGCGGCGGCCTCCAGCGGAGCGGCGGACGGCGCCTTGGCCTTGGCCGCCGCCCTGCCCTGGGCCGTCAGCCCCGCCGGGGACGCGGCCAGCAGGGCCGCGATCAGGATCGGGATGGGGATCTTGCGCATGGGTCGATGACCTCCTTGGTGGATTCGTTTATTCGAGCCGCCTCGAACGGTAGACGACGTTCCTGGCCGCGAGCTCGTCCATGACGAAGCGGAAGGCGGCCTCGTCGGACCCGATGAACTCGGGGGGACAGACGCCCTGGCGCCGGAAGCGCCCGGACAGGACGAGGCGGGCGACGGCCGTCGCCGGGAAGCCGGTCGTCCGGGCCATCGACGAGAAGCCCGTCGCCCGGTCCCGCCGGTCGAAGAGATCGTATTGGACACGGGCGGCCCGATCGCCCTCGCGGCCCTCGACGACGATCCGCATGACGGTGAACTCGTCGTCCTCCTCGTGGAGGCGCCAGTGCCGGAAGAGGACGGCCGAGGTCGCGTCGAGGGGGCGGACGCGCTGTCCCTTGACGTCGATCCCTTCCGTGTCGAAGAAGCCGCTGTCGCGCAGGGCCAGGATGTGCCGGACGTGGCCCGGGTAGCGGAGGGTCTTCTCGATCATGTTGGGGACCGGGACCGTCGACAGCAGCGAACGGAGCCCGTCCGAGTTGAAGGCCTCGAGCGTGCCGATCTCGGCGAAGTCCATGTTCTCGACGTCCGACAGGGCGGGTTTGACGACGACGTGCCCGTTCTCGATGTAGCGCGCCGGCCGGATGTACTCCTCGATGACGTCGGCGGGCGAAAAGGGGGCCTTGTACTCGAACGGGAACTCGCGGCGGAACGGCAGCCCGCCCACGTAGCAGGCGAAGCGCTCGACGGTCATGCGGGCGGCATGGTAGCCGAGGATCATGTTGCTCATCCCGGGGGCGACGCCGCAGTCGACGACGGCCGTGACGCCGGCCTCGCGCGCCGCTCGGTCGAGGGCCAGGGCGTCCTCGGGAAAGAACGAGATGTCGACGACGTCGCGTCCGGCCGCGATGGTCTCGCGCAGGGCGGCGAAGCCCATCGAGCCGGGCACGGCCCCGATGACGATGTCCAAAGGTCGTTCGGGTAGTCGAGCCGGAAGCCGAAGCCGTGGCGTTTCCCGCTCTCCCGGGGGCTCCAATTGTAGACCGCCCAGCTCTGGGCCGAGAAGTTCTTGTCCCCGAGGAAACGCGAGGTCGTGAAGTCGAAGTCGACCCCGGCCAGGGTGTTGGGTCCGGCCGTCGCGGGGTCGTTCGCGTTCGTGGGGACCCCGCTCGTGAAGATCAGCCCGATCTTGCTCTCGTCGAGGATGTTCTGCGAGACGCGGGCGACGACGTAGTTCTCGGCCGAGAGATCGACCTCGTCGCCGCTGAAGGGCCGCGTCCGGACGTCGAGGACGGCCAGGTTGGTGTTCCCGAGCTTCCCGTAGACCTTGGCCCCGAAGGCGATGGGGACCTGCTCCTCCTCGACGAGCCCGATCCTCCGGCTGAAGAAGGGGACGAACGACGGGCCGCCCATCCCCCCGCCGCCGAAGCCGAAGCTGAAATACTCCGAGCCCTCGAGGAAAAAGGTCCGTTTCTCGGGGAAATAGAGGGAAAAGCGGGTCAGGTTGATCCGCCGCTCGTCGACCTCGGTCTCGGCGAAGTCGGTGTTGTAGGACAGGGCCCCGACGAGGTTGGGGGTGAAGTTCTTGTAGAGATCGAAGCCTCCGTCGACCTTCCACCGGGTCCCCGCCGCCTCCTCCGGGTTACGCTCGAGGGAGAGCTTCCCGTAGGGCCTGAAGGTGAGCCCCAGGCCCTGCTTCACGCCGGAGATGCCGTGGAGAAGGGCGGCGTTGGCCGGGCTCCCGAAAAAGGCGTTGATCTCGGGGCGGGACAGGCGGATGGTCTCCTGCTTGCGGGCGATGTAGCGCTCGACGTTGAGGCCCCAGGCCTGGAGGGCGCCGTTGAAGGAGATGGTCTTGAACGGGACCCGCATCTCGACGCTCCAGCCGCCCTCGAAGACCGAGCTGGCCGCGTCCCAGATCCCGTCCCAGCTCAGCGAATAGCGCTCCCCCCGGGCCAGGCCCTCGCTGCGGGCCCCGCAGGCGTTGGCGATGAAGATGTAGGCGTTCCTCCGGTCCTGGAAGGGGTCGAGGAGGACCCGGACGACGTCGTCGTCGATCCCCCGATAGGGCTGGAAGCGGTCGTGGGCCATGCACTTGGCCGCCACCTTGGAGGGATCGCTGTCGAAGCAGACGACGCCGATGTAGAGAGCGTCCCGGTCGTAGACGACCCGGAGCTCGGTCTTTTCGGACGGTTCGCTCGATGGCACGGGCTGTTGCTGGAGGAAATCGGCGAAGGGGAGGGCCTCCGTCCAGCACGCGTCGTCGAGCCTCCCGTCCAGGCGAGGCCCCTGATCCACCCGGGCCGCCTTGAGGTCCCCGATGGCGGAGCTCAGCGGGACGGCGAACAGCCAGAGCGATCCCAAGAGGGCGGCGATCCCTCGTGGGGTCGCCATCGGATGGAGTTCGTTCCGGTGCGGGAGCATAAGCGGGCATTATCCAGGAACGGAGGCCATAAAGCAATCGCCCGGATGGACGCGCTCCAGGCTGCTTTCAGGCAGAGGGGGATTCGGTCGGACTAGCGAAGGGACATCAGGGCCCGACGGGGATCAGGGCGGCGAAGGCCTCGACCTTCTTTCGCCAGCCCTCCTCGAGCGGCCCTTTCATGCCGGTCACCAGGACCCTGTCCTCGGCCACCTTGATCAGGCCCTTGGCCTCCAGGATGCCGTTCATGACGGGGCGCACGCGCTGCCACTTGGCCTGCTCTTCTTCGGAGGGGAGACGCCCGGTCTTCTTGTCCGGCCGGGGCGCGCCCTCCGTGGTCAGGAGGGCGTACTTCGCGCCCGCGGGCAGCGCGACCTTCTTCAGGAACCGGCGGGCGCGCCCGATGGGCTTGCCCATGCGCCCGGGCGAGCTGAAGAGATAGAGATCGGCCGGCGGCATCTCCTTCGGCCTCGCGTCCCGGACGTGATGGACGTTGACCGTGACCCCCTTGGCGGCCATCAGCGTCCTGAACTCCTCGGCCACCTTGGCCCCGTTCCCGTACTTCGAAGCGTGGAAATATTCGATGATCATGGTCTCTTGATACCTCAAAAGAGGGCCCGAATCAAACGGCCCCGCGGCGGGTCCCGGGCGCCTCATTGACAGCCCCGGCCCGGGCGGTTAACCTTGGGCCATCCGGAGAGAAGGAGTGGTCCCATGAGAACCCGTCCGATCGCCGCCGTCATCCTGTGTCTCGTCGTTCTGGGCGTCGCCGCCGCCGGCGCCGTTCCCTCGCCTGCCGAGGGCCAGGCCCGGCCGCAGGCCCCCGACCGCCTGCAGTGGTTCCGCGAGGCCAAGTTCGGCCTGTTCATCCACTGGGGCGTCTACTCGATGATCGGGCGCGAGGAGTGGGCCCGCCAGCTCCTCCAGATCCAGCTCGACGAATACAAGTATTACGCCGACAACTTCGACCCGGCCGCCTTCGACCCGGACGAGTGGGCCGCCCTGGCCAAGGAGGCCGGCGTGAAGTACGTCGTCATCACCTCCAAGCACCACGACGGCTTCGCCATCTACGACAGCGCCTACTCCGACTACGACATCATGCGCGCCAAGTACGGAAAGGACATCCTGGGACCGCTCTCCGCGTCCATGAGAAAGGCGGGCATCCCGCTCGGTTTCTACTACTCGATCATGGACTGGCACCACCCCGACTACCTGCCCCGCCGGCCCTGGGAGACGCGCCCGGCCAAGGGCGCCGACTTCGGCCGCTACATGGATTTCGCCGCGAACCAGGTCAAGGAGCTCGTCGCCAAGTACGACCCGGCCGTGCTCTGGTTCGACGGCGAGTGGGAGCATTCGAACGAGGAGCAGCGGGCCTTCGCCATCGGGAAGATGCTGCTCGAGATGAAGCCCTCGCTGCTCATCAACGACCGCCTCTACCGGCGCGAGCCGGGCTACGGCGACTTCGGCACGCCGGAGAACTTCGTCCCGGCGACGGGCGTCCGCAACCCCGACGGCACGCCCCGCCTCTGGGAGGCCTGCTACACCATGAACTGGAACGGCTGGGGCTACAACCGCTACGAGACCGAGTTCCACAGCGCCCCCCAGCTCATCCGCCAGCTCGTCGAGATCGTCAGCAAGGGCGGCAATCTCCTCCTCAACGTCGGGCCGCGCCCGGACGGCAGGATCCAGGACGATTTCGCCGCCCGCCTCAGGGACATCGGGGCCTGGCTCGCGCGCAACGGCGAGGCCATCTACGGCACGACGGCCAGCGTCTTCGAGCGCCTGCCGTTCTTCGGCCGGTGCACCGTGAAGGGGACGACCCTCTACATCCACGTCATGGGCTGGCCCAACGACGGCCGGATCCGTCTGCCCGGCCTCAAGACGGACGTCAGGAAGGCCTATCTCCTGGCGGACAAGACGAAGGCCCTCGCGTTCCGCCGTTCCGGGAAGGACGTCGTCGTCACGCTCCCGGCGCGGGCGCCCGATCCCGACGCCGCCGTCGTCGCCGTCGAGCTCGTGGGCGAGCCCGTCGTCGAGCCGTACCGGATCGTGCCGGAGAAGGACGGCCGCGTCGAGCTCCCCGTCTATCTCGCCGACATCCAGTCCGAGATGGGCCAGCGCGCCTACGTCGATCACTTCTACAAGACGACGATGCTGGCCAACTGGCAGAACGTCAACGACTATCCGGAGTGGGTCTTCTCGACGGACAAGGCCGGCACCTACGAGGTCCGGGCCTCCTACGCCAGCATGTGGGGCGGGAAGGCCGGCTACGAGGTCGAGGTCGACGGCCGGAAGCTGGCCGCCCAGACGGAATCGTCGCCGAGCCTCTACTTCCCCAAGACCTTCACGGTCGGGAAGGTCGATCTCGGAGCGGGCGAGCACAAGCTCCGGGTCCGGATCACCTGCGTCGTCAACAACCACGCCATGAACCTGGAGAAGATCGTGCTCGTCCCGGCGAAGTAGGCCGGCCATGAACCGGCTGGCCCGCGAGAAGAGCCCCTACCTCCTCCAGCACGCCGGCAACCCGGTGGACTGGCACCCCTGGGGCGACGAGGCCTTCGAGAGGGCCCGGCGGGAGGACAGGCCCGTCTTCCTGTCGATCGGCTACTCGACCTGCCACTGGTGCCACGTCATGGAACGGGAGTCGTTCGCCGACGAGGACGTGGCCCGGCTCCTCAACGCGGCGTTCGTCTGCGTCAAGGTCGACCGGGAGGAGCGGCCCGATGTCGATCAGCACTACATGGCCGTCTGCCAGGCGCTGACCGGGAGCGGCGGCTGGCCGTTGACGGTCGTCCTCGCGCCGGACAAGCGGGCCTTCTTCGCCGGGACCTATTTTCCCAAGTCGCGGAGATGGGGCCGGCCGGGCCTCGTCGACATCGTCGCGGCGATCGGCGAGGCTTGGAGAGAGAGGCGCCGGGAGGTGCTGAGGTCGGCCGGGGAGATCCTCGCGGCCGTCGGGCGGGAGCGTCCGAGGGCGCGGGGCGGCGCCGGCGCCTCCGAGCGGCTCGACGAGACGGCACTCGGCGAGGCCTTCCGGGACCTGGCTGCGGGCTACGACGAAGAGCGGGGCGGGTTCGGCGGGGCGCCCAAGTTCCCCCTGCCCCACCGGATCGGCTTCCTTCTGAGATATTGGAAACGGACGGGGGAGGAACGGGCCCTGGCCATGGCCGCCGCGACGCTCGAGGCCATGCGGCGGGGCGGGATCTACGACCAGGTCGGCTTCGGCTTCCACCGTTATTCGACCGACGCCGACTGGCTCGTCCCCCACTTCGAGAAGATGCTCTACGACCAGGCCCTGCTCGCCGAGATCTACGCCGAGGCCTTCCTGGCCACGGGCGAGCCCCTCTTCCGGCGGACGGCGGCCGAGGTCGCCGACTACGTTCTCCGGGACCTGGCCGCGCCCGACGGCGCGTTCTACGCCGCCGAGGACGCCGACAGCGAGGGCGAGGAGGGCCGCTTCTATCTCTGGACGGTCGACGAGCTCCGCGAGGCCCTCGGACCCGGGGAGGCCGGGCTGGCCGCGCGCGCGTTCAACGCCGAGGCCGGCGGGAACTTCGCCGAGCCGGGCCGGGCCCGTGACGGCCGCAACATCCTTCACCGCGGCCGGGGCGCGGAGAGCGGAAGCGGGGCCGGGGGCGGAGCGGGCGCCGGGGGCGGCGACGAGAGCGGCGCGGAGTCTCGCCTGGCCGCAGTCCGCGAAAAGCTCCTCCGCGTCCGCGGCGAGCGCCCCCGGCCCTTCCTCGACACCAAGATCCTCGCGGACTGGAACGGGCTGATGATCGCCGCGCTGGCCTCGGTCTACCGGGCCACGGGAGACGCGCGCTACCTCCGGGCGGCCGGCCGGGCGGCCGACTTCGTCCTCGGGCGGATGACCGCCCCGGACGGGCGGCTACTGCACGCGTCGATCGCGGGCGATGCGCGCGTCCCGGCCTTCCTCGACGACTACGCCTTCCTCGTCAAGGGGCTCGTCGCGCTCTACGAAGCGGAGCTCGACGCCGCCCGACTCGAGCGGGCCCTGGAGCTGACGCGGCGGGCCATCGGCCGCTTCTGGGACGGCAGGGGGGGCGGCTTCGTCTTCACGGACGCGCCGGAAGTGGGCGGAAAGCGCAGGGAGGTCTACGACGGCGCCCTGCCCTCGGGCAATTCCGTGATGCTGGCGAACCTGCTCCGGCTGGCCCGGCTGACGGGCCTCGCGGAATTCGAGGAGAAGGCCTCCCGGCTGGCCGAAGCCTTCGCCGGGGACGTGGCCGGACATCCCGCGGCCCACACGGAGTTCCTCCGCGGGCTCGACCTGGCCCTCGGGCCGTCGCGCGAGGTCGTCGTCGTCGGGAGGCGGGGGGAAGTGACGACCGAGGAGCTTCTGGAAGCGCTCCGGGGAGCTTACCTTCCGAACACGGTCGTCCTCTTCAAGCCGTCGGACGATCCCGCGGCGGCCGAGAAGCTGGCCCGGCTCGCCCCCTTCACGAAAGACATGGACGCGGGCGGCGGGGTCGCCGCCGCCCGCGTCTGTTCCGCCGGAGCCTGTCTCCGCCCGGTCGCGTCCGCGGCCGGGCTCAGGGCTATCCTGAAATGACGCCGGTCCTCAGTTGAGGATGACGTCGCACTCGCCGACGACCCCCGGGTCCTTCGCGTCCCGGACCCTGATCAGAAGCCGGTCGCCCTTGGCGAAGCCGGGGTTCTTGAAGTAGAGGGGGGTCATGAACCCGATCTGCCCGACCATCGAGCCCTCGGAGGCGGGCAGGGGCGCGTTCAGCGTCAGAGGAGGGAAAAAGCCGGAGCGCTCGGGGAATTCGTAGAACCGGATCCAGGAGGAGGCGATGCCCTCCTTGCCGAGACGCTGATAGAAGCTGATGTCCCGGATGGCGCCCCGGTACTCGTCGCGGAGCTCCTTGACCGAGGGCATGCGGTACTCCCGGCCCTTGTAGACCAGGACGACGTCCTTGGCCGCGATGGTCACGGACCGGGCGTTGTCCGCCGCCGCGAAGAAGGCGACGAACATGACATAGGGATTGTCCCGGTCCAGGTTGACGAGCGAGGCGTCGACGGCCACCTTGATCGCCCCGTTCTCGTTGGAGAAGGCTCCGAGGCCCAGGTCCTTCGACTGGGGATAGGCAAGGGCCGAGAGGGCCAAGAAGATCAAAACCGTTCTTGTGAGTTTCATCGTTGTCTCCTTTCCGCCGGCGTCGCCGCCGGACACTCCCTCTTAATGCAACCGGCGTGCCAAGTCCATGCCCGCGGGCGCGAGGCGGCCCTCCGGGGAGAGAGGAGTGCCGATGTCCGAAGCGGAGGACAGGCTGTCCTCTTTCCTACTGTTTTAATAGGATTTGATCTTGTGGTATATTCGGGCCATGAGAAAAGAGCTGCTCGCTGGATCCCTGGCCTTTATCCTCCTGGCCGGACCTCTCCTGGCCGCGCCTCAGAAAATGACCTTCCAGGAAGCCAAGTCCAAGGCCGTCGAGCTCCACGGATCGCTCATCGGCTCGGCCTCCCCCGCGGTCAAAGCGCGCATCACCGCCTCGGCCGAAGCCGCCCGGGACTATCTGGCGGAGTGCGGGGCGAAGTGCGACCTGGGGACGTTCCTGTCCCGCGACCTGAAACGGCGCTTCCCCCGCGTCCGGCCCGCCGAGCTCGAGCTCCTCGAGGCCCTCACCTTCGCCGAGACGGTCTCGGATATGAGCCGGGTGGACCAATTGAGACTTCAGGATAGCATGCAGAAAGCGTCCCGGATGATGCAGACCATATCCAACATCAGCAAGACGACCCACGACACGCTCAAGTCGATCATCCAGAACATGCGCTGAGGGCCCAAGGGGCGGGTTGAAATGGCCCGCCCCTTTCGCATAGAATCCCCCTATCGTGGGCGACACGAGAAGCGTTCGAGAGCCGTCGGCTGGCCATTCTCCCGTCTTTTCCCTTCGTTCCTCCTGAACCGGCCCCCGGACCCCGTCTCGAGCCGCCCGGATCGCGAAGAAGGAGGGTAGCCGTGGCCAAGCGTTCGAACGGTCCGACGAGACGGGATTTCCTCAGGAGCGCCGTCCTGGGGGGGGCGGCGGCCGCCCGTCGAGGAGAGGATCGTCGTCCCGGCCCGGTCGACCCTGGCCGAGATCCTCAAGCGGCGGGGCTTCGACAACGTCCAGATCCACGGCCTCCGCGAAGCGGTCAGGCCCGTCTACGACCTGAGCCGCATCCGGGCCGGGCAGGAGCTCCGTCTCGCCTCCCTCCCCGACGGGCCCTGGCGCAGGCTCGAGTACGACGTCGACGCGACGAGCTATCTCGTCGTGCACAACGGGACCGGCGGCATCCGCGCCGAGATGAAGCACGTGCCGGTCGAGTTCCGGCCCGCCCTCGTCGCCGGGACGATCGAGGACAGCCTCATCGGGGCCCTCAACCGGGCCGGCGAGATGGACAGCCTGGCCATCGACATCGTCGAGCGCTGCTTCGGCTGGGACATCGACTTCAACACGGACCTGCGCAAGGGCGACTCGTTCCGCGTGCTCGTCGAGAAGCGCTACCTCGACGGCCGATTCGCCGGCTACCGCGACATCCTGGCCGCCGAGTTCGTCAACGAGGGCCGCGTCTACCGGGCCTTCCGGTACGTCTACGCCGACACCAAAGCCGCGGACTACTTCGACGAGAGCGGCGGGTCGCGGCGCAAGGACTTCCTCCGCTCGCCGATCAAGTTCATGACGCCGCGGATCACCTCCCGCTTCTCGGCCAGCCGGCTCCACCCCATCTACAGGATCTACCGGCCGCATTACGGCGTCGACTACGCCGCGCCGGTCGGGACGCCGGTCCAGGCCACGGCCGACGGCGAGGTGACCTTCGCCGGCCGGGACGGCGGCGCCGGGAACTTGGTCAGGATGCGCCACAAGAACGCCTACGAGACGGCCTACCTGCACCTCAGCGGCTTCGGCCGGGGGGTCCGCAGGGGAGCGCAGCTCAAGGGCGGCGACATCGTCGGCTACGTCGGCTCCTCGGGGGACTCGACCGGTCCCCACCTCGACTACCGGATCTACCACCACGGCTCGCCGGTCAATCCGCTGGGCCACAAGTTCAAGCCGGCCGCCCCCCTGCGGCGGGAATTCCTCGAGGATTACCGGAGGGCGGTCGAGACGCTCCGGACGGCGCTCGGTCTGCCCGAGATCATCCGGGCGGTCTCCGTCGGCCCGGGCTTCAGTTTTTGATCCGGACGGTCTCGCTCCCGCCCTTGGACTCCCCGCTACCTCTGGATTCGGCGCCGCGGGAGGACGTCGAAGAGCGCTCGGCGGCCCCGCCCGATCCCGAGGACGGGGCGCCGGAGGAGGACGAGCCGCCGGAGAGGCCCGAAGGCCCGCCGTATCGGTCGGACCCCTGGCCCCCGAGGCCGGTGGCCGGACCGTAGCTGATCCCCCGGGGGGTCAGGCGCGGGGCGACCTCGCCGCCGCGCTCGCGGTCCCGCGAGGACAGGCCGAGCTCCGGGCAGCGGATCTCGTTGTTGGCGCTCGAGTAGACGATGCTCGCGCCGAGCTCCCGGGCGACCCTCAGATCGGGGTTCCAATCGCGGAATCGCTGGACCGGGAGCTGGCCGCGACGGGCCTGAGCTTCTTCCCGGACGGCCGTGCGGGCCGGCAGGGCCCCGGCGAGGCCGTGTTCCGTCCCGGGCGCCGGGGGCGGCGAGATCCTTCGCGGGGGCGCGGAAGCGCCGTCGACCCCGCGGAAGAGGCGGGCGGCCTCGCGCTGCGGATCGACGCGGTGCCTGGCCTGCCCGTTCGTCCCGTCGGCGGGAGGCCCGACCTTCGGGACCCGGTCCCAGGTGACGGCCTTGTTCTCCAGGCCGCGCTCGGCGAGCCGGCGCTTGTCGACGAACACGAGCTGGCGCGCCGGGTCGGCCGAGTCCTCGGCGACGCGGGGATCGCCCCGCTTGTCGGCCGCGATGACGTTCGCCAGGACCTTCCTGAGCTCGGCGGGCAGCGGATACGGCGTCTTGGGGTCCTTGAGCTGGTCCTTGCGGATGACGGTCGGGGGCAGGCCGCTCCCCGCCGCGCCGCCGTAGGGCCCGTAGTTCCAGACGCCGCCGTCGTAGTAGAAGCCGGACCAGCCGTAGGGGCTGTGGCCGTACATCCAGTCGTAGAGGTTCCAGGGCCGCCAGCCGGCGTAGAAGAAGTAGAAGTCCCACGTCGCCCAGGCGGGCGCGAACATGGAGCCGGGCAGCCAGACCCAGCCGAGCTTCTTGCTCCACTGCCAGACGCCGAGGTGGTAGGGCACCCAGCCCCAGGGCTCGCCGGGGATCCAGAACATCTGTCCGTTGTAGGAGGCCCACTGGCCGGCGAAGTAGGGCTGCCAGCCCCAGGGATACGCGCCGTTGTCGACGAACGGGCGCCAGATGTAGCCGTAGAGGTCGTCCCAGAGCCACTCGCCGTAGCGGCTGCCGTAGGCCTGGGCGAAATAGAAGACGGCCGGGGGCAGCTTCTGGAGGGGCTTCGGCAGGGCGCTCAGGCCCTCGTGGAGGTCGTCGAAGCGGGCGTTGATGTCCTTGTTCCAGAGCTCGAAGGCCGTCTCCCCGATGGCCGGAGCGAGCTCGAACTGGTGGTCCGCGAGGACGATCAGGCGCTCGCCCTTGCCGACGGCCCGGTCCGCGAGCGAGCGCTCGTCGCGGCCGAAGCGGACCTGGGCCCGGCCGTACTTCACCTGGGCCTCGGTCGCCCCGTCCCCCGCCGCCGAGATCGTCGCCACCGAGTTGTGCTTCAGGCGCACGGCGGCGTTGGCCGTCAGGACCTGGAACAGCTCCTTCCGGTCGTACTCCTTGTACATGACGTAGATCCGGCCCTTTTCGAGGGCCATGACCGAGACCTCGTCGAGCTTGCTCAGGCTCCTCGCCAGGATGGTCTCGATCCTCAGCTCGGTCGAGAAATCGAGGCGGACGACCGTGCCCGTGTCGAACTGGAGCTCCACGCGACGGTCTGCCGAGGTCCGGACCGTGTCGCCTGGCCCCAGAGGCATGTTGAGCAGGGCCTCTTCGGGCTCCGTCCGGCCTTCGCGAAGCACCGCCGGGGCCGCGCCCTCGGGCCCGGGCTCGATGTAGCTGACGTGCCCGTAATAGAAGTTCGCCGGTCCGGTGACCAGCTTGTAGTGGTCGGCCGCAGCGAGAGCGCCGGCCGCGGCGAGGATGGCGGCCCCGAGAACGACGCCTCTCATTCCCCCTTTTTTCATGGCTCGTTCCTTTCTCCGGTCATTTAACATCTATTATATTAGCACTTTTCGTGCCAAGCGCCTTTCCCAAGCGGCGGTCCGATAGGCCGATTTGACTGTCCTCCATCGAGGACTCCCCCGAGAAAAAAGACGAGAAAAGGGGACGTCGTGTTTGACAGGGAGAGAGGCCGGCCCCTACAATAGGCCCGACGAGCGGAGACAGAACATGGGCCCCAGGCGAGAAACGGACGACAAAGGCAGGCCGGCGAACGACGACCTCGTCGAGGTCGCGCGCGTCTACGGGCCGTTCGAAGCGGACCTGATCAGGAGCTTCCTCGAAAGCCACGGCATCGTCTCCATCGCCCGCGGCCGCACGGCGCCTTTCGTCTATCCCTTGACCGTCGACGGCCTGGCCGAGTTCAAGGTCCTGGTCGAGCCGGCCGAGCGCGAACGGGCCCTGGAGATCATAGCCGCGATGCCCTCTCCCGACGACGAAGAGGGCCCCGGCCAGCCCGTCTGACCGCGCCCCGCGGCGACCTCCCCAACCGCTGGTGGACACCCCCCTTTTTTAGGCCACTTTTGGGGCCTCCGCTATTTCGTGTTTGATGGGCTTTTTTCGCTTGACAACGGGTATTTTTCCTCATATATTTGGGACGAAACGGGACAAATCGGGACAAGATCTCCATGGCCAATGTATTGATCGGCAGCTACACCGCGAAGCTCGACGCCAGCGGCCGCATCAAGATCCCGGAAAAATTCCGTGAAGTCATCGAGAAGGTCTACGGCAAGGACCTCTTCGTCACGTCCCTCTCCGACGACTCGATCAAGATCTATCCGCTCTCGGTCTGGCTCTCCATGACCGACCTCACGGCCGAGGGCGCCGTCCATCTCCGGCCCGACGTCCGCAAGTTCATGCTCCGCGTCAACCGGCACGGATCGCGCCACGAGCTCGACTCGAAAGGCCGGGTCCTGATCAGTCAGGCCCTCCGCGAACGGGCCAAGCTCAGCGACGAGGTCGAGGTGCTCGGCCTGTCGAACCACCTGGAGATCTGGAACAAGGACGTTCTCGACGGGACTCTCGAGGAGAAGCCGCTCTCGGACGAGGACTTCGAGAGCATCGCCCGCCTCATCCCTCGAGGAAAGCCGGAATGACGGAGAAGGGACACCTCCCGGTCCTGCCCACGCAAGTCCTCGAATTCATCGGCGCGGGGCGGGACGGCACCTACGTCGACTGCACCCTCGGGCTGGCCGGGCACGCCCGGGCGATCCTCGAGAGCAATCCCCGGGCCCGGCTCGTCGGCCTGGACCGGGACGCCCTCTCGCTCGAGGTCGCCCGCGAGAGGCTCCGCCCCTACGCCGGGCGGGTCAAGCTCTACCACGCCGACTTCAAGGAGCTCCCCGGGCTCGACATCCCCTTCGACCGGGTCCGCGGCGTGCTCGCCGACCTGGGCCTGTCGTCCTTCCAGCTCGACTCGGCGGAGCGGGGCTTCAGCTTCACCCACGAGGGGCCGCTCGACATGCGCATGGACCTGCGGTCGAAGACGACGGCCGCCAAGATCCTCCACACCTACCCGGAGCCGAAGCTGGCAGAGCTGTTCGCCGGGTACGGCGAGCTCTCCCAGACCCGCCGGCTGGCCCGGGAGATCGTTCACCTGCGCAAGCTCGGCCGGCTCGAGACGACGTCCGATCTGAGGCTCCTCGTCGAGCGCATCTACCAGTGGCGCCCCCAGAGGGGCCGCATCCATCCCGCCGCCAAGGCCTTCCAGGCCCTGCGCATCGAGGTCAACCGCGAGCTCGAGGGCCTGGGGGAGTTCATCGAGGCCGCCGTCCGGCGCGCCGCGCCTGGGACGCGGTTCGTCCTCATCTCCTTCCACTCGCTCGAGGACCGCATCGTCAAGCGCGCCTTCCACGCGCTCTCCTCGCCCGAGCAGGGCGCTCCCCTGCTCGAGGTCCTGACGCGCAAGCCGGTCATGGCCGACGAGGCGGAGGTCGCGGCCAACTCCCGGGCGCGGTCGGCCAAGCTGCGGGCCGCGGAGAGGATCTGATGGTCCGCCGCAAGTGGAGCCTGAAGGGGATCGCCCTCGGGGCGGCCTTCTTCGCCCTGGCCGCGTCGGTCCTGACGTTCTACGTCTGGTACCAGACCGAATCCGTCAAGCTGGGCCTCGACATCGCCGATCGCGACCGGCGTATCCGCCGGCTCGAGGAGGACATCGAGGCGCTCGAGCTGCGCAAGGCCGCCCTGCTCGATCCGGCCCGGGTCGAGAGGATCGCCCGCGAAAAGCTCGGTCTCGTCGACCCCAAGGACGACGAGATCGTCTACGAGAGGCCGTCCGCCGTCCGCTGAGGAACGCCCGATGAGGACCTATTACGAGAACGACATCCGCAGGCGGACCCTGGCCCTGAGCCTCATCCTCGCCGGCTGGGCCGCCGTCGTGGCCCTGCGCCTCGTCCAGATCCAGGTCCTCGGCCACGCCCGGGCCAAGGCGGCCGTCCAGGCCCAGACGCAGAGCAAGAACCCGGTGGACGCCCGGCGGGGCAACATCCACGACCGCAACGGCCGCATCCTCGCTTGCAGCCTCCCGGCCGCCTCCGTGGTCATCCGGCCCGTGGCCCAGGAGACGCCGGCCGAGACGCGGGCCAAGGTCGGCCGCCTCGGGGGCCTGCTCGGGCTGACCGACAAGGAGGCCGCGAACATCCTCGGGCGCCTGGAGCGCAACGCCGCGTTCACCTACGTCAAGCGGAAGGTTTCGGAGGAGGACGCGGCCAGGGCCATGGCCCTCAAGCTGGCCGGGGTCTCCCTCGAGCCGGCGACCCGGCGGCACTATCCGCTGGGCTCCCTCGCCGCCCACGTCCTCGGCGGGACGAACCTGTCCGAGAACAGGCGCAACGGCGTCGAGCTCTCCTACGACGACGTCCTCAAGGGCGTCGAGGGCGAGCAGATCAGCTTCAGGGTCAACGGCGGGCGCGGCTACGAGAACCACGTCCTCAAGGCGCCCGTCCCCGGCCGGGACGTCGTCCTGACGATCGACGCGACCGTCCAGTACCTGGTCGAGAAGGAGCTGGCCAAGGCCGTCGCCGAGCACGAGGCGGATTGGGGCGCCGTCATCGTCATGGACCCCTGGACGGGCGACATCCTGGCCCTGGCCAGCTTCCCCGCCTACGACGTCAACCGCTACCCAGGACCCCCGGGCGCCGAGCTGAACCGGGCCATCGGCGCGGGCTACGAGCCCGGCTCGACGTTCAAGATCATCACCGCCGCCGCGGCCCGGGAGCGCGGCCGGGTCGGCTTCTCCGAGCTCTTCGACTGCAGCGCCGGGTACATCCGGGCCGGCGGGACGACCATCACCGACCACGACCGCGAGCGGGTCCTGAGCTTCCCCCAGGTGCTCATCAAGTCCTCCAACGTCGGGACCGTCATGTTCGCCCAGCGCCTGACGGTCCCCGAGTTCCACGAGACGATCCGCGCTTTCGGCATCGGGGCGAGGACCGGGATCGACCTGCCCGGCGAGGCCCTCGGCAAGCTCTGGCCGGCCGAGGAGTGGAAGAGAAGCTCGCTCCCGCACGTGGCCATCGGCTACGAGGTCCGGACGACGCCGATCCAGATCCTGCGGGCCATGAACGTCTACGCCACGGGCGGCCTGCTCGTCCGGCCCCGCGTCGTCCGGAAGGACGGGGCGGCCGCCCCGGCGACCTCCGGGGCGCCCGTCCGGGTCATCAGCGAGCGGACGGCCTCCGAGCTCGTCGGCCGCGTCTTCGAGCCCGTCGTCGAGGAAGGGACGGCCAAGCGCGGCCGCCTCGACGGGTTCCGCATCGCCGGCAAGACCGGGACGGCCAAGAAGTGGGACAGCGCGGCCAACGCCTATATCCTGGACTACACGGCCTCGTTCGTCGGCTTCACGCCGGTCGAGGACCCCCGCCTGTCCATGATCGTCGTCCTCGACTCGCCCAAGGAGTTCTACTACGGCGGCGAGGCCTGCGCCCCGGTCTTCCGGGACATCGCCAACAAGGTCCTGCGCTATCTCCGCGTCCCGCCCGAGCGGGAGGTCCCGGCCAGGGTCGTCGCCGCGGCGGGCCCCATGGGGAGGACGCCGTGAAGCTGAAGGACGTCCTCCGGGACATCCCCCTCGTCGCCGGCGGCGCGCCGGGGGACGCGGAGATCGCGGGCATCGCCTACAATTCCAAGGCGGTCAGGCCCGGCTTCCTCTTCGCGGCCCTGCGCGGCGCGGCCCAGAACGGCATGGATTTCGTCGCCGAGGCCGAGGCCAACGGCGCCGCGGCCGTGCTGTCGGCCTGGCCCAAGCCGCCGTCGAGCGGCGCGGCCTGGATCCAGGTCGCCGACGCCCGCGAGGCGCTGGCCCTGGCCGCGGCCAACTTCCACCGCCACCCCTCCGCCGCGATGAAGGTCGTCGAGCCGCTTCTGCTTGTCGGTCATGATGCTGTAGATGATCTCCTTCGTCTCGGACGGCGTCAGGGCCGGGTGTTCGACGTCCTTGAGCACGCCGTGGATGCGGATGCGGGGCGGGATGTAGGTCGTGATGTGCAGGTCGCTGGCGTCGGCCTCGACGCAGGCCTTCAGCAGCTCGAAGATGGGCTTGGCCATGTTGCTCCCTCCGTGGATTCCTTATTGCTCGTCCCGCACCGTCTCGCGCAGGACCTCCTCGACCGAGGTGACGCCGTTCTTGATCTTGTGGAGGCCGCTGCGCCGCAGGGTGATCATGCCCTTCTCGATGGCCTTGCGCTTGATCTCCCGGGACTGGGCCCGGGTCAGGATCAAGGTCCGGATGTCGTCGTCGATCCTCATGGCCTCGAAGAGGGCCGTCCGGCCTTTGTAGCCGGTCTTGTTGCAGGCGTCGCAGCCTCCGGGCTTCATGACCTGGAGGCCCTTGAGCTCGCCCTTCTGGAAGCCCATCTCGAGCAGGGCCGCCTCGGGGAGCGGGTGGGGCTGGGCGCACTTCTTGCAGAGCCGGCGGACGAGGCGCTGGGCGACGACGAGCATGAGCGAGTCGGCGATGAGGAAGGGCTCGACGTTCATGTTGACCATGCGGGTGATGGAGCTCGCGGCGTCGTTGGTGTGGATGGTCGAGAAGACCAGGTGGCCGGTCAGGGCGGCCTTGATGGCGATGTCGACCGTCTCCTGGTCGCGCATCTCGCCGACGAGCATGACGTCGGGGTCCTGCCGCAGGAAGGTCCGCAGGCAGGCGGCGAAGGTCAGGCCGATCTCTTCCTTGATCTGGACCTGGTTGATGTTCGGGACGTTGAACTCGACCGGGTCCTCGGCGGTCATGATGTTCATGTCCGGCGAATTGATGGTCGAGATGGCCGAGTAGAGCGTGTTCGTCTTGCCGCTGCCGGTGGGGCCGGTGACCAGGACGATGCCCCAGGGCTTGCGGATGGCCTCCTCGAAGACGCCCAGCGACTCCTCCTCGAAGCCGAGCTGGGTCAGGTCGAGCTTGAGCATCTCCTTGTCGAGGATACGGGCGACGATCTTCTCCCCCCAGAGCGTCGGCAGGGAGGAGATGCGCATGTCGACCTCCTTCTTCTTGCCGTTGTCGAGGCGGAGGCGCATCTTGATCCGGCCGTCCTGAGGCAGGCGCTTCTCGGCGATGTCCATGTTCGAGAGGATCTTGACCCGGGAGATGACCGGGCTGCGGTACTTGAGCGGCAGGTTGACGATCTCGTAGAGGTCGCCGTCCATGCGGTAGCGGACCCGGAAGCTCATCTCGTAGGGCTCGAAGTGGACGTCGCTCGCGCCGCGCTTGATGGCGTCGATGAAGGTCTGGTTGACCAGCTTGATGATCGGGGCTTCCTCGGCGTCCGAGTCCTGGTCGGTGAAGACGTCGGTCTCCTTCTCGTCCTCGATGATGTTGACCCGGCCGTCGTCGGCCAGGGCGATGTCCTCGATGAGCTTCTTGACCCGGATGGCGTCGGCCGTGCCGTAGTACTTGTTGATGGCGTTGACGACGCCCGTCTCCGAGGCGATGACGGGCTGGATCGACAGGCCCGTCCGGAAGCGGACGTCCTCGATGATCTCGAGGTCGGTCGGGTCGACCATGGCCAGGGTCAGGAACGAGCGGATCTTGTGGATCGGCATGACCAGGTACTTCTTGGCCACGTCGACCGGGATGAGGGTGATGACCTCGGGGTAGACGTCGAACTGGTCGAGGTCGATGTAGGGGTAGCCGAGCTGGCGGCTGAGGGCCTGGGCGATGTCTTCCTCGGTCAGATAGCCGAGCTGGACGAGCGACGTCCCGACGGGCAGGCTGTTCTTCTTCTGGAAGTCCAGGGCGGACCTCAGCTGGTCGGCGGACAGGACCTTTTCCCGCAGGAGCAGCTCGCCCAGGTTGGATGCCATTTTTTATACCGTCATCTTAATATTTTGGACAATTCCTGTCAATTCCGGCGCCAGGGGCTTGGCTATCCTTTAAAGACGGCTGTCGGGCCGAATTTTCTCTAATTCCAGGTCCCATTCGTCTCTCCAAGGCTATCTTCCGATGGCTCCCATTCTCTCATGGGGACAAAATACGTCAATCACCCGGGGTGAGCATTGCCTGGGTGAAATTAGCAAAAATTGTCTCCCCTCGGGGGGTGAGAGAGGCCCTCTCCGCGGGCAACGGGGCAGTACCCGAAAAGCTTGCCCCCTGGGGTCCGGCTGCCGACGGGCCGCGCGTTCGCCTTGATTCCCGGCTCGCGCCCGTCATATCATGGCCCGGAAAGGCATTCAGTCCCATGATGAGAGAGATCCGGCTTCTCGCGCAGCATCCGCGGCTCCGGCCCCGGATCGAAGGAGGGGCGCGGCGGCCCGGGCATCCGGGGACCGCGGTCCGGATCGGGGATGAGCTCTACGAGGTCACGGCCGCCGAGAGATCGGGCGGTGAATGGATCTACCGCCTGGAAGCTTGGCCGGACCTGGAGACCGTCCGCGCCGTCGTCTTCTGGAGCGAGGGAGCGGAGCGCGAATTCGCCGCCGGCCTGCGAGCCGGGCGGACCCGGGAACGGAAGACCTTTCTCTCCTGGGCGGCCCAGGCTTTCCTCGGCTTCCTGCCGGCCGGGGAGCAGGAACGGATCTTCCATTCCAAAGGGTTGGACCCGGGCCGGGCGACGCTGTGGTCGGCCGCTCTGGAAACGGCGGTCGCGGCCCCGCCCGCGCTCCTGTTCCTGATCCACGCGTTCGCCGGCGGCGCGGGCGGCATACCGGCTTGGGTCGGAGTGCCGGCCTGCGGGATCGCCGCCGAAGGCGTCTTCAGGCTGGCGGCGGCCCTGTCGACGGGAGAGCCCGCCGGCAGCGTGTTCACGGCCTTCCTCGCTTTCCGCCTCCGGTCCGAAGCCCATGGGGATTTCCGCGCCGACGAGATCCTGGAGATCGAGGGAGCGCTGAAGGTCATCTCGCCCGTGCCGAAGGTCTGGTGGGAAAGGGCTGGAGGCGTGACCTACGGCGGAGAGCCCTATATCCTGGCGGGATGGGGGCGCGAAGGAGCGACACACGTCTATAGCTTCCGCAAAGGCGGAGAGGCCTTTCCGGTCCTCGACCCGGAGAGGGAGAGGGTCAGGAACAGGTCTTCGGACCTCTCCTATGTCCTCGCCTTTCTCTGGGGGTTCCTCCCCCCGGACCGCCAGGGATCGCTCGAATCTTTCGGGCGGTACCGCTCCCGGCCCTACGTTCTGGCGTCCATCGGCTTCACGCTCCTCGCGGGCCTGGCGCTCGTCGGTCCGGGGTTGCGGGGCGCATCCGGGGGCCGCTTCGGGTTTTGGACGATCGTCGGGCTGGTTCTCGCCGCCGGCCTGTTCGCCGAGAGCGTTTCGCGGCTCGGCCAGGTCCTGAAGGGCGGCCGCGCGGGCGGAAGCGTTCTCGGCCTCCTCATCGGGCCCCTCTACGACCGGGTCATCAAGGACCCGCCCGTCCGGCCTACGTGATCGCCCGGGTCGGAAGAAAGAATTCTTGGTTCTTCTTAGGCTTCGAAACTCTCCCAATCGCGTTTCACCCGCTCCATGAGCTTCACGAAGCGGGGCTCGTGCCGGACATTGTCCAGGAACGGGTCAGCCGCCATCAGGGGATACGGGCGGATGCCGAGTTCGATCGCCGTCTGGAGCCAGGCGAGCGCGGCCTCGGGCCTATTCAAGAACCCATAGAAAGACGCCAGGTGATAAGCGCACTGCGGGTCTCTCCGGAACGTTTCGACGGTCTCCGGGATCAGCAAACGGGACAGGGCGTCTTCATCGCCCCGCAGCGCCGCTCTCAAGGCCCGGCTCAATTTCATGAAGCTGTCGTCGGATGCCGACAGCTCGGGGCCGATGTCCAGGACCGACCGGCTCTCCTCGAACCTCTTGGCGTAAGCTAAGCTCAGGGCGTACCAGAACCGGAACATCGGGGCGTCAGGCGCCGTCTCATAGCCAGGCCTCAGCTGTTCCGCGGCAAGATCGAAACGGCCTTCGAAGAAAGGTATGATGCCGCCCGACCAACGCCAGAGAGGATTGATCGGATCGACCCGTATACCTCTCTCGTAATACCGCGCGGCGGCGGTGCTTTTCCCCATGAGCAGGCAGAAGAAGCCCAGCCATATCCACGTATCGGCGTCCGAAGGGTTCCGCGAAGCCGCTTCTTTCAGGTGGGCTATGGCCCGGCGCATATCCGCCTCTAGGTAATAGAGATAGCCCCTGGCGGCGTGGGCTTGGGGAGAGCCGGGGTCCAGGGCGAAGGCCTTTCGGACGTAATCCCGGGCCTTGACGAGATGCTCGTCTTGCCTGACCCCGATATTCACGAGCTGAAAATGGGCCATTCCAAGGCCCGCATAAAGCGTGGCGTTCTCTCCAAGGATGTCCAAGGCGTTATGGGTGTACTGGAGGGCCCGCTCGGTCCCTTCTTTGGTGAACGACCAGATGTCGTGTTTCGCCTTGAGAAAGCATTCGTAGGCCGCGACGTTCTCTATGGGCCTTTCGGACAATCTCACGGACTCCTCGGAGGTGAGCTTGACCTCGAGGGCTTCGACGATGGAGCGGGAGACCTTCTCCTGGATGTCGAACACGTCATCCAGCGAGCCGGTATATTTTTCGGCCCAGAGATGGGCGTCGTTCGCGCCGTCGATCAGCTGGGCCGTGATGCGGAGGCTGTCCTTGGCCTTCCTCACGCTGCCCTCCAGCACGTAGCGGGCGTTGACCTCCCGGGCGATCTCCGGGATCTTCTTCTTCGTCCCCTTGAACGTCATGGCCGAGCTGCGCGAGATGACGAGGAGGTCGTGGACATGGGACAGGTCGGCGATGATCTCCTCGGTCAGGCCGTCGCTGAAATATTCGTTGTCCTTGCCCGGACTGATGTCCTCGAACGGCAGGACGATGATCGATTTCCCGGGTTTTGGCTCGACAGACGCGGACGCCCGGACCGCCTTGAGGTCCTTGAGCAGCTCCGCCATGTCCTGATAGCGGCGGGACTTGTCCTTCTCCAGTGCCCTCTGGACGATCAGATCCAGTTGAGCGGGGAGCCCCGGCCGTGCGCGGGCCAGGGGCTCGGGAATCTCATTCAGGATCGAATAGATCAGGGCCTGATCATGTTTCCGTCCGAAAGGCATCTGCCCGGTCAGCATCTCATAAAGTGTCGCCCCGAACGACCAGATGTCCGTGCGCCGGTCGACGGCTTCGCCTCTCGCCTGCTCGGGAGACATGTAGGCGGGCGTTCCCGTGACGGCCAGCGTCTTAGTCACGTCAGCGGTCCCCGTGTGCTTGGCCAGGCCGAAATCCATGATCTTGGCCTGGCCCTTTTCGGCCAGCATGATATTCGCCGGCTTGATGTCCCGGTGGATGACGCCTTTCTCGTGCGCTTCCCGAAGGCCCTCGGCGACCTGCCGGGCGATTTCCATCGCGTCGTCCATGGAGAGCGGGCCCGCGGCGATCGCCTCCTTGAGGCTCCGGCCTATGACGCAGGGCATGGCGATGAACATCGTGTCTTCGGCTTCGCCGATCTCATAGACGGGACAGATATTGGGGTGGTCCAGGGCCGCCGCGGCCCTGGCTTCCTGGATCAAACGCGACTTGGCCTGGCGGTCCCTCGTCAACTCGGGCGGCAAGAACTTGAGCGCGACCGTCCGCTGGAGCTTGGTGTCTTCGGCCTTGTAGACAACGCCCATCCCTCCTTCCCCGATCTTCTCGAGGATCCGGTAATGGGCGGCGAGCGCGCCGATGTCGGGCATGCCCCTCTCCTGTCTGATGGGGCCTAGGTTAACAATTAATACCGGCCCCGTCAATGGAAGAGCGCACGGTTTGAAGGGCGCGCCGCGCGCGAGTCTCGGACATGGTGAGAGCGCGCCTGGAGGGACTCGAACCCCCGACCCGCTGCTTAGAAGGCAACAGGACTAGAGTCCTAATTGATGGACAACGTACAGTTTGCGACTTCAGCACCGGATGATGTGCTCAGAATTGTGCTCACATTTTCAATTATGTTGACAGAATGGTCGATAAATCGGCTGCAGGTTAGGGGACACCCATTGACGGCAATGGGACGATTGACAACTGCCTCACGGCAAAACTACCATAACCTCGCATGGAAGGGGGCACGAGCTCGAAGATACGGATTGCCGCAAGGCGCGTATTGGGAGTATCCTGTCAATATTCTCTAGTCTGTTTTTGGGGGTGCCTTATGAAAAAGCATGCTTGCGTCCTTACCGTATTAGCTTCTGTTATGATTCTGTTTGCTGTCGCACCAGCAGAACAGCATAAGGTGGCGACCGCCCTGGGTCCGAACGAGGACTTGGCCATCGAGAAACCCGAGACGGTTGGCGTCTCATCCGATCGCCTGAAGCGTCTCGATGCAGCCATGCAACGCTATGTGGACGATGGGAAGTTTGCGGGAGTGCTCACGATGATCGCCCGAGACGGAAAACCAATTCACTTCAAAACTCACGGGTATGCGGATAAGGAGAGCGCAACACCGCTGCAGAAAGATACGATCTTCCGGATCGCATCCCTGACCAAGCAGGTGACTTCGGTTGCCATCATGATGCTCTTTGAGGAAGGCCGCTTTCAGCTGGACGATCCCGTGTCCCGCTACATCCCGGAATTCAAGAACATGACTGTCTATGCGGGCGGGACGCTCGACAATATCAAGACGGTCAAGCCTGACCCCGAGTTGACAATTGGGCATCTCCTGACGCTGACGTCCGGCCTCATCTATGGAGAACCCGGCTATGGCGACGCCACTATTGTCGCTCTCTATCAGAAGGCGGATCTCGAGAATCCGGCAAGATCGCTCAGGGAGATCATCCAGGCTATCAGCCGACTTCCCCTCGCCTATCAGCCGGGCAGCCGCTTTACCTCCGGGATGCAGCACGATGTCCTCGGGTATCTCGTGGAAATCCTGGCCGGAATCCCTTTCGGTCAGTTCCTGGCACAAAGGATCTTCACCCCGCTGGGAATGACGGATACGGGATTCTACGTTCCCGCCGATAAACTGTCTCGATTTGCGTCCATGTATGGTCCCGACCCCAAGGGCGGCCTGAGAAGGATCGATGAGCCTAGAACCAGCTCGTTCGCGAATCCCGATCGACTGCAATCCGGGGGTGGTGGACTTGTGTCGACGGCGCGGGACTTCATGCGCTTTGCACAGATGATCTTGAATGGTGGTCAGTTGGATGGCGTGCGTCTCCTAAGTCCTATGACACTCCGGCTCATGATGACAAACCACCTTCCCCCAACCCTGGCGCCTTTCCCCGACAAGTATCCCAATGAAATCTGGAATTTGCGCGGCTACGGCTATGGTTTGGGATTCACGGTCCTGATGGACCTTCCCAAGACCGGATCTCTCGGCTCAATGAATCAATCCTATCTTGCTGGAGGCTATAACGTTTTTGCCTGGATCGATCCTCGGGAAAAGCTTATCAGCATGGTCTGGACCCAGTTTGAGCCGTTTTGCTTTTATCCGCTGCACAAGGATTTCCAGATCCTCACCTTTTTTTGTCCGGGGAAGAGGGGGGCTACTTTTTAATGGAGGCGAGCGTGGCCTTGGCCTGCTCGGCCCGGGGCGTGTCCGTTTCGAGCGTCAGGAACTTCTCCAGGTATTCGGCGGCCTTGGGGAGGTCGGCCTTGTTGAGGAAGACGTAGCCAAGCTTGAGGTAGGGATCGGGCCAGTCGGGCTTGATGGCGGCGGCCATCTCGAAGTACTTCCGGGCCCGGTCGACGTCCTGGTTGGAGAAGAAGATCTCGGCCACGTTGTAGGGCAGCAGCTCGTCCTCGGGCGCGACCTCGATCGATTTGACGAAGAAGCCCTGGGCCTCCTCGAGGTTCCCCTGCCGGAGATGGCACAGGCCGATCGCGGCCAGGCCCTTGGCCGTCCAGGGCTTGCCGCCGGCCGCGTCGGCCGCGGCGTTCTCGAGCAGACGGGTGTAGGCCTCGATGGCCTGGGCGTAGTCGCCCTTCTCGCGGTAACAGTCGCCGATGTTGAGCCGGACCTGGTAGGCCCCGGGGTTCTTCTTGAGGAACTCCTCGTACATGACGAGGGCCGAGTCGTAGCGCCCCTCCTCGTAGAGCCTGTTGCCCTGCTCGAGGTCGGCGAAGGAGTCCTCGTCCTGGACGACGCCGCTGCCGATGGCCTCTTTTTCCAGGCGGATGTCGACGGGCGGGTTGCGCTCGAGCTGCTTGACGTAGATGCCCTGGCTGACCGGCAGATAGCCGGGGGCCTTGACCGTGACGGTCCAGCTGCCCGTGCCCAGCCCGATGACGCCCCAAACCCCCTTGCCGTCCGTGACGGCGTCGAACTCGGCGCCCCCTTCGAAGGTCAGCTTGACCTGGGCGCCGGCGACCGGCTTGCCGTTCTTGTCGAGGACCTTGCCGTTCAGGCGGCCCTGGCCGCGGCCGGCCTGGGCCGAGGCCGCGGCGGCCAGGAGCGCGAAGAGCGCGACGAAGACGACGGTCCGCTGGCGAGCCTGATATCCCATGGGACACCTCCGTTCTCTTTCATTATCCGTCCCGCGGCCGCGATTTGCAAGCCGACCGGCAAGGGCCGGAGAGACAGCGTCGTCCCGGGACCGGGAGGGCCCCCGGGACCGGGCCGTCTAACGGAAGTTCAGGACGGGCTCGTCGGCCAGGTCCATGATGGTCATGAACAGCAGCTGGGCGATGTCCTCCATGATCTCCGGCGTGATGAGCTCGAGCGAGTCCCTCGTGTTGTGGTAGGTCGGATAGGGCGGCTGGGGCCCGCCGTAGGCGCCGAAGGTCAGGGACGGCACGCCCTTCCAGAAGAACCAGGCCGAATCCTGCCGCGGCCGGCCGGGGTAGGACGCCGGCCCCGTCCGCAGGACGCGGTGGACGTAGCCCCGGTTGGCCTTCTCGACGAACGCCCAGAAGCCGGGATAGGTCGCGCCGCCCGAGGCCGAGATCCTGTCTCCGCTCCCCGGACCCTCCATATTGATGAAAACAGTGGTTTTATCGAGCGGGTAGATGGGGTGCTCGGTGTAGTAGTGCGAGCCCTCCGTGCCCTGGTCCTCGCTCTGTTCCTCGCTGCCGAAGAAGAAGAACACGACCGTCCGCTTGGGCTTGACGGCGCACTTGGCCATGGCCTCGGCGATGCCCAGCGTCACCGCGACGGCGGTGGCGTTGTCGTTGGCCCCGGGCATGAGCTCCCAGAGCCGGCCGAGGTGGTCGAGATGGCCGCCGACGATGATGACCTCGTCCCTGAGCGCGGGATCGGTCCCGGTGATCTTGCCGAGGAGGTTGATGCCGACGCCGTCGGGGTGATGTTCGCTCTTATTGCTGATGGTCATCGTCTTGCCCGTGGCGAAGGACTGGGGCTTGAGCTCCTTGCGGATCCGGCCGACGACGTCGTCATGGCTCTGGCCCGTGCCGGCGAAGACATCCGTGACGACGGCCTTGCCGACGTGGTGATAGACGAAGCCCTCGACGTAGGCGTTGTTGGGATTGCCGATGGGCCCGTAGTTGTAGATCATCCCCTTGGCCCCGTGGGCGACGGCGTTCCTGAGCTTGTACTGGTGGAACGAGTAGGGCCGCCACTTCTTGAACGCCTCGATATCCGCGTCGCGCGGGCCGACCGGGACCTCGGAGTCCATGAGCACGATCTTGCCCCCGACGTCGACGCCCTTGTAGTCGTCGTAGCCGAGCTCGGGGGCGGTGATGCCGTAGCCGACGTAGACGACCTCGGCCGTGACCTCGCCCGTCCCGGTCGTCCCCCCGGGGATGAACTCGTCCTCGTACTTGTAGGCCTTCCTGATGACGCCGCCCTGGCCCGCCGGGACGCGCATCTCGCAGACGCCGCCCGGGAAGACCACGGTGTAGGGATTGGGGAAGAGCTGGCGGTAGGTGCCGTTCTCGCCGCCGGGCTCGACGCCCCAACCCTTGAGCAGGGACTCGACCCAGGCGACGCAGGCCTCGTATTCCCCGGTCCCCGTCAGCCGGCCGCCGAACTTCTCGGAGACGAGCTCGGCGACGTAGTTGTAGAGCGGCTGGCTCTGGATGAGGTGCATGGCCTCGAGGATCCTGTCCTCTTCGGTCGCCGGAGCGGCGGCCGGCCGGGCCGGTTGGGCCTGAAGGCCCGCGGCCGACCAGGCCAGGACGAACAGGACGGCCAGGACGGAACGGCGGATGGATCTCATCGTGACTCCTCCTCGGACGAAGGTGCGGAGGGCTATTCTACGTTCGGGAGGGAGCCCAAGTCAAAGGGATCGGCGCGCCGGCCTAGGCCCTGTCCAGCGCCTGGGCCAGGTCGGCCCGGATGTCCTCGAGGCCCTCGCACCCGACCGAGAGGCGGATGAGGTCGTCGGTGATGCCGGCCTCCTGCCGCTGCGCCTCGGGGACGCCGGCGTGGGTCATGCTGGCCGGGTGCTGGATGAGGCTCTCGATCCCGCCGAGCGAGACGGCCAGCGTGCACAGCTCGACGGCGTTGATCATCTTCCGCCCGGCCTCGTAGCCGCCCCGGAGGCCGAAGGTGATCATCGAGCCGAAGCCCGCCATCTGCTCCCTGGCCAGGGCGTGCTGGGGGTGCGACGGGAGCCCGGGGAAGTTGACCCAGGCGACCTTGGGGTGGGCGGCCAGCCAGGGCGCCAGATCGGCCGCGCTCCTCTGGCTCTTCTCGACCCGCAGGGCCAGGGTCCGGACGCCCCGCAGCACGAGCCAGGCCTGGTGCGGGTCCATCGTCCCGCCCATGAGGACGAGGACCTTGCGGAGCCTTTGATGGAGCGCCTCCTCGCGGGCGATGATGACGCCCCCGACGACGTCGCTGTGGCCGTTGATGAACTTGGTCAGGCTGTGCATGACCACGTCGGCCCCGAGCGCCAGCGGCCTCTGGAGAAGCGGGCTGGAGAAGGTGTTGTCGACGACGAGGGTCAGGCCGCGCTCCCGGGCGATCCGGGCGCAGGCCCGGAGGTCGGTGACCGCCAGCGTGGGGTTGGCCGGGGTCTCGACGAACAGCAGCTTGGTCTCCGGGCGCAGGGCACGCTCCACGTTGCGGATGTCCGAGGTGTCGACGAAGTCCGAACGGACGCCGAAGCGCGAGAACTCGCTCTCGAGGACCGTCCGCGAGGGCCCGTAGATCGAGGCCGTGCCGACGACGTGGGCGTCCTTGTCGAGAAGGGCCGTGTAGATCGTCGTCACGGCGGCCATGCCCGTGGCCGTGGCCGAGGCGTCGAAGCCGCCTTCGAGCGTGGCCAGGCTCTCCTCGAGGGCCCGGACGGTCGGGTTGCCGATGCGGGTGTAGATGAAGCCCTTCTCGCGCCCGGCGAAGCGGGCCGCGCCCTGCTCGGCGCTGTCGAAGGCGAAGGTGGACGACTGGTAGATGGGGACCGACACGCCCCCGTAGACGGGGTCCGGCTCCTGGCCGGCGTGGATGACGGCGGTCTCGGGGCTGTGGTGTTTGGCGCGGCTCACGGGGCTCCTTTCGTGCAGCGAAGACCCAGGTTATCAGTTCCTCTCCGGGCTGTCCATCGGCCCGCTCCCGTTCCGGGCCTTCCCTCCCCAGGCCATCAGGGTCTCGTAGAGGACCGGGACCATGACCAGGCGCAGGAAGATGGCGAAGAAGAAGCCGCCGATGTAGACGACGGCCAGCGGCCGGTGCAGCTCCGATCCGGTCGTGGTGATCAGGGCCATGGGCAGCAGACCGACGATCATGACCATGTCGGTCATGAAGATCGGCCGGAACTTGACCATGGCGCCCTCGACGACCGCCTCGCGCAGGGCGGCCCCGCGGCGCCGCAGGTCGTTGATCTTGGCGACCAGGATGATGTCGTTCTGGGCGCAGATCCCGAACAGGGCGATGAGCCCGATCGTCGACGACACGTTGAGCGTCTCCCCGACCAGGATCAGGGCCACGACGCCGCCGATGAGCGCCGAGGGGATGTTCATGATGATCAGGAAGGCCTGGCGGAGCGAACCGAACGACGAGAAGAGGATGACGAAGATGATCAGGATGACCAGGGCCATGAGCAGCGCCAGATGGCGCAGGGCCCGCTGCTGGCTCTCGAACTGCCCGCCGAAGGTCACGTGATACCCCGGCGGCAGGTCGACCTCGGCGTCGATGAGGGCCCGGGCCTCCTCGACGAAGCCCCCGATGTCGCGGCCCTCGATGTTGCCCAGGATGATCTTGCGGCGCAGGAGGTTCTCGCGGAAGATCGTCTGCGGCCCCTCGTCCCGCCGGATGTCGGCCAGGTCCGAGAGGGGGATGCGCCGCCCGCCCGGCGCGTCGACGAGGAGGTTCCGGACGGCTTCCTCGTCGCCGCGGTAGCTCTCCGGCAGCCGGATCAGGACGGAGGTCACCCGGTCCGGTTCGTAGACGTCGGTGGCCTCGATGCCGTTGAGGGCCGTCTCGACGAGGTCGGCCACCGCGCCGACGGAGATGCCGTGAAGGGCCATCCGGGCCCGGTCGAGGCGGATGACGAGCTGGGGGATGCCCGAGGTCTGCTCGACCTGGAGGTCGGCGACGCCCCGCAGGCCCGCCAGGACGCCGCGGATCTCCTCGATCTTCCCGTTGAGGACGGCCAGGTCCGGGCCGAACAGCTTCACGGACAGCTCGCCCTCCGTCCCGGTCAGCATCTCGGCCAGCTTGTTGGCGATGGGCTGCTCGAAAAGCACGGCCAGCCCCGGCAGGGCCTCGAGCCGCTCGCGCATGTCCTGGGTGATCTCGCGGAAGCCCCGCCGGCGCTTCTCGCGCGGCAGAAGCTCGATGTTGTAGTGGCTGTGGTTGACGGGATGGACGTGCTCCGAGGCCTCGGCCGTGCCGGTCGTCCGGGTGACCGAGA
The DNA here is from genome assembly GCA_041320535.1 of Candidatus Aminicenantota bacterium. GTDB lineage: Bacteria > Acidobacteriota > Aminicenantia > Aminicenantales > Saccharicenantaceae > RBG-16-66-30. The sequence goes on along the minus strand of JBGLNH010000001.1, from coordinate 1,117,465 downwards.
CGACCTCGGGGATCCCGAGCAGGATCCTCTCGACGCGGGTGCCCATCCGGACCGATTCCTCGAGGGAGGTCTCCGGCAGCATGACCGTCGAGGCCATGATGGCCCCCTCGTCGAGCGGCGGGACGAATTCCTTGCCCAGGAAGGTGAAGGCGACCGCGGCCAGGACGATGAGGGCCCCGAACAGGGCCAGCATCAGCCGCTTCCTCCCCAGGGCCCAGGCCAGGACCTTGCGGTACCTCGAGGTCAGGAAGTCCGTGACCGGGTCCCGGCGGGAGACGCGGCGGCAGTTGACGAGGAAGGTCGCCGCCAGGATGGGCTGAAGGGTGACGTTGAGCAGCATGGCCCCGAAGAGGGCGGCCGCCACGGCGAAGGCCGTCGGCCGGAACATGGCGCCCTCGAGGCCCTGGAGGGTCAGCAGCGGCAGGAACACGAGGATGATGATCAGGCTGGCCGAGAAGAGGAAACGACCGACGTCCTTGGCCGCCTCGGCGACGATCTCCGCCGGGGAGGCCCGGCCGCATCTCTCGCCGATGAGCCGGTAGATGTTCTCGACCATGATGATCGAGCCGTTGGCCATCTTGCCGATCCCGATGGCCAGCCCGCCGATGGACATGACCGTCAGCTTGACCCCGAAGAGGTCCATGATGACGAGGGCGATGAGGATCGAGAAGGGGATGGTCAGCGAGGCGATGAGCGAGCTGCGGACGTTCCACATGAAGAACATCATCACCAGGACGATGAGGACGATGCCCTCGAGGATGGTCACCTCGACGTGGCGGATGGACTTGAGGATGAGGACGGACTGGTCGTAGAAGGTCCTGATCCCGACGCCCTCAGGCAGGTCCCGGCCGATCCGGGCCAAGGCCTCCCGGATGTTCCGGATGGCCGCCAGGGTGTCGCCGCCGTACTGCTTCTCGACGGTGACGTTGACCGCTTCGCGCCCGTTGTGGCTGGCCGATTCGCGCCTGAACTTCGAGCCGATCCGGACGTCGGCCACGTCCTTGACGAAGACGGGGACGTCGGCGCGCGCGGCGATGACCGTCTCGCGGATGTGGTCGAGCGTCTCGATCCGGCCCTCGCCCTTGATGAGGAGCTCCTGGGCCCCGAGGGGGACGACGCCGCCGCTGAAGTTGCGGTTGCCGGCCTCGATGGCCTCCTTGACCTCGGCGATGGTGATGCCGTAGTTCTTGAGCATCTCCGGCCTGAGGAAGACCTGGAACTGGCGGACGAAGCCGCCGAGATTGATGACGAACGAGACCCCCGGCACGCCCTGGAGCCGGTAGCGGATCGTCCAGTCGGCGATCGAGCGCAGGTCCATGGGGTCGATCGTCTCGTCGCCGACGACGGCGAACTCGAAGACCTCCCCCATGCGGGAGGACACCGGCCCGAGGAGGGGCGGGCTGGTCCCCCGGGGCAGCCGGCCGGCGATGAGCTCGAGCTTGCTGGAGACGATCTGCCGGGCCTTGTAGATGTCCGTGCCCCAGGCGAATTCCACGGTGACGACCGAGTCGCCGGTCGTCGATTCCGAGCGGACCCGGGTGACGCCGGGCGCGCCCGAGAGCAGGCTCTCGAGGGGGAAGGTGATCAGACGCTCGACGTCCTCCGAGGCCATGCCCTCGTTCTCGGTGACGATGTTGACCAGGGGCGCGTTGAGGTCCGGGTAGATGTCCTTGGGCATGCGGACGAACACGGCCAGGCCCCAGAGGCAGACGAGGCCGATCAGGAAGACGGTGAGGAGCCTGTGCTTGAGGGCGAAATCGATGATCCTGTCTATCATGTCCGCCGTCCTCAGTGGATGTGGGCGCCCTTGAGGACCTCGTCGTAGAGCTTGGCCTTGAGCTGGTAGCTCCCCTCCGTGACCACCTTCTCTCCGGCCGCCAGCCCGCTGAGGACCTCGATCGAGCCGTTCATCTTGACCCCGGTGACCACGACGCGCGGGACGTAGGCGCCGTCCCGGGCGACGAAGACGATCTTCCGGTCGCCGTCGTCGAGCACGGCCGCCTGGGGAACGGTCAGGGCCCGGGCCTGGCGGTCGAGGAGGATGCTGAGCGAGGCGAACATCCCCGGCTTGAGCCGGTAGCCCTCGTTGACGACCTCGGTCCGGACCGTGACGGTCCGGGTCTCCTCCTTGATCTCGTCGCCGATGTAGAGAATCCGGCCCTTGAAGACGAGGTCCGGGTACGCCGGCACCGTCACGTCGACCTCCTGCCCTTTGCTCACGGCGGCGAGGTCACGCTCGTAGATGTCCGCGTCGACGATGAGCACGCCCGGGTCGAGGACGGTCAGGATCTCCGTCGTCTGGACAACCATGTCACCCTGGGGGCCATGGTCGACCAGCATCAGCGGCGCCCTCAAGCAGTCCTTCAAGTTCACCTACCCCAACTGGAACCTCGGCTTGACCCTGAGCCTGCCCCTGTCGAACGTCTTCGGCCGGGCCGCCCTGGCCCAGGCCAGGCTGGACATGCGGCGGACCATGCTCGAGATGGAGGAACAGAAGGAGGAGATGTACATCGAGATCAAGAACGCCGTCCGGTCCGTCGAGGCCAACTACAAGAGGATCCAGGCCTACACGACGGCCCGGGAGCTGGCCGAGCAGAAGCTCGCGGCCGAGGAGGAGAAGCGCCGGGTGGGCATGAGCACGAACTACATGGTCCTGTCCTACCAGCGCGACCTGGCCAACGCCCGGATCTCGGAGCTCAACGCCATCATCTCCTACAACGTCTCCCTCGCGGCCCTGGAGCGCGCCATGGGGACGAACCTCAAGTCGAAGAACATCAATCTGTCGGAATTCGCGCCCGGCCTCGATTGAGGCACGGCCCCTCCTGTCGTCCGACCCGCCCGCGGCGACCCCGCGGGCGGGCTCGTTTCGCCCGCCGCCGCCTTGCATTCGCGGGGCCCCTGTGCTATGTTCGATACAAAGGGTGATATCGCCCCGTCCTATCCTTCGAGGGGAGAAGCTTCTATGAACAGGAGACTTATCCGTCCCGATCTCACCGAGATCAAGGAACGCATGGGCCAGGACAAGGAGAGGGAGAAGGAAGCGGCCCGGAAGCGGATGCATCCCCCGACCGACACTTTCGCCGAGAGCTATTACTACCTCAAGCAGATGAACAAGAAGACGCCCGTGGCCGTCGTCTACACGACCGGCGAGACCGTCGAGGGCTACATCGAGTGGTACGACCGCAACTGCATCAAGCTCAATCGCGACGACGCCCCGAACCTGCTCATCTACAAGGCCTGCATCCGCTGCATCTACAAGGTCGGGGAATCCCCGGACCCCGACGGGGAGCCCGCCGGCGGCAAATGACCGTTCCGAGGATCGGCCTCACCGCCGGCGACCCGGGCGGCGTCGGGCCGGAAGTCGCCCTCAAGACCCTGGCCGGGCGGGCCGCTCTCCCGCCGGCCGCCTACGTCCTCTTCGCTGACCCCCGGATCTTAGAAGCCGAAAGGCGCAGGCTCGGCCTGCGGCTCGATCTTCTCCCCTGGCCCGCCGAGCCGCCGGGCGGACCGGGCATCTTCCTGGCCCCCGTGCCGGGGCCCGAAGGGCCGTTCGAGACCGGCCGTATCTCGGCGGCCAACGGCGAGGCCTCTTTCCGGGCGTTCGAGGCGGCGGTCTCCGAGGCCCGCGGCGGCCGGCTCGAGGCCGTGGTCACGGCGCCCGTCTCGAAGGCGGCCTGGACCCGGGCCGGACGCCCCTACGCGGGGCACACCGATTACCTCGCCCGCTTCTATCCCGAGGCTCTGATGACCTTCTGGTCGGGGCCTCTGAGGGTGGCCCTGTTCAGCCACCACAGGCCTCTGCGCGAGGCCGTCGCGGCCGTCCGCGGGGAAGCGCTGCTGGCCTTTCTCCGGTCCCTCCACAGGTCCCTCGGCCGCGTCCCCGGGGGCCCGTTCCGCCTGCTCGTCGCCGGGCTCAATCCTCACGCCGGCGAGGACGGCGGTCTCGGCCTGGAGGAACGGGAGGAGATCGGGCCGGCGGTCGAGGCCGCGGCGTCGGAGGGCATCCCGGCGACCGGCCCTTTCCCACCCGACGCCGTCTTCCTGAAGGCCCGGGGAAAGGCCGACGCCGTGGTCGTCGCCCTCTATCACGACCAGGGTCTCATCCCCTTCAAGCTCGAGGCCTTCGCCACGGGCGTCAACGCGACGCTCGGCTTGCCCTTCGTCCGGACGTCCCCGGACCACGGGACGGCCTTCGACATCGCCGGGCGGGGCACGGCCGACGCGCGCAGCATGGAGGAGGCGGTCCGCCTGGCGGCGGCCTTCAGCGCGACCGGTTCTTGAGCGCGGCCCGGATCTCCCGGTCCGCGTCCCTTTTCTTGATGGCTTCGCGCTTCTCGTGCTCCCGCTTGCCGCGGACCAGGGCGATCTCCAGCTTGATCTTGCCCCGGTCGCCGACGAAAACGCGCTTCGGGACGACGGTCAGGCCCCGCTCCTGGGTCTTGCCGGCCAGGCGCTTGATCTCCCGGCGGTGGAGGAGGAGCTTGCGGTCCCTCAAGGGCTCATGGTTGAAGATGTTGGCCGCCTCGTAGGGGCTGATGTGGCACTTGACCAGAAAGACCTCGCCGCCGCGGACCTCGGCGTAGCTCTCCTTGAGCGAGATCCGGCCGGCCCGGACCGACTTGACCTCGCTCCCGACGAGGGCCAGGCCGGCCTCCATGGTCTCGAGGACGAGATAATCGTGGGAGACGGACTTGTTGACGGCCAGGGTCTTCATCTCGGGGCCGTCCCGCCGCGGCCGTCGGGCCCGATCCCGATGAGGCTGATGTGCCGCTTGGTCATCCTCTCGACGGTCAGCCGGAAACCGCCGAACTCCAGGGCGTCCTTCTCGCGGGGCAGACGCCCGAACTCGTAGAGGAAGAAGCCGGCGAGCGTCGTGTAGTCGCTCTTGTCGGGGATGCGCAGGTCGACGAGGGCGTTGACGTCCTTGACCGGGGCGGCGCCGGCGACGAGGAACCGGCCGGCCTCGTCCCGGGAATACCAGTTCTCCGACTGTCCGTCGTGTTCGTCCTGGATCTCCCCGACGATCTCCTCGATGATGTCCTCGAGGGTCACAAGGCCGTCGACGTTGCCGAACTCGTCGACGACGAGGGCCATGTGGACGGCCTTCTCCTGCATCTGCAGCAGGACCTTCTCGAGCGAGGCGAGCTCCGGCACGAAGAACGGCGTGCGCATGACCTCGTGCAGAGAAAACGGTTTGTTATCAATGAGATATCCGACGATATCCTTGCTGTGGACGATCCCCTCGACGTTGTCGAGGCGCCCCCGGTAGACCGGGTAGCGCGAGTAGCCGGTCGAGCGCAGCGTGGCCAGGACGGCCTCCCGGCCGGAATCGATCTCGAGGGCCTTGACCTCGGGGCGGGGGACCATGACCTCCTTGACCGGCCGGGAGCCCATATCGAGGGCGCCCGAGACGATCCTCCGGCGCAGCGCCGACAGGCTGCGGGCCCCGGCGTGGATGGCGATGCGGGTCTCCTCCTCGTTGAGCTGGGCGGCCGCGTAGGCGTCCCGCTTCCGGGAAGACGGGACGATGATGCCGGTCACGAACGACAGGGCCTTGACGAGGGGGTAGAGGAGGAACATGAGGCCGCGGACCGGATAGCCGAGCCAAAGGGCCGTTCTCAGCGGGTCCTGGGCGGCGAACGTCTTGGGGGCGGTCTCGGAGAATATGAGGATGATCAAGGTCGTGGCCAAAGTCGCCGCGAGGACGGCCCGGCTCTGCCCGGGGATGAGCGTGATGCAGACGGACGTCGCGATCGCGGAGGCGGCCACGTTGACCAGGGTGTTCCCGATGAGGATCGTGGCCAGGAACTCGTTGGTCCTCGACTTCATCTTCCGGACCATCGCGGCCCGCTTGGACCCGCTCTTTTCCCGGTACTGGAGGGCGTAGGGGTTGGCCGCGATCATGGAGGTTTCGGCGGCGGAAAAGAACGCGTAGAGAACGACGCAGAGGACGAAAAGGACGATCCCCGTCAGGGCCATGGGCTTCGGATCAAGCGGCGGCGCGGGCCTTGGAAGATTTGAAGCAGCGGGAGAGGGCGACGAGGAGCTTTTCCTCGACCTTGTTCGAGGGCGAGGCCGCGGCCAGCGAGATCTCGGAGATGATCAGCTCTTTGGCCTTCTCCATCATCTTCTTCTCGCGGAAGGAGAGGGGCTTGTGCAGGCTCAGGCAGTACAGGCTCTTCAGGACGGCGGCCATGTCGAGCAGCGTGCCCGACTTCATCAGGTTGAGGTGCTCCTTGTAGCGCCCTTTCCAGTCCGTCGTGATGTCGACCTCCCCGTTGCCCACGAACTCGTAGATCTTCCGGATGCAGCCGTTCGTCACCGGGCGGCGGATGCCGATCTCCCAGGCGGTCGCGCTGGGCACCGTGACCAGGGTGTTGTTGGCGATGATCCTCAGGTGGAAGACCATGAACCGCTGGCCGTCATAGGCCTCTTCACGGATGGCTTCGATGACGCCCAGGCCTTGATTGGGATAAATGACTTTATCGCCAATTTTCAGTGAATTCATAGACTTCCATTATAACCGAAGCGGGAGACCGAGTCAACGGCTCTTCCCGGGAAGCGGCCTTGACAGGCCGGGGGGGTTCGGGTAACATACCCCCTCAATAGGTGTCGAAGGAACATGAAGAGAACGTTTCAGCCGAACAACAGAAAACGCAAGAAAACGCACGGTTTCCGAGTCCGCATGAAGTCCAAGGGCGGCCAGGAAGTCATCAAGAGCAGAAGGCGCAAGGGCAGAAAGCGCGTTTCTGTCGGATGAATGAGCGCCTGACGCCTGCCGAGAGAATCCGTAAGAAAAGCGATTTCACGGTTCTCTACGGGCAGGGCGCGCGTTTCAGGGGCCGGTTTTTCACCCTGGTCTTCCTGAGGAACGGGCTCGGCCACGGCCGTCTGGCGGTCGTCGCCAGCCGGAAGGTCGGGTCCGCGGTCGTCAGGAACAGGGTCAAGCGGAGGTTCCGTGAGCTCTTTCGGAGGGAAAAGGGGCTCCTGGCAGAGCCGCTCGACCTTATCGTCATAGCCCGGCCGGAGTCGGGCCTGGCCGCCTGGGCCGACCTCCGGGACGCTTACATCTCGGCCATGACAACGATTTTTCGTAAACGGATAGCATCGTGAAAGCCGTCGCGCTTTTCCTGATCAGGGCCTACCAGCTGACCCTGTCCCCGCTGCTCGGCAGCCGCTGCCGTTACTACCCCACCTGTTCCGCCTATGCCCGGGAAGCCATCGAGAGATACGGCTTCCTCAGGGGGGCGTCCCTGGGCGTCCGACGGCTCTTCCGGTGCCATCCGTTCCACGCGGGCGGGATCGATCCCGTTCCCTGAGAGTGAGAGAGAATGGAAAAAAGACTCATCTTGGCCATCGTCCTGTCGTTCCTGGTCCTGATGGGCTACCAGTACTTCTTCGTCAAGCCGAACAAGCCGGAGGTCTCCCCTGCCGTCACCGCGGTCCCCGCTCCGAATGAGCCGGTGCCGGGCACGGCCGCCCAGGCCGGCCCGGAGCGGTTGCCGGCCCAGCCCGAGGCCCAGCCCGCCCCCGCCGAGGCGGCGCCGGTCCCGGCCACGGCCGGCGAGGCCGATGCCGAGGTCGTCGTCGAGACCTCCCTCTACCGGGCGGTCTGGTCTAGCAAGGGCGGTGTTCTCAAGAAATGGACGCTCAAGAAGCACAAGAACAGCGCCAAAGAGCCGCTCGAGCTGGTCCCTGACCTGGCCGGCGAGATCGGCCGTTATCCCTTCTCCCTGGGCTTCGACGAGGCGGCCCTCGCCGACACGCTCAACGGGGCGGTCTTCGCGGCCTCGACGACCGCTCTCTCACTCCCCGACGGCGCGGCCGGAGAGCTGCGCTTCGCCTATTCCGACGGGGCCTCGATCCAAGCCGAGAAGGTCTTCCGCTACACCGGGGGCAGCTACGCACTGGACACGGAGGTCCGCGTCTGGAAGGGCGGCCAACCGGTCTCCCCGTCCGTCCTCTGGGGACCGGGGATCGCCAACCTCACCGCCGACGACCTGAAGCAGAGCTTCAGCGCCGCCCGGGGTTCGGCCGTCTACACCGGCGGCAAGGTCTACCGGATGAACGAGCGGAAGTTCAAGGCCGGCGAGAACACGTACAACTTCGTCGACTGGGCCGCCTACGAGGAGAACTACTTCGTGGCCCTCTTCGTCCTGCCGGCCCGGAAGGGACAGGCGGCCTTTCTCCGGGAGACGCCGGAGGGCCGGGAGCCGTTCCACTTCCTCTACGTGACGGGGCCCCACAAGGCCTTCATCGGCCCCAAGTCCGCCGACGACCTCAAGGCCTTCGGCTACGAATCGAAGAAGGTCGTCAACTTCGGGATGTTCGGCAGCATCGCCGAGATCCTTCTCGTCGCCGTCAAGTTCTTTCACCGGCTCGTCCCCAACTGGGGCGTCGCCATCATCCTGCTGACGATCGTCATCAAGATCATCTTCTTCCCGCTGACCTACAGCTCGACCAAGTCCATGGCCAAGATGGCCGACCTCCAGCCGAAGATCAAGGCCATCCGGGCGAAGTACAAGAAGTCCAAGACGGACATCGAGCAGCGCCGGCAGATGAACGAGGAGATGATGGGGCTCTACAAGGCGCAGGGCGTCAACCCGGCCGGCGGCTGCCTGCCGCTGCTCATCCAGCTGCCCGTCTTCTGGGGCGTCTTCCGGATGCTCGTCGTCGCCGTCGAGTTCCGCCAGGCGCCCTTCGCGCTCTGGATCACCGACCTCTCCTTGAAGGACCCCTTCTATGTGACGCCGGTCCTGATGGGCATCACCCAGTTCATCTCCCAGAAGATGACGCCGACCTCGGCCGACCCCCAGCAGGCCAAGATGATGCTCATCATGCCGTTCGTAATGACCATATTTTTCATCAACTTCCAGAGCGGCCTCGTCCTCTACTGGCTGACCACCAACGTCCTCCAGATCGGGCAGCAGGCGCTCATGAACAAGATGATGCACCGGCATCCGGCAACCGCCAAAGCGAGATAGAGATGGACAACGAGACGAAACCCGACACTCCGCAGCCGACCGAGCAGCAGCCGGCCGGAACGAGGCCCGCCGAGACGAAGCCGGCCGACGAGCGGCCGGAATACAGCGGACGCAACCTCGAGGAGGCGATCAGCCTGGCCGAGCACCGGCTCAAGCTGCCGCGCGAGAAGTTCAACTACGAGATCGTCACCGAGAAGACCCGGCTCTTCGGCATGAAGAGCAAGGAGATCGTCATCCGCGCCTGGCCCAAGGCCGAGGACGCCGACAACGCCGTGGAGCGGTTCCTGGCCGGTCTCATGACCGTCTTCCCGCTGGAGCTCTCCTACCAGGTCAAGAAGCGCCCGGACATCGTCTTCGTCGTCTTCGACGGTCCGGACAAGACCATGCTGCTCCGCAACGACGGCTCGCTCCTCCTCTCGCTCCAGCACGTGCTGAACAAGATCTCGCCGGTCAAGGTCCAGGTGGATTGCGAGTTCTACCGGAAGCGCAAGGAGAAGCAGCTGAAGGATTACGCCCAGCGCGTCGCCCGGCAGGTCTCCGAATCGGGCCGCGAGGAGATCCTGGACCTCATGAACCCCTACGAGCGGCGGATCATCCACATCGTCGCCAACGAAGTCCCCGGCGTCACGAGCGAGAGCATCGGCGACGGCTTCCTCAAAAAGGTCAAGGTCTTCCGCGCCCCGCGCTGAAGCGAGCCGCGCGCGCCTCAGCGACCGTCGTCAGGAAATCCGCCCTGCTACGCTCGGGGTATTCCTTCCGTCGGCCGCTAGCCGGCCCGGCGAGCCGGCTCGCTTCGTATCCGGGCTTCGCTCTGAAGACCGGGGACTAAGGGGACATGTACTTGTACGTGTCCCCGATCTTGACGTCCCCGGTCTTCACCTGTGCCCGCTCCGCCCCCCGCGGGGAGCGGGCGCTTGGGAGCGACCATCAGAAGTGCTGCGGAGCAACGCGGAGCGGCACTTCTGGAATGTATCTTGGCAGGGATTTTGGGGGACACGTACCCACCCCGTCTCGGGCGTGTTCGTCTTCCGCGAGATCCCTGCCGGGCCGCTGTTCGCCAAGGCCGGCGTGTCCCTCGATCAAAAGCAGTGCGTCGCCGTCGACCGCTTCCAGCGCACCAACATCGCCGGGGTCTTCGCCGCCGGCGACATCACCTGCGGGGGCCTGCAGGTCGTCGCGGCCGCCGGCGAGGGGTGCGTGGCGGGGATGCAGGCCCTCGTGTACCTCAGGAAATAAGCCGTACGCCCAGGCTCCAGGGGAGTCATCCGCTCGGCTTTTCGCCTCCTTCATGGTCCCCCGACGGCCGTGTTCAGGAAAGCAGGGCAGGTCAGGAGGGCTGGCCGTTGCGGGCCGTTCGCCGGTGGAGGCGGAAAGTGATCCTCTTGGAGCGGGAGATGGTCACTCTCCCGCCGATCGGCACGGCCATGAGGTTCCGGCGGATGTCGTGGCCGAAATTGGTCACGGTCAATATGGGCAGGGGACGGCCCTGGCGCCGCCGGTCGCGGATGACGTCGGCGAGATAGGAGCGGAGGAAGCGGACGGCCTCGCGCTGGTGCCTCTTCGGGAACAGGCTCTTGCCCGGCGGGGTCATCGAGCCGACGACGACGCCCCGGATGCAGGCGAAGACGTTGTGCCGGCGCAGGGCGGCCAGCAGGCGGTGCAGGTCCTCGACGTCGACCTGGACGTCCTCGATGAACAGGATGTGGCTCCTCCAGCCGAACTTGGGCGGGTTCCCCCGGTTGAGGAAATTGACGAAGGTCGACAGGTTGCCGCCGATGGGGATGCCCGAGAGCTTCCGCGGCGGGGGGGAGTTGAGCCAGGCCGATCCCTGGTAGTGGATCTCCTCGCCGGCGATCAGGCCGAGCAGGTTCCGGAAATCGCCCCTGGCGACCTTGAGCGAGGGGAAGTAGATGACCGGCACGCGGCAGGCGTGGTAGATCTCGTTGAGGAGGAAGGTGAAGTCGGAGAAACCCACGAACAGGGGGCGCCGCTCGCGGATGACGCGGAGGTCCTTGCCGTCGATCTTGCGGACGAGGTCTTCGGCGCCGGTGCCCCCGGCGATGGAGATGATCAGGTCGAGCTCGCGGATGGCCTCCTTGAAGACGGCGGCCCGGTCCTCGACGGGGGCCGTGACGTGGTCGATCTCGGCGTCGCTCGAGAACAGGTGGGGCCCGATGAAGACCTCGCGGGCGCCCAGGGCCTTCTGGAGGAGCCGGGCCGTCCGGCGCAGGGCGGGCTTCTCCTTGACGGACAGGCAGCTCGAAGGGGCGATGAAGCCGAGGCGCTCGTAGGTCATGGGGCCACCGGGACAGGTCAAAGGCGCTATCCTAGCCTGGGCTATTCACGAAAACGCCGTATTACTCCATCAAACGAGAACGACCAAGACCAGCGTTTTCACCCTTCGGGCAAGTCGGTCCGGCCGCATCCGCTTCGTTGCCAAGGGCTCGCAGTACTCCGAGTACGGCTTCGCCCTTTGACGCCTCGCATCTGCAGCCGCCTCGGCTCGTGAATGATCCAGGCTGGCAGGCTTCCAGCCTATCAGAAAGGCCGGCGCCGTTCAACAGGCCCGCCTTGGGGCTAGAAGGACTTGAGCTTCTGGCCGGGGGCCGAGAGCTGGAGGGCCTTGAGGGCCTTGAGCTCGATCTGGCGGATCCTCTCCCGGGTCAGCTTGAAGTGCTGGCCGACCTCTTCGAGGGTGTACTCGCGCCCGTCGCCGAGGCCGTAGCGCATCCGCAGGACCAGGGTCTCCCGCTCGGGCAGGGTCCGCAGGGCCGCCTCGATCTGCTCGCGCAGGTTGATGTGGATGACCGTGTCGGGGGGCGAGGGGTAAGCCTTGTCCTCGAGGAGGTCGCCGAGCGAGCCCTCGCCGTTGTCGCCGAGCGGCGTCTCGATCGAGACGGGCTCCTGGGACGAATAGATCATCTCCAGGACCTTGTTGACGTGCAGGTTCATCTTCCGGGCCAGCTCCTCGGGGCTGAGGACCTTGCCGTTCTCCTGGACGGAGGACTGCGAGATCTTCTTGAGCCTGTGGATGGTCTCCGTCAGGTGGACGGGGATGCGGATCGTACGTCCCTGGTCGGCGATGGCCCGGGTGATCGACTGACGGATCCACCAGGTCGCGTAGGTCGAGAACTTGTGGCCGCGCCGGTAGTCGAACTTCTCGGCGGCCCGCATCAGGCCGATGTTGCCCTCCTGGATGAGGTCGAGGAGCTGGAGGCCGCGGCCCTGGTACTTCTTGGCGATGGAGACGACGAGACGCAGGTTGGCCGAGACGAGGTCGCTCTTGGCCCGCTCCCGCGTCCGGCGCCCCGACAGGATGGCCTGGAGGATGGACCGGTGCTCCTTGCGCGCGGGCTTGGAGGCCTTGGGGAGGCTTTCCTTGAGCCTGATCTGCACGGCCTGGACGATCCGGTCCTGCTGCTCCGGCTTGAGCTCGAGCGCGCGGGCCAGGCGGACGATCCGGACGGCCAGCCGGCCTCGGGCGAAGCGGTTGCGGACGAGCGGGCGGATCTTGAGGAGACGGGCGCTCACGGCCCGGACCTTGCGGATCCGCTCGAGGACGTCGCGCCGGCGGGCCTCCAGGCTGTCGTCGGAGAACTCGTCCTCGGACATGTTGAAGAACTTGACGAAGGCCTCGGGCGTCCTCTTCAAAAGGGCCTCGAGGGACTCGATCTCCTCCAGCGTGAACGGGGTCCGGGCCAGGGCTTTGAGGATGGCCTTTTCGCCGCGCTCCATCTTGCGGGCCAGGGAGATCTCCTGCTCCCTGGAGAGGAGCAGGATGCTGCCCATCTCGCGGAGGTAGATCTTGACGAGGTCGGCCGTCTGCTCGATGTCCTCGGGCGAGTTGAGGCCCTTGCCGTGACCGTTGCCGTTCCCGTTCCGGGGCTCGGCGAGCCGCCCGGCCAGGACCCCGGCGTCGGACGCGGAGAAGACGTCGTCGTCGGAGAAGAGCTTCCCCCCCGGCGTGCCGGGTATGAGATGGAGCAGCTCCTCGTCGTTCTTATACTTATATTGAGAACCCATGGCGGTCTCCCTTACGCTATTAATAATATAGGATAACTACATTCCCGGGCTTTTCGTTCCTCCGGGAAAACTGTCGTTTCCATTTTGCCCTCGACCTCGGTTACCTAAACGGGTCTGGGGGAGGATTCGTTTCACCCCCGGGGGGTGGGTATTTCCGGATTGAAGCGCGGAGAATAGCGCCTCCCGCCCCCGTTGTCAAGAAAAATCTTTACACTTTTCATGCCCAGGCCGGCCGGCTCGGGCCTTTCCTGCCTGGAAACGGGCCTGATCGCTGCCTTTATCATCGTTTTCTCCTGGACGCCAAATCTGAAATACAAGATTCGTGCCAGGAGCTCTCCCATATGGACGGAGGAGAAGGGTGGCCGCCCTCGAGGGCGGATGTCACAAAAAGGGGACACCGGCTTGGCCGGGCGCTCAGTAGCAGACGATCCCGTGCTTCTCGTAGTACTTCTGGTGGTATTCTTCGGCCTTATAGAAGGCCGCAGCCCGGACGAGCTCGGTCGCCAGTCGCTTCTTGTGTCGCCCCGAGCGCTCCAGCTCGTCCATCACCTCGCCGGCCCGCGCTTTCTGCTCCTCGCTGTGGTAGAAGATGGCCGAACGGTACTGCTTGCCGCGGTCCGGTCCCTGCCTGTCGACCTGGGTCGGATCGTGGATGGAGAAGAAATGCCGGACGAGGTCGGCGTAGCTCACCCGCTTCGGATCGAACGTCACCTCGACGGCCTCGGCGTGGCCCGTCCTGTCGGAACAGACCTCCTCGTAGGTCGGGTCGATGGTCTTTCCGCCGGTATAGCCGACGACCGTGGACAGGACGCCGGGGAGCCGGCCCAGCTTGTGTTCGACCCCCCAGAAGCAGCCGGCGGCGAAGGTCGCCGTCTCGGCGGCCTCGGCGGCCGGCGCGGGGACGGCGGGTTTTCCCGAGGTCTCCGGCTTGAAATCGAGGGCGGCCGAGTTGATGCAATAGTGCAGGTAGGTCGGCTCGGGCCCGTCGTCGAAGACGTGCCCCAGGTGGCCGCCGCAGGCCGCGCAGCGGACCTCGACCCTCTTCGTCAGGAGCGAGTGGTCGTCGCGGTACTCGACGCGGGTCTCGTCGACGGGCGCCGTGAAGCTCGGCCAGCCGGTGTTGTGCTCGTACTTCGTCTCCGAGCGGAAGAGGGGAGTCCCGCAGCCGGCGCAGACGTACAGGCCTTCCTCCCAGTGATCGTTGTACTGCCCGGTGAAAGGCCGCTCCGTCCCGCACTTCCTCAGGACCTCGTACTGCTCGCGGCTCAGCGAGCGCTTCCATTCCTTCTCGGTTCTCTTGACCTTGTCCGTCATGGTTTGTCCTCCCGCGAGGAGGCCCGACCGCGTCGGGGCCTCCCGGTCGATCAGGGCATTGAGCCCTTTCCAGGCGCCCAGGCCGAGGAACGTGGCCAGGGCGAATATCGCGATCTTGACGCTCGGGCGCATCGTCGGGTCCTTTCTTTAGAAATCCTACAATAATAGTATACATTATGCCGGCCGATTATCAAAAAATTTCCTAAAATGGACACTTTCAGATTGACAAGGGCCGAAATCCGGAACTATAATCGTCTCGCTGGCTGGAGAGGGATCCTCCTTAGCCCCGCTTCCTTTTCCTTTGAAACCTTGGCGCCTCACCAGCCAGCCTTCTCATTCGCCTGGGATGAGGCTGGTCTCGGGCGCCTTTTTCAAAGTGTTCGGACTTCCGCCATCGCCCCCAACTCTTCGTTAGCGCCTTCCGGCGCGCGGCCGGTCACTTCTTCGCGGGCTCTTTGGTCTCCGCTTTTTCTGCCGGCTTGAGGTCCTTGGCCCGCTCCTTGAGATGGTCCTTGAGGTCGAGGTGGGAGACGCCTTCCGTGTACCACGCCGGGGCCGGCCGGCCCATCAGGTGGTGGTCGAAGAACTCCTTCATCCGCACGGTGTAGTCCTTCTGGTTCGCGGGCTTCTGCAGGCCGTGGTTCTCGCCGGCGTACTGGAGCATGACGACCGGCTTCTTCAGCCGGCGGAGCGTGTTGTAGTACTCGATGCCCTGGTTCCAGTCGACCGCGCCGTCCTTGTCGTTGTGCAGGATGATGAGCGGCGTCTTGACCCGGTCGGCGTAGTAGACCGGCGAGTTGCGCTGGTAGGCCTCGAGGTTGTCCCAGTAGCCGCCCTTGAACCGGCCCTGGCTCGACTCGAAGATGGGCTGGTTGGCCGAGCCGGAGTTGAAATAGATCGAGCTGTACATGCTGATCATGTTGGTCAGCGGGGCCCCGGCCACGGCGGCGGCGAACTCGGCCTGGGTGATGAGGAAGGCCGTCTGGTAGCCGCCCCACGAGTGGCCCTGGAGGCCGACCTTGGCGCGGTCGACGACCCCGGCGGCCACGGCCGCGTCGATCGCCGGCAGCACGCACCACGCCGCCGACATGCCGGGATCGTTGATCTTGTAGGCGATGTCGGGCATGAGCACGGCGTAGCCGTTGCTGGTGTAGACGGACTTGTTGAATCCGTTGGCCGAGGGCTGGGTGTAGCGGTTGAGCTGCTGGGACATCTTCTCGTAGTAGTAGACCACCGTCGGATAGCGTTTGCCCTTCTCGTAGCCGGCCGGCAGGTAGAGGGCCGCCTGGAGGCCCTTGTCCAGGCCGCTCTTCGGGTCCATCTTATAATCGAGCAGGATCGAGCCGCTCGACCAGAGGAAGTCCTTCTGCCGGGGATTGGCCTCGGTGATCCGCCGGCCGTTCTTGAGCAGCGCGTCGGTCGCGTAGTAATCGGGGAAATCCTCGAAGGTGTCGCGGGTGTAGACGAAGACGTCCGCTTTTTTGGCCTTGGCCAGGCCGCCGAAGCCGGCGTCGTCCCAGAGGAGCGTCGCCGGCGCGGGCTTGCCCTTCTCGACCCTGGCGAAGCCGGCCTTCTTGGTCCATTCCCCGTAGACGCTGAAATACTGCGGCTGGCCGAGGTCGACGGCCTTTTCCTCCATGTCGATGCGCAGGCGGCGGTAGCGGAGCTTGTCCTTGGCCCCGTTGACGGTCAGGTTGACCGCCGGCCCCGAACCGCCGACGGGCACGCTCCAGACGTCCCAGCCGTCCGACAGGAGGACGTTCAAGCCGTCCTTGGCCGGGCCGACCGGATAATCCGGCGGGTTGACGACGTTGGTGTCGTTGTCCTCGTTGACGAACGAGGCGGGGACGTTCCGGGTGATGTTGACGGACGCGCCCGTCGTCATGTCGTAGGTGTGGAAGTGGCCGTCGTCGTAGAAGAGGAGATGGGTCCCGTTGAAGAGGGGCCCGTAGAAATAGCGGTTCTTGGTCAGGGCCAGGCTCCGCTTGCCCGTCTTCATGTCGATGACGTAGACGTCCCGGTAGTTCCGGCCGTCGAGGTTCCCGTCGAGCTCGTAGGCCCGGATGTCCTCGCCCACGGCGAACCGGCCCTTGGGCGCGACCGTGACGTCGCGGACGTCGTCGTCGGCCAGGCGCAGGAACGCCTTCTCGGCGACGCGGTAGGCGCAGAGGTAGCTGAAGTTCTTGTCCCGCTGCTCCTGGACCTGCTGTTCCGACTGGAGCCGCTTGTCCATCCCGTGCCAGATGACGAGATCGGGCAGGTCCTCGTCGGCGGCAGGGGCCGGCCCCGCGGGCGGGGCGGGCGGCGCGTCCTTGGCCGCGTCCGGGCCCGGGCCGTCCTTTTTCTTCTTGGCCTCGTGGATGCCGAAGAGGAGGGCGTCGAAACCCTCGGTCCAGGCCGGGGCCCGGTTGGGGCTGACGGTCATGCCTTCGGGGAAGCCCTTCTCGCCGGCCGGATCGAAGACGATCTTCCGCGGGCCCTTGGCGTCGCGGAAACCGGCGAATCCGACGACGCTCCAGAGCTTGTCCTCGTAGGCCTTGTCCTCTTTGCCCTTGAGGACGGCCAAGGCCTCGCCCTTCTCCGTCCAGCCGAGCGATTTGTAGGAGGCCTTGTCGTTCTCGAGGGCGACGACCGTCCCCGCGGCCATGTCCCGGAGCTGGACGCCGTTCCCGGCCTGGCCCTGGGCGTCGATGACCAGGGCCAGACGCGCCCCGGCCTTGTCGAAGGCGAACTCGCCGACGTTGCCGATGTTGACCTCTTTCCCCGTCGCGAGCTCGCGGAGGACGAGGTCGGAGCCCGTCCACTTGTCCTTTTCCTTTTCCTGGCTCTCCGGGGCGTAGCGGTGCATGGCCAGATAGCCGGGATGGTCGCCGGAGAAGGCCGCGGTCCGGACCTTCTCGAACTCGGTCTTCTCGCCCGTGGCCAGCTCCACCAGGACGGCCGTCGTCATGACCCGCTTCCTCTCCTTCCGGAGGGCCTTCATCTCCTTGGAGCCTGGATAGGCCAGGAAGGCCGCCCGCTTGGAGTCGGCGGAGAAGCCCGTCCGGAGCGAGGCCCCGAAGCGCGGCGCCTCGCCGACCGGGAAGCGGTGCTCCCTGGTCCCACGCACCTCGCGCAGGACGACCTCGCTCTCGCCCTCGAGGGGCGAAAGCCGGTACATGAACCAGGCCCCGTCGGGGGAGAGCTCGGCCGCGCCGATGGACTTCCAGGCCAGGATGTCCTGGAGGGCGATCGGCCTCGGCGCCGCGGGCGCCGCTGGCGCCGCGGGGGCGGCGGGCTTTTCGGCGGGCTTGTCCTGGGCGGCCGCGAGTCCGGGCCCGGACCATGTGCTTCCGTTTACTCCCAATTACATCTTTACAGAAGGGACTTCCAAAGGATTTTTTCCATGTCCGCCACCAGCTACAAGCTACAAGCCACTATCTGCTCCCCGGCATCGTGTAAAATAAGACCATGTTTGTCTTCCTGTCTAAATTCCTGCCATTGTTTGTTTACCCGGTGGGGTTGGCCGTCTTGTTCCTCGCCGCCACGAGAGGGCGCCCGTATCTGAGAACGAGAGGTTCGCGCTTGCAAGCCGGGGCCTTTTGGATTAAAAGACAGGAGTAGAGAGGAGGGGAGCCGTGAGCCGTCGCGCCGACGCCGACTCCAGCGCCGTCGCCGCAGCATCGGCATCAGCCGCCGCCGCCGCGTCGCGCTTCCCCGCGTACCTCCCCCTTCTCGTCCTCCTTGCCCTCCCCATCTCCGGACTTGCGGCCCAGTCCTCCTCCGCCCTCACGGACGTCTCGTCCGGCAGGGAAGCCCGAACATCCCGCCTCGACCCCTCCGGCCTCCCCGCGCCCGCCGCCCAGGACGACCCGCCCGCCGCCGACACGTCGATCCCGCCGGGACCCTACCGCTCCTTCAGCCCGTTCCCGATCCTGATGTACGACACGGACATCGGCTTCGGCTACGGCGGCCGGCTCAAGCTCGTCGACTCCCTCGGGAAGAAAGAGTCGCTCGACCTCATCGCGTTCAACTCGACCAAGGGCGAGCGCTGGTACGTCTTCTCCTTCTCGGTCCCCGACCTCGAGATCCGCCAGGGCCGGACCTACCCCCTGTCCTTCGACCTCAAGGCCGAGTACGACAGGTTCCTTAGCTACGGCTACTTCGGCCCCGGCCCGGGGTCGGTCGAGGCCGACCGGACGGTCCTGACCTACGAGACGATCGATCTGCCCCTCGTCCTCGGCCGCGGCCTCTCGCCGCGGCTCGTCGTCGAGGCGGGCTACACCCTGCGCTGGAGAAGGTATCTGGAGCCCCGCGAGGGGGCCTTCGTCGACACGATCGCCGCCCTGGCCGCCGAGGGCCGGGCTTTCGTCCCGATCGCCACCTTCGCCCTGAGGTACGACACCTCCGACAGCCAGATCCACCCGACCCGGGGCCTGCGCCTGGCCCTCCAGGGCGAGGCCGCCGCCGGTTTCCTCGGCAGCCGGGACGCCTCCTTCGCCCGCCTGACCCTCGACTTCCGCAGGTATCTGCGGGTCTTCGGCGAGAAGGACGTCTTCGCCGTCCGCGCCCTGGCCCAGTACGTCGGCGGCGGCGAGGTCCCCCTCTACGACCACGCCTCTCTCGGCGGCGGCAACGTCATGACGGCCATGCGCGGCTTCCCGCTCAACCGCTTCCTCGACAAGGGCAAGTTCCTGGTCAACGCCGAATACCGCTTCCCCCTGTTCTGGCGCCTCGGAGGGGTCGTCTTCTGCGACGCCGGGACCGTCTGGCCCTCGCTCCGGGACCTCGACCTCGGCGCCGCGGCCGCCGACGCCGGCCTCGGCCTGCGCTTCTACATGCCCGATTTCGTCGTCCGGGTCGACGTCGCTTGGAGCCGGGAGGGCATGGGCCTCTACTTCAACTTCGGCCACATTTTTTAAGCGTCAATCGGGCGGCGCGGTCCTCGTCGCGATCGTGAGCCGGCGTCGCAGGTCGAGGCCGTCTCCCGCGAGCCGGAGCTCGTACTCGCCGGCCGGGGCGAATTCCTTGTAACGGACGAAATAGGGCTCGGGGCTGTCCACGGTCCGACTGACCAGGTCCCAGCGCACCTGGTTGAATCCCTTCTTGCCCGCGATGTCCCAGGTCTTGATCGCCTTGCCCTTGCCGTCGACGACGCTCAGGGCGACGTCCCTCGGGCGGGTCAGGTAGAAGGTCAGCGGGACCTTTTCGACCGTTTTCAGGCTGGGCTCGCGGTGGGTGTCGTTCGTCCAGGGCAGCCGGGCCGGAGGCGGCTCGAAGAGGACGTCCGCGGCCTCCGCCCCTTTCTTGTAAACCTCCTGGACCGGCCGGACGTTCATGACGTATATCCCTCTCCCGTAGGTCGAGGCGACGAGGTCCATCTCCCGTTCCTGGATGACGAGGTCGGAGACGGCCGCCGCGGGAAGGCCGGGCCCGAGCAGGGACCAGGTCCGGCCCCGGTCGACCGAGACGTAGACGCCCCGCAGCAGCCCGGCGTAGAGGATGTCCTCGCTGACCGGGTCCTCGAGGATGACGTAGGACACCTCGTCGGGCAGGCCCGCCGATATCGAGGTCCACGTCAGCCCCCGGTCCTCGCTCGCGAAAAGCCGGCAGCCGAGGTCGTCCCGGTTGATGCCGGGGGCGGCGACATAGACCCGCGTCCGGCTGAAGCGCGACGGGCAGATCGACCGGATATAATTCGGCGGCAGGCCCGCGGACCGCTCGACCCACGTCGCGCCGTCGTCGAGCGTGACCCAGAACGCGCCCCCGTCCGTGCCGAGGTAGAGGGCGCCCGGGTCGAGCGGGGATTCGGCGATGGCCCCCGCGGCCGTCGAGACACGCTCCGGGTCGGCCGACTTGGCCAGGTCGGGGCTGATGAGACGCCACGAGTCGCCGCGGTCCGTGCTCTTGAAGACGTAGCTGCCGGCGTGGTAGAGGGTGAGGCGGTCGTGGGGGGAGAGGAAATAGGGCGCGACGAAGCTGTACGCGGCCTGGCCTTTGTGGCCCTTCGGCAACCGCGGCATGATGGAGACGGAGCGCCCGGAACGCATGTCCTTCCGGCGGGCCGCCCCGTGCTGCGCCGAGAAATAGACGGTCGCCGGATCTTCCGGGTCGGCGAACGTGACGCAGCCGTCCCCCCCCGACCAGGCGTCGAGCCAGACGTAGCGCCAGCCGTCGGCGAAGCGGGGGTCCCATTCTCGCGCCGGCCCGTAGACGGACGCGTCGTCCTGGGTCCCCCCGTAGATCAGGTAGGGGTCCTGGCCGTCCACCGATACGTCATAGAATTCCCCGACCGGGATGTTGTTGTGATGGAGCCATGTCCGGCCCCTGTCGAAGGTCGTGTACACGCCGCCGTCGTTCCCGACCGCGAGGTGATCCGGGTTGCCGGGGTCTATCCAAAGCTCGCAGTGGTCGAGGTGGAGCGTCTCGGCCGGGCTGGGGAAAAGATGGTAGACGTCCCCTCCCAGGAGGCCGAAGGTCCGGCCGCCGTCGCGGCTGCGGGCGATCCTGACGCCCAGCGCGTAGACCTCCTCGTCGTCCCGGGGATCGAGATAGATGTCGGCGAAATACCAGCCGATCCGGGGGAAGATCAGGAGGTCTTCGGCGTGCGTCCGCGCCCAGGTCCGGCCGCCGTCGGTCGTCTTGTAGACCTCGGCCCCCCTCGTCTCGCTCCTGTTCAGGTTGTCGACCAGGACGTAGGCCTTGGCCGGGTCGGCCGAGGACACGGCCAGCCCGATCCGGCCCGTCTTCGGGCCGTCCGGCAGACCGCCGCCGAGGCGGCGCCAGGTCTTTCCGGCGTCTTCGCTCTTCCAGACGCCGCTCGAAGGGCCGGAGACCCCCGGATAGCTCTCCCACGTCGTGGCGTAAACCACCGACGGGTCCGAGGGGGCGATGATCACGTCGTTGGCCCCCGTACGCTCGTTGACGTAGAGGACGTGTTCCCAAGTGGCCCCGCCGTCGAGCGTCCGGTAGAGCCCCCGGTCGGGACCGGCGGACCAATAGCGGCCGTGGACGGCGACGAAGGCGACATCGGGATCGGCCGGGTGGACGTCGATCTTGCCGATGTGCCAGGAGTCCTGGAGACCGAGATGGCGCCAGGTGGCCCCGCCGTCGTCGGATCTGTAGACGCCCGTCCCCGGCATGGTGAAATTGCGCGGCTTCTTGAGGTCGACGCCCGTCCCCAGCCAGACCGTCTCCGGACGCGAAGGGGCCAGAGCGACGTCGCCGATGCCGGGCGCGGCCTGGTTCTCGAAGACCGGCTTCCAGGTCAGGCCGTTGTCCGTCGTCTTCCAGAGCCCGCCGGGGCCGAAAGCGGCGTACAGGGTGCCGGGGCGCGTCGGGTCGCCCTGGACGCAGGCCGCCCTGGCCCCGTTCATCACCGGCCCGACGGACACCCATTCCAGGCCGAATTCCGAGCCGGCCTTGAGATCCAGGTGCCGCTTCCAAGATCCGAACAGGGGATCTTGCGGCGTTTCCGGGCCGGCCGGCGCGGCGGCCGGGGCGGCGACGCCCGCGGCCAGGAGCAGGATCGCGATCGCGTGTTTGATCATGGCGCTCGATTCCTTTCCCCCTATAATAAGGTTCTTGGCGCCGAAATCAATCTCGAGCCGGCCGGCGCGGCGATTGACTTGGCCCGGCCGCTGTGATATCAATCGGCTTCCGCCCGCCTCGGGCCCCTCGCCGACGGCCGGATGCCCAGCGATCATGGAAGAAACGCCCTCCCACCGTCGTCTTAACTGTGTCGTGCTTGAGCTTCGCCCCTCGAGATGCCCCTTTGCGGACACGCGTCCATCGCCGGGATACGGCCGCGCCGGCCGTCCCGGATCCCATAATTTCATCGAAAGACAGGAGGAGATCTGATGCGTTCCCGACTCTCTAGCCTCTTTATGGCCCTCCTCGCCCTGGGACTCGTCCTGGGCGCCGGAACGGCCGTCCAGGCCCAGATCACGGCCGACGACCTCAACCAGCTCGGCTGGCGCTGGGTCGGTCCGGTCAACTTCTCGGGCCGGATCTCCGGTTTCGCCGTCCCCCCCGGCCAGAACACGACCTACTATGTCCTGGCCGCCAGCGGCGGCGTCTGGAAGACCGAGGACGCCGGCACGCACTTCGAGCCCATTTTCGACAAGTACGGCAACATGAGCATGGGCTGCCTCGCCGTCGCCCCGTCCAACCCCAACATCCTCTATCTCGGCACGGGCGAGCCCATGCACGCGCGCTCGAGCTCCCACGGCAACGGCGTCTGGAAGTCGACCGACGCCGGCAAGACCTGGACCAACGTCGGCCTCAAGGACAGCTACTTCATCAACACCGTCCAGGTCGACCCCAAGAACCCCGACGTCGTCTACGTCGCGACCGAGGGCAAGCTCTACGACAACGCCATGGACTCGGAGCGCGGCTTCTACGTCACGACCGACGGCGGCAAGACCTGGGAGCGGCGCTGGCCCCTCAACGACCGGGGCGTCGGCGACTTCGTCGTCGACCCGCGCGATTTCAACGTCGTCATCGCCCACGCCTACAAGACCTACCGCCGGACCTGGACCTTCATCGACCGCCAGCCCGGCAACCACCTCTACAAGACCAGCGACGGCGGCAAGACCTGGAAGAGGCTCGAGGGCGGGCTGCCGAACCACCTCGAGGTCGGCCGGGCCGGCCTGGCCATCTTCCCCAAGAACCCCGACATCGTGTACGCCCGCGTCGACGAGGAGGTCAACCTCGGGCTCGCGGAGCGCGACGGCGGCTCCAATTTCCGGGCCGCGGGGCAGTTCGGAGGGGGCGGCCTCTTCGCCGAGGGCGGCTCTTTCGAGAAGTTCAGGACCTTCAAGGTCCCCGCCGAGCTCTCCAAACAGGCCCCGAGGTTCGCGCCGATCGCGGCCGCCGACCAGGCCGAGCTGGTCAAGAAGCTCAACGACCACATCGCCGACAAGGACTTCCTGACGAAGTCCGGGATCGACCTGGCCATGCTCAACGCCGCCGCCCGCAAGGTCCACGCCGGCAAGAAGGGCCTTCTCTCGGCGGTCGACGAGATCGAGTCGCTCCTGAAGCGCGAGGCGCCCAAGGCCGATTCGGGCGAGGCCAAGGGCCGCTCGCAGGCCGTCAACCGGCACGTCCTGGAGATGCTCTACGGCGGCCTGCTGGCCAACCAGCAGCCGGTCAAGCGCTCCGGCGTCATCTACCGGTCGGCCGACCTCGGCGAGACCTGGGTCAAGATGACCGAGTACAAGCACACCGGCGGCAGCGCCCTGGTCAACCAGACCGAGGCCGGCTACTACGCCCGTCTCTACGTCGACCCCCAGAACGACCAGACGCTCTACGCCGTCGACACCAACACGACCGTGTCCAACGACGGCGGCAAGACCTTCAAGGTCGCCCCCTGGGACCGTGGCAACTTCATGCTCCACGTCGACCACCGCGCCCTCTGGATCGACCCGGCCAACTCCCTGCACATCATGAGCGCCAACGACGGCGGGGCGGGGGAGAGCTGGGACGGCGGCAAGCACTGGCACCAGAAGTCGACCATCAGCGCCCAGCAGTTCTACGACGTCGCCTGCGACAACGAGCAGCCCTACAACGTCATGGGCGGCACCCAGGACAACGGCGCCTGGTGGGGCCCCTCGCAGAACCGGAATTCCTGGGGCGTCTACGCGGCCGATTGGAACTACCTGCCGACGGGCGACGCCTACTACGTCCTCCGCGACTGGTGGAACCCGAACTTCATGTACTACGAGAGCCAGTTCGGCGCCTCGAGCCGCATCAACCTGGCCACGGGCGAGATCTCGCCGCTGGCCAAGCGGACGACGCCCGAAGAGGCGGCCAAGGGCGTGCCCCCGCAGCGCTACCAGTGGAACGCCCCTATCGTCCTGTCTCCGCACAACCCCGGCATCGTCTACGTCTGTTCGCAGTTCGTCCACCGCTCCCTCACCCGCGGCGAGCCGGGCACGTTCGTCACCATCAGCCCCGACCTGTCACGGGCCGACAAGACGCGGCTCGAGGAGTCGAAGAAGACCAACCTCCAGTACGCGACGATCTACACCTTCGCCGAGTCGGCCAAGAAGCCCGGCCTCTACTGGGCCGGCACCGACGACGGCAACGTCCAGGTGTCGTCCGACGGCGGCGTGACCTGGACCAACATCACGGCCAGCTTCTACGACATGAAGACGGGCAAGCCCAAGCCCGGCGTCAAGGGCGACATCATCCCCTTCGACCGCTGGGTCAAGCGGGTCGTGCCCTCCCGCTTCGACGAGAACGTCTGTTACGTCGCCTTCAACGGCTACCGGACCCACAACGAGGACAAGACCTGGATCTTCGTCACCCGCGACCTGGGCAAGACCTGGGAGGACGTCTCCGGCGGGCTGATGAACCCGGTCTGGGACCTCGAGGAGGACCCCGACAACGCCAACGTCCTCTACGCGGGCACCGATTACGGCGTCTGGGTCACGATCGACAAGGGCAGGACCTGGACGGCCTTCTCGACCTCGGCCCCGAACGTCATCATCCGCGACCTGGCCATCCAGAAGCGGGACCGCGACCTGGTCATCGGCACCTACGGCCGGGGCATCTACATCGCCGACATCGCCCCGCTCAAGGAGATGGGCTCCGAGGTCCTGGCCAAGGCCGCCCACCTCTTCGACCCCGAGGAGGTCGTGCGCTGGAACCGCCTGGAGAGGCGGGGCGAGCAGTACGGCGAGTTCGCCAAGGTCATGAACCCGGCCATCGCGGCCACCCTCTACTATCATCTCAAGGCGGACGTCAAGTCGGCCAAGCTGGTCATCAAGGACCTCGAGGGCACGGTCGTCCAGGAGCTCACCGGGAGCGCCAAGAAGGGCCTTCAGAAGGCCGACTGGAACCTGATGCGGCGCATGGACGCGTCCCAGCAGGCGGCCGCCCGCGCCGGCGCGATGCGCGGCCGGGGGGCCAACCTCGTCGACTACGGCGTCTACAAGGTGACGCTGATCGTCGACGACAAGGACGTGGCCACCAAGACGGTCAGGGTCAGCCCCGACCCGTTGTTCAAGTAGGGCGCCATGGCCGTCATCGATCCCGAGCTCCAGCGGCGCCATCTCGGCGCGCGGCGGGGCGGCCGGATCGTCATCGGCACGGTCGAGGGCGACATCCACGACATCGGCAAGAACCTGGTCGCCTCGATGCTCCAGGCGGGGGGGTTCGAGGTCCACGACCTCGGGGCCGACGTCAAGATGGAGCGGTTCATCGACAAGGCCGAGGAGGTCGGCGCGGCCATGATCTGCCTCTCGGCCCTGCTGACGACGACGATGACGAACCAGCGGCGCCTCGTCGGCCTGCTCCGCGAACGGGGCCTGCGCGACAAGTACAAGGTCCTCGTCGGAGGGGCGCCGGCCAGCCGCAAGTGGGCCGAGGAGATCGGGGCGGACGGCTACGCGGAGAACGCCGTGGCCGCCGTCAAGCTGGCCAAGGCCCTGTCCGGCCAGGCCTGACCGTCGCGGACGAAAGGGGTCGAAGATGTTCGCAGCCAAGAGACCGAAGATCGAGCTCCTCAGCCAGGCGTTCGTCGACCGGATCGTCGACGAGGCGCTGACCCTGCTCGAAAGACACGGCGTGCTGGTCGAGAACGCCGAGGCCCTGAGGCTCCTCGGGGAGGGCGGGGCCGCGATCGACAAGGGCGGCCAGAGGGCCTACCCCGGCCGCAAGCTCATCGAATCCTCCCTGGCCACGGCGCCCCCGTCCGTCGATCTCCTCGACCGGGCCGGCGCCAGGGCCTTCACCGTCGGGGGCGACGAGGTCCACTTCGACCCCGGCTCCGCGGCCGTGACCATGCTCGACCACGGGACGCAGTCCGAGCGCCGGGCCGCGACGCCCGACGTCGTCGCCTTCTACAAGCTCGTCGAGACCCTCGACCATTTCCACTTCCAGAGCACCGGGCTCATCGCCTCGGACGTCCCGGCCGCCGTTTCGGACGCCTATCGCCTCTACCTGGGACTCATCCTGTCCGAGAAGCCCTTCGTCACCGGCACGTTCCGGGTCGAGGGCTTCGGCCCGATGAAAGACATGCTGGCCGCGGTCCGGGGCGGCGAGGACGGGCTCCGCCGCAGGCCCCTGGCCATCTTCGACGCCTGCCCCTCCCCTCCCCTGATGTGGAGCAACCTGACCGCCCAGAGCCTCATCGACGCGGCCCGGGCCGGCATCCCCTCCGAGCTCATCGCCATGGGCATGACCGGGGCCACCTCCCCGGCGACGATCGCCGGGACGCTCGTCCAGATCGTCGCCGAGAACCTCTGCGGCCTGGCCATCTGCCAGCTGGCCCGGCCCGGCGCCCCGGTCATCTTCGGCGGCTCGCCCTCGAGCTTCGACATGCGCAAGGGGACGACGCCCATGGGGGCGATCGAGACGATGATGATCGACGCCGCCTACGCCCAGATCGCCAAGGCCCTGAAGCTCCCCGCCCACGCCTACATGGGCCTCAGCGACGCCAAGGTCAACGATCCCCAGGCCGGCTTCGAGACGGCCCTGGGCGCCGCGATCGGGGCCCTGGCCGGGGTCAACGTCATCTCGGGGCCCGGCATGCTCGACTTCGAGAGCGCCCAGAGCCTCGAGAAGCTGGTCATCGACGACGGCATCTGCGCCATGGTCTACCGGCTGCTGGCGGGCATCGCCCAGCGCGACGAGCCCATCGCGCTCGGCGCGTTCGAGGGCTTCACGGCCGGCATGTCCTTCCTGTCCCACCCGCACACCCGGAAGTGGTACAGGAAGGAGCACCTCGGGGCCGGGCTGGCCGACCGCGACCCCTACGACGCCTGGGTGGCGGCCGGCCGGACGACCATCGTCGACAAGGCCCACGCCGACGTCGCCCGCCGCCTCGGGACGTACGCCGCGCCGCCGCTCGATCCGGCCGTCCGCAAGGAGCTCGACCGGATCATGGCCGCCTACGCCCGTTCGGCGGGCGCCGCGGGCCTGCCGCTGCCGTCCGGCTTGTAAATTTGGCCCGAACGCGGGCCGAGGTGGCCGCGGGCGCGAGGCGCGGCGGTGAAGCCGTGGGCCAAATCAGTCGAGGTCCCAGATCTCGAGGTATTCGGGCACTTCGACCGTCCAGCCGCGCGCCCGCCGCACTCCCTCCGCGAATTTCGCGGCCACGTCCGCGTCGCCGTGGGTGACGAAGAGGCGGCGCGGCGGGGCCTTGAACCCGTCCAGCCACCGGGCCAGGCCCGTGCGGTCGGCGTGGGCCGAGAAGCCGTTGATCTTGGCCACCCGGGCCCGGACCGGCAGGGTCCGGCCGAGGACGCGGACTTCGGGCCGGCCCTCGAGGATCTGGCGGCCCAGGGTGTCCCGGGCCTGGTAGCCGACGAAGAGGATGACCGACTCGGGCCGGGCGATGTTCTGGGCCAGGTGGTGCTTGATCCGTCCCCCCGTGATCATGCCCGAACCGGCCATGATGACCGCCGGGCCGCGCGCGGCGTTGATGGCCTTGGATTCCTCCGGCGTGCGGACGATGGTCAGGCCCGGGAAGCGGAACGGGCTCCGGCCCGCGGCGAACATGGCCCGGGCCTCGTCGTCGAGGAACTCGTCGTGGCGCTCGAAGGCCTCGGTGACCTCCCGGGCCATCGGGCTGTCGAGGAAGACCGGCAGGGCCGGGACGGCCTTGTCCCGGACGAGCCGGCTGAGGTGGAACATCAGGTCCTGGGCCCGCTCGATGGCGAAGGTCGGGATGACGACGTTGCCCCCGGCCGCCGCCGTGTCGCGGATCGTCCGGCCGAGGATCTCCCCGATCGAGCCCGGGTCCTCGTGGTCCCGGTCGCCGTAGGTCGACTCCATGACGATGTAGTCGGCGCTCTCGAAAAGCGAGGGGTCGCGGACGAACGGCATGTCCGGACGGCCGATGTCGCCCGAGAAGACCAGGGTCCGGGCCTCGCCGTTCCTCCGCGCGGTGACCTCGATCATGGCCGAGCCGAGGATGTGGCCGGCGTCCCGGAAGCGGACCGAGACGCCGTCGCCGATCCCGGCCGGCGAATCGTAGCCGATCTCCTCGACGAGCGGCATGGTCCTCTGGACGTCCTCGACGGTGTAGAGGGGGACGACGGGCCGGGGGGGGACCCGCCCCTCCTTCAGGTGGCGTTTCTTCTTGAAGGCCGCGTCCTCTTCCTGGATCTCCGCGGCGTCCATCAGGGCGATCGAGAGGATGTCGGCCGTGGCCGCCGTGGTCAGGATGGTGCCCGAGAAGCCGTCGCGGACGACCTTCGGGATGAGCCCCGAGTGGTCGAGGTGGGCATGGGTGAGCAGGATGAAGTCGATCTCGTCCGGGGCGATCGGAAAGGGGTCCCAGTTCCTTTCGAGGTAGGAGCGTTCCTGATAGAGCCCGCAGTCGACGAGGACCTTCAGGCCGTTGGCCTCGATCGCGTAACAGGAGCCCGTGACCTGCCGCGCGGCGCCGAGAAATGCCAGCTTCAGGGGGCCGCTCATCTCAATAGGGGTGGGCCCGGTAGTATTCGGCCTGGGCGGCGACGTAGAGGGCACGGAGCCAGACGCGGAAGAGGACGTGGGCCTGCATCCAGACGAGGCCGGCGACGGCCATGGGCACGGACGGGGCGCCGAGCCGCCCGAAGACGGCGTGGAAGATGACCATCCCGGCCAGCCCGGCGAGGGAGACGAGGAGGTAGATGGCCCAGGCCCGGAAGAACCGCTGGCCGAGGAACTTCAGCGCGTGACGGAGGGCCCGGAGCACCTTGCGCTCCCCGTCGGCGACGACGGCGATGCGGGTGTAATCGACGGCCATGCGGACGACGCTGAGGAGGAGCAGGCCGAGCAGCAGGTGGGCGTTCGACAGGATGAGCGGCAGCCATTCCGTCGGCGCGCTCTCGATCGCCGGGCGCATCAGGCCCGAGACGAGCTCGAGGACGACCCCGAACGTCAGCAGGAGGAAGACCCCGGACAGCAGGAAGACGCGGACGAACCGCCAGAAATACCGGCCGCAGTCCCCGAAAAAGGGTTCGAGGCCCGTCGGTCCCTCGCGGTCGAGGAGGCGGCCGACGAGGCCCCCGTTGAGAAAGACGCGCAGGACGAGGAAGAGCGCGGCGGAGACGACGAGCCCGCCGAACAGGGCGGGCAGGGCGTCCTGGTACTTGAGCACGGCCTCCCCGATCCACATGATGTCCAGCGGGCGGACGTTCGACCCGAGGAAGGAATGGCCGAGCTCCTTCTGGACGATGAAAAGGAACGGCGCGGCGACGGCGGCGGCGAAGAGGAGGTCGGCGACGTAGAGGGTGACGAGGAGCCGCGGCTTGCGGAAGGTCGTCCCTACGCCCTTGACGATGGCCTTGACGATGCTCATGGCGCCCTCCTCAGCTCCACGATCCGATGAATTGGAGCAGGGTCTGCACCGAGTACAGGAGCTGGGTCATCAGCTTGACGACGTTGCGCCGCAGGCCGTCGAGGCCGCGGCTGTTGTTGGCCAGGTTGGCGTCGATGAGCCAGACGTTCTCGGGATCGATCTGGGCGCTCTCCGCCCGGACGGGCTTGAGGAATTCCAGGCGGGCCCAGCGGGCCTGCCCGTCCCAGGTCCGGGTCTCGACGGACCCGTCCTCGAAGCGGACGACGACCTTGACCGCGGCGTCCCCCCCGAGGCGGGCTTCCCCGTAGCGCCTCAGGACGACCGTCGTCCGGTAGGCGGGCCGGGCCCCGGCGCCATCCTCCGCCTTGCCGGCGGCCTTCCCGAGCTCCGCGACCGTCTTGTCGGTGACCTCCACGCGGCCGGTCTCCGTGTCGAAGACGCCCCGGCGCCGGACCGGCTCCTTGGCCGAGGCGACCGAGGCGACGCCGTAGTCGAAGGTCTCCGTGCCCTCGAGGAGCCGGTCGAAGAACCAGGTCATGTCCCGGCCGCCAACCTCGTTGACGACCGCGACGAAGTCGTCCTTGGTCGGGTGCTTGTAGCGGAAGCGCATGTGGTAGGTGCGCATGATCCGGGACCAGGCCGGCTCTCCGAGGTGGCCCTCGAGCGTGCGCAGGAGGGTCGCGGCCCGCATGTAGACGTTGGCCCCGTAGCTCCCGCCGTTGTAGAACTTCCAGGACCAGGCCGTGACCGGGTCGTAGCGGACGGTATGGATGGCCGCGACGCGGTCCGTCTCGAAGTCGAAGACCTTGGGGACGGGCAGGAACCGGTCGATCGACCAGCCCTTGTAGACGAAGGGCAGGGCCCCGGCCCCGTAGGCCCGGGCCGCGACCCGGCCCGTCGAGTAGGTGTTGAAGCCCTCGTCGAGCCAAGCCGCCTCGAACTCGTTGTTGGCCACGAGGCCGTACCAGTAGCCGTGCCCGAACTCGTGGATGATGACCCCCTCGGGCGAGAGCTGGCCGCGGCTGGGGAAGAGCCTGGTGCCGGCCGTGAACAGCGTGGGGTATTCCATGCCGCCGCTCCCGGTCCGGAACGGCGGGTCGACCATGGTCACGGTCTCGTAGGGGTAGGGCCCGTACCAGAGGCCGTAGTACTTGATGGCCGCCCGAAGGGCCTTGAAGTGGCGCTCGGTCTGCTTCCTGTGCTCGGGGGCGATGAGCAGGATCATCTTGACGTTGGGCAGCCGGACCTCCTCGATCGGCAGGCCGAGGAGCTCGGCGGTCTCGCGGTACTCCTCGGCGGTCACTTCCCGCTCGGCGATGAAGTCCCGTTCGACCTTCAGGTAGCGGGGATCGGCCATCCAGGCGAAGTCGTGGACCATGGCCTGGGCGAAGGTCAGGGTCTTCGTGCCCGCGGCCTCGTCGGCCCGCTCGTCGACCTGTTTGCCCGAGGAGCCGACGGCGAAATCGCGGGGCACGGTGATGTGGACGACGTAATCGGCGAAGTCGGCGAAGAACTCGGAATTCTGATGGTAGGCGTGGGCGTTCCAGCCCTTCCCTTCCTCGTAGACGCCGGGCTTGGGGAACCACTGGGCGATGAAGAAGGAGTTCCGGTAGTAGCCCGAGCGGGCCACGGTCCGGGGGACCTTGCTCCGGAACTCGATCCGGAGCCGGACGCTCTCGCCGGGCTCGACGGGGGCCGGGAAGAGGACCCGGGCGACGGTCTGGTCGCCGGGGTGGTCCGGGCCGTCCGGCGTGACGAAGCTCAGGCCGGGCTTGAGATCGGTGCCGTCGGCCAGGCGGATGTCGGTGACGTCGATCCAGCCCCACTCGCCGTCGTCCGGCGCGGCGCCGCGGCTGAACATCGATCCCGCCGCGGCCTCCCGGAGGAAGGCGCTGTCCTCGTTCTTGAAGGCGTTCCAGTAGAGGTGGAGGAGCATGTCGGGGACGGGCTCCCGGGTGGGGTTCGTCCAGACGATCTCCTCCTTGCCGAGGAGCATCTTGCCGGCGGCGTCGAGCTCGACCCAGATCTCGTAGCGCAGGCCGGGCGCTTCGGGCGCGGCGGCCGCGTCCTGGCCTGGACGGGCGACGGACGGCGCGACGACGATCGCGGCGACGAGCAGGCAGACGGATAGGATGCGTTCTCTCATGGGGTTCCCCTTTGTATCCAAGGCGGTCAGCCCTTCAGCCAGTCTTCCCAGGCGCCGCGCCGGGGAAAGTGGATGAAGGCGAGCACGAGCGAGGCGAAGAGGAGCTTGTAAAAATCCGCGGCGCCGCCCCCGACGACGAACAGGACGAGGCCGAGGATGGCCGGGACCTCCGCGAGGACCATGGTCAGGAACGCGGCCTTCTGAAGGCGCTGCAGGGCCGCCGCCGTGTCGGCCCCCGCCGGCCTCTTGAAGAGCCTGGGCCGCAGGACGAGGAGGAGGAGGACGACGGCCGCCGCCGCCCCGTAGGCCGCGTAGCGAACCGGCTGCATGTCGGCGAGGGAGGCGAAACCGCGGAAAGGCGCGAGCGACCGCTTGAGGACCTCGACCACGGCCAGGTAGATGACCAGGCTGGCGACGATGGTCGCCGCGACCAGGGTGGCCGGCCTGAGGTGACGTCCGATCTCGTCCTTCGGTTCCATTTCGGCCTCCTGGGGGACGGCGGCGTCGGCGCGGCCGCTCCGCCGGAATTATATGAGATATCGTGGGCCCAGGCAATCGCGGAAAGGAACCTGGCCCGCCGCCGGCCGGGCGCGGCCGCTCCTCAGTCGACGTAGAGCAGGAACCCTTTCAGGTAGGCGGTCTCGGGATGGTAGACGTTGACGGGGTGGTCGAAGGCCTGGCGGTGCTTCTGGACGATGCGGACCCGCCTCCCCGCCTCGTGCGCCGCCTGGAACAC
Organism: Candidatus Aminicenantota bacterium; assembly: GCA_041320535.1. Lineage (GTDB taxonomy): Bacteria > Acidobacteriota > Aminicenantia > Aminicenantales > Saccharicenantaceae > RBG-16-66-30. The sequence goes on along the minus strand of JBGLNH010000001.1, from coordinate 1,084,988 downwards.
GACCTGCTGGAAAAGGGTCTCGTCGACGAAATGGGAGCAGGAGAAGGTCAGGACGAGACCGGGCCTCCCGACCCGCTGGAAAGCCAGCCGGTTGATGTCCTTGTAGCCCCGGCAGGCGGCGACGACGTCGGTCCGCTTCTTGGCGAAGGCCGGCGGGTCGAGGATGATGAAATCGTGGTCGAGGGCCGGCTCGCGGAGGAACTCGAAGACGTCGGCGGTGAAGAAGAGACCGGAGTCCGAAGGGAGGCCGTTGAGCTCGAAGTTCTCCCGGGCCAAAGCGAGGGCCGCCTCCGAGGAGTCGACGGAATCGGCCCGGACGGCGCCGCCGAGCAGGGCCGAGACCGAGAAGGACCCCGTGTAAGCGAAGGTGTTGAGGACGCGGCGGCCCGCGGCCGTTTCGCGGACGAGCCGGCGGGACTCGCGCTGGTCGAGATAGAAGCCCGTTTTCTGGCCGCCGGCCAGGCCGACCAGGAAGGGCACGCCGGCCTCGAGGACGAGGACCCGGTCCGCGGCCTCGCCGGCGCCGCCGGACGCTCCGCCGGGGCGGGGGAGGGACGGCGTGACCAAGGAGTTCGTCGTCCGCCGGCCGCTCCCCGAATTCCGGCTCTGGGACAAGATGGCCGCCGGCCGGGCCGTGTTCAGCTTCGACCTCGAGGCGACGGCGCGCTGCAACCTCGATTGCCGCCACTGCTACGTCAACCTCCCGGCGGGGGACCGGTCCGCCCGCAAGCGCGAGCTCACCGCCGAGGAGATCGGGCGGATCGGCGGGGAGGCCGCGGCCCTCGGCGCGGTCTGGTGCCTGATCACCGGCGGCGAGCCTCTGCTGAGGAAGGATTTCTTCGAGCTCTACACGGCCCTGCTCGGGAAAGGGCTGCTCCTGTCCGTATTCACCAACGCGACGCTGGTCAAGGCCGAGCACGTCCGGTTCCTCAAGAAGTTCCCGCCCCGGGAGATCGAGGTGACGGTCTACGGGGTGACCCGCGAGACCTACGAGCGGGTGACCAGAACGCCCGGCTCGTTCGACGCGTTCAGGACCGGCCTCGACCGCCTCCTGGCCGGCGGGCTGCCCGTCCGGCTCAAGGCCATGGCCCTGCGCTCCAACAAGCACGAGATCCCGGCGATCGCCGACTTCTGCCGCGCCCGGACCAAGGACTACTACCGCTTCGATCCCCAGCTCCATCTCCGCTTCGACCGCGACGAGGCCAAGAACACGCTCATCAAGGCCGAGCGGCTGAGCGGCCGGGAAGTGGCCCGGCTGGAGAGGGCCGACCCGCAGCGCTTCGGCGCCCTCCAGGCCGCCTGCGGCGACCTCCTTCCGGCCGAAGGGGCGCCCGACGGCTGCGCCCCCGAGTGCCGCCACATCTTCCGCTGCGGCGTCGGCCAGAGGAGCTTCGTGGTCGGACCGGAGGGCCACCTGAGGCCGTGCTTGTCCCTCCACCATCCGGACTTCCTCTTCGACCTGAGGAAGGGCCCCCTGGCCGAGGCCTGGACCGGGTTCCTGCCGGATGTCCTGTCCCGGACCTCGGACCGCAGGGAATACCTGGACAAGTGCGGGAAGTGCCCCCTCGTCAACCTGTGCCTCTGGTGCCCGGCCCACGCCTATCTCGAGACGGGCTCCCTCGATTCCCCCGTCGAATCCTTCTGCCGGGTCGCCGAGGCCCGGGCGGAGGGCTTAAAATCCGGTTGACTTTGCCGGGATTCCGGCCTAACATACTCTAAAGGAAGCATTTTTGGAGGATCCAAGGCCATGAAGAAACAATGGCAGACGCCCGAGCTCATCGTCCTCTTCAAGGGGCGTCCGGAGGAGACGCTCTTGTGCCATTGCAAGCACAAGACGGCCCCGCCCGTGGCGCCCTACAACCACAAGGACAACTGCACCTCGAATCCCGCCTGTTGCCAGGCTTGCTCGGACACCCGCTACGCCAGCTGACCTGAGCCATTCGTGAAAACGCCGTAGTTCTCCGTCAACAGGAAGACCAAGAGCGGCGTTTTCGTGCCAGGTCCAGGCTGAGGCGCGCCGGCCCCGGGGCCTCAGCTGAAACGGACCCGGCTCGTCTTTTCGATCGCCTCTTCGGCCGCCGCCCGCACGTAAGGGTTGGCGTCCTTCTTCAGGCGGACGAGGGCCCGGACCGCCTCTTCCCCGCCGATCTCGCCCAGCGCTTCGGCCGCGGAGCGGCGGACGTCGACGTTGACGTCGCCGGCCGCCCGGGCGACCTCGGAGAGGGCTTCCCTGACGCGGCGGCGGCCGACGATCTTCAGGACCGAGCTCCTGGCCCACCACGGCGGGAGGCGGAGCCTCCTCAGGGCCAGGTCGAGGCGGATGGCCGGGCGGTCGCGCAGCTCCCGGGCGACGAAGGACCGGACGGCCTCGTTGGGATCGGCCAGCGCCTCCCACAGGAGCTCCTCGGCCCACGGGCGGCGGACCTTGACGCAGGCCGCCAGGATGCGCTGCCGCTTCGTCTTGTCCTGCGTCCGGCCGAGCTTGAGGAGGAAGGCGGCGCAGATGGGGGAGGGGCTCGATCCTTCGGGGGCGCGCGGAACGTCCATCCTCAGACCAGGTCCAGGATGTGGCCCATCTTCTCTTTCTTGGTCTTGAGATACCGCAGGTTGCAGGCGTTGGGCGCGACCTCGAGCGGGACGCGCTCGACGATCTCCAGGCCGTAGCCCGTCAGCCCGACGAACTTGCGGGGATTGTTGGTGATGAGCCGGAGGCGGCGGACGCCGAGGGCCACGAGGATCTGCGCGCCGATGCCGTAGTCGCGCTGGTCGGGCTTGAAGCCCAGGCGGCGGTTGGCCTCGACGGTGTCGGCCCCGTCGTCCTGGATGGCGTAGGCCTTGATCTTGTTGGCCAGGCCGATGCCGCGCCCCTCGTGGTTGAGGATGTAGAGGATGACGCCCCGGCCCTCCTTCTCGATCATCTCCATGGACAGCCGCAGCTGGTCGCCGCAGTCGCAGCGGGCCGAGCCGAAGGTGTCGCCCGTCAGGCACTGCGAGTGGGCCCGGACGAGCGTCGGCGCGCCGTCGCCGACCTCGCCCTTGACCAGGGCGACGTGGTGCTCGCCGCGGATGATGTCCTCGTAGACGTGGAGGCGGAACCGCCCCCGCGAGGTCGGCAGATCGGTCTCGTCGAGCTCGCGGACGAGGGTCTCCGTCTTCATGCGGTAGCGGATGAGGTCGGCGATGGTCAGGATGGGGATGCCGAACCGGCGCCCGGCCTCCTCGAGCTGGGGCCGGCGGGCCATCGTCCCGTCCTCGTTCATGACCTCGCAGATGACGCCGGCCGGCCGGAGCCCGGCCATGCGGGCCAGGTCCACGGCGGCCTCGGTCTGGCCGGCGCGGGCCAGGACGCCGCCCTCCTTGGCCTGGAGCGGGAAGACGTGGCCCGGCCGGGCCAGGTCTTCCGGCTTCGTCGCCGGATCGACGGCCGCGAGCACCGTCCGGGCCCGGTCCTGGGCCGAGATGCCGGTGGTGACGCCTTCGCGGGCGTCGATGGAGACGGTGAAGGCCGTCTGGAAGCGGGCCGTGTTCTCGCTGACCATCAGGGGCAGCTGGAGCTCCTCCAGCCGCTCCCGGGTCAGGGGCAGGCAGATCAGGCCGCGGCCGTGGCGGGCCATGAAGTTGACGATCTCTGGCGTGGTCTTCTCGGCGGCCACCATGAGATCGCCCTCGTTCTCGCGGTCCTCGTCGTCGACGATGATGATCATCCGCCCGGCGCGGACGGCCTCGAGGGCGGTCTCGACGGGAACGGTCGTCTTCTCTTCGGTCATGGGATCGCGCGGGCCTTTCTCGGGGCCTCTCTCAGCCCTTGGTGCGTCCTTGGGACAGGTAATTATACACGTATTTCCCGACCATGTCACACTCGAGGTTGACCTTGGCCCCGGTCCTGAGGCGTCCGAGGTTCGTGCCCTCGAGCGTCAGGGGGATGAGCTCGACGTCGAACGAGGACGGGCCGAGCGAGGCGAGGGTCAGGGAGACCCCGGCGACCGCGACCGAGCCCTTGGGGATGAGGAACGGCCTGAGCGCGGCCGGGAAGGAGACGGTGAGGCGCTTGCCGGGCGGGCGGGAGGAGGCCTTGAGGACCCGCCCCACGCCGTCGACGTGGCCGCTGACCATGTGCCCGCCGATCGGCGAGGACGGGGTCAGCGGCAGCTCCAGGTTGAGCGGGGCCCCCGGCTCGAGGCCGCCGAGCGTCGTCCGTTCGGCGGTCTCGCGCGAGAGGTCGAAGAGGACCTCGCCGCGGTCCGCGGCGACGACGCTCAGGCAGACGCCGTCGACGGCCAGGCTCCCGCCGACGGCGAGCTTCGAGGCCAGCCCGGCCGCCTCGACGAGCAGGGCCCGGCGGCCGTTCCTGTAGCCGCGGAACGTCCCGCGGTGCGAGATGATGCCCGTGAACATCAGAAATATCCTTCCAGGATGATGTCGTCCTCGACCGTGAAGGCGCGCACCCGCCGGAGGGCCAGGGCCGCCGCCATCCTCGCCGCGCCCGCTCCGCCGAGGAGGCCCGGGGCCGAAGCGCCGCCGACGAGCCGCGGAGCGACGGTCAGGACCGCTTTGTCGGCCAGCCCGGACTCGACGAAGGACGTGTACAGGCGGCCGCCGCCCTCGACGAGCAGCGCGGCCACCTCGCGCCGGCCGAGCTCCGAGAGGACGAGGTCGAGGGGCCAATCCTCCCGTCCGCCGGGCGGGAAGAGGACCTCGACGCCGCGCCGGCCGAGCGCGCGGGCCTTCGCGGGGGGGGCCGCGCGGCCGGCGAAGACGACGACCGGGCCCCTCGCGAGCGTGCTCAGGATCCGCGCGCCGAGCGGAAAGCGCAGGCGGGAGTCGAGGACCGCCCGGAGCGCCTTTTTCGGGCCCCAGGCCGGATGGCGGACGGTCAGCCGGGGATCGTCGGCGATGAGGGTCCCGGCGCCGACCATCAGCGCGTCCTGCTCGCCGCGGAGGAGGTGGACGTAGTCCCGCGTCCCGGCCGAGGAGATCCACCGCGAGTCCCCGGTCCGGCAGGCGATCTTGCCGTCGAGGCTCAGGGCGGCTTTGATCGTGACGAAGGGGCGCTTGCTGGTGATGTACTTGAGGTAGGACTCGTTCAGGACCGCGTTCCGCCCGGCCAGCGGCCCGACGGCGACGGCGAGCCCGGACCGGCGGAGCCGGCGGACGCCGCGGCCGGAGACGAGCGGGTTGGGGTCGAGGGCCGAGACGACGACCCGCGCCAGGCCGGCGGCCAGGACGTTGTCGGCGCAAGGCGGGGTCCGGCCCCAGTGGACGCAGGGCTCGAGGGTCAGGTAGAGCGTCGCGCCGCGCGCTTTCCGGCCGGCCGCGGCGAGCGCCAGGATCTCGGCGTGGGCCTTGCCGGGCTCCGCGTGGAAGCCGGACCCGACGACGGCGCCGTCGCGCACGACGACCGCGCCGACGAGGGGATTGGGGCTGGTGCGGCCGCGGGCCCTCTCCGCGAGGCCGTAGGCCATCTCCATCCAGGCGCGGTCGCTCCGGCCGCTCATGCGAGCAGGGCCTCCACGAATTCGGGGGGCGAGAACTCCACCAGGTCCTCCTCCGACTCGCCGACGCCGAGGAAACGGATGGGCAGGTCGAGCTCGGCGGCGACGGCCAGGGCGGCCCCGCCCTTGGCCGTCCCGTCGATCTTGGTCAGGACGATCCCCGTGAGGCCGGAGAACTTGAGGAACTCCCGGGCCTGGACGACGGCGTTCTGGCCGACCGTGGCGTCGAGGACGAGCAGCGATTCGAGGCGCGCTTCGGGCAGCTCGCGGACGGCGACGCGGCGGACCTTCTCGAGCTCGTTCATGAGATTGGCGTCGGTGTGGACGCGCCCGGCGGTGTCGACGACGAGCACGTCCGCCTTCTGGGCCTTGAACGACCGCGCGGCGTCGAAGACGACGGAGGCGGGGTCGGCCCCGTAGGCGCCCTTGAAGACCGCCACGCCGAGCTTCTTCCCCCAGAGCGCCAGCTGTTCCTGGGCCGCCGCGCGGAACGTGTCGGCCGCGGCCAGCACGACCTTCCGGCCCTGGCCCTTGAGACGGGCGGCGAGCTTGGCCGCCGAGGTCGTCTTGCCGCCGCCGTTGGCCCCGACCATCAGGACGACCGCCGGCGAGGCGCCGGCGAAAGGGCCCGGCGGCCGGGCTCCGTCGGACTTCGCGAGGAGGCGCTCGAGCTCGGCCCGGAGGGCCCGGCGGAGCTCGGGCTCGCCGGCGTCCTTGCGCGTGCCGGAGCGCAGGGCCTCGAGGACCAGTCCCGAGGCCGTGACGCCGACGTCGGCCAGGATGAGGGCCTCCTCGAGCCGGTCGAGGATCTCGTCGCGCCGCCGGCCGCTGCGGAAGATGTCCTCGACGGCGCGGAAAGCGCCGCGGGTCCGGGCCAGTTTTTCGCGGAGCTGGACGAACACAGTCTTAACATTTTATTTTTCAAGCGTTTAATTGTCAATGGCGGCGGTTGAGCCCGGCCCCCCGATATGCTAGAGTGAGGCCACGATGAAGTCCGCCCAGTGGGTCATCAGCCCGCCGCGTCCCGAGGCCGACGAGCTCGCCGAGGCCCTGTCCCTCCCTCCGGCCATCGCCAGGGTCCTCGTCAACCGCAAGATCCTGACGGCGGAGGACGCCCGGGCCTTCCTCTACGGCGGACTCGAAGGCCTCCACGACCCTTACCTGATGAAGGGCATGGCCCGGGCCGTCGACCGTATCCGGGCCGCGATCGACAGCGGAGAGAAGATCCTCGTCTTCGGCGACTACGACGTCGACGGCGTCCTCTCGACGGTCATGCTGATCAAGGCCCTGACGACCCTCGGCGCCAAGGCCGAGTATTTCATCCCGGAGCGCCTGACCGACGGCTACGGCATCAAGGACGAGCACGTCCGCATCCCCGTCGAGCGGGGCGCGACCCTCGTCATCAGCGTCGACTGCGGCGTCAAGGCCGTCGAATTCACCGCCCGGGCCCGGGAGCTCGGCGTCGATGTCATCGTCACCGACCACCACAGGCCCGGGGACGTCCTGCCCGACGCCGTGGCCGTCCTCGACCCGGTCCTCGACGACGCGGGCTACCCGGACCGGGGGCTGGCCGGGGTCGGGGTGACCTTCAAGCTCGTCCAGGCCCTGCTCCAGAAGGCCGGACGGGACGCGGGCCTGCCGCACTACATGAAGCTCGTCTCGATCGGGACCGTGGCCGACGTCGCCGAGCTCAAAGGCGAGAACCGCCTGTTCGTCAAGCACGGCCTGAAAGGCCTGCGCAACGTCTCCAACACGGGGCTGCGGAGCCTGATCGAGGCCTGCGGTCTCGGCCACCGCAAGATCTCCGAGGGCGACCTCGGCTTCCGCCTCGGGCCGCGGATCAACGCCGCCGGCCGCATGGGCATGACCGACCTCGCCGTCCGGCTCTTCTTCTCCGAGGACGCCGCCGAGGCGCAGGCCCTCGTCCAGAAGCTCGACGAGCTCAACGCCCAGCGGCAGAAGACCGAGGAGCGCATCTTCAACGAGGCCTGTGAGCGGGTCGAGGGCCGGCAGCTCGACCGCAAGTACAAGTGCCTCGTCCTGGGCTCGCCCGGCTGGCACCGCGGCGTCATCGGCATCGTCGCCTCCAAGCTCAAGGACCGCTTCCACCGGCCCGTCGTCCTGTTCGCCTACGAGGACGGCAAGGCCCACGGCTCGGGGAGGAGCATCTCCGACGTCCCCCTCATCGACCTGCTCGAGGATTGCCGGCACCTGTTCTCGAGCTACGGCGGCCACAAGCTGGCCGTCGGCTGCACCCTGCCGACGGAACGCGTGGCCGCGCTCAAGGAGGCCCTGAACCCGCTGGCCGAGGCGCGCATCTCCGAGGACAGCCTGAAGCGCAAGATCCGGATCGACGCGCCCCTCGACTTCTCCGCGATCGACGACCGGTTCCTCGAGGGCCTCGAGGCGCTCCTGCCCTTCGGCGTCGGGAACCCCAAGCCGCTCTTCGCCGCCGACGACGTCGAGGTCGTCAACGAGCCGCGGGTCCTGCAGGGGAAGCACCTCAAGTTCCTGGCCCGGCAGGGCGGCCGCGTCCTCGAGGCGCTCGGCTGGGACAAGGGCGATTGGCGCCACGTCATGCGGCGGGGCGGCCGGGTCAGCCTGGCCTTCTCCATCGCCCGCTCCGAATACCTCGGGGAAACGAGGACCAGCCTGACCGTCGAGGACCTGAAGACCTGAGAGAATGAGCGGACAGAAAGCGTCGGCGCCCGCGAGGCTCGCCGGTCTCGCCGCCGCGGTCGCGCTCGTCGCGCTGGGCCAAGACGAGCGTCGCCGCGAGGACGGCCACGATCAGGCCGTAGAAATAGACCGAGAGCGAGACGAAGAACTTGTAGTCGACGATCAGGACGAACACGAGGGCGGCGAGCGAGACGGCGATCCAGACGAGCTGCCGGACGTGGTACTGGCCGGCCAGGAAGTGCGACGAGCTGTAGATGAAGAAGACGCCGATGAGCGCCTGCAGAAGGACCAGGCCGATGAGGACCCAATCGATCTCCTGAAGGAGGCGCCGGTCGATCATCATCTCCGGGCCTCCCGGAGCTCCTTGAACCGGGCGAAGATCCGGCCGGCCACGGGCGCCGCCGTGGCCCCTCCCCCGCCGCCGTACTCGACGAGGACGGTGACGACGATGCGCGGGTCGTCGCGGGGGGCGAACCCGGAGAACCAGGAGTGGGTCTTGACCTCGCGCCCTTCCCGGGCCAGGCGCTCGGCGCTCTCGCGGCTCATGACCTGCGTCGATCCCGTCTTGCCGCAAACGTCGAAGCCCTCGACCCGGGCGCCCTGTCCCGTGCCGCCGTCGTTGGCCGACTTCCACATGCCGGCGACGATCCTCTCGAAGCTCTCCCTCCTGAAGCGGACCGAGGCGGGCCCGGCGTCCCGCGCCTCGACGGCTCCCGCGTCCTCCTGGCCCCCGGTCCGCGGGAGGAGGAGGCGCGGGGCGGGCACGGACTCGCTCCTTCGGGCGATCCGGGCCGTCATGACGGCGATCTGCATCGGGGTCACCTGGAGCTGGCCCTGGCCGATGGCGATCGAGATCGTCTCGCCCGGATACCATGGCGTCTTGGTCGTCCGCTGCTTCCATTCCGCGGTCGGGACGAGCCCCTCCTTCTCGCCGGCGAGGTCGATGCCGGTCTTGGCGCCGAGCCCCAACTTTTCCGCGGCCAGGGCGATCATGCCGATGCTCATCCGCCGGCCGAGCTGGTAGAAGTAGATGTTGCAGGAGTTCTTGATCGCGTCGACGAGGTCCATGGCGCCGTGTCCCGGCTCGAACCAGCAGTGGCGCACGGCGCCGTAGATCTGGGCCGACCCGGAACAGTAGACCGTCGTCGACTCCGAGACGAACCGGAAATCCAGTCCGCCGAGCCCCATGACCAGCTTGAAGATGGACCCGGGCGCGTAGAGGCCGCGGATGGCCCGGTTCTCGAGCGGCGACTGGGGATCGGTCGTCAGCGCGCTCCATTCGGCCGGCGTGAACCGGGTGATGAAGCGGTTCGGGTCGAACGTCGGGGAGCTGGCCAGGGCCAGGACATCTCCCGAGCGGGGGTCGAGGGCGACGACCACTCCCTCGCGGCCCTCGAGGGCCTGCTCGGCCAGGGCCTGGAGTTCGCCGTCGATGGCCAGCTTGATCTCGCGGCCCTGCTCCGGGTAGACGTGGGCCTGCTCGCCCCGGACCCGGCCCAGGCTGTCGACCACCTCGACGACCGAGCCGTCGTCGCCGCGCAGGATGTCGTCGTACTGGCGCTCGACGCCGGTCCGGCCGACCATGTCCCCCGCCCGCGTCGGCCGCCGCGAGCCGGACCGGACCTCCTCGAGAGTCAGCTCCTGGAGGTAGCCGAGGACGTGGGCGGCCCGGGAGCCCCCCGGATAATACCTCTGGGGCTCCGCTTCGACGACGAGCTCGGGGAACTCGCGCCGGCGGCTCTCGATCGGGACGACGGCCGTGGCGTCGAGGCCGTCGGCCACCACGATGGGCGCGAAGAGCGGCAGCTCCTTGTGCAGGTCGACGCGCGCCCGGAGGGTGGCCTCGTCGAGGCCGAGGAGCCGGCTGACGGCGGCGAAGGAGGCGTCCGCGTCCGTGACGCTCTCGCGGACGAGGGACACCTTGAAGGAGCCCCGGTTGTCGGCCAGGATCACGCCGTTCCGGTCGCGGATGAGCCCGCGCGGGGCCGCCAGGACGCGCTCGCGGGTCCGGTTGGCGGCGGCCAGGCGCGCGTATTCCTCGTGGTCCAGGACCTGGACCTTCCAGTAATAGCCGAGCGCGACCAGGACCAGGGCGGCGACGGCCCAGAAGACCGTCCGGGCCCGCCGGACGACGAGCGTCAGGTCCTCGTAGATCCTCTCTTCGGCCATCACGCGCCTCGGGAGCCCCGGGCCCGGACGCGCCGTCCGACGGCGAAGAGAAGGCTCCCCAACGCCGCCGTCGCCACGGGCTGGAGAAGGATGAGCCCGCCGTGCCAGTTCACCGACGCCAGCCGGACGAGGGCCGTGATCAGGACCCAGAGGGCCATCTCGGCGACCGACATGACCAGCATGAACAGGGCGTTGCGGCCGGGAGGCGCGACGTCGATCCGGCGGGAGACGTATCCGGCCCAGAAGCCGAGCAGGGTCTTGGTCAGGCCGGCGACGCCGAAGACGCCGAGCGAGAAGGCGTCCTGGGCCAGGCCGCACATGGTCCCGAGCAGGGCCCCGAAGACCTCCCCCCGGCGGACGGAGAAATAGAGGACGACGATCGAGAAGGCGTTGAAGACGACGAGCAGCTCCGGGCCGCCGGCGCCGGCCAGGGAGTAGACGACGACGGCGGCCAGCGTGCCTCCAAAGGCCCTCAGGACGTCCTTGGCCACGGTCTCCCTCACCTCGCGCCTCCCGGCTGTCCGGTCAGGACGGCGACGACGTCGAGCGTGTTGAAGCGGAAGTAGGGCTCGACGAGGACGCGCCGGAAGATCGGCGAAGCCTCGTCCTTGTCCAGGCTGAGGATGCGGCCGACGCGCAGGCCGGGCGGATAGATCCTGTCAAAGCCCGTGGTCCGCAGCTCCTCGCCCGCCGACCCGCCGGTAACGCTGGCCAGGACGTAGCGCAGCTCGCAGAGGGGACCGGAGCGGCCGGCCAGGGACCCCGTCAGCTTGTCGACGGCCGACTGGACGCCGACCGCGCTGTCCTTGTCGGTGATGAGCTGGACCATCGTCTCCTTGAGGCCGACGGGCGCGATGGTCCGCCCGACGAGCGCTCCGGCCATGTCGCAGACGGCCATGTCCCGGCCGAGGCCGTCGAGGCTGCCCTTGTCGATGACGATGGACTGGTGGGGATCGGCGCTGTCGACGCCGATGACCCGGGCCGGGACGATCGTGCCGCGGAACTCCGCCAGCAGGCCCTTGAGCTCGGATTCGGAGCGGTAGTAGCGCAGCCGGTCCTCGAGGAAGCGGACGTCCTGGCCCAGGAAGAAGGCCTGCCGCTTGAGGCGCTCGTTCTCGGCCCGGACGCCGCGCAGGTCGAAGTAGCCGCGCCAGGCCGATCCGATCCCCCGCACCAGGCCCGTCGCCAGACGCTGGACGGGCGAGAACACGAAGAAGACCGCCTGCTCGAAGAGCGACTTTTCGGAGCCCCGGGGGACCTGCACGGAGATGAGGACGACGTGGAAGAGAAGCAGGCCGACGAGGACGAGCGCGCTCCGTCTCTTCTCTCCGAGGGCCATGGAACCTCTCGCGCGGCCGCGGTCCGTCCCTCAGATGAGGGATATCTTCTTGAGCAGTTCGAGGTCGTCGAGCATCTTTCCGGCCCCGAGGACGACCGTCGTCAGCGGGTCCTCGGTGATGAACACGGGCAGCTGGGTCTCCTCGCGGATCCTCTTGTCGAGGTTCTTGAGCAGCGCCCCGCCGCCGGTCAGGATGATGCCCCGGTCGATGATGTCCGCCGAGAGCTCGGGCGGGGTGCGCTCGAGGGCGATGCGGATGGCGTTGATGATCGCGGCCACGGGCTCCTCGATGGCCTCGCGGATCTCCTGGTCGTCGACGACGATGGTGCGCGGGATGCCCTCGCGGAGGTCGCGGCCCTTGATCTCCATCGTCATCGGCTCGTCGAGGGGGTAGGCCGACCCGATCTGCATCTTGACGATCTCGGCCGTGCGCTCGCCGATGAGGAGGTTGTACTTCTTCTTGAGGTAGTGGATGACGGCGTCGTCCATCTCGTTGCCGGCGACGCGGATGCTGTGGTTGAAGACGATGCCGTCGAGGGAGATGACGGCGATGTCGGTCGTCCCGCCGCCGATGTCGACGATCATGTTGCCGGTCGGCTCGGAGATGGGCAGATCGGCGCCGATCGCGGCCGACATCGGCTGCTCGATGAGGTAGACCTCCGAGGCCTTGGCCCGCATGGCCACGTCCTTGACGGCCCGGCGCTCGACCTGGGTGATGCCGGTCGGGATGCCGATGACGATCCGGGGGCGGAGAAGGAAGCCGCGGTTGTTCATGGCCCTCTTGATGAAGAAGTCCAGCATCTTCTCGGCGATCTCGAAGTCGGCGATGACGCCGTCGCGCATGGGCTTGATGGCGATGACGCTCGTCGGCGTCTTGCCGAGCATCTCCTTGGCCCGCGCACCGACGGCCTCGACCTTGCCCGTCGTCTTGTTGACGACGACGATCGAGGGCTCCTGGACGATGATCCCCTTGCCCTTGAGGAAGACGAGGGTGTTGGCCGTGCCCAGGTCGATGGCCAGATCGCAGAAAAGCCTGTCTTTCAACCAGCTGATAACGCTCATGTTGCCTCTTTCTCGGTCCGGGCCCTTTTGTAACACAATTCCCGCCCCGACGCAATGGGAGCGTCCGGGCGTCGCGGCCGTCTTGACAGCCCTCCGCACTTCCCATATACATTAGTCGCCTCAGTCGGATTCTTTCGGAAAGGAGCGCGCGTGAGCCATCAACCCTACGTCCCCGAAAAAACGGAAATGAGGGAATTCACGCTCCGGGCCATCCTCATCGGCCTGGTCCTGACGGTCATCCTGGGCGCGGCCAACGCCTACCTCGGCCTGCGGGCCGGCATGACGATCGCCGCGACCTACCCGGCGGCCGTCATCGGCATGGCCGTGCTGAGGATCATGAAGGGCTCCATCCTCGAGGAGAACATCGCCCGGACCATCGGCTCCATCGGCGAGTCGATCGCGGCCGGGGCCATCTTCACCATCCCGGCCTTCGTCATCTCCGGGGCCTGGTCGAACTTCAACACCTTCGACGCCTACATCAAGTCGACGGCGCTGATGTTCGTCGGCGGACTGCTCGGCATCCTGTTCGTCACCTTCCTCCGCCGGGTCATGGTCACCGACCCCGACCTCGTCTTCCCCGAGTCGGTCGCGGCGGCCGAGATCCACAAGGCCGGGCAGAAAGGGAGCCAGGGCTCGCGGTTCCTCTTCCAGGCCATGGGCCTCGGCGCGCTCCTCTACTCCCTCGGCGTCGTCCAGATCTTCGCGGCCAGCAAGGACTTCCTCATCCGGGTCGGGCATATCGGATCGAGCTTCGTCCGCCTCGGCGCGGAGAAGATCGCCCCGACGATCGGCGCCGGCGGCAGCGTGGCCGTCTCCGGGCCGGGCATCTTCCCCGCCTACATCGGGGTCGGCTACATCATCGGGCCGCGCCTGGCGGCGCTCAACTTCGCCGGCGGCGTCCTGGCCTGGGGCCTGTTCGCGCCCCTCCTGATGTTCTTCCTCGGCCCCGAGCTCATCCCGACCTTCTACGGGCCGGGGGTGGCCGCGGCCGACGTCAGCTGGATCGACATGGTCACCAACGTCTGGAAGTTCATCATCCGGCCGATCGCCGTCGGCGGCATGCTCGTCGGCGCGGGCTACACCCTCTACCGGATGCGCAAGAACCTGGGCGCGGGGCTCAAGCGCTCGATCGGCGACGTCAGGAAGGCCGCCGGCCAGAGCGAGGTCGTCTCCCGGCTCGAGAAGGACCTGAACATGAAGGTCGTCATGGTCCTCATGGCCCTGACCTTCGTCCTGATGGTCTTCGTCTACCAGACCTTCTCCCGGTCGTTCGGCTCGGCCCTCCTGGCCGCCGTGGTCATGGCCATCGCCGGGTTCTTCTTCGCCGCCGTCTCCGGCAACCTCGTCGGCACGATCGGCTCGTCGAACAATCCCATCTCCGGCCTGACCCTGTCGACGCTCATCATCGCCGCCCTGCTGATGGTCCTGGTCGGCGCGACCGGGACGACCGGCGTCGCGGCCGTGCTCGGCGTGGCCGCGGTCGTCTGCGTCTCCTCCGCCGTCGCCGGCGAGATGCTGCAGGACCTCAAGGTCGGGCACATCCTCGGCGGCACGCCCTACAAGATGCAGGTCGGCAACATCTTCGGCATCCTCATCGCCTCGCTGGTCATGTACTTCCCCCTGATGCTCCTGCACGGCGCCTTCACCTTCGGCAGCAAGGACCTCGCCGCTCCCCAGGCCGGCCTCATGGCCGCCCTGTCCCAGGGCATCGTCGGCGGCGAGATGGCCTGGCCGCTCGTCATCGTCGGCATGCTCATGGGCTTCGCCTTCATCCTCGTCCAGGTCAGGTCGCCCATGCTGGTCGCCGTCGGGATGTACCTGCCGCTCGAGACGACCTTCGCCATCTTCGTCGGCGGCATGATGAAGGGGCTGGCCGACAAGGCCATGGCCAAGCGGGGCTTCAACGCCGCCCAGACCGCCCGGGCGACCAACGTCGGCATCCTGCTCGCGGCCGGCCTGATCGCGGGCGAGGGCCTGATGGGCCTCCTCAAGGCGGCCTGGAAGTTCTTCTTCCTCAACGACATCATCTCGTTCGACATCCCGACCCTCTTCAAGAGCGGCAAGTACTTCGGCGTCGTCGACCTCTACATCGGCGGCCTGGCCGTCCTGGTCCTCATCGGGCTCTACCTCGTCCGGGTACCGCTCAGGAACGCGGGCGCCGCGGATGAGCCGCCGCCCCCGTCCGCCGTCATCTAGCCTTGACGGGGACACGTGCCCGCCGGGGGTACGTGTCCCCCTTTTTTGGTTCTTCTCCCCTTTCCGGGATACCCTCTCGAGGCGGGGAGGGAATTCGCCTCGACGATCCCCGTAGCGGAGAGGGACTTCCCGAAATCGGGAGAAGAACCTATTTTTGCCCTCGTTTATCTGGGAACTTTGCAGGGGCGGGGGTCTTTCGGCTACAATAGACGCGCGACGAGACAATGGCCCTGCGAGAGATCCGCATCATCGGCGACCCGGTCCTGAACCGGAAGGCGGAGCACGTCGCCGCCGTCGACGAGGAGATCGTCCGCCTGGCCCTGGACATGGTCGAGACCGTCCACGCCGCGCCGGGCATCGGCCTGGCCGCGCCCCAGGTCGGCGTCGGCAAGCGGGTCATCGTCGTCGACCTCTCGGTCGGCGAGGACAGGGGCCAGCTGCACGTCCTCGTCAATCCCGAGATCGTCGCCGCGGAGGGCGAGGCCGTCTGCGAGGAGGGCTGCCTCTCGGTCCCGGACGTCCGGGAGAAGGTCGCCCGGCCCTACCGGGTGAGGGTCCGGGGCCTCGACCTCCACGGCCGTCCCGTCGAGATCGAAGGCGAGGACCTCCTCGCCCGGGCCTTCTGCCACGAGATCGACCACCTCGACGGCATCCTCTTCGTCGAAAAGCTCTCGTCCCTCAAGCGGGCCCTCATCAAGAAGAAGCTCAAGAAGAGCGCGGCCCGCCCCGCCCGAGCATGAAGACCGTTTTTTTCGGGAGCCCGGAGGCCGCCCTCCCCTCCCTCGAAGCCCTTCTCGCCGCCGGCCACTCGGTCGAGATCGTCGTCACCCAGCCTGACAGGCCGGCGGGCCGGGGCCGCCGCCTCGCCCCTTCGGCCGTCAAGGCCTTCGCCGTCGAGCACGGCCTGCCGGTCATCGCCCCGGCGAAGGTCCGGACCGACGAGACGGCCCGCAGGACCATCGTGGACGCCGGCCAGAACTGCAATCAAGATTAGCCGTTTCATTGTATTCCCTCCGTAAAGTTGTTTGTATCGCCGATCTCGCTCAGCAGCCACCCTGCTGATCTGACATCACGATACCCGAAAGTTGTGAAGATTCCGGCGCGCCGTGGACGTCGAGGCCGTGGGGAAGGTCCTCGAGGTCTCCATCCCCGTCCCCGAGCAGTTCCGCGGCGGGCCCGTCCTCGACGTCAACGGACAGCTGGTCGGCATGCTGCTCATCCTGGAGAGGAACCTCAAGTTCGCGCTGCCGGTCAGCGCCTTGGTCAGCGTCTCTCGCACGGGCGCCGTCACGCCCTTCAAGGGCCAGGCCCCGACGAATTATTTCGACACGGTCGAGGGCAACTACCTCGCCGGCCGGGTGGCCGCCGCCCTCAACGAGTTCATGACGGCCCGGGTCCACCTCGAGAAGGCCAGCCGCATCGATCCCACCGACCTCAACGCCAGCCTCATGCTCGGCGACATCGCCTACGACCAGAGGGATTACGGCGCCGCGGCGGCCGCGTTCAAGAAGGCGACCGAGATCGACCCGGCCCGCCCGGAGGGCTTTTACGGGCTCGGATCGACCCTGATGCGCCAGACACAGTACAAAGAGGCGGCCGCCGCTCTCGGCAAGGCCGCGGCCCTGGGCTACAGGGGACAGGGCATCCACCTGAAGCTCGGCGAGGCCTACGAGGCGCTGCAGGATTTCAACCAGGCCGCCGCGTCCTACGAGAAGCACATCGCCCTGGGGCCCGCCGACCCCTGGACCGCCTACCATCGCCTGGGCGTCTGCCGGACGGCGCTCGGCGATTACCCCGCGGCCGTCGCCGCTCTCCTCGAAGCCGTGAAGGTCCAGCCGAAAGACGCGGAGGTCCGGCTGGCGCTGGCCGTGGCCTACGAGAAGGCCGGCGAACTCGAGAACGCCGAGACGGTCTACACCGCGCTGGCCGAGATCAACCCGCCCGAGGCCAAGGTCTACTTCCGCCAGGTCTACAAGCTCTACGACCTGGCCGGGCGGCACGACAGGGCCGTCGCCCCGGCCAAGAAGCTCATCGAGCTCGAGCCGGGCAACGAGACGAACCACTACTACCTGGGGCTGACCTACTTCAAGGCCCAGCAGTATGAGCAGGCCATCGCCGCCTTCCAGCAGGGCCTCGCCGTCAAGGCGGACTTCCCCCACGCCTGGTTCCAGATCGGCTCCTCTTACATCAACATGAAGAAGTACAGAGAGGCCGCCGAGGCCTACAAGAAGTACGCGGAGCTCGTCCCGGACGACGCCTCGGGGTGGCTGAGCATCGGCGTCGCCTACATGCAGGGGAAGAACTTCGAGGCCGCCCTCGAGCCCCTCAAGAAGAGCGTCGAGCTCAAGCCCGAGAACGCCGTGGCCCAGTTCAACCTGGCCATCGTCTACGTCAACCTCAAGGACAATTTCAGCGCCAAGGAGATCTACAACAAGCTCCAGACCTTGGACCCGTCGCTCGCGGAAAGGCTGAAAAAGCACATCCGCTGAGACGCGGCCCGGCCCGGGCATTGACAGGACCGTCCCAGGCGCCTAGAATGGGTGTCCGGCCCTCCGCCTGAGATCCCGGAGCGGGCCCTTGACGACCGGGATTCGACCCTTTAAATGGTTCATTACATTGGAGATCGCGTCGCGAGATCGGGGCAGATGGCGGAATTGGCAGACGCGCTAGGCTTAGGACCTAGTTCCTGATGAAGGAGTGCGGGTTCGAGTCCCGCTCTGCCTACTCGACCTCGACGAAAGAGACGGCACCATGAACGACACCGGAAGACAGAGCCGGCTCACCGAGCTGAGCCCCAGCCGCAAAGAGATCGCCCTGGAGATCCCCGACGCCGAGGTCCGCCGGGAGTACGAGAGTATCCTCGGCGATTACGTCGCCAAGGCCAAGCTGGACGGCTTCCGCCGCGGCCACGCCCCCCGCGAGCGGGTCAAGGCCCTCTTCGACCACGAGATCAGGCACGACGTCTTCGACGCGCTCATCCCCCGGGTCCTCGAGGAGGAGCTGCGGGCGCTCGGCCTCAACCCGGTCAACGTGCCGGTCCTCAAGGACCTCAAGCACGAGGACGGACAGCCCCTGCGGTGCACGGCGGCCTTCGAGGTCCTGCCGGAGTTCGAGCTGCCGGACTACCGCTCGGTCCGGGTCAAGCCCAAGAAGGCCGAGGTCGCCGAGGCCGATCTCGACCGGGCGCTGGAGGACATCAGGGCCCGGGCCGCCGAATATGTTCCTGTCGAGGGGAGAGGGGTCCGGAGCGGGGACTACGCCGTCGTCGAGATGCAGGGCCGGGACATGAAGACCAAGCGCCTCCTGCCGGTCGAGAAGGCCGTCGTCCTGGCCGGGCACGCCGACAACGAGCCGGCCCTCAACGAGAGGCTCGAGGGCATGACGCCGGGGGAGGAGAGGGCGTTCGAGGTCTCCTATCCCAAGGACCATCCCAACCGGCGGGTGGCCGGCAAGGACGTCGCCTACGGCCTCAAGCTCCGCGAGCTCAAGGAGAAGAGGCTGCCCGACCTCGACGACGAGTTCGCCAGGAGCCTGGGAGCGTCCGAAGGCCTGACGGCCCTCAGGGACAGGGTCCGCAAGGAGCTCCTGGAGGTCCGCGAGCGCGCCAACCGCAACGACACGGCCTCCGAGGTCTTGGCCGGGATCGCCGGCCAGATCGCCCTGGAGCTGCCGGAGTCCATCGTCGAACAGGAATCCCTGGCCGTCCTCAGGCGGATGCTCCAGGCCGCCCGGGACCGGAGGATCGCCCCCGAGGCCCTCGAGAGCCTCAGGGCCGAGGCCCGGCGGCAGGCCGTCGACCACCTCAGGAACCACCTCCTCCTCGAGAGGATCGCCAAGAAAGAGGGATTCGGGGTCACGGACGAGGAGATCCGGGCGGAGGTCCGGGAGCTGGCCCGGGCCAACCGCGTCTCGGAGGCCGCCCTGGAAGACATGCTCCGCAGGGACGAGCACCGGCGGGAGGAGATCGTGGAGTCCCTCCTGTTCCGCAAAACAGTTGACTTTTTAGTCAGATCGGCTATAATTAGTTGACCAAGGCTTTAGATTCCCGCGACTCCCTTTATGGGCTCGTCAGATCGACGATAAAAGGCTCAGTTCCCGACGCTTCATGAGCCTCATGGCTGAACCGACCGGGGGCCCCGGCGGGCCCGGAGCGTGATCATGCAGGATTCACACGAGCACAGCGAGGTCCTCAGGAACATCCCGCTCATCCCCCTGAGGGACCTCGTCGTGTTCCCGGCCACCCTCGTCCCGTTCATCGTCGGGCGGTCCTCGTCCATCCAGGCCCTCGAAAAGGCGGCCGAGAAGGACAAGATGATCTTCCTAGCGGCCCAGATGGACGCCTCGGTCGACAATCCCACGCCCAAGGACATCTATTCGGTCGGCGTGACGGCCAAGATCATCCGGACGATCAAGAGCGACGACCGGAACATGAAGGTCATCGTCGAGGGCAAGAGCCGGGCCCGGATCGTCGAGTATCTCAGCACCTATCCCTACTACCAGATCCTGGCCAAGGTGGTCAAAGAGGTCGAGGACCACGTCCCCGAGTCCAAGGAGCTTCTGAAGCGGGTCCTGGCCCTGTTCGAGGACTACCTCAAGCTCAACCAGAACACCAACCTCGATTCGATCATTCCCGCCCTCCGGGAGAACACCCCGGACCGGATCACGGACATCGTCGCCTCCCACGTCTACATGCCGCTCGAGGAGAAGCAGAACCTCCTCGAGACGGTCAACAGCTTCGAGCGCCTGAGGCGGCTCAATTACGTCCTGGAGAACGAGATCCTCAAGATCCACTCCGCCTACCAGAAGGACCCCAACCGGGCCCGGAGGCGGGTGCCTCTCAAGGACCAGCCCGGACAACAGAAGAACTTCCCGCCCGGGGCGCCCGGCGGCCGCAAGGACGACCAGCCCAACGAGATCGAGGAGCTCCGCCAGAAGGTGGCCAAGGCCAAGATGGCCCCGGACGCCGAGGAGAAGGCCTACAAGGAGATCGAGCGGCTCGAGGCCATGCCGCCGATGTCGGCCGAGGCCACGGTCAGCCGGAACTACCTGGACTGGCTCATCTCGCTGCCCTGGATCAAGAAGTCCCGGGAGAAGCGCGAGCTCAAGGAAGCCGATAGGATCCTCAACGAAGACCACCACGGCCTGGAGAAGGTCAAGGAGCGCATCCTCGAGTACCTGTCCATCCGCCAGCTGGTCAAGAACCCCCGGGGCGTCATCCTCGGCCTCATCGGGCCGCCCGGCGTCGGGAAGAGCTCCCTGGGCAAGTCGATCGCCCGGGCGACGGGCCGCAAGTTCGTCCGCCTCTCCCTCGGCGGCGTCCGCGACGAGGCCGAGATCCGCGGCCACAGGCGGACCTACATCGGGGCCTACCCGGGCCGCATCATCCAGATGATCAAGCGGGGCGGGACCAAGAACCCCGTCTTCCTCCTCGACGAGGTCGACAAGATGAGCATGGACTTCCGGGGCGATCCCGCCTCGGCCCTCATGGAGGTCCTCGACCCGGAGCAGAACAGCACTTTCCTCGACCACTACATCGACACCGATTTCGACCTGTCCCAGGTCATGTTCATCGTCACCGCCAACATGCTCGACCCCATCCCCAAGCCGCTCATCGACCGGATGGAGATCATCCGCATCCCCGGCTACACCGAGGACGAGAAGCTCGAGATCGCCAGGCGCTTTCTCCTGCCGAAGCAGATGGGGGCCCACGGCCTGACCGAGGAGAACATCAAGATCACCGATCCGGCCCTCCTCAAGCTCGTCCGCAGCTATACCCGCGAGGCCGGCGTCCGCAACCTCGAACGGGAGATCACCACGGTCTGCCGCAAGGTCGTCAAGAGGGTCGTCGAGCAGGGCAAGGACCACAAGGAGCGGATCACGCCCAAGAACCTCGAGAGCTACCTGGGCATCCCCAAGTTCCGCCGCTCCGAGTTCGACAAGAAGGACGAGGTCGGCGTCGGCACGGGCATGGCCTGGACCGAGTTCGGCGGCGAGCTCCTGCGGTTCGAGGCGACCAAGATCCACGGCAAGGGCAACTTCACCCTGACCGGACAGCTCGGCGAGATCATGCAGGAGTCGGCCCAGGCGGCCTTCTCCTTCGTCCGCGGGAAGATCTACGAGCTCGACATCGCCCGGGACCTCCACCGCAATTCCGACATCCACATCCACGTGCCCGAGGGCTCGACGCCCAAGGAAGGCCCGTCGGCCGGCATCACCATCGCCACGGCCATCATCTCGCTCCTGACCGACATCCCCGTCAGCAAGAAAGTGGCCATGTCCGGCGAGATCACCCTGAAGGGCAAGGTCCTGCCCGTCGGGGGGATCAAGGAGAAGCTGCTGGCGGCCTACCGCGAGGGCATCCGCGCGGCCGTCCTGCCCCGCGACAACGAGCCCGACCTGAAGGACCTGCCCAAGGCCCTCAAAACGGGCATGACCATTCACCTCGTCGAGACGATGGAAGAGGTCCTGAAGATCGCGCTGACCCGGGAGCTGCCGAAGAAGCTCGTCGAGAGCCGCGACAAGAAGGCGGCCGAAGCGGAGCGCCCGGCGGCCCGCCCGGCGGAGGACGAAGCGGCCAAAGAGCCGCCCCTGACCAACTGAGAGCCGCAACGACCGCAGTATCCGCGTAAGACCGCCAATAATCCTCTTGGGAGAATGCCACACATGGTGAAACGGAACGACAACAACAGGGCCGACAGATCCGACCGGGCCGCCGCCGAGCGCGCTGAACGCGCCGAGCGGGCCGAGCGGGCCGAGCGGGCGGAAGCCGCCGAGGCCGCCGCCGTCAACCGGGAGTTCAACCTCATCGACCTCGAGGCCAAGGACAACGACGGGCTCGAGGCCGTCGCCTCGGCGGTCGGCTTGGCCGACGACGACATCGAAGGCTCGAGCCGGCACCACCTCGTCTTCAAGATCCTGGAGGCCCAGGCCAAGAAGCAGGGCCTGCTCTTCTCGGAGGGCGTCCTGGAGTGCCTGGAGGACGGGTTCGGCTTCCTCCGCGCCCCGGAATTCAGCTACCTGCCCAGCCAGGACGACATCTACGTCTCTCCCTCCCAGATCCGCAAGTTCCAGCTGCGGACGGGCGACACGATCTCGGGCGTCGTCCGCGCTCCCAAGAACGGCGAGAAGTACTTCGCCCTGATCAAGATCGAGGCCGTCAACTTCCTCCACCCCGACGTCATCATCGAGATGCGCCGGAACGTCCATTTCGAGGCCCTGACGCCCCTCTATCCGTTCGAGATGATCAAGCTCCAGGACGGCAACCCCAAGAACATGAACGCCCGGGTCATGGAGCTCCTGACGCCCGTCGGCAAGGGCCAGCGCGGCCTCATCGTCTCGCCGCCGCGGGCCGGCAAGACGACCATCCTCAAGACGATCGCCAAGTCCATCGAGAAGAACCACCCCGAGATCTTCCTCATCGTGCTGCTCATCGCCGAGCGGCCCGAGGAGGTCACGGACTTCAAGCGCAGCGTCAACGGCGAGGTCGTCGCCTCGACCTTCGACGAGCCGCCGACCCGCAACGCCCAGGTCGCCAACATCGTCCTGGAGAAGGCCAAGCGCCTGGTCGAGATCAAGCGGGACGTCGTCATCCTCCTGGATTCGATCACCCGGCTGGCCAGGGCCCACAACGCCATCGTCCCGCCCTCGGGCAAGGTCCTGTCGGGCGGCATCGACGCCAACGCCCTGCACAAGCCCAAGAAGTTCTTCGGCTCGGCCCGCAAGATCGAGGAGGGCGGCTCGCTGACCATCCTGGCCACGGCCCTGGTCGACACCGGGAGCCGCATGGACGAGGTCATCTTCGAGGAGTTCAAGGGCACCGGCAACATGGAGATCAACCTCGACCGCCGGCTGGTCGACAAGCGCGTCTTCCCGGCCATCGATATGAGCCGCTCCGGCACCCGCAAGGAGGAGCTGCTCATCGAGGAGGCCGACCTCAACCGCATCTGGGTCCTGCGCAAGGTCCTCAGCCAGATGAACGAGGTCGAGGCCGTCGAGCTCCTGATCGACAAGCTCGGAAAGACGAAGACCAACCAGGACTTCCTCAACGCCATGACCAAGGGCCTGTAGCCTGGACTGTTCATGAAAACGCCGCATTTCTCCTTCAGCACCCAAAAAATAAAACCGGCGTTTTCACCCTTCGGGCAAGCCGATCCGGCCGCATCTGCTTCGTTGCAAAGGGCTCGCAGTACTCCGAGTACAGCTTCGCCTTTGACGCCTCGCATATGCAGCCGCCTCAGCTCGTGAATAATCCAGGCTAGGGGAGGAGACCATGCGGACACTGGGGCTCATCGGAGGCATGACCTGGCACTCGACCGTCGACTACTACCGGCTCATCAACGAGGGGGTCCATGAGCGCTTGGGCGGCTCGCATTCGGCCGAGATCGTCATGCTCTCGGTCGATTTCGAGCCGGTCGAGCGGTTGCAGGGGAGCGGCGACTGGGAGGCCATGGGCCGCCTCATGGCCGGGGCGGCCCGGACGCTCGAGAAGGCCGGCGCGGAGGGGCTCGTCCTCTGCACCAACAAGATGCACCGGCTGACCGGCGACATAACGGCAGCGGTCGGCATCCCCTTCCTTCATATCGCCGACGCGACCGCCGCGGCCATCAAGAAGGCCGGCCTCTCGACGGTCGCCCTGCTCGGGACCCGCTACACCATGGAGCTCGATTTCTACAGGGGACGGCTCGAAAAGGAGCACGGCCTCGAGGTTCTCATCCCCGAGGAGCCGGGCCGGACGGCCGTTCACGACGTCATCTACACTGAGCTCGCCCACGGCACGATCCGGGACGAGTCGCGGCGGACGTACGTCGCGATCATCGAAGAGCTGAAGCGCCGCGGGGCCCAGGGCGTCATCCTGGGCTGTACGGAGATCCCGCTCCTCATCAAGGATAAGGACAGTCCCGTCCCGGTCTTCGACTAGGAACCCCGCTCGAGGGCCAAGATCCTATGGACGCGGACCCCGCCAGTCCCGGGATGGATGAAGGCGACGACGTCGCCCGCCCTGGGCGCGCGGCCGGCGACCGGGGCGACCGTGACGACGTCCCCGTGCCGTATGGCCGGGTGCATGCTCTCCCCGCGGGCCTCGAAACGGAAAGGCAGGCCCTTCCCGAGGACCGCCGCCATCAGCCCGGCCAGGGCCTCTCCCGGAAGGGGGAGATCGCCGGCGGCGGCGGGGCGGCGGGGAGAATCGGCCATCGCGGTCAGCCCCTCTCGACGATCATCCCGCGGTCGAGGAGCTCCTGGAGGAAACCCTCGACGTCCTCCTCGACCAGCCCTTCGGGGGCCTCGTAATCGGCGACGAGATCGCGGATGACTGCCCCAAGCGGCCGCGTCCCGTCGACCTTGGCCCAGATGTCCCGGCCCGTCTCGTTCAGCGTGAAGAGCTCGTCCTCCAGGTCGCCGATGCCCGAGGCCAGGGGGACGATGACGATCTCCCCCTCGATCTCCCGGACGACGACGTCGTCGGACGGGCCGTAAACCTTGCCGAGATCGATCTTCGCGGTCATGGCGCTCCTTTTCTTCCCGCCCGTTCCTCACCGTCGGCGACGGTCCAGGCCTTCTCCCCCGGACGGAGCATTCCCGCGGCCGCCGCCTGGGCGTGGGCGAGGCCGCAGAGATATTCGACCGGCGTGTCCAGCGTGCCGTGCTCGGCCCAGGATTTCGCCGGGCACTGTTCGCAGAGCCCCTTGAGAAAACACCGGCCGCAGCGCTCGAGATAGGCCGGGTCCGCGGCCCGCATGGCCCGGACGCGCGGCAGGAAATCCGCGACGGCCGTCCGGAGCGAGGCGGCGTCGAGATCGAGGACCGTCGCCGGATGGCGCAGTCCCAGGCAGTACTGAAGACGGCCGTACGGGTCGATCGCGGCCGAACCGCCCGCCGGCAGGCAGGTGAACAGCCGGTCGCCGCGGGGGGCGCAAGCGCGGGCGCAGTACTCCCGCCACTCCTCGACGGCCGCCTCCCCGTGACGCCGGGCGAGGGCGACGAACTCGTCTCCGCCGATCCTCAGCGCGGCGATGAGGGCGTTCTTGTCCCCGTCCCGCCGCGACCGCAGGTCGAAGAGCTGGGCGAAGGAGGGCCGGGCGGAGCTCCCGCCGAGCCCGGCCGCCCAGGCTTCGAAGGCGTCCATCTCGTGACGGGTCGGAGGGAGCACGGCCCCCTTGACCACGAGGGGGACGCCATGGCCGCGGAGGAGCTCGAACCCCCGCCGGAACGCGGCGAACGATCCGGGCCTCCGGGTCACGGCCTCGTACGTCCCCTCGGTCAGCCCGTAGACTGAGACCTCGACCGCTTCGAGCGGGGGCACGTCCCGGAGGAGCCGGGCCAGCGGCGGCGTCACGAGCGTCGCGTTGGTGAAGAGCATCACCCTCAGGCCGAGCCCCCTCGCGTGGAGGTAGATCTCCCCGAAATCGTCGCGCAGGAGCGGCTCGCCGCCGGTCAGCCGGACGACGAGCGCCCCGAGCGCCGCCGCCTCGTCGAGGAGCGCCTTCCACCGGCCGGCGGTCCATTCCCGGGCCCGGGCCCCGGCGTCTCCGGCCGGAAGGTTGACCGAGCAGTGGAGGCAATCGTTGTCGCAGCGCTCGGTGAGCTCGATGTCGAGCCGCGTGAGCGGCGGGCCGCCGGACGCCCACAGGCCGTCCCGGCCCGAGGGGACCTTCCTCACGTAGGACCTACTCGCGGCGGTCATTCCCGCGCCTCCAGGAGATCCCCGAGGACGCCGGCGACGGCGCCGCTCTTGTCGAAGGACAGATCGTAGAACGGGACCTCGCGGACGATCTCCTCGGCCAGGCCGAGGGCCCGCTCCCACCAATCGGCCGAGACGAGCGGCCGGACGATCCGGGGCAGGAAGTCCCGCAGGATGGCCCGGGGCCCGCTGACCCGGTCGGCGCGGTTGGCGGCCGCCTGCCTCAGGAAGAACACCGCCCTGAGCGGGGCCGAGCCCGGCGAGACGCGGGTGACCTCTCCGTGGTTCCATGTGCCGTGGACGCGGAAGCCGCCGTCGTGCCTGCGGACGACGACGCGGTCGTCGCAGAGGACCTTGGCCCGCTCCCCGATCAGCTTGACGATCGTCGACTTGCCCGCCTCCGAGGCCCCCGCGAAGAGGAGCCCGTGCCCGTCCATGTCCACCGCCGAGGCGTGGACGAAGACGCCGCCGAAGGCCGGGAGGGCCCGGGCCAAAATGAGCTGGTCCGACGGCAGCAGGGCCAGCGAGTCGTGCCCGCCCCGCCGGAAGAGCTCCTCCGACGGGCTGTAGATGTGCCCGCGGGTGTGCCCGTCGTCGAAGACCATGACGCGGTGGACCGTGCCGTCCGCCGGGTCGGGCGGGATCATCACGTAGATCCAGGAATCCCCCTTGCGGTAGACCGCCCACGGAGGCCGGCGATGGACCTCGCGGCCCAGGGAGCGGGCGTCGAGCCGGTCCGGGAGCGCGAAGTGATGGTGGAGGACGATCGCGGCCGGGCCGTCGACGGGGGCCCGGAAGGGCCCGAACTTGGGGGCGAACGTGCCCTCTCCGATGGGCAGGTCGGCCTCGACGTCGACCGCGATCCCGGCGAGGCGGAAGCGCCGGCGGTGGGAGAGGAGCCAGTCCTCCCGGACGCGGCGCGTCTCGCGGGCGACGGCGCAGAGGCTCTCGATCCTCGACGAGTGGTCGCGCGTTTCGAGATAGGCGTAGACCGGGCACCACTTGCAGTCGGAGCGGAGCTCGCAGGCGCCGCAGCCGCCGGCGTAGCCCGCGGACGGCGCGACGGCCGCGGCGAGGCGCGGCAACCGGTCCTCCCAGGCCTCGGCGAGCCCGGTCCGGCGCAGGTCGACGCGCAGCGCGGGGTCCTTGACGAACGAGCAGAAGCTCAGCCCGCCGTAGGGATCGACGTGAAAGTCGCGCCGTCCGGCCAGGCAGGCCGCGTAGAGGCCGCCCGGCGCGGCCGAGGCGCAAGACGGCTCTCCGTCCCCGCCGAGCTCGACAGGGCCCCCGCCCGCGACCCGGTCGAGCGACACGACCTGGGCCGGATCGAGCCGCTCGGCCGCGATCTCCCGGTTCTTGACGGGGTCGCCGGAGGCGGAGAGATACAGCCACGTCGCGCCGATCCTCCAGCTCGGGCTCCAAGACTCGGCCAGCCGGACCATGGCCTCGAACTCGCCGATGTTCGTCCTCATGGGCACGACCTGGACGGTGAAGCCCGCCCCGGCCTCCCGGAGGTAGGCGACGCCCCGGACGAGGGCCTCGAAGGAGCCGGGGTTCCGGGTGACGGCGTCGTGGACCGCGGCCGTGGCGCCGTACAGGGCGACGAGCTTGGCGCCCTTCCGCCGCAGCATGGCCGCGGTCCGCGGCGTGATCAGCCCGCCGTTCGTGTTCAGGGTGTACCAGGCCGACCGCCCGGTGACCGCCTCGAAGATCTCCGGGAAATCGGGCCGGAGCAGGGGCTCGCCGCCCGAGAGGGCCCACTCGCGGCAGCCCAGGGCCCGGGCCCCGTCGACGATCCCGCGGATCTCGTCGAGCGTGAGCTCCGCGGCGGCCTCCGGGGCGTCCGGAGCGAGCCTCAGCCAGCAGTGGCGGCAGTCGTTGCCGCAGCGGTAGGTCAGATCGAGCGTGCCGCGCAGGGGAAGGCGGGGCAGGCTCGAGACCTCCTTCCGGACGACGAAACGGCTCATGGGCATAAAGCTCGACTCCCGGACGGGCTACGCCTCCGCGGTCCGCCCACGCCGATCCTAGAGCTTTCCCTCGGGGCCGGGCATGGCCCGGCCCGGGGAATCGGGGGGTGATTTTCGGGCCCCTTCCCTCCCCTCCAAAGGTGAGAAAACCGGGCCCGTCTCACCCCTCGTCCCGCGCCGGGGCGTCCTTCCTCGAATCGAGGATGAAGGTCACCGGCCCGTCGTTGACGATGCGGACCTCCATCAGGGCCTGGAAGACCCCCGTCTCGACGGCGACGCCGAGGGCCCGGACGGCGCCGACGAAATAGCGGAAGAGCTCCTCCGCCCTGTCGGGCACCTCCGCCCCGTCGAAGCTCGGCCGGCGGCCCTTGCGGACCGAGGCGGCCAGCGTGAACTGGGAGACGGCCAGGACCTCTCCGCCGACCGCGCCGAGAGGGAGGTTCATCCGGCCCTGGGCGTCGGGGAAGACGCGCAGCTCGACGGCCTTGCGGGCCAGGAGATCGGCGTCGGCCTCGCCGTCGCCCTTCTCGACGCCGACGAGCAGGCAGACGCCCCGCCCGACGCGCCCGACCGTCCGGCCCTCGACCTCGACGCTCGCCTCCTTGACCCGTTGGAGGACGATCTTCATGAGGGGCCCTCCTTGGCCGCGGCCTTCCTCAGGAGCCCGACGACGCCGGCGAAATCGGACGGGCTGACGAGCCGGAGCAGGCCGAGATAGATGACGATCCCGGAGACGATGGCCCCGAACAGGGCCGCCGCCCGGACGGCGAAAGGGGACCCGTCGACGCCGAGGGCGGGCCAGGCGAGGCGGAGGACCGCGCCCATCGCGGCCGCCGCGCCCGCCGCCTTGGCCGCCGCCGCGAGCCAGCTCCGGCGCTCCGTCGGCCCGACCTTGCGCTCGAGCCAGACGAGAAGGAGGACGAAGTTGAGGGCCTGCGACAGCGACAGGGCCAGGGCCAGCCCGCCCACCCGGAGGGGGCCCATCAGGAGCAGGGAGAGAGCGGCGTTCACGGCCATGACGACGACGCCGATCGCGACGGGCGTCCGCGTGTCCTTGAGCGAGAAGAAGGCCGGGGCGACGACCTTGACCCCGGAGACGAACGGCAGGCCGACGGCGAAGAGCGCCAGGCAGGACGCGGAGAGCGCGGTCGACTCCCGGTCGAAGGCCCCGCGCTCGAAGAGCGTGCGCATGATCGGGACGCTGAGGGCCACGAGCCCCGCCGCCGCCGGGAAGCTGACGACCGCGCTCAGCTTGAGCGAGAAGCCCAGCGTCCTCTTCATCCCGCCGATCTCCCGGGCGGCGACCTGTTCGGAGAAGGCCGGGAGGAGGGCCGCGGCCAGGGCGATGGAGAAGAGCCCGAGCGTCAGCTCCTCGATCCGCGAGGCGTAATAGAGGGCCGAGGCGCTGCCTTTCTCGAGACCGGAGGCGAACATCCGGCTCAGGGCGAAGTTGACCTGGTAGACGCTGGCCCCGAAGACGCCCGGGAGCATCAGGCGCCCGACCCGGCGGACGACCGGGTCCCGGAAGGACAGGCCGAACGTGAAGCGCATGCCCTCCTTCCAGAGGAAGGGGACCTGGAGGGCCAGCTGGAGGATGCCGCCGGCGACGACGCCCGCGGCGAACACGAGGGCCGGCTCGCGGCTGTCCCCCGCCCAGCCGGCGACGGCGGCGATGACGGCGACGTTGAACAGGATGGGCGTCGAGGCCGGCACGAAGAAGCGGCCGAAGGAGTTCAGGATGCCCGAGGCCAGGGCGGCCAGGGTGATGAAGAAGAGGTACGGGAACATGATCCGGGTCATGAAGATGGTCGATCCCCACTTCCCGGCGACGTCGCCGAAGCCGTAGGCGATGACCTTGACCAGGCCCGGCGCGAACAGGACCCCCAGGGCGGTCACGGCGGCCATGACCAGGGCCAGGTCCCAGAAAAAGACGTTGCCGAAGGACCAGAGAGCGCCCCGGGGCCCGTCCCGCTTGAGCTCGGTGAACGTCGGGACGAAGGCCGGCGTCATCGCCCCCTCCCCCGTCAGGCGGCGGAAGAGGTTGGGGATGGTGAAGGCGATGGTGAAGGCGTCGGCGCCGTGTCCCGTGCCGAGGTAGTAGGCCTGGAGGAGGTCGCGGACATAGCCGAGGAGGCGGCTGGCCAGCGTCGGCGCGGCCACCGCGGCCGTGGAGCGGATCAGACTGTGTTTCCGGGCCTCATGTTCCATGCGGGAGCGCACCAGGTTTGACTTTAGGGTCACGATATTCTATCATAGGCCCCTTCATAGAGGAGAGAAGTATGGCCCGTCACAAATCAGCGATAAAGCAGCACCGCCGCAGCCTGCGCCGGAAAGCGGTCAACACCCGGACGAAATCGGCCCTCCGGACCAAGATGCGCAAGGTCCGCGAGGCCATCAAGGCCAAGGACCGCGAGACCGCGGCCCAGATGCTCCCCGGCCTCTACCGGGAGATCGACAAGTCGGTCAAGAAGAGGACCATCAAGAAGAACACCGGGAGCCGCTACAAATCCCGGCTCAGCCGCCAGATCGGCCTCCTCGGTCCCGCTGCCGCGAAATAGCGAGCTTCTTCGTCCTCGCCAGGCAGAACTCCTCCAGGAAGGCCTCGAAGAGGACCTTCTCGCCGTAGCCCCTCGAGCTCGTGGTCTTGAGGGTCTTGTCCAGCCGGCGCAGCCCGGCCAGGAGGGCGTTGAGCTCGCCCGTCGAGAGCCCCTCCACGACCCCGAAGAAGTCCCCGGATTTCCTCCGGTAGAGGTCTCCCCAATTCTTGGAGATGTAGGGGAAGAGCGCCTGGAAGATCTCGTCCTTGGTCCGGCTCTTTTCGCCGAGCCAGGTCCGGGCGAGCAGGACGCTCCGGAAGAACCCGACCAGGCGGTAGAGGGTCTTCTCCGGCTGTTCCCCCTCCGCGAGCAGGTCGCCGACGACGGCGGCGGCCTTGGCGAAATCGGCCGCGGCCAGGGCGTCGTCGAGCTCGTAGCCTTCGAAGCTGCGCTGGCCGGCCGTGGCCTGGTTGACGTCCTCCTCCTCGATGCCCATCTTCTCGCCGACGAAGATAGCCAGCTTGTCGATCTCGTTCATGGTCAGGCGGAGGTCCTGGCCGACGAGCTCGAAGAGCCGCTGCCTCGCGCCCTCGGTCAGGGTCTTGCCGAGCCGGCGGGCCCGGTCGTCGGCCCGGCGCATCAGGGCGGCCGGGCTGAGCCGCTTCATCTCCGTCGTCGAGAAGACCGCCTTGGGCAGCGAGGCGAAGAAGCGCACCAGGGCGTCGTCCCGGCGGACCTTGCCGGCCCGGATGACGACCAGGACCGTGCGCGAAAGCGGATCGGCGAAATACTCGCGCAGGACCTTCTGGTCGGTCGCGGTGAGGTATTTCGAGGTCCGGCCCTCCTCCCCGTCGGGCTTCGGGTCCTGCCCCCGGCCTGAAGACGATCCCTTCTCCGGGACGCGGACGACGATGGCCCGCCAGGGCTCGAAGAGGAAGGGCGCGGTCCGGGCCGTGTCGATGACCTCCCGCCATTTCGTCTCGTCGAGGCCCGCGCGCGTCAGCCGGAACTCCCCGCCCGAGGCGGCCGTCAGGACCTCCCGGAGCTCCTCGACGAATTCCTCGGCCAGGCGGTCCTCTTCGCCGTAGAAGAGGTAGCCGGGAAGGAGCGTCTCCGCGCGGAGGCCGCCGGCGGGAGGCCCGGCCATCTCAGAACCCCTCCAGGATGGCGGCGACGAGGCTGCGGGCGAACTTCTCCGCGATCTTCTCGATGGCCTCGGACTCGAGCGATTCGAAGCTCGCGCCCGGCGGCACGTCGTATTCCTGCTGATAGACGAAGGCCGGGTTCTCGAAGAGGGGCGCGGCCGAACGGCGGTCCCGGAGCGTGACCCTGGCGGTCACGACGAGGTTGTACTTGTCGGCCTGGTTGGCCCCGGTGAAGCCGATGGGCACGGCCCGGAAGCCGGTGATCTCGCCTTCCAGCACGGCGTCAGCCTCCCCCGGGTCGGGGCTGATCGCGACCTTGCCCCGGGCGACGAGCTCGTTGACGACGGCCCGGGTCAGCCTGACGTCGAGCTCGAAGCGCGTGGTCTGGTTCTTGAACACCGGGACGCTCATCGTCTTGATGCCGGGCGGGAGCGAGGTGCCGGTGCCGCGGAGCCGGTTCACGACCGGCAAGAAGGACGCCCTCTACTCGCTCGATCCGGGCAGCCCCTATTCCTTCCGGTACGACGAAGGGACGACCATCGACCTCTTTCTCGGCTCCCACGGCCGGGTGGACGCCGCCGACCTCGCCCCCTGGGTGCCGACCCCCCAGCCGGTCGTCGACCGCATGCTCGAGCTGGCCGAGGTGACCAACAAGGACGTCCTCTACGACGTCGGCTGCGGCGACGGGCGCATCGTCATCACGGCGGCCCGCCGCTACGGGACCCGCGGCGTCGGCATCGACATCGACCCGGCCATGATCGAGCTGTCGGAGAAGAACGCCGCGGCCGCGGGGATCGCCGGGCAGGTCCGCTTCGTCGCCACGGACGCCACCAAGGCCGACCTCTCGGAGGCCACGGTGGTCACGCTCTACCTCCTGCCCGAATCGAACGCCCTGATGCGGCCGCTCCTCGAGGCCCAGCTAAGGCCGAAGAGCCGGGTCGTCTGCCACAATTACTCCGTTCCCGGCTGGGAAGAGAAACAGGTCCTCAGCGAGACGATCAAGGACGAGACCGGCGAGGACCACTTCATCTATCTGTACATCCGTTAGGCCGAGTCCGGCGGGCCG
Source organism: Candidatus Aminicenantota bacterium (assembly GCA_041320535.1). Taxonomy (GTDB): domain Bacteria; phylum Acidobacteriota; class Aminicenantia; order Aminicenantales; family Saccharicenantaceae; genus RBG-16-66-30. The sequence goes on along the minus strand of JBGLNH010000001.1, from coordinate 1,052,658 downwards.
GTCAGAAGGCGTAGCCGACCGTCGCCGCGAACACCCCGTTCTTGAAATCGGGCTCTCGCCCGCCCTCGAAGTAGGCCAGGACCTTCTGCGCCCCGAGGCTGTAGCGGACGTCCAGGGCGAGCCTCGGCCCGAGGTTCAGCCCGGCCCCGACGACGACGCCGTAGTCGTTGTTCTTGAGCATCGCCTCCTCTAGAGGGACCTCAGCGCCGTTAGACACCAGCTTCTCCCGGAGCTTGAAGCCGACCGTCGGGCCGCCGAAGACGAAGGGCTGGACGCCGACGGCCGGGAACCTGATCTTGACGAGCAGGGGCACCTCGATGTAGTCGGCGTAGAGCTTGTCCGTGTAGCTCCCGTCGAGGGCGACGTAGGTCGCGCCCTTCATCGTGTACAGGACCTCGTACTGGATGGAGATGGTCCGGCTGAGATCGACGGCCAGAAAAAGGCCGCCCTGGAAGCCCATCCGGGACCTCAGTGTGGCCAAGGGGTCTTGGGCGTCGAGGCCCGTCGGACGGGCCATGTTGCCGCCGGCCTTGAGCCCGAGCCGGATGTCGGCCGCCGCCGGCCCGGGCAGGGCCGCGAGAGCGGCCAAGGCCGCGATCAAGAGTACCGTGATCGGTCTTTTCATGTCGCCTCCTCGCTGGAGACCCGCCCCGGGACGACGGGGGGGCATTCCCTGACCAATATGGAGGCCGCCGGGGCCGGGGACAATCCCCCGATGGGGGGATTCGCCGGAGCTTCGCCTTCGCCGCCGGGGGTGAGAGAAAGCCGGTCCTATCACCGCCCCCGGGGTTCGCCCCGGGGCAGAGGCCCGGCGGGCCGGGCTCAGAGGGCGACGAGCTTGAACCCCGCCTTGTCCTTGAGACCCTGGACGAAGTCCTGGACGACCGAGCCCTGCTTCTGCTCCTTGAGCCGCGACTCGATCTCGCCGCGGACCTCCTCGAACGGCCGGGTCTCCTTCTTGCGGCCGACGACCTTGATGACGTGGTAGCCGAAGGTCGTCTCGACGACGCCGCTGATCTCGCCCACGGGGACGGAGAAGGAGGCCTCCTCGAAGGGCGGGACCATCATGCCGCGGCCGAAGTCCTCGTAGAGGCCGCCGTTGTCCTTCGACCCGGGGTCCTCGGAATAGAGCTTGGCCAGCTCGGCGAAGTCCTCGCCGGCCTTGGCCCGGGCCAACAGGCCTTCGATCCTCGTCCGCGCCTCGGCCTTCTCGGCGTCGGTCTTGCCCTGGGTCAGGAGGAGGATGTGGCGCACGGACGCGGTCTTGTCAACCCCCGCGTCCGCGTCGAAGGCGCGGCGGATCTCCTCCTCGGTGATCTTCGGGCCGCTCTCGGCGATCCCGTTGAGGAACTTGTTGATGAGCAGGGTCTCCCGGATGTTCTCCTTCACGTGGTCGTAGGAGACCTGGGCGCCCTCGAGGGCCTTGCGGAAGCCCTCCTCGCCTCCGGCCCGGTCGAATTCGGACTGGAGGGCCTGGCCGAGCTCTTCGGCGGACACGGCCGTCTTGGCGGCGGCCGCCGCGCGGAGGATGAGCTTGCGCTCGGCGATCTGGGTGGCGCCCCTCTCGAAGATCTCCTTGAGCTGGCCGGCGTCGACCGACCGGAGCTGGTCGGCCCGCGCGCCCATGTTGTCCCGGATCGTCCGGATGACCTCGGCGGCCGTGACGGAGAGCCCCTTGCCCTCGACGATCACGGTGGCCTGGTCCGGCCCGAGAGCGGGGATGATCGCCGCCAGGTCCTTGGCCAGGGCGTAGGCCGGGGTGCCCTCCTCGAGGACGACCTTCTCGGCCTTGGGGCCGCACCCGGCGAGCGCGAGCGCCAGCAGAACGGCGGCGACGGGACTTTTGTTCATGGGACTCTCCTTGGGAACGGTCGGACGCATCCCGCCAGTAAACCACAGATAGGCCGGAATTTCAAATCTCCGGCGCTCAGGCGGGGACGACGCGGTGGACCTTCTTCTTGCCGGCCTTGAGGAGCAGTCCGCCGTCGGGGCCGAGGTCCTTGAGGGTGATCAGGCGCTCCGTCGAGTCGACGCGCTCGTCGTTGACGTAGAGGCCGCCCTGCTCGATCATCCGCTTGGCCTCCTTGCGCGAAGGCGTCAGGCCGACCTCGGTGAACAGCCCGGCCGGGGCGATGCCCGCCTCGAGCCGGGACCGCGGGACGGCCGTCGTCGGGAGGCCGGCGATGTCGCCCGTCGAAGATCGCCCCTCGACAGTGTCAGGCGAGACCCTGACCCCGAACGCCGCGGCCGCGGCCTGCCGGGCCTTCTCGGCCTCCAGCTCGCCGTGGGTGATCTTGGTCGTTTCGTAGGCGAGCCTGTGCTTCGCCTTGTTGAGCCCGGCGCCGCCTTCGCAGCCCGCGCGCACGGCCTCGATCTCCGCCAGGGGAAGAAGGGTGAACATCTTGAAGAAGCGCCAGAGGTCCCTGTCGTCGCAATTCACCCAGTACTGGTAGAACTCGTACGGGCTGAACAGGCCGGCGTCGAGCCACACGGCGCCCTGGGCGGTCTTGCCCATCTTGGCCCCCGAAGCGGTCGTCAGCAGGGGGAAGGTCAAGGCTTCGGCCGCCCCCCCGTCGACCCGGCGGATGAGGTCGACGCCGGCCAGGATGTTGCCCCACTGGTCGTCGCCGCCCATCTGCAGGGTGCAGCCGTACTTCCGGAACAAGGTCAGGTAGTCGTAGGCCTGGAGGAGCTGGTAGTTGAACTCGATGAAGGACAGCCCTTTCTCCAGGCGCTGCTTGTAGGCCTCGGCGGCCAGCATGCGGTTGACGCTGAAGTGCCGGCCGATGTCGCGCAGGAAGGCGATGTAGTTGAGGGGCAGCAGCCAGTCGGCGTTGTCGACGGCGATGGCCGAGGCGCCGTCGAAGCGGAGGTAGCGGGAGAGCTGGATGTGGATGGCCTGGCCCTGGGCCCGGATGGTCGCCTCGTCGAGCATCTGGCGCATCTCGGTCCTGCCGCTGGGGTCGCCGACCATGGTCGTCCCGCCGCCGACGACGGCGATGGCCCGGTGGCCGGCCCGCCGGAGGTGGACCATGGCCATGATCGGGACGAGGCTTCCGGCGTGCAGGCTGGAGGCCGTGCTGTCGAAGCCGACGTAGAAGGTGACGAAGCCGCCGCCGAGCATACGGCGGACGGCCTCCTCGTCGGACACCTGGGCGACGAAGCCGCGCTCCTTGAGCTCGTCGTAGACTTGGCCGTTCATGAATGTCCCCACCGGGCCTTATACCACAGGACGGGCGGCCCGTCCATCCGCGGGCGGCCCCGGGGTTCCCTGTCCCCTGCCGGGGGGAGGTCGCCTCCCTTCGTGAGATTACCCCCCGGCCTATAAATTCACCCGTTCATTCCTCACCGCAAGGGATGGCCGCCGGAGGGCCTTGGGGTAGGCTGAGGGCGAGGGCAGGGCTCCGGGAAGCCGTGCGCCTCGGGAGAACACGACCAGAGCCATGGACACGACCGCGCCGCACGACAGGCTCGCGAAGGACATCGAGGACGTCCTCCGCCGCGTCGGGCAGCACCGGACCATGCTGGCCCGGGTGGCCGCGGCCCAGGCCCTGGCCCTGGCCGAGCTCCGGGAGCTCGTCAAGCGCTCGGGCGGCGCGACGGCCGGGGGGCTGACGCTGGCCGACATCGACGAGGAGCTCCGGTCCAACGCGCACCTCGGCGACCTCGCCGCCGGCCGGGCCGGACGCCCGCCCCGGCCGACGCCGAAGGTCCTGCTCGTCGACGACGACCCGACGACCAGGAACCTGATCTCCCATTTCCTGCGCAAGGAGGACTTCACCGTCGAAAAAGCCGCCGGAGGGAGCGACGGCCTGGCCCGGGCCCGGAGCGGCCGGCCCGACCTGCTCGTCGTCGACGCCGGCGCGCCCGGCATGGACGCCTTCGAGCTCCTGTCGCTCCTCAAGCGGGACCCGGAGACGGCCGGCATCCCGGTCCTCATCCTCTCCTCGCTCGACGAGGAGGAGACCATCGTCAAGAGCCTCGACGAGGGGGCCCACTATCTCGTCAAGCCGTTCTCGCCCCGCGTGCTGGTGGCCAAGGTCAAGAAGATCCTCAGGGACGCGTGTCATCATGCTGTCGGTCATCGTTCTCTATAGCTTCGCCTACCTCGCGTGCCTGTCGGCGACGCTCTTCCTGTTCATCTTCGCCCGCCGCCTGATCGTCGAGGCGCGGGAGCGCCGGGACCGCCGGACCTACGAGGAGATGGAAGGGGAGCTCCTCGAGGTCCTGACCTCCCCCTCGCCCTCGCGGGCGGCCCTCGATTTCGCCCAAAGATTCCGGGACCGGCCCCGGGTCCTCAAGAGCCTCCTCGTCGCCTACCGCGAGGCCCTCGCCGGCAAGGCCCTCGAGCCCCTCAAGGTCATCTTCGAGCGGACGATCCGCCAACGGTGCCTGCGCGAGCTCCGGTCCCGCTGGCTCGCGACGCGGCTCCAGAACGTCCGCCTGTTCGTCGATTTCTCCCGGACCGAGGAGGCCGTCCACCTGGTCAAGCTGCTCCACGACAAGCCGGTCGTCCGCCTGGCCGCTCTCAACGCCCTGACCGGCATCGCCTCCCGGGACACGCTGTCGGTCATCTTCGACCTGTTCGAGAGGGACCCCGAGCCGAACTACTACGCCTACTCGAACGTCCTCAACAGCCTCGGACAGCGCATCGAGCCCTTCGTCCGGGCCTCTCTCCGCAAGCCCCTGCCGGTCGACAAGCACGCCCTGCTCATCGAGATGGCCGGCCGGCTGCTCCTGCGGGGGCTCTATCCCGACGTCGTCCGCTTCGCCGCGAGCGAGGACCGGGAGCTGAGGATACGGACGGCCCGGACGCTCGGCCGGCTGCTCGTTCCCGCGTCGGCCAAGGCCCTGAGCGGCCTCGCGGGCGACCCCCGCTGGGAGGTCCAGGCCCAGGCCCTCCGGAGCCTGGGGCTCCTCCAGGACTGGCGGACCATCCCGCTGCTCGTCAAAGGCCTCTTCTCCCCCAACTGGCACGTCCGCTACAACGCCGGCTACGGCCTGGCCGCCTTCGGGCTGGTCGGCGTCCTCCAGCTCCAGGAGATCTCGCGCCAGAAGGAGGACCGTTTCGCCGCCGACATGGCCGCCATGGTCCTCGACACCGTCATCCTGACGGGAGGGGCGGCGTGAGCGGCGTCCTGGCCTTCGTCAGCGACGGCCTGGAGCTGGTCATCCTCGTCTACTTCCTCCTCATCAATTCCTTCTACTTCCTTTTCAACCTGCTCTCGCTCTCCGGCATCCTGCGCTACCGCCGCATGGTCACCTTCGTCCGCTTCGGCGAGATCTTCCGCATGCCCATCGTCCGGCCCGTCTCGGTCATCGTCCCGGCCTTCAACGAGGAGGCCGGCATCGTCGAGAGCGTCCGCTCGCTCCTGTCGCTCCGCTATCCCGTCTTCGAGGTCGTGGTCGTCAACGACGGCTCGACCGACGCGACCCTGGCCCGGCTCGCCGCGGCCTTCGCCCTCCGGCCGTCGCGGTCGGTCTTCCGCCGCTCCATCCCGACCCAGCCGATCCGGGCCATCTACCGGTCGGCCGTCCATCCCCGGCTCACGGTCGTCGACAAGTCCAACGGGAAGAAGGCCGACGCCCTGAACGCCGGGTTGAACGTCTCCCGCTACCCCCTGTTCTGCGCCGTCGACAGCGATTCCGTCCTGGAGAGCGACGCCCTGCTCAAGGTCGTCCGCCCGTTCCTCGAGGACCCCGCCCGGACGGTCGGCGCCGGCGGCGTCATCCGGCTGAGCAACGGCTGCGTCGTCCGGGAAGGGCAGGTCGTCGCGGTCGGCATACCCCGCAACTGGATCGCCCGCTTCCAGGTCCTCGAGTACCTCCGGGCGTTCCTCGGGGGGCGCCTGGGCATGAGCATGCTGCGGAGCACGCTGATCGTCTCCGGCGCCTTCGGCATCTTCCGCAAGGACATCGCCATGGCCTGCGGCGGGTACCGGACCGACTCGCTGACCGAGGACATGGACCTCGTCGTCCGCATGCAGAAACACCTCCACGAGCGGAAGCTCGCCTACCGGTTCTGTTTCATTCCCGACCCGATCTGCTGGACCGAGGCCCCGGAGGACCTCCGCGTCCTGGCCCGGCAGAGGAGCCGGTGGCACCGCGGCCTCATCGAGACCCTGTTCCGCTCCCGGAGGATGTTTTTCCGGCCGCGCTACGGGGTGGCCGGGATGTTCGCCCTGCCCTTCTACGCGGTCTTCGAGATGGCCGGCCCGTTCATCGAGGTCCTCGGCTACGTCCTGTTCGCCGGCCACCTCGTATTCGGGCGGATCGACGTCCCCTTCGCCGCGACCTTTTTCTTCGTGGCCGTTTTTTACGGCACGTTCGTCTCGCTCCTGGCCATCCTCCTCGAAGAACTGTCCTCGCACCGCTATCCCCGACCGCGCGACATCGTCATCCTGACGGCGACGGGCGTCGCCGAGAATCTCTTCTACCGTCAGTACCTGTCCCTGGTCCGGGCCTGGGCCTTCCTGGACTATCTCCGGGGCAAGAGGGAATGGGGCCTTATGGAAAGGAGGGGCTTCGCCAAGGCGGGGCAGACGCCATGAACGGCAAGCGCTCGAACCCGTTGGCCGCGGCGGCCGTCGCCGCCCTCGTCCTCGCGTTCCCGGCGGCGGGCCGCGCCCAGGGCCGGGAGGAGGTCCGCCTGGCCCTCCACTCCGGCGACCACGCCAAGGCCGTCGCCCTGGCCCTCGACGCCCTCCGGGCCGATCCCGGGAACGCCGAGTTACGGTTCCTGCTGGCCCGGGCCTACGCCTATTCGGGGCGCCGGGACGAAGCCGAGGCCATCGTCGACCGCCTTCTCGGGGAGCATCCGGCCGACGCGGACGTCATCGTCTTCAAGGCCAGGCTCCTCAGCTGGCGCGGGGACCTCGGGGGCGCCGAGAGGGCCTTCAGGCGCGCCCTGGAGGCCGAGCCGCGCTCGGCCGATGCCCTGGCCGGGCTGGCCGATCTGGCCTCGTGGCGGGGCGAATACGACGCCGCCCTTATCCTCTGCCGCCGGGCCCTCGACCTCGACGCCGGCCACGCCGGGGCGCTCTTCCGGGTCGGCTCGGTCCTCCTCTGGCAGGGTGATTACGGACGGGCCCGGGGCTACCTCGCCCGGGCGGCCGAGCTCGAACCCCTGAACGCCGACTTCGCCAGGGCGCTCGCGGCCGCCGCGCCCGTCTTCGCCCGGGGGCCCGAGATCTGGCTGGCCGGGCGCAGCGAGGGCTGGAGCGACGGCCGGGGCGGCTACGGCGACTTCGGCCTCGCCGCGCTCTTCGGCGTCCTCGGCGACAGGGCCAGGGTCGTGGCCGAGGTCGAGCGGAGCCGGCGGTACGGCGCGAACGACGACCGGATCGGCGTCGAGGTCTATCCGCACCTCTGGAAGGGGGCCTACGGATACCTCGACCTGAGCCTGGCGCCAACCGGGTGCTCTGGCCCGAGGAGCAGTTCGTCAACCTGACGGCCGAGATCGTCTACCTCGAGGACGACTTGGGCACCTGCGCCTCGAGCCTCGACGTCCTCTTCGAGTTCCATCTCGACCAGCTGCTACAGGGCAAATTCCCCGTGGCCACGATGATCATCGGCAAGGTCCGCGACCTCCGGTCCCACCTCGGTTCGGACGCGGCCCCGAAGACCGAGTTCCTCGACGGCTGTCTGAGGAAGCTCCTCGGCCCCAGGGCCCTGGAAGCGGTGTCCTCGCACCTCGCGACCCAGGCCGCCGTCGACTGGACCGCGCTATTCGGCTTCTTCAAGCTCCTCGGCCCCATTACGCTGCCGATGGCGGCCGGGGTCTTCGAGGGCCAGAGGGACCCGGACGTCCGGGCCAGGATCCTCTCGTTCCTCCAGGAGATGGGCGCCCAGGACCCGGGCCTGGTCGTGCGCCTGGCCAACGATTCCCGCCCGACGCTGTCCCGCGAGATCATCCGCATCCTGACGTCGTTCCCCGAGAGGAAGGGCATCCCCCATTTCACCGCCTTCCTGATGTTCAAGAGCCGCGACATCAAGCTCGAGGCCATCCACGCCCTCGGCGAGAACAAGGACGAGATGTCCAATCGCATCCTCATGGGCTTCCTGAACGATCCCGACGAGGAGCTGAGGATCCAGGCGGCCATGAAGCTCAACCCCACCGAGGAGAAGTCCCGGGTCGTCCATCTCATCCGCGAGGCGGCCGAGCCGGCCTTCCGCAGGAAGAGCCTCAAGGAGAAGCAGGCCATCCTGTCGTTCCTCGGCCGGACGCGATCGGCCGAGGCGCTGTCCTTCCTCGTCGGGGCCCTCGGGCGGACGACGTTCCTCCCATCGACAAAGAACCTGGAGATGCGCCTGGCCGCAGTCGAGGGCCTGGCCAGCATGGGGACGGCGGAGGCCGGGGCGGCCCTCGAGGAAGGGACGCGGCTTCGGGGCAGGAAGGTCCGCGAAGCCTGCGCCGAGGCGCTGGCCCGGGCCGCCGGGGGGAAGACGGCCAAGGCCGAGGGACCATGACGGAAGAAACCGGGACTCAATCCCCGACCCGCGCGGAACAATGGCCGACCGGGGACTCCGACGTCAAGGCCTTCCAGCGCTCGGCCGTCGAGCTGCTCATTCGCTTCCACGTCCTCGACAAGGTCGCCAAGATCCACGACCCGAAGAACGACGCTTTCCAGGAGCAGGGGCGGTCGCTCTTCGAGTCCTTGAGCCGGGTCCTCTCCTCCGAAGACGAGGAGGCGACACTGCGCATACGCCACAGCTCGCTTCTCCTCAACGGTATCCGGATGAAATCCTCGCTGGGTACCTATCCCCTCTTCAAGTCGGTGATGGAGGAGTTCCGTCTGCGCGAGATCGACGCCCTCGCCTTCAAGAAGGGGCTGACGCTCGAGGAGCTCTTCCGCTTCATGCCGATCTTCGCCCGGAGGGACAAGAAGGACGGCTCGGCCTACGCCCGGCTCCAGTCGGACCTCGACGCCGCCGACATCGGCCACATCGTGCTCGAGAAGGCCTCCGAGATCAAGACGCCGTCGAACCTCAACCGCAACACGGCCCGCATCTTCTTCCTCAGCATCGTCCACCTCAAGGAGTCCTTCCGCCGGAACCAGAAAGGCGAGGGCATCAAGGTCCATTCGACGCGCCGGCTCATGCAGTCCATCTATAACCACATCGTCGACAACGAGTCCTTCGTCTTCGGCATGACCAACCTCAAGAACTACGACGAATACACCCTCAACCACTCCGTCAACGTCTGCCTCCTGGCGACGGCCCTCGGCCGGCGATTGGGCCTCAACCGCGGCGAACTCGTCGACCTCGGCATAGCCGCCTTCTTCCACGACCTGGGCAAGCTGGAGACGCCGCTCGAGATCCTGAACAAGCCCGACAAGCTCGACGACGCCGAGCGCGTGATCATGGAGCAGCACCCTTTCAAGGGCGCCGAGAAGCTCGTTCTGCTCAAGGAGTCGCGCCGCCTGCCGCTCAGGGCCATCCACGTCGCCATGGAACACCACATCAAAGAGGACCTGACGGGCTATCCGCGGTACTACAACAAGGAGGACGTCAACCTCTTCAGCAAGATCGTCAAGGTCGTCGATTTCTTCGACGCCGTCACGACCAAGCGCGTCTACCGGGCCAAGGTCTTCACCCGGGCCGAGGCCCTCAGCCTCATGCTGGACCAGCAGGGCACGGAGTTCAACGCCGTCATCTTGAAGGCCTTCGTCCACCTCATGGGCGTCTTCCCCATCGGCTCGATGGTGGCCCTGAACACGGGCGAGGTGGGCATCGTCTTCGACCTCCATCCCGATCCCAAGCTCGTCCTCCGCCCCGTCATCAAGCTCATCACCGACCGCGAGGGGAACAAGCTCGACGGCGAGCTGGCCGACCTCTCCGAGCGCGATGCCGCGACCGGGCGCTTCCTGCGGACGATCACCAAGCCCCTCAACCCCCACGAGTACGGCGTCGAGATCTCGGACTACTTCCTGGCCCAGGCGCAGTAGCGGCCGGTTGGCCGGCGGCGGGGATTTCCCTTATAATGCCCGACAGGTTATCCGAGGAGGTCCGACATGCCGCCCCGCCCCCCCGTCCTTCTCCGCTGCGAGCGTCTCGACGAGCCCCGGGGCGTCGACCTCGCCGCGCCCCTCCTCTCCTGGCGTCTCGAGAGCCCCGTTCGCGGCGAGGGCCCCAAGGCGGTCCAGGTCCTGGTCTCGTCGGCGGCCGAGCTGCTTCGGAGCGACATCGGCGACCTCTGGGACACCGGCCGGATCGAACCCCCGGCGCTCCCGGCCCTCGAGTACCGCGGGGAGGCCCTGGCGAGCTGCGCCCGCTATTTCTGGAAGGCCCGCTGGTGGGACCGCGAGGGAGTCCCCTCACCCTGGAGCGAGCCGGCCACGTTCGTGACGGGCTTCCTCTACCCGGGCGACTGGAAGGCCAAGTGGATCGCGCCCCGCGAGGTCCGGGAGTTCCGCTCCAAGGGCACCGTCCTCCTCGGCCACGCGGGGGCCGACGACTCGCAGGCCTGCGCGGTCTACCTGCGGCGGGAGTTCGCCCTCAAGGAACGGGCCGCCCTGGCCATGGTCTTCGTCTCCGGCCTGGGCCACTGCGAGCTGCGCCTGAACGGCGAGAAGGTCGGCACGAGCGTCCTCGATCCGGGCTGGACGGACTTCAAGAAGCGGTCCCTCTACGCCTCCCACGACGTGACCGCCCTCGTCCGCGACCGCAACGCCATCGGGATCATCCTCGGGAACGGCCGCCACATCAAGAGCTACGGTTACGACACGCCGCGCCTGACCTGCCGAGTCGAAGTGGAGTACGAGAGCGGCGAACGGGAGGTCCTCTTTTCCGACGAAAGCTGGCGGACGTCGTCCGGCCCCCTGCAGGAGAACGGCCTCTACCACGGCGAGCGCTACGACGCCCGCATCCTCATCGACGGCTGGGACCGGCCGGGTTTCGAGGACAAGGGCTGGGAGAAGGCCGTCCTCGTGCCCGGCTATCCGCTCGTCTCCCAGATGATGCCGCCCGTCCGGGTGACCGAGACGCTGGCGCCGCGGTCCGTCACCCGGCTTCCCGAAGGGGCCCTTCTCTACGACTTCGGGCAGAACTTCACCGGCTGGACGCGCCTCGCCGTCGAGGGCCCGGCGGGGACGGAGGTCCGCCTCCGCCACGCCGAGCTCCTCAACGACGACGGGTCGCTCAACCGCGGCCCCAACGAGAACGCCGAGGCCACGGACGTCTACGTCCTCCGCGGCGGCGGGCCCGAGGTCTACGAGCCGCGCTTCACCTATCACGGCTTCCGCTTCGTCGAGATGACGGGCTATCCCGGCGAGCCGGGGCCCGAGGCCCTCATGGGCCGCTTCGTCCATTCCGACGTGACGAGGACGGGCGAGCTCCGGACCTCGAACACCCTCGTCGACGCCGTCCACCGCAACACCGTCTGGGGCCAGCTCTCGAACCTCATGAGCGTCCCCACCGACTGCCCCCAGCGCGACGAGCGGCACGGCTGGCTCGGCGACGCCCACCTCGCGGCCGAACAGGCCTTCTACAACTTCGACATGGCCGCGTTCTACGCCAAGTTCCTGGACGACATCCGCCTGGCCCAGAAGGAGGACGGCAGCCTGCCCGACGTCGTCCCGCCCTACCTCCCCAGGCTCTACCCCGCCGACCCGGCCTGGAGCGCGGCCTACGCCGTCCTCGTCTTGCTCCACTGGGAGCATTGCGGGGACGCCCGGATCGTCGCCCGCCATTACGCCCCGCTCAAGCGGTACGTCGACTTCCTCGGCCGCAACGCCGACCGCGGCATCGTCCGCAAGCTCGGCAAGTACGGCGACTGGTGCCCGCCGGGCAGCGTCGTCCCCAAGAAGACCCCCGTCGAGCTGACCTCGACCTGGTTCTACTATCACGACCTCCTCGCCGTCTCGCGCCTGGCCGCGGTCCTCGGCCGCGCGGAGGACGCCCGCGAGTACGCCCGTCTGGCCGAGACCGTCAAAAGCGCCTTCAACGAGACCTTCCTCGGCGAGGCGCAGTACGCCGCCATCCGCGTCAGCCCGGTCGACGACCACCCCGACCAGACGGCCAACGCCCTGCCCCTGTACCTCGACATGGTCCCCGCCGACAGGAAGGACAAGGTGCTGGCCAGCCTGCTCGACAGCGTCGTCCGCATCCATGATGATCACGTCGACACGGGCATCCTGGGCACGCGCTACATCCTCGACGTCCTCACGGCGAACGGCGCGGCGGAGACGGCCTACCGCGTGGCCACCCGCAAGAGCTATCCCGGCTGGGGCTACATGATCGCCGAGGGCGCGACGACCCTCTGGGAGAGATGGGAAAAGCTCACGGGCCACGCCATGAACTCCCAGAACCACATCATGCTCGGGAGCGTCGACGCCTGGTTCTTCCGGGCCCTGGCCGGCTTGGCCCCTCTCCTTCCCGGCTGGAAGGCGGTCCGCGTCCGGCCCCACGTCCTCGGCGACCTGACCTCCGTCGAGGCCCGGATCGAGACCGTCTCCGGCCCCGTCGCCGCGGCCTGGTCGAGGAACGGGGCGGCGCTCTCTCTGCGCGTCTCCATCCCCGTCGGCGCGAGCGGCGAGATCCACGTGCCCGTTCTCGGGCCGGGAGCCAGGATCGGCGAATCGGGACGGACGATCTGGCGGGCGGGCCGGGCCGTCGGGGAGGCGGACGGGATCGCGCTCGCGGGCGACGGAGGGAAGTGGGCGATCTTCAAGGTCGGGAGCGGCGAGTACGTATTCGAGTCGAGGACGGACGGCTGACCGTCCCCGACGCTCAGTACAGGTATTTCCTGATCAGGCGCGCCGCCTCGCCGTAGGCGGCGATCGTCGCCTCGATCTCCCGCTCTCCGTGGGCCGCGGAGACGGCCCCGCCGCCGTGAACGATGTTGACCCCGTTGACGAGAAGGGCCAGCTTCAGGATCTCCTCCCGGAGAGCGGCGTCCGAGCGGCGGCCGTCGTGGATGTCCTCCGGGCGGTCGTAGGCCATTCCCTTTTCCCGGGGGAAGTGGACCATGAAGAGCGAGCTCCCCGGGACGACCTCGTTGCCGTCCCCGGTCGTCCGGACCGGGACGCCGGCCTCCGCGAAGACGCCCTCGATGCCCCGGCGCAGCCTGTCGCCCGCCCGGGCGATCCGGGGGTAGACCGTCCCGGCGGACGAGGCCAGCCGCCGGAGCATGGCCAGACCGGCCCGCGTGTACTCCGCGTGCCCCGAGAACGTCCCGCCCTCGAAGAAGACCCGGCCCCGGCCGCCGCGGCCCCGCTCGCACTCCTCCATGACGTCGGCCGGGCCGGCCACCGCGGAAACGGCGTGCCCGCCGCCGATGATCTTGCCGAAGGTCGTCAGGTCGGGCCGGACGCCGTAGAGGTCCTGGACGCCGGCGGGGCAGAACCTGTACCCGGAGATGATCTCGTCGAAGATGAGGATGATGCCCCGGGCCGCGGTCAGGTCCCGGGCCAGCTCGAGATATTCCCGGGAGGCCGGGAGGAACCCGCCGACGCCGAGGAAGGGCTCGACGATGAAGCAGGCGATGCGGTCGCCGTGGGCCCCGATCGTCCGTCTCAGGTCTTCGGCGTCGTTGAACCGGGTGACGAGCGTCCGGCGGACGATGTCGTCGAGGAGCCCGGCCGACTCGCGCCCCTCGAAGCCCTCGCCGGCGTGGAATTTGACGCCCTTGAGTAGGTAGGGCGAGGCCCCGTGCCAGCCCCCTCCGACCTTGAGGACGAGGTCCCGTCCTGTCAGTCCTTGGGCCAGCATGACGGCGTACATCGCGGCCAGGGTCCCGGAGGTGGTGAAGCGGACCTTGATGTCCCCGCCCCCGAGGCCCCCGGCCAGGATCTCCGCGAGCTCGATCTGGCTCGCGGCCTCGAAGCCGGTGTGCAGCCCCCCTTGGCGCAAGCAGGCGGCCATCTCGCGCAGGATGGGCCGCGGATTATGCCCGAGGATATTGGCGTAGTGGCCCTGCCAGTAGTCGATATAGGTGTTCCCGTCGACGTCCCGGACGGTCGCGCCCTCGGCGGAAGCGGCGAAGAACGGATAGGGCGACCAGAGCCGGATCGTGTGGCTCCCCCCCTTGACCATGGTCTTTTCGGCCCGGCGGAAGATGGCCCGGCTCTTGGCCGTCCTCTTGCGGTAGTCCCTGAGAAGGCGGTCGCGAAGCCTGTCGTATGCGCTCATGGGTCCTCTCGGATAAGGCATCATTAAACGCCTTGGCCCCGGCAAAGTCAACCTCTCTCGGGGTCCGGCCGCCTCCCGGCGATTGACCGGAAGGGAGGCTTGAGGTAAAATAACCGTTCTGACCGTCGTGGGAGGGTAAAAAGACCGGTCATGACCGTTCCAAAGCGAAAAAAGACGGGGCGGGCCTGCGTCATTGGCCTCGACGGCGTCCCCTACGGCATGATCGTCGAGCTGGCCCAGCGGGGCATCATGTCGACCATGGCCCGGCTCATGGACATCGGCAAGATCCACCGGATGAGGGCCAGCCTGCCCGAAATCTCCGCGGTCTCCTGGACCGACTTCATGACCGGGACGGACGCCGGGACCCACGGCGTCTTCGGCTTCACCGACTTCAAGCCCAAGTCCTACGCCGTCCGCTATCCCAATTTCCTCGACGTCAAGGCCCCGACCATCTGGGACAAGCTCGGAGCCAAAGGCAAGAAGAGCATCATCATCAACCAGCCTTCGACCTATCCCGCCCGGGAGCTCGAGGGCGTCCTTGTCTCCGGGTTCGTCGCCCTGGAGCTGGCCAAGGCGGTCTGGCCGATGAGCTACCGGGCGGTCCTGGAGCAGATGGGCTACCAGATCGACGTCGACATCGTCAAATGCCGGGAAAGCCCCGAGGTCCTCTGGCAGGAGCTGGGCAAGACGATGGCCGGCCGCCAGAAGGCCCTGAACTTCTTCTGGGAGGAGCCCTGGGATTACTTCGAGTTCGTGGTGACGGGCACCGACCGCCTCCACCACTTCCTCTGGCGGGCCTACGAGGACCCGTCCCACCCCTCCCACCAGAGCTTCCTCGATTTCTACCGGCACATCGACCGTCTCATCGGCAAGATCGTCGCCGCCTACCACAAGATCGCCAACACCTACGACGGCTTCTACATCCTGTCCGACCACGGCTTCACCGGCATCGTCCAGGAGGTCTACCTCAACGCCTGGCTAGAGAAGCACGGCTACCTGAGGTTCCTCAGACCCGAGCCCGAAAGCCTCGAGGACATCCACGGCCGGACCAAGGCCTTCGCCCTCGATCCCAACCGCATCTACCTCAATCTCAAGAACAAGTTCCCCAAGGGGACGGTCGAGCGCTCGGCCCGCAGAGCGCTCAAGCAGGAGATCGCGGCCAAGCTCGAGAAGCTCGAATACCAGGGCCGCCGCGTCGTTCGCAAGGTCTTCTTCGCCGAGGAGGTCTACTCCGGGCCCCACGTGGCCAAAGGCCCCGACCTCATCGTCGTCGGCGAGCCGGGCTTCGACATGAAGGGCTCGGTGAGGAGGAAGGAGGTCTTCGGCCGCTCAGGACTCCAGGGCATGCACACCTGGGACGACGCCTTCTCGGCTTCCGAGGAATGGCGGTAACGAAGCGAGTAGAAGGCCGCGACCGACAGTCCTTCGTCCTCGCGGGGAACGCGGTCGGGGTAATGGTAGCCTTTGTTCTTCATCTCAAGAGATCAGAGGGACCGTCCCGCCGGTGGACGGTCCCTTCAGGCCTTGGAGGCGTACTCCCCGGTCCGCGTGTCGACCCGGATCGCCTCCCCGGCCGCCATGTACTCGGGGACCTGGACGACGAGGCCGGTCGAGAGCGTCGCCGGCTTCGTCCGGGCCGTGACCGAACCGCCCTTGACCGAAGGCCGCGTCTCGACGATCTCCAGGGTGACGAACGTCGGGATCTCCAGGCCCAGGACCCGGCCCTCGGACGAGATGGCGATGAGACCCTCCATGCCTTCGGTGAGGTAGGGCCACTCGTCCTCGATCTCCTCCTTCGCCAGCGTGAACTGGCCGTAGTCCTGGAGGTCCATGAAGGTGACGCTCCCGGCGTCGCCGTAGAGCCACTGGACCGGCCGGCGCTCGAAATCGGCCTCGGGGAGCACCTCGTCGCCCCGGAGCGCCTGGTCGATCTTGCGCTTCGTCTGGAGGTTGCGGAAGCGGATCTTATAGAGGGTCACCGCGCCGCGCGCGGACGGCGTCTGGACCTTGACCGTCTCGACGATGTGCGGGTCGCCGTCGATCTTGACGACGTCGCCTTTCTTCAGGTCGGATGCGTTGAACACGGGCGCTCCTCGACTCTCGCTCCCACCGCGACCCCCCTCGCGACCGGGGTAAGATGATAGCTTTCGGGCCGGAGCCTGTCAAGGAGACGGGAGGCCTACTTCTTGACCTTGTAGCCCTCGATGACCATGCCCTGGACGGACATGACGCACTTGTCGATCGCGCCCTGGTCGTTGCGGACGAACTGCAGCTCGTAGTAGTCGCCGCTCGCCGCCACCGTGACGTCGAAGCAGAGGGGCTTGCCCTCGACGGGGTGGATCTCCTCGGGCGTCTCCCCCGGAGGGGCGCCGAAGAGCTTGCCGTCCTGCTCGATGAATTGGACGAGCAGCGACTGGCCCTGGAAGGAGAAGTCGTAATCGCCGACGATCTCGGCGATGAGCTTCTTCATGTCGACGGGCTTGTCTTTCGCGGCGGCTTGAGGAGCGGCCTGGGCGACCGCGAGGCCGGCCAGGCAGGCCAGGGCCAAGAGCGCCAGGACGGACCTTGCGACGAGCTTGTTCATGATGCCTCCAAAAGCGGAAACGGATGTCGGGCTACGCCCTATGATACGTACGAACGGCCGGAGATGTTCCCGGACGAACGGGTGCGCCTGTCAATGGGGACACGTACCTTAGGTACATGTCCCCGCGGCCGGACATGTTCCCGGGGTCTCCCCGAGGTCTACTTCGGCTTGGCGTCGAGGTTCCTCCAGTTCAATAACGCGTTGAAAAGGAAGAAATAAGAGCCTTGCGTCTGGCTCCGCCAGGTCGGGTTGAAGCTGAACATGACGACGTGGCCCTTGCCGATCGTCGCGTCGGCCAGGGCCGGGGCCCCGGCCAGCGCCTCGCCCCCGGCCAATCCGCCGCTGATGAGGAGGTCGTCGGCCTTGCGGGCGAAGCTGACGACGATCCTGGCCCGGGCGGCCGGCGCCATGGCCTGGCGCGGGCCCTCTTCGGCCGTGGCCCGGGCGGCGTCCTTCTCGGCCTTGCGGAACTCCTCGATCGTCTTCTGGCCGAGGTCCCGGGCCCGCCCCTGCGGGATGTCGGGGTCGCTCGCGCTGCCGCGGCCCGAAACGCGCCCCGGGGCGGCTCCGCCCATCCCCGGCATCATGCCCATGGCCCGGCCGCCCATGCCGCCCGCGGCGAAGACGGGCGACTGGGAGAAGTAGACGCCGACCGCGTCGTCGTAGCCGTAGGCCAGAGGGCTGGTCCGGTCCCCGACCTCGGCCTTGTAGACGCCGCCCCGGGCCCAGAGGTTCGGCGTGTCGCGGATCGAGAGGCCCTGGGCCAGCCCGAAGTGGATGGGCAGGACGGAGCTCGAGGTCAGGGTGATGAAGACGCCCCCGTCCCTGACGAAATCGCGGAGGTGCAGGACGCCGTCGAGCTCGAGGCCGCCGCGCATGTCGTCGGTCGAGTCCTCGGCGCCGAGGTTCGGTGTGAGCTCGGTCTTCTTCCAGGGCAGGGGCTTGTCCCCGCTGAGGCCGTTGACGATCGAGAGCGCGTCGCCCGACGAGGGGCCGAAGATGATGACGTCCCACTTGTCGCGCAGCCTGGCGTTGTCGCGGGCGGCGTGGACCGAGACGTAGTCGTAGGGGATGCCGCACTCGTCGAGCGCGATCCGGAGCCAGCCCTCGTTCTGGGTGTTCTGCCAGGTGTGCATGACCGCCACGCGCGGCGCGCCGACCTCGTGCGTGGGTACGGAGGGGACGGCCGCCGCGGCGACGGCGACGAAGCCGAGCGACTTTCCGGCCTCGTCCAGGGCCTTCTCGAGGTCGCCCGGGTTGTCGCCCGGCCTGATGACGAACGAGCCGGCCCGGAACTTGCGGCCCTGGGCCTCGAAGTCCTTCTCGGCCGCCTGGATCTTGAGGTCCCGGCGCCTGTAGCGGAACGTGGCCAGGACGTTGTCGGCGTTGTGGTTGACGAGATAGGCCTGGGCCGCGCCCTTGGCCAGGCGGACGACGCCGCCCGGCGCCGCGACCTCGCCTTGGACGAGCGTCATCGCCGCGTCCAGGACGGCGACGTCCTCGACGCGCGCGCTCCTGACGTTGTAGAGCGGGGCAAGGGTCCAACCGACGTCGTCGTAGGGCCGCGGGTCGTTGACGTTGAAGTACTGCCGGTCGAGCAGCAGGTCGGCCATGCGCGAATAGGGCTGGTCCATGCGGACGACGTAGCTGCCGGCCGGGTACTCGGCGTCCTTGACCTTGAAGGGCCGGTCGGCCTTGTGGACCTCGACGCCCTGGGCCTGGAGCTGGCGCAGCAGGCGGGCCTGCTGCCCGGGCCGCGGGTCGTCGCCGGGGAAGACGTAGGCCGCCGGGCCCTCGGCCCGGGCCTTGGCCACGGAGCGCTTGCCCTTGAGATAGAAGCTCTCCAGGAACCTGTCCTTGAGCGAGGCGACGTGGTTCATGCCGATGAGGAGGGCGCTCTGCTGGAGGTTGACGTTGTTGCGGAGGGACCAGAGGGTCTGGCGGAGCGGCGGGTTGGGCCGGTACCAGGCCCGGTCGGGCGACGCGGAGACGACCCGGGTCGAGCCGTCGCCCGCGGTCTGGGTCTCGTAGAACCGGCCGATGGCGTTGTGGCCGTTGGCCGCGTAGAAGGCGTAATTGGGGGCCCAGCCGTCGTAGAAGCCGTGGGTCCAGACGCCCGGGACGCCCGCCCTGGTCATCTCGTTGACCTCGCGGTAGGCCAGGAGGTTCCACTCGTCGACCGTGATGGGGTCGAGCCAGGCGTTGTAGGGCCCGGTCCCGGTGGAGATGTAGAGGTAGGCGATGGATTCGTGGAGGTCGTGCATGACCAGGGGGTGGAAGTCGAAGAAGACCTTCATGACGTACCGGCTCAGGGCCAGGGACAGGCCGAGGTTGTCGCGGTTGTTGTCGTGGGAGACGTACTTGCCCCACCACACGAGCCGGTTGGGGACGTCGGCCTTGGGGTCCTTGCGCTTGGCCATGTGGACATCGACCTGCTTGTCGCGGCCGTCGACCTCGAGGATCGGGGTGATGAGGACGATGGCGTTGTCGCGGATCGTCTTGATGAACGGGGACTCGTCGACGGCGACGCGATAGGCGAGCTCCATGAGCATCTCGACCGAGCCCGTCTCCCCGGAGTGCAGGCCGCCGGTGGCCCAGTAGAAGGGCTTGGCCTGCTTGAGGAGGTCCCGCGCCTCGGCCTCGCCCAGCTTGCGGGGGTCGGCCAGCTTGGCGCTGATGGCCTTGTACTTGTCGAGGTCGCGGATGGTCTGCTCGTCGGCGACGGCGACGACGATCCAGTCGCGCCCTTCCTCGGTCTTGCCGACGTCGAAGACCTTGACCCGCGGCGTGGCCGCGGCCAGGGCCCTCATGTATTTGTAGACCTCGGACGAGTAGCTCAAGACGTCCTTGGCCCCGGCGATGCGTCCGAGGACCTCGAGCGGCGTCGGGACGCCCTCGGCGTAGGGAAGATAGTCGACGTATTTCGTGGCGAAGTGGGTATCGGTCGTGAACTCCTTGATCTTCTTGGTGTACTCTTCGTGGACCTTCTGCTGGGCCAGGGCCGGCGCGAGGGCCGGGCCGAGGGCGAAGGCGACGGCCAGGGCGAGGGCCAGGCCGATGCGGGGCTTTCGGGTCGTGGGGGTCATGGATGTCCTCCTCCGGGAAACACGGTGATGTCTGGGAACATACCCATTTCGCCGGACGAGGTCAAGAAAAGGAATAGACGGGGACCGGCCCCCCGCCACCCGTTCTCGGAGCGCGCCTATCCCTGCGCTGCCTCGAGACGGGTCTCGCCGAAATATGATAGGATTCCGGCAAGAGAGAGATCGCCAGAAGGCCGTGACGGCCGAAGGAAGGAGACCTATGAAAGAGCATTTCGACCGTCGGGCATGGGTCTTCTTCTCGATCTTCGTCATCGCGGCGGCGTCCCTCGCCGGGGGGCAGGCCCAAGCGCAAGCGCCGGCCGCGAAAGCCCCGGAGCTCACGACGGAGGCCAAGGTCGATCGCGTCTTCGAGCGCTGGAACCGGAGCGACGCGCCGGGGTGCGTCGTCGGCGTCGCCGTCGCGGGAAAGCCCGTCCTGCTCAAGGCCTACGGCATGGCCAACCTCGAGTACGGCGTCCGCCTGCGCCCGGACACGGTCTTCGAGTCGGGCTCGGTGGCCAAGCAGTTCACGGCCGCGGCCGTGGCTCTCCTCTGCCAGGACGGCAAGCTCTCGCTCGACGACCCCGTCCGCAAGCACGTGCCCGAGCTGCCCGACTTCGGGACGCCCATCCTCGTCCGCCATCTCCTCAACCACACCAGCGGCCTGCGGAGCCAATGGCCGCTGATGAGCCTCTCCGGCCGCCCGACGGGACAGGCCGTCCACACGGTCGACGAGATCCTCGAGCTCGTCGGACGCATGAAGGAGCTCAACTTCGCGCCCGGCGAGGAGTTCCTCTACAACAACACCGGTTACACGCTGCTCGGCGTCGTCGTCGCCCGCGTGTCGGGCAAGAGCTTCGAGGCCTTCTGCCAGGAGCGGCTGTTCAAGCCCCTGAAGATGACCCGGACCCGGTGGCGGGAGGACTTCCGGATGGTCGTCCCCGACCGGGCCACGGCCTACGGGCGGCGGCCGGACGGGGCGCTCTTCACCAACATGTCCTTCACCAACGTCATCGGCAACGGCGGCCTGCTGACGACGGCCGGGGATCTCCTCATCTGGAACGAGAACCTCGACGACCCGCGGGTCGGGGGGAGGGCCCTGGTCGAGCAGCTGGAGACGCGGGGCCGGCTCAACGACGGCTTCGAGAACGAATACGCCCAGGGGCTCGTCGTCACGGACTACAGGGGCCTGCGCGAGGTCAGCCACGGCGGCTCGACGGCCGGCTACCAGACCTTCCTGGCGCGCTACCCGGGCGAGCGGCTGTCGATCGCCGTCCTGAGCAACGTGGCGGGGTCGGGGCCGGCCAACCTGGCTCATCAGGTCGCCGACATCTACCTCGCCGGGAAGATCGAGGAGCCGCCGAAGATCGTCGCGGCGCTTGTGCCGCCGGAGACGCTCAAGAGGTACGTCGGGACCTACCGGGAGCCGCTGACGGACGCCGCGGCGCGTGTCGAGCTCGACAAGGACGGCAAGACCCTGAGGATCGCGGGCCAGTCCGTCCTCGCCCTCTCGGTCACGACGTTCACGAGCCCGGACGGGTCCCGGCGGGCGGTCTTCGAGACCGGGCCGGCGGGGACGCCCGTCAAGATGTCGGAATCGGACGGACGGTCCAAGCCCAGGCTATGGGAGGCCGTGCCGCCCTTCGCCCCGAAGCCCGAGGAGCTGGCGGCCTACGCGGGCACCTATTACAGCGAGGAGATCGACACGACGTACACCGTGTACGTCGAGGGCGGCTGGCTCAAGGTCCGGCACCGCCCGGCCCTGCGGTTCACGCTGGCGCCCATGTACGCCGACGCCTTCGGCGAGGGCGGCGACGTCATGCGCTTCACGCGGGACGCCTCGGGCGCGGTCGACGGCCTCCGCGTCTACGCCGGCCGCGTCCGTCATTTGCGCTTCATCAAAACGGGTTGATCTTCCTCAGGATCCCCTCTCGAGGCGGCGATGGGTGCTGCCTCGACGATCCCCGTAGCGGAGGGCGGCCCGCCGAAGGCGGGGGAACCGACGGGACCGGTTCCCAGGGGGTCCGGGGAGCTGGGGGCAATACCCTGGGCCAAAGCCGCAGAGGGGGACTTCCATTTCTTTAGCGCGGCACTTCGACGCGGTAGAGCGAGACGCTGATGGGCGGGACCATCACGGTCCGGCCGAACGGCGCCGCCTCGGTCTCGTGCACGGCGACCTGCATGGGCTGACCGGGCACATTGCAGGCGCGGGGGTCGAGGCCGCCGACGAGGAAGAAGCGTGCCGTCTTGGGCAGCTTCAGCCCGCCGGCATCGATGCGCAGCTCCATCTGGCGCTTGGTCGGATTGACGATCGACAGGGTCAGGACGCCCTTGGTCTCGTCCAGCCAGCAGGCCATGACGTCGAGCGGCTCGGGTGTGCCCGTCACTGCGACGGGTATCGTCCCGAAATGTTTCCGATAGAGGGCCAGAATGACCCCCGTCGTGTCGAGGACGGCCGCGGTCTTCGAGGTCTTGATGGCCCCGATGACGTTGACCGTCTGGGCGTAGTTGGCCATGAAGTAGACGTCGCTCTGGCGGGCGAACTCGTTCAGGGCGGCGGCGACGCCGAGGGCGTCCTCGAGGAAATACTGCGTCCCGAGCTCGCCGTAGACGTGCGGCCCGTACCAGTAGTTCCACTCGTCGAGGGCGACCGGGACCTCCTTCGCCTTGAGGGTCGGGATCTCGGCCCGGTATTTCCGGTGGGCCTCGGCGATGCGCCGGACCTCGTTCGGCGCTTGCATGACGTGGCTGAGGAGGCCGGGCTTGTGCTGGACGTAGAAGTGCTCGCTGATGAGGTCCATGTGGTTGGAGGCCTGGGCCAGCATGGTCTCGCTCCAGCGGCCCACGGCGCCCACGGCCACGACCCGGACCGACGGGTCCATGGCCTTCATGGCCACGGCGAACTGGGTGTGCTTCTTGACGTAGTCGGAGAGCGGCATGTGGCCGAGCTGCCAGTCGCCGTACATCTCGTTGCCGATGGCCCAGAACTTGACGCCCCAGGGCTCCGGATGCCCGTTGGCCGCGCGGAGCTTGCCCATCTTCGTGCCGGCGGCGCCGTTGACGTATTCGAGCTCCTCGAGGGCCATGACGACGTCG
Source organism: Candidatus Aminicenantota bacterium (assembly GCA_041320535.1). GTDB lineage: Bacteria > Acidobacteriota > Aminicenantia > Aminicenantales > Saccharicenantaceae > RBG-16-66-30. Next base: position 1,029,765 of record JBGLNH010000001.1, on the reverse strand, counting down.
CCCAGGCCGCTGTTGACCGTGATGTAGGGCTCCGACCCGATGAGGCGCATCAGGTCGAGGTACTCGTGGACGCCGACGTCGTTGTGCTCGACGCCTGTCCAGGCCGGGTTCTTGCGCGGCGGCCGGCGGTCGCGGTCACCGATGGCGTCGCGCCAGTCGTAGCCGCTGACGAAGTTGCCTCCCGGCCAGCGGTAGACCGGGGAGTCGAGCTCCCGGAGCAGGGCCAGGACCTCGGGCCGGAAGCCCTCGACGTTGTCGGCCGGCATGATCGAGACGGTCCCGATCCGGAAAGAGCCGCGCCCCGACGAGGTGATCTCGAGGCGGGCGTCCCCGGTCGAAGCCCCGGCCCGGAAGGCGAAGGGGACGGTCCTGAAGTCGCGGCCCAGCCCGTCGACGGCGAGCGTCTGACGGCCGTCGGCCCCGTCTCCCCAGACGAGGCTGACACGGACCGGCGCGGCGGAAGCGTCGCCGGCGAGGACGACCCGGCCGACGTATTCCCGGCCCTCGATGAGCGCTAATTCGCCCTGGACGAGGCCGTGCGGCCCGCGTCCGTCGAGCGTCACGCGGGGCGTGTGCCCGCCCGTGAACGGCCGGACCTTGTCCATCACGACTTGCGTCCCGTCGCCGAGGGCCTTCCAGGGGGATTCGCCTTCGCCGACCGGCCAGAAGAACTTGCGGTCCTCGAGCATCTCGGCCCAGATGCCCTGGTAGATGCAGCGGCCCAGGTGCTCGATGAACTGGCCGTAGATGTACTTGGACATCGGCGCGCCGGTCTTGTCGCCGTCGATCGCGACCGCGGGCCCGCACAGCCCCGAGATCTTGGTCGGGTTGATGACGATCTGCTGCTTGCGGGCCTTCTGGATGGTCACCGGCTCGAAGCTGGTCATGAAGCTCGAGCAACACAGGCAGCGGCCGCAGACGCCCAGGCCACCGATCATCTTGGCCTCGTCCCGGACTCCGACCTGGCGCATCTCGATGCGCATCCGCAGCTCCTTGGCCAGGTCCTTGACCAGCTGGCGGAAGTCGATCCGGCCGTCGGCCGTGTAATAGAAGATGCCCTTCTTCTCGCTGAAGAAGTAGCGGACGGCGACGAGCTTCATGGCCAGGTTGTGGGCGGCGATCCTCTGGAGGCAGAGGTCGTAGGCCCGCCCCTCCCGCTCGCGCAGCCAGTCGAACTTGCGGACGTCCTCGGGGGTCGCCTTGCGGATGACCCGGACGGCGAGCCGGGCCGCCTTGGGGTTGTGGCAGAAGGAGCTCGTCTCGTCGACGACGACGGCCAGGTCGCCGCCGAGGTCGGACTCGATGAGGCAGCGGTCGCCGCAGCGGAGGGCCAGGTCCCCGGGGCGGACGCGGACCATCCGCCCCGTGGTCTCGGATCGGACGCAGATGACATCAGGCATGGGTCAGCTCCGTGAAGCTGGCGAAGAAGGTCAGCGCCAGCAGTCCCTTGTTGAGGTTGCCGCGGAGGTCGGCCAGCGCGCGGTCGATCTCCTCGATGACGCCGACGGTCCGGGGGACGCTCCAGGCGGCCGCGGCCGTCCGCAGCCGGCCCTCGAGGTCCGGATTGAGCAGGTGCGCCGGATCGGCGCCGAGGCGGAGGAGGAGGATGTCCCGGGCGAAGGAGGAGAACATCTCCAGGACCTCGCCGAACTCCTCCTGGACGGCCTTGGGCACGTTGCCGAACCTCTCCAGGAACCGGCTGGCGCGGTCGGTCGAGGCCAGCGCCTCGAACAGGCCCCAGGCCTCCTCCTTGAGCGCCTGGACCTCCTCCCACTCGAGCTCCTGGGCCCGCTCGAGATTGCCGTCGACGAGCAGGGCCAGGATGCGGGCCTGCTCCCGGCTGAAGTCGCGCTCGAGCAGGATCGCCTCGATCTCCTCCCGGCCGATGGGCGAGAAGGTCAGGGTCCGGCAGCGGGAGCGGATCGTCGGCAGGAGAAGGTGGGGGCTGTCCGTGACCAGGATGATGTGGGTGAACGCGGGCGGCTCCTCGAGGACCTTGAGCAGCGAGTTCTCCGCTTCCTCGGTCATGTCCTTGGCGTCCTCGATGACGAAGACGCGGCGCTTGCCGGTCATCGGCCGCAGGTAGGCCATCTGCTTGACGATCTCGGTCTGTTCGACCTTGATCTTCTGGACCTCGGCGCCGATGATCATGACGTCGGGGTGGCGGCCCTCGTCGACGGCCCGGCAGGACGCGCAGGCGTCGCAGGAGTCCGTGGTCCGGGCCAGGCAGTTGAGGGCCTTGGCCAGGCCCAGGGCCATGGCCGTCTTGCCGGCGCCCTCGGGCCCGGCGAAGATGATCGAGTTGGGCGCCCGGCCGCGCTCGAGGGCCAGGCGGAGGATCTTCTTGACCCCCTGGTTGCCCGCGACGTCCTTGAAGGCCATGGTCCTATCCGTCCCTTCGCTCCGGCCGGCGGCCGCCGTCGAGGGCCTGCTTGAGGTAGGCCCCGGTATGGGAGCGGGGCGACGCGGCGACCTCTTCCGGGGTCCCCTGGGCCACGATCCGCCCGCCCTCCTCGCCCCCTTCCGGGCCGAGGTCGATAATATAGTCGCAATACTTGATGACTTCAAGGTTGTGCTCGATGATGACGACGGTGTTGCCGAGCGAGACCAGCTCCGAGAGGACCTCGAGGAGCTTGCGGACGTCGTCGAAGTGGAGCCCGGTCGTCGGCTCGTCGAGGAGGTAGAGGGTCCGGCCGGTCGCCCGGCGGCCGAGCTCCTTGGTCAGCTTGATGCGCTGGGCCTCTCCGCCCGACAGGGTCGGCGCCGGCTGGCCGAGGCGGATGTAGCCGAGCCCGACGCGCTTGAGCGTGGCCAGCTTGCGCTTGAGCTGGGGGTAGGCCTTGAGCAGCTCGTAGGCGTCGTCGACGGTCATGGCCAGGTAATCGGCGATCGACCGGCCCTTGTAGGCGACGGCCAGCGTCTCCTTGTTGTAGCGCCGGCCGCCGCAGCGGTCGCAGGTGACGAAGACGTCGGGGAGGAAGTGCATCTCGATGCGCTTGACGCCGGCCCCCTCGCACTCCTCGCAGCGGCCGCCGGCGACGTTGAAGCTGAACCGGCCGGAGGAGTAGCCGCGCGCGCGGGCCTCGGGGGTGCGGGCCATGAGGTCCCGGAGGGCGGTGAAAAGCCCCGTGTAGGTGGCGGGGTTCGAGCGGGGCGTCCGGCCGATCGGCTTCTGGTCGACGGCGACGACCTTGTCCAGGCCGTCGGCGCCCTCCATCCGGTCGTGGGCGCCGACCCGCTGGCGGGCCTTGTGGAGCTTGTTCTCGAGGGCCTTGAAGAGGATGTCGTAGACCAGCGTGCTCTTGCCGGACCCGGAGACGCCGGTGACGGCGGTCATGGCCGCGAGGGGGACGCGGACGTCGATCCCCTTGAGGTTGTGCTCGCGGGCCTTGCGGATGACGAGCCAGCCGGCGGCCTTGCGCCGGGCGGGGGGCACGGGGACGGCCTTCTCGCCCCGCAGGTACTGGGCGGTCAGGGAGTCGGGGGAGGCGAGGACCGCGTCGAGGGGCCCTTCCGCGACCTTGAAGCCGCCGCTCTCGCCCGCGCCGGGGCCGAGATCGAGGACGTAGTCGGCCGAGCGGATGGTCTGCTCGTCGTGCTCGACGACGACGATCGAGTTGCCCTCGTCGCGGAGCGAGCGGAGGAGCGAGATGAGGCGGCCGTTGTCGCGCTGGTGGAGGCCGACCGTCGGCTCGTCGAGGACGTAGAGGACGCCGCGCAGCCGGGCCCCCACCTGGGCCGCGAGGCGGACCCGCTGGGCCTCGCCGCCGGAGAGCGACGAGGTCGTCCGGTTGAGCTGGAGGTAGGTCATCCCCAGCTCCTCCATGACGGCCAGGCGCGAGCGGACCTCCTTGAGGATCCTGGAGGCCACGAGCGACTGGGCGGGCGGGAACGCGAGCTTGCCCGCCGCGGCCAGGAGATCGCCGATCGCGAGCTCGCCCATTTCGTGGATGCTGCGGCCGCCGATCCGGACCGAGAGGCTCTCCTTCTTGAGGCGGGCCCCGCCGCAGTCGGGGCAGACGTCGTCGGTGAGCTCCACCTCGCCCCATTCGTTGCGCGTCGTCATGTGCCCGAGGCCGTGGCATTTCGGGCAGGCGCCGTAGGGGCTGTTGAAGGAGAAATTGCGCGGCTCGAGCTCGGCCAGGCTGATCTCGCAGGCGGGGCAGAGGAGGGTCAGCGAGAAGAACCGCTCGCGGCCGGACTCGTCGACGACGAGAGCCTCGCCCTCGGCGAGCTCCAGGGCCCGGGAGAGCGCGTCGCGGAGGCGGCGCTCGGCGTCGGGGCCGACCTTGACGGTGTCGACCAGGACCTCGATCGTGTGCTTGCGGTTCTTCTCGAGCGGGATGTCGTCCTCGAGGTCGCGGAGGGCGCCGTTGACGCGGGCCCGGAGGAAGCCCTTCTTGCGCAGGCGCTCGAACAGGCGCTGGTACTCGCCCTTGCGGCCCTTGACGACCGGGGCCAGGACGCGGACCTTGGCCCCGGCGAAATCCGCGGCGACGCGCTCGAGGATCTCCTCGGGCGTCTGGGACGAGACGACCCGGCCGCAGCTCGGGCAGTGGGGCGTGCCGACGCGGGCGAAGAGGAGGCGCAGGAGATCGTAGACCTCGGTCGTCGTGCCCACCGTCGAGCGCGGATTGGTCGAGATGGTCTTCTGGTCGATGGAGATGGACGGCGAGATGCCCTCGATCGATTCGACCTCGGGCTTCTCCATCTGGTCGATGAACTGGCGGGCGTAGGCCGAGAGGCACTCGATGTAGCGGCGCTGGCCCTCGGCGAAGATGGTGTCGAAGGCCAGGGACGACTTCCCGGAGCCGGACGGGCCGGTGACCACGATGAGCTTGTTCCGGGGCAGGGCGACGTCGATGCGCTTCAGATTGTGCTGCGCCGCCCTCTTGATGCGAATCTCGTCCAGCATAACCTATCTATTTTAGCATAAGAGGGGGTCAGATCCGCTTTTTGCGCTCGGACAAGCCCGCCGAGCGTAAAAAGCAGATCCGACCCCTTCCGGAAAGCCCCTTCCGGGTTTGACCCTCTCTTGGGATTTCGCTAGGATGGGGGCGCCCATGTCCAACGAAGAGAGGATCCTGCGCGCGCTCGAGCTGCTCAAGGACATCGGCTACAAGAGCGACTCCATCAAGGCCATCAAGCACATCCCCGCCCAGGAGGGGAAATTCCTCGATTACCCGGACGGCGTCCACCCGGCCCTGCGCGAGGCCCTGGCCGCGAAAGGCTTCGACCGGCTCTTCTCCCACCAGCGCTCCTGCTGGGACGCGCTCCAGGAGAGGAAGAACGTCGTCGTCGTCACGCCGACGGCATCGGGCAAGACGCTGTGCTACAACCTGCCCGTCATCGACGCCATCATGAAGGACCCCTCGACGCGGGCCCTCTACCTCTTCCCGACCAAGGCCCTGTCCCAGGACCAGCAGGCCGAGCTCGACGACATCAACGCCCGCCTGCCGGAGGAGGTCCGCGTCTTCACCTACGACGGCGACACGCCCCAGGACGCCCGCAAGGCCATCCGGGCCCGCGGCCACATCGTCCTGACCAACCCCGACATGCTCCACGCCGGCATCCTGCCGCACCACACGAAGTGGATCAAGCTCTTCGAGAACCTCAAGTACGTCGTCGTCGACGAGCTCCACAGCTACCGCGGCATCTTCGGCAGCCACTTGGCCAACGTGCTGCGGCGCCTCCGGCGGATCGCGCGCTTCTACGGCGCCGACCCGCAGTTCATCCTGTCGACGGCGACGATCGCCAACCCGGCCGAGATGGCCGAGAAGATGATCGAGGCCCCGGTCACGCTCGTCGACGACAACGGCGCGCCTCGCGGCGGTAAGTATTTCGTCTTCTACACGCCGCCCGTGGTCAACGCCGCCCTGGGCATCCGCCGCTCCTACGTCAACGAGTCGCGGCGCGTCGCCTCGATCTTCCTCAAGAACGGCCTCCAGACGATCGTCTTCGCCGGGAGCCGCCTCATCACCGAGGTCCTGCTGACCTACCTCAAGGAGGACATCGAGACCGACATCCGGAAGGAGGGCCTCATCCGGGGCTACCGGGGCGGCTACCTGCCCCTCAAGCGCCGCGAGATCGAGAAGGGCCTGCGGACGGGAGAGATCCTGGGGGTCGTCTCCACGAACGCCCTCGAGCTCGGCATCGACATCGGGACGCTCGACGTCGCGGTCCTCGCCGGCTATCCCGGGACGATCGCCAGCACCTGGCAGAGGGCCGGTCGGGCCGGGCGCAAGACCGGCCTGTCGGCGGCCGTCCTCGTGGCCACGAGCTCGCCCCTCGACCAGTTCATCATCAACAACCCGGAGTACTTCTTCTCCAAGTCGCCCGAGATGGCCCTCATCAACCCGGACAACCTGTCGATCCTGGTCAGCCACGTCGAGTGCGCCGCCTTCGAGCTGCCGTTCGAGGACGGCGAGAGGTTCGGCCGGGCCGAGATCGGCGAGATCCTCCGTTTCCTCGAGGAGGACAAGCTCCTCCACCATTCCAAGGACAAGTGGTTCTTCACGTCGGAGGCCTACCCGGCCGACGCCGTCAGCCTGCGCAGCATCTCGTCGGACAACTTCGTCGTCGTCGACGTCACGGGGGAAGCCAGGGTCATCGCCGAGGTCGACTTCACCGCCGCGCTGACGGCCCTGCACCCCAAGGCCATCTACATCGTCGAGGGCGAGCAGTACTTCGTCGAGAAGCTCGACTTCGAGGAGCGCAAGGCCTACGTCAAGAGAACCGACATCGACTACTACACCGACGCCATCGACTACACCAAGATCACCGTCCTCGACGTCTTCGACAGGAAGGGCGTCGAGGCGGGCGCCGGCCGGATCTCCCACGGCGAGGTCCACGTGGCCACCCAGGTCGTCGGCTTCAAGAAGATCAAGTTCCACACCATGGAGAACGTCGGCGCGGGCGACCTGCAGCTGCCGCAGAACGAGATGCACACGACGGCCTACTGGCTGACCGTGCCCTCGGCGCTGATGCAGGCGGTGCCCTTCCCGGCCGAGCAGCGGATCAACGGCCTGTTCGGCCTGGCCTACCTCCTCCACCACGTCTCGCCCATCTTCATGATGTGCGACCTGCACGACGTCGGCGTGTCGATCGGCGACAACACGACCGGCGAGTCCCTGCCGCCGCGCCTGGCGCCGGCCCGGCCGGGCCCGGCCGTACAGGGCCAGGACGAGACGCCCCTGGTCATGGACCCGGACTTCGAGCCGAACATCTTCATCTACGACAGCTACCCGGGCGGGATCGGCCTCAGCCCGTCGCTCTTCTCGCTCGAGGGCCGTCTCCTCGAGCACGCCCTCAGGACCCTCGAGGCCTGCCCCTGCCGCGACGGCTGCCCGTCGTGCACCGGCGCGACCAACGAGAGCGGCAAGGACGCCAAGAAGGTCGCCCGCGTCCTCCTCCAGGGCCTCCTCGGCCTGGACGGGCCCCGCTCCCCCAGCGTCAACTGAGCCCGCGCTCATTTGACAGTTCCCCGGGCGTGCGCTACTATCTCAACGGATAGTCATGAATATCAACATGTTCACGATCATCGCCGAGGCCGATCTCGTCGTCCAGCTGATCCTGCTCCTGCTCGTCTTCTTCTCCGTCTTCTCCTGGGCCATCATCTTCTTCAAGCTCAAGACGCTCAAGGCGGCCACTCGGCAGTCCGACCGCTTCCTCGAGGCCTTCCGCCGCAGCAAGAGCCTGTCGGAGGTCAACGAGGCGGCCAAGCGGCTCAAAGGGAGCCCCCTGGCGGCCATCTTCCTCGCCGGCAACAAGGAGCTGGCCTACCAGTCCAAGTCCTCGGGCGAGAACGGCTGGACGGGCGCCAGGACCGAGAGCCTCAACCGCTCGCTCCTCAAGGCCTCCAACGCCGAGGTGGCCCGCTTGGAGAAGATGATGTTCTTCCTGGCCACGACCGGGAGCGTCTCGCCGTTCATCGGCCTCTTCGGCACGGTCTGGGGCATCATGATCTCCTTCATCCGCATCGGGGCCATGCGCTCGGCCAGCCTCCAGGTCGTCGCGCCGGGCATCGCCGAGGCCCTCATCGCCACGGCCGTCGGCCTCTTCGCCGCCGTGCCGGCCGTCATCGCCTATAACTATTTCCTGGGCCGGATCAAGGACCTCATCTCCGACATGGAGGACTTCTCCCTCGAATTCCTGAGCATCGCCGAGAGGCTCCATGGCTCTTAGCGCACAGGGCCTGCCGGGCGGCTCGCGCAAGCGGCAGGTCGGCACCCACCTCTCCGAGATCAACGTCACCCCCTTCATCGACGTCATGCTGGTCCTGCTCGTCATCTTCATGGTCACGGCGCCGATGATGCAGTCGGGCATCGGCATCAACCTGCCCCAGGCCGAGACCGACACCAAGCCGGCGGAGGAAGGCCTGACGCTGACCGTCACCAAGGACCAGTACGTCCACATCGGCGACTCGACGATCAACATCAACCTCCTCGAGCGCCGCCTGATCGAGTACTTCGCCAACAGGCCGAAGAAGGTCCTCTACCTCCAGGCCGACGAGAGCCTGCCCTACGGCGTCGTCGTACGCATCATGGACATCACCAAGAAGGCCGGAGTCGAGGTCCTCGGCATCATCACCGAGCCCGCCGACGTCCAGGCCAAGACCAAGAGGAAATGAGCCCCGCCCGGACCGTCCTGCCCCAGGCGCTGAAGCGGGCCGTGATCGTCTCGGCCTGCATCCACGTCGGGCTGATCGTCCTCATCGCCGCCTCGCCGTCCCTCACCCGCTCGCCCCGGAGAGGGCTCGTCCAGTACGTCAACTTCATGGGCGGAAGCGGCGGGACCGGCGGAGGGACGCCGGGCGGAGGGGGCCCCGCGCCCAAGGCCGCGGCGGCCCCGGCCGAGAAGAAGCCGGCCCTGCGCGACCTGACCGTCCCGTCCAAGCTCGAGGCCGAGCCCAAGAGCGCGATGACCCACCCGGTCGACAAGCCCAAGACGGCCAAGAAAGGGCCCGAGAAGCAGGCGGCCATCGCCAAGCCCGAGCCGGCCGCCCCGTCGACCGCGGCCGGCGCCGTCAACCCCGCCGGCGCGGGGGCCACGAGCGGCTCCGGCTACGGGCTGCGCTTCGGCACGGGCGCCGGCGGGAGCGGCGGCGGCACGGGGCTGGTCGCCCTTGGGGGTGAAGTCGGACTCGAGCTCGAAGGCCTTCATGGGTATCAAGAGAGGGTCAGATCTACTTTTTACGCAAAACTGCGTAAAAAGTAGATCTGACCCTCTCTTATTCCTTCATGCGGATGCCGCCGGTGAAGCGGGCGCCGTTGGCGATGGTGATCTTGGGCGTGATGAGGTCGCCGGTCATCGCGGCCGTCTCGGAGAGCGCGGCCTTCTCGCCGGCCCGGACGGTGCCCTCGAGCTCGCCGTGGAGGACGAGGGCCCTGACCCGGACCTCGGCCTCGACGCGGCCGCCCTTGGCCACGGTCAGCGTGCCCGAGGGGAGCGTGATCTTCCCCTTGATGCGGCCCTCGACGACCACGTCCTCGTGGGCCTCGATCTCGCCGTTGATAACGACGGTCGATCCCACCCGAGTGACGCCCGCGGACGGGCTCCGTTCGGAATTGCGGCCGGCGGTTTCTTCGGGCATCGGCGTTCCTCTCGCGAAAAGGCGTTCCGGGACGGATTATAGGGGCCGCCGCCGGGCCTGTCAACGCGCTTCGGATGGGGTCAGAGCTACTTTTTAAGCCGTTTTGCGTAAAAAGTAGCTCTGACCCCTTCTTGACCTGAGCGGCGGATGTGCTAGAATCGGGGGGTCTGCGAGCGGGCATAGCTCAATGGTAGAGTACCGGCTTCCCAAGCCGGGTGTTGTGGGTTCGAGTCCCATTGCCCGCTCCATTTTCTTTCTCCCATGAAGACCTGGCGCTTGATCGTCGAACCGGAGCCGCTCGCCGGGCCCCGGAACATGGCCGTCGACGAGCACCTCTTCGACCTCGCCTCAGCCTCTCCGGCGACCTTCCTCCGCTTCTATCAGTGGGAGCGGCCGACCGCCTCCCTCGGCTACTCCCAGGACGCCGACAAGGTCGTCGACGCCGCCTACTGCGCCGCCCACGGCATCGGCCTCGTGCGGCGGATGACCGGCGGCAAGCTCGTCCTCCACGACCGCGAGGTCACGTATTCGGTCGCCTCGGCCGACGCCGGGGCCTTCACCGAGACGCTGCGCGACTCCTACCGGTCGATCTCCCAGGCCCTCATCCGCGGCCTCTCGGGCCTGGGCCTCCGGGCCGGCCTGGCCGGGTCCTCGCCTCCGGCCTACGTCAAGGGGACCATGCCCTGCTTCGCCTTCGCCGCCCGCGACGAGATCGAGATCGACGGCCGCAAGATCGTGGGCAGCGCCCAGAAGCGGACCGGGCCGCTCTTCCTCCAGCACGGCTCCATCCCGCTCGAGAAGGACTGGGCCCTCCTCGCCGCCGTCTCCCGTCCCGGCGAATCCGAGGGCGGGCCGGGCATGACCTCGCTTTCCGAGGCCCTCGGCCGGCCCGTCGACTTCGACGCCGCCGTCGGCCCCCTGGTCCAGGGCTTCGCCGACCACTTCGGCGTGGCGTTCGAGCGCTTCGACCTCGGCCCCTCCGACCGCGAGGCCGTGCGGGCCCTGGAGGCCTCGAAGTACGCTTCCGACGCCTGGACCTTCCGCCGCCCCGCCCCCGCCGGCTCCCGTTGACATTTCCTGCGCCCGGGGCTACACTCGGCTCCGAAGCGAGGTCGACGACATGAACGAAGTCGAGGAACTCTCCAAGCTGGACCCGGCCGGCCTTCCGCCCCTCAAGCCGCTCCTGCTCGACGACCTCTACCAGAGCGTCCTCAAGAACCTGCACCTCGAGATCGGCCGGGGGCCCGTCCTCTACCTGCTTTCGCCGAGCTATTCCGTCCTCAATCCGACCCCCGACGAGGCGATCACCGACTTCATCACCCGCAACGAGCGCCTCCTCGACTACCTCCGGGAGGCCATCGTCCTCAACCTGGCCGAGTACTCCGTGCTCGTCGACATCAGCAGCTACTTCATCGAGCAGAACACCGGCCTCGTCCTGGCCCGCCTCCGGGAGCGCGACTCCGGGGGCCGGCGCTTCGAGATCAAGTTCTACACCCACGAGCCCAAGGAGCTGCTGTCCCGGTACGAGGACAAGATCTACATCGGCCGGGACTTCCTCGACCTCTTCAGCCCCAGCCGGAAGTACTTCGGGGTCAAGGACGCCGTAGTCTCGCTCAAGGCCCAGTTCGAGCGCCTCTCAGGGCGGGCCGGGGCCAAGCTCCGCAAGGCCCAGGACTTCGGCTCCTACTTCCAGGAGATCGGGGACTCGGTCGGCGAGCTCCACAACGAGTGCCTGCTCGTCCTCCAGAGCCTGCCGCCCCACCTCGACTTCGCCAAGCTCTCCGGCAAGGACCTCATCGACATCAACGCCCAGTACCGGACGGTCAACCACTACGTCATCGAGCTCCACGACACGGTCGCCGAGTTCGAGACCCTCCTGCGCTACAAGGAGCGCTCCGATTTCGTCCGCTACGTCACGAAGTACAAGAAGGACGTGACCAACCTCATCTCGTTCTTCAACATCAAGGTCAACGGGGTCATCGCCCAGCGCATCCACGCCTGCAAGACCAAGCACGTCTGATCTCAAGGGCCCCTCAAGACTGGCCATGCCCTCCGGGGATTCACGCCCCCTCACGCTCGGGGCATTCCTTTCGTCGGCCGCTCGCCGGCCCGGCGAGCCGGCCCGCTTCGCCTCCGGGCATCGCTCTGAAGAAGGGCAGACCGGAGGTCCCCCCTTCTTCATCCATGCCCGCTCCGCCCTCCCACGGCCTCCTCCGGGAACGCCCCTGCGCGGCGTGAATCCCTCCTGGCATCGCCGTGTGAACCGGCCCGATAGTCAAAAAGAAGCGGGCCGGCCTGGGGGAGGCCGGCCCGCGTGGATGGCGCCTGAAAAAATCTAGAATTTACGGCTCGCCGGCTCGATCCGGATGTCGGCGTAGCGCGTCGACAGATAGACGAGCGGAGCCCCGGCGTTGGCCGAGAAGGCCTTGACGAGAGAGACGCCGTTCGACTGGTCGACGTCGGGCCGGCCCTCGAGGTCCCAATGGACCTCCCCGCCCCGCGACTGGGCTTCGAGGCGGGCCGTCTCGCCGTCCGGCCAGGCCAGCCGGATCTCGCCGTTCTCGTTGCGGACGTCCATGCCGTGCCTGAGGTCGAGCGGTTCGAGACCGACCCGGCCGCTCCGGTTGGAGACGCGGACCTCGGCCGAGAAGCCGGAGAGCTCGACCTTGTCGTAGGATGTCGTCACGTCGATCGACCGGCCGCCGACCTCCTGAACCGTGACGGGCGCGTTCTCGGCCCTGACGACGAGGTCGCCCTGGACCCGGAACGCCTGGACCGGCTCGTAGCTCGTCCGGACGTCGAGGTTCCCCTTGACGCCGTCGGCCGTCACGGCCGTGTTCCTGGCCGTGACCGTGGCCGGCCCGACGTCGGCGAGATAGACCTTCTCGTAGGACGTCTCGACGGAGACCGCCCCGGCCACGCGCCGGACGTCGACCTCGTTGTTCGAGCCGCGGACCTCGGCCGTCCCGCCCGCGTCCTCGACGCGGACGTGGGCGTAGCTGGTCTCGATCCGGAGATCGCCCCCGACCGAGCCGGCCCGGACGTCGGCGTGGCTGTTGACGATCCGGCATCCGCCCGTGATCCGCGTGACCTCGACGTCCTCGTAGCTCGTCTCCACGCCGCAGGAGCCACTGACGTCCGTCACGAAGACCTCGCCGTGGCTGTTGCGGACGGTCGCCTCGGCGACCCCGTCGATCCGGACCCTGCCGTAGGCGTTGACGACCGCGACGGCCATCCCCCGGGGGACGGTAAGGACGAAGCCCGTCTCGAAGCTCTTCCGGGGGAACTCGTCCCGGTTCGTGGCCAGGACCAGCCTGTCGGCCTCCGCCGTCACCGTGTACCGGACGCGGTCGACGATCTCCCTGGCCTCCTCCTCCGTCCGCCGCCAGGCCACCTTCTTGAACGTCAGCTGGACGGTCTCCTGGTCCGCGCCGCGGACCTCGACCCAGCCGTGGCCGTTGCGGACCTCGATCGACGGCGGCAGGGGCGCCTCGATCGTCCTCGTCTCTTCGGCGCTGGACTCCCGGCTGTAGCGGTCGAAACCGTCGAACCAGTCCCAATCCCAGTCGGCGCTCCACTTCCCGGTCTTGAACTGGAAGAAGGCGAACCCGGCCAGGATGAGGACGGCGACGAGGAGGATCTCCCTAAATCTCATGGCCCTTGTCCGGGCCCGGAGTCTCGGAGCGCTCGTTGCGCTCCTTGAGCCCGAGCCAGAGCTTGTTGGCGCCCCAGACGATCAGGATGACCGGCCAGAAGCGCCAGACGGCGTCCCAGATGTCGACGTTGAACTGGTCGAGCAGGAAGATGAACCCGAAGATGATGAGGATGACGCCCCAGACGAGGGAGTTGCCCTTTCTCTTGTCTGCCATAGCGAACCTCCGTTACTTTCCGTTCTTGGACTTGGCGACCGACTCGGCCACGAGCTTGAGCCCGATGACGATGACGGCGACGGGCCAGAAGTCGGCCAGTGTGGCGTAGGCGACGATCTCGAAGTTGGCCAGGATGAGCAGGACGCCGAGCGCGATGAGAAAAATGCCCCAGAAGATCGAGCCCGAGGACACGACGTCCTCCTGTTCCAGGGCGGCGACGGCGTCGGGGTGCTTGGCCGCGGCCTCGTTGATGGCCCGGGCCGACTGGATGTTGTCGAAGAACTGGAAGAAGATGAAGCCCGTGAAGACCAGGGGGATGAAGGCCCCGCTGGCGTGCCGGTCCATGGCGTTGATCAGGCCGGCGAAGACGACCAGGTACAGGAGGGCCTTGGCCCGCTGGCCGTTGTAGAAGGCGCCGACCCCGAAGGGGAACATCCCGAGGAAGCCGGCCAGGCCCGGGGACTTCGGCGGTCTCTGCGGAACGATGGTCTTGTCTTCCATGTCATACCTCCTCTATCGATGTCATGGCTTTTTTTCGTCTCCCTTGAGCAGGCCCAAGGTGTTGAACGACTTGACGAAGCTGGCCGACACGGCCCGGATCTCGCCCTTGAGGCCGCCGGCGTCGGCGTAGAGCTTCTCGACGGCCCCGACGCCGCGGTGGAACCGCGCGTCGATCTCCTTGCGGATGCCGCGGCCCTCCGGGTGGAAAAGGACGAAGGACGTGACGATGAGCAGGGCCGTGACCGAGGCGTAGACGGGCTGCAGGGCCGGCCGCCCCAGCCAGTCGAAGACAGGCCGGAGGAAGCGCTTCTTCTCGCGCCGGGACGCCGGGATGGCGTAGAGCCGGTCCAGCAGCCCGGGCGAGGGCTCGGCCTCGGGGAACGCGGCGGCGGCCTCCAGGCCCTCCTTCATCAGGGCGGCCAGCTCGGCGCAGTCCGGGCAGGCGGCGAGGTGAGCTTCGACCTCGGCCTTCGCGGCCGCGGCCAGCTCGCCTTCGAGGCAGGCCGACAGGAGCTCTTCGATCCGTTCGCAGGTCATCATCATATCTCTCCCCGTCTGTCCCTCAGGACGCGGGCCAGCTGGAGGCGCGCCCGGTTGACGCGCGACTTGACCGTGCCCAGGGGCAGGCCGAGGACCTCGGCGACCTCCTCGTAGCTCTTGCCCTGCAGGTCCCTCAGGATGATGACCATCCGCATGTCCGCCGAAAGGCGATCGAGCCCCTCCCAGACGAGGGCTTTCGTCTCCCGGGAGACGAGGCTCTCTTCCGGGCCGTTCGCGGCCTCCTGGGAGAGCACGCGCTCGTCGAAATCGTCGCGCTGCGTCTTTTCCCATTTGGACCGCCGGTACTCGTCGATGAGGTGGTTCTTGGTCAGGGTCAGGAGCCAGGCCGTGAAGTTCCTGCCGAAGTCGTATTTCGGCAGGGCGCCGTGGAGCTTGAGGAAGACCTCCTGGGTCCGGTCCTCCGCTTCCTCGCGGCTGCCGCAGAACTGATAGGCCATGCTAAAGATCCTCCTGGCGTAGGCGTCCACCAGGGCCCTCCAGGCCGTCTGGCTGCCTTCCAGGCAGTCCCTGATGGTCGCTTCCAAGTCCACTCAATTCACCTCTGTTGACGGATCCGGATGGAGGAAAGTTCCATTCCCGGCCCCATTTTCGTATAAATAGCCCCCCTGGGCAACAGGCGCTTCCGCGGCCCGGGGACGGCCTTCCCTTCAGGCGTTCCGGGCCGCGGCGGGGTCTCGGGGATCCGCTCCGTTCGCTGCGGTGATCCTTCACGCCGTCCCGGGGCCTGAAAAGGGGACATGGACTTGTACGTGTCCACCTTCTTCAGGCACCGCGGCGGGGCCCAGTCCGGGCGCGCGGGGGGCCAAGTTGCTATAATAGAAGGGCCGGAAATGTAACTTACTCGGGGAAATCGAGGTTGTAAGAGCTGAGGCATGGACGAACAAGAGCTTATCCGCCGCGTCCAGGAGGGCGACGAGTGGGCATTCGGCCAGATCATGGGCCTCTATAAGGACAAGATCGTGAACTATCTGTACCAGTTCTCGGGCGACTACCAGAAGGCGGTCGAGCTGGCCCAGGAGACCTTCCTGCGGGTCTATTTCAAGGCCGACCGGTACCGCCCCATCGCCCCGCTCTCGTCCTGGATCTACACCATCGCCTCGAACCTGGCCAAGACCGAATGCCGCCGGTCGAGGAAGATGGCCACGGTCTCCCTGGAGGACATCCCCAACAACTTCTCGAGCGGCACCTACTACGAAGATCCGGCCGACCCCGGCCTGGTGCGCAATCTCCGCGAGGCCCTGGACGAGCTCCACCCCCGCTACCGCGTCCCGGTCGTCCTCAAGGACATGGAAGGCTTCTCCCAGGAGGAGATCGCCAGGATCATCAAGCGCCCCGTCGGCACGGTCAAGGCCCGGATCAGCCGGGGCCGGGAACAGCTCCGGCGAAAGCTCGAGAAGGCCCGCGCGGGCGGCGCCTACGCGTCCGAGAAAGAGGTGAGCGAACATGGAAGGGCATGAGCTACTCGCCAAGGTGAACAGGGTCAGGGCCCCCGAAGGCTTCGAGGCCTCGGTCCTGGGCAGGCTCCCGGCCGCGCGGCGGGAGTGGGCCCGGGCCCGACGGACCGCTCTCTACCGCTACGCGTTCGCCGGAACGGCCGCCCTCGTCCTGGCGGGCTTCCTGGTGTTCGCGCCGGGTTCCGGCGAGAAGGACGCCGTCCTGACGAGCGCCGAGCGGCAGTTCCTGACGGCCTCTCCCGGCCTGGACGGGGAAGGGGCCCCGGAGCGGTCCCGCGTCGTCCCCGTCTACGAGGCCATGGATTACGCCTCCGAGTTCCGCAACGTCCGCCCCCAACCACGGACGGTTTACATACTGGAGCAGGTCTCCGATGCCGTTCGATCGGAGATCATTTATTAGGAGGGTGAAAACGCCATGAACAGGATGATCACACCGGCCCTCGTGGTCATGGCTTCCCTGGCCGTCCTGGCGCCCGCGTTCGGGGCCGAGACGCCCGGGGCGAAGGGTCTCGCCGGCGAGCCCGACATCGCCGGCATCGCCAAACGGGTCTATCCGTCGGTCGTCCGCGTCGAGGTCGACAGCCGCAATTTCCGGATCGTGGCCACGGGCGTCGTCGTCGAGAAGGGCGGCTACGTCGTCACGACGGCCCTGGTCCTGCCGCGCGACGAGAAGATCACGCTGACGACCTCGGAAGGACGGAAGGTCGCGGCCGAGTTCCTGGGCTTCGACACCGAGACGCAGGTCGCGCTGCTCAAAGCCGAGGACGCCGGCCTGCCGGCGCTCCCGCTCGGCCGGGCCGCCGATCTCGCCCCGGGCTCCTGGATCGCCGTCGTCGGCGTCTCCCCAGAGCGGACCGCGGCCGTGACCCAGGGCATCGTCAGCTCCGTCGGGGCGGACAGGCTGCGGCTGAACGTCTGGGTGACGCCCGGCTCGAGCGGCGGGCCGGTCGTCGACGCCAACGGGCGGATGGTCGGCCTGCTCCGCGGCATCTACATGGACGAGCGCCCCGTCGTCTTCCAGTTCCGCGACCGGGAGCAGTCGGGCTCCGGCGTCGTGCTCGGCAGCCGCGCCGAGGCGCCTTCGTCCGGCATGGCCCTGGCCGTCCCCGTCGATATCGTCGCCGAGGTCGCCGGGCAGATCAAGGAGAAGGGCAAGGTCGAGCGCGGCTGGCTGGGCGTCGGGATCGGCCGGAACGAGGACGGGCGCACGGTGATCGGCACCGTCGACGAGGACAGCCCGGCCGAGCTGGCCAAGCTCCGGCCCGGCGACGTGGTCCTCAAGTTCGCCGACAAGGACATCTCCGGGCCCGACGCCCTGGCGGCCGAGGTCCGCAGGAAGAAGCCCGGCCAGGACGTCACGCTGAGGATCGAGCGCGACGGCAAGGCCATGGACGTCAGGCTCAAGCTCGGCGAGTACCCCGAGGACGAGGCCCGCAGGGAGATGGCGGTCCGCTTCCCCGATCTCTTCGGAACGGAGGCGCGGCCGGCCCCGGCCCCGTCCTCGTCGGGCACAGCTCCGGCGGGGTCATGGGCCGGCTCTTCCTCGCGGCGGAGCCCTTCCGGGGCCGCGTCTACGACGGCAAGCGGCGGGTCAGCGCGCTCATCACGCTCGGGAGCCCCAACCAGGCCAAACGCGCCTCGCCGATGCGGCGGCGCGTCCAGTCGCGCTGCCCGGGGGCCTTCTTCGCGCCCGAGGTGGGGTACTTCTCGGTCGCCGGGAAGGCCGTCCGGGGGGACCGCGGAGGGGCGTCGCGCGAGCGGGCCTCCTACCGCGGCTACCGGGCGCTTTGCGGCGACGGCGCGATCTGGGGCGACGGCGCGGTGCCGGTCGACTCGGCCCTGCTCGAGGGGGCGCGGCACCTCATCCTCGACGGCATCCACCACTACTGCCTGAGGGAGAGCCGCCGCTGGTACGGCAGCGCCGACGTCGTCGCCGTATGGTGGCGCGCCTTTTTAAATCGGGGACACAATACCTATTCCCCTATTTAACGGATCGACGGGCGGAAATTGGGGAATAGGTATTGTGTCCCCGATTTATTTTATCGGTGGAAGCGCTTGTGGACGGGGCAGCGGCGGTTCCCGCAGGCGGGGCAGACCGACAGCACGATCGCCGCGTGCGCGCCGAGGAGCAGGACGCAGAAGACGACGAGCAGGATCCTCGTCTGGAACAGCCAGTAGAGGGGGAAGGCGCCAAGCAGGAAAAGCGTCCCCAGGATGCCGGCGAAATCCCACTTCGTGTAATTCCCGGTCTTCCTCGGCGGCAGGCGCAGGCTCAGGCGCCCCGGCCAGACCATCAGGCACGGCTCGCCGCGGCATTCGCACTTGCCGCAGAAGAGATAGACGATGAGGGGCAGCCCGACCGCGATCATCAGCGCGTAGAGGGCCGCCACGAGGGCCGACTTCAGGGCGATGGCCAGCAGACCCGCGAGAAGCGAAGCGAGCAGAAGAAGGAGCGTCGTCAGCCCGAAAAAGCGCGGAGAAAGCTTCTTGCCGCCGGTGAGGTCGTTCATCTATCCTCCCGATGAACCGGGGACACGATACCTGTTCCCCTATTTAACGGGTCGACGGGCGGAAATCGGGGAATAGGTATCGTGTCCCCCTTTTGTTAGCGGAGCGAGGCCTTGGTGAAGACGTGGTCGGGGATCGCGGCGTCGAACTCGATCGACTCGAGGACGAACTCGGTCCCCCCGCCCTCCTTGAGCGCGTCCTTGAAGACGACCCGCGTCGGCACCCAGCGCCCGCCCTGACGCTCGACGCCCTTGACCTCGGTCGTTTTCAGGAGCTTGCCGCTCTTGGCGAAGCGCTCCTCGCGCAGCACGACGAAGCGCTCCTTGTCGACCCAGATCTTGCGCTTGAAGTAGGCGATCTCCTCGCCCTTGGAGACGAGGTCGAGGACCCAGCACGCCCGGTCCTCGCGGTCCTCCTCGCCGGCGACCGTGGCCGCGTAGAGCTTGGCCAGGCGCGGGTCCTCCATCATGTCCTCGTAGCTGAGGTCCGAGCCCATGACCGACTGCCGCAGCATGTGCCCCGAGATGAGGATGGTCCGGTCCGAGGCCGGCGTGAAGGTCCAGAGCTGGTCCTCGAGCTTGAGCATCTTGGTGCCCTTCTCGCGCGGCGGGTCGAGGTATTCGGTGAAGGACTGGGTCCGGCCCCTGATCCACGACTTGGACTTGACGCTGCGCGAGCCGCGCCGGCCGTGGATGGTCATGACGCTCGTCGAGACCTTGTTGTCCGAGCCCATGTTCTCGTCGGCGCGGCGCAGGATGGCCTCGCCGTCCGGGGCCTGGGCGCCGGCCGATCCGAGCGCGGCCAAACCGAGCGCTGTCAAGCCGATGAATATCAATAAGATGCGCTGTCTCATGATTCGAACTCCTTGGCCAGCTGCGAGGTCTGGCGCTTGTAGACGCCGATCCCCGAGGCGGCCTTGCCGAGGAAGGTCGCCGCGAGACCCGGGACGAACCCGACGGCGTAGCTCATCGGCGTCACCCGGGCCCTGAGGACGTCGGTGATGAGCATCGAGGCGTTCTTCATCATCGACCCGATGTTCAGGCCCTTCGTCTGGAGATAGTAGGCCGCCCCCAGGCCGAGGGCCGTGCCGACGGCCGAGCCGACGAGGCCGACGATCGCCCCCTCGCCGATGAGCGACCGGTAGAGCCGGCCGTGGTCCTCGCCGAGGGCCAGCCGGATGCCGAACTCTCCGTAGCGCCGCAGGCTGCCCATGAGCCCGGCGTTCCACAGGACGATGGACATGATCAGGATGAACATGACGAGCATCAGCGTATAGATCGACGTGGCGAAGTCGAGCGTCTGGCCGAGCCCGCCCTGCTCGTGGAGGGTGACCATCTTCGGGGCGAACTCGCCGGCGTCCCCGGCACGGGCGGCGTTGAAGGCCGCCGCCGTCGCCTCCGCCTCCTCCCTGCGGTAGAGCGAGTCGCGCTCGAAGCCGAGGATCTCGCCGGCCGCGTCCTCCATGTCGAGGGCGGCCTGGACGTCGGCGATGTCGGCCACGACCGCGCCCCGGTCCATGGCCGTGATCCCGAAGTGGACCGTCCCGGCGACGGTGAAGTTGTGGACGGCCATGCCGCCGTACATCGTCGCCCCGATGAGGGTCGCGGTCGACCCCGGCCCGACGCCGAGGCGCGCGGCGAACCCCTCGCTGAGGAGGATCTCGCCGGGCCGCTCGGGCAGGCGCCCGCGCACGATCGCCTTGTCGAGGTTGAGGAGGGCGCGCTCGGGGCTTCCCGGCGACAGAAGGTCGACGGCCATGCCGGCCGCCGGCCCCTGGACCCGGGTCTCGCCGTTCTCGTCGGGGATGTCGACGAGGCCGCCGAACTTGACGCGCGGCGTCCAGACGAGCCCGGGGTGGTCCCGCTCGAGCTCGGCCAGCAGAGCGCCGACGCCGATCAGGGCCAGGTCGTTCGGCGCCTGGTCGGCCTCGGCGGCGTAGGCCCGCGACATGACCTTGACGTGCCCGGCCGAGAACTTGGCGCTCGACTCGATGATGGTCGAGATGGCCCCGTTGATCCAGCTGAAGCCGACGACGGTCAGCATCGAGCCGAGGACGACCGTGAGGAAGGGCAGCAGGCTCCGCGAGCGGTCCCGGAAAAGCCCCTTGAGCAGGAAGCGGATCATGTCATCCGCCCTCTCAGCGCGTCGGTCGGCTTGAGCTTGGCGATGCGGCGCGTCGGGAGGAACGAGACCGCGGTCGTGACGAGGAGGACGAGCAGGGTCGTCCCGGCGACCAGGGCCAGGCTGTAGGAGGGGAAGAGCTTCTCGCCGATGGCGAAGCCGTAGCTGTCGGTGTCGCCGGGCAGGGCCCAGCCGGTGCGGGCCATCCAGCCGAGGAGAGGGATGCCGTAGACGGCCCCGGCGAGCGCGGCCAGGACGCCGTTGAGCATGCCCTCGAGGGTGAACAGCCCGATGAGCTTGGTCCGGGTGAAGCCCAGGGCCATGAGCGTGCCCATCTCGCGGCGGCGGTGGAAGATCGACAGGACCTGGGTGTCGAAGATGGCCAGCATGGCCAGGGCCAGGAAGATGGCGTAGAGGATGGAGCTGCCGGCCGACTTCGACTCGACCATGGCCCGGAGGTCGGAGAGAAAATAATCGGGGCCGCGGAAGAGCCAGCCGGACAGCGCGGGATCGGCGGGGGAGGAGAGCGGCGTGCCGGCGGCGGCGTCCCGGGCCAGGACGACGAATGTCGCCTCGCCGGCCATGCCCGTCATCGCGCGCAGGCGCTCGAGCGGGACCCAGATCTGGCCGCTGTCGACCGTCTGGACCGAGGTCTTCATGACCTGGACGACCGCGGCGTCGCGGGCGTCGAACGTGCCGCGGGCGTCGCGCCAGCGCACCGTGAAGGTGTCGCCCGCTCTGAGGCCGGTGAGCTCGGACATGCGCTCGCCGATGAGGACGGGGATCTCGTCGCCGGGTGCCGGTGCGCCGAGGAACGAGGTCGGGATGTCGAGGACGCGCTGCCCGGGGTCGACGCCCTTGATCTGGACGGTGAAGAGGCGTCCTTCGGGGTAGATCGTGCCCTGGACGACGAGGACCGGCGCGGCCTGGCCGGCGGCGGCGAGGGCGGCGAGCGGCGCGGGCAGGGGTCCGTGGGCATCCGTGAGGGTGAGCGGGTCGTAGCGGTCGTAGACGGGGTGCTGGAAGTGGCCGCCTCCGACCTCGACGGCGATCATGGCCTCCTCGGCCTGCTTGTTCATGCCCTCGAGCAGGCCCTGGCTGAAGATGATGAGGACGAAGGAGAGGGACAGGACGAAGACGTTGAGCCAGGTGCGCAGGCCGGCGCCGAGGAGGTTCTTGAGGGCCAGCTTGAGGACGGTCACGAGCGGCCTCCGGGGTCGCCCGGCCGGCCCGGCTCGTCGGCGACGACGCGGCCGTCGTCGAGCGTGATCTTGCGGCGCAGGTACTGCATGACCTTGGGGTCGTGGGTGGCGAAAATGAAGGTCGTGCCGAGGTCGCGGTTGAGGCCCTCCATGGTCTGGAGGATGTTGTGGGAGTTCTCGGCGTCGAGGTTGGCCGTCGGCTCGTCGGCCAGGACGATGTCGGGCTCCTTGACGACGGCCCGGGCGATGGCCACGCGCTGCGACTGTCCGCCGGAGAGCTGGGCCGGCTTGGACTTGGCCCGGTCGGCCAGGCGGACCCAGTCGAGCGCGGCCATGACCTTGCGGCGGCGCACGGCGGGCGGGTCGCCGAGCAGGAGCAGGGCGAACTCGACGTTCTCGTAGACGGTGTAGACGGGGAGAAGATTGAAGGTCTGGAAGATGAAGCCGATGTGACGGTTGCGCAGGCGCGCCGCCTCCTTGTGGGAGAGCGTCTCGATGCGCCGGCCCATGACGACGGCGCTGCCCTCGGAGGGCGTGTCGAGCGAGCCGATGATGTTGAGGAGCGTCGTCTTGCCCGAGCCCGAGGGGCCGACGAGACCGGCGAACTCGCCTTTGTCGAAGGTGAGCGTGACGCCGGCCAGGGCCTCGATCCTGTGCAGGCCCATGGGGTAGATCTTCTTGAGGTCTTGGGTCCTGATGAGGGCGCCGTTCGCCGTGTCGGTCATGAGGGTTCCGTTTCGCATCCTAGAAGTAGTGGGCGAGGACGAGCTGGAGGCCCGTGCCCGCGAAGGAGGAGGAGCCGGGCTGGCCGGGGAAGATCAGCTGCCGCTCGGGGTTCCAGAAGAGCATGACGCTGAAGGAGAGGGCGTCGGAGGTGCGCCGCCAGCTGAGGAAGCGGTAGAGCTCGCGGCCTTTCCAGTCGTAGTAGAGGATCGCGGAGAGCTCGTCCGAGAGGCCGAGGGAGTAGCGGAAGAGCGTCGCCGAGATGCTCTGGCGCTCGCCGGCGGCGAAGGCCCCGGCGCTCGACTCGAGGCGGAAGTGCTCGGCGACGACGTTGAGGCCGCGGCCGAGGGCGAAGGTGTAGTCCATCCCGGCCGTGAGCGAGAGCTGGTAGGGGAAGGGCAGGAGCGGCGTCCGCTGGTGGACGAGGGCGCCCTCGAGCCAGAAGCCGACGCCGATGTCCCACTTGCCGTCGAGGCCGAAGCGGTCCTCGGGGACGGGGTCGATGGGAAGGGGGGAGCCGGGGGGAGCGCCCGGATCCATGACGGGAACGAGGCCGTCGATCGCGGCCTTGCGGCGGTGGTAGGTCGCGCCGAGCTCGCCCTTGAAGAGGGGCACCTGGACGCGGCCTCCGAACTCGGGGGTCCTGTCGTCGGGCGGGGCCAGGTCGAAGCCGCGGCGGGCGTCGTTGCCGTACATCGTCCAGGCCCAGAAGTTGGCGTTGCCCTTGGTGTAGTAGCGGAGGAGGAGGGCGTAGACGCCGTCGGTGAGCTGGAGCGGGTCGCGCGGGTCCATGCTGTCGAACCACATCATGGGGCGGAAGATCGTGGCCGAGCCGAAGGTGACCTTCTGGAGCCCGGCCCGGGCCTCGAAGCGGGAGGTCGAGAGGCGGAGCCAGGCCCGGTAGGGCTTGACGTCGCCCGAGGTCGAGGCGGGGCGGTCGGGGAGGAAAAGGGCCGAGCCGTAGGCGTTGGCGGAGAACTCGGCGTCGATGGAAACGCTGCGGCCTGGGCGCGAGGGGGACGAGGAGCGGGCGGGCGTGAGGGTGAACTTGATCTCGGGGATGAAGCGCAGGGAGAAGAAGGGCTCGAAGCGGGTGTCGAACCGGGCCGAGGACTGGAGAGAGAGCTGCCCGCCGAGGGAGAAGGCGGGGGGGGAGGCGTCGGAACCGGTCGGCAGCTGGGCGTAGGACGGGACGGGGAGGGAGAGAGCGAGCGCGAGGGAGAAGGCGAGGACGAAGAGGAAGGCGAGGACGAAGTTGCTCCTTCTCATTTCCCGGGGTCCTTTTCCGCCCCGCTATTGTTCCATAGGGGGGCGGGGTTGTCAAAACGGCGGGGAGCTAAATCGGGGACACAATACCTATTCCCCAATTCCTGCTTATCGGTGAAGGCCCGGAAAATGGGGAATAGGTATTGTGTCCCCGATTTTAAAGTCGCTGTAGGTCTCGACGGCCTCGACGCGGATGTTCTTGACGACGATCCCGACGTGGATGCGCATGACGGCCTTGGCCATCATGTGGTGGCCCTCGGGCAGGACCGTGAAGTCGATCTCCATCTCCATGCGCTTGAGGGGAGCGGGCCTTTTGGCCAGGGTCATCTCGACGCGCCGGACGTCGTAGGTCGCTGCGTCGACGAAGTAGAGGCCCTCGAACTTTTTATCGGAGCGGACGAGGGAGCGGGACCGGAGGAGGACGACGGGCGCGCCGTCGAGCTCGGCCGGGCCCTCGATCGCGAAGTCGTAGCCGGAGCGCTTGTCGGGGCCGAAGGGGAAGAGCTCGTCGCGGGCCATGTCCAGGCCGCGGCGGCCGCGGCTGCGCTGGTCGGCCTCGCGCTCGTCGGCGGAGGAGCGGCGCTGCTTGGCCGCGCGCTCGCGGGCCTCCTCCCGCATCTTGGCCGTGACGTCGCGCGTCCGGCCGTCCTCGGTCTCGGTCGCGCTCAGGATCTCCTCGGACCAGTAGGGGCCGTCCATCTTGACGATCTTTTCCGAGGTCGTGGTCGATTTGGGTTTCCACTCGGAGGTCATCCGGGAGCTCGTCGAAAGGGCCCGGGCCTGCCAGGACTCGAGCTTGGGGTAGGCGGCCGCGCGCTCGGCCATCTTCTCGACGAGGGCGAGCGCCTCGGGGGACGTGGACGGCTCCGGGGCGGCCTTCCGCGCTTTCTGCGCGGGCGCCGGGCTTGCGGCAGGGGAGGCGGCAGGGATAGCGGCGGGGGAAGCGGCCGCGTCAGAAGAATAGAGGGTGGATCGGACGGCAGGGGGCCCGGCGGGGGAGCCAGCCGCGGCGAGGGCGAAGAGGATCAGGGCCGCAGCGGCCGGGATGGGCAGTGAATAGGGCCGGTTGGCGCAGGACCGGCTGGCGTGAGATCGGCGTGGGATCGGCGCGCTATTTGGCTGCGGCATGGCTCAAACCTCGGATATCTAAACTACCAGCCGCCTCCGCGCTTGTCAAAACGGCGCGATCGGTCCTTATCGTTGTTCGCGGTATCGTGCTACAGAAGCTCGGATCTCCGCAGGGGACTTCTTGATGTCCTTCAGCTTGAATGAAAGGCTGATCTTGTCTTCTATTCAGGCGAGGCGTAGGCCACCTTGAGCGTGGCCGAGGTCTTGCCAAGGGACACGTCGAATGTCCAGACGAGAGCCGACGACACGCGAGCGGACGCGAGAAGGTGAGCGTCCAGGTAGCCGATCCCCGTGCCCATGAGCCGATGGGCGTCGATCAGGTGCATCACTTCGTCGTGATCGGCCGCCACGACCCTGGGCAGCGAACATAGGAAGGCCATGATCTGGCGCCTGTTGACGATGTGCCCGCAGGCCAGCTCGCCGATGATGAAGGAATGGCACAGGACCTTGCCCTCATCCAGCAAGGCCTCCAGCCGGGGATTGCCTTTTCGGAGATGGTCTATCCAGACCGAGGTGTCGACGAGGACCATCTCTTACCAGTCGCTCTTGCGGCGGGGGATGGGCTTGAGGTCCTTTTCGGTCCCGCCGAGCTTGGCCAGTCTTTTCGCGCTCTCCCGGGCGATCAGGTATTCGAGGCTCATCCGGACCAGGGCTGTCTTCTCCTTGACGCCCGTGAGCTCCGAGGCTCTGGCCAGCAGGTCGTCGTCGATGTTGATCGTCGTTCTCATATGCATAGATATGCCATTTTCATGCATCTCTGTCAAGGCCTCCTTTCACCCCTAAGGACGGCCGGCGGCCCGGAGGATTCTCATTCCGGTCCCCGCGCAAAAATGGTGACACGAAAAAAGGGGGCACAATATTCCTTTTTGAATTTCCCAGGCCTCGGAAGCCATTTCGGAAAATAGTATTGTGTCCCCCGTTCGATTGGCCTATGATTCACGCTTGCGATCCACGGCGGGAAAGGAGCCCGGAATGAGCGCGATGAACGGCAAGTCGGCGAAGAACGTCTCGAGGCGGGGATTCCTGGGCGCGTCGCTGGCGGCGGCAGCGGCGGCGGGATTGAGGGCCGGCGACGGGGTCGGGCGCCGGCCTGGACGGCAGGCCGGGTCCCAAGCTGCGCCGCCGGCCCGAAGTCGATAAGCCCGGCCAGGCGGGGATACCGGTCCGGACCGAAGCCCACGAGGACGTTGTGCTCGTTGGCGTCGGCGTAGACGACGCTCCGGCGTAGACGGCCGAGCGCGGGCGCCGCCTCGGCGTCGTAACGGGCCAGGACGCGCTCGACGAGGGCCCGGCGGCGGGCGTCCTCGACGAGCCCGAGATGCCCGCGGATCCAGCCGGCCCGGAGGAGGTCCCACTTGAGCTCGCGCCGGGCCGAGGGGTGGGAGAAGCCGGCCAGGGCCAGGTCGAGGCGGGCCAGGGCGCCGCCGAGCTCTTCGAGGAGCCCGGCCGTCACCGGGCGCAGCCCGGCGATCGGGCGGCCCGCGAGATAGGATAGCGTCCAGACGGTCCGCGGCGCCCCGTCGCCGAGGGTCGTCGTCGAATAGGGGCGGCCGGCCCGGTCGGGCAGGACCCGCGGCACGGGCAGGCCGGGATCGCGGTCCGCGACCGTCCGGAGGGCCGCGCACTGGAGGTCGACGAACCCGGCCTCCCGCATCGGGTGCATGACCTTGAGGACACGCGCGTCGCCGTCGGCGGTCTCCAGCCGGAAATTGTCGTCGTATTCGCTCGGGAGGGCGCAGGCCCGGGCCTCGAGGCCGTAGAGCTCGCGCGCCAGGCGGGCCGCGTCGCCGGCGGTGGCCCGCGTCGGGGGATGAGCGCCGATGTCCATCGATCTCCTTGGCCGGCGCGCCGGGCCGGCTCCGGGGATGATAGAAGAACGGCCCCGGGCCGTCAAGGACGCCGCCGGTTAACGGCCGATGACGACGACGCCGTGGACCTCGAGCTCGGGGACGGTCACCCGGAGCAGGCCGTCGGCCCAGGACCAGTCGAGCCGGCCGCCTTCGGGCGCCCAGTCGACCGAAACGGGCCGGACCGGGGTCCGGACGGTCACCTCGATGTCCCGCAGCGGCGGGATGAAGTCCGTGAACCCGTAGCGGTCGGGGAGGGGCAGGCCGGTCGTGTTGAGGAGGTGGACGGAGAGCCGGCCGTCGCGGGTCGTCCGGAGGGAGACGTCGAGGCCCGGCGGGCCTTCGACCTCGACCGCGGGCGCGGGGAAGAGCTCGCGGGTCAGGCCGCCGACGAACTCCCGGAGCCAGGGGTGGTGGGAGCGGAAGTAGATCGAGGCGACCGGCCCGTAGACCGCGCCGACCTTGCCCTTGCCGAAGGCGTTCACGGTGGCCGCGACCTCGCCGTCCTTGCCCGTGTCCCGGGTCGGGTAGCGCCAGCCGGCCGCGCGGGCCGTCGTCGGCCCGGCCTTCTGCCAGACGCCTTCGGCGTTGGTGACGCCGGAGGCCGAGGCCAGCTCGGCGCCGGCCTTCTCCGGCGCCCCGACGAGGGACGCGCCGAGGACCGGCTCGAACAGGCGGGCGCACTTCTCGCCGAGGAGGAGGAGCGACCCGCCGCCGGCGACGTAGTCCGTCAACGCGTTCAGGAAACCGGCGCTGAGCTTGTGGGAATCGGGGACGACGACGAGGGGGAACTCGCGGAGCCGCGGCTGGAGCTGGTGCTCGGCCAGGATGTCGACGGAGTAGTGGAGGTTGAGGAGGGCGTGGAGCGCGCCTTCGAGCTCCAGGAAGACGTCGCCCCACGGGGCGAAGACGGCTTCCGACCTGTCCCAGAAGCTCTCGCTCGAGAGGAGCAGGGCGACCTGGGGCACGGTCGCGCTCTTGTGGCTGACGTCCTCCCGCGCCCGGCAGAAGGCCGCCACGGCCTCCTCCTGGGCGATGATGGGCTCGACGACGCGGCCCGAGCGGGTGGGCTGATGGGCTCGACGACGCGGCCCGAGCGGGTGGGCTGATGGTAGATCTGGAAGCCGCCGCCCTGCATGAGGACGACGGCCGCTTCCTGCATGAGGTGCTCGGCCGGCTTGATCGACCAGCCGAGGTCCTTGCCCTTGTCGAATCCCCAGGCCATGAGGTCCCAGGGCATCCCGGTCGAGGCGAGGTAGCGGGCCTCGACCCGGGCCCGGTCGACCGACAGGCCGGGGGAGTAATCGCCCGAAAGGAAATCGAGCCCGGCCTCGACCGGCTTGGGGGCGAAGGTCGTGTACATCCAGTTCGAGGTCAGCTGGAGCCCCGGCGCGGCGGCGTGGACGGCGTCGATCCAGTGGACGAGATAGCGCTCGAAGGCCCGGCGGTGGAACATCTTCCATTCGAGCCAGCGCGGGTCGGAGCGGTCCCGGGGCGCGTCCCTGTGGCCGGTCTCCTTCGTCCAGGCGGCCAGGGCCCGGGGCGACCAGTCGAGCTGCGTCGCCCAGCACTCGCCGTCGGCCCAGACGCCGTCGAGGCCGTACTTCCCGGCGACCTCGACGAGCTGGGGGACGAGCAGCTCGTCGACGTAGGGGCCGAAGACGCTCGTGGCGTTGGCGTCCCGCTTCCCCGAGGCGTCGACGCGGGCCCAATCGGGCCGCTCGGCGACGGCCTTGGAGTCCCAGACGCCGGAGTAGTGGATGTAGAGGCCGACGCCGAGGTCGCGGGTGACCTTTCGCCAAGCGGCCAGGCTGTCGTTGACGATGCCGGGCGAGGCCCAGCCGACCGCGGTCGGGTAGCCGGCCCAGCCGGCGTGGCCCTTGCAGTCGTACTGGACGTAGTCGGGCCGGACCCGCTCCAGGAGGCCGCGGATGTTGGCCTCCGAGATGTCGGCGCCGAGCGCCGTGTCGGTCGCCTGGGGGTGGAGGTCGAAATGGAGGCCGAAGAAGGCGTCCCGGCGGGGGACGGGCGAGGGGCGGGGGAAGACGGGCCCGTCGGCGGTCCGGGACGACACGGTCTCTCCGGGCTCGGGGCCTCGACAGGATGGGAGCGCTCCCGCGAGGGCCGCGAGCGACGCCGCGGCCGCGATGAGCGCGGCGCGAAGGAACGGCGATCGGGGCGGTCGGTTTCTCGTCGACGGCATCGGCCACCTCCATGGTCGGCGCGTCGGGGCGCGCTCGGGATCGGGGACATGTACCTCCGGCACGCGTCCCCCGAAGGATAACACGAAGCGCGGGCTATTTCGACGTCACGGCCCGCTCGACCCGCTCCAGGGCCTCGAGGAGGACGGAGCGGGGACAGGCGAAGTTGACGCGGACGAAACCCGCCGCCTCGTCGCCGAAGATCCGGCCGTCGCTGAAATAGACCCGGGCCTTCTTGAGGAAGAAGTCGTTGAGGGCGTCCGCCGCGATCCCGAGCCCGCGGCAGTCGAGGAGGGCGAGATAGGTGCCCTCGGGCCGGACGAGCTTGACGGCCGGCAGGCGCCCGGCCAGGAATTCGTCCATGAGGTCGACGTTCCCCTCGAGATAGGGCAGGAGCTCGTCGAGCCAGCCGTCGCCGTGGCGGTAGGCGGCCTCGAAGGCGACGATGCCGAGGGCGTTCCCGAGGTCGAAGCCCGAGCGCTCCGACTCGTCCTCGAACTTCCTGCGCAGGTCGGCGTTGGGGACGGCCACGGCGGCCGTGGACAGGCCGGCGACGTTGAAGGTCTTGCTCGGGGCGACGCAGGTGACCGTCTGCTGGGCCAGATCAGGCGCCAGGGCCGCGAAGACGTGGTGGCGGCGGCCGCCGAGGACGAGGTCGTGGTGGATCTCGTCGGCGACGACGAGGAGGTCGCGCTCGACGGCGATCCGGCCGAGCTCCTCGAGCTCCTCGAGCGTCCAGACCCGGCCCGTAGGGTTGTGGGGGCTGCACAGGATGAGCACGCGGCCGGGGGCGTCGACCTTCGTCCGCAGGTCGTCGAGGTCCATGGTGAAGCGCCCGCCGACGAGGCGGAGCGGATTGCGGACGACGCGCCGGCCGTTGTTCTCGATGGCGTAATAGAAGGGATGGTAGACGGGCGGCTGGACGATGACCGGGTCGCCGGGCTTGGTGAAGGCCCGGACGATGTAGTTCAGGGCCGGGACGATGCCCGGGGTCATGACGATCCAGTCCTTCTCGACCGTCCAGCCGTGACGGCGCCGCAGCCAGCCCATGGCCGCCTCGTAGAACGAGGGGGGAGGGAGGGGATAGCCGAAGACGCCGTGCTCGACCCGCCGCTTCAGGGCTTCGATCACGGCCGGCGGGGATTCGAAGTCCATGTCGGCCACCCACATCGGTATGGCGTCCTCGACGCCGAGCTTTTCGCGGGGATAGACCCACTTCATGGACTCGGACCCGGTCCGGTCGACGACCTTGTCGAAATCGGTGACGGGCAGGAGCTTCTCGCCCCGCTTGAGCCGGAGCGCCCCGTTGATAGCCCGGTCGGCGGCCCGAGCGAGCTTGTCGGCGATCATCGGTCTCCCCTTATTGGGGCGTGCGCTGGTAGCGCGACAGGATGTCGCTCGTGAGGCGCATGTAGGCCTCGCTGTTGATGCGGACCTTCTTGTCCTCGCGGGCCCGGGCCATGTAGGACTGGAGGAACTTGTTCCGCTTCTCCTCGAGCAGGGTCTCGCGCTCGGCCGCGCGGACCTTGTCGAACTCCTCGCGGGCCGAATCCTTGCGCTCGAGGACCCGGAAGACGGCGAAGCCCTCGTCGACGGCGACCGGGTCGCTGACGGCCTTGACCGGCAGGCCGAAGAGGACGGCGTCGACCTCGGGCCTCTCCCCGACGAGGCTCAGGTACTGCTCCCGCTTGTGGGTCTCGACGAACTTGTACTCGAGCTTGAGCCGCGTGGCCTCGGCGCTCCAGTCGTCCTTGAGCCCGGCCGCGGCCTCGCGGAGCCGGGCCTGGGCCTTGTCCTTCTTCCAGGCCGCGAGGACGTCCTGCCGGACCTCGTCGCGGACCTCCTCGAACGCGGCCGCCCGCTCGGGCTCGACGGTCTTGAGCTCGGCCAGGGCCTCTCCCGTATAGGTGAAGATGGGAGCGGAGATCTCCTTCTCCTCGAGGCCGAAGAGGGCCTCGCTGACGGCGCCGGAGGCGTCGAAGTCGCCCAAGGGGTCGCCCCGCTTGAGGGCGCCGGTCGACTGGGGCTTCAGGCCCTCCTTCTGCGCGGCGAAGTCCAGGCTCCTCTCCTTGCGGGCCATCTTCTCGAGCCGCTGGAGCCGCTCGGCGACCAGGGCCCGGGCCTTCTGGTCTTCCAGGATGCCCTTGATCGTCGCGGACACTTCGGCCAGCGGCCGGGTGACGGCCGGGGCCTTGTCCGTGACCTTGAACACGGCCGCGCCGGTCTCGGTCTCGACGACGGCCGAGACGCCGCCCGCGTCGAGCGCGCCCGCGGCGGCCGTTTCCGGGGCCGTCAGGGACCGCCAGTCGTAGAGGCCCCAATCGCCGCCGACGGAGGCCTTGTCGTCCTTGGAGAACTCGCGGGCCAGGGCGGCGAAATCGGCGCCGTCCGCGGCCCTCTTGCGGACGTCCTCGGCCCGGGCCAGGACGGCGGCCTTGTCGGCCTCGGTGAAGGGCAGCCAGATCCGGCTGACCTGGGCCTTCTCGGGCTCCTGGAACTGGGCCGTATTGTCCCGGTAGTATTTCTCGATCTCGGCGTCCTTGACGGCGACCTCCATCTTGAGGTCCTCGGCCTTCAGGACGACGTAATCGGCGCTGCGCTTCTCGGGGATCCTGTAGGCGCCCGGGTTCCCGTCGAAGCGGGCCCGGAGCTCGGCCTCGGCCGGCTCGCCGGCGATCTCGGCCTTGGCCGTCTCGGCGACGAGGTATTCGATCTTGGCCGTGTCGTTCTGCTTCCGGTAGTTCCGCCAGACCTCGTCGTCGGTGACGAAGAGGCCGGCCGTGAGGACCCCGACGACCTTGGTCAGGACGACGTCCCGGCGCAGGCCGCGCTCGAACTCGGCCAGCGGGATGCGGTTGTAGTCGAGGACCCGCTTGTAGTCCTCGAACCCGACGAACCGGCCGTCCTGCTGGAAGGCCGGGTAGGCCTTGATCCGCTCCCGGACCTCCGCGTCGGTCGCCCGCAGGCCCATGTCCGCGGCGATCTGCAGGAGGAGCCTCTGGCTGACGAGCTGCTCCAGGGTCTGCTGGGGCACGCCCAGCTGCTGGATGAGGTTGGCGTTGAGGTCCCCGAACTGCCGCTCGATGGCCTCGAGCCGGGAGCGCAGCGCCTGGAAATAGTCGTCGGAGGAGATGCGCTCGCCGCCGACCCGGACCAGCGTGCCCGTCCCGTTGGCCTCGCCCTGGCGGGCGCCGCCGCCCCAGATGGCGAAAATGGCCACGATGAAGGTGGCGACGACGAGCCACATCACGGGCTTGAGCGACTTGACGTTCCGTCTCATGGTTTTCAGCATGGGTTCACCTCGAATGCGCCGCGGCCCGGCGCCGGGGCCGGCCGCCGCGCTCACGGCGCCGCTTCTCTTCGTCGAAAAGGGGACGCAGTCGCCGGTAGGTCGTGTCCAGGTCCTCGATGAAGACCTTGGTCGCCCCGACGAGGGGCATGAAGTTCGCGTCGCCGGTCCAGCGGGGGACGACGTGCAGATGGTAGTGCCCGGCGACGCCGGCGCCGGCGCTGGCGCCCAGGTTCATCCCGGCGTTGAAGCCGTGCGGGGCGTAGGCCGCGCCGAGGACGCGCAGGGCGGCCTGGAAGAGCTCGGCCAGCTCGGACCTCTCGCCGGCCCGGGCCTCGACGAAGTCGGCCACATGCCGCTTGGGGGCGATCATGAGGTGCCCGGGGGTATAAGGGTACTTGTTGAGCATGACGACGTGGTGCCGGCCGCGGCAGAGGACCGCCGGGACGCGGTCGTCGCGGCTCTTGACGGCGGCGCAGAAGATGCAGCCTTTCATGGTCAGGGCCCGGCGGACGTAGTCGGCTCTCCAGGGCGCGGAGATGTAGCGCATTACTTGTTGATCAGCTCCTTGAGGAGCTTGCTGGGCTTGAAGTAGAGGACCTTCTTCGGCGGCACCTTGACCGGCTCGCCCGTCCGCGGGTTCCGGCCGGCCCGGGAGGTGCGCTTCCGGAAGCGGAAGCTGCCGAAGCCGCGGATCTCGATCTCCTCGCCCCGGAGGATGGCCTCGCGGATGGTCTCGAAGAACAGATTGACGCCTTCCTCGGCCTCCTGCTTCGGGATGTTCAGCTCGAGGGAGATCTTGTTGATCAGGTCCGCCTTAATCATGGGTGTCCTCCTTTTTGGTCCCCTTCTTCGGAGCCTTGAAACCCTTCAGCTGGTCCTTCATGATGTCGCCCAGGGTCATGCGGTCGTTCTGGGACTCCATGAAGCGCTGGAAATCCTGCTTTTCCATGTCGTACATGGCCTGCTTGAAGCTCAGGGAGATCTTCTTGGCCTTGGGATTGAGCCGGACGATCTTGGCGTTGCGCTCGTCGCCGACGGCGAAGGCGTCCGAGGGCTTCTCGAGCTTCTTCTCGTCGAGCTCGGCCGTGAAGACGACGCCCTCGATGCCCGGCACGATCTCGACGAAGGCGCCGAAATCGGTCAGGCGGACGATCTTGACCTTGACGATGTCGCCGGCCTTCTGGCGGCTGAAGAACTCCTCCCAGATGTCCCCCTCGAGCTGCTTCATGCCCAGGGAGACCTTCTGCCTGTCGACGTCGATGTTGAGGACCAGGATCTCGACCTCCTGGCCGACCTGGAGCTTCTCCGAGGGGTGCTTGACCTTCTCCCAGCTGATGTCGGAGATGTGGACGAGCCCCTCGATGCCCTTCTCGACCTCGACGAAGGCGCCGAAGTCGGTCAGGCTGGTCACGACGCCCGGGACCCGCGCGCCGATGCCGTGCTTCTGGCGGAACGTCTCCAGCGGGTGCGGGGAGGCCTGCTTGAGGCCGAGCGATATGCGCTTGGTCGCGGGATTGACGTCGAGGATGGTGACCGTGACCTCCTGGCCTGGGCTGAGGACCTTCTTGGGGTGGACGAGCTTGCGCGACCAGGTCAGATCGGAGATGTGGACCAGCCCCTCGACCCCCTTCTCGAGCTCGACGAAGGCGCCGAAGTCGGTCAGGCTGGAGACCTTGCCGGTGATCCTCTGCCCGGCCTGGTACTTCGCGGCGATGTCGGCCCAGGGATCGGGGGTCAGCTGCTTGAGGCCGAGGGAGATCCGCTCGTCCCTCTCGTTGAAGTCGAGCACGACGACCTCGACCTCCTGGCCGACGGCCAGGTGTTCGGAGGGATGGGTGCCCTTGCCCCAGGAGATGTCGGAGACGTGGAGGAGGCCTTCGATGCCGCCGATGTCGACGAAGGCCCCGAAGCTCGTCAGGGACTTGACCCGGCCGGCGATCCTCTGGCCTTTGGCGATGGTGCCGAAGACCCGCTTCTTCTTCTTCTCCCGCTCGTCCTGGAGAACGAGCTTGCGCGACAGGACGGCGTTCTCCGTCTTGCGGTCGTACTTGACGACCCGGAACTTGAAGGACTGCCCGATGAGGCCGGAGGCGTCCTTGACGGGGCGGATGTCGACGTGCGACTCGGGCAGGAAGGCGGTGATGCCGACGTCGACGTTGAAGCCGCCCCGGGTCCTCTCCGTGATCGTGCCCGTGACGGTCAGGCCGTGCTCGAAGGCCTTGTCCAGGAGCGTGATGGCCCGGACGCCGTCTGCGCGGCGCTTGGACAGGACGAGGTAGCCGTCCTTGAGGTCGGTCCTCTCGAGCATGGTCTCGACCTCGCTGCCGGGCTCCAGCGCGGCCAGGACGGCGGGGTCGGTGAAGTCCTCGTTGGGGATGATGCCCTCGGTCTTGAAACCGACGTCGACGAGCACGTGGCGGCTCGGCCCTCGCCAATGCCATCGTCACCGCCCCGGCCGCCGTTCCGGACGCGACGAGGAAGAAGCTGGGGCTTCTCGTCGACAAGTACCTGCGCTGAAACCGGAGTCCCCATGAGCCTGGTCATCGTCGGGTCGGTCGCCTTCGACACCATCCGGACCCCCTGGGGCGACCGGGAGAGGATCGTCGGCGGATCGGGCACGTACTGCTCGCTCGCGGCCAGCTACTTCACGCGGCCGCGCATCGTCGGGGTCGTCGGCCGGGACTTCCCGCGCAAGACGATGGCCCTGCTTCGGGCCCGCGGCGTCGACCTCGAGGGCCTCAAGGTCCGGGCGGGCAAGACCTTCCACTGGGAGGGGAAGTACGCCGAGGACCCCAACGTCCGGACGACGGTCCGGACCGAGCTCAACGTCTTCGCCGACTTCCGTCCCGTCATCCCCGCGCGCTACCGTGACTCCCGGATCGTCTACCTGGCCAACCTCAATCCCGAGCACCACGGCTTCATCCTGGCCCAGTTCCGCGGGCCGGCCTTCGTGGCCATGGACACCATCCGTCTGTGGATCGAAACGAAGCGCGAGACCCTGCTCCGGGAGCTCGGCCGGGTCGACATCTTCTTCGCCAACGACGAGGAGGCCCGGCTCATCACCGGCGAGGCCAACCTCGTCGCCGCCGGCAAGGCCCTCGTCAAGCTCGGCCCGTCGCTCGTCCTGCTGAAGAAGGGCGAGCACGGCGCCCTCGTCTTCGACCGGGGCTCCGTCTTCGGCGTCCTCGCCCACCCCTGCGAGCGCGTCATCGACCCGACCGGGGCCGGCGACAGCTTCGCCGGGGGCTTTCTGGGGTATCTCGACCGGGCCGCCGGACGGGAGGCGAAGGACGTCCGCCGGGCGGCCGTCTACGGCAGCGTCCTGGCCTCGTTCGCCATCGAGGATTTCGGGATCGGCCGCTTCCTGACCCTCGAACCCGATCTCGTCGAGACCCGGTTCCGGCAGTTCCGCAAGATGACCACGTTCTGAGCGACGGTCCGACCCCGGCCGGGCCGGGGCGGCCGGGGAGGAATCGCATGGCCGACATCAAGGTCCCGATGGAGCCCTTCCGCATCAAGGTCGTGGAGCCCATCCGGCAGGTCCCGCGCCGCGAGCGCGAGTCGCTGCTGAAGCAGTCCGGGTTCAACGTCTTCGGCATACCCGCCGAGAAGGTCATGATCGACCTCCTGACGGATTCCGGCACCTCGGCCATGAGCGACGACCAGTGGGCCGGCCTGATGTCCGGCGACGAGTCCTACGCCGGGTGCCGCAACTTCTTCCACCTCGAGGAGGCGGTCCGCTCGGTCTTCGGGTTCGGCCACGTCATCCCCACCCACCAGGGGAGAGCGGCGGAGAGGGTCCTCTTCGGGGCGCTGGTCAAAAAGGGCGACACCGTCCCCAACAACATCCACTTCGACACCACCCGGGCCAACATCGAGGTCCTCGGGGCGCGGGCCGAGAACCTGGCCGCCCCGGCGGCCTACGACCCCGACCTCGACCGGCCGTTCAAGGGCGACCTGGACGCGGCCAAGCTCAAGAAGCTCATCGGGAAGCGGGGCGTCGAGCGGGTGCCCCTGGTCATGATGACCGTGACCAACAACAGCGGCGGCGGCCAGCCTGTCTCCCTGAAGAACATCAAGGCGACGAGCGAGGTCTGCGCCCACTACGGGATCCCCTTCTTCTTCGACGCCTGCCGTTTCGCCGAGAACGCCTATTTCATCAAGCGCCGCGAGAACGGCTACGCCAGGAAGAGCGTCCTCGAGATCGCCCAGGAGATGTTCTCCTACGCCGACGGGGCGACCATGAGCGGCAAGAAGGACGCGCTGGTGAACATCGGCGGCTTCGTCACTCTCGACGACGACGCCCTGGCCGAGAGGATCAAGAACCATCTCATCATCAGCGAGGGCTTCCCGACCTACGGCGGGCTGGCCGGCCGCGACCTCGAGGCCATGGCCCGCGGCCTCCGCGAGGGCCTCGACGAGGACTACCTGGAGCACCGCACGGGCCAGATCGCCTATCTCGGCGGCCTGCTCGACGCGGCCGGTGTGCCCGTGTTCAAGCCCTTCGGCGGCCACGCCGTCTATCTCCTGGCCGACCGGTTCCTGCCCCATCTCCGCCGGGCCCAGTATCCGGGCTGGGCCCTGACCGTGGCCCTGTACAAAGAGTACGGCATCCGGGCCGTCGAGATCGGCGGGGTGATGTTCGGGAAGAAGACCGGCAAGGGCAAAGAGGAGGCCTATCCCGAGCTTGAGCTCGTCCGGCTGGCCGTGCCCCGGCGGGTCTATACGGCCTCACACCTCCGCTACGTCGCCGAGTCGATCATCGAGCTCCACAAGAACCGGGACAAAATCCGGGGGCTGAGGATCGTCCGCGAATCGCCCTTCCTGCGGCACTTCACCGTCCGCCTCGAGGAGATCTAGGGAAGGGCGGCTTTTCAAAGATATTTCGCAGAAATCCGCCTCCGTGCATCTTCGGCGGATTTCTGCCGTCCGCTCACCTTCGGTTCGCTACCGCCGGTTGGAGGGGTCGCAGCGCAGGTCCAGGCTGCCGATCCCGGCGTCGATGTCCACCTCGATCGTGACCTGGCTCTTTCCGTAGGCCTCGTTGACGTAGGCGCCGCCGGTCTTGGTCAGGCCGTGGGCGTCGACCGAGCCGAGGCCGCCGTCCACCCGGACGCGGACGCCGACTTCGGCGGGGAAGCGGATCTTGGCGCTGCCGATGCCGCCGTCGATCTTGACGTCGAAGCTGCGCTCGTGAGGGCCCTGGAGGTCGAGCCGGACCTCGCCGACGCCCATGTCGATATCCAGGCGGTCGATCTTCAGGCCGCGGAGGTCGAGGTCGCTCTGCCCGGCGCCGAGATCGATGTCGAGCTCGAGCGGGACGGCCCGGCTCAGGCGGAGGTCCCACTTGTTGCGGGTCGTGCCGAGGTTGACCCCGCGGCGCCGGGCGTGACGCACCCGGAGGCGCCCCTTCTCGCCGAACACGCTGTAGTCGACCTCGGGACGGTTGCGCTCGCGATTGAACTCGAAGGAGGCCTCGAGGAGCGCCTCCTGGTCGGCGGCCAGGACCTTGAGCTCGCCGGCGCCCATCTGGAAAGCGATCTCCGCCCGGGTCGCGCCGTCGAGGGCCACGGACCGGGTCTCGTTCATGAGATGGCGGGGCTCGTCGCAGGCAGCGCCGAGGCCGGCGAGGGCCAGGACCGTTAATGCTATCTTGATGCGGGTCAACGACATGGCAAGGCCTCCTCGATCGTCGTTCATCGTTCACTCTATTATACGATTGCGACGGGCCCGAAGTTCCCCCGATAGGGCCGCGTCGATCCTCTCCGCCGGCTCCTCGCCGGCCGCCGCCGGCCGGGCCGTCAATAGCTTTTTAGGCCGGGCCGGGCGGTCCACTCCCGGAAGAGGGCCAGGCACTCGTCCCGAAGTAAGCCCGGGACGAGCCTGATCCCGCTGCGTCCGATCGTCTTCATCCTCTCGTTGGATATGCGCAGCTCGCGGAAGCCGGCCCGGGCCGCGTCGGAGATGCCCGTGCCGTAGTACACCGCGCCGATCCGGGCCCAGTGGATGGCCCCGAAGCACATCGGGCAAGGCTCGGTCGTCGAGTAGATCTCGCACCCGCTGAGATCGAACGTCCGGAGCTTGCTCGAGGCCTTGCGGATGGCGTTGATCTCGGCGTGACAGGTCGCGTCCCGCTCGAGCACGGTGTTCCGGGCCACGGCCAGGACCCGGCCGTCCCGGACGACGCAGGCCCCGAAGGGGCCGCCCCTCGGACGGACGAGGTTCTTGCGCGCCTCGGCGATGGCCTTCCTCATGAAGCTCGCCCCGGCCCCGGGCTCTCTCTCTCTCATCGTTTGACCTCCGGCCCCGAAATCTGATTTAATAACAACCGATGAAAAGCGTCAAGGGTATCGCCCTGGCGGCCCTTCTCGGCGCGGCGGTCTTCGCCCTGCCGCTCCGGGGGCCCGTCTCCCTGATCAAGATCCCCAAGCCCGCGAGCCCGGCCGAGGCCTGGCTCCAAAAGCTCCACGTCGACGTCCGGCAGGAGCTCGAGACCTGCTACCTGGCCCTGGCCGAACGGGAGGACATGGACCGGCTGCGCCGGGCCGAGGTCCGCTTCTCGGTCCTCCGCCGGTCCCAGGCGCGCGACGAGGTCCTGATCGTCGGGGTCGACGGCCCGGCAGCCCTCGCGGCGCTCCGCGACGCGGGACGGGCCGTGGTCGTCGAGCCGGGGACGGCCGTCTTCTGGACGGAGGCGGGCAGCGCCGCCGAAGCGGTCCCGGCCGGATTGCCGCGCAAGGCGCTGCCTTCGCGGTCCATCGTGCCTTTCGCCGGCCGGGGCCTCAAACCCGCCCCGGCCCCGCTGTCGCTGGCGCCCGACCCGCTCGTCGAGACCATCGTCTCGCTCGTCTCCGGGTCCGGGCTCGCGGCCCGCGTCCAGGCCCTCCAGGATTTCCAGACCCGGTACGCCTCCACGTCGAACTGCGAGGCAGCGGGCCAGGCCCTGTTCGACGCGTTCTCGGCCCTGGGCCTCGACGACGTCAGGTTCCAGGGCTTTCCCTTCTCGGTTTACACATCGCGCAACGTCATCGCCGAGAAGAGGGGGGAGACCTACCCGGACCACGTCTTCATCATCTGCGGCCACTACGATTCCACCTCGCCGGCGCCCCTGAACCAGACCCTGGCCCCCGGGGCCGACGACAACGCCAGCGGGACCGCGGCCGTCCTCGAGGCGGCCCGCGTCCTGGCCGCCTTCCCGCTCGACTTCACGGTCCGGTTCATCGCCTTCTCGGCCGAGGAATGGGGTCTCTTCGGAAGCCGGGCCTACGCCGCGGCCGCCCGGCAGGCCAACGAGCGCATCCTCGGCGTCATCAACCTGGACATGATCGCCTACGCCGACGCCCTGCCCGAGGACCTCCAGATCATCGTCAACTCGCGTTCGGGCTGGCTGGCCGACCTCTTCCTGGCCGCGGCCGCGAACTACGGGACGCTCGGCGCGACCAAGACGGTCAACGCCTCGTTCGTCTATTCCGACCATTCGCCCTTCTGGGACAACGGCTACCCGGCCCTCCTGGCCATCGAAGACGATCCGCTCAACAATCCCTACTATCACCAGACGAGCGACACGCTCGACAAGCTCGACCTCGGCTTCTTCACCGCCGCGGCGCGGGCCTCGGTCGGCCTCCTGGCCGAGCTGGCCCAGCCCGTCCGGGAGGGCCACCCGCGAACGCCGGTCGGCCTGCGAGGCCGCTTCACCAGCTACACCTCCCTTTTCAACAGCCTCCAGGCCATGCAGCTGACCTGGACGGCGCAGGCCGACGCCGCGGGCTACAACGTCTACCGGTCGGAAACGACCCGCGCCGGCTACGTCAGGATCAACGACGCTCCGGTCGCGGCTCCCAGCTTCACCGACGACGATCTCGGGCTCGACCCGGTGTACTATTACGTCGTCACGGCCGTCGGCCCGACCGGCCTGGAGAGCAACCGCTCCGTCGAGATCTTCCCGTTCGTCATATACATCGATGGGACCGTCAGGGCCCCGGGCTGGCCCTTCTCTTTCTGGAGGAGGCTGTTTTGAGGGGCCCGAGGGCGGCGGCGGCGTTGGCCGTCATCTTTCTGGGCCTGGGCGGGACCGCGGCCGCCCAGGACGAGCTTTCGCTGTCGATCGGGGCAGGGGCCTTCGTGCCGGCCGGGGACCTCAACCGCCGCGTCTACGGCAGCGGAGTCGTTTGGGCGGCGGAGCTTTGGCTGAAGTTCAAGGGCCCCTTCGGCCTCGTCGCCGGCCTGAGCGGCCTGAACGACGCGGGCACGGCGGCCCCTCTGTTCGATGGGGACCACGAGGACTACCCGGTCGATCTCTCCCGGCGGACCATACCTTTGGCCCTGTTCTATCAGCTCGAGATCGGGGGCGTGTCCGTCCGGGCCGGGGCCGGCCTGGCCATCCACAGCTTCCGTGAGACATGGCGGACCGAGGACTTCGATTATAAAGGCAGCGGCGTCGGGCCGCGCTTCCTGCTGGCCGCGCGGGTCCGGCTGCCCGCCCGGCTGTCCCTCATGTGTTCGATGGCTTACGATGCCGTCCGGGCCGGGTCGGACTCCCCGAACGCCAGGCCGGTCGAGCTCGGCGGGTTCCAGATCTGCGGCGGACTCGGCTTCCGCATCTATTGACCGGACCGGACACGCCCGACGACGTCAAGGAGGAGCGATGAACGACGACAGCGCGAACAGGAGCCGCAGGGATTTCCTGAAGATCGGAGCGGCGGCGGGACTGGGCGCGGCCGCGGCCGGGCTCGGCCTCGAGGCCATGCCGCCCGGACTGCCGGGCGCGGGCCGGACCCAATTCCGGGCCCCGGCCCTCAATACGGTCAAGGTCGGCTTCGTCGGCGTCGGCGGGATGGGCTCGGCCCACGTCCAGAACCTCCTCAACATCGACGGCGTCGAGCTCAAGGCGGTCTGCGACATCCGGCCCGCCCACGTCGAGCGGGCCCAGAAGTGGGCCGTCGAGGCCGGCCAGCCCGAGCCCAAGGGCTTTGCGAAGGGCGAGCGCGACTTCGAGCGCATGTGCGAGACCGAGGACCTCGACCTCGTCTTCACGGCGACGCCGTGGGAGTGGCACGTGCCGGTGTGCCTCGCGGCCATGAAGAACGGCAAGCACGCGGCGACCGAGGTCCCCGCGGCCATGACCGTCGACGACTGCTGGGCCCTGGTCGAAGCGGCCGAGAGATACAAGAAGCACTGCCAGATGATGGAGAACTGCTGCTACGACCGGATCGAGCTCATGACCCTCAACCTCGTCCGCAAGGGGGTCCTGGGCGAGGTGCTCCACGCCGAGGCCGGCTACCTCCACGACCTCCGCGGCGTCAAGTTCTCGAAGGAGGGGGAGGGGCTGTGGCGGCGGGCCTGGTCCCGGAAGCTCAACGGCAACCTCTACCCGACGCACGGGCTGGGTCCCGTCGCCCAGTGCATGAACATCAACCGCGGCGACGCCTTCGACTACCTCGTGTCGGTGAGCTCGCCCTCGCGCGGGCTCCAGGAGTACGCCGCGGCCGAGTTCGGCCCGGACAGCCCGGAGGCGCGGGAGCGCTTCGTCCTCGGCGACGTCAACACCAGCCTCATCAAGACCAAGCTCGGGCGGACGATCATCCTCATCCACGACACCAACCTGCCGCGGCCCTACACGCGCATCAACCTCGTCCAGGGGACCAAAGGCCTGGCCCACAAGTGGCCCGACCGTATCTACGTCGAGGGCCGGGCCGACCGGTCGCACGCCTGGGACGATTTCAAGAAGTTCGCCGAGGAGTTCGAGCACCCGCTCTGGAAGGCCATCGCCTCGAAGGGCGAGGGCCGGGGGCACGGGGGCATGGATTACATCGAGGACTACCGGCTCATCCGGTCCCTGCTCAAGGGCGAGCCGCTCGACCAGGACGTCTACGACGCGGCCGCCTGGAGCGCCATCGTCGGGGCCAGCGTCAAGAGCGTCGCGGGGAAGGGGAGGCCGGTCGCCGTCCCCGATTTCACCCGCGGCAAGTGGAAGAGCAATCCGCCCCTGGGCATCATCGAGGCCTGACGGAACGGGGACACGTACCCGGGGTCCATGTCCCCGTTCATGATCCCCCGCCGTCGGCCCGGCGCGATTCTTTCGAATAACTTGACAAATGATATCGAACGCTTATAATAAAACTGTGAAAACCAAACGAGTTTCCATAGTATCGCCGCCGGAAGGCCGCCGCGGCGGGGGGGAGCCGGAGGCCGCCCGGGCCCGGATCGTCGCCGCGGCGCGCGGCCTTTTCCTCGAGCGGGGCTTCCTCCGGACGACGTCCGACGACATCGCCGCCGAGCTCGGCATCAGCAAAGCGACCCTCTACCGGGCCTTCCGGAGCAAAGAGGATATCCTGCGGTCGGTCGTCCGGGAGAACATGGAGGAGGTCCTGGCCGGGGTCGAGGGCTTGCTCCGCGACGGGTCCCTCGGTTTCGTCGAGCGCATGGCGGCCTTATTCGCCCACTTGGCCGACCAGATGTCCCGCTTCGGCCCGCTCCTCGCCCGCGACATCCAGAAGGGGGCGCCGGCCGTCTGGAAAGAGGTCCACGACTTCCGCCAGGACAAGATCCTGAAGAACTTCAGGATCGTCCTCGAGTCGGGCCGCCGGGAGAGCTACTTCCGGGCCGACGTCGATCTCGACCTCCTGCTCCGGATGTTCCTCAGCCTCGTCCAGCAGCTCGTCACGCCCGAGGAGGTCCGCCGCACCGGGCGGTCCCCGGCCGCCCTCTTCGAATCCGTCATCAAGGTCTTTTTCCAGGGCATCCTGACGGACAAGGGCCGCCGGGACTTCTCGATCCGGACCCCGGTCCTGTTCCAGCCCCGAAAGGAGGGCGCGTCATGAGACCGAAGGCCGCCGCACTCAGCCTCGCTTTGCTCGCCGCGTGGGCCTGCTCCGGGAACGGGGCGCGGGACATCATCTTCGCTTCCGGGACGATCGAGGCGATCGAGGTCAACGTCGCCTCCAAGGTCTCCGGAGAGGTCCTGGAGATCGCCTTCCGGGAAGGGGCCCGTGTCGCGCCGGGCGACACCCTGGCCGTCGTCGATCACGCGGCGCTCGCCATCCAGCTCCGTCAGGCCGAGGCCGGCGTCCGTCTGGCCCAGGCCCAGCTCGCCCTCCTCGTCAAGGGCGCGAGAAGCGAGGACATCCGCCAGGCCGAGTCCCTCCTGAAGCAGGCCGAGGCGGCCCTCGGGACCGCCGAACCAGGCGATGAGGCCGCCGAAGGCGACGAAGGTGACGATCCCGAAGACGAGCCTCCAGACGAAGAGGGAGTCGCCTTCCTTCCGGTATTCCCGCCAGGGCTTGGCGATCTCGACGCGGTCGCGGATGACGTTGTCGAGGAACATGAAGACGCCCCGAGAGCTGACCCAGGTGAGCGCGACGACGACCGCGACGGCCACGGCGACGGCGAAGAGGATGGCGATTGCCCAGGCCGGGTTGTCCATCAGCCACTCCCAAGCCGTCCGGGGAAAAGCCATGATCTCCCGGAAATCGGCGTCCTTCTGGGCCCGCCCCCCGCTCGATCCGTTGGAGGCGTCCATCAATCCGGCCAGGAAGGCGTTGAAGCCGAAGACGAACCACTTGTGGAGGTCGAAGGGCCGGAACAGGGCCTGCTTCATCCGGCTCCAGGCCTTGCCGAGCGGTTCCATGAATTGGATCGTCATCGGGACCTCCTCTTCGGACAGGGGATAAAGCCCTTTCCCCGCTTGATTCTACGGTTTTTCGCCGCAACGGTTCAAGGCCCGCCCTCTCCGGCCCCGGTTGCGAAACGTCGCCAAATCCGATACTCTTGAACCATGCGCTCTTTCGCCAGGTTCTTCTCCTCGGTCAAGCTGGCCATCGTCCTGTTCATCCTCGTCACGCTGGCCTCGATCCTGGGGACGCTCATCCCCCAGGGGCGGAGCCCGGCGGAGTACGTTGCCCGCTACGGCGGCCTGTCCGGCGTCTTCACCGCGCTCCAATTGACCCGCCTCTACTCGTCGGTCTGGTATCTCGCGCTCGTCTTCCTCTTCGCCCTGAACACGGCCGTCTGCACGGTCACCCGCTTCGGGACGAAATGGAGGAAGTCGTTCGGGCCCGCCGTCGCGACCGACGCCCAGGCCCTCCAGGGCCATAAGGTCAAGGGCCGCTTCCGTCTCCCGCCTCCCCTCGAGGCGGCCGAGGACCGCGTCCGCGGGGCCCTCCGGTCCCGCGGCTACCGCGTGGAGAAGGCCGGGTCGGGAGGGACGCTCACGCTCCTCGGGAGAAAGCGCCGCCTCGGGCGCTTCGGCTCGGACGTCGTCCACCTCGGTCTGCTCGTCATCCTGGCGGGCGGCCTGACCAGCACCCTGGCCGGGAAGCGCTCGAACATCGCCCTCCGCGAGGGCGAGTCGGCCGACGTCCCGGGGGCGGCCTTCGCCGTCCGCCTGGACCGGTTCGAGACGGAATACTATCCCCGGGGCGGCGTCAAGGACTGGAAGAGCACGGTCACCGTCGTCGAGGACGGGGCCCCGGTCCTGACCCGCGTCGTCGAGGTCAACCACCCGCTGACCTACCGCGGCTTCGCCTTCTACCAGTCGAGCTACGGCCGCGACTGGCAGAGATCGACGCTCGTGCT
The DNA here is from genome assembly GCA_041320535.1 of Candidatus Aminicenantota bacterium. Lineage (GTDB taxonomy): Bacteria > Acidobacteriota > Aminicenantia > Aminicenantales > Saccharicenantaceae > RBG-16-66-30. Next base: position 984,927 of record JBGLNH010000001.1, on the reverse strand, counting down.
CGAGGTCCGCAAGCGCGCCGACGCCGCCTTCTCCCGGACCGTCACCCTCGAGGTCGGGGACAAGGTCGCCTTCGACGACGCCGAGGTCACCCACGTCTCGGTCCGCCAGTTCGTGCCCGATTTCATGCTCGGCGAGGGGAACCGCGTCCAGAACCGCTCCCAGGAGCCCAACAATCCCGCCGCGCTCGTCGAGGCCTGGAAGGGCGAGTCCCGGGTCCACATGGGCTGGGTCTTCGCCAAGTACCCCGACTTCGGCCAGGGGCACGCCGAGGGGCGGTCGCCGCTCGTCTTCGTCCTCAAGACCTACGCGGCCGGGAACTACTCCGTCCTCGAGGCGGCCAAGGACCCGGGCGCGGGCTTCGTCTGGGCCGGTTCCGTCCTGATCACCCTGGGGTTCTTCCTGGCCTTCTATTGGCCGCCCCGGGAGGTCCGGGTCGTGCTGGAGGAGGCCCAGGGCCGGATCGACGTCGCCGCCGCCGGCGAGGCCGCCAAGGGCCGCGAAGCCTTCCGGAAGGAATTCGACAGGATCTTCGACGATCTGAGGAGACCGTCATGAACGAATCGTCCCTTTTCTCCGCCGCCTTCGCGCTCTACGCGGGGGCCCTCGTCGTCTATTTCGCCGCCCTTTTCGCCCGCCGCGAGGGGTGGGGGAGGGGCGGGCTCATCCTGGCCGTGATCGGGCTTTCGTTCCACACGGCGGCCCTGATCCTGCGGACCGCCGCGAGCGGGCACGCCCCGTTCACCAACATGTACGAGTCCTTGTCGTTCCTCTCCTGGGCCTTGGTCCTGGTCCTGATCATCTTCGGCCGCGGGGCCCGCGTGCCGGCCTTGGCCCCTTACCTCATGCTGATCGTCGTGGCCCTGGTCGCCCTGGCCTCGTCGCCGCTGATGCCCAAGGACGTGACCCCGCTCGTGCCCGCCCTCCAGAGCTACTGGCTCTGGCTCCACGTCTCGGTGACCCTCGTCGGCGAGGCCTTCTTCGCCGTGGCCTTCGTGGCCGGCCTGCTCTATCTCACGGCCGGCACGGAAGAGAAGAAAGAGAAGCTCGACGCCCTGGCCTACAGGGCGGTGGCCGTCGGCTTCCCGCTCTTCACCCTGGGCGGCCTCGTCTTCGGCATGGTCTGGGCCTATCGGGCCTGGGGCCGCTACTGGGCCTGGGACCCCAAGGAGGTCTGGAGCCTGATCACCTGGTTCGTCTTCGCTCTCTACCTCCACACCCGGATCGTCATGGGCTGGAAGGGGAAGCGGTCGGCCATCGTCGCCATCGCCGGCTTCCTGGCCGCCCTCTTCACCTACTTCGGCGTCAACTACCTGCTCTCGGGGCTGCACAGCTACGTGTGACGGAGCGAGGCCGATGAAGAGGACAGCCCCGCTCGCCGCCGTTTTCGCCGTCGCCGTCCTGGCCCTCTTGCTGGCCGCCAAGGAACGCCGCTATGTCGGCGCCTCGGACTGCAAGCTCTGCCACAAGGCCGAGCAGCAGGGGCGCCAATACGTCATCTGGGAGTCGAGCCGGCACCCCAAGGCCTACGACGCCCTGTCGACGCCCGCCGGGACGGAGATCGCCAGGTCTTCCGGCGTCGCCGACGCGCCGTCCAACGCCCAGTGCCTCGGCTGCCACGCCCCTCTGGCCGCCAAGGCGCCCGACCTCAAGTCCGAGGGCGTCACGTGCGAGGTCTGCCACGGCCCCGGCAGCGACTACAAGAAGCTCAACATCATGATGGACCGGGCGAAGGCGGTCCAGAACGGCCTCGTCCTCTATCCGGACGCCGGCGCCATCCAGGCCCACTGCCTCAAGTGCCACCAGACCGCCCACGGCAAGTTCTTCGACTTCAAGTCCGCCTGGGACGCCATCAAGCACTACGTTCCCGCCAAGTAGAAGGGCCGACAATGAGAGCCGTCCGGCCCCCCCGCTTCGCAAAGGCGGTTCCGGCCGCCTCGGCCGCGGTCCTTTCACTCCTGCTCGCCGGTCCCGCCTTGCGGGCCCAGGACCCGGGAACGACGTGTCTCGTCTGCCACGGCGACGAGGAGCTCGTCTCGCCGGCCGGGGCGCCCCTTCACGTCAGCGCGGAGGCCTTCGCGGGCTCCGTGCACGGCCGGGCCGGCCAGGGCTGCGTCGGCTGCCACGCCGACCTCGAGGGGTTCGAGGATTTCCCCCACGCCCCCGACCTCGCCCCGGTCGTCTGCGGGCGCTGTCACGCGGCCTACGCCGGGGCCACCCTGGGCGAGGTCCACGCGGTCCCGAGCCCGCGCCTGATCGCCGAGCCGGTCCTGTGCCGGGATTGCCACGGCTATCACGACGTCCGCCCTTCGACCGATCCCGCGTCCCCCGCGCACGCGTCGAACCTCGCGGCCACGTGCGGCCGGTGCCACGCCGGGGCGGGGGCGAACTACGCGCGGGGCCGGGTCCACGAGACGGCGCCTTCGGCCCCGGGCTCTCCGGCCGGCGTCGTCCGGGCCGTCTACAGGATCCTGATCGGCGCGGTGACGGCCTTCTTCCTGGCCTACGCCGGCGCGGACATCCTCCGGTCGCGGAGGGAGCGTTGAGCGGCGAGACCTTCGTCCGCATGACCCGGACCGAGCGCTGGCAGCACGCCCTGCTGGCCGCGTCGTTCACCGTCCTCATGGCGACCGGGCTGCCCCTGCTCGCCGGCGAGTTCGGACCGCTGGGCTTCATCGCCGGCCGGGGCGGCCCCCGCGCCTGGGCCGGCTGGGTCCACCGCGCCGCCGCCCTCGTCTTCATCGGCGACTTCGCCTGGTACGTCCTCTATTCGATCTTCTCGGAGCGGGGCCGGCGGAACGTCCGCGACAAGGCCGTCCGTCTCCGTGACCTCGAGGACGCCGCGGCCTTCTTCGACCCGCGCGCCCCGCGCCCCGAGGCGGACCGCTACGGCTTCATCGAGAAGATCGACTTCTGGTCGACGATGGCCGGCTCGGCGATCATGATCGTCACCGGCCTGTTCATGGCCGCTCCCGGGCTCTCGCTCCGGCTCTTCCCGCTCTGGCTCCACCAGGTCTTCGTCGTCGTCCACGGCTACGAGGCGCTCCTGGCGCTCCTGGCTGTCGTCGTCGGCCACCTCTACGCCGTCCACCTCAGGCCGGGCGTCTTCCCCATGAGCCGCGTCTGGCTCGACGGCCGGATCTCCGCCGAGGACCTGGCCCGCTTCCATCCGCTCGAGTACCGGCGCCTCCGGGAGGAGCGCGCCCGCGACGGCGCTCCCGCGGAGACAGCCCCGGCCGAAAAGAGTATGATGGAGTAGGGAATAAGACCCGCGGCGAGGTGTATCACCCATGGGAGCTCCGACGAGAGCGCAAGAGCGTCCGGAGGACGCCGTCCTCGTCAGGAAAGCCCAGCAGGGAGACATGGACGCCTTCGAGAGCCTGGTCCGCAAGCACCAGCACAGGGTGTACGCCTTCTGCCGGAGGCTGACCGGCGCGCACCAGTCGGCCGACGACCTCGCCCAGGAGACCTTCATCAAGGCCTATTTCGCCCTGGGCCGGTTCGACGCCGCCTGGCCCCTCTACCCCTGGCTGCGGAGGATCGCGCTCAACGCCGGCCTGAACTACCTCAAAGCCAGGGGCCGGGAGAGGCCGCTCGAGGACGGGTCGCTCGGCGACCGGAGGACGCCGACGGCCGCCCCGGCCGACGACCCGGAGGAACGGCTGGAGCGGGCCGAGTTCCGGGCCCGGCTCGACTGGGCCGTCGAGGCGCTTCCGCCCGACCAGAAGAGCGTCTTCGTCCTGAGGTTCCACGAGGGCCTGAGCTACGAGGAGATCTCGAGAACGCTCGGCCTGCCGCTCGGCACCGTCATGTCCAGGCTCAACCGGGCCCGGCAGAAGCTGAAGGGCCTCCTGGCGGACGCGCCGGCGAGGGGAGCTTGAGATGAGACACCGCAAACTCCAGGAACTCATCGGGGCCTACGCCGACGGCGAGCTCCGTCCGTCCGACCGGCCCCGGGTCGAGGCGCACCTCAAGGCCTGCCCGGAGTGCCGGCGGGACCTCGAGTTCCTCCGCGAGATCGACGGCCTCCCCAGGACCTCTCCCCAGGTCCCGAACGAAGCGGACTACTGGGCCTCTTTCGCCGGACGCGTCCGGGCCGGCATCGCCCGCGAGCAGGCCGGAGCCCCCGCATCCCGCGCCGCGGAGGTCAAGATGTTCCAGGATTCCTTCTTCCGTCCCGAGAGCCGGTTCCGGGTCCGGGCGGCCGTCCTGCCGCTGTCCCTGGTCGTCCACGCCGCCATCCTGCTCGTCCTCATCATCCTGCCGCTCATGAACACCGGCGAGCTGCCGACGGTCGAGGTCTACAGCGCCTTCCTGGCCCCCCCGCCGCCGCCGCCACCGCCGCCGCCGCCCCCGGCCAAGCGCAAGGCCGCGGCCACGAGCGCCCGCGTCAAGCGCGTCCAGGCCCAGACCCAGGTCGATCCCGGCCGTCTGGTCGCCCCCGTCGAGATCCCCGAGGAGATCGCCGAAGAGCAGCTCTCCGACATCGGGGTCGAGGGCGGCGTCGAGGGCGGGGTCGAGGGCGGCGTCGTCGGCGGCGTGCTGGGCGGAGTGGTCGGAGGCGTTCTCGGCGGCGTCGTAGGCGAGGTCGAGGCCCCCGTCCGGGCCATCGGCGACGTCAAGCCGCCCAAGCTCGTCCGGTCGGTCGATCCGCTCTATCCCGAGATCGCCCGCCAGGCCCGGGTCGAGGGGGTCGTCATCGTCGAGGCCACGACCGACGTCTACGGGCGCGTGACGGGCGTCAGGGTCCTGCGGTCCATCCCCCTGCTCGACCAGTCGGCCATCGACGCCGTCCGCCAATGGGTCTACGAGCCCATGATCATCAACGGCCGCCCCCGGCCGGTCGTCTTCACGGTGACCGTCCGGTTCCAGCTGAAGTAGCGGGCTTCCCGGGGGGCCCCCCATGGGGCCCTCGCCCCCTGCCCCCTTCAAGGGTGAGGACAATCCCCCCCGGAAATCATCACCCATGGGGATTGTCCCCCCTAAGGTCCTGTCCGAAGATGGGGTCTCAAGAGGATGGGACTGAAGATGACGAGACATGGTAAGCCCGCCCCCGGCCGCGTGGCCGGCCTTCTGGGCCTGGCCCTGGCCGCCCTGGCCCTCTCGGTGCCCACCCGGGCCGAGATCATCGTCAAGCTCGAAGTCACCGCCGACCGCGCCCCCGTCCATCTCGAGCCCAACAGCCGCAGCCCCGTCCTCGTGACCCTGTCCCGCGGCGCCGTCGTCAAGCAGTCGAGCGCCATGAAGTTCCGGACCAGCTGGTTCTACGTCCAGTTCGAGTCCTCCCGGTCGGGACGGATGCTGTCGGGCTACATCCTGGACGGGGCGGTCCGGAAGCTCAACTCGACCCTCAAGGTCTACGACCTGACGCCGTCCGCGGCCGAGATCGCGAATCCCAGGGAGCTCGACCTGACGGCAAAGCCCCTGCCGGCCGTCAGCTGGGGCATGAGCCGCGAGGGCGTCCTGAAGATCGAGGGCCGCCCCTCCGGCCGCGAGGAGTCCGGGGCCTACGAGTTCCTGCGCTATCGCCGGGATGTCTTCGGCAAGCGTTGCCTCATCTCCTACGTGCTGGCCAACCGGCGCCTCGTCTCCGTCCGGGTCAGCCTTCTCGAGAATTACGCCGACAAGGACCGCTACGTCGCCGAATACAACACCATCCGGGAACACCTCAACCACAAGATCGGGGAGCCGCGCTACGACAACGTCGTCTGGAAGGACCGCGCCTACGCCCAGCGCGGCGACACCCTGGGCACGGCCGTGACGTCGGGCAGCCTGGCGCTCTCTTCGGAATGGGTGAGCGGCGATACCGGCCTGCGGCTCAGCCTGACAGGCGAGCCGGGCGGGGTCCTCTTCGCCGCCGAGATCAAAGACATCAAGGCCAAGAATCCGGCCTCTTTCTAACCCTCCTTTCTGTCTTTGCCCCCTTCTCCGCACCCCCCGGGGAAGGGGGCCTTTTAAATGGCTAGCCCCAGCTCACGGATCGGCGCTAGGCCATTTCTTTCTGGACGAAGCTCATGCTGACGCGGTTCTTGCCCAGCCACTTGCTGTGCATCATGAGCTGCTCGCCGCGCTTGACCAGGGACTCGACCGTGTCGTAGCGCAGGACGAGGCTGGCGCCCATGGAGACCGAGGCGTTGAGCATGCCCGTCTCCGTCGTGATGTAGGACTCGGAGACGAGGAGGCGGAGCTTGTTGGCCACGATGTCGAGGCGGCTCTCGTCGATGTTGAGCAGGACGATCAGGAACTCCTCGGTGCTCCAGCGGCCTACGATGTCGAAGAAGCGGATGTTCTTGTGCAGGGTCCGGGCCACCGTCCGGACGATCTTGGCGGAGTTGAACCGGCCGTGCCTCTCGAGGATCTTGCCGTAGCTGTCGATGTCGACGTAGATGAGCCCGAAGGAAAGCCCGTACTTCTGGTACTCCTCGACGCGCGTGTTGAGGGTCATGTCGAGGTACGGCTTGGAGGGGATGCCGGTCTCGGCGTCGACGAGGCCCATCTTCTCGAGCTCCTCGAGCCCGAGCGGGATGGTCACCTTGGGGGCGGTGCTGGAGAAGGTCTCGACGGCCCCGATGATCTCGCCGCCCTCCTTGAACACAGGGATAATCCTCAGGCTCGCGGGCGTGCGGAACCCCTCTTTGTGCAAGAGATAGACGTCGAGCGAGCGGGGGGCCCCGTCCTTGAGCGTCATGGCCACGGGGCATTTCTCCCGGCAGATATTGACGCCGCCGTAGTCGACGAACAGGGCCGGCTCCTCGAAACAGGACTTCCCCACGGCGGCCGAGGCCGGGCAGCCCGAGATCTGCTCGGCGGACTTGTTCCAATAGACGACCCTGCGGTCCTTGTCGAGCCAGACGACGGCGTCCTGGACCTGGTTGAGGACCGAATTGCAGAGGTTCCTCGTCGCCCCCTGGAAGATGTCGAGAATGTTCTCTTCGGCCATGGATCTTCCTCGTTTCCGTCCTTTCCCCGCCCATCATAGGTTCAAAATCCGGAGAGGTCAACCTCTATTTTGCCTCCCGCGGGCGGTTGACACACCCCTAACCTCGTGTTATCCTACCGCCGCCGCCCAGGGGTGCGCCGTCATGGACAGACTTCTCGGGACAAGACTCAAGCGGGCCCGCGAGGAGGTCAACCTGAGCCAGGGCGCCTTCGCCAAGGCGCTCGGCCTGTCCTCGGAGTATATCTCCCTCCTCGAGTCCGGCAAGAGGACGCCGAGCTTCGAGACCCTGGTCAAGGTCGCAGGCTTCCTCAACAAGAACGTCTCCTACTTCTTCGAGGACAAGCGCCCGGCGTTCGAGGCCCTGTTCGACCGGGCGGAGGCGGACGAGCGGATCCGCAAGGACCTCCTGAGGTTCCGGGCCACGTGCGAGAGGTACCTCGAGCTGCGCGTTTCTTCCAGGAAAGCTTCGAGGAAAGCGGGGTGCTGAACAAGGTGGTGATGTTCTTGAACCTTGCCGACGAGCCGGTGATCGAGCGTCTTCTGACGCCGCGCGCGGCGCTGACTGCCGCCGAATACCTGGCATTCGACCTCGATCATCATGTGCTGGTGGTGATGACCGACATGACCGCCTACGCAGAAGCCCTGCGCGAAGTGGCGGTGCTGCGCGGCGACGTGCCGGCACGCAAGGGCTATCCTGGTTATCTGTATTCCGACCTGGCCGAGATCTACGAACGTGCCGGACGCATCAAGAACCGCCGCGGCTCGATCACCATGATCCCGGTGCTGTCGATGCCGTCGGACGACATCACCCACCCGATTCCCGACCTCACCGGCTACATTACCGAAGGCCAGATCGTGCTCGGTCGCGATCTCGCCAACCAGGGCGTGTACCCGCCGGTGACCGTGCTGCCCTCGCTGTCGCGCCTGATGAAGGATGGCATCGGCAAGAACTTCACCCGCGAGGACCATCCCCACGTCGAGCCCGACGTCACCATCCAGGGGCGGGACCGGCCCAACCCCTTCGAGTGCGCGGTGGCCGTGCTGGCCTGCATCGGCAACGAGGCGGAAGTGATCAGCGGCGAGGCCCGCGGCGCCAGGGGCTACTACATCGGCCGGCACGCCGGCTCGGACGACAAGGTCTGGTTCCCCAGGGAGGCCGTCGAGAAGCTGGCCCTCGACGACCGCGTCCGGGTCAGGGCCAAGGGCCTCGGCCTCAAGATCGAGGGGTTCGAGGACGTCAAGGTGAACAAGCTCTCGCCCGAGCTCTTCGAGAAGCTCGGCCTATCGATCGAGGGCGGCGAGATCGTCGTCCCGGTCGTCATGGAGGTGCCGGGCCACATCATGGGCTCGGGGATGGGCTTCCAGCCGGTCGAATCGCTCGACTACGACATCCAGACGACCTGCCCCGAGATCGTCGAGCGGTACAAGCTCAAGACGCTCAAGCTCGGCGACGTCGTGGCCATCCGGGACCATTCGAGCGTCTACTCGCCGGGGCGGCACGTCGGCGCGGTGACCATCGGCACGGTCATCCACGGCTTCAGCGAGCTGGCCGGCCACGGCCCGGGCGTCAATCCCATCCTCAGCGCCATGCCCGGCCGGATCAAGGTCAGGATCGACCCCGACGCCAACATCGCCTACTATCTCGGGATCAAGCCGCGGCCGAACTGACGGCGTCATGCCGCCGGCCCATCGCGACGAAGTCGCGAAGCTCATCCTGACCACGCGGCGGGCCTGAGAGGACCCGGCCCTCCGGCCTTCGGGCCCGGGGTCGGACGCCCCGGCCGCTGACGAAGGGGGCCGGTCCTCCCGGCGTGGCTCGTGCGGGCCCGGACGTCACGACCGGCCGAACGTCTTCAGCTTGGCCTCGATCTCGACGGCCCGCGCCTCCCTGCCGGTCGCCCGCATGACCTTGGCCAGGCCCTTCAGCGCGTCGTAGGCGCCCGGGAGGTAGCTGCCGTCCGGCCTGGTGGTGAGGGCGAGACCCTGGTCGAAGAGGGCTTCCGCCCCCTTGAGGTCGCCCTCCTCGAAGGCGCAATTCCCGAGACCGACGAGGCTCTCCCCCACCTCGGGATTCCTCGGACCGAAGGCCTTTCGCCGCAGGGCGAGCGATCGCTCTAAGACGGCCCGGGCCCCCTGGACGTCCTTTCCGGCCAGCATGGCTGCGGCCTGCCGGTCGAGGAAACGGCCCAGCTCCGGGTTCCCCGGGCTGGCTGCCTCCATGATGGCCACCGCCCGGTCATAGTAGAGCCTGGCGTTCGGCCCGCCGCTGTAGTAGAGGGCGTCCCCCAGGTTCATGAAACCCGAGGCCAGGTCGGGATGTTCGGGGCCCAGGACCTTTTCCTGGATGGCCACGACCCGCTCGAGGAGCGGCACGCCCCGCTCGGGTTCGCCCGAATAGGTGTAGCAGATGGCCAGGTTGTTGAGCGTCTGGGCCAGGAGAGGATGGTCATGGCCGAGGACCTTCTCCCGGACCGCCAGCGTCCGCTCCCAGGTCTCCGCGGCCTTCTTGAAGTCGCCTTCCTTATAGGCGATGGCCCCGAGCGAATTGAGCGTGGAGGCGACCTCGGCGCTGTCCGGGCCGAACCGCGTCTCGCGGATGGCCAGCGACCGCTCGAAGGTCTTGCGGGCCTCGTCATACTTGCCCGCCGTCCAGAGCACGTTGCCCAGGTTGTGCAAGGTGGCGGCCGCCTCGGTCGACTCCGGTCCGAAATGCCTCTCGTTGATCGCCAGGGCCCGCTCCAGGAATTCCCTGGCCTTGGCCAGATCGCCCTTGTGCCACCAGACGGTGCCGAGCTGTCCCAACGTCCCGGCAACATCGGGGTGGTCGGGGCCGAGGGCGCCTAGGCGCGTTTCCAGGGCCTTCTCGAGGAGGCTTTGAGCGGGGCCGAAAAGGCCCAGGCTGTCGTAGACCAGGCCCATCGTGCTCATCAGCTTGCCCTGGACGACCGGCTGGCCTTGGAGGTCCTTGGCGATCTTGTCGGCGCCCTTGTCGAGGATCTCGCGGGCGGTGACGCTGTTGCCCCGCGCCTCGCTGGGGTCCGAGACCTTGAACAGCCCGGTCAGGAAATCGGAGACCTGGCGGGAGGCCGCCGCTTCCTGGTTGGCCCGGTCCCGCTCGCTGGCGATCCGCCGGGCCTGGAGCGCGGTCGTGACCGAGAAAGCCACCAGAAGGACGGCGATCGTCGCGGCCACGCCGACGCCGAAGGTGTGACGGCGGACGAACTTCTTGGTCTTGTAGACCGTGCTCGGCGGACGGGCGACGACCGGCCGGTGGCAGAGGTAGCGCTCGATGTCCTCGGCCAGGTCCGACGGCGACCCGTAGCGCCGCGTCCGGTCCTTCTCCAGGGCCTTCATCGTGATCCAGTCGAGATCGCCGCGGATCTGCCGGATCAGGGCGGGACGATCGGTCCGCCGGTTCTGGGCCTGGACCGTCGAGGCCTCCCCCATCGTGCTCAGCTTGGTGCTCGGCTTGGGCGGGTCCTCCTCCCGGATCTTGCGCCGGATCTCGTCGAACCCGGCCCGCCTCAGCTCCTTGGGATCGAACGGGAGCGCCCCGACGAGGAGCTCGTAGAGGATGGCGCCGAGCGAATAGACGTCGGTCCGGGTGTCGACGTTCTGGCCGGACATCTCGGCCTGCTCGGGGCTCATGTACTCGGGCGTCCCGATGAGCATGCCCAGCTCCGTGTACATCGTCCGCTCGGTCAGCGTCCGGGCCGTCGCCTTGGCCACGCCGAAGTCGATGATCTTGGGCACGGCCGCCCCGTCCTGGATGGCGACCAGGATGTTCGAGGGCTTGAGGTCGCGGTGGATGATCGCCTTCTGATGGGCGTGCTGGACGCCCTCGCAGACATGCCGGAACAGGTCCAGCCGTTCCGCCGTCGTCAGCCGGTTCTTGTCGCAGTGGGCCGTGATGGGCACGCCCCGGACGTATTCCATGACGAAATAGGGCCGCCCGTCGCCCGTCTCGCCGGCGTCGAAGACCTTGGCGATGGCCGGGTGGTCCATCATGGCCAGGGCCTGGCGCTCGGACTCGAAGCGGGCGATGACCTGCCGGGTGTCCATGCCGGCCTTGATGAGCTTGAGGGCGACGCGCCGGTGCAGGGGCTTGTGCTGCTCGGCGACCCAGACCTCGCCCATCCCGCCCTCGCCGATCTTCTCGAGGAGACGATAAGGGCCGATCTCACGGACAGCCCCGCCTGACGGGCCCACGGTTATCGTCTTGTCAGGAGACTCCTTCGTGTCCATAGCCGCCCCCTAGAAAAAAATGGCCTTGTTGGAGCTCGGGCAGGCGATTCTTGCCCTTATCCCCTCATTTGTTACTTGGCATCAGGATAGCGCCGCCGGGGAGAGATGTCAACGGGAGGGGCTTCGGCCGGCGGGCCGCGCCCCGCCTGCGTCGGGTCTTTCGGGCTGGCCGCCTTCGCGTCCGAACATGGGCCAACATAGGCCTTGCTTTCATGTTCGCTGCCTCGAGCTCACGCGCCCAGGATGACCACGCTCCCCTTCCGCTCGCCGGTCTCGACGTACCGGTGCGCTTCGGCGGCCTGCTCGAGCGGGAAACGCCTGTCGACGATGGCCTTGATCTTCCCCGCCTCGACCAGCTCTTTGACCTCGAGCAGGTCCTCGAGGCTTCCGGGCGCGATGGCGCAGACTACCCGCCGGCCCCGGGAAAGGGACGTCCGGGCCATGGCCAGGAGATGGCGCGTCTTGAAGCTGGCGTAGAGCAGGACGCCGCGGGGCCCGAGCGAAAGCCGGCCGCGCGAGAAGGGCGTCAGGCCCAGGATGTCGAAGACGACGTCGTAGGTCTCGCCGCCGCGGGTGAAGTCCTGCTCGGCGTAATCGATGGCCCGATCCGCGCCCAGGGCCCGGACGTAGTCCAGCCGGTGCCCGCCGCACACCGCGGTCACGTCGGCCCCGAGATGCTTGGCGATCTGGACCGCGGCCGAGCCGATCCCGCCGCTGGCCCCGTTGATCAGGACCCTCTGCCCCGGCCGGAGCTTGGCGCGGCGCAGGAGGGAGACGGCCATCACAGCCCCGTACGGAATGACGGCGGCCTCTTCGTAGGACAGGTTGGCGGGCTTGTGCGCCACCGGGGCCTTCTCGCTCAGCGAGAGGTACTCGGCGTAGGCGCCGAAGCGCTGCATGGTATGGCCGAACACCTCATCGCCCGGCTTGAAGCGCGTGACGTCCCGGCCGACCGACACGACGTCCCCGGCCAGCTCGTTCCCCAGGACGCGGATCCTGGGCTTCCTCCAGCCCATGGCCGTCTTGGCGATGAGCCAGAAGAGAAGCGGCATATTGAAGCCGCGGGGCGTGACGGACCTGAAGCTCCGGGCCAGGATGTCCCCGAAGTTGACGCTCGACGCCCGGACCCGGACCAGGATCTCGCCGCGCTTCGGCACGGGCCGAGGGATCTCCTCGAGCCGGAGGACGTCGGGGGAACCGAATTCGGTGTAGACGATCGCTTTCATGGCCGGTTGGAGCGGGCTCATCGGAACCGGATCAGGAAGCTGCAGCGGGCGCCGCCGCCGAGGACCGTCTCCTCGATCTCCGCGGTGGCGGGCTTGCCGAGGAGGGCCGAAAAGACGGCCTCCTGCCAGCCGAGCGTGCAGCGGCAGAACGAGGCCGGGGTCCGGCCCGGCTTGACCAGTGGGCAGACGCATGGGGAGGGCTTGCCGACGACGCGCAGGGTCCCCGCCTTCTCGTCGAGCTCGGCCCGCTCCAGCCAGGCGGTCTGGGCGAGGGCCAGAAAGCCTTTCAGATCGCCCTTGTGCTTCTTCAGGAGCGGGTCGAGCTTCTGGGAGCAGGCCCCGCCGAGCTGCCGCAGGACCCGGTCGCGGGCGGCTTCGTCGAGCTCCTCCCCCAGGACGCCGAGAAGAAGAGCGAAGCGCTCGCGGGCGCCGTCCAGCTTGGCCTTCAGCTGGGCCGTTTCGTCCGCTCCGGAGGGCGTCTGGCCGGCCGGGCGCTCCGCCGCCGCCTCGGCTTGAGCCAGCAATCCCATGACGCCGCACCCGCAGGCGCCGACGGCGCAGGTCTTGAGGAACTCTTTCCGCTTCATGCTGAACTCCTTATCCGATGACAGGGCTCCCGGACCTTGGCCGGTCGCCACGGAGGACTATACGCCTCACGGCCGGCGGAGGCAATCGGGAAACCGCGTGATCCCGAGAATTCATGCCGATCCCGTTGGATCTCTTGGGACCGGCGCGGTCACGGCGCTTCGACGCCTCGAGCGAGGGCGTCGAGAAGACGAAAGCGGTCCTCGGGAGATCGAGGAAGAGCTTCATGCTGTTCGACAAGGCCCGCGCGCGCCGTGATCGCCCGGGCGGCCATTTCCGCGAACGGCTCGATCGCGTGCGAGACGACGGCCAGGGCCGCTCCATCGGCGATCCTCCGGCGGATCCAGGCCAGCACGTCGTCGGCGATCTGCCGGTCGAGGGCGTCGAGGGGCTCGTCGAGGAGTATGTGAGGCGGGCGCCCGACGATGGCGGCCGCGAAGAGCGCCCTTTTCCGCTGACCCGACGAAAGCTCGCGGACCGAGCGTCCGGCTTCATCGGCGAGCCCGAACGTTTCGAGGGCCCTCTCCCCCGCCGCGACGGGCTCGCCGCGAAGGCGGCAGACGAGACGCAGAACGTCCCGCAGCGCGGCGTACGGCGTGATATCCGGGAACTCCGGGAGATAGGCCAGTCCCCGTCTGGCTTTGGCTTCTTCCCTCCAGAGATCGGCGCCGTCGACGACGACGCGGCCCGCGTCGGGGCGCTCCACCCCCGCGGCCAGCTTGAGCAGCGTGCTCTTGCCGCAGCCGTTCGGGCCGAGGAGCAAGGTCAGGCCCGGCGGCAGCGCGAAGCTCGCGTTCCGGACGATGGGCCGCCCCGGCTCGTAACCGAAGGTGACGGATTCGAAGACCATCATGAGGCGCTCCAGGAGAGAGGATCGCCGGCGTCGAGGTGGTGGCGCTCGGCCCACAAGGTCGGCTTGAACCTGCGCTCGGCGGCCCGGGCCAGAAGGAAGGCGACGGGCGACGCGGCGGCGATGAGCCATGAGATCCACGGCATCACGGCGACGCTCATCGAGACGATCGTGCCCTCGACGAAGACCGGCCCCAGAGCGCCGAACCGCCGGTCGGCGGCATCCCGGACGGCCCCGGCGCCGCGGAGGGCGAGCCAGGCCAAGGGGCCGGCAAGGAGAGCGGCCTCACGCGCCGGGCGGCCGAAGAGGGCCAAGCCCGTCGCCAAGGGAAGGGCGTTGAGGCCGAGGAACAGCGCGTCCGAGCCGATCCGGGCGCCCGCGGAGCGAGGCAGCGAACGGAGCCAGGGCCAGGCGGGCCGCCGCGCGACCAGAGTGTTGGCCGCGGGGCCGCTGAAAACGGCCGCGGCCTGGATGATGCCGAAGAGCGAGAGGGAGAGAGGCGCGCTCCCGGTGAGATCGTTGTTCATGAGAAAGAGGCGGCCCGCGGCCAGGATGAAGGCGGGCGGAAGATAGGCGAGGACGATCCTCGCGCCGACGGCCCGGAGCGAGAGCCCGTAGAAGAAAACGGCCGCCGGCAGAGGGCGCCGAGAGCTCCGCCGCCCCGGTCCGCCGCGGGCCTTCACGGGGGCCGCCAGGGCCAAAGCCAGGAGCGCGGCGGCCGCGGCAAGGAACACCGCATGCCCCAAGAACGAGAGAAAGCAGGCCACGGCCGGCAGGATCTTCCCTCTCAAAGAGGACGGACCTTCGAGGCAGAAGAGGCCGGCCGCCGCGGCGCCGGCGAGGAGGCCGGCCAGGCGGATGGCGATCCGCTCCGGGTCCGGCCCCGCGACGAACCATGCAAGCGCCGCCAGCACCGCGAGCACGGGCATTCCGGCGACGACCGAGGAGAGGACTTCCATGGCCCGAAGGGCGCGACCGTCCGCGGGAAGAGAGCGGGCCCATCCGGCCCGGCCGGCCGTGATCCGGGGCGCGACCGCGCTGGCCAAGCCCATGAGGAGCAGCGTCCCGGCGAGACCCGATTCGACCAGGCTGCCTTCGACAAAGAGGGCCCGGGCCAGCGCGAGGACGAACTCGGGCCTCAGGATGTAAAAAACGATGAATATCACGGCCAGGACCGGGGCCAGGATGCGCGCGGCCAGGCGCGCCCCGACCCGGAGATGGAACCGGAGGAAAGCGGCTTCGGCCCTCATGGATGAGCCCATTATACTCAAAACGCCCGAAGCGGCGCCTATCGTTCCACCCGGCCGCTAAGGTCACTCTAGGGCTGGTACCAGGCTAGGGGGCAGGTCAAGGGAAAGCGTGGCGTGCCTGAGAGGATCCGAACCTCCGGCATCACGCAGGTTTACGAGGTAGATCCCGTAGCCTGAGCGCGGGGAGGAGGATAGATGATTGTCTTTCGCGAATTTCACGGTAGAATTACCTGGCTATGAGAAACTTCTCCCTGATCATGATCTTCCTGGGGTTGCTCGCCGGCTGTTCAGGCCCCGGAGACAACCGGCCAATCTATGACCTGGTGATCTACGGCAACAACTCGGCCGGTGTCATGGCGGGCATTCAAGCTCAGCGTGATGGCCTGGATGTGATCGTCACCGGCCCGGACAATCATCTCGGAGGTCTCACGGCAGGGGGGCTGGGCTGGACGGATTCCGGCAATAAAGAGGCCATCGGCGGCCTCAGCCGGGAGTTCTACCAACGGGTCAAGGCCCACTATGACCAACCGGGATCCTGGAAGCACCAGCGGCCGGAAGACTATTCCAGGTATGACCCGGGGAACGATGCCATGTGGGTCTTCGAACCCCGTATCGCGGAGACGGTTTTTGAGGAAATGGTCGCTGAGGCGGGTCTCGAGATCCACCGGGAAAATCGGCTGGACCGGGGGAGAGGCGTCACGGTCAAAGGGAACAGGATCACTGAGATCAGGATGCTCGATGGAACGGCCTACCGGTCAAGGGTCTATATCGATGCCACGTACGAGGGCGACCTGATGGCCGCGGCCGGGGTATCCTATGCGGTCGGCCGTGAATCCAATTCGCAGTACGGAGAGACGCTCAACGGCGTTCAGGCCCGGAACGCGGTCTTCCATCAGTTCGACCATGGTGTTTCCCCCTATATCGTACCTGATGATCCTGCCAGCGGGCTGCTGCCGCGCATTCATGATGAGGATCCCGGCGAGGAGGGTTCGGGAGACAAGAAGGTCCAGGCGTACAATTTCCGGATGTGCCTGACCACCGGGGAAGAGAACAGGGTGCCCTTCCCGAAGCCGGAAGGATACGATCCCCTGCAATACGAGCTGCTCGGCCGTTATCTTGACGCGGGTTGGAGGGGTATCTGGGTCAAATTCGATCCAGCTCCCGGGGCTGCGAGGACCTCCTGCGCCGGCTCGAGGAGAGGGCGCGGGCCTATGGGAGCCGCGACACCGACCCCCCCGACGAAATGTGAACGCATGACCGGGCCGACGACACCGTGACGATATGGCTTATCGTCGGCGAGATCGGCTTCGCTTCGGTCGTCGGGCCTTGGATCCAAGACCGAATGGCCGTCAAGGGGAAGAAAGCCCGAGGGCCGGCTATTTCTTCTTGGCCGCCGTGCCGTCGTCGCAGGGCAGGTCCTCGTCGTAGTTGCGGGCCATCTCCGGGTGCGGGGCGGCCGTGCAGAACGGCAGGGGGGCCATCTCCCTCGTGCAGCACAGGGGGATCGGCCGGCCCTTCACGGCCTTGACCTCCTTGCCGCACACCGCGCATGTATAAACGACTTCGCTCATCGCACTCTCCTTCCTCGTGTTCGCCCCCATCTTATCATCTCGCCCCCGCCCCTTCAACCCTAAGGGGGACACGTACCCGAGGTACATGTCCCCTTTCGGGGGCCGGGACGGCGTGAAGTTCCGCCGCGGCGTGCGGAGCGGATCCCCGAGACCCCTCCGCGGCCGGAGAGCGGCCGACAGAGCCGGCATCGAGCGCGCGGCGCGGGTTGACAGGCCTTCCGCGATTCGGGTAGTGTCTTAGGGTATCGCCATGGCCGCCCAACCGGAAAAAGACCTCGTGCTCGGGAACTACCGCCTCGTCGAGAAGCTCGGCGAGGGCGGCATGGGCGAGGTCTGGAAGGCCCGCGACCTCAAGCTCGACCGCGACGTCGCCGTCAAGTTCCTGGCCCCCGGCGCGGTCGCCG
Organism: Candidatus Aminicenantota bacterium; assembly: GCA_041320535.1. Taxonomy (GTDB): domain Bacteria; phylum Acidobacteriota; class Aminicenantia; order Aminicenantales; family Saccharicenantaceae; genus RBG-16-66-30. Next base: position 967,858 of record JBGLNH010000001.1, on the reverse strand, counting down.
ACCCCGACCGGCGGGCCTTCTTCGAGCGCGAGGCCAAGGCCGTCGCCGCCCTGAGCCATCCCAACATCGTCACCATCTTCGCCGTGGACGAGGCCGAGGGGACGGGCTTCTTCACCATGGAGTACGTCGACGGCCAGCCCCTGTCGAAGCTCATCGAGCCCGGGGGCGTCCTCCTCGACCGCTTCCTCGAGGTCGCCGTCCCTCTCGCCGACGCCGTCGCCGCCGCCCACGCCCGGGGCATCATCCACCGGGACCTCAAGCCCCAGAACATCATGATCGACGCGTCGGGGACGCTCAAGATCCTCGACTTCGGCCTGGCCCGCATCCTCCTCCCCCTGCCCAAGATCCTGTCCAAGGACGAGGGCAGCACGGCGACGATCGACGCCGACTTCGCCGGGACGATCGCCTACATGTCCCCCGAGCAGCTCCGGAGCGAGCCTCTCGACCACCGCACCGACCTGTTCTCGCTCGGCGTCGTCCTCTTCGAATGGGCCACGGGGCGGTTCCCCTTCGGCGGCCGGACCGGCCCGGAGCGGATCGCCGGCATCCTCAAGGAGGAGCCGCGCTCGGCCGTCGAGCTCAACCCCCGACTGCCGCGGCAGATCGACCGCGTCCTCCGCCACTGCCTGGAGAAGGAGCCCCGCTACCGCATGGCCTCGGCCCGCGACCTCCGCGACGAGCTCGAGGACCTGCGGAAGGAGGCCGAGGAGGGCCGCGGCGCCGCCGTCCCGTCGATCGCGGTCCTGCCCTTCTCCGACATGAGCCGGGAGAAGGACCAGGGCTACTTCTGCGAGGGCGTCGCCGAGGAGATCATCAACGCCCTCTGCAGGATCCAGGGCCTCCGCGTCGCCTCCCGCACCGGGTCGTTCCAGTTCCAGGGCACGGCCGCCGACCTCCGCGAGATCGGCAACAAGCTCCGCGTCGAGACCGTCCTCGAGGGCAGCGTCCGCAAGTCCGAGAACCGCCTGCGCATCACCGTCCAGCTCATCGACGCCGTCCGCGGCTACCACATCTGGTCGGAGTCGTACGACCGCGAGCTCCGGGACATCTTCGCCATCCAGCTGGAGATCGCCAACAACGTCGTCCGGGCCCTGCGGGTCACCCTGAGCCCCCGGGAGAAGGGCGCCCTGGCCGAGGTCCCGACGAGCCACGTCCAGGCCTACGACTACTACCTCCGGGGCCGCAGCTTCTTCTACCGCTACGGCCGCCACGACATCGAGTTCGCCCTGCAGCTGTTCTCCCGGGCGGTGGAGCTCGACCCGGATTACGCCCTGGCCCGCGCCGGGCAGGCCGACTGCTGGTCCTACATCTATCTCTACGCCGAGCGCAAGGACTCGGTCCGGGCGCAGGCCGAGGCGGCCGGCCGCCGGGCCGTCGAGCTGGCCCCGGTCTCGGCCCAGGCCCAGGCCTCCTACGCCGTGGCCCTGTCGCTCGGGCCCCGGAAGGACGAGGCCAAGGCGGCCTTCGAGAGGGCCATCGCCCTCGACCCGTCCCTCTTCGAGGCCTGGTACTTCTACGCCCGGCACGCCTTCGCCGGCGGCGACCTGCCCAAGGCCGTCTCGCTCTACGAGGAGGCCATGCGGGTCCGTCCGGAGGATTTCTACGCCCCCCTGCTCGTGGCCAACATCTACGACGAGCTCGGCCGCCCCGAGGACGCCCGGGCCGCCCGGCGCCGCGGCGCGGCCCTGGTCGAGCGCCACGTCGACTTCCACCCCGACGACGCCCGGGCCCTTTACATGGGCGCCAACGGCCTCGTCGCGCTGGGCGAGAAGGACAAGGGGCTCGAGTGGGCCCGGCGGGCGCGCCGGATCGACCCCGACGACCCGATGCTCCTCTACAATCTGGGCTGCATCCATTCCCTGGCCGGCGACGTCGAGGAGGCCATCGACTGCCTGGAGCGGGCGGCGGCCGGGGGGCTCCGCCAGAAGGGCTGGTACGAGAACGACGGCGACCTCGAGCCTCTCCGGGCCCATCCCCGCTTCAAAGCCCTGCTCGAAAGCATGTGAGCGGGAGGAGCATGGGCATACTCGTCAGCGCCTCCGGCCTGACCAAAGCCTACGGCGATCTCGTCGCCGTGGCCGGCGTCTCCTTCGACATCCGCGAAGGCGAGTGCTTCGGTTTCCTCGGACCGAACGGCGCCGGGAAGACGACGACCGTGCGCATGATCCACTGCGTCTCGCCCCTGACCTCGGGGACCCTCACGGTGGGCGGCCTGGCCGCGGCCGTCGACAACCGGGCCCTCAAGAAGATGACCGGCGTCATCCCCCAGGAGATCGATCTCGACAACGACCTCACCGTCCGCGAGAACCTCATCGTCTTCGCCCGCTTCTTCGACATCGGGAGGCGCGAGGCCAAGGCCCGGATCGGCGAGCTCCTCCGCTTCGTCGAGCTCGAGGCCAAGGCCTCGAGCAAGATCTCGGAGCTGTCGACGGGGATGAAGCGGCGACTGCTCATCGCCCGGGCCCTGATCAACCGGCCGCGGCTCATCGTCGCCGACGAGCCGACGACGGGCCTCGACCCCCAGGCCCGCCACCTCATCTGGCAGCGGCTCCGCCGGCTCAAGGCCCAGGGCGCGACGCTCGTCCTGACCACCCAGTACATGGAGGAGGCCCAGCAGCTCTGCGACCGCATCGTCGTCATGTACCAGGGCCGGATCCTCAAGGAGGGCGCGCCGGGGAAGCTCGTCGACGAGGAGATCGGCCGCGAGGTCGTCGAGGTCCGCGTCGCGCCGGAGGAAGACCCCCGGATCCTGGGCCACCTCTCCGGCGTCCCCTGCGCCCACGAGCGCGTCGGCGACACGCTCTACTTCTACTGCCGGGACGGCCACGGGCTGATGAGGAAGCTCCTCGAGCTCGACCTGCCCAACACCCTGAACAGGCCGGCCACGCTCGAGGACGTCTTCCTCAAGCTCACCGGACGGAGCCTCCACGAATGAGGCTGTCCTACCGCGTCGCCTACGTCTTCCTGCGCAACCTCTATTCGTACAAGCGCTTCATCCTGCCGACCTTCATCGTCAGCCTGGTCGAGCCGCTGTTCTACCTCGTCACCTTCGGCGTCGGCATGGGCGCCTACATGGGCGCGTTCGGCGGCAAGCCCTACCTCCACTTCCTCGTCCCGGGGGTCCTGGTCACGGCCGTCATGATGTCCGCGTCCTTCGAGTGCCTCTACGGCACCTACATCAAGATCGTCCACGAGAAGGTCTACGCATCGCTCATCGCGACCCCGGTCTCGGCCGACGAGGCCGTGGCCGGCGACATCGCCTGGGGCTCCTTCCGCGGCCTGGTCAGCGGCACGCTGATGATGTCGGTCGCCCTGGCCATGGGCGTCGCCCCCGCCTCCCCCTTCCGGCTCGCCCTGCTCCTCGTCTTCATGGTCTTCGTCGGCGTCATGTTCGGCTCCCTGGCCATGATCGTCACCTCGGTCGCCCCGAGCTTCGACTTCTTCAGCTACTACACCGAGCTCGTCATCACGCCCATGCTCTTCTTCTCGGGGGTCTTCTTCCCCCTCGACAACTTCCCCGGCTGGATGAGGGCCCTGGCCGAGTTCCTGCCGCTGACCCACGCCGTCCGCATCTCCCGGTCGGTCTTCACCGGCGAGCCCGCGCCGGGCCTCGGCTGGAGCCTGGGCGGCCTCGTCGTCCTGGCGGCCTTCGTCTTCACGGTCTCGACGCGGATGATGAGGAAGCGCCTGATCAAGTAAGGAGGGTCCCATGGACGTCCGGTCACTCCGCTCCGCGGTCGCGGCCGCCGCGCTGGCGCTCCTCGCCGCCGGCGCTCCGGCCTGCCGGCGGGAGCCGGCCCCCTCCCTTCCCGACACCGGGACCGTGGGCGTCGGGGAGGCCGGAAGGACGGTCGTCCCGGTCAACCAGGTCGTCACCCCGGCCGGCGTCCAGGTCCCTCTCGCGGGCCTCCGGCCCCAGGCCCTGGCCCTCTCGCCGGACGGCAAGCTCCTGGCCGTGTCCGGCAAGACGGCCGAGCTGGTCATCCTCGATCCGGCGACCGGCGAGGTCCGGCAGCGGGTGGGCCTGCCCGCCGAAGCCCGGGGCGCCGCCGTTCCCGAGGCCGCCTCCGGGAACATCCTCGAGCCCGACGACAAGGGCCAGCTGAGCTACGCCGGCCTCCTCTTCTCCCCCGACGGGCGCCGCGTCTACCTCAGCAACGTCAACGGCAGCGTCAAGGTCTTCGCCGTCGGCCCGGACGGCGCCGTCTCCCCGTCCCATACGATCCCCCTGCCCCCGGCCGGCGCCCCGCGGCGCGAGGAGGAGATCCCCGCCGGGCTGGCCCTCACGGAGGACGGCGAGCGGCTGTTCGTCTGCGGCAACCTGTCCAACCGGCTCTACGAGCTCGACGCGTCGAGCGGCAAGGTCCTGCGGACGTTCGACGTCGGGGTCGCTCCCTTCGAGGTCGTTCTCGCGCAGGGCAAGGCCTACGTCAGCAACTGGGGCGGACGCCGGCCGGGGCCGGACGATCTCGCCGGCCCGGCCGGCCGCGGCACGGTCGTCCGGGTCGATCCCGTCCGGCACGTCGCCAGCGAGGGCTCCGTGAGCGTCGTCGACCTCGTCTCGGGCGCGCTCAAGACGGAGATCCTCGTCCACCTCCACTCCTCCGCCCTGGCCCTTTCGCCCGACCGGCGCCATCTCGTCTGCGCCAACGCCGCCTCGGACAACCTCAGCGTCATCGACACGGCGACCGACGCCGTGGTCGAGACGATCTGGGCCAAGGCCGGCCCGGCCGACCTCTTCGGGGCCTCGCCCAACGCCCTGGCCTTCGCCCCGAACGGCAAGACGCTCTACGTCGCCAACGGCACCCAGAACGCCGTCGGCGTCGTCGCGTTCGCCCCCGGGCGGAAACGATCGCGGCTCACCGGGCTCATCCCCGTCGGCTGGTTCCCCGGCGCGCTGGCCTACGACGCGGCCCGGAAGACGATCGCCGTGGCCAACATCAAGGGCCACGCCGTCGAGCCCAAGACCTACAAGCCCACCGGAGCGCCCGGCTTCAACACGCACCACTACCACGGCTCGGTCTCGCTCGTGCCCGTGCCGGGGAGGAGGGAGCTGGAGCGCCTGTCGGCCGCGGCCTACGACAACTACCGCCGCGAGCGCATCGCGGCCGCCCTGCTCGAGCCCCGGCCCGGCCAGCCGGCCCGTCCCGTCCCCGAGCGGATCGGCGAGCCGAGCGTCTTCAAGCACGTCGTCTACGTCATCAAGGAGAACCGGACCTACGACCAGGTCCTCGGCGACATTCCCGAGGGCAACGGCGACCCGGCGCTCTGCGTCTTCGGCGAGAAGGTCACCCCCAACCAGCACAAGCTCGTCCGCGAGTTCGTCCTCCTCGACAACACCTACTGCAGCGGCATCCTCAGCGCCGACGGGCACCAGTGGTCGACGACGGCCTTCGGCACCGATTACCTCGAGAAGTCGTTCGCCGGCTGGCCGCGAAGCTACCCCGACGGCATGGGCCCGGACGAGGTCGACGCCCTGGCCTACGCGCCGACGGGCTTCATCTGGGACAACGCCCTCCGCCACGGCGTGACCATGGCCAACTTCGGCGAGTTCATGATGCCCGCCTGCGGCTGGAAGGACCCGGGCCGCGAGGGCGAGCCGAAGTGGGCCGATCACTGGGACGAGTACCTCCACGGCCGCGGCGAGGTGGTCATCGGGAGCCGGCCCGGCATCCCGACGATCGCCCCGTTCTCCTTCGCGGACACCGTGGGCTGGATCATGGAGGTCCCGGACGTCTGGCGGGCCCGCTTCATCGCCGACCGGATCGCCGGATGGGAGGCGGAGGGCCGGATGCCCCGGCTCATCCTCGTCTGCCTGCCCGACGACCACACCAGCGGGACGAGCGAGGGCGCGCCGACACCGGAGGCCTGCGTCGCCGACAACGACCTGGCCTTCGGCCGCATCGTCGAGGCCTTCAGCCGCAGCTCCTTCTGGAAGGAGACCGTCGTCTTCGGCATCGAGGACGACCCCCAGAACGGCTGGGACCACGTCAGCGGCTACCGGACGACCGCCTACTGCGCCAGCCCCTACACCAAGCGCGGCGCCGTCGTCAGCACCCAGTACAACACGACGAGCATCCTGCGGACGATCGAGCAGATCCTCGGCCTGCCGCCGATGAACCAGTTCGACGCCACCGCGACGCCGATGTTCGACTGCTTCACGGACACCCCCGACTTCACGCCCTTCGAGTCCGTTCCCAACCTCGTCCCCCTGGACACGATGAACCCGCCCAAGGCCGCGATCGCCGACGCCCTGCTCCGGCGCCACGCCATCCAGTCGGGGCGCCTGAATTTCCGCCGCATCGACGCCTGCCCGGAGGACACCCTGAACCGCATCCTCTGGCACGCCGTCAAGGGCCCGGACGCGCCCTATCCGGCCTGGGCCGTCACCATGGTCCCCGACGACGACGATTAGAAAGGAGAGGCCATGACCTTGCTCAAACCGCTCGACTGGCTCATCATCCTCGTCTACTTCGGCATCATCCTCGGCCTGGCCTGGAGGATCATGCGCCAGAAGCAGAGGACCTCGGACGAGTACTTCCTGGCCGGCCGCAACCTCGGCTGGCTCATCGTCGGCGCCTCCATCTTCGCCTCGAACATCGGCGCCGAGCACCTCGTCGGCCTGGCCGGCTCGGGCGCGACCGACGGCGTGGCCATGGCCCACTACGAGCTGCACGCCTGGTGCCTGCTCGTCCTCGGCTGGGTCATGGTGCCCTTCTACATGCGCTCCCGGGTCTTCACCATGCCCGAGTTCCTGGAGCGGCGCTTCTCGCCGGCGGCCCGGACGGTCCTCTCGGTCATCTCGCTCGTCGCCTACGTCCTGACCAAGCTCGCCGTCGGCATCTTCGCCGGCGGCATCGTCTTCTCGGTCCTCCTGCCGGAGCTGAACTGGTTCGGCCTCGACAGCTTCTGGATCGGCTCCATCCTGGTCATCGTCGTCACCGGCCTCTACACGGTCATGGGCGGGCTCAAGGCCGTCGCCTACACCGAGGCCCTCCAGACCTTCGTCCTCATCGCCGGCTCGGCCCTGGTGACCTATTTCGGCCTGAAGGCCCTCGGCGGCTGGGACGCCCTGCGCGAGATCGCCGGCGGGGAGATGTTCAACCTCTGGAAGCCGCTCGTCCCCGCCGGGGTCCAGGGGACCTGGGCGCCGGTCCACGAGGCGGGCCGCATGGCCTGGTACTTCAACGACAACTACCCCTGGATCGGCATGCTCTTCTGCGCCCCGATCATCGGCCTGTGGTACTGGTGCACGGACCAGTACATCGTCCAGCGCGTCCTCGGCGCTCCCGACCAGCGCCAGGCCCGGCGGGGCTCGATCACCGCGGCCTTCTTCAAGCTCCTGCCGGTCTTCATCTTCATCATACCGGGCATGATCGCCTTCGCCCTGGCCAAGAGCGGCCAGAGCGCCGCCCTCCAGCAGGAGCTCTTCGCCGGCGGGGGGGAGCTCGTCCGGGCCAACGCCCAGAAGGCCTTCCCCCTGCTCGTCGCCACGGTCCTGCCCGTCGGCGTCCGGGGGCTGGTCGTCGCGGGCCTTCTCGCGGCGCTCATGAGCTCGCTCGCCGGGGCCTTCAACGCCGCCGCCACTCTCTTCACCATGGACTTCTACCAGCGCCTGCGCCCCAAGGTGACCCAGGAGCGCCTGGTCTGGATCGGCCGCGTCGCGACCGGCGTCATGGTCCTCATCGGCCTGCTCTGGATCCCGGTCATCCGCGGCGGCCGCGGCCTCTACGACTACCTCCAGGGCGTCCAATCCTACCTGGCCCCGCCCATCTTCGTCGTCTTCTTCTTCGGCGTCTTCTGGAAGCGCCTCAACGCCAAGGGCTGCCTGGCCGCGCTCGGCACGGGTTTCGCGCTCGGTCTCTTCCGTTTGGCCGTCGACACCCCGGTCAAGCTCATGAGCGGGTTCTCCTACGCGCAGGGCTCGTTCCTGTGGATCGTCAACCACGTCTTCTTCCAGTACTACAGCCTGTTCATCTTCATCGTCAGCGCCCTGGTCATGGTCGTCGTCAGCTTCCTGACCGAGAAGCCGGCCTACGAGAAGCTGGCCGGGCTGACCTACGGCACGGTCACGGCCGAGCACAGGAAGGAGTCCAGGGCCAGCTGGAACGCGGCGGACATCGTCGCCTCCGGCATCGTCCTGGCCCTGATCCTGGCCGCCTACCTCTACTTCACGGGTTGAGGAGAACGACCGTCCGCCGCGCCCGGCTCCGCAACCGGCTCGCGGCGTCGGCGCTGGCCCTCGGCGAGCGGAGGGGAGAGAATGACGAGGAGGCCCAGCCCGGTGAGGAGCGCGGCAGCCGACGTCCGGGACCTCCGCTCCCCCATGTCCAAGTTCTCGGCCTTTCCCATGCCCGATGCCAGTCTATCACAAGGGAACGGGGCCCGCCATCCGCTTTTGCCCGGAACGCCCGAGTATGCTAGAATCGGGCCAAGAGGTCGCGAAGCCGATGAAACCCGAGAGGAAGGCCCGGATCCTCGTCATCGACGACGAGGAGGGGATCCGCAAGTCGCTGAAGATGATCCTCGAGTACGAGGGCTACGAGTACTTCGAGGCCGCGACGGGCGAGGACGGGCTGGAGATGCTCCGGGAGACGGTCGGCGTCGACCTCATCCTTCTCGATATCAGGATGCCCGGACGGAGCGGACTCGAGGTCCTGGCCGAGATACGGCAGAGGCCGTTCGTTCCCGAGGTCATCATGATCTCGGGGCAGGGGACCATCCAGGCGGCTGTCGAGGCCACGAAGCTCGGGGCCTTCGACTTCCTGGAGAAGCCGCTCCATCGCGAGCGCGTCCTCATCGGCATCCGCAACGCCCTCCAGAAGACCAGGCTCAGCCGCGAGTGCCAGGACCTCAAGAAGAAGGCCGGGAAGCACTACGAGATCGTCGGGCGCCACCCCCTCGTCCAGGCCCTCTGGAAGGAGATCCTCAAGATCGCCCCGACCAACGCCACGGTCCTGGTCTTCGGCGAGAGCGGCACGGGCAAGGAGCTCATCGCCCGGTCCATCCACGCCCACAGCCTCAGGGCCAAGGAGAGCTTCGTCCAGGTCAACTGCGCCGCCATCCCGGAGGAGCTCATCGAATCGGAGCTCTTCGGCCACGAGAAGGGCGCTTTCACCGGCGCCACCGAGAAGAAGACCGGGAAGTTCGAGCAGGCCGACGGCGGCACCATCTTCCTCGACGAGATCGGCGACATGAGCCTGCGGACCCAATCCAAGGTCCTGCGCGTCCTCGAGGAGGGGGAGGTCCAGAAGGTCGGCTCGAGCCGCATCTCCAAGGTCGACGTCCGCGTCATCGCGGCCACGAACAAGGACCTGCGCAAGGAGATCCAGGAGGGCCGTTTCCGGGAGGACCTCTATTTCCGGCTCAACGTCGTGCCCCTCTATTCGCCGCCCCTGCGGGAGAGGCCGGAGGACATCCCGCTCCTCGTCGATTATTTCTCAAGGGCCTTCGCCGAGGAGAACAATTTCCGGCCGAGGAAGTTCTCCCCGGAGGCCATGACCGCCCTGACCCGGTTCGCCTGGAAAGGCAACGTCCGGGAGCTCAAGAACATCGTCGAGCGGCTGATGATCATGACCGACAAGGACACGATCGGCCCCCAGGACCTGCCGGAGCCGCTCCGGGAAAAGGCCGATGCGGTCCTGCCGGACCCGGACGGGGTCAAGACCCTGCGCGAGTTCCGGGACCTGGCGGAGAGGGATTTCCTGCTGGCCAAGCTCGAGGCCAACCACTGGAACATCTCCCAGACGGCCCGGGAGATCGACACGCCCCGATCGAACCTCTATAAAAAACTCGAGCAATACGGTATAAAGATAACGGCCGGAGCGGGCGAGACGGTCGCCTCTCCTTCCCGCGAGGGGGGAGAGGAGGAAAGTCCGGACTCCGAAGGGCAGGATGGTCGCTAACGGCGACTCCGGGCGACCGGGGGAAAGTGCCACAGAAAAGACACCGCCCTCCGGGGCGCGCGAGCGTTCCGGGGAGCAAGGGTGAAATGGCGAGGTAAGAGCTCACCGCCCCGGCGGCGACGCCGGGGGCAAGGCAAACCCCATCCGGAGCAAGGCCAAACGAGCCCCGTTTTGGGATGGCCCGTCCCAGGGGGCGGGTCGGCCGCTGGAGTCCCGGGGCAACCCGGGACCTAGACAAATGACCGTCGTCCGCGCGAGCGGGTACAGGATCCGGCTTATGACCCCGCTCCGGCCGCTCTTTTTTTGGACCTGAGGGAGGGATAGAGATGCTCCTATGGATCGAATTCCTGATCGTCACCGGGCTGATCCTCTTCTCGGGAAGCCGCCTCAGCCGGTACGGGGACATGATCGCCGAGAAGACCGGGATGAGCCGGCTCTGGCTGGGCATGGTCCTCATGGCCGCGGTCACCTCCCTGCCGGAGCTCGCGACGGGCCTGAGCTCGGTCGTCCTGGCCGGACTTCCGGACATCGCCGTCGGCGACATCCTGGGCAGTTGCGTCTTCAACCTGTTCATCCTCAGCATCATCGACGCCCTGTCGAAGAAGAAGCCTCTCTTCTCGCTGGCCCACCAGGGCAACCTGCTGACGGCCGGCATGTTCCTGCCGCTCATCAGCGCCGTGGGACTCGGCCTTTTCCTCGGAGACCGCCTGCCGTCGCTCGGATGGATCGGTCTCTATACCCCGCTCATCCTGGCCGGCTACCTGGGCGCCATGGCCCTGGCCTTCCGGTACGAGAAGCGAGGCTCGCCGGCGGCCGGCATCCACGAGGTCCCCCCCGATCTTTACCGGGACGTCCCCCTGAAAAAGGCGGTCGTCGGTTACGTTTTCAACGCCGCCGTGGTCGTCGGGGCGGCGGTCTTTCTCCCCCGGATCGCCGAGGGCCTGGCCGAGATCACCGGCCTGGGCCACACGTTCGTCGGGACCATCTTCGTCGCCCTGTCGACCTCCCTGCCTGAGCTCACCGTGACCATCTCCAGCTTCAGGCTGGGGGCCGTGGACACGGCCGTGGGCAACCTCTTCGGCAGCAATCTGTTCAACATGGGCATCCTGGCCCTGGACGACATTTTCTACACCAAGGGGCCGCTCCTCAGCGCGGTCGAGCCGCAGCACCTCATCAGCGTCTTCGCCGTGCTGGCCATGACCGGACTGGCCGCGGCCGGCCTGATCTACCACTCGGACAGGAAACGCTTTCTCGTGTCCTGGGAGTCGTGGGGGATCGCGGCCGTTTTTGTCCTCAATCTCGTCCTCCTCTTCGCCGTGCACTGATAACGAGGTCGGGAGGCCGTCCATGCTGCTCTGGCTCGAATTCCTGGGGGTTTCCGCGGTCATCCTCTTCTCGGGCAGCCGCCTGACGCGCTACGGGGACATCATCTCCGAGAAGACCGGCCTCAGCGGCCTGTGGCTGGGACTGGTCCTCATGGCCGGCGTCACCTCGCTCCCGGAGCTGGCGACGGGCCTGAGCGCCGTGGCCTCGGACCTGCCGGACATCGCCGCCGGCAACGTCCTCGGCAGCTGCGTCTTCAACGTCTTCATCCTCGGCCTGCTCGACACGCTGTCCCGCAAGGTGCCCCTGTCGGCCAAGATCAACCAGGCCAACATCCTGTCGGCCGGGATGTCCATCCTCTTCCTCGGCGGCGTCACGCTCGCCCTCTACCTCGGCGCCCGCCTGCCCGGCCTGGGCTGGATCGGGCTCTACACTCCGCTCATCTTGATCGGCTACCTCGCGACGATGCGCATGGCCTTCAAGTTCGAGAAGAGGCGTCCGCGCGGGCCTCAGGCCAGGGAACATGCGGCCTCGGCCCTGACCCTCCGCGGTGCCGTCATACGCTACGCCCTCCACGCCGCCGTCGTCGTCGGGGCGGCCGTCTTTCTGCCCTCGATCGCCGAGAGGATCGCTGCCGCGACCGGCCTCGGCCAGACCTTCGTCGGCAACATCTTCGTCGCCATCACCACGTCCCTGCCCGAGTTCACGGTCTCGGTCGCGGCCATGAGGATCGGGGCCGTGGACATGGCCGTGGCCAACATCTTCGGCAGCAATCTCTTCAACATGTTCATCCTGGCCGTTCAGGACATCTTCTATCTCAAGGGCCCGATCCTCTCGCGGGTCCAGTCGGAACACGTGGTCCCGGCCCTCCTGGCCATGGCCATGACCGGACTGGCCGCGGCGGGCCTGATCTACAACTCCGAAAGGAAACGCTTCCTTTGGGCCTGGGACTCGTTCGGCATCATCCTGCTCTTCCTCGTCAACCTCATCCTGCTCTACATGCTCCGTTGAGGACCGCCGGGCTACCGTTCGCGGCCGGTTCTGTGCTATAAGCCAGGTCATGGTCCCCCGGATCCCCTATGCCGAGATCGGCTGATGGCGCGTTTCGCCTGGTGGAAGAGCGCGACTCCGGACGCCCGGCGGGCCCTCGTCGCCGCCTCGTTCGGCTGGATGCTCGACGCCTTCGACGTCATGCTCTACGCCATGGTCATCGCGGCCTTGATGCCCGACCTCGGGATATCCAAGCCGACGGCCGGGCTGCTCGCGTCGTTGACCCTCGTGGCCTCGGCCGCCGGAGGCCTCATCTTCGGCGTCCTGGCCGACCGCTTCGGGCGGCGGAAGGCCCTGATGGCCAGCATCCTCATCTATTCCGTCTTCACGGCCGCCTGCGGATTCGCCACCGGGGTCGTCATGCTGGCCGTCTTCCGCATCTTCCTCGGGTTGGGCATGGGCGGGGAGTGGGCGAGCGGCGCGGCGCTCGTCTCCGAGACCTGGCCGGCCGAGCACCGGGGCAAGGCCCTGGGCATCGTCCAGAGCTCCTGGGCCGTCGGCTACGCCGCCGCGGCCGCCGTGTCCGCGGTCGTACTGCCGGTCTGGGGCTGGCGGGGCGTCTTCTTCGTCGGGGTCGTGCCGGCCTTCTTCACCCTTTGGATCCAGAAGAGGGTCAGGGAGCCCGAGATCTGGAAGACCGTCCGGGCGAAGGCCCCGGGCGTCCGCGCCGGCTTCGGCGAGATCTTCGGCAGACGCCGCCTCCGCCTGACGGTCCTGGTCACGTCGATGAACGCCTGCACGATGTTCGCCTGGTGGGGCTTCAACCTCTGGCTCCCTGCCTATCTGTCGATGGCGCCGGACCAGGGCGGGATCGGCCTCGGCCCGCGGTCCATGTCGTTCCTGGTCATCTTCATGCAGGCCGGGATGTGGCTGGGGTACATCACCTTCGGCTTCATCAGCGACAAGCTGGGCCGGAAGAGGTCCTACGTCGGGTTCCTCCTCGTCGCCTCGGTCTTCATGCTCCTCTACGCGCAGACGCGCCGGCCGCTCGTCCTGCTCGTCCTCGGGCCGTTCGTCGCGTTCTTCGGCACGGGGTACTTCACGGGCTTCGGCGCCCTGACGGCCGAGATCTACCCCACGGCCGTCCGGGCCACGGCCCAGGGCATCACGTACAACGCCGGGCGCATCGTCAGCGCCGCCGCGCCCTTCGTCGTCGGCTCGCTGGCCCAGACGAGGGGATTCGGCTTCGCGTTCACGCTGATCGCCGCTTCTTTCCTGGCCGCCGCCGCCTTCTGGACCGGCATCCCCGAGACCCGGGGCAAGGCCCTCGAATAGGACCGGATCGGGCGGATCTAATTGAAAGCCAGCCTGATGACGGTCAAGAGATTTCCCGGCCAGATCCCGAGCTGGACGACCCCGAACAGGCACAGGAACACGACCAGGTAGAGGGCCGGATCGTCGCGCTCCGCGTCTATCCCGGTCTCTCCGTCCTTCATGTACATGACCACGACGACCCTCAGGTAATAGGCCACCGAGACGAGGCTGGCCACGACCCCGGCGACCGCCAGAAGGAGGTGGCCTTCCCTGACGGCGGCCCCGAAGACGTAGAACTTGGCCAGGAACCCCGCGCTGGGCGGGAATCCGGCGAGGGAGAAAAGGAACGCGGCCAGGGCGGCTGCCAGCCACGGGTCGCGGCGCCCGAGCCCGGCCAAGTCCTCGAGCGACGGGCGCTCGGTCCCGTCGCCCGCCAGGGCGATGAGGACGCCGAAGGCGCCGGCGTTCATGAACAGATAGGCGGCGAGGTAGAAGACCAGGCCCGGCCCGTCGCCCGCGACGACGGCGACGAGGAGATAGCCCGAATGGGCGATCGACGAATAGGCCAGCATGCGCTTGACGCTCTTCTGGCGCAGGGCCGCCAGGTTCCCGGCGAACATCGTCAGGACGGCGGCGACGCTCAGCGCGGGAGCGAACATGTCCGCGGCCGCCTCTTGCTCCAGGAGCGGCCGGAGGACGCGGAAAAGGACGGCCAGTCCGGCCGCTTTGGGGGCGATCGTCAGGAAGGCCGTGACGGGGGTCGGCGCCCCCTCGTAGACGTCCGGGGCCCACATGTGGAAGGGGGCGATGGCGATCTTGAAGAAGAACGCGGTCAGGATGAGGGCGAGCCCGATGACGGCCGCCGGCGCGAGGCTCGGGCCGCCGGGAACGGACCGGAGGGCCGCCGTGAGCTCGAGGCTGCCCGCGGCCCCGTAGAGGAGGGCCAGGCCGAAGACGAAGAAGGCCCCGGCGAAGCTGCCCATGAGGAAGTACTTCGCCGCGGCCTCGGAGGAGGCGGGGTCGTTCCGCTCGAGCCCGGTCAGGGCGTAGCAAGCCACAGAAAGGACCTCCAGCCCGAGGAAGACGGCCAGCCAATCCGGGGACGAGACCATGATCATGGCCCCGGCCACGGCGAGGAGGAGCAGGCCGCAGAGCTGGCCGAGATCGAGGCCCCGGCGCCCGGCATACCTCAGGCTCATGAGGACGACGAAGACGCCGAGGACGGCGAGGAGCCCCGTGAGGAGGACGGCCGGAGGGTCGAGGACCAGGCGGCCGCCGAAGAGGACGGGCGGAACGTCCCCCCAGGCGAGGACGGCGAACGCGCCGGCGGCGAGGAGCGAGGCCACGGCCGGCAGGGCCGGGATCTCCGAGCCCTTCCTGCGGAGAAAGGCCTCGAGGAGCAGCGCGGCCAGGGCTCCGGCGGTGACGGAAACGAGAGGGGCCAGGGCCAGCGTCGTCCCCATCCTAGAGCTCCGTTCCCCCCGGAAGTCCCGGCGCGGGACCGGTCGGGGCCGGGGCCGTCAAAACGAGCGACGCGGCGCTCGTCCTACGAAGGGACTCCAGATACCGGGAGACCGCGGCGTCCATCTTCCTGAGGAAGGTCCCCGGGAACAGCCCCATGTAGACGATGAGCACGACGATGGGCACGAGGCAGGCGAGCTCCCGCGCCCCGAGGTCGTGAAGACGACCGTCGCCCGGATCTTTGAGCGGGCCGTGCATGACCCGCCGGAAGAGCCAGAGGAGGTAGGCCGCCGAAAGCACGGCCGTCGAGACGCTCAAGATGCCCAGGGTCTTGTTCGCGGCGAAGGCCCCGAAGAAACAGAGGACCTCGCCGACGAAGCCGTTGAGACCGGGCAGCCCGGCCGAAGAGAGCATCGACACGAGAAAGAGCCCGGCGAAGACCGGCATGCGGGCCGCGGCGCCGCCGTAGTCGGCGATGAGCCGTGTGTGCGTCCTCTCGTAGAGGATCCCGACGGCCAGGAACAGGGCCCCCGTGCTCAGGCCGTGATTGAGCATCTGGTAAAGGGCGCCCTCCGTGGCCTCGAAGTTGAGCGAGAAGACGGCCAGCATGACGAGGCCCATGTGGCTGACGCTCGAGTAGGCGACCAGGGATTTCATGTCCTTCTGGACGAGGGCCATCAACCCGCCGTAGACGATGCCGGCCACCGCCAGGACGGACAGGGCGGGGGAGAAGGCCGCCGCGGCCCCCGGGAAAAGCGGCAGCCCCAGTCTCAAGAAGCCGTACGCGCCCATCTTGAGCAGCACCGCCGCCAGCAGGACCGATCCGGCCGTGGGCGCCTCGACGTGGGCGTCCGGCAGCCAGGTGTGGAGCGGGAAGAGAGGCACCTTGATGGCGAAGGCCAGTCCGAAGGCGAGAAAGAGCCAGGTCTCCGCCCCGGGCGCGAAGGGGACCGCGGCCAGGTCGGCTATCGTCAGCGAGTAGGTCCCGGTCGCCCGGAAGTGGGCGGCGTGCAGGACGAAGATCGCGACCAGCATGAGCAGGCTCCCGAACATGGTGAAGAGGACGAACTTCGTCGTGGCGTAGACGCGGCGCCGGCCGCCCCAGATCCCGATCAGGAAGTACATCGGGACGAGCATGGCCTCCCAGAAGACGTAGAAGAGGAAGAGGTTGAGCGAGACGAAGACGCCGATCATCCCGGTCTGGAGCAGGAGCATGAAGACAGAGAACTCCTTGACCCGCTCCTCGACCGCCCGCCAGGAGGAAAGCAGAGCCAGCGGCGTCAGGAACGCGGCCAGGAGGACGAGGAACAGGCTGATGCCGTCGACGCCGACGTGGTAGTCCATGCCGCGGCCGAGCCAGGAGGCCCGCTCGACGAACTCGGGGAGGCCCGAGCCGCCGTCGAAGCCGGCGAAGAGGAGGAGGGTCAGCGCGAAGGTCAGCAGAGAGACCGCCAGGGCCGCGGCCCGGATGGCCCGGACGGAGCCGGCGGGCATGAAGACGAGCAGGACGGCCCCGGCCAAGGGCAGAAAGGCGACGAGGCTGAGGAGCGGCAGGTCCTGCGTCAGGGCGGTCATATCAGCAGGAACCCCAGGAAAACGATGACGCCGACGAGGAAGGCCAAAGCGTAATCCCGGAGGAGACCGCTCTGGAGGGCGCTCACGCCCTTCCCCGCGAGGTCGGCCGCCGCCGCGGAGCCGTCGAGCGCGCCGTCGATGACCCCGAGGTCGAAGCGTCTATGGACGAACTCCGCGCCCAGGAGGAGCGGCCGGACGAAGACCGCGTCGTAGGCCTCGTCGACGAAGTACTTGCCGACGAGCAACCGGCGGATCCCGGGGAAACGGCGGGCCGCCCTGACGGGAAGGTCCGGGGACCTCCTGTAGAAAAAGAAGGCCGCGGCGATGCCCAGGACGGCCGAGGCTGTCGCGGCCAGCATCAGCGACAGCTCCGTCGACAGGGACAGGTGGCGGAGGGGCCCGTGGAACGTCCCTTCCAGGAAGCGCTCGAAAAGGCTCGCCTTCCCGCCGAAGAGAGCGGGCAGGCCGGCGAAGCCGGCCAGGGCCGAGAGGACCGCCAACAGGACGAGCGGCACGGTCATGACGGCGGGGGACTCGTGGACGTGCCGCGCGCCCTCGCCGTGAGGCGCCCTCGGTTCACCGTAGAAGGCCAGATAGACCAGGCGGAACATGTAGAAGGCCGTCAGGACGGCCCCCGCGAGCCCCAGGGCGTAGAGGACGTGATGGCCCCCGGCGAAGGCGCTCGTCAGGATGGCGTCCTTGGAGAAGAAGCCCGAGAGAAAGGGGACGCCCGAGATGGCCAGGGCCCCGACGAGGAAGACCGGGTAGGTCACCGGGAGGGCCTTCCGGAGCCCGGAGATACACGGAGGGGGATTTCTGCGAAGTATCTTAATCAAACGGCTTAGGATTCGCGGAGATACACGGAGGGGGATTTCTGCGAAGTATCTTAATCGAACGGCTTAGGATTCGCGGAGATACGCGGAGGGGGATTTCTGCGAAATATCCGAAGAGGGCGCTTCTCGGAGATATTACCGGGCGGCTTTCCTCTTAAGCGAAACGGCCGAGGGCGCAATCGCCAACCCGCCTCTCGCGGTGCAGCGGAGCTCGGCGGGCAGCATCCGGCCGGCCGCGAAGGACGCGTCGACCGTCTCGTCGAGGGGAACGGGATTGACGTAGCCGCCGAGGACGAGGTCGGCGCAGACGAAAGCGCTCGAGGCGGCCACGGCGTTGCGGGTGTGGCAGGGGATCTCGCACATGCCCTGGACGAGGTCGCAGACGGAGCCCATGGTGTTCTGGAGGGAGATGGCGGCGGCGTCGGCCGCCTGAGCGGCGCTCCCGCCGGCGGCCTCGACCACGGCCGCCGCGCCCATGGCCCCGGCCGCGCCGATCTCGACCTGACAACCCGCCACCTCGGCCGCGAACGTCGCCCGAGCGGCGACCACGAGCCCGACGGCGCCCGCGGCGAGCAGGGCCAGGGCCGCCTTCTCCCCGGCCAGGCCCTTTTCTTCCTCCAGCGTGACCATGACCCCCGGGAGCACGCCCGCCGATCCGCCCGTCGGGGCGGCGCAGACGATGCCCATGCTGTTGGAGACGTGCAGGGCGGCCATGGCCCGGGCCGCGGCCCGGGCGTGAAGGCCGCCGGCCGCTAGACGGCCGTCCGCCTCGGCCCGGAAGATCTTGCCGGCCGAGGGTCTCAAGAGCTTCATTCCGAGGCCGCGTCCCGCGAGTCCTTGGCGGACGGAATCCCGCATGATCCCGAGGCGACGCAAGGTCTCGTCGACGGCCTCCCGCTCGGAGAGCCCCAGCAGGCCGGCCTCGTGCGCCAGCGCGACGCGGCCGAGAGAGGCGCGCCGGCGGCGGGCCTGCGCGACCAGGTCCGCGGCGGACCGGACGAGGGCCGGCCCCTTGCGGACGTAGAACAGCGGCGGGACCGTCCTGGTCGCGCCTCCGACGTCCAGGATCTCGGAGTTCCGGCCGTCGAGGCTCACGGGCCGGCCGTCGACCGCGGTGATCTCGACCGAGCCGCCTCCGACCGACTTGGCCACGACCCCGAACCGGCTTCCCTTGCCGGTCCGGATCTTCCCGTGCACCGTATTCGGGTGGTCGGCGGCCTCGAGGGGAGCGATCCGGAAGCGGATGTCGAGGCCCGACCGCGGGGCCAGTTCGAGGGCTCGGGCGAACCTCCTGTCGGTGATGGCCCAGCCGAGAAGGCCCGCGGCCAAGGCCAGGTCGACCCCCTGCTGCCGATAGGTCGCCGCGTAGGATCCCGCCGGATCGAACGTGAACGCGGCCGACACCGGAGCGTCGCCTGCGAGCGAGCGGATGAGCCGGCCGATGTGATAGGAGCCGGCGGTGTGGGAGCTCGAGGGCCCGCGCATCACCGGCCCCAGGACGTCGTTGAGGATGCTGACGGACCTCATGGCGCTCCTTCAGCCGACGACGAGGCTGGCCACGGCCAGGTCGAGGACGGCGTTGCCGACGGACTTGAACAGGGTGACCTCGCCGGAGGAGGCGCGGCCGGGCTTGAGCCCGGCCAGGACCTCGCCGATCTCGGCCCGGATGTGGTCCACGCCGACGAGCCCCTCCCGGATCGGGATGATCAGGTCGCCCGCCTCCTCGAGCGCCGCGCGGCGGTCGTCGACGAAGACGGCGGCCCGGCGGACCGTCTCCCCGGGGACCTCGCGGACGTGGGGCTTGTAGGAGCCGATGGCGTTGATGTGGACGCCCGGCTTCAGGCCCCCGTCCGCGAAGACCGGCGCCGCGGACGTCGTCGCCGTCGAGACGATGTCGGCCTCCCGCAGGGCCGCCGGCGAGGCGGCGGGCTCGACCTCGATCCCCAGCTTCGACGACATCTCCGCCGCGAAGGCGGCGGCCGCCCCGGCGTCGACGTCGAAGACATAGGCCTTGCGGAGGGGGCGCACGGCCGCGATCGCCTCGAGCTGGGCGCGGCCCTGGACGCCGGCGCCGAAGACCGCGGCCACCCGGGCGTCGCCGCGGGCCAGCGCGTCCGTGGCGACGCCGGCGGCGGCCCCGGTCCGGACGGCCGTGAGATGGCCGGCGTCGAGAACGGCGAGCGGGGTCCCGCGCTCCGCGTCCATGACGACGGTCAGCGCCTGGGCCAACGGCAGCCCCCTGGCGGGATTGTCCTCGCAGAGCGAGATGAGCTTCAGCCCGATCCTCCCCGTCCGGGGCAGATAGGCGGGCATGACCAGGGCCGTGGTCCGGCGCCCCGGGATCTCGAGGCTCGTGCGGGGGGGGACGAGGGCCCGGCCCGTCGAGAGCTCGACCAGGGCTTCCCTCACCGCGCGGATGGCCTCGGGCATGGCCAGGCGGCCGCGGATCTCTTCCGTCCCGATGTATCTCAACGGCGTCGGCGGGCTCATCGGCGCCTCCTCGGCCCCCATTCTACCAGAGCCCCGCCGCTGTGATAAGCACCGGCGCGGCGACCGTTCCTGTTGACTTAGGGAGCGCGGGTTTAATATCCTTGGGCCGCGGCGGGCGCCGCCCGAAAGGACCCCGGACCATGGACCAGAAGCCTATCCTCAACGTCAAGTCCCTCAAAGAGCAGGTCTACGAGTACCTCCGCGAGCAGATGAGGCGCGGGGCCATCCTGCCCGGCTCGGCCATCGACATGGAGGAGACCTCGAAGACCCTCGGCGTCAGCAAGACCCCCCTCCGCGACGCCCTCCTCCAGCTCGAGATGGAGGATTTCGTGACCATCCGCCCGCGGCGCATGGTCGTCGTCAATTCCCTGAGCGAGAAGGACATCCGGAACTACTACGAGATCATCGGGGCGCTCGAGAGCATGGCCCTCCTGAAGGCCTTCGACCGGCTCAAGCCCTCGGACGTCGACGGCATGCAGGCCCTCAACGATGGCATGCGGCAAGCCATCGCGGCCAACGACTTCGACCTCTATTACGAAAGGAACCTGGCCTTCCACAACGTCTTCCTGAGCCTCTGCGGCAACGACGGCCTGGTCAAGCTGGTCAACAACATGAAGAAGCGTCTCTACGACTTCCCCCGGGCCGAGGGGTTCGTCAAGGAGTGGGAGGAGTCCTCCATCCTCGAGCACCAGGCCCTGATCGATCTCGTCCGGACGGGCCGGAGCCAGGCCGCGGCCAACCACATCCGCGACATCCACTGGTCGTTCAAGGTCCAGGAGGATTTCGTCCGCAAATACTACCCGGGCATCGCGGGGCCGGCCGAATAGCCGGGCCCGGTAGCGGCGGCCCCGGCGCCGGCCGGGCTCAGAGCTTGTAGCCGATCTGGCGCAGGAAGCCCTTGCGCCAGGCGATGCCGTCCGGCCCCTCGACGCCCTTGGTCCGGACGCCGTCGACGACGCCCAGGATGGCCCGGCCCTTTTCGGTCTCGGCGACGACGACCTCGGCCGGGTTGGCCGTGGCGCAGAAGACGCGGCAGACCTCGGGCACGGCCTTGATCGCGTTGAGGATGTTGACCGGGAAGCCGCCCGTGAGGAAGATGAAGAACGAGTGCCCGGCCCCGACGGCGAAGGCGTTCGTCTTGGCGATCTCGACGAGGGCCTCGTCGTTGCCGGAGTGGCGCACGAGGGCCAGCCCGGACGATTCGCAGAAGGCGATCCCGAACTTCATGTGCGGAGCGGTCGTGACGATGGCCTCGTGGAGGTCCTCGACCGTCTTGATGAAGTGGGACTGGCCGAGGATGAAATTCATGTCCTCGGGCTTGACGACGGGGACGAGCTTGAGTTCCATGCGTTCCTCCTCGACGGTCAAAGATAGATCAGGGCCAGGGCCTCCGCGACCATGGCCGGTTTCGCCTCGCCCTCGACCTCGACGGTGTTCTCGACCGTGACCAGGACCTTGCGGAAGCCCCGTTTCTCGATCTTCTTCAGGACGGCCCGGTTGCGGACGCGCTGGCCGGCCCGGACGGGGTGGGGGAAGCGGACCCGGTCGAGGCCGTAGTTGACGGCCATCCGGAAACGCCCCGTGAAAACGTCGTTGGAGAGGTTGAAGTAGGGGACGAGCGAGAGGAGCAGGAAGCCGTGGGCGACCGTGCCGCCGAGGGGGCTCCGGGCCGCCCGCTCCGGGTCGACGTGGATCCACTGGCGGTCCCCGGTCGCCGCGGCGAAGGCGTCGATGCGCTCCTGGGTCACCGGGAGCCAATCGGAGAGCCCGATCTCGCGGCCGGCCATGGCCTTGAGCTTCCGCGGGCTCAGCCGGCCGCCGAAAAGCGCCACGATGTCCTCCTCCGCGCGTCGTCCGCCCCATGATGACAGAAGGCCCGGACGGAAATCAAGCCGGCGTTGATTCGGCGGCCGACCTCGCTTATGATTCCCTCTTCCGCGCCGCGGAGGCCGCGTCCCGCGAAGGGCCGGCCCGAGGAGGTCCTATGAGAAACCGCGTCCCGTTGATCGCCGCCTTGGCCCTCGGGGCCGCGCTCGCCCCGGCGGCGGCCGGCCAGAAGATCCACTGGGGCGACTCCGTGCCCGCCGGCTGGAACGGCAAGTGGCCGGCCAAGTTCCTGACCGTCGCCGAGCGGACGAGCTACACCCGGACGGCCTCGTCGACCGAGGTCCTGGAGTTCCTCGACGCCCTCCGCTGGTCGAGCGACAAGATGCTCATCCTCAACATGTTCACGACCAGCCTGCGCCGGACCGGCGCGGCCGCGGTGCTGGCCTCGCCCCGGATCGCCTCGCCCGAAGAGGCGGCCAAGTCCGGCAAGACCGTCGTTTACCTGCAGGGCAACATCCACGCCTACGAGCCGGAGGCCAAAGAGGCCCTGATGATGCTCATGCGCGACATCCTGTTCGGGAAGCGCCGGGCCCTCCTCGACAGGCTCATCGTCATCGTCTGCCCCAACCTCAACGTCGACGGGACCGACACGCTGAGCCTGAGCGAGGGCACGCCGCATCTCCTCGGATCGGGCACGAACGCCCAGGGCATCAACCTCAACCGCGACGCCGTCAGGGTCGAGACGGCCGAGATCGCCGGCCTCTACCGGACCGTCTTCAACCGCTGGGACCCCGTCCTCGTCTACGACGGCCACCTCATGGGCCGCGTCCAGCACGGCTACGCCATCGGCTACGCCACCTGCACCGTGCCGGCCGCCCACCCGGGCCCGCGCGAATACGTCTTCGACCGGCTCTTCCCGGCCGTCCGGGAGGCCACCCGGAAGACGTTCGGCCTGGAGGTCTTCACCCACTGCGAGGGCGACGGCCAGTGGCCCCCGACGTCCTGGAGCCACGAGCGGGCCTGGTGGACGACCGAGGCCAAGTTCGTCGTCAACGCCTACGGCCTGCGCAGCCGCATGGCCATCCTGGCCGAGACGCCCGGCCACGAGTCCTTCGAGCGCCGCATCTACGCCCACTACGCCCTGATCGCCGGCATCCTGGACTACGCCGCCGCCCACGGGAAGGAGATGCAGGAGGTCTGCCGGGCCGCCGACCGGGACGTCGTCGAGGCGGTCAAGACCAAGGCCGCCTCGGGCGAGCTCAAGAACTTCGTCGCCGGGACCTACGGCTCTTACGGGAAGGTCGACATCCTCATGTACAAGGACAGGAACGTCTCGACCCTCCTGCCCGGGACGAGCGTCCGGGCCGGGATCGCGCCGCACATGCTCGGGGCGCCCGAGCTCGTCCGCGGCGTGGATTTCCTCTGCAAGCCCGTCGGCACGGTCGAGGCGCGCGTGCCCCGCGGCTATCTCATCCCCGCCGAGCTGGGTTTCGTCGCCGACAAGCTGCGGCTGCACGGCGTCAGGATCGAAACGCTGTCCAAGCCGGTCAAGGTCTCGGGCGAGGAGTTCGTCGTCGACCGGGTCGGGCAGGGACGGAGCGGGGGCTACGCCATGATCAAGCTCGACGGGGGCTTCGCGCCGTCCCCGCTCAAGGAGTTCCCGGCCGGGACGTTCCGCGTCGATATGGCCCAGCCCCTGGCCAACACGGCCTTCTACTGTCTCGAGCCCCAGGCCGCGGACGGTTTCGTCGGCTGGGGCGTCTTCGACGAGTACTTCAAGGCGGCCGGGGCCGACCGGCGGAGCGTCGTCTATCCCGTCTACAAGTACTTCGCGGTCCTGGAGTGACCCTTCGGCCGGGCCTTGGCCGGTCCCGGCCTATCTGCTACGATGAAAGCAGGGCGCGGATATGGAACTCTCCATGAAGATGCGGGCGGCGCGGAACCCGATCCCGCCGCGACAGGGCGGGGGTAACTCGAGGACCGCGCGGCGGCTCGCCCTTCTGGGTTTGGCGCTCCTGGCCTGGGGCCAAACCGCCTCGGCCGCGGAGCCGCCCTGCGTCTGGACGGGCGTCGAGCGTGTCGTGGCCGTCGGCGACCTCCACGGGGACTACGAGAGCTTCGTCCGCATCCTCCGGGCCCCCAAGGTCGGGCTGATCGACGAGGAGCTGCGATGGACCGGGGGGGCGGCCCACCTCGTCCAGATCGGCGACGTGATGGACCGGGGCGGCCGGGCCAAGGAGATCTTCGACCTCCTGATGCGCCTCGAGAAGGAGGCCGCGGCCGCGGGCGGGATGGTCCACGTCCTGCTCGGGAACCACGAAGAAGCCAACCTGACGGGGATCGCCCTGGGCTACCCCGACTACGTCGGCGTCGACCAGTTCTACGCCTTTCTCCCGGACCCCTTCAAGAAGGCCCGGGAGCGGAAGTTCCTGTCCCGGCAGTCCGCATCGGAGCAGGCCCGCGTCCGGGCCGAGGGGCTCGACATCCGGAATGACGCCGCGTGGCGGGAGTACTGGGAGTCGGTCCTGGCCGGGTCCAAGAAGGCCCGCGGCTCGGACGAGGCCGGACAGGCCTACACCTCCCATTTCCTCGACACCTACGGCCGTTGGCTGATGGCCAAGAACGTCGTCATCAGGATCGACGACGTCGTCTACGTCCACGCCGGGATCGATCCGAAGCACTCGACCTGGACGCTCGAGGAGATCAACAAGACGTTCCGGTTCGAACTGAGGCTCCTCGCCCGGCACGGCGGGGCAGAGTACCTTCCCCGCCTGGTCTACGATCCGCGGAGCCCGGTGCGCATCCGGCAGGACGAAGAGAACACCACCCGGGAGCAGATGGCCCGCATCCTGGCCGGTCTCGGGGCCGAACGCATGGTCGTCGGGCACAGCTTCCTCACTTCGGAAGACAACCTCAGCCCCCTCGTGCCCGCGGGGGACATCGAACCGCTCTTCGGGGGCAGGGTCTGGATGATCGACACGGGCATCTGGAACACGGCCTACGGAGGCCGGCTCTACGCCCTGATCGTCGAGGACGGCGAGTTCGACCATTTCACCGAGCCGGGAGAGCCGCCTCCGGTCCTCCTTGGGGAGCCCGAGGCTGAAGTCGGAGAAGGCCTGGACGAGCCCGAGGAGGTCGAGGACTACCTCCGGACGGCCGAGACCGTCTTCCACCTCCCCGGAGGGGCCGGCCGGACCGATCCGTGGAAGGTCCGCCTGGACCTGGCCGGGACCGCGCGCTGGGCCCAGTTCAAGCACGTCGACCGGCCGAGGCCGGCGGCCCTCCCGGACAGCTACCGCTACGAGCTGGCGGCCTATGCGCTCGACCGGTACCTCGGGCTCGGCTTCGTGCCCCCCGTCGTCGAACGGACCATCAACGACTACAACGGCTCCCTGCAGATCTTCGTCGACGGGGCCATCCGGGAATCGGAGCGGAAGAGGCGGGACCTCGACCTCGAGCGCCCCGAGGCCTTCGAAAGGGCCATGGCCGACCTGAAGGTCTTCCTCAACCTGGTCCGCGACCGCTGCGACGCCGAGCGGGACCGGGACATCCTGATCCAGAACGGCACGGAGAAGGTCTTCGGGGTCGACTTCTCGCAGGCCTTCGACCCGAAGGCCGACCTGGTGCCGGGGTGCGACATCCTGCGCTGCTCCCGGGACCTCTACGGGAAGCTCCGGAGGTGGGACCCGGACGCAATCGACCGGATCGTGGGCCGGCTCCTGAACGGGGACGAGGTCCGGGCCCTCCACGCCCGCGCGGGCGCGATCGTCGGGGCCATCCGGGACCGGATCCGCTTGAAGGGCGAGAGCGCCGTTCTTTTTGACTGAGATGAAGAGCGTCCTGATAGCTTTCGGATTGACCTTGTTCGCCGGCATGGCGACGGGCATCGGAAGCGTCATCGCCTTCGCCGCCAAGAGGACGAACACGCGCTTCCTGTCCGTGGCGACGGGCTTTTCCGCGGGCGTCATGCTGTACGTCTCGTTCGTCGAGATCCTCCTGAAGGGTTCCGAGCAGCTGAAGGCCGCCTACGGAGAGCAGCGGGGCCAGCTGATCAACACGGCCGCGTTCTTCGGCGGCATCCTCCTGATCGGCGTGATCGATATGCTGGTCCCGGCCGCCGAGAACCCCCACGAGACGCATTCCGAGGAGGAGTCGGCGCCCTTGCGCGGCCCCGTCGCGTCCGGAGCGCGCCCCTTGACCGGGGCGGGCCGGACCGACGGTCAGGCCGCGCCCGGAACGCACGATCACGGGGCCCGGCGCGGGAAGCTCATGCGGATGGGCCTGTTCACGGCCGTCGTCATCGCCATCCACAACTTCCCCGAGGGGCTGGTGACCTTCCTGGCCGCCCTCCGGGACCCGGCCCTCGGCCTGGCCATCGCCGTGGCCGTCGCCATCCACAATATCCCCGAAGGGATCAGCGTGTCCGTGCCGATCTACTACGCGACCGGCGACAGGAAGAAGGCGTTCGTGTATTCCCTGTTGAGCGGGCTCGCCGAGCCCCTGGGGGCCGGGGTGGCCTATCTTGCCCTCAGCCTGTTCACGAGCGGCGGGGCCGGGGGGATCCCCCCCGCGGCGATGGGCGTCCTTTTCGCCGGGGTGGCCGGCATCATGGTCTACATCAGCCTGGACGAGCTGCTGCCGACGAGCCGGGCCTACGGGAAGGGCCACGACAGCCTCTTCGGCCTCGTCGGGGGAATGCTGGTGATGGCCCTGAGCCTTCTCCTGATGGGCTAGGCGGCCAGGTCGAAGCGGTCGAGGTCCATCACCTTGGCCCAGGCCGCCACGAAGTCCCGGACGAACTTGTCGATCTCCTCGAGGGCCTTCCTCTCCGCGGCCGTCTGGGGCGGGCGCCCGGCGAGCGAGCTCAGCCCGGCCGCGGCGGGCGCCGAGGCGGGCGCCGGTTCGGGCCGGACCTCGACCTCGGCCCGGCGCCGCACGAACCCGCCCCCGGCCTCGGCCAGGAAGTCGACGTGGTTGCGGAGGTCCTCCCAGACGTCAGCGACGCTTTTTTTCAAGCTCGGCCTCGATGCGGTCGAAGATGACGCGGCTCGCCTCGCGCTTGCTCATCGGACCCGTCGCGACGACGGGCCCGGACGGGGCGACGATCCGGACGGCGTTGTCGTCCGTCCCGAACCCCCGGTCGACGCCGACGGCGTTGGCGACCATGAGATCGGCCCCCTTCGCGGCCAGCTTCCTGCGGGCGCGGGCCACGATGTCGTGGGTCTCGGCGGCGAAGCCGACGACGAGCTGGCCGGGCCTCCTGCTCTTCCCCAGCCGGGCCAGGATGTCCGGGGTCCTCTCGACGGCCAGGGCCGGTCCGATCTCGGCCTTGCCGGCCTTCCGGGCCCGGACGTCCTTGAACCGGAAGTCCGAGACGGCGGCGGCCATGACGACGACGTCGGCCTTGGGGAAGGCCTTCAGGCAGGCTTTTTCCATCTCGGCCGCCGTCCGGACGAACACCGTCCGGGCCCCGGCCGGGGGCACGAGCGACGTCGGTCCGGACACGAGCACCGTCTTCGCGCCGCGGGCGACGGCCTCGCGGGCCAGCTCGTAGCCCATCTTGCCCGACGACGGATTGGAGAGGTACCGGACCGGGTCGAGGTGCTCGCGGGTCGGGCCGGCCGTGACCAGGACCGTCCGGCCTTTCAGGCTCTCGGTCCGCCCGAGGATCCTCAGGCCCTCCCGGACGATCGCGTCGGGCTCGGCCAGCCGGCCCCAACCCTCGTCGCCGCAGGCGAGGTAGCCCCGGGCCGGCTCGACGAACTCGGCCCCGAGCGCCCGGAGGCGGGCGATGTTGGCCTGGGTCCGGGGGTGGAGGTACATGGCCTCGTTCATGGCCGGCGCGATGAGCACCGGCGCCCGGGTGGCCATGAACAGCGTCGACAGGAAGTCGTCGGCGACCCCGCCGGCGAACTTGCCGATGACGTTGGCCGTGGCCGGGGCGACGCAGAGGAGCCCGATCTCCCTGGCCAGCGCGACGTGCCGGATCGTCCGGGTCTCCGGCTCCTCGAACATGTCGACGATCGTCCGCGTCCCGGCCAGGCTGCTGAACAGCAGCGGCGAGATGAGCCGGGCCGCGTTCGGGGTCATGACCACCCGGACCGCGACGCCGGCCTTGCGGAAGCCCCGGACGATCTCGCAGGCCTTGTAGAGGCCGACCGACGAGGAGACGCCCAGGGCGACCGTCCGGCTCACGACCGCCGCCCTCTCCGGAAGCTGGCCAGGATGGGCCGCAGGGCGGCGGCCATGGCCTCGGGCCGCCGGCGCGAAGCGGCGATGACGGTCCGCAGGTCGGCGGCGGCCCGGTCGAGATCGTCGTTGACGACGACGTGGTCGAACTCGCCGTAGGCCTCGACCTCGCGCCGGGCGTTCCGCAGGCGCCGTTCGACCGCCTCGGGGCTGTCCTCGCGCCGCTTCTCGAGGCGCCGGCGGAGCTCGGCGGCGACGGGCGGCATGACGAAGACGAGGACGGCGCCCGGGACGCGGCGGCGGACCTGGCGGGCGCCTTGGACGTCGATGTCGAGGACGAGGTCGCGGCGGCGGCCCCTCTTCCGGACCTCGGCGAGCGACGTCCCGTAGAGGTGGCCGTGGACGCGGGCGTGCTCGAGGAACTTCCCGTCGCGGACCATGCGCTCGAAGACGCGCCCGGAGACGAAGCGGTAGTCGACGCCGTCCTTCTCCGAGGGCCGCCGCGGACGGGTCGTGTGGGAAACGGAGAAGTCCAGGTCGCCGAGCTCGCCCATGACCTTGCGGATGAGGGTGGATTTTCCGCAGCCGGATGGCCCGCTGACGACGAAGATCATGCCCCCTCCCCTACTCGATGTTCTGGACGTGCTGGCGCACGCTCTCCAGCTCGTTCTTGATGGCCAGGCTCTCGCGGGTGATGAGGACGTCCTGGGACTTCGAGGCCAGCGTATTGGCCTCGCGGTTGAGCTCCTGGACCAGGAAATCGAGCTGGCGGCCGACCGGCTCGCCGAGCTTGGGCGACAGGAGCGCCACGAGCGAATCGAGGTGCGTCTTGAGGCGGCCGATCTCTTCGGCCAGGTCGTAGCGCTGGGCCAGGACCGAGGCCTCCTCGGCCAGCTTGGCCTCGGCCACGGGGGCCCCCCCGTTGAGCTCCAGGAGCCGCTTCTTCAGCTTGGCCTTGAGCAGGGCCGGCTGTCGCGCGAACCGCCGTTCGGCCCTGGCGACGGAACGGCGCACGGCGGCGATGTGGACCCGCAGCTGGCGGTCGGTCTCCCGGCCCTCGCGGCGCCGGAGGACGAGGACGTCGTCGAGCGTCCGGGAGAACGAGCTCTCGAGGAAGGCCGACTCCTTCGGCCCGAGGGCCCGGCGGCCGACATCGACGAGCTGGGGCACGCGGAACAGGCCGTCGAGGGAGATCTCGAGGCGCCGCCCCGTCCGCTTGGAGACGCGGTCGAGGGAGGCCAGGATCTTCTGGAGGAGCCCCTCGTTGAGCGTGAAGTCCCAGCTCTCCGGGCTCGTCGAGACGAGGTCGAGATACACTTCGACGCGGCCGCGGCGGATCCTTTTCTGGCACAGGGTCCGGAGCCGGCTCTCCGCCTCGCCGATGGAGGCCCCCTTGTAGGACCAGTCGAAGAAGCGGTGGTTGAGGGTCTTGACGCTGATCTTCACCCGCAGCGCGGGCGAAGCGAAGTTCCTTTCGGCGAAGCCGGTCATGCCCAGGATCATCGCGCGCGCTCCTCTCCGGCCTCCCCGACGAGGGCCCGGGCGATGCCGTAGGCGTTGAGGGCCGAGCCCACGGTCAGGTTGTCGGCGATGGCCCAGATCCAGAAGCCCCGGGGGACGGACGGGTCCTTCCGGATCTCGCCGAGGTGGATGCGGTCCTTGCCGGCGACGGCCCGCGGCGAGATGGGCCGGTCCTTGCCGGCCGCCGACAGGCAGAAGACGTCGTTGGCCAGGAAACAGGCCCCGAGGTCCGCGGCCGAGGCCTCCCGGGCGAGCTCGACGTGGGTCATGATCGCGTAGGTGTGGAAGACCGGGGCCAGGACGACCGATACCGACACCGGCGTCTCCTCCGGGCCGAGGACGCGGCGGACCTCGGCGGCGAGCCGGGTCTCGAGGGGCGGGCAGCCCTTCCTCTCGGCCTTGGCCGTGCGGGCCAGGAGGTTGAACGCCAGCGATTCCGGGAAGACCCTGTTGCCGGAGTCGCCGCTGCCGAGCAGGGCCGTGCTCTGCTCGGCCAGCTCCTGGATGCCCTCCTCGGCGTAGGCCGAGGCCGGCTCGAGGACGACGGAGGCGGCCCGGGCGAGGCCGTGGCCGGCCCGAAGCGTCGACAGGACATGGGCCAGGACGATCGTGGCCGGGTGGGGATTGGCCACGAGGGGCGGCCGCGTCTTCCGCAGGCCGGCGTCGTTGATGCCGGCGACGACGAGGGGCACGGACGGATCGGAGTTGAAGGTCTCCCCGAGGTCGACGGCCCGGTAGCCTTTCTCCGCGGCCAGGCGGCCGTAGCGCAGGTTGGTCTCGGAGTCGGCGGCCAGGAAGACCAGGTCGAGGCCCTCGAGGGCGGCCGGGCTCAGTCCGCGCACGACCTTGGGCTCGTCCCGGAACTGGCTGAGCTTGCTGTATTCCTCCTCGACGTCCGGGTCGAAGAGCTCGAACGAGGCGACCGGGAACTTCTTGGCGGCCAGGACGCTGATGATCTCCTTGCCCCTCAGGCTGTCCGAGCCGACCAGCGCGAGACGGGGCTTGCGGGACTTGGCCGGGGGCATGGGAACGTCCTCAGCGCGCCCGGGCGCGGTCCGACATCAGCCGGTACATCCGGTCCTTGAGGGCGAGCTTTTTCTTCTTCAGCTCCCGCTCCTCGTCCGCCTCGGCGGGGGTCAGGTAGGCCTTGCCGCGGAGCGCGTCCAGGTTTTTTTCGCAGGCCTGGTGGTCGTCGTGGGCCCGGCGGAATTCGGCGTTCTCGCTGAGGAGAAGGGCCTTGAGTTCCTGTTCGTCCATACGCTCGGTTCCTCCGCGGCTCAGGATAGCACATCGACCCCGTTGAATCAATTTGACAGGGGACTGTCGCCGCCGGGGACTGTCCCCGAACCGCCCGCCCTACCGCCCGATCCCGGCGAACCGCGAAGCCTCCGTCCGCAGGCGTTCCGCGTCCCAGCGGCCGGGATGGACGAGGACCCGGTAGCGGAGGAGGAGCGTCTCGCCGGGCCGGAGGGCCAGCGGCTCGTAGCAGAGGAGGGCGGGCGTGAAAAAGCCCATCTCCGCCGAGCGGATGACATACCAGGGCGAAGGCGAGCGCGGATTGGCGGGATGGCCCAGGATGGCCACGCCCGCGGGGCGCCCGTCGATCAGGCCGGAATAGTCCAGCGCGTCGTGACGGCCCCGGTAGCGGTCGTCGGGCATGGCCGCGACCGGCCCGTCGCTCGTCACGGGCTCCCGGCCGGCCATCCCCTCGGCCAGGCGCAGCGACAGCCCGGCGTAGCCGCCCCAGACCTGCCCGCCCGGCTCGCCGGGCAGGGGCGTGCGGTCGAGGAGGACCTCCTCGCGAGCCTCGAAGGAGCAGGCCCAGTCGACGGCGTAGACGCCCTCCGCGCCGGGCGCGGAGATCCCGATCGTCCTTTTCTCGACGAGGACGGGGACTTCCTCCTCGGCCGGCCGGTAGGCCAGCTCCATCGCGATCCGGGCCGAGAGATCGCCGCCGGTCGAGATCCGGACGTCGGACCAGGAGGTCCGGCCGGCCGGGCGGCCCGTCTTGGGATCGATCTCCCAGTAGTTGACGCCGTTGACGAATTTCCAGCTGAACCAGAGGCCGTGGTGCCAGACGTGGTCGGGCGGCCGGTCCCAGGTCAGGAGCCGTCCGTCGGTCGTCCGCAGGGGATGGAAATGGACGTGATCGCCGTCGGGACCGTAGTTGAGGCGCCACAGCGGCCCGCCGGGGCCGACGAGGGCCAGGCTCGCGCCGTCCACCCTCTCCCAGCGCCAAGGGCCGCCGCTCTCCTTATGACAAGCGGCGAAGAGGCCCAGCGCGACGGCGGCGGGCAGAGCCAGGATCGTGAGCCGACGCGTCATACGGAGGTCCCTCGGGACCGGGCCCATGATAACCCAGGTCCCGGGCGCCTTCCAAGGCCCCCGATAAAATCGAACAGCTTCGCTTGGCGCGCTTCTTCGGCAACTCGCCGGAGTTCTGGCTCAATCTCCAGGCCCATTACGACTTGGAGCGGAAGAAGGGGGAGATGGAGAAGGACTTGAAGAAGATCAGGCCGTACTCACCCCAGTCCGCGCAAGCCTGATCGCCAGCCCTACACAAAATACCTCGTTCTCCTCCCGGCCGGCCGCATCCCCTCTCGAAACACCCTGCTGGCCATCGATGGAATGGGGCGAAATGTTGACTTTAAGGGGCCGACTGGCTATACTGAACGCGCTTTCCGGCGGTCGCCGGATGCGAAATGGCTAGGTAGCTCAGTTGGTAGAGCGAAGGACTGAAAATCCTTGCGTCGGCGGTTCAATTCCGTCCCTAGCCATTTTTTCTTTTATCCCCTGATCAGCTGAGGAAATGGCGCCATTCCTCTTGCGGGGACAGTCCCGTTATCGCGCGCCGGCCCGTCGCTCAGAACCTGTATTGGACCGAGACCGAGGGGACGACGATCCTCATCCCGTGGTCGCCGGGCATGGCCTCGGGAAGCCCCAGGGCGGCCGTCCGCGTGTCCCCCGAGAGATACTCCAGGCCGAAGTCCAGCTGAAGGTCCCCGAGCGTCTTGCCGAGCCCGACGGAGAGGGCGTTGAAGGTGTGCGTCGGGAGCAGGATGTTCAGGGTCTCCAGCGGCCCCGGCGCCGGGTCGTGATAGTATCCGGCCCGCAGCGCGGTCGTCGCGTCGAGCGCGTACTCCGCCCCCAGGCGGACCTGCGCCGCGTCCTTCCAGTCGAGGCGGCGGGCGTCGAATCCGGCCGCGTCCATGGCCGCCGTCCAGAACGCCTCCAGGTAACCGGTCGTGATCCGGTCGACCTTGGACCACTGCGTCCAATGGAGGTCGGCGGTGAGGAGCAGGCGCGCGACGGGACGGAACGACACTCCCCCGGCGATCCAGAGCGGCCAGGTGATCTTGCGCGCGAGGTCCGAGCTGTCCGGCAGCCCGTACAGGGCGAGATAGGGCATTCGGGCCGCCCCCTTGAACGAGATCGTCGACGGCGTCCGGACGGTCAGGCCCAGGCCGAGCTTCTCGACGGGCTTCGCGAGCACGCCGAAGGTGGCCCCGAACCCCCAGCCGTTCATGTTCTCCTCGTATTGGCCGAGCTGGTAGGTCGACCCGGACAGCTCGACGGAGCCGGCCGGCATCTTGAGGTTGAAGTTCCCGTACTGGACGTTGAGCGAGGCCCCCACGGAGAGCCATTCATTGAGCTTCACCGCCACGAGCGGCTGGACGGAGAAAACGCCGACCTTGCTCGACCAGTCGAAGGCCGTCCCCTCGGACAGGCCGGCCAGGTCTTCCCCGTCCCACAGGGTCCCGAGGCCCGAGGGCGTGGAGACGCCCAGGCCGAGGACGACCTTCGGACCAACGGGCCTGTAATAGGCCCCCAGGAAGCCGAGATAGTGGGCGACCTGGGTCTTGGCGTCGACGAAGGGGACCTCGGGGATGGCCGACTCCAAACGGTAGGTGGCCTTGGGAATGAGATCGACGGCGTAGAAGCCGAAGGTTGGCTGCTTGAAGCCGGCCGCGCCGGCCGGGTTCCAGAAGACGGCGCTGAAGTCGTCGGCGACGCCGACGAAGGCCCCGCCCATGGATTGGGCCCGCGTCCCCAGGCCGTTGAGGTTGAGGCCGTTGGCGGCGGCGAGGGAAGTCAGGACCAGAAGGGCGGCGATGACGACGATCGGTGTTCTCTTGGACATGACTGTTATCTCCGAAATGGAATACTTTCTATCTATTATATCTAATTAAAGCCTGAACTCCCATTTCCGGGCGGCTCATCGTGAGGCGGCATCGTGTGTACGGCGGGGGCAAGGAGCGATATCCGATGCGCAGCCGATTAGATGAGCCGTGACTGATGGGATTCGGGGACCTACTTCTTCCCGAACGCGAGCTCGCCGGCCTTGTCGA
Organism: Candidatus Aminicenantota bacterium; assembly: GCA_041320535.1. Classification (GTDB taxonomy): domain Bacteria; phylum Acidobacteriota; class Aminicenantia; order Aminicenantales; family Saccharicenantaceae; genus RBG-16-66-30. Next base: position 934,081 of record JBGLNH010000001.1, on the reverse strand, counting down.
CGCCGATCGCGACCGTGTCCCCTTCCCCGAGCTCACCGGCCAGGATCTTCATGGCCAGGGGGTTCTGGACGTCGTTCTGGATGGTCCTCTTGAGCGGCCGGGCGCCGTAAACCGGGTCGAAGCCGCGCTCGGCCAGGAGCGCCTTGGCCTCCTTCGCGACCTCGAGGCCGATCTTGCGGTCGGCCAGCCTCTTCGCCAGAAGGTCGAGCTGCAGCCCGACGATCTCGAGGATGGCGCTCTTCCCCAGCGGTTTGAAGATGATGACCTCGTCGACGCGGTTGCGGAACTCGGGCTTGAAGTGGCCTTCGAGGACCTTGCGGACCTCCTTTTCCATGGCCTCGTAGTCGCGATGCAGCTCCTTGATGGCCTGGCTGCCGAGGTTCGAGGTCATGATGACCAGCGTGTTCTTGAAGTCGACCGTCCGGCCCTTGCCGTCGGTCAGCCGCCCGTCCTCGAGGATCTGGAGGAGCACGTTGAAGACGTCGGCGTGGGCCTTCTCGATCTCGTCGAGGAGCACGAGCGAGTACGGCCGCCGCTTCACGGCCTCCGTGAGCTGCCCTCCCTCCTCATAGCCGACGTAGCCGGGCGGCGCGCCGATCAGCCGGCTGACCGTGTGCTTCTCCATGTACTCGGACATGTCCAGCCGGACCATGGCCTTCTCGTCGTCGAACAGGAACTCGGCCAGGGCCCGGGCCAGCTCGGTCTTGCCGACGCCGGTCGGGCCGAGGAAGATGAACGAGCCGATGGGCCGCCCGGCCTCCTGGATGCCGGCCCGCGACCGCCGGACCGTGGCCGCGACGGCCCGGATGGCCGCCTCCTGCCCGACGACCCGCTTCCCCAGGATCTCTTCAATGCGGATGACGCGGTCCACCTCGCCCTCGAGCATCTTGGCGACGGGGATGCCCGTCCACTTGGAGACGACCTGGGCGATGTCCTCCTCGTCGACCTCCTCCTTGAGCATGCGGCCCTTGGCCTGAAGGGAGGCGAGCTCGGCGGCGGCCTTCTCCATGTCCTTCTGGACCTCGATGAGCCTGCCGTAGCGGATCTCGGCGGCCTTCTCGAGATCGCCGCGCCTCTCGGCGCCCTGCTCCTCGATCCTGAGGGCGTCCTGGCGCTCCTTGAGCTTGCCGGCCGCCTCGATCGTGGCCTTCTCCTTCTGCCAGCGGCCGCGCAGGGCCGACGACTTTTCCTTGAGGTCGGCCAGCTCCTCCTCGATCTTTTCCAGCCGCTCCTTCGAGGCCGGGTCCTTCTCCTTGCGCAGCGCCTGGCGCTCGATCTCGAGCTGCAGCGTGCGGCGGTCGAGCTCGTCGAGCTCCTCGGGCAAGCTGTCGATCTGGATGCGGATGCGCGAGGCCGCCTCGTCGACGAGGTCGATGGCCTTGTCCGGCAGGAATCGGCTGGTGATGTAGCGCGCCGCGAGCGTCGCCGCCGCGACCAGGGCCGAGTCCTTGATCCGGACGCCGTGGTGGACCTCGTACTTCTCCTTGATGCCGCGCAGGATCGAGATCGTCTCCTCGACGGTCGGCTCGTCGACGTAGACCTGCTGGAAGCGGCGCTCCAGGGCGGCGTCCTTCTCGATGTGCTTCTTGTACTCGTTGAGCGTCGTCGCGCCGACGCACCGGAGCTCGCCCCGGGCCAGGGCCGGCTTGAGCATGTTCGAGGCGTCGACGGCCCCCTCGGCCGCGCCCGCCCCCATGATCGTGTGCAGCTCGTCGATGAACAGGACGATCTCGCCGCCCGATCCGTCGATCTCCTTGAGCACGGCCTTCAGCCGGTCCTCGAACTCGCCGCGGAACTTCGTCCCGGCGACGAGCGAGCCCATGTCCAGGGCGAGCAGGCGCTTGTTCTTGAGCGACTGGGGCACGTCGCCGTTGGCGATCCTCTGGGCCAGGCCCTCGACGACGGCCGTCTTGCCGACGCCGGCCTCGCCGCTCGGACATCATCTACCCCATCTGGCCGCTCTTCGTCACCCAGGTCCTCAAGGCCAACATGTCCGCCTTGGGATTCCTCGACGGCATCGGCGAGGCGGTCGTCTCGCTGTCCCAGGCGCTGGCCGGCTATTGGTCGGACAGGGTCCGCAAGCGCAAGGTCTTCGTCTGGGTCGGCTACCTGTGCGGCGCCGCGTCCCGGCTCGGCTACGCCGCTTCGACGGTCTGGACGCACCTCGTCCCTTTCCGCGTCCTCGACCGGGCCGGCAAGATCCGCAGCGCCCCGCGCGACGCCATCGTCGCCGACGTCTCGACCGACGCCGACCGCGGCCGCCACTTCGGCCTGCTCCGGGCCATGGACAACCTCGGGGCCACGGCCGGCATCCTCGTCTCGATCGCCCTGTTCGACCTGCTCGGCTACCGGCTCCTCTTCGCCCTGGCGGCCATCCCCTCCGTCGCCGGGGCCCTGCTCATCCTGAGGAGGATCAAGGAACCCAAGGAGCCCGGCGGACGCGTCTTCAAGGGCTTCTCGTTCCGGGACATCGACCGCAACCTGGCCCTCTACATCGTTCTCAACGGCGTCTTCGCCCTCGGCGCGTTCTCCTATTCGTTCCTGCTCATCAACGCCAAGTCGGCCGGGTTCAAGGCGGGCTTCATCCCCGTCCTCTATCTCGTCTATTCCATGGCCGCGGCCCTCTTCTCCTACCCTTTCGGGCGCCTCTCCGACCGGATCGGCCGCAGGCCGGTGATGTTCATGGCCTACGGCGCCTGGGCGGCCGTCTGCGCCGCTTCCGCCCTGACCGACCGCTTGGCCGTGTTGGCCGCCCTCTTCGTCCTCTTCGGCGTCCACAAGGCCGCCCTCGAGCCTGTCCAGAAGACGATCGCGGCCGAGCTCGCCCCGACCGCCTACCGGGCCTCGGTCCTGGGCGCGTTCCAGATGGTCGTGGGCCTGGCGGCGCTCCCGGCTTCGCTCCTGGCCGGCTTCCTCTGGGACAAGGCCGGCAGACAGGTCCCCTTCTATGTTTCGCTAGGATTGACGGCGGCCGCCGCGGTCCTTCTTCTGTTCGTCAAGGAAACGCGGCAGACCGAAGCGGCCGGGGGATCGCGGCCGCCTACTTGATCAGGTAAAGCTGTTCCTGGCGCGGACGGAAGAACTTCCAGCCGTCCTGGGCGAGATAGACCGGGTCCTCGGCCATCATCGTCACCTTCTGGCCGCCCCACTCCGGGACCTCGGTCGAGGTGTTGAGCTCGAGGGCCAGGTAGGAGCCCGCCCGGAGCTTTTTCAGCGGCGCGTCCGGCTCGCGCTTGGCGCTCCGGAAGTCGATGGACGCGCCCAGCCCGTGCCCCTGCGGGCCGAGCGGGTGGCTGTAGACCATGGCTGCGATGTCCTTCGTCTTCATCTCGGCCATGGTTTCGTCGTAGACATCGGCCGCGGCCTTGCCCGGCCTCGATAAGCGCACGACCGCGTCCTGCAGGATGTTCGTGTTGGCCAGGGCCCGCTCCAGTCCCGCCGGCGCCCGGGTCTCCCCCGGCTTGAGGACATACGCCATCTTCTGCCAATCCGAGCTCAGGCCCATGTAAACGAGGCCGAAATCCAGGTGGACGACGTCCCCGCGCTCGATGACCATGGCCTCCTCGGCCACGCTCAGGAAGCCGCTCGCGGTCTTTTGGCCGGCCCGGCTCGGGCGTTGGAGGCGCAGATCGGGCTGGAACCACGGCTCGAGCCCGTGGCGCCCCGACTCCCGGTAGAGCCACATCCGGACCTCGCCGACGGTCGTGCGGCCGGGAACGATGACCTCGTTCGACAGCGCCCTGCGGGCCAGGACCTCGGTGGCCCTGACGAGGGCCGCGTAATGCTCGAACTCCTCGGGGATGCGGGTGTCGAGGTAGTCCTCGATCAGCCCGGCGGCGCTCACGAACCTCTTCTCGGTCTCCGGCCCCAGGCTCTCGACCAGCCACTTGTACGAATCGTGGGTCAGGCTGCGGGTGACGCCGCGCCGGCCGCCGATCGCGAGGGCGATCTTCTCCGGCCGGTACTTGTCCACCCATTCCTTGAGGGCCTTGATCCCTGCCGGGCCCTGAGGGTATTCGAAGAAGCGCTCCACGCTCTCCTCGGCGTAACCCGTGACGGCGAGCTTCTTCAGCCCCGCGTCCCCGGCGTCGAAGAAGGCGAAAACGTCCCGGTTCCCGACATAGGGGCGCGGCGGGGCGACGTATTCGGCGAGAGGGTCGGCATGGAACTCCTCGCTGACGACGACCCAAAGCCCGATCCCGTGCCGCCGCATGAGCGGCAGGATCATCTCGTGGCGCTTGGCGAGCCAGCCTTCGCGGACTTCGATCTGCCGGTCGACGGTGAGAAGGACGGGAAGGCCGGTATCCGCGACTTTGGGCGCTGCGGAGGGGCGAGCGGCGCCGCCGCAGGCGGCCGCGAGGAACGATAGCGCCAGGGCAAAGGCGAGGGCGAGAGAGATCCGATGGGACGGGCGGACGGCCATTTGCGTTCCTGCCGGATCAGTCCTCTTCTTCCTGCTTGACCCGGCCTTCCTTGACCGCCTCGGCGATGATCTTCTGCTGGATGTGCGAGGGCGCTTCCTCGTAGTGGGAGAACTCCATGAGGAAGGAGCCGCGGCCGCCGGTGATCGAGGTCAGGGTCGGCTCGAAGTCGAGCATCTCCGACATCGGGACCTGGGCCTTGAGGACGCGCATCGTCCCCTTCTGCTCCATGCCCTGGACCTTGCCGCGCCGGCCGTTGAGGTTGCCCATGATGTCGCCCATGTAGGTCTCGGGCGTGTAGATCTCGACGTTCATGACCGGCTCGAGCAGGGTCGGCTTGGCCTCGCGGATGCCCTTCTTGTAGGCCTTGCTGGCCGCGATCTTGAAGGCGATGTCCGACGAGTCGACGTCGTGGTAGGAGCCGTCGTAGAGGATGGCCTTGAAGTCGACCGTCGGGTAGCCGGCCAGGACGCCCTTCTTGCGGGCCTCCTGGAGGCCCTTCTCGACCGAGGGGATGAAGTTGCGCGGGATGCTTCCCCCGAAGATCTTGTCCTCGAACTCGAAGTCCTTGCCGCGGGGCAGGGGCTCGAACTTGATCCAGGTGTCGCCGAACTGGCCGCGGCCGCCGGTCTGCTTCTTGTGCCGGCCCTGGACGTCGGACCGGCCCTTGATCGTCTCGAGGTAGGAGATCTTGGGCGGCTTGAGGTCGACGTCGACGTTGTAGCGCTTCTTCAGCCGCTCGGTGATGATGCGGACGTGGAGCTCCCCGTTGCCGGAGATGAGGAGCTGCGAGGTGTTGGGGTCGCGCTCGATGCGGACCGTCGGGTCCTCCTCGATGATGCGGTGGGTGGCCTGGGAGATCCTGTCCTCGTCGGCCCGCGTCTTGGGCTCGATGGCGAAGGAGATGGAGGGCAGAGGGAAGTTGATGGCCGGGAAGACGATGCCCGCCCCCTTGGCCGAGAGCGTGTCGCCGGTCACGGTGACCTTGAGCTTGGCCGTGGCCACGATGTCGCCGGCCTTGGCCTGGCCGGCCGCGACCTGCTCCTTGCCCTGGAGGAAGAACAGCCCGCCGAGCTTCTCGTCGGCGTCGCGGGTGCTGTTGGCGACCGTGCCGTCGGGGTTGGTCCGGCCGGAGAAGACGCGCATCAGGGAGATGCGGCCCGTGTAGGGATCGGAGATGGTCTTGAAGACCAGGGCCCCGAAGGGGGCGTCGGCGGAAGGCGGGACGGTCTTGTCCTCGCCCTTGACCGCGGCCTTGACCGCCCCGGCCTCGACCGGCGAGGGCAGGTACGAGACGAAGCCGTCGAGCAGCGTCTGCGCGCCGATGTTGGCCAGGCCCGAGGCCGCGAAGACCGGGAAGACCTGGTGGTGCAGGATGCTCTTCTTGAGGCCGGCCCGGAACTCCTCGGGGCTGAGCTCGCCCTTGTCGAAGTACTTCTCCATGAGCTTCTCGTCGGACTCGGCCACCATCTCGACGAGCTCCTTGTAGCGCTTCCCGACCTCGTCGGCCAGGCTGGCGGGGACCGGCGCCTCGCTCATTTTGCCGCTCTCGTCCTTCTCGAAGAGCCAGGCCTTGCGCTCGACGACGTCGACGACGCCGGCAAAGTCCTTCTCTTCGCCGATGGGCAGCTGGACGGCGACGGCCTTGCGGCCGAAGAACTCGCGCACGGACTCGAGGGTCCGTCCGAAGTTGGCGTTCTCACGGTCCATCTTGTTGATGACGAAGATCCGGGGCAGGCCCCGCTCCTCGATCATCTCCCAGACCTTTTCCGTCCCGACCTCGACCCCGGCCACGGAGTCGACGAGGACGGCGGCGCCGTCGACGGCCCGCAGGGCGGCCCAGGTGTCCCAGAGGAAGTTGCTGTAGCCCGGCGTGTCGAGGACGTTGACCTTGTGCTCTTTCCACTCGCAGAAGCAGGGCGCGGCGTTGATGGAGATCTTGCGCTCGATCTCGTCGGGGTCGTAGTCGGTGACCGTGTTGCCCTTGTCGACCTTGGTCAGGCGGCTGGTCGCGCCCGTGTCGAACAGGAAGGCGGCGGCGAGAGAGGTCTTGCCGGACGAGCCGTGCCCGACCAGGGCGATATTGCGGATATTGTCGACGGGATAGTCTTTCATCCTCGAGCCTCCTGGGAATCTCGGCGGAAACGAAGGGGTATTCTACCCAAATCCGGGGTTTTACTCAAGCGTGAAGAGGGGATCAAAACTTATAAGAGAGGGTCAGGTCTAAGCGGATCTCTTAAGAAGGGGTCAGATCTACGCGGGTCTCTTGGGCTAGCTCAACCGCATTTCCCGCTCGATGACCGACTCGAGGTCGGGCGGCAGGGGCGAGGCGAAGGTCAGGCGCTCCTCCGTCTCCGGGTGGAGGAACGACAGGGTGTGGGCGTGGAGGAAGATGCGCGGGAAATCCCGCGGCTCCTTCTTCCGCCCGTAGACGGGGTCGCCGCAGACGGGGTGCCCGGCCGCGGCCAGGTGGACCCGGATCTGATGGGTCCGCCCGGTGACGGGCTTGACCTCCAGCAGCGTCGTGTCCTTGAACGTCCGCTGGACCTGGAAAAAGGTCTCGGCCCGCTTGGGGCTGCGGGACCGCACGGACATCCGCGAGCCCTCCTTGGGGTGGCGGCCCAGGGGCCAGCTCAGCTTGCCCTCCGTCGCCGTCACCCGCCCCCAGGCCAGGGCCAGGTAGGTCTTCCAGGTGATCCGGTTCTTGAACTGGTGGTGGAGGAACGACCAGGCCCGCGGCGACCGGGCCGCGACCATGACCCCCGACGTGTCCTGGTCGAGCCGGTGGACGATGCCGGGCCGCTCCGGATGGCCGACCGCCGCGACCTCCGGGAAGTGATGGAGAAGCGCGTTCACCAGCGTCCCCGACGGGTGCCCCGGCCCCGGATGGACGACCAAATGGGCCTGCTTGTCGAGGACGATGACGTCGGCGTCGAGGTAGACGATCTTGAGCGGGATGTTCTGCGGCACGAGAACGCCTTCGGGCTCGGGCGGCTCGTATTCGACGCGGACGCGGTCGCCGGGCTTGAGCTTGTAGCCGGCCTTTCGCGCGTACGTCCCGACCCTCACGCCCCCGGCGTCGATGACCTTGCGGACCTGGGCCCGCGACAGGCCCTCGATCCTGTCGGCCAGGAAGACGTCGAGCCGCGCGCCGCTCCCGGCCTCGGGCCCGACGACCAGATCGGCCTTAGGCACTTTTGCGCCGCTTGAGGACGACGAAGAGCACGGTCCCGCCGATGAGCCCCACGATGCAGGCGAGCTGCGGGTAGGACAGGCTCGAGAGGGCCGTGGCGCCGCGGATGAAGTAGATGTTGTCGCCGTGGTCGCCGCGGAAGTACTCGGTGAAGAAGCGGATGAGCGAGTAGTTCAGGATGTAGAAGGCGAAGACCTGGCCGTCGAATCTCTTCTTCTTGAGGATCAGGAACAGGAGGGCGAAGTTGAGGAAGTTGAGGACGGCCTCGTAGAGCTGGACGGGGTGCATGGGCTCGTTGAGGTGGACGCCCGTGAGCTGGGCCGCGTACTGGTCCTTGAACACGGCCGCCCAGGGCAGCGAGCACTCGCTGCCGTAGCAGCAGCCGGCGCTGAAGCAGCCGATCCGGCCGAAGCCGTGGCCCAGGGCCAGGGCCGGCGCGATGAGGTCGGCCGTCCTCCAGGTCGGGATCTTCTTGCGGCGGAAGTACCACAGGGCGAAGACGAGCCCGAAGGCCAGGCCGCCCTGGAAGACCCCGCCCGAGCGGGCCAGGGAGAAGAGCTCCTTGGGGTAGCTGACGTAGTAGCCGGCGTTCGAGAAGAACAGGACCAGCTTGGCCCCGAGGAGCGAGACGATGATGGTGTAGAACGCGGCGTCCATGATGCGGACGGCGTCGAGGCCGCTCTTTTTCGCCTGGACGTAGATGAACCAGAGCCCGCAGGCGACCCCGACGGCCATGAGGAAGCCGTAGGTGTGGATCGTCAGCGGGCCGATCTTCACGAGGATGGGGTGCATGCGGGTTTCCTCCTGAGCAAGGTGAGGAGCATCAGGCACGCGCCGACCGTGATGCAGGAGTCCGCGGCGTTGAAGAAGGGCCAGTGGGCCGTGCCGATGTGGAAGTCGAGGAAGTCGATGACGTGGCCGCGGACGAGCCGGTCGAACTGGTTGCCCAGGGCGCCGGCCATGATCAGGGTCAGCGAGACCTTCATCAGCCGGTCCGAGGCCGGTGTCTTGAAGAAGTACCAGACGACCATGGCCAGCGCGGCGAGCGAGGCCGACGTGAGCAGGATGAAAACGAGGTCGCTGTCGGTCCGCGAGAAGGTCCCGAAGATGGCCCCCCGGTTGTGGATGCGGGTGAGGTTGAAGAAGCCGGGGATGACCGTCACGGACTGGTAGAGGTCGACCGTCCGGGCGACGATCATCTTCGTCACCTGGTCGAGGAGGACCAGCCCGAGCGCGAGCAGGAGGTAGGGGCCGTTCCTCTTCACGGACGTCACCGCCCCTCGCCGACGGCCCCGGCGCAGCGGCCGCAGAACGTCGGGCGGGCGGCGCCGGCGCCGACGTCGACGGCGTAGTTCCAGCAGCGCTCGCACTTCGCGCCCTCGGCCCGGCCGACGGCGATCCCGAGCTCCTCCCCGGCCGACGGCTCGACCGCGACCCGGGAGACGATGAACAGCGCGGCCAGGTCCCCGGCCCGCGCCTCGAGGAGGGCGGCCTCGGCGGCCGGGGCCCGCAGGGTCACGCTGGCCTCGAGCGAGTTGCCGATGAGCTTGGACTCGCGGGCCTTCTCGAGCTCCTTGAGGACCTTCTCGCGGACGGCCAGGAGCTTCTCCATGTCCTCGACGAACCTCTCGCGCCGCGGGCCGAGCCAGTCGCGGCCCGGGGGGAACTCGCCGAGGTGGACCGAGGGGCCCTTCCCGGCGAAGGCGGGGACGTGGGCCCAGGCCTCCTCCGCGGTGAACGACAGGATGGGGGCCATGAGCAGCAGCGAGTCGCGCAGGACCGTGAACATGGCCGTCTGGGCCGAGCGCCGCTCGGGCGACCGGCGGCCGGAGCAGTAGGCCCGGTCCTTGACGACGTCGAGGTAGAAGGCGCTCAGGTCGACCGTGAAGAAGTCGAGCACGGTGTGGAGGATGGGGTGGAACTCGTAGTCCTCGTAGGCTTTGACGACGCGGGCCCGGACCTCCTCGAAGCGGTGGAGGATCCAGCGGTCGAGGTCGAGGAGGTCGGCCTCGGCCACGGCGTCGCGCTCCGGGTCGAAGTCGGAGACGTTGCCGAGGAGGAAGCGCCAGGTGTTGCGGAGCTTGCGGTAGACCTCGACGAGCCGCTGCTCGATCTCCGGCCCGAACCGGGCGTCCTCCTTGTAGTTGAGCATGGCCGCCCAGAGCCGGACGATCTCCGCCCCGCTCCTCTTGATGACCTCGCCGGGCTCCATGACGTTGCCGAGCGACTTCGACATGGCCCTCCCCAGCTCGTCGAGGATGTGGCCGTGGGTGATGCAGGTCCGGAACGGGCTGCCGCCCTTGGCCCCGACGCCGATGAGGATGGAGCTGTTGAACCAGCCGCGGTGCTGGTCGTGGCCCTCGATGTAGACGTCGGCGGGCCAGGCGTGTCCGGCCTCCCTTTCGATCACGTTCTGGGAGGCGCCGGACTCGAACCAGACGTCGAGGATGTTGAACTCCTTGTCGAATTCCTTCGCGCCGCAGCCGGGGCAGGCGGCTCCCGGCGGCACGAGGGCCGCGGCGTCGCGGACGAACCAGGCGTCGGAGCCCTCGGCGGCGAAGATCCCGGCCACGTGGCGACAGACCTCGTCGCCGGCGAGCGGCGTCCCGCAGGCCCGGCACTTGAAGGCCGGGAGGGGCACGCCCCAGGACCGCTGGCGCGAGATGCACCAGTCGGGGCGTCCGGCGACCATGCCGTCGATTCGCTCCTTGCCCCACTCGGGGATCCAGCGGACGCCGTCGATGGCCCGGCGGGTCCGGTCGCGCAGGCCGCTCCTGTCCATGGAGATGAACCACTGCTCGGTGGCCCGGAAGATGACCGGCTTCTTGCAGCGCCAGCAGTGCGGGTAGGAGTGCGAGATCTCGGACACCCGGAGCAGCGAGCCGTCGCTCTTCATGTCGGCCGTGATGCGCGGATTGGCCTCGAAGACCTGGAGCCCGGCGTAGCGCGGCACCTCGGGCGTGAACCGGCCGTCGTCGTCGACGGGCGCGTAGATGTCGAGGCCGTAGGCGACGCCGGCCAGGAAGTCGTCGTGGCCGTGGCCGGGCGCGGTGTGGACGGCGCCGGTCCCGTCCTCGAGGGTGACGTACTCGCCCAGGACGAAGAGCGAGTCGCGGTCGATGAACGGGTGGCGGGCCCTGAGCCGCTCCAGCTCCCGGCCGGCGAACGAGGCCAGGACCTTGGGCGCGCCCCAGCCGAGCGCTTCGGCTACGGCCGGCAGGAGCTTCTTGGCCAGGATGTAGACGTCGCCGCCGGCCTCGGCCGCGACGTACTCGTGCTCGGGATGGAAGGCGATGGCCATGTTGCCCGGGAGGGTCCACGGCGTCGTCGTCCAGATGAGGACGTAGGCGCGGCGCCCGGCCAGGGCCGGGAACTTGGCTCCGAGGTCGGAAACGACCGGGAAGCGGACGTAGATCGAGGGCGAGGTCTTGTCGCGGTACTCGATCTCGGCCTCGGCCAGGGCCGTCCGGCAGTGGATGCACCAGTGGACGGGCCGCTTGCCCTTGTAGACGTCGCCGGCGGCGAAGAATGCGCCCACACTGGTCATCGCCCAGCTGACCGTGATCGGACAGGCCGTGCGCGCGGCCCGCACCGATCCCGCCGAAGTCCTCAGGAACGAATAGGGGACACGTACCCGAGGTCCATGTCCCCGGTCGTCTGCCCGGTCGCCTATTCGTAGCGTAACGCCTTGACCGGATCGGCGAGGGCCGCGCGCACGGCCTGGTAGCTCACCGTGAGCATGGCGACCGTCAAGGCCAGCGCTGCGGACAGGGCGAAGGGTGCCGCCCCGATCGGGACCCGGTAGGCGAAGCCCTGGAGCCACTGCTTCGAGGCGAAGTAGGCCGCCGGCCAGGCGACGAGGTTGGCGACGGCCACCCACTTGACGAACTCCCGAGAGAGCAGCCCGGCGATGCCCGGGGCGGAGGCGCCGAGGACCTTGCGCACGCCGATCTCCTTGATCCGCCGTTCGGCCGAGAACGAGGCCAGGCCGAAAAGGCCCAGGCAGCCGACGGCCACGGCGAGGGAGCTGAAGAAGAAGAACATCCGCATGGCCCTCTCCTCGTTCCGGTAGAGGGCGGCCAACCGCTCGCTCAGGAAGTCGTACTTGACCGGCCCGGCCGGGTGGATGCTGTCGAACACCGATTGCACATGGCCCACGACGCGTCCCAGGGACCCGGGAGCGATCCGCAGGCTCAGGGTGTTGGCCTGGTTGGGGGCGATATAGGTCACGATGGGCACGATGGGCCGGTGCATGGACTCGTAGTTGAAGTCGCGGACGACGCCTATGATCCGGCCGGTCAGGTTGGGCGCGAAGGTGCCGAAGGCGGCCCCGACCGCGGCCTCCGGGCTCTCGAAGCCGAGACGCCGGACGGCCGTCTCGTTGAGGACGAAGGCCTGCGAGGCGTCGGTCGCGATGTCGACGGAGAAATCGCGCCCGGCGACCAGGGTCATGCCGTAGGTCTTGAAGAAACCGTGCTCGACCCGGTTGTGGGGCATGGCGAAAGCGCTCTGGACCCGCGTGCCCCCGACCTCGGCCCAGAAGCCCGGCGAGTCGAGGAGCCGGCCTGAGGGGGCGCGTTTGGAGAGGGTCGCCGCCAGGATGGCCGGTTCGCGGAGGAGGGCCGCTTTCATGTCCGTCCAGCGCCGGGAGACGGCCGTTTCGACCGGGACGCAGACGATGTTGTCCCTGGCGTAGCCGAGGTCGGCCGTGCGCAGGAAACGGGTCTGGCGGGCGATCACCGTCACGGAGAAGATGAGGGCGATGGAGATGGCGAACTGGAAGACGACCAGCGACTTGCGCAGGGCCGCCCCGGCCCGGCCCTTGGTCAGCTCGCCGCGGAGGATGGCCGAAGGACGGAACGAGGCCACGTAGAAGGCCGGGTAGATCCCCGCGCCCAGTCCCGTGACCAGGAAGCAGGCCAGGAGAAAGACCAGGCCGGCGGGGGAGAAGAGCGAGCCGGCCCCGAACGCGTGCCCGACAAATCGGCCGAAGGCCGGCAGGGTGAGGACCACGAGGCCGATCGCCAGGATCAGGGCCAGCAGGGTGATCAGGAACGACTCGCCGAGGAACTGCGCCGCCAGTGTCCGGCGGGCCGCGCCGACGACCTTGCGCAGACCGACCTCCCGGGCCCGCTTGACGCCCCGGGCCGTGGACAGGTTGACGAAATTGACGCAGGCGATGGCCAGGATGAACAGGGCGATGGCCGTGAACAGGCGCACGGTCCGGATGTCGCCGGCCGGCTCGAAATCGGAGCGCGTGTGGGCGTAGAGGTGGATGTCCCGGACCTTCTGGACATGCAGGGTCATCAACTCGCTCACCTTGACCAGGCGCTTCTGTTCATCCTCCTGCGCCGGGAAGTGCCGGTCGAGGAAGGCCGGGATCTTGGCTTGGAGCGCCGGGCCGCCGTTCGGCGTCGCCAGGCGGGCGTAGACGGCCGTCACGTTGTCGGAGAAGTTCCTTGTGCCGTGGAAGTAATCGGCGTCCCCGCTCCCGGAGAGGCCCTTCAAGGCGAGATAGGAGGCCAGGAAGTCGAAGTGGATGTGCGAATGAGGGGGAACGTCCTCCATGACGCCCGTGACCCGGAACTCCATGTTGTTCCGGGACGGGAGGACGAGGCTGCGGCCCATGGCGTCGGACTCCCCGAAGAACTTGCGGGCGGTGGTCCTTGAAAGGACGATGGAGCCGACGTCGGCGAGGGCCTTGGCCGGATCGCCCTGGAGAAACGGCAGCGTCAGGATGTCGAAGATCTCCGGCTCGGCGAAGAAGAAGCGCTCCTCGGTGAAGGTCCGGTCGCCGGACCTGACGACGGTGCCGCTCGGGTTCCAGGTCCGGGCCAGGCGCTCGATCTCGGGGAAATCGTTCCTCAGGAGCGGGGCGAAGGACGGGGCCAGGGTGGCGAATTCCCCCCGGATCGAGCCGTCGGGATCGAGCGACGCGTTCTGGATCCTGTAGACGCGGTCGGCATGCTCGTGGAAGGCGTCGTAGCCCGTCTCGGCCCGGACGTAGAGCAGGATCAGGAGGCAGACGGCCAGCCCGACGGCCAGGCCGGCGATGTTGAGCAGCGAGAAACCTTTCGCCCTGACGATGTTCCGCCAGGCGGTGACGAGGTAATTCTTCAGCATGGCTCCCCTCCGGCGAGAGAATGGATCCCGAGGTCCGGCCCTCTATCCAGGGATACGCAACGACCCGGCTGAATGTTGCACGGCCAGCCCAAAAAGACGAGAGGGACCCTCTCACTCGTAGCGCAGCGATTCGACCGGGTCGGCCAGGCCGGCCCGGAGCGCCTGATAGCCGACCGCCAGGAGCGCGATGACCAGGGTCAGCCCGGCGGCCAGGGCGAAGACGGCCGGGCCGAGGCTCGTCCGGTAGGCGAATTGGCCGAGCCATCCGTTCATGACGAAGTAGGCCGCCGGAAAGCCGACGACATGGGCCACGGCGACCCATTTGAGGAATTCCCTCGCCGTCAGGTAGACGATCCCGGGGACCGAAGCGCCGAGGACCTTGCGCACGCCGATCTCCTTGGTCTTTCGCTCGGCCGTGTGGGAAGCCAGCCCGAAGAGTCCCAAGCAGGAGAGCAGGACCGAGAGCAGGCCGAACCCGGCGAAGAGCGCTCCCGTCTGCCTGTCCGAGGCGTATTGACGGTTGAAGGCCTCATCGTAGAACAGGTAGCGATAGGGATATCCCGGCGAGTGGCGGCGGAAGGCGGCCTCGATCTCCTTCAGGGCTTCGGTGACCCTCGACCCGTCGATCTTGATGAAGGCGTACTGATGCCAGGGCTTGTACATCCGGAAGACGAACGGCCGGATCGACGTATGCACGGACCGGGCGTTGAAATCCCTGACGACGCCGACGACACGGGCTTTACGGAACGACTCCGGCCAGGCCGGATGGGCCATCGTGATGGTCCGGCCCAGGGGGTCGGCCAAGCCCATCCTCTTCGCGGCTGTCTCGTTGATGACGCAGGCCTCGGTTTCGTCGGACGGGAAGTCTTCGGCGAAGGCCCGGCCGCTGACGATCGTCATCCCGAATGTCTCGAAGAAGCCGTAGTCGACGACGGTGTAGTCGGCCGAGAGTCGCTGCCCGGTCAGATTGCCCTCCCAGTCGATGGGAATGTTCTCGCCGACCCAGGTCGGCCCCTGGGCCGCCGACGTCGCGGCGCGGATGGAAGGCGCCCGCAACAGGTCCTCGCGAAAGGCGTCGAAGCGCGGCCTCAGTCCGGGATTATTGAGTACGACGACAATGTTCTCCCGGTCCAGTCCGATGTCCATGGTCTGGATGTGCCTGAGCTGCCGGGCGGCCGCCAGCGTGCAAGTGATCAGGCCGACGGAGATGGCGAACTGGAAGACGATCAAAGCCTTGCGGACCGAAGAGCCGCGGCCTCCCGGCCCGGGCCGCTTCCTGACGAGGGTCTCGACCGAGGAGAACGAGGACATGAAAAAAGCCGGATAGCTGCCCGCCAGCGTCCCGGTCGCCGCGACTATGAGAAGGAGCGTCAGGAAGAGGGGAAGCCCGGCTCCCGAGAGGAGCGTCAGGGACTTCCCGGCGAAACGGTTGAACTGGGGAAGGGCGGTCTCGGCCAGGACCAAGGCCAGGGCCATGGCCAGGGCGCTGGTCAGGAACGCCTCTCCGAGGAACTGCCGCACGAGTTGAGGACGCCGGGCCCCGACGACCTTGCGTAGACCGACTTCCTTTGCCCGCTGGGCCGATCGGGCCGTGGACAGGTTCATGAAGTTCACGCAGGCCATGACCAGGATGAAGACCGCGACGAACGAGAAGAAAACGACCCGCTGGCGCCCGGCCGAGCGGCCCGTCTCGTTGAGGCGGACGTCGGTCAGGGGCTGCAGGACGGGCACATAGGTGGCCGTCGGGCTCGCGTGCCTCAGGTAGATGTCCGCGATCTTGTCCGTGAAGGCCCCGGCCGTGACACCCGGCCGGAGGAGGACGTAGGTGGGGCCCGTCCACTCCTCCCAGCGGGTGAGCCGGTCCTCGCCCAGGTGCTCGACGCGGGCCAGGAGGTCGAACTGGATGTGGGAGTTGCCCGGGACGTCGGCGACGACCCCGGTGACGCCGAAATCGGACGCGTATTGATCGAGGCGGAGGACTTTGCCGAGCGGATCGGCCTCGCCGAAATACTTTCGGGCCGTGCTCGCCGTGAGGACGATCGAGCTCTTGTCGGCCAGGGCCGTCGCCGGGTCTCCCATGAGGAGCGGGAAGGTGAACATTCTCAAAAAGCCCGGATCGGCCAGGCAGATGCGGTCCTCCTCGAAGGCCTTGTCCCCGTATCGGACGAGCGACGCGGCAAAGGGCCAGACGCGGGAGGATTCCTCCACTTCGGGATATTCTTCTTTCAGGGCCGGCGCGAGGGCGTAGGTCGGGCTGGGAATGAGGTCGCCGCTGCTGACCTTGTTGAGCACTCTGAAGATCCGGTCCTTCTTCTCGTGAAAGCGGTCGAAGCTCATTTCGTCGGCGATCCAGAGCCCGATGAGAAGGAAGCCGGCGAGGCCGATGGCCAGACCCGCGATGTTGATGAAGGAATAGCCCTTCTGGCGGCGGATGTGCCGAATAGAGATCTTCAGGTGGTTCAAGATCATCGTCGCCTCCGCCCTTCGAACTGCAGTTATTATGCCAATCCCGCCGCCCTGGCGGTCAGGGGCACGGGTGGGCGCGCGGCTCTTGCTTGTTCGCCGCCGGGACATGGGGTGTCCGCATGCGGGCACACGGGGCCGGGAACTGGGGAGCGCCCTGTTGCCCGAGCGACAGGCCGGGACGAAGCGGACCCGGTCAGTGCTTGAAGCGAAGGGTGAAGACGGTCTCGTGGCCGGGCCTGGAGGCCGCGCTGATCGAGCCGCCGTGGAGGCGCATGATCTGACGCGACAGGCTGAGGCCGATGCCGGAGCCGCCCTCCTTGGTCGAGAAGAAGGGGACGAAGATCTTGTCCAGGTTCTCCGGAGCGATGCCCCTGCCGTTGTCGCGGACCTGGATGACCGGCCGGCCGCGCTCGTCGAGGCTGGCGGCGAGCTCGACGCGCGGCCGGTCCAGGCCGCGGACGGCCTCGCAGGCGTTGAGGACGAGGTTGATGAGGACCTGTTCGAGCAGCGCCGGATCGGCCAGGACCTCGAGCCGAGCGGGGCTCGAGGCGGTCTCCAGCCGGACGCCGCATTCGTCGAGCCTGGGCCGGAGGAGCTGGGCGACCTGGGCGAAGAGGTCGGCGGCCGGGAAGAACTTGAGGTCGGGCTTGGGCACCCGGGCCAGGTTCCGGTAGCCGTCGACGAAGTGGAGGAGGCCTTCGCTTCGCCGCTGGATCGTCTTCAGGGCGCCGCGGATGTCGGCGAGGTTCTCCGGCCCGGACGAGGCGCAGCCCTTGTCGATCAGGCCCTCGACCGTCGTCGCCAGGGAGGAGATGGGGGTCATGGAATTCATGATCTCGTGGGTCAGGACGCGGATGAGCTTCTGCCAGGCCTCGATCTCCCGCTCCTCGAGCTCGCCGCGGATGTCCTGGACCGAGACCAGCGTCAGGTCCCGGCCCCGCTGCTTGAACGCGGCGGCGTGGAGCAGCAGATGGAGCTGGTCGTCGCCGGCCTCGACCTTGATGAGCTCGCGGTCGCGCGGCTTCAGCCGCAGGAGCGTCGCCGCCAGGCCGGGACAGGTCTCCTCGAGGTCCTTGACGCTCTTGAGGGGCGGGATCCTGAGGAGCCGCTGGGCGGCGTTGTTGACGAGCTCGATCTCGCCGTCGGGCTGGAAGACGATGAGGCCGATCCCGACGTGCTGGACGACGGTCTGGAGATAGAGGGCCTGCTCCTCTTTGTCGGCCCGGGCGGCGCGGAAGGCCGCGATGACCCGGGCCAGCGCGGCGTGGAGCTCGTTGAAGGAGCCGCCGAGCCTCTGGCTCCGGAACGTCTGGGTGAAGTCGTCGAAGCGCACGGAATCGAAGAACCGGGCCAGGTCCCTGTTGGTCCGGTCGACGGCCCGGAAGAGGCCGGCGACCTGGGCCGCGGCCAGCAGCCCGAGAAGGATGGCGGCGGCCGGGAGCTTGGCCCGGAAGACGACGAAGAAGAGGAGGCCGATCGTCGCGACGAGCAGCGCCGCGCGCAGGGAGACGTCGACCCGGAACTTCCTATAGACCATGCTTATCCAGGCGGCGGTAGAGGGCGGCCCGCGAGATGCCCAGCTCGCGCGCGGCCTTGCTGACGTTCCCGCCGTGCTTGTTCAAGGTGCGCTCGACGTGCCGCCGCTCGAGGTCCCCGAGGCTGGTGGCCGCGGCCGTCGGGGACTCGGCCGGGGGGCCATCGGCTTCGCCGAGGAGGAAATCGCCGGGCTCGAGGGCGTCGGCGTCGGACATGATGACGGCCCGCTCGACGGCGTGCTGGAGCTCGCGGACGTTGCCCGGCCAGGCGTAGCCCCCGAGCTTGAACAGGGCCGCCGGCACGGCCGTCTTGAGCGGGCGGCCGTACTTGTGGCAGTAGGCGGCGAGGAAGTGCTCGACGAGGAGCGGGACGTCCTCCCGGCGCTCGCGGAGCGGCGGCATGCGGACCTCGATCGTGTTGATCCGGTAGAGGAGGTCCTGGCGGAACCTGTTCTCGGCGACCATCTGGTGGACGGGCCTGTTGGTCGCGCAGATGAGCCGGACGTCGATGGCCACCTGACGGTTCGACCCGATCCGGACGATCCGCCGGTTCTCGAGCGCCGTCAGGATCTTGGCTTGGAGCGGCAGCGACAGGTTGCCGATCTCGTCGAGGAAGAGCGTCCCCCCCGAGGCCGTCTCGAAGCGGCCGGCCCGGTCCTCGCGGGCGTCGGTGAAGGCGCCCTTGACGTGGCCGAAAAGCTCGCTCTCGAAGAGCGTCTCCGGCACGGCGCTCATGTCGACGCCGACGAAGGCCTCCCGGTGGCGCTGGGAGCGGCGGTGGATCTCCCGGGCGGCCAGCTCCTTGCCCGTCCCGTTCTCGCCCAGGATGAGGATGCTGGCGTCGGTCCGGGCCACCTTGTCGATGGTGGCGAAGACGTCGTTCATGGCCGCGCTCCGGCCCAGGAAATCGCGGAAGGGCCGGTCGAGGTCGGCGCTGAGGTGGCCCTGCCGCTGGCGGAGCGAGCTGGCCTCGACGCGCGAGGCGCGCAGGTTGAGGGCGGCCGACAGGGTGGCCAGGAGCTTCTCGTTCTGCCAGGGTTTGAGGATGAAGTCCGTGGCCCCTTCCTTGATGGCCCGGACGGCCATGCCGACGTCGCCGTAGGCCGTGATGAGGATGACCACGGCCAGGGGATCGGCGGCCAGGATCCGGCGCAGCCAGGCGAAACCCTCCTCGCCGCCCGTCGCTCCCTTGGCGAAGTTCATGTCGAGGAGGACGACGTCGTAGGTCTCCTCCTTCATCAGGACGGGGATGCGGCCGGGGTCCTTTTCCGTGTGGACGAGATCGATGTGTTGCTTGAGGAGGAGCTTGGCCGCCGCGAGAATGTCCTCGTTGTCGTCGACCACGAGGATCTTGCCGCTTTTACTGTCCATCGCCGGCTCCTTTCGGGGACTGTATGTGCAAGTTCCATGCCCCGAGGGTATGCCTGTCGGCCCGCAGGTATTATACAACAAGTGTCCGATAGCGAACACTTCTTGTCATGAGGTCGGACACCTCGAAGACCGGATCGAAGTCGAGCCTAGCGGTAAGGGACGCTTCTGTTTTGGCACGGTTCGTGCATTGAGAATCGGCGAAGATAACGAGCGCCGCCGCTCCGGGAGAACGGACATGGGCATGGACCGAAAGATCGAGAAGAAGAAATGGCCGCCGCGCAAGATCGCCGCCGTGGCCGGCGCGGCCGTCTTCGTTCTCGGCGTCCTCTACCTCTTTCTTTTCCAGTTCAACGAATCCACGCTGAACGTCGACACCGAGCGCATCACCGTGTCCACGGTGAGCCGGGGGCCTTTCCTGGAGTTCATCCCCCAGCAGGGCACGGTCATGCCCATCATGCGCTATTCGCTGGAGACGACCGAGGGCGGCCGGGTCGAGAAGCGCTTCCTCGAGGCCGGGGCCATGGTCAAGGCCGGCGACCCGATCGCCCAGCTCGTCAATACCAACCTCCTCCTCGACATCATGTGGCGCGAGGCCGACTTCGTCCAGCAGAGCAACGCCCTCCGCCAGACGCGGCTGAACATGGAGCAGTACCGCCAGTCGCTCCTGCAGGCCATGAACCAGGTCGAGAACGAGCTGGCCAAGCAGAAGACGACCTACGAGCGCTACCGGAAGCTCCACGAGAACCGGCTCGTCTCGGACCTCGAGTTCGAGCGCATACGGCTCGACTACGAGTACCAGCTCCGCAACCGGGACATCGTGGCCGAGAGCCAGAGGAAGGAGCTGGAATATCGCGAGGAGCAGCTCCTGTCCCTCGGGGAACAGCTCCGCCGCATGGACACCAACCTGCGCACGTCCAAGCAGAAGCTGGACGACCTCGTCATCCGGGCCCCGATCGCGGGCCAGCTGACCCTGCTCGACGCCGAGATCGGCGTTTTCAAGGCCCCGGGCTCGAACATCGGGCAGATCGACGTCCTGGACGCCTACAGCGTCAGGGCCCTCATCGACGAACATTACATCACCCGGGTCGAGGCCGGGCTGAAGGGCGAGTTCGACCTGGCCGGCCGATCCTACGAGCTCAAGGTCCGGCGGGTCTTCCCGGCCGTCCGCGACAACCGCTTCGAGGTCGACTTCGACTTCGTCGGCCAGGCGCCGGCCGACCTCCGTCGCGGCCAGACCCTGCACATCCGGCTGCAGCTCGGCGACGTGTCCGAGGCCGTCCTGCCCGGGCCGGGCGTCCCCGCCGGCGGCCCGTCCGGGTCGACGCAGGCCAGGAGAAGCCCCGCGGCCAACGGCAGGCTCAGGACCAGGGCCAACCCCACGCGCCGTCTTTTCATCGGTCCCTCCGTTCGTCCCTGATGACAGCGCTCCCCGGCCCGCGGGCGGCCCGGGAGCGATCTCAATAGATGACCGCTTCCCGGCCCGACTTCGCAACCATGTCCGAGATCTCCTTCAACAGGAGCTCACGCCGGGCCAGGATGGCCTTGATCTCCTTCGCCGTAAGCGTGTCGCCGACGGCCGCCTCGATGCTCTCGTAGGTCAGGGCCCCGGCCTTTTCGACGAACCAGCGCGGCAGGCGGCGGAAGAGATAGGGCGTGCCCTGCTGGGAGAGCTTGATCCCGTTGTGCCCGAACATCAGCTTCCGGGTGAATTCGAGGCCCGAGCGGAAGGCCCGGGAGTGGTCGAACAGGATCATCCTCCAGTCCTCGGTGTAGAGGACGTTCTGCTGGGTCCGGTCCTCGTTGGCGATGAGGCTGTCCCAGGCCCGGGCGAGGTACTTCATCTTCTCGGTGTGTTCGAGGGCCTCCTTGGGGATCTCGATCCCCTCCTCGACGACCTTGAGGAGGCTGTACTTGTTCTCGGCCCAGAGGACGAGCGCCCCACGCTTCCCCTGGAACTCCCTCTCGACGGCCGGGGGGACCATGTTCAGCCCCATGAGCTTGTCGAGGCGGTAGGCGGCGATCTCGTACTGCCAGCCCTCGAGATACCCCCCCTGCATGCCGTGGGGGTCTTTCCAGGCGGCTTTGCCTTCGGCGTCGCCCAGCTTGAGGAAGAGCTTCCAGGGCTTGGTCACGCCCTCGCCGATGGGCTCGGACCGGACGATCTCGGCCGCCAGGAGGAACCGCTCGTCGGCCTCGCGCCGGGCGATCTCCTCGGGCCGGAACTGGGCCTCGGCTTTCGGGAGGGCGAGGGCCAGGACAGAGGCCAGAAGGACCAGGGCCGCGCTGCGCTTCATGGGTCCCCTCCGCTCGGTCGGACGCATCTCGAAAATCATACCCCCTCCGGCGCCCGAATTCAAGCCGCCGGCCCGGCTTCCGCCGTCGCGTCGAGGGCCGCCTTGCGCCTTTTGTAGGCCCTGATGATCCGGAAGCAGATCACGAGCAGGACGAGGACGACGGCGACATTGAGCAGGGCGTAGCGCTCGATGGGCAGGCCGAGCAGCGTGACGCCGACGAACACGGCCAGGGCGGAGAGCGTGTCGCCGCCCCGCACGAAGAAGGTGTCGATGGCCGCTTTGGCCTTGTATTTCTCCTCGCGCTTGGTGACCAGGAACAGGGCGGCCTTGGTCGTGTTCTGCAGGGAGTAGTCCGTGCCGTTCTCGAGGGCCTTGACCCCCCGCACGAGGGCGTAGACGGCCCCGAAGGAAATCAGGGCGTAGCCGCCGAGCGCGATGAGCGGCAGGAAGAGGAGGGCCCCGCCGACGCCGACCCACTTGAATATCCGCGAGACGAGGAAGAGCTGGATGAGCAGGGCGATGAGGTTGGTCAGGAACTGGTAGTCCATGAAGGCGCTGTGGATCTCGCGGCTCTCCGTCCGCGCCGGCAGCGACGGCGACGCGCTCACGGCCGGCAGGCCGTCGCCCCTCCGGACCTCCGGGGGCGGCGCCTGGGCGTTGATGGATTCCTCGACCGCTTTGGCGGTGAAGATGTACTCGCCGGTCGCGTTGACGACGTTGTAGAGCCCGATCATGAGCGCGATGAGGAGCAGGTAGCGGCTCTTGAAGACGAGCCGGAAGCCCCCTCCGGCCTTGAGGGGCTGTTCGCGGACGCAGACGGCCGGGGCGGCCTCGTCCGGCCCCTGGGCCCGCTCCTCGCGGGCCTTCCGAACGTCCCGCCGGTGGATGAAGCGGGCCAGGACGATGCAGAGGCCGAGGATGACGCCGGCGATGAGCATGAGCAGGAACTGCCAGTTCCCGCCCAGGAGGTCGCGGAGCTTTTTCATGAAGGGCAGGGTGGCGACGAGGCCGCCGAGAGTCGCGCCCAGGGCGACGAGGGGGAAGGTCCGCTTGCCGACGTCCTCGGCGTAGAGGTCGTTGGCGAAGCCCCAGAACTGGGCGATGACGAAATAGTTGAAGATGCCGATCCAGATGAAGAACAGGATGCCCATGGGCTTGACGGCCATGCCTCCGGCGTGGAGGACGTAGAAGAGGACGAGGTTGGAGATGAAGAACAGCGTCGTCCAGGAGATGAGGACGTGCCGGGGGACCTTGGAGGCCAGCCGGCTGAAGGCCTTGATGACGAAGACGAAGAGAACGGCCTGGGCCCCGCTCAGGTAGCTTTTGACGGCCGCGGAGTCCTTGTCGACGAGGAGGAGCGACTCCCGCAGGGGCTTGAGGATGTAGTAGGCCAGGAGCAGGAGGAAGACGTTGAGGGCCAGCAGGAGCGCCTTGGGCGCCTCGCCCTCTCTGATGTCGGCGAACAGGCGCAGGGCCCGGTAGCCGAGGGGATAGCGCGTCCGGCCTCCGCCGGGGGGAGGCGCTTCGGAGGGTCGGGACATCGCTCGGCTCCTTCCCTCTCCGTCAGAACAGGACGTTGCGCTCGCCGGCCATCTTGATCCGCAGCTGGATCTCCCGCAGGACCTCGCGACGCCGGGCGTTGAGCGCGGCGGTCTCGGACGGGTCGAGGAAACGGCCCAGGTACTCGGCGGCCACTTTGTCGTTCCAGCTCTGGAGCTTCTTGTAGAGAAGGCGGGAGCAGCGCAGGACGGGGCAGCGGGTCGGCTCGTGCTTGACCGGCGCGAAGGCCTCGGAGAAATCGACCCGGTAGACCCGGCCGGTGTCGCGGCTGATCAGGGTGTCGCGGTCGTTGCGGCAGTCGTCGTAGGCCAGGCTCTGGAGGACGAGCAGGTCGGCCATGGCCCTGTCGAAGGCCTCGGCGTCGGCGGGCGCGACGCTGTTCGCCTTGCGCTCCGCTTCGGACATGGCGTTCTCGACGAAAAGCTGCACGGCCCCGTTGATGCCCTCGACAACGCGCTCGACGACCGGGGGCACGAAGCCGAGGTCGAGGTACTTGTCGAGGGAATAGGCGGCCAGCTCGTAGCGGTAGCTGTCGGCGAGCGGATCGGGCCGGCGCCGGTCGATGTACTTGAAGAGGGCCTCGAGGACCGCGCCCTGGGATTCCAGGGTCAGCTTCCAGGCCTCGGTCCGGCCGCCGGGCCCGGGGCCGCGGCCGACGATCGAGGCCGTCCGGAGGAAGGTCTCGATCTCCCGCCGCGTCATGGGCTTGGGGGCGGGGGGCTTGATGCCGAGCTGCTCGGCCACTTCCTCGGTCTCGCCCCAGACCCGGAACTCGCCGCGCTCGTGGATCAAGGCCGACGGGACGCCTCCGTAGCTCCCTGCGGCGATGCCCGTGTCCATGATCCAGACCTTGTCCTCGAAGCGGGCCACCATCTCCCTGGAGAGGATCTGGCTGCGGCCGCCGGGATAACTGAAATAGTTGTGCCCGACGACCATGGCCTTGGCGTCCATGTTGGCCAGGATCCTGTCGACCTGGGCCTGGACCGTCCTCTTGTCCTCGGCCAGGCCGCGGAACCAGAGCGGGCCGTCCGGGTCGTAGACGAGCTTCGGCTTGAAGGCCCGGGTGACCCGATGGGGGTCGCGGCCGATCGACTGGAAATAGGCCAGCTCCGTGCGCATGACCTGGTTGATCTCGCGCAGAGGCCACTTGGACAGGGCCTCGTTGATGCCGCCGTGGACGTAGACGACGCCGTTGATCTTGATGATCGTGTTCTTGCGCAGGAGCCAGAATCCCACGGCGTCGTTGAAGCCCCGGATGTAGGCCTGCCTGGCCTCGGGGTCCTTGCGGTCGAGGACCTGCTGCCAGAAGGCGCGCAGCCCTTCGTCCGTCTCGATGTCCAGGCCCTCGATCTCCGCCCGCCGCCTCTCCCTGGGGGGCAGGGAGCGGATGTACTGGGCCTCGCGGGCCTTGCGGAAATCGTCGGGCAGGAAGGAGACGAATTGGTCGAGCCAGACGTAATGCGGATAGTCCAGCGCGATGCCCGTGATGTTCATCTCCTCGTGGTTGCCGAGGAGGGTGTGGACCATGCCGCCGGCGGCCTCGGCCTCCTTCTCCAGGCGCATGAGGAGGGCGAAGATCTTCCGGGCGTAAGGCCCCCGGTCCGCGACGTCGCCGAGCTGGACGAAGTGGGCCTTGCCGCCGATCCAGCGCAGGTCGCGGTCGATGAGGCCGACCTCCGGATGGGCCAGGATGAAGACGAAGCGGTCGTAATCGCCGTGGATGTCGGCGACCGCGACTACGCGCCCGACGTCCGTCCAGGCGTAGGGGATCTCCTCGGCGGCCCCGGCGCGGGGCGGAAGGCGGGCGGCGAAGACGAGAGCGGAGAGCAGGAGGGCGAAGAGCAGGGGCGGGAGAAGGAGCTTCCGCAACCCTTCGCTGTGGCGGGACATCTGCTTCTTTTATAGACCTTTTCCCCCGGGGAATCAAGTCCGATGGCGCGGTTGACGGGAGGCGGCCCGTGCTGTTATCCTGACCGGGAGGGGGGCCGTGGGGAAAGGACGGTCGAAGATGCACGGACGAGGGGGCGCGGCGGCCATCTGGGTCATCGGCCTGGCGGCCTGCCTGATCGCGGCCGCCTGCGGCGGCGGGGGAGAACGGCCGGCCCGGGCGGGGAGCCCGGCCCCGGTCAAGCCGGGGGTCGAGGTCTTCCTGGAGAAGCGGCTCGACCTCGTCGCGGGGAAGCGGGTCGGCCTGATCACCAATCCCACGGGCACGGACTCGCGCCTCTCGACGACGATCGACCTCCTTTTCGCCAATCCGGCGGTCAAGCTCGTCGCCCTTTATGGCCCCGAGCACGGGGTCCGCGGGGACGCTCAGGCGGGGCAATATGTCCCCTTTTATGTCGACCGCAAGTACAACATTCCGGAGTATAATCTTCCGGTCTTCAGTCTTTACGGGCAGTCGATGAAGCCCGAACCCGGGATGCTCAAGAACATCGACGAGTTCATGCGCTCGTTTGACACAAAGGAGACGGGGAAGGTCCCCGAGGGGGCCATGGTCGAGGGGATCGATGTCATGGTCTTCGATATCCAGGACGTGGGGACCCGCGTCTACACCTATGTCGCCACCATGGCCTACAGCATGCAGGCGGCGGCCGAGAACGGGATCGAGTTCATCGTCCTCGACCGGCCGAATCCCGTCAACGGCATGGACATGGAAGGGCCCATCCTGGAATATCCCGGTTTCAGCTCCTTCATCGGGCTTTTCCCAGTTCCCGAGCGGCACGCCATGACCATCGGGGAGCTGGCCCTGCTGTTCAACGACAAGTTCCTCGCCCGTAAGGCCAAGCTGACCGTCGTCCCCATGGAGGGATGGAAACGGGAGATGTGGTTCGACGAGACCGGCTTGCCCTGGGTCATCCCGTCGCCCAATATGCCCACCCTCGATACGGCGACGGTCTACCCGGGCCTGGTGGCCATCGAAGGCACGAACCTTTCCGAGGGCCGGGGGACGACGAAGCCTTTCGAGCTCTTCGGCGCGCCCTGGATCGACGGTTTCGATCTGACCAGGATCCTCAACGGCTTGAATTCGCCGGGCGTCCGTTTCCGGGAGGCTTGGTTCACTCCGTCCTTTTCCAAGTTCCAAGGTCAGCTCTGCGGCGGCTGCCAGGTCCACGTGACGGACCGGGCCGCGTTCAGGCCCTTCTCTGCGGCCCTCCACATCATCAAGGCCGTCAGAGACGCCTATCCGGGGAAGTTCGAGTTCCATGCGGATTATTTCGATCAGGTCATGGGCACCGCGTCCGTTCGCCGGGCCCTCGAGGCGGGGACGAGCGTCGAGGCCATCCTGGCGACCTTCGAGCCGGGCATCCAGGCCTTCGCCGCCCTCCGCCGCCCCTATCTGCTCTATTAGAGAAGATGGGGTCAGATCTACTTTTTACTCAAAAACGCGTAAAAAGTAGATCTGACCCCATCTTTTTCCCTCTTTTTGATAAAATAGGGGTCTTCCCCTTCCGGGGCACCATCAGAAAAGGAGAGTGACGCGATGGCGACGAAGACCCCTCCTCCGGCCCTGTCCAACCCCCTGTCCGTCTTCCTCGGCAAGCCGGCCGCCGACTTCACCCGGGCCGACATCCTCAAGGTCGTCGAGGCCCAGGGCGTCGAGCGCCTCACCTTCCACTACACGGCCATCGACGGCAAGCTCAAGGAGCTGACCATCCCCGCCAACGACCGCTTCCACCTCGAGGCGGTCCTGGCCGAGGGCGAGCGCGTCGACGGCTCGTCGCTCTTCAAGGGCATGGTCGACATGGGCGTCTCCGACCTCTACGTCGTCCCCCGCTACGCCTCGGCCTTCTTCAACCCGTTCGACGAGGGCAGCCTCGACTTCGTCTGCCGCTACCTCGCCCAGGACGGGAATCCCGCGCCGTTCACCCCGGACTCCATCCTGGCCCGGGCCGCGGCGCTGTTCCGCAAGGCCGCCGGCCTCGAGCTCAACGCCCTCGGCGAGCTCGAGTTCTTCCTCCTGACCGCGCCCGGCGACGGGACCTACCCGGTCGAGCACCTCCGCGGCTACCACGGCTCGGCGCCGTTCACCAAGAGCGGCCCGATCCTCCACGAGATGCTCCGTCACATCGCCCGCGTGACCGGCGCGGTCAAGTACGCCCACGGCGAGAACGGCGTCATCGAGGGCATCCGCAGCGACCTGCCCGAGATCGCCGGCCGCCTGGCCGAGCAGGTCGAGATCGAGTACCTGCCCCGGCCCGTCGAGGAGATGGCCGACGCCCTCGTCCTCGGCCGCTGGATCATCCGCAACACGGCCTACCGGCACGGGGCCGTCGCCACGTTCGCGCCCAAGCTCGAGGAGGGCGTCGCCGGCAGCGGCTTCCACTTCCACCTCGAGCTGACCAAGGGCGGCCGCAACATCATGCGGGCCGAGGACGGCAAGCTCTCGATCGAGTCCCGCAAGCTCATCGGCGGCCTCTGCGAGTACGCCGACTCCCTGACGGCCTTCGGCAACACGGTCTCCTCGGCCTACCTCCGCCTCGTCCCGAACCAGGAGGCGCCGACCCGGATCTGCTGGAGCGACCTCAACCGCAGCGCCCTCATCCGCGTGCCGCTCGGCTGGACGGGCGTCTCGGGCCTGGCCCGGAAGGTCAATCCCCAGGACGCCTCGCCCTACGTCGACGAGCGCGGCGGCCGCCAGACCGTCGAGATCCGCAGCCCCGACGGCAGCGCCAACATCCATCTGACCCTGGCCGGAATCGCCATGGCCGCCAATTGGGCCTTCCGCAACGACCTTTCCCTCTTCAAGGAGTACGGCCCCCTCGAGCTCGCCGACAACCTCTACGTCAAGGGCAACATCTTCGCCGACAAGGAGCTGCTCAAGCGCCTGCCCGTCCTGCCGGCGAGCTGCGTCGAGTCGAGCCGGGTCCTGCTGCAGAAGCGGGCCCACTACGAGCGCGACGGCGTCTTCCCGGCGAGCGTCGTCGACTACGTCGCGGCCATGCTCCGGGCCGAGAACGACGAGTTCATGAACAGGAAGCTGGCCGACCTGCCGGCCCACGAGCGGCTCCACGAGATCCGCAAGATCATGCACAAGGACCTGCACAAGCACTGACATGCGCCGCGACACCATGACCTCGCGGGAGCGCTGGCGGGCCGTCTTCGCCCGCCGGACCCCCGACCGGGTCCCGACCGACTACTGGGCGACGCCCGAGTTCGACCGCAAGCTCCGGGCCAGGCTCGGCTGCCGGACCCGCCGCCAGACGCTCGACCGGCTCGGCGTCGACTACGAGGTCAAGCTCGCGCCCGAGTACGTCGGCCCCCGCCTGCCGCGGCTGCAGGACGAGTTCGGCCGCCGCTTCCGCGCCGTCGATTACGACGGCGGCCGATACCGCGAGTGCGTCCACTTCCCGCTGGCCGGCTTCGGCAGCGTGGCCGAGATCGAGCGGAGCTACACCTGGCCGACGGCCGACTGGTGGGATTTCGGCCCCGTCCGGGCCCAGGCCGACCGCGCCGCCGGCCACCCCGTCCGGGGCGGCGGCTCCGAGCCCTTCCTCATCTACAAGGAGCTCCGGGGCATGGAGCAGGCCTACGTCGACCTCGTCGAGAACCCCGAGATCGTCCACTACTGCCTGGACAAGCTCTTCGGCCTGGCCTACGCGTGCGCCCTCCGGATCTACGAGACCGTGCCCGGCCGGGTCGACATCTCCTACGTCGCCGAGGACATGGGCGGGCAGACCGACCTGATGCTCTCGGTCCGCCACATCCGCGAGTTCCTGCTGCCCGGGATGAAGCGGATGATCGACCTGGCCCACGAGGCCGGCGCCTACGTCTTCCACCACAACGACGGCAGCTGCTGGCGCATCGTGCCGGACATGATCGCCCTCGGCATCGACCTCCTCAATCCGCTCCAGTGGCGCTGCCCGGGCATGGAGCGGGAACGGCTCAAGAGCGAGTTCGGCCCCCGCGTCGTCCTCCACGGGGGCATGGACAACCAGCACACGCTGCCCTTCGGGACGGTCGAGGAGGTCCGGCGCGAGGTCGAGGACAACCTGCGCATCCTAGGCGAAGGCGGCGGCTACATCCTCGCGCCCTGCCACAACATCCAGGCCCTGACGCCCGTCGAGAACGTCCTGGCCATGTACGACGCCGCCAACGAGCTCGGCCGGGGCTAAGGACTTCCGGCCCTAGCGCAGCTCTTCGGGAAGCGGCCGGTCGGGCGTCGGGATCTCGTTGGCGATGGAGGCGATCCACCACCGCCCGTCCTTGCGCAGGAGCGTCCAGCCGTCGAGCCCGATCTGGCCGGGGGCGTCGGCCGGCGTCTTCAGCCGGGCCTTGTAGACGACGAAGGCCTGGGCGATGTCGCCGAGCCTCGTCAGCTTGATCTTCTCGACGGTCTCCTCGAAGCCGCGCTCCCTCATCTTGAACTTCTCGACGTCGTCGGCGAACCAGTCGACGAACTCCTGGACGGTCATGACGGCCATGGACGTCCGCGTCTTGCGGACGACGATGACGGCCTGGGGCAGGAAGAACGTCTTGACGAACTCCCAGTCCGGCGCCGGGCCGGGATCGAAGGACACGGCCGCGTAGATCGCCCGGACCAGGCTCTCCGGGTCCTTGAAGACGTCGGGGACCGCGGGAGCCGAGGGGCCCGCCTGCCGCGCCGCGGCCGGGAGCGACGAGGCCGCGAACCAGGCGACACCGAAAAGGATCAAAGCCGAGGACGGCACGCGGCGAAATCCTCGCTGCCGATGGGCGTTGACTTCTTGATGTGGGCCCGGAACAGGGATATTTCCGATTCCATCAGCCCTTCCTTGAGATAGGCCGCCCATTCCCGCCCGCTCATGCCGAGAGGATTCCCGGCGACCAAGGGATCGGGAAGACCCATGATGTGGCACCGAGCGCTCGACCAGCGATATTCCGCGGGATCTTGGACGATCTTCGCGCGAACGGGATTGAGCTCGTCGTAGCGCATGGCCCTGTAGAGATAAGGCTCATCCATCGGGAACGAACCGAACCGGCCCTGCCAGAGGAAGCCGCGCCAGACTTCCCGTTCGTTGATGATCCTGGTGTAGGCCTTATGGGTCTGACCGATGGCCTCAGCTAGGCTCGATACCCTTTCGGGGACCGCGACGTGATGGACATGGTTGTCCATGAGGCAGTAGGCCCAGATGGTCAAGCCCGCTTTGGCCGCCCATTTCGCGAGCAGGCGAAGATAAAGGGCCTTGTCGTCGTCGGAGAAGAAGACGGATTGACGCCGGTTGCCGCGCTGAGTGATGTGGTGGGGGACGCCGGGATAGACGATGCGTGCGGCTCGAGGCATTCGGGGGGCTCGAGGGCGGCATGGGGGTAACTTGGGGTTGCTTGGGGACACGTACCAAAGGTACATGTCCCCAGTTCCCCCATTTCCCCCGATGTCCCCGATCTCCTTTCCGTTCATAAAGACGGGCGGAGGTGGGCAGCTGTCTCACACGGGGAGCAAGAGCGGGGAGCAAGAACGGGGACACGTACCAAAGGTACATGTCCCCATCCTTCCCCATCCCTCAGCGGCCGTTGTAGAGGACCCCTTTGCTCAGCCACTCCGGGGCCGGCGCGCCCTTGAGGTAATGGTCGAAGTATTCCTTCATCTTGATGGAGTAGTCGAGCTTGTTGGCGTACTTCTGGGGATGGTGGGGCTCGCCGCGGTACTGGAGGAAGACGCAGTCCTTGCCCAGCCGCCGCATGGCCAGGTAGAGCTCGACGCTCTGGGCCCAGGGCACGGCCCCGTCCTCGTCGCCGTGCATGAGGAGGAGCGGCGTCCGGACGCGGTCGGCGAAGAAGACCGGCGAATTCTCCCAGTAGAGCCACGGCTTCTCCCAGAGGCTGCCGCCGATGCGGCTCTGCTGCTTCTCGTACTGCATCTGGCGGGCGACGCCGGACTCGTAGCGGATGCCGCTGTAGGCGCTGGTCATGTTGCCCACCGCCGCGCCGGCGATAGCGCAGGCGAAAAAGTCCGTCTGGGTGACGACGTAGGCCGTCCCGTAGCCGCTCCAGGAATGGCCGTGGAGGCCGATCCGCGCCGGATCGGCCACCCCCATGTCGACGAGCTTCTGGGCCCCGGGGACGAGGCAGCGGACCTCGGAAGGCCCGGGCAGCCCGACCTCGAAGCGCACGTCCGGCAGGAAAACGGCGTAGCCGTTGCTGGCGTAGAACGGGAAGCAGGGCCTGTGGTTGACGACGACCTGGTTGAACTCGTGCAGGCGCTGAGAGAACAGCTCGTAGAAATAGACGATGACGGGAGAGCGGCGGCCCGGCTCGTAGTCGCCGGGCTTGATGAGCACGCCCTGGAGCGGGACCCCTCCGGCGCTCGTCCACTCGACGAGCTCGGCCGTCCCCCAGGCGAACTCCTTGATCCGGGGGTTGAGGTCGGTGAGCTTGCGGGGCGAGCCGAGGTCGGTCCCGGCGGCCCAGAGGTCGGGGAACTCCTCGTAGCTCTCGCGGGTATAGAGGAGGGTGTCGCTTCTCTTGGCCTTGGCCACCACGGTGAACTTGCGGGGCTCCTCGAGGAGCCTGGCGACACCCGGGGTCCCGACGCGCGCGGTCCAGAAGCCCTCGCCCTTGTCGCGGTCGTCATACCCGCTGAGCAGGAGCCTTTCGTTCTTGGCGAAGCCGGGCGCCTCGGGATCGAGACGGACGATCCGGAACCGGGTCCGCGCCTTGCGCCCTTCGCCCGCGGTCAAGTTGGAGGCCCGGCCCGACGGGACCTCGAACCTCCAGACGTCGAACTTGTCGTAGATGAGGACGGCCGAGTCGTCGGCCGTCCATCCGGCGACGCCGTAGCCGCCGGGCTCGTCCGGCGTGTCGTGGTCCTCGTCGGCGAAAGGGACGCCGAGCCCGGCCGTCAGGTTCAGGCCCTTGCCGCCGTTCACGTCCCAGAGGTGCCAATCCCCCTTGTCGTAATAGACGACGGCCTTGCCTCCGGGCGACAGGCTCGGCCGGCCGGCGTGCCGGGTGAGGACCTTCTTCCGGGAGCCGTCGGCCAGGTCGACGAGGTAGACGTCGCGGTAATCGCCGTCCCAGGTGACCTCCTTGCGGTAAGGGACATCGGAGGAGCCGAGGACCTGGCGGGCCTGGTCGCCCGTCTCGATCTGCGGCATGTCCCGGTCGGCCAGGGGGACGAAGCGGCCGGTGTCGGCGTGGAGGACGGCCGTGTAAGTCTGGTCCTTGAAGCGGTTCCACATCTTCTTTTGATGGGAGTTGATGAACGGGTCGTCCCAGTGCCAGACGTCGACCTCGCGCTTGGCCAGGATGGCGTCCCAGTCGTAGAGGTCGACCGGGGCCGCCTTGCTCTCCGGCTTCTCCGGCTCGGCCGGGTCCTCCATCTCCGCCGGCTTCAGGCCGAAGAACAGGCGCCGGCCGTCCTTGCTCCAGGTGAGCTCGTTCTTGGCCGGGATGATCCATCCCTTGGGAAGCGCGGAGGCGGCCACGGCCTCGACGGCCCGGCCCGTCGCGGCGTCCCAGCGCCACAGGGAACACGTCCGGATCCGGGCCTTGTCGTCCTGCAGGCCGGCGACGAACGCCAGGCGGCCCCCCGCCTCCGGCCAGGACAGGTTCCGATAGGACCCGCGCTCGGCCCGGTGGACGGCGGTCTCGGGCAGGCCGGGCCGGCCGAGGTCGCGGAGGAAGACGCCGTTGGCCTTTCCGTCGGGATCGGCGGCCGCGTAGGCGAGGCGGGAGGACGTCTTGTCGAAGGCGAACGACGTCACGAAGGCCGTCCGGGTCTCTTCGCCCGTCGCCAGGCGCCGAAGGATGAGCTCGGCGCCGGTCTCCAGCGCGGGGGCCTTGGGTTCGGGCTTCGCTTCGGGCTTGGCCTCCGGTTTGGCCTCGGGTTTGGTTTCCTTCTTATCCTCTTTGGCCAGCAGGACGGCCAGCCAGGCCCCGTCCTCGGAGAAGGCGAAGCTATCGACGCCTGCCATCTCGTGGACTTTGCCCGATCCGAGGTCGACCAGGGCCGCCCCCGGCTTGGGCCTGTCCTTCGCGGCCTTCTCGCCCTCCTCGGCCTTGGGCAGGACGGTGAAGGCCGCCCAGCGGCCGTCGGACGAGAGAGCGGGCCGGGCGCCGCGCGGGACGACATGGGTCTGGCCCGTCCGGACGTGGACGGCCAGCCCTTCGCCGTCTCCCCGGTCGGGCTGGGAAGCGAAGGCCACCCACAGGCCGTCCTCCGATATGACGGGGTTCCGCAGGTGCCGGAACTTCATCATGTCCGTGAAGGTCAGGGCCTTCTTGGCCTGGGCAAAAAGGGCCGGCCCGGTCAGGGCCAGCGCGAGGATCAGAACGAGGCTGACGGCCGGCGCGCGGCCGGCTTTGCGGAGCGACGTCATCGGGACCTCCTGGCGCGGTCGTTTATCGGATTCTATCCGGGCCGGGGCTTGCCGTCAAAACGAATCTCCTTTCGGCCGGGGCCGCGCGGCCGGGGTTGACTCCCGCCCGCGGCCGGAATATCCTCGGCCCATGGCCAAGAAACGGCATGAAGCCCTCTTTACGGACCACCCCGGAACGCGCGACAAGGGGTCCTTCGCCGGCCTCTTTCCGCTCCGCCGCTCCGTCGGGCAGTTCGAGAAGGAGGCAATGGCCGAGGCCGTGAGCGAGGGCCGCGACTTCGAGATGCCGGCCGTCGCCGTCAAAGCATAGGAGGGGAGCCATGGCCGGGACGAAGCGGCTTTACTACGACGACGCCTATCTCGCCGAGTTCGAGGCCGAGGTCGTCGAGCGGACGGAGCGCGAAGGGCGTCCCGCCGTCGTCCTCGACCGGACGGCCTTCTATCCGGAGTCGGGCGGCCAGCCCTGGGACAAGGGCGAGCTCGGCGGGGCCTCGGTCCTGGCCGTCGTCGAGCGAGAGGACGGCGCGATCCTCCACGTCCTCGACCGCCCGGTCGAGGGGGCGCGTATCAGCGGCCGCGTGGATCGGGCGACGCGCTTCGACCACATGCAGCAGCACACCGGCCAGCACGTCCTGTCGCAGGCTTTCTGGGAAGTCCTCAAGGGCGAGACGCGCTCGTTCCACCTCGGCCCGGAGGTCTCGACGCTCGAGATCGGCCTGGCCTCGGCCTCGGACGCCGACCTCGACCGGGTCGAGGACCGGGCCAACGCCGTCGTCTGGGAGGACCGCGCGGTCAAGGTCCATTTCGTCCCCGAAGAGAGGATCGGGGAGGTGCCGCTGCGGCGGCCGCCCAAGAAGTCGGGGCTCCTGCGGGTCGTCGAGGTCGACGGCTTCGACCACTCGGCCTGCGGCGGGACGCACGTGCGCCGGACCGGCGAGATCGGGCTCGTCCGTCTCGGGCCGGCCGAAAAGATCCGGGGCAACCTGCGCTTCGAGTTCCTGTGCGGCGGACGGGCCCTGCGGGACCACCGGGCCAAGGACCGGGCCGTCCGGCGCCTGGCGGCTTCGTTCTCGTGCGCGCCCGCCGACGCGCCGGCCCAGGTCGAGAGGCTCGCGGCGGAGCACAAGGCTTTGAAGAAGCGGGCCCGCAAGCTCGAGGAAAGGCTGTCCGCCTTCGAGGCCGGCGAGGTCGTCCGGTCGGCCGCGGGCCGCGTCATCGCCGCCGTCCTCGAGGACCGGACACACGACGAGGCGCGCTTCCTGGCCCTCAACGTCATCAAGGGCGGCGAGTTCGCCGTGGCCTTCGGCGCGCCGGGCGAGGGGCAGGGGCATCTCATCGTGGCCCGGTCCGAGTCCATCAAGGCCGACCTGAGACAGATCGTTCCCGTCGTCGCGGCCGTCCTTCCGGTCAAGGGCGGGGGAGGGCCCTCGCTCGTCGAGCTCGTGACCGCGGAGAAGGCGCGTCTCCGGGAGGCCGTCGAAGCGGCGGAGGCCTGGCTGCGGGCGAACGCGTGAAGAACATCGTCGTCGTCGGCAGCTCGAACACGGACATGGTCGTCCGCGTGCCGCGGATCCCCCGGCCGGGGGAGACCCTCCTGGGCGGCGATTTCGCCATGGCCGCGGGCGGCAAAGGCGCCAACCAGGCCGTGGCCGCGGCCCGGGCCGGGGGGCGCGTGACCTTCGTCGCCCGGGTCGGCGACGACCTGTTCGGCCGCGAGGCCCGGGAAGGGTTGGCCCGGGACGGGATCGACACGCGCTTCGTCCTGACGACGCCGGGCGCGCCCTCGGGCATCGCCCTGATCACCGTGGACGAGCGGGGCGAGAACAGCATCTCCGTCGCCTCGGGGGCCAACGCCCTTCTCTCCGTCGCGGACGTCGAGGGGGCCGCCGAGGCGTTCGGCGCCGCCGACGTCGTCCTCCTCCAGCTCGAGTCGCCCCTCGCGACGGTCGAGGCCGCGGTCCATTGGGCCCGGAGGCGGGGCCTCCAGGTCATCCTCGATCCGGCCCCGGCGCGCGAGCTCGACGATACCCTCCTGTCCGAGGTGAGCGTCCTGACCCCGAACGAGCACGAGGCAGCGATGCTGGCGGGGATCGAGGCCGAGAGCGAGGCCGACATGCGCGAGGCGGCCGCCCGGATCCGGGCCCGAGGTCCGCGGACGGTCGTTATCACCCTCGGAAAGCGCGGCGTCTATGCGTCGTCGGAGGGATGCGAAGGGCTCGTCCCCGCCTTCAAGGTGGAAGCCTTGGATACGACGGCGGCCGGCGACGTCTTCAACGGAGCGCTGGCCGTGGCGCTCGCCGAGAAGATGGCCTTGGTCGACGCGCTCCGTTTCGCCCAGGCCGCGGCGGCCATCTCCGTCACCCGCCCCGGCGCCCAGCCGTCCGCCCCGGCCCGGGCCGAGATCGAGGCGTTCCGCCCGCCGACGCCCGTCGGGGCAAAGCCCGGAAAGTGAACCGTGTCCCCGTCGCCCCGGGGACGATCGGGGAGGGACCGCGGCCTGTCCCCCCGATGGCCGGGCCCGGTGCTCTAAAGGGACAGGGAAAGAGAGAAGATCAATCCGCCTCCGGGCGCCGGAGCGATGGAGACGCGGGGGAGCTTCTGAAAAGGCTTCGTTCTCGTATAGACCGTTCGCCAGCTTCCCGTCAGGGCGCCGATCGCGGCTCCGAGCAGCCCGCCGCCGGCGCCCCCGATGGCGGTGACCAGAACGACTTGGCCGGCCGTAGCTTCGCAGAACATGTCCATCCAGCCGGTGCAGTCCCGTGTGCACGCCAGTCCGAAAGCGAGACCGAGACCCGTGCCGATCCCGGCCCCGATGATCGCGCCTTTTCCCGCGCCGCTTCGGCGCACCTGAACGCCGTTGATATCGGCCCACGGGACGACCCGGGGATCCCCCGGGCCTCCTCTCCCGGCCTGGGAAATCAGGCCCTCCCGCGTGATCTCCGGTCTTCGCAGGACCATCTGGCCCGATTGCGTGAGGACGCGGACTTTCCTCTTGCCGGCGATCGCCGCGGCCAGGTCCGGATCCGCGGCGGATTGCGCGTAGGACCATCCGGACAGGATAACGACCAAGACCGCCCATCCCGCCGCCCGGCGGCCGACCCGCCGCATCGATCCTCTAAAGCCGATCATGGGCCCCTCCTTTATCGGATTCCTCCTTGTTTATAGCGGGCCCGGCGGCGGAATTTGTCAGGGTTTTGTCAATTTTCAAATATCGTGACGGGGGGACGCGTTCCGAAGTGGAAGGGGGGGCACCTGCCGGAGGTGCCTGTCCCCGGATCCTATTCGTAGCGGAGGGCTTCGATCGGGTCCATCCGGGCGGCCTTCTGGGCCGGGACGATGCCGAAGAACAGGCCGATGGCCGCGGAGACCGACAGCCCCAGGGCGACCGACCACCACGAGACCGCCGCCGGGAGGGGCGTCGCCGAGCGGACGAGGAGGGCGATGCCGAAGCCGACCAGGACGCCGATGATGCCGCCCGTCCCGGTCAGGAACACGGCCTCGATGAGGAACTGCTTCAGGATGTCCCCGGCCCGGGCCCCGATGGCCTTGCGGATGCCGATCTCGCGGGTCCTCTCCTTGACCGTGACGAGCATGATGTTCATGACCCCGATGCCGCCGACGAGCAGGCCGATCGAGGAGATGACGATCATGACCAGGTAGGCCGCCCCGGTCAGCTGGTTGTAGAGGTCGACGAGGGTGTCCTGGGTCATGACGGCGAAGTCGTCGGGCTTGCCGTAGGGGACCTTGCGCCGCTGCCGGAGGACGTTGCGGATCTGCTCGATCGTCTCGCCGAGGTCCTCGGAGCGCCGGGGGACGGCGATGATCTCCAGGCTGTCCTTCTCGTAGCGGTAATACTTCATCAGCGTGGTGATGGGCAGGCCGACGAAGTTGTCGCGGCTCTGGCCGAACATCTGGCCCCGCTTGGTCAGGACGCCGACGACCGTGAAGGCCTCCGGGCCGACGCGGATCTCCTTGCCGAGGGGGTTGGTGACGGGAAAGAGGACGTCGGCCAGCTCCGAGCCGAGGACGCAGACGCGGGCCGAGCGGGCCAGCTCGGCTTCGGTGATGAACCGGCCCAGGCGCGGCAGGTAGAGCGACATGACGACCGGCCACTGCTCGTTCATGCCGATGACCATGGCGCTGTCGCTCTTGGCGCTGCCGTGCTTGATCTCGGTCTGGTCGAACACGCTGACGTAGGTGCTGACGGCCACGGCCTTGACGAGCGGGGCCCCCGCCTCGATGGCCTTGGCGTCGTCGAAGGTCAGGTCCTTGCGCATCCGCTCCTCTTCCGACCGCTCGCCCATCTGGACCGCGTCGTACTTCTGGACGGAGATGATGTCGGAGCCGGCCGACTGGAGCTCGCCGAGGAAGCTCTTGTTGAGGCCCTGGATGATCGAGACCATGCCGATGACGGTCATGACGCCGATGACGATGCCCAGGACGGTCAGGAAGGAGCGGAGCTTGTGGACCCGGATCGAGTCGACGGCCATGCCGAAGACCTCGCGCAGGATCTGGAGACGCCACTTCATTGTTCCGACCTCAGGGCCTCGACGGGGTCCAGCTTGGCCGCCCGGTTGGCCGGGGTGATGCCGAAGAACAGGCCGATCGACCACGACATGGCGATGGCCAGGACGATCGAGGCCGGCTCGACGCTCGAGGGCATGGCCGTGGCCGCGGAGATGACCCGGGCGACGGCGAAGCCGAGGACGATGCCGATGACCCCTCCGAGCGCGGAAATGAGGGACGATTCGATGAGGAACTGGTAGAGGATGTCCCGGCGGCGGGCGCCGACGGCCATGCGGATGCCGATCTCCTTCTTCCTCTCCGACACGGAGACGAACATGATGTTCATGATGACGATGCCGCCGACGACGAGGGCGATCGAGGACACGGCGATCATGGCGAAGTAGATGCCCGAGGTGGCCGTCTTGTAGAACTGGATGAAGGTCTCCGAGGTGGCGTAGGAGAAGTCGTCCGGGTCGCTGTAGGCCCTCTTGCGCCACGACCGGAGCACGGTCCTGACCTCTTCCTGGGCCCGGGCCATGCCCTCCTGGGAGGCGGTGTGGATGTTGATGCTGATGGAGCGGCGCGAACCGTAGGCCTTCATGAAGGCGGTGATCGGGATGCGGATGTAGTTGTCCTGGCTGAAGCCCAGGATCTTGCCCTTGGCCTTGGCCACGCCGATAACCTGGAAGTTCCGGCCGCCGGCCTTCAGCCAGCGGCCGACGGGGTCGAGGCCGCCGAAGACCTTCTCGGCGACGTCGGCGCCGATGACGCAGACGGGCCGGGAGTTCGTCTCGTCCTGGCTCTGGAGGTGCCGGCCGCTCACGAGCTCGACGACGGCGCCGATCTCGTGGTCGAGGTGGGTCACGCCGCGGACCTCGGTGCTCCGGATCGACTGGCTGCCGAACTTGACGGTCTGGCTGGTCGAGGCGCTGGCCCCGATGAGCTCGCACGAGGGGCAGTTGGCCCGGATGAGGTCGCGCTCGACCAGGGTCAGGTCCTTGCGCTTCATCTGCTCGCGGAAATCCTTGAGCGAGGTCCCGATCATGGAGAACTTCTGGACCGAGAAGTCGTTGGCCCCGTAGAAGGACATCTTGGTGTAGACGTAATTGTTGAGGCCCTGGATGACCGAGACGACGGCGATGATGGTCAGGACGCCGATGACGATGCCGAGCAGGGTCAGAAAGGTCCGCAGCTTGTGGGAGCGCAGGGAGATCAGGGCCATCGTGAAGGATTCGCCGATCGGGAGCTTGGCCATGGGTTTACCTGTCCATGAGGTCAGCAGCCCCTTCCATCAGTTATGTTAAGTCCGCCGACGACCGATGTCAAGGGAGCGGAGCTCCCTCGCCGGCGGCCCTTGCCCGCACAGATCCCTGCATTATGAGCATGTTGCGGGCCAGGAGCGGGATCTATCCGGCTCATGGGGGCCATCGGCTCCCCGGATCGTACCCCGGGGGCGCCGGCCCCCGAATCCCCCCGAGCGGGGATTCCGGGGAGCATTCCCGGCCGCGGCGCGGCTAGCCCTCGTTCTCCGCGATCCCGTCCTGGCGTCATTGGATCCTCTGTCCCGTTAGACGGCCGAGTGCGGCCGACCTTTGCGGCGGGCAGGCGAACCTCCGTTTGACAGCGCCCGTCCGTCTGGTCTATCATCCCCGGCTCCGCGGCCGGCGAACGGCTATCATCCATCGTTCATGCCTCGACGCGACGGGGCCGCGGACTGTCCGAACCTCGACGACTGGGGAAGGCGCATGTCCAAGAAAGGTTGGCTCGTCACGGCGGCCGGGCTCGGCCTCAATCTCGCCCTGGGCATCCTCTACGCCTGGAGCATGTTCAGCAAGCAGCTGACGGAGGCCGTCGGGAACGGCGGCTTCGGCTGGTCGCGGACGACGGCGACGCTGCCCTACACCATCGCCATCGCCTTTTTCGCCATGATGATGGTCCCCGCCGGGCGGCTCCAGGACCGCCTGGGGCCCCGGGTCGTGGCCAGCGCGGGCGCCGTGCTCTGCGGCCTCGGGCTCGTCATCTCCAGCCTGGGGCAGCCGGACCGGATCTGGCCGCTCATCCTCGGCTTCGGCGTCCTGTCCGGCACGGGGATCGGGCTGGGATACGCCGCGGCGACGCCGGCGGCCGTCAAGTGGTTCGGGCCGGAGAAAAAGGGCCTGATCACCGGCCTCGTCGTGGCCGGCTTCGGCCTGGCGCCGGTCTACATCGCGCCTCTCTCCAAGGCCCTGCTCGAGGCGCATGGTATCGCCGGGGCCTTCCGCACGCTCGGCTTCGTCTTCCTGGCCGTGGCCGGGATCTCGGCCCAGTTCCTGGTCAACCCCAAGCCGGGGCAGGCCCGGATCGCCGCCGCGCCGAAGGCCGCCAAGAAAAAGAAGAAGGCCGCGCCCGCCGCCCTGGCCGACGCCACCTGGCGCGACATCGTCAAGACGCCGCGCTTCTGGTCGCTCTACCTCCAGTTCGCCTGCGGCGCGACGGCCGGCCTGATGATCATCGGACACATCGCCAAGATCGTCTCGTCGCAGTCGGGCGGGGCCATCCAGGCGGGGTTCGTCTTCGTCGCCCTCATGGCCGTCTTCAACGCCGGCGGGCGGGTCATCGCCGGCTTCGCGTCCGACATCATCGGCCGGGTCGGGGCCATGGTCAGCGTCTTCCTGCTCCAGGCCACGATCATGTTCTTCTTCGACCAGATCTCCACCCCGACGGGATTCCTCTTCGGGGCCGCCCTGGTGGGCTTCAACTACGGCTCGTGCCTGTCGCTCTTCCCGGCCACGGCCGCCGACTACTGGGGGACGAAGAACCTCGGCCTCAACTACGGCATCCTGTTCACGGCCTGGGGCGTCGGCGGCGTCTTCGGCCCCAACCTGGCCGGACTGATCGCCGACTCGACCGGGACCTACACCGGGGCCTACCGGGTGGCCGGCGGGCTGCTCGTCTTCGCCGCCCTGCTCGGCATCCTCAGCCACATCCTCCTGTCCTTCAAGCTGGACAAGGGCGCCGAGGCTCAATAGGGAGCGGCCGGTCCGCCCGGGTCTCTATCCGGGCCGGCGCGTCGGCGCAGGATACGGTGCCGCCCCCGGCTATTTCTTGAGGGTCAGCTCGATGATGTCGGAGCTCCCTTCCTCGTCGATCCAACGTCCCTTCAGGGTCTCGTTGTCGAGGGTGAGCTCGATCTTGATGACCTGCGAGCCGCCTCCGTCCACGAGGTCGAAATCGAACGTCAGCATGGCGTCCTTGAAGACGATGTTCCTGAGCGGCGACTCGGGGATCATCCCCGACGCTTCGGCCAACTTGCCCGTATAGCCGGCCTCGCCCTTCTCGAAAGAGACATTGATCTCGACGCGGCTCCCGTCGCCGACGACGGCGAAGCCGGACCAAGCTCCCAGGAAACCGGGCTTCTTCTGGGCCGGAAGGCCTCCCGCCAGGAGGCAGAGAGCCAGGACGGCGAGGGTCAGAAGGATCAGGGTTTTTTTCATGGATGGGCTCCTTTCCGTTCAAGGAGCGTGATAAGCGAGAACCGTGCCAGATTCTGTTCTATCTTCGGGCAGTCGATAGGCCCCGGGCGGGCCGGCACTGTCCGCAAGCGGACAGCCCCTGTCATGAAACGAACACGACGCCCCGCACTTCGCCCCTCACCCTGCCGCCCTCTGGAATTGAGGGGGGGCTTGCCGGCGGCGCCGAAGCCCGAAAGCGCCGCGGGCCGCTCCCGCGGGCCGTCCGTCCTCGTTATTCCCCGCCGATCTGGAGCAGGCGGACGCGGAAGGTGGGGGCCGTCATCGACCGCTCGAGGTCGAGGTCGCCGGCCAGCATGTCGATGCCGTCGAGCATCGCGTCCGCGCTCCCGGCGATGGTCAGGCCCTGGACCGGGAAGGCGAGCCTGCCGTCCTCGATCCAGAAGCCCGAGGCCCCGCCGCTGAAGTTGCCGTTGACCGGGTTGATGCCGTACCCCGTCACCCCTTTGAGCAGCAGGCCGCGCTTGGTGGCCTCGATGATGTCCTGGGGCTTGGCCGTCCCGGCCTCCATGTAGAACTGGTGCGCACCGATGCCCGGGAGCGAGTCGAACCCGCCCCGGGCCGCGTTCCCCGTGCTCCGGACCCCGGCCCGCTTGGCCACGATGGTGTTGTAGAGGAAGCCCTTGAGGACCCCATTCTCGACGATGGTCCGCCGCTCCGTCGGCACGCCCTCGCCGTCGAAGGGCGCGCTGGCCATTCCCTTGGCCCGCGTCCCGTCGTCGACGATGGTGATGAGCTCCGCGCCGATCCTCTGGCCCATTCTCTTCGCCAGGAAGCTGGCCCCCTGGAGCACGCGCTCGCCGTTGACCGCGCCCAGGATCCCGCCCAATATCGCCCTGGCCGCGTCCGGCGTGAAGATGACCGGCGCCTGCTGCGTTCTGACCGGACGCGGGTCGAGCGCCTCCCACGCGTCCTTCGCCGCCTTCGCCGCGACCTTCTCGGCCGGCTCGAGGTCGGCGAAGAAGCGCCGCGAGCAGGATTCGCCTCCGGACGATTTCTGGTCGCCCTTCTCCGCGACCACCGACACGCCGAACCCGCACCCGCCGGACCTGTAGCTCTTGGCGAGCCCGTTCGAATTGGCGATCGCGACCTCGCCCTCGGACTCCTGGTAGCGCGCCCCGTCGGTCTTGGTGATCCGCGGGTCGGCCGTGGCCAGCTTCTCCACCGTCCGGGCCAGCTCGATCTTCCGGTCCATGGGGATCGCGGCGATCCCCGGGTCGTAGAGGCCCGCGACCTCCGTCAGCCCCTTGTCGTCGGGCAGGACGTTGGCCGCGTCGGCCGTGGTGATCCGGGCGAAGGCGATGGCCCGCCCCACGGCGTCCTCCAGGGCCTTCTCCCCGAGGTCGTTCGAGCTGGCGAAGGCCATCTTGCCCCCGACGAAGACCCGGATCCCGGCGCCGACGCCGGCCGCCTCCTGGACGGTCTCCAATTCGCCCTTGCGGACCTCCAGGCTGAGGTTGCGGCCGGTCTCGATGTAGACCTCGGCCGCGTCGGCCCCTTTCTTCAGGCACGTCTTGACCGTCGCTTCGGCGATCGCTTTGCTGTCCATCGTCCTCTCCTATCGTCTGGCCCGCGAGCCGCCGACGTTGATGCCGCGGATGCGCACGGTGGGCTGGCCGGCGTCGACCTCGGCCGACTGCCCCTTGCCGCAGATCCCGGGGCCGAAGTCGAGGTCGTCCCCGACGGCGTCGATGCCCTTGATGACGTCGAGGCAGTTGCCGATGAGCGTCGCGCCCTTGACGGGCGCCGTCTTCTTCCCGTTCTCGATGAGGTAGGCCTCGCGGCAGGTGAAGTTGAAGACGCCGTCGGTCGGATTGACGCTGCCGCCGCTCAGGCTCTGGACGTAGATCCCGCCCGGCGTCGAAGCCAGGATGTCCGCGGGCTTGTCCGTGCCGGCCTCGATGAAGGTGTTGGTCATGCGCACGATCGGGAAGTAGCGGAAGCTCTCGCGCCGGCCGTTGCCGGTGCGCTCCATCCCGATCTGCTTGGCCGAGAGGATGTCGGTCATGTACTTGACGAGCACCCCGTCCTCGATGAGGACGTTGCGCTTCATCTGCGTCCCCTCGTCGTCGAAGTTCGTCGTGCCGCGGGCGTTGGGCCGGCTGCCGTCGTCGACCATGGTGAACTTCTCGCTGGCCACCTTCTGCCCGAGCTTGCCGACGAAGACGCCCGTCTCGCGCGAGATGTTGTCGCCCTCGAGCGGGTGCCCGACGGCCTCGTGGACGAGGACCCCGCCCCAGCCGTTCTGCATGACGACGTCCATCCGGCCCGCCGGGGCGTCCTGGGCGTCGAGCATGACGACCGACTCGCGGGCGGCGGCCCTGGCCGCGTCCTCGGGCTTGAGCTCGTCGAACATCTCGAGCCCCGAGTGCCGGCCCAGGCGCTCGCGCCCCATGTGGGAGGTGCCGTTTCCGGCGCCGAGCGTCTGGACGACGAAGAAGATCTGCGGCAGCTCGTCCGTGAGGTAGAGGCCCTCGCTGTTGGCGATCGTCCGGCCGCGGACCTCGTCGTAGTAGTCGATCGAGGCCATCTTGATCCGGCCGTCGTAGGCGAGCGCGGCGTCGTGGGCCCGGCGCATGATCTCGAGCCGCTTCTCGTCGGCCACGTCCCGGAGCGGCACCCCGACCGTGATGTAGGAGGGCCGCTTCTCCTCCCTGACGCTGACCGGGGCGGCGGACCGCGA
Source organism: Candidatus Aminicenantota bacterium (assembly GCA_041320535.1). Lineage (GTDB taxonomy): Bacteria > Acidobacteriota > Aminicenantia > Aminicenantales > Saccharicenantaceae > RBG-16-66-30. The sequence continues at coordinate 890,119 of JBGLNH010000001.1, read as the reverse complement.
GCCGCGGGCGACGTAGGAGGCGACCTCGGCCGCCCGCAGGAGCTTCTCCTGGCTGATCTCGTCGGTGTAGGCGTAGCCGGTCTTGTCGCCGGAGACGACCCGGACGCCGGCCCCCTGGCTGATGCCGAAGACGGCGCTCTTGAACTTGCCCTCCTCGAGCAGGATGCTGCGGGAGACGCGGTGCTCGATGTAGACCTCGCCGAACTCGCCGCCCTGGGCCAGGGCCCGGGCGATGACCTTGTCGAGGTCGGAGAGGGCGAGCGCGGGCGCGGCGGGGGGCTGGCCGGAGGCGCAGGCCTTGAAGAGCAGGGGCGAGGCGGCGAGAAACGCGCCGCCCTTGAGCGAAAGCTCCAGGAACGTGCGGCGGGGGATGTCCCCGGCCACGTGGCGTCTGATGCTCATGGTCACCTCACGGAAGGGGATCGGGGGATCATGACGATACGGGGCGATGTTAGTACGGGGGAAGAGAGGTGTCAACCTTGGCCGCGGGCCCTCACTTGTCCACGCCCACCTTGGCTCCCAGGGCGGGATCGTAGAGGTCTTCTCCGGCGGCGTCCGTTCGCCGCGCGGTCAGGCGGATGAAGCCCAGGTATCTCCCCTGGTCCTTGTCCAGCGCCTCGGCGTCCGAGGGGAAGATATTCTTGCCTTCCGCCTCCAGGGCCCTTTCGAAATCCCGCCAGTGACGCCAGCCGTCCGGCTGCGTGACCGCGGCGACGCGCGACGCCATCGGGCTGCCCGACCACAGGCCGCGCCAGAACTCCGCCGTTTTGAAGCTGCGACAGGAGCTTTCCCAGAACACCTTGCCGTTCGACTGCGGCTCGGTCAGGTGGGCCGGAGGCTTGGCGCCCATCTCCCGCATCAGGCCGACCACGACGACGCCCAGCGCGCCGTTCGGGCGGACGAAGCGGGAGAGATAATCGAGGTAGAGCTCGTCCGTGCCGAAGTATTGGTAGGCGTCCACGGAGACCACCGCATCGAAGAACCCCCGCGCGAAGGGAAGCGCGTGGGCCTCGGCCTTGATCGGGCACACCCGGTCGGCGACCGAGGCCTCGACCGCCCGCCGCCAATTGTGATCCGGGCTCATCCAGAGGTCCGCCGCGTAGACCTGCGCCCCGTATTCGCGAGCCAAGAAGACGCTGGTCATGGCCTTGCCGCAGCCCAGGTCCAGGACGCGCATGCCGGGCTCGAGCTCCAGCGCCTCGCACAGCCACTCCATCAGCCACAGGGCGTTCGGCCCCATCTGGTTGTCCATCATCCAGTCCGGGTCGTATTTGGCCGAGCGGGGGAATTCCGGTTTGATCAGCGGGCCTGGCCGTTCGTTCATGGCGCGAGAGAGTCCTTTTCGAGGATCTCGTCGATCTCCTCGATCGGAAGGAGCCCGGCTTGCGCGGTGAATCTGGCCAGGGCCCGCGAAGCGTCCGCGCGGGTCGTCCGGTCCTCCCCGAGATACCCGCTGAGGGCATCCTCGATGACGCCGGAGAGTGGGCGCCTCTCGGCCGCCGCCCTCTGCTTGATGCCGGCCAGGAGCCCGTCGTCGATGATAGTGCCGATCTTCTTCATAAGCTGCTTCATGCTCCCATGGACGCTCCGCGCGCGCCTGGATTCTCACCTGAAATGATAGCGCAGGAAATCAAGGTGTCAAGATACTTCTAGATATCTAGAGTATTCTAGATTCAGCCTTAGTTTGACGGGCTCTCCGCCCTATCTCTTGGCGGCATACCGCACATATCCCTTCACCGTCTCTTCAAGCAAGGCGTTGAACGTGTCGGGATCTTCCATCATATTGAAATGACCGACCCCGGCCATGATCTTGGCTTTGAAGCCGGGGGCATAGCGCCGGTTAACCTCGGTTCTTGTAGGCTCAACATCCGAATTGATACATGTTATAGGGGCTTCCACGTCTTTGACGATCCGCGTCAGGTCGTTGAGAAAGTCGAATTCCGCGCGAATGGCCCCTATTCCGACCGCCTGGGGGGCAGACGACATGTCTTGGGAGATCCTCTCGACCAGAGCGGCGTCCGATTTTCTTGTGAATAGGACCTCGGCAACGAATTTCTTGACCGCAGCGGCATAATCGGGCCTTAAGCTGTCGATCCACCCGTCGACGAATTCTTGAGAATACTTGCGTTCAAAGTCCTGAAGGAAATCGGCGACGACCAGGCCGATAACCCCCTCCGGCAGGCGGCGGGCCGCTTCGATGACCGCGGGCCCTCCCATGGAATGCCCTACGAGGACGATTTTATCGAGATCCAGCTTCCGGACGACGGCGACGATGTCTTCGCCGAAGGCGCCCATCGACCATTCTTTACGGTCAAGCCCCGATTCCCCATGCCCCGCCAGGTCGACGGCCACGACCAGATGGTTGCGGGCGAAGTAAGGCAATTGGGCGCTCCAATAACTCCGGTCGCAGCTCCAGCCGTGGACGAACACGAGAGCCGGATCTCCCTTCCCTCGGACCTCGTACTTGATGGGCACCCCATCCGCAGAGACGGCGGTGCCGAAAGATAGGGATGGCGCATCTTCTCGCTTCCCGCAGCCGGTGACCAAGATACACAAGGAAACGACACATAAGCTGATGGCAAGGTTCTTTTTCACTCGCTCCTCCCTGACAGCCCGGGCCGGTTCAAGCATATGCCGATCACGTTTCCCGTCAAGCCGCTAAGGCCGTGATCGCTGCCGGGCACGGCGGAGATGCTGCGGCGCTCCCGGTTGCGGTCAGGCCTCGAGGACGTAGCGTTCGATGCAGACGCTGTCGCCCTTCATGAGGCTCTTGGGATTCATGAGCCTCATTTTGGGATTAAAGGCTTTGGCGAGGGCGTGGGCGGGCGAACACTCGAAGGCGAAACCGATGTCGGCGGCGTTCATCTCGCGGAAGACCATCGCCGGGAGACATCGGGAGTACGTCGCCTCATAAACATTGTCCGTGAGCTCCGTGATCTCGAACGTGAATGCCTGTCGATAGATCGGAGTGCCCATCATGAAGTCGCTTATGAGCTTCGCCAAGGACCTGGGATCCCGGCTTGGGAGGTCTTTGGCCAGAACGGGCGTGAGCTGGGTGTAGATCTCGGCCCCCGCCTTCTGAATGAGATCCAGGAGCTTCTCACGCCCAAGGCTCTTGCCCATGTTCTCCAGGAACGGCAGGAAATAGCCATAGGCGAACTTGTAGACCTCTTCCGCGGTCATCCCGGCGTCCTCCAGATACTTAGGTTTCTGGCCTGTTCCCGCCGGGCTTCCCGAGAAGCCCGGCGACGCCATCAATCCCTTGCATCCCAGGCAGAAGACAGCTCCGGCGGGCAACACTTCAGCGAGGAACTGTCTGCGGCCTTCTTCGAGGCTTTTCTTGGACATTTTGACCCCCTGTTTGAAATTTGACACCCAATGGGGCGGACACCCGCCCTCATGAACACCCGATACCTGTCGCGCTTATTTCGCCGGCGCCTTCGGCCTGAGCTCCATGCCGAGCTGCTGATAAAGCCCCAGGAAGTCTTCTTCAGCGACCTCCTCGACGACCTTACCGTCCTTCAAGCGGAAAATGGCGATGAAACTTACCGAGACCTTGTTTCCCGTCGGAGGGATGCCATTGAGCTCCGCGAGGTGTGTGCCCTGGATGAAAACCCGCGTGACGACCCTGTCCCCGACGGCTAAGAGCTCCGTGACGTTGTGCACCATGTCGGGGATGGCCGTTATCATCATCTTGACCATGGCCATGTAATCGTCGCGGGAGACGGGCGTGGCGCTGTTCGACGGAGCAAAGAGTTTGAATTCCGGGGCCACGTAGGTCTGGAAAACCTCCAGGTCTCCCTTGTCGACCGCCGCGATGGCCGTTTTGATGACCTCGATGTTCCTGGCCTCGACCGCCGCCTGGGCCTTATACTTCTCCAGCTCCGCCATGGCCGCCTTGTCCTGGCAAGCCACAGTGACACAGAACAGTAGGACCAAAGGAACGATACCAAGATACTTCTTCATTTCCCCCCTCCAAATTATGCGGTGTTGGATCAACCTATAGCACCGTATTCAGGCCAAGTCAACGCCAGCATTCGTGCGGGAAAACGAACTCCCCCCCCGTGTAAAGCCGGTGTAAAAGACTAAGCCCTCCTCGTTGACTCCGCCTCCCAGCCGGCAGTATAGTTTCATCATGGGCAAAGGGGTATTTCGGGAAAAAGCCGTGAAAGGGAACAACATCATGCCAGCTATGCGCCTCGCGGCCTGCCTGCTGCTATGCCTAAGCCTTCCAGCCCCGGCTCAAACTCCGGAGACGCCTGCACCCCCATTGGTGAAGGCAAAGACCCTGGCCCGCCCCGACCTGGCGCTACACTACAAAGACTACGGCCAGGGGGAGCCTGTGCTGGTGCTCATGGGCGGCCCAGGTTTTTCCGGCGAGGGCATGGAACCGGTGGCCCGGATAATCGCCAAGAGGGGCCGGGCCATCGTGCCGGATCAACGTGGTTCGGGGGGTTCCATTCCTGAAGACGCCTCACTGACAGCGTACAACTGGCCGTTCCGTTCCTTCCGCGAGCAGCTGCACCGGCACGGTGATCCGGCGGGCGAAGAGGGCCGCCGCGCCCTTGGGGCCGTGGAACTGGTCGCCGGCCAGGCTCAGGGCGTCGACGCCCAGGGCCCGGACGTCGAGGGGGACGCTGCCGGCGGCGGCCACGGCGTCGGTGTGGACGAGGGCGCCCCTCTTCTTCGCCGCCGCGGCGATCGCGGCGACCGGCTCGATCGTCCCGACCTCGTTGCTGGCCGTCATCACGGAAACGAGGACGGTCTCCGGGGTCAGGGCCTTCTCGACCTCGGCCGGATCGACCCTGCCCTGCCCGTCGACGGGGACGAGGGCGGCCGTGAAGCCCTGCCGCTCCAAAGCCTTGACCGAGTTGAGGACGGAGCTGTGCTCGATGGCCGAGACGACGACGTGCCGGCCCCGCGCCTGCTGGCCGAGGGCCAGGCCCTTGACGGCGAAGTTGTTGGCCTCGCTGCCGCTCGAGGTGAAATAGATCTCGTCCGCGCGGGCCCCGACGCGGGCGGCGACGTCGCCGCGGGCCTCTTCGACCGCCTCCTGGGCGCGGCGTCCGTGCGCGTGGAGGCTCTGGGGGTTGCCGAAGGCGTCCTCGAGGTAGGGCCGCATGGCCTCCCGGACCTCGGGGTGCAGCGGCGTCGCCGCGATGCGGTCGAGATAGACGCTGGTCATCGTCCCTCCCGGGGAGCGGGAAGCCTCAGACGGCTTCGACCGACACGACCTCCGGGACCTCTTTCTTCAGGATGCGCTCGATGCCCATCTTCAGGGTCAGCTGGGACATCGGGCAGCCGCCGCAGGCGCCCTTGAGACGGACCTTGACGACGCCGTTCGCGCCGACCTCGACGAGCTCGACGTCGCCGCCGTCGGCCTGCAGGGCCGGGCGGACCTTGTTCAAAGCCTGTTCGATCTTCTCTTTCATCGGTGACTCCTCGTTGTCGCGGGAAAAGACTTCCTTATCTTACGCCGCCCGCCCCGCTCTGACAAGCCCGTTCACGCCGCGCCGTCCCAGTCGAGCAGACGGCGCTCGCCCCGAAGGCGCCGGATCGAGGTCACGTCCTGGGTGACCTCGAGCGTCCCCTTGTAGGCCCCCGACCTGTCCCGCAGGGCGAAGTAGCGGATGTGGATGAACCTGCCGCCCGACTCGATCCAGAACTCGGCCTCGTCGCGCTCGCCGGACCGGAAGGCGGCCAGGATGCGCTCGACGACGTCGACGCTCTTCGGCGGGTGGCAGTTCTGGACCTTGCGCCCGATGACGCCGGGCGTCCGCGGGAAGATCCGGTCGGCCGTCCCCGAGTAGTAGACGACCGTGTCGGTCTCGTCGACGAAGGAGATGTCGACGGGCAGGCGCGTCAGCATGAGGTCGATCTGCCCGGTCGTCAGGGCCCCGGTGTCGAGGGCGATCGGGCCGCCGGCGGACGCGCCCGCGGCGGGCTCCCGGGCCGGGCCCGGGGACCAGGCCGGGGCCGGGGAGATCCAGGCGTAGCCGACCTCCTCCTCCCCTTTCTTGACCCGGGCCCAGGCGGCGTCGTCGAGCGTCTCGAGCGCCATCGGGAAGAGGATCTTCTCCTCCTTCGTGATCATGTCCCTCATCTCCTGCAGGACCCACGAGCCGGTCCTGACGACGAGGTCCGCGTCGGCGAGCTCGACCGCCCGCCGGAGGTCCTTGAGGTGGGCCCGGATGTCGTCGTGGACGGCCCACATGACCTTCGAGGGGCCGCTGATCCCCTTGTCCTCGAGGCGGGGGAAGAGCTGGTTCTCCTTCTTGAGGTAGTGCTTCTCGACCTCTGACAGGGAGGCGGCGAGCGCGGCCAGGCGGGCCCGGTCGGCCGGCCAGTCCTTGTGGGCCGGCTCCTCCTTGAGGCGGGTCAGGATCGCCTGGACCTCCGAGACGACCTTTTCCATGGCCCGGTTCTCCTCCGTCAAAGTGTGGAGAGGGTGTCCGGGAACCGTGGCCGGGGCTGGGGCGGAGGCCAGGGACTCCTCGAAGACCTTGACGTGGATATCGCAGAGCTTGCGGATCTCGTCCTCCGGCAGCCCTTCGGAGATGAGCTCCTGCTCCATGGCCCCGATCTCGGCGCCCGAGACGTCGCGGACGAGCTCGCCGAAGCGCTTCTTCAGGCCGTCGACGTCAGCGCCCTTGTGGAGGTCGCGGATGATGTCCTTCAGGATCTCTTTCCTGGCTTTCGCGTCGTTGACCATGGCCTCACCTCTCGTTCACGCCTATGATACATTAAACACTACCGAATTAGTAGTGTTTTTTTAAATCTTTTCGGGGCGGCGGATCAAGGGTTGAGCGGTATCCGGGAGTCGAGGGATCCGCCCCGCGCGGGGGCGTTCCCGGAAGAGGCGGTGGAGGGCCGCTTCCCGAGATCCCTCCGCGGCCGGCGGCAGCCGGAAGGCATGTTCCTTCTCAGACGACGACGCGGGGTATCCGCGGGTTGATGCGGGCCAGGACCTCGTAGCCGATGGTCCCGGCGAACGCGGCCAGGTCCTCGGCGGTGATCCGCTCCCGGCCGTCCCGGCCGAGCAGCGTCACCTCGTCCTCGAGCCCGACCCCGGGAATGTCGGTGACGTCCGCCGTGATGAAGTCCATGGCCACCCGGCCGCGGACCGGGGCCCGCCGGCCCTTGACCAGGAGGTGGGCGGCGTTGGAAAGCCGGCGGTCGTAGCCGTCGTAATAGCCGACGGGGACGACGGCCAGGGATGTCGGCCGGGTCGTCCGGAAAGTGCAGCCGTAGCCCACGAAGGCCCCCGCCGGGACCTTCTTGATCTGGGCGACGCGGGCCTTCCAGGACAGGACCGGCTTGAGGTCCGGGGGCTCCTTCTTCTCGAGGACCGAGGACAGGTACGTCTCCTTCGACGGCCACAGCCCGTAGAGCCCGATCCCGATCCGGGCCAGGTTGAGGTCCGGCTCCTGGAACAGGATGGTCGAGGCCGTGCAGGACATGTGCTTGAACGGGACGCTCAGGCCGGAGGACTCGATCTCGCGGCAGGCCGCCCGGAAGCAGTCGAGCTGGAGCCGGGGGTAGTCGTGCTTGGTCGTGTCCTCGATGTTCGCGAAGTGCGAGGACAGCCCCTCGACGACGAGGCCCGGGTGTTTCCGCAGCTCGCGGGCGAAGGCCCCGAGGTCCCGGGGCGCGACCCCCTGACGCCATGTCCCGGTCTCGATCTTGACGTGGACGCGGACGGTCTTTCCGGACCGGGCGGCGAGCGCGGCCAGCCGCTTGACCGTCTCCCGGTTGTAGACCGTCAGGCGCAGGTCCCGGGCCACGGCCTCTTCCAGGGAGCCGAACGGGGCGTAGCCGAGGACGAGCACGGGGAGGTCGAGACCGGCCTCGCGCAGCGCGACCCCCTCGTCGACCGAGTCGACGCCGAGCCAGTCGACGCCCTCGGCGACGGCGATCGCGCTCGTCTCGAGGAGCCCGTGGCCGTAGGCGTTGGCCTTGACGACCGCCAGGAACCGCCGCCCGCGGCCGATGATCCGGCGGAATTCGCGGATGTTGTGGACGAGCGCGGCCCGGCTGATCTCGACGCGCTCGACCCAGGCCCCGGACATCTCCCCTCCTAGGCCGCTCCCGCCGCCCGGACCCGGCCCAGGTCGACGAAGCCCCGGAGCGCGTCGTCGACGAGGATGGTCTCCTCGCGCTCGACGCCCGTCGAGACGACGCCGACGCGGGTCTCGACGAGGTCCTCGATGAACCGGACGTAGTCGAGGAAAGCCCTCGGCAGGGCGCCGAGGTCGGCGGCCCCGCGGAGCGACTCGGGCCAGCCGGGGAGGGTGCGGTATTCGGGGACGACCTCGTCGAGCACCCAGGACTCGGTCGGGAAGCCCTTGAGCGTCCCGCCTTTGTACCGGTAGCCCGTGCAGACGGAGATCTCTTCCAACCCGGCCAGGACGTCGGGCTTGGTCAGGGCGATGCGGTCGACCCCGTTCGTCCGGCAGGCGTAGCGGACGGCGACGGCGTCGAACCAGCCGCACCGCCGCGGCCGGCCCGTCGAGGCCCCGAACTCGTCCCCCCGGGCCGCGATGAGCTTGCCGGTCTCGTCGAGGAGCTCGGTCGGGAACGGGCCGCTGCCGACCCGGGTCGTGTAGGCCTTGGTGATGCCGAGGACGCCGTGGATGGCCTTCGGCCCGACGCCGAGCCCGGTCGCGGCGCCGCCCGCGGTCGAATTGGACGAGGTGACGAAGGGATAGGTGCCGTGGTCGACGTCGAGGAGGACGCCCTGGGCGCCCTCGAAGAGGATGTTCTCGCCGCGGGCCATCCGCTCGTGGAGGAGCTCCGGCACGTCGCGGACGTACGGCACGAGCTTCTCCGCCCAGCCCGCGTATTCCTCGAAGACGGCCCCGGCGTCGAGCGGCGGCCGCCCGAACGCCTCGAGGACGGGCCCCTTGGCGGCGACGTTCTCCTCGATCTTTTCGCGCAGCACGCGGAGGTCGGCGAGGTCGCCGGCCCGGATGCCCAGGCGGGCGGCCTTGTCCTCGTAGGCCGGCCCGATGCCGCGGCAGGTCGTCCCGATCCTCTTCGCGCCGCGCCGGTCCTCCGAGATCCTCTCGACGATGGGGTGCCAGGGCATGATCAGGTGCGCGCCGCGGCTGACGGCGACGCGCTCCGGGCCGACGCCGACGCCCCGGGCCTCGAGGTCGCCCGCTTCCCTGAAGAAGGCCGGGGGAGAGAGGACGAGCCCGTTGCCGATGACGCAGAGCGTCCCCGGCCGCAGGATGCCCGAGGGGATGAGGTGGAGGACGATCTTCCTGCCCTTGACGTAGACCGTGTGGCCGGCGTTGTGCCCGCCCTGGTAGCGCGCCACGACGTCGAAGGCGGGGGTCAGGATGTCGACGATCTTGCCCTTGCCTTCGTCGCCCCACTGGGTTCCGAGAACGAGCAGGTTGGCCATGGCGGTCCTTCGGGCCCTCAGAATCTCAGGCCCAGCTGGACCTGGAACTGGTCGTCCTTGAGGACGATCCCTTTCTCGGAGTTCCAGTTGTACTCGGCCTTGATGAAGAACGCTTCGCCCGCGGCCCAGCGCAGGCCGGCGGTCCACCGGTCCCGGTCGAGGTCGACCCCCCCGGCGTGGTAAGGGTCCTGGTAGCGGACCTGCTGGTAGCTCCCGACGGGCTGGAAGCCGCGGATGTTCATCGTCGTCCAGACGGAGAAGCCCTCGCTCGTCCCCCGCTCGAACGGCTGGGGGTTCTCCAGGATGGCCCGCGTATACTCGGCGTGGACCTCCCAGCTCTCGGTCACCCAGGAGAGGTCCGCCCCCTCGAGGACGAGGTCGCGCATGTTGAGGTCGTCGTACTTGCCGGTGTAGTAGGACACGCCGGCCCGGATGGCCTGGCCGATGACGAGCCCGAGCCGGCCGCCCTTGGCCTTGTCGGAGTTGTTGTCGGTGAACTGCTGCCCCGTCCAGGGCTCGTCGGTCTCGGCCAGGCCGTTGCCGACGTAGGCCGCGTAGACCAGGACGCCGACCTCCCCTTCGACGACCAGCCCCAGGTCGCGCCAGTAGGGCGGATAGAGGTATTCCAGGTTGAGGGGCGCACGGACGAGCAGGGTCTCGTGGGGCCGGCTGGCCCTGTTCCAGTTCCCGAATGGCACGAGGAAGAGCCCGGCCCGGACCGTGAAGGTCTTGGACGGCAAGTACCCCGCCCAGGCCTGGACGAGGTCGAAGGAGGAGACGCCGCGCGCCCGGGCCTCGACGGTGAAGCCGAACTTTCCGCCGGCCACCCGTCCGCCGGCCAGGAAGCCGGCCAGAAGGTTCTCCATCTTGGCGCGGGGATAGTCGCTCGCGGCCTGCCCGTCGATGTATTCGAGCGAGAGGTAGCCGCCGTACTGGACCTGGGCCGCGGCCGGAAGGGCCAGGCCGGCGAGCAGTGCCGCGGCGAGCGCGACGCGTGTCTTGTTCATGTGAGCTCCCCGAAGTCGAATGTCTCTTCGAACAGGTCCTCTTTCCGGCTCTCGACGTGCTTTTTCAGGGCGACGAGCCGGCTGATCTCCGCGGCCCCCTTCTTCGTCCCCATCCAGATCGCGCCGACGAGACGGCCTTCCCGGAGAACGAGCTTCTTGTAAAGGCCCTTTCCGGGTTCGGACCGGACGAGGGACTCGGACCCGGGCCCGTCCCCCGCGACGTCCCCCGCGGAGGTCACGTAGAGCCCGGAGACCTTCAGCGTGTTGTACGGCGCCGTGCCGGCGTAGGGCATGTCCAGGCCGAGCATGTTGTGGGCGGCGGCCCGGGCCTGCTCGAACGCGGCCGGGATGATCCCGTAGGTCTTTCCCGCGTGCTCGGCCGCGTCGCCGGCGGCGAAGATGGCCGGGTCCGAAGTGCGCAGGCGGTCGTCGACGACGACGCCTCGGCCGACGGCCAGTCCGGCCTCCTTGGCCAGGGCGGTCTCGGGCGCGATCCCCGCCGCCAGAACGACGGCGTCGGCCGCGACCTCGTCGCCGGACCGGAACCTCAGGCCCCGGACCTCGTCCCCTCCCAGGATCTCCTCGGTGACGGTCCCCAGGCGGACGGCGATGCCCGTCGCCTCGATCTGGGCCTTGAGGACGGCCGCCGCGGCCGGATCGAGCTGGCGCGGCAGGAGCCGGTCGAAGAACTCGATCACCTGGACCTCGGCCTCCCTGAGGCGGAGGGCCCGGGCGATCTCGAGGCCGAGCAGCCCGCCGCCGAGGACGGCGGCCCGCCGGCGGTCCCGGAGATGGTCGAGGAGGGCCTCGGCGTCGTCGAGCGTCCTGAGGACGAACACGCCTTTCTTGTCCGCGCCGGCGACGGGCGGCCGGAGGGGCCGGGCGCCCGTGGCCAACAGGAGGGCGTCGTAAGCGATCGACTCCCCCGCCGAGGTCTCGATCCTCTTCTCGCCGGGGACGATCCGGGCGACCGTCGCGCCGGGGCGCAAGCCGATCCTTTGCTTGCCGGCCCAGCCTTCGGGGAAGGCGAACATCCTCTCCCGGGGCAGCCGGCCGGCCAGGTATTCGATCAGGTTCGGGCGGGGATAATAGGGATGCCGTTCCTCGCCGAGGAGATCGATCCCGACGTCGGGACTGAGCTCACGGAGCGTCTTGGCGGCGATGGTGCCGGCCAGGCCGCTGCCGACGATGACGGCGTTCACGCGCGGACCAGGTTTTCGCGGCCGGCGTCAGTCGAGCCTGGAGAACAGGTCCTTGCCGACGCCGCACTGGGGGCAGACCCAGGTGTCCGGGAGGTCGTCGAAGCTCGTCCCGGGCGGGATGCCGTTGTCGGGGTCCCCGACCGCGGGATCGTAGACGTAGCCGCAAGCGGTGCATTCGTATTTGTCCATCATGCGCTCCTTTCAATTCTCCTGCAGGACGTATCGCTCGTACTCGGCCTCGAGCTTGAGCTTGTGCTCCCGCTCCTGGCCGGCGAGAAAGAGGAAGAGCCGCCGGTGGTCCGTGCCCTCCGCCATCCGGGCCAGGGACCCATAGAGCTCCGCGGCCTGTTTCTCCTTGCGGGCGGCGAAGATGAGGACCTCCTGGACGGACATGTCTCCCGAGAGCGGTCCGTCGTCCAGGGCGTCGACGATCGCCAGGTCGGCGACGAAGGCCGGCTCGAGGCGCCGGATCGCCTCGTCGTCCAATCCCTCGAGGAGGCGGCGGTGGGAGGCTTCCTGATCGCGGAGGGAGTGAAAGAGCTCCCGGAGCCCGGGCGTCCGGGTCAGGCTGGCCCAGCGGTCGTACTCGCCGGCCGCCTCGATCTCCCTGGCGATCGCGAACGCGACGATCTCGGCGACGCTGCGGAAGGGGTCCGTGGGCATCCGGCGGCCGTCCTTTCAAGGGTCCGGGATAAGGGGACGCGGACATTATAATGGAATGACGGGTCGAGTCAATCGGTCCCGGCTCAGAGGCCGGCCAGCCGGGCGAGCTTGTCGCGGACGAGGGAGTTCCTCTTCACCGTCTTGTCGTTCTTGATGGCGATCCAGAGCGCCTTGTACGAGCCGACGACGACGCTCAGCTTCTTGGCCCGGGTCAGCGCGGTATAGAAGAGGTTGCGCTGCAGCATGATGAAGTGCTGGGTCAGGAGCGGCATGATGACGGCCTGGTATTCGCTGCCCTGGGCCTTGTGGACGGAGACGGCGTAGGCCAGCGCGAGGTCGTTGAGCTCGTCCTTCTCGTAGGCCACGGCGCGGCCGTCGAAGTCGACGATCAGGCGGTACCTGGTCCGGTCGGCTTGGAGGACGGAGCCGATGTCCCCGTTGTAGACGTCCTTGTCGTAGTCGTTGCGCAGCTGCATGACCTTGTCCCGGGCCCGGAAGACGCGGGTCCCGGCCTGGAGGCCCTCGCCGCCGGGATTGAGCCGGGCCTGGAGCTCGGTATTCAGGTTGTCGACGCCGACGACGCCCTTGTACATCGGGCTGATGACCTGGATCTGCGGCGACAGCGGGCTCAGCCCGAGCTTGCGGGGCACGCTCGAGGAGCACATCTCGAGGATCGTCTGGAAGGCCTTGCGGTCGTCGTCCTGGCGGACGAAGTAGAAATCGGCGTCCTTGTCGCCGCGGGGCGCGTGGACGATCGACCGGCCCTGGTTGATGCGGTGGGCGTTCTCGACGATGAGGCTCTCCTTCTCCTGGCGGAAGATCTCGTCGAGGCGGACGACGCCGACCGTGCCCGAGTCGATGATGTCGCCGAGAAGGCAGCCGGGCCCGACCGAGGGGAGCTGGTCCTTGTCGCCGACGAGGACGAGGCGCATCCAGTGCGGAACGGCCTTGAGGAGGTGGAACATCAGCGGCAGGTCGACCATCGAGAACTCGTCGACGACGAGGGCCTCGCCGCGGAGGGGGTTGGCCGCGTCGCGCTTGAAGGTCCCCTTCTTGGGCTGGAACTCGAGGACGCGGTGGATCGTCCGGGCGTCCTCCCCCGTCGCCTCGGCCAGGCGCTTGGCCGCCCGGCCCGTCGGCGCGGCGAGCAGGACCTCGCGGCCCCACTTGCGGAAGATGTCGACGACGGCCCGGATGATGGTCGTCTTGCCCGTCCCGGGACCGCCGGTGATGACCAGGATCTTGCGCTCGAACGACTCGCGGATGGCCTGACGCTGGAGAGTCGAGAAGACGAGGCCCCGGTCCCGCTCGGTCGCGGCGATGGCCTCGTCGAGGTCGAAGTCGGGCGGGCGGCAGGGGAAGCCGGCGAGCCTGTGGATGCCCCGGGCGACCTCCTCCTGGGCCTGGTAGAAGAACGGCAGGTAGAGGGCGCGCCCGCCGGCGGCGTCCTCGGCCACGATCCTCCCGGCCGCGATGAGGCCGGCCACCGCCTCTTCCGCCCGTCCGGCGCCGGCCTCGAGGTCGGCGGCGCACCGCTCCGCGACCTCGGCGGCCATGGAGAAGACGTGGCCCTGCTCGTTGTCCTTCTCGAGGATATAGAGGATGTAGGCCTTGATCCGTTCGAGGGAGCCCGGGTCCAGGCCGAGCTTCAGGGCGATCTGGTCGGGGGTCTTGAACCCGACGCCCCAGATGTCGAGGCTCTTCTGGTAGGGGTCGGTCTTGAGGACGGTGATGGACCGGTCGCCGTACTGGCGGTAGATCTTCGTGGGGGCCTACAACCTGGTCGTCACGCAGGCCGACGACTTCGACCGGGACCGCTACCACGACGAGATCGTCTTTGTCCGCACCCTGCCGCCGTCGTCGACGACGCGGCTCCTCTGCTATTACACCCCCGAGCGCAGCCTGCCCAAGCTCATCACGCCCGAGAAGGCCTTCGCCCGCGGGCCCTGGGCGGCCGACGGGCCCGAAGCGGGCTGGGAATCGAACCTCATCGCCTTCAAGCTCGTGCGCGGCCGGATCGAGTTCTACGGCAAGCTCCAGTCCGGCCTCATCCTGAGGAAGCTTCCGGCCGACGAGAGCAAGCCCCAGGAGTGGGGCATGAACGTCCTCGAGGCCGGGGAGTCCGCCGGGCTCGGGGGCCTCTTACTCTGGGACGGCGAGACCCGCGTGCCCCTCTTCGGGCCGGGCGCTCCGCGCGCCGACGTGACCGTCGTCGCGGCGGGCCCCCTGCGGACCCTGATCAAGGCCGAGTATCCCGCGGTGCGGACCGCGGCCGGCGAGGCGGTCGTGACCGTCCGCTACTCGGCCTTCGCCGAGAACGCTTTCTCCCGGCAGGACGTCCTGGTCTCGTCCAAGACCCTCGGCCGGTTCGTCGCCGGCCCGGGCCTCCAGAAGCTCGCGGGCGAGTCTTTCGAGGCCTCCGGGGACAAGGGCTTCCTCGCCGCCTGGGGCCGGGGCGCGGAGAGGGCCGGAGAGATCGGGCTGGCCGCGATCTTCCCGCCCGCCGCCTTCGCCGGGACCGACGAGACCGCGGTCGACCGCGGCCTCAAGCTCAACGGGCTGGCCGGCGCCAAGCTCACCTACTGGGTGACCGGCGCCTGGGCGCGCGGGATCGCGGCGCCGGCCGTCCCCGCCGCGAAGAGCTGGCCCCGCAAGGTCGAGGCCCAGGCCGCCCGGCTCCTCGTCCCGGTCACCGTGGAGTTCAAGGCCCGATGACGTCCCCGGCGCCCGCCCCGCGCCCGCCCCGCGATCCGGGCTTCGAGCCCGTCGTCCCCGCCTGGCGCGGGCACATCGACCGGGCCCGGGCGGCGGGGGCCGTCCCTCTCCGCCTCGCCGTCGAGCGCGAGGACGGGCTCGTCTCCGTCTTCGACACCGTCGTCGCCGAGCGCGACGCGGACCCCGAGCGCACCTACCGCATGGCCGAACGGGCCGTCAAGTTCCTGCTCTGGTCGCGCGGCGGCTGGCGCGTCCATGTCCAGGGGCCCGCGGCGATCGGCCGCCGCCTCAAGGCCGACTACTCCCCCTCGGGCGCCCGCGCCTTCGACGTCCGGACCATGGCGCGCATCTACGAGCGGGCGTTCGAGGTCGCGCTCCACAGCCCGGCGACCTTCCCCGAGGCCCGCGAGAGCCTCCATTTCCCCGGCGGCCACCTCGACGGCTGCCGCATCGGCTTCGACCTCGGCGCGAGCGACTACAAGGTCGCCGCCGTCGTCGACGGCGAGCCCGTCTACAGCGAGGAGGTCCCCTGGGCCCCCGGCGAGCAGGCCGATCCGCGGTACCACTACGAGCACATCCGGGCCGGACTGAAGAAGGCCGCCGCCCATCTCCCCCGCGTCGACGCCATCGGCGGCTCGTCGGCCGGCGTCATCATCCGCAACCAGGTCCGCATCGCCTCGCTCTTCCGCTCCGTCCCCGAGGCGGACTTCGAGGCCAAGGTCAAGGGGATCTTCGACCGCCTGGCCGCGGAATGGGGCGTCCCCTTCGAGGTCGTCAACGACGGCGAGGTCACCGCCCTGGCCGGGCGGCTGTCGCTCGGCGAGACGGGCGTCCTCGGCGTGGCCATGGGCTCGAGCCAGGCGGCCGGGTTCCTCGATCTGGACGGCCACATCCCCGGCTGGCTCGACGAGCTGGCCTTCGTCCCGGTCGACCTCGCTCCCGGCGCGGCCGTCGACGAGTGGTCCGGGGACCGCGGCGTCGGCGCCAACTACTTCTCCCAGCAGGCCGTGGCCAGGCTGGCCCCGGCCGCGGGCCTGGTCTTCCCCGAGGCGATGCGCCGTCCGGCGCGCCTCGAGGAGGTCCAGGCGCTGATGGGCCGGGGAGACGAGCGCGCCGCCTCGATCTTCGACTCGATCGGCGTCTATCTCGGCTGCACCGTCCCCTGGTACGAGGTCTTTTACCGGTTCAAGAACCTCCTCGTCCTCGGACGCGTCATGTCCGGTCCGGGGGGGAAGATCATCGTCGACCGGGCGAGCGAGGTCCTCGCCGCCGCGTTCCCGGAGACGGCGGAGAGGGTCCGCATCCACCTTCTCGACGAGAAGAGCCGGCGCGTGGGCCAGGCGGTCGCCGCGGCCAGCCTGCCCGAAACGACAGGAGCACGCCCATGAAGTTCTTCAAGCCGGACGCGTCGGTCTTCATCCCCGACGGGCTCCCCGCCGGGGACGCGCTCCGCCGCGTCACGCACCTGGGGATCGGCGCCCACCAGGACGACCTCGAGATCATGGCCTTCCACGGCATCCAGAAGTGCTTCAACAGCCGCGACCTGTGGTTCGGGGCCGTCACCTGCACCAGCGGCGGCGGCTCGCCCCGGGCCGGCGAGTACGCCTCGTTCACCGACGACGAGATGGCCGCGCTCCGGCGCCGCGAGCAGGAGAAGGCGGCCGTCCTCGGCGACTACGGCGCTCTCGTCCAGCTCGGCTACGCCAGCGCCGAGGTCAAGGACGTCGGGACCGGGCGGCTCCGGTCCGACCTGGTCGAGGTCCTGAGGGCCGCCCGGCCCGAGGTCCTCTACACGCACAATCCCGCCGACAAGCACGACACTCACCTGGCCGTCGTCTACACCGTCCTCGCGGCCCTGCGCGAGCTCGAGCCGGGCGGGCGCCCGACGACCGTCTACGGCTGCGAGGTCTGGCGCGGGCTCGACTGGATGGACGACGACGACAAGGTGGCCCTCGACGTCGGGCGCCGGGAGAACCTGGCCCTGGGCCTCATCGGCGTCTACGACTCGCAGGTCGAGGGCGGCAAGCGCTACGACCTGGCCACGCTCGGCCGGCGCCGGGCCAACGCCAGCTACTTCCAGTCGCACCGGACCGACGAGGCCGGGCAGCTCTGGTTCGCCATGGACCTGACGCCGCTCGTCCTCGACGATTCCCTCGACGTCGGCCGGTTCGTGCTCGGCCACGTCGACAAGTTCCGCCGGAGCGTCGAGGAGAAGTACGAGAGATACTGGGTCCGTCGGCGCTGACGGCGCCGGCCGCGCCGCGACGGAACGGGCCCTAAAGAGGACCGAGGAGGACCGATGGAGATCATCATCCAGCCCGACAGCCAACACGCCAGCCAGATCGCCGCCAATATCGTCGCCCGCACCGTCCGCGAGAAGCCCCACGCCGTGCTCGGGCTGGCCACCGGCAACACGCCGCTCCAGCTCTACCGCAACCTCGTCCGCAT
Source organism: Candidatus Aminicenantota bacterium (assembly GCA_041320535.1). Lineage (GTDB taxonomy): Bacteria > Acidobacteriota > Aminicenantia > Aminicenantales > Saccharicenantaceae > RBG-16-66-30. The sequence goes on along the minus strand of JBGLNH010000001.1, from coordinate 872,675 downwards.
GCACCGGGAGGACAGTCTCGACTTCGGAGGCGTGACCTGCTTCAATCTCGACGAGTACATCGGCGTCCCGCCGGCCCACCCGGCCTCCTTCCACAGCTACATGTGGGCCCACCTGTTCAGCCAGCTCAACGTCGCCCGCGAGCGGATCCACATCCCCGACGGCCTGACGGCCGACGTCCCCGCGGCCTGCCGGAAGTACGAGCAGGCCATCCGCTCGGCCGGCGGCATCGACGTCCAGATCCTGGGGATCGGCACGAACGGCCACGTCGGCTATAACGAACCGTCCTCGTCGCTCGCGTCGCGGACCCGGATCAAGACGCTGACGGACGAGTCCCGCCGCGAGGTCGCCGCCGGCTTCGGAGGGCAGGCCGGGGTCCCCACCCACGTCATCACCGTGGGCCTGGGCACGATCATGGACGCCCGGATGTGCCTGCTCCTGGCCTTCGGCAAGAAGAAGGCCAAGGCCGTCGCCCAGACGATCGAGGGACCGGTGACGGCCATGGTCCCCGGCTCCGTGCTCCAGCTCCACCCGCGGGCCATCCTCGTCCTCGACAAGGACGCGGCCTCGGAGCTGACGATGGCGCCCTACTACGCCTGGGTCTACGAGCACAAGCCGGCCTGGCAGAAGTATTGAGTTTGTTGTAAACTGAGGGAACAAAGGAGGGACCCATGATCCGTCCCGTCAAGAACGTCCTCTGGGCCACCGATTTCTCCCCGGAAGCCAAGGAGGCCCTGGCCTACGCCGACCTGTTCTCCAAGACCTTCAAGGCCAAGCTGACGGCCCTCCACGTCGTCCCCGAGTTCGCCACGGCGCTCTACGAGCTCTGGCCGGACGCCCAGGCCGAGCTGGCCGAGAAGATCGAGCACACCAAGGCGAGCGGCAAGGCCCAGATCGAGCACACCTGCGCCACCCAGGGCGTCTGCCCGGCCAAGGTCGTCGTCACCGAGGGCTCGGCGGCCAAGGGCATCCTCAAGACGGCCGTCAAGGAGAAGGCCGACCTCGTCGTCGTCGGGCGCAGGGGCGTCTCCGGGCGCGAGCGGAACCTCATCGGGAGCGTCACCCACCAGGTCCTGCGCAGCGCCCGCGTGCCGGTCCTGGTGACCAAGGGCACCGACGCCAAGGTCCAGCCCATCCGCAAGATCCTCGTCCCGACCGACTTCTCCTCGAAGGAGGACGTCGAGCGGGAGCACGCCTGGAGGCTGGCCAAGGCGTTCGGCGCCAGCCTGACCTTCCTCTACGTCCTCGAGCTCTTCGGCCACGACTTCCGGCTGACCGACGAGATGTTCGGCTCGGCCCTGAAGAAGCTCCAGGCCCGCGGGAAGAGGGAGCCCAAGGCGATCGAGATCCACGAGGACGTCGCCAAGGCCGTCCACGGCTACGAGGGCATCATCGACTACGCCGAGACGAAGGGCTTCGACCTCATCGTCATGTCGACGACCGTGCGCAAGCTGGCCCGCTACTTCCTCGGCAGCACGACCGAGAAGGTCATCGCCCACTGCCGGCTGCCCGTCTTCGCCATCCCCCGGGAGAAGTAGGGCCGTCGCCCGCGAGGGCATGAAGAAAGAATACCGGCCCATGGCCCTGGGCTTCTGGGGCGTGGGCCTGCCGCTTTTCGTGTTCGGGGTCCTCTTCTGCCGGACGGCGGCCCAGCGGGTCGCCGTGCTCCTGATGGCCGCGGTCTTCGGCCTCGTCGGGGCGCTCATCTACAGGGCCCGGTCATGAGCCTCTCGACGGTCGACTGGCTCTTCATCGCCTGGTACTTCGCCCTGTCGATCGCGCTCGGCCTGTACTACTCGAAGCGGGCCGGGCGGAGCATCTCCGAATATTTCCTGAGCGGGCGGAGCCTGCCCTGGTGGCTCCTCGGCACGTCGATGGTCGCGACGACCTTCTCCTCGGACACGCCGCTCGCGGTGACGGGCATCGTCATCAAGGACGGCGTCTCGGGCAACTGGCTGTGGTGGAACTTCATGCTCGGCGGGGCCCTGACGGTCCTGTTCTTCGCCCACCTCTGGCGCCGGGCCGAGGTCGTCACCGAGGTCGAGTTCATCGACCTCCGCTACTCGGGCCGGGCGGCGCGGTTCCTGCGCGGCTTCAAGGCCCTCTACCTCGGCCTTCCCGTCTCGTGCATCACCTTCGGCTGGGTGACCCTGGCCATGGTCAGGATCATCCAGACGGTCTTCGGGACGAGCGGCACCGCGGCCCTGGCCGTCTGCCTCGCGCTGACGGTCTTCTACACCACGCTCAGCGGGCTGTGGGGGGTCGTGGCGACCGACATGCTGCTCTTCGGCGTGGCCATGGCCGGGTCGATCGTCCTGTCGGTCGTCTCGGTCGAGAAGGCGGGCGGGATCGGAGCGCTGGTCGAGGCGGCCCGGGCGGCCGGGGCGGGCGCGGGCAAGGACTACCTGTCGGTCTTCCCGCCGCTCGGCCAGGCCCTGCCGTTGGCCTTCTTCGTGGCCCTGTTCGTCCAGTGGTGGGCCGTCTACTATCCGGGGGCCGAGCCGGGAGGGGGCGGCTGGATCGCCCAGAGGATGCTGGCCGGCAAGGACGCCAAGAACGCCGTCCAGGGGACGCTCTGGTTCACGATCGCCCACTACGTCATCCGGCCGTGGCCGTGGATCCTGACGGCCCTGGCGGCGCTCGCCGTCCTGCCCGGCATCGCCGGCGCCGGCCCGGGCGAGATGGAGGCGGCCTATCCCCGCATGCTCGCCTTCCTGCCCAAGGGCATCGCGGGCATCGTCGTCGCCTCGCTCTTCGCGGCCTTCATGTCGACGATCGAATCCATCGTCAACCTCTCGGGCTCGTTCCTGCTCAACGACTTCTACCGGCCGTTCGTGAGGAAGGACGCGAGCGAGAGGCACTACGTCGCGGCGTCGCGCGTCCTCGTCCTGGCCGTATCGCTCGTCGGGGCCGGGTTCTCCTACGTGCTGGGCAGCGTCAAGATGGGCTGGCAGCTGGTCATGGAGCTGTCGGCCGGGATCGGCCTGGTGCTCCTGCTGCGCTGGTACTGGTGGCGGATCAACGCCTGGTCGGAGATCGCGGCCCTCAGCGCCTCGGCGGCGACGGCGGTCTTCCTCAAGATCTCGCCGGACAACGCGCTCACGCGGGGCTTGGGGGCCGGGCTCGAGCGCGCCGGCTTCCGGGTGGACGCGTGGGGCGTCGGGATCCTGCTCATCGTGGCCGTGACGACGGCGTCCTGGCTCGCGGTGACGTTCCTGACGAAGCCCGACGATCCGCGCAAGCTCCTGGCCTTCTACCGGAAGGTCCGTCCGGGCGGGTTCTGGGGGCCGATCGCCAGGCTGAACGGCGGGGCGTACCGGCTCCAGGCGGCGCCGTTCGCCGGCTGGGCGCTGGCCGTGGTCATGATCCTGTTCCTGCTCCTCGGGGTGGGCAAGGTCATCTTCATGGACTGGGGCGCCGGCGCGGCCTATCTCGCGGCGGGCGGGCTGGCCGCCTTCCTGCTGTCCAAGGTCATCGCCAGGATCGATTGGGAGGGGCGGCGATGAGAGGGGAAGCCGTCCGGCCGCGTGTTGACAAGGCGGGGGAAAACGTCTCTAATTGAGAACGATGCGCAACATCCCCGGGATCGCCGTTTTGGCCGCCGCGTTCGCGCTGGCCTCCCCCCTCGCCGCCCAGGAAGACCGGCACGTCGTCGAGGTCCGCAGCCTCGTCTCCCGCGACGCCGTCCGTCCGGGAGAGACGTTCAAGGCCGCCGTCGTCCTCAAGGTCCAGGCGGGCTACCACATCAACGACGACGCGCCCCTCGACGAGTTCATGATCCCGACGACGCTCGTCATCGCCGACAACCCCGATTTCGAGGTCCTCGAGACGGTCTTCCCGAGGGGCCGGCGGGCCCGTTTCGACTACTCGGAGGCCGAGCTCGTCGTCTACGAGGGCGAGGTCGTCCTCGGCGTCCTCCTCAAGGCCAAGGACACGGCCGCGCCCGGCGCCAAGTCCCTCGAGGCCTCCCTCGGCTACCAGGCCTGCGACCACGCCTCGTGCCTGCCGCCGAAGGAGCTGGCCTTCACGATCGCCGTGCCCGTCTCGGCCTCGGGCGGCGCCGACGTCCACCCCGAGGTCTTCGACAAGCTCCGCTTCCGCTCCCCGCGGAAGTAGGAGGCCGGCCGTGCAGAACGAGCAGCTCCGCAAGATCCCCTCGCTCGACGCCCTGCTCCGCGAGGAGGCGGTCTGCCGCCTCATCGGGGAGCACGGCCGCGAGACCGTCGCCGCCGAGTGCCGGGCCCTGCTCGACGAGGCCCGGACGGCCATCGTCGCGACCGAGGGCGCCGCCGCCGCGCCGCCGGCCGCCGACCTCGATCCCCGGTCCCTGACCGCCCGCCTCGGCGCGCGCCTGGCCGCGCGCTCCGCCCCGTCCCTCGGCCCGGCGATCAACGCCACCGGCATCGTCATGCACTCCGGGCTCGGCCGGGCCGTCCTCTCCGAGGCCGCCCGCGAGGCCCTGGCCGCGGTCGCCGCCGGCTACTCCACCCTGGCCCTCGATCCGGACAGCGGCAAGCGCGTCTCCCGCGACCGTCACGTCGAGGGCCTGCTCCGCGAGCTCACCGGCGCCGAGGCCGCCACCGCGGCCAACAACAACGCCGCGGCGACCGTCCTCATCCTCAACACCCTGGCCCGCGGCAAGGAGGTCGTCGTCTCGCGCGGCCAGCTGGTCGAGATCGGCGGCTCGTTCCGCATGCCCGACGTCATGACCACGAGCGGGGCCGTCCTGCGCGAGGTCGGCACCACCAACAAGACCCACCTCCGCGATTACGAGGCCGCGGTCGGGGACGCGACCGGGGCCATCCTGCGCGTCCACCACAGCAACTACCGCATCGTCGGCTTCGCCGGGGAGCCGCCGCTCGAGGACCTCGTGGCCCTCGGCCGGGCCCGGGGCGTGCCCGTCGTCGACGACCTCGGCAGCGGCGCCCTCGTCGACCTCGCACCCTACGGCCTCGCCCCCGAGCCCATGGTCCGGGCCAGCGTCCGGGCCGGCGCCGACGTCGTCTGCTTCAGCGGCGACAAGCTCGTCGGCGGCCCGCAGTGCGGCCTCATCCTCGGCAAGGCCGCCTGGGTCCAGAGGATCAAGAAGAACCCGCTGGCCCGGGCCTTCCGCTGCGGCAAGCTCTCGCTCGCCGCGCTCGAGGCGACGCTCCGCCTCTTCCTCGACCCGGGCAGGATCGCCGAGCGCCACCCCATCTACCGCATGCTGGCCCTGTCGCCCGACGAGATCGGACGCCGGGCCGGGCGGGTCGCGGCGGCGCTGCGCGAGGCGCTCCCCGGCGGGATCGCCCTCGCGGTCGAGGACGGCGAGTCCCAGGTCGGCAGCGGCGCCGTGCCGGCCGAGACCCTGCCGACCAAGGTCCTCTCGGTCCGCTCCCCCGCCCTGTCCGCCGAGGACCTGGCCCGCCGCCTCCGCGCCCTCGTGCCGCCGGTCTACGCCCGGATCCGCAAGGACGCCGTCCTCTTCGACTTCCGGACGATCCAGCCCTCCGAGGACGCGGCCGTCGAGCGCGCCCTGCGCGGCCTCCTGGCATGACCGGCAAAGACCACGTCATCGTCGGCACGGCCGGCCACATCGACCACGGCAAGAGCGCCCTCGTCCGGGCCCTGACCGGCACCGACCCCGACACCCTGCCCGAGGAGAAGGCCCGGGGCATGACGATCGACCTCGGCTTCGTCTTCCTCGACGACCCCGCCTACGACAGACAGATCGTCTTCATCGACGTCCCCGGCCACGAGAAGTTCGTCAGGACCATGGCCGCCGGCGCCTCGAACATCGACGCCGCCCTGCTCGTCGTCGCCGCCGACGAGGGCCTGGCCGTCCAGACCCGCGAGCACTTCGACATCCTCCGGCTCCTCGGCGTCCGCCTGGGCGCCGTCGCTTTGACCAAGTCCGACCTCGTCGACGAGGCCAGGCTCGCGGAGCTCGCCGCGACCGTGCGCGGCTTCGTCCGGGGCTCGTTCCTGGCCGAGGCCCCGATCGTCCCCGTCTCGGCGCTCAGCGGCGCCGGCGTCGACGCGCTCCGCGACGTCCTCCGCGGCCTCGGCCGGCGGGTCCCGCCCCGCGCCGACAACGGCGTCTTCCGCATGCCCGTCGACCGGGTCTTCAGCATGCGCGGCTTCGGCACGGTCGTGGCGGGGACCATCCTCGGCGGCGCCGTCCGCGCCGGCGACCGCGCCGCGGCGGCGGCAGGAGGACGTCGAGGAGCTTCTCCTCCGTGCTGGCCCGGGCCTTCTCCACGATCTCGGCGACCTTCTCCTGCTTGACCATGTCGACGGAGATGCGGACGAGGTCCCGGATCATGGACTCGACGTCGCGCCCGACGTAGCCGACCTCGGTGAACTTGCTGGCCTCGATCTTCAGGAAGGGCGAGGAGGTCAGCTTGGCCAGGCGCCGCGAGATCTCGGTCTTGCCGACGCCGGTGGGGCCGATCATGAGGATGTTCTTGGGCGCGATCTCGTCGGCCAGGTCGGGCGGGAGCTTGCGCCGGCGGAAGCGGTTGCGGAGGGCGATGGCCACGGCCTTCTTGGCCGCCTTCTGGCCGATGATGTACTTGTCGAGCTCGGCGACGATCTCGCGGGGCGTGAGCTCCGCCTCGACGCCCTCGGGCGCCGGCCGGTCGATCGACTCGGGCAGGATGATGGGCACTCAGAGCTCCTCGACGGTCGTATGGCGGTTCGTGTAGACGCAGATCCCGGCGGCGATCGCCAGGGCCTCCTCGGCGACGGCCCGGGCCCCGAGGTCGGTGTGGCGGACGAGGGCCCGGGCGGCGGCCAGGGCGTAGGGCCCGCCGGAGCCGATGGCGATGATGCCGTCGTCGGGCTCGACGACGTCGCCCGTCCCGGAGATGAGGAGCGCCGTCTCGGCGTTGGCCACGACGAGCAGGGCGTCGAGCCGGCGGAGGGACTTCTCCATGCGCCAGTCCTTGGCCAGCTCGATGGCCGCCCGGGCCAGGTTGCCGCGGTACTCCTCGAACTTCGCCTCGAAGCGGGTGAACAGGGCGAAGGCGTCCGAGGTGGCCCCGGCGAAGCCGGCCAGGACGTCGCCCTTGGCCAGGCGCCGGAGCTTCAGGGCGGTCTCCTTGAGGACGGTCTGGCCCATGGTCACCTGACCGTCGGCGGCCATGGCCGTTTTTCCCTTGTGGCGGACGCAGATGACGGTCGTGGAACGGATCATGGGTGCACCTTATCTTCAATGATATAAGATAGGAAAGGACAAGTAAAGGCGGGCCGGCGCCGGCGGAAGACCATGGAGGGGGTTTGACCGTCCCGTCCGCTTTCCGATAAGATGAGGCCGGACGGGAACTCGGAAGGAGTTGTCATGGCCTCATTGACCCTGGTGGTGATGGCCGCGGGCATCGGCAGCCGCTACGGCGGGCTGAAGCAGATCGACCCCGTCGGCCCGAGCGGCGAGGTAGTCCTCGACTACTCCGTATACGACGCCCTGCGGGCGGGCTTCGACCGGGTCGTCTTCATCATCCGCCGGGACATCGAGGAGGCCTTCCGGGAGAGGATCGGCCGCCGCGTCGAGCGGGCCGCGGAGACCGCCTATGTCTTCCAGTCCGTCGAGGACCTGCCCGCCGGCTTCGCGGTGCCCGAGGGCCGCAAGAAGCCCTGGGGGACGGGCCAGGCCATCCTGGCCTGCCGGAACGAGGTCCGGACCCCGTTCCTGGCCATCAACGCCGACGACTACTACGGGCGGACCGCGTTCGAGTCCATGGCCGCCTACCTCGCCCAGGCGCCGGCCTCGGCCGGTCTCCCGGAGTTCGCCATGGTCGGCTACCGCCTCGAGAACACGCTCTCCGAGCACGGCACGGTGGCCCGCGGCGTGTGCTCGGCGACCGACGACTGCCTCCTCGTCACCGTCCGCGAGCTCCTCAAGGTCCGCAGCTTCCCCGACGGGATCAAGCACACCGAGAACGACGTCGACTGGACGCCGCTCCCCGCGGAGAGCTGGACCTCGATGAACTTCTGGGGCTTCACGCCGGCCCTCTTCGCCGAGCTCGAGCGCCGCTTCCCCGAATTCCTGCGGGCCAGGGCGGCCGACATCGCCAAGGCCGAGTTCCTCATCCCCGAGGTCGTCGGCGCCCTCCTCCGCGAGGGGAAGGTCCGGGTCAGGATCCTGCCGACGCGGGAGCGCTGGTTCGGCGTCACCTACCCCGAGGACCGGCCCGCCTTCCGCCGGGCCATCCTCGGGCTCGTCGATTCCGGCGCCTACCCCCGGGATCTCTGGGCCGCCCGCTGAGCGTCCCGAAAGGAACGGCCATGAGAACGATCACCCTCCTCGTCGCTTCGCTCGCGCTCCTCGTCATCTCGACGGCCCCGACCCAGACGCGGCCCGAGGACTGGGAGAACCCGGCCCTCGTTTCCTCGGGCACGGTCGCGCCGCGCGCGACCTTCGTGCCCTTCCCCGACGCCGCTTCGGCCCTCAGGCTCGGCCCGAAGGAGTCGCCGCGCCGCCTGTCCCTCAACGGGCCTTGGAAGTTCCGCTGGTCGCCCCGGCCGGCCGATAGGCCGACCGATTTCATGAAGCCGTCCGCCGACGTGAGCGCCTGGGAAGAGACTCCCGTGCCCTCGAACTGGATGTTCCAGGGACACGACTACCCGGTCTACGTCAACATCCCCTACGAGTTCGCCCGCAACCCCAGGCCCCCCTTCGTCCCCCACGACCGGAATCCGGTCGGCTCCTACCGCCGGACGTTCACCGTGCCGGCGGAATGGGGCGGGATGGACGTCTATCTCCACTTCGGCGCCGTCAAGTCGTTCTTCTACGCCTGGGTCAACGGCGAAAAGCTCGGCTTCGGCAAGGACTCCAAGACCCCGGTCGAGTTCGACATCACCCGCTGCCTCAAGCCCGGCGAGAACGTCCTGGCCGTCGAGGTCTACCGCTGGTCGGACGGCTCCTACCTCGAATGCCAGGATTTCTGGCGCCTGGCCGGCATCGAGCGCGACGTCTACCTCTACGCCGCGCCCAAGGTCCGCATCCGCGACTTCGAGGTCCGGGCCGGCCTCGACGCGTCGTACCGGAACGGGCGCCTGGCCGTGACGGTCGAGCTCGACGGTCCGGCCGCCGCCGAGGCCTCGACCGTCGCCCTGACGCTGTTCGACCCCCAGGGCCGTCGGGCCCTCGCCGCGAAGGGCCTCCCCGCGGCCGGTCCCGGCGACGCCGGCCCGGCCCGGGTCCGTTTCGGATCGGATCTCCCCGCCGTCGCCCGCTGGAGCGCGGAGACGCCCGAGCTCTACCGGCTCGTGCTTGAGCTCGTCGACGGCTCCGGCCGAACGCTCGAGGCCGTCACGGCGAGGATCGGCTTCCGGTCCTCGGAGATCAAGAACGGCCGCCTCCTCGTCAACGGCGTCCCCGTCCTCCTCAAGGGCGTCAACCGCCACGAGCACGATCCGCACACCGGCCACGTCGTCCCGGAAAAGTCCATGCGCCGCGACATCGAGCTCATGAAGCGGGCGAACATCAACGCCGTCCGGACCTGCCACTACCCGAACGACCCGCGCTGGTACGAGCTCTGCGACGAGTACGGCCTCTACCTCGTCGACGAGGCCAACATCGAGTCCCACGGCATGGGCTACGGCCCGCAGAGCCTGGCCAAGGACCCGGCCTGGGGGCCGGCGCACCTCGACCGTGTCCGCCGGATGGTCGAGCGGGACAAGAACCACCCTTCGGTCATCATCTGGTCGCTCGGCAACGAGGCCGGCGACGGCGTCAACTTCGAGCGGGCCTACGCCTGGCTCAAGGAGCGCGACCCGTCGCGGCCAGTCCAGTACGAGCGGGCCGGGCTCCGTCCCCACACCGACATCTACTGCCCCATGTACGCCTCGATCGAGGAGATGCTCAAGTACGTCGCGGAGCCGCAGGCGCGGCCGCTCATCCAGTGCGAGTACGCCCACTCCATGGGCAACTCCACGGGCAACCTCCGGGACTATTGGGACGCCATCGAGGCCCACGACCAGCTCCAGGGCGGGTTCATCTGGGACTGGGTCGATCAGGGCTTCGCCGCGAAGACCGGCGAGGGCGAGGCCTATTGGACCTTCGGCGGCGACTACGGCCCGCCGGACGTCCCTTCGGACGGGAACTTCTGCTGCAACGGCCTGGTCGCCCCCGACCGGACGCCTCACCCGGCGCTCTTCGAAGTCAAAAGGGTCTATCAGTACGTCCAGCTCCTCCCCGCCGACCTCGCCGCCGGCCGGATCGAGCTCCGCAACCGCTACGCCTTCCTCGGCCTCGACCGTTTCGATCTCGGCTGGGAGCTCGCGGCCGACGGCAAGGCCCTGGCCGAGGGCACGGTCGAGCGGCCGGCCGTGGCGCCGGGCGGGTCCAGGGTCGTCCGGCTCCCGCTGCCGAAGTTCCATCCCCGGCCGGGCGTCGAGTATTTCCTGACCCTCTCGCTCCGGACCCGCGAAGCCGGGCCGGGCGTCCCCAGGGGACACGTCGTCGCCGCCGAACAGCTCCCCTTCCCGGCCGGCGGCCCGGCCTCCGCCGAGGCGGCCCGGGGCCCCGAGCTCACGGTCGACGAAGGCCCGCGCTTCATCCGTGTCGCCGGTCCCGATTTCGCCCTGAGTTTCGACCGGGCGACGGGCAGGCTCGGCTCCTTCGTCTCGGCCGGCCGCGAGCTCATCGCCTCGGGGATCGAGCCCAACTTCTGGCGCGCCCCGACCGACAACGACTTCGGGAACCAGATGCCGCGGCGCCTGGCGGTCTGGCGGCAGGCCAGCCTCTACCGGGAACTGCGGTCGATCGCCGCGCGGCGTGACGGGCCCGACCGTGTGACCGTCGCCGTCGAGTACGGGTTGGCCGGCGGCGCCGCGACCGCGGCCCTGGAGTACGCCGTAGCCGGTGACGCTTCCGTCGCCGTCACCTTCGACCTCTCGTTCCGCGAGGGATCGAAGCTGCCGGAAATGCCGCGCGTCGGCCTGAAGATGGCCGTGCCGTCGGCCTGCGACCGGGTCCAGTGGTTCGGCCGCGGGCCCTTCGAGAACTACGCGGACCGCAAGGCCGCGGCCTTCGTCGGGCTCTACGAGACGACGGCCCGCGAGCCCTTCCCCTATGTCAGCCCCCAGGAGTACGGCAACCGGACCGACACGCGATGGGTCGCCCTCCGCGACGCCGAGGGCCGGGGCCTGCTCGTCTCCGGCTCGCCCGTCTTCGAGTTCTCGGCCCATCCCTACTGGCCGGAGGACCTGACCCTGGACGGCCGGGGCTCGAAGCACCCGCCGGACATCGCGGCCCGCGACTTCGTCTGCCTGACGCTCGACGCCGCCCAGATGGGCGTCGGCGGGGACGACTCCTGGGGGGCCCGGGTCCATCCGCGGTACACCGTCCCGGCCGAGGCCCGGAGCTTCAAGCTGACCCTGCGGCCCCTGGAGCCGGGCGACGAACCGGCGGCCAGGGCGGACCGCGCGAGGGCGGCCCGCTGATCCCGGGAAACCAATTCCTTCCGGCGGGCGTATATCTTTATGGATTTGCACTCTTCGCCCTGAATTGCTATTCTTCCGATAGACGGAGCGGTCCAGTTCCATGAAATGCCCGCGTTGCCAGAACGACAATCCCGAGGGGACTCGCTTCTGCGGCCGCTGCGGCCGTGAGCTCCCCGCCGCGGGCGACACCGTCGCCGCCGGGACCGCGACCTTCCAGACGCCCTCCAGGGGCCTCGAGCGCGGCACGACCTTCGCCCGCCGCTTCGAGATCATCGAGGAGATCGGCAAGGGCGGCATGGGCACCGTCTACAAGGCCTACGACAGCAAGATCCGGGACTACGTCGCCCTCAAGCTCCTCAAGCCCGAGATCGCCTCCGACCTCGAGATCATCGAGCGCTTCCGCAACGAGCTCAAGCTGGCCCGCCAGGTCTCCCACCGGTACGTCTGCCGGATGTACGACCTCGGCGAGGAGTGGCTCTCGATCTACATTTCCATGGAGTACGTCCCCGGCGAGGACCTCAAGAGCTTCATCCGAAGGTCGGGCCACCTGAACGAGGCCAAGGCCGTGGGCCTGGCCCGGCAGATCCTGGAAGGGCTCGTCGAGGCCCATCGCCTCGGCGTCGTCCACCGCGACCTCAAGCCGCAGAACATCATGATCGACCGCGAGGGCAACGCCAAGATCATGGATTTCGGCATCGCCCGCTCGCTCCACACCAAGGGCGTCACCGGCACAGGGGTCATCATCGGGACGCCCGAGTACATGGCCCCGGAACAGGCGGAAGGCCATGGCATCGACCACAGGGTCGACATCTACGCCCTGGGCGCCATCCTTTTCGAGATGGTCACGGGGCGCGTGCCCTTCGAGGGCGAGACGCCCCTGAGCATCGTCCTCAAGCACCGCAGCGAGCCGCCGGCCGACCCCCAGACGCTCAACGCCCAGATCTCCTCCGACCTGAGCCGGATCATCCTGAAGTGCCTCGAGAAGTCGCGCGACCGCCGCTACGGGACGGCGGCCGAGGCCCTCGAGGACCTGACCGCGGTCGAGAAAGGCCTGCCGGCGGTCTCCCAGGCCACGGTCAGGACCAAACCCGTCACGGGGCGCGAGATCACGGTCAAGTTCAGCCTCAAGAAGATCCTCGTCCCGGCCGTGGTCGTCGGCATCCTGGTCATCCTCGGCCTCCTCTCGCTCCTCAAGAAAGGCGGCGACGACGAGGGCGGGGGGCGGACGGCGCGTGTCGGCGTGTTCCGCTCGGGCGACCCGGGCGGCCGCCCGCTCGGGCAACTTCCGACGACCGCACAGAAACCGCCGGCGGCGCCGGGAGAGAGCCGGCACTCGGGACCCGAGACCGGGGCGACGGCCAAGATCATGGGCTTCCTCTCGCCGCTGATCAAGGACCCGGCCAAATACCTCAACGAGAAGGACGCCCAGGAGCTCGAAAAGGTCCTTTCGGACATCAAGGAGAAATATCCGGCCGAATCGGCCGCCTTCTCCCGGTACATCGACAACATCCAGGTCCGCATCAAGCAGGGCAAGAAGGAAAGCGAGGCGGGCGACGTCGCGGCCTCCCGCCGGAGCTTCGACCGGGGCGAGTCCGAGATGCGCAAGCTCCTGGCCCAGGTGAGCGAGCGCGAACGGGCCGAGAAGGCTTTCCAGGACCTCCAGGAGGCGAAGGCCAAGGTCGCCGCGTCGCCGCGCCGGGACCGGCCCAACCTGCTGAGCTGGATCGCGCTGGAGAAGGAGAAGGACGCCGGCGCCGCTTTCGCGGAGAACGACTTCTCCGGCGCCCGCATCCTCTACGCCCTCCTGGCCCGGGTCCACACCCTGAGCCTCGGCGTCGAGGGTGACGAGGCCTGCCTCGCCGCCCTGGACCGGATGGCGACGACGATCCGCCGCGAGGCCGACGTCGCGCTCGCGCCGGAGAAACAGGCCTGGCTCTACGAGCGGGCCAAGGCCGAGGAGGACGGCGCGCGCGAGCGCGTCGCGGACGGCCTCGTCCCCCAGGCGGCCGAGCAGTACATCCTGGCCGCGTTCCTCTACGAAAAGGCCAAAGAGGTGGCGCTCGAGAGCGCCCAGGCCGGCCGGGATTGACGGTCGCCGCGATGACGGGCGAGAAGAAGCGCCTGCTCTTCGTCTGTTACGGCAACATCTGCCGCAGCCCGATGGCCGAGGGCCTGGCCCGCAAGCGGCTCGGTCGCGCCGCCGAGGCGGCCAGCGCCGGGATAGGGGCCACGGGAGGCCCGGCCACCGACGAGGCGGTCCTGGTCATGAAAGCCGTCTACGGCGTGGACATCTCCCGGCACGTGGCCCGCCCGGTCGGCCTCTTCGACCTCGGGAGCTTCGACCACATCGTCGCCATGGACGTCTCCATCTACAACCACCTGAGGGACATCTGGCAGGTCCCCGAGTCCGCCCTCTACGGCTGGGACATCGAGGACCCCATCGGGGCCGATTACGACACCTACAAGGAAACGGCCTCGAAGATAGAGCGGCGGCTGGAGCAGTTCCTGGCCGCGGCGGGCCTCGAGCCCTGATCCGGGGCCCTTCTCCCGCCCTAACGGTCCATCATCCTCCCGATCGGCCGCAGCGAGGGCACGTTCTCGAAGACGATCCGCGCGGCCGTCAGCGCGGGAACGGCCAGGATCATCCCCGGGATACCCCACAGCCAGGCCCCGAAGAACAGGGCGAAGAGGATGAGGAGGGGCGAGAGCCGGAGCCCCTCCTTGCCCATGAGCCGCGGTTCGAGGAGCCGGTGCAGGGCCAGGTGGACCGCCGAGAGCAGGACGAGGACGGCCGCGACCTTGAGATCGAAGGACCCCTCGAGAAAGGAGGCCACGGCGACGGGCAGGGCGACGGAGACGACGGCCCCGAGGCCCGGGACGTAGTTGAAGAGGAAGGCCAGGACGCCGAGCAGGACGGCGAAGCGGACGCCGAAGATCCCCAGCACGGCCGCGACGAGCAGACCGATGAGAAGGTTCGTCAGGCTCTTGGCCGAGATGTACCTCTGGACCTCGCGATCGATGCGGACGACCGTGCGAACGACCGTCTCGGACTGGTCCGGCGGCAGGGCCACGGGGAACTTCCGGAGGACCCGGCCGCGGCCGCCGAGGATGAAGATCATGAAGACGAACACGATCAGGAGCTCGGACATGAAGCCGAGGAACGGACCGAGGGCGGCGACCAGGACGGCCCCGGCCTGGCCGACGTTGAGGCCCTGGACCCACTCCGCGAGCCCGGACCGGAGGCGCGGGTCCGGCAGGAACTCGTCGACGCGCTCCAGGAACGAGCGGACCATCTCGGTGAAGGCCGGGACCTCGGCGGCGAAGGCCTTGCCTCCGGCGTAGAATACGGTGCCGATGAGATAGAGCGCGGCGAACGAGAGGAGAAGGACGATCGTCAGGGACAGGGACTTCGGCAGCTTCCACCGGGCCAGGAGGTCGAGGCCCGGGGAGACGGCGAAGGCGAAGAGCAGGGCCATGGCGAACGGGACGAGGATCGGCCGGGCCAGCTTGAGGAAGACGCCGGCGAGGAAGAGGACGACCACGGCCAGGCCGACCCTGAGCCAGCGGTTGTTGTCCACGTGTCCTCCTGTCCGAACATCTTAGCGCAAATCCCCCTCGAAAGGAATGGGGCCGGGCCTCGTGCCCTCCGCGATATCCCTCGGCCCACACGAAGGGGGCAGAGGCTTGTATGCGTACCTTTATCTTCTATAATAGGGCCTCGCGGGGGACGACGGGGACGGAAGGGAGAGAACGATGGCTCCTCGCGTCGCAAGGACAATGACCTTTCTCGCGGCCGCGGTCGCGCTGGCCGCGGCGGCCGCGGGAGCGGCCGACCTCGAGCGGCTGACCAGGGACCTCTTCGCGGTCCCGTCGACGACGGGCAACGAGGACATGCTGGCGGCCAAGGTCCGCGCCCACCTGCCGAAGGGCCTTATCGTCGAGACGGACGGCCTGGGCACGGTCGCGGTCCGGCTGCCCGGCCCCGCCGGGCCGACGCTCGTCCTGGCCGCCCTCGACGGCTACGGGCACATGGTCAGCGGCATCACCCCCGACGGCTATCTCACGGTGGACCGGCCGGTCGCCCCGCCCCACGCCCGGTTCGACGCCTTCCTCCTCGGCCAGCCGGTCGTCGTCTCGACGGCGAGGGGGCCGGTCTCGGGCGTCGTCGCCCAGCCGGCGCTCCACCTCCTGACCCAGGAGAGGCGGAGAGCGCTCGTCGAGGGCTTCTCGCTCGAGACCGCCTTCATCGACATCGGAGTCCGCTCGGAAAGGCAGGCCCGGGACAAGGGCATCGAGATCCTCGACGCCGTGACCTACCCGGCCGTCCTGACCGAGCTGGCCGGCGGCCAATGGGCCGGCCCTTCCCTGGGCCTCAAGGCCGTCGCGGCCGCCCTGCTCGACGCAGCCGCCGCGCCCCGCTCCGGGCCCGCCGGCGGAGAGAGACAGTTACTCGTAACTGTCCCCTTTCTTTTTCCTAAGGAGGCGCCCATGAACGAAACCCCCGCCGCCCTGCTCCTTGGCCATGGCTTCCTTGATCTGCTTGACGAGGTTCTCGTATTGGGCGGTGGTGAACCCTTCGTACTTCGCGGCCATGGGCTTGGCCAGCTCGACGGCCTTCTCGGCGGCCTTGAGGGCCCCGGGGTAGTCCTTGGTCTTGAACAGGACCTGGCCGAGGATGAAATGGTTGAAGTAGTCCGACTTCAGCTCGACGGAACGCCTGGCCGCGGCGACGGCGCTGTCGAGGTTCTTGCCCTGGCGGTTCCAGAACGCGGCGTAGCTGTAGAGGGCGCTCTGGTCGTCCCAGCTCTTCTTGGCGAAGTCGGGGCCGTAGAGGGCCAGGGCCTTGTCGATCTTCTCGAGACGGGCGTAGAGCGTCGCGATCTGGGTGAGGAAGTACGACGGCGCGGCCTTCTTGGCCCCGACCGCGGCGGCGGCGATGTCGGCCGTCTCCTCGACGCTCTCGAGGTTCCTGCCCTGCTCGAGCCAGAAGTTCCCGTAGCCCGTCAGGGCGAAGATGGCGTTGTTGAGGTAGCCGTCGATGAAGTCCTTGCCGTACTCCTCGTCGACCTTGCCCGCGTCCTCCTTGAGGGCGTAAAGCTGGCCCAGGTATTCCTGGTAGTCGGGATTCCGGGGATAGCCCGCGGCCTCCTTGAGCTTTCCGGCCAGGGTCAGGCCCTTGTCGAGCGGCTCCTTGTCGCGAATGATGCGCTCGACGTAGGAGCCGATCAGGCCCTTGTCGTCGGGGAACTTGGCGACGGCCTCGTCGAAGAAGGCCCGGGCGTCTTCCTTGGAGGCCTGGTAGCCGTAGTAATAGGCCAGGCTTCTGTAGGCGTCCTTGACGAGGACGCTCGCCGGGCGCTTCTTGATGAAGTCCCGCAGCGGCGCCGGGTCGGGCTTGCGGCCCCGGGAGGCCGTCTGTCCGAGGGCGAACTCGGCCGCCTCGACGTAGGGGACGGTCGCCTTGCGGTACTCGTCGTAGTATGAGCCCGTCCGGCCCTCGAGGTCCATGGCGAGGACCTTCCAATAGAGCTCCTCGGACCTCTTGGTGAGATCGTCCGAGTAGCGGTCGGCGGCCTTCTCGGCCAGCTTGAAGACGACCTCGATGTTGGCCGGTTCCTTGGCGTACCGCTCGTTCAACGCCCTGTAAGTGTCGGTCCCCGCAAGCGACTTCTTGACCTTCTCCAGGAAGCCGTCGGCCGGCGGCCCGTAGCCGACGATCCAGTCGACCTCCTTGCCGTCCTTGTCGACGAAGAGCTCGGTCGGCGTCGCGCGGATGTCGAACCTCTCGAAGGTGGCGTCGCCCTCCTTCTCGCCGCGAGTGGCCCGGTAAAGGACGAGGTTCTTGTTGAGGAAATCGGCGTATTTGGGATTGTCGTAGAACTGCTGAACCAGCAGTTTGCAGCTCCCTCAGCCACTCGAGTAGAAATCGATGAGGACGAGCTTGTTCTCTTTCCTGGCCTTGGCCAGCGCCTCGTCGAAGGGCCCCGTGAGGACCGTCGCCGTCTGGGCGGCGGCGAACGAGGCGACGAGGAGAAGGCCGGCGAAAGCGGCGAGCTTTTTCATGAGGCCCTCCTTGCGAAAAGCTTCCGTCCGGGCCAGGATACACCAAACGGAGCCGTCCCGCAAGGCCTCTCGCCGAACGATGACATTCCCCGGCAGGCTTCCGGGGCGGCGGCGTTGCCCCCCGCCCGGGGCCGTGCTACCATACGGTCCGGCCGGGGCCGCCGAACCATGACCGTCGAAGAGACCGCGACCGTCGACATGACCCGCAAGGAGAAGCAGCGGGCGGCCCTGAGCTCCGTCCTGGCCGCCCTGGGCCTGACGGGGATGAAGCTCGCCGTCGGGCTCCTCAGCGGGTCCCTGGGCGTCTTGGCCGAGGCGGCCCACTCGGGCCTCGACCTCGTCGCGGCGGTCATCACCTTCTTCGCCGTCAGCTTCTCCGACCGGCCGGCCGACGAATCCCATCCGTACGGCCACGGCAAGGTCGAGAACTTCTCGGCCCTCGTCGAGACGCTGCTCCTGTTCGTCACCTGCGCCTGGATCGTCTACGAGGCCGTCCGCCGGATCTTCTTCCGCGACGTCGCGGTCGAACCGAGCGCCTGGGCCTTCCTCGTCGTCGCCGTCTCGATCGCCGTCGACGTCAACCGCTCGAAGATGCTCTCCCGGGTCGCCAAGAAGCACCAGAGCCAGGCCCTCGAGGCCGACGCCCTCCACTTCTCGACCGACGTCTGGAGCTCGGCCGTCGTCCTGCTCGGCCTGGGGCTCGTCCTCCTCGGCCGCACGGTCCTGCCCGGCCAGGCCGCCCTGCTCAACAGGGCCGACGCCGTGGCCGCCTTGGCCGTCGCCTTCATCGTCCTCTTCGTCAGCTACCGGCTGGGGAAGCGGACGATCGACGTGCTGCTCGACCGGGCCCCCGAGGGGATGAAGGAGGGGATCCTGGCCGCGGCGGACGAGGTCGAGGGGGTCATCAGCGTCGGCCAGGTCCGGCTCCGCCGGTCGGGCGCGCGGGTCTTCGTCGACATGATCCTCGAGGTCGACCGCAACCTGTCCTTCGAGAGAACGCACCGCATCGCCGAGGACGTCGAGGCCCGCGTCCAGTCGCTCGTGCCGGGCGCCGACGTCGTCATCCACACCGACCCGCGGGAGAGCGAGCGCGAGTCGCTCGTCCGGCGCGTCCGGGCCATCGCCGAGCGGAACCAGGTCCCCGTCCACAACGTCAGCGTCCACGACGACCGCGGCGAGATCCACGTCGACCTGCACATCGAGGTCGACGACCACCTCCTGCTCCATCAGGCCCACGCCCTGGCCAGCCACGTGGAGCGGGAACTCAGGGCCGAGATCCCGACCCTCAAGCGCGTCAACACCCACATCGAATCGCGGGGGACCGGCGTCGGCAGCGGCCGCGACGTCACGGCGGAGGAGGGGCCGCTCGTCGAGCGGATCCGGCGGATCACCGACGGCGTCGCCGGCCGGGAATGCTGCCACAACATCCTGGTCCGGCGCCACGGCGACCGGCTCGCGGTCTCGCTCCACTGCGGCTTCGACCGCAACCTGCCGGTCATCGAGGCCCACCGGCTGTCGTCCCGGATCGAGGAGGCCCTGAAGAGGGACCTGCCGGCGATCGACGGCGTCCTCGTTCACACCGAGCCGGAGGTCCGCTGACCGTGGGGCACGACAAGACCCCGATGACGCCGGCCGTCAGGGCGCTGCGGCAGGCCGGCGTCGTCTTCGCCGAGCATCCCTACGCTTACGTCGAGCACGGCGGGACGGCGGCCTTCGCGGCCCAGGCCGGGGTCGACGAGCACGCGGTGGTCAAGACGCTGGTCATGGAGGACGAGGCGAAGAGGCCGTTCGTCGTGCTCATGCACGGCGACCGCGAAGTGTCGACGAAGGAGCTGGCCCGCGTCCTCGCCGTCAAGTCGGTCCGGCCGTGCGCGCCGGACACGGCCGAGCGCCACTCCGGCTACATGGTCGGAGGCACGTCGCCCTTCGGCCTGCGCAAGGCGATGCCGGTCTATGTCGAAGGGTCCATCCTGGCCCTCCCCCGGATCTACGTCAACGGCGGCAAGCGCGGGTTCATCGTCGGGATCGATCCCCGGGACCTCGTCCGCGTCCTCGATCCGGCGCCCGTCCGCGTCGCCATCCCTTAGGCGAGGAGCTCGCCGGCGATGACCGTGACGGCCCGGCCGGCGATCTTGACCCGCTCGCCGGCGTCGCGCAGGTGGAGGACGCCGCCGCGGGAAGAGGCCTGGTAGGCCGTGAGCGCCGTCTTCCCCAGCTTCTTGGCCCAGTAGGGGACGAGCACCGTGTGGGACGACCCGGTCACGGGGTCCTCGTCGACCCCGACAGCGGGGGCGAAGAAGCGGGAGACGAAATCGAAGCGCTCGTCGGAGGACCGGCTGGTGACGATGACGCCGCGCGCC
Organism: Candidatus Aminicenantota bacterium; assembly: GCA_041320535.1. Classification (GTDB taxonomy): domain Bacteria; phylum Acidobacteriota; class Aminicenantia; order Aminicenantales; family Saccharicenantaceae; genus RBG-16-66-30. Next base: position 852,827 of record JBGLNH010000001.1, on the reverse strand, counting down.
GGAAGCGAGCGGAGCGCCGCGAAGTCCGGCGCGATCGAGCGGACCGCGGCCTCGTCGGCCGCCTCGAAGAGGACGTCCTCGGCGCTCATGCCGATGTATACGGGTTTGACGCCCAGGGCGCCGGCCACGGACCCGGCCCAGTCCGGGGGCCGGGGCAGGGGCGGCCGGGCCGGGAAATCGAGCTCGACGAGGTCGCCGTCGCGGCGGGCCGTGAGCGGGCCGCTCAGCGTCTCGAACCGCGCCTCGCGCCCCGGCGCGAGCAGGCCCCGCTCCCACAGGATGTGGGCCGTGGCCAGTGTCGCGTGGCCGCAGAGCTTGACCTCGACCGCGGGCGTGAACCAGCGCAGCCGGAAGCCGTCGCCCTCGGCGAGCGGGAAGGCCGTCTCGGCCAGGTTCATCTCGGCGGCGACCTTCTGCATCCAGGCGGCCTCGGCCGGCCGTTCGAGCAGACAGACGCCGGCGGGATTGCCCCGGAACGGCTCCTCGGCGAAAGCGTCGACCTGATAGATCGGGATGCCCATGGGACCCTCCTCGGCGGCGATGCCGGACGGAAGGATAGCACATTTGCCATCCCTCCTCATCTCCCTTATCATACGGGGACGGGGGGACGATCCCCCGCGAGGAGTTCCCATGGCCGAAGGACCGCCGCCCTCCCCCTACGACGCGCCCGAGCTCTACGATCTGCTGTTCGATTCGCTCGACTTCGACGTCCCCTACTGGCTCGAGGTCGGCCGCGGCGCCGGCGGGCCGGTGCTCGAGATGGCCTGCGGCTCGGGCCGTCTCCTGCTGCCGATCCTCAGGGCCGGCGTCGCCATCGACGGCTTCGACGCCAGTCCGGCCATGGTCCGGCGCCTCGAGGAACGGGCCCGGGCCGAAGGGCTCGAGGTCCGGGCCGAGGTGGCCGACATGCGGGACTTCAGCCTGGGCCGGCGTTACGCCCTCGTCTTCTGCGGCTTCAACGGATTCGCCCACTGCGAGACGGTCGAGGACCAGCTGGCGACCCTGCGCCGCGCGCGGGAGCACCTGGAGCCGGGCGGGGCCCTCGTTCTCCACATGTCCTACCCCGGCCCCTCCTACTGGTCCGAGCCGGAGGGCCGGCCCGTCCTCGAGCACGAGGCGCCTCGGCCCGGCGGGGGCAAGGTCCAGCTCTGGGACAACCGGCGCAAGGACGTCGTCGGTCAGCGCCAGGACTCCGACGTGGAGATCTTCGAGCTCGACGCCGCGGGGCGGCCCGTCGCCGCCCACAGGTTCACGACCCGCCAGCGCTGGGTCTACCGGTACGAGCTCGAGCTGCTCCTCCGGGCGGCCGGGTTCGCCCGGTCCGAGTTCCTCGGGGGCTTCGACGGACGGCCCCTGCGGACGCCCGAGGACCAGATGATCGCCTGGGCCTTCAGATCTTGAGCAGGGCCTTTCCGGCGGCTGCGCTCAGGCCCGAGACGAGTCCGCCGAGCGCCGTCCCCCAGATGAGATCGACCACCGTGACGACGAGAGGCCAGTCCTTGACCGTGGCCTGGTTGGTCAGGTCGTAGGTGGCGTAGGACACCAGCCCCAGGAACGCCCCCAGCAGGACGGCCTTGAGCGGCCCCCCCGCGGCCAGGCCGGGCCGGACGGCGAAGACGACCAGCCCGGCGATGAACAGCAGGTAGAACAGGATGGCCGCCGGCCAGACGACCTTGGGCGCCATCAGGTAGCCGAGGTGCTTGCGGTAGAAGTTCTTGGCCACGACCCCCAGCCAGACCATGTCGACGGCGAAGAAGATCGCCAGCGTGATCAGATAAAGCAGGATCGTTTGACGAAAAGTCATCGTCCCTCCTTATTCCTCAATTCGCTCCGGTTCGATGAATTCCCTCTCGAGGCGGCGAGGGATTCGCCTCTTCGGCCTTTTTTTCCTCCGCCGGCTTGTAGAGCGGCGTGACGTCGCGCTTGCCGCGCTCGAGGTAGGGCACGCCCTTCTCCATCCAGTCCGGCTTCGGCCTCCCGAGCAGGAAGTGGTCGAAGAACTCGTCCTGGTGGACGGTCCAGTGCTTCTGGTTCTCCCGCTCGCGCAGGCCGTGCTTCTCGCCGTTGTAGTTGAACATGTAGGCCTCTTTGCCCAGACGGCGGAGGGCCGAGAAGAACTCGATCCCCTGGTACCAGGGCACGGCGTCGTCCTCGTCGTTGTGGATGGAGAGATAGGGCGTCCTGACCCGCTCGGCCCAGAAGAGAGGCGAGTTCTCCAGGTACTGGAGCACGCGGTTGAAGAGCGGCTCGCCGATCCGGCTCTGGGTCTTCTCGTACTGGAAGGCGCGGGACATGCCCGAGCCCCAGCGGATGCCGCCGTAAGCCGAGGTCATGTTGACCACCGAGGCGCCGGCTTGAACGGCGGCGAAGATGTCCGTCTGGGTGATGAGATAGGAGATCTGGTAGCCGCCCCAGCTGTGGCCCTGGATGCCGATCCGCTTCGGATCGATGAAGCCCATGTCCAGGACCTTGTGGACGGCCGGGATGACGCACTTGACGGCGCTCGGGCCGGGATAGCCTTCCTCGTAGACGATGTCCGGGCTCAGGACGACGTAGCCGTTGCTGACGTAGCGGGTGAAGTTGACGCTCGTCCCCGGCGAGGGCGCGTAGTAACGGTGCAGGCCCACGGCCCGGGTCTCGTAGATGTAGACCATGAGCGGGTATTTTTTCGCGGGATCGAAATCCTCGGGCTTGATGAGGACGGCCGGCAGGCGCTTCCCGTCGGCGTTGGCGTACTCGATGAGCTCGGCCCGCCCCCAGTTGTACCCGGCTTGCTGGGGGTTGGCGTCGCTGACCTTGCGCGCCTGGGCGAGGTCCGGGCCGCTGACCCAGAGGTCGGGGAACTCGTCGAAACGCTGCCGGGTGTGGAGGTAGACATCGGCGTTCCTGGCCTTCTGCAGGCTTCCGAGCTGCTTCTCCAGCATGACGACCCGGACCGGGTCGGCCGTCGGCGCCGAGAGGTCGACGCGGTAGGCGCCCGTGGCCAGGGTCCGGTCGTTCGAGGTCTGGAGGACGAGCGGGCCGCTCGCCGGCACGGTCGTCCGCTCGGGATCGAGGCGGACGTAGCGGAAGACGAGCTTGTCGCGGCGGCCCAGGCCGTTCGTCACCGTCCGGCTCTTCGCGCCGTCCGGCGAGATCTCCCAGATGTCGTAGCGGTCGTAGAGGAGGACCGCCTTGTCCCCGTCGGTCCAGCCGGCCGCGCCGTAGGGCCTGTCGTCCGCGGGCATGTCGTCCTCTTCGTCGACGAAGCTCGCGCCGAGCCTGCCGGTCAGGTTGAAGGTCCGGCCGTCGGCGACGCGGTAGGTGAAATAGGCCTTGTCGGTTTGGCTGTAATAATAGACCCAGGCCCCGCCGGGGGAGAGGCGGGCCCCGCCGGACGTTTTCTCGAGGATCCTCTTCTTCGAGCCGTCGTTGACGTTGACGACGTAGACGTCCGAATAGCCCTGGTCCCAGGAGACGAGCGGGCGATAGGCGAGGTCGGACGAGCCGAGGGCGACCTTGGCGTCCTCGGAGAGCGCGATGTCGGGGACGTCGGCCGTGGCCAGCTGGACGAACTTCTTCTCCTTCGGCAGGAAATGCATGACGCACATCAGCGTCCGCTTCCCGTCCTCCTCGGCCTGGGCCTTCTGCATGGGCTGAAGGTAGGGGTCCTTCCAGTTCCAGATGTCGACCTTGACCGGCTCGGCCGCGTCCTTGGGCTCGGCCTTGGGCGTTTCGGCGATGCCGAAGAAGAGCCGCCCGCCGTCCTTGGAGAACCGGAGCCGGCCGTTCTCGCTGACGGCCTGCCCGGCCGGGAAACCCTTGGCCAGGGCCGGGACGAGCTCGACGGCGGCCGCGGCCGGCGCCGCCCAGTGGTAGAGCTTCGAGGCCGACTTCTCGGACTTGTAGTCGTCGCGGTCGCTCGTGAACGCGAGCTGGCCGCCCTTCTCGTCGAAGGTCAGGTTCTTGTAGTTTCCGAGGCCCTTGAGCAGGGCGACCGTCTTCCCGGCGGCCGCCTCGAGGGCGAAGGCCCCGTCGTTCTCGGGCGTCTTGGAGGAGACGGCGAAGGCCAGCCAGGTGCCGGGCTCGTTCCAGGCGTAGTCGACGACCTCGGCGAGCTTCGTCTCCTTCCCGGAGGCTAGCTCGCGGACGACCAGGTCGTTGCCGGGCTCCTTCTTCTTCTCCTCTTTCTTGGCCTCCTCGGCCTTCTTCTCTTCGGGCTTGGCCTCGGGCTCCTTCTTGGCCTCCTCCTTTTTCGCCTCGTCCTTCTTCTCGTCAGGCTTCTTCAGCGGCGGCTCGAGGAGGTAGGCGACGAAGGCCCCGGATTCCTCCGGGACCTTGAAGCTCTTGACCCGCTCGACCGTCGTCACCTCCCCCGTGGCCAGGTCCATGATGCCGAGGGCGCTCTTGGGCTGCTCCTCGGGCTTCTTCTTGTCCTTCTTGGCCTTGTCCGCCTCGGCCTTGAGTGGCGCGATCGCGAACACGACGAACTTGCCGTCGGCCGTCAGAACGGCCTGGCGGCCGCGGGCGGCCCGGTATTCCTTGTCCGTCTTCAGGTTCAGGGCGACGAGCTCGCCGTCGCCGTCCTGGGGCGCCAGCGCGTAGACGAGCCACTGGCCGTCGCGCGCGAGCTGCGTCCCCTGGATGGAGCGCCAGCCGTCGTAGGCGTCGTAGGTCAGGGGCTTCTTCGCCGCCGCGGTCGCGCCGGTCGCCAGGGCGAGGGGCAGGACGAGGGCGGCGAGGAGGGCGATCCTGAAGACGTCCGGTCCGGTCTTCTTCGTCATGGGGCCTCCTGGGAAGGATGGGGATCTCACGGAGCGAAGCATGAGAGGGGACTATAACAACGCCGCCCCCGGCCGTCAATCCCGCTCAGCGCGGCCGGACGAGGAGCGCGTCGCCGACGGGGCGCTCTCCGGTGAGGTCGGAGGGGCGGTTGACGACCTTGCCGCGGACGACCATGGTCGTCGACCCGCCGCCGTCCATGTTGATGGCCTCGACGGCCCCGAGCTCGCGGAGGAGGGCGGCCAGCTCGGGGATCGACATGCCGACGCTGAGCTCGGGCTGGCGGCCGTCGACGGTGACGAGGAGGACGCGCCCGTCGGCCCGGACGCCGACGGCCGTCCGGGGATGGCGGGCGTCGGTGAAGCCGGGATTGGGGGGGCCGAGGTCCTCGGGGCCGGCGACCCGGCCGCTCCGGACGATCCTGGGCCCGCCGCCGAGGACGAACTCCGGGGCGAAGGCCGGCCGCGGCCGGAAGGCGATCTCGCTTCTCGTCTCGACCCGCGTCCCCGGGCGGAGGTGGGCCCGGACCCATTCGGCCGCCCGGCCGTGCGCGGACAGGACCTCGCCTTTGGGGGGGATGGCCGCACCGCCGGCCGCTTCGGCCACGGCCGCGATCCGGCCGCGCTCGACGGTGGCCTCGATCCCTTGAGGGCCGGTCAGGGTCGTCCGGTCGAACTCGGGAGTGAACAGGATGAGCTCGTCGTCGAGCCGGGGCCGGTTGAGGCCGTCGATCCGGCGCCGGGCCCCGTCCGCCGCGACCACCTCGGCCCGAAGGTCGACGTCGACGACGGCCAAGCGGGTCCGCCGCCCGGCGTTCGAGACGGCCAGCCCGGGCCGCTTGCGCGTCGGCTCGCTGAGGGCCTTTCCGTTCCGGACGAGGACCCCGGCCGGCTCGCCCTTGTAGGGCCCGTCGGTCCGGAAATACCCGCCGTTGACGGCGGCCAGGGCGCCCGCGCGGGCGGAGATGGCGCTCGTCTTCTCGGTCCCGACGCCGCGGTCGTTGGCCCGGCCGAGGTCCAGGCGGACCCTCGACGGGTCGCAGACGAGGACGTTGACGACCCAGCGGTCGGGCGTCTTCTCGACGCGGAGATCGGGGCCTTCCGCGAGGGCGGCCGGCACGCCGGGCAGTTCCCGGCCCGCTGGCTGCCCTCCGCCGTCGCCGTCCTGGGCGAGGGCTTCACCGAGCAGAACCGCTTCCTCAACTCGACCCTGAAGATGGTCCGCGGCCGGATCACCGAGCACTACCGGGCCCGCCTCGACCAGCTGTTCACGCCGGAGGCGCGGGACATCGCCAACGCCCGGAACCGGACGATCGTCTCGAGGCTCGAGGAGACCGGCTGACGGATTGACACGGCGCCGAAGGTTGGGGTATGAAGAGACCCTCGCTCCCATCTCACGCCGGAGGAGTCCCCTGACATGACGAAACAAGCACCGCCCCTCGGTATCGGCATCGTCGGCGGCGGGTTCATCGCCCGCTTCCACATCCGCTCCTGGACCGGCGTCCGCGACGCCGACATCCTCGGCGTCTTCGATCCCGACGCCAAGCGGGCCCGGGAAGCCTGCGCCCTGGCCAGGTCGCTGGGCGTCGGCGAAGCCAGGCCCTTCGCCTCGATCACCGAGATGGCCGCCGATCCGCGCATCGGCGCCCTCTGGATCTGCGCCCCGAACTACACCCGCGGCGAGGTCATGGAGGAGATCGCCCACGCCGTCGTCAAGGGCCGGGCCGAGCTCGTCGGCGTCACCTGCGAGAAGCCGCTCGGCCGCAACGTCCGGGAGGCCCGCAAGATGCTCGAGCTCGCCCGCAAGGCCGGGCTCCTCGACGGCTACCTCGAGAACCAGGTCTTCTCCCCGGCCGTCGTCCGGGGCAAGGAGATCGTCTGGGCCCGCGGCGCCGCCCTCTCCGGGCCGCCCTACCTGGCCCGCGCGGCCGAGGAGCACAGCGGACCCCACATGCCCTGGTTCTGGGAAGGCGCGCTCCAGGGCGGAGGCGTCCTCAACGACATGATGTGCCATTCCGTCGAGGAGGCCCGGTACATGCTGACCCCGCCCGGCGCCCCCCGCGAGGCCCTGACCCCGGTGAGCGTCACCGCCTACACGAACTGCCTCAAGTGGCAGGAGCCCGAATACGCCGCCCGGCTGGCCAAGGCGAGCGGCGGCAAGACCGACTACCTCAAGAGGCCCTCCGAGGACTTCGCCCGCTCCCTCGTCGAGTACAAGGACAAGGCCGGCAAGATCCTGGTCGTGGAGACCACGACGAGCTGGTGCTACGTCGGGGCCGGCCTGCGCCTGAGCCTGGAGCTCCTCGGGCCCGAGTACGCCCTCCAGATCAACACCCTCGACGCCGGGCTGAAGGTCTTCTTCAGCCGGGCCGTCAGGGGCAAGGCCGGCGAGGACCTGGTCGAGAAGCAGAACGCCGAGATCGGGCTCATGCCCGTCGTCGCCGACGAGGCGGGAGAGTACGGCTATGTCGCCGAGAACCGCCACATGGTCCAGTCGTTCCGCAAGGGCGTCCGGCCGGAGGAGAACTTCTCCGACGGCGTGGCCGTCGCCGAGCTGCTCATGGCCGCCTACCGGAGCGCCGAGCTCGGACGGACCCTGCCCTTCCCGTTCAAGGGCATGGAGGCCTACGTCCCCCCCGTGGCCCTGGGGAAGTGGAATCCCAAGGGCCGTTGACATCCAAGGATGACCCCATGAAACGCGCCCTCACCGCCGCCGCCCTCCTCGCGCTGGCCGTCGGCCCCGCCGGGCCGGACGGCGGCGCCGCGCCTCAGGCCCGCCCCATCTCGGCCGAGCTCCGAACGGCCGTCGCGGCCGCCGATTACGAGGCCGTCCGCATCAAGAAATTCCCCCTGGCCTCCGAGGCCTGGACCTTCCGGAGATTCACCTTCGTCGAGACCCTCCAGAAGCTCCGGGAGCTCGGCGTCGAGGGCGTCGAGGCCTACCCCGGCCAGAAGCTGGGCGGGGCCTTCCCCGAGACCGGGTTCGGCGAGAACATGACCGACCAAGAGGTCGCCTTCGTCAAGGAGGCCCTCAAAGCCTCCGGGATCAGGCTCTACGGCTACGGCGTCGTCGATATCGGCACGACCGAGGCCGGCATGCGCAAGGTCTTCGACTTCGCCCGCAAGATGGGCATCCGGGTCATCGCCTGCGAGCCCGCCGACGACGACTTCGCGCTGCTCGAGAAGCTGGTCAAGGAATACAACGTCAGGATCGCCGTCCACAACCACCCGGCCCCGTCCAAGTACCACCGGCCCGAGACCGTCCTGGCCCGCGTCGAGGGGCGCGACCCGCGCATCGGCGCCTGCGCGGACAGCGGCCACTGGATGAGGGGCCTCGTCGACCCCCGCGAGGCCTTCCGGCTGCTCCAGGGGCGCATCGTCGACGTCCACCTCAAGGACCGCAGCGATTTCGGGACAGGCCCGGGCGTCGACGACGTCGCCTGGGGCTCCGGAAAGGCGCGCATCCGGGACCTCCTGGCCGAGCTGACCCTCCAGGACTACGACGGCTACCTGACCATGGAATACGAGAACGAGACCGAGGCGGGCGACCCCATGCCGGCGTTCCGCAAGAGCCTGGAGTTCGTCAAGAGCGTCACCCACTACTGGGACTACGAGCAGATCCTGGCCCGGCGAGGCGTCGGATACGAGAAGCACGGCTGGAACCACTACGGCCCCGGCTGGTTCGAGTGCGACCCGAAGACGGGCGTCCTCAAGGGCCAGGGGGGCATGGGCCTGCTCTGGTACGGCAAGAAGCTCAAGGACTTCGTCCTCGAGTGCGAATTCATGTGCTCGACCGCGTCGACCAACTCGGGCCTCTTCCTGCGCGTGCCCGACGTGCCCGTCAGCGACGATTACATCTATCACGCGATCGAGGTCCAGATCGACGACCGGTCGAAGGGCGTCCACCAGACCGGGGCGGCCTACGACATCGAGGCCCCGAAGGGCCGGGCCTCCAAGCCGGCGGGAGAGTGGAACCACTGCCGGATCGAGTTCCGGGGCCGGCGGCTGAAGGTCGAGCTCAACGGCCAGGTCGTCCTGGACTGGGAGTCCCGGCCCGGCGGCAAGGTCCGGGACCTGGCCCTCGAGGGCTACATCGGGCTGCAGAACCACGACAGCCAATCGCCGCCGTATTTCCGGAACATCTTTATCAAGGAGCTCTAGGCGGCGCCCGGCCGCCGGACGTGTCCCACGTAACAAGGAGGGCCGAGCATGACATCGACCAAGGGTCCGCGCAACAGGCTGTTCCTCATGATGGTCATGGAGTTCTTCATCTGGGGGGCCTGGCTCCCGCTCATCTTCAGCTACCTGCCGAGCCTCGGCTTCACGCCCATCCAGCAGGCCTGGGTCCTGAACGCCTTCCCCCTGGCCGCGATCGTCGGCATGTTCTTCAGCAACCAGTTCGCCGACCGGCACTTCGCCGCCGAGAAGTTCCTGGGTTTCAGCCAGCTCGTCGGCGGGCTGGCCCTGCTCGGGCTCGGGTTCACCCGGGACTTCTGGCCGTTCTTCACCCTGATGGCCGTGCACTGTCTTCTCTACGTCCCGACGCTCTCGATCGTCAACTCGATCGCCTTCGCCCACATGAAAGACCCGCGGAAGGAGTTCGGCCTGATCCGCATGGGCGGGACCCTGGGCTGGATCCTGGCGGCCTGGCCGTTCACCTTCATCCTCGTCGACTGGGCCAAGGTCAAGGCCGCCGCGCCGCAGGGCCTCGTCGATTGGATCGGGACGGCCCTCGGCTCGGGGCTGACGGGCCAGGCTCTCCGGCAGGCGACGCGCTGGACCTTCATCGTGGCCGGCGCCGTCTCCCTGGCCCTGGCCGCTTTCAGCCTCCTCCTGCCCCACACTCCGGCCAGGAAGAAGGCCGCGGCGGCGTCCTCGACGGAGCGCTTCGCCTGGCTCGAGGCGCTGAAGCTGCTCAAGAAGCCCTTCGTCCTCATCCTGTGGCTGATCGCCTTGGTCGACGCCTTCGTCCACAACCTCTATTTCAACTGGACGGGGACGTTCCTCGGGGCCGCGCCCGAGGCCGGGGGCGTGGGCATCCCCGGCAACTGGATCATGCCGGTCATGAGCCTGGGCCAGGTCTCCGAGATCCTGACCATGGTCGTGCTGGGCGTGGTCCTGAAGAAGCTGGGGTGGCGCCTGACGATGCTCATCGGCATCCTCGGCCACGCCGGGCGGTTCGCCGTCTACGCCTTCTTCTCCTCCGAGCCCTGGATGATCGTCGCCGTCCAGGTCCTGCACGGCATCTGCTACGCTTTCTTCTTCGCCACCGTGTACATCTTCGTGGACACTTACTTCCCCAAGGACGTCCGCTCGAGCGCCCAGGGCCTGTTCAACGTGATGATCCTCGGCCTGGGCGTGCTGGTCGCCAACACGCTCGGCCCGTGGCTGCTGCAAACGGTGTTCACGACCGGCGGCGTCACGGACTTCCGGTCGCTTTTCCTGCTGCCGTGCCTGACGGCGCTCGGGGCCGCGGTCGTCCTGGCCCTGGCCTTCCGGCCTCCGGCGGAGGCCCCGGAGGCCCGGGAATGAGACGGCGCGGGGCCCGGGGGGGAAATCCCGGGACCCGTGGTATAATCGTCGGCGGGAGGATGTGAGGAAAGCCATGAAGATCCGCTATCTCGACGGGAACCGTCTCTATTACGCCTTCCTGGCCGGAGGCGAGGCCGTCATCCGCGACCAGGCTTACCTCAACCGGATCAACGTCTTCCCGGTCCCCGACGCCGACACCGGGACGAACCTCGCCTCGACCATGCGCTCGATCGCCGAGCGGGCCCGGTCGTTCCGCTCGGCCCGCGCCACCCTGGGCTCGATCGCCGACGCCGCCCTCCTCGGCGCCCGGGGCAACTCGGGCCTCATCTTCGCCCAATTCCTCTACGGCCTGAGCCAGGAGGTCCGGGAAGAGAGCCGCCTGACGCCGCACGGCTTCGCCGAGAGCGCCCGCCGGGCCGTGCAGCACGCCCGCCGGGCCATTCTGACGCCCGTCGAGGGGACCATGCTGACCGTCATCCACGATTGGGCCGAGGCCCTCTACGCCGAGCGCCTGAAGCGGTCCGATTTCGCCGAGCTCCTCGCCCATTCCCTGCAGGCGGCCGAGCGCTCGCTCAAGGACACGCCGAAGAAGCTGGCCGTGCTGGCGCGGGCGGGCGTCGTCGACGCCGGGGCCAAGGGCTTCTTCGACTTCCTCGAGGGCGTGGTCGGTTTCATCCGCAAGGGGAGCCTCAAAGCCGTCCGCCGGACCCGGGCCGAGGAGCTGCCCGAGCCGCCCGAGGTCCACGCCGGGCGCTCGACGCTGACGAAGCGCTATTGCGCGGAGGCCCTGCTCGTCGGCGAGGGCCTCGACTTCGCCGCCGTCCAGGAGCTCGTCCGCCGGTCGGGCGAATCGGCCATCGTCGCCGGCTCGTCCGGGAAGATCCGCCTCCACGTCCACACCGACGACGCGGCCGGCCTCTTTTTCGAGCTCCAGAAGCACGGCGCGATCCAGGACATCAAAGCCGACGACATGCTCCGGCAGTACGAGGCCGCCCACGACCGCAAGTCCCGGATCGCCGTCCTGACGGATTCGGCCTGCGACCTGCCCGGGCCTCTCCTCGACGACCACCAGGTCCACGTCATCCCTTTCAACCTCTTCTTCGGCGACAGCCTTTTTCTCGACAAGGTGACGATCGAGCCGGACAAGTTCTACGACCTCCTCCGGACGCGCCCGGAGATGCCCAAGAGCGCCCAGCCTTCCCAGGCCAACGTCCAGCGCGTCCTGGGGTTCCTGGCCGGGCATTACGAGTCGGTCGTCGCCGTCGCCATCTCCGGCGGCCTGACCGGCTTTTACGGCCAGCTGGTCAAGGCCCGCGAAGAGCTCGGCCCCGACGCTTCCCGCGTCGCCGTCGTCGACTCCCGGCACCTCTCGGCCTCGGAGGGCCTCGTCGTCTTGCGGGTGCTCGAGGCCGTCCGGGCCGGGCGCCCGTTCGAGGCCATCGCCCGCGACGCCGAGGGCTGGGTCAAGGCGACGCGCCTCTGGGTCGACATCCGGACACTCAAATACATGGTCCGCGGCGGCCGCGTCAGCCCGCTCAAGGGGCTGCTGGCCGCGGTCCTCAACATCAAGCCCATCGTTACGCTCGACGCCGAGGGCAAGGCCGCCATCCTGGGCAAATCGTTCAGCCGCCGGGCCAACATGAAGAAGATCCTCGGTCTCATCCGCAGGGAGACCGCCGGGCGGCGGGTCTGGAACTACGGGATCGTCCACGCCCAGGATCCCGTCCGGGCCGGGCGCTATGCCGAGGCGCTCGAAGGGATGCTGGGCCGCCCGCCCGCCTTCGTCTCCGAGGTCTCCCCCGTCGTCGGCGCCCACAACGGCATCGGCGTCGTCGGGGTCGCTCTGACCTTCGAATAGCCCTGGCCCGCGGCTCGCGGGAAGGCAAGGAGGCCGACCATGGCCGGTTTCGCGAGCGCCTGGGCCGCCTCCGCGGCCCTGATCGCCGCCTACATGACGCTCTGGTTCGTCATCGCGCTCATCAGGAAGGACAATTCGCTCGCCGACATCGCCTGGGGCCTGGGTTTCGTCATCGTCGCGGCCTATTCGTTCTTCTTCCTAAGGACCTCCCTCTTCCTGCCCCTTCTCGTCACCTCGCTCGTCGCCGTCTGGGGCCTGAGGCTGTCCTTCCATATCTTCCGGCGCAACCGGACAAAGGGCGAGGACCCCCGTTACGCGGCCTGGCGCGCGAAGTGGGGCCGATCGTTCGTCTGGCGGAGCTACCTCCAGGTGTTCCTGCTGCAGGGCTTCTTCCTGCTCGTCATCGCTTCGCCCGTCATCATGGTCAACACCTACCGCTGGACCGTTCCGCCCGGGAGCCACTGGCGCGGCATCTGGCAGGCCGGTCTGCTCGTCTGGGTCCTGGGATTTCTCTTCGAGGCCGTCGGCGACGCCCAGCTGGCCCGGTTCAAGAATGACCCCGCGAACAAGGGCCGGATCATGGACCGGGGGCTGTGGAAGTACACCCGGCACCCCAATTATTTCGGCGAGTCGCTGATGTGGTGGGGGCTGTGGCTGATCGCCCTGGAGGTCCCCGGCGGCTGGACGACGGTCGCCAGCCCGCTGCTCATCACTTTCCTGCTGGCCAAGGTCTCGGGCGTCCCGATGCTCGAGCGGCGCTACGCCGGGAACGCGGAGTTCCAGGCCTACGCCCGCCGGACGAGCGCCTTCGTGCCCTGGGTCCCTAAAAGACCCGCCTAGAAGCCCGGGCTCAAGCTGATCTGGAAGTGCCAGTCGCGGTACGGCCGGTCGATCGGGTAGACGTAGTGGAGCCCGATGATCAGGTAGCCGAAGAGGTTCGTCCTCAGTCCGAAGCCGTAGCTCCGCAGGGGCTTGCGCTCGCCGCCGGCGAACCAGGGCCTGACCAGCTCGGGCGCCTCGACGATCTCACCGTCTACTTCCCTGTATCCGCCCCACCAGGACCCGGGATTCTGGGCGTAGGCGATGCCCCAGTCGAAGAAGCCGTAGAACTCCAGGGGCCAGGCGCCGAAATAGCCCTTGCCGATCCCCAGGAGGCCCAGGAGCGGGAAGCGCACCTCGGCGTTGGCCAGGATCATCTTGCTGCCGAACAGGCGGTTGTAGTCGAAGGCCTCACCGGGGTTCTGGTCGTAATAGGCGAACTCCGCGCTGCTGAAGGACTCGTAGCCGCGGACGAGGTCCCAGTAGCCGATGTAGAGCGGGTAGAAGCGGCTGTCCTCGGAGCCCTTGCCGTAGCGTCCCATGTGCAGGGCGCGCAAGGCCAGCGTGACCGGCCGGAAGGGCATGATGTACTTCCGGAAGTCGACGTTGAACGAGGTGAAATCGATCCCGCCCAGGGCCGGCGAAAGGGAGACCCCGAAGTTCGTCCCCAGGATGGGACTGGTCGCCCCGAAGATCCCCGTGTCGTAATAATAGCCGGCGTTCATATAAAGGTAGCTCAGGGCCGGGGGGGCGTCCCCGGGATTGTACTTCTCGTAGTCGAGCAGGATACCCGACGGATCGTAGGTGCGGACGTAGACGGTGTGGTTGTAGTCCTGGATCCGGTACCCGGCGCTCAGCTGGAAGCGGCTGACCTGGCTGAGGGGGTACGATCCGAAGGCCGACAGGTCGTAGTTGATGAGCCGGTAGATGTCCTCGATCTCGTAGATCAGGCCCGTATCGGGGTCCTGGAGGAGCGAGTAGTAGGGATAGGGATAGACGATGCGCTGGAGGGCGGCGCCCCAGTTGAAGCGGCTCTTGTTGTTGAGGTAGGCCGCGGCCCCGGACGTGTCGATCAGCCGGGAGCCGGTGAAGGCCGTGGTGATGAACGTGTGGTAGCCCAGCATGTCGCTCCAGTAGGCCGAGATGCCGCCGGCGGCGTAGGTCCCGTAGCGGTCGGCCCCGACCGAGATGTTCGGCGGCGAGACGTAATCCAGGGCGATGCGGGGCTTGTACGAGGAGACGGTGAAGTTGGTGTCCTTGGGCAGGCCGAAGAGCGGGTTCCTGAGAAGGCCCAGCAGGGCCCCCTCGGGCTCGGTCCGGGCCGGCAGGAGGCTGGGATCGCGCTCGAACTGGGCCAGGAAGGACTGGCCGGCGAGGACGGCCGCGTCGTCGATCGAATAGATGGTGAAGTAACCGTCCGTGTAGCCGGAGAAGACGACCCGGCCGGCGCCGTGGGCGACCGAGAGCGAGGGGCTGAGCCCGGTGATGCCTCCGATGCCGGCGTACAGATTGGTGACCTGGGTGATCCGGGCCGAGGCGACCTCGATCCGGTAGAGGTCGGTCTTGCCGTTCTGGTCGGACAGGAAGTAGAGGGCCTGGGAATCCGCGGTCCACTGGGGATTGATGTTCTTGCCCGCCGGGAAGGCCAGGAGCTTCTGGATGCCGCCCGATTCGACGTCGAGGAGGGCCAGCTCGTAGTTGCCGACGTCGTACCACTCGAGGTTGGTCGAGAAGCGCTCGGTGACGAAGGCGATCGTCTTGCCGTCGGGCGACCAGACCGGCTGGAGGTCGGCGTAGGGGTCCCGGGTCATCTGCCGGAGCACCTTGTCCTCGAGATCGTAGATGAAGAGGTCCGCGACGCCGCCGGCCAGGCCCGAGAAGGTGAGGTAGCGGCCGTCGGGCGACCAGGCCGGGCTGAGGATCTCGGCCAGCTCCGGGAACGGGATCTCGCGCTCGGTCCTGTCCTTCTCCATGTCGATGATCGTCAGGACGGGCTTCCCCTTGGCGACGCCGGCCAGGACGAACTTCCGGCCGCTCGAGTCCCAGGACCCGGCCGAGCGGATGAACTGGATGCTCTCGAAGTGGGGGTCGACCGCCGTCGAGATGATCTTGCGGCGGATCCTGCCGCTGTCGGCGTCGGCGAGATAGAGGTCGATCGAGAACAGGTCCCGCGTCGAGAGGAAGACGAGGGACCGGCCGTCGGGGCTGATGGAGGGGGCGATGTTGTAGGGGTTGGACTCGACGCCCTTGAAGAGCGGCTTGGCGAACGCTTCGGGCAGCTGGGTCTTTTCGAGCAGGGGCAGGTAGGCGTCCTGCATGGCCTTGTGCCAGTCGGCCGAGAGCTGTTTGAGCTTGATGCCGAGCGTGCTCTCGAGGATGACCTCGTAGTCGCCGGCCCGGCCGACGGCCTTCATCGCCTTGCCGATGACCTCGTCGCCCCAGCGCCCGGTGATATAGGACCACACGGCGTGCCCCCAGCGGTAGGGGAAATACTTGTAGGAATTCTCGAGCTTGGAGATCTGGGGCAGCTCCTTGCGGCGGACGGCGTCCCGCATCCACATGGCGGTCTCGGGGTCGACGGGCCCGACGGACAGGTACTCGGCCATGCCCTCGATGAACCACAGGGGGATGCGCAGTCCGGCCTCGTTGCCCCTGGCCCCGTCGGAGTGGCCCTGGGCCATGAGGTCGTACTGTCGGCTCGCGCGGGAGGCGCGAGGACGCACCCATGACGAAGAGCCTGGTCAGCATCGCCGGCTACGATCCCTCCGGCGCCGCGGGCGTGCTCCTGGACCTGCGGGTCTTCGAGCGCCAGGGCCATCGGGGGTTCGGCGTCCTGACCGCCGTGACCGCCCAGACACCGCGGCGGGTCCACGGCGTCTTTCCGGTGACCGCCCGGGCCGTGGCCGGGCAGTTCGAGCGGCTGGCCGAGACCGTCGACATCGCCGGCGTCAAGGTCGGCATGCTGGCCACGGGGACGAACCTCCGCGCCGCGGCCCGGATCCTGGAGGGACTGGCGCCCCGGCCGCGGGTCGTCGATCCGGTCCTCCTCTCGAGCTCGGGCGCTCCGCTCCTGGAGAAAAGGGCCTGGCCCCGCTTCCTCGACGCGTTCGCCGGCCGGGCCGAGCTCATCACGCCGAACCTCGACGAGGCCGGGGCCCTGACGGGGAAGCCCGTCGGGAGCGTCGCCGGCATGAAGCTGGCGGCCGAAGAGGTCCACCGGCGCAGCGGCGTCCCCTGCCTCGTCAAAGGCGGCCATCTCGAAGGGCCGGCCGTGGACATCCTCTTCGACGGCCGGGCGTTCGCGGCTTTCCCCCATCTCCGGCTGCCGCGCGACGTGCGGGGGACGGGCTGTTTCCTGTCCTCGGCCATCCTCTCCTATCTGGCCGAAGGACGGCCGCTCAGGGAAGCGTGCGGGCTGGGCATCCTCCGGGTGGGCCGGGCCATGCGCGCGGCCTCGCCCGCGGGCGCGGGCGTGTGGGTCTTCGATCTCAGTCGAGAACGGGGCCGCGTGCCCCTTCCCCCGGCCTGAAGGTCACGGACCGCGCGGCCCGGTCGAGGATGTCCTTCGGCAGGACGATCCCCTGCCGGCCCGCGGCGGCGGGATTGACGTAGAGCCGGACCTCGTCCATGGATTGGATCGGGATCCGGGCGGGGCTTTCGCCGTTCTTGACCCGGACGGCCAGCCTGCCGGTCTTGAGCCCCATCTCGTAAAAATCGTATCCGAGCGCCGCGCAGGCCCCGAACTCGACCGAGCGCAGGAAGCTCGCGAACAGCGGCGTGGCGTTCTCCTCAGCGGCCCGCCCGATGATGTCGAAAGAGCTGTTGAGGGTGTTGTCCGACATCGGGTAGAGCGCGTCGATCCTCTGGTTGAGCAGGCGCTGGAGCGAGGCCGGGATGTCGCGGGGGCCGGTCACGGGGACGGCCACCAGCTCGAGCCCGAGCTCGGCCGCGGCCTCGCGGGCCAGATCGAGGTAGTGCTCCGAGTTGATCTCGGACGAGGTCCAGAGAGAGCCGACCCGGCGGGCGTCCGGCAGGACCTCCCGGATGAGGGCCATCGTCTGGCGCACCGGCCCCGTGGAGACGACCCCGGTGACGTGCCCGAGGTGGTTCTCCGCGGACTTCCCCGCCCCGACGAGATAGGGAACGGCGACGGCGCCGAAGACGATGGGGGTCCTGCGTGCGGCCAGGATGGCCGCCTGCAGCGCCTGGGTCGACAGAGGGACGATCATGTCCGTGCGCTCGGCGGCCAGCTGGCGGGCGAGCCGCTGGACCTCGGCGATGTCGTTGTTGGCGATGCGGATGGTGACGAGGACGTCCTCTCCGTCGCGCAGCCCGGCGTCGGCGAGGGCCTGGAGGATGCCCCGGCGGACCTCGTTGGCGGTCGGCGAATCGACCGATTGCAGGACCCCGATGACGTACGGCCGGGAGGCAGGCGGCCCGGAGACGGACTTTCCCTCTCGGCAGGCGGAAAGAAGGAGGCCCGCCGCGAGGGCGACAAGGAGCGCCGATCTCTTCATGGCCGGTCGTCCCCATCTTAGAACAAAGCCGCCCCCCCGGGCAAGCCCGTCGCGGGGGCTCGCGCTAGGCGCGCCCGTCGACGATGGCCCGGAACCGCTCGGGGGCGATGTTGCCGCCGCTGACGACGGCGACGACCGTCCGCCCGGCCCACTTCCCGGGATCGCGGAGCAGGGCGGCGAAGGGCAGGGCGCCGGCCCCCTCGACGGCGCGGCCGTGGAGCGCCTCGACGAGGCCCATCGCCCTGGCGATCAGGCGCTCGGGGACGATCTCGATGGCGTCGACGAGGTCCCGGCAGAGGGGGAAGGTGATCGCCCCGGGCTCGATCCCGCCGGCGACGGCGTCGGCGATCGACGCCCGCTCCTCGACGTCGACGAGGCGCCCGGCCGCGATGGACGCGGCCATGAAGGCCGACGTCTCCGGCTCGACGCCGACGACGCGCGCCGCAGGCCGGGCGGCCATGAGGAAGCCGGCGATCCCGGCGATGAGCCCGCCGCCGCCGATCGGAACGAGGACGTCGTCGAATCGGGGCAGGTCGGCGTCGATCTCGAGCCCGGCCGTGCCCGCGCCGAAGACGATGTCCCAGTCGTTGTAGGGCGAGACGAAGACGCGCCCGTTCCGTGCGGCGAACTCCCTGGCCAGCATCTCGGCCTTGTCGCAGCTCGCGCCCCGGACCTCGACGTCGGTCCCCATGGCCTCGATACGCCTCCTCTTCATGTCCGCGACGGTCTCGGGCAGGAAGAGCTTGAGTCCCACGCCCTCGAGCCCGGCCGCGTGGCTGATGGCCAATCCGTGGTTCCCCGTCGACGCCGAGACGACGCCCCGGCGCCGGTCCTCCGGAGCGAGGGACCGGAGCTTGTTGAGCGCGCCGCGGAGCTTGAACGATCCGGTCGTCTGCTCGCACTCCCACTTGACCCAGACGTCCGCCCCGGTCTCGCGGCTCAGGGCCTCCGACCGTTCGATCGCGGTCCGCCGGATGTCCGCAGCGATCCGCGCGTAGGCCTCCCGGACCCTGGCTTGGAAATCGACGGCCGTCTCGGTCATGTCGCCCCTCCGCCCTAACATAGCACAGCGCATCCCCGCGAAGAAGCGCCCCGTTTGAGAAAAGCCCGGAGGCGGCGTAGAATAGCCGGAGCATGACCAAGTACTTCGTGGGCCCGGCCGGCTGGAGCTACGAGGACTGGGAGGGCATCGTCTATCCCGCGCCGAAGCCGCGCGGCTTCCACGCCCTGCCCCTCCTCGCCGGCCTCGTCGACATCGTCGAGGTCAACAGCACCTTCTACCGGCCCGCCTCCCCCGCCCTCGTCAGGTCCTGGCTGAGGAGGCTCGAGCCCCACCCCGGCTTCCTGCTGTCGCTCAAGCTCCACCAGGCCTTCACCCACGCCCGGGCCGGGTTCGGCGCCAGGGACGTCGACGAAGTCAAGACCGCGCTCGACATCCTCCGTCTCGGGGGGCGGCTGGCCGCCCTGCTCGTCCAGTTCCCCTGGTCGTACCGGAACTCGCCCGAGAACGTCGATTACCTCGTCCGTCTCTTCGACCTCTTCGCCGGCTACCCGCTCGCCGTCGAGGTCCGCCACGGGAGCTGGGACGAGCCCGCCTTCTACGCGCTGCTCGAGGACCGCCGGGCCGCGTTCTGCAACATCGACCAGCCCCTGTTCCGCGATTCCATCGGCCCCTCGAGCGTGGCCACCCATCCCGAGTTCGCCTACGTCCGCCTCCACGGGCGCAACCGCGAGAACTGGTTCCGCGAGGACGCCGGACGCGACGACCGCTACGACTATCTCTACGCCGGGGACGAGCTCGAGGACTGGGTCGCTCGCATCAGGGAGCTCGGGCGCAAGAGCGGCAAGGTCTACGTCATCACCAACAACCACTACCGGGGCCAGGCCATGGCCAACGCCCTCCAGATCCGCAACATGATCACGGGCGAGAAGGTCGACGTCCCCAAGCTCCTCCTCGAGAAGTACCCGGTCCTGCGCGAGATCGTCCGGGCCATCGGGGCCGGGCAGCTGGACCTCTTCGGCGGGGAGGCGGAGGACGGGAAAAGCGGCCGGGGAGGAAAGCGATGAACTGGTGGGAGACCGATTTCGTCTCCGTGCGGGACAACAAGCTCTTCGTGGCGGGCCGGGAGGCGACCGCTCTGGCGGAGCGCCACGGCACGCCGCTCTACCTCTACGGCAAAGACCGGATCCTCGAGCGGTACGCCCGGCTCGAGGCGGCCCTGGCCAGGTATTCGCCTCTCCAGTCCCGGATCTGTTACGCCATGAAGGCCAATCCGCACCGGGGCATCCTGCGGCTGCTGCGCGCGCGGGGGGCGTGGATCGACGCCGTCTCCCCGTGCGAGGTCGAGACCGCCCTCAAGGCCGGCTTCCCGGCCGAGCGCGTCATGTTCACCGGGACGAGCGTCAGCCGGTCCGACCTCCGGTCCGTCTTCGCCTTCGAGGGGCTGACGGTCAACATCGACGCCGCCGAGCAGCTCGATCTCATGAGCGAGGTCAAGCGCGACTTCCCCTCCAGGACGATCCGCGTCTCGGTGCGCTGGAACCCGGGCATCGGCCGGGGCTTCAACGCCCGGGTCATCACGGCCGGCCGGCGCTCCTCCGACGGCACGCCCATCAAGTTCGGGGTCGAGGCCAAGAAGGTGCTCGGCGTCTTCGCCCGGGCCCGGAAGCTGGGCTTCCGTCCCGTCGGGCTCCATCAGCACCTCGGCTCGGGCTGGGTCCGGGAGGACTTCCCGATGGTCCGCGCGGCCGTCGACCGGATGGTCCGCAAGGCCCGCGAGCTCGAGAAGGCCGGCTTCGCGCTCGAGTTCCTGGACTTCGGCGGCGGCTTCGGCCCGCGCTACCTCAAGAGCCGGGCCGTGTTCCCGGTCGAGGACCATATCGCCCACATCGCCCGGACGGTCGAGCGGGCCGGGCTCGCCGTCAAGGCCCTGGCCATCGAGCCGGGCAAATACATGGTCGGCGACGCCGGCGTCCTGCTCCTCGGCGTCGAGTACGTCAAGGAGAGCTACGGCAACATCTTCGCCTGCGTCGACGGCGGCACGTTCAACACCGTGCCCCGGCCGGCCATCTACCTCCAGGCCCATCACGAGATCGTCAACGCCGGGCGAGTGGCCGGGCCGGTCAAGGCCCGGGTGACGGTGGCCGGGAACGTCTGCGAGACGGGCGACGTCTTCGGACGCGAGCGGCTCATGCCCCTGCCCCGGAGCGGCGATGTCCTGGCCGTCCTCTGCGCCGGCGCGTACTGCCGGAGCATGGCCTCGAACTTCAACCTCCGCGAGATCCCCCGCGAGGTCCTGATCTGAGTATGGCCGTTGCCGCCGAGCCCGCGTCCGGGTGACGGAAGGCGAATCCCGCGGCCTCGAGCCGCCGGGGCAGGACGAACTGCCCGGAAAGGAGCGTTTCCCGGGCCTTCTCCCCGAACAGCAGCCGCAGCAGCGGGGCCGGCGCGGGGAGCCAGCAGGGCCGCCCCAGGGCCCGGCCGAGGACGCGGCAGAAGTCCTTCTGGCGGAGAGGTCCGGGCGCGGTGAGGTTGAAAGCCCCCGAGAGCCGCTCGCTCTCGATGAGGAAGCGTATGGCCCGGACCCCGTCCTCGAGCGCGATCCACGAGAAACCCTGCCGGCCGCGCCCTAGCGGCCCGCCGGCGAAGAACCGGAACGGCAGGGCGAGGCGGGGCCAGACGCCGCCTCCCGCGCCGAGCACCAGCCCGGTACGGACGACCGCCCGGCGTACGCCGAGCGATTCGACGGCTTTCGTGGAATCCTCCCACTCGCGGACGACGCCGGCGAGGAAGCCCGAGCCCGGAAGGGAGCTCTCGTCCAGAAGCTCGTCGCCGGCCGGGCCGTAGAAGCCGACCGCCGAGGCCTGGACGAGGACGCGGGGCCTCACGCGGGCCTCGCGGACGGCCTCGACGACGGCCCGGCCCGCGTCGGTCCGGCTGCGTAGGATGCGCTCCTTCTTGGCCGCCGTCCACCGTCCATCGGCCAGGTTGTCCCCGGCCAGGTTGACGACGGCCAGGGCGCCCTCGACGAGGTGGCCCCAGCCCTCCGCCGTCCGGCCGTCCCAGGGGACAAAGACCTGTCCTTCGGGAAGGCCATCCGCTCCGTCCCCGCGCCTGCGGGTCAGGCCGACGACGTCGTAGCCCCCGCCGCCGAGCTCGCGGGCGAGCGCCCGGCCGATGAAGCCCGAGGCGCCCGTGACGAGGACCCTAGGGCCGGCCATAGGCGTTCCGGAAAGCGAACCTCTCGAAAGGCAGCCGCTCGGGGCGCTTGGTCTCCGCTTCGATCTTATCGGGCGTCAGGCTGGGATCGAAGCTCGCGGCCCGCTTGCCGACGTTGATCAGGGTGATGACCTGGAACTCCTCGGGGATGCCCAGGGCCTCGCGCACCCGCTTCGGGCTGTAGCCCGCGATGGGATGGGCGACGAGGCCGAGCTCCGTGGCCCGCAGGATGAGGAAGGCCGCGGCCATCCCCGTGTCGAAGAGGTGGTACTCGCGGTCCCTGATGACGCAGTCGTCCTCCTTGCGGCTGAACACCGCCACCACGAGCGAGGCGGCGCGGCACCACCGGTTGCCCTCGTTGAACGCGGGCCCCAGGGCCTCGAGCGCGGCCGGATCGTGGACGAAGACGAAGCGCCACGGCTGTCTGTTCGAACAGGACGGCGCCAGGCGGGCGTGGGCGGCCAGGTCCCGGACGAGGCCCTCCGTGATCTCCGTCGGGGCGAGCGACCGCGTGGCCCGGCGCGTCTCGATGGCGGTGTGGACGTCCATGGCGAAGCTCCTCTCGGGAGCGGATGCCGCGCCGCCGGGACGGGCCCGCGCGGGACCCGCTATTTCCTGAGGAAAGCGACGATCTCGTCGCAGTCCGGCTGCTGCGGGATGTCGTACTCCTTGATGAGGACGATCCGGCCCCCTTCGTCGACGACGATGTTGGCCCGGTCGGAGAAGCCGTCCTCCTCCCGGAACAGGCCCATGGCGTGGGCCACGGCGCCGTGGGGCCAGAAGTCGCAGAGCAGCCGCGTCTCCTTGATCCCCAGCTCCCTGGCCCAGGCGTGCTTGGCCGGGAACGAGTCGACGCTGATGCCGACGGCCACGGTCCGCAGGCTGTCGAACACGGCCTTGCGGCTCTCGAGCGCTTTCATCTGCTCGGCGCAGACGGGGGTCCAAGCCAGCGGGTGGAAGGACAGCAGGACGCGCCGCCCGGCGAACTCCGCCAGCTGGAAGTCACGGTTGTGGTGGTCCTTGAGCGTGAAGTCCGGCGCGATGTCCCCTTCCCAGACGGTCCTCGTGTTCCCCATCTTCGTACCTCCCTCGGGCGCGGCGCCCAACCCATCCGATTCCCGGCCCATTATGGCACAGCCGCGGCGGCGTGACAAGGCCGGCGCCGGCCTCCTTCCCGGCCCTCGCGCCATGGCCGCGTCTCCTGTATAATGCCCTCTCTCAAAGGAGTCGACCATGCGCTCGTTACGCCCCGCCCTCGCCGTCCTCGTCCTGATCGCCGCCGCCGCCCTTGCCGCCGCGCAGGACGCGCCGGCCCAGGCCGCGTCCCGTCCGGCCGAGCCTCTGTTCGTCCGCTGGACCGTCTACCCGACGGCGAGCCTCTCCCGCTACGATTACAACAACGATCTCGACATCTTCGAGGTCCGCGTCTACGTCGAGCTCCGCCGCGGCTCGCAGGATGGCCCCGCCGTGACCGACGCCGTGATCACCTCGCTCGGCGAAAACCTCGATTTCCACGAGGACCACTACGAGAAGCGGGTGGTCCTCCCGACGGGGCCACGGCCCGCCGAGATCGACCTCGAGATCGCCGTCAAGGGCCGGGCGGCCGTCAAGCGCAAGCTCCCGCTGCCCGACTGGCTGGTCCTGACGGACCCCCGCCCGGGCGTCTACGAGCCCGGCAAGGACCTGGCCGTCGGCTGGAAGTTCGAACGCTTCGAGGCGCCCGTCGACATCCTCGGCTACGACTTCCGGACGGGCAAGGAGTTCCTCAGGCGGACGAACGAGCCGGGGACGACGGTCGTCGTCCCCGCCAAGGACATCCCGGCCTCGACGATCGTCCGGATCTACATCATCCAGTCCTGGCTCTACAAGCGGTACCTCGACGGCCCGGACTTCGCCCGCGGCTCGGAGATCAACATCATCCCCTGGTCCCAGGTCTTCATCCGCACGAGAGGGGAAGCGAGATGAGGGCCCGCGCGGCCGCTCTCCTCGCCGCCGCCCTCGCCGCCGGCCTCCTCCTGTCCCCCGCGCCGTCCGCGGCGCAGAACAACAACGGCGGGGCGCAGATCGTCCCCCAGGACGAGCTCCTGAGCGTCGCTCCGAACGTCTACCTCGACTGCGAGCGCCGGACGTGCGACTTCGAGTACATCAAGACCGAGATCACGTTCGTCAACTACGTCCTCGACCGCCAGAGCGCCGACGTCCAGATCATCGTCACCCGCCAGCAGACGGGGAGCGGCGGCAACGAGTACACCCTGTCCTTCATCGGCCTGAGGCGGCACCAGGGCAAGGACGCCACCTTGCGGTACTACTCCAAGCCGATCGACACGGAGGACCAGTTCCGGCGGGGCCTGGTCAACGTCCTCAAGCAGGGGCTCCTGCCCTACGTCTACGACACCCCGCTCGCCGAATTCATCTCCATCAGCTACTCCCAGAAGAGGGACTACCGCCCGACGCCGGCCTCCGATCCCTGGCACCATTGGGTCTTCGGCCTTGGGGTCCGCGGGAACGGCGAGTTCGAGGACCAGGCCGAGAGGTACAGCTACCAGGTCAACGCCTCGGCCAACCGGACGACAGAGAGGACCAAGCTTCGGTTCTACGGCAGCGTCAACTACAACCACCGGCGCTACGACATCCCCGACGAGGAGCCGATCGTCAGCAACAGCAACCGCAAGAACGGCTCGGCGGCGGTCTACAAGGCCATCGACGGCCACTGGTCGTGGGGCGGCGCGGTCAGCCTCTACTCCTCGACCTTCGACAACGCCCGTCTCTACGCCTCGTTCGGCCCGGCCGTCGAGTTCAACATCTTCCCCTATGCCGAGGCGACGCGCCGGGAGCTCCGGCTCCAGTACCGCCTGAGCTACTCCCTGCGCGACTATTACGAGCTCACGATCTTCGGCCGGGAGGAGCAGAACCTCTTCGGTCAGGCCATCCAGGTCGTCTTCGAGCTCAAGGAGCCGTGGGGCTCCGTCGGCGCCTCGCTCCAGGGATCGACCTTCATCCCCGACGTGAAATACAACAACTTCCGGGCCGAGCTCGGCGTCTACGTCAACCTGTTCCGGGGCTTCTCCTTCAACGTCGGAGGCCAGTACACCCGCATCCGCGACCAGCTCTCGCTGCCCGGCCGGGACTATACGCCCGAGGAGATCCTGCTCGAGCTCAAGCGCCTGGCGTCGGGATACAACCTCCGCTTCGAGGTCGGGCTCAACTACCGCTTCGGGTCGATCTACAGCAACGTCGTCAACCCGCGGTTCGGGAGCATGTAGGCCTCAGCCGAAGACGGCGTAGAGCCCGATCATCGCCAGGAACAGGACCAGGGCGGCCAGCCGGTAGTCGACGAGCCCCGGGCCCCACGCGCCCCTGACCGCGTCGGCGGGCCGCGGCCAGACGAGTCTCGCGCTCTCCTCCGTGTGGACGTGCGGCCTGACCAGCGAGACGAGGGCCAGCACCCCCGAACAGACGACGAACAGGTAGAACGTGGCCATCATCGGCGGGACGGCCCAGCCCGTCTTCGCCTTGAACCAGTCGAGCAGGAAGACGACGAGGCCCAGGACCGAGCCGACGGCGAGCGTCGCGCTGGCGGCGGCCGCCGAGGCCCTCCGCCACAGCACCCCCCAGAGGAAGACCGTGGTGATCGGCGGGGCGATGTAGCAGATGACCGCCGTGATCCCCTGGAAGAGGCTCTGGAAATGGGCGACCTGGGGCGACCAGGCGATGGCCACGACCATCCCGCCGAAAGTGACGGCGCGCCCGACGGAGGTCAGCCGCTTCTCCGAGGCCCGGGGACGCCAGCGCCGGTAGATGTCCAGCGTGAACAGGGTGGCGATGCTGTTGAGCGCTCCGGAGACCGTGCTCATCAGGGCGGCGAGGAGGGCCGCGGCGACGACGCCCTTGAGCCCCGCGGGCAGGATGTTGTTGATGAGCAGCGAGTAGACGACGCCATCGTCGCCAACCCCAAGAAACCGACCTTCGCCAACACCATCGATGCCCTCGACCACGCCGGGATCTTCCTCTCCGAGGTGACGGCCGTCTTCGGCTCTCTGCAGAGCGCCCTGACCAGCAAGGAGATCCAGGCCATCGCCCAGAAGACGGCGCCCATGCTGGCCGCCCACGGCGACAACATCGGGCTCAATCCCGAGCTCTTCGCCCGCGTCAAGGCCGTCTACGACAAGCGAAACGAGCTCGGGCTCGACCGCGAGTCGCTCTTCCTACTCGAGAACGCCTACAAGGACTTCGTCCGCGGCGGCGCCCTCCTCGACGAAAGCCGGAAGACGCGCCTGCGCGAGCTCAACCAGGAGCTCTCGCTCCTGTCCCTCAAGTTCGGCGAGAACGTCCTCGCCGAGACCAACGCCTTCCAGCTCGTCATCGACAGGAAGGCTGACCTCGCCGGCCTCCCGGCCTCGGCCGTGGCCATCGCCGCCGACGCCGCCAAGCAGGCCGGGCTCGGCGACGGCAAGTGGCTCTTCACCATCCACATCCCGTCCATGACGCCCTTCCTGACCTACTCCGAGCGCCGGCCGCTCCGCGAGAAGCTCCACCGGGCCTACTTCATGAAGGGCGACAACGACGACGAGCGCGACAACAAGGACGTCGCCCGCCAGATCGCCGCCCGTCGCGACGAGAAGGCCAAGCTCCTCGGGTACGCCAACCACGCCGCCTTCGTCCTCGAGAAGAACATGGCCAAGACCCCGGAGCGCGTCAACGAGTTCCTGCTGCAGCTCTGGGAGCCGACCGTCGCCAAGGCCAAGGAGGAGGCGGCCGCGCTCCAGGCCCTCATGGACCGCGACCCGCTGGCCGGGCGCGGGGCCAAGCTCGCCTCCTGGGACTGGTGGCTCTACACCGAGAAGCTCCGCCAGGAGAAGTACGCCCTCGACGACGCCGCCCTGCGGCCCTACTTCAAGCTCGACAACGTCCGCGACGGCATCTTCGCCCTCTGCGAGAAGCTCTACGGGCTGAAGTTCGTCGAGAAGCCCGACCTGCCGCGCTACCATCCCGAGGTCCAGGTCTTCGAGGTCCAGGAGGCCGACGGCCGCCACACCGGCATCCTCTACATGGACTTCCACCCGCGGCCGTCGAAGCGCTCCGGCGCCTGGTCGGGCGGCTTCCGGCGCGTCTGGTACGAGAACGGCGTGCGCGTGCCGCCCATCTCCACGATCACCTGCAATTTCACCCGGCCCACGGCCGACGCGCCGGCGCTGCTCTCGATCGACGAGGTCGAGACGTTCTTCCACGAGTTCGGCCACTCGCTGGCGACCCTCTTCTCGCAGGGCCGCTACCGCGGGCGCTCCGTCGCCCGCGACTCGGTCGAGCTGCCCTCGCAGATCATGGAGCACTGGGTCCTCGAGCCCGAGCTGCTGGCCGTTTACGCCAAGCACTATCGGACTGGCGAGGTCATCCCGAACGAGCTCGTCGAGAAGCTCGAGCGCAGCAGCCTCTTCAACCAGGGCTTCGTCACCGGCGAGTACCTGGCCGCCTGCATCCTCGACATGGCCTGGCACACGACCCCCGACCCGGCCTCGGTCGACACGCGGCAGTTCGAGAACGACTTGATGGCCAGGATCGGGCTCATCCCGGAGATCGTGCCGCGCTACCGCTCGACCTACTTCAGCCACATCTTCAGCGGCGGCTATTCGGCAGGATACTACGCCTACATCTGGTCCGAGGTCCTCGACTGCGACGCCTACGAGCTCTTCAAGGAGAAGGGGATCTTCGACCGGGCCACGGCCGAGTCGTTCCGCAAGAATTTCCTCGAGCCCTACGGCACCGAGGACCCCATGGCCCAGTACGTGCGGTTCCGCGGCGCCGAGCCCAAGATCGACGGCCTGCTCAAGAACAGGGGGCTGCCGATCGCCAAGTAAGACGAGAGAGGATCAAAAAGCAGGTTTGACGCCCTCTTGACTCTTAGAGGGCGGCGGCCTGGCGCAGGGCCGCGGCCTTGTCGGTCTTCTCCCAGGTGAAGTCCGGGTCGCTGCGGCCGAAGTGGCCGTAGGCCGCGGTCTTCTTGTAGATCGGCCGCTTGAGGCTCAGGTGGTCGATGATGTCGCTCGGCCTGAGCGGGAAGAGCTTCTTGACGAGGGCGGCGATCGTCGCGTCCGGGAGCTTGCCCGTGCCGAACGTGTCGACGAACACGGCCATCGGGTCGGCGACGCCGATCGCGTACGAGAGCTGGATCTCGCACCGGTCGGCCAGCCCGGACGCGACGACGTTCTTGGCGATGTAGCGGCAGGCGTAGGCGCCGCTGCGGTCGACCTTGCTCGGGTCCTTGCCGGAGAAGCAGCCGCCGCCGTGCCGGCCCATGCCGCCGTAGGTGTCGACGATGATCTTGCGGCCCGTGAGGCCGGTGTCGCCCTCGGGCCCGCCGATGACGAACCGGCCGGTCGCGTTGATGAAGATCTTGGTCTTCGCGTCGAGGTACTTGCCGCACACCGGCTTGACCACCTTCTCCAGGATGATCTTTCTCAGCGCGGCCTCCGAGACGTCGGAGATGTGCTGCTGGGCGATGACCACGGCCTCGAGTCGGACCGGCTTCCCGTCGAGGTACTCCACCGTGACCTGGCTCTTGCCGTCCGGTCCCATGGCGTGGTTGGCGGCGCGCTTGCGGACCTCGGCCAGCTTGGCCGCGAGCCGGTGGGCCAGCATGATCGGCAGCGGCATCAGCTCGGGCGTATCGTTGCAGGCGTACCCGAACATCATGCCCTGGTCGCCGGCGCCCTGGTCGCGCGTCTTGGCCCTCTTGACGCCCCGGGCGATGTCGCCGCTCTGGCCGTGGACGGCGATCCAGACGCCCGCGTCCTCGCAGTCGATGCCGTAGCGGGGGTCCGTGTACCCGATCTCCTTGAGCGTTCTCCTGACGACCTTCTGGATGTCCGAGTAGCAGACGGTCGTGATCTCGCCGGCGACGTGCACCGTGCCGGTCGTCGTCAGGACCTCGATGGCCGCGCGGGCATCCGGGTCCTGCCGGAGCAGGTCGTCGAGGATGGCGTCGCTGATCTGGTCGCAGATCTTGTCGGGATGGCCCTCGGTGACGCTCTCGCTCGTGAAGAAGTATCTGTTCGCCATGTCGTGCCTCCCGATTGAAAGTGGTCTGCGGATGGTCAGAGGCCGAAGTCGCCGGAGGCCTCGGGCTGGTAGAGGATCTCCTCGACCTTGAGGACGCGCTTGCCGCCGGGCACGGCCCACTCGAAGACGTCGCCGGCCTTGTAGCCGAGGAGCCCCATTCCGATGGGCGCCAGGACCGAGAGCTTGTTCTGGCTGATGTCGGCCTCGTGCGGGAAGACGAGCGTGTATTCGACGACCTCGTCCGACTGCATGTCGCGCACCCGGAAGCGAGAGTTCATGGTCACGGTGTCGTGGGGGATGTCCTTGGGATCGACGATCGTGGCCCGCTCCAGCTCCTTGTGGAGCTCGGCGAGGTGCGCTTTGTTGAGGCCGGACTGGAAGGACGGGGACATCAGGATCCTCTCGAGGCGCTCCTTGTCGAAGCTCGTGATGTAGATCTTGTGAGTCTCGTCCATGGCACCCTCCGGCGCGCTTTGAATAGGCCCCGACCGGTCCGGGACCCCGTGCTTGAAGAGGCCATTCTATCACAGGCGGCCCGTCAAGGCCTAGGAACAGGGTCGGAGGGTATCCGCCGGCGGCCGAAAAACGGCGGCGCTCAGAATTCCCGGTCGCAGCGCTTGCAGTAGAAGCCGTAGGGCGAGACCTCGCAGCCGCCGAGGAAGACCTCGCCCCGCTCGGCCCTCATGAACGCCGCGTGGCTGGGGAAGCCGTAGAGGATGGGGATGACCTCGTCCTTCTCGCCGCAGTAGGCGCAGGCCTCGACGCTCTTTTTCGCCTGGATGCGCCCGGCCGGCTTGTGCCCCCGCAGGTTCCCTTGCCCGTGCGCTTGCTCGACGTGTGGGTTCGACATACCGCACCTTCCTTCACAAACTCCCGCTCTCTTCCGCCCCCATCCTAAAGGCGGCCGGACTAGCCTCAATCACCGCGGGGGGTGATTGCGAGGGGGGAATTTCGGACCGCGACAGGGGAGGGCCGGCGGCCTGGGGACCGGAGGGGGTCAAACCTACTTTTTTTCGAATAAAGTAGGTTTGACCCCCTCTGTGGCTTGACTTGGCCGGACGCCGCGGCTAGAAATGAGGAAGAAATCGGCAACCGTTTCGGTCTAACCGCGTAGATAGAGGGCGAAAGCGTCGTGAAACGAACGCGAAAAGCGAAGGACGGAGCGGCCAAGATGTTCCTCAGGGCCCATCACAACGTCTATGTCGTCTACCTCAAGAACCCCAAAGGGGACGGCAAGGCGGGCTACTACGTCGGCATGACCGGGCTCACGCCGGAGAAGCGCTTCGAGAACCACAAGGCCGGGATCAAGGCGGCGAGCGTCGTCGAGAAATTCGGCGTTCGCCTCGTCCCGAAGCTCTACGATCACCTCAATCCGATGACCTACGGGGCGGCCAAGGTCATGGAGGTCGAGCTGGCCGAGGAGCTCCGCAAGCGCGGCTTCGTCGTCTTCGGCGGGCACTGAGCCCCTGATCTTGAAGTTCCCCCCGCCGATCTCCAAGGACACGGGACCGTCAATAGCTAATGGGCCCCGGCTTCCTGACCCAGCCCGAGAAATAGGGAAATAGGTATCGTGTCCCCGATTTATGGGAACCTCCGGGGAGCGGTTTTCGTCAATCCTCGTGTCCGGGGATGACAGCCCGCCCTGAGGGCCGGGGACGCTCCCGCCATACCTCGCGCGGGGATCGGAGGCGAGATGTTCAGGAACTATCTCAAGGTCGCGGTCAGGAACTTCCTCAGGCGCCCCGGCTTTTCGCTCATCAACGTCGTCGGGCTGGCGGTCGGGGTGGCCTGCTGCCTGCTCATCCTCCTGTTCGTCCGGGACGAGCTGAGCTACGACCGGCACAACGAGCGGCTCGACCGCATCTACCGGGCCGGGCTGAGCGCCTTCGTCAACAACAACGCCCTCGACGCCGTCTATACGCCTTCGCCCATGGCCAAAGGCCTCGTCGACGAGGTCCCCGAGGTCGAGACGGCGTCCCGGGTGCGGCGCTTCGGCTTCCCCGTGTTCCGCTACGGCGAAAAGGTCTTCAGCGAAGAGCGCGCCTACTGGGTGGACAGCGCCTTCTTCGACATCTTCACCGTCCCCTTCGTCGTGGGCGATCCGCGGACGGCGCTCAAGGACCCCTTGACTGTCGTCCTCACCCGGACCATGGCCCGCAAGTACTTCGGCGACGAGCCCGCCCTCGGCCGGGTCCTCAACGCGGACGGGAAGCGGGACTACGTCGTCACCGGAGTCGTCGAGGACCCGCCCCGCAACGCCCATTTCCATTACGACTTCCTGGCCTCCCTCGAGACCTTCCCCGACAGCCGCAGCCCGGTCTGGATCAACAACAATTACCATACCTATTTCCTCGTCCGGGAGGGCGCCTCCGCCGTGGCCGTCGAGGCCAAGCTCGCCGGCCTCATCCGCAAGCACGTCGGGCCCCAGATCCAGGCCGCCATCGGCATCACCCTGGACGAGTTCGTGGCCTCCGGCGGCCGCTACGACTACTTCATCCAGCCGGCGAAGGACATCCATCTCCGCTCCCATTACGACGGCGAGCTCGAGCCCAACAGCGACATCGCCTACGTCTATATCTTCTCCATCGTCGCCCTGGGCATCCTGGCGGTGGCCGTGGTCAACTTCGTCAACCTGGCCACGGCCCGGTCGGCCCGCCGGGCCCGGGAGGTCGGCATCCGGAAGACGCTCGGTTCCTACCGGGGCCGCCTCGTCCGCCAATTCCTCATCGAATCGGTCCTGACGGCCTTCCTGGCCGTCGTCCTGGCCCTGCTCCTGGTCCAGGTCCTGCTCCCGGCCTTCAACCGGGTCACGGTGAAGACCCTGGCCATGCCCTATGTCGAGAGCCCCCTCGTCCTTCCCGGGCTGCTGGTCCTGGTCCTCGCCGTCGGGATCCTGGCCGGGGCCTATCCGGCCTTCTTCCTGGCCTCGTTCGACCCCGCCGCCGTGCTCAAGACGGAGACCGCCGGGCGGTCGCGCAAGTCCCGCCTGCGCAACGCCCTCGTCGTCTTCCAGTTCGCCGTGTCCGTCATCCTCATCATCGGGACGTTCGTCGTCCGCCGGCAGATGGACTACGTCCGGACGCGGAACCTGGGCTTCAACAAGGACCAGATCGTGGTCATCGAGAAGGTCGACGACATCGGCGATCGGGTCCGGGCCTTCAAGCAGGCCTTGTCGGCCAGCCCCCGCGTCCTCGGCGCCTCGAACACGCAAAACCTCATCGGGGACGATTTCAACGGCTCCGTTTTCAAGCTGGCCGGCGCGGCCGGCGAGGAGAACCACCTCTTCAACTCCTTGGCGACGGACGAGGACTTCGCCAAGGTCTACGAGATCGAGATGGCCTCAGGCCGGTATTTCGAGGCCGGGAGGGAAGCGGACGCCCGGGTGGTGGTGATCAACGAGAAGGCCGCCCGCGAGCTCGGCCTCACCGAGGCGGCCGGGCAGCGGATCGTCGCCGTCGGCCCCACTCCCGAGCAGTCCGAGACGTTGACGCTCGTCGGCATCGTCAAGGATTTCCATTTCCAGAGCCTGCACAGCGAGATCCGTCCCCTGATCCTCGGCTGTTACGGCGAGAAGGAGTTCGGGCGGTTCCTGTCCGTGCGGGTCAGGCCCGAGGGGATCCGCGAGACCGTCGACTTCATCGACAGGACCTGGCGCGGCTTCGCCGGGAACCAGGCCTTCGAATACCGGTTCTTCGACGACCATTTCGCCCGGCTGTACGAGGCCGACGAGAGGACGGGGCGGGTGTTCCTGGCCTTCTCCCTCCTGGCGGCGTTCGTCGCCGGGCTGGGGCTCTTCGGGCTATCGGCCTTCGTGGCCGAGCAGCGGACGAAAGAGATCGGCATCCGCAAGACCCTCGGCGCGAGCGTCGGCGGGGTCAGCCTGCTCCTGGCCGGGCAATTCGCCAAGTGGGTCCTCGCGGCCAACCTCGTCGCCTGGCCTATCGGCTACTACTTCATGCACCGGTGGCTCCAGAAGTTCGCCTACCGGGCCGCGCTTTCCCCCCTGCTGTTCTTGGGCGCCTCGCTCCTCGTCCTCGTCTTCGCCCTTCTCGCCGTGAGCTACCAGACGGTCAAGGCGGCCACGGCCGACCCGGTCAAGTCCCTGAAGTACGAGTGAGTGAGGGGGGCGGCATTCTCGGGGATCATTTCGACAGGCCGACCTTCTTTAAAAGCGCCAGGAAGCGGGGGTCTTGGCGGACCGTCTCGAAATAGGGCGAGGTCTTGAGGAAAACGAGCCTCCGGGAGCGGAAATCGCAGGCCTTGTCCAGGAGCTCGAAGCCGCGGTCGTTCTCGCCCAGGGCGAAGAGCAGGATGGCCGCGGTATAGGCTTCGTTGGGGTCGCTCCGGGCCGCGGCCGCGTACTGCTCCGCGATCTTCAGGGCTTCGGGCTTGTCGCCCATCCGGGCATAGGCGATCCCCATGCCGAGCCGGTCGCCGGCTTTCCGGGATTCCTCCAGGGCGCCGTCGAGGTCTCCTCCCAATAGCGATCTCCGGAGGCGGGCCTGGTGGAGGTACTCCTGGGCGGGTTCGTAGCCGGGGTCCATCTCGAGGACCTTGCCGAGCTCGCTTTCGGCCTGGTCGTACCGGCCCATCCAGATGAGAGTGTTCGCCATCGCGCTGCGGACCATAAGGGAAAGGGGATCGAGCCCCCGGGCCCGCCAGTGTCGCTCCATGGACTCATCGAATCTCGCCTGGCAAGCCAGGAACTGTGCGTAGGAGGAGTGGGTCACGGCGTAGTTCGGGTTGCCGACCAGGGCCCTTTCGTATTCGGCTTCGGCCTTGTCCCACTCCCAGTCGTAGAGATAGGCGACGTCGGCGAGCGCGCTGTGGGCCTCGGCCAGTGTCTCGTCCATCTTGAGCGCCCTGAGGGCGGCCTCCCTGGCCTTGGAGAAGGCCTCCCGCGGGGGCAGGAACCCCCAGGAGCCGATGACGGTGTAGGTCTCGGCGACCCAAGCGTAGGCGAGGGCGTAATTGGGGTCGAGCTCGATGGCCGAGCCGAAGAAGCCCAGCGCCTTCTCGAGGTTCTCCTTGCCCCGCTTGTTGTAAAAAAAGATCCCCTTCATGAAGCGGTCATAGGACTCGAGGCTCATCGTGTAGCGCCTCAGGACGGGCTCCTTGAACAGGGTGAGCTTCAGGGCCTCGGCGATCCTCTTGGCGATGTCGTCCTGGATGGTGAAGAGGTCGGCCATCTTGCGGTTGAAGATCTCGGACCAGAGCTGCCGGCCGTCCCCGATGCTTTCGATCCGGGCCGTTATCCTGAGGTCGTCCCCGGCCACCTGGACGCTCCCCTCGAGGACGTGCTCGACGCCGAGCTTCTGGCCGACGTCCCGGAGGTCGCGGGTTCTTCCCTTGAAGAAGAAGGCCGAGGTCCTGGCGGGGACCCAGAGGCCGTCGATGTGGGTCAGGGCGTTGATCAGCGTCTCCGCGATGCCGTCGCAGAGGTACTCGTAGTCCTTGTTCGCGCTCAGGTCGACGAACGGGAGGACGGCGATGGAGCGCCTCGCGGCGACGGCGCGCGGAGAACGCTTCCCCGGGCCGATGAGCAGGAAGGCCGCCGCCGACGCGGCGACGATAAGGGCCGGAACGAAGAGGCGCGCGGCCCGGGACCGGCCGGCCCGCGGGACCGGGGCCGGCGGCCCGCTCTCCTCGAGCGCGGAGCGGAAGCGCTGGATGAGCTGGACCCTGTTGCCGATGCCGAGCTTCTTGTAGACGTTATGGACGTGGTTCTTGACGGTGTGGTTCGAAATGAAGAGATGGGCGGCGATCTCTTCGTTGGTCCGGCCCTCGATGAGCAGGCGGACGATCTCGCCCTCGCGGGCCGTGATGCCGTAATTTTCAAGGCAGAGGGAGAAGGCGCCGCCGTCTTTCAGACGGAGAGCGACCTCGCGGTCGTCCCGGCCGAACATCCGTGCGAAGAGAGCCATACCGACCTCGACCCGATCCAGGCTGGCGATGAGCGAAGGCTCTGGAGAATATAGCGTGTGTCCGAAGCCCCGTCAATCACGGGCCCGTCCGACGGCCGTCTCCCAGGCGGCCCAGGGGCCGCCGAAGGGCCTGAGCCCCAGGTCCACGGGGCTCGTCGGGGCCGGGACCAGGGCTTCGTAGACCTCGCGGGCGTGGGCCTGGGCCCGAGTGTAGAGCGACGCGGCCCGGCCGTAGAGCGCCAGGGCCCGGTTCTTCGCCCCTCCGGCCTTCCCTCCCGCCGCCTCCATCTCGATGACGGCCCGGCTAAAAGCGTTGCGGCCCTCGAACATCTCGGCCACGGCCTTGCCGTAGAGCTCCTTCAGGTCGCCGTAGCCCGTGTCCCGGTAGTTGAGGCCCATGAGCTGGCCGTAGGCCGTGGCGATCTCCTCCTCGGCGGCCTTCTTGGCGGCCTCTGCGACCTCGGCCGGTCCCTTGGCCAGTTGAAGCCTGTAGAAGGTGTGCGTCCCGGCGGCGTACCTGTAGGTCGGCCGCATCACCGAGCCGTCCCCGGCGATCGAGGGGTGGAGCACCCGGCCCGGCGGGCCCGTCGAGATGTGGGCCACGCCCTCGTCCCCGTCGTCGGGCCGGACGACCGCGGTCCAGAGGTTCGTGGGCCGGCAGAACATGGCCTCCCAGCCCCCGGCCGGGGGCCAGGGCGGGGGCGCGCCCGGGAACCTCAGCACCATCTTGGCGAACTCGACGTCGATCTCGCCGTGGTAGTTGTGGAAGAGGTCCCAGATCATCTTGTTGCGGGGCGCCGCGTAGGCGCCGTAGCCGCCGTGCCCGCCGACGAACCCGCCCTCTTTGGTCACCTTCAAGTCGGCGTGGAGGTAGTTGTTGGTCGAGAATAGGAAGTCCCGTTCTCCGAAGTCCCCGGGAACACGCGCGGCCTGGACGGCCGCGGTCTTCTCGACGACGCAGGCCTCGCCCCGAACGTCGACGAAGTGGAAGTTCTCGGGCACGTTGATCTGCCACTTGGCGACCATGTCCCGGGCCTCGAAGGCGCCCCCGGCGAAGCGCACGAGGTAGGGGAGCGAGCAGGCCCAGCCGATGCCGTAGCCCTCGTCCTCGGGCCGCGGCGACGAGCCCCCGCCGGAGTTGCCCAGGTAGAGGCCCCGGTCGTTCATAAGGAAGTGGTCGCCGATCTCGCCGGCGTCGGCCCCGCGCCGGAGGAGATCCGGCGGCCCGTCTCTCCCGAGGAATACCGCCGGGCGGCCGACGCGGCCCTCGACCTCGGTTTCGACCGTCTGTTCCTCCAGCCGGAGCCTTTCCGTCCGGACGAACACCTCGTCCCCGATTTCCGGAAAGACGAGCCCTTCCGCTGGAAGTGACGGCCGGCCGGCGGGCCTAGTCTAGCGACGGTGTGTAGGTCTTCGTCCGAGGCAGCCGCGACGGGGCGACGCCCAGAGCGGCGGCCAGCTCCCTGATCTTGCCGTGGACCGCCCGCACGCCGTCAGGGCCGAGGCGCAGGAGCTGCTTCTGGGCCGGGCTCAGACCTTCGAGCGCCGGGTCGGTCATGGCGTAGCTCAGGACCTTCTGCTCCAGCCGGACGGGCCCCTCGACGACCGGCGTCTCGAGGAGCTCCGCCATGGCCCGGACGAGCGTGTCGTCGAAGTCGACGCCTGGGTAGCCGAGCTCGTTGTAGGCCTCCTGCAGGAGCGGGTCCATGGCCCGGTAGAGGCGGGCGGCGGACGCGGCGTTCAAGGACAGGGCGATCCGGACGACGGGACCGTAGCGAACGAAGGAGGCCGGGTCGACGGTCGTCCCCGTCCTCGACCTGGCCACGCGGAAGGCGCCCTGCGGGGCGAAGAAGTCGATGTGGGGCTTCGGGCTGAGGCCGTTGGCGACGTTGTCGACCGAGACGACGAACTTGCGCACGAGGTCCTTGGAGAGCAGCCACTTGGCGAAGTCGGGGTTGGCCGACAGGACGGCGGCGAACTCCCGGACGGCGGCGTCGCTGGCGTCGAGAGGGACCGGAGGGAAGGCCAGCGGCTCGAGACCCGGCTCGGCGGCGGCCTCGGGGATGACGGCCGGCTCAGCGGCCGCCGCGGCCGGGGCCGGCTCCTCCGGCGGATTCGGCTTCTTCATGAAGACGAAATAATAGAGGGCGGCGACGGCCGCGAGGAGGACCAGGACGGCGACGGCCAGGCCCCGGACCCTCCGCGGCTCTTCGGCCGTCTCTTCGGTCGGCTCTTCGTCGCGGCGGAGATCGTCCATGGTGTCCCTCCCGTCCCTATTCTACCCCATGCGCCTAGCCGAAGCGACCGGTGATGTAATCTTCCGTCCGCGGGTCGCCCGGATTGGTGAAGATATTGCGGGTCTCGTCGATCTCGACCAGCTCGCCGAGCAGGAAATACCCGGTGACGTCCGAGACACGGGCGGCCTGCTGCATGTTGTGGGTGACGATGACGATCGTGTAGCGCTTCTTCAGCTCGGCCATGAGGTCCTCGATGTTGGCCGTCGCGGCCAGGTCGAGGGCCGAGCAGGGCTCGTCCATGAGGAGGATCTCCGGCTCGACGGCGACCAGCCGGGCGATGCACAGCCGCTGCTGCTGCTCGCCCGAGAGGCGGAGGGCGTTCTCGTCGAGGCGGTCCTTGAGCTCGTCCCAGAGGTGGACGGCCTCGAGGCTGCGGGCCAGCTTCTCCTCGAGGACGCGGCCGTCGCGGACGCCGTGGACGCGCAGCCCGTAGACGACGTTGTCGAAGACGCTGAGGGGGAAGGGATTGGGCCGCTGGAAGACCATGCCGACCTTCTTGCGGAGGTCGAGGAGGTCCGTGCCCGGCCGGTAGATGTCCCGGCCGTCGATGAGGACCGTCCCCGCGACCCGGACGTCGTCGATGAGGTCGGTCATCCGGTTGAGCGAGCGGAGGAAGGTCGTCTTGCCGCAGCCCGAGGGGCCGATGAGGGCCGTGATCCGGTTCCGGGCGATGTCCAGGGTGATGCTCCTGAGGGCCTGGAACTTGCCGTAGAAGAAGTCGAGGTCGCGGACTTCGATGATGGCCATGGCGCCTAACCGAACCTCCCCCGCAGGTAGTCGTCGGTCCGCGGATCGTCGGGCGCGGTGAAGATCTTGGCCGTCGGGCCGGCCTCGACGAGGGCGCCGTCGAGGAAGAAGGCCGTCCGGTCGGCGACGCGGGCGGCCTGTTTGGTGTTGTTGGTGACG
This sequence comes from Candidatus Aminicenantota bacterium, assembly GCA_041320535.1. Taxonomy (GTDB): domain Bacteria; phylum Acidobacteriota; class Aminicenantia; order Aminicenantales; family Saccharicenantaceae; genus RBG-16-66-30. The sequence goes on along the minus strand of JBGLNH010000001.1, from coordinate 814,939 downwards.
AGGACGATCGTGTAGTCCTTCTTGAGGCGGCGCAGCGACTCCTCGATCTTCATGGTCGAGATGGGATCGAGGCCGGAGGTCGGCTCGTCGAGGAGGATGAACTCCGGCTGCACGGCCAGGATGCGGGCGATGCACAGGCGCTGCTGCTGCCCGCCGGAGAGCTTCTGGCCGCTCGTGCCGAGGCGGTCCTTGACCTCCTCCCACAGGCCGCCTTTCTCGAGGCTGTCGCGGACCAGGGCGTCGAGCCGGCCGCGGTCCCGGACGCCGGCCCGGCGGGGCCCGAAGGCGACGTTCTCGAAGATCGAGCGCGGCAGGGGCACGGGCGTCGCGAAGACCATGCCCAGCTTCCGGCGCAGCTCGACGACGTCGACGTCGGGCGCGTTGATGTCCCGGCCGTCGACCTTGATCGTCCCCTCGTGGCGCGAGCCGCGGACGAGGTCGTTGAGGCGGTTGAGGGCGCAGAGGAAGGTCGACTTGCCGCTGCGGGCCGGGCCGATGATGCCCAGGATCTCGTTGCGGCGGACGTCGAGGTCGAGCGAGCGGATCTTGCGGACGTCGCCGAAGGACTGGCTGAAGCCGCGGACCTCGATGGCGACGTCGCTCATGTGTACTTCTTGATGAACCGGTTCATCAGGTAATAGGTCAGGACATTGACGCCCAGGATGGCGATGACGAGGATGGCCGCCGTGCCGTAGGCGTTGGGCATGGAGATGCCCTCCCGGGCCAGGATGTAGAAGTGGACGGACATCGTCCGCGAGGAGGAGAAGACCGAGGTCGGCAGGCGCAGGGCGCTGCCGGCCGTGAAGATGACGGCCGCCGTCTCCCCGATGCTGCGGCCGACGCTGAGGATGACGCCCGTCATGATGCCCGGCAGGGCCGACGGCAGGACGACGCGGGTGACCGTCTGCCATTTCGTGCCGCCCAGGGAGAAGCTGACGGTGCGATAGACGGGGGGCACGCTCTTGATGGCCTCCTCGCTCGTGCGGATGATGGTCGGCAGGATCATGAAGGCCAGGGTCAGGCTGCCGCTGAGGATGGACCAGCCGAACTTGAGCTTGGTCACGAACAGGATGAAGCCGAAGAGGCCGAAGATGATCGAGGGGATGCCGGCCAGGCATTCCGCTCCGAAGCGGATGATCCGGGTCACCGGTCCGCCCCAGGTGTATTCGGTCAGGTAGATGGCCGTCCCGATTCCGAGGGGCGTCGCGATGAGGATGGCCCCGGCCGTCAGGGCGATCGTCCCGACGATCGTCGAGTAGATGCCCCCGCCCTTGCCCATGTCGACCGGGTTCTTGGACAGGAATTCCCAGCTCAGGGCCGGCAGGCCCTTCCGGAGGACGAACGCGACGATGTAGACGAGGATCACGACCGTGACGGCGGTCAGTGTCCAGAGGACGGCCCGGGCGACCGCCTGCTCGGCGCGGGGAGCGAGCCTCACCGGCGCGTCCCCTTCATCCGGGACGCCGTCACGTTGGCGACCGTGTTCAAGACCATGATGATGACGAACAGGATGACGCCCGTGGCGAAGAGGGCCTGGCGGTGCTCGCCGGCCGCGTAGGCCATCTCCAGGGCGATGTTCGAGGTCAGGGTCCGGACGGGGTCGAGGACCGAGCCCGGAACGCTGGCGGCGTTGCCGGCGATCATGATGACGGCCATCGTCTCGCCGATGGCCCGGCCCATGCCCAGGATGACGCTGGCGATGATGCCGGACCGGGCCGCGGGCAGGAGGACCATCTTGACGGTCTGCCATTTCGTGGCCCCCAAGGCGATCGACCCTTCCCGGTAGGACGGCGGGATGGCCTGGAGGGCGTCGACCGAGATGGAGATGACGGTCGGCAGGATCATGATGCCCAGGATGATCGAGGCGGCCAGGACCGACAGGCCAGGCCCGCCGAAGGTCTCCCGGATGAAGGGCACCAGGATGACGACCCCCATGAAGCCGTAGACGACCGAGGGGATGCCGGCCAGGAGCTCGATGACCGGCTTGATGACGCCGCGGACCCGCTTCGAGGAGAACTCGGTGAGGACGATGGCGCAGGCCAGCCCGAAGGGCACGCCGAGGACCATGGCCCCCAGGGTGACGTAGACCGAGCCGACGATCATCGGCCACAGCCCGAAGACCTTCTCCGAGGGGTACCAGTCCCCGCCGGCCAGGAAGCTCTTGAGGCCGTACTTGAACATGATCGGGGTGCCCTGCTCGATGATGAAGACGGTGATGACCAGCAGGACCGATACGGCCGAGAAGGCGACGACGAGCAGGGCCAGACGGACGAGCCGGTCGTTCCGCTCGAGCCTGTTGGCGGCGCGCCTCTTCAATCGTCCTCCTCTTCTCCGGCCCGGCCCCCTCACTTGATCGGCAGGAGGCCCTCCTTCTTGACCAGCGCCTGGCCCTCTTCCGAGAGCACGAAATCGACGAACTCCTTGGCGTGCCCTTCCGGCTCCCCCCGGCTGACGAAGAGGAACGGCCGGACGAGCTTGTAGCTGCCGTCCAGGATGTGCCCCTCGGTGGCCGAGGCCCCGTCGAGCTCGAGGGCCCGGACCTGTTCGTTGACGAGGCCCAGGGAGATGAAGCCGATGGCGTAGGGGTCGTGGGCGACGATCTCGCGGACCGTCCCGTTCGAATCCTGGGTGATGGCCCCCTTGAAGATCCGCGCCTTCCCCATGACCATTTCCTGGAAGGCGCCCCGGGTCCCCGACCCCTCCTCGCGCGTGACAACGGTGATGGCCCGGTCGGGGCCGCCGAGGAGCCCCCATCTCTTGAGATCGCCGGCGAAGATCTGCTTGACCTCGGCGACCTTGATCCCGCGGACGGGGTTGGAGGGGTGGACGATGACGGCCAGTCCGTCCCTGGCGACGACGATCTCGACGAGGTCCTTCTCGTCGCTCTTGAGCTCCCGCGAGGACATGCCGATCTGGCAGGCCCCGCTCTTGCAGGCCTGGATCCCGGCGCTCGAACCGCCGCCCTGGACGTTGACGCCGAAATCGGGATGGGCCTCCATGAAGACCTCGGCCCACTTGTCGGCGAACGGCTGGATGCTCGTCGAGCCGGCCAGGGTCAGGTCCGAGTTCGCCCGGGAGCCGCCGCAGGCCGGGGCGAAGGCGACGGCGAAGGCGACGGTGAGGAGCAAGAGCGTGCGCTGGCGCGTCATGGCGGTCCGGGCATCTTTTCGCAGGGGAGAATTATAACTTAAAACGCCCCCCGGAGGCGACAAGAGGAAGACTGAATTCCCGGTAGGGGTCAAACCGGCTCATGACACCCGCATTGGCCCCCGAAGGCGTAACAAGCAGGCATGGCCCCCCCCTCTCCTTATAGATTGCCATCATCGTCCAGCTCGCGCATCTTGGCGTCGTAAAGCGCCTGCTTCGTTTGCAGCTCCCCGGTGAGCTTCTCCAGCTCCTCGAGCAGGCCGTCGACCGCCTTCTTCGTCCTGTGCATGGCCTTCGAGACCTCGACGACCTTGGCCCCCTGGCGCGTCTCCGAGGCCTTGACCAGCGCCGCGTTGAGCTCGCGGAGCGAAACGTCATGCGCCTCGACGCTCTTCTCGATGTCCGCGACGCGCGTCTCGAGCGGGCGCAGGGCCCGCGACCGCTCGGAGACGATCTCCGAGCGCAGGCGGCGGAGCTCCTTCGGCGTCCACTTCGGCCGCTCCTCGCCTCCCGCGGCCGGGGGCGGCCCGGCGGCGAGGGGGCTCTGCATGACCTCGTCCCGCCAGCCGACCTTGTCGAGGAACCTCTGGTAGCCGCCCTCGTAGACGACGACGTCGTCGTTGTCGAAGACGACCAGCCGCTCGGCCAGGGCGTGGAGGAACATCTCGTTGTGCGTGACCATGATGACCGCGCCGTCGAAGGCGTCGATGGCCTCGAGCAGCGCGTCGTTCGACTCGATGTCCAGATGGTTGGTCGGCTCGTCGAGGAGCAGGAGGTTGAGCGGGGTCGCGATGAGCTTGCCCAGCAGGACCCGGCTCTTCTCCCCGCCCGACAGGATGCGGACCTTCTTGAGGGCGTCGTCACCCTCGAACATCATCCCCCCGGCGATGAACCGGGCCCGCTTGGGATCGCCCTCGGGATCGGCCGAGGCGATCTCCTCGAGGACGGTGTTGCCACCGGCCAGGGTCGAGATGTGGGTCTGCTCGAAGTAGCCGGGGGCGACCGACTGGGGCGCGTCGACGCTCCCCGACCGGGGCTCGAGGTCCCCGGCCAGGAGCCGGAGCAGGGTCGTCTTGCCCCGGCCGTTGCGGCCGATGACGAAGACCCGGTCCTTGGCCCCGACGCTGAGGGAGAACCGCCGGATGAGCGGCCGGTCCGGCGTGAAGCCGAAGGTGACGTCGCGGACGTCCAGGGCGTACTTGTGGTAGCCGGTCTTCTCGGCGAAGGCGAACTCCAGGTTCTTGACCTCCTCGAGCCTGTCCCTCTTCTCCATCTTCTCCAGCGACTTCACCCGCGATTGGACGAGGCCCCCGAGCCGGGCCTTGGCCCTGAACCGGGTGATGAAGAGCTCCATCTCCTTCATCTTGCGCTCGTCGTTGATGCGGGTCTTCTCGTAGATCTCCTCCTCGGCGGCGATCTGCTCGTAGTACTTGCCCGTGTTCCCCTCGACCTTGCGGACCTTGCGCCGGTGGATGCCGATGACGTGGGTGACGACGTTGTCCATGAAGCTGCGGTCGTGGGTGATCAGCAGCAGCTCGCCGGGCCAGGCCGCCAGGAAGCGCTCCAGCCAGCGGATCGAGGTGATGTCGAGGTAGTTGCTCGGCTCGTCGAGGAGCAGCATCTGGTAGTCGCCGACCAGGACCTTGGCCAGGTTGAGGCGGACCTGGAAGCCGCCCGAGAGCTCGGAGGGCTTCTTCTCCAGGTCGGCCGCCTCGAACCCGAGGCCCGAGAGGACCTTCTCGACGCGCCAGATCTCGTTCGCCGCGTCGTGCCCCAGGCCCCTGGCCCCCTCGGCCAGGACGGTCGCCTCCGTGAACCGCGGCCGCTGCTCGACGTAGCCGATGCGGTACTTGCGGGGCCTGGTGATCGTCCCCGCGTCCGGCTCCTCCTCGCCCGTGATCATCCGGAACAGGGTCGTCTTGCCGTGGCCGTTGCGGCCGACGACGCCGACCCGCTCGCGGCGGTTGACCTTGAAGCCGATCGAGTCGAAGAGCGCCTGCTTGCCGTAGCTCTTCGAAAGGCTGTCGACGACGATCATAGGGATGTCCCTGGCTCTCCGGAACGGCTATTCCAGCGGACCGGCCCGGCCGCCTACTTGCCGGCCGACCCGTTGACGGTCCTGGTCTTGTGGGCCCCCTTGGTCACGTGGAGGCGGTAGCCGTCCTCGCCCGGGAGCCAGACCTCGGAGAGGATGTAGACGGTGATGTACTCGGTATAGGAGGGCGCGAAGTCGCCGACCTCGTCGAACACGAGCCGCGGCTCGGCCGACGGGGCCTCGGCCTTGATCCGCTCGATGACCGCGAGCGCGACCTCACGGCCGGTCGAGACCTGCTTGAGGACGAGGCCGCCGTCGGCCGCCGCCGTCACGGCGTAGTCGCCCGCGGCGAGGTTCTTGCCCGCCGCCCGGATGCCGAAGGGCACCTTGAAATCCGCCTGGGCCGCCGCCAGCGCGAGCCCCGCGATCAGGAGGGCCCCCGCGGCCGTCGCCAGCGCCTGTCGTCTCATCGCTCTCCTCCTTCAGACCGTGACGTCGGCCGGGTAGGCCGGGACCGGCTCGGGCTCGTCGGGGATGCCTTCCTTGGCCGCCAGGGCCATGGCCTCGATGAAGGTGTCGATCTCCTCGAGGGTCGTGTAGATGTTCGGCGAGACTCGCAGGGCCTGGTAGTCGAAGACCGAGTTCGGCGGCGCCCCCCCGACGAGCGGGACGATGACGATCCGGTAGTTCCTCCGCAGCCACCCCGCCAGCTCGCGGACGTCGATGCCCTCGATGTTGACGGCCATGACCCCCCAGGCCTGGGCCGGCTCGCTCGTGTCCGACAGGACCTTGATCCTGGGATAGGCCTTGAGGGCATTGACCCAGCGCATGTTCAGGAAGCGCAGCCGGGCCGCGATGCGGGCGGTACCGATGGCCTGGTGGAAGGCCAGGGACTCGCCGAGCCCGGCCCGGATGGCCCAGGGGTGCGTCCCGATGGACTCGAACTTGCGGATGTCGCCGTCCTGCTGCTCCGGGGCGGCCTGGAGCGGCCAGAACCTCGGGATCATCTCCTTGCGCACGTAAAGGCAGCCGTTGCCGAGCGGGGCCAGGAGCCACTTGTGCAGGCTGACGCCGTAGGCGTCGCACTCGAGGTCGCGCAGCTTGAACGGGAACTGGCCCAGGGCGTGGGCGCCGTCGACGATGGTGACGATGCCCTTGGAGCGGGCCAGGCGCGAGAGCCGCTGGACCGGGAAGAGCTGGGCCGTCAGGTTGGTGATGTGGGTGAAGTGGAAGACCTTGGTCTTCGGCGTGATGGCCTTCTCGAACATGTTGTAGAGGAAGTCCTGGGTCGCCGGGACCGGGAACTGCAGCCGCGTGACCTTGATCCCTTCGCGCCGCATCCGCTGGTCCCAGGTCGTCAGCATGCGGGGGTAGTCCTGGTCGGTCGTGACGACCTCGTCGCCGGCCTCGAGGTCGATCCCGTTGATGGCGATCTGCAGGGCCTCGCTGGCGCCGCGCGTCAGGGCCATTTCCTCGATGCCGCAGCCGAACTCGTTGGCCATGCGACGGCGGATGGTCTCGCTGTTGCCGGCCACCATGCCCTGGTAGTGGACGGGCAGCATGTTGATCATCTCCATGTAGCGGAAGACCGAGTCCAGGGCCACCCGGGGCATGGGGCAGGTGAAACCGTTGTTGAGATTGATGAGCGAGCGGTCGAGCTTGAAGGCCAGCTGGATCTCGCGCCAGTAGAACTCGTCCTTGGCCACCTCCTCAGGGGTCATGCGGGCGACCGACTGCCCGGCCGCCTCGATCCGCGGCAGGCTCCTCGGGTCGAAGGCCAAAGCCGCCGCGCCGGCCGCGCCGACGGTCCTCATGAACGTCCTCCGGCTCCAATTCCCGCTTCTCTTCATCTCCGGCCTCCTTGGGTGCTCGGCTCAGGATTCGACGATGCGCGAGGATTCTAATGCAGGTCGCGAAATAGAGCAAGGCCGGCCCCGCTCGAGAGGGGCGCCGGGCCGGCTCATTTGGCCAGGCCCATCTCCCGGATGAGGTGCGTCGCGCCGGAGAACTTGTCGGTCACCCAGAGGATGTAGCGGACGTCGACGCTGATCGAGCGCTGCAGCTCGGGGATCACGTAGTAGTCGCCGATGACGCTCTCGTAGGTCATGTCGAAGATGATCCCGACCTGCTCGCCCTTGGCGTTGAGCGTCGGCGAGCCGGAGTTGCCGCCGGTGACGTTGGTCGTGTTGAGGAAGCAGGCCGGGACGTCCCCCAGCCGCGCGTCGGCGTAGGGCCCGAAGTCCTTGGCCCGCCAGAGCTCCTTGATCCTGGCCGGGACCTTGAACGGGAGCTCGCCCGTCTCCTTCTCGACGATCCCCTTGACGGTCGTTTGGGGCTGGTACCAGACGGCGTCGCGGGGCTGGTAGCCCTGGACCGGCCCGTAGGTGAAGCGGATGGTCCCGTTGGCGTCGGGGGCGTAAGCGCCCTTCTTCATCTCCAAAATGGCCGCCTCGTAGGACATCTTGAGGTCGGCCCCCTCGCGGCCCAGGCCCTTGCTCTCCTCGCGGAAGGCCTTGAGCTCGGTCTCCATGGCCGCGGCCAGCTCGACGAACGGGTCGTCGACCGCCGCCAGCCGGGCCGGCTTGAGGCCGAGGAGCTCGAGCCTCCTCGCCGGGTCGCCGAGCGAGGTCGCGGCGTACATCGCGTCGATGCGCGCGCTCACCTCGTCGTCCGTGCCGGCGGCCAGGCCCCGCAGCGAGGCCGGCCATTTCGACGTCTCGGGATGGGCGGCCCTGAGCCGCTTCATCGTCCACTTCATCAGCTCGCGGTCGGTGGCGAAGACGTAGCCGCGCTCGGCCAGCTGGATGCCCTGCTTGATCCGCGGCAGGTTGCGCTCCTGGTAGGCCTGTTCGCGGTCCTTGTCGGGCTTCTGCAGCTCGGGCACGGCCCGGACGATCGTGTAGGCCTGGTTCAGGACGGTCGATCCGCCGAGGACGCCGTTGAGGATCTCCGAGCGGGCGCCGAAGGCCTTCTGGCGGGCCAGGAAGGCCTCGAGGGCCGCCGGGGCGGCGCCGTACTTATTGGCGCGGGCCGGATCGGCGGCGATCCAGTCGAGGAGCTCCTTCTCCTGGTCGGCCTTCTTGGCCACCAGGCCGTACTTGACGAAGCCCTCGAGCTTGCCCTGCCGGTTCTTCAGGCCGTTGTAGAGGCCCTTGAGGCTTCCGCCAGGGCGCGCAGCTGGGAGTTCGAGCCGAAGACCAGGTCGACGCGGGTGCCGGTCCACTTCTTCTCGCCGGTCTTGCGGTCACGCCCTTCGAACACGTCCCCGGCGTCCGAGACGGCCTTCCACTCCGTGCCCATGTCGAGCAGGTTGACGAAGAAGTCGTTGGTCAGGGTCTGCGGCCGCCCGGTGAAGACGCCGTGCCGGGACTCCCCGAAGTTGGCGTTCAGCGCGCGCATCCCGCCGACGAGGACCGTCATCTCGGGAGCGGTCAGCGTCAACAGCTGCGCCCGGTCGACCATCAGCTCCTCCGCCGTCACGGCGTAGGGGGCTTTCTGGTAGTTGCGGAAGCCGTCCGCCTTCGGCTCGAGCACGGCGAAGGACGCCGCGTCGGTCTGCTCCGATGACGCGTCCGCGCGTCCGGGCGTGAAGGGGACGGTCACGTCGTGGCCGGCCTTCTTCGCGGCCTGTTCGACGGCCGCGCAACCGCCCAGGACGATCAAGTCGGCCAGCGAGACCTTCTTGCCTCCGGCGGCCTTGTCGTTGAACGCCTTCCGGACCCCCTCGAGGGCCCCCAGCACGATCTGCAGCTGGGCCGGCTGGTTGACCTCCCAGTCCTTCTGCGGGGCCAGACGGATGCGCGCCCCGTTCGCGCCGCCGCGCTTGTCGGAGCCGCGGAACGTGGAGGCCGAGGTCCAGGCGGTCGAGACCAGCTGGGGGATCGAAAGGCCCGAGGCGAGGATCCTGGCCTTGAGCTCCGCGATGTCCTTCCCGTCGACGAGCTCGTGATCGACGGCGGGCACCGGGTCCTGCCAGATCAGCTCCTCCGCCGGGACCTCCGGACCGAGATAGCGGGAGCGCGGCCCCATGTCGCGGTGGGTCAGCTTGAACCAGGCCCGGGCGAAGGCGTCCGCGAATTCGTCCGGATTGTCCAGATAGCGCCGGGCGATCTTTTCGTAAGCCGGGTCGAACTTGAGGGACAGGTCGGCCGTGGTCATGATCGGCCGGCGTTTCTTCGACGGGTCGTGGGCGTCGACCACCATGTCCTCTTCGGCCACGTCCTTGGCCACCCACTGATGCGCGCCGGCCGGGCTCTTGACCAGCTCCCACTCGTATTTGAACAAGACCTTCAAGTAGCCCGTGTCCCATCGGGTGGGGTTCGGCTTCCAGGCGCCCTCGATGCCGCTGGTGATGGCGTCGCCGCCCTTGCCGCTGCGAAATCCGCTTTTCCAGCCGAGCCCCTGTTCCTCGATGCCTGCGCCTTCGGGCTCGGGGCCGACATGCGACGCGGGGCCGGCGCCGTGGCATTTGCCGAACGTGTGTCCGCCGGCGACGAGCGCGACGGTCTCTTCGTCGTTCATGGCCATGCGCGCGAACGTCTCGCGGACGTCGCGGCCCGAGGCGACCGGGTCCGGGACGCCGTTCGGCCCTTCCGGGTTGACGTAGATCAGGCCCATCTGCACGGCGGCGAGGGGGTTCTCGAGCTTCCGGTCGCCGCTGTAGCGGTCGTCGCCGAGCCACTTGTCCTCGCCGCCCCAATAAATGTCCTCTTCCGGTTCCCAGACGTCCACGCGCCCGCCGGCGAAGCCGAAGGTCTTGAAGCCCATCGACTCGAGGGCGCAGTTGCCGGCCAGGACCATCAGGTCGGCCCAGGAGATCTTCCGGCCGTATTTCCGCTTGATCGGCCAGAGCAGCCGCCGGGCCTTGTCGAGGTTGGCGTTGTCGGGCCAGCTGTTGAGCGGCGCCAGGCGCTGGGAGCCGGAGCCCGCGCCCCCGCGGCCGTCGCCCATCCGGTAGGTGCCGGCGCTGTGCCAGGCCATGCGGATGAAGAGCCCGCCGTAGTGGCGGTAATCGGCCGGCCACCAGTCCTGCGAGGCGGTCATCAGCGCGTAGATGTCCTTCTTCACGGCGGCCAGGTCGAGCTTCCGGAATTCCCCGGCGTAGTCGAAATCCCGGCCCATGGGGTTCGACTTGGCGGAATGCTGGTGCAGGATCCGAAGGTTCAATTGCTTCGGCCACCAGTCCCGGTTCGACTTGCCGCCGCCGGCCGTGGATCCCATCCCTTGGACCATCGCGTCCTTTTTCATGTACGGTCCTCCTTTTGTTGCGTTATTCGTTGTAGGAAATTCAGGCCTTTCCGCACGTGCCGCAAAGACCTTCGAGCACAACCTTCTTGCTGGTCACCGTGAACCGCTCATTGATCTCCGCGGGAACGGTGATATGGTCGTAGTCCTGGTTGTGGAAGTCGATGATGCAGCCGCACCGGGTGCACCGGAAATGATGATGGGCGCCCATATCAGGATCGTATCGCTTCGCTTGCCCGTACCCCTCGACGACCCTGATGATGCCGATCTTCGAGAACGTCGACAGGGTCCTGTTGACCGTGTCGAAAGAGATATTCGGGATCTTCTTGACGATGCTTTGATAAATGCTTTCCGCGGTGGGGTGGTCCTTGGCTGTCAGGAGCTCCTGGAGGATGGCCGTGCGCTGAGGAGTTATTCTCAGCCCGTTCTCCTTGGCTTTCCGCCAAAAAACGTCCAATCCTGACTCGCTCATGGGCTCATTGTCCGTAGACATAACTATATAGTAATAATTCCTAATAGTCAAGCGAATATTTCACGATTCATCCCCCTCCCTCTTAGCCTGACCTGTTCATAAAAACGCTCCGGTTTTCTCTCCCGTTCTTTCCTAAGGCGTTTTTACCCTGCGGGCGAACCGATCCGGCCCCATCCGCTTCGTTCCCGGGGTTCGCAGTACTGCAGAGTACAGCTTCACCCCTCGAGCCTTGCATCTGAGGGCCGCCTCGATTCGTGAATGATCCAGGTTAGTTCAACTGAGGGGGACGCGCGGACCGCGTTTCGGATAGAGGAATGGTGGGCGGCAGAGGACTTGAACCGGACGTTCTTGACACCGTTTCCCGGCCGGCGATATAGTCGCCTCGAGATCGGGCGCGCGGTTCGTGCTCTTCCATATCGGCTATCCCTACTATGAAGAGATGCTGTCGATCGCCAAGCACTTCCCCAACGCCAACATGGACATGTGCTGGGCGTGGATCATCAATCCCCTGGCGGCCAAGGATTTCCTGAAGAAGCATCTGGTGACGGCGCCGGCCAACAAGCTGTCCGTCTTCGGAGGGGATTACATCCCCGTGGAGCTCGTCCCGGGGCATGCGGCGATCGCGCGCCAGGGGATCGCGCGGGCCTTGCCGGAACTGGTGGACGAAAGGCCTACTTCAGGACAATGACGGTATCGACCAAGTCCCATGCTTGGCCGTCTCCAAGGCGTATCTTGATCCCTTGGGCGTCCTGGCTCAGGGGCATCTTGCCGCCGCCGAGCAGCGCCGCTTCTTTGAGCGTCCTGCCATCCGCCGGAGCAGGAAGGACCAATTCCTTCCCCTGGGGTGGCCAGAGCACGTGGAGGTAGGTCGTCTTGCCGTCCTGCGACTCCGTGCCAACGATCCGCGCGGACCGCAGCGGCGTCCCGCTTGGCGTCGGATAAGCGACGCTCGGGCGGGTGCCGAAGAGGGCGATCTCGATCCGGCGGACATAGCCCCCCAGGCGCTCGGCGAACTCCGGGACGCCGGTCTCCCAGCGGCCTCCGGGATGCGGGCCGGCCGACCACGCCACTCCACCCGCGTTGCCCGGAACACCCGCCTGCAGGACCGTATACTTCAGGGCCATCTCGGGGCTGATACGCAGGAACCCCTGCTTGGCCCACCAATCGCCGGAGACGACCGCGTTCATCTGCCACGCCGATGCTGCGTACGGTTCAGCGAAGCTCTCGTGGGCGCCGAAGTCCACACAAGCCGGATCGAGCCCGGAGTTCTGGATCAGCCAGGCCTGGGGATCGCGGCTCAGGATCGTCCGCCGCAGCCGCGCCGGGTCCACCTGCGGCGGCAGCCCGCCGTCGACCCAGTATCCCGCGACGTCCGCGCCGTAGCGGTCGACGACCTCCGCGATCACTTCGTTCACGAAGCCGTTCCACCGGGAAAAATCCGGCCCATCGTTCCAGCCCACGCGGTCCTGGTCCTGGCGCGAGAAGTCGTGACCGTCGCTCGGGTGGATGTACAGGATCAGCTTGATCCCGGTCGGACGCAAAGCCTCGATAAGCTCGCCAACGACGTCCCGCCGCGAGCAATGCCCCGGCAGCCTCCGCGCCATCACCGGGCTGGGGAAGAGGACGTTCATGTTCGCGTGCCAGGCGGTGAACTGGAGGTACTGGGCCCGCATTCTCGCCGCGGTCCTCGCAAGATCCTGAACGTCCAGGTTGTCGGCCAGTTCGTTCAGGCTGGCCACCGGCGACCCGTCCGACCACGTGGTGGAGCCCCATTCGTAGGGCCTTCCCACGTAGGTGTAGTGGACAAAAAGGCCAAGGCGCATATCGCTGAAACTCGTTCGCGGACCCCCGCTCACGGCCTGTTGGCCCCTCAGGCAGACGGCGGACGCCCATGCGCCCAGGAGCAAAAAGCCGATCCTGCCGCTTTTTCCCCGTCGCATCATCGAGGATGATAGATGTCTATGCCGTCGGATGTCAAATTGACATCGGTCCGGGCCAGGCATAATCTTATCTAGGCGAGAGGCGGAGGTCATTCCGAACCCCAAGCGCGCATTTTAGGGTCCCGTAAAAACTGGAAGATTCCCGCCCGCTCTATGAGGGGAAGGAGACGGCCATGGACCAGGAGATGGATCGACGCGAGTTCATGAAGAGAACGGCGGCCACGGGGGCCCTATTCATGGCAGGAGATCGGGACGGCCGGAGCGCCAGAGCCCGGGAAACGATCGAGATCCCCGAGGCGGATAAGATCGTCATCACCTTTATCACGGACAATTATTACGACCAGATCCGGCCGGACGACAAGATCGCCAAGAGACATCGGCCGCCTCGGTCGGTCCTTGACGGCTCTCTGCATGCGGAACACGGGCTCGCTTACCATGTCGAAACTGTGGTCGCCGGCCGGCCTCATTCGTTCCTCTTCGATTTTGCGACAGATATTCAAGGCGTCACAAGGAATCTCGACCTGCTAGGGATCGATTTCAAGGCCCTTCAAGCCCTGGCCTTGAGCCATGACCATTTTGACCACCAGGCGGCTCTGGTTGACCTTCTAGAAGCGAATAGGGAAGAGATCCCCAAAGGGATCCCTTTTTATGTGGGAGAGCGGTTTTTCCAGGGAACTTACTGGAGGGCCCCCGACGGTCATGTGATGGACCTTCTGGGATTGAACAAGGAGGACATCGAGAGGTTGGCTTTGGTCAGGATCGTCGAGGTCAGGGACCCGACCCCCATCGTTCCGGGCGCTGTTTCAACGGGCAGGATCGAGCAAGTTACGGAATATGAAAGGATCCCGCCCGTTTTCGTCGCCAAAAAGGGGGAGCAGTTCGTCCAGGAAGATTTCATCGGAGAGCAGGCCATTGTCCTGAATGCCAAGGGAAAAGGCCTGGTCGTGCTCTCGGGCTGCGCCCACAGGGGTATCGTCAACGCGGTGAAACAGGCGCAAGCGATGACGGGCATGGAGAAGGTCCACGCGATCATCGGGGGGTTCCATTTAACGGGAGCCAAACCGGATGTGATCCAGAGAACGATCGCCGACATCAAGGCCATCCGGCCGGACTATGTCGTCCCCGCGCATTGTACGGGATTTGAAGCGATCGCCGCTTTCGCCCGCGAGATGCCTGATCAGTTCATATTGAACACGGCGGGGACCCGATACATCCTATGAGGTCCATTGACTGCCGAGACTTTGCGGCATAATATCCCCTCAGACGGGAAAAGGGACATGATCGGGAAGAACCTTGGCCGTTACCGCGTCCTCGAAAAGATCGGCCGGGGCGGCATGGGCGAGGTATTCCTGGCCGAGGACGCGTGGCTCGGGCGCCGCGTCGCCCTGAAATTCCTCCCCCCTGATATGCAGCAGGACGCCGAGGCGCGGAAACGCTTCCTCCGCGAAGCCCGGTCCGCCGCCGCCCTCGACCACCCCTACATCTGCCACATCAACGAAGTCGCCGAATCCGAGGGCCGCGACTTCATCGTCATGGAGTACGTCGACGGCCAGGCGCTGAGGGCCAAGATCGGGCAGGGGCCCGTCGACCTCGAGGAGACGCTGCGGATCGCGATCGAGGTCGTGGAGGCGCTCGAAACGGCCCACGGGAAGGGGATCGTCCATCGGGACATCAAGCCCGAGAACATCATGCTGACCCGGACGGGCCACGCCAAAGTCATGGACTTCGGGCTGGCCAAGCAGATGGTCTCGCCTGAGAAAGAGGATCTCGGCGGCCCGACCATGACGCTCCTGACGTCGGAAGGGACCACGGTGGGAACGCTGGCCTACATGTCGCCCGAGCAGCTTCGCGGCCTGCCTGCCGATGCCCGCAGCGATATCTGGTCGCTCGGTGTCACGCTCTACGAGATGGCCTCGGGCGCCCGGCCGTTCCAGGGTCAGAGCGGGTTCGAAGTGAGCTCGGCCATCCTGAACAAGCCTCTCCTGCCGCTCCCGCCCGGGGTGTCCGCGGAGCTCGGCGCTGTGATCGGGCGCTGCCTCGAGAAGGAGCCGGCGAAGCGCTACCAAACGGCCCAGGATCTGCGGGCCGCGCTCGAAGCGGTCCGGGCGGGGACGGCTTCGACGTGGTCGGCCTGGCGCTATCGGCTGGCGCGTCGCCGCTGGCTCGTGCCCGTGGGGACCGTCACCGTCGTGGCAGCCCTGCTCTTCGGCCTGAATGTCGGAGGCCTCCGGACCCGGCTGACCGGCGGCCCGGGCGCCGCAGCCAAGCCCTTCAAGCTGGCCGTCCTCCCGTTCGAGAACCTGACCGGCGATCCTGAGCAGGAATACCTGAGCGACGGGTTGACCCAGGACATGATCTCCGAGCTCGGCCGGCTCCAGCCGGCCAGGATGAGCGTCATCGGCCGCGCTTCGGTGATGCGCTACAAGAAAAGCGAAACGCCTCTCGAACAGATCGGGCGCGAGCTCGGAGTGGGCTATATCCTTGGAGGAAGCTGCCGGCGGGAGAGCTTCCGGGTCCGGATCTCGGTCGAGCTCATCGATGCACGAGACCAGACCACGCTTTGGACCGAGACCTACGAGCGCGATCTGTCCGGTATCCTGGCCCTGCAGAGCGATGTCGCCAGGAAGGTGGCCGGGGCCCTGGCGATCAAGCTCCTGCCGTCCGCCGAGGCCCGGCTGGCCCAAGTCCGCAGCGTCGATCCCGAGGCCTACGAGGCCTACCTCAAGGGCGCCAAAGCTCGAGACGCGATGACCAAGGCGGGTTTTGATGAAGCGGAGCGCTGCTTCAACCTCGCCATCGAGAAGGACCCGGGCTTCGCGGCGCCCTGGGCCGGTTTCGCCGCCCTCTGGATGGGCCGCCTCCAGTTGAACATGGCGCCTCGAGAGGAAGGGCTGATCAAGGCGAAATCCGCCGCCATCAAGGCCCTGGCGCTCGACGATGGAGAGATCGAGGCGCGTCGCGCCCTGGCCGGCATCCTGACCTGGCTGGACTGGGATTGGCCAGCCGCGGAGCGGGCTTGGGACCGCCTGTTCGAGATCGACCCGGACAATGCAATAGGCCTGCCCGGATACTCGCATTTCCTCTTGGTCATGGGCCGGCTGAACGAAGCCCTAGCCAAGAGCGAGAGGGCCCTGGAGCTCGACCCGTATAACATCAGGACCCAGAGCTTCCGCGCCCAAGTCCTGTATCATGCCCGCCGGTTCGACGAGGCCATCGCCTTGGCCCGGGAGGTGCTGGCCGCTCAACCCAATAACGGGGTCGCCCGATCGGCCTTGATGGATTCGCTCTTTATGAAAGAGATGCATGACGAGCTCCTAACCATGGAAAGAGAAAGATGGGGAAAGGATCCAGATTTGGCCAACGCGCTGGAACACGGCTTTGCGGAAGCGGGCTTCACCGAGGCGGAAAAGAGACTCGCCGACGTTCTGGCGGCGCGCTACGGGAGGCCGGGGAGCGTGACGGGCTATACGTTGGCCAACTACTACGCACGGGCAGGGGAAAAGGGCCGCGTCATTGAATGGCTCGAGAAGGCGTACCTGGAGCACAACAACAACCTGCCCTACATGCGGACGCCCGTCTTCGATCTGGTGCGCGACGACCCGCGCTTCCAGGACCTTGTGCGCCGGATGAACCTTCCGCCGGAGGGCGAGAAATAAAGGGCGAGGTGGTCATGAAATGCCCGAAATGCCAGTCTGACAATCCCGACGCGACGAACTTCTGCGGGAAGTGCGGGATGCCGCTCACCGCAGATGCCCGGATGGCCGATTCTCTGACGAAAACCCTGGCGACACCTCTCCCGGTCATAGCGAAGGACAAGCTCATTGCCGGGAAATACCGTATCATCGAGGAGATCGGCCGGGGCGGAATGGGGGTCGTTTATAAAGCCGAGGACCTC
Source organism: Candidatus Aminicenantota bacterium (assembly GCA_041320535.1). Classification (GTDB taxonomy): domain Bacteria; phylum Acidobacteriota; class Aminicenantia; order Aminicenantales; family Saccharicenantaceae; genus RBG-16-66-30. Next base: position 798,206 of record JBGLNH010000001.1, on the reverse strand, counting down.
AAACTCAAGCGCTCGGTGGCCCTGAAGTTCCTGCCCCCTCACCTCCTGGACGAGCCGGGATTGAAGGAGCGGTTCCTGGTTGAGGCCCAGGCGGCCGCGTCGCTGTCGCACCCGAACATCTGTGTCATCCACGAGGTCGGGGAAGATAAGGATCAGTCCTACATCGCCATGGAGTACGTCGAGGGGGAGACGCTTCGGGACAGTATCAAGAGGGGGCCGCTCGAACCGGCGGAAGCTGTAGGCCTGGTCGACCAGGTGGCGGCCGGCCTGGGGGAGGCCCACGGCAAAGGCATCGTCCACCGGGACGTCAAGAGCGCCAACATCATGGTCACGGCCAAGGGCCGGGCCAAGGTCATGGACTTCGGGCTGGCCAAGCTCCAAGGCGGGTCGTCGCTGACGAAAAGCCAGACGACCGTGGGCACGGTGGCTTACATGTCTCCTGAGCAGGCCCGCGGGGAGGCGCTCGACCAGCGGACGGACATCTGGTCGCTGGGAGTCGTGCTCTACGAGCTGCTCTCGGGCAAACTTCCCTTCCAGGGGGACCACGACCAGACCCTGATCTACTCGATCCTCCAGAAGGAACCCGAGTCGCTGACCAAGCTCTGCCCCGGCCTGGCGCCGGAGCTGGAGCACATCGTCTTCCAGGCCCTGACCAAGAAGGCCGTCGACCGCTACAAAAGCATGGAAGAGTTCCGGGAGGACTTGACAGCTCTCGCCGAAGGGCTCAAGCCGCTCAAGGCCAAGCCCCGCCCGGCGGCCATCAAGCTGGCTGTCCTGCCTTTCGCCAACCTGACCGGCGATCCGGAGCAAGAGTACTTCTCCGACGGGCTGACCCAGGAGATGATCACTCTTCTGGGCCGCCTCCATCCACAGAGCCTCGGTGTCATCGCCCGGACCTCGGTCATGCGCTATAAGAAGACCGACACGCCCATCGACCAGATAGGCCGGGAGCTCGGCGTGGACTATGTTCTCGAGGGGAGCGCTCGCCGGGAGGGGAGCCGGGTGCGGGTCTCGGCCGACCTCATCCAGGTCCGGGACCAGACCCAGCTCTGGGGGGATACCTTCGAGCGGGAGATGGCAGGTATCCTGGCCCTGCAGAACGACGTCGCCGGCCAGGTGGCCGAAGCTTTGGCCATCAAGCTTCTACCCGGGGAGAGAACGCAGCTGGCCAGAGTGCGCCGGGTCGATCCCGAGGCCTACGACGCCTACTTGAGGGGCATGCAACTGTGGTGCCGGCTCACCCCCGCCGACCTGGACAGCGCCCAGCAGTATTTTGACCTCGCGCTGCAGAAGGACCCGAAATACGCCGCGGCCCATGCCGGCATCGCCCTGGTCTGGATCGGCCGGCAGCAACTGGGCATGACTCCCCCGTCCGAAGCGGCCCCGAAAGCAAGGGAAGCGGCCCAGCGGGCGATCATGCTCGAGGACTCGATCGCCGAGACCCACTACGTCCTGGCGCTGCTCAAGGCCTGGACCGACTGGGATTGGGCGGGCGCCGAGTCCGAGTTCAGGAGGGCCATCGAGATCAACCCCGGCTTCCCCGATGTCCGGATCTATTACGCGCACCTGCTGGCGATCCTGGGGCGCATGCCGGAGGCGATCGAGCAGGGCGAGAGGGCCGTCCGGCTCGATCCGTACAACGCCCTGCTCCACGGCCTTTTCGCAGTCGTCCTCACCATGGCCGGCCGCAGCGACGAAGCCATTGCCCAAGCCCGTTTGGGGCAGAAAATGAACCCGAACGAGATCTTCAGCGCGCAAGTGCTCTGGATAGAATATGAAAAAGAGAAGATGGACAGGGAAGCCGCCGCCTTGGTCAGACTCATCTTCCGGAACGTCTACAATTTCGACATGGCCGAAGCCCTGGATCAAGGATTCGCGTCGGGCGGGTTTCGGGAGGCCATGAGGCGCGGCGCCGACGCCCTCGAGGCCTTTGCCCAGAAAAATTTCGTTCTCCCCTTCGATATCGCCCAAGTATGCGTCCATGCCGGGGACAACGGCCGCACCCTGACCTGGCTCGAAAAAGGCTACGAGATCCACGACCCGAGTATGCCTTATCTGGGACAGTGGCCCATGGAACCTCTCGGGAGAGACCTTGGAAACGAACGACAGCCCCATCGGGCTCAGGAAGAGCTCGGCGATGGTCAGGGTCAGGTAGCTGCTGATCAGCCAGTACGGCGAGACCCGCCCCCATTCGGTCAGGCCCTGGGCCGCCACGGCCCCCGGGGAGGCGAGCTTCAGGGAGCCGACGACCATGATGATGAACCCGACCGCGGCGATGATCATGCCGATGCCGATCTTGCGCGGCGTGGACGGCTCCTGGTTCCTTTTCCTCAACCAGGCGAAGACGCCCATGACCGGGAAGGTCAGGACGACGATGAACATGGGATTGAAGGACTGGAAGATCTCCGGAGCGATGGGGTTGAGCGTTCCGTACCCCTGGGCGAAGTAGTAGGTCAGCGCTCCGAAGCCCAGGCAAGCCGCGGCGCCGAGGGCCTTCTCGCCGGTCTTCTTGCGGGTGAAGAACAGGATCAAACCGGCCACGGCGGCGATGAAGGGCAGGATGGACTTCAGGTTGAAGAAGATGTTCGTGACCGGCCCGACCTCCTTGACCGTGTAGTCCCGGGCGAAGAAGGTCTGGGTCAGCCCGTTCTGGTGGAACGACATCCAGAAGAAGACGACCACGGCGAAGACCATGACGAGGGCCATGACCCGCGGCTTCTCCTCCTTGGTCGAGGCCCGCACGATCGTGGCCACGAAGCCGATGAACAGCCCGACGGCCAGCCCCAGGAGGAAGTCGTTCATCAGGGCCTTGAACAGGAAGGCCGTGGCCACGGTGATGACGGCCGCGATGACGATGCCGCTGGCGCTCTGCAGGGAGCTCGCCACGGCGGGCTTGGCCGCGCCCTCGGCCTTCTTCTTGGTCTTGTTCGGCAGGTGCTTGTTGAAGACCACGAAGACCAGGAGGGAGACGATCATGGCCCCCCCGGCGACACCGAAGGCGTAATGATACCCTCTGGAGAAGGCGTCGAGGTAGCCCTTGGCGAAAGCGCCCAGCTGTTCGGCGCCAGAGAGGACCTGGCCCGAGACCTTCGACGCCAGGCCGGCGAAATGGTCGACCGCCGAGGCGTCCGTCAGGCGGCCGTCGAGGAAGGCGTGGCAGATGGCCGGCAGGCTGCCGTCGTGCGTGAAGCCCTGCGTGCGCAGGAACCAGTTCCGCATGGCCGTGGCCGCGTAGGGGGCGAAGAAGGCCCCGACGTTGATGCCCATGTAGAAGATCATGTAGGCCGTGTCCCGGACCTTGGAGTACTGGGGGTTGTCGTACATCTGCCCGACGACGGCCTGGAGGTTGCCCTTGAACAGCCCGTTCCCGAAGGCGATGGTGAACAATCCCACGAGCGTGACGGTCAGCGGCAGGCCGGGCAGGGCCATGACCACGTACCCGGCGAGCATGACGACGATGCCGGTCCCGATGACCAGCTTGTACTTGCTCGTCGCGTCGGCGATCAAGCCCCCGACGAGGGCCAGGGCGTAGATGGCGAAATAGAACCAGCTGTAGTAGCCGCTGGCGCTCTGGGCGGACAGGCCGTATTTGGCCTGGAGGAAGAGCACCAAGATGGCCATCATGGTGTAGAAGCCGAACCGTTCGCCCATGTTGGAGAAGAAGGCGACGACGAGGCCCTTGGGATGTTCCTTGAACATGGCTTACCCTCCTCGAGTGGCGATCGAAGGCTGGCGGAGATCCGTCAAAGCGGAGCGATTATATCAGAAGAAAAGAGGGGGTCAAACCTACTTTTTTCGAAAAAAAGCAGGTTTGACCCCCTCTTAGCGCTTGCCGCCGAGGATCGAGCCCAGGACGCCGCGCAGGATAGACCGGCCGAGCTGGCTGCCGACCGAGCGGGCGGCGCTCTTGGCCATGGCCTCCATCAGGGTGTCCTTGGAGCGGCCGGCGGTCCGCCGCGGGGCCGGAGCGCGATCGGGATAGCCCCGGGGGTCCCGGGCCGGTCCCCGCTGGGGGTCCGGGTAGCCGTAGGGCGCCTGCTGCCTGGACTGCGCCTCGGCCTGGGCCCTGGCCTGGGCCTCCGCCTCGGCCCTGGCGGCCCGGGCCTTGAGCATCTCGTAGGCCGACTCGCGGTCGACGGCTTTCTCGTAGTGCCCGTAGACGACCGAGCCCTGGACGATCCCCTGCCGCTCGGCCGGGGTGATCAGCCCGATGCGGCTCATCGGCGGCAGGACGAAGGCCCGCTCCACGACCCCGGGCTGGCCTTTCTCGTCGAGGAAGGAGACGAGGGCCTCGCCGGTGCCGAGCTGGGTGATGGCCGTCTCGACGTCGACCCGGGGGTTCTGGCGGAAGGTCTCGGCCGCCGCCCGCACCGCCTTCTGGTCGCGCGGCGTGAAGGCCCTCAGGGCGTGCTGGACCCGGTTGCCGAGCTGGCCCAGGATGACGTCGGGGATGTCGAGAGGGTTCTGGGTGACGAAATAGATCCCGACGCCCTTCGACCGGATGAGCCGGACGACCTGCTCGATCTTCTCCAGCAGGACCTGCGGCGCGTCCGCGAACAGGAGGTGGGCCTCGTCGAAGAAGAAGACCAGCCGCGGCTTCTCGACGTCGCCGACCTCGGGCAGGCGCTCGAAGAGCTCGGCCATGAGCCAGAGCAGGAACGTCGAATAGGCCCGGGGCGACAGCATCAGCTTGTCGGCGGCCAGGATATTGACGGTCCCCCGGCCGGCGGCGTCGGTCTGCATGAGGTCGCCGAGGTCGAGGTCGGGCTCGCCGAAGAACCGGCCGGCCCCCTGGTCCTCGAGCGCCAGCAGGTTGCGCTGGATGGTCCCGATGCTGGCCGGCGAGATGCGGCCGTAGTCCGTCTCGAACTCGCCGGCATGGTCGCCGGCGTACTGGGCCAGGGCCCGGAGGTCCTTGAAGTCGAGCAGGTGGAGCCCGGTGTCGTCGGCGACGCGGAAGAGGATGGCCAGGACGCCGCTCTGGACGTCGTTGAGGTTGAGGAGCCTCGACAGGAGGAGCGGGCCCATGTCGGACACCGTCGTCCGCACGGGATGGCCCTGCTCGCCGAAAATGTCCCAGAAGGCGACCGGGCTGCCCTCGAAAGGATGGCCGCCGAGCTTGAGCATCCCGACGCGCTCCTGGATCTTGGGATGGGGCGCGCCGGGCTGGCTGATCCCGGCGAGATCGCCCTTGACGTCGGCCATGAAGACCGGGACGCCGAGGCGGCTGAACCGCTCGGCCATGACCTGGAGGGTGACGGTCTTGCCCGTCCCCGTCGCGCCGGCGACGAGGCCGTGGCGATTGGCCATCTTCGGGAGCAGGAGCAGGTCCTTCTCCCCGCGCGCGATCAGCATCCCTTCGAGAGCCATGGTCCCCTCCTCGTGCGATGACGGGCCGGGCCGGTCTACCAGCCCAGGCTTTCCATGAAGAGCCCGGAGACGGAGCGCTCCAGGGCCGCCCGGAACCTCTCGACGGTCGTCTTTTCCTCGCCCGTCCAGTGGTCCCGGATGTACAGGGGCGGGCCGACGTTGACCTTGATCGTCGCCGGGACCCCCCACATGATGTGCGTCCCGAACAGGGACAGCGGCGTCACGGGCACGTCGAGGCCGCTCTCCTTCCTGAGGTTGTAGGCCATGATCGAGACGCCGCGGCGGAACCCCGTCACGTAGGGGTTCGGGTCCTTGGGCTGGACACGGCCGCGGCCCTGCAGGGCGATGACGGCCCGGCCTTTCCTCAAATAGTCCTGGCACCTCAGGATCGACTCGCGCTTGCTGCCGTATATGTCGACGGGGATCGTCCCGATGCGCTCGATGTGCCCGGCGACGAAGTGGACCATGTAGGAGTAGAACGGTTTGAGGATGAGGTGGACGAAGCCGCCGAACTTGCCCATGTGCCGGCGGAGATGGCGCAGGACGAGCTCGCTGGCCTCCTGCCGGTCGAAGAACATCTTGTTGCCGGTGAAATAGATCATCCGGGGCACGGTCCGGAGCAGGATGGAGACGTCCTTGTAGGCCCCGATGTGGTTGCCGATGATGACGTTCGGCCCCTCGCGGACGAAGTTCCCGGCCCCGCGGAGGTCGATCTTCTTGGGGAGGAGGAACAGCTTGGTGACGTCGGCGATGAACTTCTCGATGCGCCGGTATTCCTCTTCGAAAGTGGCCATGGGAGGCTTATTCTACCCAAACCCGCGCGGAAATACAAAGACGCCCCGGGGCCTCGCGGCGCCGCTTGCGAACGCCGCTCAGGCGTGTTAATTTAGCCCGGTCACCCGTTCGAGGAGGCGCCCATGGTCACCCTGATCCGCGACGGAGAGGTCTTCGCCCCCGGGCCGCTCGGCCGCAAGGACGTCCTGATCGCCGGCGGCGCCATCGCCGCGGTGGCCGAGCCCGGCCGCCTACGCGTCGAAGGCCTCGAGACCGGGGTCGTCGACGCCGCCGGCAAGCGCGTCCTGCCCGGGCTCGTCGACCCCCACGTCCACATCCTCGGCGGCGGCGGCGAAGGGGGCCCGGCGACGCGCGCCCCCGAGATCCGCGTCGAGGACATCGTCGCGAGCGGCGTCACGACGGTCATCGGCTGCCTGGGGACCGACGGCGTCACCCGCCACATGACCTCCCTCCTGGCCAAGGCCCGGGCCCTCGAGATCGAGGGCGTCTCGGCCTTCATCTACTCCGGCTCCTACGAGGTCCCGGTCCTGACCCTGACCGGCAGCGTCCGCTCCGACCTCATCCTCATCGACAAGGTCGTCGGCGCGGGCGAGATCGCCGTGAGCGACCACCGCTCGTCCCAGCCGACCTTCGACGAGATCGCCCGCCTGGCCGCGGAGTGCCGGGTCGGGGGGATGCTCGGCGGCAAGGCCGGCGTCCTCCACCTCCACCTCGGCGACGGGAAGCGCCGGCTCGAACTCCTCTTCCGCCTCGTCCGCGAGACCGAGATCCCCGCGACCCAGGTCATCCCGACCCACATCAACCGCAATCCCCATCTCTTCGAGCAGGGGCTCGAGTGGGTCGCCGCCGGAGGTTCCGTCGACATGACCGTCGGGCCTGAGCCGGCGGCGGACGATCCCGAGGTCCGGCCGGAGGACGTGATCGCCCGCTTCAAGGAGCAGGGCCTGCCGCTTACCCGCCTGATGGCCAGCTCGGACAGCAACGGCAGCCTGCCCGTCTTCGACGCCGCCGGGCGCCTGGTCCGCCTGGATGTCGCCAAGGAGAAGGACCTTTTCCGCAAATTCACCGACGTCCTCCGCCGCGGGCTCCTCCCGGTCGAGACGGCCGTCCGCGTCTTCTCGACCAACGCCGCCGAGTTCTACAAGCTCGGCGGGAAGGGCCGCGTCGAGCCCGGGCGGGACGCCGACCTCATCGTCCTCGACGCGGATTTCGGATTGAGCGAGGTCTTCGCCCGGGGCCGGCGGATGGTCGCCGGCGGGCGCGTCGTCGCCCGCGGCACCTTCAGCGCCTAACGAGGGGCTGTCCCCGCGGGGGGCTGTCCCTCTTGAAGTATTAAGGAGAGACCCGATGGCCGAAGAAGCGCCCCAGCCGCCCGCCTCCCCCGCTCCGAACGAGCCCCCGTCCCCGGCCTCCGGCCGCCCGCCCCGCTTCGGCGTCGCCCTCGTCCCGCTCATCTCGATGGCCCTCCTCCTCGGCGTCGGCTACGGCGTCTACAAGATCAAGGCCCAGGTGCTCCTCGTCGCCGCCGCGACGATCACCGCCTTCATGGGCCTCCTTCTCGGCTTCAAGTGGAAGGACATGGAGCGGGGCATCGTCGAGAGCATCCACAAGGCCATGCCGGCCATCCTGATCATGCTCTCGGTCGGCATCCTGGTCGGCGCGTGGATGGCCAGCGGGACCATCCCCATGGTCATCTACTACGGCCTCAAGCTCATCTCGCCCAAGTACTTCCTGGCCACGGCCTGCCTCGTCTCGTCCGTCGTCGCCGTCGCCTCGGGCACGTCCTGGGGCACGATCGGCACGGTCGGGGTCGCCTTCATCGGCATCGCCATGGGCCTCGGCATCCCGCTCGGGCCGGCCGCGGGGGCCGTCGTCGCCGGGGCCTATTTCGGCGACAAGATGTCGCCGCTCTCCGACATCCCCAACCTGGCCACGGTCATCTCCGGCTCCAATCTCTTCGATCACATCAGGCACATGATGTGGTCGGCCGTCCCGGCCTGGCTGGCCGGCCTGGCCATCTACTTCTTCGCCGGCCTGAAATACGGCGCGACCGCGGTCCGGTCGGAGACGCTCGACCTCATCCTCACGACGCTCAAGGCCAACTTCCGCTTCAACCTCCTGCTGCTCCTGCCCATGGCCGTCATCTTCTATTTCGCGGTGGCCAAGAAGCCGACCATCCCGGCCATGGTCCTGTCGTCCCTCGTCGCGGCCGTCCTGGCCGTCGTCGTCCAGAAGATCCCGCTGACGACGGTAGCCGCGGCCATGAACTCCGGGCTGCCGGCCCGCACCGGCGTCGAGCTCGTCGACCGCCTGCTGGCCAAGGGCGGCATGATGAGCATGATGGAGACCCAGCTCATCGCCTTCACCGCCTTCTCGTTCGGCGGCATCATGCAGAGGACGGGCTGCCTGGCCGTCATCCTGGAGCGGGTGATGAAGTTCACGCGCCACGTCTGGAGCCTGGTCCTGACGACGATCGGCGCGGCCGTCCTCTCGGCCATGATCACCGGCAGCTCCTACCTGTCGATGATCCTGCCGGCCGACCTCCTGGCGCCCATCTACAAGAAGAAGGGCCTGGCGGCCAAGAACCTGTCGCGCATCATCGAGGAGAGCGGGGCCATCATCGTCCCGCTCATCCCCTGGAGCATGGCCGGGGTCTACATCACCGGGACTCTCGGGGTGTCGACCTTCTCCTACCTGCCCTGGGCCTTCATGAACTATCTCTCGGTCGCGATGCTCGCCCTCTTCGGCTTCACGAAGTGGACGATGGCCAAACGGGTGCGCGAGGACGAGACGCAGGCGGGAAGCTAAGGGCCTCGTCGCGCGGCAAAGCTAGCTCTGCTCTTCGTCCTCGCCTTTCTCCGCCTTCTCGAGCGCCTTCTTGAACAGCTCGTCGGCCTTGGAGTGCTTCTCTTTCTGCAATTCGAACGTGGCGTCGAACTTGCGGTCGAACTCGCTCTGGCGCTTGTGCTCCTTGACGAGAAGGTCGTCGAGCGAGCCCTTGGCCTTCTTGCCCTTCTCGGAGCGCAGCACCGACCGCGTCCCGGCGTCGACCCACAGGGTCGCCCCGCAGCAGGGACAGGCGACTGAGTAAACGTTCGCTTCGTCCTTGGTCTCTGACATGGCCCGAATGTAGCACAACCGGCACCCCGCATAAAGCCGGATGGGGGAGCCTCTCTCCGTCGCCGCCCCCGGGCGGCCGGTCAAACCTCTCCGGCCTTAGCGTCGATGCCGTGCTTTTTCAACAGCTTGAACAGGCCCTGCCGGGTCAGCCCGACCTCGGCCGCGGTCCGGGTCCGGTGGTAGCGGCAGCGGACCAGGGCCTCGCGGAGGAAGCGCCTCTCGAAATCGGCCTTGGCCTCGGCGAAGCGGTGGGTCTCCCGCGAGTAGGTCTCCCCGGCCGGATTGATCTTGGGCGAGAGGTGGTCCTCGAGGACGAGCGGGCCGCCGTCGGCCATGATCAGGCAGCGCTGGACCTCGTTCTGGAGCTCGCGGACGTTGCCCGGCCAGGGGTAGCGGAGGAGCATCTCCAGCGCGACCGGCGAGACGAAAGGCCGCGGCCGGGCCATGGACCGGGCGAACTCGTCGAGGAAGTGGTTGAGAAGGAGCAGGACGTCGTCGGGGCGCTCGCGCAGGGGCGGCAGGTCGACGGCGATGATCTTGACCCGGTAGTAGAGGTCCTGGCGGAATCGGCCCCGCTCGACCTCATGGTCGAGGTCCTTGTTGGTGGCGCTGACGAAGCGGACGTCGACGGACCGCGGCCGCGTCTCCCCGATCCGGCGCACCTTCTTCTCCTCGAGGACGCGGAGGAGCTTGGACTGCAGGGCCAGGGGCAGGTCGCCGATCTCGTCGAGGAAGAACGTCCCGCCCGAGGCCTCCTCGACCAGCCCGGCCTTGTCCCGGACGGCGCCGGTGAACGAGCCCCGGGCGTGGCCGAAGAGCTCCGACTCGAGCAGCGCCTCGGGGATGGCGGCGCAGTTGACGGCCACGAAGGGCCCCGCGCGGCGCCGGGCCGTCTCGTGGAGGACTCGGGCGGCCAGCTCCTTGCCCGTCCCGCTCTCGCCGGAGATGAAGACCGGGGCCTCCGTGTCGCGGACCTTCTCGAGCATGGCCCGGACGCGGCGGACCGAGGGGGCCTCGCCCATGAACGCGCGGCACGAAGCGGCGCCCGGCGGCAAGGCGGAGGACTGTGAAGCGGCCGGCTCCCCCGGATTCCGCGCGCCGTTCCGGCGGAGGAGGAAGAGGAGCGGGGCCAGGGTCAGGGTCAGGAACTCGAGATCGCCCCTGTCGAACGGCCGTCCCCCGCCGTCCCGCGCCAGATAGACCAGACCGGCCGGGCGCTCCCGCAGTCTCCAGGGATAGCAGAGAACGCTCCGGGGATGCCCGTTCGCGCCGATCTCGAGGTCGGCGAAGAGGGGCTCCCGGTCGAGGTCGGCGACGAGGACGGGGCGGCCTATCTCGAGCGCCCGGCCGGCGATCGCCTCGTCGGCGCCTTCCGGGGCCGCGCCCGTCCCCCTCCCATTCCCCATGCCCCGGGCCGCTTCGAAGGCCGGATCGCCCTTTCCGTCGAGCACCCGGAACAGGGCCCGGTCGGCGGCGACCTCGTCGAGGACGATCTCCGCGGTCCTGGCCAGCATGCGTTCCGTCATGGCATTTAGCGGGGGCCGGGTCTTCCGGCCACATCCTAACAACGCTCGGGCCCGTCCGGTTTTCTCATTCTTGCGCCGCCCGGCGGCGATAACCTAGAATAGGCCGACGGCATTTCCGTCCCGCCGCACCAGCCGTCTAGGAGGCGTCCATGACCAAGATCGCCGCGGTTCTCGGCATCCTCTGCCTGTTCGGTCACGCGTTCGCGGGCCAACAGAAGCCGTCGGTCGCCGAAGCCCTGAAGAAGACCCGGGTCCTGGCCGTCCCGGAGGCGGGGCGTCCGGTCGACCGGACCGTGGCCGAGGAGCTCCGACTGGAGCTCGCGCCGCAGGCCGAAGTCAGGAGCGTCAAGCCCGGAGAGCCGCTCGGCCCGGGGGTCTTCCGCGTCGCCGTCGCCGACGAGAGACTGGCCGCCGGCCCCCCGCCCGACGCTCTCCGCGAGGCCGCCGGAAAGGGCTGGATGTACTTCAAGCTCGGCCCGGACGGCTCGGGCGAGCTCGCGACCTCGGCCCCGCACCTCCTCTACGCTCTCTGTCGCCTGGTCCGGGACGACTGGCCCGGCCTCGACGCCGCCGGCTTCGAGAAAGGCCGGCTCGTTCACCCCGCCTTCTCCCGCCTCGAGGGCGGCGACAACTACCTGGCCAACCCGAAGCGGGCGGCGGCCGGCTACGACGCCGAGGCCTCGGTCCGCGAGCTGGCCCGGCTCGGTTTCAGCCACGTGCCCGTCAACGCCCTGGCCAAGGACATGCCGGCCGAGCAGGGGCCGCCCGGGGAGATCTACTACCGCTTTTATTACTTCAGCCCCGATCTCGACCAGTTCGTCGAGACGCCCCTCAACGCCGGGGCCTATTCGCCCGAGTACCTCGAGGCCAACCTGGCCCTCCTCAAGGCCAACGCCCGGCTGGCCGTGAAGTACGGCCTGACCCCCGGGCTCAACATCAGCTCGCCGCGCTCGGTCCCCGACGCCGTCCTCGAGAGACACCCCTACCTCCGCGGCGCCCGGGTCGACCACCCCTTCCGGAGCTACCGCCCCCGCTTCACTCTGACCCTGTCCCACCCGGCCGTCCGCTGGCACTACGCCGAGCTCATGCGCAGGCTCATGCGCGAGGTCCCCGAGCTCGGCTACATCTACCTCTGGACGAACGACAGCGGCTCGGGCTTCGAGTACACGGCCAGCCTCTACGCCGGGCGCAACGGCGGGGCCTACCTCGTCCGCGAGTGGAAGTCGCACGAGGCCGTCGCCGAGGCCGCGGCCGAGAACGTCCTGCGCTACTTCCGGACCCTGCGCGACGCGGCGGCCGAGACGCGGCCCGATTTCCGGCTGCTCTTCAACCTCTTCTCCTTCTCGAACGAGGAGGCGTTCATCCTCGACGGCCTGACGGAGGGGCTCGACCTCTGGGTCGCGCCGAAGGAGCTCGACGACTCGGCGCGCGGCCGCCGGCTCAAGTCCCTGCCCGCCAAGGGGAGCGAGATCTTCACCACGACGCGCCTGCAGAACAACTACCTCCTGGGCATCCCCTCGCCCTGGCTCGCCGCCGAGGAGGTCAGGGCCCTGCGGGCCGCCGGCTTCGACAAGGCCCAGGTCACGGTCGATCCCCAGCCGCTGGCGCCCTACGACGTCAACCGCGAGGTCCTCCGGGCCCTCAACTTCGATCCCGAGGCCAACGTCGATTCCGCGGTCATGGCCGCGGCCGCGCGCTTCGCCGGCAAGCGCGGCGCCCCGGCCCTCTTCCGGGCCTGGCGGCTCGCCGACGCGGCCGTGCGCGGCTTCCCCTCGATCATGCTCTACGGCGACAACAACTGGGGCTTCCCCTGGTACCGGCTCCTCGTCCGGCCCTTCGCCCCCGACATCGAGAGGATCCCCGAGGCCGAGCGGGCCTATTACGAGAAGTACATGACCGTGACCTTCAACAATCCCAACCTCGTCGACCTCGGCGTCGACATCCTCTGGACCCTCCTGACGACCGAGCGGGCGGACGAGGCCGTTGCCCAGTCCGATCACGGCATCAGGATAGGCTTTCCCCGCCTTCGAGTTGTCAAGAATATGTTAAGAATCCGGCCGGTCGAAGTCAAGCGGTCTCGACGGCGTGGGTGCCCCGCTCGACGCGGATGACGTGGATCCGGGGGGCCTTGCCCGTCGCCGCCTCGTAGTCCCGGGCCACCCGGGCCTCGAACTCGGGAAGGGCCCCGGCCTCGACCAGGCTGATGGTGCAGCCGCCGAAGCCGGCCCCCATCATCCGCGCGCCCAGGACGCCGGGGACGCGCCGGGCCGCCTCGACGAGGGCGTCGAGCTCGGGCGAGGAGACCTCGTAGTCGTCGCGCAGGCCGGCGTGGGACAGGTTCATCAGGCCGCCGAAGACGGCGAAGTCGCCGCGGGCCAGGGCGTCGCAGGCGTCTCCGACGCGGGTGTTCTCGCGGACGACGTACTCGCAGCGCCGGAAGACGACGGGATCGAGCTCGGCCCGGTGCTCGCGGAGCAGGTCCAGGCCGACGTCCCGGAGGCTGCTTATCGACGGGTCGTGCGCCTTGAGGGCGGCCACGCCGGCCTCGCACTGGCCGCGGCGGACGTTGTACTCCGACGAGGCCAGCTCGCGGCGGACCAGGGTGTCGGAGACGACGATCCGGAGGTCCTCGCGGTCGAAGGGGATGCGCTCGTACTCGAGCGACCGGCAGTCGATCTTGAGGACGCTCTTCTCCCGGCCGTGGATGTTGATGAACTGGTCCATGATGCCGCAGCGGACGCCGACGAACTCGTGCTCCGCTTTCTGGGCCAGCCGGGCCAGGGTCAGGCCGTCGAGGCCGAGCCCGGAGAGGGCGTCGAGGGCGAAGGCCAGGCCGCCTTCGATGGCCGCCGACGAGGACATGCCCGCCCCGATGGGGATGTCGCCGCCGAAGACGCAGTTCAGGCCGCCGACGCGGTACCCGGCCTTGAGGAACTGGTCGATGACGCCCTGGAGGTAATCGGGCCAACGCAGGGGCGAGCGGTGGAACGCCCCGATCTCGCAGCGGAACTCCTGGTCGAAGTCCCGGGAGACGAAGTGGCAGACCGCGTCGGCCCGGGGCGCGACGGCGAAGACGACGGCCTTGTCCGTGGCCCCCGGCAGGACGAAGCCCTCGTTGTAGTCGGTGTGCTCGCCGATGAGGTTGACCCGCCCGGGCGAGACGACGAGGAGAGGCTTCTCCGGGAAGCGCTTGCGGAACCGGTCGGCGACGATGGGGACCAGGGCGTTCATGCTCTCTCCTTCAGGCCCGATATTAACATCAGACGCTCGCGGAGGGGAAGGATTATCAGAGCGCCCGGAAAACGCCTAGAGGCCGAAGGACATCTTCTGCCGGATCTCGGCCGCCTTCTGCTCGGCCGGGGCGACGACCTCGCGGCCGATCCTCGCGGCGAGGTCGGTCTCGTCGGCGAACCGCCAGAAAGGCAGGACCCAGCGGTACTTCTGGAAGTGTCCCGAACCGAGGCCCTGTTCCCTGCCCGCCTGCCCGACAGGCTGGATGGGGATGGAGGGCAGGAAGTGGACCACGGCGTCGAGCGTGTCGGCGATGCGCTTGTCGCCGGTCAGGTCGGCGATGACGAACCGGGACATCCGGCCGAGGGTCTTGACGATCTCGTTCTTGTCGCCCGATCCCGGCAGGTGGAAGTCGAGGACGAGCGGCGCGAAATCCTCCCGGCGCAGGGCCTCCTTGACGGCCTCCAGGACGGGCCGGCGCTCGGGCGGGAAGCGCCCGATGACGAGGACGGTGTTGAGGGTGATGGAGAAGACCTCGTAGCGGGCCTTCTCGTGGTGCAGCAGCATGCCGACGAGCTGGGCCGTCTGCAGGCTGTCGACCGAGAGGACCGGCTGCTGGGCCGGCATGATGTCGAGGTCGCGCTGGCTGGAGTCGGCGAGGTTGACGTCCCAGAGCGACGTGCCGTAGACGGCGCAGTTGTCGAGGACGGCGCCCTCGAGGTTGGTCTTGAGCAGGGTGGCGAAGCAGAGATTGGCGTTGGCCAGCCGGGCCCGGCGGAGGTTGGTCCTCTCGAGGACGGCCTCCTGGAGGTTGGCGCCTTCGAGGTCGGCCTCGCCGAGGTCGGCCTCGCTGAGGTCGGCCTTGAAGAAGGAGGCCTGGCGGAGAACGGCCTTCCCGAGCTTGGCCCGGAAGAGCGAGGCCTGTCCCAGGCTGGCCCCCTGCAGGACGGCGCCGAGGAGGCTGGCCCCGCTGAGATTGGCCCGGACGAGGAACGCGCCGCTGAGGTCGGCCCCGTCGAGGTTGGCCCCGGCGAGGTCGGACTGGCTGAGGTTGGCCTTGAACAGGGTCGCCCGGCTGAGGTCGGCCTGGCTCAGGTCGGCCTTGAAGAACTTGGCCCGGGAGAGGTTGGCCCCGGCCAGCTTCGCCCCGGCCAGCTTGGCCCCGGTGAAGTCGGCCTTGGCCAGGTTGGCCCCGGCCAGGTCGATCTCGGAGAGGTCGGCGCCCGCGAAATCGGGCACGACCTTGGTGTTCTTCCGGCGCCAGTCGTTCCAGTGGTCGATCCGGTCCCGGACGATGTCGATGTGCCCCGCATTCGCCATCGAGGCCATTCTAGGAGGATTGGCGGGCCCCTGTCAATCGCCCGGCGGGCTACTTCTTGCGCAGCCTGAGGACGCCCTTGACGCTGTCGAGGTCGACCTGGAAGTGCTGGAGGAAGTCGTTGCCGAGGAGCCCGGCGTTCTCGTCGTCGCCGAGATCGTAGACGAGGGCCCGGATGTCGAAGACGGTCCGGCCCTCGATCTCGATCGAATCGACCCGGACCTGATAGGCCAGGTCCCCGCCGGCGACCCCCTGGAAGCCGACGACGGGCGTCGAGTTGTCGATCCGGATCCCCAGGGCCGAGACGGCCGCGAAGGGGATGATGGTCGTCGTCGCGCCGGTGTCGATGAAGAACTTCTGGCGGTGCTTCTTGTTGAGGACGGCGTAGACCGGGATGAGCCGCTCGCCCGGATTGAAGCGGATCGTCACCGAGTCCTCGTCGCGGCGGCCCTCGTCGACCAGGCGCTCGAGCGTCCGGACCTTGTCGGAAAAGGCCGTCGGGTACTTCTTCGCCGCCAGGAGGTCGGCGGCCCGGACGAAGTCCTTCTCGAGGAGGGCCAGCTCGACGCCGAGGAGATGGAGCTCGAGGTCGTCGGGGGCCAGGCGCGCGGCCGTTTCGAAGACGTCCCATCCCCCGTAGCCGCGCTCGTCGAGGAGCTTGTGGAGGGAGGTCTTGGCCAGCTCGACCTGGAAGGCGTCGAGCCCCCGGGAGGCGGCCAAGTCGCCGCCGCCGGCGGTCTCGCGGCGCAGGTCGGCGATGAGCCTGTTGACCGAGTCGAAGCCGCGGGCCTCGTTGTAGGCCCGGGCGGCGGTCTTGACCAGGGCCAGGTACGGGACCGCGGCCAGGGCCTTCGGATCGAGGGCCCTGGCGACCTCGGCCGCCAGGCCCCGCCCGATCGCGGCCTCGCCCAGGAGGGACATGCGGGAGGCGACGGCGGCCGGCTTGAGGGGGAACGGCAGGTCCTCCGGCGAGAGAAGCGCCTCCCTTCGCAGGGCGGCGGCCAGGGCCTCGAGCTGGCGGACGTCGGCGGCCTCGCCGCCCATGGACAGGGCCTGGGCGAGCGCCAGCTCCCTCGGGGCCGAGCCGCGGAGAGCGAGGGCGAGGTCGGCCGGCGAGAGCGCGGGCCGGGGGCCGGCGCCGTCGGCCGGGGCCCAGAGGTAGCCCCTGGAGACGCCCTGGCCGAAGGTCCAGCCTACGACGGCGCCCTTCTGGACGAATACGCCCGGCGCCTCGGTCTCCCGGACGAGGGCGAAGGTCCGGAACGAGCCGGCGGGAGCGAGCGGCCCCGGATCGATGGCGTAGGACACGTTCTCGCCGCCGAGGGGTCGCCACTCGAGGCCGACGGTGGAGCTGTAGGGAGAGAGCTCGGGCGTCCCCGGCGCGTCGGAGAGGGCGAAGCGGCAGAGGACGACGGGATCGCGGCCCTCCCAATCGAGCCAGGGCGGTTCGGAGCCGGAGGCCGCGGGGCTCTCCAGGCGCGGCGTGACGGGACCCAGAAAAGCCCAGATCGGCAGGGCGACCCACGAGCCGTCGACGAGGGCGGAATCGATGGACCCGGGAGCGCCGCCGCCGGGCCCGGCGAAGGCGACGCGGGCCGCGACGGGGGGCCGGCCGGAGGGGACGGCGGCCGGTTCGGCGGGTCCGGGAGGAGCGGTGCCGGGCGACTCCGCCGGGGAGGCCGGGGCCTGCGGGCGGGACGGGGACGGCCGGAGCCCCGGAAGGAGGAGATAGGCGGCCGCGAGGACGACGAGAGAGGCGGCGGCGATCAGGAGGGGCCGGGGGACGGACCGCCGCGGCTTGGCGGGCGGGCGCGCGAGCAGGGCCCCGCAGGCCGAGCAATAGCGGGAGGTGTCCGGGTTATCGGTCTTGCAGCGGCGGCAGAGCATGGTCCGACCTCTTCGATAATATCATGGATTTAGTCGGGCCAGGAAGTCAAAGGAACGCTGGTAGCGCTACGGGGATTCGAACCCCGGTCTGATGGCTGAGAACCACCTGTCCTGGGCCTCTAGACGATAGCGCCGCAGAGGGCCATTAAAAATAGCAGAATCCGCCCGGGGTGTCAATAAAAACGGGGGCACGCGGCTCAGGCACACGCAAGAGCGGGGACACGTACCTCAGGTACATGTCCCCGGTCCGGTCCACGGTCCGGTTGACAGCCGTCCCGCCCTGCCCTACTCTGGAAGCGAAGGCGGCGTGATGGCCCTCGACTTCGCAATCCCCAAGGAATTCCGGGGCCTGTTGCGGCTCGGGACCTGCTCGTGGAAGTACGACTCCTGGAAGGGCCTGGTCTACGAGGCGGGCAAGGCCTACCGCCCCGACGACTATCTTCCCGACTACGCCCGGTCGTTCGGCTCCGTCGAGGTCGACCAGTGGTTCTGGAGCCTCTTCCCGGGCGGGCCGAGGCTGCCCGATCCGGCCGTCGTGAGGCGATACGCCAAGAGCGTTCCGGACGATTTCGTCTTCACGGTCAAGGCCCCCAACGCGCTGACCCTGACCCACTTTTACGCCAAGCAGACCCCGGCCCACGCGGCGTTCGCCAACAAGCCGAACCCTTGTTTCCTCGACCTCGAGCTGCTCGCCCGGTTCCTGGAGGCCCTCTCCCCCATGGGATCGAAGCTCGGCCCGATCATGTTCCAGTTCGAATACCTGAACAGGCAGAAGATGCCGTCGAAGGAGGCCTTTTTCGAGCGCTTCGGGGAGTTCGTCGACAGGGCGCCCAAGGGCTACCACTACGCCGTCGAGACGCGCAACCCGAACTACCTGTCGGAAGCGCTCTTCGCCTTCCTGAAGGAGCGCGGCCTCGGCTTCGTCTACCTCGACGGCTACTACATGCCGCCGATCGGCCAGCTCTTCGAGAAGTTCGAGCCCGAGACGGCCTCGTTCCAGGTCGTGCGCCTGCACGGCGGGGACAGGCTCGAGATCGAGGGGCAGACGGGCGAGGCCTGGGACAAGGTCGTGGCGCCGAAGCCCGGCGGGCTCGCGGCCGCCGCGAAGATCGTCCGGGCCAACGCCAAGAAGCGGGTGCTGACCTACCTCAACCTGAACAACCACTACGAGGGCAGCGCCCCGCTCTCGGCCCGCCGCTTCCTCGACGTCCTGGCCGGGAAGAAGATCGACGAAGCGCCGTTCTGACCGGCCGCCCTACCGGCGTCCGGCCAGCATCAGCTTGGCCGCCGTCTCGCCGCCGTTGATCCGGTAGAGCATCGGCAGGGGCCGGTCGAGGCCCTCGACGAACTCGGGCGTCCCCTCCCAGCGGTAGTTGAGGATGTTGGCGTAGTCGGAGAAGTGCTGCCAGCGGCGCCGCGGCATCCCTGTGATCATGTGGAAGTGATTGGCCGGCATGCCCGTCTTGGCCTGGCTCGCGGGAACGTGGTCGAAGGTCAGGAACGTGTGCGGCCAGGTGTAGTCGGAGGCGTGGCAGACCTTCTCGGCGAGCGGCGCCGGCAGCTCCACCGACTGGGCCTCGTCCTGGACCATGGTGAACAGGCCCGAGAGATCGGAGAAGGCGACGCGGCCGGCCATCCCCTTGATGCCCCGCGGCGAGAGGTAGCTCACGGAGAAGCCCAGGCCGGGGAAGTAGAACTCGACGGCCTTGAACAGGAACCACTTGTCGCCGTAGTCGAGCGAGCCCGAGCCGGAGTTGTCGCCGTCGATGAAGCCGCGCACCATCCACGGCTCGTGCTTGAACGGCCGCAGGTCGAGGCCCAGGGCCTTGGCGTTCCTCTCGATCTCCCAGGGCTCGTAGACCTTGCGGAAGTCCATGAAAAGAGTGGGTTTGCCGCCGGAGAGATAGCAGTAGGCGATCATCGTCAGGAGGGCCTGGATGTCGTTCTCCGTGGCGAAGGGCACGACCGTCTTGCGGCCCGTGTGGTCCTCGGTCGAGTTGAAGAGCGACTCGGCGATGTCGGCCGTCGAAAGGGGCAGGCCGCGGCGGTCCGAGCCCCAGGAGAGCTGGTTCGTCCAGCCGCCGCCGACGGCGTTGATGTCGCGCATGTAGTCGCGGATGATGAGGTAGAGGGCCAGGCCCTCGTCGAGCTTCTGCCGGTCCGCGGCGGTCAGGGCGGGCGGCTTGACGGCCTTCCCCGTCAGGATGGCCCGGCCGTGCTTCTTGATGTCGGCGGAGTCCGTGAAGATGCGGTTCTTGAACTTGACGTTGACCACCCAGTCGCGCAGGGCCTTGAGCTCGGCGGGGTCGTAGCCGCCTTTCT
The DNA here is from genome assembly GCA_041320535.1 of Candidatus Aminicenantota bacterium. Lineage (GTDB taxonomy): Bacteria > Acidobacteriota > Aminicenantia > Aminicenantales > Saccharicenantaceae > RBG-16-66-30. The sequence goes on along the minus strand of JBGLNH010000001.1, from coordinate 778,637 downwards.
TGCGGATCATGTCCGCGAAGAGCTTCATGGACTCGCGGGTGCTCTCCAGGCCGAAGAAGCGGCGGGCGGCGTGGACATGGTTGAGGGCCGTCTCCATCTGCATGGAGTCGGTGTCGACGGCGAGGAAGCGGCGGCCCTGGAGGGCGACGCGGGCCAGCACGGCGTAGGCCAGGTCGACGATCTCCTCCTGGGTCGGGCCGTCGAACTGCGGGTCGAGCCCGGTCTCCGGCATCGAGCCGATGACCATGGGGCAGAGCCGCCCCGTCTGGGCGTAGGCGCCGACCAGGGCGTCGATGCCGACGACGCCGGGCTTGGGGGCGTTGTTGCCGCCGACGCAGGCGATCGGGAGGGACGGCGCGAAGTGGGCGGTCACGGCCATGGCCGTCCTGCCGGGGAAGAACCAGGTGTCGGGGACGATGAGGATGCCGCCGACCCCGGCCTCTTTCATCTCCCCGGCGGCGGCGTCGGCCGTGCTCTCGCTGTCGACGAGCCGGGAGCAGAAGAAGACGTTGGGGACGGTCCCGTCCGGCAGGCGCAGCCGCCGGGCGAGCAGGGCGGCCGTCATCCGGCCGATGTTGAGGGCCCGCGTCCTCGACTCCTCGTCGATGCGCGGATCGCAGGGGACGAAGACGCCCAGGGTGGGCGCGCCGGGCCTCTTTTTTCCGGTGTAGGGCATGGCTCCCTCCGCGGGCCGCCGGGGAGGCGCGGCCCTCGATGTCTCAGATGTATTCGATCGTGGCCGGGGGCTTCCCGGTGAGCTCGTAGGCGACGCGGGTGACTCCGGGGAGCGCGGACGTGATCCGCTTCGAGATCCGCATCAGGGTGGCCCAGGGCAGGGGCGAAGGCTCGGCGGTCATGGCGTCCCTGCTCTCGACGGAGCGGACGATGACGATGTTGCCGAAGTGGCGCTCGCCCTTGACGATCCCGGTGCCCTTGTCCTCGAGCAGGACGGCGAAGGCCTGGAAGGGATTGTGGGCGGCGACCTCCTCCTCGACGATGACCGTGGCCGCCCGGACGAGGTCGACGCGCTCGGGCGTCACCTCGCCGATGATGCGGGTGGCCAGGGCCGGCCCGGGGAAGGGCATGCGGTTCCAGATGGACTCGGGCAGGCCGAGCTCCTTGGACACCAGCCGGACCTCGTGCTTGAACAGCTCCTTGAGGGGCTCGATGACCTTGAAGCCGAAGCCCTCCTCGGGGTCGATGCCGATCTGCTCGAGGATGTTGTGCTGGGTCTTGAGCCCCCTCTGGGTCTCGATGATGTCGGCCGCGATGGTGCCCTGGATGAGGTAGCGGGCCTTGCTGTTGAGGACCTCCTTGCCGAAGGAGCTGTAGAAGGCGTAGCGGAAGGCCTTGCGCTTCTCCTCGGGATCGGACTTGCCCTTGAGGGCGGCGAAATACTCCTTCTTCTTGTCGGCGATGTCGACCTTGATGCCGAGGCCGGCGAAGATCTCGGCGATCTCCCGGGGCTCGCCGGCCCGCATCAGGCCGTGGTCGATGAAGACCGACTTGAGCTCCGGGCCGAGGGCCCGGTGGGCCAGGACGGTGCAGGCGGACGAGTCGACGCCGCCGGACAGGGCCGAGATGGCTTTGCCCGAGCCGACGGTCTTCCTGATCTCCTCGACCTGGGTCTCGATGAACTTCTTGACGTTCATGGCGCCTCCCTCCGTCTTTCGCCTCATCATACTTATTAAACAAGAGAGGGTCAACAAGAGGGGGTCAGGTCTACTTTTTACGNAAATCGCGTAAAAAGTAGACCTGACCCCCTCTTATCACCCTTGAGGTCGGGCCGATTCACCTCCCGAATCGCCGCGGCTGGCGATTGACCCCCTCCCCCGGCCGCGGGAGAATCGAGCCAACGCAAGGAGGGCCCCGTCCAAGGCTATTGCGAAACAATGGGGCAGGACACGGGGATTCCTCTCCAGGGCCCTCCTTGCACCCTTGCTCGCGAGCGCGGCGAGCGAGAGGCAGGACCGCGGCCGAGCACATGAGGCCGCGATCCCGCGAAATATCTTGGTCAAGTCCCGCCTTCTCCCTTCGCTGCATCTGATCGGGCCGCGATCCCGCGAGATGTCTTGATCTTCCGCCCTTCCGGGGACACGTACCTTCGGCACATGTCCCCATGGACAAGGGCGCGGTCCCTCCCGATTTGCCCGGCTCGCGGCTTTGGGTTATCCTGTCCTTCTCGCCCCTCAGGAGGAGCCCATGAACAGCCGCCGCCCGGTCGTCCCCCTCGGGATCCTTCTCGTCACGCTGGCCGCGACCTCCCTGCGGCCGGCCGCCGCCCCCGCCACACCCCTCGAGAAGAGGATCAAAGCGCTCACCGCCAAGCTGGCCCCGGAGCTCATCGACATCCGCCGCGACATCCACTGCCACCCGGAGCTCGGCAACCACCTGCCGCGGACGTCGGCCATCGTCGTCGACTATTTCCGCAAGCTGGGGCTCGAGGTCCGGACGGGATACGCCGACAGCGGGGTCGTCGGCATCCTCAGGGGCGGCCGGCCCGGCCCGGTCGTGGCCATGCGCGGCGACATGGACGCCCTGCCCATCACCGAGGAGACGGACCTGCCCTTCGCCTCGAGGGACAAGACGGTCGTCGACGGCCGCGAGACGGGTGTCATGCACGCCTGCGGCCACGACATCCATACGACGCTGCTCCTCGGCGTCGCCGCCGTCCTCTCGGCCGTCAAGGCCGACCTTCCCGGCACCGTCGTCTTCGTCGCCCAGCCGGGCGAGGAGTGCTGCGACGGGGCCCGGCTGATGATCGCCGACGGCGCCTTCAAGGACGTCGTCCCCTCGGCCTTCTTCGCCTATCACGTCGACGACACCCTCAAGGCCGGCCGCATCGGCTACGCCTCGGGCTTCATGTCGGCCAACGTCGACGGCTTCACCCTCGAGATCAAGTCCGACGGCTGCCACGGGGCCAGCCCCTGGTCCTGCGTCGATCCCATCGTCGTCGGCGCCCAGGTCGTCACCGCACTCCAGGTCCTGGTGGCCCGCGAGTTCAGCGTCCACGACAACACCGTCATCACCGTCGGGTCCTTCCACGCCGGCAGCGCCCCCAACGTCATCCCCAGGTCGGCCCGGCTCGAGGCCACCGTCCGCAACTACGGCGAGGACCAGCGCCGCGTCCTCCAGGACAGGATCACCCGCCTCGTCACCAACATCTGCGAGGCCGCCGGCGCGGCGTTCGACCTCGCCTATTCGTTCGGCACCGCGTCCGTCTACAACGATCCCGCCCTCGTCCGCGGCGCCCTGGCCACGGCCGAGCGGGTCCTCGGCGGGAAGTCGGCCCTCGTCGAGCAGAAACCCGAGATGGGCGGCGAGGATTTCAGCGAGTTCGGCCGGATCGCCCCGGCCGTGATGTTCAACCTGGGCGTCGTCCCGCCCGAGCTCGAGTCGACGGCCGTCCACTCCCCGACCTTCCTCGCCGACGAGACGGCCATCCCCATAGGCGTCGAGCTCATGGCCAACATCATCGTCGACCACCAGACGAAGGCGGCCCGGACGCCCGCCAAGGAAAGGAAATGACCGGGCCGGCGGGACCGGCTCGCGCGACTAAATAGTTCGGACCCCGCGGACACGACCGCGAGCGGATCCCAAGGAGGCCTGCCATGAAAAGGAACCTCATCGCCGTCCTGACGGTCGGCCTGGTGCTCCTCAGCGCCGGCTGCGCCAGCTGGAGCAAGACGGCCAAGGGAGCGACCATCGGCGCCGCGGGCGGCGCGGTCGTCGGCGGCGTCATCGGCAAGATCGCCGGCAACACCATCATCGGCGCCATCGCCGGGGCCGCCATCGGCGGCGCGGCCGGGGCCTACATCGGCCGCCAGATGGACAAGCAGGCCGAGGAGATGCGCCGCGACCTCGAAGGCGCCAAGGTCGAGCGGGTCGGCGAGGGCATCAAGATCACCTTCGACTCCGGCCTCATGTTCGACGTCAACAAGTACGACCTCAGGGCCGCGAGCCGGGAGAACCTGGCCAAGCTGGCCGCCCTGCTCAACAAGTACCCCGACACGAACATCCTCATCGAGGGCCACACCGACTCGACCGGGACGCGCGAGATCAACATGCCCCTGTCCGACAACAGGGCCAAGGCCGTGGCGACCCACCTCGCGACCCTGAACGTCCAGTCGGCCCGCTTCACCGTCAACGGGTACGGCCCCGACCAGCCCATCGGCGACAACGCCACCGTCGAAGGGCGCCAGCAGAACCGCCGGGTCGACCTGGCCATCATGGCCAACGAGAAGCTGAAGAAGGCCGCCAAGGACGCCGTCAAGGGCGCGGCCTGAGCCCCGCTGCCCTCCGGCGGCCCGGGTTTGCTATAATGCCCGGGTGACATCCCCCGCAGGAGGGTTACGATGAAGCGTCTCGGCCTCGCGGCGCCGATCCTGGCCGCCACGGTCCTGATCCTTTCCCTCGTCCCGGCCTCCCCCCAGGCCGCCGACGCCGACCGGGAGACCGACCCCCTCGTCCTGGCCAAGCTCGCCCGGTGGCAGGACTGGAAATTCGGGCTGATGATGCACTGGGGCCCGTACAGCCAGTGGGGCGTCGTCGAGTCCTGGTCCATCTGCTCCGAGGACGAACCCTGGTGCCGCCGCTCCATGGACGACTACGTGGCCTACAAGAAGGCCTACGAGGCCCTGCCGCGCACCTTCGACCCGGTGAAGTTCGACCCCGACAAATGGGCCGACGCCGCCAAGGCCGCCGGGATGCGCTACGTCGTCATGACGACCAAGCACCACGACGGCTTCGCCATGTACGACACGAAGCAGACGGACTACCGCGTCACCGGGCCCGACGTCCCTTTCCGCGCCCACCCCAAAGCCGACGTCTTCCGGGCCGTCCTCGACGCCTTCCGGACCCGGGGCTTCGGGACCGGGGCCTACTTCTCCAAGCCCGACTGGCACCACCCCGACTTCTGGGCGCCGGAGTGGGCGACGCCCGACCGCAACGTCAACTACAGCGTCGAGCGCTACCCCGAGCGCTGGCAGCGCTTCCGCGACTTCACCTACCGACAGATCGAGGAGATCGTCTCCGGCTACGGGCCGCTCGACATCCTCTGGCTCGACGGCGGCTGGGTCCGGCCCAGCCCGATGGTCGAGATAGCCCCCGGCCATTTCGTCAAGAACGCGAAGAACATGGACATCGACATGCCGAGGATCGCGGCCATGGCCCGCCGCCACCAGCCGGGCCTGCTCGTCGTCGACCGGACCGTCACGGGGCGCTACGAGAACTACCGCACGCCGGAGCAGGAGGTCCCCGAGAAGCCCCTGCCCTACGCCTGGGAGACCTGCATGACCATGGGCGGCTCGTGGTCGTACGTCCCCGGGGACCTGTATAAATCGGCCCACCGGCTCGTCCACCTCCTCGTCGACATCGTCTCCAAGGGCGGCAATTTCCTGCTCAACGTCGGGCCGAGCCCCGAGGGCGAGTTCGCCCCCGATGCCTACGACCGCCTCCGCGCGATCGGCGCGTGGATGAGGGTCAACGGAGAGGCCATCTACGGGACGCGGCCGGTCGCCCCGTACAAGGAGGCCAAGACCCGCTTCACGGCCCTTCCCGACGGCACGGTCCACGCCATCTACCTCGCCGACGAGGACGAGGCCGCGCCTCCGGCCAAGATCATGCTGACCTCCCTCGCCCCCGCCGACGGCGCCACGGTCAGGATGCTCGGCGTCCGCGAGCCCGTCCGCTGGGAGAGGGTCGGCAAGGGCGCCCTCCTGACCCTCCCGGCGAGCGCCGTCGCCAAGCCGCCCTGCCGCCACGCCTGGGTCTTCAAGTTCAAGGCGGCCCGGGCCGGCCGGGGGTCCTGACCGTGTCGAACCCGGGACCGCGCGTCATCCTGGCCCTCGTCGCCGCGGCCACGGCCGTCCCGGCCGGGGCGGAGTGGCTCCGCGGCTACGGGCGGACCTTGTCCGGCATGACGCTCGCCTACCACTCGCCCTATCCCGACATCACCTCCGCGCTCATCGCCCGGGCCTCGGACGGGACCTCGGCCATCGAGTGGGAGACCGAGGCCGTCCCGCCCGACTGGGGCGACCGGCCGGCGACCTTCATCTGGCTGGCGGGGCTGGCCACGGGCAAAGGCGCCCACGCCTTCGCGCTGCAGGTCGACGGACGACCGGTCCTCGGCTTCCGGACCTCCGCCGACAGCGCGCGGCGCGAATGGCGGGAGACGGGGGCCGGCGGCGTCGCCCTCTCGTTCCGGACGGTCATGGTCGACCAGTTCGACGAGCTGTTCGGCTTCATGACGCTCGAGGTCCCCGCCGCCCTCCTGCGCCCCGGACGGCCCCTGCGCCTCAAGGTGGCCGGCGAGAAAGGCGGATCGACCGACTGGTACATGGCCTTCGAGGACGACCTGCGGCGCGAGGTCTGGGCCCGCGGCGAACAGGCCCTCGTCCGCGAGGGCGGCCGCCTCTTCCAGGTCGTGCGCGTCTCCGTCAGCCACCTCGGGCCCCCGTCCAAGGCCGTCGTCTCGTGCCCCGGGGCGGAGAAGGCCTCCCTCGAACTGAAGATGGGCCACAACGCCCTCGAGTTCCTCGTGCCGCCCGTCACGGCGGACACGCCCATCACGCTCGAGGTCGCGCTCGGCGACGGCTCGGTCCGGCGCGGCGAGCTCGTGCTGAAGCCCGTCGTCCCGCGAGAGATCTGGCTCCTCCCCCACTCCCACGTCGACATCGGCTATTCGGACCCCCAGCCGGTCGTCGAAAAGAACCACTGGCGCTATTTCCGCGAGTCGATCGGCCTGGCCGCCGGGACGGCCGGCTATCCCGAGGGCGGCCGCTTCAAGTGGAACACCGAGCAGGCCTGGGCCGTCGAGACCTGGTTCCGCCAGGCCGGGGACGAGGAGAAGAGGGCGTTCCTCGACGCGATGAGGAGCGGCTCGATCGGCCTCCAGGCGACCCTGGCCGGCGTCCTGACCGGGCTCTGCCATCCCCAGGAGCTCATCCATCTCACGGAGTTCGCCCGGAAGCTCGGGCGGGAGGCCGGGACGGCCGTCGACTCGGTCATGGTGACGGACATCCCGGGCCAGTCCTGGTCCTTCGTCCCCGCCCTGGCGCTGGCCGGCGTCAAGTACGTCTCGAGCGGCCCGAACTACATGCCCAGCCTCTTCGACGGCGGGGACCGGGTCGGCTGGGCCCTCAAGACCTGGGCCGACAAGCCGTTCTACTGGCTCTCGCCGTCGGGACGGGAGAAAGTCCTGTTCTGGATGGCCGGCCGGGGCTATTCCTGGTTCCACGGCCTCAACATGGGCTCCCTTAAGAAGGCCCCGCCCTACAAGATCCTCGAGTACATGAACGAGCTCGCGGAGAAGGGCTACCCCTACTCGATGGTCCAGGTGCGCTACACGATCGGCGGCGACAACGGCCCGCCCGACGCCGAGCTCGCCGCCACGGTCCGGAGCTGGAACGAGCGCTACGTCTCGCCGCGGATCGTCATCGCCACGGTCTCCGGGATGTTCGCCGAGTTCGAGCGCCGTCACGGCGCCGCGCTGCCCGCCGTGCGCGGCGACTTCACCGGCTACTGGGAGGACGGCGCGGCCTCGACCGCCCGGGAGACGGCCAAGAGCCGCACGAGCGCCAACCGGCTCGTCCAGGCCGAGGCTCTGTGGTCCATCCTGGGCCGCCCGGGCTTCCCCGCCGACAAGGCCGAGGAAGCATGGCGCCAGGTCGTTCTCTTCAGCGAACACACCTGGGGCGCCCACGACAGCGTCTCGAACCCCTACGGCGAAGGCCCCCGGGCCCAGTGGGAGTACAAGAAAGCCTTCGCCGACGAGGCCGAGCGGCTGTCGAAGGAGCTGCTCTCGGCGTCCTTCGAGACAGGGGCGGGCTCCCCGGCGGCCGGCGGGCCGCAGCGTGTCGATGTCGTCAACACCCTGTCCTGGGAGCGGACCGGGCTCGTCGTCGTCCCGGCCTCGATGAGCCGGGCCGGCGACCTGGTCCGGGACGCCTCCGGCGGGCCCGTCCCGTCGCAGCGCCTTCGGACGGGCGAGCTGGCCTTCGTCGCCGGGGCCGTGCCCGGTCTCGGCGCCAAGCGGTACCTCATCGACAGGGGGCCGGCCGCCGGGCGGGGCGCCGCCCGGGCCGGAGGCGCCGAGGTCGCGAACCGACGCCTCCGGGCCGCCGTCGACGCCGGGACCGGGGCCGTCCGCAGCCTCGTCTGGGCGGACGGCGCCGGGCGCGAGCTCGTCGACGCCGGGGACGTCCCCGGCCTGGCCCACTACATCTATGTCCCGGGGGTCGATCCGCGGGCGGCCGAGACGGTCTCCGCGGTCGAGATCGGCCCGGGAGAGAACGGGCCTCTCGTGGCCTCGCTCGTCGTCCGCTCCGAGGCCCCGGGCGCGCGGCGCCTCGTCCGCGAATACCGTGTCGTCGACGGCCTCGACCGCCTCGACATCACCGTGACGGTCGACAAGGAGAAGGTCCGCGAGAAGGAGGGCCTCCACATCGGCTTCCCCTTCGCCGTCCCGGGAGGCACGGCCCGGGTCGACGTCGGCTGGGGCTTCGTCCGGCCGGAAGCGGATCAGATCGCCGGCGCCTGCCGGGATTTCCTCTGCGCCCGCGACAGCGTGGACATCTCGAACGGGGAGTTCGGGGTGACCTGGACCTCGCTCGACGCCCCGCTCGTCGAGATCGGCGCGATCACCGACGAGACGCCCCGCGCGAGCGAGCGGCGGGTGTGGCTCGAGCGTCTCGAGCCGTCGGGGCTGGTCTTCTCCTACGCCATGAACAACTACTGGCACACGAACTACAAGGCCGATCAGGAAGGCCCGACGACCCTGCGCTACGCCGTCGCCCCGCACAGCGGCGGGGACACGGCGGCGGCGAAGAGGCTCGGCCTGGAGGCCGTCTCGCCGCTCCTCGCGGTCCCCGCCGAGGCGGCGGCGCCCATCGCCCGCTTCCCCCTGTCCGTCGGGACGCCCGCGTTCGTGGCCATGGCGCTCAAGCCCGCGGCCGACGGCCGCGCGGACCTTCTGCGCCTCCTCAACGCCTCCGGCCGGCCCGAGACGCTCCGCCTCTCGGGAGAGGCCTTCGACCGCGGCCGCGTCTTCCTCTCCGACATCGACGGCCATCCGGGGCCCCGCTTCTCCGCCCCCCTGGAGGTCCCCGCCTTCGGCGTCGTCACGCTCCGCGTCGAAAAATAGCTCGGAAGAGCGGGGACACGTACCTCAGGTACATGTCCCCGCTCCCCCCCTGGCCCCGAGGCCCCGCCGCGGCCGGGGCGGCGGTTTGGCCGAATCCGGGCCATCCACTATAATGGAGACATCACCGACACGGAGGGACAGATGAACGCTGACCGTTCTCCCATATCCGGGCCTTCCGCCCGGAAGCTCGCCGCGGCCGCGGTCACGCTGGCCCTGGCCGCCGGCCTCGTCCTCGCGCTCTCGGCCCAATACCGGCCCGATCCTCGCCAGCGCCCCGGCTCCATGGGCGCGTTCGGCCCGGGCTTCGAGCGGGCCGTCAAGCTCGACGACCTCTGGACCGTCCAGTCGTCCGAAAAGGCCAAGGGGACGGGCGCCGAGATCTCGCAGCCGGGCTTCAAGATCGATTCCTGGCACCCGGCCGTCGTCCCCTCGACCGTCCTGGGGACGCTCGTCCAGAACAACGTCTACCGGGACATCTTCTTCGGCCGCAACCTCGAGAAGGTCCCCGCCGAGCCCTTCGCCGTCCCCTGGTGGTACCGCAAGGAGTTCATCTTGCCCCCCGGCGCCGGGCAGGCCGTGACCCGTCTCGAGTTCGACGGCATCAACTACCGGGCCAACATCTGGCTCAACGGCAGGAAAGTGGCCGACGCGTCGACCGTCTACGGCGCCTACCGGCGCTTCTCCGTCGACGTCACGGCGGACGTCAAGACGACGGAGAAGAACGTCCTGGCCGTCGAGGTCATCCCCCCCGCGAAGGGCGAGCCGACGATCGGCTGGGTCGACTGGAACCCGGCGCCGCCCGACAAGGCCATGGGCCTCTTCCGCGAGGTCCGGCTCAGGTCGACGGGCCCGGTCTCGATCGAGAACCCCTTCGTCGCGACCAAGCTCGACCTCCAGGCGTTCAAGGAGGCCCGGCTGACGGTCTCGGCCGAGCTCGTCAACCACACCGACCGCGACGTCGCCGGGACGCTCCAGGGGCAGATCGAGCAGGCCCGTTTCTCGCGCGAGGTGACCCTGCGCCCCAAGGAGAAGCGGACGGTCGAGCTCACGCCCGAATCGGCCCCCGATCTCCTCTTCAAGGACCCCCGGGTCTGGTGGACCCACGACCTGGGCAAGCAGGAGCTCTATACGCTCGGCCTGGCCTTCGTCCTCAAGCCCGAGAAGGGCCAGGAGCCGGCCGCCCCGGCCCCCGAGGAGCCGAAGGCCAAGCCCCGCGACAAGGACCTGAAGCGGATGCCGGGGACGCCCCGGGTCATGCCTTCGGACGTCCGGTCGGTCCGCTTCGGCATACGCGAAGTGGCCGACTACGTCGACGAGCGGGGCCACCGCGGCTACACGCTCAACGGCCGCAAGGTCCTCATTCGCGGCGGCGGCTGGGCCGACGACATGCTCCTCGACGCCAGGCCGCGCAGGCTCCAGGCCGAGGTCCTCTACGCCCGCCACATGAACCTCAACGCCCTCCGCTTCGAGGGCTTCTGGGGCACGAGCGAGGCCCTGTACGACCTTTGCGACCGCTACGGCATCCTGATCATGGCCGGCTGGAGCTGCCACTGGGAGTGGGAGAGCTACCTCGGACGGCCCGCCGACGAGCCCTACGGCGGCATCACCACGCCCGAGCTCATCGACCTCGTCGCCGAGTCCTGGGAACACCAGCTGCTCTGGCTCCGCAACCACCCCTCCATCCTCGTCTGGGCCCAGGCCAGCGACATGCTCCCCCACCCCGACCTCGAACGGCGCTACATCGAGATCGCGAAGAGGGTCGACCCGACCCGGCCGACGCTCGTCTCGGCCAAGGGCAAGACGAGCGGGATCACCGGACCGTCCGGCGTCAAGATGCTCGGCCCCTACGACTACGTCCCGCCGGTCTACTGGTACGTCGACACCAAGAACGGCGGCGCCTACGGCTTCAACACCGAGTCCGGGCCCGGGCCCCAGGTCCCGCCGCTCGAGAGCCTGCGCAAGATGATCCCCGAGGACAAGCTCTGGCCGATCAACGACGTCTGGGACTTCCACAACAGCCGCGGCAAGTTCAGGACCCTCGACCGCTACAACGAGGCCATGGCCCGCCGTCTCGGCCCGGCCAAGGACCTCGAGGACTACCTGCGCAAGGCCCAGTTCCTCAACTACGAGGCCATGCGGGCCATGTTCGAGGCCTTCGTCGCCAACAGGCCCAAGGCCACGGGCGTCATCCAGTGGATGTACAACGCGGCCTGGCCGAAGCTCTGGTGGCAGCTCTACGACTACTCCCTCCAGCCGACCGGGGCCTTCTACGGCGCCCGCAAGGCCGGGGAGCCCGTCCACATCCTCTACAACTACGGCAGCCGGGAGATCGTCGCGACGAACGGCTCGGCGGCCGCCTCGCCCAAGCTCAAGGCGACCATCCGGGTCCTGGACTTCGACCTCAAGGAGGTCATCGCCAAGACGGTCGACTTCGGGCTCGCCGCCGACGAGGTCCAGGTGATCGACGTCCTCCGCGCGCCCCTGGGCGCCGGCCCGGTCTCCTTCCTCGACCTGCGGATCATCGGCGAGAAGAACCGCCTGGTCGACGCCAACTTCTACTGCCTCTCGGCCCAGCCCGAGACCCTCGACGAGGCCAACGCGACCTGGTACGTGACGCCGATCAAGGACTTCGCCGACCTGACGGCCCTGGCATCGCTCAGACAGGTGGAGGTCAAGGTCCGGGGCAAGTTCGCCAAGGACGGCGGGGCGACCCGGGTCACGGTCGATCTCGAGAACCCCTCGCCCGGCCTGGCCCTGATGGTCGAGGTGCTCGTCGTCCGCGACGTCTCGGGCCAGCCGGTCCTGCCGATCTACCTCGACGACAACTACATCACGCTGCTGCCCAAGGAGACGCGCCGGATCTCGGGGCTGTTCGCGACCGACGACCTCCTCGGCGAAGAGCCCAAGGTTACCGTCCGGGGCTGGAACGTCACGGAAGCCGTCAAGTGAGCCCGGGCCTCCGGGACCGGAAGGCCGCGCCGGCGGCGCTCGCGAGGGCCGTTCAGGGCCGCTTTTTCGACAGCGCCTCGTAGAGGGCCCAGACGGCCCCGGGCCTCATGGCTTTCATGGCCCGGAAGGTCCGCGGGCCGTACGTCGCCGAGGCGTCGTTCTGCAGGGTCTCGCCGGGATCGAGGTAGGCCTCGGGCGTCTTGAAGAAATACCCCTGGCCGAACGGGCTGTAGACGACGTGATAGAGCCCGTAGGCCGTGCGCAGGGCCTCGCCGTCGAGACCGTCGAGGGCCAGGTGGGCGGCCAAGGCGTAGGCCGTCCCCGCCCGGACCTCGTCGCCCTGCCGGCTGCCGAGCCGCGAGCCGTCGGCCTTGCGGCCGGTGACCGCGCCCATCAGGCCCTTCCCGAAGCCGAGGACGCTCGCTTCTTCCGTCCTTCACGCCGGCGGTCGGCCAGGATCATTGCGGCGGCGGCGCTCTCGCTGTTCTCCTCCGTCCTGATCAAGAATGGGGACACGTACCCGAGGTACATGTCCCCCGCCGGGCGCCCGGCCGGGCGGACGCTCATGCTGGCCACGACTACGAGCGTCGACGCCACGGGCCTGCTCGACGTCCTGGCCGACGCCTTCGAGAGCGACACGGGCATCACCCTGCGCTGGATCGCCGTCGGCACCGGCGCGGCCCTCAAGCTGGCCCGCGACGGCAACGCCGACGTCGTCATCGTCCACGCCCGCAAGCTCGAGGAGGAATTCCTCCGCGACGGCTACGGCGTCAACCGCCGGGTCGTCGCCCGGAACTTCTTCCTGCTCGTCGGCCCTCCCGGCGACCCGGCCCGCGCCTCCTCCGCCGCGTCCGCCGCCGAGGCCTTCGTCCGCGTCAAGTCGGCCGGCGCGCCCTTCGTCAGCCGCGGCGACAGGTCGGGGACGCACGCCCGCGAGCTCGAGCTCTGGGCCCTCGCCGGGGGGCCGCCGCCGCCCTCCGCCGCCTACCTCGAGACCGGTCAGGGCATGGCCGAGACGCTGCGCGTCGCCGCCGAGCGGCGGGCCTACACCCTGACCGACTCGGCGACCTTCCACGCCCTGCCCGCGCTCGCCGGCCTCCGCCCGGTCTGCGAGAACGGCCCCGAGCTCGAGAACGTCTACGCGGCGATCGCCGTCGATCCCGCCCGCGTCCCCGGGGCCCGCTACGCCGAGGCCATGGCCTTCGTCGCCTTCCTGACCGCTCCCCGCGGCCAGAAGCTGATCGGGGAGTTCCGGGGCAAGGCGGGCCGGCCGCTGTTCGAACCGCTCGCCGCGACGCCCGGTGTGGACCTGCTCAAATGATCCTCCGCGAGCTGTCTCTGGCCGTCTGGATCTCCCTCAAGACCAGCGGCCTGGCCGCGCTCATCGCCAGCGCCCTGGCCGTGCCGGCGGCCCTCTTCCTCGCCGGAAGGGAGTTCCGCGGCAAGAAGCTCGTCCTGCTCGTCAACCAGACCTGGATGGCCGCGCCGACCGTGGTCATCGGCCTGCTCTTCTACTCGCTCCTCGGCCGGAGCGGCCCTCTCGGCCCCTTGGGCCTTCTCTACACCCAAGCGGCCATGACCGTGGGCCAGGTCTTCCTCGTCCTGCCGCTCATCGTCGGCTTCTCCTACACGGCCATCCGGCAGGTCGACCGCCGGGCGCGCCTGACCGCCCTGACCCTCGGCGCGTCGCGCCGGCAGGCCGGTTGGATCGTCCTGCGCGAAGCCCGCTTCGCTCTCCTCGTCGCCGTCCTGGCCGGGTTCGCCCGGGCGGTCTCCGAGGTCGGGATCGCCATGATGCTCGGCGGCAACATCCGCAACGTCACCCGCAACATCACGACCTCGATCGCCCTCGAGACCGCCAAGGGCGAGTTCCGGAACGGCGTCGCGCTCGGGGCCATCCTCCTCGTCATCACCCTGGGGATCAACGTCCTCGTGCAGACGGGGTTCCGCGGCCGCGAGGGGGACTAGCGTGAGCGGCGCCGTCTACAGCCTCGCCGGCCTCGCCTTCGGCCATCCCGGCGCCGCGGCGGGCCGCTTCCGGCTCGAGATCGACGCCCTCGACGTCCGCGCCGGCGGTGTCCTGGCCCTGGTCGGGCCCAACGGCGCCGGCAAGACGACGCTCCTCTCGCTCCTCGCGTTCCTCGTCCGGCCGTCGTCCGGCCGTCTCGAGTTCCTCGGCGGCGACCCCTGGGCCGGGGGCGACCGCGACGTCCCGGCCCGGCGGGAAGCGGTCCTCGTCACCCACCACCCCTACCTGTTCAAGGGGACGGTGGCCGACAACGTCGCCTTCGGCCTCAAGCTCCGCCGGGTCCCCGACGAAGAGCGCGCCTCGCGGGTCCGGGAGGCCCTGGCCCAGGTCGAGCTCGACGGCTGGGAGCGCCGTTCCGTCTCCGGCCTGAGCGCGGGCCAGGCCCAGCGGATCGCCCTGGCCCGGGCCCTGGCCCTGCGTCCGCGCGTCCTCCTCCTCGACGAGCCGACCGCCAACCTCGACGCCCCGCTGGCGGCGCGCATGGAGGCCGTGCTCCGGGCGACCGGGCACGAGCGCGGGACGACGGTCGTCTTCTCGACGCACAACTTCTCGCAGGCCTCCCGCCTCGCCGACGACATCCTCTTCCTCTCGGAAGGCCGGCGGGTCGAATTCAGCCACGAGAACTGCTTCAGCGGCGCCGCGGAGAGCGACGGGCGGACGAGCTGGATCGAGCCCAAGCCCGGCCTGCGCATCGCCTTTCCCGGCGTCCGCCGCGGGCACGTGACCTGCGTCATCGACCCGGCGGCGATCCGCGTCTCGCCCGCGGACGGGGCCGCACCGCCCCCCGCCGGCCCCAACGTCTTCCGGGGCCGGATCACGCGGATGGAGACGATGAACGCCGCGACGGCCCTCGTCCGGGCGACGGGCGACCTGCTGTTCCGGGCCGCCGTCCCGGCGGGCGAGATCGAGGCCGGGCGCGTTTCCCTTTACCGGGAGGTTCTGCTAAGATTCGAGCCGGAGTCCGTCAGGATCGTCGGCGGGCGGCCGCCGGACGGCGAAAGACCCTCATGATCGAGTACAAGGAAGCCCTGTCCCTCGTCCTTTCCGCCGCGCGAACGCTCCCCGCGGAGACCGTGCCCCTGGCCCGGGCCCTGGGCCGGACGCTGGCCCGCGACGTCCGGGCCGGCGAGGACATCCCGCCGTTCACCAAGTCGGCATTGGACGGCTACGCGGTCCGGGCCGCCGACACGCTCCGTGCCCCGGCCGGCCTCGCGGTCGTCGAGGACCTCCCCGCGGGCCGGCTCTCCCGCCGCGCCCTCGGCCCCGGCCAGGCCGCCCGCATCATGACCGGCGCGCCGCTCCCGGCGGGCGCCGACGCCGTGGTCATGGTCGAGGACACGGAACCGTCGGGCCCGGCCGGCGTCGTCGTCCGCCGCGCGGTCCGGCCCGGCGACAACATCGGCCCGGCCGGAGAGGACCTGAAGGCGGGCGAGACCGCCCTCGAGCGCGGCGCGCTCATCGGGCCGGCCGAGACCGGCATGCTCGCCGCGGCCGGCCTCGCGCGCGTCCCGGTCGCCCGCCGGCCGCGCGTCGCCGTCATCTCGACCGGCGACGAGATCGTCGAGCCGGGCGAGAGGAAGCGCCGCGGCCAGATCCGCAACGCGAACGGCCCGGCGCTCACGGCCATGGCCGTCCGGGCGGGCGCCGAAGCGGCCTATCTCGGCATCGCCCGCGACCGCCGCTCGGCCCTCGCCGCGAAGCTCCGCCGGGCCGCCGACGCCGACATCGTCGTGCTCTCCGGCGGCGTCTCCGTCGGCGACCACGATCTCGTCAAGGACGAGCTCGGCGCGGCCGGCGTCCGGCCCGTCTTCTGGAAGGTCCGGATCAAGCCGGGCCGGCCCGTCTTCTTCGGGCGGCGCGGCCGCCAGCTCGTCTTCGGTCTGCCCGGCAATCCGACGAGCGCCATGGTCACCTTTCTGCTCTTCGTCGGCCCGGCCGTCGGGCGCCTGCTCGGACGGCCCGGCGAGGGGTGCGCGACCGTGCCCGCGGTCCTGGCCGCCGAAGTCGCCGTCAAGCCGGGCCGGACGCACTTCCTGCGCGGCCTCGTCGTCTCGCCCGGCCCCGTTCTCGAGGTCGCGCCCTACGAGGACCAGAAGAGCGGCGTCCTCCGCTCCATGGTCCGCGGACGCGTCCTCATCGTCGTACCGGCCGACGCCTCGCGCCTCGAAGCGGGCCGCCGGGTCGAGGTCATCTTCATGGACGGACGGTAGCCCATGGCCAAGCTCAGCCACGTCGACGGCGAAGGAAAGGCCCGGATGGTCGACATCGGGGCCAAGGCCGTGACCCGGCGCGAGGCCGCGGCCTCCGCGTTCGTCAGGCTCGGAGCGCCGACCCTGCGGCTCGTCCGGGCCAACAGGATCGCCAAGGGCGACGTCTTGAACACGGCCCGCCTGGCCGGCATCCAGGCGGCCAAGAGGGCCCACGAGCTCATCCCGCTGGCCCACCCCATCCCTCTCGAGAACGTCGCCGTCGAGATCGAGGTCCTGAAGTCCGGCCTCCGCGTCCGCTGCCGGGTCGCCGCCGAGGCCAAGACCGGGGCGGAGATGGAGGCCCTGACCGGCGCGGCCGTCGCCGCCCTGACGGTCTACGACATGGTCAAGGGCGTCGAGCGGGGGGCCGAGATCGTCCGGCTGCGCCTCGACTTCAAGTCCGGCGGCAAGAGCGGGGTCTTCCGGAGACGGGCATGACCGGCGCCTCCCCCGCCGCCGCGGGCACGATCGTCTCCGTCAACACGAGCCGCAAGAAAGGACAGCTCAAGACGCCCGTCGACCGGGCCGAGCTCGTCGACGGCCAGGGGATCGCCGGCGACGCCCACAGCGGCTTCGCCCATCGCCAGGTCTCCCTGCTGATGATGGAGGACATCGAGGCCCAGCGGGCCCGGCTCGGCCCGGCGCCGGCCGTACCGCTCGGGCCGGGGGCCTACGCGGAGAACCTGACCACCCGCGGCATCGACCTCGGGGCCCTCCGCGTCGGCGACGTGCTCGCCGTCGGGGCCTCGGTCCGGCTCCGGGTCAGCCAGATCGGCAAGGAGTGCCACACCCGGTGCGCCGTCTTCAAGCTCACGGGCGACTGCATCATGCCCGTCCGCGGCGTCTTCTGCGAGGTCCTCGCCGGCGGGGCCGTCCGCCCCGGAGACGCCGTTGAGAAGCGCTGACGCCAAGGTCCTGCGCGTCTCGGTCACGGACCGCTGCGACCTCCGCTGCGTCTACTGCATGCCCGAGACGGGCGTCGGGCTCGTGCCGATGTCCGAGATGCTGACCTACGAGGAGATCGCGGCGGTCGCTCAAGCGGCCATGGCCGCGGGCGTCCGGCGCTTCCGGCTGACCGGCGGCGAGCCGCTGGCCCGGCGCGGCGTCGCGGCGCTCGTCCGCCTCCTGGCCGCCCTCGGGCCCGACGACCTGGCCCTGACGACCAACGGCCTGCAGCTCGCCGACTTCGCCGCCGAGCTGCGGCGGGCCGGCCTGGGGCGCGTGACCGTCAGCCTGGACACGCTCCGGCCGGACCGCTTCGAGACGATCACCCGGCGCCCGGGGCTCGACCGCGTCTTCGCGGGGATCGCCGCCGCCCGCGAGGCCGGGCTGGCGCCGGTCAAGATCAACACGGTCGTCATCCGCGGCCTCAACGACGACGAGGTCCCCGACTTCGTCCGCTTCGCCCGGGACGAACGGGTCGAGGTCCGCTTCATCGAGCTCATGCCGACGAGCGGCCTCGGCCCCGACTGCAAGGAGCTCGGGAGCTGGCGGCCGGCCCTCTTCGTCAAGGGGGCCGAGGTCCGGGCCCGGGTCGAGGCCGCCTTCGGGCCGCTCGTCCCGGCCGGCGGGCCGGGCGGCGTCGCGGAGGTCTTCCTCCTCGACGGCGCGACCCGCCTCGGCTTCATCACGCCCCTGTCCGACCCCTTCTGCCGCGGCTGCGGGCGGCTGCGGCTCGGGCCCGACGGGCGGCTCCGGCTCTGCCTCTTCGACCGGGCCGGCGTCGACCTCCGCAAGGCCCTGCGCGAGGACGGGGCCGGGCCGGCGGAGCTCGAGACGCTCGTCCGGGCCGCCTTCGCGGACAAGGCGACCTGGGAGCGCGGCGCGCTCGAGCATCTCTCGAGCGACATGTTCAAGATCGGAGGGTGAGATGAAGGTCGGGATCCTCACGGCGAGCGACAAGGGCGCGCGGGGCGAACGGGAGGACCGGAGCGGACCGGCCGTCCGCGAGATGATCGAGGCCGCGGGCGGCGAGGTCGTCCGGACGGCGCTCGTCCCCGACGAGCCGGACGAGATCCGCGCCGTGCTCACGGCCTGGTCGGACGAGGGGGTCGAGC
Organism: Candidatus Aminicenantota bacterium; assembly: GCA_041320535.1. Taxonomy (GTDB): domain Bacteria; phylum Acidobacteriota; class Aminicenantia; order Aminicenantales; family Saccharicenantaceae; genus RBG-16-66-30. The sequence goes on along the minus strand of JBGLNH010000001.1, from coordinate 760,211 downwards.
TCATCCTCACGACCGGGGGCACCGGCTTCAGCCCGCGCGACCGGACGCCGGAAGCGACCCGGGCGGTCATCGAGCGCGAGGCCCCCGGCATCGCCGAGGCCATGCGCCGGGCCGGCGCGGAGAGGACGCCGGCCGCCATCCTCAGCCGGGGGGTCGCCGGCATCCGCAAGGCCACCCTGATCGTCAACCTGCCGGGCAGCGAGAGGGCCGCGCGCGAGAGCCTCGCCGCGGTCCTGCCCGTCCTGCCCCACGGGCTCGAGATCCTCGGCGGGACGGCCTCCGAGTGCGGACATCCGACCGGAGCGAACGAAGCGAGCGGAGGGCAGAAATCCGCCGGAGCAGACACGGAGGGGGATTTCTGCGAAATATCCTAAGAAAAGCTCTTTTCTAAACTTCTCCCAGCGCCACCCCTCCGGGCTACTCCGGGGCGGCACTGATGGTCGCTGCGCAGGCTCCGCTCCCTGCCGGTCGAGGCAACATCCCTCGCCGCCTCGAGAGGGAAGCCCGGAGATGGGAGAAGAACCCCTTTTTTCGCCCGTGATATAATGGAGGGGCGCCGCGGGGCGCGGCGCGCAGCCGAGAGAAGGGAAAACGCGATGAAGAGATCCCTCGCCCGAACCGTCCTTCCGCTCGCGCTCGCCGCCGCGAGCCTCCTTCCCGCCGCCCAGGACATCCAGCACGTCCGGACGGCCGTCAACATCGAGGTCCCCGTGCGCGTCTTCAAGGGCGACGCCTTCGTCGACCACCTGACGATCGCCGACTTCGAGGTCCTCGAGGACGGCAAGCCCCAGACGCTCGACGCCGTCTATCTCGTCCGCAAGACGGTCATCGAGCGCCGCGAGGAGACCCGGCCGCTCTCGCCCGACACGAGCCGCCACTTCTACCTCTTTTTCGAGCTGTCCGAGTACGACAGCCGGCTCCGGGAGGCCCTGGAGTACTTCATCGACGAGATCGTCCTGCCCGGCGACGAGCTCGTCATCGTCACGCCGATGAAGACCTACCGGATGAAGAGCGAGGTCTTCAGCGACGCCGGCCGGGACCGGGTCTTCGAGCAGCTGCTCGGCATCCTGCGCCGCGACATCCTGATCGGCAACGCGGAGTACCGGGACACCTTGGAGGACATGAAGGGCCTGGCCCTGACCATGGCCGGCGCCGTCGGCCTGGCCGCCACGAACGCCCAGTCGGCGGCGGCCGGCGACATGTTCGCCTCCCCCACGGTCTACGACTCGGGTTCGTCGGTCGAGGAGATGCTCCAGACCTACACGACCCTCCTCAGCCGGCTCGAGAGGATGAGGCAGGTGGACGAGCAGAAGATCGCCTCCTTCGCCGGCCGCCTGCGCGGCCAGTCCGGCCGCAAGGAGATCTTCCTCTTCTACCAGCGGGAGTTCGTGCCCAAGCTCGACAGCATGATCCTCACGGCCTACCAGACCGCGTTCAACGACCGCCCCGACATCATCCAGACGGTGACGGGCCTGTTCGAGTTCTTCCGCCGCGAGACCTTCCTCGACATCGACTCCGTCCGCAAGGCCTACGCCGATTCGGGCGCCGCCGTCCACTTCCTGTACCTGACCCGCCCGGCGCCCAAGGTCGCCGGCGTGGTCATGGAGGAGCAGTCGGAGGACATCTTCGCGCCCTTCCGGGAGATGAGCCTGGCGACCGGCGGCTACTCCACCTCGACGGCCAACGTCGCCGCGGCCATGCGCTCGGCGGTCGAAGCGGCCGAGAACTACTACCTCCTCTACTACACGCCGAAGGACTACGCGGCGGACGGGAAGTTCCGCTCCCTCGAGGTCCGGCTGAAGAGCGGCCAGGCCCGGATCAGCCACCGGGCGGGCTACATCGCCGACTGACATCCGGGCTTTCCCGGGCGTGCTATAATGGATGAGCGCCGCCAGGCGCGGCGCGCAGCCAAGAAAAGGGTGAACGCGATGTCTCGATCGCTCGTCCGCATCGTCCTTCCGCTGGCCCTCGCCGCCGCCGCCCTCTCCGCCCTGTCCGGCGCGGCCGGCCCCCAGGACATCCAACACCAGACCTCGGCCCTCAACGTCGAGGTCCCCGTCCGCGTCTTCCGGGGAGGGAGCTTCGTCGACGACCTCGCCCGGGAGGACTTCGAGGTCCTCGAGGACGGGCGGCCCCAGAGGATCGAGGCCTTCTACCTCGTCAAGAGGACGATCATCGAGCGCCGCGAGGAGTCCCGGGACTTCGCGCCCCGCACGGCCCGGCACTTCTTCCTCTTCTTCGAGCTCGGCGAGTACGACGCCAAGATCCTCGAGGCCCTGGACTATTTCGTCAAGACCGTCCTGCTCCCCGGCGACAACCTGACCCTCGTCACGCCCATGAAGACCTACCGGATGAAAGGCGAGCTGTTCGACCTCGTCGGCCGCGAGCGGACCTACGCCCAGATCGTCGGCCTGCTCCGCCGCGACATCGAGGTCGGCTATTCCGAGTCCCGGAGGGTCCTCGGCGAGATGTCCGACCTGGCCCGGATCATGGCCGCCGGTCTCCGGCCCCTCGAGATGCGCCTGGGGACGGAGACCGGGATCATGACCCTCGTCGAGCCCGTCGTCTCCCTCCCCGTCGAGTCGTCCTATCACGCGGCGACCCTCGAAGAGCAGCTGATGCACTACCAGACGCTCCTCGACCGGCTGTCGGCCCTCCGGGTCGTCGACCAAACGAAGATCCTGAAGTTCGCCGGCCACCTCAAGGGCCTCGAAGGCCAGAAGGGCGTCTTTTTCTTCTACCAGAGGGAGTTCGTGCCCAAGCTCGACCCCCAGCTCGTCGACCTCTTGGCCGCGAAATACAACCAGCGGCCGGAGGTCACCCAATCGCTCGAGACGATCTTCAACATCGAGCGGCGGGACGTGACCGTCGACGTGGGCGCCGTGACCAAGGCCTACGCCGACGCGTCCGCGGCCGTCCACCTGCTCCACATCACCCGACCGGCCGAGCGGCCCGCCGGGATCCGGATGGAGGAGCAGACGGAGGACGTCTTCGGGCCCTTCCGCGAGATGGCCCGGGCCACGGGCGGGTTCGCCGACTCGAGGGCCAACATCGCGGCGGCCATGCGGGCGGCGGTCGAGGCCTCGGAGAACTACTACCTCCTCTACTACACGCCCGAGAGCTACAAGGCCGACGGTCGCTTCCGCAACATCACGGTCCGCGTCCGGAGCGGGGGCGGCGCCCAGGTCCTCCATCGCCTCGGCTACTTCGCGGACTAGGCCCCCCGGGCCCGCCTTGGATTTCCGGGGCGGACATGATAAAATGTCCTCTCGTTCAGGAGGTCCGGATGAAGACAACCGCTTGGATAGGCATCGTTCTCCTCTCTTCCGCCATGCTCCTCCCCGCCCAGGATTACAAGGGCAAGGGACGCCTCGGCGGCACCGTCACCGACGAGGCCGGCGCGCCCCTCGAGGGGGTCACCGTCAAGCTCTTCTCCGTCAGGGCGAACGACGGCATCTCGGTCAGGACCGACAAGGCCGGCAAATGGCTGGCGGCCTGGATCCGGAGCGGCGCCTGGAACGTCGACTTCGTCAAGGTCGGCTACGCCCCGAAGAAGATCCAGGTCGAGGTCTCCGAGAGCAAGAAGAACCCCGACGTCGAGATCAAGCTGGTCAAGATCGAGGGGCTGGCCCTCGACGACGAGATCATGGACCTGCTCGGCAAGGGCAACGACCTCTTCGAAAAGGGCGATTTCCCGGGGGCCCTGGCCATCTACCAGGACGCCCTGGCCAAGTTCCCGGACGCCTACCCCCTGAACATGAACATCGGCAACTGCCACTTCGCCCTGGAGCAGTACGACCAGGCCGAGGCGAGCTACCTGAAGGTCCTGGAGAAGGACCCCAAGAAGGCCGTCGCCGTCATCGCCGTCGGCAACTGCTACGCCAACCGCGGCGACACGGACAAGGCCATGGAGTGGTACGGCAAGGTCGAGTTCGAGAGGATCGACGACCCCGTCGTCCTCTACAACCTGGGCACGAACTACTACAACAACGCCAAGTTCGAGGACGCGCTCAAGTTCTACCAGCGGGCCGTCGAGAAGCAGAAGGACTCGACCGACGCCCTCTACCAGCTCGGGCTGACCTACCTCAACCTCCAGAAGAAGGCGGAGGCCATCGCCGCGTTCGAGGACTACCTCAAGATCGACGCCGTATCGGAGAAGGCGGCCCAGGTCAAGGGGTTCCTCGAATATCTGAGGAAGTGACGTTCGCGCGCCGGCCATGAGACGACCGATCCGATCCGCGCTGGTCCTGCTGGCCGCGGCGGCGCTCCTCCCGGCCCAGAAGGTCTCCGAAAAGGACCTGGCCCCGAAGCACCGGGAGTGGCTCAACCTCGTCGCCTACCACATCCAGCCCGTCGAACGGGACGTCTTCATGCAGCTCACGCGCGACCTCGACCGCGACGTCTTCATCGAGACGTTCTGGAAACAGCGGGACCCGACGCCCGGGACGCCCGAGAACGAGTATCAGGAAGAGCTGGTCAAGCGCTTCGCCTACGTCAACGACCACTTCGCCCGGACGACCTCGCGGGAGGGCTGGCGGACCGACATGGGCCGCTACTACATGATCCTCGGCCCGCCGGCCAGCATCGACCGCTACGAGAACCAGCTCGGCCTCGTCCCCTGCGTCGCCTGGAGCTATTACGGCGACGCCCGCAAGGACCTCCCGCCGCAGTACGTCCTGGTGTTCTTCCAGCGGGGGGGCGCCGGCGAGTTCCGGCTCTACGATCCCGTCTCCGACGGTCCGGCCCGGCTCCTCCAGCACCAGAAGGACGTCGGCGACCCCTTCGACTACGAGGCCCTCTACGAGAAGGTCTTCGACATCGCCCCCGTCCTGGCCGAGTACTCCATCACCCGCATCCCGGGCGCTTGGCCTGCTGGGCCAAGGCCGAGCCGTTGACGAGAAGGGCCAGGAAGACGAAACATGTCGCTGCGGTCAGGATCTTTTTCATTTCATGCTCCTTTTGACTCTTGGCCTCTCGCCGCATGGGGCCCTTGTTGTGAAAACAGGCATGGCCTGCGAGAGGCTATGGGGATCACTGCCGTTTTCGTGCCAGAATCTTCCTCGCTCGGAGAAGCTGAGGATCTTGGCATGGAACTTGCTTTGTTCTTTCGTCATCGGAAGGAGGCTTCCATGGAAGGCGAACGTCTCGTTCGCGTGGGCGATGCCCGGCTCCTGATCCATCAGAGCATCAGCCGGGGACTCCACATGTCCGGTCTTTACGGCCGCATCTTCATGGGCTCCGGTTTGCCCGGCGAGAAGATAGGACGGGGATTCGTCGACTATGTCAGGAGCTTGGCGTCAGTATTGCACGCCCATCACCTGGCCGAGGACGAGCTGGAGTTCCCCCTGTTCCGGGATCTCCTGCCAGAGGCGCCCTATGAGCAGCTGGCCGAAGAACATCGGCGGATCAAGCCCATCGTCGATGAGATCCGTTTGAAGATCGAGCGGGCGCCGTCTTTGGAGAGGATCGACACCCTCCTGACCATGGTGGCGAGGATCTGGGGTTCGCACATCGCCATCGAGGAGGCGCATTTTTCTCCGGACAAGATCGACGCCGTGATGAGCGCCGATGATCAGCTCAGTCTGCTGGCTCGGATAGGCGAAGCCAATCAGGAACACTCCGGCCCGGACTATCTCGTGATGCCGTTCACCCTCTTCAATCTGCCCCAGAAGGACCGCGCCTATATGTCAGGCCTGATGCCGCCGGTCGTGACGAGGCACCTCATCCCGGTTGCCTGGAAAGAGAAATGGCAGCCGATGTCGCCGTTCCTGCTGATCTGATCCCGGCGGCGGGCCGGCTCAGCTCTCCCTGACCTTGGCGATCGAGCAGGCCCGGTCCTTGTCCTCGAGCTTGATGATGCGGACGCCCTGGGTCGCCCGGCCCGAGGAGCGGACCTGGGTCGTCGGGATGCCGATGACCTTGCCCTCGACCGTGATGACCAGGAGATCTTCTTCGTTGATGCCGACCATGCCCAGGGCGTGACCGACCTTGGGCGTCACCCGCAGGTTGAGGACGCCCTGGCCGCCGCGTTTCTTCACCGGGTACATCTCGGCGGCCGTCTTCTTGCCGTAGCCGCGGTCGGTGGCCGTGAAGATGAACTTGTCGTCCGGGCCGACGATGATCATGCCGATGACCCGGTCCTTGGGCTTGAGCCGGATGCCGCGGACGCCGGAGGCCGTGCGGCCCATCGGCCGGACGTCGGCCTCCTTGAACTGCAGGGCCCGGCCGAGCCTCGTACCTATGACGATCGTGTTCTTCCCGTTCGAGATCTGGGCCGAGAAGAGCCCCGACTTCGGCCGGATGTTCATGGCCAGGATGCCGCCCTTGCGGACGTTCCGGAAGTCGGAGAGCCGCGTCTTCTTGATGATGCCGTCGGTCGTCAACATGACCACGAACTGGTTCTCGCTGAACTCCTTGACGGCCAGGACCGAGGCCTGCTTCTCCCCCGGCTGGAACTCCACCAGGTTGGCGATGGGCTTGCCCCGCCCCGAGACGCCGACGTCGGGCACGTCCAGGGCCTTGAGCCAGTAGAGGCGGCCCTTGTCGGTGAAGACGAGGAGGTAGCTGTGGGTCGAGCAGACGTAGAGGTCCTCGACGACGTCCTCGGCCTTCATCTCGATGCCCTTGCGGCCCTTGCCGCCCCGGGCCTGGAACTTGTAGGACGTCAGCGAGGTGCGCTTGATGTAGCCGCTCGAGGTGTAGACGATGGCCACGTCCTCTTCCTTGACCAGGTCCTCGGGCCGCAGCTCCGAGACGGCCTCGTCGCGGATCTCGGTCCGCCGCCTGTCGCCGTACTCCTCCTTGACCTCCTTGAGCTCCTGGACGATGATCGCGAAGACGAGCTTCTCGTCCTTGAGGATCTTCCGCAGCTCGGCGATCCTCTTCTTGAGGGCCGCGTACTCCTCCTGGATCTTGAGCCGCTCGAGCTGGGCCAGCCGCTGCAGCTGGAGCTCGAGGACGGCCTGGGACTGGACCTGGGTCAGGCCGAACTTCTCCATGAGCCCCTTGCGCGCCTCGTCGACCGTCTTGGCGGCCCGGATGAGCTTGATGACGGCGTCGAGGTTGTCGAGGCAGATGACCAGGCCTTCCAGGATGTGGGCCCTCTCCTCGGCCTTGCGCAGCTCGAAGCGCGTCCGCCGCAGGATGACCTCCTTGCGGTGGGCGATGAAGTACTTCATCATGTCGACGATGCCGAGCGTCTTGGGCTGCTTGTCGACGATGGCCAGCATGATGATGCCGAAGGAGACCTGGAGCTGGGTGTGCTTGTAGAGGTTGTTGAGGATGATCTCCGGCAGCTCGCCGCGCTTGACCTCGATGACGACGCGCATGCCCTCGCGGTCGGACTCGTCGCGGATGTCGGCGACGCCCTCGATGCGCTTGTCGTTGACGAGCGCGGCGATCGACTCGAGCAGGCGCGACTTGTTGACCTGGTAGGGGATCTCGGTGACGACGATCTTGTCCTTCTCGCCCTTGGCCCCCCGCTCGATGACGGTCTTGGCCCGCAGGTGGAGGATGCCCTTGCCGTCCTTGTAGGCGTCGAGGAAGCCCTGGCGGCCGTAGATGATGCCGCCGGTCGGGAAGTCGGGGCCCTGGACGTGCTTGAGGACGTCCTTGAGCGTGGCGCTGGGGTGCTCGATGAGGTGGATGACGCCGTCGCAGACCTCAACCAGGTTGTGGGGCGGGATGTTCGTGGCCATGCCGACGGCGATGCCGTTGCCGCCGTTGACGAGGAGGTTGGGGAACTTCGAGGGCAGGACCTCGGGCATGGTCAGGCTCTCGTCGTAGTTGGGGACGAAGTTGACCGTCTCCTTGTCGATGTCGGCCATGAGCTCGTGGGCCAGCTTCTTCAGCCGCACCTCGGTGTAGCGCATGGCCGCCGGCGGGTCGCCGTCGACGCTGCCGAAGTTGCCCTGCCCGTCGACGAGGAGGTAGCGCAGGCTGAAGTCCTGGGCCATGCGGACGAGGGTGTCGTAGGCGGCCTGGTCGCCGTGGGGATGGTACTTGCCGATGACGTCGCCGACGATGCGGGCCGATTTCTTGAAGGGCTTGTTGTAGAACGTCCCGCTCTCGTACATGGCGTAGAGGACGCGCCGGTGGACCGGCTTGAGGCCGTCCTTGATGTCGGGGATGGCCCGGCCGATGATGACGCTCATGGCGTAGTCGAGGTACGACCGCCGCATCTCCTCTTCGAGCCCGACGATGGGGTGGTGCTCTTTGGGCTCTTTGTGTTCGCTGTCCATGGGAACTCCTGCGCGGGACGGCCTCTTGGCGGTGTCGTCAGACATCGAGGTTCAGGGCCTCCAGGGCGTTCGACTCGATGAACTTCTTGCGCTCGTCGACCTCGTCGCCCATGAGGATGCTGAAGATGCGGTCGGCCTCGGCCGCGTCGACGATGGAGACCTTGAGGAGGGAGCGGCGCCCGGGGTCCATGGTCGTCTCCCAGAGCTGGACGGGGGTCATCTCGCCCAGGCCCTTGTAGCGCTGGATGGCGATGCCCTTCTTGCCCCGCTCGAAGAGGTACTCGAGGAGCTTGTTCTCGTTCTCCAGGACCTGCTTCTCGGCCCCGTCGCCGTTGGTCAGGACGGCGTAGGGGCCCTTCATGTCCTCGAGCTCCCGGGTGATGCGGTAGAGGTTCTTGTACTCGGCCGAGGTGACGAGGTCCATGCCGATCTTGCCGGCGGCCGAGAGGCCGTTGAGCTGGTAGCTGAACTCGATCTCGAAGACGCCGTATTCCTCGTCGCGGACAAGCCTGGTCGTGAATCCCCGCTCGGCGACGAGCTTCATGACCCTCTCGACGTTCTTCTTGACGCTCAGGAACTCCTGGCCGTCCACGCCGTTCTTGATGAGCAGGTCGATGAGGAAGAGCGGGTAGTTCTTGCGCTCGAAGAACTGGGCGTAGCTCTTCTTGGACATGAGGTTGCGGAAGAACTTGCGGAACTTGTCGCCCTCGAGGATCTCCTTGCGGCTGCCGGCCCGGACCTTGAACTCCTCGGAGATCTTGCGGACCATGAACTTCTCGAACTCGCGCTCGTCCTTGATGTATTGGACGTCCCGGCCCCGGGTGACCTTGTAGAGGGGCGCCTGGGCGATGTAGAGGTGGCCCTGCTCGATGAGCTGGGCCATCTGGCGGTAGAAGAAGGTCATGAGCAGGGTCCTGATGTGGGCGCCGTCGACGTCGGCGTCGGTCATCATGATGACCTTGTGGTAGCGGAGCTTGGCCAGCCGCTCCTCGCTGTCCTCGACGCCGATGCCGAGGGCGGCGAACATGACCCCGATCTCCTCGTTCTTGATGATCTTGTCGAAGCGGGCCTTCTCGACGTTGAGGATCTTGCCCCGGAGGGGCAGGATGGCCTGGAAGCGGCGGTCGCGGCCCTGCTTGGCCGAGCCGCCGGCCGAATCGCCCTCGACGATGAAGATCTCGGAGGTGGCCGGGTCCCTGTCCTGGCAGTCGGCGAGCTTGCCCGGGAGGGACGTCGACTCGAGGACGCCCTTGCGGCGCGCGAGCTCGCGGGCCTTGCGGGCGGCCTCGCGGGCCCGGGCCGCGTCGATGATCTTCATGACGATCTTTTTCGCGACCGTCGGGTTCTCCTCGAGGTAGGCCGAGAGCTGCTCGTTGACGATCGACTCGACGATGCCCTTGACCTCGGAGTTGCCGAGCTTGGTCTTGGTCTGGCCCTCGAACTGGGGGTCGTGGAGCTTGATCGAGAGGACGGCCGTCAGGCCCTCGCGGCAGTCGTCGCCGGTGATGTTCTCGCTGAGGTCCTTGAGCAGGTTGTGGGCGCCGGCGTAAGTGTTGAGCGAGCGGGTCAAGGCGGCCTTGAAGCCGATGAGGTGGGTGCCGCCCTCGGTCGTGTTGATGTTGTTGACGAAGGAATAGATCGTGTCGGCGTAGGACATGTTGTACTGGATGGCCAGGTCGACGCCGACGCCCTCGCGCTCCCCTTCGAACATGATCGGCTTGGGGTTGATGGCCTGCTTGCTCTGGTTGAGGTACTCGACGAACTCGCGGATGCCGCCCTTGTACTGGAAATCGTGGCTCTTGTTGGTCCGCTCGTCCGCGATCGAGATCTTGAGGCCCTTGTTGAGGAACGACAGCTCGCGGAGGCGCTGGGCCAGGATCTCGAAGTTGTATTCCATGTCCTCGAAGATGTCCTCGTCCGGCCAGAAGGTGATCTTCGTCCCCGTCTTTTTCGTCTTGCCGATCTGCTTGAGCTTGGTGACGGGATTGCCCCGCTCGTAGCTCTGGGTGAAGATCCCGCCGTCGCGCTTGATCTCGAGGTCGAGGCGCTTGGAGAGCGCGTTGACGACCGAGACGCCGACGCCGTGGAGGCCGCCGGAGACCTTGTAGCTCTTCTGGTCGAACTTGCCGCCAGCGTGGAGGACGGTCATGACGACCTCGGCGGCCGACTTGTTCTCCTTCTTGTGCAGGCCGACCGGGATGCCCCGGCCGTTGTCGACGACGGTGATGGAGTTGTCGACGTGGACGCGGACCTCGATCTCGGTGCAGAACCCGGCCAGGGCCTCGTCGACGCTGTTGTCGACGACCTCGTAGACGAGGTGGTGGAGGCCCTCGACGCCGGTGCTGCCGATGTACATGGCCGGGCGCTTGCGGACGGCCTCGAGGCCCTTGAGGACCTTGATGCTCTCAGCGGTGTACTTGTGTTCTGTCATGTCCGTTCACTTATGAAAAAATGCCGGCCGCCGCGAGGCGAGAACCACGGCGCCGGGGGACCATTTTTCGACGATTCATTATAGCAAAACACGGGCCTCTCTGGCAAGGATTTTTTTCATTTTCCATGAAATACATTGCTTTATTTTTCAATGGTTTACGGGCTTTTTCGGGCACCGTGCCCGGCCCGTCTCGGGGGCCTTCGAGAAAGGACGCCCGAAGGCCCCCTTTTTTCTCACAGTTAGGAGGGGGGCGGGAGGGGGTCAGGTCTACTTTTTACGTGATTTTACGTAAAAAGTAGACCTGACCCCTTCTTGGGTTTGACCCCCTCCGCATTGGCCCTCCACTTCACGTCTGCTATAATTTCGGCATGCCGGCCAACCTGCCGCCCGAATACCACAAGATCGAGGCCGAGCTGCGCACGGCCAGGACCCCCGAAGAGAAGATCGACATCTACGAGCGGCTCATCCGGGTCATCCCCCACCACAAGGGCACCGACAAGCTCATCGCCATGTACCGGCAGAAGATCGCCAAAGCCCGCGAGGAGGGCGAGCGGCGCGCCTCCACGGCCAAGCACGCCCCGACCCACAAGATCGAGAAGTCCGGGGCCGGGCAGATCGTCCTCGTCGGGCCGCCCAACGCCGGGAAGTCCAGCCTGGTCAAGGCCCTCACGGGGGCCGCGGTCGAGGTCGCCGACTACCCCTTCACGACCCGCCTGCCGGGGCCCTTCATGATGCCCTTCGAGAACGTCAAGGTCCAGCTCGTCGACGCGCCGCCCGTGACCGGCGAGCTCATGGAGACCTGGTTCCCCGAGATGGTCAAGATGGCCGACGCCGTCCTTCTCGTCGCCGACCTGGCCGATCCCGACACGGCCACGACCCTCGACGGCATCGTCGTCCGGCTCAAGGAGCGCAAGGTCGAGCTCGTCCGGGCCGACGCCGACATCCCGCCCGCCTATTTCCCTTTCCGCAAGCGGACTCTCCTCGCCGCCAACAAGATCGACGCCGAGGGCGCGCCGCGGGCATTCGAGGAGCTAGGCCTGCTCCTCGACGGGCCGTTCGAGCGTCTGGCCGTCTCGGCCGCCGACGGCCGCGGCCTCGAGGCGCTCCGCCGGGCCGTCTTCCTCCTTCTCCGCGTCGTCCGCGTCTACAGCAAGATCCCGGGCAAGAAAGCGGACAAGGACGCGCCCTTCGCCCTCCGGGTCGGCAGCACGGTGATGGACATGGCCCGGGCCGTCCACAAGGACTTCTCGGAGAAGCTCCAGTACGCCCGCGTCTGGAACGCCGCAGGCCTCGACGGCCTCCGGGTCAACCGCGATTACGTTCTCGCCGACGAGGACGTCGTCGAGCTCCACATCTGATCACTTCCCGACGGTCAGCGGCACGTGGACGCTGGCCCGTCCGTCCGAGCCGCCGAGCCCGGCGTGGACATAGAGGAGATGCTTTCCGGCCGGAACCCCCTCCATCGCCGCCTCCAGGAACAGGACCTCGTAACCTTCCGCCCGGGTCCGCCTGACGAGGGCATACGGCACGTCGCGGCTCTCGCCCGTCGCCGTGTCGACCAGGGCCAGCTTCACCCCGAGCGCTTCCCCGGCGCCCTCCGCGACACGCGCCGGGACGATCAGCAGGACCTTGCCGGACCTCACCGGCTCGTCCCCCATGACCGGCGACGCCGCCTCGGGATCGTAGGCGTAGATCTCCCGCCAGGCCCGCTCCCCCGCCCGCTCCCCGGTCACGCCTTCATACAGGACCCCGCCTTCTCCAGGGACGAGAACGAGCGGCGTCGCCAGCGCCAGCGCCCCGGCCGCCGACGCCCGCACGAACCCGGAACACCGGCCGAGCGCGCTCCGCCCCGTGTCGAGGTCCCGGACGACCAGACGGCAATCCACCGCCCCCGGCGGCGCCGCCGACTCCACCGTGAAGACCAGGTCCCGGCCCCTCTGGCCGGCCACCTCGACGACCGCCCGCCTCAGGCTCAACAAGTTGTCCTTCCCGTCGAAGAACAACGGCACGATCTCCGCCGTCCGGCCTTGGAGCGCCTCCCAGGCCTGACGCGGGATGCGGGCCAAGGCCCTCACGCGCGCCCCGCCCTCCGTGGCGTACACGAGGACCGCCATCGGCACCTCGACCGGCGCCCCGAGGTCCGACCGCCAGTTCAGGGCCAGGTCGAAGAGATGGAGCTTCTTCTCGATGTCCGTGTAGTCCCGGAAGGGCTTGGGGTTGTAGTAGCCGCGCTGGGCCCGCACGACGCACCCCTTCCGGACGACCTCGACCTTGACCTCCCGGAACTTGCCGTCGGCCGCCGCCGCGGGCGTCGTGTAGCCCAGCACGTAGTAGGACCCCGTCAGGTCCGCGACCTCCCCCAGGTCGCGCTCGTGGAACTGGATGTTGCCGTAGTACTTCCCGCCCGTCCTGCCCGACATCAGCTTCAGCGTGTCCATGCCCGTCGTCTTCTCGTCCCGGAACGGGCTCGTGACGGCCGTGCCCACGTTGTCGGCCAGGAACATGCCGCCCGTCCGCCGGGTGAAGGCCAGCTCATCGTAGGCGAAGAGCGAGGGGACCAGGGCCGATTCCCGGGTGTCGAAGGCGTAAAGCGCGCAGCCCGACCCGTTGAGCTCCTTCAGCATCGCGTCCAGGAGCGGCCTCAATCCCGCGTCCCCGACCTCGAACCGCGAGCCTCTCGCGGTCCCGCTGCCAAAGGAAGCGGTTCCCGTCGTCGATCCTCTGGCGTCTATCGCTTGATCGGTCCCCCGCATTTGGCTCGAATGGATGAGCGAGTTCGGGACGCCGTTGGAGAAGAACAGCAGGTGCTTCTGGCCCTGGACAAGGCGAAGGGCCCGGGCGAAGTCGGCGAGGGCCCGGAAATAGCTCTGGGCCTGATGACGAGATTCCTGGCGCTTCATTTCCAGGTCTGCGCTCGCCGCTCCATCGATATCGACCACCGCCCAGTAGGCCTGCTCGACCTCGTCGGCGCGCCCGGCGATGGCCTTGGACGTGACCTCGGACACGGCCTTCCGGACCTTGTCCCGGTCCGCCGTCAGGAACTCGTGGACCTTCAGGCCCTTCAGCATCGAGTAGGAAACCAGGGCCGTCTCGTCGTCCGGCCCGACGTCGGCATCCAGGAAATCGAGCGCCGCCCGGACCCCGGCCGCGACACCCCGGTGCGTATTGAAAGCGAAATCGAAGAACAGGATGAACTTGCGCTTGATGGCCGGGATCTCCGGACCGGGAAGTACCTGAGCCTCCGGCCGGACTTCGGCCACTCGCTCCGCGGACCGGACCTCGTGCCGCTCGAACTCTGTGACGGCGACCCGCTTGCCGCCGTCGAAGACGCGAAAGTCGTCCCTCGTCAGGTCCGCGACCGGCCGGCCGCTCTTGTCGGTGACGTAGACCTGGACGAGCTTTAAGGTCACAGAAACTTCGTGTCGAAGCGGCGCCTGCTGCCCGGAGGCATGGCCAGCGGCCTGCGAGAGTAAAAGAACAGCCCCCGCCAGGCCCAAGAACAACAAAGCTGTTTTTCGCATTATTCCATGGAAGGGCACGTTGTTAGAGCTGCCAGCCAAATCGTAATGCAGAGAACAAGGAAGGTCTTTTGCTTCACTCTGCTCCCCTGATAAATAAATAGGTCCGGCGGGAGGCATTGTCAAGACGATCGTATCTCTGTTTCGTGATATTGGGAGACACGCGCTGGAGGATAACCGCTCGTCAGCGATCTATTTCTTCAACTCGGAGCGGGTCTCCACGACGAAGAATTTATAGTCTCTGTATTCGATCCTCGTCCGGGCCCTGACGAATGTCTTGCCATCCTTCAGGACATACGCTTCCTCGGTGTGATCGACGCTGGGGAATCTCAAACCGTTCTTCTCGAATCCGTATTCCGTATAGGACGTAACGCGGGGCTCGGCTTAGAGCAGCTTGGCTCTGGCCATGATGACATCGTAGTTATCGAACGTGGACGGGTCCCACTCGATCCTGAGCACGCAGGAATCCTCCCGCCGCACCCACACCCGGCCCCCGAGGCGGGGCGGGAACGCGTCCGGCCTCGGCACGGCTTCGAGGATGACAGCGGGGCCTCCCGCTCACCAGATCCCGGGGACGAGCTTCCATCGCACGGTCCGGGCGTACTCCTCGTAGCCAGCGAGTTCTGCTCTCAAGGTCCTATCCTCGAGGGCCGTCCGCAGGACGAAAAGCGCGGCGATGAGCCCGGCCGGTATCAGCGCGTAGAGCGAGCCGAGCAGGACCGGGACGCACAGGATAGTGACGATGACGGCCGCGTACATCGGATGGCGGACGATCCGGTAGGGCCCGGTCGTGCAGACCGCGTGGCCCCTTTCGGTCTGGATCCGGACGTACTCGGCGAGAAAGGCGTTCACGCGGAACGCTCCGATCACCAGGCCCCAGGCCGCGAAGAGCCCCAGCAGGGCGAGCCCCTGGAAGACAAGGGGCACGCGCGACCAGCGGAACCTCGCCGCGTCGAGCGCCGCGACGACGAACATGACCGCCAGCAGCGCGCTGTAGGCCCCGATGATCGCTCTGTCCCAGCTCTTGATGCCGGGTCTCGTCCCGCCCGTCATCCGCTCCTTGAGGAGTCCGGGATCGCGGCGCTTCAGCCAAAGCATCCAGCCGCCCGTGGTCAGGATATAGAAGCCCAGAAGGACCCAGAAGGCCGTCCAGCGGACCGTGCCGGCCGCGGCGAACACGAGAGCGATGTAGACGAAGCTCAGCGCGACCTTGATCACGGGCGAACGCGGCCGCGGCCGCCGCTCCGGATGGCTCATGCCGGCTCCTGTCTAGTAGCCGGGCACCTCGATGACCCGGCCCGTCCCGACGGGGACGTACTTGTCGCCGAAAGCGGCCTTGAACAGGGCGATGGGCCGGTCGCCCGTGCAGTGGGTGGCCCCGCACCGTTCGACCCCCAGCCTCTTGAGATCGGCGATGATCTTTTGGACCTGGGCGTCCGGCATGTCCCCGAGATGGAAGCCCCCGAAGACGAGCTGGATCGGCTTGTCCACGATCTCCCGGGCCCGTTCGATGATGCCGACGATGCCGGGATGGGAGCAGCCTGTGACTACGACGAGGCAAAAAGTAGACCTGACCCCCTCTTGTTACCCGAGGAAGTCCCACTCGATGCCGACGCGCCTCAGGGCGTAACCGAGCTCCTTGGTGAAGTCGCCGTAGGCGGTCATCCAGTGGAAGCCCGGCATGCGCTTGGCCAGCGTCCGGTCGTCGCATTTGTAGCGGACGTCGATCTGGGACCGGCAGATGGGCAGGAACGGCGCCTCGACGATCTCGCCGCGCAGCCCGAGCCAGCGCTTGGAGGCGAAGTCCGGGGCGATGTTGGTCAGGAGCTGCCCCTTGCGCATCTCGACCTTGGGGGCCGCGCCGTAGTCCGACTCGAAATGGGTCAGGATGCGGGCCGGCTCGAGCGCCCGGCCGTCCATCTTCCTCGGCGCCGTGCAGTGGGCCAGGGTGATGAGGCCGTCGTGGGGATACGTCGGGTCGTTGAGGAAAACGGGCCGCCGGGCGATGTTCGCGAGCAGGATCCCCGACGGGATGACCACGAAGTCCGACTCGCAGAAGGCGAGATACCCGTCGTCGTTGAGCGTGCTCAGGGTGAGGCACGCGGACGTCTCGGCCAGGGGCATGATCGTGCCCATGCAGCCGTTGATGGTCAGGTTCCGGCAGCCGGCCTCCTTCAGCAGTGCCCGGAAGACCTCGTCGAGCAGGAGCCCGTTCTCGACGAACGGCCGCTCCGTCTCCAAGCTGGTGCCGGGCTGCCGGAGATAGGCGTCGGCCCTGGCGCGGGACCGGCGGACGGTCGCGGCGTCGGCCCGGGCCTCTTTGATGAGCCGGCCCAGGTCGTCATAGGAAACCGTGACGAGGTCGAACTTCCACGTCTCCGCGACGAGCTTGGGCACGACCCCGGCCGGCTGGGCCCAGGCGTCCGGTCCCCCGACGGCCAGGACCTTCGACCCGAGCGTGTTCCGCAGCCCCGCCAGGGCGCGAAGGCGCCAGAGGATCTCGTCCTGGCTGTCGATGACCACGTCGTCCTCGTCGACGCCCTCGACGGCCAGCCGGTCGGTATGCTGCCGCAGGTAGCGCGGGCTGATGATCTCGTACCACAGGTAGACGGGCCCCGATTTGTGGCGGCAGAAGAAGATCCGGTCCTTGCCCGTCTTGCCCAGGGCGTCGAAGACGTCCATCCAGCCCCCGGCCGCGTAGACGACGAGGACGTCGGCGCCGCCGATGTCGCCGATCCCGGTGAGGTCGGCGGCCCGCTTGACCGGGGAGACCGGCAGGACGTCCAGCGGGAACTCGGCCCTCTCAACCAGGGACGCGAGCTCGCCCCGGATGCGGGCGATCTCGGCCCGGGCGTCCGCCTCTGTCTCGATCCCTCCCCAGTTGCGCCAGCTCGTCTGGTGCCGGCGCTGCGGGGTGTCGTAGACGAGAATGGGTTTGACCTTGAGCGGCGCCGGCCGGTAGGCCTCCTCGGCCGCCGCCCCGGGGCCGGCGAGCAGGGGCCAGGCCAGGCCGCGCGTCGCCACGCTCCCCAGGGCCGTGACGCCGGCGCACTCGAGGAACTCGCGGCGGGTGAAGGATGTGCCGGCCGGGCCCGATTTCTCCGCGCAAGGGCAGCAGCGTGGCTTCATGTCTCGTCCCTCCTCGGGGGGAGTTTTACTATGGGGCGGCCCCAAATGCGTAAAAAGTAGCTCTGACCCCCTCTTCACCGGACGAGGACGGCCAGCGTCTCGAGGTGCGGCGTGTGCGGAAAGAAGTCGAAGGGGGAGAGCGAAGCGATCCGGTAGCCCGCGTCGACGAACCCCCTGAGGTCGCGGGCCAGCGAGGCGGGGTGGCACGAGACGTAGACGAGCGCCGGGACGCCGAGGGCGACCGTCCGCCGCAGGGCCTTGGGCGTCAATCCGACGCGCGGCGGATCGACGATGACGACGTCGGCCGGCTCGCGGCGCGGCCCTTCCAGGAGCGCCTCGACCGTCGAAGGCACGAACACGGCGTTCCCGATCCCGTTGACGAGGGCGTTCTCGACGGCGTTGGCGATGTTCTGCGGCGAGGCGTCGACGCCCGTCACCACGGCCACCGCGCCCGCGAGCGAGAGCTCGATGGCGCCGCTGCCGCAGTAGAGCCCAAGGACGCGGCTCCGCGGCCCGAGCCCGGCCTCCTCGCGGATCCGGCGGTAGAGGAGCTCGGCGCCGGCGGTGTTCGTCTGGAAGAAGGTCGGCGGGTAGACGCGGAACGTGAGGCCGTCCAGCCTCTCCTCGATGAACGGGGCGCCGGAGACGAGCGCGGTCCGCTCGAACTCGACGAGGTCGGAGCCCCGGCGGTTGGTGACGTGGACGAAGCTCCTGAGCTCCGGGGCGGCCGCGCCGAGACGCGCCGCCAGCCCGGCCAGGTCGACGTCGGGCAGCTCGGCCGCGACGAGGACGGCCATGAGCTCGCCGGTCCGCTTGCCCTGGCGCAGGACGAGGTGGCGGAGGTGCCCCCGCCGCGTGGCCGGCTCGAACCCCTCCAGGCCGTTCTCGGCGGCGAAGCCGGCCAGGACCGGGAAGACCCGCTCGACGACGGGATCGAAGATCGGGCATTCGCGGAGGGGCAGCGTCCGGCGGTAGGTCTGGCGGCCGCCGGCGACCTTCTCCCGGAGCCCGAGGGCGAGCCGGCCGTGCTTCTCGCCGAAGGCGAACTCCATCTTGTTCCTGTACCCGTAGATGTCGGGCGACGGCGTCGCCGGCCGGAGCGCGGCCGCGGCCCCCTCGGCCCCCGCTTCCTCGAGCGTCCGGCGGAGGTGCCGTTCCTTGATTCCGAGCTGGGCCCCGTAGTCGAGGTGCTGGAAGGCGCAGCCGCCGCAAGACCCGAAATGGGCGCAGCGGGGCTTGGCCCTGAGCCTCGAGGGGGATTCGACCCTGACGACCTCGGCGATGCGGGCGGCGCCGCGCTCGCCCACGACCTGGACCCGGACCCGCTCGCCGGGCACGGCGCCCGGGACGAGGAGCCTGTGTCCGCCCCCCTCGGCCGCGCCCGCGCTGTCCGGGAAATCGATGTCCTCGACCGTGACCGTGAAAGCCGGCTCCCGGAACCGGGCCAGCAGGCGCTTGACCTTCTCGACGGGGAAGCCGACGACGTTGTCGTAATCGCCCTTCATCCGGGCGACGAAGGCGTCGCCGATCTCCTGGACGGCGTAGGCGCCGGCCTTGTCGAGGAAGGTCTCCCGGTCGAGGTAGCCCTCGATCATCCCGTCGCTGAGCGCGCGGAAGGTGACGTAGGTCAGGTCGTAGCCGGTGAGCAGCCGGTCCTCCGCCTGGCGGTAGAACGCCAGCCCGGTCATGACCCGGTGCCGCCGCCCCGATAGCGCCCGGAGCATGGCCCGGGCGTCCTCCTTGTCCGCGGGCTTGCCCAGGATCCTCAGGCCCAGGGCGACCACCGTGTCCGCGCCGAGAACGACAGCTTCGGGGAACGTCTCGGCCGCCCGCTTGGCTTTCATCGCGGCCGCCGCTATGGCGAACGCCAGCGGGTCCTTCTCGTCGATCCGCGACTCGTCGACGTCCGTGGGGAAGACCCGGAACTCCGGCGCGACCCGGGCCATGAGCTCGCGGCGCCGGGGGGAGGCCGAGGCCAGGACGATCTCCATGCCGCCTATTGTACCCGAATCCGCCCGGCCCGTCCGCCCGGGTCAGGCCGGGAGCCGCGAGCCCCAGTCCGTCTCGACGGCGTAGGCCATGCACCGCGCGAACATCGCCTCGTCGAAGGCCGGACAGGCCAGACCGCGCTTCCGGAGGACCGGCGCCGCGTTGGCGCCGTCGAAGACGCGGGGGTCCTGCATGTAGGGCCGGTAGGCGTCGAGGTACGCCTCGTAGAGCGCTTCCAGGGCGTTCTTCGGCCGCGCGCCGAAATCCTCTGTCCCGCAGGTCTCGATCCCTTCCAGCCCGAAATATCTCCGGGCGTATCCGACGAGGTCACCGATCCCGGTCGTCCCGGGATTGGCGATGTGATAGATGCCGCCGTCGAGGCTCTCCTCGAACAGGGCCATGAAAGCGTCCACGCAGTGGTCGACCGGGACGAGGTTGAGGCCGCCCTCGCGTCCGACAGCGATGCGCAGGGGCATGACCAGCCGGCCTCCCTCCGCAAGACGGATGCCGAGCTCCGCGGCCTTGGCGCCGCCCCGCTCGCGGATGTCGGCGAGGTAGATGTCGCGGAGACGGACGGCCGCCTTGACCGGGTGATAGAGAGCGTTGAAACGCAGGGTCCGCCCCGTCCGGGAATCCCCGTAGACGATCGTCGGCCTGTAGACGTTGAGACGGATGCCTTCCTCCCGGCAGGCGTCCCGGGCCAGGATCTCGCCCCGGGCCTTGGTCTCCTCGTAGACGTTGGTGAATTCGCCGCCTTCGATCCAATCCTCTTTACAGACCCCGCTCCGTTTCCCCGCGACGTAGGCCGTGCTGACGTGGTGGAGGACGGAGCACCGCCCCCGGGCGGCGAAATCGAGGACGCGGCCCAACCCTTCGATGTTGGCCGCCTCGACCTCGGGCCTCCTGCGCTCGGCGAATGACGTGCTCGAGGCGCAGTGGACGATCTCGTCGACGTCGGCGAGGTCGCCCCCGCCCGCCCCGGCACCCCAGCCGGGATCGAGGATATCGCCTTCGGCGACGGCGAGGCGGCGCCTCGCTTCCCCGTCCAGCCCGAACCAGCCCGCGATCCGGGCGACCCTGTCGCGGGCGGACAGGTCCTTGGAGGAACGGGCCAGGAGGGTCACCGGATGGCCCGCCCGCATCAGGGCGACGGCGAAGTGGCTGCCGAGAAAGCCCGCTCCGCCGGTCACCAGGACCCGTCCGGCGCGCGCCGCCCGCCGCTCCCGGAGCCCTTCCCTTCCGATCCTCATGCTTCCGCGTCCGGGGTCAGACCCGATAGAGGAAATTCTCTTTCCGGGAACACCCCTGGGAAAAAACGTATTTCAACGACAGGACGCCCGGGACCCGCGCGGCGAGCCCGTCGAGCCAGGGCTCGATCTCGGGCAGGGCCCGGGCGATCTTCTCCCGTTCGGCCGGATCGGTGTGATCGACATAGTAGTCGTATTCGAGGATGGCCCGCCGGCCGAGGTCCATGGGGGTCAGGAAGCCGAAGTCGTGGTCGATCCCGTTGGCCTCGGCGACCCGCGCGAAGCCGTCCAGGACCTCGCGGATGACGAGGGGCTTGTCCGGCGGAACGTAGACGAGGAACGCGAACATGTGCTTCCGCCGCGACATCCGGGCGCTGACGATCCGGTGCATGTTGAGCCAGACCATGTCCGTCATCTCCGGACGGGCGTAGAGCTCCCGGTAGAACGGACGGAGCGCTTCGGGGACCGACTCGCTGACCGTCTCCGGGGACGGCCGGAGGGCGGCCTCGACGACCGGCCGCATGTCGGCCCGGCAGAGGAGCTCCCAGGGACGCTCCCGGCCCTCGAACTCCCGGATGAGATCGAGCCAGCTGGGCTCGACGAGCCTCGGCAGGCCGAGCATCAGGAGCCGCAGAAGGGACGCGTCGATGACGGCCGGGGCCATCTTCCCGATCGCGTCCCTGGCGAACCGGTCGGCGACCGCGAAGACGGCGTAGTCGATGCCGAGCGCTTGCGGCAGGGCCTCCTTGAGCTTGGCGGCCAGCCCCTCGTCGGGCGAAAGGAACGTCGCGATGTAATGGGTCCCGAGGACGCCGACGGCCAGCCCGAGCCGCCTTTGCGCCAGCTCGCGGGCGAAACGGACGGCCTCGTCGAGGCCTTCGAAAGGCACGAGCAAGCCCTCCTCGTCGTCGGTTTTCGGGTGGAGCCTGACATAGGCCTTGGTGCAGATGCCGGGGGAGGGCACGACCTTGTGCTCGAAGGCGAAATGGTTCGGGGCCCGCTTGTCGTTGAGCCGGAAGACGCTCCCGTCGAGGCCGACGAACTCCATGTCGACGAAGCTGTCGGCCGCCGTGCCGTAGACGTTGGACCAGGTCGAGAACGTCCCCGTGCAGACGATGTTGCCGCACACGGTGGCCGCGGGCTCGGCGGCGTTGACCCGGAGGCCGCGCCGGAAGGCCTCCTGCTGGAGCTCGAACGACGTCACGCCCGGCTCGAC
Organism: Candidatus Aminicenantota bacterium; assembly: GCA_041320535.1. Lineage (GTDB taxonomy): Bacteria > Acidobacteriota > Aminicenantia > Aminicenantales > Saccharicenantaceae > RBG-16-66-30. Next base: position 738,441 of record JBGLNH010000001.1, on the reverse strand, counting down.
GGCGACGCACCAGTTCTCGGGATCGAACGCGATCCCGCGCATCCGGCCCATGTCGAGGACGATGCCGTCGGTGAAGACGAAGCCGAAGACGCTGCCTCCGTTGCCGCGAACGGCGAAGGGGAGTCCGAGAGCGCCGGCCAGGCGCACGAGGGCCGAGACCTCGTCGCGGGAGCGCGGAAGAGCGACATAGCGCGGCATCCGCGGGCCGGCCAGCGGGAAGGGGTCGTCGGCGTAGGTCCAGAGGACGGCCGGGTCGTTCGAAGCCCCGTCCCGGCCCACGATCCCCCGCATCTTCCGCAGGCCCTCGTCCTCGGCCGGCGAGAGGACCTCTCCGCCGGCCCGCCGGTGGGCCTCGACGAGGTCCTTGAGGGCCCGCATGACCGAGGTCGGCTGCATCCCCGTCACGAAGTGGCACTGAAGGTCGCAGCGGCCGCAGAGGTCGCACGTGTCGGCGGCCTCCGCCAGCGCCGCCGTCACCGGTATCCGGCCCTCCGCGAGGCCCCGGTAAAGGTCCATGCGCCCCTGGGGATAAAAGGTGACGAAGTGCTTTTCGGGCCCCGAGGGGCATAGCCCGGTCCCGAGATAGTCGATCTTGCACATGGCGTAGTGCCGGCACCGGGCCGCCGTCGACAGGGCTTCATGATCGATCTTCGGCATGGGGGGCCTCCTTGGGCTTGCGCCCGGAATAGACGACGGCGATGCCGAGGCTCAGGGCCCGGAAGGAGACATCGACGAACCCGGCGCGGCCGAGCCGTCCGGCCACGCCCTCCGGGGGATCGAAAACGCGGATGGACTCGGCCAGATAGCGGAAAGGCCGGTCCGTCCCGGTGATGAGCCGCGCGGCCCGCGGCATGACGCGGTAGGAATAAAAGTCGTAGAGGGACCTCTGCCAGCGCCGGCGCGGCAGCGAGAACTCGAGGGCGGCGAACCGCCCGCCGGGCTTGAGGACGCGGCGGATCTCCTCGAGGCCCCGGTCGAGGCGGGCCAGGTTGCGGAGGCCGAATCCCACGGTGACCGCGTCGAAAGAGGCCGGCGGAAAGGCCAGCCGCTCGGCGTCGCCCTGCACGAAGGCGACCGCCCCGCCTCGTTCCCGGCGGGCGCTCTTCCTCCGTCCGGCGTCCATCATCGGGCGGTTGAAGTCGTAGACGACCGCCAAGCCGGTCGGTCCGAGGCGCCGGGCCGCGAGAAGCGCCAGGTCGGCCGTCCCGCCGCAGACGTCGAGGAGGCGCTCGCCGGGCCGGAGCCCGAGCGGGCGGACCGTCGCCCGTTTCCACAGGAAATGGAGCCCGGAGCTGAGCAGGGCGTCGGCTCGATCGTACGTATCGGCGATAGGGGTGAAGGCGTCGTGGACGAGCCGCTTCTTCTCGTCGGGGTCGACCGTCCGGTAACCGAAACGGACCTTCTCTTCCGGTGTGGGCATGGCCTCGTCGCCCTCTCGGGCGGCCCTCACTATATCAGATGGCCCGGTCGGCCGGAAGCCCGTTGCCCCCGGGACCCGATGCGCATAGAATATCGGCGGAGGTCCGCGACATGAGCCGTTTCGCCCTCGGCATCGACCTCGGGGGGACCAAGGTCGAGGCCTGCCTCGTCGACGGGTCGCGCCGCGTCCTGGCCCGCCGGCGCCGGCCGTCCGAGCCGGGGCTCGGTCGCGAGCGCGTCGTGGCCAACATTCTCGAGCTCGTCGCCGAGACCGCCGGCGGGGCCGGCTACGAGGCCGTCGGGATGGGCACGCCGGGGACCTACAGCGCCTCCGACGACATCATGTACGGCGCTCCCCACACCCCCCTCTACGAGCGGCCGGGCCTCGTCAGCCTCCTCCGCTCGAAGCTCGCCGTCCCGCTCGTCGTCGAGAACGACGCCAACTGCCTGGCCTTGGCCGAATTCTTCGCCCAATGCCACGGCAGGTACTCGACGGTCATGGCCGTCATTCTGGGCACGGGCATGGGCTCCGGCCTCATCCTCGGCAACCGGCTCCACCGCGGCCCGCGCGGCAACGCCGGCGAGGTCGGCCACACTTCGATCGCCATCGACGGCCGGCCCTGCGAGTGCGGCCGCCGCGGCTGCGGCGAGGCCTACCTCTCGGGGCCGAGCCTCGGGCGCCGCTACGCCGAGCTCTCGGGCGAGTCGCTCCCGGCGGAGAGGATCTTCGAGCGCCATGAGAAGGGCGAACCCGCCGCCCGGCAAGTCTTCGAGGAGTCCGTCCGGATCATGGGCGAGCTCTTCGCCAACTGCGTCAACACCCTCGACCTCGAGGCCATCGTGCTCGGCGGCGGCGTCTCGAACATCCCGATCTGGTACGACCGGGTCCCGCCGGTCATGGACAAGGCGCTCTTCGGTATCCCAGGGCGCAAGGTCCCCGTTCTCAAAGCCGTGCTCGGGGATTCGGCCGGTGTCCTCGGCGCGGCGTACCTGGCCCTCCGCGAGATGCGCCTCATGGAGTTCTAGGCTTTATTGGTACTTCCCCATGATGTAGTTCTCGAGGTTCTCGATCTTCACTTTCTGGTCGCCGATGATGGCCTTGACGACGTCGCCGATCGAGATGACGCCGGCGAGCTTGCCCTCCTCGCAGACGGGCAGGTGGCGGATGTGCTTGTCGGTCATCAGGGCCATGCACTCCTCGGCCGTCGTGTCGCGGCGGACGCCGTAGACCTCTTTGGTCATGATGTCCTTGACCGGCGTGTCCTGGGACTGCCGCCCCATGAGGATGATCTTGCGGGCGTAGTCCCGCTCGGACACGATGCCGACGATGTCGCCCGTGTCGACGACGATGAGAGCGCCGAGGCCCTTCTTGGCCATGAGCTCGAGAGCCACGAGGACCGTGGCCTCTGGCGATATCGTCCAGGCCGTGTGTCCCTTTTGGTCGAGGATGTCTTTAACGGTGATCATGACGGGACCTCCTTCGGGGGTGCCGGTTTCCCCGCCCGGCGTGGTCTCTATATAACCGACCCGCCGCTTCTTGTCAATCGAAGTAGCCGACGAGGTCGTCGCGGTTGAGGCCCTGCTCGACGGCGACCCGGGCCACGGCCCTGGCGACGGACCTGTGCAGGGCCTTGTCGAGGGGGTTGGGCACGATCTCGCCTGGCGGGGCGGCGGCGGCGATGGCGTCGGCCGCGGCCATTAGCATCTCCCTGGTGATGCGCGGCACATCGGCGTCGACCGCGCCCCGGAAGATGCCGGGGAAGCCGAGGACGTTGTTGACCGTCCTGCCGTCGGCGGCGAAGGCCGCGCCCGCCGCCCGGGCGGCCTCGGGATCGATCTCGGGGTTGGGATTGGACAGGGCCAGGACGATCTGGCCCCGGCGCACGGCCTCCTTCTTGATCAGGCCGGGGACGCCCGTCGTGGCGATGACGACATCGCACCCGGCCATGATCCGGGCCAGGTCGGACGGGACGCCGCCGGCCTCCTTCAGCCGGGCCAGGGCGTCCGGCGCGATGTCGGCGCCGAGGACGGGCCGCCGGAAGCGGAACATGAGCATCTTGGCCAGGGCCAGGCCGGCCGCGCCGAGGCCGACGACGCCGATGGAGCTCGCGGTAAGGTCGGTGCCGATGGCCTTGGCGGCGTTGAGGAGGGTGGCCGTGACGACGACCGCCGTCCCGTGCTGGTCGTCGTGCATGACGGGGATGTCGAGGCGGGCCTGGATGCGCTCCTCGATGGCGAAGCAGCGCGGCGCCGAGATGTCCTCGAGCTGGATGGCGGCGAAGGTCTGGGCGATGTGGACGACGGTCTCGACGATCTCGTCGGGGTCCTTGGTGTCGAGGAGGATGGGCATGCCCGACAGGCCGGTCAGTGTCTCCAGCAGGCTGGCCTTGCCTTCCATGACGGGCATGGCCGCCTTGGGGCCGATGTCGCCCAGGCCGAGGACGGCCGTCCCGTCGGTGACGATGGCGACGAGGTGGCGGATCGAGGTGAAGCGGCGGGCGAGCGAGGGATCGGCCTTGATCTTGAGGCTGACCTCGGCGACGCCCGGCGTGTAGACGCGCCGGAGCGTGCTCAGCGACGAGATGTCGTAGCGGCTGCGGATGGCGATCTTGCCGCCCTGGTGCATCTCCAGGACCTCGTCGCGGACCTCGAGGAGACCGACCCCCTCCGTCCCTTCCACCGTGGCCACGAGCCGGCCGAGGTGCCGCTCGTCGTCGGCGTAGAGGACGATGTCCCGGTCGACGGCCGAGCCGCCCATGTGCACGGTCCGGATCTCGCCGATGAGCCCGCCTTCCTCCCCGACCGCCGAGAGCAGGCGCCCCAGGCTGCCGGGCTTCTGTTCCAGCCGGCAGCGGAAGGTTCGCTGGATCTTGCCGTCCCACCACATGTTCTCGCTCCTTCGCCGGCCGCGGGCCGGCCCGGTCGGTTTATAGCACCGTCGTTCCGCCGCTGTCAACGGACCGGCCGGGCGGGGTCTTCCGCCGGGCGCCCGCCTCCGCTATAATCGGGCCGATGGACGGGAAGCCGGGCACCTCGCGGTTCGCCGTGGTCCTCGTCCGTCCCGACAGCCCGGAGAACGTCGGGCTGGCCGCCCGGGGCATGGCCAACACGGGCTTCGCCGACCTCCGGGTCGTCGGCCTCGACCGGTTCGAGCCGCCGGCCTGGCGGACGGCCATCCACGCCGAGACGGTCCTCGAGTCGGCCCGGTTCTACCCCTCGCTCGCCGAGGCCGTGTCCGACCGCGACCTCGTCCTCGGCTCGACGGCCCGGGTCCGCCACGACTTTCCCCTGGTCGCGCTGCCGGAGGCCGTCGGACGGGTCCGCGAATACCCGCCGGCGACGCGGGTCGGTCTGGTCTTCGGCAACGAGAGGACCGGACTGACCGGGGAGGAGCTCGGGCTGGCCAACGTCCGATTCCGCATCGACCAGGCCGCCCGCCAGCCGTCGTACAACCTCGGCGTCGCCGTCACCCTGACGCTCCACGCCCTGGCTTTCGGCGATTCCCCTCCGCCCGCCGCCCGCAGGGAACCGCCGCTCAGCCACGCCGAGCAGGCCGAGGCCGGCCGCCGCTTCCGGGCCATGCTCGACAGCCTCGGCTTCATGCACGAGACCAACCGGGCCTTCATCTCCGCGAAGGTCGAGGACATCTTCTTCCGGATGGCCCTCTCGGCCAAGGACCGGGACGTCATCCTGGCCATGTTCCGCAAGGCCCTGGAGGTCCCGCGGGAGCGCCGGCCCCGGCCAAAACCCCCGAAGGAGCGATCATGACCCCCGTGAACCCCAAAGAGCTGAAGGTCGTGTTCGGCGACAAGTACAGGATCGACGTCGACTTCAAGGGCTTCCTCGTCAAGACCGACCAGCCCGTCCGCGACGGCGGCGACGGGACGGCCCCGTCGCCGTTCGACCTCTTCCTCGCCTCCCTCGCCGCCTGCGCCGGCTTCTACGCCCTGGCCTTCTGCCGGGAGCGCAAGATCCCCGCCGAGGGGCTGGCCGTGACCATGACGACCGAGCGGGGCGAGGTCTCCAAGATGATCGACAAGGTGACGATCGCCGTCGACCTGCCGCCCGGCTTCCCCGAGAAGTACCGCTTCGCCCTGGTCAAGGCCGTCGACCACTGCACGGTCAAGGCCCACCTCCTGCGGGCGCCGCAGTTCGAGATCGTCGTCAAGCCCTAGCGCGGCGCGGCGGCGGTCAGGGCGCCTGGGGCAGCCAGAGATAGTAGAAGCCCGTCTTCAGGGCCCCCAGCACCGACTCGAGGACCTTGGCCTCCGTCAGGGAGACGTCGCCCGGAGGGCCGGCGTAGATGTTGCTCTTCGTCTTCGGGAAATAGGTGTAGGAGACGAGCTTGGCGCCGCGGACCCCGGCCAGCTCGCGGGCCTTGCCGAAGGCGTCGTCGAAGTAGCCGACGGCGTCGATGAGCCCGAGCTTCAGGGCCTGGGGGGCGGTGTAGACGCGGCCGTCGGCGATCTCGCGGAGCCGGCCGGCCGGGATCTTGTCCTTCCGGCCGCGGGCGACGACGGCCAGGAAGCCCTCGTAATACTCGTCGATGATGCCCTGGAAGATGACGCGGTCCTCCTCGGTCATGTCCCGGAAGGGCGAGCCCGAGTCCTTGGACGCCCCGGACTTGACGACGCTGACCTTGACCCCGACCTTGTTCATCAGCCCCTCGACGCTGGGGAAGACGGAGATGACGCCGATCGAGCCGGTCAGCGTCGACGGGTGGGCGACGATGTGGTCGCAGGCCGAGGCGATGTAATAGCCGCCCGACGCGGCGACGCTCATCATCAGCCCGACGACGGGCCGGCCGGTCCGCTCCTTGAAGCGCAGGACCTCGTGGTAGACGATGTCGCTCGCCGTGACCTCGCCGCCCGGCGTGTCGAGGCGCAGGATGACCGCCTTGACCAGGGGGTCCCGGGCGGCCCGCTCGAGGCGCTCGAAGACGCGGGCGACCAGGCTTTTCTCGCGGGACAGGAAGCCGGTCTCGAGGGCGGCCGAGATCGTCCCGTCGATGTCGATCATGAGGACCTTCTCCCGGGCCTGGCCCGGGACGAGAACGACCTCCTTGAGCTCGTCCTCGCCGAGAAGGTCGATGCGGATCTGCGGCGCGCAGGCCGCGAGCGCCAGCGCGAGAAGGGGCAGGAGAGCGACGGTCCGTTTCATGGGTCCTCCGTGGCGAGGTGGTCGGTGACGTTGCGGACCGTCGTCTCCTTGAGCCGGAGCGATTCGGCCGTCTCCGCCGGGGCGGAGGCCGGCCCGGGCTCCCGGCGGGAGCACGAGACGGGGAAGACGGCCAGGGCGGCGAGAACAAGGGACAGCGCCGCGGCGCGGACGGTGACGTGCGCTGGCTTCATGGCACACCTCTCTTCGGGGCTATTCTACCAAAAAAGCCGCCTTCTGACGCCTGCCGCGCGGGCCGGGGACGGGGGCCCCGGCCGAACCCGTCCTGTGCTATAATAATAAGGGCCCCGAGCGGACGGCCCACAACTCATTCGGAGGTTCCCATGACATCTCGGACAGTGAAGATCCCGCTCGCTCTGATCGTCCTCGTCGCGTTCGCCGCGGTCCCGGCCTTTTCCCAGGCCGGCCACGGCAAGGGCCGGTTGGGCGGCCTGGTCCTGGACCCGGACCGGAACCCGGTGCCGGGAGTGAAGGTCACCCTCAAATACGCCGAGGTCGGCAACCTGGTGCTGGAGACGAAGACCGGGAAGAAGGGCGATTGGTCGTTCATCGGACTGGGGACCGGGAAGTGGACCCTGACGGTGTCGGCGCCGGGATACATGCCTCACGAGAGCGTCGTCCGGGTCAGCCAGCTCGAGGCCAACCCGAAGGTCGAGGTCGTCCTCGGCAAGGCCGACAAGGCCGCCGGGGTCATCTCCGACGACCAGTCGGTCGTCTTGCTCGAACAGGGCAACCAATTCTACAAGGACGGCCGGTACGACGAGGCCATCGAGGCCTACCAGAAGTTCCAGGAGGCCAATCCGGGGCTCTATCAGATCCAGGTCAGCATCGCCGACTCCTACCGGGAAAAGGGGGACCACGACAAGGCCATCGCCGTCTACAACGAGGTCCTGACGCTGGCCGCTTCGGACCTCAAGCTCGGCCGGGAGATGTCGGCCAAGGCCTTCTCGGGGATCGGCAACTGCCACCTCAAGCAGGGCCGCCTCCAGGAGGCCCAGGATTATTTCCAGAAGTCGATCGAGGCCTCCCCCAAGGACGCCATCCTGGCCTACAACGTCGGCGAGATCTACTTCTCCAACCAGGCCCTCGACGAGGCCGTCCGCTACTTCGAGCTGGCCGCCGAGATCAAGGCGGATTTTCCCGACCCCTGGCTCAAGCTCGGCTACGTCTACCTGAACAAGGCCGATAACGCCAAGGCGGCCGAGTCCTTCGAGAAATTCCTGATCCTCGAGCCGGAGGGAGAGCGGGCCGCGCTGGCCAGGAACGTCCTCGGCTTGATCAAGAAATAGGGAGAGCGGGACGACGCGCGAGCTCCTCGTTCTCCTCGCCTGCCTGGCCGTATTGCTCGTCCGCCTCGGCCTGGAGCGCCGCCGCGTCGAACGGGCCCTCCGGAGCGTGCCGCGGCGGATCGCCGTGACGGGGACCCGCGGCAAATCGACCCTGACCCGCCTCGTCGCGGCGGGCCTGCGGGCCTCGGGGGCCCGGGTCCTGGCCAAGACGACGGGCTCGAGACCCGCGCTCATCCTTCCCGACGGCTCCGAGAGGGAGGTCCTCAGGCCGGGCGCGACGTCCGTCCGGGAGCAGGTCGACCTCGTCACCCTGGCCGCGGAGATCGGCGCCGATACGCTCGTCTCCGAGATGATGAGCATCGGCCCGGAATGCCTGGCCGCGGAATCCGGCCGCGTCCTCCGTCCCGGGACCCTCGCCGTCACCAACGTCCGGCTCGACCATCTCGACGAGATGGGCCGGACAAGGGACGCCGTGGCCCGCGCCCTGGCCTCGGCCGTGACCGGGCCGGCCGCCGTTTTCATCCCCGCGGAGGAGGTCCACCCCGCCTTCGATGAGGCCGCGGCCCGGACGGGATCGACGCTCCACCGGATCGCCCGGCCGCCCGCGGAAGGGGCCGGCGATCGCGGCCTGCCCCTGGGAGAGTTCGAGCCGAACCTCCGGCTGGCCCGGGCCGTCCTGGCCTCTTTCGGCGTCGACGGCGAGACGGCCGCCAAGGGAATGGCCGGCGCTCGGCCCGATCTCGGCCGCCTCCGGGCCTGGCGCGGGCGATACGGGCGGGCGGCCCGTCAGGCCGTCTGTGTCAGCGCTTTCGCCGCCAACGACCCCGAGTCCTCCGCGGCGGCGCTGGCCCGGGTCGAGGAGCGGATTTCTGTCGAGGGGCGGCCGCTCGTCGGGCTGCTCAGCCTGCGCGAGGACCGCGGCGACCGGACCCTCCAGTGGGTCCGGGCGGCCGCCGACGGGTTCTTCCGGGATTTCTTCGCCGTCGTCCTGGTCGGCCCTCCCTCCGGCGCGGCCCTGGGGAAGTTCAGGAGGAAGGCGCCGTCGGGACGGCCGGTCTTCTCCCGGTACGGGGGCCCGTCGCCCGAGGACCTGATGGACCGCGTCCTGGCCCAGGCCCGGGCGGAGCCCGTCGTCGTCGGCCTGGGGAACATCGTCGGCTGGGGCGAGCGGCTCGTCGGCTACTGGTCCGAAAAAGGAACCGTCCATGATCCTTGAGACCCTGTTCATCGGCCTCGTCCTGGCCCTGCTGTGGGCCGAGATCACGGACACTTCTCCGGGGGGCCTCATCGTCGCCGGCTACTTCGCCCTCTATCTCGACCGGCCCCTGCGCGTCGCCGCCACTCTCGCCGTCGCCCTGCTGGCCCTGGCGATCTACAGGCTCCTGGCCCGGCGGCTCCTCATCTTCGGCCGCCGGCGTTTCGTCCTCCTCGTCCTGCTCGGAGCGGTCCTCTCCCAGGCCTGGCTCCTCGTCCTGCCCGGCGCCTTCGCCGCTCCGGCCGAGCTCCGCGTCATCGGCTGGGTCGTCCCGGGCATCCTGGCCTCGAGCCTGGCCCGCCAGAGACCGCTGCCGACCCTGGCTTCCCTGGCGGCCGTCTCCGCCCTGACCTTCGCCGCGGTCCGGTTGGTGGCCCTCCTGTGAGCGCCGGGCGCGCCGTTCGGCTCCGGGTCCTTCTCGCGGGCGCCCTGGGCGTCGCCTACGTCGCCCTCTTTTCCCTGATGTCCGGGCCGCCGCCGTTCTTGAGGCGGACGATGTCCGAAGCCTCCCTGCGGATGGCCCGGAGCGCCGCCGCGCTCCGGGACTGCCGCGCGGCGCTCGGGCCGGCCTTCGACCCGGCCGCCGACCCCAACGGCACCGGCTTCGTCGGCGTGGAGCGGTCCGTGATCACGACCTCCGCCGGCAACGCCGCGGCGAAGAGGACGACGGCCAATCCCGGCTTCGCGGCCCTCGTCGCGGCCCTCCTTCACGAGGCCGGGGCGAGGCGGGGGGACGCCGTCGCCGTCGGCGCTTCGAGCTCGTTCCCCGCCCTCGTCGTGGCCACGCTCGCGGCGGCCGAAGCCCTTGGCGTCGAGCCGCTCGTCATCTCCTCGCTCGGCGCGTCGGAGTGGGGGGCCAACATCCCCGGCTTCGGCTGGCTCCAGATGGAGGAGTGCCTGCGGCGCGCGGGCCTGCTCGCTTCCGTCCCGCTGGCCCGGGCCATCGGCGGCGAGGCCGATGTCGGGCTCGACATGGACCCGCTCGGGCGCGCCGGCCTGGCCTCGGCCATCGCCGCCGGCGACGCGCCGTTCCTCGAGGAGCCGGACCTCGAGCGCAACGTCGCCCGGAGGATGGAGATCTACCGGCGGGGGGCCGGACCGAGGCCGATCAGGGCCTTCGTCAACATCGGCGGCAGCTGGGCCAACATGGGCACCGACGCCGCCGTGCTCGAGGTGGAGCCGGGCTTGAGCCGGAGGGTCCCGCTGCCGCCGCCGGAGCGCCGGGGCGTCCTGCAGGCCATGGCCGCCGCCGGGGTCCCCGTCGTCCATCTGCTCAACGTCAAGGGCCTCTGCGAGCGCTACGGCCTGCCCTGGGACCCGCGTCCCCTGCCCGCGCCGGGGCGCGTCCGCCTGGCGGGGCTGAGCGCCGGGGCCGGCCCGGCCCGGCTCGTCCTCTCGGGGGGCTTCCTCCTCGCCGTCCTCGCCGTCGTCGCCCCTCTCGGGCGCCGCCGGCGGGTTTCCCTTGACAAGCCGGAGAGCGCCGCACGATAATGGGTCCGCACGCCCCGTTGCGTGCCCTGGCCCGTCCCCGATCTCTCGGATCGATAAATCTCATCGAAGAGGGAGGAGTCATGGCGAAAAAAGCGCTTGCCGTCCTGGTCGTCGCGTCCGTCGCGTTCTTCGTGTTGTCCTCGGCCGGATGCGTGTCCAAGAAGCGCCTGCGCGCTGTCGAACAGCAGAACGCCGAGCAGATGGCCCAGGCCAACGCTCGCCTCGACGAGCTGGCCCAGAAGAACGACGCTCTGGACAAGAGCCTCAAGGACACCCAGGGCGTGCTCGACGGGGCCCGGACCGAGAACAAGCAGCTCGCGGCGAACGTCGCCTCGCTCAAGGACCAGATGGCGGGGCTCGAGGCCCAGAAAGCCGATCTGGACAAGGCCCTGGCCGCCGGCAAGGAGACCGAGGCGTCCTATCAGAAGAAGGTCCGGTCCCTCAACGGCGCCATCGGCGGCCTCAGGAAGCAGATCGCCGAGATGGAGACCGTCGTCGCCGCCAAGGACGCCGAGATCGCGACGCTTCAGCGGAACGAGGCGGCGCTCAAGGCCGCGGCCGAGGAGCAGGCCAGGAAGATGGCCGCCCTGACCGCCGACAAGGACGCCCTCGCCGCCGACCTGGACAGGACCGTCGCCAGCAAGAAGTCGACGACCCTCATCCTGGGCATCCTGCTGGCGGTGGCGGTCCTCATGGCCATCGTCGGGACCGTTCTCGGCCGCAAGAAGGCCGCCTAGCCGGGACCGTTCGCGAGCGGGGCCGGAGGCGCCCGCCTATTCGAACGCGACCCGGGAGGGCCCGGCCGACCGGGGGTCCTTGAGGAAAGCCCCCGTCCCCTTTTCGACGAGCTCGGAATAGCGGGGGACGCCCGAGACGACGACCGCCCGGTCGGGGCGGTCGGCCGACCAGAGCTCGAGGATCTGCAGGACGGTCGAGGTGTGCCGGCCGACGCGGACGTCGATCGGCCAGCCGTTCTCGTCGATCTTCTCGAAGAGCAGGCCGCGCTTCCCCGCCCGGACGACGAACTCGTCCCGGCCCGTGAGCAGCAGGGCCCGGTCCGTGCGCCCGCGCGTGGCGTCGAGGAACGGCTCCGGCGCCTCGAGCAGCAGCGAGATGGCGCCGGTGGCGTCGCCGATCTCGCGGTGGGACAGCCCGCGCAGGGCCTTGGGCGAGTTCTCGACGCCGATCCCGAAGCCCTCGACGCTGCTGATGAACATCGAGGCCGCGGCCGCGAGGTCGGCGCCCTTCTCGTGGGCCACGATGGTGCTGATGACCGGGTACTGGAGCTCGGCCTCGTGGAAGTCGATGGCCACGTCGACCTTCTCGCGCCGGATGAGCTCGATGATGGCGTGGCCGGTCTTCTCGGTCAGGGTGCCGTTCGGCCGGCCGGGGAAGGCCCGGTTGAGGTTGCGGATGTCGACGTAGGCCAGCTCCTGGCGCGTCGGGTAATGGAGGTAGACCTCGGGGTCGGGCCATTGGTCGAGCGGGTTCGACCAGCGGTCGCCCATGCGGAACTTCTGGCCGCCCCAGGCCGTCGGGACGGTGAAGTCGGGGGGGTAGGCCCCGCCGAGGCGGGTCGCCGTCGAGGCGCTGCGGTTGGCCGTGGGGATGACGAGCAGGCGGCCTCGCGAGAGCTCGGCCCACTCGGCGAAGATCCAGGCGGCCAGGCGGCCGGCCGGCTCCTCGGGGTGGGCGCCCGCGATGAGGAGCACCGTGCCGCCGGGCTCCCGTCCCTCCAGAACGTAGACGTTGGCGTCGTTGATCGTGCCCCGGAGCGGCTCGAACCAGTCCCCGAGCTTGGCCACGCGCGTGACGCCCGGCCCGAGGACCAAAGGCTCGGCGAGGTGCCGGCTGCGGTGGAAGCTCAGGCCGGCCGCGAGGGCCAGGGCCGCCCCGAGCGCCGCGACGACGGTCTTGCGCATCATTTGAGCCTCAGGAGCCGGAGCAGGAAGGGGATGAGGATGATGACGTAGAGGACCTCCTCCTGCCAGTCCTTCCGCTTCAGGAAGTTCACGACGAGCAAAACGGCGACGAACGCCGTCAGCAGATAGTAGAGGACCGTCACGATCGCGGCCATGTCAAAACACCGTCAGGAAGGAGAGCTTCTTGCTGAAGACGACCATCAGCGTCCCGGCGACGGCGATGAGCAGGGCCGGGACGAGGCAGGCCTTGAGCAGCCGCGAGTAGGGCTCCTTCATGCCCACGGTCGACGCCGTCAGGCGGCCGATGATGGCCGTCGGCGGGATGGCGTCCCCGAGCGGCCAGATGACGCTCATCCCCGCCAGGGCGACCACCGGGTCGAGGCCGATCGTGTTGAACAGGAGGACCAGCGGCACGCCGAGGACGGGCGCCGCGCCCCACATCAGGACCGACTCGGACACGGGCAGGATCAGGAACAGGGTCAGGAAGACGACGGCGACCGGCAGGGTCACCACGGTGATGGCGATGAGGCCGCGCACCCCCGTCAGGGCCATGACCTGGACCAGGATCCCGGCGCAGGTGAGCGTCCCGACGAGCGGCAGGAGCTGGTGGACCGTCTCGCGCGAGACGCGGAGGAAGGCGATGCGCACCGGCGAGAGGGCGAGGGCCGCGGCCGCCGCCGCGGCGAAGACCAGGGGCAGGCCGAGGACGGGCAGGTCGAAGGGGAAGGCCCGGCCGGCGACGACGAGCAGGAAAAAGAGGAGGAACGGCGCCGCGACGCGCGGCCAGCTCATCCCGGCCGGGGCCTCGGGCAGCTCCGCCAGGGCCTTGGCCAGGTCGACCGGGCGCGCCTTCGCCCCGAGGATGAAGATGGCCAGCAGCGACAGCAGGACGCACGGGACGAGGAGCGGCAGGAAGAAGCCGACGTAGGGCATGTTGACGCCGGCCGCCGTCAGCATGGCCCAGAGGTTGACGGGCGGGGCGGCCGCGCTCAGCCCGGCGACGATGAAGACGATGGCCGCGACCCGGGGCCCCGGGATGTCCATCGTGCGCAGCACCGTGGCCGCCATGCCGCCCATGATGAGGACGGTGACGCTGCCGGCCCCGGTCAGCGCCCCGGGGACGAGCAGGAGCAGCGTCAGGAGGACGAAGAGAGGGGCCTTGCGCCGGTGGAAGCGGCGCAGGATGGCCCGGACGACGAACGCCGCCGCCCCCGACTCCTTGAGCAGGTTCATGAACAGGGTGGCGGTGACGAAGATGAGGACGATGTCGAAATAGGTGAAGGCGCCCTCGACGATGTGGCGGGCGGGCAGGCCGCTGCCGCCCGCCAGGGCCCCGGCCAGCGCGGCCGCGAAGAGGGAGAGCTCCGTCGAGACCTTGAGCAGCTTGGCGACGACGAAGGCCGCGGCCATGACCGCCAGGACGATGGCCGCCGAGGTCGTCGCGCTCATGGGACCCTCTCCGCGGCTCCTGCTAGCGGGACTGGAGGATGATGCGGGCGACGCAGGGGAAGCTCTGGGCCGAGGCCATGTCCCGGCAGATGCCGCGGATGACGGTGAGGACGCCCTTCTCGTAGTCGTTCCACCGGAACTTGTCGGCGTCGAGGTTCGCTCCCGTGATGGCGGCCAGCTCGGGAGCGCCCTCCGAGACCGGGGGCAGGCCGACGTACGCCAGGAGGGAGTTGAGGCCCCGGATGTCGCGGATGGCCATGTACTTGCCGCCCTCGGCCATGACCAGCGAGAGCGGCGGCCCGGGGTCCTGGAAGACGAAGCTCGTCGTGGGGCGCCCGCCCGGACTGCTCTCGGTGCGCTCGAAGGTGTAGGCCCGGGTCTTGACCGGGAAGAGGTCGTTCCGGATGGCCGTGAAGGACAGCTGCTCGAGCTTGGTCTGGCCGAGGTAATAGAGCGCCAGCCCCAGCACCGCGGCGACCAGGAGCGCCCGGACGATCGTCTCCGTGTCGTTCTTGACGACGATGATGACGATCCACAGGATGGCCAGCGCGAGCAGGACGAGCACGACCGTCTTGGCGGTCTCCGTTGCGATCATGGCCGGACCTCCTTATTTGCCGAAGAGCTTCTCCAGGGCCGGGATCAGGTCGAGCGTCTTCTCGTACTCCACGAGCGGGATGCCCTTGGCCTTGGCGATCGTCGAGAACCGGCCGTCGGAGTTCCCTTCCTTCAGGACGACGAGGATGTCGGACGAGGGGGCGACGGTGTCGATGGACTGCTCGTCGGTCGTGTCGCCGGCCGCGGCCCCCTGGGAGCGGCGCTTCAGGCCTTCGACGTGGGCCCCGATGACCTTGACGCCCGATCTGCGGGCCTCGGCGATCAGGGCGGCGGTCCGGGCCAGCTCGTCCTCGATCTCGATGCCGGCCGCGCCCATGCCCTTGAGGCTGGCCCCCATGGTGACGATCAGGGACTTGTAGGGAGCGCCGGCCTTGGCCTTGGCCTGGAGCGTCTCGGGCGTGGCCAGGGGCTCGATGTCGAAGGCCATCTTCAGCCGCTGCAGGACGATCTTGACCGTCGTCGGCCCGTTGCTCTGGCCGCACGAAGTGACGAGGACGGGCAGCTCGGCCCTGGCCTCGGGGGTCTGGGCCGCCGGGGCGGCCGGGAGGAGGGCGAGCGCGAACGCGGCGGCGGCGAGCGCCGCGGCGGATCTATGGAGTTTCGGCATGGTTCGCTCCTTTCTCTGTCGCGCCGGGAGGGGCGCCGGGGGCCCCGGCCCGGGACCTTATGTTAGGCCAAAGTCCCGTCCCGGTCAACCGCGGGAGTTCCGGCCCCGTTTGTGCTATATTTCCGCTGCCCGGACGGCCCCGGGGGGACGCGGGCGGGAGGAAGCATGAACGCTCGAAGGAAAGGCCTCACGATCGCCGCCGGCGCGGCGCTCATCGTCCTCGGGGCGTGCCGCGACTCCGCCAAGAAGGCCGAGCCCGTCACCGTCGAGGAGATCGCGGCCCACATCCGCTATCTCTCCGACGACCTCCTCGAGGGCCGGGCCGTGGGCACGCCGGGCATCGAGATGGCCGCGCGCTACCACGAGGACTATTTCCGGGCCATGGGCCTCGAGCCGGCCTTCGGGACGGGCTACCGTCAGGCGTTCCCGCTGCGCGGCTCCCGGCCCGATCCCCAGGCGCCTCCGGCCTCGCTCGAGGTCCGCGGTTCGGGCCTGGCCCTCGCGCCCGCCCTCGGGGAGGAGTTCGTCGTCCGGACGGAGCGCGAGGACGCCCCGGCCGAGGCCTCGGGCGAGCTGGTCTACTGCGGCTATCTCGTCCAGGCGCCCGAGAGGGAGTGGGACGACGTCAAGGGCGCCGACCTCGCGGGCAAGGTCCTGCTGGTCGAGGTCAACGAGCCGGGCAACCGCCCCGGCGGCCTCTTCGACGGCGAGGACATGACCTACTACGGCCGCTGGAGCTACAAGTTCGAGAAGGCCGAGGAGCTCGGGGCGGCCGGCATCCTCATCGTCCACGACACGAAAGGCGCGGCCTACGGCTGGGACGTCCTGCGGGCTTCCTGGGGGAACGAGAGCTTCTTCCTGCCCGACCGGGCGCGCCGTCTCCTCTTCGAGGGCTGGGTCCGCGGCGACACGGCCGACCGCCTCCTCGCGGCGGCCAAGCTCGACCGCCGCGCCCTGCGCGAGAAGGCCGAGACGGCCGGGTTCGCCCCCGTCGCGCTGGGCCTCGCCGCGACGGTCCGGCAGAAGCGGGCCTTCCGCACGGTCGAGGGGGTCAACGTCGCCGGCGTCGTCCGGGCCGCGCACCCGCGGGCCAGGGAGAGGGCCATCGTCCTCTCGGCCCACTACGATCACTTCGGCCGGGACGCCTCGCTCGAGGGCGACCGGATCTACAACGGCGCCGTCGACAACTGCGCCGCTTCCGCCGCGATGCTGGCCCTGGCCGGCC
This sequence comes from Candidatus Aminicenantota bacterium, assembly GCA_041320535.1. Lineage (GTDB taxonomy): Bacteria > Acidobacteriota > Aminicenantia > Aminicenantales > Saccharicenantaceae > RBG-16-66-30. Next base: position 721,991 of record JBGLNH010000001.1, on the reverse strand, counting down.
ACTTCGCCGGGCGGCCGGACCGTCTCAAGGACGACCTCTGCTTCGTCGCCGTGACCGCCGAGGAGCAGCTCCTGCTCGGCTCCGACCACTTCGCCCGGAACATGCCCTTCTCCCCGGACCGCGTCGCGGCCAACATCAACTTCGAGATGACCAACGTCTGGGGCGAGACCGAGGACGCCTTCGCCATCGGGGCCCGTCACTCGGACCTCGACGGGATCTGCCGGGAGGCGGCCGGCCGGGTCGGCCTGCGCTACATCCCCGAGCGCAACGGCGAGCTCGGCTTCTTCTTCCGCTCCGACCAGCTCAGCTTCGCCAAGGCCGGCGTGCCCGGCGTCTGGCTCCACCAGGGGATCGTGTCCAAGGGGCCCGACAAGGGGTTCGTCCAGAGGAAGTTCGAGGACTACAAGCTGACGAAATACCACAAGGTCGGCGACGAGATCCAGCCGGACTGGGACCTCCGCGGCACGCTCCAGATCGTCGCCTGGGCCCGGGAGATCGTCGCCCTCATCGGCGAGCGGGACGAGCTGCCGCGGTTCGCCCCGGCGAGCTCCTTCCGGCGCGAGGATTGAAGGTTGGCTTTTTGCGCCGGGTGTGATAGACTTTTCCGGTGATGGAGACAAAAACCGCTCCGCGTCTGTCGCGCTTTTCCGATTACCTCGCCCTGTCGCAGGTGGTCTTCGATCTCAAGAGCAAGGACCGGGTCGAGGCCATCGAGGAGCTCCTGGACGTCCTGGCCAAGCAGAAGCTCATCGACAACAAGAAGCTCCTGCTGACCCGCATCATCGACCGCGAGAACCTCGTCTCGACGGCCATCGGCTCGGGGGTCGCCCTGCCGCACGCCCGCGTCGACGCCGGGGGCGAGATCGCCGTCGCCGTCGGGAGGTCGGAGAAGGGCATCGATTTCGACGCCCACGACGGCCAGAAGGTCCACCTGATCATCCTCGTCGTCTGGAACCCGAGCCTGCCCGGCCTCTTCAACCACCTCTTCGCCGGCCTGGCCCGCTTCCTCATCCGGGCCGAGAACCGGGGCCGGATCCAGGCGGCCAGGGACCGGGCCGAGCTCTTCGACATCCTGTCCGCGATCGAGTTCAGGTTCGTGGTCGAGGAGAAGATCGTCAGCCGGGCCCGGCTCCTCAAGAAGCTCCAGGAGATCGAGCTCAAGAGGAAGAAGGGGACGAAGGACCAGCAGAAGGAGCTCCACAAGCAGGCGGCCATAGCTCCTCCGCCCGGGCGTTGCGGGCGATGCCCAGCGAATCGTAGGCGGCCGCGATCGCGTCCGGCGTCGCCCGGCGCGACAGGTTCTTCCAGAGCATCTTGCGCCGTTCGGAGAAGGCCGCCCGGAGGAAGGCCCGGTAGGGCTCGTCGGCGGCGCCCCGATGGAGCGGGGCCGGCCTGCGGCGGAGCGTCAGCAGCGCCGATCGGACCTTGGGCGGCGGCGCGAAGGACCCCGGCGCCACGAGGAAGGCGACCCTGGCCTCGAACTCGTTCTGGAGCAGGATGCCGAGGGGCGCGTAGCTCTTCGAGCCCGGCCCGGCCGTGACCCGTTCGGCGACCTCCTTCTGGAGCAGGAAGACGGCGTCCGAGACGAGGGCCCGCTCGTCGAGGACGCGGAAGAGGAGATGCGAGGAGATCGAGTAGGGGATGTTGCCGGCGAGCCGAAGCGCGGCGACGCCGGCTTTCCGCGCGACCTCGCGCAGATCGGCCATCAGGAAATCGCCGTGGACGACCTCGACGTTGGCCGGCATCGTCTCCCTGAGCGCCGGGATGAGCCGCTCGTCCTTCTCTATGGCGACGACCCGCCCGGCCCTCTCGGCCAGCCGGGCGGTCAGGACGCCCCGGCCGGCCCCGACCTCGACGATGACATCCTCCGGCCGGGGATCGATGACGTCGACGATCTTCCGCAGCACGCCCTGATTGGCCAGGAAGTGCTGGCCCAGGGCGTGGCGGCGGGATTTGAACATGCGGCGGCCCAATCATAGCGTTTTTCGTCCGCTTGATAAAGCGGGGACACCTACCTGAGGTGCATGTCCCCAACCCTCTCCCCCCGCCTTTCCTCTTTCATTCCTCTTCGCCAGGAGGGACAGCCCCCTCCGGGGACAATATCCTTGAGACGGGCCCCCCTTCTCCCGCGCGTCCCCCCTTGGGGGTTTGACAACCCTCGCCGGTTTGCCTAAAGTAGTCTGGCGCCCAACCATGCCTGAGAAGAAGATCCTGGTCGTCGACTACGACGCCGCGAGCCTCGAAAAGATAGCCAAGTTGCTGAAGGTCCATAAATACCGGGTGGCCAAGGCGGCCGACGGCCAGGCCGGCTACGAGGCCTTCCAGGCCGAGAGGCCCGACCTCGTCGTCCTCGAGGCCATGCTCCCGAAAATGCACGGCTTCGACCTGACCCAGAAGATCTCCCGGGAGACCCAGGGGCGGGTCCCCGTCATCCTCATCACCGGGCTGTACAAGGGGCCCCAGTACCGCCAGGAGGCCCTCGGCGCCCTGGGCGCCTCCGACTACTTCGAGAAGCCGCTCGACGCCGAGGCCTTCGTCGGGGCCGTCAAGCGGCTGCTCCAGGACGACGACGATTTCGACGACGTGCTGCCCGACGCCAACGCGGTCATCGAGGCCCTGAGCCGCCGAGGCCGCGGGCCGGCCAAACCGGCGCAGAAAGGACACCGCCCATGACAAGCCTCTGGACCCGTTGTAACAACTGCCAGCGGATCCTCTACAAGCAGGACATCGTGGACAACCTGGCCGTCTGTCCCGCCTGCGGCTTCCACTTCCGCATCTCGGCCGAGGAGCGCCTGCAGATGCTCTTCGACGAGGGCGCCTACGAGGTCCTCGACGCCAACATCCACTCCGTCGACGCCCTCGGCTTCGTCGACCTCAAGAGCTACGCCGACCGCATCGTCGAGAACGAGCGGAAGACGGGCCTCGCCGAGGCCATCGTCACGGCCCGGGGGACGATGGGCGGCATCTCCGTCTACATCCTGGCCATGGACTTCGGCTTCCTCGGCGGCAGCGTCGCCTCGGTCGTCGGCGAGAAGATCACCCGGGCCTGCGAGCGGGCCCTCGAGGACCGCCGGCCGGTCATCATCGTCTCCTGCTCGGGCGGCATGCGCATGCAGGAAGGCATGCTCTCGCTCATGCAGATGGCCAAGACGAGCGCGGCCATCGCCCGGCTGGGCGAGGCCCGGATCCCCTTCATCTCCGTCCTGGCCGACCCGACGACGGGGGGGACGACGGCCAGCTTCGCCATGCTCGGCGACATCAACGTCGCCGAGCCCCAGGCCCTGATCGGGTTCGCCGGGCCGCGCGTCATCGAGCAGACGATCAAGGCCAAGCTGCCCAAGGGCTTCCAGAGGTCCGAGTTCCTCCTCGAGCACGGCATGGTCGACGAGGTCGTCGAGCGGAAGGCCCTCAAGCCCTACCTCGTGCGGGCCCTGCGCCTCTTCCTCAACCGGCCGCAATGACCCCGTCCGAGGGCCGGGACTACCTCGGCCATCTCCAGCATTTCGGCGTCAAGCTCGGTCTCGAGAACATCGCCACGTTGCTTCTCGCCCTGGGCAACCCCCAGAACCGGTTCCTGTCGGTCCATGTCGCCGGAACGAACGGCAAGGGCTCGGTCTCGGCCATGCTGGCCGGGATCCTGCGGGCCCACGGCCTGAAGGCCGGGCTCTACACCTCGCCGCACCTGGCCCGGGTCGAGGAGCGCGTCCGCGTCGACGGGAAGACCATCGCCCCGGCCCGGTTCCGCGGGCTGGTGACGCGCCTCAAGGGCGTCATCGACGGGCTCATGGCCGAAGGCCGGCTCGTCTATCATCCGACCTATTTCGAGGTCCTGACCGCCCTGGCCTTCCTCCAGTTCGCCGAACGCGAGGTCGACGTGGCCGTGCTCGAAGTGGGCATGGGCGGCCGGTTCGACGCGACCAACGTCGTCCGGCCCCTCGTCTCGGTCATCACGACGATCGCCAAGGACCACGAGGAGCACCTCGGCGCGACGCTCGAGAAGATCGCCTTCGAGAAGGCCGGCATCGTCAAGCCCCGCGTCCCGACCGTCTGCGGCGTCTCCGGCGGGCCGGCTCTCCGGGTGATCCGGCGGGCGGCGCGCGAGCGCCGGGCCCCGCTCGTCGAAGTCTTCGGAAAGGGACGGGCGTTCGAGACCGAACGCGTCCGCGACGGATACCGGTTCGTTTACACGGGCGAGAAGGGCCGCTACGCGTACACGCCCGGCCTGGCCGGCCGCCACCAGGGGGCCAACGCCGCCGTGGCTATCGCCACGGCCGAAGTTCTCTCCCGCATCTGGAAGCCTCTCGACAAGCGCAAGGTCATCGGAGCCGTTCGCGAGACCCGGTGGGAAGGCCGGCTCGAGACGATACGGCGCCGCCCGCTCGTCCTCCTCGACGGGGCCCACAATCCCGAGGGGGCCGAGGCCCTGGCCGCCCACCTCAAGGACGTTGTCCGCCGCCCGGTCGTCCTTGTTTTCGCGGCCATGAAAGACAAGGACCTGCGGGCCATGACCCGGGTCCTCTTCCCGCTGTCCTCCGCTGTCGTCCTGACCCGCGTCCCCTACAAGCGCTCGGCGACACCCGAAGAGGTCCTGGCCGCCGCCCCGCCGTTCGAAGGGCCCGTCCTTCTCGAGCCCGACACGCGCAAGGCCGTCGAGCTGGCGTTGTCCTTGAGCGGGAAACCTCCGGGGACTCGACTGGGGACATGGACCAAGGGTACGCGTCCCCGTTTGGAGCGGGCCGCATCGCCCGTCGTCGTCGCCGGCTCGCTCTTCCTCGTCGGCGAGGTCAAGCGCCTTGGGCTGTTCTAGAAGGCCCTTCTCTAGAAGAGGATCAAGCCCTCGATGGATGCGAAGTGCGACGTGTTCCCGGTAAGAAGGGGAAGGCCGTTCGCCAGGCAGGTCCCGGCTATGAGAATGACCTGATTGCCGACGGTCACGCCCTCCGATCGAAGATCCGTATAGACGCGGCCCGCAGAGGCGGCCGCCAACAAGTCGAGCGGCAGAACCGGCACGCGCGTGAAGAACGATTCCAATTGTTCCAGCCTCTTGGCGCCCCGCACTCCCGCGTACAGCTCGAAGACCGTGATGGCCGCGACGCCCAAGCGGCCCTCCTTCAGCAGCTCCGCCACGGCCTGCGCTCGCGGGGGAGTGTCCGTGAAGAAATCGATGAGGACGTCCGTGTCCGCGACCACTAGTCGGGCCAATTCTTCCGTATCTCCTCGAGCTTCTTCCTCGTCTCGGAGGCATCTTCGGCGCTCCAGCTTCCCCTCATCTTCATTAGGACGCCCCAGGCCCCCTCTTTTTTCTCATGGTCACGGAGATAGTGTTTGACCGCCTCCTCCATGATCCTGGAATAGCCCCGGTATCCCTTCTTCACCGCCAGCGCGTGGAGGGCGGCGATCAGGTCGTCCGATAATTCGACGGTCGTTCTCATTCGGCGTCCTTTGCCCACTTTTTCATCAATAGGCATTGTAATATTCAAATGTCTAATTGTCAAGTCTTCTCGCAGAAAGACCGGAAAGGACCGTTTCGCCCTTCCGGTCCGTCAAGGTCGAGCGCCCCGGGAGCGGCCCGGCCGTGAGGGGTGACGGACGATTGCTTTTCGACCCCAATCGTGGTACATTTTTCTTTACTTTTCCCTCTGGGAAAGTCGCCTAATGCTTCACATCGACGCAACGGTCATCGTCGTCTTCGCCCTCGTCTGGATCCTCGTCGTCGTCCTGACCCGCGTCTTCTTCAAGCCCATCATGCGCGTCCTCGACGAGCGGGCCGCGCGCCTCGCCCGGGACAGGGCGGCGGCGGCGGGATCCCTGGAAGCCTGCGAGCGCGACCTGCGCCGCGTCGAGGAGGGCCTGAAGGAGGCCCGGGCGGCCGCCGAGGCCATCCGCGACGCGGCCGAATCGGAGGCCCTCAAGGAGAAGAGCCGGCTCGTCCGCGAGGTCCAGGCCGAAGGCCGGGCCGAGGTCGAGCGGGCCAAGGAGGAGCTCCTCCGCGAGATGGACGGCCTCAAGAGGGAGCTCGACAAGCGGACCGCGGAGATCGCCGAATCCATCGAAAAAAAGGTCCTCGGGGAATGACCTCGCGCCGCCCGCTGCTCCTCGCCCTGCTGGTCCTGACGCTCTCCCTGGGCTTGTCCGCCGAGGAGGGGGGGCACCACCCGTCGGCGGCCACGGACTTCCTGGGCAAGGTCGTCAACTTCCTCATCCTGTTCGGCGGCCTGGCCTACCTTCTCTGGAAGCCGGCCAAGGCCTTCCTGGCGAAGAGGACGGACGTGGTCGGCGAGAGCATCCGCCGGGCCGAGGCGGACCGGACCGCGTCCGAGTCCCGGGCCGCGTCGTCGCGGACGAAGCTCTCCGGCCTCGAGGGCGAGGTCCGGGCCCTCAAGGCGGCCGCGGAGGAGGAGGGCCGGCGCGAGACCGAGCGCATCGCCCGGGCCGCCCGCGACGAGGCCGAGCGCATGAAGAAGCTGACCCGCCAGGAGCTCGACGAGCAGGTCCGGCTCGGCGTCCGCGAGCTCAAGGCCTACGCCGCCGCCCGGGCCACGGACCTGGCCCGCGAGAGGGTCCGCGGGCGTCTCACGCCCGAGATCCAAACCGCCCTCATCGAAAAATCCATCGACAGGCTGATCCGGCTCCATGAAGAACCCGGTCCTCGTTAAGAAGTACGCCCAGGGCCTCGTCCAGGCCGTCAAGGACGAGGCGGAGTACGCGTCCGTCGCCGGCGAGATCCGGGCCTTCCTCGAGCTCTTCGGGGCGCGCGAGGACCTGCGCCGGGCCCTGGTCAGCCCCTTCGTCAAGGCCCGCAATAAGGGCGCCGTCCTCGACGGGGTCCTGGCCCGCCTGAAGACCGGGCCCAAGGCGTCGCGCTTTCTGGCCCTTCTGCTCCATCACAAGCGCTTGGGCCTCCTCCCGGCCGTCGTCGAAGCGTTCCCCGACGCCTGGAGCGAGAAGCACGGCGTCGCGACCTACGAGGTCACCTCGGCCGTCGCGCTGACGGAGGCCCAGAAGACCCGCCTGGCCGCGGGGCTCGAGGCCTCGGGGAAGAAGCCCGTCCGGCTGGTCGAGCGGACCGACCCGGCCGTCGTGGCGGGCCTCTCCCTGCGCAAGGGCCATATCGTCTACGACGCGTCGGTCGAGGGGCGGCTCGCCGCGCTACGGGAGCGACTCGGACAGGAATAGAGGTTGTCATGAGCATCAAGGCCGACGAGATCACCAAGATCATCCAGCAGCAGATCGAAGGCTTCGACAAGGACGTCGACGTCCGGGAGGTCGGAACGGTCACCTCGGTCGGCGACGGCATCGCCCGCGTCTACGGCCTCGACCGGGTCATGTCCAACGAGCTCCTGGAGTTCCCGCGCGGCGTTTTCGGCCTGGCCCTCAACCTCGAGGAAGAGAACGTCGGCGTCGTCCTCCTCGGCGAGAGCCACCTCGTCCGCGAGGGCGACCTCGTCAAGCGGACCCGCCGGATCATGCAGGTCCCGGCCGGTCCGGCCATGATCGGCCGCGTCGTCAACCCTCTCGGCCAGCCCCTCGACGGCAAGGGGCCGGTCACGACGGACACGTTCATGTTCGTCGAGCGCCTGGCCCCGGGCGTCGTCGACCGCCAGCCCGTGCGCGAGCCCCTGCAGACGGGGATCAAGGCCATCGACACGATGATCCCCATCGGACGCGGCCAGCGCGAGCTCATCATCGGCGACCGGCAGACCGGCAAGACCGCCATCGTCATCGACACCATCCTCAACCAGAAGGACGCCGACGTCGTCTGCATCTACGTCGCCATCGGCCAGAAGAACTCGACGGTCGCCCAGATCGTCAAAACGCTCGAGGACCACGGCGCGATGGGCTACACCATCGTCGTCGCCTCGTCGGCCAGCGACCCGTCGCCGCTCCAGTTCCTGGCGCCCTTTTCCGGCTGCGCCATCGGCGAATACTTCCGCGACAACAAGCGCCACGCCCTGATCGTCTACGACGATCTGTCCAAGCACGCCGCGGCCTACCGGGAGATCTCGCTGCTCCTGCGGCGGCCGCCGGGCCGGGAGGCCTACCCGGGCGACGTCTTCTACCTCCACGCGCGCCTGCTCGAGCGGGCCGCCAAGCTCAACGACGAGCTCGGCGGCGGGTCGCTCACGGCCCTGCCCATCATCGAGACCCAGGCCGGCGACGTCTCGGGCTACATCCCGACCAACGTCATCTCGATCACCGACGGCCAGATCTATCTCCAGCCCGAGCTCTTCAACGCCGGGGTCCGGCCGGCCATCAACGTCGGCATCTCGGTCTCGCGCGTCGGCGGCAACGCCCAGATCCGGGCCATGAAGCAGGTCGCCGGCAAGCTCAAGCTCGACCTGGCCCAGTACCGCGAGCTCGTCACCTTCGCCCAGTTCGGGACCGAGCTCGACAGGACGAGCCAGGCCCAGCTCGACCGGGGCGAGCGGCTGACCGAGATCCTCAAGCAGGGCCAGTACTCGCCGCTGCCCGTCGAGAAGCAGGTCCTCATCATCTACGCCGGAAACCGCGGCTACCTCGACGAGTTCCCCGTGGCCGAGATCCGCGACTACGAGAGGAAGCTCTACGAGCGCTTCGAGAGGGAACACGCCGCGATCCTGGACAAGCTCCGCGAGAGGAAGCACATCGACACCGCCCTCGACGCCGAGATCGGCGCCGCCCTCAAGGCCTTCGGCGGCGTCTTCCGGGAGGGGCTGAAGTAGCATGTCGACCCTCATCGACCTCCGCCGGCGCATCAAGAGCGTCCAGAACAGCCGGCAGATCACGCAGGCGATGAAGACCGTCTCGACGGCCAAGTTCCGCAAGGCCCAGCGCGCGGTCCTGGAGGGGCGCCCGTTCTGGCACCTCTTCCCCGCGCTCATGGACCGGCTGGCCCACTGGGCCGCTGCGAGCGCACACCCGCTGCTCCTGCGGCGGGACGAGAAGAGGGTCGAGGTCGTCGTGGTCACGGCCGACAAGGGCCTGGCCGGCGCCTACAACTCCAACTTGCTCGCGGCGGCCGACGCTTTCCTCGCCGAAAAGGAGAAGGGGGCCGCGGTCCGCCTGGTCCTCGTCGGCAAGAAGGCCGTGGCCCACTTCCGCAAGGACGTCCGCCCGGTCGACCGGGCCTTCGGCGACCGGACCGACCGCCTGACCCGCGAGGAGCTCCGCGATCTGGCCGAGTTCCTCATGCGGGAGTACGCCTTCCAGAGGATCGACGCCGTCTACATCGTCGGCAACGAGTTCAAGTCCATCCTGGCGCCGCGGATCATGGTCCACCGGGTCCTGCCGCTGGAGCCGTCGCCGGGAGAGGAGGCGTCGGCGGCGCTCCCGCCCGACTGGGAGCCGGGCGAGCGGGAGCTGGCCAGGGCCCTCCTGCCCCTCTACGTCGAGAGCCAGATCCACCACGCCTTCCACGAGTCGCAGGCCGCGGAGCAGGCCGCCCGGATGATGGCCATGGACAACGCCACCAAGAACGCCGAGGAGCTCATCGAGGACCTCGTCCTCCAGCTCAACAAGATCCGCCAGGCGGGCATCACCAAGGAGCTCCTGGAGATCATGACCGCCGTCGAGGCCCTGAGACAGAACGCCTAGGGAGACAAGCCATGCAGTCCAAAGACGCCCAGTTCGGGACCGTGGTCCAGGTCATCGGACCCGTCGTCGACGTCAAGTTCGAGGGCGGGGCGCTGCCCGAGATCTACACGGCCCTGCGCATCACCAGCGAGGGCTTCGACGCCGACCAGCCGCTCTCGATCGTCGTCGAGGTCGAGCAGCACATCGGCGAGGACCGCGTCCGCTGCGTGGCCATGCACCCGACCGAGGGCCTGTCCCGCGGCATGAAGGCCGAGAACCTCGGCGGGCCGATCCAGGTCCCCGTCGGCGAGGGCACGCTCGGCCGGGTCATGAACGTCATCGGCGAGCCCGTCGACAAGATGGGCCCCATCGTCACCGAGAAGCGCTACCCCATCCACCGCGTCCCCCCGCCGCTCGACCAGCAGAGCACCAAGCTCGAGATGTTCGAGACGGGCATCAAGGTCATCGACCTCATCCAGCCCTTCCTCAAGGGCGGCAAGATCGGCCTGTTCGGCGGCGCGGGCGTCGGGAAGACCGTCATCATCCAGGAGCTCATCCACAACGTCGCCCTCAAGCACGGCGGCTACTCCGTCTTCGCCGGCGTCGGCGAGCGGACCCGCGAGGGCAACGATCTCTGGCTGGAGATGAAGGGCTCGGGGGTCATCGCCAAGACTTCGCTCATCTACGGGCAGATGACCGAGCCGCCGGGCGCGCGCCTGCGGGTCGGCCTGGCGGCCCTCTCGGTCGCCGAGTACTTCCGCGACGAGATGGGCCAGGACATCCTCCTGTTCATCGACAACATCTTCCGCTTCACCCAGGCCGGCTCGGAGGTCTCGGCGCTCCTGGGCCGGATGCCCTCGGCCGTCGGCTACCAGCCCAACCTGGCGACGGAGCTGGGCGAGCTCGAGGAGCGCATCACCTCGACCAAGAAGGGCTCGATCACCTCGGTCCAGGCCATCTACGTCCCGGCCGACGACTTCACCGACCCGGCCCCGGCCACGACGTTCTCGCACCTCGACGCGACGACGAACCTGTCGCGGGCCCTGACCGACATCGGCATCTACCCGGCCGTCGACCCGCTGGCCTCGTTCTCGCGCATCCTCGACCCGCGCATCGTCGGCGAGGAGCATTACCGCACGGCCCGCAAGGTCAAGGAGATCCTGCAGCGCTACCGCGACCTCCAGGACATCATCGCCATCCTGGGCATCGAGGAGCTCTCGGACGAGGACAAGGTCATCGTGTCCCGGGCCCGCAAGATCCAGCGCTTCCTGTCCCAGCCGTTCCACGTCGCCGAGGAGTTCACCGGGCGGCCCGGCCGCTACGTGACCATCGACGAGACCGTGCGCGGCTTCAAGGAGATCGCCGAGGGCCTGCATGACGACAAGCCCGAGCAGGCCTTCTACATGATGGGCGGGATCGAGGACGTCGTGAAGAAGACCGAGGAGCTGAGGGCGGCATGAGCGAAGGCGCCCCGGCCCGGATCCACCTGAAGGTGGTCACGCCCCGGCGTCTGCTCGTCGAGGCCGACGTCGAGGCCGTCTTCCTGCCGACGCTCGAGGGCGAGATCGGGGTCTACCCCGGCCACCGGCCGCTCTTCGCCGGAATCGGCCGGGGCCGGCTCCGGCACCGGACCGGCGGGGACGAGGACTCGTTCGCCGTCCGGGGCGGCTACGCCCAGGTCCAGCCGGAGCGGGTCGTGGTCATGACGGAGATCGGCGAGGATGACGAGCCCGTCTGACCTCCGGCGCGACGACGAGACCCTCGACGCCTTCTACCGCGGGCGCGTCCGCGTCCTGCAGAAGAGGAAGGGCTACCGGTTCTCCGTCGACGCCCCGCTGCTCGCGCACTTCGTCCGGGCCGAGGCCGAGGACGAGGCCCTCGAGCTCGGGACGGGGAGCGGGATCGTCGCGCTGCTGGTCGGCCTCAAGCCGGTGCGGCGGATCACGGCCCTCGAGGTCCAGCCCGGGCTGGCCGACCTGGCCCGGCGCAACGTCGAGCTCAACGGCCTCGGCGGGCGGATCGAGGTCGTGGAAGGCGACCTCCGCGCCTACGAGCCGGGCCGGACGTTCGATCTCGTCTTCTCCAATCCCCCCTATATCCGGAAGGCGGCGGGCTTCCTGAGCCGGTCGGCCGAGAGATCGGCGGCCAGGCACGAGCTCCACGGGGACATCTTCGAGATCATGGGCAAGACGGCCGAGTGGCTCGCCCCGGCGGGGAGGGCCTGCTTCGTCTATCCCGAGGCGCGGCGCCCCGACCTGCTGGCGGCCGCGGCGGCCCGTCGCCTGTCCGTCCGCCGGGTGCGGTTCGTCCACCCCCGGGCCGGCGAGCCTCCCAACCTCTTCCTGATCGAGCTCGAGCACGCCCCGATCGAAGCCAAGGCCGGGGAGGGCGGCGCTCCGAGCGCGGCGGGCGCAGGGGGAGGACCGCGGTCGCCGGAGATCATGTCGCCCCTCGTCCTGTTCGCCCCGGGCGGACGCTACACCCCCGAGGCCGAAGCCGTCTTCTCGGGGACATGACCGGATCGGGCGTCCTTGCCGCCTAACGTCGCGGGCCGCTCGCGAGGATAACCCTGAGGTCCTCGAAGCCGAACCTCACGGCGAGATCCAAGGCCGTCCTTCCTTTGGCATCTCTGGCCGCCAGGTCGGCGCCCCTATCGATGAGCGCGCGAACGATATCGGCGTGGCCGCGGCGGACAGCCAGGTGGAGGGCCGTGAACCCGAACTTGTCCTTGGCGTCCAAGGGAGGGTCGCGTTCGATGAGCATCTCGAGCAGGCCGCGGAACCCTCCCCAGGCGGCCAGATGCAAGGGGGTCTGGCCGAAAGCGTCGGTGACCGCCGGCGCGGCCCCGCGAGCCAATAGAAGGCGTGCCGCTTCAGCGTTCCCGTGATGGCAGGCCATATGGAGAGGCGTCAGGTCGGTGCGGTCGCGGGCCGAAATCGCGGCTCCGGCGTCGATGAGAAGCCTGATCGCGGCCGCGGAACCGCCGGCCGCGGCGGTGTGAAGCGGGGTTGTCCTCGTCCGGTCCCGGGCGTTCACGTAGGCCCCCCTTGAGATCAGCAGCGCGACGGCTCTCGAGCGGCTGCCTGTCCCATCTCGCTTCGGCCAAGCGTTCCTATGCCGAGGGCCGGGACCACGCCGCCTCCCTTCGCGCGGACCTGGCCATCGCCTCCTGGAAGAGGTCGCTCGAGGAGGCCGGCCGCGCATGCCGGCGGCGGCCCTCGGCCCAGGCCTTCACCGTCAAGGGGCTGGCCGAGATCCATCTCGGCCGCTGGCGCGACGCGGAGGCCTCGTTCCTCAAGGCCTTCTCGCTGGGCTTCGACAAGGGCGAGGCCTGGGCCGCCGACGCCGCGCTGGCCGGCCTGGCGGCCGCGTTCGAGGAGCTCGGGCTCGAGGCGCCGGCCCTCCGGATCCACGCCCAGCTCCTCGACCGGTCCGATTTCCGGCCGGCGCTCATGTTCGCGGCCGAACGGAGGACGAATCTCATCCTGGCCGGGGCCGTCGACCAAGAGCCCAAGGACAGAGAGCGGGCCCTGGCCGGCCTCGCCAAGGCCCTCGACCGGCTCATCGACCGGGACTTCGCCTGCGGACTCTATCACTATCTCCGCGCCCAGGCCGACGGACACCTCGGCGACCTGCGCCGGGCCTACGAAGAGGCGGTCATGGCCCGGGAGCTGGGCCTGCCGTCGGAGCGCATCCTGAGGGACAACGACAATCAGCTCGTCTTTTGCTACGATAGGCTGGCCGAGACCCTCCCGGCCGCGGAGCGGGACGTCTTCGCCGCGGCCCACGCGGGCTGGGCCAGGAAGTGGGGCTGGCGGGACGCCCGGACGCCGGCCTGGAAGAAGGAGTGACCCATGCTGCCGACCATCGCCTGGCGGGGCCGTTCCGTCGTCATGATCGACCAGCGCAAGCTCCCCGGCCAGGAGACCTACGTCCGCTGCCGGACCTACATCCAGGTCGCCCAGGCCATCGAGAAGATGGTCGTCCGGGGCGCGCCGGCCATCGGCATCGCCGCGGCCTACGGCCTGGCCCTCGGCGCCTTGGCCCTGAGCGCGGAGACGGGACGCTCCGTCGACCGCGATTTCGAGAAGGTCTACCGGAGGCTGGAGCGGACCAGGCCGACGGCCCGGAACCTGTTCTGGGCGCTGGAGAGGATGCGGGCCGTCTACGAGCGCGAGCGGGCCAACGGCCTGCGGGCCATCCGCGCCGCCCTCCTCGAAGAGGCCAAGGCCATCGAGCTCGAGGACGTCGAGACGAACCGGGCCATCGGGCGCCACGGCCAGGCGCTCATCCGCGACGGCGCGACCGTTCTCACCCACTGCAACGCCGGGGCCCTGGCCACGGCCGACTACGGGACGGCGCTCGGCATCGTCAGGGCGGCCGTCGAGGCGGGGAAATCGGTCCGCGTCTTCGCCGACGAGACCAGGCCGTTCCTCCAAGGCGCCCGGCTGACCGTCTGGGAGCTCGACCGGGACGGCATCCCCGTCGTCCTCATCACCGACGGAATGGCCGGCTGGTTCATGCGCCGGGGCGAGATCGGGGCGGTCGTGGTCGGGGCCGACCGCATCGCCGCGAACGGCGACACGGCCAACAAGATCGGGACCTACTCGCTGGCGGTCCTGGCCAAGGAGAACGGCGTCCCGTTCTACGTCGCCTCGCCGACGAGCACCATCGACTTCTCGATCACCGACGGGGGAGCTATCCCCATCGAGGAGCGCAGCCCCGACGAGGTCCGTGAGGTCGGGGGGCGGCTCGTCACCCTGCCCTACGCCGAGGTCCGCAACCCCGCTTTCGACGTCACCCCGGCCGGCTACATCACCGCGATCGTGACCGAGCGCGGCGTCCGCCGCCCGCCCTACGATATAAGTTTGAAGAGCCCAGGGTCATGAACAGGGGATCTGCCTGCCGAGCTCCGCGCTTAGCGGCCGGCATAACATCGCTGGCCGGACTCCTCTAGAGTCCACTGGAAGGGGGGCCTCATGGCCAAGAGATCGACTTTGGCTGTCGCTCTTGTCGTTTCGGCATTGGCGATCGTTCTCGCCACTTCATGCTGCTCGAAGAAGGCGGCCGAGACCGGCTGGAAGGCCGAGGTCGAGGTCGTCGACGGCGTCAAGACGATCAGGAACCCCGAGACGCCGCGCTACGGGACGTTCGCCTTCGACCTCGTCGAGGACCTGGTGATCGGCCGGGAAGAGGACGAGGACTACTTCTTTCCGGAAAGCGCTTGGATCAATGTCGATGGCCGAGGCCGGATCTATGTCTGCGACATCGGCAATCGGCGCGTGCAGGTCTACGAAAAGGACGGCCGCTATCTCAGAACGCTCGGCCGGCAGGGCCAGGGTCCGGGGGAGTACGCCTTTCCGTCCTCGGTTCTGCTGGCCGGCACCGGAGATGTCTACATCGATTCGGGCAGTTCTTTTGTTGTCTTCGGCCAGGACGGGATCTTCAGGAAGAACATCCCGATCAAGACGTTCTTATCGACGAAGAAACTAGGGCCTGGGGACACGATCATCGGCGGTCCGCAGCCTAACTACCGGGAGGAGGGCGGGCCGAAGCACAAGCTCGTCCAGCTCAGCCCGGATGGCGAGATGCTTCGGACCCTGGCCGAATTCCGCGCCTTCGGCGCGAGTCCCGGAATGATGCTCTTCCATTGGTATTCGGGCAACCTTTCCTTTTGCCTGAGGTCCGATGAATCCCTTTTCTACGGCTACTCGCTCAACTACAAGGTCCATGTCGTCGACGGGGAGGGCCGGGAGCTGTTCGCTTTTTCAAAGACCGAGAAGAGCCAAGGGATTACCGGTGAGGAGGCCGATCTGACGAGGGAAAAGGGGGTCTGGGCCTATTTCGGCCCGGGCGATCGAAAGACGGCCCCATTGGACATGCCGGACCACCGGCCTTTCTTGTCGAGATTTTTCAGCGACGATCTCGGCCGGCTCTACGTCGTCCGCTTCAAGCCGATCACCGAGAAGGACGTCAAGACGAGCGAGATCGACGTCTTCTCCAGGGACGGATACTATCTTTATCGGATGACCTGGCCCTTCGCCCCGCAGTTGATCAAGGGCGGCTTCCTCTACGAGGTCCGTCAGGACGAGGAGGTGGGCCTGACCAAGGTCATCCGCCACCGCATCAGGAACTGGGGCGATTTCCGGGCGGAGTGAATATCGGACGGGATCGGGGATTGACATCCGGGGCACGCGCGGTTTAGGAATAGGCAGGATGAGAAAACGGACGGACGGCCGAGAGATCCTCGGGAAGATGAGATTCCAGGTCTGATAAGCCGTGGACAAGAACGGACCCGTAAAAAAAAGCGCCTGGCGGGGTCGCGTCGCCGGGGCCTCGATCGTCATTCTCGCGGCTCTCGTCCTTCGGGCCGGATCCGGCGGCCAGGGCCACGGGCTTTTCGGCTACATCGGGCGCGACCGGATCGTCGAGCTGGCCGCGGCGGCCGATCCTTCGGTCGCGTCCTTCACGCCGGCCCCGACGGCGCTGGCCGCGTTCGCCGCCCTGGTCGACCCCGTCCACCTGCGGATGTTCCTGGTCGCCTCGCGCCCGGCCGACCTCAAGGCCGCCGCGTCCCTGGGGCGGTCGGTCGAGGCGGCGGCCAACACCGCGCTGACGGTCGAGTTCGTCGGCGTCGCCGCGGACCTCTCCGAGCCGGCCGCTCTCGTCGCCGAGAACGGCGTCAAGACGGCGCCCGAGATCGTCGTCTACTGGATGGGGGAGGAGATCGCCCGCATGGGCCCGGCGCCCGGTTCGGTCGTCGAGGAGGAGCTGGCCTCCCTGATCACCGTCGCGCGGGCCCAGATCGCCCAGGAGATGATCGGCGACGACGATTTCTTCCGCAACGTCTTCCACTCCGACCTGACGGCCCTCGAGTGCACCCGCTGCCATCTCGCGGGCCGCCCGGAGCGCTAGGCTCAGGCCCCTTTTTCCGTGTCGGGCCCCGCGACGGCTCCCTCGCCGTCGGACTTCCGGACCTTGAACAGCGCCCGGGCCTCGCGGGCCTTTTCCGCGCCCCAGGCCTTCAACCCGTCCCCGTGGACGTAGAGGACGGGGATGACGATGAGGATGAGGAGGGTCGAGGTCGTCAGTCCGCCGACCGTGCAGAGGGCCAGCGACGACCAGATCTGGCGCTTGTTGGTCTCCGCCCCGATGAGGAGGAGCGGCAGCATGCCCAGGACCGTCGTCGCCGTGGTCATGAAGATCGGCCGGACCCGGTCGCGCGTGCCGCGGACGACGGCCTCGAGGAGCGGCAGCCCCTGCTTCCGCCTCAGGTTGATGTGGTCGACGAGCAGGATGGCGTTGTTGACGACGATGCCCGAGAGCAGGATGACCCCGATGTAGGCCGTCGGGTCGAAGGGCGCCCCGGCGACGATGAAGGCGACGAAGACGCCGATGAGCGAGAGAGGCACGGCCAGCAGGACGAAGAACGGCGTGACGAACGACTCGTAGAGCGCCGCCAGGATCATGAAGATGATGACCAGGGCGACGGCGATGGCGAAGTTGATCTGCCGCTGCTCCTCCTCGGTGACGAACCACTGCTCGTCGAGGGTGGCCGAAAAGCCCGGCGGCAGGTGGAGGGACTCGAAGACGGCCTTGCGGTAGCGCTCCTCGGCCTTGGACGGGCCGCGGAACTCCCACATGATCGTCTGCTGGAACTGCTGGTCCTCCCGGTCGATCGATCCGGGGATGGGCGTCTCGACAAACTCGGCGATCTCGCCGAGCCGCAAGTACTCCCCGCCCTGCGTCCGGACGAGGGCCTCGCGCAGGCCGCGGGTGTCGAGGGTCGAGGCGTCGGGGGTCTTGACCGAGACGACGACGTCCTTGCCCCCCGTCCGGATCCGGGCCGGCTGGCCGAACGTCCCCTGGATCATCGTTTGGAGGCTGAAGTAGAGGTAGGCCGGGTCGACGTCGTACCGCTTGAGCGCCGTCTTGTCGATCTTGAGGATGTCCTCGACGGTGTCGCCCCGCCACCAGCCGAAGCGGCTGGAGACGGTCCGGACCTCCTTGATGCGCGGGTTGCGCCGCAGCGTCTTTTCGAGGTCGGCTGTGATCTCCTTGAGCTTCCTGAGGTTGTAGCCGAAGAACTTGATCCGCGAGCTGTAATAGGTGCCCGCGCCCATGCTCGAAGAGTAGTATTGGGGATCGAAGCCCGAGACGCTGATGTCGATGCCGGCGAACTGGGCCGCCAGCTGGATGAGCTCCTCCTTGAGGGCGTAGGGGACGTAGGACCTCTCGATCGCGGGCGGGAAGCCGATGAGGGCCTGGGCGTTCTCGGGCATGACGCGGACGTTCATCTCCTTCTCGTAGTCCTGGGCGACGACCTTCTCTTCGAAGGCCCGGATGGTCTCGTCGGTCCGGGCGATGTCGGTCCCCGGCGGCATGCCGATCCGGACATAGAGGTATTCCTTCGAGTACCAGGGGTACCAGCGGCCGAGGGTGACCTCGGCCCGGAACCACTTGTAGGACCCGAAGAGGAGGGCGGCGACGACGAGCAGGACCTCGACCGGATGGCCCAGGAGGAACCCGAGGGCTTTCTCGAAGCGCGGGTAGCGCTTCTCTTCGGCCCGCTCTTTCACTCTCCTCTGGAGGAGCCGGGGGCTGAGGGCCGGGATGAGCGAGAAGGAGACGAGGAGCGAGGCGGCCATGGCCGAGGCGATGACGATGGCCAGGGGCAGGTAATAGATCTTGAGCTTGCCCTGGAAGAAGGGAAAGCTGAAGAAGACGGCCATGGTCGTCAGGGTCGAGGCCAGGACGGCGACGAACACCTCCCGGGGGGCCCGCAGGGCCGCCTCGCGGGGCTCCAGGCCGCTCTCGCGCTGGCGGAGGATGTTCTCGAAGACGACGATGGAGTTGTCGACGAACATGCCGAAGCCCAGGGCCAGCGCCCCGAGGGTCAGCATGTTGAGCGAGATGCCGAAGGCGTAGATGAGGTTGAAGGTGATGACGATGGAGAAGGCGATCGAGGACAGGATGAGGAGCGACGGCTTGAAGCGCCGCAGGACGACGAAGACCATGACGAAGACGATGGCCGCGATCAGTCCGGCGAGGAGGTAGAGGTCGTTGAGGTTCTTGCGGATCTCCTCGCTCTCGTCGTCGACGCCCTTGAAGACGAGGTCGGGCGGGAGCTCCCGCTTGATCTCCTCGAGCTTGGCCTTGACGTCCCGGGCGACGCGGAGGGTGTTCCCGCCCCGCTCCTTCGACACCGTCAGGCTGACCGTCGGCTGGCCGTTGATGCGGTGGATCTGCCGGATGTCGGCGTAGGTCACCTCGACCTTGGCCACGTCCTTGACCAGGATGGGGTTCGCGCCGGAGTGGGCGACGACCGTCTCGCGGAGCTCGTCGAGGCTGTCGATGCGGTCGGCGAACTTGAACAGGAACTCCTGGTTGCCCCGCCGGACGCGGCCCGTCGGATAGGTCCCCAGGCGCGCGCCGATGGCCGCGTTGATCGTGTACGGGTGGAGGTTGTAGGCCTTGATCCGGTCCTCGTCGAGGACGACGCGGATCTCCGGCTCCGAGCCGCCGGCGACCTCGACGTCGGAAACGCCCCGGACCGAGCCCAGGCCGATCTCGAGCTTCTCCTTGACCAGCTCCTGGAGCTCCTGGAGGGCGTAGTTCCCCGAGACGGTGTACTCGAGGAAGGGCCGGACGCGGAAGTCCTCGGGGACGTAGGGCTGGAGCACGGGCCGGACCCGGGGCGGCAGGAGCGGCCGGGCCTTGCTCAGCTCCTCGCGCAGGGCCAGCTGGGCGAACTCCATGTTCGTCTTGGGATCGAACTCCAGGGTGATCCGGGAGAAGCCGATCTGCGAGGTCGAGGTCATCTTGGTGACGCCCTTGACCGTGGCGCAGGCCTCCTCGAGGGGGGCCGTCACCTGGGTCTGGACGACCTCCGGCGGCACGCCGAACCAGCTCGTGTAGATGTCGAGCTTGGGGAAGCTTTCCTTCGGCGCCATCTCGATCGGCGTGTTCAGGAAGGAATAGACGCCGGTGGCCAGGAGGGCCAGGAAGACCATGGCCGTGGCGACGGGGCGGTCGATGAACAGCTTCATGGTTCCTTGCGGCGCTCCGCCCATTCGTAGAGGACGGGGATGAGGATGAGCGTCAGGAAGGTCGAGAAGAGCAGGCCGCCGATGACGACGATGGCCAGCGGCTGCATGAGCTCGGCGCCGCGCTCGAGGGCCAGGGCCATGGGCACGAGGCCGAAGAGGGTGCTGCCCGTGGACATCAGGATGGGCCGCAGGCGGACGTGGCTGCCCTCCTCGACGGCCTGGCGCAGCGGCATGCCGGCGCGGCGGAGCTGGTTGGTGTAGTCGATCTTGACCGTGGCGTTGTCGACGACGATGCCGATGAGGACGACCATGCCGATGATGGAGATGACGTTCAACGTCTGCCCCGTGAGGAGCAGGGCGACGATGGCCCCGGCCGCGCCCATGGGCAGGGTGAACATGACGATGAAGGGGTGGACGAGCGACTCGAACTGGGCGGCCATGATCATGTAGGTCAGGAGCGCGGCGAGGAGCAGCGCCAGGACGAGCGAGCGGAAGGACCGCGACATCTCCTCGCGCTCGCCGCTCCAGACGACCCGGTAGTCGGCGGGCAGGCTCAGTCCGGCGATGGCCTTGTCGATGGCCGGCGTGACCTGGCTGATCTTGCGGCCCTTGAGGTTGGCCGTCACCAGGACCTCGCGCTCCTGGTTCTCGCGGCGGATCTCGCGGGGGCCGCGGACGACCTCGTAGGAGACGAGGTCGCGCAGGGGGACGAGCTTGCCGTCGAAAGGCAGGGTCTCGCCGAGCAGGGCCTCGATGTTCTCCCGCGTGGCGTCCTCCAGGCGGACCAGGATGTTGTACTTCTTCTCCATCTCCCGGAACTGGGTCGCCACCCGGCCGCGGACCGCGCTGACCAGGAAATTGCCGATCGTCGAGGGGGAGAGGCCGGGGTACCGCTTGAGGGCGTCCTTGTCCACGGTGACCTTGAACTCGGGCTTGCCCTCGCCGATGTTCGTCGCGACGTCGGCGACGCCGGGGATCGCCGACAGGCGGGCGACGAGGTCGCCGGCGATGTCCTTGAGGCGGTCGAGGTCGCGCCCCTTGACCTGGAGGCCGATCTCGGCCGTCGACAGCTCGAGGAACTGGTCGACCGTCGACTGCCCGCGCAGGATGGAGTAGGTGATGTCGGGGAACTGGGCCAGGCGGCGGCGGGCCGCGTCGAGGACCGGCTCGAGCTCCTTCGGCCTCCCGACCTCGACGAACATGCGGGCCGAGTTGACCGAGATCGTGGGGTCGGCGCTTTCCATGCCGCTGACGATGCCGACCTGGGAGAGGACGGTCCTGACCGGGGCCAGGCCGCGGACGTGGGACTCGAGCATGACGGCCATCTCGGTCGTCTGCTCGAAGGAGAAGTCGACCGGCATCTTCATGTCCAGCTCGAAGGTCGTCGTCTCCATGCGGGGCATGAGCTCGCGGCGGACGAGCCCGCCCAGCGCGAAGGTCACGGCGAAGAAGACGAGGGTCCCGGCCATGACCCGTCCCTTGTGGTCGAGGCTCCAGGTGAGGAAGCGCTTGTATCCGTCGATGAAGCGGCCGTAGACCTTGTTGAAGGCCGCGAAGACCGCCCGGAGGAGGGGCCGGAAGGGGATGGCGAGATAGTGGGCGACGAAGGCGAAGAGCTGGACGAAAAAGCTGGCCAGGGCGTTGAGGACGAAGCCGGCGCCCTTGAAGACGGCGTAGACGAGCCAGCGCAGGCCGCGCGGGGGGGCGGTGAGAAGGGCCGGGCGCCGGGGCGGCTTCGGCGGACCGCCGGAGCCGGGGGGCGCCGCCGCTCCCGCGCTCCCGGCCTTCCGGGGGTCCCAGATCCGGCCGAGGTTCCAGCGCCACCGCCAGCGGGCCTCCTTGCCGACGCCGAAGTCGAACTCCCGCGACTGGAGGGTGGCGATGAGGGTCAGCGAGACGAGGAGCGACGCGAGAAGGGCGAAGGTGACGGTCAGGGCCGTGTCCTTGAAGAGCTGACCGGCCACGCCGTGGACGTAGATGACCGGCAGGAAGACGACGATGGTCGTCAGGGCCGTCGAGACGACGGCCGGGCCGACCTCCCGCGTCCCGATGTAGGCCGCCTCCTTGAGGCTTTTCCCGAGGGTCCGGTGGCGGAAGATGTTCTCGGAGACGACGACGGCGCAGTCGTCGAGCATGCCCACCCCCAGGGCCAGGCCGCCGAGCGACATGATGTTGAGGGAGATGTCCCCGAAGAAGAGCAGGCTGAACGTCCCGATGATGGAGATGGGGATGACCGTGCCGATGATCAGGGGCGTCTTCCACTCCTGGAGGAAGATGAGCAGGGTCAGGAAGGCCAGCACGGCGCCCTGGATGAGCTCGTTCTTGACGGCGCCGATGGCCTCCTCGATCGTCTTGGCCTGCTCGTTGACGACGCTCAGGGTGACCCCCGGGTTCTCGGCCCGGATCTGGCCGATGACCTCCCGGACGAGCTTGGTCACCTTGACCGTGTTGGCCCCCGACTCCTTGCGGAGGAGGAGGCCGATCGATTCGGCGCCGTCGAGTCGGGTCATGCCCTGGCGCTCCTCGATCCCGTCGCGGACGGCGGCCACATCGCGGAGGCGGACGACCCCGCCCTGCGGCGTGACGAGGAGCCCGATCTCGCCGATCTCGTCGAGCGACTCGAACTCGCCGACGACGCGCAGGGCGTACTTGAAGGTGCCCTTGCGGATGGTCCCGCCCTGGAGGTTGCGGTTGAAGGCGTCGACGCGCTGGGCGATGGCCTCGATCGTCAGCCCGTAGAGGGCCAGCTTGCGGGGATCGGCCTCGATCTGGATCTCGCGCTCGACCCCGCCGGTGATCTCGGCCGAGCCGACGCCTTCGATCTGTTCGAGGCGCGGCTTGATGAGCTCCTCGGCCAGCTCTTTGAGCTCGAGGAGCTGGCGGTCGCCGGCGAGGGCCAGGGTCATGATCGGCCGGCTCTGCGGGTCGAGGGGGATGATGGTCGGGCTCTCGGCGTCCTCGGGGAAGCGGTCCTTGGCGTTGTCGAGCTGCTCCCGGGTGTGGAGCATGGTGAAGTCCATGTCCGTGCCCCAGTCGAACTCAAGGGTCAGGAACGAGACGCCCTCCTTGGAGACCGACTCGACGCGGCGCAGGCGGGGGATGCGGCTGACGGCCGACTCGAGGGGCGCGGTGATGAGCGTCTCCATCTCCTCGGGCGCGACGCCGGGGTAGTTGGTGACGACCGACAGGCGCGGGTAGCTGATGTCGGGCAGCAGGTCGACCGCCAGCTCCCGGAGGGAGACGACGCCGAGGAGGATGACGGCGAAGTAGAACATGTACATCGTCACCGGCCGGTCGACGGCGAGACGGGCGAGCTTCACGGCGTCCTCCTCGGGTTCGATCTCATCTCGTCCTCCTTCGCCTCGCGCCTCATCCCGTTCGTATTGATCCGTTATTTCACGATTTTGTATTTCACGATCGTGATCGTTTCGTCCTCGTTCTTCTCCCGACAAAAGATCACGCCCTCCCGGACGGCCATCAGCGATCGGCCGGCCCCGAGATGGAAGCTGTCGACGAATCGGCCGTCCATGCCGAAAACGTCGATCAGCCGGCCTTTTGTCTTGTCCTCCGTCGATGTCGCGATCCAAAGTCCCTCTTCGGCGGGGAATAGGTCAACGATGTCCGGCTCGAACTCGATCTTCGGGGCCCCGGTTCTTTTGCGAAAATCGGGCTCCCATTCTTTTTCGACGTGGCTGATCTTGGGGTAGATCCTCTTGAACCTTCTGACCAGCGCGGCGGAGGTAAGATCTATAACCTCGACGATATAATCGCGGGAGTGCACGGCGCAGAGGAGCGTTCGGTCGGGGCTGAGCTCCAGGATGCTGGGATCCCAACTCATTCCCGAGTTGGGTCCCAGAAACTCTTTGGGCCGGAAAGAGGCCACATCTCGCCGTTCTGAGCCGTCCGGGCCGACGAGGACGACTTCTTGGGGGATCTCCATGAGCTTGCCCGTTCTCTCCTTCGGAGGGGGGTAAGCCGTTTTCCGGAACAGGAAGCCATCGGGAAGAGCGCCCACGAAGCCTCGGTAGTCTTTGCCGGCCAGGTTGATCGACTCCTGGAAACGGCCCTCGAGATCGGCCCTCCAGAAGCGCCCGGAATTCATGTCCTCGATGAAGAGGTCGCGGCCGCGCAGATGATAATGGAACTCCCTGCCGATCTCGCCGGGCCCCTGGCCCTTCTTGTAGAGGTTCCCCAGGAACTTGCCGTCCGCAGAGAACTTGAGGAACTGCTCGGTGTCCGCCAGGAAGACCGTGCCGTCATCCGCGACCCTTAAATAACGAGGGTACTTGAAATAGAACTCCCCGCTATCGTCGCTGATCCGCCAGACCTCGGAGAGGGCGAGGACGCGGCCGGCGTCCTTGGCCGACGGCTTGGCCGGGTTCTCGACGGTCGCCTGGGCGAAGGAGGGACGGGCGGACGCGGCAAGGAGCAGGATCCAGAGACCCAAGGCCTTTCGTCTCGCCCCCGTCCCTCTCATGTTCGGCCTCGCTTCATCCATGGCTCGGTCTCGCGCCCCGGCGCCTATCCGGTCACCCGATACTTCCTGATCGTGACGGTATCGTCCTCGGCGCGTTCGACGGTCCAGAGGAACTCGCCGTCGAGGACGATCTCGAGCCGGTTCTGGACCTGCTTCTTGAGCTTCCCGGCGATCTCGTCGGGATTGGCCCGCAGGGACTCCGTGTCCTTGTCGTGGGCGTCGTAGGGGTAGTGCGTGGCCAGCTGGCGGATGGCCGTCTCGCTCTGGATGGCCACGAAGTTCGGATAGCTCTCGACGTTGAACAGGGCCTTGGCCGAGTCGACGACGTGCCAGACGACGACGGCGGCGATCTCGATGGGGTTGCCGAGGGCGTCGTTGACCTTGAGGGTCTCGCTGTTGAAGTTGAAGATGCGCAAGGTCACCTTCTTCTTCACCGCGAAGGGATTGGTCCAGAAAAAGCCGGCCGTCCGGGCCGAGCCGACGTACTTGCCGAGGAAGGTGAAGACCTTGGACTCGTTGGGATGGATGAGAAAGAAGCCGCCGAAGGTCATGAAGGCGAGAATGGCCGCGAGGACCGCGAGGACCATGCCGGCCGTCGTCCCCGCCCGGTCCGCGTGGGTGACGAGATAGCGGCCGCTGAGGAAGAACACGGCGAGGTCGACCGCGACCATGGCCCAGCCGTTGACGCCGAAGACCTTCTTTTCCTGGATATCTTTCATGAGAGCCTCCTTGATATCGCTACAATATCATAATGATATCATTTGTCAAGAAAAAAAAAGGCCTCCCGGGAAGATCCCGGGAGGCCCGGTCAGGAGCGGAACGGGGTCTTAGGCGAAGAAGTCGCCGGGGACGGCCCGCAGGCGGCTGATGTCCCTGACCCGGTCGGCGACGTCGAAGCCCTTGGCGCAGACGGCCGTGCAGGAGGCGCAGGAGCCGCAGGGGTTCTCGGGGATGTCGAGAGAGCCGACGAGCTCGTGGGCCAGCCCGAGGTTCCTGTAGCCGTAGGCGTACATATAGCCCCTCATCAGGTCGGGGATCGGGACCCCCTTCGGACAGCCCCGGAGGCACTGTCCGCACTGCTGGCAGAAGAGCCCTCCGGCCACCTGCTCGTCGATGCGGAGCGACTTGAGCTCCTCCTCGGTCAGGGCGATGTCGGTCATGGCCGGCAGGTCCTCCTTGAGCTGGTCGAAGGTCGTGAAGCCCGGGATGGCCGTCGTCACGCTGGGGTCGTTGAGGGCCCACTTGAGGGCGGCCCGCATGTTGATCGGCAGCTGCTTCTCCTTGTCCCAGTAGACGCCGGCCTGGGTCTTCATGGCCACGACGCCGAGCCCGGCCGCGGCCGCCTCGGCCATGGCTTGGCTGATCTCGGCCCGGCGGTCGTGTTTGAAGTTGAAGGCCGTCAGGACGACGTCGTAGGCCTTGGCGGCGATCGTCGCCCGGATGACCTCGGGCTCGTTGGAGTGCGTGGTCATGCCGACGAAGCGCGCCTTGCCCGCCTTCTTGGCCTTGTGGAGGGCCTCGATCATGTCCGGGTTCTGGACGTGCTCGGCGGCCGAGTTGTTGTGGAGGTAGAGGACCTCGACGTGGTCGAGGCCGAGGCGCTGCAGGCTGATGTCGAACATGTCGAGAAAGGCCTTCTGGAGGGGCTCGCCCGAGAGCCCCTGCAAGGACCTCTCCCTCTGCGGCCCCGGGACCTTGGTGGCGATCATGTAGGAATCGCGGGGCCGGCCCTTGACGACGCCGCCGATCATCTGCTCGTTGCGGCCGCGCTGGTAGCCGTGGGCCGTGTCCAGCATGAGGACGCCCGCGTCGAGGGCCGCCTGGACGACGGCCGGATTGTCGGCGGTCATGACGCCCATGCTGACGACGGGTATCTTGAGGCCTGTCTTGCCGAGCGTCCGGACGATCGGCTTGGCGGTGGCCGCGCCGGCGGAAGGCCCCGCCGGGGACGCGCCGAGCCCGGCCGCCTTGAGAACGCCCGGGACGGCCCCGGCCGCCGCCAGCCCGGTCAGCCCCTGTTTCAGGAACGTCCGTCTCTTGAGCTCTTGGGTTCTCCGTGTCATTCTCTCCTCCGTTTTTAAATCGCCCGTTTCCCCGACGGGCCAATCCCTACTGAATGGATATCCATTGTATAGAATGCCCGGCGGTTGTCAAACCCGCCTCCGGGCCGGCCCGCTCCCCGGCGGCCACGGTTTGACTTTTCCCGACCCGGGGCTATACTTGCTGTCGATGACGAGACGAGCCCCGATCCTCACCGCGCCCGCGGCCCTCTTCGTCCTTCTGCTCGCCCTCCCTTCGGGCGGCCAGGTCGCGACGCCGGTCCCCGATTTCCCTCTGAGGACGTTCTTCTCCGTCCGCTCCGCCCAGCCGGACGACACCGTCCCCGACGTCCTGCGCGAACAGTTCGAGGAGGACAAGGAAGGCCCACTGCGCTCGGTCTCGGTCGACCTCGACGGGGACGGCCGCAGCGAGAAGTTCGTCCTGTCGAGCGCCCCGACCTCGAGCGGCGGCTACCAGTGGCTCGTCTACGATCCGCTGCGGGGGGTCGGCCGCGGCGTCGTCGTCGGGGCCATCGTCTTCATCGGGCGGGAGACCGACGGCGGCTTCCCCCGGCTCGAGACCTACTGGAAGCAGGGCGGGAACATGTCCATCGTCTTCCGCTACAAGTTCGACCGGACCCGTTACGGCCGGGCGGGGACTCGGGCCCTGACCCTCTGGGAGACGAGCGAGTACTTCCGGGGGAAACCGCCGCTCGACCTCGAACGGGAGCTCGTCGAGATCAAGTCCCCCTCATGAGGACCGGGCGCCTCCGAATCCTCTGGCTCGCCGCCGTCGCGTCCCTGGCCTTGTCCTTCCCGGCGGTCACGGCCTGCCGCGGCTCCCGGCCGGAGGAAGCCCCCGGCGCGAGGAGGGAGCGCGTCGCCGTCATCCCCATGGGCACGACCCACGAGTTCTGGAAGGCCGTCCGCGCCGGGGCCGAGGCCGCGGGACGGGAGCTCGGCGCCGACGTCGTCTGGAAAGGCCCCCTCAAGGAGGACGACCGCAACGAGCAGATGCAGGTCTACGAAACCCTGGCGGAGGCCGGGGTGGACGGTCTCGTCCTCTCCCCGATCGACGACCGGGCCATGCTCCGGCCGGTGGCCGAGGCCCGCCGGGCCGGCCTGCCGACGGTCGTCTTCAACACCGCGCTCGCCGGAGGCGAGCACATCGCCTACATCGCGACCGACAACAGGCGAGGCGGCGTCCTGGCCGCCCGGGCCGTCGGGCGGCTCACGGGCGGGCGCGGCCGCCTGATCCTCGTCCGGGTGACCGAAGGCGTCGAGGGCACCCGGCTGCGGGAGGAAGGCTTCCTCGAAACGCTCCGGGCCGAGTTCCCGGCGATCGCCGTCCTCTCGGAGAACCGCTACGGGGGGACGACGACGGAGACGGCCTACCAGACGATGGAGAACCTGCTCTCCCGCTTCCCCGAGATCGAGGCCGTCTTCACGCCCAACGAGTCGACGACCTTCGGTTGTCTCCGGGCCCTGCAGGACCACGGCCTGGCCGGGAAGCTCGTCCACATCGGCTTCGACTCCTCGGCCAAGCTGGTCGAGGCCCTCGAGAAAGGCGAGCTGCAGGGCCTCGTCCTCCAGGACCCCGTGGCCATGGGCTACGAGAGCGTGAGGACCGTCCTGGCCCATCTCCGCGGCCAGCCCTACGAGAAGGACATGGCCACGGCCGTCGTCCTGGCCGACCGGGACAACATGAACGAACCTTCGATCCGGCGGCTGCTCCGCCCGGATCTCACCATCCTCAAGGAATGAGGACGCCGCCCCCGTGAAGGGGCAAGGAGGGCCCGATGAGCCGAACGCGCCGACGGTCGATAGCACCGTTCGTCATCACGCTCGCCGTCCTGGCCGCGGCCTTCCTTCGCGCCCCGGGCGGCCAGGCCTCGGACAGGGAGGGTCCCGTGACCGACCGGAACAAGGTCTCCCGGGCCGCCGCGCCGGGCCGGCTCCACATCATCTCCTCGAGCCACCAGGACATCGCCTGGATGGACTCCCCGGAGAAGTGCGTCGTCTTCCGCGACACGAACTGCATCACCCCGGCCCTGGCCATGATGGCCAAGGACCCGGCCTACTCCTTCACCATGGAGAACATGCTCAACCTGGCCGAATACCTCGAGCGGCACCCGGACCGCCGGGAGGAGATCGGCCGGCTGACCCGGGAGGGCCGGATGGAGTGGGGCGCGACCTACAACCAGCCGTACGAGTCGCTGCTTTCGGGAGAGCAGCTCATCCGCCAGGCGTATTTCGGACGGCTGTGGCTGAAGAGGGCCTTCCCCGGCGCCGACGCCAAGGTCTATTTCAATCCCGACGTGCCGGGACGGGCCGCGCAGATGCCCCAGATCCTGGCCAAGGCCGGCATCCCCTATATGGTCATGAGCCGCTATCACGAGGGCTTCTACCGCTGGGCCAGCCCCGACGGCAGCTCCGTCCTGGCCTACTCGCCCGGCCACTACGGCAACGCCGCGGCCTATCTCAACGCGGCGCCGGCCGAGGGGGCCAAAGCGATCGCGGACAAGGTGGCCAAGTGGAAGGGCTATTACGCCCCCCGCGGCCTGCCGGGCGAGTTCCCTTTGCTCAATTCCGTCGACTTCTCCCAGCCGACCGATTTCGGCCCGCTCATCCGCTTCTGGAACGAAGGCGGGACGGGCGCGGCCGGAGAAGGGCGGCCGGTCATGCAGTACTCGACGGCCCGGAAGTTCTTCGAAGCGTTCGATGTCGGGCGAGCCAAGCTCGACACGGTCGCCGGCGAGCGCCCGGGCCTGTGGCTCTACATCCACGGCCCGACCCATCATTGGGCCATCACGGCGGCGCGCGAGGCGGCCCGGCTGCTGCCCGCGGCCGAGTCCTTCAGCGCGGTCCGGTCGCTTCTCGAGGGGAGCTTCGCGGGCTATCCGGCCGAGCGCCTGGCCGCCGCTTGGGAGGCCGCCATCTACCCCGACCACGGCTGGGGCGGCAAGGAAGGCCAGATCACCGACCGCCTCTTCCGCAAGAGATACGAGTTCGCCCGCGACGAGGGCCGGGCCGTGCGCGACGAAGCCTTGGCCGCGATCGCCGGGCGGGTGGCCGTCGATCCCGCGAAGGGCATCCCCATCGTCGTCTTCAATCCCCTCTCTTGGCCGCAGACCGGCCCGGTGCGGGCGGTCGTCCCTTCGTGGGACCCCGCTTATCACGTCCACGACGCGGAGGGCCGGCCGGCGCGCAAACAGGTCCCGCGGGACAAGGGATCCGGCCCGGGCCTGAACGTGATGACCGGCCGTTACGAGCCCTCGGGGCAGCCTCTCGAGTTCATCGCGACGGATGTCCCCGCCCTCGGCTATAAAACGTACTACGTTCGGAAAAGGGCGCCTGCTTCCGGACCCGTGACCGGGGCGGTCACCGGTCCGTCCAACATGACAGTGGTCAATCCGGCCGAAACGACGATCGAGAGCGACTTCTACCTCATCACCCTCGCCCCCGGGGGGGTCTCCAGGATCTACGACAAGGAGCTCGGCCGCGAGGTCCTCGAGACGGGCAAGTTCCTCGGCTTCGAGGTCTTCACCATGCGCTCGGTCGGCAACGGCGCGGGCGAGTTCGGCCGGGTCCAGCAGCCGACCATGGAGGGCTTCGACAAGACGAGCCGTCACGCCCCCGCCTGGCGGCCCCTGGCGGACGAATCGGGCCCGCTCCGGTACGTCTACGTCTTCGAACAGCCCTTCGCCGGGTGCACCGTGCGCCAGCGACTGATCCTCTACCGCTCGCTCAAGCGCGTCGATTGCGAGGTCTCGCTCCTCGGCTGGGACGGCGATCCCTACCGGGAGTTCCGCCTGGCCGTGCCGGTCGCGGCGGAGAAGGGTCAGGTCGCCTACGAGATCCCCCTCGGCGTCCTCGAGGTCGGTTCGGGCGAGGCCAAGGGAACGGGCGGCCCGGCCTACGGGAACCTCGTTTATGACGAAGAGATGAAGGACATCCGGCCGCGGGAGGTCCAGAACTTCCTCTATGCCGGTGACGACCGGTCCGGGCTGACCCTGACGACGAGCGTCGCCGTCAACGACTACAAGGACCCGACGGACGGTCCCGTCACCTATCCCGTGCTCCAGCCGATCCTGTTGGCCTCGCGGCGGAGCTGCCACGGCGAGGGGAACTGGTACCTCCAGGAAGGCGATCACCACTACCGCTTCTCGCTGACCAGCCACGCCGCCGGCTGGCGGAACGGCTACCGGGCCGGCATCGCCCCGAACGACCCGCTCGTCGCCGTCGCGGCCCCGGCCCGCGTCCCGGGAGCCGACCTCCCCGAATCGAAGAGCTTCCTCCCCTACTCCGCCCCGAACATCGTCCTATCGACGATGAAGAAGGCCGAGACGGAGGATGCCGTGGTCCTGCGGCTCTACGACATCGAGGGTAAGGACTCGGAGGCGGCGATCGAGCTTTTCGCGCCCGTGAGAACGGCCCTCCGGACGAACATCATCGAAGAGGACGGCGCGCTCCTCAAGCCGGCGAAGGGGCGGCTCATCCTCCCCGTCGGCCGTCACGCCGTCGAGACGGTCAAGCTCGTCCCGGACAGGCCGAAGCGTCAGTCCTCGTAGATCCTCGTCAGCTCGAAGACGACCGGGTTGGCCGCGTCCGGGCAAGGGTGGGTCAGCGTGTCGGGGTGGTCCTTGGCCCAGGGGAAGTCGGCGTTGAACATCATGGCGAAGACCTTGGGCATCATGCTGTAGAGGGCATGGATGCAGACGCGCCCCTCGACGCCGCCGTCGGTGAAGCGGACGGCGTCGCCGGCCTTGTGCTTCAGCTCGCAGGTCCCCTTGACGCTGACGACCTCGGCCCTCACCTCTTTGACCTTCTTGGCCATGCGAACCTCCTCCATGGGCGGATTATACGCCGGACCGGGCCCGGTCCGGTAGAGGCGCGGCGGCAGAGTGAGAATACGGCGGGCCCCCGGGCGTCTCTGGAAGTGAATACGACGAACGGGAGGTCCCCATGAAAGGCAAGCTCAGCCAGGAGGAATTCGTCAGGCTGGCCATCGCCCGCCTGCGCCTCGAGAACTACAAGGGCATCCACTCGATCTACAGCGGCTTCAACGAGGCCTTCAAGGCCTACTTCGACGGCGCGAACCCGATCGAGGCGACCGACGAGCTGGCCCGCCAGGGCAAGATCGGGCTCCGTCCGGTCAAGGGCGGGGTCATGCTCTACCTGCCCGGCGAGGGCCCGGAGATGAGCCGCTGCGACATGGCCCTGAAGAAGATGGGCCTGCTCGACAAGCCCTGACCCGTCGGGATTGATTTCCGGCGCCCGTCCGGCCATACTCTCCTCCGAAGGAGACACCCATGGCGAACTGGACGCGGCGGCGATTCCTCGAGGGGGCGGCGGGAGCGGCCGCGGGAGCGGCCTTGTCGGCGACATCGTGCGGGCCGCGGCTCGCGACCGAGGGCGGCGACGGCGCGTTCGGCCGCGTCGGCGGGCTCTTCGTCCCCCTCGACGGCGTCTGGCTCTTCCGGACAGATCCCGAGAAAAGAGGCGAAGCCGAGCGGTGGGCCGCTCCCGGCGCGGCCAAGGACGGCTGGGACGAGGTCGCCGTGCCTTCCACCTGGCAGGTCGCCCCCCTGACGGCCGACTACATGGGAACGGCCTGGTACCGGCGGGAGTTCGAGGCGCCCGAGAGCTGGAAAGGACGGGCCGTCCGGGTCGAGTTCGAGGCCGTCTTCCACACGGCCGAGGTCTTCGTCAACGGGAAGAGGGCGGGCGAGCACGCCGGCAAAGGCTACACCGCCTTCACGCTCGATATCGGCGGCCTCGTCGAGCTCGGGCGCCCGAACACGATCGCCGTCAGGGTCGACAACTCGTTCGCCCCGGACATGCTGCCCCGGAACGATTCCTACGATTGGACCCCGGACGGAGGCCTCACCCGGCCGGCTCGGCTCATCGTGACGCCGCCGGTCTACATCGAGAGCCTCCGGGTCGACGCCGTCCCCGACCTCGCCACCGATCAAGCCTCTCTCTCGGTCTGGGCGACGGTCCGTAACGCGACATCCCGGGCGGTCCGGATCCAGCCCGCATACGCTCTCAAAGAGGAGGCGACCGGAGCGGAGATCATGTTCGGCATGGGATTCCTTGAAGAAGAGATCCCGGCCGGGACGGCCCGGGACATCGCCGTGACCTCCGGGAGCAATATACGTCATCCCAAGCTCTGGCACTTCGACCACCCCCACCTCTATAAGCTCGAGGCCTCGATCGAACAAAAGGGCCGGGTCCTTCATCGAGCCGAAACAACCTTCGGCATCCGCAAGATCGAGGTCCGGGGCACGGAGTTCCTCCTCAACGGCGAGCCGGTCCGCCTGGCCGGGGTCGAGCGCATGGCCGGGAGCCAGCCCGACTTCGGCATGGCCGAGCCGGCCTCCTGGATCGAGCACGACCACGACGATCTCAAGGAGCTCAACGGCGTCTTCACCCGGGTCCATTGGCCGCAAGACCGGCGGGTGCTGGACTACTGCGACCGCAAGGGCATCCTCATCCAGCTCGAGGTCCCGACCTGGGGGCCGGGGACGTTCCAGAAGCTCGAGGGGGACCTCCTCGAGAGGATCACGGCCAACGGCCTGGAGCAGCTCCGGGAGATGATCGCCCGCGACCGCAACCACCCCTGCGTCTTCTCCTGGGGCCTCTGCAACGAGGTCGACGGCCAGGCCCCGGTCGCGCAGGAGTTCGTGCGGCGGATGCTCGGCGAGGCCAAACGGCTCGATCCGGGGCGGCTCTGCACCTACGCCTCGAACTCCCTCCAATCGACGCCGGAGCGCGATGTCGCCGCGGAGATGGATTTCGTCTCGTGGAACGAGTATTACGAATCCTGGTTCGGGGGCGATCTCGGCGCCCTGCGGCGGAACCTGGAGAGCATCCACGCGGCCTTCCCCGAGAAGCCGGTCGTCATCTCGGAGTACGGCTACTGCGCCTGCACCGCCGACCGGCCGGAGGACGACCGGCGCCGGGCCGAGATCCTCGAGACCCACAACGCGGTCTTCCGCGACTTCCCCTGGGTCGCCGGCCTCATCTTCTTCGACTACAACGACTACCGGACCCACATCGGGGACAAGGGCGCCGGCGTCTTCAAGCAGCGGGTCCACGGCGTCGTCGACCTCTTCGGCGCCCGCAAGCCGTCGTTCGACGTCCTGCGGCGGGAGTCGAGCCCGGTCGCGGCGCTCGAGGCGCGCCGGGAAGGCGACGGCCTAGCGGCCGTCGTCCGGACCCGCAAGGACCTGCCGTCCTACACGCTCAGGGATTACACGCTGCGCTGGACCGCCTACGGGACCGGGGCCATCCCGCTCGAGCGGGGCGAGGCGCCTTTGCCCGACCTCGCGCCCGGCGCATCGGCCGAGGTGCGGTTCGGGCCGAAAGAGCGGGGCGCGCGCGAGGTCCGGGTCGAGGTCGTCCGGCCGACGGGCTTCGCCGCGGCCGCCGCCTCGGTCCGCGTTTGACCGGCCGTCCGCCGCCTAGATCGCCGGCGCGGCCCGCGGCGACGGCCTTCGCCTAGGCGGCCGCTTCCGCCGGCGGGGGCTGCTGCTCCATGTACTGGATGTAGAGGTCGGTCAGGTCCTCGTGGGCCAGCTCGGCGGCCGTCTTGAGCATGACCAGCCGGCCCTTGCGCATGAAGCCGATCCGGTCGGCCATGAGCTTGGCCCGGAAGATGTCGTGGGTCGACATGAAGACCGACTTGCCCCGGTCCCGCATCTGGACGAGGATCTCCAGGAACTCCCGTCCCGACTGGGGGTCGAGGCCCGAGGTCGGCTCGTCGAGCAGGACGTTCGGCGCGTCCTTGACCAGGGCGATGGCGATGCCGAGCTTCTGGCGCATGCCCTTGGAGAAGTTCTTGATCCGCCGGTCGAAGGCCTCCTTCTGGAGGCCGACGCGCCCGAGGACCTCGGCGAAGTCCTTCTTGGCCAGGTGGCGCTTGCCGGCCAGGCGGCTGAAGTAGTCGAGGTTCTGGATGGCCGTGAAGTTGCCGTAGAGCATGACGTTCTCGGAGACGAACGAGACGTGGCGCTTGGCCTGGAGCGGGTCCTTGGCGACGTCGATCCCTTCGACGAGGGCCGTGCCCGAGGTCGGCGGGATGAAATTGAGGAACAGGTTGATGGTCGTCGTCTTGCCCGCGCCGTTGGCGCCGAACATGCAGAAGATCTCGCCCGGCTCGACCTTCAAGGTCAGGCCGTCGAGGGCCAGTTCGCCGTCCTCGTAACGCTTGGTCAGTCCGATGGCTTCGAGCATGGGGTCCCTCCTTAGCGGACGTCGTAGCGCAGGAACGAGACGTACGCGCCGACGAAAAAGACGATGATCATGACGGTGAGCAGGGCGAAGTCGGGGACGGTCCGGACGAACGACCGGCTCAGCCATTGCTGCTCGTAGACGTGCTGGGGCATGTCGTCGATGTTGATCTTGGACTGCTCCCCCGTCTGGAAATTGATGCTCTCGCCGAGCTTCGAGTTGAGCCACTTCGTGTAGATGGGCTTGTAGGCCCGGACCGAGGCCAGGAAGCGGTCGAAGTCGTCGACGCCCGTGCGGGCCAGGGTCATCGAGCCGAAGGTCAGGGCGGAGGCCGGCGAGATCCGGGACAGGTTGATGGCCAGGCTCTGCTGGGCCCGCCTCTTCTGCTGGTAATCGCGCTCGAGGGCGGCGTTGTTCTCGTCGATCTTCGTGGTCAGCTCCTGCTGGAGGTCCTGGATGTACTTCTGGAACTTGTCCTGGAAGCCCTTGACGTCCTTGGCCGCGTCGGCCTGGTTCTTCGTGTACCATTCGCGGGCGGCCTTCTGCCCGTCGACCTGGATCTGCTGGAGGAACGCGTCCTTCTTGGCCGTGATCTCGTGGACCGAGGGGATGGGCCGGATCTGCCCGGCCGTGATGACCGCGGCCTTGGGGATGACCATGACGAAGACGACCCAGATGAAGAGCAGGACGAGGAACGACGTCGACGAGCGCGTCGTCCGGGCCGAGACGAACAGGCCCAGGCTGAAGAAGACGGAGAGATAGAGGAAGAACATCAGGAAGATGAGCATCAGGCGGCCCCAGTCCTGCCCGCCGAGCGAGATGTCGGGCATGATGAGCAGGATGAGCAGGCTCAGCAGCAGCGGGACGAGGAGGGGCAGGAGCAGGCTGATGTAGCCGCCGATGGCCTTGCCCAGGATGAGCCGGTCCCGCGGCACCTCGTTCGACAGGGCCAGCTTGAGCGTCCCCTTCTCCTTCTCCCCGACGATGGCGTCGTAGGTGAAGAGGATGGCGAAGAGGCTGAGGACGATCTTGACGATGAACATGAGGTCGAGGGCCCCGAAGACGGCGAAGACGGGATTGCTGCTGTATTTGGAATCGACGAGGTTGGGGTCCTGGGCGATGTTGACCGGGGCGACCCGGCCGACGGCCTCCTCGATGCCCGTGACGATCGTGCCCAGGACCTGGGGCGGCTTGCTGATCTTGACCCCGATCCCGGCCAGGGAGTTGTAGTTCGGCTGGGACTCCATGTTCTTCCGGTTGAGGGCGATCGAGGCCGCGTGCTCCTTCTTCTCGGCCCGGTAGTTCGCCACCCCCGTATAGACGGAGAGCAGGATGAGGACGGTGCAGAGGAGAAAGGTGAAGACGAACTTCGGGCTGGTGATGTTGTCGAGGATCTCTTTCTTGATGATGTCCCGGAGCATGCCGGCCTCCTTCTTTCAGGGAAACGCTTGCGTCGGGGCGCGAGGGCGCCCTCCCCTCATTATACGGCAATCCGCCGTCACGGTTCATCCGAGGGGGCTGAGGGGGTCAGGTCTGCCTTTTACCCGATTTTGGGAAAAAGGCAGACCTGACCCCTTCGCCCCGCCCGTCGCCGCGCCGCCGCCCCAGGACCGCGTCGTCGACCGCAAGGAGCGCGTCCGCCACGAGGAGTACGAGGCCGGACGGCTCGTCGCGGAGATCCGCGGCGACACGTTCGCCCGCGGACCGGACGGGCTGAACCGCCTCACGGGCTCGATAGAGGTCGCCTATTTCGGCCCCGAGGGCAGGGCCGTCTCCCGGCTGACGGCCGGCGAGATCGCCTACGCGCCCGGCAGCCGGCGCTTCGCGGTCCGCGGCGGCGTCCGTATCGAGGCGTCCGGGGTCGTCCTCGAAGGGGATTCCTTCGAATACGACAAGTTGGCCGGCCTGTTCGAGACGGCCGCGGGCGGACGCTTTGCTTCGGGGACGTTCGCCGGCGAGGCGCCCGCGGTCTCCTATCGCGAGGGCGCCGACGAGATCCGCCTCGGCGGCGGGTTCCGGGCCGAGCTCCAGGGCGGGGAAGCGGACGGCCTGACCCTGTCGGGCCGGTCCCTCCATTACGCCCGGAGCGGGCGCCGGGGCCGGATCGAGGGCGAGGCCGCGATCGTGGGGCGGGATTTCCGGGCCTCCTCGGGGACGGCTTCCTTCGTCGCGGCCGCCGACCGGGACGGATTGGAGGCGGCGGTCCTCGAGGACGGGGCCACGGTCGCTCTCGACGGGAAGGACCCGTCGGCGGGCGGCGAGATCCGGGCCCCCCGGATCGAAATCACGTTCTCGCGCGGACCGTCCGTCCTGGCTGTCCTCGCCTCCGGCGGCGCCGTCCTTTCATCGAGCTCCGGCGAGGGCGGGACGGAGAGCGTCGCCGCGCCCTCGATCCGGCTCGGCTTCTTCCGGGACATCAGGGCCTGGTCGGGGGAGGCGAAGGGCGGGGCCCGGGCCGAGCTCATGAAGGCCGGCGGCGCCCGGCGCACGGTCGATGGAGAGGGGGCCTTGTACGACGGGGCCGTCCTCGCCGTGACCGGAGCGGCCGGCCGGCCGGCCGTCGCCGACTCCGCCGAGGCCCGCCTCGAGTCCCCCGCCATCAGGGTCGCCGTCGGCTCCGGCGACCTCCTGGTCGAGGACGGCGTCACCGGCATCATCAGGAAGGAGGAAGGAGGCCGCAGGACCGGCTTCTTCTCGCGCGCGGAGGATGTTTCGGTCTCCTGCGGGAGGCTGGAGACGCTGTCCGAGGTCAGGACGACCCTCCTGACCGGGTCCGTCATCCTCAGCCAGGGAAGCGCGAGCGTCCGGGCCGGAGAGATCGAGCTGGCCGGGGACGCGGGCCGGATGAGCGGCGGGGGAGGGGTCGCGGTCACGCTGACGGAGGCCGGTCCCGAGGGCCGCCCGGCCCGGACGGTCGAGCTCGGCGGCCAAGACATGGCTTTCCGGCCCGACTCGAGGACCTTGACCCTGACGACGAAGGCGTTCGTCCGCCTGCCCGACACCCGGCTCGAGGCCGGATCGCTCGCGGCGGTCATCGCCCGGGACGGCCGGGCCGTCGAAAGCCTCGAAGCGAGGAAGGGGGTCGTCGTCTCCAGGGGGGGCTACACGGGCCGGGCGGAGGCCGCCTCCTACGATCCCTCGACCGGCCTCCTCGTGCTCACCGGCAACCCCGTCCTGACCGACGATAAGGGGGGCTCCGCCAGGGGGGCCAAATTGACTTTCGACCTGGCCGATGATAAGATTCTCGTCGAGAATGAGGGACCGGGCCGATCGGCGACCGTCATTAGATCGTGAGACATGAAGGGTTCCCTGAGAGCGGTCGACCTCGAGAAGAGCTACGGGCGCAAGAAGGTCGTCGACAAGGTCTCGGTCACGGTGGAAGAAGGGGAGATCGTCGGGCTGCTGGGGCCGAACGGCGCCGGCAAGACGACCACGTTCTCGATGATCCTGGGGCTCGTCCCGGGGGACGGCGGCCGGGTCTTCCTCAGGGAGGAGGACATCACCGACCGCCCCATGTACCTGCGGGCCCGGAAAGGGCTCGTGCTCCTGCCCCAGGAACCATCCTCGTTCAGGAAGCTGACGGTGGCCGAGAACCTCCTGGCCGTCCTCGAGACCCGGATGCCGGGAGCGTCGGCGCGGGCCGCCCGGGCGGAGGCCGCGCTCGAGGAGTTCGGCCTGGAGAAGCTGGCCGGGGCCCGGGCCCTGACCCTGTCGGGCGGCGAGAGGCGCCGCCTGGAGATCGCCCGGGCCATGGTCATGGACCCGGATTTCGTCCTCCTGGACGAGCCGTTCACGGGGGTCGATCCCCTGTCGGTGCGCGACCTCCAGGGGATCATCCGGGGGCTGCGGGCCAAGGGCCTCGGGGTCCTGCTGACGGACCATTCGGTCCGCGAGACCCTGGCCATCACGGACCGGGCCTACATCATCGAGGGCGGTCGCGTCCTCAAGGAGGGCCGGCCCGAGGAGATCGTTTCGTCCGAAGAGGTGCGCAAGAGCTATTTGGGAGACGGGTTCCGTCTTTGAGGTTAGGGCGATGACGTTCAAGCAGAGGCTCGACCAGAGGCAGGTCCAGAAGCTCATCCTGGCCCCTGCCCTGCAGCAGGCCATCAAGCTCCTGCCCCTGACCAACCTCGAGCTGATCGAGGTCATCGACGAGGAGCTGTCCCAGAACCCGATGATCGAGATCGAGGACGAGGCCCGGGAGCGCAAGCCCAAGGACAGCGAGACCGTGGCCGCCGAGGAGGCCGGCGTCAAGAGCAGGGAAGGCCTCCTCGAAGGCCTGAGCCTCGAGTCGACCGAGACGAAGATCGCCGGCGAACCCGGCGTCGACAACATCCTGGCCGGGTTCCAGGAGTACCTCGACGAAGGCTTCCGTCCCCATTTCGCGGACAGCCGGGAGACCGTGTCGATCGAGCACACGATCTCCCGGACGGCCTCGCTCTGGGACCACTTGAACTGGCAGGCCTCCTTGACCTTCTTCGGCCCCGAGGAGCGGGAGCTCGCCGAGAGGATCATCGGCGACATCAACGAGGACGGCTACCTCAGCACGACGGTCGAAGAGCTGGCCCGGCTGAACCGGACGACGCCCGCGGCGGTCGAGGCCCTCCGGGCCAAGATCAAGACCTTCGACCCCGTCGGCTGCGGCAGCCTGGACCTCGGCGAGGCGCTCCTCGCCCAGATGGACCACCTCCAAGTCCAGGACGAGGTCGTGCGGGTGATCGTCGCCAAGCACCTGCCGCTCCTCGAGCGGTCGGACTTCGCCCAGCTCGCCCGCGTCCTCGGCGTCTCCCTGGCCGAGATCCGGGAGCGCATCGACCTCCTGAAGAGCCTCGACCCGACGCCGGGCCGGAAGTACAGCGAGGAGAGGACGACGTACGTCGTTCCGGACATCGTCGTCACCAAGGAGGGCGACGAGTGGAAGGTCGACCTCGACGACGAGGGCCTGCCCCGCCTCCGGATCAGCGGCTACTACCGCCAGCTCCTGGCCAAGGCGGCCGGGGGCGAGCCCGAGGCCTACCTCTTCCTCAAGGACCGCCTGAAGAAGGCCCTCTGGTTCATGCGCAGCCTCGACCAGCGGAACCAGACCATCCACAAGGTCGCCCGCTTCGTCGTCGAGCGGCAGAAGGAGTTCTTCGAGAAGGGCATCGACTTCATCAAGCCGCTGACCCTGATGGAGATCGCCCAGGACATCGGCGTCCACGAATCGACGGTCGGCCGGGTCGTGGCCAACAAGTACATGATGACGCCGCGGGGCGTCTTCTCGCTGAAGTACTTCTTCCACAAGTCCCTCCACGGGACCTACGGGGAGGACATCTCGTCGCTCAAGGTCAAGGACCGGATCCGCAAGCTCGTCGAAGCCGAGGGCGGGGACCGGCCCCTGAGCGACATCGAGATCGGAGACCTCCTGGCCCGGGAGGGCCTGCCCATCGCCCGGCGGACCGTGGCCAAGTACCGCAACCAGCTCAGGATCCAGCCGTCCCATATCCGCAAGAGAAAGTCCGCCATGGAGGAGAAGACATGAACGTCCACTATACGGCGCGCCAGGCGACGCTCACGCCCGAGATCCGGGCCTACTGCGAGAAGCGCCTGGGCCGGCTGAGCAGGCTCGTCGACGACGTCCTCGGCGTCAACGTCGTCCTCATCGTCCAGAAGAACCGGAACAAGGCCGAGATCAACGTCCGGGCCAGGGGCGGCGGTCTCGTCGTCGTCGAGGAGACGCTGGACATGATGGACTCGCTCAACAAGGCCTTCGACACCCTGGAGAAGAGGATCCGGAAGGAGCGGGCCAAGTGGCGGGAGAAGAGGCGGCGCGGCGGCCGGGAGCGGAAGTCCCTGGCCCCTCTCGCGGAGGCCCCGGAGCCGGAGAGGCGCGTCGTCCGGAGCCAGCACTTCTCGCTCAAGCCCATGTCCGTCGAGGAGGCCATCGTCCAGCTCGACATCAAGAGCAAGGACGTCTTCCTCTTCCGGCGCGAGGGCACGGAGAGATGGGCCGCCGTCTACCGGCGCAAGGACGGCCACTACGGGCTCGTCGAACCCGAATGAAGCTCCACGCGCTGCTCGAAGAGGACCTGATCGTCCCGCGGCTCGAGGTCCGGGACCGGGCCGGTGTCCTGCGCGAGATGGCCTCGGCCCTCGCGTCCCGCCGGCCCGGGCAGCTGGACTCCGACCTCCTCGACAAGCTGCTCAAGCGGGAGGAGCTGGGCACGACGGCCATCGGCCACGGCGTCGCGGTGCCGCACTGCCGGGCCAAGGGGCTCAAGGCCCCGCTCCTTTGCCTCGGGCTGTCCCGGGAGGGCGTGGCCTTCGAGGCCGTCGACGGCAAGCTCTCGCACGTGTTCTTCCTGCTCGTCTCTCCCGAGGACAATCCCGGAGCCGGCCTGCGCCTGCTGGCCGCGATCGCCGCCCTGACCAAGTCCTCGCGGACGCTGGCCTCGAAGCTGCTCAAGGCCGGGACGCCGGCCGACATCCTCAAGACGCTCCGGGCGGAGGAGGAGAAGGGGCGTGGCTGAGATCGCCGCCGGCGGGACCGCCGGGCCGCCCGAGCCGCCTGAACAGACGACCATCTCGGCCGGATTCGTCAAGATCTTCGGCCTCGGCACGCTCATCCTGGGCGACAGCGGCATCGGCAAGAGCGAGAGCGCCCTCGAGCTCATCGCCCGCGGCCACCAGTTCGTGGCCGACGACGTCGTCCAGGTCCGGTTGACGCCCCGGGGCGAGCTCATCGGGACGGCCCCGGCCCTGAGCCGCAACTTCATGGAGATCAGGGGTCTCGGCATCATCAATATCCGGGCCATCTTCGGGCCCCGGGCCATCGCCCGGGACGGCAAGATCGACCTGGTCGTCCGGCTGAAGAAATGGCGCCGCGGCTACGAGGTCGACCGCCTCGGCCTCAAGTCCGGCGACGACATGACCATCCTCGGCCGGAGGATCCCGCAGCTGGCCATCCCGGTCGCCCCCGGCCGGAACATCGCCACCCTGATCGAGGTCGCCTGCAAGGTCCACATCCTCCGGCAGAAGGGCTACAGCGCCCCGGACGAGATCATCCGCCGGCTCGACCGCGTCCTCACCTGACCTGGAATAACCATGAAAACACCCAAGGACAACCGCTTCCTCATCGTCACGGGCCTGTCGGGGTCGGGCAAGACCGTGGTCAGCCGGGCCCTCGAGGACTTCGGCTATTACTGCATGGACAACCTGCCGGCCAAGCTCATCCCCGCCTTCGTCGACCTCTGGCTCGCCCGCAAGGTCGAGATCGACCGGGCCGCCCTGGTCATCGACATCCGCGAACCGCGCTTCCTCGCCGACTTCCCGGCCGTCTTCGAGGAGATCCGCCGGAGGGCCCCGGCCCGGCTGATCTTCCTCGAGGCCACCGACGAGGCCCTGGCCAAGCGCTTCAACGAGACCCGGCGGCCCCACCCGCTGGCCCCGCGCAAGCCCATCCTGGAGGGCGTCCGGCTCGAGCGCAAGAGGCTCCTCGGCATCCGCAAGATGGCCGACGAGGTCGTCGACACGTCGGGGCTCAACATCTACCAGCTCAAGGACACCATCGCCGAGAGGGTCCTGCGCCGGAAGCGGCGGCGGATCCAGGTCGTCGTGACCAGCTTCGGCTACAAGCACGGCCTGCCCCTCGAATCCGACATCGTCTTCGACGCGCGCCTCCTCCCCAACCCCTTCTACGTCGACCGCCTGAGGGCCCGGACCGGCAAGTCGCCGAGCGTCCGCAAGTTCGTCCTGGGGTCGCCGGGGACGCTGGAGCTGCTGCGCGAGCTGTCCCGGTTCATGGATTTCGTCCTGCCCCGCTTCGCCCGGGAGGGCAAGACCGCCGTGGCCGTCGCCGTCGGCTGCACCGGCGGCAAGCACCGCTCGGTCGTCGTGGCCGAGGAGCTCGGACGGCACCTGCGCGGGACGGGCCGCGACGTC
Source organism: Candidatus Aminicenantota bacterium (assembly GCA_041320535.1). Taxonomy (GTDB): domain Bacteria; phylum Acidobacteriota; class Aminicenantia; order Aminicenantales; family Saccharicenantaceae; genus RBG-16-66-30. The sequence goes on along the minus strand of JBGLNH010000001.1, from coordinate 679,719 downwards.
CGCGTCTATCACCGGGACCTTTATAAATGAGCGCCTTTGTCATACAATAGCGTACCGACCGGGAGAGCGAGCGCACCATGATCGGAGGCATCATCGTCTGCCACGGCCGCATGGCCGAGGAGCTGCTCAACGCGCTGACCATCATCCTCGGCGAGGCGCCCAACATCGAGGCCATCTCGATCGGCTGGTACGACGACGTCGAGGAATCGAAGAAGAAGATCAGCCAGTGCCTCAGGCGCGTCGACCAGAAGAGCGGCGTGGCCATTTTCACCGACATGTTCGGGGGGACGCCGTCCAACCTCAGCTTCAGCTTCTACAAGGAGAACCACGTCGAGATCATCACGGGGGTCAACCTGCCCATGCTCATCAAGTTCGTCTCCCTGCAGCGCAGCAACAACCTCAAGGACGTCGCCAAGAAGGTCGTCGACCAGGGCAAGAAGAACATCCACCTCGTCAGCGTCCTGCTCGGCTCCCGGACGAAATAGCCCCGATGCTCGACCGGACCGTCACCATCCGCAACAAGCTGGGCCTGCACGCCCGGGCCGCGGTCAAGTTCGTCAACCTGGCCAACCGCTTCGGCGCTTCGGTCAAGATCGTCAAGGGCGGCGACGAGATCGACGGCAAGAGCATCCTCGGCATCCTGACCCTGGCCGCGACCCAGGGGACGTCGATCCGGCTCGTCGTCGCCGGGAAAGACGAGGAAGCGGCCATGGCCGCCCTGACCGAGCTCATCGCCAACCGCTTCGACGAGAAAGAGTGATCCGGATGGACATGACGCGCCTGCGCGGCATCGGGGTCTCGCCGGGCATCGCCATGGGCGAGGCCCTGCTCTCCAAGAGGGTCGTCTTCACCTCGCGCAAGGAGATCGTCTCCGAGGCCCAGGTCCCGGACGAGGTCGCGCGCCTCCGCCAGGCCATCGACCGGACCCGGGACGACCTCGTCCGGGTCCGGGACGGCATCACGGACAAGCTCGGCCGGGAGAGCGCCTTCATCTTCGAGGCGCACCTCATGATCCTCGACGACCCGACCCTCGTCGGCGGACTCGAGGCCATCGTCCGCGAGGACCGGGCCCGGGCGGAATGGGCCCTGTCCAAGACGAACAGCCGCTACGAACGGCTCTTCGAGTCCCTGGCCGACGACTACTTCCGCCAGCGCCGGTCGGACGTCTCCGACGTCCTGACCCGCGTCTACCGCAACCTCGAGGTCCGGCGGGAGGAGGAGAAGGCTCCCCAGAAGCAGCACATCCTCGTCGCCCACGAGCTCCTGCCGTCCGAGGCCGCCCTGCGGTTCAGCAAGGAGCTGACCCTCGGCGTGGCCCTGGACATGGGCGGACAGACCTCGCACACGGCCATCCTGGCCCGCTCGCTGGGCATCCCCGCCGTCCTGGGCCTGCGGGACGTCACCCGGCAGGTCCGGGAGGGGGATTTCGTCATCGTCGACGGGACGGACGGCGAGGTCATCGTCGACCCGCCGCCGGCCGTCCGCCGCGAGTTCCAGGCCAAGAAGGAGAAGTACGAGACCTACGGGCGGGAGCTCCAGAAGACGGCCACGCTGAAGTCGGTGACCCTCGACAAGGTCCGCTTCGTCCCCCAGGCCAACATCGAGCTCCCCGAGGAGATCGCGCCGGCCCTGGCCATGGGGGCCGAGGGCGTGGGCCTGTTCCGCTCGGAGTTCATCTACCTCCGGCGGGAGACCCTCCCGACCGAGGAGGACCACTTCGAGACCTACGCCCGCCTGGCCCGCGGCGCCTACCCCCACCCCGTGACCATCCGGACCCTCGACATCGGCGGCGAGAAGAGCCTGCCCCAGCTGAACATCGAGAAAGAGCCCAATCCCGCGCTCGGACTGCGGGCCGTCCGGCTCTCGCTCCGCAACAAGGAGCTCTTTCGCACGCAGCTCCGGGCCGTCCTCCGGGCCAGCGCCGAGGGCAGCCTCCGTCTCCTCGTGCCCATGGTCACCGAGGTCGACGAGATCCTCGACGTCAAGGACATCCTCGAGGACGTCAAGCGCGAGCTCAGGCGCCAGGGCGCCGCCTTCGACGAGAAGATCCCCTTCGGCGTGATGATCGAGGTCCCGGCCGCCGCCGCCCTGGCCGACGTCCTGCTCAAGGAGGTCGACTTCGTCAGCATCGGCACGAACGACCTCATCCAGTACTTCCTGGCCGTCGACCGGTCGAACGAGTTCGTCACCTACCTTTTCAAGCCGCTCCACCCGGCCGTCCTGCGGCTCATCCGCTCGGTCATCCAGGCGGCCGCGAAGGCCGGCAAGGACGTCGTCGTCTGCGGCGAGATGGCCGCGGACACGCTCGGGGCCATCATGCTGCTCGGGTTCGGCCTGCGGACCTTCAGCATGAACCCCATCTTCATCCCCAGGATCAAGAAGGCCCTCCGCTCGATCGAGTGCAAGACCGCGGAGAGGATCGTCGAGGAGACGATGAAGCTCCGCAGCGCCCGGGACATCGAGGAGTACGTCACCGAGGAGATCCTGCTCCGCCACCCGCAGGTTTTCCTGACCGGCCAGCCCGCCGATCCCGCGAAGAGATAGGGGCCGTCCCCGCAGGGGGGGGCTCCCCCCGCTATTCCGGAGGTCGCTTCGAAGACTTCGTTTCCCGCCGGTAGTCGTCGGCGAGGCGGACGATGTCGGACTCGGCGGAGTCGCCGATCCAGATCTCGAAGAAGCGGGCCGGCTTGTCGCCGACGTTCCGGGCGCGATGGGCCGCGCCGCGGGGGATGAAGATCTCCTCGTCGGGGGCGGTCACCCAGACCCGCTCGCCGACCGTGATCTCGAGCCCCGCGTCGAGCACGACCCAGAACTCGTCCCGGCCGCGATGATACTGAAGGGACAGCCGCTGGCCGGGCTTGACGGTGATGATCTTGAGGCCGCTCGCGCCCTCGTGGGGGAAGCGGCGGAACTTGCCCCACGGCCGGATGTCCTCCACGACGCGGGCCCGGAAGGCGGCCTCGGGATCGGGCCTGTCGCTCACCGGCTAGCCTGGTTATTCGCGGAGAAATAAGGCGTTTTCACGAATACCGGGCTAGAAGGGGATGTCGTCGTCGCCGCCGGCGGCGGCGCCGCCGTCTTCGAACGGGGCCGAGTCCTCGTCGACCGCGGCCCCGCCGCCGTGGCCGCCGGCGCGCCCGTGATCCTGTTCGAGGTCGCGGGTGTCGGACGTCGCCGACCCCCCCTCGCGCTTGCCGAGCAGGACGATGTTGAGGGCCTCGACCTCGGTCGTCCGCCGCTTGTTCCCTTCCTTGTCCTGCCAGTCGCGCGTCCGGAGGCGGCCCTCGACGAGGATCTGCCGGCCCTTGAGGAGGTACTTCTCGCAGAACTCGGCCAGCTTGCCCCAGACGACGATGCGGTGCCACTCCGTCCGCTCGGACGACTCGCGCGTGTTCGGGTTGAACAGGCGCTCTTTCGTGGCGATGTTGAACCGGGCGACCTTGCGCTCCTGCTGGGGCAGATAGCGCATCTCCGGATTGGCGCCCAGGTTGCCGATGAGCATGACCTTGTTCAGGCTGTTGATCTCTCTCATTTCTCCGTAAGCTCCCTGATCTTGTCCTGGGCGATCCGGCTCTCTTCCTCGAGGGGATACTTGGCGACGAGGATCTTGAGCGCGGCCAGGGCCTCCGGCTTGCGGCCGAGCTCGACGAAGCTCAGGCCTTTCTTGAGGTGGGCGGCCGCGGCCTTGTCCCCTTGGGGATAGGCCATGATGAGCTCGTCGAAGGCGTCGATGGCCTCCTCGAACTTGCGCTGGCTGTAGCGGCACTCCCCGATCCAGTAGAGGGCGTTGTCGGCCAGAGGGCTCGCCGGGAACTGCTGGCGGTAGAGCCTGAAGCTCTCGACGGCCAGGTCGTAGTTGCCCTTGAGGTAATCGTTGTAGGCCACCGAATAGGCTTCCTGGGGGGACATGGTCGGAGCGGGCGGGGGCGCGGCCGGCGGGGGCTGGGGCTTCTCCTTGGCGTCGACGGGCGGCTTGGCCGCGGGCTGGGCCGGCGCCCGGTCCTCCTCGCCCGGGGCGACGGCGGGCGTCGCCTGGGGCGGACGGGCCGCCACGTCGGCCGAGAGCTTCTGGACGGCGAGCGTCAGCTGGTCGAGACGGCGGAGGAGGTCCTGGTACTGGGCGGGCACGGCCCGGAGGTCCTCCTGGACCCCCGTCTGCCCCGTGATCATCTGGCGGACGAGGTCGGCCAGGGCCTTGACCTGGTCCTGGAGGGCGCGCGTTTCCGCGGCGTTCCGGTCGAGCCTGGCGCGCAGGTCGTCGACCTGCTGCTTGAGGACCTGGACGTCGTCGTAGACGAGCTCGTAGGCCTTCTTGCTCTTGTCCTGCCCGGCCGTGGCCAGGGTCAGGAGGGCCAGCAGGAAGGCCCCGAGTCCCGCGCGGCGCACCCTATTTCTCGATGACGAGGGACTGGGCCCGCCGGTTCATCTGCCAGGCCGCCTCGTCGTGGCCCGGATTGATGGGCTGGCTCTTGCCGTAGGAGATGATCCTGATGCGGTCGGAGGCGATGCCCATGGACAGGAGATAGTCCTGGGCGCTCTTGGCGCGCTTCTCGCCGAGGGCCAGGTTGTATTCCTCGGTGCCGCGCTCGTCGCAATGGCCTTCGATGAGGATCTTGACCGTCCGGAACTTGCTCAGCCAGGCGGCGTTGGCGTCGAGGACGGGCCGGGCGTCGTCGCGGACGAGGGCCCGGTCGTAGTCGAAGTAGATCGTGCCGAGCGGCTTCTCGCGGTTGATCTGGTCCAGCGACTTCTGGAGGAACATCTCCTCCTCGGTCAACCGGGGCTCCTGGACGACCGGGGCCTCGACCTTCTCGACCACGGGCTGTTCCTGCTGCTGCGGGGGCGGCGGGGGGACTTCCTTCGGTTTTTTCTTGCAGGACACGGCGAAGGAGAGGACGAGGACGATCGCGAGGGCGTAAATGAGAAGTTTTTTCATCGGGCCTCCTAAAAAAATCGCGTCGGGAGTCTCCCGGGACCCGCGGCACGACGCTTTGTTCCGTCTTTTTTATACCCTGTCTATATGGGTATGTCAATATAGGGGCGGCCGATTTCCGCCGATTTCCCCCTTTAAGGCTACCCCCGGGGCCAAGATGTCGAGTCGACAGGCGAGGCGACCGCCGTATTTCATGCCCGGGATGTCGTCGACGCGCGCCATAGGGTGAAAAGGGATGCGCTGGTCCCGGCGGTGAAGGCCGCGGAAGAAGGGGCCGAGGGGTATCGCGGCGTCGAGGGATCCGCCCCGCGCAGGGGTGTTCCCGGAGGAGGCGGTGGGAGGGCCGAGCGGGCACGGATGAAGAATGGTGACACGCACCTGCGGTTCATGTCACCATTCTTCAGAGCGAGGCCCGGGTCCCGAGCGGCCCGGCTCGCCGGGCCGGGCCGCGGCCGACGGTCGGGAATACGTGACGCTTTCGTAGGTGGCCTTGGTCGGCTGCCAGGTCAGGGCGTTGTCCCCGTAGAGGACCGTCTCGAACTCCCGGCTGAGGACGCCGCCGGGATTGTCGTTGGCCTGGCGGAGCTGCTCGACGAAGCGGGCCTTGGCCAGCTTGAGCGGCTCTTCGCGGAAGGCGGGGTCGCGCAGGACGTCGAAGAAGAGGGCCAGGCCCTCGTCGAGGTCCTTGGTCAGGACCGAAAGGCTCAGCGACGAGGTCCTCTCGCCGACCATGAAGTTGAGGGACCCGCCGAGGAAGTCGATGCGCTCCTCGATGGCCGTCCCTTCGCGGGCCGCCGTGCCGCCCTTGATCAGCTGGTCGCCCAGGACCCGGCCGAGGCCGGTCTTGTCCTTGGGGACGTAGAGGTCGCCGCAGTTGACGATGGCGGTGATGTTGAAGAGCGGCAGGCCGCGGTCCTCCTGGACGTAGGCCCGGATCCCGCCGCCGTAGACGGTCCGGAAGGCCTTCGGGTCGGGCGGTTCGTACTTGAGGGCCGGGTACTTGAGCTCGGAGGGGTGCTTGGCCTGGGCCAGGCCCAGTCCGGAGCAGAGGAGCGTGAGGGCCAGGATGGCGATGATCGTTCTTTTCATGGCGTCCTCCTTACCGGCCCGACTTCCGGGTATAGATCGCGGTCAGGCTGCTGTCCTTGACGAAGTACTTGGCCGCGACCCGCTTGACGTCGTCGTTGGTCACTTTCTTCAGGTCGTCGAGGTCGGTCAGGATGGACCGCCAGCCGCGCTTGAGCTCGGCCCGGCCGACCCGGCTGGCCAGGCCGGACGTGCTGGCCAGGCTCCGGATGAACGCGGCCTCGCCCCTGTTCTTGGCCTTCTGGATCTCCTCTTCCGTGAGACCCTCCTTCTTGACCTTCTCGATCTCGGCCCAGATCTCCTTCTCCAGGTCCTCGGGCTTGACGCCCTTGTCGAGGCGCGGCGTCGCGCTGAACTGGAAAGCCCCGACGTACCACTGGGGCCGGCTCGAGGCCGAGGCGCTGACGGCCAGCTGCTTGTCGCGGACCAGGCTGTTGTAGAGCCGGCCCGTCCCGCCGCCGCCCATGCCCCGGAAACCGCCCCCGCCGCCGGAGCCCAGCGTGGCCGCAAGGACCGAGAGGGCGGCCGTGTCGGCGTCGCCGTCCGGCGGCGTGTGGAACATCATGGCCAGGCTCGTCGGGGCCGGGCCCTCGCCGTAGAAGCGCTTCTCGCTGTACTGCGCCGGCACGCCCGTGCGGATGGGCTCGAGGTCGGGGCCCTTGGGGATGCGGCCGAAGTATCTCTCGGCCATGGCCACGACGGCCTTCGGGTCGAAGTCGCCGACGTAGATGGCCACGGCGTTGTTGGGGACGTAGTACGTGTCGTGGAACTCGACGAGGTCCCTCTTGGTCATCTTGCGGAGGTCGTCCATCCAGCCGATGACGCCCCAGTGGTAGGGCGAGGCCGTGTAGAAGGCGGCCTGGACCTGCTCGCTGAAGAAGAAGCCGGGCTGGTTCTCGCTGAGCCGCCTCTCCTCCATGATGACGTCCTTCTCCGAGTAGAACTCGCGGAAGCGGGCGTTCATCATGCGGTCGGACTCCATGAGCATCTGGAGCTCGACCTTGTTCGAGGGCAGGGTGACGTAGTAGCCGGTCGTCTCCTGGCTGGTCGAGGCGTTGAGCCCCGTGCCGCCGTTCTTCATGTACTGGGTCCAGAGGTCGTCCTTGATGATGTAGGCCTTCTGGGCCTTGACCAGCTCGTCGACCTGCTTCTGCCACGCGGCGGTCATGGCGGCGTCGCCGCCGTCCTTCCAGAACCTCTCGCGGTAGATCAGGTCCATCAGCCGGTCGATCTCGGCGTCGATCTTGGACTCCGCGGCGTAGTCGGTGACGCCCATGACCTCCGTGCCCTTGAACATCAGGTGCTCGTGGACGTGGGCGCTGCCGGTGATGCCGGGCCGCTCGTTGATCGAGCCGACCTTGAAGTAGATGTGGCAGACGACCCGGGGCACGCCCGGCTTGGGGATCATCAGGATCTTCATGCCGTTCCCGAGGACGTGCTCCTTGACGTCCAGGGTGACGTCGCCGGCCGCGGCCAGCGCCGCGACAAGGACGGCCGCCGCGGCGACGAGGACGAGAATGCGCTTGTTCATCTCCGACACCTCCTGGGATCTTCCCGTTCTACACGTATTTCCCGGTCTTTTTGGACCGTTTCAGGATCTCGACGACGTCCTTGACCTTCTGGTCGAGCGCCGCGTCGCAGACGAGCAGGGCGTCGCCCGCGTCGACGACGACGAGATCGCGGACGCCGATGAGGGCCGTCAGCCGGCCCGGGTTCCAGACGAGGCAGCCCTTGGCGTCGAGTGCGACCGTCTCGCCCCGCGAGACGTTGCCCTTGCGGTCCCGGGGCCAGATCTCGAGCAGCGTCGACCAGGCCCCGACGTCCGACCAGCCGAAATCCCCGTCGGCGACGAGGGCGCCGCCGGCCTTCTCCATGAGAGCGTAGTCGATCGACAGGGCGGGGGCCAGGGCGAAGGCCGCCCGGAGCTTCGAGGCGCTCCCCGCCCGCAGGGCCCGCACCATCGCCTCCCAGGCGGGCAGGAGCTCGGGCGCCGCGGCGGCCAGCTTGGCCGCGAAGACCCCGGCCCGCCACACGAACATCCCGGAGTTCCAGGCGTAGTCGCCGGAGGCCAGGTATTCGTCGGCCAGGGCCAGGCTGGGCTTCTCCTTGAAGGCCAGGACGGGGTAGAAGACGGCGCCGCCGATGCGGCGGCCCCGGTCGCGGTCGTGGCGGATGTAGCCGTAGCCCGTCGCGGGATACGTCGGCCGCACGCCGAAGGTCACCAGGGCCTCTTCGCGGGCGGCCGCCTCGACCGCGGCCCGCAGGGCCCGCAGGTACCGCGCCTGGTCGCGGATGAGATGGTCGGCGGGCAGCGCGACGACGACGGCCTCGGGATCGTCAAGCCAGACCCGGGCCGTGGCCAGCATGAGCGCCGGCGCGGTGTTCCGGGCCGCGGGCTCGACGAGGAAGCTCGAGCGGGGCAGCCGCGGCAGGAGCTTGCGGGCCTGGCGTGTCTGGTCGGCGTCGGCGACGAGCGTCATCCGCCGCGGCGCGACGAGCGGCCGGACCCGGCGGACGGTCTCGAGAAGCATGGGGTCCCGCCCCGCGATGCGCAGGAACTGCTTCGGCCGGGCCTCACGGCCGAGGGGCCAGAACCGCGTCCCCCGGCCGCCGGCCAGGATGACGGCCCGGACGTCCCGCGTCTTCATGCCGTCCCGAGCCGGTTGATGACCCGCTGGAGGACGTCGTGGACGTCCTTCCGGATCTCGGCCAGATCGGCCTCCGTCTCGGCCTCGAAGCGCAGGACGATGACGGCCTGGGTGTTCGAGGCCCGGACGAGGCCCCAGCCCTTCGGGAAGTTGGCCCGGACGCCGTCGATGTCGATGACCGGGACGCGCGCGGCCAGCTCGCGCCGGACCTCGTCGACGATCTTGAACTTGACCTCGTCGGAGGCGTAGATGCGGATCTCCGGCGTCGAGTAGGTCTTGGGCAGGTCGGCCAGCATCGTCGAGAGCTTTTGCGAGGACCGGGACAGGATCTCGAGGAGCCGGGCCGAAGCGTAGATCGCGTCGTCGAAGCCGAACCAGCGGTCGTTGAAGAAGATGTGGCCGCTCATCTCCCCGGCCAGCGGGGCGTTCTCCTCCTGGATCTTCTTCTTGATCAGCGAGTGTCCGGTCCGCCACATGACCGGCCTGCCGCCGAGCCGGGCGATCTCCTCGTAGAGGACCTTGGAGGCCTTGACCTCGGAGATGACCGCCGCGCCGGGCCGCGACGGGAGGATGTCGCGGGCGAAGACGATCAGGAGCTGGTCGCCCCAGATGATCCGGCCTTCGTCGTCGACGACGCCGATGCGGTCGGCGTCGCCGTCGTAGCCGATGCCGAGCTCGGCGCCGCTCTCGCGGACCTTGGCCACGAGGTTCTCCATGGCCTCGGGCAGCGTCGGGTCGGGGTGGTGGTTGGGGAACCGGCCGTCGGGCTCGGTGAAGATGTCGACGACCTCGGCGCCCATCCGCCGGAAGAGCGGGACGGCCACGGCCCCGCCCGTGCCGTTGCCGCCGTCGACGACGACCTTGACCGGCCGGGCGAAGCGGACGTTGGCGGCGACGTAGTCCATGTATTCGGGCACGACGTCGATCGGGGCGACCTTGCCCTCGCCGCGCGGAAAGACCCCCTTGCGGACGATCTCGTAGAGCGCCTGGATGGTCTTGCCGTAGAGGGTGTCGCGGCCCGACATCATCTTGAAGCCGTTGTGCTCGGGCGGATTGTGGGAGCCCGTGATCATGACGCCGGCCGGCAGGCCCTTGTGGAACACGGAAAAATAGAGCAGGGGCGTCGGGACGACGCCGAGCGGGGCGACGTCGCAGCCCGTGGACAGCAGGCCAGCCGTCAGGGCCCGGGCGAACGCGGGGGAGCTCAGGCGGCAGTCCTGGCCGACGGCGACCGTCCTCTGGCCGCGGCCGAGGAAGAACGTTCCCATGGCCCGGCCGAGGACCTCGACGGCGGACTCGTCGAGGTCCTGCCCGACGATGCCGCGGATGTCGTATTCCCTGAAGATCCTGGCGCTGATGTCCAAATCGTCCTCCTTTGACCGGAGCCGGACGGCTAAGCCGCCGGCCCCTTCGCCGGGCCTTTGGCCCGCCCCTCGAGGCGCCTCCGGGCGTAGCTGGCCCCGACGAAGGCCTTGAAGAGCGGGTGCGGGGCCAGGGGCTTGGACTTGAACTCGGGGTGGAACTGGCAGCCCAGGAACCACGGGTGGTCGGGCGCCTCGACGATCTCCACGAGGCCGTATTCAGGATTGTTGCCGGAGAAGACCATTCCCGCTTCGGCCAGCGCGTCCTTGTAGCTGGGATTGAATTCGTAGCGGTGCCGGTGGCGTTCCGAGATCCTGAGGGACCGGTAGGCCTGGTGGGCGATCGACCCCTTGAGGAGGTCGCAGCGGTACTGGCCGAGCCGCATCGTCCCGCCCAGATCGCAGTCGAGGGCCAGCTCGCGCCAGCGGACGATGATCTTGTGCGGGGCGTCCGGCGCGAACTCGGTGCTGTTGGCCTTCTTCAATCCGGCGAGCGAACGGGCGTATTCGATCGTGGCGCACTGCATGCCCAGGCAGATGCCGAAGAACGGGACCTTGTTCTCGCGGGCGTACGTGACGGCCCGGATCTTGCCCTCGATGCCGCGCTTGCCGAAGCCGCCGGGGACGAGGATGCCGTCCTTGGGTCCGAGGACCTTGGCCGGGTCGTCCTTCTCCAGCGCCTCGGCCTCGATCCAGTCGATCTCGACCTTGAGCCGGTGGGCCAGGCCGCCGTGGACGAGGGCCTGGTTGAGGCTCATGTAGGAATCGTGGAGCCCGGCGTACTTGCCGACGAGACCGATCTCGACCTTGTCCTTGGGGTTCTTGATCCTGTCGACCATGGCCTCCCAAGCGGCCAGGTTCTTCTTCCGCCGCGGCAGCCGCAGCATCCTCAGGATGGTCGCGTCGAGCCCTTCGCGGGCGAAATTGAGCGGGATCTCGTAGATCGAATCGACGTCCTTGGCGTTGACGACGGCCTCGACGGGGACGTTGGTGAAGAGCGCGATCTTCGATTTGATGTCGGCCGAGAGGTCGCGGTTCGTCCGGCAGAGGAGGATGTCCGGCTGGATGCCGATGGCCCGCAGCTCCTTGACGCTGTGCTGGGTCGGTTTCGTCTTGAGCTCCCCCGATATCCCGACGTACGGCACGAGGGTCAAATGGATGAAGAGCGTCTTCTCGACGCCGAGGGCCAGGCGCATCTGCCGCGTCGCCTCGAGGAAGGGCAGGCTCTCGATGTCGCCGACGGTCCCCCCTATCTCGCAGATAACAATATCGTTATCTCCGGCGACGCCCTCGAACGCGCTCTTGATCATGTCGGTGACGTGAGGGATGACCTGGACGGTCTTGCCGAGGTATTCGCCTTTGCGCTCCTTGCGCAGGATCGATTCGTAGACCTTCCCGGCCGTCCAGTTGTGGGCCCTCGTCGTCCTGGTCGAGGTGAAGCGCTCGTAGTGGCCGAGGTCGAGATCGGTCTCGGCGCCGTCGTCGGTGACGTAGACCTCGCCGTGCTGGAACGGGCTCATCGTCCCCGGGTCGACGTTGAGGTAGGGATCGAACTTCTGGATGGTGATGCGGTAGCCGTGGCTCTCGAGCAGGCGGCCGATGGAGGCCGCGGCGATGCCTTTGCCCAAGCCCGAAATGACCCCGCCGGTGATGAAGATGTACTTGCTCATGGAACGTGATCCCTCGATTCGACAGGCCAGATTATATCCCGCCGACGCGCCGCGCTCAAGCGGAGAAAACCGCGGTCCCGGACGCCGAGGCGCCGCCAGGCTCAGGCCTTGTCCGGCTCTTTGGCCGGCGCGGCCGCGGGCTTGGCCGTGCCCTTCGTCTGACAGCTGGCCTCGAGATAGGCGCCCTCTTCGACGACGAGCGTCGGCGTGAGGAGCGTGCCGAAGACGCGGCCCTTGTTGTGGACCTCGATCCGCTCGGTCGCCTGGAGGGTGCCGCGGACCTCGCCGTTGATGACGAGGCTCCCGACCTTGATTTCGGCCTCGACCTTGCCGCGCTCCCCGACGACGAGCAGGGCGTCCGAGTTGATCGTGCCCTTGAAGCTCCCCTCGATCCGGAACGATCCCTTAAAGATAAGATCGCCCTTGAACTCTGACTCCACGTCGATCAGCCCGGCCAGCTTGGTCTCGTTGAGCTCCCTCGGTCTGTCTTTCATGCGCTTGCTCCTTTGACCCGTTCGTAGATCCGGTTGAGGTCGTCCAAAGAGAAATAATAGATCTTCACGACGCCCTTGCTCCGGCTGCCCGAGACCAGGACCTTCGTCCCCAGGGCCTTGAGCATCTCCTCCTGCAGGGCGTGGAGGTCGGGATCGGCGAGGCTCCTCTGCGTCCGGGGCGCCCGCTTTTTGAGCCGGTTGACGAGCGACTCGGCGTTGCGGACTGAGAGGCTGCGGTCGATGATCTGACGGCAGCAGAAGAGCTGCGTCGCCGTGTCTTCCAGGGCCAGCATGGCCCGGGCGTGTCCCATGGAGATCTCGCCCTCGACCAGGCGGTCCTGGATCTCCCGGGGCAGCTTGAGCAGCCGGATATAGTTCGCGACCGAGCTGCGGTCCTTGCCGACCTTGTCCGCGAGCTCGTGTTGGGCGTAGCCGTGGTCGTCGATCAGGCGCTGATAGGCCTGGGCGATCTCCAGGGCGTTGAGCTCTTCGCGGTGGATGTTCTCGATGAGCGAGACCTCGAGCTGCTTCTCCTTGGGAATGTTGCGGATGAGAACGGGGATCTTGCGCAGGCCGGCCTTCTGGGCGGCCCGCCACCGCCTCTCGCCGACGATGATCTTGTAGTGGTCGTCCTCGGGGGCCACGATGACCGGCTGCACGATGCCCGTCTCCCTGATCGATTGGGCCAGCTCCTCGATGGTTTGGTCGTCGAACTTCATCCTCGGTTGAAAGGGGTTGGGCTTGACGTCCTCGAGATCGAGCTCGGCGAACCTCTCGTCCTTGAGGATGCTGAATTCCTCGGGGATGAACGCTCCCAGACCTTTTCCCAGGGCTTTCTTGCTCATCGGCGGATGATCTCCTCGGCGAGATTGAGATAGGCTTCGGCCCCTTTGGACTTGATGTCGTAGAGGACGATGGGCTTGCCGAAGCTCGGCGCCTCGGCCAGGCGGACGCTTCGCGGGACGACGGCGTCGAACATGATGTGCTTCAGGGACTTGCGGATCTCCTCGGCGACCTGCTTGGAAAGATTCGTCCGCTCGTCGAACATGGTCAGCAGGATGCCTTCGATGGCCAGCTTGGGATTGAAATACGTCCGGACCGTTTCCAGGGCCTGGAAGAGATCGGGAATGCCTTCCATGCAGAAGAACTCGGTCTGGACCGGGATGACCAGGGAATCCGCCGCGGAGAGGGCGTTGATCGTCAGGAAGCCGAGCGAGGGGGGGCAGTCGATAAGGATGAAATTGAAATACCGGCGCGCTTTTTCCACCGCGTCGACGAGGCGCTTCTCCCGCCGCTCGGCCGCGTAGAGCTCGGCCTCGATCCCGGAGAGCTCCGGCGAACAGGGACAGAGGTAGAAATTCTCGAGCTCGGTTCCCAGGATGCAGTCCATGAGGTCGCGGCCGTTCATCATCGCCTGGTAGATCCCCTTGGCCGCTTCCTTGGGCTTGGCCAGCCCGAGTGTCGACATGCCTTGGGGATCCAGGTCGATGAGCAGGGTACGCCTGTTCTTCAGAGCCAAGGAAGCCGCGAGATTGATGGCCGTCGTGGTCTTCCCGACCCCGCCTTTCTGGTTGGCGACCGCTATGATCTTATTCATCGCCCGATCCGGTTTCACGTGGAACCGCGGCTGGTCGGAACGCCCTTTTCCTCGAGATCTCCAGATAGAGCCCGATGTTCTGGACTGCCGCCGGCGTCAGCCCCGGTATCCTCCTGGCTTCCCCGAGGGTCGAGGGGCGCCGTTTCTCGCATTTCTCTCGAGCTTCGCTCGTCAGTCCGGGCACCATGGCGAAGTCGAATCCGCTTGGGATCTTCATCGAATCCGTCCGCACGGCCTTGGCGATCTCCCGTTCCTGCTTCTTGATGTAGCCCTCGTACTTCGTTTCCGATTCGAGGAACCTCGCTTCCTCGTCGCTCAGGGCGCCGGGGAACCGGCCATATTCTAGCACATCTTTTATCCTGATCTCAGGTTTTTTTAGGTACTCGGAAAGCGCGATCTTATCGCCGGGCTCCGTCCTGACCGTGTTTTTCTTGAGGAAGACCGTGGCCTTGGCGATCCGCTCCTGTTTCGCCAGGTAGTCTCCCCAGGCGCCGTCATCGACGAGCCCGAGCTCCCTGCCGTAACCCATGAGGCGACGGTCGGCGTTGTCGATCCTGAGCATAAGGCGGTACTCCGCCCTCGAGGTGAAGAGCCGGTAGGGCTCGTCGACGCCGGTCGAGACGAGGTCGTCTATGAGGACGCCGATGTAGGCCTCATCCCGGCGCAGGATGAAGGGCGGCTTGTCCCCTATGGCCAACGCGGCGTTGATCCCGGCCATCAGCCCCTGGGCCGCCGCCTCCTCATAGCCGGATGTCCCGTTGATCTGCCCGGCGAGGTAGAGCCCCCGGACGTGGCGGGTCTCGAGAGTCGGCAGGAGCTCGGTGGGGGAGACGGCATCGTATTCTATCCCGTAGGCCGGCCTGAGGACCTTGGCCCTGTCGAGCCCGGGGATCGAGCCCAGGATCTCCCTCTGGACCTCGTAGGGCAGGCTCGACGACAGACCGTTGACGTAGATCTCGGTCGTCCCGGTCCCCTCGGGCTCGAGAAAGAACTGATGCCTGGCCCGGTCCGGGAACTTGACCACCTTGTCCTCGATCGACGGGCAGTAACGGGGACCTATCCCCTTGATCCTTCCCCCGTAGAGCGGGGATTTGTCGAGGTTGCGCCTGATCACGGCGTGGGTCGCGGGGTTGGTGTAGCCCAGATGGCAGACGACCCGGTTCCTCAGGGCCTCCCTGGTCCTATAGGAAAAAGGCACGGGCTCGTCGTCCCCGGGCTGAGGGGTGAAAACCGGCCACTCGATCGTGTCCCTGTCCAGGCGCATGGGCGTGCCCGTTTTCAGGCGGAACATCTTCAAGCCGAGCTTCTTGAGCTGCTCCGCGAGGTCGACCGAAGGCGGCTCGTTGGCCCGGCCGGCCGGATAGCTGCTGAGGCCGATGTGGATCATCCCGTTGAGGAACGTCCCGGGGGTCAGGATCACGGCCTTGGCCGGGACGATGGCCCCGTCGATCGTCCTGACGCCCGCGACCGCGCCTTTCCTGACAACGACCTCCGAGACTATCCCCTGGAAGACGGTCAGCCCGGCCATCGTTTCGAGACGGCGCTTCATCGCCAGCCGGTAGGCCGCCTTGTCGCACTGGGCCCGGGGAGCCTGGACGGCCCCTCCCCGGCTCCTGTTCAGGAGGCGGAATTGAATGCCCGTCTCGTCGGCCAACAGGCCCATGAGACCTCCAAGGGCGTCGATCTCCCTTACCAGGTGCCCTTTGGCCAGGCCCCCGATGGCCGGATTGCAGGACATCTGGGCGATCGTCTCGAGGTGCATGGTGACGAGGGAGGTCTTGAGGCCCATGGCGGCGGCCGCCGCCGCGGCCTCGCAGCCGGCGTGTCCGGCCCCGACGACGACGACGTCGTACCCCGAGCGCGCGGCCATGCCCCTCCCTATTTCCCGACGCAGAAACGGCCGAAGATCTCTTTGAGGACCTCCTCCGGCCGGACTTCCCCCGTCAGCTCGCCTATGAAGCCGATGGCGGCCCGCAACTCCTCGGCCGAAAGCTCCTCGGAATGGCCTTTCTTCAGGAGCGAGTCGGCCCTGCGCAGCGCTTCGAGGATGTCCAGGAGCCTGTCTCTCTGGCGGGCATGCAGGATGATCTCCTCTTCGGCCGACGCCCTGGGCGCGAAGATTTCTCCGATCGCCGCCCTGAGCCCGTCGATGTTCCGGCCTTTGAGGGCCGAGACTTCCACGATCCTGTTCCCTCCGGCGACGGCCCGGACCCGCTTCCTGTCCAGCCGCCGGGGAAGGTCGGTCTTGTTCAGGACGAGAACGGCCTTCCTCGTCCGGTACCGGCTGACGAGCTCTTCGTCCTCCCCCGACCACTCTCTCGAGGCGTCGAGGACGACGAGCAGGCCGTCGGCGTCCCGGGCGATCTTCCGGCCGCGGGCGATGCCGCGCTTTTCGACCGGGTGCGAGGGCCGTCCCAGCCCGGCCATGTCCACAAGATGGAAAACGATGTCGTCGATAATGAGCTTCTCCCGGAGGAAGTCCCTGGTCGTCCCGGGGAAGGGCGTGACGATGGCCCTGTCTTCCTCGAGAAGGGCGTTGAAAAGGGTCGATTTGCCGACGTTGGTCCGGCCGGTGATGGCCAGGGTGACACCCAGGCTGAGGGCCCGGCCCGATTCGTGGCTCCCGACGAGCCGGTCGACTTCGGAGATGACGGCGGCCAGCGATCTCCTCCTGACCGTCGCTCCCGGCCGGAGCCTCTCCTCGGGGAATTCGAGTCCGGATTCGACCCCCGCGAGAAGCGAAACGAGCCTGGCGCGGAGGCCAGCCATGCGCCGGGACAGGCTGCCGCCGAGCTGACGGGACGATATCCTGGCCTGGGTCAGGGAGACCGAACGAATGAGGTCGTTGACCGCCTCGGCCTGGATGATGTCCAGGCGGCCGTTCAGATAGGCCCGCAGGGTGAACTCCCCGGGTCCGGCCGGGCGGGCCCCGGCCTTCGCGCCCGCCCTGAGGATCCCCTCGAGGACGGCCGGGCTGCCGTGGACGCTCAGCTCGACGACGTCCTGCCGGGTATAAGAACGGGGCGCCTTGAAATAGGTCAGGAAGGCTTCATCGAGGGCCGCGGGCCTCTCCGGGTCCCGGACGGTCCCGAAAATTGGCCGCCGCTCGGGAAAGGGGCCCTTCCGCCCCTGCTTGGCCTCGAAGATACGGCCGGCCACCGCGAGCGATCTCGGGCCGCTGATCCGGACGACGCCCAATCCGCCGCAGCCCGGCGGCGTCGCTATCGCGATGATCGTATCTTCGAGCATTCTTGATCGCTCTTTCGATTCCCCATTCTAAGGGACACGCTCCCCGATGACAATAGCCGCTGAGCGTCTCGGTGGAATCCCTCAGAGTTACCGCCGAAGAGGCTGCGGAAGAAGGGGCGAGGAGTATCGTCAGGGAATCCGCCCCGCGCAGGAATGAAGCGGGGACATGTACCTTGGGTACGTGTCCCCCAAAATCCCTGCGGCCTTCTCCTCGGCCGTGAGCGTGCCGTAGACGCGCTCCTTGAAGGCGACGAGGTGGACGTAGGCCCGGCCGAAGTCCCGCTTCTGGAGATAGGCCAGGCCGAGCTGGTATTCCACGTTCGCCAGATCGGGCGCGAGGCGCCGGGCCGTCTCCAGGGAGGAGATGGCCCGGTCGGGCTTCTCCGCTTCGAGCAGGGCCCGGGCGAGGAGGACGTGGGCCTCGGCGTTCCCGGGATCGATCCCGACGAGCCGGGTCAGCAGGTCGACGGCCCGGTCGCGGTTGGCCGGGTCCACCGTCCGGAAATAGAGGCCGAGGTGCGCGGCGCCCAGGTTGAAGAGGGCGGCCGCGTATTCGCCGTCGGCGGCGACCGCCTTCTCGAAGGCCGCGATGGACCCGGCGGCATCCCCCATCCTCTGATAGGCCAGGCCCTGGAGGAACCAGGGGATGCCGTCGTGATCGAGCTGCAGGATGCCCTGCGCCTCGCCGACGACCCGGACGACGTCCGGCCACCTCTCCGCGGACACCAGGTCCGCGACGTAGGCCGTCATCAGGTCGTAGCTCGAAGGGAAACGCGCCCATCCCGCGGCCAGGACGTCGATCGCCCGGGCGAGGTCGCCCGAGTCCCGGTGCAGGAGGGCCAGCTGGATGTAGGCCGTGTCGAGGGTCCTCGGTTCCCGTACGGCGCTCTCGAGCGCCCGGACGGCCTCCTCGGGCTTGCCCTGCGACTTGAGGTCGTAGGCGTCCATGATCCGGTTGAGGAGGGGCAGGAGCGTCTTGGGATCGTCGTCGGCCGTGAAAACGGTCTTCGAGCTCCGGCTGGTGCGGGCGAGGTAGCCCAGGCTCTCGAGCCTCTCCTTGAGCTCGGGGCTGGCCTTGGCCCGGGCGTCCGGGGCCGCGGCCGGCGTGAGCTCCTCGATGAACCGCTCCAGGGCCGCCGCGTAGGGGGCGAGGTCGACGGTCGAGGCTATGTTCTTCTCCTCGGCGAGATCCGCGGCCAGGTCGTAGACCTCGGGGATCGGGGCCTGGACGAACTTCACGTCGCCGTCGATGTATCCCCGCAGGGGCGCCCAGCCCAGCTCGTAGTAGGGGCTAAGGCACTCGATGTAGATCCGGCGGGCGGGGAGCGGCTTGCCCGAGAGCGCCGCCCGGAGGGAACGGCCCTGAAGCCCCGGCGGGGGCGGGACGGACAGGACGTCGAGGACGGTCGGCACGATGTCGCTGTGCGAGACCGGCGCCGGCGAGCGGAAGGCTTTGACACCGGGGCCGGCGACGACGAGCGGCACCCGGACCGTGGCGTTGTGGGCGAGATATCCGTGCGTCCTTTCCCCGTGCTCGCCGAGGCCTTCGCCGTGGTCGGCGGTCAGGACGGTCAGCGTCCGCTCCGCCAGCCGGAGCTCCTCGAGCCCCCGGAAAAGCCCCCCCAGGGCGGAGTCGGTGTAAGCGACCTCGCCGTCGTAGGGGCGGTCCCTGTACCGCGTCAGGAAGGGCTCCGGCGGGGCGTAGGCGAAGTGCGGGTCCCAGACGTGGATCCAGAGGAACCACGGCTCCTTCGGCGCGGACCTCAGCCAGGCCATGGCCTTCCCGACCGTTGATTCCGCGATCTGCTCGGCCGGCGAGGTCTTCGGGCTCCCCGGGGCCATGAACGTGTCGTCGTAGACGTCGAAGCCCTGGTCCAGGCCGAACCGGGAGTCGAGCGCGCTGGCCGAGACGAAGGCGGCGGTCCCGTAGCCGTTCGCCTTCAGGTGTTCCGCGAGGGTGACGTGCTCCGGGCGGACGACGAAGTTGATGTTGTCGTGGACGCCGTGGGCGGGGGGCGTCGTCCCGATGAGGATGCTGGCGTGCGAGGGGAGGGTCAGCGGCGTGTGGGCGAAGGCCCGGGTGAAGACCGTCCCGCGCGCGGCCAGGGCGTCGATCGTCGGGGTCGGGACGGCCGTGGCGCCGTAGCAGCCGAGCCGGTCGGCCCGCAGGGTGTCGACCGTGATCAGGAGGACGTTGAGGCCCGGCTTGGGACCGGGCGCCTTCCCCCCTCCGCAGGCGGCGGCGAAGGCGGCCGTCAGCGCGAGCGAAAGGACCTTGGCCGGGATTCTCATCCCTCCCATTTTACACGAAGAGGGGGGAATTTTCCGCCTTATCGCTTGACGGGCCGGATCCAGCGGCTGAAGAAGGCGATGGCCAGGAAGAACAGGATGCTGGCCGCCGCCGCCAGGAGGGCCGTCCCGACGCCGTAGTTGAAGATCAGGATCGGCGCCGCCGCCGTGATGAAGCCTCCCCCGAGCATGGGCTCGTAGAGGATCTGCTTGAAACCGAACGACTTGGCCGCCGGCGTGCGGAAGTGCGGGTCGGCGACGCGCAGCAGCAGCAACCCCATCGCCGTCACCCCCGTCTGCATGCCGTATTCGGTGATGGCCCGCTCGAACCAGGCGTCCGGGAGCATGCGCGGGGCCAGGAACCAGGTGGCGAAGACGACCCAGGCCAATCCGGCCGCCATCAGGATGACGAAGGGCCAGAAGTAGGACAGGAAGACGTCGAGCTTGATCGAGGCGATGGCCGAGATGACCAGGAAGTCCAGGGCCAGGCCCAAAATGCGGTCGAACGTGGCCCGGTCGAGGTACTGGTCCAACCCGGTCCGCCCGGCGACGATCTGGATGAACAGGCCGCCCAGCATGGCCAGGGGGAAGAGAGGGAAGCTCTCGAACAGGTTGGGCTCCATGTTCGCGCTCAGCGCCTTGATGAGCGTCAGGAGGTACCAGCCGATGAGGATGGCCGCGCCGACGAAGGCCGCGTGGAAGGCGAACGGCTCCAGGGCGTTGGGCGAGCAGGTGAAGTACGATCCGGGCTTGCGCTCGTCCTTCGGGATGAGGCCGCGGATCTCGTCGCCGCTGAGCTCCTTGGGCGAGCGGATGACCTTGGTGTAGCCGCGGCGGGCGGCCATGTTGATCATGACCATCCCGAACACGACGGCGCAGATGATGCCGACCGTGGCCGACATCAGCCCCAGGTCGGAGCCGGCCGGGAAGCCGATGTCCTTGAACGCCTCGGCCATGCCGGCGGCCGTGCCGTGCCCGCCCGAGAAGCCGATCTCGAGGAGGCAGCCGAAGAAGTCCGGGACGCCGAAGAGCGGCTTGAGCAGGACGACGGTCACTCCGAGGCCGACGATGTACTGGCCCATGCCCACCATCCAGCCGTAGCAGAGCTGGGGGCCGCCCTCGCGCCAGATGGTCCGGAGCGAAGGCACGGTGAAGCCGAGGAACAGGCAGGCGAAGACGACGTTGATGAGCCTCCCCGGGTAGAGGGCCCAGGAATTCATCATCTCGGCCGGGATGACGGTGAAGAGGTACCGGCCCGCGATGTAGGGTCCGAGGAGAAGGCCGATGAAGCCGGCCACGACCGAGGCCGGCAGGAAGAGGCGCTGGATGAGGCGGATCCTGGTCCGCAGGAACTTCCCGACGAGCAGGAGCAGGCCCAGCCAGGCGATGTCGATCATCAGGCGTGTGAGCTGGTCGCCGCTGATGTCCATGGTCACTTCCACTTCCTGAGGAGGTCGGCCAGCCGCTTGTCGAGGCCGTCGAGGCCGAGCCCGACCGCGTCGAGGCCTTTGATCCCCGAGCCTATCCTCTCGAGCGGACCCGCGGCCTCGCGGTCGATCGCCGCCCGGATGTCGTTCTCGAAACCGGCCAGCTGGTCGCGGACGAGCGAGCCCACCGCCGCCCTCAGGACGTCGTCGACGTCGGAGCGGATCCTGAGGTCGAGGGCGTCGGGCGTCCCCGAGATCTCGGCCGTCAGGCTGAGGCCCGTGACGCCGGCCAGGGCCTTCCGGACGGCCTCGTCGACCCGGCCCGCCAGGCCCGGCCGCGCCTCCCCTTGGCCGACGACCAGGCGCGCCGACCTCAGGCCGGCCGTGATCCGGGCCGTGAGAGCGCCATTCTCCAGGGTCGCCCGGACGTCGAGGTCGGCCAGCCCCTCCCCGAGAGAGACGGGAAGAGTCGCGCTCTCGACGAGCTTGACGTTCCGGGCCTCGTAGCCTCGAAGCCGGAGGCTCAGGCCGTCCTTGCGAGCGGCCGGGTCGGTCCTGTCGAAGGTCCCCTCGAAGGCCGCCGACCGGAGACCCTTGAGCTTCTCGGCGGAGAAGGAGAACTTGAGCGGCCGGCCGAGGACGTCCTGTTCCGAGGTCAGGTTCTCGATCCGGCCCGCGAAATCCCCCTGCGGCAGGCTGATCGACACCTTGGCCAGGCGGGCCAGGAAGTCCGGCAGGGGCTTGTCCTCGCGGAACCGGACGTCGCGGCCCCTGGCCCGGAGCGGCTTGACCACTTCCTTGCCCTTGACCTTCTCCTTGACCCGCTCGAGGAAGGGCGAGAGCCGCTCGTTCCAGCGCAGCGCCGACCGGACCTGGCCCTCGATCTTCGGCCCGAAGAGCAGGCGGCTGATGTTGCCCAGGCCTTCCGGCGTGAGCGAGTACTTGTCGACGATGCGCCGGGCGTCGGCCTTGACGGCGGCCGGGGCGTCGTCGGCGGCCTTTCTCAAAGCGCCGAGGTCGACGGCGAAAGCCTTCTTGGCGTCGGTGACCGTTTGGATGTCGGCCCGGACCTCCTTCCGGAGGGCGGCGATGTCCTTGGCCCCGCCGACGAGGCCGCCGACCGAGACCTTGCCGGCCTTGGCCCGGAGCGCCTCGTACCGCTCCTGGTATTTCTCGACGTCGGCCGCGGCCTGGAGCTCCTTGACCCTCGCTTCCCAGCGGGTCCGCATGGCCTCGACGTCGGCCGCGGCGCCGGCGAGGAGCTTGAGGGAGCGGAGGTCGGCCTTCTCCTTGGCGAAGGCCTCCTGGACGTTCGGGATGACGAACGACGGCAGCTCCGCCAGCCGCTCGAGCGGCGTCGGGCCTTCCGTCCCGGACACCGCCCCCGAGGTCTTCCGGGGCGTGTTCAGGCGGACGTTCTCGACGCTCATCTCCTCGATGATGACCTTGCGCCGGAGCGCGTTCGGGCCGTCCATGTGGAAGGCGATCCGGCCGACCTCCACGGCGTTGGTCATGGGCGCGTCGGGGTTGGTGACCTGGAGCCCGAGGAGGGTGATCCCGAGCGGCGAAAGGGACACGTCGGCCTTGTCGAGCTCGACTTTGGCCCCGACGACGGCCGTTCCCGTCCTTTCGACGGTCCGCTCCGCGTACGTGTCGACGAAGAGAAGCCAGAGACCGGCCGCCAGGGCGCAGAGGACGAGGAAGACCAGGATGCCCTGCCAACGCACGGCCCTCGACCGCTTCCGGGGCCTCGCCGCGTCCGCGGCCTTGTCCTTGCGGGCGCTCAC
This sequence comes from Candidatus Aminicenantota bacterium, assembly GCA_041320535.1. Taxonomy (GTDB): domain Bacteria; phylum Acidobacteriota; class Aminicenantia; order Aminicenantales; family Saccharicenantaceae; genus RBG-16-66-30. The sequence continues at coordinate 657,178 of JBGLNH010000001.1, read as the reverse complement.
GCCAGGCCTCCCCAGTCCTTCAAACTCTGATACCTCCGGTAGAGGTCGTTGCCCTTGATGGCCTGGACGATCTTCAGCTTCTGGACGTGGGCGTAGACGGCCTTGCGGTAATAGCGGACCAGGGCGTTGAACAGGAAGTAGAGCGGCACGAAAAGGACGACGGCCGAGAGCAGGCTGCCCATGACCACGGTGTTGTTGAACTCCTGGACCCGCCACATGGTCGCGTTGTAGAAGCCGGTCCAGAGCCGCTCGAGGGAAGGCGCGGTCAGGACGGCCAGCCCGATCCTGTGGAAGAGCGGATCGAGGAGGGCCCCCACGCCCGTGAACAGGATCCCCCCGAGCAGGAAGGCCGAGAGGTTGATGCGGAAGAACAGGATCAGGAACAGGATGACGACGTTGTGGAGGCTGAACTTCGGGGTGAAGGCGACCACGACCGAGAAGCACAGGCCCAGGGAGATCTGGGCCGGGTGCGTCTCGGAGTTGAGGATCTTGACGACCTTGAGGACGGATTGGATCATCGGCGGCACCTCCGGCGCCCCCCCAGATTATCGGGTTGTCGGGCCCGCGTCAACGCCCGTCACGCCCCCCGGGGCCGCCGCGCCGAACGGGCGGCTTGACTTCCCGCGTCGGCCTGGCCTAACATCCCCGCCGGTGAAAAGGCCGATCTCACTTTTCGAGAAGGGGCTGTTGGGCGTCGCGATCGTCGACGTCCCCCGGCTCTTGCCCGGCCTCTCCCTGGCCGCTCTCCTGGCGTGGGCGGGCGCGCGGCTGAGCGAAGCGATCGGCGTGTCGCTCCTGGGGTTCGCGAGATCGCCCGTCTCCCCCGTGATCGTCGCCATCGCCCTGGGGATGGTCCTGCGGAACGCCGTCCGTCTCCCCGCGCTGTTCGAGAAGGGGCTGGATTTCTCGGTCCGGAAGGTCCTGCGCCTCGGCATCATCCTGCTCGGCATCCGGCTCAGCGTCTTCGACGTCTTCCGGCTGGGAGCGGTGGGCGTCCCCATCGTCCTGATTTGCATCGCGGGGGCCATCCTCCTCACGGGCTATCTGGCGAGGCGGCTCGCTCTGCCGGAGCGCCTCGGGACCCTCATCGCCGTAGGCACCTCGATCTGCGGCGTGTCGGCCATCGTGGCCGCCGCGCCCGCCATCGAGGCCGAGGACGAGGAGGTTTGCTACGCCATCGCGGTGATCACCCTCTTCGGCTTGGCCGCCACGCTCCTCTACCCCTACTTGGCCTACCACGTCTTCCGCCACAACGCCGTCATGGCCGGATTGTTCCTGGGGACGTCCATCCACGAGACCGCCCAGGTCGCGGGGGCCGGGATGATCTACGCGGACGCGTTCGCGGCCCCGCTCGCGCTGGACGTGGCGACCGTCGCCAAGATGGTCCGGAACGTCTTCATGGCCGCGGCGATCCCCCTCCTGGCCTTCCTCCACGCCAGGAGAACGAGCTCGCCGGGGCCGCGGCGCGGGCCCGGGGCGGCCAGGCTCTTCCCCCTCTTCATCGTCGGCTTCATCGCCTTGGCCGTCTTCCGGTCGGCCGGCGACGCGGCGGTCGGCGCCGGCGGCGCGGCCTTCGGCGTGTGGGGCCCGGAAGCCTGGGCCGGCCTTCAGGGCATGTTCAAGGACCTCGCCGCCTTCCTCCTCGTCGTCGCCCTGGCCGGCGTCGGTCTCAAAACGAGGTTCGCGAGCTTCAAGGGACTCGGGCTGAAGCCCTTCCTGACCGGGCTGGGCGCGGCTGCCGCCGTCGGCGCGGTCAGCTTCCTCGCGATCTCCCTCCTGGGCCGCTGGATCGCGTACTGAGCCGGAGATCCGGCCGGCCTAACGCCCGAACCGGCGGCCCGGGAAGGTCGGCCCGGTGATAGAGCCATTCTCCGCGCTTGACCCCGGGCCGACGCCGAGCCTATCATCGGGGCCTGGGCGGCCCTTCGCCCGGAGAGGAGGAGTCATGGACAGACGCCTGCGCCCGATCGCGCTCGGGCTGGCCCTGGCGATGGCGCTCACGGCCGCCGCCGGAGCCGAGACGAAGAAAGCCAAGCTGCTCGACGACGAGACCTTCATGGAGATGGAGTCGCTCGGCGCCCCGTCCGTCTCGCCCGACGGACGGAGCGTCATTTTCAGCCGGACCTGGATCGACAAGGTCAACGACCGCTCGGTGAGCAACCTCTGGATCACCGACATCGAGGGGAAGCGGGTCCGCGAGCTGACCGCCGGCAACTGGCGGGATTCCTCGCCGGTCTGGTCGCCCGACGGCCGGAAGATCGCCTTCCTCTCCGACCGCGACGGCACGAACCAGGTCCACGTCATGTGGACCGACACGCGGGAGGCCGCCCAGCTCACCCGGCTCCAGGCGACGCCCGGCGAGCTGGCCTGGTCGCCCGACGGGAAGCGGCTGGCCTTCACGGCCTTCCTGCCCGACGAGAAGCCCGCCCTGAGCGTCAAGCTCCCGGCCCGTCCGCGCGGGGCCAAGTGGGCGGAGCCGGCCGTCCTGATCGACCGCCTGTCCTGGCGGAGCGACGGCCGCGGCCCCCTGCCCAAGGGGCATTCGCACGTCTTCGTCCTCGACGCCGAGCTCGGCGGGACGCCCCGCCAGGTGACGTCCGGCGACTACTCGCACGACGGCCCCGAATGGTCGGCCGACGGCCGAACCGTCTACGTCTCGGCCATCCGCAAGCCCGATGCCGAGTACCTCGACGGCGATTCCGAGATCTACGCCGTCGACCTCGAGACGCTCGAGGTCCGGGCCCTGACCGACCGCGAGGGCCCCGACCGCGGCCCGGCCGTCTCGCCCGACGGGCGCTTCGTCGCCTACACGGGCTACGACGACGAGAATTACACCAGCCACCTCTCGAGCCTCTACCTGATGAACTCCGACGGGGGCGGGAAGAGGCTCCTGGCCGGCGACCTGCCGAATTCCCCTTCGAACGTCGTCTGGGCGCCCGACAGCTCGGGCGTCTATTTCCTGATGGCCGAGCGCGGCGAGTCCAACGTCCATTTCGTCACGGTCGCCGGCAAGGCGGCCAAAGTGACGTCGGGCGTCCACTATCTCACCGGCCTGAGCGCGGCCAAGTCCGGCCAGGCGGCGGCCGTCCTCTCGACCTTCCACCAGCCGGGCGCGCTCGTGGCCTTCGCCCTCGCCCGGCCCCAGAAGCCGCAGCGGATCGTCGACGTCAACGCCGACGTCCTGGCCGGCGTCAGGCTCGGCGAGGTCGAGGAGCTCCGGTACAAGTCGGCCGACGGCTGGGACGTCCAGGGCTGGCTCGTCAAGCCGGCCGAGTTCGACCCGGCCAAGAAGTACCCGCTGCTGCTCTGGATCCACGGCGGCCCGTGGTCGATGTACTCGGTGGCCTTCAACTGGGAGTGGCAGAACTTCGCCGCCCAGGGCTACGCCGTGCTCTACACCAATCCCCGCGGCAGCACGGGCTACGGACAGGCCTTCGTCAACGGCATCCAGCACGCCTACCCGGGCAAGGACTACGACGACCTCATGGCCGGCGTCGACGCCGCCCTGGCCAAGGGCTTCATCGACAAGGACAACCTGTTCGTCTGCGGCGGCAGCGGGGGAGGGGTCCTGACCGCCTGGATCGTCGGCCACACCGACCGCTTCCGGGCCGCCGTCTCGATGAGGCCGGTCATCAACTGGCACTCGTTCGTCGGCACGACCGACGGGCACACCTGGTACCGGCAGTTCAAGAAGTACCCCTGGGAGGACCCGCTCGAGTACGCCGAGCGCTCGCCGCTCCACTACGTCGCCAACGTCAAGACGCCGACCATGGTCATGACCGGCGAGGCCGATCTGCGGACGCCCATCGGCCAGAGCGAGGAGTACTACCGGGCCCTCAAGCTGCTGAAGAAGGAGACGCTGCTCGTCCGCATGCCCGAGGAGTACCACGGCTGGCGGCGGCCTTCCCACCGGCTGCTCCAGCAGCTCTACCTCCGGGCCTGGTTCGAGAAATACAGGACCGAGGCCCGGTGAGGCGCGGCCATGGAAGGACCTGAACCCAGGCTCCTGGACGTCCTGGCCCAGCGGCGCACCGACCTGGCCGCCGAACGGACCCTGTTGGCCGCTTACCGGACCCTGATGTCCTGGGTCCGCACCGCCCTGGCGATGATCGGCTTCGGCTTCACCATCTACAAGCTCCTTCAGGCGACGCGGTCGCGGGACCTCGGGCTTGCCTTCCGGGAGGCCGGCCCCAAGAACGTCGGCCTCTTCCTGATCGGTCTCGGCACTCTGGCCGCGGTCGTCGGGAGCGTCGAATACTGGCAGCTGAGCCGGGACCTCCACCGGAGATTCGGCACCAAGGTCAGGAAGTTCCCGCTGGTCATGGCCGGCCTGATCTTCGCGCTCGGCCTGGGGCTGTTCCTCAGCATCGTTCTCGGCGTGGAGGTCCTGTGAAGCCGGGAGCGCCAAGACCCTTTGAAAGGAGGAGGGCATGCGTTTGAAAAGAATCGAGGCCGTCGCCGCGGCGGCGGCGTCCATCCTTTTCCTGGCGTCGGCCGGGGCCGGCGCGCTCGGAGCGGCCCCGGCCGACAAGATCGACGCCAAGGTCGACGCCGCCCTGGAGCGCTTCCACCAGGAAGTGAAGGGGGCGGCGGAGTTCCTCCAGAAAGCCGAGGGCGTCCTGGTCTTCGGCGGGGTCGTCAAGGCGGGGATCGGCATCGGCGGCGAGTACGGAGAGGGCGCCCTCAGGATCGGCGGCAAGACCGTCGACTATTACAGCATCGCCTCCGGTTCGATCGGACTGCAGTTCGGGGCCCAGAAGAAGGACATCATCATGGTCTTCCTGGAAGCGACGGCCCTGCAGAAGTTCCGGGAGAGCAGCGGCTGGAAGGCCGGAGTGGACGGCTCCGTGGCCCTCATCGACATCGGGGCCGGCAAGACCATCGACACGGTCAACGTCAAGGCCCCCATCGTCGGGTTCGTCGTCGGCCAGAAGGGCCTGATGGTCAACCTGACCCTGGAAGGCTCCAAGATCAGCAGGCTGAAGAAGAAATGAGGACCGATAACGCGCTCGTCGCGGGCGCGGCGCTCGCGGCCTTTCTCGCCGCCGCGGCCTACGGCCAAGGGCCGGCCGCTTCCCCCGCCGCCGGAAGGCGGCTCACCCTCGAGACGCTCTACGCGCTGCCCCGGATCATCGGGACCGCGCCGAGATCGCCGGCCTGGTCGGCCGACAGCCGGAAGATCGCGTTCCTCTGGAACGAGGAGGGCACGAATTTCTACGACGTCTACGTGACGTCGGCCGACGACCCGAAGCCCGTCCGGCTGACGGCCATGCCCCACCGGGCGCCTTCCGGGATGCCGGCCGGAAGCCCCGAGGCGGTCGCCGAGGCGGAAGCGATCGAGCTCGATCCCGGCGTCACTTCCGTCAGGTGGCACCCCGACGGGAAACGCCTCCTCTTCTCTTTCCGCGGCGCATCCTATCTCGTCGCGCCCGGCCGGGATCCCGAGAAGCTGACGGAGCCCGCGGGCCTGGAGCCGACGGGCGTCTTCTCACCCGACGGGAAGCTTCAGGCCTTCCTCCGGGGCGGGGCGCTCGCCGTCAGGCCGGTCGGCGAACCGGGCGCGCCGGCGCGGGAGCTCTACAAGCCGGCGGCGGCCGGGCTCCGGCTCCGCGTCAACGGCTGGTCGCCCGACGGCCGGCGCCTCCTCGCGACCGAGATCGACGGCCGCAAGATGCCCCGGCGCAAGATCCCCGACTACCTCGCCGCCGAGACCGACGTCCGCGAAGCGCCCCGGGCCTTCCCCGGCGAGGAGACGACGACCCAGCGCGTCGGCGTCGTCGACGTCGACCCGGCCGCGGTCAGGTGGCTCGACTTCGGCGGCCGCCCCCTCGACATGGTCACGTCGCTCGCCTGGTCGCCCGACGGCCGCTCGGTCCTCGTCGACGCCTGCGACAAGTTCGTCAAGGACCGCTGGATCGCGGTCGTCGACGCGGCGACCGGGGCCGTCGAGGAGTGGGTCCGAGAGCTCAACCCGGTCAACGTCACGCCCGGCTGGCAGGCCCGCTGGGCCCCCGACGGCAAGGGCATCTATTTCCTGTCGGACAGGGAGGAGGACTATCACGTCTGGTCCCTGGCGTCGGCCGGGGCCGCGCCGAAGCGCGTCACGCGGGGCGCTTGGGCCGTGATCTCGTTCGAGGTCCGCCCGCAGGCCAAGGCGATCTTCTTCGTGGGCAACGAAGGCCGTCCCGAGGAGCGGCACCTTTTCCGCGTCGGCCTGAAGGGCGGAGCGCCGGTCCGGATGAGCGTCCGGCCGGGGACGCACGCCCCCGTCCTCTCGCCCGACGGGCGACACGCCGCCGACATCTTCTCGAGCGACGAGACGCCCTTCGACCTGTTCCTGACCGAGCTCGGGACGGGCCCGGGGAAGCTCGATGACGAGCTGCAGGTGACCCGCTCGCCCCGTCCGGAATTCTCCGGCCACACTTGGGCCGAGCCCGAATACGTGACCTTCCCGAGCCGCGTCGACGGGGCCGCGCTCCACGGACGGCTGTCCCTGCCGCCGGGCCTCGACCGAAGCCGGCGCTACCCGGCCATCCTGGGCTCGGTCTACAGCGACAGCGTCCGCAACCAATGGGGGGGCCGCACGGCCCACCCGACCTGGGGCCTCGACCAGTACCTGCTGCAGGAGGAGTCGCCGCGGAGCTCTTAGCCGCCGGTTTCGACGCCTCATCGGCCGGGGCGGCCCTGGCCGCGGTCTACGCCCTGAACGACGAGGCGACCGGCCTGGCCCTGATCGGGGCCGGCTACGGGGCGGTCGAGGTCGCCGTCGCCCTCAAGTCCCGCTTCGGTATCTCGCGCGACCGGGCCGCGGCCATCCTCAAGAAGGCCGGACGCGGAGCAACCCAGGTGGCGCAGGCCCTGAAGAATGCCTATGCCGCGACGCGGGAGCACGTCGCCGCGTCCCTTCGCGTCGCGGGATTCCCGCCGACGGACACGGCCCGGGCCATCCGGGAAGCCTACATGGCCGCCGCCGCCGACGTCGCCAAGGCCATGTGGGCGGCCGCCTTCAGCCTCCCCGAGCTTCAGACGGCGCTCGGGGCCGTCTTCGGGCTGACCCTGGCCCAGATAGGCCAGCTCCTGGCCTCCCTGGGCATTCATTGAGGAGCGAACATGAGAAGGTCAATATCTCACCGCAGGCTTTTCCTGTCGATCGGCCTAATGCTCTCGGCCGCCTCGTTGGCGGCCCAGACGAGGCTGTCCGTCCAGTCCGCGATCCCCGCTGCCCTTCGGCTCGAGAAGGGCGGGACGGCCACCGTCACACTTCAGGGGACCGGCCTCGGCGCCATCACCGGCGCGGCCTTGACGACCACGGGCAAGCTCGCCGTCAGCGGCGTCACGGCGACGTTCACCCCTCTTTCGCCGTCCCCGACCGCCGCACGACAGCTCGAGAGCCGCGCGATCAAGCTGACCGCCCGGTGGGACGCGCCGGAGGGCGAAGGCTACCGCCTCCAGGTCGTGGCGGACGGCCAGATCACTCTTCTATCCGAGACCATCCTCACGGCGGCCGTGGTCTGGCCCCGGCCCCAAGTCACCTCCTGTCCGGCCGCGGCCCCCGTCGATTCCGTCATCTCCATCCGGGGAACGGGTTTCGGCCATCTCGGGGAAAGGGACAAGACCAAGGTCGTCCTGTCCTACTCGGGAACTTACGATCGCAACCCTCTGTACGCCGAGATCGTCTCGCTGGCCCCGACCGAGGTCAGGGTCAAGGTCCCGAACGGGGCCTCGCACAACAAGCCGGCCGTCGTGACACCCGGGGGGAGCGCCTACGCGCCGGCGACCTTCGCGCCCCAGTACGTCCGTCATTTCGCCCCCGACAGCTTCCAGCCGACCGGCCAGCTGGGCAGCCTTATCCATCTGACGGAGAGCTATTTCGCTTTGGCCCACGGCGTGAACAACTCGATGTACAATCCCTCGAGCGCCATGGCGGGGCTGGGCTTTCCGCAGGTCCCCCTCACCTTCCCGCCAAGGGACCAGCGGGTCGACCTGGCCGTGGCCTCGACGATCTTCCGGGTCCGCCTCAAGGGGGCCAACCGCCTCAGCGCAGCGGAATCGCTGCGGTCCACGGCCCTCGGCGTCGCCATCAACGGTACGGACATCGTCTTCAACATCTCCTTCGAGAGCGACGGCACGGAGTTCATCGGCGAGTACGAGACCCAGGACGTCCTGAGCGGGAAGATCCATTGGAAGCATTGCCTGAACTTGGAGGCCGACGACCTGAAGGTCTCCGTGACGCTCCCGATCTCCACGACCAGGACCTGGTTACAGTACCAGTTCCTGAGCTTCGGCGAGATCAAGGCCGCGGCCAGCTTCATCCCCAGGTTCTCCGTCCTAGGCTCGCCGCCGTTCCGCATCGACGAGGGGCCTATCAAGGACTACGTCAAGGCGGACACGGAGCGATCGATCTACAACGCGTTGAATTCCGAATACTTCAAAACGAAGCTGACCGAGGCCCTCATGGCCTACGTGCGGATGCTGTTCCAAGGCAGCCCCGTCAAGAGCGTCCAAGCGCAGAAAGCGGCAGACGGAGGGCTGGATCTCATCGGGTACACCTACTGAGAGAAGGGGGGCGAGAAGCGCGCCGGTTCGGCGGCGCGGAAAAAGAGGCCTCCCTTCCCCGCACGCGACCCGGCTTGCCCGACTAAATCCATGCCAGCCCCCGTGAGGGCCGAGTTCGCGAAGGAGACCGATCATGAAGAAGAGATATTTCGCCGTCCTCGCCATCCTGGCCGTCGCCGGCTGCTCCGCCAAATACACGATCGTGCCGCCGGCGGTCGACCTCGCCTCGGCGGGCACGGTCGGCCTGGTCGTCTTCAAGGCCGACGACGCCAAGGGCGACCTCGACGCCGCGGCCACCCAGTATTTCCTGGAGGAGATCACGGCCGCCCAGCGCGTGCCCGTCGTCGAGCTCGGCCCCGCCGCTCAGGTTTTGGCGGACATCGGCCGGACCGCCTTCGACCGCGAGGCCGCCCTGGCCCTCGGCCGGAAGCACGGCGTCGACGCCGTCTTCTTCGGCGAGATCCTGGTGACCAAGGTCAAGCCCCAGATCGACCTGGCCGCGCCCCTGAGCAAGACCCTGTTCGCCCGGACCGCTTTCGACATCACGATGAAAGTGCGGCTGGTGTCCTCCGAGAGCGGGGCGACCCTGTGGACCCAGTCGGCCGCCCGGGAAGGCACGGTCGGGGCGGTCGGCATGGACAACGGCGTCCCGGTCTTCTCCGTGCGCGACAAGAGCGCGGCCATGGCCGAGGCCCTGAGGGACCTCGCTTACCGGCTGACCTGGGACTTCCGCCCGACCCGCCGGCGCCTCTGACCGCTCCGCTCGGCCGGGGCGGGCTAGCCGGATCTCGGCGGCTGGCGCCGCTCGATCCTGATGTTGAGGCGGGCCTGGAGATATTCGACGGCGGAGGAGAACGACTCCTTCAGGATGCGCCTCTCCTTCTCGAGTGACGACTCCGCCCCGGCCAGGGCTTCACCCCACCCGCCCGGCGCGGCGACGAGGGACTGGAACGCGTCCCGGGCGGCGGCCCGGTCCGCGGGGGTCGGCGCGGGCTCCCGCGGGACGATCCGGAACAGGACGAACGCTGCGGCCAGGACGGCCACGGCGGCCGCGCCGGCCGGCAGGGGATGAAGGACGAGCCTTCGCCCGAAGGGGATCCTCACCTTCGCGCCTTTCTCTCCCCGGGCCCATCCGGCCCGGTCCAACGGGAAATCGGGCGCGGCGTCGAGCAAGGCCCCTTTCTCGGCCCGGAGACGGCTCCCGAGCGAGGCCGTGAACCGGGCGAAGTCGCGGCACGACGCGCAGCGCGCGGCGTGCCGGTCGGCCCAGCGCGGCGCCTTCCCGCCCCGGTCCTCGGACCTCGAGATCGCCCAGCGCGTCAAGCAGCACAGCATCGTCGTTCTCCCTTCCTTCATCCCGGCGGCCCGCCGCCCACAGTCGCGGCCGCAGCGGCCGCCGCTTCCTCGGCCGGCGCGGGCCCGGTCTTCCTCATCAGGTTCACGCGGGCCCGGTGGAGGAGCAGCCGCACGGCCAGGCGGCTCTTGCCGATGGCCCGGGCGATCTCCTCGACGCTGAGGTCCTCGCCGTAGCGCAGCCAGAGGGCCCGGAACTGGTTGCCGCCGAGGGTCCTGGCCGATTCCCAGAGCCCGGCCGCTTCGGCCGCGCCGGGGGTCCGGGCTTTCGGATCGGCCACGTCGGGGACATCCTCGAGGCGGACCGTCCGCGGCGCGCCGCCTTTTTTCCGGTAGGAGCTGATGGCCAGGCGGCCGGCCGCGGTGTAAAGCCAGGTCGAGAACCGGTACGCGGGATCGTAGCTCCCGATGTTCCGGTAGAGCTTGAGGAACGTCTCCTGGACCATGTCCTCGGCGTCCTGGTCGCTCCCGAGGCGGGGGCGAAGATAGACGAAGAGCCGGCGCCGGTAGCGGGACGCCAGCTCCTCGAACGACCGTCGCGAGCCGGCCCGCGCCTCGCGGGCCAGCTCCTCGTCGGTCATCATCCGTCCCCCGGGCGTCAGTCCAGCAGCAGGGCCAGGGGCCCCCGGCCGCGCCCGAGGAGGTCGGCGATCTCGCTCGACGGCCCCTCGAACTCGATCCAGACGGCCTTGCCGTCCTGCTTGACCCGGATCCTTTCCGCCAGGGCCGCGAGCCCGGCCATGTCTCCGCGGCCCCCGCTCAGCCGGCCCAGGGCGATGAGGCCTTGGACCAGGTCGGCGATGTTCTTCGAGTTCTCCGGCGTGTCGGAGTCCATCTGGACCCTGACCTGGAGCACGGACTGCTTCTCCTGGGCCATGAAGAAGAGGCCCGAAGCCCTCTCGACGAGCTTGGACTGGCCGATCTCGCGGCCCAGGCCGGAAAGGTCCTCGACGACGCCGCTGAGGAAGGCCCCGGCCGGGACCTGCTTGAGCGAGGCGGCGAGCTTGGACGAAGCGAAGGTCTTGGCTTTGCCGCCGGCCGCGTCGAGGGCCTTCTCCAGGGCCAGCCGGCTCCCGGAGAAGACGATCAGGTTGTCGTTGACGAACGCGCCGTGCTCGTCCTTATCCATGGAGTGGACGGTGAAGGCGCCGTAGGCGCTCTGCTTGTGGTCCTCGTCAAGATCGAGCAGGGTCATGATGCGCGACTTGTCGAACTTGCCGGCCACGGCGAAGACGGCGTCGTCGTCGCCGGGCCCCAGGCCGAACAGCGTGATCCCGGTGATGTCCCGGGCGGCGTCCATCTTGAACCATCGCTCGACGTCCCGGACCTTGAGGTCGATCCGGCCGTCCTTGTCGAGGCGCTTGAAGAGGTCCGTGGCGACGAACTTCTCCATGTCCAGATGGGCGATCCAGCGGACGCCCTCGGGCACGACGGAGGAGGGGACGGTCCCGGGCCAGGCCGGGAGGACCGTGAACAGGGCGATGGCGGCCAGGATGGCGACGAAAACGGCTTTCTTGATCATTTCGGGCTCCTTTGCGCTTATCTCCTACGCCCTGTACTACGCCGCCTCCGGGCGGATGTTTCACCCTTCGATATGGAAGAGGGACCCATTCGAGCGCAGGTCCCCTTTCCTAGATCCCGATCCGGAGCGTCTCCCCCGCCTGTAAGACCGCCGGGCGCTCGAGCTTCTTGGCGGGGGCGGAGCCGATACGGAACGACCGCAGCGTCAGGCCGCCGTGGAGGACCGTGAGCTCGGCCGTCCGGCCGCCCGCCACGATCCGGCATGTCCCCCAGGCCCCGCCGTTCGACCAGAAATGGCTCCCCTCCCCGGCGCCGAAGGCCATGGCCCCGGCGACGCCGTCCCAGGCGAAGCCGGAGAGGGCCGGCACGGCCGCCCAGCTGGCCATGGCCCGGGCGTAGTGGTGGCCGCACTCGGCCTCGTCGAAGGGGCTCCGCTTGCGGCCGTCGTAGCGGGCCCGGATGTCGCGGATGACCTCGAGGCCGTTCCCGATGTCGCCCTCGTACAGAAGCCCGACGGCGGCCGTGTACTCGAACCCGGTCATGACCTCGGTGAAGTACGGGAAGGGATTCCGCGGCCGCCCCTTCGGGTAGCTGGCCATGAGCAAGGCCGTCTCGTCGCCCAGGACGAACGACCGCAGGCAATTGAAATGCTCGAAGAACCCCCGCCGCCGGTTGTACTTGAGGACGCTCGCGAGCGCCGTCCTGACGTGGGCCGGGTCGACGAGATAGCCCAGGCCGCAGACGTGGGCCATATACTGGCCGACGAGCTGGTCGACTAGGCAGCCCTGGCCGAGCTGGTAATCCGGCTCCGTGACGACCTTGGCGCCCATGTCGAGCCGGAGGCTCGGGGCGACGTCCTCGGCGCTCTCGGGCGCCCGGACCCGGTGCTCGTAGTATTCGCCGTTCCAAAGGTTGGCGTCCGTCCAGGCCCGGCCCTTTTCGAAGAGCTCCCGGCACAGCTTGGCGAACGCCTTGTCGCCCGCCGCCCGGGCCATCTCCTCGGCGGCCCGGAGCGCGCCCAGGTACCAGATCCCCATCTGCGGATTGGGGCCGTAGTACTCGACGTCCATGGTGTTGTGCTGGCAGCCCTCCATGACCCCGTCCCGGTCGGCGTCCCAGCCGCCCGGGATCCAGGCGAAGGCGAGGGCCCGCTTGACGGCCGGCCAGAGGCGCCGGAGCCAGGCGCCGTCGCCGGACATCTTCCATTCGCGGTAGGCCTTCATGATCGTGCCCATCTGTCCGTCGGCGGCGGCCTTGCCGAACTCCTTGGCCCGGTCGATGGGCAAGCGGACGCGGAAGCTCATCAACCCCCGGCCGTCGGTCGCTTCGAGGAACTCCGTCTCGCGCATGGTCCGGGCCAGCGCGCCGAAGAGAAAGGCCGTGGCCTGCTCATAGTTCCAGACATGGGTGCACGAGCCCCAGCAGCAGCCGGAGTTGTTGCTCGAGCCCTCGAAGCCGAAGAACCTGCCGTCCGGAGTGCGGAAACAGGTCTGGGTCCGGAGCGTGCTGAGATTGAACAGGGCCGCCTCCTTGACCTCGGACGGGAGAGAGCTCCCGGCGAAGGCCCGGACGAAGGCCAGCGTCCGCGCTTCGAGCCCGGCCGCGCGGGCCGCGAAGTCCTCGGCCGCGGCCCAGGCGTCGGGCCATTTCGTCGTGTAGTAGTTGCCGATGACGTCGTCCGGCGTGCCCTTGGGCGACCAGGTGACCCGGTTCGGGAAGTGCCAGGCGATAACGAAGGCCGCCTCGGCTTGGCCGTCGGTCGGGAGGTCGAGCTCGACCGTCAGGGAGCCGAAGGGCATGTCCTCCCCGGCCCCGGGCCGCGGGTCGAGGACGCCGTCGGCCGCGAAATCGTCCCAGAAATCGAGGAGCGAGGTCCCCCATCCGGCGGAAAGCCAGGCGGTCCGGCTCGTGCCTCGCGTGCCGGCGGCGGCGGCCAGGGCCATCGTGCCCCAGGCCTCGTGCTTCGGGTCGACGCCGTCCGTGGTCATGAAGATCCCGCGCAGGCCGCCGGTCTGGCGGAACGCGTTGCGGTTCTTCTTCGGACCGGCGGTCGTCGGGTCGCCCTTCCAGTCCCTGGCGGTTCCCGAGCCGTCCGCCCCGATGAAGTTGGGGAGCGTCCCGCAGACCGAGGCCCGGAGCGGCCGGCCGGTCTTGTTGATCACGACGAACCGCAGCGCGGCGACGGGGATCCCGCTGGCGTCGGCGTCGCCGGGGACGAGGGGGTTCCAGGCCTCCAGCCGGACCTCCACCGGGGCGTCCGGATCGGAGAGCCTGACCTGTCCGAACGGATAGGCCGCGGCGAAGGCGACCTCCCGGAAGCGGGGCAGGCCGTGGTTAACGGCCGTGGAGCCGTGCGAGGCCTCGTAGGCGGAAAGGGGCAGCGGCCCCTCGAGCGCGCGGGCAAAGGGGCCTTCGCCGCCGGAGACGTGGATGGCGAAGAACGGCCCGGTCTGCTGCCCGGCGTGAGGCGTATAGCCTTTGGCCGGCCGGTTCATGATCTCCCAATCGAGGAGGTGGCCGCGGCCGCCGAGCGAGACCGTGCCCGTGCCGATCCCGCCGAGAGGCAGGGCGATCCTCGCGACGTGGTCGCCGTCGTACGTCCGCAGCACGGGCCAGCCGGCCCGCCACGTGTCCGCCGCCGACATGGAGCCGGCGACAGCGGAAGAAAGCAGCGCGACGACGACGGCCAACGGACAGGCCCTTCTTATCATGGCATCCTCCCTCGCGGCTTTATCTCTTATTATGGATGCATCCTTATGTCAGGACCGAAATCCTTCGGCATATCCGGAGACTTCAGGCCGCGCGGGCCCGGCGCACCGCCGCTTTCCATCCGGCGTAGAGCCGGTCGGCCTGCCCCCGGCTCATGGCCGGACGGAACCGCCGTTCGTCGACGCGCAGCCTCTCGATGGCCGCCGTCGACTCCCACACGCCCGCGCCCAGCCCGGCCAGATAGGCCGCGCCGAGCGAAGTGGTCTCCACCGTCTTCGGACGGAGGACGGGGATGCCGAGGATGTCGGCCTGGATGCGGCAGAGGAGGTCGTTGGCGGAAGCGCCGCCGTCGACGCGCAGCTCGCGGATCCTGAGGCCGGAGTCCTTGCGCATGGTCTCGAGGACGTCCCGGGTCGAGTAGGCCATGGCCTCGAGCGCCGCCCGGACGATGTGGTTCCGCGTCGCGCCCCGGGTCAGGCCGACGATCGCGCCCCGCGCCTCGGCGTCCCAGTACGGGGCGCCGAGGCCGACGAAGGCCGGGACGAAGTAGACGCCGCCGGAGTCCTCGACCGCGCCGGCCGCGGTCTCGGACTCGGCCGCCGTGCGGATGAGGCCGAGCTCGTCGCGCAGCCACTGGATGGCCGCTCCGGCGACGAACACGGACCCCTCGAGGGCATAGGCGGCCCGCCCGCCGGGGCCGCAGGCGACGGTCGTGAGGAGCCCGTGCTTCGACCCGACCGGCTTGCCGCCGGTGTTCAGGAGGATGAAGGCGCCCGTCCCGTAGGTGTTCTTGATGGACCCGGCCCGGAAGCCCGCCTGGCCGAACAGGGCCGCCTGCTGGTCGCCGGCCACGCCCATGACGGGAATGCCGGCCGGGAGCCGTCCCAGGCGGACCGTCCGGCCGAACTCCCCCGAAGACGGCCGGACCTCGGGCAGGACGGCCGGCGGGACGCCGAAGAGCCTCAGGAGGTCGTCGTCCCACGCGAGCCGGCGGATGTCGTAGAGCATGGTCCGGGAGGCGTTGGTCGGGTCGGTGGCGTGGCTCCGGCCGCCGGTGAGCTTCCACAGGACCCAGGAGTCCGTCGTGCCGAAGGCCAGCCCTCCGCGCTCGGCCCGCCGCCGCAGGCCGCCCCGGTCGAGGATCCATTCGAGCTTGGTCGCCGAGAAGTAGGCGTCGATCGGCAGTCCCGTCCTCTCGCGGACGAGGCGGACGGTCTCCGCGCTGCCGCCCAGCTCGCGGCACCGGCCGGCCGTACGACGGCACTGCCAGACGATGGCCCGGCCGACGGGACGGCCCGTCCGGCGGTCCCAGACGACCGTCGTCTCACGCTGGTTGGTGATGCCGACCGCGGCGATGGACCCGCGCGGGACCGGCGCCAGGGCCTTCTGGACGGTCCGGTAGACGCTGCGCCAGATCTCCCCGGCGTCGTGCTCGACCCAGCCGGGGCGGGGAAAGTGCTGGGGGAACTCCTCGTAGGCCGAGGCCACGGCCCGCCCGCGGCGGTCGAAGACGATGGCCCGGCTCCCTGTCGTGCCCTGATCGATGGCCAGAACGAGGTCCATGTCAATCCCTCCCCGGGTGAGCGGGCATGGCCGGATTATAACAGATATCGGCCTGGCGCGGACGGCTTGAACCGGCCGGCCATTCTCTGTATGATACATGGGAATCCGGTCCAAGGAGGTCTGGTGGGTAGAGGAAACAGAGCATTCAAGAGCGAAAAACGGACGAAAGAGCTGAGACGTCTCAAGAAACAGGAAGAGAAGAGGCAGAGGCGCCTGGCCAAGCTCGCGACGCCCGAGGAAGGCGCCGAAGCGTTGTCGCCCGACGAAGCGCCGGCCGCCCCTCCCCAAGAGGACGAAACCCCGGCGGAAGGCTCCTGAGGTTCGCCTCACGGATCGCGATCGCCGTCTTCCGGCCCGAGGCCCCGCCCGGGGCTCGCCGTTCGGGCCGAACCCGACCTCTCCGAAGCCCTCGAGACGCGCCCTCGCGGCCGCGCTAGCCGCCGCGCTCGCGCTGTCCGCCGCCCCGGCGCGCGAAAGGACTCTGTTCAGGGACCTGCCGGACTCCGAGCCCGTGCGCGCCGTCGTCCGGGCCGTGCTCGATTCGCCGGCCGAGCGCCTCCGCCGGGGGTTCACGGCCCGGGAGTGGACGGCCGAGGGCTTCGCCGGCGCCTGGGCCAGGGCCCGTCGTTACTTCCCCGACAAGACCTACTACGTCCGCCCCGGGACGTACTTCATGACCCACGGCTTCGGGGCCGACGGCGGGATGTTCATGGAGATCCACGATTCCGACTATCTCGAGCTCTGCGCCCGCAACGCGCGGGCCTTCACGGCCGGTGCCGTCGTCGGGGACTACGGCCGGATGCGGGAAGCGCCCGACCGCGGGCGGGAGGCGGCTTTCCGGGAGAAGACGGGCCTGTTGGAGCCCTTCTTCCGGGACGAGGCGGCTCACCGGCGCCTGCGCGACGCGCTCGGCGAGGGCCTCCACCGCCGGCTCCTCGACGGGCTCCGGGAGGAGAACTTCCACATGCTCGCCGGCGGGCTCGTCCACGAAGGCATACACGCCGGCGTCGACGACGCGACGGTCGCCCGTCTCCGGGCCGATTTCGGGCAGGGCCGGCTTCCCGTCCAGTGGGACGAGCTGCGGGCCTTCATGGCCGAGGCGGCCTTCCACGCCCGGTTCGGCCGGTGGGCGGCGGGAGAGATCGCGGAGAGCGCTCGCCGGATCGAGGGCGCCCTCGGGGAGCTCGAGGCGCTCCGCCGCGCGCCCAGGCTCCGGCCGGGGCGGGACCGGGACAAGTACGAGGGAAGCCGGGCCTCGGCCGGGGCCTTCGCCGCGCTTGTCCGGCTGAGGATGCGCGAGATCTGGCAGTCGGCGCTCCGCCTGAAAGCCCTCGTCGAGGGCTTCCGGAAGGACTACCTCCGGGGCGATCCGCCCGCCCAAATGAGCGGGCTCTTCATCTCCCTGGAGCGCGGCGCCGCGGCCCATGCCGAGGCCTCCGGGCGGGCCTCGCAGAGAACGGAGCTGGCCCTCCGGGAGCTCGAGGCGACGCTCCGCCTGTGGTCCGAATGGGCGGAAGGACGCCGTCCCTTACCCCCGCCAGTGACCGCCTCGGCGGCGGCGGTCAAAGGGCTCGCGGGCGTCGCCTGGCCCGATCCTCCGGCGGAGGGATGCCTGGCCCTCAAGAGACTGGCCGAGTCCGAGATCGGCCGCCCGGCCGGTCCCCGCTAGGCCCCGCCGGTCTTGTCCACCGATGTTGACAGCCCGTCCCCGCCTCCTGTATAGGTGGCTTGAACCGGGGAGGTGGACGATGTCCGACACGGGCACGGGCGGGGTCAAGGCCGACATCAGGGTCAGGATCTTTCTGGCGGCCGCCATCCTTGGAACGGCGCTTGGGGCGGCCGGCCAGCAGCCGGCGGCCCAAGCCCCGCAGCCCCAGAGGACGCTGTTCAGCGAGATCCCTCCGGACGACGCGAAGCGCCAGATCATCCAGTCCGTCCTGAGCTCTTCGTTCTACTCCATGAGATCGGGCTTCTCGAGCTCCGAGTGGACGACCGGCCACTACGGCGGGGCCTGGGAGCGGGCCGGGCAGTATTTCCCCAACCATGTCTACTACACCTCCTCCCAGCAGCACTTCATGACCCACTTCTTCAATCCGAACGGCAAGCTGGAGATGCAGATCTTCGATTCGGCCTACCTCCGGCTCTGCGTTGCCAATCAGCGCACGTTCACCGGCTCCGGCGTCGTCGGCAGCTATCAGGGGATGCTGGCCAACGATCCCGGGGCCGCCGCGGCCTTTCAACAGAAGTTGGGCCATCTCGAGGCCTATTTCCGGACGGAGGGCGACAAGGGCCGCCTGAAGGCGATGATCGGCGACAAGCTGTTCGACCGGCTCCTCGACGAGCTCCGCCGCGAGAACCATCACATGTTCGCCGGCGCGCTCATGCACGAAGGGATGCACGCCGAGATGGACGACGACGCCCTGGTCGCGGCCATCCAGAACGAGTACAGCTCCTGCAAGCTCCCCGTCCAGTGGGACGAGCTGCGGGCCTACATGTCCGAGATCAACTACCACAGCCGGTTCTACAATTGGGCCGTCAACGATTCGTTCGCCAGCTGGCGGGAGATCGATGGCCTTCTCCGCGAGCTGGAGGCCTGGCGGAAGAGGCCCAAGCCCCTGAGCGAGGCCGACAAGCAGAAGATCGAGGCCATCAAGGCCAAGATCAAGGCCTACATCGCCCTCATCCGTCTGAGAATGAGGGAGATCTGGCAGTCGGCCCAGCGCATGCAGGGCCTCATGGACAGCTTCCGGCAGGACCACCTCAAGCCCAACGCTCCCGCCGGGCATCAGGACACGGTCCGGGCGGTCGCCGTCGCGGTCGCCGATTTCGTTCTCCGGGTCGGACAGGAGATCCAGCGCCAGGAGCTCCTGCTGCGCGAGCTCGAGAGCTACCTCGACCTCTGGAACAAATGGGCCTCCTGCCAGAACCCGTCCCCTCCGCCGGCGGCGACGGCCCAGGACATCATCAAGCGGGTCAGAGCGACCCGTTGGCCCGCGCCGCCCTCCAGGCAGGCCGAGGACCTGCGCAAGAAGGCCGAGGAGGAGATCGGCAAGATCCCGGGATCGCTCCCCGGCCCGAGGCCGGAGCAGCCCGGGGGCCGAACGGGCGAGGGTGGCCGGGGTCGCGGCGGGACGATCTGCATCAGCCTGTCCGACCCTTACTTCGATCCGCTCCAGATGCCCTGGAGCGGCATCTCGCCGCGCCGGCGCCCCGGCGGCGCTTCGCCCGGCGGACAGCCCGCGCCGGCCGTTCCGGGGGCCCAGGCGGCCTCGGCCGCCCCCCCGGCCGGGTTCGCCTTCCAGCTCCCCGTCCGCGAGGGCGACATACTCAAGCGGCGGCTTCTCGGCAACGAGAAGATCAGCGTCCGGGCCCGGGTCGAATCGCGCGCGGAGACGGCCGACCTGGAGAACGTCGTCTGCCACATCCCGGGGACCGATCCGGCCGCCGGGGAGGTCATCCTCTCGGCCCACCTGTTCGAGGGCCTTCAGAAGCAGGGCGCCAACGACAACATCTCCGGCAGCGCCTGCATCCTCGAGGTCGCCCGGGTCCTCCACACGCTCGTCGCCGAAGGGCGCCTGCCCCGGCCCAAGCGGACCATCCGCTTCATCTGGGGGCCGGAGTTCTCGGGCATCGGGGAGTGGGTCAGGAACAACAGGGCCGTCATGGAGCGGACGCTCTGCAACATCAACATGGACATGGTCGGCGAGTGGCTGTCCAAGAACCAGGCCTATTTCTGCCTGATGCGGACGACCTTCGGGAACGCCCACTACATCAACGACGTCATGGAGAACTATTACCGCTATATCGGCGAGGGCAGCCGGGAGCGCATCCAGAACCGGTCGACGCCGGCCGTCGTCCCCGTCCGCGTCGTCGCTCCCTCGGGCGCCGACGAGCCGTTCGCCTATTCCATCGAGACCCACTACGGCGCCTCCGACCACGAGGTCTTCAACGACTGGGGCGTCGGCGTCCCCGGCGTCATGATGATCGCCTGGCCCGACAAGTGGTACCACACGTCGGGCGACACGGCCGACAAGTCCGATCCGACCCAGCTCAAGCGGGCCGCCGCCATCGGCGCCGCCGGGGCGTACACCGTGGCCTCGGCCGACGGGGCCGCGGCCGCGCGGATCGCCGCCGAGATCGCCGCCAACGCGACCCGGCGGATCGGGCACCTGATGAACGTGGCCATGGAGACGCTGAACCGGGCCGCGCCCGGGACTCTGGCCGAGGACCGCAAATTCGCCCGGGGCATCCTCGAGGCGGCGGTCGTGAACGAGAAGGACACGCTGGCCAGCGTCATCGAGCTGGCCCCGTCCTCGCCCGAGCTGGCCGCGCGCGTCGCCAAGCTCTCCAAAGCGGTCGAGGGCGTCGGCGCGGCCGCCCGGGCGGCCGTCGAGGCCCACGAGGCCGCGGTGGCCGGGGCCCTGGGCTTCGAGCCCGGCCCGCCGGTCCTCACGGACCTCGAGAAGAAAGCGGCCCGGCTCGTTCCCCGCCCGACCTCCAAGGTCCGCGCCAACGGCTACCGCGGCTACCAGGCCCTCCTCGGCGCCGTTCCGGCCGCCGAGCGGGCCAAGTATCCGACCGCGGGGCCGGATTTCGGCGTCGCCAGCACCGCCGAGCTCCAGCTCCTCGTCGACGGCAGACACAGCGCCCTCGACATCAAGAAGATGCTCGACGCCCAGCACGAGCGCCGCTCCTCGCTCCGGGGCGTCCTCAATCACCTCGAGATCCTCAGGCTGGCCGGGCTCGCGGAGTGGTGAGGCCCGCCCCCGGATTTGAGGGCTGGTCTATAATGGAATGTCATGGCTAGGAACCGGCGGACCTCTCCCCGCGGCCCGATCGCGGCCCTGGCCGTTCTTTTGACCGCGGCGGCCCTGGCGCTCCACCCCGGCTGCGGGCGGAGGGAGCCGGACCTGAAGCACGTCATCCTGTTCGTCGGCGACGGCATGTCGGCCCAGACCGAGGTCGCGGCCAGCCGCTATCTCTACGGCCGGGACGACGGGCTGGCCTGGCACGCCCTTCCCGTCAGGGCCTACGTCGCGACCTGGGACGTCAACGTCTACAACGGGAGGGCCCGCCGGGCCGGCCGGCCGCCCTATTCGCGGTCCTCGTTCACGCCCCTGCTCGGCTACGACGTCAAGTCGGAGGGGACGAAGCCGCGCACCGGGCCGGCCGACGGGCACCGCTTCCCGGCCGGTCCGGCGACAGATTCGGCCTCGGCCGGGACGGCCATGGCCACGGGCTTCAAGACCGATTCCGGGAACATCGCCTGGCTCCCGGGCGACCCTCCGGACGGAGCCATCGCGACGATCGCCGAGGAGTACCGGGCCAGGCGGGGGGCGTCGATCGGCGTCGTCAGCACCGTGCCCTTCAATCACGCGACCCCGGCCGCGTTCGTCAGCCACAATCCCGCCCGCAACGCGTATTACACGGGATACAAGAACACCAAGGGAGTGGGCATCGCCGACGAGATCGTCTTCCGGACCCGGCCGGAGGTCGTCATCGGCGGCGGCCACCCCCTTCTCGACAACCCCGGCTTCGAGCCGAACAAGGGCTACATCTCGGAGTTCCTCTACCGCAGCCTCCAGGGATCGACCGAGTACGTCTTCGTCGAGCGACGGGCGGGGGAGGACGGCGGCCGGGCGCTCGCCGAGGGGGCCGCGGCCGCGGCCCGGGAAGGCCGCAAGCTGTTCGGGCTCTTCGGGGGCAAGGGCGGGAACTTCGAGGTGCCGCTCGCCGAGGACGCCCCCGGCGCGCCGCTGGTCACGCCGGCGACCGAGGAGAACCCGTCGCTCGCCGAGGCCTCCCTGGCCGCGCTGGACCTTCTCCACCGCGATCCCGACGGCTTCTTCCTGATGGTCGAACAAGGGGACATCGACTGGGCCAACCACGACAACGATTACCGGGCCATGATCGGGAGCGTCGCCGACCTCGACGGCGCGGTCCGGGCCGCCCTGGCTTTCGTCGACCGGCCGGGGGACGCCGTCGACTGGACGAACACCGTGCTCATCGTCACCGCCGACCACGCGACGGGCGGCCTCTGGCTGGAGCCGGGGCGCGCTCTCGGCCCCGGCGACCTGCCCGGCCAGGTCGGGCGGCTGGCCCTTGAGCCGGCGAGCGACCGCGGGAACGGCGCGGAAAAAACGGGCCTCAAGTCGCCGGCCTACGTCTCGCCCAACGTCTATCCCGAGGAAGAGGTCTCTTACGGGACGGCGGGCCACACGAACGAGCTCGTCAATCTCGCCGCGGTCGGGGAGGCGGCCCGCCATCTCCGGCGGTACCGGGGGACGTGGTATCCGGGCCTGGTCATCGACAACACCCAGATCAACGCCGCCCTGCGCGAGGCGCTGGGACTGCCCTCCCGCTGAGGCCTGGTCGCGGGGTCAGGGCCTCACTTCAGCTCTTTGATCCGGATGTTGCGGAACTCCACGACGGAGCCGTGCCCGAGGAAGCCGACGCGGCCGGACGCCCGCTTCAGCCCCGGGTGCTCCCGGCCGTCGATCGTGCCGCCGGCCGAGGCGGCGTCGAGATCGGCGTCGACGACGACGGCGCCGTTGACGGCGACCGTGACCCTCCGGCCCCTGACCGTGACCTCTTCCGCGTTCCACTCTCCCGGCGGGCGCAGGTGTCCGCGGCGGGCCGGGACGACCCCGTAGATCGAGCCGTGATACTGGTAGGGCCTGAGGTCCCGGTAGACGGGCGAGCCGTCCTCGAGGATCTGGATCTCCATCCCGGCGTAGGCCGCGTCGCCCTCGAGCGGGGCCCGGACGCCCAGGCCGTTGTTGGCGGCCGGGGTCAGCTTGAACTCGAAGCGGAGGATGAAATCGGCGTATTCCTTTTCCGTGTACAGGTTCCCGCCGCCGAGCTCGGGACGGACGACGATCTTGCCGTCCTCGGCGGCGTAGCCCCCGCCGCCGCCCGTCCAGCCGGATAGATCGCGGCCGTTGAAGAGGGGAACGAACCCTTCGCCGGCCTCGGGCCCGGCCGAGGACGGCCCGGCCGTGTCGCGCGGGATCTCGCGGACGTAGATGTTCCGGAAAGAGAGCGGGTTGCCGTGGGCCTGGAGCTCGATCTGGCCCGCGGGATAGATCGGCTTCTCCCTCTCCCAGTAGTTCTCGAGCGCGACGCCGTCGACGACGAGCCTGTCGTTGAGGTAGACCCAGGCCCGCTCGCCGATCATGACGATCCGGAAGGCGTTCCATTCGCCGACGGGCCGGTCGGCCTTCTCCTTGGGCCGGCTCGGGCCCTTCTGGTTGTTGTAGAGGCCGCCGGAACCGTCGGTGTTGGCCGCCGCGTCCCAGATCTGGACCTGGGGCGAGCCGCGGAGGTAGATGCCGCTGTCGCCGCC
Organism: Candidatus Aminicenantota bacterium; assembly: GCA_041320535.1. Lineage (GTDB taxonomy): Bacteria > Acidobacteriota > Aminicenantia > Aminicenantales > Saccharicenantaceae > RBG-16-66-30. The sequence goes on along the minus strand of JBGLNH010000001.1, from coordinate 634,131 downwards.
CGCCCCGATCTTCCAGTCGACGAGGAGCTCGAAGTCGCCGTAGTCGGCCGCGGTGCAGAGGCTTTCCCCGCGGCCGTCGAAGACGAGGGCGCCGCCGGCGACGCTCCAATGGGCCCGCATCCTGGCGTCGGCCTCGGCCTGGGCCGCCGCCAGCTCCCCGGCCGTCATCCTGGCCCGGGCGGGAGGGTCGGCGACGAGCCCCTTCCAGCCGGCGAGCGTGCGGCCGTCGAAGAGCGGGACGAAACCGCCCTGGCGCAGGCGCGCGGCGATGAGCGCGCCGATCCTCTCGTGTTCGACGGGATCGGCCGCGGCCCGGGCCTGGACGCGCCGCAGCGCCGAGCAGGCCTCGTGGCCCGAGAGCCAGCGTTCGTGCGCCGCCTGCTCGGAGGCCAGATCAAGGAGCGCCGCGGCGGCGGCGTCGGCGAGCACCGGGTTGGAGAGGCTCTCGGACAGCAGGCGCAGAGCTTCGGGCTCGCGGACGGCCGCGGCCCCGGTGACGACGGCCTTCTTGTCGGCGTCGTCGAACGGCCGCCCGAGAAGGTCCCGGAGCCGCTCGAGCTTCTTCGGGCCCGGCAGGCCGGACCGGACGACGAGCCGGACGTACCCTTCGACCGCGAGGAGGCGATGGCGCCTGCTGGCCGTCGTCGTCGCGACGCGATGGAGCTCCTCGGCCGCCCTGAAGTCGGGCCATTGGGAGAGGGCGTAGACGGCCGCGGTCTGGACCTGGGAGTCCGGGCCCGCGGTCTCGGCGACGGCGGCGCGGAGGGCCGGCTCCCCGCCGATCTTCGGCAGAACGCGGAGGATCGCCGCCTTTCGGCCGGGCGTGGCGTCCTGAAGGAGGCCGACGAGGGCCGATCCTCTGCGCGCCGGATCGAGGCCGCGCGCCGCGGCGGCGGCCACCGCGTCCTGGAGACGGATGATGTCGTCGGCGTCGGTCGCTCGCTCGAGCATGGCCACGAGGCGGGGCAGCTCGGCCTCGCCGGCCAGCTTGGCCAGGGCGCCCATGGCGGCGGCCCGCGTCGACGGCTCGGGGCGGGCGTCGTCGGAGAGGAGGCCGAAAACGAGGTCGATCTCGCCGCGGGCGCCCTTCTCGCCGAGGACGTCGACGAGGACGGCCCGGCCGGGAGGAAGGGTCCGTTGGAGGCGTTCGTCGCGCAGGATCTCCGGGACGACGAGGCTGCCGTCGAAGCCGAGCAGGGCGGTCTTGACGGCCGCGGCGGTGCTTTCGTCTGTCGCGATGTTGATCCGGATGAGATCGGGCAGGACCGCATCGCCGCCGAGCCTGACGGCCGCCGGGATGGCGGCCAGCCGGACCGTCACGTCCTCGCTTCCGAGCAGCTCCCGCACGAAGGGCAGGGCCGTTTTGTCGCCGCGGCGGCCGAGCATCTCGACGATGGCCGCGCGGGTCTCGGGACCGGCCGCCCCGGCCTTCTCGATCCAGAGGGCCGTCGCCTCCGCCGACCCGAGCGGCGCCGCCAGCTCGAGCGCCGAGCCGCGCAGGGCGGCCGACGGGCCGCCGGCCGCGCGGAGAAGGTCGGGCAGGGCCTCTTCCCCGAGGACGGAGACGATGAGCTCGAGGGCCGCCGAGGCGACCTGGCTCTCTTCGGGCCGCTCATAGGCTCGCGTCAGGGCCCGGGCCGCTTCGAGGGCCTCGGACGTCCGCCCCGATTCCCTGGCCCGCCGGGCGTAGAGGAGATAGAGCGAGGGGGCCTCGGCCCGCTCCGCGGTCGACGCGTCGACGCGGACCGACGCGAGCGCGGGGCCGGCCAGGGGGTCGCCGATATTGGCCAGGGCGGCCCGCGCGGCGCGGCGGAGGGTCTCGTCGCCGCTCGCGGCCAGGGCGAGGATCTTCCTCGCGGCCTCGCGGCTGCGCATCGCGCCCAGCGCGTCGACGAGGGCGGCCTTCGCGGACCGAGGGGCCTTGTCGAGGGCCTTGAGGACGGCCTTCGAGGCTTCCGGGCCGCCGATCGCCTGAAGGGCCGCCGCGGCGGGGCCGGCCAGCTTCGCGTCCCCGAGAAAGCCCGACAGGGGCTTGACCGCCTCGGCCTTTCCCGCGAGTTGGACCTGGGAGAGGAAGAACGCGGCGACGTCCTTGTCCGGGCTCGCGGCGGCCGCGGCGACGAGCGCCTTGACCAGGAGAAGGCGCTCGGTTTCCGCCCCGGGCCTGGTCGCGCGGACGGCCAGGGCGCTGACGGCGAACCGGGCCTTGGCGTCGTCGCCGGCCTCCGGCGGAAGGACGCGGGCGCAGGTCTCGGCGACCGCCGCCGCTCCCAGCGCCAGGATCTCGGCCGCCAGGGCGTCGCGGGCCGCGGCCGTCTCGGCGGGGAAGCGCCCGACGACCGCGGAGACGCGGGCCTTCAGGTCGGACCCGGCGCCGGGAGCCTGGGCCTGGGCCGGGAGCTGGAGGGCGGCGGCCAGGCCGACGGCGGCGACCGCGAGGACGAGCGCTCCTGATAGCTTCTTCATGGGGGGTCTCCTCACGGTCCTGTGCCTGGGCTGTTCACAAGCCGAGGCGGCTGCAGATGCGAGGCGTCAAAGGGTGAAGCCGTACTCGGAGTACTGCGAACCCTTTGCAACGACGCGGTTCCGGCCGGATCGGCTTGCCCGGAGGGTGAAAACGCCGGTCTTGGTTCTTCGGGCCTGATGGAAAAACGCGGCGTTTTCATGAATAGTCCAGGTGCCAAGGGGCCCGCATGGGCTGGGCGGCGAAGCGGTTGGCCGCCTCGTCGCCGGGGAAGGTCTCGCGCTCCGGATCGAACCTGAGGGGCCGGCCGAGCTGGACGGCGATCTTGGCCAGGTTGACGAGCGTGCAGGACCGGTGGCCCTTGCGCTCGTCGAGGGCGAAACGGCGCCTCGTCCGGACGGCCTCGGCGAAATCCGTGACCTGCGGCTCGGGATCGGGGAGCGAGGCCAGCTTGTCCCGGAGGCCGGGGATGTCCGACTCGAAGCCGCGGTAGAGCTTGCCCTCGGGGCCTTCGAGGAACGGGGCCCGCGTGTCCCTGTTCTCGCCGTCGAGGACGATGACGCAGCCGTCGGCGTACTTGAGCTCGATCCGGCGCCAGCTGCCGCAGGCGTCCGGGTGCTGCTGCGGGCAGTCGGCGAAGACCTCGACCGGCGACTCGCCGTCCTTGTCGAGGATGTATTGGACCGGGTCGAGGTAGTGCATGCCCATGTCGCCGAGGCCGCCGCCGTCGTAGTCCCAGTAGCCGCGGAAGGTGCCGTGGACCCGGTGCGGATGGTACGGCTTCCAGGGGGCCGGGCCGAGCCAGAAGTCGTAGTCGAGCTCGGCCGGCACGGGCTCCGGCCTGGCGTAGGTCAGGCCGCTCCAGTAGAACTTCCAATCGAAGCCGGTCGTGGCGCTGACGGTGGCCCTGATCGGCCAGCCCAGCAGGCCGTTCTGGACGGCCTTCTTGACGGGCTTGACGTCGGTCCCGAAGCCGTAAAAGCGGTCGGTGAAGCGGAACCAGGTGTTGACGCGGAACATCCGCCCGGTCCGCCGGACCGCCTCGACGACCGCCCGGCCCTCGGCGATCGTCCGGGTCATGGGCTTCTCGCACCAGACGTCCTTGCCGGCTTCCGCCGCCGCGATGGCCATGAGGGCGTGCCAGTGGGGAGGGGTGGCGATGTGGACGACGTCGATGTCGGGCCGGGCCAGGACCTCGCGGAAGTCCGTGTACCCGGCGACGCCCGGACCGGCCTGCTCGAGGGCGGAGGCGAGGTGTTTGCGGTCGACGTCGCAGACGGCGCGCAGGACCGCCCCCGGGTAGCGGAGATGGCCCATGCCCATGCCGCCGACCCCGACGACGGCCCGGGTCAGGGTGTCGCTAGGGGCCAGATAGCCCTGGCCCCCGAGGACGCGGCGGGGGACGATGGCGATCGTGGCGGCCGCGGCGGCGCCGGCCTTGAGGAAATGACGGCGGGAGATCTTTCGGGAGTGCGGCATGGGACGATCCTTACGGGCGGGCATTCGGGGACATTATATTACATTTCCGGGGAAGAAAGGGCGGCGGGCCGCGTCTAAAAGGTCGCATGGTCGAGTTGCGTCCCGTCCGCCCGAAGGGCACCCTTTCCCGGGGGCCAGAGCCCCTTCCCCGATCCCGTTTCTCAGAGGAGGTTCGCATGCGTCCTTTGCCGTTCAAGCTCGTCCGGCCGGCGGCCGCGCTGCCGGCCCTCGTCGTCCTTGTCCTGGCCCTCGCCGGAGGTCCGGCCGGCGCCCAGGACCCGCCGAGATACCGCGATCACGCCGCGCTCACGTCGGCGCTCCAGGCCCTGGCCGCGGCGCACAAGCCGGCCGCCCGGCTCGCCTCGATCGGCAAGTCGCGCGGCGGCCGGGACGTCTGGGCCCTCGAGATCGCCGCCCCGGGCGGCGTCGCCCCCGACAAGCGTCCGGCGCTGCTCGTCGCCGCGGGCTTCGAGGGCGACCATCTCGTCGGCAGCGAGATCGCCCTGTCCGTGGCCCGTTATCTCCTGGAGAACGCGGGCTCGGACGCCGCGGTCAAGGACCGGCTCGCGACCTCGACGGTCTACGTCGTCCCGCGGGTCAATCCCGACGGCGCCGAGGGCTTCTTCGCCCCGGTCAAGACGGGCCGGCGGACGAACGCGACGCCGCGCGACGACGACAACGACGGGCGCGTCGACGAGGACGGGCCCGAGGACCTCAACGGCGACGGCCTGATCACGGTCATGCGGGTCAAGGCGGCCGGCGGCGAGTACATGATCGATCCCGAGGAGCCGCGCCTGATGAAGAGGGCCGACCCCAAGAAGGGGGAGACCGGGGCCTACCGCCTCTTGCTCGAAGGCGTCGACAACGACGGCGACGGCTTCGTCAACGAGGACCCGCCGGGCGGGGTCGACCTCAACCGCAACTTCGCCCACGACTATCCCTACTACAAGCCCGACGCCGGCCCGCACATGGTCAGCGAGGCCGAGACCCGGGCGCTCATGGACTGGGTCCTGGCCCGCAGGAACATCGCCGCCGTCCTGACCTTCGGCGCGAGCGACAATCTGATCGTCCCGCCGACGAGCGCCGGCCGCCTCGGGCCGGCCCGCGAGCTCGACCTCGTCCGCTTCGCCGAGGCCTCCGTGGCCGGGGCCCGGACCTCGGGCTTCGTCCAGACCGGCGGCTTCATGGGCCGGGGCGGGCGGTTCATGGGCGGTGAGTTCTCGATCGAGATGCTCTTGGGCGGCGGCGGGGGCCGGGGCTCCCGGCAGCAGGCCCAGGGGGCCACGCCGGCCCGGGCCCTGATGCCAGACCGCAAGCCGGCCACGACGGTCGCGGCGGCCGACTACGACTATTTCAAAGGCGTCTCCGACAAGTACGTCGAGCTGACGGGCATCCGCCAGCCGCTCTTCGTCCGCGAGCCTCAGGGCGCCTTCTTCCAGTACGGCTACTTCCAGTTCGGCGTCCCGTCCTTCTCGACCCCCGGTTTCGGCCTGACGACGGCCGAGGCGCCGGGCGGCCGGCGGCCGGGGGCGATGCCCGGCGGAGCGGGGGAGGGCGGTCCGCCCGCCCAGTCCGGGCGGCAAGCCCCGGTCGTCGTCCAGAGCGGCGGACAGGACCTGATGGCCATGATGCAAATGGGCGGCGGGGCGCTGCGCTTCGCCCAGGGCCAGACGGGGGCCGCGGCCGAACCCGGGCAAGCCATGACCCCGGGCGTCGACCGGCAGGTCCTGCGGTGGATGGACGCCGAGAAGATCGACGGCTTCGTCGCCTGGACCAAGGCCAAGCACCCCGACCTTGGGGAGGTCGAGATCGGCGGCTTCAAGCCCTACGCCGTCACGAACCCGCCCCCGGCCAAGCTGGCCGAGCTCGGCGCGTCCCACGCCAAGTTCGTCGTCCACCTCGCTTCGCTCTTCCCACGGGTGAAGGTGGCCGCCTTCGAGGCCGTCGGCCACGGCGGCGGCGTCTTCCGGCTCAAGGCCGAGGTCGAGAACGCCGGCTTCTGGCCGACGTCCCTGGCCCACGGCCAGACCGCGCGGGCGGTCAAGCCGACCCTGGTCCAGCTCGGCGTCGATCCCGGCGCGGTCCTCTCGGGCAGCGCCAAGACGAGCTTCCTGCCGACGCTTCCCGGGTCGGGCGGCCGGGCCAAGTACGAGTGGCTCGTCCGGGGCAAGGCCGGCGAGACGGTCGAGCTCCTGGTCCGGTCGGAGAAAGGCGGGTCGGCCACGGCCCGGCTCACCCTGAAGTGATGAGGAGGACGACCATGAAAAGACACAAGATCCTGTCGCTCGTCCTGGCCGGCCTGGCCCTCCTGGCCGGCCTGGCCGTCTTCGCCCCGGCCCAGAAGGCCTCCGACCCGGCCTTCAAGGTCAAGCTCGACTGGAACCGCTGGCACGACGTCGACGAGCTCTACGCCGACATGAAGAAGCTCCAGGCCGCCTTCCCCAAGTTCCTCAAGCTCGAGTCGATCGGCAAGAGCGCCCGCGGCCGCGACCTCATGCTCATGACCATCAACAATCCGGCCACCGGGCCGGAGATGAGCAAGGCGGCCATGTACATCGAGGCCAACATCCACGGCAACGAGATCCAGGGCGGCGAGGTCTGCCTCTATACGATCTGGTACCTGATGGAGAACTACGGCCGCATCGACGACGTCACCCGGCTCGTCGACGAGCGCGTCTTCTACGTCGCCCCGACGGTCAACCCCGACGGGCGGCAGTACTTCATGGAGGGCCCCGGCGGCAACGCCCGCTCGGGCCACGTCCCGGTCGACGATGACAACGACGGCCTCTTCGACGAGGACCCGCCCGAGGACATCAACGGCAACGGCGTCGTCGAGCAGATCCGGAAGCACGTCCCGGGCCGCGGCAACTACCGCGTCAGCCGGACCAATCCGCTCGTCCTCGAGCCGGTGCCCTTCGGGGAGACCGGCGACTGGTTGATGCTCGGCCAGGAGGGCGTCGACAACGACGGCGACGGCATGGTCAACGAGGACGGGCCGGGAAGCTACGATCCCAACCGCAACTGGGGCAGCGACTGGCAGCCGAATTACATCCAGGGCGGGGCCATGGACTATCCCTTCCAGCTGCCCGAGGCCCGGGCGGTCAACGACTTTCTCCTGGCCCACCCCAACATCGCCGGAGTCCAGACCTACCATAACACCGGCGGCATGATCCTGCGCGGGCCGGGGGCCGAGTCGACCGGCGAATACCCCATGGCCGACGTCCGGGCCTACGACGAGCTCGGGCTGAACGGGGAGCGCATCCTGCCCTTCTACCGCTACCTCGTCATCTGGAGCGGCCTCTACACCGTCCACGGCGGCGTCATCGACTGGACGAACGACGGGCTGGGCATCCTGTCCTTCTCGAACGAGCTCTGGAGCGGCGAACAGTACTTCACCAGCCCGGCGCTCAAAGAGCAGCAGGCCGATCCGGCCAGCCCCATCGCCCCGAGCCTGTCGCGCTATTTCTTCGACAAGCACCTCGAGTTCGGCGACCAGTACCTCGAGTGGAGGCCCTTCGACCACCCGCAGTTCGGGCCGGTCGAGATGGGCGGCGTCTGGAAGAAGTTCCAGGGCCGCCTGCCGCCCCGCTTCATGAACGAGGAGCTCTGCCACCGGAACATGGCCTTCTCCCTCTATCAGGCCGACGAGATGCCGCTCGTCCGCATGGGCGAGGTCTCGGTCGAGAAGGTCGGCGGCGACGTCTACCGCGTCTTCGTCGACATCGCCAATCCCAAGGTCGCCCCGACCATCATGGCCAAGGCGGCCCAGAACGGGGTCGTGCGGCCCGACCTGCTCCTCACCGAGGGCCGGAACGTCGAGGTCTTCGCGGCCAGCTTCATCGACAACAGGGAGCAGTTCAAGGTCAACCCGACGGTGACGCCGCTCGTCGACCAGAAGGACCTCAAGCGCATCATCGTCCGCAACGGCCATCCCGGCAAGACGACCCGGACGGCCGTGCTCCTGGTCAAGGGGTCCGGGGCCGTGACGGTGACCTACGACAGCGTCAAGGGAGGGAAGGCCGGCAAGACCGTCACCCTAAAATATCCCAGGGGGTCCGGGGAGCTAGAGGCGATTCCCGACCGAAGCCGCAGAGAGGGACTTCCCGGAAATGGGAGAAGAACCAAAAAAAAGCCCCGGGCGGCGGGTGCCGCCCGGGGCTCGGTGATCCACAGCGTGGCTGCCGTCCGGAGGGACGGTCCCCTCCGGGGACAGTCCCTTAGTACATGTCGCCGGGGGGCGTCGGATAACCGGACTTCTTGTCCTCTTCGGGGATCTCGGCGATCAGGCCCTCGGTGGTGAGCAGGAGTCCGGCGATGGAGGCCGCGTTCTGGAGCGCGATCCGGACGACCTTGGTCGGGTCGAGGATGCCGCCCTTGATCATGTCCTCGTACTTCTCGGTCAGGGCGTTGAAGCCCATGTCCTGCTTCATCTCTTTGACCTTCTCGACGACGACGGAGCCCTCGAACCCGGCGTTGGCCGCGATCTGGCGCAGGGGCTCTTCGACGGCCCGCTTGACGATGTTGGCGCCGATCTGCATGTCGCCCTCGAGCTGGAGCTTCTCGAGCGACTTCTGGGCGCGGAGCAGGGCCACGCCGCCGCCGGGCACGATGCCTTCCTCGACGGCCGCCTTGGTGGCGTGCATGGCGTCCTCGACGCGGGCCTTCTTCTCCTTGAGCTCGGTCTCGGTGGCCGCGCCGACCTTGATCAGGGCGACGCCGCCGACCATCTTGGCCAGCCGCTCCTGGAGCTTCTCGCGGTCGTAGTCGGATGTCGTCTCCTCGATCTGGGCCCGGATCTGCTTGATCCGGCCCTGGACGTCGCCGGCCTTGCCCATGCCCTCGACGATCGTCGTGTTGTCCTTGTCGATGACGACCTTCTTGGCCTCGCCGAGCCAGTCGGCGCCGACCTTCTCGAGCTTGACGCCGATCTCCTCGGTGATGACCTGGCCGCCGGTCAGGACGGCGATGTCCTCGAGCATGGCCTTGCGCCGGTCGCCGAAGCCGGGGGCCTTGACGGCGCAGCACTGGAAGGTGCCCTTGAGCTTGTTGACGACGAGCGTGGCCAGCGCCTCGCCCTCGACCTCCTCGGCCACGACGACGAGGGGACGCCCCATGCGGGCGACGTTCTCGAGCAGGGGCAGGAAGTCCTTGAGGTTCGAGATCTTCTTCTCGTGGAGCAGGATGAGGGGCTTCTCGAGGACGCACTCCATCCGCTCGGGGTCGGTGACGAAGTAGGGCGACAGGTAGCCGCGGTCGAACTGCATGCCCTCGACCGTCTCCATCGTGGTCTCGAGGCCCTTGGCCTCCTCGACGGTGATGACGCCGTCCTTGCCGACCTTGTCCATGGCCTCGGCGATGATCTTGCCGATGCTCTCGTCGTTGTTGGCCGAGATGGCGCCGACCTGGGCGATCATCTCGCCGCTGACCTCGCGGCTCATCTTCTTGAGGTCGCCGATGACCGCCTCGACGGCCTTGTCGACTCCCTTCTTGATGAGCGTCGGGTTGGCGCCGGCCGTGACGTAGCGCAGGCCCTCGCCGTAGACGGCCTGGGCCAGGACCGTGGCGGTCGTCGTGCCGTCGCCGGCGACGTCCGAGGTCTTGGACGCGACTTCCTTGACCAGCTGCGCGCCCATGTTCTCCCAGGGGTCCTTGAGCTCGACTTCCTTGGCGACGGTGACGCCGTCCTTGGTGCTCGTGGGGGAACCGAACTTCTTGTCGAGGACGATGTTCTTGCCGCGGGGGCCGAGCGTCGCCTTGACGATATTGCTGAGGATGTTGACGCCGCGGAGCAGGGCATGCCGCGCTTCGTCTCCGGACAGGATCTGTTTGGCCATGATGTCTCCTTCTCCTTACTTTTCGATGACGGCGAGGATCTCTTCCTCGCGGACGATGACGAGCTCGACGCCGTCGATCGTCACTTCCGTGCCGCTGTACTTGCCGATGAGGACGCGGTCGCCCTTCTTGACGGCCAGGGTGATCGTCTTGCCCTCGTCGTTGACCCGCCCCTTGCCGGCCTCGATGATCTCGGCCTCCTGGGGCTTTTCCTTAGCCGTGTCCGGGATGATGATCCCGCCTCTCTTGACTTCCTGTTCCTCGAGCCTCTTGAGGAGCACTCTGTCATACAGAGGATGAACTTTCATGAAGACCTCCTTGGAAATGCTTTAGATTTAGCAGTCAGAAAATCTGAGTGCTAATTATAGAGAAATCCGCTCGATTTGTCAAGAGGAAATTTTCACGAAATTAGCGCTCTTGGCTGTAGAGTGCTAAAATTTCTTCCGTATCTTGAGGATCTTGGCCCGGTTGTGGAGGGTGTTCCTGTGGATCCCGAGGGCCCGGGCCATCTTGGTCTTGTTGCCTTCGTGCTTCTTGGCAGCCTGCTCGAAGAATATCTTCTCGAACTCGCGGAGGGCGTCCTTGAGGTCGATCTCCCTCTCCACCATCTCCTTGACGATGAGCTCCATGCGCTGGTGCAGGTTGAGTTCGCTAGATCTTTTGTCCATGTTTCCCTCCGCTCTCGCGGATCTCTCGGTACGAGGAGTTGAACTTGGCCCTCAGCTCCTGGGGGATCAGGTTGATGACGGCCCGGGTGACCCCGAGGCAGGCCGGGGCCAGGGCCGAGGTCTCGAGGGCCGGCCGGGCGACCTCGAAGGAGACCAGGGCGAAGACGAGGATGCCGCAGATGAGGACGGCCTTGAGGAAGCCGAAGACGCCTCCGGCCAGCCTGTTGGCGAAGGCCAGCGGCCCCTTCATGGCCTTGGTGACGAGATGACCGAGGACGGCCCCGGCGACGAGGACGACGACGAACAGGAGCAGGAAGCCCAGGAAATCGCTGAGCAGCCGGTTCTTGACGAAGGTCTCGAAGAGCGAAGCCGTCTGGTCGTAGTACAGGCTGGCCAGGACGAGCCCGGCGACGACGGCGACCAGGCCGATGACCTGCTTGACCAGCCCCTTGAAGACGCCGATGAGGGCCGTGACGGCCATGATGGCCACGAGGACGATGTCGAGCCAGTTCACGAGGCCCCTCCCCGCCTCTCCCGAAGGCGTTCGACCATCCCGTAGTCGCCCTCGGTCAGGGCCCCGAAGGCGACGTGGGGCTTGATCCGCCCGTGGAAGTCCGAGCCGGCCGTGGCCACGAGGTCGAGCTCTGCGGCCAGGTCCCGGTAGAAGGCCGTCTGCTCGGCCGTGTGATAGAAGTTGTAGACCTCCATCCCGGCCAGGCCGCGCTCCCTGAGAAGGCGGGCGTCCTCGGCGGTCGTCCGCTGGAAATACGCGCCGGGATGGGCCAGGACGGCGACCCCGCCCGCGGCCGGGGCCGCGTCGAGGACCTCGAGGCAGGCGATGAACTTCTTGGGGACGTAGGCCGGCCGCCCCTCGGCGAAGTACTCCTTGTAGAACGCGTAGGGCGCGTGGGGACGGTTCTCGGGCCGGTAGAAGAACTCCAGGGCCGGGTGCCGCTCGTTCTCCGGGTTCTCGAGCAGGATCTGGGCGATCCTGACCCCGAGGACGGGGACGCCCTTCGTCTTCTCCTCGACCTCCTCCATCGTCAGGGCGAAGCCCAGGCCTTGGACCCGTTCGACCCGCTCCCGGGTCTCGTTCGTCCGGCACTCGGCCTGCCGCTCGACGATGGCGGCCAGGGCCGGGCTCGTCCAGTCGACGAAGGGAAGAAGGACGTGGAACTCGCGGCCGGCGTGGACGGTCGTCACCTCGATGCTGGGGACGACCTCGATCCCGGCCCGGCGGCCGAGCTCGACGGCCTCGGGATAAGCGGCCACGGTGTCGTGGTCGGCGATCGAGATGGCCCGCAGGCCGTGCTCTTCCGCGAAGCCGACCAGCCGGGCCGGCGAAAAATCCCCGTCGCTGCTCCTGTCGGAGTGGACGTGGAGATCGACACGTCCGCTCATGCGATGTCGTCGAGCCCGGTCAGGACCTTGTAGATCTCGAGGTATTTCTGGGAGGTCTTGGCCACGATCTCCCCGGGCAGATCGGGCGGCGGCGTGTTCTTGTCCCACGTCGTCGTCTCGAGGTAGTCGCGCACGAACTGCTTGTCCAGGCTCGGCTGGGACTTGCCGGGCTCGTAGAGCGCCAGGGGCCAGAACCGCGAGGAGTCGGGCGTGAAGATCTCGTCGATGAGGACGAGCTCGTCCCCGTCGAGGCCGAACTCGAACTTGGTGTCGGCGACGATGATGCCCTTGGAGACGGCGTACAGGGCGGCCTTCTGGTAGAGCTCGAGGCTGACCTTGCGGATCTTCCCGGCCAGCTCCGCCCCGATCTGCTTCTGGACGTCCTTGAAGGAGATGTTGACGTCGTGGCCCTTCTCGGCCTTGGTCGAGGGCGTGAAGATGGGCTCCTCGAAGCGGTCGGACTCCTTGAGGCCCTTGGGGAGGCGGATGCCGCAGATCTTCCCGGTCGTCTTGTACTCCTTCCAGCCGGAGCCGGAGATGTAGCCGCGGACGACGCACTCGACGGGGATGACCCGGGTCTTCTTGACCAGCATGGAGCGCTTGTCCAGGACCCCGGCGAAGGGGGCCAGGACGGGGGGGAAGTCCTTGGTCTCCGTGGCCAGAAGGTGGTTGGGGACGACGAGACCGACGAAGTCGAACCAGAACTTCGACAGCTGGGTCAGGACCTTGCCTTTGTAGGGGATGAGCGAAGGCAGGACCCAATCGAACGCGGAGACGCGGTCCGTGGCCACGATGAGGAGGTCGTCGCCGACCTCGAAGACGTTGCGGACCTTGCCCTTCTTGTGGAGAGGCAGACCCGGAAGCTCGATGTCGCCGATGGGGTTATCCATAACTGTCTCCTTTGGGAACCCGTCAAGAATAGCCAAATCATTTTTAAAAAGCAAATGCCGAGGACGGCGTGGGAATCCACCCTGCTGCGCCCGGGGTATTCCCGACCGTCGGCCCCTCGCCGGCCCGGAGGGCCGGCTCGCTTCGTATCCGGGCTTCGCTCTGAAGATCGGGGGCGAAGGGGAGTGGCGAAGGGGGACATGTACCTTCGGTACGTGTCCCCATGTCGGTTCATCGGAATGGGGCCGGCCTCAAAGAAGGCCGATGAAGTTGACCATCCGGCGGGGATCGCGGGGGTCGCGGCGGTAGGAGAGGAGGCGCGGTTCGCAATGGGTGCAGGCCGGGCCGGACTGGAAGATGTTCCCCTTCTTGAAGCCCAGCCCGCGGAGGAGCCAGACGTTGGCGGCCCGGAGGTCCAGAAGATACTTGGGCTCGATAAGGGGGACACGTGCCTCGGGTACGTGTCCCCGGAGGGCGAAGACGCTTTCCGGGAAGCCCGCCCGGAGGAAGGCCGCCCGGACCTCCGGCCCGACCTCGTAGCAGGCCGCGCCGGCGCAGGGCCCGAGCGCGGCCATCATGTCCGCCGGCTTCGAGCCGTAGGCCTCCGCCATCGCCCGGACGGCCTTTTCCAGGATCCTTTTCTCCGTGCCGCGCCAGCCGCAGTGGACCGCGGCCACGGCCCGGTCGGCCTCGTCGACGAGGAGGACGGGCAGGCAATCGGCCGTCCGGACGACAAGGAGGAGCCCGGGGACGTTCGTCATGAGGGCGTCGCCGTCGAGCTTCTTCGTGGGGGGGGCGTCCAGGCGGCGGACGGTCGCCGAATGGAGCTGGCGCATGACGACCGGCCGCGTCCCCCGGGCTTCGGCGAAGGCATGGAAATCGACCTCGCTCCAACGCCCGTCGCCGAAGCCGTGGACAAGGCCGGGAATGGCGGCGAAGCGGGCAACGGCGAGATAAGGGCGCCTGCTCTCGGTCACGGCTCCACTTTTACCAGAAAGCCCGGGACGCCTCAACTTGTCATTTCGAGGCCGTCTTCGTATGATGAGGGAATCATGCCCGCCAAGGAAAAGACCATGCCCTTCATCGTCGCCGCAGCGCTCGCTCTCGGTGTCGCCGCGGCCGCCCTCATCGCTGCCGCCGCGGCCCCATCCCCCGAGGACCGCCCCCGGGCCCGGGAGTTCGGCCTCGTCGTCGGGGTCCTCCCGCCCGGCCCGCTCAACGCCATCACCGACGTCGCCGGGGTCAAGGTCGGCCAGGTCACGCTCGTCGAGGGCCGGGACGTCCGGACGGGCGTCACGGCCGTCCTGCCCCACGGCGGGAACATCTACCAGGACAAGGTCCCGGCCGCGGTCTCGGTCGGGAACGGCTACGGCAAGCTCACCGGCGTGACCCAGGTACGGGAGCTCGGGACGCTCGAGACGCCCATCGTCCTGACCAACACGCTGAGCGTGCCGACGGCCGCCGACGCCGTCATCGACTGGGTCCTCGGGCTCCCCGGCAACGAGAGGGTCGCCTCGGTCAACCCCGTCGTCGGCGAGACCAACGACGGCTGGCTCAACGACATCCGCGGCCGTCACGTGACCAAGGCCCACGTCCTCGCCGCCATCAAGGCCGCCGCCGAAGGCCCGGTCGCCGAGGGCGCGGTCGGGGCCGGCACGGGGACGACCTGCTTCGACTACAAGGGCGGCATCGGCACGGCCTCGCGCCGCCTGCCGGACGCCCGCGGCGGCTTCACGGTCGGGGTCCTCGTCCAGACCAACTTCGGCGGCGTCCTGACCATCCGGGGCGTGCCCTTCGACAAGAGAGACGCCGGCGCCGGCGCGGCGGCCCCGGGACCGGAGCCGGACCCGCCCGGCGACGGCTCCTGCATGATCGTCGTGGCCACCGACGCGCCCCTCGAGGCCCGCAACCTCGAGCGCCTGGCGAAAAGGGCCCTTCTCGGCATCGCCCGCACGGGCGGCTATTTCTCCAGCGGGAGCGGCGACTACGCCGTCGCCTTCTCCACGGCCGCATCCGTCCGCGTGCCCCAGCGGTCGGCGGAGAGGACGCGGACGGCGGCCTTCCTTCGCGACGACGCCGTCTCCCCGCTCTTCCAGGCCGCGGCCGAGGCCTCCGAGGAGGCCATCCTCGACTCCCTCTTCAAGGCCGTCCGGACGGAAGGCCGGGACGGCCGCGTGGCCGAAGCCCTGCCGCTCGACCGGGTCAAGGAGCTTCTCAAATGAGCCGCGGGAAGCTCAAGACGATCGGCGTTCTCGGCGGCATGGGCCCGGAGGCGGGGGCCTTTCTCGTGGAAAGGATCGTCAGGGCCTGCGCCGCCGGGCGCGACCAGGACCATCCCCCCGTCATCCTCTACAGCCTGCCCCAGGTCCCGGACCGGACCGAGGCCATCCTCCACGGCGGCCCGGACCCCGTCCCTGCCCTCCGGCGGGGCCTGGAGGTCCTGGCCCGGGCGGGGGCGGACTTCGCCGTCATCGCCTGCGTCTCGGCCCATTATTTCCTGCCCAGGCTGGCGCCCCGGTCGCCCCTCCCGGTCCTCGATCTCGTCGAAGCGTCCGTCGCCGCGGCCCTGGCCATCGAGCCCCGGCCCGCGGCGGTCGGCCTCCTGGCCACGTCCGGGACGGTCCGGTCGGGCCTCGTCGCAGGCCGGTTCGAAGCGGCCGGGTTCAGGGTCATCGTTCCCGCCCCCCGCGAGCAGGCGCGGCTGATGACGGCCATCTACGGCCAAAAGGGCATCAAGGCCGGTATCACCCAGGGCCCGGCCCGGGAGACCGTCCTCGAGGTCGCCAGGGCTCTCGTCCGCCGGGGCGCCGGGGCCATTCTGGCCGGTTGCACGGAGGTCCCCCTGGTCCTGGGGCCCGCGGACCTCTCCGTGCCCCTGGTCGACCCCCTGGCCGTCGGTGCCCGGGCGGCGGTCCGCCGCTCCGGCGCCCGGCTCAAGCCCTAAGATCGGCAAGGTCGGGGACACGCGCCGGAAGCGCATGTGCCCGGCTCGGGCCCGGCCCGTTCCCGGCCCAACCGGCGCGTTCTCCTTGACTTTCCAGGGGGATTCCGGTATAAATCGTCGGTGCTTTCATACGTGAGGAGGTGAAAGTTCTTGGCTTTTGTACAGCTTGACGAAGGTGAAAACCTCGAATCCGCGCTGCGCCGGTTCAAGAGGAAGGTCCAGCAGGAAGCGATCATCAAGGAGATCAAGAAGCACTCGGTCTACTTCAAGCCCGGCGAAAAGCGGCGCATGAAGGAAGCCCAGGCGCGCAAGCGGATGAGACGGCGCATCAAGAGAGAGCGCGACATCGAATACTGAGAACTTTCGACCCTTCTCGGGATATTCCCGTCACGATCCGTCGATTCAACTCAACCGAAAGGCCGGGTCCATCGCAGGAGAGGGGGAGCCACGGCAACACAGAAGCCCGCATGGCTGAAGGTCCGACTGCCTTCGCGCGGGGAGTACTTCCGCGTCGCGGAGATCGTCCGGTCCGGGCGCCTGCACACGATCTGCGAGAGCGCCCGCTGCCCCAACATCGGGGCCTGCTGGGAGCGCCGCACGGCGACCTTCCTCATCATGGGGGACACCTGCACCCGCGGCTGCGCCTTCTGCGCCGTGGCCAAGGGCGTCCCTCCGCCCCTGGACCCTGACGAGCCGGCCCGCGTCGCCGCGGCCGTCGCTTCCCTGGGCCTGGCTTACGCGGTCGTCACCTCGGTCACCCGGGACGACGTCCCCGACGGCGGGGCGGCCCACTTCGCCGCGGTCCTGCGGGCCATCCGGGCCGGGAGCCCGGCGACCCGCGTCGAGGCCCTCATCCCCGATCTCGGGGGCGACGAGGCCGCCCTGGCGACGGTCCTCGACGCCCGCCCCGAAGTCCTTAACCACAACCTGGAGACGACCGAGTCGCTCTATCCGGCCATCCGCCGCCCCCGGGAGAACTACCGCCGCTCCCTCGGAGTCCTGCTCGCCGCCAAAAGGCGGGGCGCGCTGACCAAGTCGGGGCTGATGATCGGCCTGGGCGAGAGCGAGGCCGACATCCTGAAGAGCTTCGCCGACCTGCGTCAGGCGGGCTGCGACCTGCTCACCGTCGGACAATACCTCCAGCCGACGGCCGGCCATCCGGCCGTGGCCCGTTACTACACGCCCGAGGAGTTCGAGTCCCTGGCCGGAGCGGC
Source organism: Candidatus Aminicenantota bacterium (assembly GCA_041320535.1). GTDB lineage: Bacteria > Acidobacteriota > Aminicenantia > Aminicenantales > Saccharicenantaceae > RBG-16-66-30. Next base: position 617,241 of record JBGLNH010000001.1, on the reverse strand, counting down.
GCGGCGCTCGGGCTTCCGGGAGGTCGTCTCCGGGCCCCTCGTCCGGAGCTCCTTCGAAGCCGGGCGCCTCTACGACGCGGTGCGGCCAAAGGACGGAGTCCCATGCGCTATCTGATCTTCACGGACATCCACGGCAACTACGAGGCCTTCCAGGCGGTCCTCAAGGCCGTCCAGAAGAGGAAGATCGACCACTACATCTGCCTCGGCGACCTCGTCGGCTACGGCGCCTCGCCGAACGAGGTCATCCAGCGCATCCTGACCCTCAAGCCCCTGTCGATCATCCGCGGCAACCACGACAAGGCCGTCTCCGGCCTCGACTCCGTCCAGACCTTCAACCCCATCGCCGCCTCGGCCATCTTCTGGACGAAGAAGACCATCGCCCGGAAGAACCTCGACTTCCTGGTCCGGCTGAAGCAGAGCCCGGAGGTCGTCCAGGACTCGATCACCATCTGCCACGGCGCGCCCTTCGACGAGGATTACTACATCTTCGGCGAGTTCGACGCGGCCGAGGCCTTCTCCTACATCCAGACGCCGGTCTGCTTCTTCGGCCACACCCACTTCCCCTTCGTCTACACCGAGAAGGACGGCAACGTCGAGGGCACCTTCCTCGAAGGCAACGCCAACGAGTTCCGGCTCGAGAAGGGCGTCCGCTACCTCATCAATCCCGGCTCGGTCGGCCAGCCGCGCGACCGCAACTCGCGGGCGGCCTTCGCCGTCTACGACTCCGAGTCCCGGACGATCAAGTTCAGCCGCGTCGAGTACGACATCGAGGCGGCCAAGCGGAAGATCATCGACGAGCGGCTCCCGCCGGCCCTGGCCGAGCGCCTCAGCCTGGGGATCTGAACCTATTCCCGCGGCCGGAACAGCCTGTCGCCGAGCGTCTCCCCGAGGAAGAACTTGAACAGGAAGAAATAAAGGAGGACGAACGCGGCGTAGAGCAGGAGCATGGGCCCGGAGACCGAGCCCAGGACTTCGAACAGGGTCCGGTCCGTGGCGTGGGCCGCCAACCAGAGGGCGACGAGCCAGAAGAGGCCGACGAAGAGCGCGTCGAAGGCCTTGGACTTGAGGAAGACCGAGAAGCTGAAAGGCCCCCGGGGCTCGGCCTCCTCGTAATCCTCCAGGGGCTCGATCCGTCGGGGCCCCGTCGGTTCGCCGGGGGGCCGGACCGCCGGCCGCTCCGGACGGGCTTCGGGGCCGTCTGGCGGCGGCGTCGCATCCGCCTGCCCTTCCCCGGGCTCCTCCTCTTCGGCTTCCTCCGCCGGTCCCGGGCGGCTGAACGGGAGCGGGGCCTGGGCGACGCGCTCGGGCAGGCCCATCGTCGAATCCGAGCCCCTCTTCTTGGGGAAGATCTCGATCTCTTCGTCCATGGCCGGCGTCGGCGTCGCGGCCATCTCGCCGAGCGCCTTCTTCGGCCCGACCGGCGCCGTGTCGGGCGGGAAGACGGGCGCCCCCTTCATCCCGCTGGCCCAGGGCGGGAGAGCGCCGGTCGGCTCCCGCCCGCCCGGAGAGGGAGCGGGGACGGAAGCGGGAACGGACGCCGGAGGCGCGGGCGCTACGGCGGGTTTCTTCCCGGACAGGCCCTCGATGTACGCGTCGATCCTTTCCTTGCCGAGCTCGACCGTCCGGCCGAGACCTTCGAGCTCCCGGGTGTCGAACGTCACGGACTTCGGCGCCTCGGCGTCCGTTACGCCGGCCACTTCCGCGGCTTCCGGTCCGGTGACGTATTCGATCTCGACCTCTTCGGCCGCGGCCGCGACCGGCTCTTCCCGCGGCTTCTCGTACGCCGCCGTCCCTTCGCCCGCCGGTCCCTTTTCGGCCGGACCGGCCCGGACCTCCTCCTCCACCGCCTCTTCCCCGACCTCGAGCTCGTCGGTATCTTCTTTCTTTTCTATGTCTTTCTCGTCCGGCCCTTCGTCCTCGTCCTCTTCTTCGTCGTCTTCTTCTTTCTCGTCCTCGTCCTCGTCGGGCTCTTCTTCTTCGTCCTCCGCTTCGTCTTCCTCGAGATCTTCCCCGTCCTCGCGCTCCTCTTCGAGCCCTGCCTTGTCTTCGTCGCCGGCCGTCGCGAGCGTTCCGGTCTTCTCCCGGAGCTCGCCGGTCCCCGCCGCTTCCGCGGTCCCGGCCGCCTCGATCTCGTCGACCAGAATGACCTCTTCGGTGACGTCCTCGGAGTCCTCGCCCAGCGCTCCCTCGGCGACGAGCTCGTCGAGGGCCGTCTCGGCGGCCCGGTCCTTCATCTCGACTTCGAGCCGTTCGTCGATGTCTTCGTCGTCGTCCGCGGCCGGGCCGGGGCGTTTCACGCCCTCGGGCTCGTCGACCGTGTAGTCCTTTTCCTCGACCTCGGCGTCGATGATCTTCTCGCCCGGGATCTCCTCGTCGGCTTCGTCGTCCTCGGGGAACAGGAGCTGGGTGCCGCAGTTGTTGCAGTACTTGTCGGCCTCGTCGATGATGGCGTGGCAGTAGGGGCAGCGGGTGATGGCCATTGCCTTTATTATCACGGCGAAAGGGGCCGATGTCAATTGAAATGGGGCCCCTCTTCCTGTACATTAATAGGCCGGAGAACGGACATGCCGCGAACGAGATACAGGACCGCTTTGATCACCGGGGCCTCGGCCGGCCTCGGCGTCGAATTCGCCCGCCAGCTCGCCGCCGCCGGGACCGGGCTCATCCTCGTCGCCAGGCGCCTGGACCGTCTCGAGGCCCTGGCCCGGGAGCTCGAGAAAGACCGCGGCGTCCCTGTCCGCGCCGTCGCGGCCGACCTCGCGACCGACGAGGGCATCGCGCGCGTCGAGGCCGTCGTCGCGGATTGCGGCACTCTCGACCTCGTCGTCAACAACGCCGGTTTTGGCGGACGGGCGGGGTTCGTCCACGGCGAGGCGAAGGACCATCTGGACATGGTCCGCGTCCACGTCGACGCCATTGTCCGGCTGACCAAGGCGGCCCTGCCCGGCATGATCGCCCGGGGGCGCGGGGCCGTCGTCAACGTCGCCTCGATCGCCGCCTTCTCCCCCTTCTCCGGGGCCCTCTACAGCGGCACGAAGTCGTTCCTGACGATGTTCTCCGAGAACCTCCAGGCCGAGCTCCGGGGGAAAGGCCTGCCCATCCGCGTCCAGGCCCTCTGTCCCGGCCTGACCCGCACGGAATTCCACGCCGCCGCGGACCTGGACCTCTCCGCCATCCCGGCGATGTTCTGGAGGAAAGCCGGCTACGTCGTCCGCGTCTCCCTCCGCCGGATCGGACGGGGCGTCGTTTGCATCCCCGGCTGGGAGAACAAGACCTTCGCCTTCCTGACGCGCTGCCCGGCGACGGCCGCCGGGGTCCGCGCCCTCGGCCGGCTTGGCTTCGTCGCCAAGAACGCCGGCGGGAAGGATTGACTCCCCCGCCGAACCGGCCGATCGTTTCACCCGGGCCTGGCGCGCCCGTGGCTCAGCCGGCATCCGGAAGTCTATGGGCCGATCCCCCTCGCGGATCGCCTTCAGGATCTCGCGGAAATCGAGGATCCTTTTTGCCGAAGTGGTGGAATTGGCAGACACGCTAGCTTGAGGGGTTAGTGCCCGCAAGGGTATGGGGGTTCGAGTCCCCCCTTCGGCATTCCGTTCCTTTAGATCAACATTAAGCCGCTATATCAAGATATCTCGCAGAAACCCGCCTCCGTGTATGCTCCGGTGGATTTCTGCCCCTCCGCTCACTGCGTTCGCTACGTGTTAGCTGCGGCTGGCCGCCCAGAGGGCGAAGCTGCTCTCGTCCATGGCCCCCGCCGTCCTCCCCCGCTCCGCGCCCTTGTGGACGACGACGAAGGTCGGCACGCCCTGGACGCCGAATTCCCGGGCCAGGTCCTGATTGTATTCGACGTTGATCCGGACGACGACGATCTCGCCGGCCCGCCGGGCGGCCAGGCGCTCGAGGACCGGGTGCATCATGTGGCACGGCCCGCAGGTCGTCGAGTAGAAATCGGCCAGCACGGGCAGGCTGGAGACGTGGAAGAGGTTCAGGATGCCCTCCGGGCCGGGCTCGAGGACCTCCCCCGGCTCGGGCAGGCGCGACTTGCACCGGCCGCAGACGACGGTCTTGCCCTTGGCCGCGACCGGGAACTGGTTCGTCGTCCCGCAGACGCCGCAGCCGACCTTGATCCTGTCCCGCGCTTCGGTCATGTCCCCTCCTCGCCCCGGTCGCCGCTCCGCCCGTCTCCCGCCTATTTCTTGATCGGGTACGGCGGGATGGGCGGCAGCTCGCGGCCCTTCGTCTTGAGCTCCTCGAGCGCGACCTCGATGCCCTTGTTGAGCTGGTCGTCGATGCCGGCGAACTCGCGGGCCGGGTCGTTTTCGACGACGATGTCCGGCTCGACGCCCACGCCTTCGATGATCCAGCTCTTGCCGTCCGCGCTGTAGGGCGCGAACTCCGGCTTGTTCAGGGCCCCGCCGTCGAGGAGGGGCAGTGTCCCCCGGATGCCGACGACGCCGCCCCAGGTGCGCTTGCCGACGAGCGGGCCGAGCCCGAGGGCCTTGAACCGGTAGGGGAAGAGGTCGCCGTCCGAGGCCGAGAACTCGTCGCAGAGACAGACCTTGGGGCCGAGGAAGGCCGCGGCGGGGTTGGGCCCGGGAGCCGAGTTGCGGGCCATCCCGACCATGACCATCTCCCGGACCAGCCGGTCGATGACCATCGGCGAGACGTTGCCGCCGCCGTTGCCGCGGACGTCGACGATCAGGGCCTTCTTGCGCAGCTGCGGATAGAAGCGCTTGACGAACTCGTTCAATCCCGCGACGCCCATGTCGGGGATGTGGATGTAGCCGACCTTGCCGCCGGTGGCCTTGTCGACCTTGGCGATGTTCGACTCGACCCAATCGTTGTAACGGAGGGCGTTCTCGGTCTCGACGGGGACGACGACGACGTCCCGTCCGGCCTTGCCGTCCGCGGCCGGGGCGACCTTGAGGGTGACCTGGCGCCCGGCCTTGTTGTAGAGCTCCCGGCCGAGGTCGGTCGACGGATCGAGCGGGCGGCCGTCGACGGCGACGATGTACTCCCCTTCCTTGACGTTGGCCCCGATCTCGGTCAGGGGCGAGCGCAGGCCTCGGTCCCAGTTCTGGCCCCTGAGGATACGGTCGATCCGGTAGGCGCCGGTCTTGGCGTCGCGCGCGTACTTCGCCCCGAGCATCCCCACCTTGACCGCCGCCGGAGAGGGCATGTCGCCTCCGCCGACGTAGGTATGTCCGGCGCTGAGCTCGCCGATGAGCTCGCCGATGACGTAGGTCAGATCGGCCCGGTGGTTGACGGCCGCGGCCAGGGGCTTGTAGCGCAGCCGGAGGCCCTCCCAGTCGACGCCGTGCATGTTCGGCGCGTAGAAGAAGTGCTTCATCTGCCGCCAGCACTCCTCGTAGATCTGGTCCCATTCCTGGCGGCGGTCCAGGGCCACCTCCATCCCCGAGAGGTCGAGCCGGGCGTCGAGCTTGACCGGCGCCTTGGGCAGGTCGATGATGCCGTAGGCCCGGTCCTCCTGGACCAGCATTTTCTTGCCGTCGGCCGAGACCTCGTAGTCCCCGATCTTGCCGAGGTCCGTCTCCTTGAGATCGGCCAGGCTGTAGAGCATCAGGGAGGGCTGGCGCTCGAAGTCCTTGACCCGGATGTAGTACACGGAATCGCCCGTGGCGTGAATGCGGCCGTAGTTGGCGGTCTCGATGGGCAGGGCCACGATCCGGTCCGCGAGGCCGTCGAGGTCCACCTTGACCGGGGCGACGGCGTCGGTCTCGGCCTTGGCCGCGGGCTTATCGGCGGGCTTGGCCGGAGCCTTGGCGCCGGGGGCCGGCGCCACCTTCCCGGGCTTGAGGGCGACCTCGTCGCTCTTGGGCTCGAAGGGGGATCCGGTGTCCTTGGCCAGGGTCACGAAATAGACCCGGGACATGGCCAGATAGGCGTGGTTCCACTCGGTCGAGCTGTAGACGGGGCTGAAGTCCCTGTCGGAGACGAAGAAGAGGTATTTGCCGTCCCGGCTGAAGGCGGGGTCGCCCGAGTCGTACCAGGAGTCGGTGACGGGGACGTCCTTCGCGGTCTCGAGCGAATAGAGGCGGACCCGGCTCATGCCCTCGCGCTCGGGCATCCTGTAGGCGATCCAGCGGCTGTCGGGCGACCAGGCGGCCTGGAAGATCTCGCCGGCCTCGGCCGCGGCCACGACCGTCGTCGCTTTGGAGGCGAGGTCGACGAAGCAGAGGCGCTGCATCTTGTCGTTCCAGAGGATCTTCGTGCCGTCGGGAGACCAGAGGACCCGGTATTTGTAGGTGTCCCCCCCCGTCGTGAGCTGGCGCGGCTCGCCCGTGCCGTCCTGGTCCATGAGCCAGATCTCCTCCGTGCCGCTCCTGTCGGAGATGAAGGCGATCGTCCGGCCGTCTGGCGACCACTTGGAGGCGCGCTCGTGGACGCCGGGCGTCCGGGTCAGGTTGCGGGTGTTGCCGTGCTTGGCCGGGACGGTGAAGACGTCGCCGCGGGCGCCGAAGAGGGCCCGCTGGCCGTCGGGGGCGATCTCGTAGCTCGTGACCCGGTCGGCGACCTTGACGACCTTGCCGCGGCCCGAGACCATGTCGTCGGCGATGATGACGGGGACGCGGGCGGTCTTCTCCGCGGCCAGGTCGAAGGTGTAGAGGTAGCCGCCGTTCTCGAAGACGATGTGCTTGGGCCCGAGGGAGGGGAACTTGATGTCGAACTCGGCGAAGTCGGTGAGCTTGCGGGTGGTCTTGGCGGCCAGGTCGTGGACGTAGAGGTTCATCCTCTTCGCCTCGTCCCGGTCGGAGAGGAAGTAGATCCGGCCGCCGCTCCACATGGGGATGATGTCCAGGGCCGGGTTGGCGGTGATGTTCTCGGTCTTCTTCGTGGCGAAGTCGTAGACCCAGATGTCGTCGGCCATGCCGCCGCGGTAGCGCTTCCAGGTCCGGAACTCGCGGAAGACGCGGTTGTAGGCCAGCTTCGAGCCGTCGGGCGAGAAGGAGCAGAAGCCGCCGCGGGGCAGGGGGATCTGGTCGGGCGTCCCGCCGTCCTTGGAGACGAGGTAGAGCTGGCCGTTGAAGTCGTTCCACTCGGCCATGCGGGAGCGGAAGACGATCTTCCGGCCGTCGGGGGTCCAGCCCATGACCAGGTTGTTCGGGCCCATGCGGTCGGAGATGTCGTCGCGGACGAGCGAGGGGGTGTAGGTCAGGCGCTCGGGCGGGCCGCCGGCGGCCGGCATGAGATAGACCTCGCGGTTGCCGTCGTATTCGCCGGTGAAGGCGAGCGAGGCGCCGTCGGGCGAGAAGCGGGGGAAGGCCTCATAGCCGGCGGCGAGGGAGGTCAGCTTGCGGGCCACGCCGCCGGCCAGGGGCACGGCGTAGAGATCGCCCGCGCAGCCGAAGACGATGGCCTCGTTCGAGACCGTCGGGAAGCGCAGGACGCGCGCTTCCTGGGGCGCGAAGGAGAGCGTCGTCAGGGTGAGGGCCAGGAGCGTCAGGACCGTGATCCGCGTCGTTCTCAAAGGACCTCCTCGGCGGCCCGGGCGGGTCGCCTATCTCGGTTTCGTCGTCCGGAGCAGCGTTTTCCGCTTGGCTTCGGGAAAGCGCTCGATGGCGTAGCGCAGGGTCGTCCGGGGGATGGCCGGGCCGTGGGCCAGCAGGAACTTCTCGAGCCGGAGGGCGTCGGCCTTGCCCGCCTCGCGCAGCAGCCAGCCGTTGGCCTTGTGGATGAGGTCGTCGTCGACCGGGAAGACCGACGCGGAGACGGCGTAGATCTCGTCGAGGAAGCGGCCCCGGCGGGCGTGGCGGATGAACGAGACGAGCGAGGCCCGCTTGACCCAGCGGTTGGGGTGGAAGGCCCAGGCTTTGATCCTCCCGGTGTAGTCGGGATAGCGCTCGAGGAAGGCGGCCATGGCGTCGGTGCAGAAGACGTCGACCGAGGCCCAGTTGGCCAGGCGGTCGGAGGCCAGCCAGCCCTTGACCTTGGAGAAGAAGGCCGGCGGGTAGGACTTCTTGAAACGGGCCAGCATGAGCCCGCCGACGCCCTTGGCCTCGAGCTCGGGGTCGGCGAAGAGGAGGTCGCAGAGCCCGACGGCCTCGGCGTAGGTCCACTCGCCCTTGACCAGCGCGTAGAGCTCGGCCTCCAGGGCCCGGACGTCGGGCGAAGCGACGCCGTAGCACTTGACCGTTTCCTTGAAGTACCTTTCGGCGCCGCGGGCCCTGACCGGGTCGGCCTTGGCCTCGAGCGCTTGACGCGCCTTTCGGGCGATCTCCCGGGGTGTGTACATCCCTCCGATTCTATGCCGTCCTTCCCGCAAAATCAAACCGCCTCTTGCCCCCTCTTAGATGAGGCGGGAGAGGATGGCGTTGGCGACGAGGAGCTTGTCGGCGGGGATGCGCAGACGCGGGCCGTCGCGGGCGAGCAGCCCGTCGGCGACGAGGCCGTCGATCTCCCGGGCCCGCGGCGCGCCGATGTCGACGCCGAACCGGGCCGCGAGCTCCGAGAGGTCGACGCCCTCGACGAGCCTGAGGCCGAAAGCCAGCGCTTCCCGGGCGGCCCGCTCCGGATCGAGCTCGACCGCGCCCTCCCGAAGCCGCTCCCCTCGCCCGAGGGCCTCCGCCCACTCGGCCAGCGAGGCCTTGTTGCACCAGCGCCTCGCCCCGACGTGAGAGCAGGCCGACGGGCCGAGCCCGAGGAAGGGCTCGTAGCGCCAGTATTTGAGATTGTGCCGGCACTCCCGGCCCGGGCGGGCGAAGTTGGAGACCTCGTACCGGCGGAGGCCGGCCGCCTCGAGCGCGTCGCTCGCCCTCCGGAAGATATCGACGGAGGCGTCCTCGTCGACGGGACGGCGGGCCATCTCCGCCTCGAAGGGCAGCCCCTCGACGCTCTCCAGGAAGTAGAGCGAGACGTGGTCCGGTTCGAGCTCCAGGACGCTCCTGACGGTGCGGGCTGCGCTCCCGGCCGTCTCCCCCGGGATGCCGGTCATCAGGTCGACGGCCAACGCCTCGAACCCCGCGGCCCGGGCGGCGCGGCAGAACCGCAGGGATTCCTCCGCCGAATGGAGGCGGCCGAGCGTCCGCAGGACACCGTCGTCGAGGGACTGGACGCCGACGCTCAGCCGGGTGACGCCCGCGTCCCTCCAGCCGGCGAGCCTGTCCTCCGCGCCCCCGCCCGGATCGGCCTCGAGCGTGAATTCGGCGATCTCCGCGCCGAACCGGTCCTCGGCGATGGCCCGCACCGCGGCGACGTCGCCCGGCCCGAGCAGGGACGGCGTCCCGCCGCCCAGATAGAGCGTGTCGGCCCGCTCCGGCCCGGTCTCGGCGGCCGCCGCCTCCCCTTCCCTCTCCAGGCCCTCGCGCCACGTCCGCAGCCCGGCCGCGCTCAGCGCCTCGCTGTAGAAATGGCAATAGGGGCACTTGGCGGCGCAGAACGGGACGTGGACGTAGAGGCCGGCCCGCGCGCTCGCCATCGATAACGGCCGCCCGGTGACGCCCGGTCCTCTCAGCCCTTTTCCTCGTACCCGACGGCCGCGTGATAGATGGCCCGGTCGAAGAAAACGAGGACGCGGTGCTGGAGATCCATGGCCTGGTACAGGTCCAGGGCCGTGTCGAGCAGGCCCGCCGCCTGGATCTTCAGCCAGAGAAGGCGACGGATGTGGCAGAGCGAGAGCACGATCTCCGAGAAGGGGAAGCCCTCCCGGCTGCGCTGGCGGCCCAGGGCCGTCCAGTAGCTCTTGACCTCGTCCTTGGTCGTCTCGTGGGAGATCCACTTGCCGAGCTGGCTGTAGACGCGGAAGGCCCTCCTGTAGATCTCCTTCTGGTCGAACCCCTGGTAGCTGGGCATGCGCGGGTCGCGGCGGATGTCCTCGACGTAGCTCGTGGTCAGCTCGTCGGCGTTGCGCTCGATGAGGTCGACCAGCCTGCGGGAAGCGGTCGTCTCGAAAAAGAGATCCTCACCCGAATCCAACACTGTTCCCCTGCCTTCGGTCAGAAAATAGCACGGGGCCGGCTTCCTGTCAACCGGAAAAAAGCCCTTTTTCCGGGCCCCCGGCCGGCCTATAATGGCGGCGGAGGAACATATGGCGAGGGCGGCGCTGGCCATCCTTATCCCCCTCGTCCTGGGCGCGTCCGCGCCGGCCCGCGGGAACGTCCAGGAGAGAACCGACCTCCCCTCGCTCCTGCGCGAGATACGGGCCGAGGTCGTCTCGATCGGCGGCTACCCCGGCGAGGACTTCGCCCGGGGCGAGTTCTTCCTGGGCGAGGGCGACGACGACACCTACAAGACCCACGCCGTCGGCATCCTGGTCAAGGACGACGAGACGGGCTCGCGCATGACCATCGTCGTCAGCCGGCTCGAGCCGGCCCGCGACGATCCCCGGGTCAAATACGCGCGGGACCCCAAGACGATCGTCTGCGCCTTCTCCCCCGCCGAGGTCGCGCTCGCCCGCTCGGACTATCCGCCCGACGAGCTCGGCAGGCTGCTGCCGGCGGTCCTGAAGGCGGTCGTCGACAAGAAGGCCCTGCTCCGGTCGCCTGCCGCGAAGATCCGGGCTATCTCCCCCTGACGATGGCGATCAGGGCCTCGAGGGCCCGGCAGGTTGGCAGGGCCTAGAAAAGGCCCCGGACGTACTTCCCGTAGCGCTCCCCGACCTTCCCGCCGGCGACGTCGCCCCTGTGGACGAGGACGCCGGCGCGCTGGCTGAGGCTTTCGCCCCGTCTCAGGGTGAAGGGCCGGCCGCTCCGGTCGTCGGGCCGGCGGGGGCCGAAGCAGCCGTATTCGCGGGTCAGCCAGCGGTGTTCCTTCCCGTCGGGGAACTGGAAGACGGCCACGCCGGCCGTCTCGCCGTCGACGGTGTTGGAGCAATCGATCCACAGGGCCGGCTTCATGTTGGTGGCTTCCTGGCCGGTCGCCCCGGAATCGGAGGTGATCCTGCCGCCGCTCTCGCCGCTCCAGGCGGTGTCGAGCCGGAGGAAAGGCCAGGCGTAGTGGACGTCGTCGCTGACGAAGGCGACGTCGCCGGCCGCGGGCGTGAGCGTCCAGCTCAGGTCGAGGAGGTACTCGCCTTCCCCGAGGCTGCGGACGACGAGAACGCGCCTTTCGCGGATGACCGGGCGGCCGTCCGATTCCCAGGCGAGCTCGGCCGCGATCTCGGCCCGGTCGTTCTTCGCCTCGATCTTCGGGAAGTCGACGAGACGGACGCGCTCGCGGAAGGGAGGCGCGTGGTCTCCGGATCCGGTCCCGGTCCCCGAGTAGAGGGCGTTGTAGAAGCTGAGGTCCCTGTCCCCGCCCTCGGCGCGGACCGTGTCGGCGAACCAGAACGAGCGGTGGTGGGGGTAGGGCTCCGTCTTTTGGACGAGCATGTTCCGGCCGCCCGGGCTGCGGAGAGGCCAATAATGGGGCAGGTCGAGATCGGGGCCGTAGCGGAAGACGAAGGCTTCCCGGCCCCCGACGAAGACGGCCAGCGTCCCCGCGGCGTCGTCCCGGGCCCAGGTGACGCGGGGCCTGGCCGCGCAGGCGCAGAGGGCGGCGAGGAAGAGAAAGAGGAGGAGGAAGGCCGCCGCGGCCGGGGCCGGGGAGGCGCTCGCGGGGGCGGCCGGGCGGCGCCGGCTCAGACCTTCCATGGCGCGCGGTGCGGATAGTCGAGCCGGCGGTTGGCCTCGTCGTCGCCGACGAAGCGCTCGGCCTCGGGGTCCCAGGCGAGCTTCCGGCCGAGCTTCATGGCGATGTGGGTCATGACGCAGATCGAGTTCGAGCGGTGCCCGACGTCGACCGGGGCGATGGGGTCCTTGCGGCCGCGGACGGCCTCGAGGAAGTTCTTCATGTGGTTGCCGCTCTGCTCGAGCTTGACCGCGCCCTGGCCCGGCTTCCACTTCAGGATCCCGGGGTCGGAGGCCTTGATGGCCCCGCGCTGGACGAAGATCCAGCCTTCGTCGCCCTCGAAGCGGACGCCGGCCGGGTCGCCGGTCTCCATGATCAGCCTGACGCCGTCCTTGTAGACCGCTTCGGCCCGGAACTTGGCGTGGACGTCGAAGAGGCCCCGGTCGTGGAACTCGGCCGTGGCCTCGACGCTGACGGGCCCGGTGAGCTCGGAGCCGTGGCCCCACTGGGCGATGTCCATCATGTGAGAGCCCCAGCCGGTGATCATGCCCAGGCAGTAGGGCTCGATCTGCAGCCAGCCCGGCCTCTCGTAGCTCAGCTGGGGGTGGACGCGGTCCTCGGCGAAGGGGGCCGGGGCCGTCGGGCCCATCCAGGCGTCGTAGTCGAGATTGGGCGGCACGGGCGCGGGGCGGGCGTCGCCGCGGCCCTGGTCCTCGGGGAGCCAGGCGCGGATGGTGTGGAGCTTGCCGGCGCGGCCGTTGCGGGCCAATTCGCAGGCCATGAGGAAATGGATGGAGGAGCGCTGCTGCGAGCCGACCTGGAGGACGCGCTTGCTCTTCCGGACCGCGGCGACGAGCTTGCGGCCTTCCTCGATCGAGTAGGTCAGCGGCTTCTCGAGATAGATGTCCTTGCCGGCCTCGGCCGCGGCCACGGCGTGGGCGGCGTGCCAGTGGTCGGGCGTGACGATGAGCACGCCGTCGATGTCCTCCCGGGCCAGGAGCTCGCGGAAGTCGCGGTAGGCCGCGACGGAGCCGGACGCGTCCCGGCCCGTCTCGAGCGTGTAGATCTTCTCGGCCAGCCACTGGGCGTCCTGCAGGCGATGCGCGTCGACGTCGCAGACCGCCGTCACCCGGGCCCCGTACTCGAGGCCGCGGTAGATGAGCTCCTGCATGTCGGCCTGACCCTGGCGGCCGACGCCGACGCAGCCGAACCGGATGGTGTCGCTCGGCGCGGGCCGGGCGAACACCGAGGACGGGACGATGGCCGGCGCGACGGCCGTGGCCGCCGCGGCCTTGAGGAACGATCTGCGGTCCATGGGCTCCTCCTCATCCGGTGACACGCGACTGATTTCACCTCATTATTGCCTTCCGCTCCCCCCGAGTCAATCGCTAAATCGGGGACACAATGCTCATTGCCTCCCTTTCCATGGGCGGCCAAGCGGGCCCGGGATTCCGTGCATCGATCTGTGTGTCACCGGATGAGCGACAGGATCTTGACGACGGCGCCGGCGGCCACGACGAGGATGGCCAGGAGGAGCAGGGCGTTCCAGATAGCGCCTTTGAAGCCCCTGGGCACCGCGTCGCCGAGGTAACTGCGCTTGTTCTGCAGGACGAAGAAGCCGACGTAGGCGACGGGCATCATCACCAGCGCGACCGACGAGGCCAGGACCGGCAGCCAGAACGGCGTGGGATAGAAGGCGCCGAGGAGGCCGATGTTGGCCGTCATGGTCGCGGCCTTGTAGCGCCAGCCGCTGGGCTCGAATCCCAGCATCTCGCTCAGGACGAAGCCGCAGATGACCATCTCGATCACGAGCGTCGTGAAGCACATGCCCAGGACGCCCAAAGAGAAAACGATCCGCCCCAGGGCGACGCCGGCCACGGGGGCCAGGGCGTGGGCCGCGTCGACCGCCTCGCGCACCCGTACGCCCTGGACGTGGAGCGTGTTGGCGCAGGCGATGACGACCAGGCTCGTCGTCAGGACGAAGGGCGCGAACATCGACGTGGCCAGGTCGAAGTTCTTGAGCCCGCGGTGCTCCCGGCCCCAGCCCCGGGCGAGCAGGGTGTAGGGATAGAGGAAGGTCATGTTGACCCCGACCGCCGCGCCGAGGGCGCCGAGGACGATGGTCAGGCCCTCGCGGTCGCGCGGGATGTGGAACGCGAAGAAGCCCTCGAGCATGGCCTTGACGTCGATCCCCGTCTTGACGACGACAAGGAGGAAGAAGAAGGCCATCAGCAGGACGAGGTACTTCAGGGTCCGCTCGAAGAGGCGGACCGCCCGGCGGCTGCCCCGGCCGTAGCTCCAGCAGAGCGCCGTCGCCGCGGCGAGCAGGGCCAGGGCGATGGGCGCCCGCGGGACGTCGAGCCCGGCGACGTCGAAGATGTCCCGGGCGACGCTCACGCCCAGGGAGTACTGGGGGAACTGGAAGATGATCGAGGCCAGGAGCGCCACCGCGCCCCAGGAGACGGCGAGGAGCGGGTGGAGCTTCTTGCGGAAGACGTCGTAGGGCCGGGCCTGGGTGGTCACGAGCTGATGGCCGATGGCCCCGAACATGACGACGCCGAGGAGCATGGCCACGGGCTGGACCCAGAGGAGCCGGTAGCCGAAGACGGCGCCGGCGAAGATCGCCGATCCCGCCGATCCGGCGCCCAGGGTCAGGGCGCTCTGGACCCAGCCGGGCCCCGACAGGGACCAATAGCCACGCCAGCGGCGCCACCGGCCCGGCCGGGCGTCGATCTCGCGCAGTCGGGCTTTCTCGCGCTCCAGGGCCTCGGGATCGCGGGCCTGGACCATGGGCAGGCCCCGGCGGAGGTCGTCGGCCTTGGGTTCGGTCGCCACGGCGCGTCCGCTATTTCTTCTTCGCGGGCTCGCCCGCCGGGCCCACCGGTTCGAAGGTCGTCACGGGGCTCAGGACGCCGCACATCCCCAGCGTCGTCTCTCCCGTGGGCGCGTGGAGGACCGGGGCGGCCTCTTCGGAAGCTCCGGGCAGCTTCTCGAGCCGTTGACGGAACCTCAGGCCCCAGGCCATCGGACCGGCCTCGACGGCGCGGCCGAAGCCCGAAACCTGGCGGGCGGCGGCTTTCAGATGAACGCGGATGAACCGGGCCAGCTCCTCGTAGTAGGCGGGTTGGTCCCTCGTCCACAGCTCGACGAGGCCCGTGTAAGCGCGGATGGCGGCGTCCCTGCGGTCGAGGGCCCCATCGAGCCCCTTGGCCTTGGCCAGGCCGACGAGGCGTTCGAACTCGTCGGGGTCCTCGTCGACCGCCTTCCCGAAGTAGATCCGGGCGTCTCCCCTCTCGGCCAATCCGGCGTTGCCCATGACGACGAGCAGGACGAGGCGGTCGGTGCTGATCAGCCGATGGAGAGTGCAGGGAGGGAACTGGACGTAGCGTCCCGGCGAGAGCTCGACCGTCCGGAACCCGTTCTCGAGGTCGTGGAGCTCGACCTGTCCCCGTCCGCTCATCACGTAGTACCCCTCGTCGGTGACGGCGTGGACATGGGGCGAACCCGACATCTTGCCGTCGGGGGCCGGGCGCTGGTCGTAGACGGTGAGATGGGTCAGGCCGATGCCGCTGATGAGGTCCTCGGACGCCGCGGCCGGCGGGCGGGAGACGAGGGCCGCGACCGAGACGACGAAGACCGCCGTGGCGAGCTTCATGGGGGGCCTCCTGATACCCCCCTTTTACCAGAAGCCGCCCTCCATGCCAATGCCGTTCGGGAAAAACCGGACGGGGACGGTTGCTTGCAGCTGTCCCCCTGCTCGCTTTATTGGGGGAGGACGAGGAGCGGTGAGGCGATGACGGTCTCGGCCGCCGCGCCTTTGGGCCGGGTCGTCCGGGCCTTGAGCTCGGAGAACTTCTTCTTGGCGGCCTTGGCCTCGGTGACCCCGGGGTCGGCGTCCTTCCAGGTCTGGACCAGGATCTCGTACTGTTCGACGGCCCGGTCGAGGTCGCCCTTGGCCTCGTAGAGCCCGGCCAGCCGCAGCCGGCTGAAGGGATGGATCAGGGCGCTCTCGCGGGCGGCGGCCTCGGGGGAGACCAGGCGCTCGTATTCCACGATGGCCTTGTCGGCCCGGCCCTTCGCCAGCCAGCAGCGGGCGGCGAAATCGGCCAGGAAGGGCAGGTTCTTCTGCTGGACCGTCGTGGCGAAGCTGAGGTTGATCATGACGGGAGGGGCCTCGGCGAAGACCTTGAGGGCCGCGTCGTAGGCGCCTTCGGCGAACAGGATCTCCCGCTTCAGGAGGTTCACGGTGGTCTGGTTGAAGAGCTTCTCGCTCTCGCCGATCGACGGGGACAGGCCCGTTATCTCGTCGAGCTTCTTCTTGGCCTCGGCGATGCGGCCGCTCTTGATGTCGAACAGGCCCAGGTAGAAGAGCCCGACCTCCACAAGTGGTTCGTCTTCGGCTTCAACGCCTTCCTGGCCGGCCTGATGGACGCCGCCAACGGCACGAGCGGGGGCCGGTTCCACAAGGACTCCGATCTCAAGGAGGTCGTGCGCTTTCCCCATGTCGCCTGGGACTGGCTGATGGACAACCCGGCCTGGGCCGTCGCCATCCTCTTCGATGTCCTCGTCGCCGTCGCGGTCGTCGTCGCCCTCACCTGGGCAGGCTCGCGGGGCGTCTTCATGTTCCTCGACAACGTCGCCAGCGGCCGCGTCGAGATCGCCCGGCCCTGGCGGGAATACCGGAAGGAGGGGGATTCCCTGTTCGTCTGGAGGCTCGTCTTCGGCCTCCTCACCTTCGTCGCGTTCGGGGGGCTGGCGACCTGGTTCTTCGTCCGGAGCGAGGCCCTCTACGATTCGGGGTTCGATCTTTCGATCCCCCTCGGACTCGTCGTCGGGTTGGCCTTCATCGGCCTCGCTTTCGGCCTCGTCATCGGGTACGTCGTCCTCTTCCTCAAGCACTTCGTCGCCGCCCTGATGTACAAGCGCAGGATCTCGGCCGTCGCGGCCTGGCGGATGTTCTTGGGGCTGTTCCGTCAGTATCCTTTCCACTTCCTCGGCTACGGGATCGTCGTCTTCCTCTTCGTCTTCGCCTTCATCGCCACGACCGTGGTCGTGGCCATCATCGCCTGCTGCGTCGGCTGGATCCTCCTCATCCCCTATATCCAGACGGTGATCACCCTGCCTCTCTGGTACACGATCCGCGCCTTCAGCCTGGAGTTCCTGGCCCAGTTCGGGCCGGAGTACGACGTCCTCCCAAGGCCGGCGGCCCCCCCGGCCCCGGCGACCGAGGCCCCGGCCGTCTGACCGCTTACTTCTTCAGCCAGCGGTCGAGCCAGCCGATGACCGCGTCGTGCCAGAGGATGGAGTTGGCCGGCTTCAGGACCCAGTGGTTCTCGTCCGGGAAGTAGAGGAACTGGCTCGGGATGCCCCGCCGCTGCAGGACGTTGAAGTTCCCGATCCCCTGGGTCTCCACGACCCGGAAGTCCTGGCCGCCGTGGATGACGAACGTGGGCGTCTTCCAGTTCTTGATGAAGTTGGCCGGGTTGTGCTTCTCGTAGCCCTGGGGGTTGTCCCAGGGCGTGCCCATGTGGTCCCACTCGGGGAACCAGAGCTCCTCGGTCTCGAAATAGGCGGCCCGCTCGTCGATGTTGCCGTCGTGGGTGACCAGGCACTTGAAGCGGTCCGGCCAGTTGCCGGCGATCCAGTTGATCATGTAGCCGCCGTAGGAGGCGCCCAGGGCGCCGACCCGCGTCCCGTCCATCCAGGGGTACTTGGCCAGGGCCGCGGCCAGGCCCTTCTTGAGGTCCTCGAGCGGCTTGCCGCCCCAGTCGCCGCGGATGGAGTCGCAGAAAGCCTGCCCGTAGCCGGTCGAGCCGTGGAAATCGACCATGACGGCGGCGTAGCCCGCTCCGGCGTAGGCCTGGGGGTTCCAGCGGTAGTGGAAGTTGTTGCCGAACGAGCCCTGGGGGCCGCCGTGGATCAGGAAGGCCACCGGGTACTTCCTGGCCGGGTCGAAGTCGACCGGCTTGACGATGTAGCCGTGGACGGTCTCGTTGTTCCAGCCCTTGAACTGGAACTGCTCGAAATCGCCCATGCGCGCGGCGGCGACCTTGGCGGCGTTGACGGCCGTGACGGCCCTCTCCCCCGCGCCGGGCGCGATGAAGTAGATCTCGGCCGGCGACTTCAGGTCGTTGCGCTCGAAGACGACGCCCTCGCCCGCGGGCGCGAAGCCGCCGACGGTGCCCGTCTCGACCAGCGTCTCGACCTTGCCGGTCGCGACGTCGATGGCGAAGAGCGAGGTCTGGCCCAGGTTGGGCGCAGTGGCCAGGATCAGCTTCCCGTCCGGGCTCCAGCAGAACGACGCCACCGACCGGTCCCAGGACTCGGCCAGGACGCGGGCCGGGCCGTCGGGCCAGGGCTTGAGCATGAGGCGGAAGCGGTCGGCCTCGTAGCGCGGGCGGGACATGGCGAGATAGGCCAGGGTCTTGCCGTCGGGCGAGAAGACGGGGGTCGTGTCCCAGGCCTGGTTGGCCTCGGTCAGGCAGCGGGGGGCCGCCGAGCCGTCGACGGGGACGTAGTAGAGGTCGAAGTCCGTCGACCAGGCCTCCTCGCGGCCGACGTCCTTGGCCGTGAAGACGACGCCCTGGCCGTCGGGCGTGAAGGCGAACTCCTCCGGCCCGCCGAAGGGCTTGCTGGGGGTGTCGGCGTCCATGGCCGGCATCAGGTCCTTGGCCTCGCCGCCGTGGAGCGGCATGGCGAAAAGGTGCGAGCGGCGGCCGTCGGCCCAGGTGTCCCAGTGGCGGACGAAGAGCTTCTCGTAGAGCCTGCCCGTGGCCTTGCTCGCGGCGACGGCCTCGAGCTTCCTGGCCGTTTCCTCGGGGCTCATCCCCGGGAAGACCTCCATGGTCAGGGCCAGCTTCCCCTTGGCCAGGACGAAGCCGCCGACGTCGAGCGGCAGGCGGGTCACCTGCTCGGCCTCGCCGCCGTCGACCTTGATCTTCCAGACCTGGGAAGAGCCGGAGCGCGTCGACAGGAAGACGATCCACTTGCCGCACGGCGTCCAGCGGCCGTTGAAATCGGCCGCGGGGTGGCCGGTCAGCCGGCGCAGGCCCTTCCCGTCCGCCCCGACGAGCCAGATGTCGGTGCGGCCGCGGTTGGCCGCGAGGTCGGTCTCCCGGACGTTGAAGGCGATCCATTTTCCGTCCGGAGAGACCTGGGAATCGGAGATGCGGTCCATGGCCAACATGTCGTGGACGCTCAGGGGGCGGGTCTTCTCCGGCGCCTGGGCCGAGGCCGCGGCCCCGGCGGGGCCGAGGAAGATCAAAGCCAGGACGATCGCGATCACGGGAAACCGACGCATGGGCCACCTCTCTGCGGGATCGGGATTCGGCCCCCAGACGGGGGCTTCAAATGAAGGATATAACACACCCCTCCCCGAGCGTCAAACGGCGGCCGGCTACCGGCCGGCCCTTCGCCGCGTGGCGTTCGTGCCGCAGTGGATCTCCCCTCCCCCGCGGTGATAGGGGTGGAAGCAGTCGAGAGGGACGACCCGGCAGCCGAGGGGCTCGAGACGGTCCTTGACGGCCTGGAGGAGGACGTCCTTGCCGTCGACGAGAGGCCCGCGCGGATCGGGCACGATGTAGTCGTTCCCGAGAAGCAGGCCGTTGACCATGTTGACCGTCTCGGAAAAGTAGCGGCCCGGGAACCAGATGCGGTCCGAATTGAAGAGGACGGGGACCTCGACGATGTCCGCGTCGGCCACGCCGAGACCCTCCTGGAGCGCCCGGCGGACGGCGTCGATCTTCCCCTGGACGACCTCCTGGGCCGCCATCAGGCGCCGGTCCGCCAGGGCTTCGGCGACGGGCCGCTCGAACTCCCCCGGCCTGTCGCCCTCGCGCCGCGCGCCGCGGTTGAGGATCCCGCCGGGGGCGTCCCGTTCGGCTTTTCTGAGGATCTCGACGGCCAGGCGCGGCGAGGGGACCAACATGCGGAACGGCGTGCCGACCCGGGACGGGACCCAGGAGACGGTCTCGTCGACGTGACCGATGACCAGCCAGGACGTGTCGAGCCAGAGCACGGGGCCCTGCGCGCCCTGGGCTTCGAGGAAGGCGACGATCTCGGGGTGCATGGCCCTTTCGTTCTGGGTCCCGGCATAGAAGCGGCCGTTCCCGAAGGCGCGTCCGTCCACCGTGACGGGGGGGCTCACCTCGAGGTTCCCGTACCAGTCGATCCACTCCGCCTGCCGGCCGCGGAAATCGCCCTTTTTGACGACGCCGAAGTCCCGGCCGAGCTTCCGTTTCGCGACGGCCGCGTCGAGCTCCCGGCCGCGGATGCCGTGAAGGGCCACATGCATGAGGCGGCTCCCGTCGGTCGCGGTGCCGATCTCAACGGCGTCCTGCATCCAGATGTCGTGGTCCGGGATCGCGGCCCCCTCGACGACCTCGAGGCGGGCACCCGCAGCGACGACGAGCGGTTCGAGGCCGCGGACGAACGGCCAAGTCTCCTTCGTCCCGACGACCTGGACCTCCTCGGCCGGATCGAGGCAGGACGAGAGCAGGAACGGGGCCACGCCGCAGACGATCTCGTCCTCGCGGAGCGTCCGGCCCTCACGCGTGGAGAAAACGACCTTCACTTCGATCGTCGGCGGACGGTCCGGAGAGGCGAAGTCGGCCGCCTCGAGGCCGATGACGAGGCCTTTTTTCCTGAACTCGCGCCGGTCGACTTCGACGGGCGTCGGGACGTACCGGAGGCCGTCGGGGGAAGCCGTCAGCACGAACGCGCGGGCGGAAGACGCCCAGGGCTCGGCGATCTCGGCCCGGACCACGGCCCCTTCGGGGAGCTTCGCGCCCGGGAAGACGCGGACTTGGAGCACGTCGTCGTCGAGGCCGACCGCGAGAGGCGGCGCGCTCCCGTCCGGGACGCCGTCCCCGTCGTCGTCGTCGACGTTGGGGATGAGGACGTACGGCGGCCGGGCGTCCTGCCCGGCGCGGTCCTGACGCGACATCGGACCGCCGCAGGCCGCGGCGGCGACGGCGAATGCGGCGGCCAAGGCGAACAGCAGTGCCAGAACGATGGTCCTATTCTTCATGGATTCATCCACGTCGATGCCGCATTATAGCAGAGGGCGAATGGGCTTGAAAGATTCTGCCGAGGCCCCTTGACATACATAGAACTGTTATGTATAGTAGCCCTAGGTAAAGGAGCGTAGACGCCATGGACATCGACAAAGACCTCGTGGCCGCCTCGGCCACGCCGCTGGTCCTCGCCATCCTGAGCGAGGGCGAAAGCTACGGCTACGCCGTCATCAAGCGCGTGGCCGAGCTGTCCGGCGGCGAGCTGCGATGGACCGAGGGCATGCTCTACCCGCTCCTGCACCGCCTCGAACGCAACGGCCTGGTCGAGGCGTTCTGGGGCCGGTCGGAGACCGGGCGGCGGCGCAAGTACTACCGGCTGACCGGCGCGGGGACGGAGCACCTCGACCGCCAGCGCCGCCAATGGCAGGCGGTGGACCGGACGATGAGGGGGATCTGGCGCGCGGCCGTCGACCCGGCGGCGCGGCCGGCCTGACAGGCCTCGAGAGGAGTGATACCGTGACGAACAAGGCCATCCTGGAAGAGCGCATCGGGCAGTGGCGGGAATATCTCCTGCGACGCCCGGCGGTCCGTTCCGCCGACGTCGAGGAGCTCGAGGACCATCTTCGCAGCCGGATCGACGCGCTGCGCGGGGCGGGCCTGGACGAGGAGGAAGCCTTCCTCGTGGCCGTCAAGCGCCTGGGCGGACAGGACGCTCTGGCGCGCGAGTTCGCGATCGAATATTCCGAGCGTCTCTGGAAGCAGCTCGTGGCCCCTCCCGGGAGCGACGTGTCGGCGCCGGCCAAGCCGCGCCATGCCGCCCTGGCCGCGGGGCTGGCGATCGCCGCGGCCGTCGCCGTCAAGGTCCCCGGGCTCTTCGGCCTCCGCCTGCTGGGGCCCTCGGCGGACACGGAATTCTACCTGCGCAATCTGGGGCTCTTCGTCCTTCCGTTCCTGGCCGTCTTCTTCGCGCTCAAGCGCGGCCTCGCCCGGAACGGATGGGTCCTGCTCGCCGTCGCGTTCGCCGCGGCCGGCCTCCTGGCGAACCTCCCGCCGTTCGGGCCCGACAGCCACACCGGGGCGCTGGCCGCGATCCACCTTCCGATCGCACTGTGGCTGATGGTGTTCTACGCCTACGCCGGCGGCCAGTGGCGCCGCCACGAACAGCGCATGAACTACGTGCGCTTCTCCGGCGAATGGTCCATTTACTACACCCTCATCGCGCTCGGGGGCGGCATCCTGATGGGCCTCACCCATTTCATCTTCGAGGCCATCGGCCTCGACGCGGAGAGGGCGCTCGCCGGCTGGGTCATGCCTTGCGGGGCGATGGGAGCGGTCATCATCGGCGCCTGGCTGGTGGAGCACAAGCAGAGCGTCATCGAGAACATGGCGCCCGTGCTCACCTGGCTCTTCACGCCGCTCTTCGCGGCCCTCCTCCTCGTCTTCGTGGCGGCCATGATCTGGACGGGCCATCCCATCGGCGTCGGGCGGGACGTGCTCATCGGGTTCGATCTTCTGCTGGTCGTCGTGCTGGGCCTGCTCCTGTATTCGATCTCGGCCCGCGACCCGCTGTCGCCCCCCGGCCCGTTCGACGTCCTCCAGCTCCTGCTGGTGGTCTGCGCTCTCGTCGTGGACGCCCTCGCCCTCTGGGCCATGGCCGCGCGCATATCGGAATTCGGGTTCAGCCCCAACAGGACGGCCGCGCTCGGCCTGAACCTGCTGCTGCTCGTGAACCTGGCCTGGTCGGCCGCGCTCTACGCGCGCTTCCTCCGCCGGCGCGTCCCGTTCGCCCGCCTCGAGCGCTGGCAGACGGCCTACATGCCGGCGTTCGCGGCCTGGGCCTGGTTCGTGGCGGCGCTCTTCCCGGTCATCTTCAAATACGCGTAAGAAGCCGGCGAGCGGGATCTGGCCTCCGGCCCGCTGATCACGATCAGGGCCACCGGCGTCCAGCGAGAGATGTTCAACCCGTCCCAGGCTGCGCCCTGTGCCCGCCGCGGGATTGTGATATACTGAGTTGTCCGCGTAATCCCGAGGGGCTCCGCTTCCGATCAGGCAACACCTGGTCCCTGTCCGGTCCGACGACGGCGAAGGCGGCGATCCCGGAGGGACGGCCTCTCGGCGTCCAAAGGCCCAAGGACCGGGACAGGGAGCATGAAGGAGAAGATCGTCATGGAAGATGGCTCGGCCCATTCGACCTTTAAGCGCATCGCTTTCATCGGCAACTACATGCCGCGGCAGTGCGGCATCGCCACGTTCACCACCGATCTCTGTGAGGCCGTCGCCGCGGAATATGCCGGCACGACCTGCATCGCGGTGCCGGTCAACGACACCGCGGCCGGCTACGACTATCCGCGCCGCGTTCGTTTCGAGCTGACGGAGACGGATATCGAGTCGTACAGCCGGGCCGCCGATTTCCTGAACATCAACAATGTCGGCCTGGTGAACCTGCAATTCGAATACGGCATTTTCGGCGGCAAGGCGGGCGGCCACATCCTGACCCTCTTGCGCGAGTTGCGCATGCCCATCGTCACGACCTTGCACACCATCCTCGAGGAGCCCGATCCCGACCAACGCCGGGTGTTGGAGGAGGTCGCCGCCCTGTCGGACCGGCTGGTCGTCATGAGCGAGCGTGGGGAGGAATTCCTGCGGACGATCTATCGCGTGCCGCCGGAGAAGATCGACTTGATACCCCACGGCATCCCCGATGTGCCCTTCGTCGACCCGAGCTTCAACAAAGACCTCTTTGGCGTCGAAGGCAAGACCGTTTTGCTCAGCTTCGGCCTGCTGTCGGCGAACAAAGGGATCGAAACGGTCATCTCCGCCCTGCCCGCTATCGTGGCCCGCTATCCGGACGTCGTGTATCTTGTCGTCGGCGCCACGCACCCCCACGTGATCCGACACGAAGGGGAGACCTACCGGCTGTCGCTCCAATGGCTGGCCCAAGAGAAGGGCGTGGAAGGCCACGTGATCTTCTACAACCGTTTCGTCAGTCTCGAGGAGCTGGTCGAGTTCATCGGCGCGGCGGACATCTATATCACCCCCTACCTGAACGCGCAGCAGATCACGTCCGGCACATTGGCCTATACGGTCGGAGCGGGCAAAGCCGTGATATCGACGCCTTACTGGTACGCGGAGGAGTTGCTGTCCCAGGGCCGGGGCGCTCTGGTCCCGTTCCGCGATCCGGCCGCCTTGGCGGAAAAGGTCATCTTCCTCATGGAGAACGAGGCCGAGCGCCACGCCATGCGAAAGCGGGCCTATCTGCTCGGGCGGGAGATGATCTGGCCGAAGGTGGCGCGGCGCTATATGGAGAGCTTTGAGCGCGCCCGCTCGGAACGCCGGCATTTCGCGCCCCCGGGCTTCACGGCCAAGGCGCTGGACAAGCATCTGGGGGAGCTGCCTCCTCTCAAGCTGGATCACATGCGCCATTTGACGGACGAAACCGGCATGCTGCAGCACGCCATCTTCACGGTCCCCAACTATCGCGAGGGCTACTGCACCGACGACAACGCCCGGGCCCTGATGGTGAGCGCGCTCATCGATTCGCTGGGCATCGAAGAGTCCTTCGAGCCGGCGTCACGCTATCTCGCCTTCCTCTCGTACGCCTTCAATGCCAAGACCGGACGCTTTCGCAACTTCATGGACTACCAGCGCAACTGGCGGGAGGACAGCGGCTCGGACGACAGCCATGGCCGGGCCCTGTGGGCGCTGGGCTCCGTCCTGGGCGTGACGACCACGCCCGCCCTCCACGGCATGGCCGGCTGGCTGTTCGAGCAGGCCCTCCCGGCCATTCACGGCACGACCAGTCCGCGGGCCTGGGCGTTCGCGCTCGTCGGCATCCACGAATATCTGCGGCGGTTCGCGGGCGACCGGAGGGCCGGCCGGGTCCGGGAGGAACTGGGCGGGCGGCTGCTGGCTCTGTATCAAGGCCACCGTTCGGACGAATGGCGATGGTTCGAGGACGAGCTGAGCTACTGCAACGCCGCGCTGCCGCACGCCTTGTTGATGTGCGGCCGATGGATATCGAACAAGGACATGGCCGAGGCCGGGCTGGAGTCGCTCGGCTGGCTGGCCGATCTGCAGCGCTCGGAGGCGGGCGGGGGGCATTTTGTCCCCATCGGGTCCGACGGCTTCTATCGGCGCGGCGGCGCGCGCGCCCGGTTCGATCAACAGCCGGTGGAGGCCCAGGCGATGGTATCGGCCTGCCTCGAAGCCTATCGGGTCACGGGGGACAAACGCTGGAACAAAGAGGCCCGCAGGGCCTTCGATTGGTTCATCGGGCGCAACGACCTCAGCCTCCCTATCTACGACCCGACGACCGGCGGTTGTCGGGACGGTTTGCATCCCGACCGCCGGAACGAGAATCAGGGCGCGGAATCGACGCTCGCCTTTCTCCAGGCCCTGCTGGAGTTGCGCCTGGCCGAGAATGCGCTATTATCTCTGGAGACACGATCCCCATGAACAACCGTCACCCCGAGCTTCTTCGCCGTCATGAGCGCAATCCCATCTTGACGGCCGGCCATTGGCCCTATCCGGTCAACAGCGTGTTCAATCCCGGCGCCGCGCTGCTGCCCGATGGCACGACGCTGCTACTGTGCCGCGTGGAGGACCGCCGCGGGCAGTCTCATCTCTGCGCGGCCCGGTCCTCCAATGGCCGGGACGATTGGCGGATCGATCCCCGGCCCACCCTGTTGGCCGACCCCAAGAACTTTCCGGAGGAAATGTGGGGGATCGAAGACCCGCGCATCACCTACATTCCCGAATTGGGCAAGTACGCCGTGGTCTACACCGCCTATACGCGCGAGGGCCCCGGTGTCGCCCTGGCGCTCACGGAAGATTTCCGCCGCTTCGAGCGCTACGGCGTGATCATGCCGCCGGAAGACAAGGACGCGGCCCTGTTGCCTCGGCGTATCGGCGGCCGTTGGGCTTTGATCCATCGCCCGATCAGCTCTCCCAGGGCCAACATGTGGATGTCCTATTCGCCCGACCTGCGCCACTGGGGCGGCCACAAGCTGATGCTGGAGTCCCGGCGCGGCGGGTGGTGGGACGCCAATAAGATCGGCCTCTCGCCGCCGCCCATCGAGACTCCCGAGGGTTGGCTGTTGATCTACCACGGAGTGCGGCAGACCGCGGCCGGCTCGATCTACCGGCTGGGGCTCGCTCTCTTTGACCTGAACGCTCCGGAACGCTGCCTCAAGCGCAGCGACGAGTGGTTCTTCGGCCCGGAAGCGGATTACGAACAGCGCGGGGACGTCGGCAATGTCGTGTTCCCCTGCGGCTGCACCATCGCTCCCGACGGCGATACCCTCAACCTGTATTATGGGGCGGCGGATTCGAGCATCGCCCTGGCCACCGGCAGCATTCGCGCCCTGCTCGAATGGCTGGGATGAATCGGCGGAGCCGGCGAGAGGGATCGGACCTCCGGCCCGCTGATCCCGAACCAACAGGCCCAGCGTTTCAGCTTGCTGATAAAAAGACCGTCAGCCGGGGAGCGAAACCGATCGTGTTCGGACCGTGCCCATCCGCGGCGCCATTCGGTCACTTCGCCAAGCGGACGACTTCCGATACGACTGAGACGAGCAGGTCCGGCTGGCTAAACGGGATCATGTGACCGCTCTTCTCGGCAAGGACCAACACGGCGCCTTTGATCGATGCCGTCAATCGCTCGTGGGACTCCCGCCAGGCCTTCTGTTCCTCCGGCTTGGGGAGGAAAGCGATCCCGGCTGTGATCACCCTCGCCGGGATGCCTTCCGGAATGACGGCCTTGCGCATGACGGCGATCTTTTCGCCCAGGTTGCTGCCCGGCGCGCCGACCATGCGGACCAGGGCGCGTTCCGCCTTGCTGAGCGTTTCCGGCCGTGAGGTGTCGAACGGGAGCTTCCCCATCATGGGGTGGGCGTCGCAGTATTCGACCCCGAACATATCGACGAACTCGACCGTGAAGGGGTCGACAAATACCAGGCCCCGGACCGCATCCGGGTGTTCGGCGGCTTCGAAGCGGATCAGGAACCCCCCGTAGGAATGCCCGACGAGAATGAGGTTCCGATCGAGGCCGAGGGTCCTGAGCCCGCGCCACAAGGCGGCCGTGTCCTCGCGAAGGTCGTATTTCGTATCCGGCAAGTCGCTCTTTCCGAACCCCGCGCGGTCATAGGCGACGACGGTCGCCCCGGTTTCCCGCGCCAGACGCGGGGCCAAAGCGTTCCACTCGGTCGAATCCATCCCGCCGCCGGACTCGAGGAGGATCGCGGGGCCCTGGCCCGGGATGATCCGGAAGTTGAGATTGTAGCCCCCGACGTCGACCAGCCTTTCGACGGCCTGGGCGGCCTGATCCTGCGACGCCTCCAGTGTCGTACCCGTCGCCAGGATGCCGAGGGCTAACAGGGAGTATTTCAAGCCGAGAAAAAGGCCCCGGGGGCGGATCGTCGATCGAGAGGGCATGCTTTTCTCCTTTTGATCGAGCAATTCATGACAGAGAGGGCTCCCCCCCGCCAAGATACTACTTCTTCAGTGACGAATTCAATCAGACCGACTGGAGAAGGCTTATAGCAGGCCCGGGAGGATTCGGACCCCCTCAGGACGGGCCGATCTGCTCGGGGCCGACAGACGGCCTATTTGTTCTTAAGGAGAGCTTCGATCGAACTGACGACCTCTTCGGAGCCGGGTTTCGTCCTTGGGGGGAAACGGGCCGAGACGCGCCCGTTCCGGTCGAACAGGAATTTTTCGAAGTTCCAGGTGATGTCCCCCGCCAGGTCGGCGTTCCCCGCGCCCGAGGTCAGATATTCGTAGAGGGGATGGATATCCTGGCCCAGGACGGAGATCTTGGAGAACATCGGGAACTCGACCCCGTATTTCACCGAGCAGAACTCCTTGATATCCTCGTTCGAACCGGGCTCCTGGCCGCGGAAGTCGTTGGCCGGGAAACCGAGGATGACGAGCCCCGCGTCGCGGTATTTGGCATAGAGGGCCTGCAATCCTTCGTACTGGGGGGTCAGCCCGCACTTGCTCGCGGTGTTGACCACGAGCAGGACCTTGCCCTTGAAGGTCTCGAGGCCCACGGGCTTGCCGTCGATATCGTCCATGGTGAACGAGTAGATCGACGTCTCCGCGGCGGCCAAAGCCGCCGCGCAGGCCATGACGAATAGGATCACCGAAGCCGACAGTCTTTTGATCATGGGTGCCTCCCCTACGGCCCTCTATTATAGCAGAACGAAGGATGGCTCCCGGATATGGCCATTGTGCTCATCTGCGGCGCCGCCGAGCCTCCCCTTTCATCAGACCGGTCTGAAGGCGCTCGCAAGGCGGGACGCCCGCGCCAACTCAATGCCGGCCGTCGGATTATGATATACTGAATGGACCGTAGGGAGGTATCAGCATCATGCCGAAATTAAACCTGACGGCTTCAGCATACAGGGTGGCGAAGGGCAAGGCGGAGATCGCGAGAGAGGCCAAATGGCAGAAGACGGCGAAGCTGGCGACGAAGAAACGCCTCGAATCGAAGAAGGCCGAGCCGGCAGAAGAGGCTATCGGGCCCGAAGCTCCGGAAAAGAAAAAAGATCGGTAGAGGACGTCTTTCGAGTTCTTGGAAGGCCCGACAAAACGGGCACCTTCAGGCGAACTGGCCGGCGGCCCAGCCCGAAGACCACGCCCACTGCAGATTGTATCCTCCGAGCTCGCCCGTCACGTCCAGCACTTCCCCCGCGAAAAACAAGCCGGGCACCTTCTTGGATTCCATGGTTTTGGAAGAGACTTCGTCCGTGTCCACACCCCCACCCGTCACTTCGGCGGCGCCGTAACCGTCCTTTGTTCGAGGCGTCACCCGCCAATCGTGCAGGCGTTCCGCGGCCGATCTGAATTCCCTTTCAGAGCTCCGGCACATGGGCTTGGAAGGAAAATAGAGCCCGCACCATTTTGCCCGACGAGGTAGGCCTTCCCGTCGGGGGAATGTTCCATGTTCCGGCCGAAATCGACGAAATGGGGCGTGCCCAGCTTCACCTGCCGGCCGTCCTTGCCGGACTCCGGAAAAAGCGGCTTTTCGGGCGTGAGGGGGCTGGGGATCCAAGTCTTCCCGTAATCCTTCGAGATGCGGAAGCCCGGCAGGGGGCCGCAGATGGCCCAGCTGTAGAGGTCCCGGTATTCCGGTTTGGACAGGTCGAAGTCCACGGCGTAGGTCCCGTAATACCAAACCCCGTCATGGACGAGGTTGGCGCTCGGGTAGCGGCCGCCGTAGGGGTCCGGCGAGGCGGCTTCCGAACCGAGGGAGGTGACGGTCAAGAGCAGGGGATCGTCGCCTTCGATCCGGGCGTTGCCCGTGCGGGCCTTCGGGCCGTTCGAGTGGACGCTCTCCTCGCCGATCTCGCCGTCCGTCCAGCCGCTGTACATGGCCCCGTCCGGGGCCCAGGACGGATACCACGTGTCGGCGTCGGTATAGGCGATGGCGTTGCGGGTGAAGGCCACGGCCACGATGTCCTTCGAGCGCTCGAAGGGGCAATCGGGCGGCACGTCGGACGCCCAGACGCGGGCCGGCCAGGGCTGGGACGTATAGGGGACCGTGCCCTCATGGACGCGAGGGCCGCAAGACGTGAGCGTCGCGGCGAACAGGCTCAGGGTCACGACGATGGTCCGGTTCTTCATAACGCCTCTTTCAGGGCTTCAGCTCGGGGAACCATTTCAGGATCAGCGCTCTCTCGTCCGGAGCGAGGGAGCCGAAGGGGACGGGCTCGTCCTGGGGGCGGGTCCGCTTCTGGTTGATGCGGCCCATCAGGCTCCAGCTCCGCGTCAAGTCCTGGGGCTCGCGGGCGGGCAGGTCATAGCGGGTGAAGTCGATGACCCGCTCCGGCCCCTTATCCCTCCAGCTCCGCAGCAGGGCCAGGCGGAACTCCCGGCACATGAACCAGCGGATCTCCAGAGGGACTTCGGATCCGCCGATCCCCGTCCCCCTCTGGACGAACCGGTACCGCAGGTTCTCGTTGTCCGGGTATTGGGCCCGGAAGGCGCTCCCGAAGTCGCCCAGGGTCAGGCACTCCGCCGAGGGCCAGCGTTCGCGGATACGCCTCGTCCACCGCGTCAGGACCTCCAGATGCCCGATCTGCGGGACGAGCGAGATCTCCCAGCAGTTCGTGACCCAGGCCCAGCCGTTGAGGGCGAAGCCCGCGTCGAAATGGGCGGCCGTGGTCTGGACGATCTGGGCCAGCCCGACCTCGGGGCCGAACCACTCGATCGTCTCGATGGGCCCGACCCCCATGCGGCTGCGCTGGGAGGCGGCCCAATCCTGGCCCTGGCGCCGGGCGGCGAGGAAATCGCAGGTCCAGCCGTCCAGGTTGACGCAGTCGATGAGATCCTCGCGGCCCTGGGCCGGCTTGCAGAAGTGCTCGGTCGACGGATAATAAGGATAAGAGATCGAACCCTCGCCGTCCTGGTTGTCGACGGCGTACTGGCTCCAGATGTTCCCCTGGCAAACGCGGATCCCCTCCTTCTCGGCCAGATACTTCTGGTTGGCCGCGGCCAGGAAGCCGGCGATCACGCTCTTGGGCCGGAAGCCGCCGCCCATGATCTCCGAGACGCGGGCCAGGCCGTCATGGAGATCGCGGTCGACCTGGTCCCGCGAGTTGTAGGCGTTGGCGAAGTAGGCCCCGGGGATGAAGGTCACGTCGTCGCCGAACCGGTCGCGGAACTCGGGCATCAGGGCCCGGATGCGGCGGTAGTTCTCGCGCTCGTCGAACAGGGCCCGCCAGCTGAAGGCCCAGGTCATCGGCGCGCCGGGCCAGCCGGCGGCCAAGGCGTCGCGGAGCGCCCGGACGTTCTCGGGCGAGTGCCGGTCGGCTTCGTCGAAGCCCTCGTTCCGCGTCCGGGTGACCTCGATCTGGTTGACGCGGACGACCGAATTGAAGGTCAGGATCCTCCGCCCCTCGAGGGGCTTCGCGGCCGCCGGAGCGGTCGGACCGGCCGGACGCGGGCCCGGCCCCGGCAGGGCCCCGGCGGCCATCAGCCCGGCCCCGGCCTTCTTGATGAATTCACGCCTGTCCATGGCTCTCAGCGCCCCGCGGGCGTCAACACATACGTGGCGCCCGGCTCGGTCTTGAACTCGATGAGGTTCGGCTCCGGCCTGCGGACGGTCACCGACCGGCCCCGGACGGTCACCTTCAAGGGAACGGCGGAACGCACCCGGCACGGCCGGCCGAGCTTCGAATGGAGCGTCGCGGCCATGATCCGCCCGTCTTTCCAGCGCAAGCCGGCCTCGAAGCCGCCGCGGGCCACGAGGCCCTTGACCTCGCCGTCCTTCCACGCGGCCGGAAGGGCCGGCAGGAAGGCCAGCTCATTGTCGTGCGATTGAAGGAGCATCTCGGCGACGGCCGCGGACATGCCGAACGAGCCGTCGACCTGCATCGCGCGCGAGCAGATCGAGAACAGGCTCGTCGTCGTGTAATGATGCATGGCGTAGGTGAAGTTCTCCAGGGCCTTGGCGCCGTCCCCGAGCCGGGCCCAGCAGGCGGCCTTCCAGGCCGAGGCCCAGCCGTTCCCGGGGAGTCCGCGCTGCTCCAGCACGACCTTGCTGCCCGCGGCGTATTGCGGCGTCCGTCGCGGGGAGATCCGGCGGCCGGGGAACAGGTCCCACAGCCCCGAGATGTGGCGGTGGCTCTTCTCGGTCTCGTCCCAATCCTCGAGCCATTCCTGGAGGTTGCCCTTCCGCCCGATCTGCAGAGGCGCCAGTTTGGACCTGGCCTCCAGGACCCGTGCCTTGAAGTCCCGGTCGACGCCGAGGACATCGGCGGCCTCGGCGACGGCGCCGAAGAGGTCGTTGAGGATGGCCATGTCGATGGTCGAGCCGGCGCAGATCGAGGTCGTCGTCCGGAAGGTCGTGACCTCGTCGAAGAACCGCTCCTGGCCGGGGACGGCCGGGAAGTTCTCCGGGGAGGTCGAGGGGTTGGTCACGAGCCAGCCGTATCGCGGGTGCGGGACCAGGAAATCCAGGAAGAACTCGGCGCTGCCCTTGAGGATGGGATAGTACTCGGCCAGGAAGGCCTTGTCGCCCGTGTACAAATAATGCTCCCACAGGTGCGTCGCCAGCCAGGCCCCGCCTGTCGCGAACGTCCCCCAGCTCGGCCCGTCCATGGGCGCGGCGACCCGCCAGAGATCGGTGTTCTGGTGGAAGACCCAGCCGCCGGCGCCGTAGTTCTCCCGGGCCACCTGGCTCCCCTGGTCGGTGAGCTCGCGGATCATGCGGAAGAGCGGCTCGGCGCACTCGGCCAGGTTGCCGACCTCGGCCGGCCAGTAGTTCATCTCCGTGTTGATGTTGGTCGTGTACTTCGAATCCCACATGGGATTCATGTCCTTGTTCCAGATCCCCTGGAGGTTGGCCGGCTGGGTCCCCGGACGCGAGGACGAGATGAGCAGGTAGCGGCCGAACTGGAAGATGAGGGCGCCGAGGGCGGGATCGTTCGCCCCGTCGAAGTTCTTGAGCCGCTCGTCGGTCGGGAGCGGGGAATTCGGCGTCTCCGGCAGGGTCATGGTCACGCGGCGGAACAGCCGCCTGTGCTCGCCGAGGTGGGCGGCCTTGAGGGCTTCGAAGGACCTCCCGGCCGCGGGCGACAGGACCGCCTCGATGCGGGCGCGCGGATCGCCGCTGACGTCCTTATAGCTGACGAAGTTCGTGGCCGCGGCGACGAGCAGGGTCACGGCGTCGGCGCCGGTCACGCTGAGCTCGTCCCAGTCCAGGCTCATCGATCCTCCCTCGGGCAGGGCCTTGAGCCGGCTCTCGTAGCGGAGCGCGCCCGTCACGCCCATGTAGTCCGCGGACTTCCCGCGCACGACGAGACCGTCCGGAGCGAGGCCGTCCATGCGGAAGTAGTCGGTCGCGTAGTTGGAGTGGGCTTCGTTCCTCTCGCCCTGGAGCTGGGCCTTGAAAGAGATCCGGCCCGGCCGGTCGGCCGTGAGCCGGACGACGACGACCTGGTCCACCGGGCTCGAAAAGACCTCCCGCGTGAAGCGGACGCCTCCTTGGGAGTACTCCGTCCGGACGACGGCCGTGTCCAGGTCGAGCTCGTGCCGGTAGTCCGTCACCGGGTCCTTCGACGGGAACCGGAGGACCAGCCGGCCGAGGGATTGGTATTTCATCTGCTCGATCGGGTAGCCCATCAGGCTCCGGCCGAAGAGGATGTGGGCCAGCTTGTAATTGCCCTCGAAGATGAGCCTCCGGATCTCGGGCAGGTCCTTGGAACCACCCTCGACGACCGTGGAATACGGCCCGCCGGACCAGTAGGTCTCCTCGTTGAGCTGGATCTCCTCCTCGTCGGTCTTGCCGAAGACCATGGCCCCGAGCCGGCCGTTGCCGACGGGAAAGGCGTTCTCCCATTTGTCGGCGGGGTGGTTGTACCACAGCCGGGTCGCGGGACCGGAACCGGTCTTGGCCTGCTCCTGGGCCCGGGCCCCTGTCGCCAGGCTCAAGACCGCCGCCAGCGCGGCGGCCAGGGTCAGCGCCCGTCTCGAAGTTATGGCCATCATGAGGGACTCCTTTCGCCGGCCGGACTCGCCGCTCGGGACGCCGTCTCGGCCCGCTTCACTTCATCTCGATCTCGACCTCGCGGCCTACGAACTCCAAACGGTCACCGCGGCCTCGATCGCCCGGCCTTGGGCTCAATGGCTTCGGTCGAGGATGGCCTTGACATCGGCCAAGGTGGCCAGGCGCGGATGGTTCTTGAAATCGGGCAGGACCAGGGACTGCCGGGCCAGGGCTTCGAGCTCGGCCTCGGGCACCCGCAGATCGCGGAGCCTCAGGCTCATGCCGATCCTCTTGATGAACTTCTGGATGGCGGCGCTGGCGCCTTCGGCCGCGCGGAGCCCTTTCTTGTCCCCCAGCCGCGGATCGAAGATCCGGCCGACCGCGGCGAACTTCCCCGGCGCGTAGCGATAGGTGTACTCGAGGATGGCCGGATAGACGACGGCCAGGGCCTCGCCGTGGGCCACGTGCGGGTAGAGGCCGCCGATGGCCATCCCGATCCCGTGGGGCAGGGTCACTCCGGCGTTGGCGATGCAGAGCCCGGCCAGGGTATCGGCCCAGGCCATGCCCTCCCGGGCGTCCAGGTCCTTCCCGTCGCGGACCGCCTTGGGCAGGAATTTGGCGACGAGCCGGAACGCCTCGAGGGCCATCATGTCCGTATACGGAGTGCCGCCGGGACTGATGAAGCTCTCGAAGGCGTGGGCGAACACATCGAAGCCCGTGGCGGCCGTGACCTTGACCGGGAGCGTCGTCATGAGCTCCGGGTCGACCAGGGCGGTCCGGGGATAGAGGAGCGGATGGTACAGGGCCGACTTGTTCTTCTCGGCCGGATTGGTCACGACGGCGACCTGGGTCACGTGGGAGCCGGTGCCCGAGGTCGTGGTAACGGCGACGACCGGCAGGGTCTTGGCCGTGGGCTGCTTGTCCCTGAAGAACAGGTAGTCCCAAGCGCCCCCCGGATGCGTCGCCTCCACGGCGATGGCCTTGGCCGTGTCCATGGTCGAACCGCCGCCGACCGCGACGACGACGTCGGCCTTGAAGTCCCGGGCCACGCGGGCCCCGCGAGCGACCACCTCGGTCGTCGGATTGGGGACCACGCCGTCGAAGCGGGCGACGGCCAGCCCGGCCTTCGCCAGGAGGGCCTTGGCCCGGGAGAAGAGCCCGTGGAAGCAAGGCTCCTCGGGGACGGAAACGAGCAGGACCCGGCGTCCGGAACGGGCCGCCGCCGGCCCCAGGTCGGAGAAACGGCCGCGGCCGAACAGGATCTCCGTGGGCTGGAAATATTTAAAGGATCTCATGAGGCGTGCTCCTGTCAGTTGGTGTCGAGGTCGACGAAGATCTTCATCGACCTCTCCCCTTCCCGGTCGGCGTAATCGTAAGCGGCTCGGTACGCATCGAAGTGGAAATGCGTGGTCTCGAGGGGAGCGGTGATCAGGGCCCCCGACCGCATGAGGCGGACGGCCTTGACGAAATCCCGCTTCTGATACATGAGCGTGCCGGTCAAGGTCAGCTCGCGGTCCTGGACGAGGCCCATGTTGACGCGGGGCCGGTCGCCGTAGACGCCGACCGCCACGATGGTGCCGCCTTTCTGGATGGCCTCGATGGCCTCGTTGATGGCCGCCTCGGCCCCGGCGCACTCGAAGGCCTTCTGGAATCCCTTGGCGCCGAAGACGCGCGCCGAGGCGTCCTTCAGGGTCTCCCGCCCGGCGAGCGAGACGGACCGGAGGCCACACTGTCGCGCGATCTCGAGACGGTATTCGCTGATGTCCGTCAGCAGGACCTTGGCGCCCGCGGCCCGGGCCGCCTGCCCGACGAGATTGCCGATGGGCCCCGCTCCGAGCACCGCGACGTTCATCCCGGCCATCGTCCCGGCGCGGGAGACGGTGTGGACGCCCACGGCCGCCGGCTCGACCAGGGCCCCCTGTTCGAAGCTGAACGAGCCGGGCAGGGGAACGATCTGATCGGCCCGGGCCAGGAAGAGCTCCTGGGCGCATCCCGGGGCCTGGAACCCCCGGACCCGGAGGACGTCGCAGATGTGGTGATCCCCGCGCCGGCAGGGGGCGCAGCGGCCGCAGACGATCTGGGGCGTGGCCGTGACCTTTTGGCCCGGCCGCAGGCCCTTGACCCGCTTGCCCACCGCCTCGATGACGCCCGAGAATTCGTGCCCCTGGACGACGGGATAGGACGTGAAGGGATGGCGCCCGTGGCGGACATGGATGTCGGAACCGCAGACCCCGATCCGCCGGACCCGGATCAGGACCTCTTCGGGCCCGGGTTTCGGTACCGGTACGTCCCGGAACTCGATCACCCCCGGGCTGGTCATGACGGCTTGCTTCATGGTCGACTCCCCGGCCGCGCGGAACGGCCTCAGCGGAAAATGACATACAGGACGGCCAGCAGCGCCAGGAGACCCCCGGCCAGGATCCGCGGGTCGCTCAGTCCCTGGACCCGGCCGTGGACCAGGACGGCGGCCGGGCTCTTCCAGGTCAAGGCGTTGACCTTCTCGGGGTCCGGCCGGGGCGTCAGCAGGCTGACGACGACGAACAGCACGCTGCAGAGGCAGAACATCCACCAGGCCTGCATCATGAACGGGATGCCCCAGCCCTGGGTGATGACCTTCTCCGTGCCGAAGACCGGGAGATCGACCAGGAACGAGACGAGGCCGAGGAGGAACCCCGCGATCAGGGTCGTCAGCGCCGCTTGGCGCGTCCCGCGCCTCCAGAAGACGCCCCACAGGAAGACGGTCGTGATCGGCGGCGCCAGGTAGCTGGCGATGGTGTTGATGGCCTCGAAAATGCTCGTGTAGCGGCCGCCCTGGGTCGACCAGGCCATGGCCAGCAGCATGACGATGACGGCGCAGGCCTGCCCGACCCGGATCTGGATCCGGTCCGTCGTCTCCGGCTTGATCCGCTTGACGATATCGACGGCCACCAGCGTCGCCGAGCTGTTGAGGGCGGCGGCGATGGTGCTCATGAGCGCCGCCAGCAATCCGGCGGCGATGATGCCCTTGAGGCCGGTCGGGATGAGGCGGACGAGGAGGACGGGCAGGGTCTGGTTGGCGTCCGCCCCGATGACGTCGCGGAAGAGGACGTAGCCGACGACGCCGGGGAACACGATGATGAAGAGCGGCAGGATCTTGAGCAGCCCGGCGAACAGGGCCCCGTGCTGGGCGTCCCGTTCCGACCGGGAGCCGAGGACGCGCTGGACGATGGTCTGGTCGGTGCACCAGTACCAGATCCCGAGAATGGGATAGCCGAGGAAGATCGCGTACCAGTTGAGCCCGGCCGAGCTCGTCGTCTGCAGCATGCTGAGCTGATCGGGCTTCACGGCCGCCTTGAACTCCGCCAGGGTGTGGATGCCGTGGGACGGCAGGGCCAGGACCGCGAAGGCCGTGACGACGATCGCCCCGAGGATCAGGATCACGGACTGGATGGATTCCGTGACGACCACGGCCTTGAGGCCGCCCAGGATCGTGTAGAGCCCGGTGATGACGGAGATGATGACGATCGAGGTCACGACGTCGATGCCGAAGAACTGGCGGAAGACGGCCGCCCCGGCGTAGAGGCTCATGCCGATATGGATGAAGAGCGCGGCCAGGATGGCCATGAAGGCCAGCATGATCCTGGCGCCCGGGCCGTAGCGCTTCTCCAGGAATTCAGGCAGAGTGGAGATGCGGCTCTTAAAATAGAAGGGCACGAAAACGAGGCTGAGGAGGACCAGGGTGAATGTCGCCATCCACTCGAAATTGCCCCACACGAGACCGTCGGAGTACCCCGAGGCGGCCAGCCCGACCAGGTGGATCGTCGAAATATTGGCGGCGAACATCGCCGAGCCGACCACCCCCCAGCGGAGGGAGCGCCCGGCCAGGAAGTAGCCGCTGGCCGTGCGAGCCAGGCCGCGGGTGGAAAGCACGCCGATGGCCAGGATGCCGAGCATATAGACGACGATGATGACGAGGTCGAGGACGGGAATGCCGAGCGAGGGTTGGGTCATCGTGCGCTCCTCCGGTCGCTTCCGTACTTCGCCCTGAGGTCCCGGGCTCGAGGTCGGATCCGGCGAAGCCGCGGAGCCCGGTGGGCCCGACCGTTCTCTCCTTTCTGCTGTGCCTATGGACTCTGATCAGAACCCTTCTGACAGTGTCTGTCTGTTTCTCCTTGTCACACCTCCATGAAACAGGAACTATTTTCGGACCATCAGCACCGGGAGATACTTCCTTACTTTAAATAAATAACCATGGGGCTGTTTCATGCCGATTTCTTCACTTTCATGATCCTAGCTGAGCCTCCGAATCCTCAAGGCCGACATATCAGTTCTTCGCCGAATCGGCATTGCGCTCGAAATTGAGGTTGACGACACTGCTCAAAATGAGCGATACGGCTCCCATGACGGCCGATTTCAGGCCGAACGTCGCGGGCAGGATCAAAACGGAGCCCGCGGTCTTCTTCAGCGCCCGTGTCTGGACCGTTCTTCGGACGCGATCGAAGAGGATGTCTCCCGCCTGGGCCACCCCGCCGCCGATAAAGACGGCTTCGGGGTTATGCAGGTTGATCAAACCCGCGATCCCGATGCCGATGTACTCGGCCGCCAGGTCGAAGACCTTCCAGGCCACCCCGTCTCCCCGCTTGGCGCTCTGGGCCACCATTTCGGCGGTCAGCCGGGACGGATCTCCGCCACAGGCCTTCAGGAGGTCGGACTCGGCGCCGTTCTCGAGCTCCTTCCGCGCGGCCTTGGCGATGGCGTTGCCGGAGGCCAGGGCTTCGAGGCAGCCGAAATTGCCGCATTCGCACTGGGCGGCGGAGTTCTTCTCGAAGGTGATGTGCCCGAACTCGCCGGCCATTCCCAAGCTCCCGTAGAGCGGCGCGCCCCGGATGATGACGCCCGCCCCGATCCCGTAGCCGATGTTGACCATGACGAAATCCTGGTAATTCCTTCCCGCGCCGTACCAGATCTCGCCCAGGGACATGACCCTGGTCACGTTATCGAAGATGATCGGGATATCGGAATGGCTGCGGCTGAGGGCCGCCCGGACATCGACGTCGTGCCAGTGGAAATCCGGCGAGAATTCGACGATCTCCCGGTCCCGGTTGATGAGCCCGGCGATGGCCAGTCCGATGCCGCAGATCCGGCCTTTCCGGTTCCCCAGATGCCCGCGCAGCTCGCCGATGACCTCGGAGGTCTGCTCCATGACCCGGTCGAAGCCCTTTTCGACCAGGGTCGGCGTCTTGATCTCGGCGACGATATTCGCGTCGAGATCGCTCAAGACCCCGAAGATGTTCGTCGTCCCGAGATCGATGCCGACGATATAGCTGTCGAAGCCGGAGAACTTGAGGAGGGTCGGCTTGCGGCCCCCGTGGGACACGCCGACCCCGACCTCCGTGACCAGCCCTTCGCGGATGAGCCCGTCGACGATCCGGGAGATGGTCGGCGCGCTCAAGCCGCTCCGTTTGGCGATATCCGCGCGGGACAAGCCATCGTTGTCGCGGACGAGATTGGTGACCTTGACCTTGTTGAGCTCGCTGATGAGCTTGGCGTTCCCGGCCCGTGTTTGGGTCTTCCGGTGGGTGAGCTCTTTGATCATCGCGGCATCCATAAACCGTTAGTTTCGTGCGGTAACAAAGTAACCTGAAAACAAACAAAAAACAACTTTATTTTTTAAATATTTCGGCTGCCGAAAGAGACGGGAAGACAGGTCCCGCCGCGCATTTGACGCTGGCGCCCGATATCGCCATAATCCCCTCTCGCGTCACCCCCGGTGGGCGGGACGGCGAGCGGCCGCCGGCTTACCAAGCGACGGCCCCATCCGTATGAAAGGCGAGGTCAGACGATGAAAGAGATCGGCATGCTCAACAGGCAGATCGATTCGGCCTTGAACCGTCAGGGGCATAAGGACGGGCTCATGGTCGTCGACGCGGGTTTCCCGTGTCCCGATGACGTGGAGCTGATCGACATCGCCCTCGCTCCGGGGAGGCCCTCGGTCCTCGAGGTCCTGGCGGAGATCGCGCCCGTGCACTCGGTGGAAAAGGTCGTCCTCGCCGCGGAGACGCGGGAGCACAACCCGAGCCATTTCGAAAAGGTCGCCGCGGCCTTCGGGAGGGGGGTCGCGGTCGAAGTGGTCCCCCACACGGAATTGAAGGAACGGAGCCACGAGGTCAAGACGATCGTCCGCACGGGCGATTTCACGGCCTGGGGCAACGTGCTGCTCGTCTCCGGCGCCGGCCCCCGCTGGATCGTGGAGCGTTGACGGTAGCGCCCGGCCCGCCGGAGATGTATCCGGCCGCCCGGGATGTGGCCAAGGCCGGAAGGTATCGAGTCGTCGTGCGAAACGGGGAAACGGCGCTCTCGGGATCCTTCGAGGTCCTCGAGGCCGGCGGGGCCCCGGCCGCCGGCAAGGCTTCCATTCCGGATTGAAAGGAGCGACCGCATGAACAAGACGCTCGCTGTGATCATCCTGGCCGCTTGCGCGATCGAGGCCGCCGCGCAGGACCCCAAGGCGCACTGGACGTTCGAGACCCTGGACGGATCGAAAACGCCCGAGGCCGTCAGCCGGACGATGGACACCTTGGAAGGATATGTCGAGAAAGCCCCGGGCATCCGGGGCAACGGACTTCGGTTGGACGGCTTCACGACCTGTCTGAGGGCGTCCGGACCGGACCGGGTCGTGACGGGCGACGAGATCACCGTCGAGGCCTGGATCGCCCTCGGCGAATACCCCTGGAACTGGTGCCCGGTCCTGACCTCGGAGAACGACGAAGTGAAAGGCTACCGGCTGATGATCGGCCCGCTCGGACAGGCCTCGCTGGAGTGCGCCGTCGGCGGCCAATGGCTGGCCTGCACCAGCGCGCGCGACGCGGTCCCCCTGCGGACATGGATGCACCTCGTCGGCGTCTACCGCGCCGGGTCCGAGATGGCCCTCTACATCAACGGATCGCCGGTCGCCTCGAACCGGATCCCGGGCTCCATCACCCACGCCCGGACCGGCTACCTCCTGGGGATGGTCGCCCGGCCGGAGAAGCCCTCGGACATCCACAGGACCCGCGGGACTCTGCCGGCCTATTTCGGGCTGGACGGCATCCTGGACGAAGTATCCGTTTACGACCGCGCCCTGCCGGCGGCGACGATCAAGGAGCGCTCGGCCCGGGACACCGGCTCCAAGCCGGACATCGCCCCGCGACGCCTCCCGTCCGTCGAAAAGAACCCCGGGCGGTTCGGCGCCTATTACACGAAGCTGAAGTACTACCCGGGCTGGGACCGGCTGTGGCCGGTCGATCAGGACCCGGACATCGTCGTCTGCTTCCCCGGGTCCGCCGTCAAGCTGGTCTTCTGGCGGGGCATCCGGTACGGGGCTTCCTGGGTCTCGGAGAACGAGAACTGGATGTCCGATCAGAGCGTCGAAGCCTGGAACGACGAGGAGGGCTGTTTCGAGCACATGCAGGACCGGCACTGCCGGTTCGCCCACGTCCGGATCATCGAGAACACCGAGGCGCGGGTCGTCATCCACTGGCGCTACGCCCCCGTCAGCGCCTACGACCACACCTGGCGCGCGGATCCCAAGACCGGCTGGGAATGCTGGATCGACGAGTACTACTACATCTATCCCGATGCCAGCGCGATCCGCAAGGTGTCCTGGAAGAAAGGCACGCTCGGCGAGCCGCGGCAATTCCAGGAGACCCTGGCGCTGCTCCACCCCGGACAGACCGTGTCCGACCTCCTGGAGAAGGACTATGTCACCGTCGCCGACTACGCCGGAAAGACGGCCAAGGTGTCCTTCGTCGAGGACCCCAGCATCGCGCCGTACGGCCCCTTCAGCTGGGACGTCACGCATCCCTACACGGTGCAGCAGTACCAGTTCAAGTCCCGGAACAAGCCCTTCATCTGCTTCGAGCCGGGCAACGCGATGTATCTCCGCTTCGAAAGGCTCTCGGCATACGACCGGGCCAGCGGGTGCAACCACTTCCCGGTGGGGCAGGCCCGCTGCGACGGCCGGACGACACTTGTCGCGGGCCGGATGGTGGGGCGGGAAGTTGAGGGCCTCGAAGTTGTAGTAGTCGGTCTCGATCTCGGGGCCCTCCTCGATGACGAAGCCCATGCCGAGGAAGACCCGCTCGATCTCCTGCTCGAACAGGGTCAGGGGATGGGGGGTCCCGACGTAGCGTCTGCGGCCGGGCAGGGTCAGGTCGACGGCCCGGGCCGGGCGGGCGGCCGCCCGCAACCCGGCCTCGAGGGCCCGGATGCGGTCCTGCGCGTGGTCCTTGAGCTCGTTGACCAGGCGGCCGGCCTCGCGCCGGGCCTCGGCCGGAGCGGACTTCAGCTCCTCGAACAGAAGGGTGACGTGGCCCTTCTTCCGTCCCAGGTAGGCCGTCCGGAGCTCCTCGAGGGCCTTGGCGTCGGCGGCTTTCGCGGCCGCGTCGTCGAAGGCCTTCCGGAGCCCCTCGATCCGGTCCTTGAGGCTCGCCATGTCCGGGGGCCTACGCCGCCGGGGTCTGGGTCATCCGGACGAGATGGGCGAACGTCGCGGGGGCGTTGACGGCCAGGTCGGCCAGGACCTTGCGGTCGAGGGCGACGCCGAGGACCTTCAGGCCGCGGATGAAGCGGCTGTAGGTCGCGCCGTTGGCCAGGGCGCCGGCCTTGATGCGGACGATCCACAGGCTGCGGAAGTCCCGCTTCTTGGCCCGCCGGTCGCGGTAGGCGTAGAGCAGGGACTTCTCGACGGCCTCTTTGGCCGTCCTGTAGTTGCGGCTCTTGGCGCCGAAGTATCCCTTGGCCCGGCCGAGGACCTTCCTCCGCCGGTCGCGCCTCTTGGTGCTGCGTTTTACGCGTGGCATGGTCGTCTCCTTGGCGCGCGGGGCGCGCTCACATGTCGTACGGGAGCATCGTCTTGAGCACTCGGCGGTCGGCGGGGCTGGCCTCGCCGGCCTTCCCCAGCTGGCGCTTGCGCTTGGACGACTTCTTGGTCAGGATGTGCTTCTTATTCGCCTTGGCGTGAAGGAACTTTTTCTTCGCCGTGACCTTGAACCTCTTTTGCGCTCCCTTGTGGGTTTTTAGCTTTGGCATCTTTTCCTCCGGTTTTCGTTGGGACCAACAGGGCCGAGACGGCCCAATCCTGCTTCCGCGCCGACCCGTCCTGCGTGGCCAGGTCCCTGAGGTCGCCGAGGACCCGGTCGAGGACCTGGTAGCCGAGCTCCGGCTTCTGCTTCTCACGGCCGCGCAGCATGACCGTGATCTTGACCTTGTTCCCTTCCCCGAGGAAGCGCTTGACGTGCTTCATCTTGAAATCGTAGTCGTGGACGCTGATCTTGGGGCGGAACTTGATCTCCTTGATCTGGATCTGCTTCTGGTGCTTCTTGGCCTCGTGGTCCTTCTTGTGCTGCTCGTACAGGAACTTGCCGTAGTCCGTGATCTTGCAGACCGGCGGGTCGGCCGACGGGGCGATCTCCACGAGGTCGAGCCCCCGGTCGCGGGCCAGCTGGACGGCCTGGACCGTCGGCAGGACGCCGAGCGGGGCCTTGTTCTCGTCGATGACCCGGACCTCCCGCGCCGGGATCATCTCGTTGATCCGGTGCGGCTTGGCCTTGGCGACCGCAGGATAGAAACCGTGTCTCTTGAAAATGGTCGGTCCTCCTCTAGAAATTCATGACCAGACTTTTATGGCGATGGAGCTCTTGGGCCTTCTCGATGAACCGGGCCAGGTCGACCTCGCCCTTGTCGCCCTGGCCGTGGAGGCGCAGGGCGGCCGTGCCGCGCTCGACCTCCTTGTCGCCGACGACGAGGATGAGGGGCACCTTCTGGACCTCGGCCTCGCGGATCTTCTTGCCGACCTTCTCGCGGCTGAGGTCGACCGACGAGCGGAGGCCGCTCTCCCGGAGCCGGGCCTCGAGGGCCCGGGCGTAGTCCTCGTGGCGCTCGGCGATGGGCAGGACGACGGCCTGGACGGGGGCCAGCCAGAGCGGGAAGCTGCCGTTGTAGTGCTCGACGAGGACGCCGAAGAAGCGCTCGAGCGAGCCGA
Source organism: Candidatus Aminicenantota bacterium (assembly GCA_041320535.1). Taxonomy (GTDB): domain Bacteria; phylum Acidobacteriota; class Aminicenantia; order Aminicenantales; family Saccharicenantaceae; genus RBG-16-66-30. The sequence continues at coordinate 574,172 of JBGLNH010000001.1, read as the reverse complement.
GCAGGGCCCGGTGGACCATGTAGGGCCGGTGCTCCCTGCCGTCCTCGCCGACGTAGGTCATGTCGAACCGCTCCGACAGGTTGAAGTCGAACTGGATGGTGGTGCACTGCCACAGCCGGCCGATGGCGTCCTTGATCTTGATGTCGATCTTCGGGCCGTAGAAGACGGCCTCGCCCTCCATCCGTTCGTAGGGGTAGCCGCGCGTCTCGAGGGCCTTGACGAGCGAGGCCTCGGCCCGGCACCAGCGGTCGTCCGCGCCGCAGTACTTGCCGGGGTCCTTGGGGTCGCGGACCGACAGCTGGATGACGTTGTCGGTGAAGCCGAAGTCGGCCAGGATGGAGACCGAGAAGTCGAGGACGCGCAGGATCTCGTCGTCGATCTGCTCCGGGGTGCAGAAGATGTGGGCGTCGTCCTGGGTGAAGCCGCGGACCCGCAGCAGCCCGTGGAGGGTGCCGCTGCGCTCGTAGCGGTAGACGGTGCCGAGCTCGGCCCAGCGGAGCGGCAGGTCGCGGTACGACCGCATCCGCGACTTGTAGATCTGGATGTGGAACGGGCAGTTCATCGGCTTGATGTAATAGGGCTGGTCGTCGATGTCCATCGGCGAGTACATGCTGTCCTTGTAGAAGCCGAGGTGCCCGGAGGTCTGCCAGAGGGCCGCCCGCCCGATGTGGGGGGTGAACAGGATCTCGTAGCCGCCGTCCCGGTGGCGCGCGCGCCAGTGGTCCTCGATGACGGCCCGGACCCGGGAGCCCTTGGGGTGCCAGAGGATGAGCCCGCCGCCGAGCTCGTCGTTGGAGCTGAAGAGGTCGAGCTCGGCGCCGAGGCGCCGGTGGTCGCGCTTCTTGGCCTCCTCGAGCATGCGCAGGTGGTCCTCGAGCTGCCGCTTCGTGGCGAAGACGGCGCCGTAGATCCGCTGCATCTGGGGCCCGCGCTCGTCGCCCTTCCAATACGCCCCCGACACGGAGAGCAGCTTGACGTTCTCGAGGAGCCCGGTCGAGGCGACGTGGGGCCCGAGGCAGAAGTCGGCGAACGTCCCCTGCCGGTAGACGGAGACGCTGGCCTCGCCCTTCTCCCGGACGAGCTCGGCCTTGAGCTCCTGCTTCCGGTCCTCGAACATGCGGACGGCCTCGTCCTTGGGCAGGACGAGCCGCTCGACGGGCACGTTCTCCCGGGCGATCTCCTTCATCCGCTTCTCGATCCGCTCGAGGTCGTCGGGCGTGAAGGGCGTCTCGCGGAGGAAGTCGTAGTAGAACCCGGTCTCGACGGCCGGGCCGATGCCGGTCTTGGTCCCGGGGTAGAGATCGAGGACGGCGTGCGCCAGGAGGTGCGCGGCGCTATGCCTCAGGGTATCGATCGGAATGTCGTTCACTTCCTTCACTCGCTGATGCTGTCCGACAAGGCGGGAGGATCGCGTCCGGCCGCTCCGACGGCCCGCCGCATTCTGACCGCTTCGTTCTCGTGGTAGGCGCGGAGGGAATTGAACCCACGGCCTCTTCCGTGTCAGGGAAGCGCTCTCCCACTGAGCTACGCGCCTAACGTTCGCTATTTAAAGCCGTTATATCTTAAGCAAATCGCCCCGAAGTGTCAACAGACCCCGTCGATAATGTTTCCTTCCGGGCCTCCCTCCCGAGCCGGCGACGGGTGTCGCCTCGGGAGGGAGGCCCGGTCACGGCTTCTTTGGGATATAATGGGGCCAGAGAGGAGTCGCCATGCCCCACCCCATCAACCGCCGCCAGAAGCCCGCCTGGAAGCAGCCCCGCCGTCCCCCCTCCCCGCCTGCCCGCCAGGGAGGGTTCCCGAAGCGGGCCCCCGGCCGCAAGATCTCCCCTCCCGCCAAGGGCCGCTGAGCCGGCGGGGAAGGCGGCGCCGCCCGGGGCCGCGCGCCTTCGGCGCCTGTCCCCGTTATTGATTTAAAACCTTTTATGGGCTATACTTATGCTTCGTTTTTTTTACAACTGAAGACGTCGGAAATCATGGATGGAGTGGTTTCATCTCTATGAGAAAGGAGAGCGCGCGATGAAGAAGGTCATCATCATGGGCGCCGCCGGGCGCGACTTCCACAACTTCAACACCTACTTCCGGGACAACAAGGGTTACCGCGTCGTCGCTTTCACGGCGACGCAGATCCCCGATATCGAGGGCCGCAAGTACCCCGCGGCGCTGGCCGGGAAGCTCTACCCCAAGGGCATCCCCATCCACGCCGAGGCGGAGCTCTCCGGGCTCATCGCCGCCCACGAGGTCGACGACGTCCACTTCGCCTACAGCGACGTCTCCCACGAGTACGTCATGCAGAAGGCCTCCCAGGTCCACGCCGCCGGGGCCAACTTCGTCCTCCTCGGCCCGGCCGACACGATGATCAAGAGCCGCAAGCCCGTCATCTCCGTGTGCGCCGTCCGGACCGGGTCGGGCAAGAGCCAGACCAGCCGCAAGGTCGCCCAGATCCTCCAGGCCAAGGGCCGCAAGGTCGCCGCCATCCGCCACCCCATGCCCTACGGCGACCTGGTCAAGCAGAAGGTCCAGCGCTTCGCCGACTACGCCGACCTCGACCGGCACGAGTGCACGATCGAGGAGCGCGAGGAGTACGAGCCCCACATCGACAAGGGCATCGTCGTCTACGCCGGCGTCGACTACGGGGCCATCCTCCGCCAGGCCGAGAAGGAGGCCGACGTCATCCTCTGGGACGGCGGCAACAACGACTTCCCCTTCTACGTGTCCGACCTCGAGATCGTCGTCGCCGACCCCCACCGGGCCGGCCACGAGCTCCGCTACCACCCGGGCGAGACGAACTTCCGCCGGGCCAAGGTCCTGGTCGTCAACAAGATGGACACGGCCAGGCCCGGGGACATCGAGCTCGTCCTGGCCAACGCCAGGCGCGTCAATCCCAAGGCCATCGTCATCCGGGCCAACTCCCCGACCATCGTCGAGAACGGCGAGCGCATCCGCGGCAAGCGGGTCCTCGTCATCGAGGACGGCCCGACCCTGACCCACGGCGGCATGACCTTCGGGGCCGGCATCGTCGCGGCCAAGAAGTACGGCGCGGCCGAGATCATCGACCCCCGTCCCTTCGCCGTCGGCTCGATCAGGAAGACCTTCGAGAAGTACGGCCACCTCGACCGCGTCCTGCCGGCCATGGGCTACGGCGACAAGCAGACCCGCGAGCTGGCCAGGACGATCGAAGCCATCGCCTGCGACCTCGTCGTCAGCGCGACGCCCATCGACATCACCCGGGTCATCAAGGTCTCGAAGCCCATCCTGCGCGTCGGCTACGAGCTCGAGGAGATCGGCACGCCCACGCTCAAGGACGTCCTGAAGAGGTTCTGAGCCCCCGATGAGACCGAAGATCGCCGTCGTCGCCTTCGGCGGCAACGCCATGCTGCCCGAGAACCAGCGCGGTCTGCAGAGCGAGCAGATGCGCAACGCCCAGAGGGCGGCCGAGCTCATGGTCCACATCGTCCGCAAGGGCCACGAGCTCATCATCGTCCACGGCAACGGGCCCCAGGTCGGGAACCTCCTCATCCAGATGGAGGAGGCCTCGAACAAGATCCCGCCCTACTCGCTCGACGTCTGCGACGCCATGACCGAGGGCAGCATGGGCTTCATGCTCGAGCGGGCCCTGGTCAACGAGCTGCGCCGGCGCTCCATCGACAAGGAGGTCGCCTCGCTCGTCACCCAGGTCGTCGTCGACAAGGACGACCCGGCCTTCGGCCGGCCGACCAAGCCCGTCGGCCCCTTCTACTCGAAGTTCCGGGCCCAGCAGCTGGCCCGGGAGAAGAAGTGGGCCATGGTCGAGGACGCCGGGCGGGGCTACCGCAAGGTCGTCCCCTCGCCCAAGCCCATCGACGTCGTCAACAACGGCATCATCCGCGAGCTCGTCGAGAACGGCCGGATCGTCATCGCCGCCGGCGGCGGCGGCATCCCGGTCGTCATCAACGGCAACGGCCTCTTCGAGGGCGTCGAGGCCGTCATCGACAAGGACTACGCCGCGAGCCTGCTGGCCCGCGAGGTCAAGGCCGACCTGTTCATCATCCTGACCGCCATCGAGCGCGTCTACATCCGTTTCGGCAAGCCGGACCAGGCCGAGGCCCCCGTCCTGACCGTGGACGAGGCCCGCAAGCACCTGGCCGCCGGCGAGTTCCCGCCGGGGTCGATGGGGCCCAAGATCCGGGCCGCCGTCGAATACATCGAAGCCGGGGGTCGCGAGGTCCTCATCACCAAGGACTCCCACCTCAAGGCCGCCCTGCTCAACCGGTCGGGGACCCGGATCGTCGCGTCACACCCCTAGGAGGAACCGCCATGCAGAAGGATTTCCTGTCCGTCCGCGACCTGAGCGTGTACGAGTTCGGCAAGATGCTCGACCTCGCCGACGAGGTCAAGAAGCGCCCCGACAAGTACCGCAAGGCCCTCAAGAACCGGATCCTGGCCATGATCTTCCAGAAACCCTCCCTGCGGACGCGGATGACCTTCGAGGCCGGCATGCTCCGGCTCGGCGGCGAGGCCATCTACCTCGCGCCGTCGGACATCCAGATGGGCAGCCGCGAGGGCGCCTACGACATCGGCAGGAACCTCGAGCGCTGGGTCGACGGGATCATGATCCGGACCTTCGGCCACCAGATCGCCGTCGATCTCGCCGCGAGCTGCCGCATCCCGGTCATCAACGCCCTGACCGACCTCTCCCACCCCTGCCAGGCCATGGCCGACTTCCAGACCCTGCGCGAGCACAAGGGCGCCCTGTCCAGCCTCAAGCTGGCCTACGTCGGGGACGGCAACAACGTCTGCCACAGCCTCATGCTGGCCGCCGCCCGCGGCGGGACGAAGATGGCCGTGGCCACCCCGCCCGGCTACGAGCCCAAGGCCGAGGTCGTCCGGGCCGCCCGCGAGGACGGCCGGGACACCGGCTTCGCCCTGACCGTGACGAGCTCGGCCGAGGAGGCCGTCGGCGGCGCCGACGCCGTCTACACCGACGTCTGGGCGTCCATGGGCCAGGAGTCGGAGAAGGAGGCCCGGGCCCGCATCTTCGCCCCCTACCAGGTCAACGCCAAGCTGATGTCCCACGCCAAGAAGGACGCCCTGTTCATGCACTGCCTGCCGGCCCACCGCGGCGAGGAGGTCACCGACGAGGTCATCGACTCGCGGAACTCCGTCGTCTACGACGAGGCCGAGAACAGGCTCCACGCCCAGAAGGCCATCCTGATCTCTCTGATGGGGGACGCGACCGACCATGACTGACGAAGCGATCCACTTGACCACGGTGTCCGACGGCGACCTCGCCTTCGTCGAGCGCGAGCTCGAGCGGACGCCCCATCCCCAGGCGACGCGGGACCTGGCCGGGAAGCTGGCCTTCGAGAAGACGGCCACGGAGCGGACCCAGGACGTCAAGATCTACGATCCCTACGCCCGCTACGAGGTCGGCGACCTCATCGAGAAGGAATACAGCGAGCCGCTGACCGTCGGCAGCAAGTCGGTGGAGCACTTCGAGGGCCGGGTCATCCTCAAGGTCGTCGCCAAGTCGTTCTCCAAGCATTTCAACTGCGAGATGCTCGATGTCGACTACCCCGGCGGCGGCGTCTTCCGGAGATACATCGACTACATGAAGAAGACGCGCACGCAGGTCCTGCTGCCGTCGAACATCGAGGGCCGGAACGAGGCCTCCGGGATCATGGCCAAGAGCGAGGACCCACGCCTGACCGAGCTGCCGATGACCGAGCGCGACCTCAAGACGCTCGAAAAGAACCTCCGGGCCCGCCTGGCCAAGGCCCCCAAGGTCTTCTCCTGGAACGACCGCTGGCAGCTGGCCGCCAAGCGCGTCGACATCCTGCCCGAGAAGGTCCGGGAGATCGAGGCCGATTTCGCCGCGACCGGCCGCTCGGCCGCGACCGAGGACCTCGTCCGGAAGTTCTTCGGCCTCGAGGCCTCCAACGACCTCTTCGACCTGACCTGCCTGAGCCTCAACGCCCTGCTCGAGAAGAAGCACAAGAAGGAGTTCATCCTCCTCGCCGACACCGGCTGGGGCAAGTGGCACCTCAAGGCGATCCTCAACGCCCTGCCCAAGGGCCTGGCCCTGGACGCCCCGATGGCCGACCTCCCCGATCTCGAGGAGGTCGAGAAGCCCGAGATGAGCATCGTCCAGGACTTCCCGATCAAGATCTACCTGACCTGGCGCGAGATCGTCTCGGGCGGCGTCAAGATCCCGCGCAGCCTGGGCAAGACGCTGGCCCACGCCCGCGAGTACACGTTCACCGACCCCGACGAGAACAAGCCCTACACGCTCTACTATTACCCCGCTCAGAGCTTCTTCCTGGGCCTCCAGGAATTCTACGCCCAGCACAACATCCCCCAGGGGTCCAGCCTGACCCTGGAGCGGACGGGCCCCACGACCTTCAAGTTCTGGGTCAAGAAGTCGAAGAAGAAGATGTCGGTCCTCCGGCTCCAGTACGACGCCGAGAAGGACACGTTCGTCGATCCGGGCGGCGAGGCCTACACCTACGCCGAGCCGAACAAGATCATCTACATCGAGCGCGAGACGCTGGTTCGGCTCCTGGCGTTCGCGGAGAACCGCGAGGAGCTGTCCCTCGGCGACCTGATCCTGGCCGTCTTCAGGGAACCGGCCCTGGCCACCTCGGCCCACTCCCTGCACTTCCTGCGGGCCTACCACCTCATCGACGTCGTCCGCCAGACGACCCAGGAGGACGTCGAGTTCGTCCTCCTGAACTCGGCCGAGTTCACCAAGTCCGACAAGAAAAAGGGCGTGTTCACCTACCACGAGCCCTTCGTCCCCGAGGAGGAGGCGCCGGTCGAGATCGGCTACGCCGGGGGCTTCGGCGAGCCGGCGCCCGAGGCCTATACGCCCGAGGAAGCGGCCCTCGAGGCCGTGGCCAAGGAGATGCTCGGGGCCGAGCCCGACACCGGCCCGGAACCGGGCTTCGGAGCTCCGGGCGGCCCGCCCCAGGCGCCGCCCCAGCCCGGGGCGCCTTCCAAGAAGGACAAGGCCTTCAAGAGAAAGAAGCCCAAGACCGAGGGCGAGAAAGGCGCGCGGCCCAAGAAGAGCGAGCGCCGGGTCCTCGAGGAGAAGATCGTCGAGGAGGAATCCGTCCAGGAGGCCCTGGCGGCGGTCAAGGGAAAAGAGGAAGAGGTCCTCGAGCAGCGGGCCCGGGAGAAGCGGGAGAAGAAAGAGGAGTTCAAGCCGGCCCCGACGAAGGACGGGCCCAAGTTCGGACTCTTCGGCGACCTGCTCAAGACGGCCCTCAAGAAGAAGCCCGAGGACGAGGCCGGCGAGGAAGGCGCGGCGTCCGAGGAGCCCCCGGCCGAGACGCCCGAGGGCGAAGAGAAGGGATGAACCGGGCTATTCTCTTCGGGGAATAGCCCCTCTCTCCGGCTTGGCTCGCAACGGGGAGCGGACCAGCCGGGATCGGGACGGAGTGCCCGGAGTCCCGATCCTGCGAGATCTCCTGGCAAAGCGCTTTCCAAACGGATTTTCCGGACGAGGCGGCATCCCCCGCCGCCTCGAGAGGGGCGGCCAGGGAACAAGTTAGACTATAGGATGTCCCGGACGGAGCCCTTGCGGCGGGTGACCCCCATGCTGTCGAGGAGCTCGAGCAGGGGGATCGAGTACTTGCGCGACAGCCCCGTCATGGCCTTGAACTCGGCCACCGTCAATTCCCTCTTCCCCGAGCCTCGGACCTTGCGGACGATCTCGTCGAGCCAGCGGGCGTGGAGGATGAAGCCTTCGACGCCTTCGACGATCTTCTTGCGCTCGGCCAGCGCGGCCAGGAGAGTCTGGAGCTTCCCCTGCGTCAGCTTGAGCCGGGCCCGGAGGTCGTCGAGGGAGACCGTCCCGAGCTCCCCGCTGAGGACCATGGCTTCGAGCCGGGCCAGCGTCTCCTCGTCGGCGGGCGTCAGGGGGATCCGGAAGTCGGGCAGCCGGACGATGCCGCCCTCCTCGACGGCCCGGCCTTCCTTGGCCAGGAGCCTGAGGGCCAGGACGAGCACGGTCCGCGGCGCGTCGAAGCGCTTCTCCAGCTTTTCGAGGGGCGCCCCGCGCTGGGAGGGATGGGTCTTGTGGTAGCGGGCGAGGAAGGACTCGACGCGTCCGCGCAGGAAATCGAGGCTTGTCTGGGAGACGAGCCTGAGGGGGGAGAAGGCCAGGATCCGCACCCGTCCCTCCGACTCGAGGGCCCGGGCCAGGGCCTCGACCCGCGAGGCCGACAGCCGGGAGAAAGCGGCCAGGCGGTCCCCCTGGAGCCCCTCGAGGCCGCCGGCCTCGGTCAGGGCCAGGAGCATGTCCATCTCGCCGAGCTCCAGCCGGGAGAGGAGGGCCTTCCTCCGCGCGGGCTTGAGCTCGTCCGGCGGCGGGGCGCCGGGATAGAGGCACCGGCCGCGGCCCAGGACCGCCCCGCCCGGGGCCCGGAGCTCGAACGGATCGCCCCACCGCACGTCGACCGGGGCCAGGACCTGGACGCGGACGAAGGGCGCCGCGCGCCGGCCGGCGACGGCGTAATCGAGCAGGCGCGCGCTCGCGCCGGCGCCGAGAAAGACGGCCTCGGCCCGGACTTCGCGGGCGTCTTTCGCGAGCGGGAAGTCCAGGACGGCGTCGAACACGGACGCTCTCATCGGCGGCGCTCCTCCGGATCCGCCGCCGGCATGAAGCCCATGCGCCGCAGCGCCGGATCGCAGGACACCAGGATTACACGAACGGCGTCCCCCAAGTCAAACGATATCCGCTTCCGCTTCGGCCGGAGCCGCCGCGCCGCCGGCTTCGGTTCGTACTCGCCGCGGAGCGACGCGAACGGCAGCAGCCCGGAGACGAAATAATCGCCGAGCTCGACGACGAGCCCGGCCTTGGCGACGTCGACGACGACGCCCTCGAACTCCTCGCCCAGGCGGTCCTTGAGGAAGCGGAAGATGCGGCCCTCGACCAGGGCCTGTTCGGCTTCGGCGGCGTTGCGCTCCCGGTCGGAGGACCGGGCGGCGATCGCCTCGAGCGGCAGCCGGGCGGGCCCCTCCCCGGCCAGCGCGGACTTGAGGAGCCGGTGGACCACGAGGTCGGGATAGCGCCGGATGGGCGAGGTGAAGTGGGTGTAGTCGGTCTTGGCCAGCCCGTAGTGGCCGACGTTCTTGGCCGAGTACACGGCCAGCTTCATCGCCCGCAGGACCTGGATGCCGACGAATTTCTCCCCGGGGAGGCCCCGGGCCTTCTCCAGGACGCGCTGGAGGTCGCGCGAGCGGACCTTGGACGGCTCGGGCAGGGCCAGCCCGAAATGAAGGACGAGGCCCCTCAGCTTCTCGAGGTCGGCGACGGCCGGCGGCGGGTGGACCCGGTAGATCGAAGGGAGCTTTCTCGCCGAGAAGCGCCGGGCCACCGCGACATTGGCGGCCACCATGAACTCCTCGACGAGGCGGTGGGCCTCGTTGCGCTCGGCGGCCGCGACCGCGAGGAGCCGGCCCTCCTCGTAGACGAGCTCGGGCTCGACGAGGTCGAAGTCCAGGCTGCCCTCGGCCAGGCGCCGCCGCCGCAGGGCCTCGGCCAGGTCCCGCATGGCCAGCAGGTCGGGGGCGACGTCGGCGTACTTGGCCGTCTCGGCCGCGTCCCCCTCGAAGATCCCGAACACCGAAGTGTAGGTCAGGCGATGGGCGGTGCGGATCACGGAGGGAGTGAATTCCGCTTTGAGCACGCGCCCCTCGGCGGAGACGTCCATCAGGACGGAGAAGGCCAGCCGCGGCTCCCGCGGCCGCAGGCTGCAGAGGTCGTTCGAGAGCCGTTCGGGCAGCATCGGCAGGGTCAGGCCTGGGAAGTACGCGCTCGTGCCGCGCTCGAAGGCCTCCCGGTCGAGGGCGCTCCCGGGCCTGACGTAGTGGGAGACGTCGGCGATGTGGACCCCGAGCCGCCAGCCCCCCTCCGCGATGCGGCGGACGCTGACGGCGTCGTCGAAGTCCTGGGCCTTCTCGCCGTCGATCGTCACCGAGGGCCAGTCCCGGAAGTCCCGCCGTCCTTCGAGCGCGTCGTCCGGCACGCCGTCCGGGGCGGCCGCCGCCTCCTCCAGGGCCGCCTGGCCGAAGGCCGACGGCAGCCCGTAGCGGCGGATGACGACCTGGAGGTCCACCCCCGGGTCATCCGGGTGCCCGAAGACGCGGGTGACGGCCAGTGTCGCCCGGTCGGCCTCGACGATCATGCCGGGCGCGGGCCGGAGGGGCCCCCGCGCCTTGAGCGGAAGGTCGTCCTGCGTGAGCGAGTCGAAGGGCTGGAGGAACGGCGCTCCGTTCCTCTCTTTATAGATCCCGAGGAGAACGGCCCGGCCTTTCCGCAGGATCCGCTCGATCCGGCCTTCGGGCTTGCCGAACCGGCCCTGTTCCTCGACGGCGACGACGACCTCGTCGCCGGGCATGGCGCCCTGGGCGTAGCGGGCCGGGATGAAGATGTCGTCGCCCCCCGCCTGCGGCGCGACGAAGCCGAAGCCGGGACGGGCGGTGACGAAACGGCCTCGGACGAGCTTCTTGGCGGCGCGCATGGTCGGGCTCAGTGATGATGGAGAGAGACGTAGGGGACGCGCCGCGCGGACCGGGCCGCCCGGACGACGGTCCTCCGGACCGCGTCGGCGAACCCGGCCGAGGGCCGGCCGCGCAGGTCGCGCCGGTCCTCGGCCTCGGCGTCCGCCCGGCCCTCGCCGGCTGGACCCCGGACGGGAAGATCCTCTACGCCACGCAGAAATACTCGACCCTGCCCAACACGCAGCTGGTCGTCCTCGATCCGGCGACGAACGCCGAGACCGTCCTGCCGCTGGCCCAGGCCGCCGACGGGTCCTTCGACGCGGCGGGCCGGACGCTCTATTTCACGCGCCTCCCCTTCCAGGGAAGCTATACGAAGCGGTACAAGGGCGGCACGGCCCAGAACCTGTGGTCCTTCGCCCTCGGCGCCGCCGAGGCCGCGCCCCTGACCGCCGACTACGCCGGAACGAGCAAGAACCCGATGGTCTGGAAGGACCGCGTCTACTTCCTGAGCGACCGCGACGGCTCGATGAACCTCTGGTCCATGGACCTCAAGGGCGGCGTTCTCGGCCAGCACACCTTCCACAAGGGCTTCGACGCCAGCTCCCCCAGCCTCGATGCCGGGCGCATCGCCTATCAGCTCGTGGCCGACATCCATGTCTACGACATCGCCGCCAACCGGGACTCCGCCCTGACCATTACCCTGCCCTCGGACTTCGACCAGATGCGGGAGAGGTGGGTGACGAGACCGCTCGACTACATGACATCGGCCCACGTCTCGCCGGCGGGCGACCGGGTCGTCCTCGTCTCGCGCGGCCACGTCTTCGTCGCTCCGGTCGGCGACGGCCGCTGGGTCCGGGTCAGCCGCGAGGAGGGCGTCCGGGCCCGGGCGGCCCGCTTTCTCGGCGACGGCAAGAGCCTTCTGGTGCTCAACGACGCGACCGGCGAGTGGGAGTTCCATCGGTTCGCGGCCGACGGCCTGGGCCCGGCCGAGCCGCTGACCTCGGGGGCCAAGGTCCTGCGCTTCGACGGCCTGCCCTCGCCCGACGGCAAGTGGCTGGCCTTCGCCGACAAGGACTACCAGCTCTGGCTCTTCGACGTCGGCCGGAAGGCGCTGAAGCGCGTCGCCGTCTCCGACGTGGGGATGCCCGGCGACCTGGCCTGGTCGCCCGACGGCCGGTGGCTGGCCTACGTCGAGGGGGCCCCGAACCACTTCAGCCGGATCGTGGTCCACGAGGCCGAGACCGGCCGGAGCGCCGAGCTGACGAACGACCGGGTCGACTCCTACGCTCCGGCCTGGAGCCCGGACGGCAAGTGGCTCTATTTCCTCTCGGACCGCTGGTTCCGCAGCGCCGTGGGCAGCCCCTGGGGCCCGCGCCAGCCCGAGCCCTATTTCGACAAGACGGCCAAGATCTACGCCCTGGGCCTGAGCGGGCGGGACCCCTTCCCCTTCGCCCCCGCGACCGAGCTCCAGGCCGAAGCCAAGGACGGCGGCGAGCCGAAGGGCGACCGGGCGACCGAGGCCAAGCCGAAAGCGGGCGCCGGCCGGGCCGCGAAGGAAGCCGATAAGGCGCCGGCCGCCGTCAAGGTCGTCATCGAGCTCGCCGGGATCCAGGACCGCGTCTTCGAGCTCCCGCTCCCGGCCGGGGTCTACTCGGGCCTGGCCGCCGGCGACAAGGCCCTGTTCGTCATCGACCGCGAGTCGCGGGCCGCGGGACGGCCCAAGCTCCAGGCCGTCGAGATCCGCAACCGCGGCGTCCAGGCCAAGACCATCGTCGAGGACGCGAGCGGGTTCGAGCTCACGGCCGACGGCAAGAGGATCTTCGTCCGCAAGGGCGGCGATCTCTACGTCATCGACGCCGCGACCGCCGCGCCGACCGCCCAGACGCTGGCCGAGCGGCGGATCGACCTCGCCAAGTGGACCTTCTCCGTCGATCCGCGCGAAGAGTGGCGCCAGATGTTCGTCGACGCCTGGCGGATGGAGCGCGACTACTTCTACGACCGCAACCTCCACAACGTCGACTACGAGGGCCTGCTCGAGCGGCACCGGCCCTTCGTCGATCGGGTCAGCGACCGGGCCGAGCTCAACGACCTCCTGGCCCACCTCGTCGGCGAGCTCTCGGCCCTCCACACCTTCGTCCGCGGCGGCGACCAGCGCACGCCGGCGGACAGCGTCTCGCCCGGCTCGCTCGGGGCCCGGCTCGTCCGCGACGAGGCCAAGGGCGGCTACCGGATCGAGCGCATCTTCCGGTCCGACCCCGAATACCCCGAGAACGTCTCGCCGCTCGGCAAGCCCATGTCGACGGTCCGCGAAGGCGAGGTCGTCGCCGCCATCAACGGCGTCCCGACGCTCGGCGTTCCCGATCCCGCGCTGCTGCTGCGCAACACCGCCGGGCAGCAGGTCCTGCTCGAGATCAAGCCGGCCGCGGGCGGCCCGGCGCGCAAGGAGATCGTGGTGCCCATCAGCCCCGGCGCCGAAGCCGACCTCCGCTACGCGGAGTGGGAGTACACCCGCCGCCTCGAAGTGGAGAAGGCCGGGAAGGGCCGGATCGGCTACGTCCACCTGCGGGCCATGGGCGGCGACAACTACACCGAGTGGGTCAAGAACTTCTACCCCGTCTTCGACCGCAAGGGCCTGATCGTCGACGTCCGGCACAACCGCGGCGGCAACATCGACTCCTGGATCCTGGAGAAGCTCCTGCGGAAGGCCTGGTTCTACTGGCAGGGCCGGGTCGGGAAGCCGACCTGGAACATGCAGCACGCCTTCCGCGGCCACATGGTCGTCCTCTGCAACGAGCGCACGGCCTCGGACGGCGAGGCCTTCGCCGAGGGCTTCCGGAGGCTCGGCCTGGGCAAGGTCATCGGGACGCGGACCTGGGGCGGCGAGATCTGGCTCAGCTCGTCGAACGTCCTCGTCGACCGCGGGCTGGCCTCGGCGGCCGAGACGGGCGTCTACGGGCCGGAGGGCGAATGGCTCATCGAGGGGCACGGCGTCGACCCGGACATCGTCGTCGACAACCTGCCTCGCGCGACTTTCGACGGGAAGGACGCCCAGCTCGAGGCGGCCGTCAAGCACCTCCAGGAGCTCATCGCCAAGGACCCCGTCGACGTGCCCAAGCCCCCGCCCTATCCCGACAAGAGGAAATGACGCCGGAGAAAGGGAACGAAGACACCATGCCGTGGCCCCGATTTCCGGCCAAGCCCGATCCGACGCGCGGCCCGGGCGACGGGCCGGGCTCGAGCGAGGGGGCATGTCCCCGGGGTACATGTCCCCGGCTTGAAAGGCGGCAGGAATGACCGACAAGCTCAAGTCCTTCCGTGGCGAGGCCCGCCGCCTCGACCGGGAAGATCCGCTCCGCCGGTTCCGGCGGCGCTTCGCCGTCCGGGCCGGGACGATCTACCTCGACGGCAACTCCCTGGGCCTGCTCTCCCGCGACGCCGGGCGCTCGCTCGAGAAGGCCTTGCGGTCCTGGAAGACGCTGGCCGTCCGCGGCTGGCTCGAGGCCGACCCGCCCTGGTTCACTCTGGCGGAGAAGCTCGGCGCCCGGTGCGCGCCGCTCGTCGGGGCGGAGCCGGACGAGGTCGTGATGTCCGGCACCACGACGGTCAACATCCACGCCCTGGTCAACACGTTCTACCGGCCCGGGGGGCGACGGACGAAGATCGTCGCCGACGAGCTCGCCTTCCCGACCGATGTCTACGCCCTGAAGAGCGCGCTCAAGCTGCGGGGCCTCGATCCCGCCGAGCACCTGGTGCTGGTTCGCAGCGCCGACGGCCGGACCCTGGACGAGCGCGAGATCGCCCGGCATTTCGACGACACGACGGCCCTCGCCCTCCTGCCCTCGGTGCTCTATCGCAGCGGCCAACTGCTCGACATGGAGCTTCTGGCCGCCGAGGCCCGCCGTGAGGGCGTCCTCATCGGCTTCGACTGCTCCCACTCCGCCGGCGCCGTCCCCCACGCCTTCGACCGCTGGGGAGTCGACTTCGCCATGTGGTGCGGCTACAAGTACCTCAACGGCGGCCCCGGCACCGCCGCGTTCCTCTACGTCAACCGGAAGCACCACGGCCGGGAGCCGGCCCTGGCCGGCTGGTTCGGCTCGGCCAAGGAGCGGCAGTTCGACATGTCGCTCGACTTCACGCCGGCGCCGGCCGCGGGCCGCTGGCAGATCTCCTCGCCCTCGATCCTCAACGCCGCGCCTCTCATCGGTTCGCTGGCGATCTTCGAGGAGGCCGGGATGGCCGCCGTCCGCGAGAAGTCGCTCCGGCTGACGCGGTTCCTCATGGACATGGTTGACGCCCTCCTCTCCGGCGCGCCCCTCGGGTTCTCGATCGGCACGCCCCGCGAGGACGCCCGGCGCGGCGGGCACGTCGCCCTGCTCCACCCCGAGGCCGTGCGCATCGCCGAGGCCCTTCGCGGCCGCGGCGTCGTGCCCGACTTCCGGCCCCCCAACATCGTCCGGGTCGCGCCCGTCGCCCTCTACAACACCTTCCATGAGGTATGGGAGCTCGTCCGCCACCTCCGCGAGATCGTCGAGCGGCGGGAGTACGAGCGCTTCACGGCCGAGCGCAAGGCCATTTCGTAGCCTGAATTATTCACGAACCGAGGCGGCCCTCAGATGCGAGGCCCTGAGGCAAGATGGGGCCGCATCGATTCGCCCGAAGGTTAAAAACGCTCGAGTAAGAACACAATGGAGAAAAAAGGGCGTTTTTATGAATAGGTCAGGCTAGCTATCGATAGACGTTTTGCCGGGGGCCGAACGAGAAGAGGATGAGACCGTCCTTGTCGAACCTGTAGATCAATCGGCGCGGTTGTCCGCGAACGGAATAGCGTAGCGAACGCAGGTCCTGGAATTCCCCCTTGAGCTTCTTCCCCGACTCGGGATCTTCGACGAGGCGGAGGACGGCTTCCCGGAGCGCCGCGCGCTCGGCCTCGTCCTTCAGCTTCTTGCGGAGCTTCTGGAACTTGGAGGTCTCGCGAAACCGCATTTAGATGGCCCGGGGATCGAGCTCGGTGACGCGTCCGGCCTCGAATTCGGCCTGGGCTTCGAGGATGTCCTTGATCTCCTGGACGGTCAGCTCCGGATTGTCGACGGCGATCAGGCCGATCCGGGCGGCGTAACGAAGGGCCCCGGAGAAGTCGCGCGCTTCCTTCTTGGCTAGGAGATCGATGTCCTGGGCGAGTTTTTCATCCATGACGACGGTTTTTCTAACCATATCATACTCCAGCATATTATATATGCTCCTTTCATATATAAGTCAAGGAATAACACATGAAGTCCTGAGCTCCAGGAGAAAGGACGATCAGAAAGTTAACGGATTCTCAGAGGATCGCGCGTCGCCGGGCGCGGGCTCAGAGGCTCAGCGTCGTGAACGAGAGCGCCTCGTGCTGGGGAGGCGGTTCGTCGTCGCCAAGTCCGTCCTCGACGAAGATGCGGATGACGTCGCGAAGATTGTCCAGCGCGTCCTCGTAGGTCAGGCCCCGGGCCCGGCAGTCGGGGAACTCCGCGCAGTGGGCGGCCCAGCCCTCGCGGTCCCGGATGACGTAAGCCGAGAAACGATAGCCGCTCATATCGACCTCCGTATCAATCGTTTATGCGAATTCCGTGCCAATTCCCCATCAGAACGACCTCAGGAAGGCGCATTTCGCGATCTTGGGCACCCCTTCCCCGTCCTTCCGGACCTCGCCGCGCAGGAAACAGACGGGCGGCGTCCCGTAGGTGACGCAGCGGGCCTCGCCGACGCCCTCGAGCAGGCCGGTCTCGTCCTCGAACATGTAAAAATACTTTGCGCCGCCCCGGCCGTCCCTGTTGCCGGGCTCCACCCCGCCGTCGCCGTTCCCGCCCCCCCATCCGCCGTTCCCGCCCCGGCCGTCGCCCGCGCGCGCCGCGCCGTAGGTCACCCGCTGGCGGGCGTCGACGACCCGGACGACGAGCTCGACGACGGCCCCGGCGCGGTCCTTGAGGTCCCTGACCCTGAGCGGCGGCCTTTTCCCCTCGAAGAGATCGAGCTCGTCGCCCTCGGGCAGGAAGCCGAGCGCCTCGTAGAGCATGCGCCGCTTCTCGTCCGAGGCGATGTCGGCCACCTCCTCCATGTTCTCGAGGCCCCGGAAGTAGAGCAGGACCTGGCGCGTCCGCCGCGGCTCGAGGGAGTCGAAGACGCCGGCCCGGATGAGCGAGAGGAGCTCGGCCTTGCCCGGCTTGACGCGGGCCAGGAAATCCTCGACCGAGGCGTAGTCGCCGCCGGCCCGCCGCTCCTCGAGGACCCGCGCGACCGTCCTGAGGCCCAGGCCCTTGATCGAGGTCAGGCCGACGCGGATCGCGCCGTTCTCGACCTCGAAGGCGGCCCCGCTGCGGTTGGCGTCCGGCGCCAGGACGCGGAGGCCGTTCCTCTTGGCCTCGGCGACGTACTCGGGGAGGTCGTAGTAGCCGCCGCCGGCGTTGAGCACGGCCGTGAAATAGGCCGCCGGGTGATGGACCTTGAGGTAGACGGCCTGGTAGGCCATGAAGGCGTACGAGGCGCTGTGGGCCTTGTTGAACGAGTAGGAGGAGAATTTCTCCATGGTCTTCCACAGCCGCTCGACGTCGGCCGCGGCGTAGCCGCGCTCGGCGGCCTCGCGGACGAACTTCGCCCGGAGCGCCGGGTCGCCGCCCCGGCCCTTCCGCAGGCCGCGGCGCAGAAGGTCGCCCTCCTCGGGCGGCAGGCCGGCCACCCGCTCGGCGACCTGCATGACCTGCTCCTCGTAGAGCAGGATGCCGCCCGTCTCGGGCAGGATGCGGGCCAGGAAGCCGTCCTCTCCCGCCGCGCCCCGCCCGGCTCGGCGCCGCAGGAGGGCCTCCTTCATACCGCTCTCGGTCGGCCCGGGCCGCACCAGGGCCAGGGCCTGGGTGATCTCGTGGACGTCGGCCGGCCTCATTCGCCGCAGGAGGTTCATCATGGCCGGGCTCTCGACCTGGAAGCACCCGACCGTGCGGGCCGAGCGCAGGGCGGCGTAGGTCGCCGCGTCACCCGGCGGGACCGTCCGCAGCTCGAGCCTCCGCTTGGTCTCCGAGACGGCCGCCAGGCCGCGCACGGATAGCAGGTCGAGCTTGATCAGCCGCAGGTCCTCGACGGCGTCCTTGTCGAAGTGGGTCATGCGCAGGCCCTTGGCCGAGGTCTCGAGGGGCAGGCAGCGCTCGACCGGCCCCGGCGTCAGGATGACCCCGCCGACGTGGAGCGAGATCTCGTGGTAGACGTCCTGGAGGTCGGCGGCGAGCTTCCAGGCCTCGAGGCGGCCCGCGTCCGGGGCGGCCCGCCGCAGCCAGGAAGGCTCGGAGAAATACGGCACGCGCTTCGAGAGCCCCCGGGCCTCCTCGGGCGGCGCGCCGAAGGCCCGGAGCGTCTCGTAGAGGGCCGACCGGCCCCCGAAGTCCTTCAGGGAACAGACGTAGGCCGCCCCGGTCCGGCCCGCGCCGTAGCGCTCGAGGACGTACTCCAGGACCTCGTCGCGGCGCCGGGAGTCGAAGTCGATGTCGATGTCCGGCGGGTCGGGCCGGCCGCGGTTGAGGAAGCGCTCGAAGTAGAGGTCGAACTCCATCGGGTTGACGTGGGAGATGCCCAGGAGCCAGCCCAGGAAGGACGAGGCCCCCGAGCCGCGCAGGTTGTGGAGGATGCCGCGGCGGCGGGCGAACTCGACGATGTCGTGGACGACGAGGAAGTAGGGCCCGAAGCCCGACTGCTCGATGGCGGCCAGCTCGCGGCGGGCCCGCTGGCGCTCCTTCCAGGCCAGGTTCCTGGCCGCCGTCAGCCGCTCCAGGACGACCTCGCGGAAGCTCCGCGGGAAGAGGTCGGCCGGGAGGTTGGGGACGACGTTCTCGAAGACGAACCCGCACTTCCCGGCGACCTCGGCCGTCCGGGCCAGGGCCTCCCCGGCGGCGTCGCCGAAGCGGCGCAGGGCCAGGGCCTCCTGGTCCGGGCCGAACCTCCGGACCTTCGCCAGGAGCCGGTCGCGCTCGGGCGGGTACGGGACCTTCTTTTCGATGGCGTGGAGGAGCACGAGGCGCTCGGGGCTGGTCAGGTACTTGACCGGGTTGGCCCAGACAATGGGCAGGCCGGTGAACGGGGAGGAGGGAGCGGATGGGGACATGTACGCTTGGTACGCGTCCCCGTTCGCCCCGCTCGCGGAAAGGCCCTGGGGACACGTACCCGCGGTGCATGTCCCCAGGATCCGACCGAAGTTCGCAAACTCGGCCCCGATGTAGAGGTCTCCCGCGGCGACTTTCTCCCGCAGGTCGGACAGACACGCCTCCTCGCTTGCCGGTGGGGACATGTACCCTTGGTACGTGTCCCCTTTCCCGTCCGGAACGTAGATCACGACGAGGCCGGACGCGTCGCGGACCTCCCCGCGGTTGAAGGTCTCCACGAGGTTCGGGTAGCCCTCGGCCGTCCTGACCAGGAAGACGAAGCGCCGGCCGCCGAGCTCGAGCTCGCAGCCGAAGATCGGCTTGAAGCCGCCCGGGGGCGCGACGCGCTTCCACTTGCCCCAGCCGTAGATATTGCCGATGTCGGCCAGGGCCGCGGCCGGGAGCCCCCGCCGAGCCGCCCAGGCGGCCGCCTCCTCGAGCGTGACGCTCCCCCGGCCCCGGCTGTACACGGAATGGACGCGGAGAGGGACGAACATGGCGCTCCTCTCCCCGCCCTCACTTCGTCAGGGACGCCGTCTTGAGGACGTAGCCCCGCCGCGGATCGGCGGCGTAGACGGCGTCGAGCATCCTCTCACGGGCCGTCAGCACCGAGCCGAAGCCGTACTTGTCGCGGACCTCGTCGAGGGCGCGGCCGAGCCTCTCCGGCCGCTCCGTGTAGGGCTCGAAGAGCGACAGTGGCCGGACGCGCACCAGGTCGGACGCCTTGACCCCGACCAGGCGCAAGGCCAGCCTCGAGCCCGAGACGAGCTCGAGAAAGAGCTCCTCGGCGATCTTGTAGATCTTGCCCGTCTCCTGGAGGGGCGACAGGACGAGGCGGCGCCTGATCTCGGTCTTGAAGTCGGCGTAGCGGGCCTTGACCTCGATGACGTGGGCGTAGAGCCGGTCCTCGCGCAGGGCCAGGGTCAGGCGGTCGCAGAGGTAGGCCAGGTGGGCCAGGAGCAGGCGCTTGTCCCAGAGGTCCTCGAGGAAGGTCGTCTCGCGCGACACGGACTTGGGCAGCGTCCGCGTGACCAGGGGCCGGCTGTCGATGCCGCGCGACTGGAGGTAGATGTCGTCCCCGCCCCGGCCGAAGAGCGTGCGCAGGGTCGCCCGCGGGAGCTGCCACAGCTGGCCGATCCTGTGGATGTTCATCAGGCGCAGGACGACCTGGGCCTTGGGGCCGATGCCCGGCAGGTCCTCGATGCCGAGGTCGCGGAGATAGGCCTCCTCCTCGCCCTCGCGGACCTCGAAGAAGCCGGCCGGCTTGGCCCGGCGCGTGGCCAGCTTGGCCAGGACCTTGTTCGGCGCCGCCCCGGCCGAGACCGTGACCCCGATCTCGCGCTCGACCCGGCGCTTGATCTCGCGGGCCGCCTCCGTGAACGACGGGTAGAGATGGCCGCAGCGGGTGAGCTCCAGGTAGGCCTCGTCGAGGGAGGCCTCCTCGACGTCGGGCGTCGCCGCGTGGAGGACGCGGAAGAAGCGCTCCGAGAAGGCCTGGTAGACGTGGTGGTTGCCGCGGACGAAGACGCCCCGGGGACAGAGCTGATGGCACTTGCGGAGCGGCATGCCCGAGTGGACGCCGAACTTGCGGGCCTCGTAGGAACAGGTCGAGGCCACGCCGCGCTCGTGGGCCAGGCCGCCGACGATGACCGGCTTGCCCGCGAGCGAGGGGTCGAGCAGGACCTCGACGGCGGCGAAGAAGGCGTCGATGTCGACGTGCACGATGTAGCGCCGCCCGTTCTTCGGCAGGGACACCTCTCCTCCTCTTTCTCGCGCGGTCCTTTCTCTTGTCCTCCCCTTCCGCGAAGGGGAACGATATCGGGGCCGGCCCCGTTCAGTACTTGCGCATGACGCCGATGACCCTCCCCAGGATCTTGGCCGAGGGCGCCTCGATCGGCCGGAAGGCCGGGTTCTCCGGCACCAGGAAGACCTGGCCGTTGTCGCGGCGCAGCCGCTTGAGCGTCACCGAGCCGTCGTCGAGCATGGCCACGACCATCTCGCCCGA
This sequence comes from Candidatus Aminicenantota bacterium, assembly GCA_041320535.1. Lineage (GTDB taxonomy): Bacteria > Acidobacteriota > Aminicenantia > Aminicenantales > Saccharicenantaceae > RBG-16-66-30. The sequence continues at coordinate 553,529 of JBGLNH010000001.1, read as the reverse complement.
GTTGGCCAGGTTGGTCCGCTCGAGCAGGACGTGGTCGCCGTCGTCGACGTAGGCGTCGATCATGCTCTTGCCGTCGACCCGGATGCAGAAGACGTTGCCCCGGCGGCGGCCGACCATCCAGGCCGGGACGTCCATGGCCTCGCCCGTCGCGTCGAACGACTCGCGCGGCCCGCCGGCCGGGACGAGCCCGGCCATCGGCACCCGGACCTGGCTCTCGGCCAGGGCCGGGAAGCCGGCGACGCGCAGGTCCCCGCGCTCGCGGCTGATGTAGCCCTTGCGCTCCAGGCTCTGGAGGTGCTTGAGGACGGCCGAGGGGCTGGGGATCCGCAGGGCCGCGCCCAGCTGGCGGATGGTCGGGGCGTAGCCGTGCCCGAGGATGAAGTCCTCGACGGCCTGGAGCACCTTGGCCTGCCGCGGGGTCAGCTCGCGCCTCAACGTGTTTACCATTTTGTTCACCTTTTACAGGATAGGGCCGGCGAGGGCGTTTGTCAAGGGCTTTTCTTTCGGGGGCGGAAAACCCGGCTTCGGGATCGTGGCTGATGAAAAACTAAGTCCGGCCCCGGATGTGATGGCACCGCGGGCATCGGCGGGGCGCCCGGGAGAGACCGATGCGCTCAGCCGCCGCGGCGGGCGGACCGGAACATCGCCAGGGAAGTGTAGAGGACGACGGCGACGACGACCCATTTGAGGGTTTTAAGGGGCAGCGACTTGACGACGGTCGCCGCCAGGAGGACGGCGGGGACGCCCAGCAGCGTCAGTCCCAGGGCCGCCTTCCGGTCGTAGGCCCCTTCCCTGACGAACCGGGTCCCCGCCCCGGTCATGAGGAGCGCGCAAGCGCCCATCATGATCGGGAAAGCGACCTTCGGGCTCATCCCAAGGGCGTAGACGAGGGCCATGGTCGGGGCGTAGAAGCCGATCCCGATCGTCGACAGGGCGCCGAGGACGGCGATGACGGCGGCGGCGAGCGGCAGTCGCCAACCATCGAGACCGACGGCTTCTCCCCCGCCCGGCCAGAGGCCGAGCTGGCCAGCGGCCATGCTGGCGGCTACGGCGATGAGCGCGATCCCCATCCCGATCCGGATCCGCCGCACGGAGAGCCGGACGACGACGCCCGCGCCGAAGACCGCGCCGGCGAGCGCAGCGAGCATCAGGACCGCGAGGGTCGCGGCCTCGACCTTGACGGCGGTGACGAAGAACAGGGCCTGGGCGACGACCGGCAGGGCGTGGCCGGCGTTCATCGTCCCGGGGATGAGACGGTCGTCGACGAGCCGTCCGAACTTGTAGAGGGCCGTCGTCGGGGCGAAGCTGCCGATGCCGAGAGTGTCGAAAAAGTTCGTGACGAAACCGATCCCGAGCAGCGCCGGCCAGGCCATCGCGGAAAAGGCCGCCCGGTGCTTGAGCGCGTCGAGGACGTAAACGGCCGCGAAGACCGCCGCCGCGGCGGCGAGGACCCCGAGGATGATCGCCGTCATCGGTCCATCGCCTCGATCCTCCTCGCGCCCCGTCCCGGCCAGCGTCAGGGTCCCGGGCTCATGATATCCGCGGCCCGGAAGTTGTCAAGTATCCGTTGACTTCGCGGACCGGGGGGGACTATAAACGATATCATCTAAGGAAAGAAGCAGCGCCATGAGATCCTTTCGTCGGTCGGCCGCACTCCCGGCCGGATTCATCCTGACGTTTGTCCTCTGCTCCCCGCGCCTATGCGCCGACGAATTCACCTTCCACGAAGCGGGCGCCCGCGCCGCGGGCCTGGGCGGGGCTTTCACGGCGAGAGCGGACGACGCCACGGCCCTGTTCTACAATCCCGCCGGGCTGGCCTTCCTGGGCGGCGTCCGGGTCAAGACCAACGTGCTGTTCGGGCGGCGCACGACGACGGCGTTCCTGCCGGACGGAGGCGGCGTGTACCGCTCGTCGCCGTCCGAGATCGAAGGCGCCCACGCCGTCTCCTGGCGGGCGCTCGACCGGGTGACCCTGGCCGTCGGGCTCTTCTCCCCGTTCAGCTTCCAGACCCGCTGGCCGGGGACCTGGCCGGCGGGGCACGGTTCCCGGCTGGCCAAGGCCCGGACGGTCACCCTCCGTCCGGCCGTGGCCGTCGAGCTCTTCGAGGGCTTCGCCGTGAGCGCCGGCTTGGACATCGTTTCGGCGAGCGCCAGGTGGAGCCACAATCTCCTTTTCCGCATGGAGAACTACTCCCTGCCTCGCGAAGCCTATGTCGAGAGCCGCCACGAACTGAGCGGCCACGGCCTGGGCTGGGTGGCCGGCGCGCTGTGGAAGATCTCCCCCGCCGTCCAGATCGGGGCGAGATACCAGAGCCCGGTGGCCGTCGACTACGCCGGAGAGAACGTCTTCTTCGTCGGCTGGGAGATGTCCAACCATCGGCTGCCCGATCCCTACGGCGGGCAGATCTACGTCCAGGACCTGCTCGACCGCTTCTACCGCCCCCAGCACGTCACAGGGAGGCAGTCGTTCCCCCTCCAGATCGCCTGCGGCGCGGCCCTGACGCCCTCCGAGCGCCTGTCGCTCTACGCCGACGTCCAGTGGGACCGCTGGAGCGGGTTCGGCGATTGGACCTTCCGCTCCGTCCTCCCGGACGACGAGCTCAGCCCGGAGTTCTCGGCCGTCTACCAGGAGTTCTACGGCGTTTCCTTGAACTACGGCACGCAGGGCGTGGAGCTGGGGCTCAGGGACGCGGTCAAGGTCAAGGCCGGCTTGGAGTACCGCCCGGGGAGGAACTTGGCCGTGCGGGCCGGGTTCGCCCGCGGCCGGAGCTCGGTCGGCGCCGCGGACTTGTCGCCCGTCTATCCCGACCTGTCCGCCAACGCCTACACCTTGGGATTGGGCTACGACGGACCGGTCTTCTCGATCTTCGACGAAGACGAGAGGATCAACGACCTCTCCTTCGACCCGGACGGCCGTGCTCCTGGTCAAGGGGTCCGGGGCCGTGACGGTGACCTACGACAGCGTCAAGGGAGGGAAGGCCGGCAAGACCGTCACCCTAAAATAGCCCGGTGACCTTGCCCGTCGTCAGGTCGAGGTCGACGTCGTAGTAGACCGGCCGGGTGGGCAGCCCGGGCATGGTCCGCATGTCGCCGCAGAGAGGGTAGAGGAACCCGGCCCCGACGCTGGCCCGGATGTCGCGGACGGGGATCTTGAAGCCCTTGGGCACGCCCTTGAGCGCCGGGTCGTGGCTCAGGCTGAGGTGGGTCTTGGCCATGCAGATGGGCAGCTTGTCGAACCCCAGCCGCGTGTAGAGCTCGATCCTGGCCTCGGCCTCGGGCGAGTATTCGACGCCGTCGGCGCCGTAGATCTCCCTGGCGATGGTCTCGATCTTCCTCTTGATGTCCCACTCGAGCGGGTAGAGGAAGCGGAAATCCGAAGGCTTCCCGCAGGCGGCCATGACCGCCCGGGCCAGGGCCAAGGCCCCCGCGCCCCCGTCCGACCAGTGTGTCGAGGGGACGGCGTCGACGGCCCCGGCTTCGAGGGCGGCCTCGCGGATGAGCTCGATCTCGGCGTCCGTGTCCGTCGTGAACCGGTTGACGGCCACGACCGCCGGGACGCCGAAGCGCAGGACGTTCTTGACGTGGGCGGCGAGGTTGGGCAGGCCCTTGGCCAGCAGGTCGAGGTTCTCGTCGGTGTACTCGGGGGCCAGGGGCTTGCCGGCCACGACCTTGGGGCCGCCGCCGTGCATCTTCAGGGCCCGGACCGTGGCCACGACGACGACGCAGCTCGGGACGAGGCCCGAGGCCCGGCACTTGATGTTCATGAACTTTTCCATGCCGCAGTCCGCCCCGAACCCGGACTCGGTGACGACATAGCCGTCCTTCCCGACGAGCCGCAGCGCGATCTGGTCGGCGATGATCGATGAGTTGCCGTGGGCGATGTTGGCGAACGGCCCGGCGTGGACGATGGCCGGGGTGTTCTCGACCGTCTGCATGAGGTTGGGCATGATGGCGTCCTTCATCAGGACGGTCAGGGCCCCGGCGACGCCCAGGTCGTCGGCCGTGACGGCCTCGCCGGCGCGGTTCGTGCCGATGACGATGCGGCCCAGCCGCTCGCGCATATCGGCGATCCCGGTGGTCAGGGCCAGGATGGCCATGATCTCCGAGGCGACCGTGATGTCGAAGCCGGTCTCGCGGACCATTCCCTTTTCCTCCGGTCCGAGGCCGATCTTGACGACGCGCAGGAAGCGGTCGCTGATGTCGATGACCCGGTTCCAGGCGAGGCTGGCCGGGTCGATGTCGAGGCGGAACATCCGCCTCTTCTCCTCGGGCGTCAGGGCGGCGGGGTCGGTCTTGTCGATGCCGAGCTTCTTCAGGCGGCGGAGCATGATCGGGGAGAAGCGCCTCTCGCCCTTCTTGTTGGCCGGGCAGAAGGCGTTGAAGAGCTTCTCGTCGTCCTGGGAGGACTCGTGGAGGATGCGCACGTCGATGGCCGCGGCCAGGAGGTTGTGCGCGGCCGTGATGGCGTGGATGTCGCCGGTCAGGTGGAGGTTGAAGTCCTCCATGGGCACGACCTGGGAGTAGCCGCCGCCGGCCGCGCCGCCCTTGATGCCGAAGGTCGGGCCCATGCTGGGCTGGCGGACGACCGTGACGACCTTCTTCCCGAGGTGGGCGCCGAGGGCCTGGCTCAGGCCGACGGTCGTGGTCGTCTTGCCCTCCCCGAGCGGCGTCGGCGTGATGGCCGTGACGTCGACGTAATGGCCCTGGGGCCGGTCCCGGAGCCGGTCGAGGACGTCGAGGTGGATCTTGGCCTTGTGCTTGCCGTAGAGGTCGAGGTCGTCCTCGGCCAGGCCGATCTGGGCGGCCACCTTGAGGACGGGATCGAGCGCGGCGGCCTGGGCGATGTCGATGTCGCTCGGAACGGGCTTGACGATCTTGACGGACATGAGGCGGTCCTCCCTTCGTACAGAGTGGGCCTATGGTAAGGGGAAACGGCCAGGAAAACAAGGGCCCGGATCTTCGCCCGACCTCGTCGGCCAACGCCGGCGAGGTCACATGCTGATGGAGATCGACCGCCCCCCGTTGCCGAACCGGGGGTTGACGACGTTGCTCCGGGTCGAGCCGAAGGAGAAGTTCAATCCGACCGAGAACGAGTAGTTGTAGCCCGTGGCCAGCTGCCTCTGGCGGAGGAGGATCTCCTCGAGGGAGGCGCCTCCGGCCGAAAGGGCCAGCTGGTCGCGGATGCGGCCGTAGCTGCCGTCGATCTCGAAGCTCAGGCCCCGCCAGATCCGGAGCTCCAGCTCGGCCTCGAGCTCGAGCCGGTTCTTGGAAAAGTCGTGGAAGAAGTGCGAGCCTTGGACCTGGACCGAGGCCTTGCCCCAGGGCCGGACGACCTCGTAGGCGATGTTCAGGGACTCCTGGACCAGCGTCTGGGCGGTCCTGAGGTAGACGGTCTCCTCGTGGTAGCGGGCCCGGGTGAGGCCGATCCGGTAGAGGAAGCGCAGCTGCCGCTTGGTCGATTCGGAGTAGGGGAAGAGGTCGTATTCGATGGCCGGGGCGGCGGACAGGGACAGCTTGATGTTCGAGTAGGTCGAGGATTCCGCTTCGAGGTAGCCGCCGACCGACCAGTGCTCGCCCAGGCTCTTGACGACCAGGCCGTGGGTCCCGTAGCCGGAGGTCGTGCTCTCGTAGACGTCGCCTCCGCCGAGGTCGAACCAGGTGTTGTTCTGGTTGTAGTAGACCTGGGTCCGGACCTTGAGGGCCGGCGTGGTCCGGTTGGCCGAGACCGAGCCGTAATAAGAGCCGCTCTTGTATTGGGTCTCGCCCATGAGGAAGGCGTTGCCGCTCAGGCTGAAGACCCAGAAGTCCCAGGGATCGTTGACCGACGTGGGCTTGGCCTGGTCGAGGAACCTGACCGCGAGGTCCTTGGCGACCGGGGTCTTGGCGGCGTAGCGGAGGAGGCCGAGCTTGAGCGTCCCGGCCAGCCCCTTGCGCGCCTCCTCGGGGGACGCCCCGGCGGGCGGCTCGTAGCGGAGAGTGTTGGCGTCGCCCTGGAATTCCCCGAGCCCGGTGAACTCGAGGCGGGATTCGCCCCGGCCGGCCGGCCCGGCGGGCGCGATGACGACGTGGACCTGAGCGGCCGCGAGATCGGGCACGAATTCGACGAACGGGATCTCCGCGCTCAGGAAGGAGATGTCCAGGCCGGGACCGTCGACGAAGACCGTCGGTCGGGGCGGCGGCCCGGGCGGGGGGGCCTGGGCGAAGGCCGGCCGTGCGGCCGTGAAGAGGAGGGCCGCGAGGAGGAAGGCGAAGGGCGTCATCCGTCTGCTCATGGTCTTGTCCTCCCCCTCAGTGGATCGAGATCGACATCCCGCCCCCTCCGGACGATCCGAAGCGCGGGTTGATGACGTTGGTGAAGATGGAGCCGAACTGGAATTGGAAGCCCACGGCCAGGAAATGGTTGCTGTTCATGGGCAGCTCGACCAGGCGCAGGAGCAGCTCCTCGTAGGTCGGCTCGCGCAGGCGAAGGGAGACCTGGGCGTCGTGGAGCCAGGAGTAGCCGCCCAGGACGTAGACCGAAAAGCCCTTGTACAGCCGCAGGTTGACGATGCCGAACGTGTCCAGGCGATAACGGCCCAGGTCGTGAAGGTAGTTGGACCCTTCGGCGCTGACGCTGATCGTCCCGAACTTCTCCCGCAGGTCGAGGGTCAGCGAGAGCTCCTGCTTGAGGAGCGTCTCCCGCATCTTGCCGAAGACCGTTTCCTCACGGTAGCGCACGGGTTTCAGGGACAGGGTGTAGAGGGCGCGGAGCTGGCGCCGCGTCGACTGGGAGTAGGGGAAGAAGTTGTACTCGAGGGCCGGAGCGAGCCTCAGGGCCAGGTCGACGTTGCCGTAGAAGGACGATTCGGCTTCGAGGAAGACGCCGGCCGACCAGTGCTCGCCCAGGCTTTTGACATAGAGCCCGCTGGCGTCCCAGCTCGACGACGCGCCGGTGATCGTCGTGACGCCGCCGGTGTCGTCCTCGATGTCGTACCGTTGCTTCTCCTGCCGGACGGACAGGCCGAGGCGCAGCTTCGAGCCCGGCGTGACCCGGTTGGCCGAGAAGGAACCGTAGCCCTGACGGCTCTTGTAGCTCTCCTCTCCCGAAAACCAGCCGTCTCCCGACAGGCTGAAGACCCAGGCCTTCCAGCGGTCGCGGGCATCCTCAGTCTTCTCCGGCGGAGTGTAGTCCACGGCGATCCGGCAGGAGATGGGCGTCCGGGCGACGAAGCCCATCAGGCCCAGCTTGAGGGCCTTGACCAGGCCGCGGCGGACGTCGTCGTCGGTGTCGGTCTTGACCGAGTAGTACGTTTGGACGTCCTTGGCGTCCCGGCAGTCGTTCTGGCCGATGAAGGTCAGGGTGTATTCGGTCCCGCCGCCGCCCGTCGACTGGGTGCTGATGAGGATGTGGACCTGGGCCTCGAGGCGGTCGCGGACGTAGTTGACGAAGGTGATCTCGGTCTTGATGTATTCGAGGTCGCAGGAACCGCAGTCGAGGAAGACCTTGAGGGCGGTCTTCTTCAGCTCGTCGATGCTCTGGCCCTCCTGGCCCCGGGCCGCGGGCGCGAGCAAGGGGAGCACAAGGACGAGGAGCAGGGCGAGAAAGGTCCGGCCGGCGGAGGATCTTCGCATGGGCGCGCTCCTTGGCGGGCCCGGCGGAAGGGCCCGCGTCGACACGGTGTCATGTCCGGTAGGCAGCAAATCGCGTGCCACACGAAGAGCCGCGCCCCCCAGGGCGGGACGGAAGTCCGGACTCGCAGATTAATACGGCCGGACGTAACGAAATGTTACAGGATCAGAAGAAATAGTAGGCGGCGAAGAGGAGCCGGACGTTGCGGACGAACCGGGCCTCCCGGACCTTGCCGAAGAGGTCGGGCGTCCCGTAGGAGGCCGCCGTCATCTCGACCTCGCCGGCGAAGCGCATCTTGCCGGCGTTGTAGACGAGCCGGGGCGAGAGCCGGCAGAGCTCGTCGACGTTGAAGCCCCGGGCGTAGTTGGCGCCCGTGATCTCGTGCCTCGCGCCCAGGTTCTTGGAGTACCCGGCGAACAGGCCCGTCTGCCAGGTCGCGCCGTTGGTCATGACCTCGGTCCACAGGGAGAGCGCGGCGGTCGGCGCGTAGGACCAGTCGAGGCGCGTTTCGTCGAGGACGCCCCGGACGCCGTAGCCGCCGAGCATGGTCAGGTGGTGGAGGTTCTGCCCCCAGACCGCCTCGGCCTTCCAGGTCCACCGGGCCCACTTCCGCTTGAAGAAGCCCATGGCCGCGAGCCCGGACAGCGACTCGTCGGTCGCGTAGCCGGCCGAGGTGACGGTCCGCGGCGCGATCCTCATGTAGTCGGCGCCGAGGCCGGCCACGGTCTCGGTCTTCCGCCCGTCGTTCCTCGCGGCGTACTGGAGCTTGAGGTTGAACTCGGGCAGGGCCGCGTTGCGGAGGTAGACGGAGCTCGCGCCTTCCGGGCCGGCGCTCGTGAAGTCTCTCTGGGCCAGGGCCGTGGCCGCCAGGCTGACCCGGCCGAAGGTCCGGGTGAAGCGGACCTGGGGGCTGCGGTTGAACGGCTGGAACGGGGCCCCCGTGTCGAACGAAACGACGTCGGGGAAGCTCTCCGTGACGAACATCGGGTGCCAGAACTGGCCGATCATGAGCTCCGACCTCGGCCAGTTCAGCTTGAGGTAGGCGTGGCGGAGGCGGAACCCGTTGATGTCGGCGTCCGAGGTGCCGAAGAACTCGGTCTCGAGATAGGCCGAGGTCTTGGCCCCCAGGGCGTCCGGCCCCGTGATCCGGCCGGCCAGCCGGGTCTGGATGGAGAGGATATGGAAGCTCGGCTGGGCGTTGATGTCCGCCCCGGCGGGATCGAGCGAGGGGCCCTTGGGAAAGAGGAGGAAGTGGCCCTCGCGGACGCTCGTCGTCTGGCGGGTGTCGTAGAAGACGTCCGTCTTGACGAAGCCCGAGAACGAGATGCCGAAGGCCGGGGCGGGCTTGTCCGGCTGGGCCGCGGCCGGGGCCGCGGCGGCGGTCAGGCCGAGGGCCAGGGCCACGGCGAGCGACGCGATGCGTTTTCCGCTGTCGTTCATGTCATCCTCCTCCGGGACGGAAGACCGTCCGCATTCCGCGAATTATAGCGGCGGGGGGGGGAAAGTCAATTGTGTGGTAGAATCGGTCCGCGACGGAGGCCGGTTCGTTCGGGAGGTCCGCATGAGGATCGCGGGAAAAGCGCTGGCCGCCCTGGCCGTGCTCGCCCTGGCTTCGGGGCTTCCCGGCCAGCGCAGGGATTTCCGGCTCGGCGGGAAGGATTTCCTCCTCGACGGCAAGCCGTTCCGGATCATGGCCGGGGAGATCCACTACCAGCGCGTCCCCCGGGAGTATTGGGCCGACCGGCTGATCAAGCTCAAGGCCGCCGGCCTGAACACGGTCGGGACCTACGTCTTCTGGAACGCCCTCGAGCCCGAGCCGGGGCAGTGGGACTTCAGCGGCGGGAACGACCTGGCCGCCTTCGTCCGGACCGCCCAGCGCCTGGGGCTCTGGGTCATCGTCCGTCCGGGGCCCTACGCCTGCGCCGAGTGGGATTTCGGCGGGCTGCCGCCCTGGCTCCTGCGGACCCCGGACATCAAGGTGCGCTGCTCCGATCCCCGCTACCTCGCGGCCTGCGAGGCCTACGTCCTCAAGATCGGCGAGGTCGTCCGCGACCTCCAGGTCCACCGCGGCGGGCCCGTCATCATGGTCCAGGTCGAGAACGAGTACGGCAGCTTCGGCAACGACCGCGACTACCTGTTCGCCCTCAAGGGATTCTGGGACAAGGCCGGGATCGAGGTGCCGCTCTACACGGCCGACGGCGCGACGCCTCACATGCTCGAGGCGGGCAGCCTCCCCGGCGCGGCCATCGGCCTCGATCCGGGGACGAACGAGAAGCATTTCGCCGAGGCCGAGCGGCTCCAGCGGGGCGTGCCGGTCTTCTGCAGCGAGCTCTATCCCGGCTGGCTGACCCATTGGGGCGAAGAGTGGGCCCGGGTCGAGACCGAGAGCGTCCTGCGGGACCTCCGCTGGCTCCTCGACAACGGCAAGTCCTTCAGCCTCTACATGTTCCACGGCGGGACGAACTTCGGGTTCTCCGCCGGGGCCAACTTCGGCGACAGGTACCAGCCCGACGTGACGAGCTACGACTACGACGCGCCGCTCGACGAGGCCGGGCGCCCGACCCCGAAGTACCGGGCCATCCAGGACCTGCTCTCGCGCTATCAGCCGCCGGGCCGCCGCTTCCCCGACCTGCCCCGCCCGATCCCCATGATCTCCGTCCCGCCGATCGAGCTCGACGAGACGGCCTCGCTGTTCGACAACCTGCCGCCGGCCGTCCGCGTGCCCCAGCCGGGTCCCATGGAGTCCTACGGGCAGAACCACGGCTTCATCCTCTACCGGACGAAGCTCCTCGGGCACCGGGGCGGCAAGCTCACGGCGACGGACCTCCGCGATTACGGGGTCGTCTACGTCGACGGCCGCTTCGTCGGGACGATGGACCGGACCAAGGGCGAGACGACCTCCCTCGACATCCCCAAGGCCGAGCCGGCCAACGAGACGCTCGACATCCTCGTCGAGGGCATGGGGCGCATCAACTTCGGCCCCCGTCTCATCGACCGCAAGGGCATCACCGACCGGGTGACGCTGAACAACATGACCCTGATGGGCTGGGAGGTCCACCCGCTGCCCATGGACGCGGATTTCGTCCGCCTTCTCCGGTTCGCCCGCCGCCCGGCCGACCGGCCGGGGAACTTCTTCCGCGGCCGCTTCGGGATCGTCGGGACGGGAGACACCTACCTCGACATGAGCGGCTGGAAGAAGGGCGTCGTCTGGGTCAACGGGCACAACCTCGGCCGTTACTGGGAGATCGGCCCCCAGAAGCGCCTCTACTGCCCGGCGCCGTTCCTGAAGGACGGGACGAACGAGATCGTCGTCTTCGACCTGCACGCGCTGGGGCCCGCGCCCATCGCGGGGTTCGTCGACCTGGACTAGGCACTCCGAGACCTCGGAGCGCTGCCCCGGCGGCGCAGAGGTTCAGAGGGCGAGGCGGAGGCCGGTGCGCAGCGCGCGGCCGGGAGCGCCGTACCCCCAGACCGATTCGTAGCGCTCGTCGAGGAGGTTCGCCAGCCGGATGAAAAATTCGACCCCGGAGCCGAGCGAGGCGGCCAGGGAGAGGTCGAGAAGGACGTAGCCCGGGAGGTCGACCGTCGCGTAGGGATAGCTGCTGAAATCGACATCGGGGCGCCGGCCGACCCACTGCCCGGCGACCGCGAGGTCGACCCGCCGGAAAAGCCGCGCCTGGGCGGAGGCGGAGAACCTGTCCCGCGGCCGGCGCAGCAGGTCGGTCTCGGCGTCGAGGTCGCGGGCGGAGAGACGGGTATAGGACGCGCTCAGGCGGACGCCGTCGGCGGGCCTGGCCTCGGCCGAGGCCTCGAGGCCCGTCGTGCGGGCCCGGCCGACGTTGACGTAGCCGGCCGCGTAGTCGAAATCGACGAGGTCGCGGAAGCCGTTCCAGAACCAGGTCAGCCCGAGGACGACGCGGTCGGCGGCGAACCGCTGCTCCACGCCCGCGTCGAGGCCCGTGACCCGCTCGGGACGGAGGCCGGGATTGCCGACCGGGCCCCAGGACGTGGCCGGAGCGAAAAGCTGGTAGAGCGAAGGCGACTTGAATCCCGTCCCGAACGACGCCTTCAGCCGCGTTCCCGTCCCGGGGATGACGAAGGAGGGCGCGACGCGGAAGGTCACCGCGGCGCCCGAGCGCGTGTGGGTCTCGGCCCGGACGCCGGCCGTGACGAAGAAGCGGTCGCGGACCTCCCAGTGGTCGAGAAGATAGAGCCCGGCCGACTTGGCCCGGGCCGACGGGAACAGCGATTCGTAGGGTCCGTAAGCGCTCTCGGAAGCGTACCGGGAGCCGCCCCTCTCCTCCTCGAGCTCGAGCCCGGCCGTGAGGGTGTGAGCGGGACGGAGGAAGAGATTGTTCTGCCAATCGAGCTTGAGGAGGTCGCTCTTGTAGAGGGATTCGTCGCTGTCCTCGGGGTGGAGATCGTCGAAAGGGTTGTCGTACTCGCGCCGGGCGCCGGTCCAGGACAGGGACAGGGTCCGCTCCCAGCGGCCGCCCGGGGAGATGTCGCGCCCGTGGAGCCGGACCTGGAGCGTCCCGTAGTCCTGCCGGTTGTTGGGGTCGTCCCCCCCGGGCCCGCCGAAATTATCGATCTCAGTCCGGGCCGCCGCGCCCCGGACGCTCAAGGCCAGCCGGGTCGCGGGACGGGGCGAGAAGCCGAAACGGGCGTCGAGGCTGAGGTTCCTATAGCCGTCCTTCTCGATGTTCCCGGCGTAGGCGGACGAGGCCGCGGAGACGCCGGCCGTCCGCTCGTGGAAGAGGGCCAGGGAATAGTCGGTCCGGCCGCCCGATCCGGAGAACGCGACGTCGGCCGAGAGCGACCCCAGCGTGTCGGCCGACGAGGCCAGGGTCAAGCGGGGCCGGCCGGAGGCGCTCCGGGTGATGATGTTGATGACGCCGCCGAGCGCGTCCGAGCCGTAGAGGAGCCCCTGGGGGCCCCTGAGGACCTCGATCCGGTCGACCTGGCTGAGGGAGAGGTGGGCCAGGTCGAAGGAGCGGGCCGGATTGACCGGGTCGTTCAGCTCGACCCCGTCGAGGAGGACCAGGGTGTGCTCGCTCGCGGCGCCGCGGATGAAGACGGAGGCCGACGCGCCCGGGCCGCCGTTGCGCTGGACCCAGAGGCCGAGCGCGGATTCGAGGGCGTCGAAGACGAAGGTCTTGCCGGTCCGGACGAGCTCCTCGGCCGTGATCACCGTGACGGAGCTGCCGACCTTCTTCTCCGGGGTCTCGAGGCGCGTGGCCGTGACGACGATGTCGTGTTTCGGGATCTGGGCGGCCTTGTCCTGGGCGTCCTCCGCGGCGACGCGGGCGGGGGCGAGAACGATGAGGACCGCGAGGGCGAGCGCTGACCGGTTCATGGCGGGAGCTCCCGTGCCGCCCCCGCCGCTTTTCTGGCCCCGTCTTCCTCCCGAAGACCGCGCGGCCGAGGCTCCGCGAAGGTATCCTGACTCCCGGATCGTCCTCCTCCCGAGCCTTCCAGCCTCGCGGCCGTGGCGTCTTCGGGATTCGTCCCCGGTTACAGTAGCGGGGGCTGTGTCCGCATCTAACGGACTTCCCTTCAAAAAAGCCCGTGAGGATTCTATTCGAAACAGAAAAAGAGGTCAAACCCTAATTCAGGATCTTTTTCGGCCACCCCCCGATGACCATTTACAATTATACCACAGCCCGGGGTGAGAGCACAAGCCTTTTTTTCGAGTTCTTCGAAATAGCGTCGAACCGCCTTTTCGGGGACGGTCGCGCTCACGAAAAGCGGCCTTTTCGACGCGTTTCCGGAAAACGTCCCGAACGGGGCCACGCCGGTGGAGATTTCCCCTGAATAAAGGTATATTGAGGACGTACTCCGGGGACGAAAAAGTGCCCGTTTCGAGGAGTTGCCCATGAAAAACGACGATTTCCGCCGGGCCGGGCACCAATTCGTGGACTGGATCGCCGATTATTTCGAGAATATCGAGAAATATCCCGTTCTTTCCCCCGTCGAACCCGGGGAGATCAAGGCCTTGATCCCCGCCGTGCCCCCCGCCCGGGGGGAGGCCATGGACGGCATCTTCCGGGATTTCGAGAGGGTCGTCATGCCCGGCATCGCCCACTGGCAGCACCCGGGCTGGTTCGCCTATTTCCCGGCCAACAACAGTCCGGCCTCGGTCCTCGGCGAGATGCTGACCGCCGGCCTGGGGGCCCAGTGCATGGTCTGGAAGACTTCGCCGGCCGCCGCCGAGCTCGAGGAGGTCGTCGCCGACTGGCTGCGGCAGATGATCGGCCTGCCGGAAGGGTTCGCCGGCGTCATCCAGGACACCGCTTCGACGGCGACCCTGTGCGCCCTCCTGACCGCCCGGGAGAGGGCGACCGGCTTCGAGTCCAACGAATCCGGGCTCCGGGCCCCCCTCGCCGTCTACGCCTCCGGGGAAGCCCACTCGAGCGTCGAGAAGGCGGTCAAGATCGCAGGCTACGGCAAGAAGAGCCTGAGGCGGATCCCGACCGACGGCCGGTTCGCCCTCGTTCCGGAGAGGCTCGAGGAAGCCTTGGCGCGGGACAAGGAGGCCGGCCTCGTCCCGGCCTGCGTCGTGGCCACGGTCGGCACGACGTCTTCGGGCGGCCTCGACCCGCTCCGGCCGATCGGCGACATCTGCCGCCGGCACGGCGTTTGGCTCCACGTCGACGCGGCCTGGGCCGGGACGGCCGCCCTCCTCCCCGAAAAGCGCTGGATCCTCGACGGCGCGGAGCAGGCCGATTCCCTCGTCTTCAATCCTCACAAGTGGATGGTGACCAACTTCGACTGCTCGGCCTATTTCGTCCGGGACCCGGCGGCGCTCGTCCGGACCTTCGAGATCCACCCGGAATACCTCAAGACCGGCGTCGACGCCAAGGTCAGGAATTACCGCGATTGGGGCATCCAGCTCGGCCGGCGGTTCCGGGCCCTCAAGCTCTGGTTCGTCATCCGCAGCTACGGCGTGGAGGGGCTCCAGGACATGGTCCGCGAGCACCTCCGCCTGGCCGCCCTCGTCCGCGATTGGATCGGGTCCGATCCCCGTTTCGAGCTGCTCGCGCCGGTCGAGCTGGGCCTCGTCTGCTTCCGGCTCAACGACGGCCGCGACGAGGACGGGCTCCATGTCCTCAACAACAGGCTCCTCGAGCGGGTCAACGCCGCGGGGCCGGTCTTCCTGAGCCATACGACGCTCAACGGCCGGTTCGCCATCCGCCTCGTCGTGGGCCAGCGCACGACCGAGGAGCGGCACGTCCGGAACGCCTGGGACCTGGTCTCGGCCAAGGCCGACGAGGTCCTGGCTATTCCGGCCTGAGCGCGTAGCGCAGCTCGCCCCCGGGATCGGCGAAGCGCGCGAAGTACCCCCAGCCGCCGGCCCCCTGGAGGACCTTGATCAGGACCCTGTTCCAGCCCTTCCTCAAGCGGACCGCGACCCGGTCGAGGTCGGGCCCGGCGGCCCGGTAGACGGGATGGGTGTGGACGATCTCCCCGTTGATCCAGACCCGGACGCCGTCGTCGCTGCCGACGAGGAACGCCGCTTCCCGGTCGTCCGGCGAGAGGACGTAGGCCGCGGCGTAGACGAGGGCCTGTTCGTTCGGGCGGACGAGATCGTCGAGGCGGACATAGCCGGATCCGCCGGCCCGGACGACGCGCCAGGAGACGTCGGCGCCGGCCTTGCCCTGGTAGGACTTGGCGGGCGCGGCCTCCGTTTCGGGCGGATAGACGGTCAGGAGGTCGTCCATGTCGGCGGCGGGGAACGGGCCGACCAGGTCCCACTCGCGGATGAACCGGCGGGCCGAGGGCCGGAGGGCGTGGCCGACGAAGAACAGGTCGCGCCCGGCGCCGCGGGCGTCCTTGCCGGCGATCTCGAAGGTCAGGGCGTTCTCGCCCGCCTCGAGCAGGAGGTCCTCGAGGGCGACGGACGCGACGGTCGCTTCGTTGGCGTAGCCCTCGAGCCGCCCGAGGGTTTCGAGCGCGCCGGGCGCCCCGCCGCGGCGGCCGAGAACGCGCAGGTCGCCCGCGGCGGGCGTCTTCAGGAACAGCAGCTCGACGTCGTAGCGGTCGCGGACCGCGACCGGGAACCGGAGCTCGGCGGCGGCCCCTTCCGCGGCGCCGTCCGTCCGGAGGAAGGGCAGCCGGGCCCCGGTCCGGTCGTAGTGCGAGGCCAGGCCCGCGGCGAGGCGGGCCGCGGTCATCCTCAGCCCGCCGGCCCGGTCGACGAACGCTCCGGCCGCGCCGGGCCGGGCCGGCTCCCATTTCGGCAGGACGAGGTTCTTCCGTTCGCGGTTCCACGGCGGGCCAGCTCACCCAGTAGGGGGCGGCGGACCAGCCGGCGGGGAGGGCGACGCGATAACGGCTGCGCTCGACGGGGCAGCTTCCCTGGAAGACGTGGACGTCCTCGAGCGAAGGCGGCTTGCGCGCCTCCTCCCACTCGAAGCCGACGAGGCTGCCGACCTCGAGGCCGGGGACGCTCAGCATCTTGACGCTGATGTCCGTGTAGAGGGTGTCCGGGACCAGGCCGGTCTCGACGACGTCCTTGTCCGTCACCTTGACCGTCTTGCGCCCCTCGGTGACGCCCCAGCCCCTCATGGACAGGATCCGGGTGTCGAAGCCGGAGGCCACGACGAGGCGCCGGGCCTCGTCGACCCCCCCGGGGCGGAGGATCCTCAAGGCCGTTCGGCAGCTGGCCAGGATCGTGCCGTCGGCGCGGACGGTGACGGAGCGCTCGTCGAGAAGCCGGACGGCCTCGGTCTCCGGCGGGTGGTCCGTGACCTTGACGAGCGCGGCGGCGGCCAGCCAGTCCGGGACATCGGCGGGGGCCGCGTGGGTGAAAGCGAAAGAACAG
The DNA here is from genome assembly GCA_041320535.1 of Candidatus Aminicenantota bacterium. Lineage (GTDB taxonomy): Bacteria > Acidobacteriota > Aminicenantia > Aminicenantales > Saccharicenantaceae > RBG-16-66-30. The sequence continues at coordinate 537,097 of JBGLNH010000001.1, read as the reverse complement.
AGAAGGACGGCCAACCCGACAGGGACCTTGCGCATGATTCCCCTTCCCTTCCGGAAAAATAATAGGCCCGAACGAACGGCGATGTCAACACCCGGGCTCCCCGCGGCGTATTCTCGACGAGGTGCGAGATGCGAAAACGCGACGGCCTCCTGGCCCTCATCGCTTCGGCGCTCATTTTCGTCGGGCAGCCCGCCCATCCCGGGGGCGGGCGGACCGCCCCGCCCGGGGAGGACCCGGCGGGCCTGGTCTCCCTCCTCCGAGACGGTTCGTACCTCTCCGCGGCCAAAACGGCCTCGCGGCTCCTCTCCGCTCCCGGGCCGGGCCCGGATACGCTGGCCCTCTGCGGGCTGGCTTTCCTCAAGGCGGGGCGGATCGACGAGGCCGAAGCCATCCTGGGCAAGGCCGTCGAGCTCGGCCCGGAATGCCCCGAGGCCCATCTCGGCCTGGGCCGGATCCGCCTCGCCCGCAACGACACCGACTCGGCCATCGCCCATCTCCTGAGGGCCGTGGGCTCCGGGCCCTTCCGCGAAGAGGCCTTCAGGCAGCTCTGGCGGGCCGTCTGGGACCGCGGCTGGGTCTCCGAGATCCGGGAGGTCCGGGCCCTGGCCGAGGAGCGGTTCGGCCGGGAGTCCGAGCCTCTCCCCTCCTGGATGGCCAATAACCTCGCCCAGATCGACGGGATCGCCGGGAAGCGCCTCTGCCGGATGGAGGCGGGGCCGTCCGGACGCCTCGCCGTCCCCTTGGCGGCGACCGATCCGCGTCTCCGCTACCGGAGGATCTCCCTCGGGCTCAACGGGAAGGGCGAATATCCCTTCCACATCGATTCGGCCCTGGCGGGCTTCCTGACGATCAGTCCCCAGCTGGCCGAGGAGCTGGGCCTCGCCCCCGTCGGCAGCGCCAGCTCCACGGGCGTCGGGACGGCCGCGATCTCCACCCGTTTCGCCGTGCTGGACGAGGTCCGGCTCGGAGGGGTGAGCTTCCGGGACGTCCCGGTCATGGTCACCGATGTCCGGACGTTCGACGGACGGAAAGAAGGCCTCCTCGGGACGGCCTTCCTCAAGCGCTTCAACGCGACGATCGACGTCGAGGCCGGGGTCATGGACCTCTTCCCGCTCGACCGGCCCGATCTCCTCGCGGCCCGCGTCGACCGCGCGGCCGTGGCGGCCGACGTGCCTCTCTACATCTTCGACCAGACGGTCGTCGAGGCCTCGCTCGCGGGGGCGCCCCCGGCCCTCTACATCCTGGACACGGCGGCGGCCACGAACCTCGTCGACCGGCCGTTCTTCGAAACGCACATCAAGCCGGGCCTCGACCCGGCCCTGATCGTCCGCGGCGGCATCCGGGGCGCCGGCGGCGTCCAGTGGGTCAACCAGGTCGAAGGCCTGAAGGTCGCCCTCGGCCCCCTCGTCCTCGACGGGCAGGAGGCCAACGAGTTCGACATGAACGCGCTCAACACGATCTCCGGGCGCTACGCCGCGGGCCTCCTCGGCAACCCGATCCTCTGGCCCTACCGCGTCCACATGGACTTCAGGAACGGACGCCTGATCCTCGAGAAGCGGCCCCAGGCGCCGCGCTGACGGGTCCCGTCCCGACCGCGGGGGCCCTAGGGCCGCGGCAGGCGCAGGGGCTCCGGGATCCTGACCTCCCGGCCGTCGATGAAGACGCGGACGACGCGGGTCCTGTAGTGGAAGGGGTCGCCGTCGAAGATGACGACGTCGGCGTCCTTGCCGGGCTCGAGGCTGCCGACCCGCGCCGCGATCCCCAGGATCTCGGCGGCCGTCAGCGTCACCGCCCGGAGCGCGAGGGCCCGGTCGAGCCCGCCCTTGACCGCCAGGGCGGCGGCCAGGGCCAGCTCCTCCTGGGCCCCGAGCCCCAGGGCGTCCTCGGCCGCGATGGCCGTCCGGATCCCGGCCTCGACGAGCCGGGCGGCGTTGGATATGCTCACGTCCTTCGTCTCGATCCGCTTCGAGCCGACGCCCATCGTGCCGACGATGACGGGGATGCCCCTCTTGGCGATCTCGCCGGCGGTCTTGTAGGCCTCGGTCGCCCCGACGAGCACCGCCTTGAAGCGGAACTCGTCGACGAGGCGCAGGGCCGTCCGGATGTCGTCGGCCCGGTGGCACTCGACGAAGGCCGCGAGCTTGCCCTCGAGCAGCTCGGCCAGGGGCTCGAGGTCCAGGTTCCGGGGCGGCGCGGCGGGCGGCTCCGCGCCCTTCCTGCCCTTCGCCGCGGCCGCGGCGGCCGCGTGGTCCTTGCGCTTGCGGACGTACTCGGAGGCCTCGAGGAGCGCTTTGCTGACGACGTAAGCGCTGCCCATCCGCGTCCCGGGCAGCAGGCCCTTGGCGCCGAACGCGTCCTTGGGCCCTTCCCCCAGGGTCAGCTTGACGCCGGCGGGCTCGAGGAGGACCATCTCCTCGGCCGTCGCGCCGCGGGGCTTGACGACGACGGTTTTCGCGCCGATGACGTTGGCCCGGCCCGGGGCGATCATGAGCGCCGTGATGCCCGCCCGGGCCGCTTGGGCGAAGCGCTTGTCGAAGGGATCGAGGCCGTCGAGGACGCGCAGCCCGGCCGTGACCGGGCTCGAGACCTCGTCGCTTTCCGACGGTCCATAGGGCCGGCCGAGCCCCATGGAGGCCAGGGACTCGATCAGCCCGGGGAGGATCCAGCCGCCGGCCGCGTCGACGACCTCCGCCCCGTCGGGCACCGGGACATCGCCCGCCTTTCCGACCGCCTTGATCTTTCCGCCCTCGACGAGAAGGGCCCCGTCCGCGATCTCCGGTCCCGCCACGGGCACGACACGGCCGCCGCGGATGACGACCGGCCTGTCCGCCGCCCCGGCGGCGGCGGGGACGGACAAGGACCCGGCGGCCAAAGCCGCGACGAGAGCCGCCGCGCACAACGTTCTTCTCATGCCCGCACCGCCCTTCACTTCGGCTCCCGGCCGGCCTCGTAGACGGTCCGGCCGTCGATGAACACCGTCAGGGTCCGCGTCGCGACGTCGAACGGATCGCCGTCGAAGACGACGAGGTCGGCGTCCTTGCCCGCTTCGAGGCTCCCGATCCTGGCCTCGAGGCCCATGGTCCGGGCCGGGTCGAGGGTGACGGCCCGGAGCGCCCGCCGCGGGTCCAGGCCGTACTTCACGGCCACGGCCGCCTGGTAGCGGAGGAACGACTGCTGGACGACGTCGGCGTCGGTCATGATGTCGACGTGGACGCCCTTGTCGCTGAGGAACCCGGCCAGGTTGACCAGGCGGCCTTCGTCGTCGTAGGCCGTCATCTGCGGCCCGACGACCACGATGACGCCGCGCTTGGCCAGCTCGCCGGCCACCTTGTAGCTCTCGACGGCGTGGGCCAGCGACAGCCTCAGGAAGCCGAACTCCTCGGCCAGCCGCACGGCGGTCATGATGTCGTCGGACGAATCGACGTGGATGTGGACGGGGATCTCGCGCCGGACGACCTTGAGCAGGGCCTCCTTGCCGAGGTCCCGCGGCGGCGGCGCCGCCTTCGGGTCCTTGGCTTTCGCCTTCTCGTACCGCGCGAGGGCCTCTCCGTACTCGGCGGCCTCGACGAGGGCCTTCCGCACGAGATAGGCGGCCCCCATCTTGGTCGTCGGCATGACGCCTTTGGCGGCGTAGGCGCCCTTGCGCCCGAGGGCCATCTTCATGTCCGCGGGGAAGAGGATGACCATATCGTCCACGGTGCCCCCGCGCAGCTTCAGCACGGCCGATTGCCCGCCGATGACGTTGCCGCTTCCGGGGCGGGCCACGACCGTGGTCACGCCCTCGGCCAGGGCCCGGCGGAACTGGAACTCGTCCGGACCCAGGCCTTCGGGATGGATGGAGTCGATGATGCGCAGCTCCGGCGTCACCGGTCCGGACGTCTCGTTGTCCTCGGTGACGCCCCCGGACGGCCCGAGGCCGAGGTGCGAATGCGAATCGACGAGGCCCGGAGTGACGACGCGGCCGGCGGCGTCGATGATCCGCGCGCCCGACGGCACGTCGATCTCGCCCGCCTTCCCGACGGCTTTGATCTTGCCGCCCTCGAAGAGGACGGTCCCTTGCTCGATCTCGAGCCCCGTCCCGGTCAACACGCGGGCCCCGACCACGGCCGTCACCCCGTCTTCTCGCGCCGCGCCGGGCCGCGCCGGCTCGCTCCGCATCGCGCCGGTCAGAGCCAGGGCCAGCCCCAGCGCCGCGCCGGCCGCCAGAGTCCTCTTCATGATCATGGGCGCCTCTCCTTCACGCGAGAGCCGATATTAGGAGGCGGCGCCCTCCGAGTCAAGCGCGGCGGGGACGGCGCCCCCCCCGGGCTTGAAAACGCTCCGCGCCGCGTGTAGATTGGGGCCATGAAACACGCCAAGATCCGCCCCTTCGTCCTTTCGCCGATAGGCGCGGCGCTCGTCCTGCTGGCGCTCTCCCTCGGAGCCCCGGCGAACCCGTCCGCTTCGCCGGCCGCGGTCCCCGGCGTCGAAGACGGCGAGTGCTTCACCGTCCTCGTCGGCAAGGACGCCAGCGCCGACGGTTCGGTCCTGGTCGCCCACAACGAGGACGACCGGGGCGACATCATCGTCAACCTGCGCAAGGTCCGGCCCCGCGACTACGGCGCCCCCCAGAAGGTCGACCTCGGCCGGGGCGCCTCCCACGAGACCGACGGGAAGACGGCCGGCTTCCTCTGGATCGAGGCCACGACCCAGGAGTTCGCCGACAGCTTCGTCAACGAACACGGCGTCCTCGTCACCTCGGACAGCTGCCCCTCGCGGGTCACGGCGGAGGACCTCACCGACGGCGGCATCGGCTGGATGCTCCGCCGCCTCCTGGCCGAGAAGGCGACGACGGCCCGGGAGGCCGTGCGGCTGGCCGGGGCCCTCGTCGAGAAGTACGGCTACCGGGCCTCGGGCCGGACCTACGCGATCGCCGACAGGAACGAGGCCTGGATGCTGGCCCTGCTGCGCGGCCGCCGCTGGGTCGCCCAGCGCGTGCCCGACGGCGAGGTGGCCGTCATCCCCAACCACTTCACGATCCGCCAAGTTCGCCTGGACGACCCGGACCGTTTCCTGGGCAGCCCGGACATCGTCGAGTACGCCAGGACGAACGGCTGGTACGACGAGACGAAGGACGGCCCGTTCGACTTCAAGCGGGCCTTCGAACGGCCCTCGACCCGCGAGCCCGCCGCCGACGGCAACGCCCTGCGCCACTGGCGCGGCCTGAGCCTCCTCGCCGGGAAGGACTGGGAGCTTTCCCGCGACTACCCCTTCTCGGTCAAGCCGGCCCGGAAGGTGACGCCCGAGGCCCTCATGGCCGTCCTCCGCGACCACTACGAGGGCACGGAATACGACGCCACGGACGGCTACAAATCGGGGACCCCGAACCGGACCAGGTTCCGGACGATCTGCACGGCCTCGACGATCAACGCCTTCGTCGTCTCGCTCGGCGCCAAGCGCCCGGCGCCCCTGTCGACGGCGATCTGGCTGGCCATGGGCAAGCCCGACACGACCGTGTTCCTGCCCCTCTACTACGGGGTCGAGAACATGCCGGCGGGCGCGGGGCTCGGCCCGGACACCCACGACTACGCGGCCTTCTACAAGGGGCACTTCGAGGACGCCGAGATCAAGGCGGACAAGGGCAAGCTCCTCAACACCAAGGTCCTCGAGCTGGAGCGCCTGGCCGAGGAGAGCTACGGCCCGACGCGCGCGGTCCTCGAAAGGGAGCTCTTCCCGGCCGAAAAGGCCTGGATCGCCGGCCGGCCCAAGTTCGAGAAGGAGTTCGCCGTCCTCTACGCAGGGGACAAGGCCAAGGCGATGAAGAAGCTCGACGGGTACGTCGCCGCCGCGTTCGCCGAGGCCGCCGACCTCACCGTCAGGCTGGCGGCCAAGGTGTCCGCGAAATAGCCCCCTGAGCCCCCCCGGGCGGATCAGCCTGGGAACGCGAGCCGCCGGCTAGGCCGGCGTCCGGGCCGCGAGGATGTAGAGGTTGTGGTAGCGGAGGAACGTCTCGACCCGGACGATCTCGAAGACCGAGCGGCCGACGATCTCCTCGACCTGGGCCCGGGTCAGGAAGTGGCGGTCCCCGGCCCTGTCCCTGTCGCGGTCCATGATGACCACCGTCGCTCCCGGCTTGAGGGCGGGCAGGAGGTTGGCCAGAAGGTCGACCGGCCGCTCGAGATCGTGGAACGAGTTGACCATGAAGACCATGTCCAGCGCGCCTGACGGCAAGCGCGGGTCCTCGACCGTGCCCAGGACCGTCTCGATGTTCGCGACGCCTTCGCTCGCCCGTTTCCGCTCGATCGACCGCAGGGCCGAGCCGTCGATGTCGTTGGCGTAGACCTTACCGGTCTCGCCCACGCCGCGGGACAGCCAGAACGTGAAGTAGCCGGAGCCCGCGCCGATCTCGCCGATGACCATGCCGGGCCTGACCCCGGTCGCCTCCATGACCCGCTCGGGCTCCTCGATGGAGTCGCGCCGGGGGTTGGAATACTGGGCCTCGACCGCCAGGACGCCGAGAACGAGCCAAAGCGCCGGCCAAAGGGTCGTTTTCTTCATCATGGGAATGGTCAACCTCTTTATGACAAGCCAGCAACATTCATGCCACACGCCTCCCCCTGGCATGGGACGCGTCGTCGTATGCTTTGTTTACGTTCCGCGCATCGCTTCAAACGGCCATTTGACCCGCCGCGCCCCGAGGACTGGATTCGAGATGTTCCCGGGGGTGGACGCAAGCCATGCGCTCCTCAAGCCTTCCCAAGTCATTCTTTGTCGTCGCCGCGATCGCGGCATTCTGTCCGCGATCCGTTTCGGCCCAGCAGGCCGATGTCAAGACCGAGAACGGGGTTAGGGTGGTCCGCGATCCGTCGACGTCCGTGAAAGGCCCGGACGGAAAGGCCGCCGCTCAGCGGGCCAGGAACGCCTCCGGCGAGACGGCGGTCCCGGGGAATTTCTCCAGCAGCTCCCGGTCCGTCGTGACGAGGGGCACACGCAGGCCCCGCGCCATGACAACGAACTCGGCGTCGTAGGCTGAACACCCCGACGCTGCCGCGAGCTCGAGGACGTCGTCCGAAGCCACGTCGTATTCGTCGTCCGGCATTATGGTTTCGGCCACCGCCATGATCCGAAGCGCGGTGCCCAAGTCCATGAGCTCGTTCCGCATGCTATTGACCAGCGCATTTCGGAACTCGCTCCGCCAGAGGGACGGTCCCAGCCACTCGCGGTCCTTCTCCAGGACCCTCTCCGCGAGTCCGCTCTGATCGCCATCGGCGAATAGACAGAAGCGAATATTCGTGTCGACGACGATCACAGGCGACCTTCTCTCTTGGCCTCGTTGATGAATTCATCCGTGATCCGGCCTCGGGTGTGAGAGCGCAATTCCCTGGCTATGGCCAGGATCTCTTCGACCGACTGCCGCTTGGGCACGGTAACCGCGGCGAGAATTTCAATGATCTCGCCGTTGATGCTCCGGCGGTTGCGCGCCGCCCGGATCTTGATCTTCTCATAGATCTCTTCGGGTATGTTCTTCAGCGTGTAGTTCATGGCCGCCGCCTCTCCGATATGGTCTCTTTTCGGTTCCATTATAGTTCCTTTAAGGACGGATGTCAAGCGCTCTACGACCGCCCCAGCCAGCTTATTTAACTTCGCCAGGAAAGACGTGGAGAATTCCCCGGGTCGCCGGGTCACTGCGGCCGACCGCCGTCAGCGGCTCTTGCGGCCGTAGACGTGGTCGCCGATGCGGCGCGCGCGGGCCATCTCGTCCTCCGTCATCGGCCCGCTTTCGAGGACGGCGAGGTTCTCGCGCATCTCCTCGACCGTTTTCGCCCCCGACATGCAGACGTCGACTGCGGGGTGCGATAGGACGAAGCGGTAGCACTCGGCGGCCGTCAGCGGCTTCTCGCCGGGCGGCATCTTCTTCGCCTTCAGCAGCTGCCCCCAGCGGGTGGCGGTGAAGGCCACGAGGCCCGGGCGCCCCTCCCCCGCGGCGTGCGGGAAGATGTCCGTCTCGGCGCCCCGGTGGGCCGCGTTGTAGCGGAGATGGAGGACGTCGAACTCGCCGTCCCGGGCCGCCCGGCCGAGGAGCTTGCGGTCGTGGCTCGACAGGCCGACGAACCGGACGAGCCCCTTCTCCTTCATCTCGAGGGCCCCGTCGACGAGCCGGCGCGGCACCTTGCGGGAGAAGTATCCCAGAATGAGGACGTCGGCATGGTCGAGGCCGGCGCTCTTCAGGCCCCGCCGGAGCAGCCGCTCGGTGAAGAAATTGTTGTGGGCGTAGGTGAAGCAGGCCAGGACGAGACGGTCCCGCCCGCCCTTGGCGGCGATGTTCCGGAGCGCCTCGCGCATCCCCGGGAGGTAGCCCTTGATGACCGTCCCCCAGGTGAAATAGTTCGCGCCGCGCTCGAAGGCCTCCTCGATGGCCGCCGCGGGCGCCTTGTAGCCCGAGGCGATGCCCAGCCGGCCGACCCGCAGGCCCGTCCGTCCCAGAACGACCGGGTCCCTGAAGCTCGTCATCGCTTCTCTCCTTCGGGCTCGGGCTTCTTCCCGCCGGCCCGCGTCTCGAGGTCGTCGAGCCACTCGGCCATGGCCCCGAGGTGCAGAGCGATCGCGTCCTCGACGCTCTCCGGCACGGCGACGCCCTTGGCCGCGCAGTGCTCGGCGAGCGAGGCGTCGATGTCCTGCCAGGGCGAGATCGGCGACCGGTCCTCGGGCCCGCCGGCCGCGGACGACGACGCGGGCGCGACCGGCCCCGGGGCCGCTTCCGTTTCGACCCTTCCCTCGACGCCCAGCCGGTCGAGGAGCCCCAGCATGCGCCGGTAGAGCTCCGCGTAGCGGACCGACCACTCGACGCAGGGGCCGACGCCCTGGGACTCGAGAAAGCCGGCGACCGTCCCGTCCGTTCCGAACGTCCCCTCGCAGCCCTCCTCCTTCGGGAACCGGGCGAACTTCTCGTCGCCCGCGCCGTCGGTCGCCCGTCCCAAGGGATAGAGGCGGCACACGAGCGGACGCCGCGGATGGACCCGGCACGCCGCCCCGTTCAGGAAGACGCAGCGGCCCGCCTCGTCGAAGCGCAGCGTCGTGCCGCCGTTGTCCGTGTAGAGGGCGTGGAATTCCGTGGTGCTCAGGCCCAAGTGGCGGGCCATCCCCAGGACCTCGTGGGGACCGGCCATGATGACCTTGCCGGAACAGCAGCGCCCGCAGGCGCGGCAGGCGAAGGAGAAGGGCGTCTCGCGGTCGAGAACGAATTCCAAATCCGCGGCTCTAGTGCTTGCCTTGGATCGACCCCAGGTTCCTCAGCAGCTGGCCGGACTGGAACACCTTGACCTCGACCGTCGCGTTCGCGTTGGCCGCGAGGTGCTTGGCGACCCTGGCCGGGATGGACGCGGAGTGAAGGAGCGTCGAGCCCGCGTACCACCTGATCTCGGTCTGCTCCCACTTGGCCTGGATGTGCTTGTCCTGGACGATGTGCTTGTCCTGGACGGCGCCCACCTTCTGTCCGGCGTGGAGGAACCCGAAGGACGTGCAGAAGGCCGCGGCGGTCCCGGCGAGCTTGAGGACGTCGCGCCGGGTGACCGACCCTTGTTCTTTGTGATCTCCCATGGCCCCATGCTAAGCCCGGCCGGAGCCGTTTGTCAAGCCGACCGGCCGCCCCTGCCGGCCCGCGCCGGCCCGGCTGTCAAGGGCCGCGGCGGGCGTTGCCGAGAAGGCGGGTGTTGACTTTCGCGGGACTTGGGCATATTTTTAGCCAAGCATCAATCCCGTCTCGATGGAGGACACCATGCGTCACAGAACTCTCTTGCTTCTGGCCGTCGGGATCCTGTTCCTGTCCACCGGCCTCGCGGCCCAGCTTCGGACCGAAAAGCCGAACGATTTCACCATCGAGCTCGGCGGCAAGTGCCTTCTCTACAGTCTCAACTACAACAGGACCGTCAGCCCGGGCTTCGGTCTCACGGCCGGTCTCTCCTTTTTCGGGGGGGGAGGCAGTGACGGGGCCGAAGGCATTTTCTTCCTCAGCGGCGGCGCCCGGGCCTACATGATCAAGAAGGACGCAACCCCCTATCTCGAGGGCGGCCTCGTCTGGATCTCGGACATCACAGACGCCGGGCCGTTCGATGGCAATTCCGGCGTCTATTTCTACGTCTCGCCGGGCTTCGAATACCGCACCGCCGGAGGATTCCTGTTCCGGGGCGGCGTCAACTTCCTGATCAAGGAAGGCTTCTTCGTCTGGCCGGGCATTCACCTGGGGATCGCCTTCTGATCCGGGGCGCCGGGCCCGCCCTCGGCGGTCCCTCCGGGTCATCCCGGCCGCCCTTGCCGGCCCGCGCCGGCCCGGCCCTCCGTCACCTGAGGTCCGGATAGAGCCTCTTGAAGTCCGCGTCCCACTTGAACTTGGCCAGGAACTGGGCCCTGGTGACGATCTTCTTCTTGGCGGCCGCGTTCGGCAGGTAGGCCACGGCCTCCGCCAGGTTCTCGTTCGTGATGAACAGGGGGTCCACCGCGCAGCTCTCGTACTCCGCGAAAGGCCTCTGAAAAACGTACCCGTCGCAGAAGTCCTCGAACGCGAATTTATGCCGGGCGGCGGCATAGACCGCCTTCCGGTCGCGCAGCCGCCCGAACGGCGAGCCCTTGACGTCGAAGCCTACCCGCTTCGGCTCGAACCCCGCCATGAGCGCGTCGACGGCCCCCTCCAGCGGATAGTCGTAGGAGTTGGGGCCGTCGATCGTCTCCCAGGGGTAATGGAGGCAGATGTTGAACGCCCGGGCCCCTAGCGCCCGGCTGACGCGCCGGCCCATCGTCTGGGAATCGAACCCGCTGACGCGCCTCCGGGCGAAATCGTAGGCCGGGAAGGCGAACCGCGTCGAGGCGTGGTGCTGTCCGGCGTAGACGAGCGCCTTCCTGCCCTTTTTGACGAACTCGCTCAGGACGACGCCGGCCATGTGCTCGTCGCGGCCGCCCTTGTGGAAGATCTTGCGCCAGACCTTCCAGCTCATTCCCTCCTCGAGCAGGTCCCAGCGGGGCCGGTAGTCGAGGCCGACGATGCGGAACTTCGGCGCGCCCGGAGGCAGCGACCGGTTGAGGTCCCAGGCCGCCCGGTAGAGGGCCAGGTATTCGACATACGGCCAGTAGCTCCCCCACTGGAACATCAGCCGGCGGGCCCGTCCCTCGTCGTACTCCGGCGCGGTGACGAGGGCGTCGGCCTCGGCCTGGAGCTCGTAGCAGCCGAACTCGATGCCCAGGTCCGTCACCCCCCGCCGGTAGATCACCGGGATCAGGTCGCGGATGAGCTCGACGTCGTGCTTGACGAAATGGTGCTCGCCGATGAAGACGATGTCGTGGTCCCGGAACTTGGACGCGACGTAGTCCTCGGGAGCGAGGGCCTTGTCCCGGAGATAGGCGGCCAGCTTGGCCCTCTGCGCTTCCGGGACCTCCCGCGGCGGCCTTTTTTCGCCGGGGAGCGCGGGCTCGGCCTTCAGGACCGGCAGAACAAGCGAGGTCAGCAGCCCTGCCACAAGGACGGCCCGCCAGCGGCGCATCGTTCGATCTCCCCCGCGACCTCAATCCAATCTAGTCCCGGCCCCGGGGTCTGTCAAGCGACGCCGGACGCGCCGCTCGGAGATAGCCGATCCGGAAAAAGCGGTTGACATCGGCCCGGCGCCCCGGCTTATGATGGCGTCGAAAGGGAGAGCGTATGGAGAACGAGATCGGGACCGACCCGGGCCCGGCCTTCGAGGGCGAGGACTCCTTCCTGAGGAACATCCACCGACTGTTCTTCAGGCCCAAGGCTTATTTCGAGGGCATCACCTCGCCCAAGAAAAAGGGCTGGCTCTTCGTCTTCGCGCTGACCTACGGCGTGGCCTGGGCGATCTCCCGTGGGGACGCGAACGCCGTCAACGGAGTTCCGGACGCGACGACCTGGGCCGAACACTGGCTTCGCCTCATCGTCGGCGGCGGCCTCGGCATGCTCATCACCTATTTCCTCGGCGGAGCGTGGTACCGGTTCCGCCTCGGGGTGTGTGGCGCCGCCCAGGAGGACAAGGGTCTGGTCCGGCGGGTCTACCTCAGCTCGGCCCAGATCGTCGCCTTGCCCATGATCGTCATAGAGATCATTTCGAGCATCCGGTTCGCCAGCCCGGCTGTCGCCGCGGACTTGCCGGCCCGCGAATCGATAGGACTCCTCGTGTTGACGTTCCTCATACAAGTCTGGTCCTACGCAGCCAGCTATGTCGGCGTACGGACGGTCTTCAAGGTCCGGAAGCTCTGCGCGGCCACGTGGTTCTTGATCCTGCCCATCCTGTTCATCGCTGTCTTTATCGGCGCCCTGTATTTCCTGGCCGCCAGCGAGAACGCCCCGTCTGTCCCCAAGGCCAATGTTTCGGATACGAGGGAGTTTTCTAACTTCGGCATGACCTTCTCCTATCCGGGCAACTGGAGGGTCATCGAAAGCGGTTCGTCCCCCGGGATCATGGCCAAGGTTGAGATCGAGGGAAAGGGCGGAGCATACTTCCTTCTCCAGCTCATTGAGACCGCGGACAGCCGTGACCTTCGATCTCAAAACGGCCGGGGCCGTCGGGCGGGGCGAGGTGCGCTACCGGGCGGCGGGCGGAGCGGAGCGCGTCGAGGACGCCATCTCCATCCCCGTCCTGGCCGCGAACACGGCCATGACCCGGACGACGCGGCTCGAGGTCAAGCCGGGCGAGACGGCGCGGAGCGAGGTCCGGCCGTTCGGCCTCGAGGGCACGAACGCCGTCTCCTTCGAGGCGTCGTCGGTGCCGCCGCTCGATCTCGAGAAGCGGCTGGAGTACCTCATCCAATACCCGCACGGCTGTCTCGAGCAGACCCTCTCGGCCGCCTTCCCCCAGCTCTATCTCAAGGGCCTGGTCAAGCTCGACGAGCGGCGGACGCGGGACATCCAGGAGCATGTCAAGGCGGCGGTCGACAGGATGTCCTCGTTCCAGATGGCCAACGGCGGTTTCGCCTATTGGCCGGGGCAGCGCGACAGCCACGAGTGGACGACGACGTACGCGGGATATTTCCTGCTCGAGGCGGCCCGGCTCGGCTATCACGTGCCGCAGGCGATGCTCGACGCCTGGCGGGCCAACCAGCGGCTGCTGGCCAACGGCTATGTCACCGGCGGCGACGCGGCCGAGCTCACCCAGGCCTTCCGCCTTTTCGCCCTGGCCCTGGCCAGGGTCCCGGACCTCGGGGCCATGAACCGCCTTCGCGAGACGGAGGGGCTTCCGGGGCTCGCGGCGGCCCTGCTCGGCGCGGCCTTCCAGGTGACCGGACAGTCGGACGCGGCGGCGGACCTGGCCGGACGCGCCAAGCTCGAATTCCGGGCCTACCGGGACGACAGGGCCACGTTCGGCTCGGATATCCGCGACAAGGCCCTGGCCGTCCGCGCGTTCGTCCAGATGGGCCATCCGGCGCGGGTGAGGGGCCTGGTCGAGGACATCGCCAAGACCTTCGGCTCGGACCTCTGGCTCTCGACGCAGGAGACGGCCTTCGGCCTGATGGCCTTCGCCGCGTTCTACGGCGGCGCCGAAGTCGAGCCGTTCCGCTACCGGTTCTCCTGGGACGGCGAGCGGGACGTCGACGCGGGATCGGCGACCCCGTTCGACCGGCGCGAGTTCCCGGGCTTCCCCGCGGCCGGCCGGACGCTGGCCGTCACGAACACCGGGACGGGGCCGCTCTATGTCAGCGTCTACCGGCGGGGCGTGCCCCCGGCCGGGGTCGAGACGCCCGCGGCCGAAGGGCTCTCGATCGACGTCCGGTACCGCGACATGAGGATGAACGCCGTCCCCCTGGACAGGGTCGGGCAGGGGGTCGACCTGGTGGCCGAAGTCCGGGTCACGAACAGGACGCCGAGACGCCTGGAAAACCTCGTCCTGACCCACATCACGGCGGCCGGCTTCCAGATCAAGAACCCGCGCTTCGCCGGCGAGGGCGGCGTCGCCGCGAGCGTCGACTACCAGGACATCCGCGACGACCGCGTCTATACGTATTTCGGGCTGGATGAGAAGGAGACGAAGGTCTTCCTGGTCACGATGAACGCCTCCTACCGCGGGCGCTACTACCAGCCGGGCCTCGCCGTCGAGGCCATGTACGACGCGGCCATCCACGCCAACACGAAAGGACAATGGACCGAGATCGTCCGGTGAGCACCGCAGGAGCCGGTTCGGAAAGACCCGAAAGGGGACATGGACCTCGGGTCCGTGTCCCTTTTCATAAGCGCCGCGGACCCCGCTATGTCTGCGCCGCTATCGTCCTTCTTTCCGGCCTGTTCCTGGCCCTGCCCGTCGTCAGGTTCGACGATCCCGTCTCGCCGGTGCTGTTCGCGGCCGACGGCCGGCTCCTCGGCGCGCGGCCGGCCGCCGACGGGCAATGGCGCTTCCCGCCGGGAGAGAGCGTGCCCGAGCGTTTCTACGAGGTCCTCGTCCGCTTCGAGGACAAGCGCTTCTACGCGCATCCCGGCGTCGACCCCCTGGCCGCGGCCCGGGCCGTCCGCCAGAACCTCCGCTCCGGCCGGATCGAGAGCGGGGCGAGCACGATCACCATGCAGGTCGTGCGACTGGCCCGCAAGGGGCGGGAGAGGACCTTCTGGGAGAAAACGAAGGAAGCCGCGCTGGCCCTGCGGCTCGAGGCCCGCCGGTCCAAGAGGGCCATCCTCTCGCTCTTCGCCGCCCACGCCCCCTTCGGCGGGAACATCGTCGGCCTCGACGCCGCGTCGCGGCTCTACTTCGGCCGCGCCCCGTCGCGTCTGAGCTGGGCCGAGGCCGCCTTCCTGGCCGTCCTGCCGAACGACCCAGGGCTCGTCGCCTCGGCCGAAGGGCGGGCGAGGCTGCTCGGGAAGCGCGACCGCCTGCTCGGGCGGCTCCGGGCCGCGGGGACGATCGACGACCTCGAATGCCGGCTGGCCCTGGCCGAGGCCATGCCCGGGCGGCCGCGGCCCGCGCCCCGGGAGGCGCCGCATCTCCTCGACACGCTGGCCGCCCGCCCCGGGGCCGCCTCGCCGTTCCGGTCCTTCCTCGACGGCGACCTGCAGCGCGCGGCGACCGGGATCGTCGAGCGGCACGGCGGCCGGCTCCTCGAGCGCGACGTCCGCAACCTGGCCGCGGTCGTCATCGACAACCGCGAAGCGGCCGTCGTCGCGTATGTCGGCAATTTCGGGCCGGACCGCGGCGGCGACGACGGGCAGAGCGTCGACATCCTCCAGAGCCGGCGGAGCACCGGCAGCATCCTCAAGCCGTTCCTCTACGCGGCCATGGTCCAGGAGGGCGGACTGACCCCGGTGACGCTCGTCGCCGACACGCCCGTCCGCTTCGAGGGCTTCCGGCCCGAGAACTTCGACCGGCGGTTCCGCGGCGCCGTGCCGGCCCGGGCGGCCCTGGCCTGGTCGCTCAACGTGCCGGCCGTGCGCGAGCTCCGCGAGTACGGCATCCCGAGGTTCGAGAACCTGCTGCGGCGCTGGGGGATGACGACCCTCGACCGGCCGCCCGACGACTACGGCCTGACCCTCGTCCTGGGCGGGGCGGAGGGCAAACTCGCGGAGATCGCCGGGCTTTACGCCAAGCTGGCCCAGCTGGCGCTCAACTTCCCGGGAGGCGGCCTGGAGGTCCGGCTCCTGCGCGACGAGCCCGAGCGGCCGTCGCCGATGAGGGGCCTCGGCGCGGCGGCGGCCTATCTAACGCTCCGGGCGCTGACCGCGGTCAACCGCCCGGACGAGGAGGGGTTCTGGCGGAATTTCAGCTCGTCGAAGTGGATGGCCTGGAAGACCGGGACGAGCTTCGGCCTGAGGGACGCCTGGGCCGTGGGCGTGACGCCCCGCTACACGATCGGCGTCTGGGCCGGGAACGCGGACGGGCGGGGCGTCCCCGGGCTGACCGGGCTCGCTGCGGCGGCGCCGGTCCTGTTCGATCTCCTCGGCGCGGTCGACGGCGGCGGGGCGATCGTCCGGCCGCCGTCGGGCTTCAAGGAGCTCCGGGTCTGCCGCGACTCCGGGTATCTCGCGACCGATCTCTGCCCGGCCGACACGGTGACCGTGCCCGCGGAAAGCCGCTTCGACCGCATGTGCCCTTATCATCAGGAGGTCCACCTGGACGCGACGGGGCGGTTCCGGGTCGACAGCCGCTGTGAGCCCGTCGACCGGATGCGGCACGAGTCGTGGTTCGTCCTGCCGCCCGTCCAGGAGTATTTCTACCGGGCCGAGCATCCCGAGTATAGGACGCTGCCGCCCTGGCGGGCCGACTGCGCGGCCGGCGGGGCGGGCGAGCGCGGCTCGCGGGTGATGAGCCTCGTCTACCCTGAGCCGGCGACCGAGGTCTACGTGCCGATCGGCCTCGACGGCGAGGTCGGGCAGGTCGTCTTCGAGGCCGTCCACAAGGAGAGCGGGGCGACCATCCACTGGCACCTCGACGAGCGGTACCTCGCCTCGACGCGGGTCTTCCATCAGGTCGCGGCCCGGCCCGCGCCGGGGGAGCACCGGCTGGTCCTGGTCGACGACGGGGGGCGGCGGCTGGAGCGGACGTTCGAGGTGGTGAGCCCCGTGCGCCGCGGCGTGCGCTGACCGTACCGGCGCGCCGCCGGGGTCTTACTTCTTCATATCCTTGTCGAAGGCGGCCTTGGACGGGGAGAAGTTCATCTGCCGGACGAATTCGAGAGACTCCTTCGCCCCGAACTCGCGGTCCATGGCGTTGTCCTCCCACTCGACCGAGAGCGGGCCCTCGTAGCCGATCGCGTTGAGCTCGCGGATGACGGCGTCGAAGTCGACGTCGCCGTGGCCGAGAGAGCGGAAGTTCCAGCCGCGCCGCGTGTCGCCGAAGGGCAGGAACGAGCCCAGGATGCCGGCCTTGCCGTCGAGGGTGACGGCCACGTCCTTCATGTGGACGTGGTAGACGCGGTCGGCGAACTCGCGGATGAAGAGGTGCGGCTCGACGCCCTGCCAGACGAGGTGGCTGGGATCGAAGTTGAGGCCGAGGGCCGGCCGGCGCTTGAAAGTGTCGAGCAGGCGCTGGGTCGTGTAGAGGTCGAAGGCGATCTCGGTCGGGTGGACCTCGAGGCCGAACTTGACGCCCTGCTCGTCGAACTCGTCGAAGACGGGCGTCCAGAGGGCCAGGACCTTCCGGAAGGCGGCCTCGACCATCTCCTCGGTCGTCGGCGGGAAGGAGTACCAGGCCTTCCAGACGGGCGAGCCCATGAAGCCGTTGACGACGGAGCAGCCCATGGCCCGGGCGGCCTTGGCGGCGGCCTTCATCTCGTCGACGGCCCATTTGCGGAGGGCGTCGGGCTTGCCCTTGACCCGGGCGGGGGCGAAGCCGTCCAGGCGCGGGTCGTACTCGTCGCCGACGCACTGGCCGGCGAGATGGGCGCCCAGGGCCCAGCACTTGAGCCCGTGCTTGGCGAGCGTGCTCTTCCTGTCGCGGACGTAGGCCGGGTCGGACGCGGCCTTGCGGACGTCCATGTGGTCGCCCCAGCAGGCGATCTCGAGGCCGTCGTAGCCCCAGGCTTTGGCCTTATTGCAGATCTCCTCGAACGGCAGGTCGGCCCACTGGCCGGTGAAAAGCGTCACGGGTCTGGCCATGTTGCCCTCCTAGTAAGCGGCGCTGCTCGGCGGCCTCATTATCTCATACCCGAGGCCGGGGCATGAAGGACCTTCAGTCCTCGCGATCGACGATAGCGTATTCATAGACACAAGCCTGGTCGAACGGATCGACGAAGAACAGGTGGTCGCCGCGCATCGTCATGTTGTCGAATTTCACGACCTCGGGCGGGACGGGGAGGCGCGACAGGAGAACGCCGTCCGGACCGTAGATCTCGAAGGCGAGGTAGTCCTGGACCCGGTAGTCCTTGGGCAGGCTGGACTGGCTGATCTCCTTTTGAACGCTCAGGACCCAAATGCGGCCGCGGCTGTCGACGCCGATGCCGGTATTGACCGGGGTGAAGTCCGGCTCGTCGACGAGGGCGACTCGGCCGCCGACGTTCATGGACGCTTGCTTGTAGCGGTGCGTGACCTCGAAAGGCAGGGCCCGGTCGATCGACAGGAGCAGCCGCCCGGCCGGGGAGTATTTCTCGATCCGGTTGAGGGAGGAGAAGGCCGCGTAGAGGTTCTCTTCCCCGTCGACGGCCAGGCTCAGGAAATTGGCGTTCCAGGTCCTCCTGGTCGTGTCCAGCAGATAGGGCTCCCCGAACTCGTAAAGGGCTTGGCCCCGGAAATCGAAGATGGCCAGGACGTGATTGTCCCGGCTGTTATCCCCGTTGACCTGGAAGGCGTAGGCGGCGACGCGGTCCGCGCCGAGGACGGCCGGGCTGATGCCGCGGTAAGGGGGGAGCCGGAAGCGGTCGACATAGGTCCCGTCGTTCCCGAAGATGTGGAATTCCGAGGACATCGTCGAGACGACGACCTGGCCGCTCGCGCTGACCGCGACCTTCATCGCGTATTGGAATTCGCCCGGACCCTGGCCGTTCCGGCCGAACCGGCCCAGATATTCCCTCCGGGCGTTGAACTTCTTGACGCAGGACTCCTTGTCGTCGAGGATGAAGAGGTTCCCCGCGGCGTCCTCGTCGGCGCTCATGGGGCGGACGAACTGGCGGTCCGGGTCCTTCGACTCGAGCTCCCCGATCTTCCCGACCAAGGCCAGCCCGGCCACAGGCTCCTCGGACGCGGGCCTGATGTTATGGACGTGCCGGACGCCGTCCCTGACCTCGACCGCGCAGGTCTTTTCCCCGCGGCAGCGCGGGACGGTCAGCAAGGCGAAGATCAGGACCGCTCCCCATCAGGCCGGCCTGACCGTGATGCGCTTTTTCATCGATGCCCCCTTTGCGTGTTCCTCCTCGGTCCCTGGGCGCGGATCCTGCCGGACCCTCACTCCATCGCGACCCAGGCCGCGCCCTTGGCCGAGCTCTCGACGCACGTCTCGATGTAGCGGACGCCGCGGACGCCGTCGTCGACGCTGGGGAAGTCGAGGTCGGCGGCGGCGAGCGGTTGGCCGCGGAGCTTCTTGGCCAGGGCGGCGATGAAGGTCGAGTAGACGTTGGCTAAGCACTCGAAATACCCCTCGGGATGGCCCGAGGGCAGGCGCGAAAGCGACTGGGCCCGGGGCGACATGGGGTCGCGGCCGCGCGAGATCGTCCCGGTCGGGCGGTCGAGGAACGAGACGCGGGCGGTGTTGGGCGTCTCCTGGAACCACTCGACGGCTCCCTTGGTCCCGTAGACGCGAAGGCGCAGGGCGTTGTCGTGGCCGGCCGCGATCTGCGAGCTCCAGTAGACGCCGCGGGCGCCGCCCTTGTAATTGACCATGACCGTGGCGTTGTCGTCGAGGGGGCGGCCGGTCCCGAAGCGGTCCAGCCGGGCGCAGAGCGATTCGATCCCGAGCCCGGTCATGTACGCGGCCATGAACTCGATGTGGCTGCCGATGTCGCCGACGCAGTTCGAGGCCCCGGCCAGCTTCGGGTCCGTGCGCCAGGCGGCCTGCTTCTGGCCCGTGTCCTCGAGCTTGGTCATGAGCCACTCCTGGGGGTACTCGCCGTTGACGAAGCGGACCTGGCCGATCTCGCCCGAGGCGACGAGGTCGCGGAGGTGCTTGACCATGGGATAGCCCGAGTAGGCGTAGGCGACCGCGAAGAGAAGGCCCGTCTCGCGGACGAGGCAGGCGAGCTCGTTCGCTTCGGCCGAGGCGGTGGCCAGGGGCTTCTCGCAGACGACCGAGAAGCCGTGCTCGAGGGCCAGCTTGGCGGCGGGGTAGTGGGTGCTGTTGGGGGTGACGACGCTGATGAAGTCCGGCTTGTCGGGGCGCCGCGCCTCGGCCCGGATCATCTCCTCGAAGGTCCGGTAGAGCCGCTCCTTGGGCAGGCCGAGCGACTCGCCCGTGGCCAGGGTGTTGTCGTAGCTCTGGGAGAACGCGCCGCAGACGAGATCGGCCCGTCCGTCCATGGCGACGGCCTTGCGGTGGACGTCGCCGATGAACGCGCCCTGCCCGCCGCCGATCATGCCGTAGCGCAGCTTCGGCGCCTTGGCGCCTGACGCCTGTCCTTCGATCATCTCGTTCCTCCCAACAATGGGTCCGGTCTTTCAGAAAGGGTCAGATCTACTTTTTACTCAATTTTGCGTAAAAAGTAGATCTGACCCTCTCCTCATTTCAACGCGTTGCGGATGCGGTCGGCGGCCAGCCTGGCCTCCTCTGCGACGGCCGCGTCGGCCTGCAGGGACTCGGCCATCTTGAGGGCCGTGACGCAGGGGAAGCGCACCAGCATCCCCAGGACGAGCCTCTTCTCCTCCGGCCGCGGCGAGAGGGACAGCACCTGGAGCAGATGGGCGGCGGCCGCCTCGGGAGCGCGGTGCGGCTCCGAGCCGACCAGACGGACATAGGCCCGGGCGGCCAGGACTCGGTGGGTCAGGATGAGCGAGGTCCTCGCGACCTCGAAAATGTCGTCGCGGGCCGTGACCGTCGGCCTGTCGGCGAGGGCCCGCACCGCGGCGTCGACGACGCCGGGGTCCGGGTCGGCGAGGGCCTTGCGGACGAGGGCCAGCGACGTGTCGTCGCCGATCTTGCCCAGGACGCGCAGGAGGTCCGAGCGCTTCGCCGGGTCCTTCACGGTCTCGAGCCGCGGCTTGACCGGCGCGGCCCGGAGGTCCTCCCTGGGATTGGTCCGGGCGACCGCGGCGATGGTGTCCTGCATGGCCTCGCGGGCCGCTTCGTCGTCGAGGCCGGCCAGGAGGTCGAGCAGGTCCGGGAGATCGGGCGTCGCCGCCGCGGTCCGCAGAGCGGCCGCCGCCCGCGAGCGGAGCGCCGGCGAGGGCGACTTGACGAGCGCCATGAGTTCCGTCTTGGCGCCGTCGACGCGCCGGGAGCCCGCGGCCTGGATGAGCTCGGCCTTGACGTCCTCGTCCGAAGCCTTGGCCAGCTGGGCCAGCACGGCCGCGTCGACGTCCCGGCCCCTGAGCCGGGCCAGGGCTTCCCGGGCGGCCTCGCGCTCGGCGCCGGCGGCACGGGCCGCCTTGGTCGCCAGGAAAAGGACCGACCGGCCGTCGCCCGCCGCGGCGATGGCCCGCAGCGCGGCCAGCCGGACGTCGAGCGACGGGTCTTCGGCCGCCCCGAGCAGGTGCGGCCTCACGGCCTCGGCCGGATACCCGGCGAGCAGGGCCGCGAGATGGACCCGGGCGCCGTCTGGCAGCCGGCCGAGCGTTTCGGCGACTTCGCCGATCCGGTCCGGGCCGAAGTGGGCCGGCACCGCCGCCAGCGCGGGCGCGTAGAGAAGCGCTTCCCTTCCCGTCAGGGCCCGCAGGATGGCCGCCCGGGGATCGTCCGCCAGCCCGAGCTTGCCGCGGAAAGCGGCCTGTCGCGTCGCGGGCGGGACGGCCGCCGCGAAGACCCGGTCGTAGGCGGCCGCGGCCCCGGCCTTGTCGCCCGCGCCCGCCGCGTCCTCGGCCGCCGCGAGCAGGGCCGAGGCCGCTTCGGGCCTGAGCCCGGCCGGGGCCTTCGTGAGCAGCGCGCCGAGGGCCTTGAGGGCCTCCGGCCCGCCGGCGCGGCCCAGCGACTTGATCGCGTCGGCGGCCAGAACGGCGTCCTTGCCGGAGGCCAGGCGCGTCAGCGCGGGGACCGCCGCGGCCGTGCTCCTCTCGCCGAGCGAGAAGACGACGCCGCGCTTGACCTGGCCCTGCGTCTTGTCCAACGCGGCGATGAGGGCCCGGTCGGCCTCCCCGCCCGGGATCCTCTCCAGGGCGAAACGGGCCGCGTCGGTCGATTCGGGCTTGAGGACCAGCTCCGCCAGCACCGGGACGCTGTCCGTACCTCCGATGAGGCCGAGCGCCCGGCAGGCGGCCATCCGCCCGGCCGGGGCGGGCGAGCCTTGGATGAACTTCAGGAGGGCCGCCTCGGCCTCCTTGCGGGCCTGGGCGTTGTCCTTGTTCGCGAAAACGTAGGCCCGGAGGCGCATGGCCGGCCCGACGTCCGAGGTGTCGTAGGCCTGAAGGTCCTTGAGGACCGCTTCGAGGGACTCGTAGGTCAGGCCCATGGTCCGCTTCATCTGGTCGTCCATCTGACCGGCGGCGGGGGCGGCCGCGGGCCTGGCCGAAGCGATGAGGAGAAGGGCCGCGACGGCGATCGCTCTCTTTGCGCTGTTCATCTTCGCCCTCCTCACTCCGGCAGCTGCCACGGCTTGCGGTAGGAGTGGCCGAGGAGCCGCTCCGCCTCCGGGTCGCCGATGATCGTCTCGGTCGCGGGGTCCCACCTGATCTTCCGCCCGACCTCCATGGCGATGACGCCGAGGTGCCCGACGCTGGCCGACCGGTGGGCCGTCTCCGCCGGGGTGATCGTCTGCCCCCGGCTCTTGACGCAGTCGAGGAAGTTCTGCATGTGGTCCCGGCTCTTGGCGAGGCGAACCTCCTCCGGCCCGACGACCTCGCGCTTCAGGCCGGCCGGCTCGGTCTCGAACCGGCCGCGGTCGACCCAGATCCAGCCGTATTCGCCGATCCATTTGGTCCCGCCCCAGATCTCGTCGTGCCCGCCGGCGAGCACCATGGGCGTCCCGTCGGCGTACGCGGCCCTGACGTAGTAGCGGGTCGGGGAGTTGTAGATGCCCGACTTCGGGTACTCGCCCTCGGCCTCGATCTCGACCGGGCCGGTCCCGTCCCAGCCCATGCCCCAGTGGGCGATGTCGAGGTGGTGGCCGATCCAGTCCATGTACTGGCCGCCTCCGAAGTCCATGTTCCAGCGCCAGTTCATGTGGACGCGGGCCTTGCAGTAGGGCCACCAGGGCGCCGGCCCGACCCAGAGCTCGTAGTCGAGGTTGGGCGGCGGCGGGACGAGCGCCTCCTGGCCGAAGGTCCGGGCGAAGTCGTAGTGCCCGGAAGGCAGCCCGACCTCGATCCTCTTGATCCTGCCGACGCGGCCGTTGCGGACGAGCTCCGAGGCCTGGTGGAAGTTCTCGACCGAGCGCTGCCACGAGCCGGTCTGCCAGACCCGGCCGTAGCGCTCGACGGCGTCGCAGAGGGCCCGGCCCTCGCGCAGGCTGTGGGTCAGCGGCTTCTCGCCGTAGACGTCGAGCCCGGCCCGCAGCGCGGCGATCGACAGGATGGCGTGCCAGTGGTCGGGCACGGCGATGGACACGGCGTCGAGGTCCTTGCGCAGGTAGAGCTCGCGGAAATCGTGATAGGCCGCGCAGGCCCTGTTGCCGTACTTCTTGTCGACGACACCCTTGGCCATGGCCAGGGGCTCCTTGTCGAGGTCGCAGACGGCCACCCACTGGACCTCGGGCTTCTCGAGGAAATTGGCCATGTTCCCGGGGCCCTGCATGCCGAAGCCGATGCCGGCCATGACGATGCGGTCCGAGGCCGCGACGGCCCCGTCCCGGCCCAGGGCCGAGGCCTTGACGATCGTCGGGAACCCGGCGACGGCGGCCCCGCCGGCGATGGCCGCCGCCCTGAGGAACTGCCTGCGGTCCATCTTCTGACGCTTCTCGCTCATGGCGATGCCTCCTTATTCCTTCCGTCTCCCCGATCTGCGCTCGGGCCGGACCCGGCCGGCATCAGACGAGCGGCGTCACTCCCGGCACGGCCACCGGGTCGACAGGATTCGGGCCGAAGGCCAGGGTCTTCGGGAACAGGTCGAGCTTCGAGGCGTTCATGGCCCAGTCCCAGGAGATGGCCCGCCCGGTGTATGCGCTCATCCGGCCCATGATGGCGCACATCGTGCTCTCGGCGATGCGCTTGCCCTCGTTGAGGGGCTTGCCGTCGCGGATGCTGGCGATGAGGTCCGTGTGCTCGACGACGTAGGGGTTGGCCTCCTCGGCCTCGAACTTCCAGGCGTTCGGCCCGGAGATCTCGCCGTAGCCGAAGGCGTGGCCCTTGGTCCCGACGATCTTCTCCTCGACCCGGTCGGCGCATCCCTTGGTCTGCCGGCACATGCTCATGGCCCGGACGCCGTTCGGGTATTCGAACTCGACGGCGAAGTGGTCGAAGATGTTGCCGTATTCCGGGGCCGTCCGGACCTGGCGGCCGCCCATGCCCATGACCTTGACCGGCGTCGCGTTGAAGGCCCAGTTCAGGACGTCGATGTTATGGACGTGCTGCTCGACGATATGGTCGCCCGAGGTCCAGGAGAAATAGAGCCAGTTGCGGCACTGCCACTCCATGTCGCTCATCTCGGGGGTCTGCTTGATGACCCAGAGGTCGCCCTGGTTCCAGTAGCACTGCCCGCCGACGATCTCGCCGATGGCCCCGTCGTGGATGCGCTTGAGCGTTTCAAGGTAGCTCTGCTGATGGCGGCGCTGGGTCCCGGCGACGATCCCCAGTCCCTTCTTCGCGGCCAGCGCCGAGCTGGCGATGACGGAGCGGACCCCGACCGGATCGACGGCGACCGGCTTTTCCATGAAGACGTTCTTGCCCGCCTTGATGGCCGCCTCGAGGTGGAGGGGCCGGAAGCCGGGTGGCGCGGCCGTGACGATGTAGTTGATCTTTTTGATGGCCAGGAGCTTCTTGTAGCCGTCGAAGCCGGAGAAGCACGTTTCCGGCGTGACCTTGACCGCGGCCGGGACCTTCTCCTGGAGCCTCTTGAGGCAGCTCGCGACACGGTCCTGGAAGGGATCGTAGAGGGCCACGATCTCGACCCCGGGCGCGGCGTTCAC
The DNA here is from genome assembly GCA_041320535.1 of Candidatus Aminicenantota bacterium. GTDB lineage: Bacteria > Acidobacteriota > Aminicenantia > Aminicenantales > Saccharicenantaceae > RBG-16-66-30. The sequence continues at coordinate 512,503 of JBGLNH010000001.1, read as the reverse complement.
GGCGTCGATGGCCGCTCCCGTGCCGCGGCCGCCGCAGCCGATGACCCCGACGCGGATCACGTCGGAGCCGGCGGCGCAGCGCCCGCCCGAGCCCGCGACGCCCGCGACCAGCGCGGCCATGGAGGCCGCCGAGGCCGTCTTGATGAAGTCCCTGCGCGTCAGTCCGTTGTCGTTGTTGTCCATCCTTTTCTCCTTATCAAGTTGGGGTCATACCTGCCCGGCGAGGCTCTTGAGAAGGGGTCAGATCTGCTTTTTGCCCTCCACACGGTCCCGAAAAGGGTGAAAAGTAGATCTGACCCCATCTTGAAATCCTCGGCACGCCGGGCAGGTTTAATCCCCTCTCCTTTAGAAATCGTCGGCGGCGCGGTAGGCCGCGAGGAAAGCCTTCTCGCCTTCCAGCCCGGGCTTGCTCCGGCCGTGCTCGCAGCACAGGACGCCTCGGTAGCCCTTGCCGTGGATGTGCTTGAAGATGTTGCGGTAGTTCATCTCGCCCGTGCCCGGCTCCCGCCGCCCCGGCGAGTCGCCGACATGGAAGGCGGCGATCTCGTCCCAGCACGCGTCGATGTTGGGGATGATGTTGCCCTCGGTGATCTGCTGGTGGTACATGTCGTCGAGGATCTTGACCGACGGGCTGCCGACCGCTTTCGAGATCTGGTAGGCCTGGGCCATCTTGGTCAGGAACAGGCCGGGGTGGTCCTTGGGATTGAGCGGCTCGAGGACGATGACGAGCCCCGAAGGCTCGCAGATCGCGGCCATGCGCTTGAGGTTCTCGACCGCGTTGGCCGTCTGGTAGTCCCAGTCGAGACGCTGATTGTAGCGCCCGGGCACGGCCAGGGCCCAGGGGCAGCCGGTCCGCTTTCCCGTCTCGACGGCCGTCTTGAAGCGGCCCTCGAGCATCTCCAGGACGGCCTTGTCCCGGATGACGAAGGACTCGACGCTGAAATCTGCGTAGACGACGAAGGGCCCGATGGTCAGGCCCAGCTTCGCGGACTCCCGGGCCAGCTTCTCCTGGTCGGCCGCGGGCCGGCCCATCAGGCCGTTGTCGAACCAGGCCGAGAAGCCCCGGTCGGCGATGAACTTGAGCTGGTCGACCGGGTCCTTGCCGGCGTGGGCCTCGAACATCAGCCCAGGCGCGTACTTGAGCTTGAACTTGCCGCCCCCGGCCTGGGCCGCCGCGCCTGGGGCCCCCGTCGCGCCCTCGAGCGGCGGCAGGGCGGCCGCGGCCGCCCCCCGGGCGGCGCGCCGGAGGAAATGGTCCGCTTCCCCGACTGAATCCCTCTGGGGCCCCTGTGCGGCAGGGCCTCGGGGATCCGCTCCGTTCGTTGCGGTGACTTTTCACGCCGTCCTGGTCCCCTTCCTTTTCATGCCACTCCGCGATTCCCCTCGGTCCCTTCTTCCGCGGCCTCTGCGGCCTGTCACCTCGTGTCCGAGAACGGGCGGTTGACGGACGGGCCGATTCCGAATATCCTCGGCGTATTCACCGACGAGGAGGCCTCATGGACAAGCGCGCGTGGAAACTCATCCTTCCGGCTCTTTTCGCAGTCGCGGGCATCGTCGCCCTGACGGCCCAGGAAATCGGGCCGCGCGGCCGGGAGGGTTTCGAGCCGAGGCCGACCAAGGCCTACACCGTCGGCGGCGTCCGCCACGGCGCGAGTTTCTTCCCGCCGGCCGATTACGTCTTCACCAAGCCCAAGGCCGCCGGCCAATTGGACTTCCTCCATTACCACACCAACGACGAGGTCAACGCCTTCCTGCAGAAATGGGCGGCCGAATACCCCGACATCGTCGACCTCTATTCGGTCGGGAAGTCGTTCGAGGGCCGGGACATCTGGCAGATCACCATCACCAACAAGAAGACCGGCAAGGACACGGACAAGCCGGCCATGTTCATCGAGGGCAACCGCCACTCCGGCGAGGTCACGGCGGCCGAGTGCGCCCTCTGGTTCGCCGCCCACATCCTCGACGGGTACGGGAAGGACCCGGCCCTGACCAAGCTCGTCGACACCAAGGCGATCTACGTCCGGGTCAAGAACAATCCCGACGGCTCGGAGCTCTACCTCCGGACGGCCCAGTCGAACCGGAGCACGGTCCGCCCCTACGACGACGACCGCGACGGCCTCCTCGACGAGGACCCGCCCGAGGACATCGACGGCGACGGATTCATCCTCCAGGTCCGCAAGAAGGTCGAGCCGGGCAAGGGCACGATGACGATCGACCCGAACGATCCCTCGGGCCGGCTCATGGTCCGGGCCCCGGCCGGGAAGGGCGACTACATCGTCCAGGCCGAGGGCGTCGACAACGACGGCGACGGCCGGGTGAACGAGGACGGCGTCGGCGGCCTGGACCTCCACCGCAATTACCCCGAGAACTGGCGGCCCATGCCCGGCCGCGACCTGACCGGGCGCGGATGGACCCAGGGCGGGGCCGGCGAGTACCCGCTCTCGGAGCCCGAGACGAGGGCCGTCTTCACTTTCCTTCTCGAGCACCCCAACGTCAGCGTCGTCCAGACGATGGACACGACCGTGCCCATGCTGCTGCACGGGCCCTCGACCAGCCGCATGAGCGAGTCGATGTTCCCCGAGGACATGAAGATCTACCAGTACTTCGACGAGCAGGGCAAGAAGATCACCGGCTACCCCGACGCCGGGGACACCTATTGGGACTACGCCAACCTCGGGCGGGGCGACCGCGAGATGAGGGCCCGGGCCGCGGAGATGGGCTTCGAGATGCCCAGCGAGCCCCAGGGCCGGCCGCTCTTCGGCCACTCCCCCGACTTCGGCTACCTCTATTATGGAGCGGTCTGGTACGGCGACGAGCTCTGGAACGGCGGCCGGCTCAAGGACTACGACGGCGACGGCCGGGTGACCGAGCTCGAGAGCCTGCGCTTCATCGACGAGGAGCTCGGCGGCCGCTATTTCAAGCCCTGGACCAAGGCCCACCATCCCGTCCTCGGCGAGGTCGAGACCGGCGGCTTCAATCCCAAGTTCTGGCGCCAGAACCCGCCCGTGGAGCTGCTCGAGGAGTGGATCAGGAAGGAGGCCATGTTCAACCTCCTCCTGGCCCAGTCGCTGCCCCAGGTGAAGGTCCTGTCGGCGGAGGCGCGGCCCGTCCGCAAGGAAGCCGACACCTACGAGATCGTTGCCGTCTTCACCAACGAGGGCTTCCTGCCGACGGCCCTGAAGATGGCCGACCGGGTCAAGATCGTCCGGCCGGACGCGGTCTCGGTCCGGCTCCCCGCCGGGGCCGAGCTCGTCGGCGCCCGGGCCCGCCAGGAGATCGGCTACCTCAAGCAGAACGAGAGGAAAGAGGTCCGCTGGAAGGTCAAGATCAAGCCGGGGACGTCCGGCGAGGCCGAGGTCGCGATCCAGTCGACGCGGGGCGGGCTGGCCAAGGCCGCGGTCAGGATCGGCTAGTCCGCCCGGGGCCCTGAGGGCCTCGCGGCCCCGGCCGCAGGCCGTAGGACTTCATCTTGTAGGCCAGCATCCGCTCGGAGATGCCCAGGGCGCGCGCGGCCCGGCTCTTGATCCCGTCCGAGTCCCTGAGGGCCCGCCTGATCTCCCGGACCTCGATCCGGCGGACCTTGTCGACGAGCGACCCGCCGGCCTCCTCCGGGTCCTCGGCCGGGCCCTCCGCGTAGACCAGCGGCAGGTCGGCGACGCCGAGGATGTCCCGTTCGGCGAACACGACGGCCCGCTCGACGACGTTCTCGAGCTCGCGGACGTTGCCCGGGAAGGCCTGCCCGACCAGGACCGACAGGGCCTCGCGGGTGATCCCCCGGACCTTCTTGCCCTCCCGGTCGGCGTACTTCTTGAGGAAGAGATCGACGAGGAGGGGGATGTCCTCCCTGCGTTTCCGGAGCGGGGGCACGGCGATGGGGATGACGTTCAGCCGGTAGAAGAGATCGGCCCGGAAACGGCCCTCCTTCATCAGGGCGTCGAGATCGCGGTTGGTCGCGGCGATGACCCGGACGTCGGCCCGGAGCGGCTGGTTCGAGCCGAGCCGGTAGAACTCCCGGTCCTGGAGGAAGCGCAGGAGCTTGACCTGGGCCTCGGTAGCCAGGTCGCCGATCTCGTCGAGGAAGACGGTCCCGCCGGAGGCGGCCTCGAACTTGCCGATCTTGCGCTCGTGGGCCCCCGTGAAGGCGCCCTTCTCGGCGCCGAAGAGCTCCGCCTCGATGAGCGTTTCGGGCAGGGAGGGGATGTTCAGGGCGACGTACGGGCCCTTCTTGCGGGGCGAGGACTGGTGGATCATCCGGGCCACGAGATCTTTGCCCGTCCCCGTCTCGCCGGAGACGAGGACCGTGGCTTCGCTCCTGGCGGCCTTGAGGACGAGGCGGGCGACCTCCTCCATGAGCGGCGAGGCGAAGACGAAATGGCGGGCGCTGAGCCTGTCCTCCAGGCGCTCCTGGAGGGCGGAGATCTCCCGCTTGAGCTTCAGGCGCTCCGTGGCCCGCTCGAGGACGAGCAGGAACTTCTCGAAGTCGAGCGGCTTGACGATGTAATCGTAGGCCCCGGCGCGGACGGCCTCGACGGCTCGCTCGATGTTCCCGTAGGCCGTGACCATGATCGGCGTCACCAGGGGGTTCGCGGCCAGCATGTCCCGGATAGCGTCGGTGCCGGTCTCGTCGCCGAGCTTGTAGTCGACGACCGCCACGTCGACAGGGTGGGCCAGGACGGCCTCGCGGGCCTCCCGGCGCGAGGCGGCCTCGAGGACCGGGAAGCCGCGCGCCTCGAGGTTCTCCCGCACGAGCCGGCGCTGGACGGGATCGTCCTCGACGATCAGGATGAGGGGCTCGCTCATGTCACGCTCCGGGAAGCTCGATCCGGAACTCGGTCCCCCCGGTCCCCGCGCCGCGGGCCTCGACCGTTCCGCCGTGAGCTTCGATGATCCTCTTGGTCAGGTACAGGCCGATGCCCATGCCCTTCTCTTTGGTCGTGAAGAAGGGCTCGAAGATCCGGGACGCCGCTTCGGGCGCGAGTCCCGGCCCGCCGTCCCGGACGAGGATCTCGATCCGCCGGCCGATCCTTCGGCCGCCCGCGCGCACGGGCGCGTCCGGGGAGGCCTCGACGGCGTTCTTAAGGACGTTGAGGAGGGCCTGGGAGAGAAGGTCCTTGTCGCCGGTCAGGCGGACGCCGGGAGCGGACTCGATCTCGACGCGCGACGCCGCGCCGGGCGTCTCGGCGGTCAGGCTCTCGACGGCCTGACGCAGGAGATCGTCCAGCAGCAGGGGATCGCGGTCCGGCTCGACGGCCTTGACGACGCGGGAGAACCGGTCGACGATGCGGGCGATCGTCCGGACCTGGGCCCGGCCGAGGTCGATGTCGCCCCTGGCTTCCGGCGGCGCCTTGCGGCCCAGGAGCTCGAGGACGAGGGCGAGGGAGTTGAGCGGGTTCTTGATCTCGTGGGCGACGCCCGAGGTGAAGGCCGAGATCTCGCGGAACCTCTCCTTTTCCAGCCGCTCGGCCTCGGCCTCGCGGGACTTGGCCATGTACCGGGACTGGAGCCGGAACAGGCCCCGGAAGAAGAGGGCTCCCGCCAGGATGATGAGCCCGGCGATCAGATACGAAGAACGGCGGGACTGGGCGAGCATGGCTTCCATCCCGGCCAGGGCGTAGCCCACGTAGAGATGGTAGCCGCGTCCGTCGGAGTCCGGGACCGCCGACAGGGCGCTGAAGATCTTCCCGGCCGGCGAGTCGATGATGCCCGACAGGCCGTCGCGCGCTTCCCGGAGCGAGATCGGGAGGTAGCCCTCGAACCGGGAGTTCCAGGCGAGGACGTTGTTCTCGGCGTCGAGCAGGGCGACGAAATAGATGTCTTCGCCCGAGACGATGGCGTCGAGGGCCTCTTCGGGCGTCCGGCCCTCTTCGAGGAAGTGGGCGACCGTCGCCCGGAGGATGCCGGACGTGGCCGTCAGCTGGTCGCGGACGAGCCCCTCGGTCCGCCTCTTCGAGTCGGCCTGGGCGAGCGCGGAGGACAGGAGGAAGAAGGCGAGCACGCCCACGAAAGGGAGGACGAAGAAGAGGAGGACGCTGCGGCGCTTCAAATGTCGCCGAACCTCTTGACGCCGCGGCGCCGCTGCCCGCCCTGCCAGCCGGGGAAGCCGCGCTTGTCCCGGAGGGTGAGCGTCCGGCCCCTGAGCTGGAGCTGTCGGGCGATGATGGTCACCGTTCCGTCGGCGGCCTCGGTGGCCGACCCGACGCCTTTCACCCTCTCGCCGCCGTGGATGTCCTCGCCGAAGAACCAGGACGGGCTGACCTCGACCGTGACCATCTTCTCCCGGCCGGGCTCTTCGACACGGAGGACGAGAAAGGGGGCCGTCCCCTGGTAGCGGGGCTCGAGGACGACTTCCCGGACCGTCCCTTCGAAGCGGACCTCCTTGTCGACGTTGTAGAAATGCCCGGCGGTCTGTCCCGCCGCCGCGCCGGCGACGAAGGCCGCCAGCAGGGGAAGAAGGACCTTCGCGCGACTCATGAGACACCTCTCTTCCGGGCGGCCGGCAGGCTCCACTGGAGCCCGCCCATGATATACCCGCTCGTCCAAACGAACAACGGGTCGGTCGAGCCGTTCCTGATGCGCGAATAGGCGACGAAGACCGTGAGCCGGCGGAATTCCTTCTCCAGTCGGGCTTCGAAGAGATGCCGGATGTCGTTCCGGACGACGCCCAGCGGCAGGCCGTCGGGGCCCAGGCTCTCGACACCCGGATAGGTCTTGTCGGAATACGTGTAGCCGGCCTTGATCCCGACGTTCCACGGGAGAGCGACGGTGATCCGTCCCGTGAGCTGATCCCCTTCCCAGGAGAAAGCGTCGGCGCTCGGGTTCGGCACGAGATAGAACTCCTCGATCGACATGAACGGGTTCTCGCCCGTGACGATCCACTGCCTCAGGGCCGAGGCGCTCAGGCCGACGACGTCGCCGAGGCCCTGGGCCGCGAGCGCGGACACGGAGACGTGCCCGATGCCCGCGCCGCCCTCGCCGGTCCGCGGGATGAAGCCGTTGCCGCTCTCGTACTGACGGCTGCCCCAGCCCGAGCCTCCGCCCGACCCGCCGCCCGGGCCGGCGCCGAAGCCTCCGCCGGCGCCCAGGACGACGGCCCCCTCCGGATCCGTCAGGGGCTCGACCGTCGCGGCCACGAAGGGATGGAGGAAATACTTGAATCCGTATTCCGCGTCCGCTTTCAGCGTCGTGCGGGTCGGGAAGTACTTGTCGACGGAGACCCGGGCGGTGTGGCTCACGTGATCGAAGACGCGGTCCGCGTAGGAAGCGGCCTGTCCCTGCCATTGGACCCTCAGGATGGACGAGGGTGCCAGGTAGGTCTTGAAGGCCCCGGTGAGGAGGCCGCCGAAGGTGCTGAAGGCCCCGTAATCCCGGGCGTAGAAAAAGCCGCCTCCGCCCGCCGCGAAGTAGAACGCGCTCTTGGCGCCGGCGGGGACGATGTAGTCGAGGCCGAGATCGGCGGAGAAGAAGCTCAAGCCCCGTGTCCGGTGGAAGGCCGCATACTCCACGTCGCCGAAGAGCGACAGGGCCGCGGCGTCGTGGCTGAGACCGAGCGAGAAGGTCGAGATCCGGTCGGACACGGCCGCGCTGGTCTGAAAAAGGTTCTGTGTGGCGTGCTGGTTGACGGACAGCGTGACCGTGGCGCCGCGGGCCGAGACGGCCGCGACGAGGAGGAGCGGGAGAGCGTGCCGCATCTTCGTCTTCATCATGATGAAAAACCCCCGATCATTCAAGAGAAAAAGGCCTCCTCCCCGCTCGGGCGGAGAGGAGGCCTCGTATCCTGGCTCAGCGGCCGCCCTTCTTCTGGCCGCTTCCCTTGGGGCCGGAGCCGCTGCCGACGCCGGCGCCGGCCATCCGGCCCGCGCCCTGCAGGCCGGTCCGGAAGGAGCCCTTGCCCAGGCCGGCCTTGGTGACCTTGCCAGCCTTGTTGCCCTGGGTCATCTCGGACTCGTCCGGCTGGCCGTTCTTGTGCCGGCCCTGGTAGCCGGAGCCGTCCCCGGGCTTGACCCAGTCGGGGTCCTGGCCGTTGGGGACGCCGTCGCCGTCGTCGTCACGGGCGAGCTGGTAGGCGTATCCCTCGGCGGCGCCGGTCTCCGAGCCGCCCTTCTTGTTCTGGGCCTTCCGGCCGGAGCCGTCCCCGGGCTTGACCCAGTCGGGGTCCTGGCCGTTGGGGATGCCGTCGCCGTCATGGTCCATGGCGCGGTCATTGATCCCGTCGCCGTCCTCGTCGATGAAGGCGATGCGGTCGCGATGCCGGAATTCCGGCTTCGCCTGGACCTTGTTCTGCTGGGTCTCGCCCTTGGCCTTGAGACCGGTCTTGATCTGGGCCTTTTCCCGGGACTCGGTGGCGGTCTGGTCCTGGGCGGCCGCGAAGAGCATGCCGACCATCAGGAACCCGATCGTGAGAGCTAACATCTTTTTCATCTTATGACCTCCTAAGTCATCGATGCCCATTTCTATGCGGGGAACGTGCCAAGTCATATGTTGAAGATAATAAACAATATATTGATTTCGACCGAAGATGTTCCCGACAAAATTGTCGGGCCGGGCGACAATTTTGCCTCCCTCTGCCCGGGCTTCGGGAATCCTGTATAATAGAGGAAGCGTAAGAGGCCCTTCGGAAGATTTCCTTCCTCCCCCCGTCTAATAAGGTGCGGAGGACGAGTGAGATTACCCGCATGGAAGAGAAACAGCTGGTCCGACTGGCTCAGGATGGCAGCCCGGAGGCCTTCGAGGAGCTGGTCAGGAGATTCCAGCCCAAGGTGTTCAGCATGGCTTTGAGCTTCACCCGCAACCGGCAGGCGTCGGACGACCTGGCCCAGGAGGTCTTCCTGAAGGCCTATCTGGCGCTGCCCCGGTTCCACGGGAAGTCGGAGTTCGGGACCTGGCTCTACCGCATCTCGGTCAACCATATCAAGGACTACCTGAGAAAGAAGGGCCGGGCCAAGGAGGTCTCCCTGGACGACGTTCGCGAGATCTCCTTCTCGGACAGGGAGCAGGCCGAGAGGGCCGAGGAAGAGCGGGAGATCGAGGCCCGCCGGAAGCTTGTCCGGAGCTTCGTCGAGGGCCTGCCGGAGAAGTACCGGGTCATCCTGACGCTCCGGGACGTCCAGGGGCTGGCCTACGAGGAGATCTCCCGGATCCTCAAGCTGTCGCCGGGGACCGTCGATTCGCGGCTCCACCGGGCGCGGCGGATGCTCCGCGTCAAGCTGGCTCCCCATCTCGCCGGCGTAGGAGGGACACATGAACTGCCGTAAGGCCGAAAAGAGGCTCCTGCGGTCTCTCGACGGGCGTCTCGCGGGGCCCGAGGCGGAGGCCCTCGGGAAGCACCTCGAGACCTGCCCGGCCTGCCGCAGGGCCGCGACCGAATACCGGTCCATGCTCGCCCTCCTGCGCGACCGGAGCGAGGCCGAGCCTATGCCCCGCTTCTGGGAGAGGCTCGAGCCCCGGCTCCGCGAGGAGAAGGAGATCATGCCGCTGCTCGTCTGGGAGCGCTGGAGCCTGAGGGCCATCCCCGCCTTCCTGGCGCTCGTCGGGATCATCGGCGGCTTCCTGTTCTTCACCCCCCCGGCCGCGGAGATGAGCCCGTCGGCGGCCCTTCTCCTCCAGAACCAGGACCCGCTCTCCGACACCCACGCCCTGTTCGAGGCGGACCGCTCGGAGACGCGGACGCTGATGCTGATGTTCGCTTCCCTCGACGAGAAAACGCCCTTGAGGAGGCCGACGCCATGAAGACGAAATACAAGCTTCTCGTCGCCCTGACGCTCCTCGTCGTCTTCGGCCTGGGCGTCGCCGCCGGGGTCCTCGGCGACAGGTTCGCCGACCACAAGAAGGACCGGCGGGCCGCGGCCAATCGCCCGCACCCGCCGTCCCCCGAGGACTGGGCCAAGGAGCTCGGCTTGACCGAGGAGCAGCAGACGCAGATCCGCCAGATCTTCGAAAGGAACGAGGAGCGGATGAAGGCCTACCGGAGCGAGAGCCGGGCCCGGCTGGGCGAGCTCCGCAAGATGCTCTGGGACGAGACCAACGCCGTCCTGACGCCGGAGCAGAAACGGAAGAACGACGAGATGATCCGCCGCTTCGAAGAGCAGCGGAAGCAGGACCCGGGCCGGCGCGGCCCGGACCGGAACGGCGCGCGCGACCGGCGGGGCGACGATCCTCCCCCCTCGGGACGCGAGAGATAAAGGAGTACAGCCATGAAGAAGAAGATCGTCTGGATCATCGTCGCCCTGGTCGTCGTGGCCGGGGCCATCCTCGGCCTGACCGTCTTCCGCAACGGGAAGAACGGCAAGGTCGAATACCGGACCGAGGCCGTCAGCCGGGGCGACATCGAGGCCCTGGTCGTCACGTCCGGGACGCTCAATCCCATCGAGACCGTCGACGTCGGGGCCCAGGTCTCGGGCAGGATCGAGAAGCTCTATGCCGACTTCAACTCCCTGGTCACCAAGGGGCAGATCGTGGCCGAGCTCGACCAGGAGCCCCTGAAGATGAAGATCGACCAGAACGAGGCCAACTACAAGAGCCGCGTCGCCTCGCTCGAGCGGTCCAAGGTCAGCCTGCAGACTGCGGAGAAGAACCACGAGCGGGCCAAGTCCCTCTTCGCCAAGGACCTCATCTCGCTCGAAGAGATGGACCAGGCCGAGGCCAACTTCCTCAACGCCAAGAGCGACCTCGTCTCCGCTGAAGCGAGCCTGGCCCAGGCCAAGAGCACGCTCGACCTGAGCAAGGTCGACCTCGGCTACTCCGTCATCAAGGCGCCCGTCGACGGCGTCGTCATCACCCGGAAGGTCAACATCGGCCAGACGCTCCAGTCGAGCTACCAGGCCCCGGTCCTCTTCCAGGTGGCCACCGACCTGACCAAGATGAAGGTCGAGTGCAGCGTCGACGAGTCCGACATCGGCAAGGTCAAAGAGGGGCAGAAGGTCCGCTTCACGGTCGAGGCCTACCCCACCGAGGCGTTCAGCGGCGTCGTCCAGCAGGTCCGCTTCTCGCCCGAGACCGTCCAGAACGTCGTCACCTACACGACCATCGTCAACGTCGAGAACCCCGACAAGAAGCTCCTCCCCGGGATGACGGCGACCGTGTCCATCATCGTCGGCGAGGCCAAGAACGTGCTGCGGGTGTCCAACGCGGCCCTGCGCTTCACGCCGAGCCTCAGTCCCGAAGAGCTGGAGAAGATGATGACGGAAATGCGGGAGAAGCTCATGGCCCAGCGGCAGGCCCAGGGCGGGCAGCCCGGCGCCCCCGCCGCCGGCCCGGCCGAGGGCGGGGCCCGGCCCCAGGGCCAGGGAGGCGCGGCGATGTTCCAGCGCCAGGGCGGCGAAGGCCAGGCCGGCCGGGCGCGCCAGCAGATGCCCCGGGTCTGGCTGCAGGGGGCGGACGGCAAGCTCCTGCCGGTCATGGTCCGCACGGGGGTCTCCGACACCAGCTACACGGAGATCGTCCGGGCCGTGGGCGCCGAGATCAAAGAGGGCGACGTCCTCGTCATCGGCACGCTGACCGCGGCGACCAGGACCGCGGCCAACCCCGGCATGGGCCAGATGATGTTCATGGGCGGCCCTCCGGGCGGCGGCCGGCGGTAGGCGCGGCCCCGAGCGGGAGAACGACCATGCCCGGCAACGTCATCGAGCTTACCGACCTGACCAAGACCTACTGCATCGGGGAGACCGAGGTCAACGCCCTGCGCGGCGTGTCCTACGCGATCGCCGAAGGGGAGTTCCTGGCCGTCATGGGCCCGTCGGGATCGGGCAAGTCGACCCTGATGAACATCCTCGGCTGCCTGGACCGCCCGACCTCGGGCGAATATATCCTGGACGGCGAAAGGGTCTCCACGTTCGACAAGAACAAGCTGGCCCGCGTCCGGAACAGGAAGATCGGCTTCGTCTTCCAGAGCTTCAACCTCCTGGCCCGGACGACGGCCCTCGAGAACACCGAGCTGCCCCTCCTCTATTCGGCGGGGAACGGGCAGGACGTCACCGAGCGGGCCCTGGCCTCGCTCGCCGCCGTCGGCCTGAAGGACCGGGCCCACCACAAGACCAACCAGCTCTCGGGCGGCGAGCAGCAGCGGGTGGCCATCGCCCGGGCCCTGCTCAACAACCCGACCCTCATCCTGGCCGACGAGCCGACGGGCAACCTGGACAGCAAGACGTCCTCGGAGGTCATGAACATCTTCAAGACCCTCAACGAGGACAAGGGCATGACCATCCTCATGGTCACCCACGAGCCCGACATCGCCGCCTGGGCCCGCGCCCGGATCTACCTCAAGGACGGGCTCATCATCCGGGAGGAGCGGTCATGATCAAAAGGACCCTCAAGCACGGGCTGCAGACGCTCCGCATCGCCAGCCGGGCCCTCGGCCGGAACAAGATGCGGTCGTTCCTCACGGCCCTGGGCATCATCATCGGCGTCGGCGCCGTCATCGCCATGGTCAGCATCGGCGAGGGCGCCAAGCGCGGCATCCAGGACCGCTTCGCCTCCATGGGAACGGACCTCCTCTTCGTCTCGCCCGGCAGCCAGAGCGCCCGCGGCGTCCACGGCGGCTGGGGCAGCATGACGACGCTCAAGGAGGACGACGCCCTGGCCATCCTCCGGGAGTGCCCGGCCGTCATGTACGTCTCGCCCTCGGTCAGCGCCCGGGCCCAGACCGTGTACGGCAACAAGAACTGGAACACGTCGATCTCCGGGACCGGCGACCGCTACCCCGAGGTCCGCAACTGGGAGGTCGAGCTCGGGGCCTACTTCGACGAGGCCATGGTCAAGTCCGCCGCCAAGGTCTGCGTTCTCGGGGCCGACGTCAAGACGAACCTCTTCGAGGACGAGGACCCCGTGGGCAAGGTCATCCGGATCAAGAAGATCCCCTTCAAGGTCCTGGGCGTCCTCAAGAAGCGCGGCGAGTCGGGCGGGTTCGGCAGCCGCGACGACATGATCACCATCCCCTACACCACGGCCATGCGCCGCCTCCAGGGCATCGACTACATCCAGTCGGTCGACGTCCGGGCCGTCTCGACGGCCGCGCTGCCCCAGGCCGTCACCCAGATCCAGGAGCTCCTGCGCAACCGTCACCGCATCGCCCCCGGCGCCGAGGACGACTTCACCGTCCGCAACATGTCCGAGATCGCCGAGACGGCGGCCGAGGCGACCCAGATGATGACGGTCCTGCTCGGCAGCATCGCCTCCATCTCGCTCCTCGTCGGCGGCATCGGCATCATGAACATCATGCTCGTCTCGGTCACCGAGCGGATCCGCGAGATCGGCCTGCGCATGGCCGTCGGGGCCCGCGAGGTCGACATCCTCCTCCAGTTCCTGACGGAGGCCATCGTCCTCAGCCTGATGGGCGGCCTCATCGGCATAGGCTTCGGCATCGGGGCCTCGCGCCTGATCAAGAAGATCAAGATGTTCTCGGCCTTCAACACCGTCGTCTCGTTGGAATCGGTCCTGCTGGCCTTCTTCTTCGCCGCGGCCATCGGCATCTTCTTCGGCTTCTACCCGGCCCGGAAGGCCTCGCGGCTCGACCCGATCGAGGCCCTGAGGTACGAATAGGCGCCGCGGCGGGCCGCGGCCCATGACAAGGAGTCTGAACATGACAAAAAGAGCTTCCCTCCCCCTCATCCTGATCGCCCTGGCCCTGGCCGGCCCCGCGCTCGGCCAGGAGAGCAGGCCCACCCTCTCGATCTCACTCGAGGAGTGCATCGTCCGGGCCCTCAAGGACAACCTGGGCGTGGCCATCCAGGTCCTCGGACCGCAGATCTCCGCGGAGAGCGTCAACGCGGCCCAGGAGAAATATATCCCCACGCTGAGCTTGAGCGCCCAGTCGAGGAAGACCGAGAACGCGGCCTACTCCTACCTCGATTCCCCCGGCGACAGCTCGATCAACAGGACCCAGAACTACAACTTCCTGACCGCCAATCAGACCCTGCCGACCGGCGGCACGCTGCGCCTCGATTTCACCGGCTACCGGACGACGACCAACCAGAGAGGCCGGACGATCGACCCCCGCTTCGGGACGACCTTGGGCTTCAACCTCAGCCAGCCCCTGCTCCGGAACTTCGGGCTCAAGATCGCCCAGAGGGAGATCCTGGTGGCCAAGAACAATCTCGGGGTGTCCGAGGAGAACCTCAAGAACACCCTGGTGACCACCGTGTACGGCGTCGAGAGCGCCTACTGGAACCTCGTCTACAGCATCGAGAACCTCGAGGTCCGCAAGCAGTCCCTGCAGCTGGCCAAGGACCTGCTCGAGAAGAACCAGCGCTCGGTCGAGGTCGGCACCCTGGCCCCGATGGAGGTCCTCAGCGCCCGGGCCGAGGTGGCCACCCGCGAGGCCGACCTCATCCAGGCCGAGACCCAGATCCAGAGCAACGAGGACGCCCTCCGGATGCTCCTCAACATCTCCGAGGAGGAGAGCCGGGACATCGCGGCGATCGTGCCCAAGGACAAGCCGACCTACGTCGCCAAGCCGGTCGACCTGCAGGAGGCCCTGGCCGCGGCCATCGCCAACCGGCCCGACCTCGAGATCTCCCGGATCGGCCTCGAGACCGACAAGCTCAACCTCTCCTACGCCAAGAACCAGGCCCTGCCGGACCTCAGCCTCTCCGCGTCCTATTCGGCCCCGGGCATCGACGGGACACGGCTCATCTACAACCTCCCCAATCCGCTCGACCCGAACGCGGAGGTCATCGACACGCTTCCCGGCGGCATCAGCGGCGCCCTCAAGCAGTCCTTCAAGTTCACCTACCCCAACTGGAACCTCGGCTTGACCCTGAGCCTGCCCCTGTCGAACGTCTTCGGCCGGGCCGACGACCTGGCTCGTCCGGCCCTCGTCGAGCGCGAAGATGACCTTCTCCATGTCGGCCGGGAGGTCGCCCTGCTGGAAGACGCCCATGACGCCGCCCCTCCCGGCTTCGGGGCCGGCCGACTCCTCGGCGGCGATGCGGCGGAACTCCTTCTCGCCCGTGCGCTCGAGCCGCCGCAGGACGGAGACGGCCTTCTCCTCGGTGTCGACGAGGATCTGGCTGACCCGGACCCGCCCCTGCCGCAGGAAGTCCTTCTTGTTCCGCTCGTAGTAGTCGTGGACCTCGGCCTCGTCGACCCGGACGCCGCGGACGACGAGGAAGATGTACTTCTCGACGAGGAGCCGGTCGAACGCGCCCTCGGGCGGGGCGGCCCCGGCCCGTCCGGCCCCGGTCGCGCCGATCGACTCGACCGCGAGCCTGGCCAGGTACTCCTTCTTCTCGTCCTCTTCGAGCGCGATGCCCCGCTCCCGGGCCGCCTCGAGAAGGATCGTCTCGTCGACGAAGCGGTCGTAGAGACGGCTCAGGGACTCGGGGGGAAGGCCCTTGGCGTCGGCGCCCGTGGCCTCGAGATAGACGCGGAGATCGGCGTTGGTGAGCTCCCGGGAACCGACCTCCAGGACCGGCCGTCCGCCGGACCGGCCCTGGACCAGGCCGGCGACGCGGGAGACCGGCCCGCGCCCGTCGTCGGGGCGCCCGCAGGCCGCGACGGCGAGAAGGGCCAGGCCGGCCAGGGCGAGCCGTCTTCGTGGAGAGCACATCTTTTTTAGTATCAATTCATTGTATTCTATTTGGACAACTCCATCAAGACCCCGACCGTTTCATCGAGGAGGGCCCGCTCCGACGTCCCCCGGAGGGCGAGCGACATGACGCCCTCGGGGGAGAGCGAGCCGGAGTGTCTCTTCAGGAGGGGCGTCACCCGGGACCAGTCGACGGGCGTCTCCGGCCGGAACTTGAACACGACCCGGTGCTCGGTCCGGTCGACCGAACGGACGCGCAGCCTCTTGGCCAGGTGCTTCAGAGCGCCGTAGCGCAGGAGGTTCTCGATCGTGTCCGGCGGCTCGCCGAACCGGTCGCGGACCTCCTCGCGGATGCGGTCGATCTCGCCGACGTCCTCGATCGAGGCCAGGCGCTTGTAGAGGTTGAGCCGGAGGTTGACCTGGGGCAGGTAGTCCTCGGGGACCCGGATGTCGACCTTGAGGTTGATCTCGGGGTTCTCCTCCTCGACCGGCTCGCCCTTGAGCCCGCGGATGGCCTGGTCGAGGAGCTGCATGTAGTATTCGAAGCCGACGGCCTCCAGGGCGCCGTGCTGGCGGTGGCCGAGGAGATTCCCGGCGCCGCGGATCTCGAGGTCGCGCGCGGCCAGCCGGAAGCCCGAGCCGAGCTCGCTGAACTCCTTGAGCGCCTTGAGGCGCTCCCGGGCGAGGGGCGTGAGCTCGAGGTAGGGCGGGACGAGGAAGTAGGCGTAGGCCTGGCGCGACGAGCGCCCGACGCGGCCGCGGAGCTGGTAGAGCTGGGCCAGCCCGTAGAGGTCGGCCCGGTCGACGATGAGCGTGTTGACGAGCGGGATGTCGATGCCGTTCTCGACGATCGTCGTCGAGACGAGGACGTCGTACTTGTGCCCGACGAAGTCGAGCATGCGCTTCTCCAGGGCCGCGCCCGTCATCCGCCCGTGGACGGTGACGACGCGGGCCGGGGGGACGAGCTTGACGACGAGCTCGGCGACCTTGTCGATGTCCTCGATGCGGTTGTGGATGAAGTAGACCTGCCCGCCCCGGCCGATCTCCTGGCGGACGGCCGCGGCGATGAGCTTGGCGTTGAAGGGCGTCACGACCGTGTGGACGGCCAGCCGGTCGCGCGGCGGCGTCTCGATGATCGAGATGTCGCGCAGGCCCGACAGCGACATGTTGAGCGTCCGGGGGATGGGCGTCGCCGTCAGGGTCAGGACGTCGATCGTCGCCTTCATCTGCTTGATGCGCTCCTTGTGGCTGACGCCGAAGCGCTGCTCCTCGTCGACGACGAGCAGGCCGAGGTCCTTGAAGCCGACGTCCTTCGAGAGGAGGCGGTGGGTGCCGATGAGGACGTCGACGAGGCCCTTCCGGCAGTCCTCGACGACGGCCCTCTGCTCGCGGGGCGCCTGGAGGCGGGTCAGGGCCTCGATCCGGACCGGGAAGAGGACCATGCGGTCGCGGAAGGTCTTGATATGCTGGCTGGCCAGGACGGTCGTCGGGCAGAGGACGGCGACCTGCTTGCCGTCCATGACCGCCTTGAAGGCCGCCCGCATGGCCACCTCGGTCTTGCCGTAGCCGACGTCGCCGCAGAGGAGCCGGTCCATCGAGCCCTCGGCCTCCATGTCCCGGCGGATCTCGCGGATGGAGCGGAGCTGGTCGTCGGTCTCCTCGTACTCGAAGGTCCTGCCGAACTCCTCGTCCCACTCCCCGCCGGCCGTGAAGGCGTGGCCCCTGACGGCCTTGCGCTTGGCGTAGAGCTCGACGAGCTCCTTGGCCACGGCCTCGACGGCCCTCTTGGCCCGCGTCCGCGTCTTCTCCCAGGTGTTCGTGCCGAGCTTGTCGAGGGGCGGCGGCTCCGGCCCGGCCTTGGCGAACTTCTGGACGAGGTCGAGGTCCTCGACCGGGACGAGCAGCCTGTCGCCGTCGCGGTAACCGAGCTCGATGAACTCGCGGCCCCGGCCCTCGACCTCGACCCGCCGGAGGCCCTGGAAGACGCCGATGCCGTAGTCGGCGTGGACGACGTGGTCGCCGGCCTGGAGGTCCTGGAACTGGGAGAAGAAGGGCCGGCGCGAGGCCCGGCTGACGATGACCTTCTCCTCGGTGAAGACGTCCTTTTCGGCGAAGAAGTTGAGCTTCTCCCTGGGGTAGCTGAAGCCGCCCGGCAGGCCCCCGACGAGGAGGGCGACCTCGTTGCGGGGCGGCACGTCGAACGGCGACCCGGTCTCGAGGACGGGGATGTCGCTGTCGCGGAGCAGGGCGGCCAGCCGCTGGCGCGTCGCGGGGTTCGAGAGATAGATGAAGGACAGGTCGCTCTCCGCCTGGAGCTTCTTCAGGTACTGGAGGAAGAACGGGATCCGGTTGTCGAAGCGGGGCACGGGCTGGAACGGGAAGGACACGGCGACGGACGTCCCGCGGGAGGGCGGCGCGCCCAGGTCCTCGAGCCGCACGGCCTCCCGGCGGACGCGCTGGAGAAGGCGAGGCGGGAAGATCTCGTCCGGCGGCAGGCCGAACACGCCCTCGGCCAGGAGGTCGGCGTACTGGCCCCCGAGCTCCTCGAGGTGGGCGTCCCATTCGCAGTCGACGGCCTCGGGATCGTCGAGGACGAAGACCGGCTCGCAGAGGTAGTCGGTCACCGGGACGAAGCGTCCGGCGAGGAGAAGGGCCTGGGCGGAGAAGCTGGGGCCGAAGTCGCCGCGGTCGATCGCGGCGGCCCGGGCCTCGAGGTCGCGGGCGGCGCCCTTGGCGCGCTTGCGGGCCGCCGCCCGCCAGGCGTCCAAGAAATCGGGGCTGGCCGGGAACTCCCGCAGGCCGGGGACCGTCAGCCGCTCCACCCTCTTGAGCGAGCGCTGGCTGGAGATGTCGAACTCGCGGAGCGAAGCCAGGCGCTGGCCGTCGAACTCGATGCGGAAGGGATTGGCCTCCCACGGCGAGAAGACGTCGACGATGCCGCCGCGCCAGGCGTACTCGCCGGGCGAGGCGATGAGGTCCTCCCGGGCGTAGCCGAAGCCGGAGAGCGTCTCGAGCAGGGCGTCGCGGTCCGCCTCGCCGCCGGCCTCGAGCGTCACGAACAGTCGGCCCATGTCGCCGGGGCCGGGGACGGGCTTGAGGAGTCCGCCGAGCGAAGTGACGACGACCGACGGGGGGACGCCGAGGAGCCGGCGGAATAGCCTCATCCGCGAGGACGCGGCGTCGAGCGACGGCGGGACCTCGAAGTAGGGGTTCTCGGAGAGCGGGGGAAGGGCCGCGATCGAGGCGTCGGGCGCGAGCCGGGAGAGGAAGAACCGGGCGTCGTGCTCGACGGGCGCCAGGGGGGCCGACTCGGGGCGGATGAAGACGATGGTCCGGCCGGCCGCCCGGGCCAGGCAGGCCAGGAGGTAGGGCTTGGCCGGCCCGATCGCGCCGCGGACGGAGACGGGCCGTTTCGGCGAGGCGACGGCCGCGGCGAGGGCCTTGAACTCGCCGGTGCGGAACAGGAAATCGAGGCTCACCGGGCTATTCTACTTTCGGGGAGACAGCCGGTCAAACCGCCGGGGAGCGCGACGCCGAGGGATCCACGCGTGGACTTCCGGGGACATGGGCCTCCGGTACGCGTCCCCGACGATCCCGTCGCCCGCTGGTCACCGCTTCGCGGTTGGGCTACTATGGAGAGCGAGGTGTCCCCATGAAAAGCACGATGTCGATCCGGGTCGCGGCCATGGCCGTCCTTGTCTTCGTCTCCGCTCCGCTCCTAGCCGCCCAAGGCCCCCCGCAAAGAGGCGAGGACGCGCTGACGGCCAAGGCCCGCGCGTTCCTGTCCGCCCTCGAGAAGGGCGACTTCCAGGCGGCCGTCCGCGACTTCGACGAGACCATGCTCAAGGTCATGGGCCCCGACAAGCTCGCGCCGATGTGGACGAAGCAGCTCGCCGCCCAGGTCGGAGGATTCAAACAGCAGGGGCCGGCGCGGCGGGAGCGGCTCCAGGGCTACGAGATCGTCCTCGTGACGTGCTCGTTCGAGAAGGCCCTGCTCGACGCCCGGGTCGTCTTCGACCAGACGGGCAAGATCGCCGGGCTCCAGTTCGTCCCGCCGGCGCCGCCGGCGAAATACGAGCCGCCGGCCTACGCCGAGGCTTCGAAGTTCGAGGAGTCCGAGGTCACCGTCGGCACGGGCGAATGGGCCCTGCCGGGGACGCTGACGATGCCGAAGGGCCCGGGGCCGTTCCCGGGGCTCGTCCTGGTCCACGGCTCTGGCCCGAACGACCGGGACGAGACGCTCGGGCCCAACAAGCCCTTCAAGGACCTGGCCTGGGGGCTGGCCACGCGCGGCGTCGCCGTGCTCCGCTACGACAAGCGGAGCAAGGTCCACGGGAAGAGGATCCTGGCCGACCCGAAGCTCGAGGTGACGATGACGGTCAAGGACGAGACGATCGACGACGCGCTGGCCGCGGCGGCCCTTCTGCAGAAGGCGAAGGGCGTCGACGGCAAGCGGGTCTTCATCCTGGGGCACAGCCTGGGCGGCTTCCTGCTGCCGCGGATCGCCCTGGCCGCCGCGCCGCTCGGGGTCGCCGGGTTCATTAGCATGGCCGGACTGACCCGGCCCCTTGACGACACGATCATCCGCCAGATGACGTATCTCTACGGCCTGGCCGGGGACACCCTGTCGGACGACGACAGGAAGAAGCTCGAGGACATCAAGGCCGAGGTCGCGAAGATCAAGGCGCTCACCGACGCCGACAGGGCGTCGACCGTGAAGCTCGTCGGGGCCATGCCGGCCTACTGGCTCGACCTGCGCGGCTACGATCCGCCCGAGACGGCCAAAGCGGTCCGCAAGCCCATGCTCTTCCTGCAGGGCGGCCGCGACTACCAGGTGACGGTCGACGACCTCGAGAGCTGGAAGAAGGCCCTGGGCGGACGGAAGGACGTCGAATTCCGCCTCTACCCGAAGCTCAACCATCTTTTCTACGCGGGCGAGGGAGTCCTCGTCCCGCTCGAGTACACGCAGAAGCACGGCAGCGTCGCGCCCGAGGTCGTCGAGGACATCGCCGCCTTCGTCGCCAGACGCTGAACGTCCGGGTCCGCGGAGCCGCGCGGCCGCGGGCGCTAGTCGCCGACGATCTCGTTGAGACCTTCGACGGCCCGGGCGAGATCGTGGCTCACATCCGATAAAGACGGGCCGGGCGGCGGGCTTTTCTCAGGCGTGGGGGACCGAGGTGTGGGCCGAGATCTCGGAGTTCGTCGTGACGAGGTCGCGGACCGAGAGCTTGTGGACGCTGTCGTGGCCGGAGAGGCGGGCGAAATCCTTGAGCTCCTCGGTCGAGACGCGGAGGAAATTCGCCAGCCAGCGGGCCGATTCGTCGACGTCGAAGCGGGCCCGCAGGCCGGGGTCCTGGGTGGCGATGCCGACCGGGCAGCGCCCGCTGTCGCAGATGCGGTACTGCTGGCAGCCGATGGCCATGAGGGCGGCCGTGCCGACGGCCACGGCGTCGGCGCCGAGGGCCAGGGCCTTGGCGAAATCGGACGAGACGCGCAGGCCGCCGGTCGCGATGAGGCTCACGCCCTTGACGCCGTGCCCTTCGAGCCAGCGGCGGGCCCGGTCGAGGGCGTAGATCGTCGGCACCGAGGTCGCGTCCTTGATCAGCTTGACGGCGGCGCCGGTCGACCCGGCCCGGCCGTCGATCGTGACGAAATCCGCGCCCGCGGCCACGGCGAACTCGAGGTCGGCCTCGACGTCGCCGGCGGCGAACTTGACGCCGACCGGGAGGCCGCCGGAGAGCTCGCGCAGCTCCTCGATCCTGCGCCGCAGGTCCCGGGGCGAAGCGATGTCGGGGAAGCGCGACGGGCTGACGATGTCCCGCCCCTCGGGGAAGCCGCGGACGGCGGCGATCTCGGCCGTGACCTTCTCGGCCGGGAGGTGGCCCCCCATGCCCGGCTTGGCCGACTGCCCGAACTTGATCTCGACCGCGTCGACCCTGCGCAGGTTCTCCGGGGTCAGGCTGTAGCGGTTGGGCACGTACTCGAAGATGAACTTGTGGGCCAGGCTCAGGGCCTCCTCGAGGATCCCGCCCTCGCCGGAGCACATGGCCGTCCCGGCCTCGCCGCTGCCCTTGGCCAGGGCCAGCTGGGCCTCCCGCGAGAGCGCCCCGAACGACATGTGGCTGACGATGAGGGGCGTGCCGACGACGAGGGGCCGGGCCGCCTTCGGCCCGATGACGGTCCTCGCGTCGACCGTCTCCTCCCGGTTGAGCGGCAGGCGGGCCAGCTGGGCCCCCTTGACGAGGATGTCGTCCCAGCTGACGACCGGCTTGCGCGTGCGCATCGGCTCGACGACCGACTCGCCGACGCGGGCCATGCGGTGGATGTCGGCCATGTGGGTCTCGAGCTCGTCGGAGGGGCGACGGAAGTCCTCGACCGTCCTGGGCTCGCGGACGGGCTCGGCCGGGGCGGGCGGCAGAGGCTCGTCGTCGAGGCGCTCGAACTCCGATTTGCCGGCGCCGCAGACGGGGCAGGTCCAGTCGGGGAAGAGATCGTCGAAGAAGATGCCTTCGGTCTTCTCGTTGTAGATGTACGAGCAGAAACGGCAGCGGTACTTGGCCATGGGCTCCCCGGGCCCCGCTATCTTAGCACCCTCGCCGGAGGGGGTCAAACCGGATCAGAGGCGGATCAGAGGCGCCACCAGTACGAGAACTTGACGAAAATGTTGTAGTTGTCCGGGACGAGGCGGCCGAGTTCGTCGCGGAAGTAGTTGTTGTCGACGCCGAGGAAGAAGACCGTGCCGGGGCGCAGGACCCAGCTCGCCAGGAGGCTGCCGAAGGCCTCCTTGTAGAAGAAGTTGTAGTCGACGATGGCCCGGAAGGACAGGGTCTTGCTGACCTGGTAGGTCGTCTTCTGGCGGACGACGTTGTAGTCCCAGTTCCCGGAGCCGTCCGCCCGGTCCCGGAAGGTCTGCTTGCTGAGGTCGACCCCGAGCTGGAGACGCTTGCTGGGCTTGAAGGTGACCGACACGCCGTAGGTGTCGCTGGACCCGAGGTAGGGGTCGTCGGGATCGTAGTTGATGCTGTCGCCCGTCTCGAAGAAGAGGAAGAAGGGCATCCAGCTGATGAACATGATCTGGGACTCGACCGAGAGCGCCTGCTTCCTGAAATCGACGCCGGCGAACCGCTCCATCTCCGCCTCGTACCTGACGAAGACCTGGTTGAACTCGGTCAGGCGGAGCTGGACCTGGGGCCGGAACCAGGTGTTCTGGGTGACGCTGTCGGCGTAGCCGCCGGTCCGGCCGGCCTGGAGGCGGAGCTGGACCTGGTTGAGGTACTTCTTGTCGGGGTAGAAGCGGTAGGAGGCGAAGCCGCCGACCGAGCCGTAGTCGGTCCGGTTGACGAAGCCGAGCGAGGCCTGGAACTCGGGGTGGATGGCCTTGTAGTAGCCGCCGAAGGTCACGTGCTTGTCCGTGTAATAGAGCTCGCCGTAGAGCCCGGGGGCCAGCGCGGTCCGCGCGCCCTCCTCGCTCGC
Source organism: Candidatus Aminicenantota bacterium (assembly GCA_041320535.1). Taxonomy (GTDB): domain Bacteria; phylum Acidobacteriota; class Aminicenantia; order Aminicenantales; family Saccharicenantaceae; genus RBG-16-66-30. The sequence continues at coordinate 489,510 of JBGLNH010000001.1, read as the reverse complement.
TTTCGAGGCCACGGCCTGGAAGTTGAAGAAGACGCGGTCCTTGAACCGGAGCTGCCCGTCGACGCCGCCGAGGCGGCTCCAGCTCCCCCCGCCGAGCTCCTTGTCGGTCAGGGTGAAGCCGATGTAGGAGCCCGAGCCGACGTCGGCCTTGGTCCGGACGATGTTGGAGAAGGCCTTCGCGTCCGCGGCGCCCCCGCCGTTCGAGATGTCCCAGAGGCTCTCGGTCGGGTGCATGTCGTAGGCCGAAAGCAGCCCGTAGGTGAAGCGCCCCGCCTTGCCCGAGGCCTTGGCCCCGAAGATCGGGTCGTTGATCTGGCGCGTGTAGACCGTCTCGATCTCGGGCGAATTGAAGATCTCCATGCCCTCGAGGAAGAAGGGGCGCTTCTCGTTGTAGCGGAGGGCGTAGCGGAGGTTGTAGTCGATCCGGGGCTCGTCGGCCTCGATCTGGCTGAAGTCGGGGTTGGCCGTCATGTCGAGGGTGGCGTTGGAGCTCAGCCCGAGCTTGAAGTTGGCGCCGGGCTCGAGCTCGATCCGCTCGCCCTGCCTCTGCAGCGAGGTCACGAAGGGCATGACCTCGACGTTGCGGCTCCGTTCGATGGCGCCCTGGATGACGTAGGGATGTCCGTTCGACAGGAGCCCGGGGATGTCGCGCGAGTAGGTCGGGTACATGATGATCTCGCCCGTGCGGGGGAGGTTGCGGCCGAGGACGATGTTCCAGGTCTTGAGGTCGACGTTCGGGAAGCGCAGGCTCTTGAACGGGATGGCCATCTCGACGGTGTAGCCCTCGGCGTCGATCTTCCCGCCGGAGGCGAAGACCGTGTCCCAGCTGTCGTCCATGTTGTCGCTGCCGCCCTCCTCGACGCGCATCATGTCCATCTGGACGCCGGCCGGATTGAGGAGGAAAGAGAAGGCCCGGCGCTTCTCGTTGAAGGTGTCGAGCATGATGAAGACCCAATCGTCCTCGAGACAGCCGTCGCGCTTGGTGATCGAGCAGCGGACCTTCGCGGCCTGGGAGTCGAAGGCCCGGAAAGCGACATAGAGGTTCTTCTCGTCGTAGCCGAGGTAGGCGACCGTCCTTTCCGTCGGGACCCCGTTCTCCTTGGGGGCGAGCTGGACGAAGCCGTCGATCTTGAGGGCCTGGGCCTCCCAGACGGGATTGTCGAGGACGCCGTCGATCTTGGGGATCTCCGACAGGCGCGGGATCCGGAGCGGCTCCTTGGGCGCGGGCGCCTGGGCCGCCCCGAAGGCGGCCAGGGCGACGCCCCCGGCCAAAACGAGGGCCGTCGCCGCTCGGATCGTTCGTTTCGCCATGTCCGTTTCCCTTCGTCCGAAGATCGTCCCGACGTCCCATGATACGCGGCGCCGGGCCGGGGATTTCGCTGCGTTCGCCTGAAAGGACGAATTTCCGGCGCGAAAGGTTCCCCCCCCGCCGGAAAGGCGGTTGCGGCCCCCCCGGCGGACGCGTATAATCGCCGGAGAGATATCGAGCTCCCGCGGAGGTGCCCTTCGATGAGAATCCCGTATCCCCGGCCCTGCCGTTCCCGCCTCGGCGTCGCGGCCCTCGTCCTGGCCGCGCTCCTGGCGGCGGCCGCTCCCCTCCTCAGCCAGGCTTCATCGGCCGTCTGCGACCGCTTCCTCGACGGAGCGCCCGACAAGGACGCCGCCGTCCGCCTGGCCGTCTTCAATCCCGAGGTCTTCAACATCCGGTGCCTGGCGGCCTTGAGAAAGAACGGGGCCCTCGAGGTGCCCGGCCTGACCGTCGTCGGCGTCTACCACGAGCGGCAGACCGGCAACTTCGCCGAGAGCCGGAAGTTCGTCGAGGAGAACGGGCTCGACTGGTTCAAGTTCCACGTCGTCTCGGCCGAGATCAGCGAGCCGGTCCTGTTCAAGAAGAACGCCTGCACGCCCGAGTTCGCGCTCCTCCTGAGGAAGACCGACGGTGTCATCTTCTTCGGCGGGCCCGACATCCCGCCCTCGGTCTTCGGGGAGAAGACCCTCCTGCTGACCGAGATCTCCGATCCCTACCGCCATTTCCTCGAGGTCTCCGCGGTCTTCCACCTGCTCGGCGGGTCCCGGGACGCGGCGTTCAAGCCGCTGCTCGCGGGTCGCCCGGACTTCGCCGTCCTCGGCATCTGCCTGGGCTTCCAGACGCTCAACGTCGGCACGGGCGGGACGCTCGTCCAGGACGTCTGGACCGAGGTCTACGGCGCGACGACGGTCGAGGACGCCATCGCCCTCGGGGCCGAGCGATGGCACAACAATCCCTACGCCAAAATCTTCCCGCGGGACAACCTCATGGGCGTCAACTACCACACGCTCCAGCTGGGCAGCGACAGCGTGTTCGTCAAGGCCATGGGCTTCAAGGCGACCGACCACCCGCGCATCCGCAGCTCGCACCACCAGGCCCTCGAGAAGATGGGCCTGGGGCTCGTGGCCACGGCCAGCTCGAGGGACGGCCGGATCGTCGAGGCCGTCGAGCACGCGAAATTCCCCGCGGTCCTCGGCGTCCAGTTCCACCCCGAGCACTACCTCCACTTCGACGCCGAGCCGCGGTTCCGGCAGAAGCCGGGCGACCCGCCGACGAGCCTGCGGGCCATCCTCGAGGGGGCGCCGCCGAGCTTCGAGTTCAACACGGCCATCTGGCGCTGGTTCGGGGCCAAGCTCGTCGCCAGCCACGGGAAATAGGAACCGGCGCGGGGCCGGCTTGACAATTCCCTACCACAATAGTAGGATTTAAGCGTATCCCCGAGAAAGGAGCGCCCCATGAAGCGGTTCTTGGTCCCGCGGGTGTCGCACTGCAAGGGCGGCTGCCCACTCTCCTCCTGAGCACGAGGTGAAACTGCTCGGGGGCGGCCCCCGAGGGCGCCCGTCCCTTTCGCGATCAACGGCCCGCCAGGTTGGCGGGCCTTTTTTTGTTCCCGGGCCCAACGCCGGCCCCGGGAATTCCGTATATAATGGTGGGGACGCGTACGGGTCCCCGATGACAGACAGGACGGCGGATGGGCTCTCCGGCCGCCAGGCCGGACCGCGGCGTCGGCTCCATCGCCCCGTTTCCGAAAGCGAGGAGAGACCGTGATGAGGGCGTTCGTATCGTTCTTCTTCCGGGCGAGGACCAAGGCCTCGCTCCGCGTGAAGAGCGGCGACGCCTTCGCGGCCTGCGCGGCCAATCAAGGCGTCACCGCCCGCGAGGCCGAGATCATCCGCCTGCTCCTCGAGGGCAAGGACAACCGCCGCATCACCGAGGAGCTCTTCATCTCCGACCACACGGTCAAGAACCACATCCACAACATCTACCGCAAGCTCGGCATCCGGAACCGCATCCAGCTCGTCCGCCGCTTCCAGGCCGCGCTCGAGGAGCCGGGCCGGCCGGCCGACGGGGCCGGAGCGGCGCCCGCGGCGCCCCTCTCCAGGCCGCTCCTGCGGCGGCTGGCCGTCCCCGCGCTCCTCGTGGCAGCCGTCGCCGGGATGGCCCTCATCGCCTGGAAGCCGTGGGGCCGATGGCCCAAGCCGGCCGCCCGTTCTCCCCTGCCCGCCCTGGCCGTCCTCGACTTCGAGAACGTCTCCGGCGATCCCGACCTCGGGAAGTGGGTGACGGGCTTCCCGATGCTCCTGACGACGGACCTCCTCCAATCGAAGCGCATCCGGACGGTCGGCGACGACCTCGTCTACGGGGCGCTCAAGAAGCACGGCCTGGCGGGCAGCGGCCGCTTCTCGCGGGAGGAGCTCCGGCGCCTGGCCCGCGAGCTCAAGGCCGACTACCTCCTCTGCGGCAGCCTGATGAAGGCGGGGGGCGCGATCGTCGTCACGACCTTCCTGCAGGACGCCCGGACCGGGGCCACCCTGCGGACCGATAAGATCGAATGCCCGGACGAACAGGCCCTGCTCCGCGAGGCCGACGCCCTGGCCCGGCTCGTCAAGTCGGGACTCGGCCCCGCGGCCGCGCCGGCCGTGGAGGACATCGACCTCGACGTCGAGGACCTGACGACCACCTACGCCCTGGCCTACAAGTATTACGTGGAAGCGCTGCGCTACCATCGCACCGGCGACTACGAGCAGAGCCTGCTCATGCTGCGGAAGGCCGTCGAGCTCGATCCCGAGTTCGCCATGGCCTACCGGCTCATGTCCGTGGACTCCAGGAACCTCGGACACTACGCGCAGGAGATCGAATATATGCGCACGGCCTTCGAGCTCAGCGCCCGGCTGCCGGAGGATTCCCGCGAGCGTCACCTCATCCGGGGCGACTACTACAGCCTCAGCGAGGCGACCTACGGCCTGGCGGTCGAGGCCTTCAAGCTCGTCCTCGGGGAGCACCCCGACGACCTCGTCGCCAACAACAACCTCGGCATGCTCCTGTACGATCTCGAGGATTACGAGGGGGCCGCGCGTCACGCGAGCGTCCCGATCCGGCGGGACACCGACCACCCGTTCCCTTACCATACGAAGGCCGCCGCGCTGAAGGCCATGGGCCGCGGCGGGGAGGCGGTGCGTCTGCTCGAAGGCTACCTCGAGAAGCACCCGGCCAACCGGCTGGTCTTCTGGACGCTGATCGAAGTGCTGATCGACTCCCGCCTCTATCCGGCCGCCCTGGACGCGCTCGACCGGGCCGAAGCCGTCTTCCCCGATCCGTCGTGGTCCGAACTGCGGGGGACGGCGCTCTTCCACACCCGAGGGCCGGCCGCGGCCGAGGCGGAGTACCGCCGGCTGTTCCTCCTGGACGACGTCGCCTCGCGTCTGAAAGGCTGCGAGCGGCTCGGCAGCGTCGCTCTTGCGGGAGGGCGGTTCCGGGCGGCCGCCGAGGAATTCGGACGGGGCGTCGCCTTGGCGGAGACGACGGGCCAGCACGATTGGGCCGCGACCCTGCGGCGGCTGCGGAGCCGCGCGCTCCTGGAGACCGGGGACGCGGCGGGCGCGCTGGCCGAGGCCCGGAGGTCCGTCGAAGAGGCCCGGGCCGCCGGGGGAGGCTACCGGCTGGCCGTAGCGCTGGTCTTCCTGGCCGAGACGCACATCCGCCTGGCAGACCCGGGTGCGGCCGCCGAGCTGGCCGAGCAGATGGCGGTCCTTTGCGGGCCGGAGGCGACGCCGAGGCTGCGGCGGATGGCCGATCTCTTCCGGGGCCTCGTCGAGCTCGGCTCCGGCGGACCGTCCGGGGCCGTCAAGTCCATCGAGAAGGCCGCCGCCCGGATCGTCCAGCGGGACGGCGCGGACTGCAACAGCGTCCTCATCGCCTATCATCTCGCGGCGGCCCGGGAGAGGGACGGCGACATCGGCGGCGCCGCCCGGGCCCTCAGGTCGATCCTCGAGTCGCCCGGCGACAGCCTTTTCTTCGAAGGCCTCCCGGCCCGGGCCGCGCTCGGCCTGGCCGGGCTCGAAGCTAAGCTGGGGAACGCGGCCGCCGCGTGCGAATGCTGCCGCCGGTTCCTGGCCCTCTGGGAGGACGCCGATCCCGGCCGGCCGGAGGTCGCCGAAGCCAGAGCCCGGCTGGCCGCCCTTGCGGGGCCGGCAAACCGCTGATCTCCCCCCGCCGCCGCCAAGACGCGGTCGGACCCAACGAGAGCCGCTGGATCTCGGAAGGGGTCAGGCCCGCCTTTGACACTTCAACGAACCAGCCTAAGTGTCAAAGGCGGGCCTGCCCGTGGGGACCGCCGCCCAGGAGCTCGTCCTGGTCCGCCGGACCGGGTCGGGGCTGAAGAGGGAAAGCCTGCTGGCCGTCCGCTTCGTGCCCCTGGTCTGAGGCCGGCGCCGGCGGCCGGACCTCAGCGGTCCTGGCCGTAGTAGACGATCTTCGGCGGCTTCTTCGCGTCCTGGCCGAAGAAGAACAGCCACTTGTCGTGGGATTCCTGGTCGTTCCAGATCTTGACCGAGCGCGCCGTCGATGTGCTGACGACGCCGAGGACCTGGGCGTTCTTGATGGCCGGCAGGGTCCGCTCCGGCGCGACCAGGACCTCCTGGGCCGATTCCTTCCCGCTCGGGGCCTTGCCCGTCGCGAGGACGACGTTCCACTGCCCGTCCGGCGAGAACGGGTCGCGGAAGAGGCGTCGGATGCACTTCTTGTCGAGGAGCTCCTTGAGGCTGGCCGGGAAACGGCCGGGGTTCTTCTGGACGTAGATGCGGACGGCTTCGGCGTACTGCCGGCCCCGGAAGATGAGCTCCTCCTCCTTCTCCCGCTGCGTCTCGGTCTGCAGAACGGGGAGCGCGACGAGCAGCCCGAGGGCCAGGAGGAAGACGGCGAAGGTCAGCATGATGAGGGCGTAGCCCCGCCCTCCGGCGCGCCGCGCCGCGTCACCAGGTGTTGTAGGGCGAGCCATCGAGGGGCGATTTCGCGTCCGAGCCGGACTTGACGTCGATGACGCCGGGGACATCGGCGAGCATGGGGTCCTCGGGCGAGGGCGTCTCGCGGACCTCGAGCCACGTCGTCGATGCCCGCGTCATCGGGTCGACGGGGATGGCCCGGAGATAGCTCTCCTGGATCAGGACCTGCAGGGAATCGGGGTACTTGCCCTTGTCCTGGGCGTACTGGTCGATGAGCTTGCGCAGGATGAAGAGGTTCTCCTTGAGCACGGTCTCGCGGGCCCGCACGGTCGACGAACGGTACGTGGGCAGGGCCAGGCCGACGAGCAGACCGATGACGCTCAGGACGATGATCAGCTCGATCAGCGTGAAGCCGCGCTCACCAGTCCTTGTAGAACGTGCCGTCGAGGGCCTTGGCCGGGCTCTTCGTATAGACATCGTAAACATTCTCCTCTCCCCAGACGTCCGAGTCGAAGTCGTCCTGATAGGACCTGAGGCCCCAGTCGAAGGAATTGGTCATGGGGTCCTTGGGGATGCGGCGGAGGAACTTGACCGTCTTCTTGCGCCCCGCCTGGCCCTTGGCGTCCTTGTCCTGGACCTCGACGCCCTTGACCAGGTCCTCCAGCGCGGGCGGATAGCCTTCGGTGTCCGGGTCGAACTCGAACTTCTTCTCGTCGGCGAGCTTCTTCCAGGCGTCGATGGCCTCGCGCATGACGCGCAGGGCCCGGGCCAGCTCGACCTCGTTCTCGCGCTTGACGGCCATCTTCCCGAGGGGCAGGGCCGACATGGCCAGGACGGCGAGCAGGGCCAGAGTGATGATGAGCTCGGTGAGAGTGAAGCCCGAAGCGCCGCGTTTGCCGAACATGTTCCCGCCGGTCAGGCCGCGCCGGGGCGGCCGTCCTCCCGGATTATAGCCGAACGGCCGGGGAAATCAAAACCGGCCGCGGCCGCCGCGGTCCCGTCCACCGCGCCGGTCGGAAGACTGCTCCCGCGGGTAGCTCCGGGGGGCCGGCGGGCGGGGCGTCGAATCCGGGTTCTCGCCCCCGCCTTCCTCGCAGGCCTTCTTGCTCAGGCGGATCTTGTTGTCGGCGGGGTCGATGCTGACGACCTTGACCGTGATCGTGTCGCCGAGGTGGATGGCGTCGTGGATGCTGTTGATCCGGTAGGGGGCGACCTCGGAGATGTGCAGGAGGCCGACCAGGTTGGGCATGATCTCGACGAAGGCCCCGTACTCCTCGACCCGGACGACCTTGCCCGTGTAGACCTTGCCCAGCTCGGCCTCGGCCGTGAGGTCGAGGATCATCTGCTTGGCGGCCTCGGCGGCCGACATGTCGGTCGAGGCGATGAGGATCCTGCCGTCCTCCTCGATGTCGATCTTGGCCCCGGTCTGGCTGACGATCTTCTTGATGATCTTCCCGGCGGGCCCGATGACCTCGCCGACCTTCTCGGGGTTGATGTTGAGGATGATGATCCGCGGGGCGTAGACAGAGATGTCCTTGCGGGGCTCGGCGAGGGCCTCCTTCATCCGGGCCAGGACCTTGAGCCGGGCGGCCTTGGACCTGGCCACGATGTCGCGGAGCATGGGCAGCGTGACGCAGGGGATCTTGAGGTCGAGCTGGATGGCCGTGACGCCCGTCTCGGTCCCGGCCATCTTGAAGTCCATGTCGCCGAAATGGTCCTCGAGCCCGGCGATGTCGGTCAGAACGGCGTAACCGTCGGGCCCCGTGACCAGGCCCATGGCGATCCCGGCGACGACCATCCTGAGGGGCACGCCGGCGTCCATCAGGGCCAGGACGCCGCCGCAGACGGTGGCCATCGAGGACGAGCCGTTGCTTTCGAGGATATCCGAGACGATGCGGATCGTATAGGGGAAGGTCTCGATGTCGGGGATGGCCGGGAGGATGGATTTCTCGGCCAGGGCGCCGTGCCCGATCTCGCGCCGGCCGGGCCCCCGGAGGAAGCCGACCTCGCCGACGGAGAAGGGCGGGAAGTTGTAGTGGAGCATGAACCGCTTCTTGGACTCCTCGCCGAGGCTGTCGAGCCGCTGGGCGTCCTCGAACGTGCCCAGGGTGACGGTGGCCAGGGCCTGGGTCTCGCCGCGCGTGAACAGGGCCGAGCCGTGGGTCCTCGTCAGGAGGCCGACCTCGGCCGCGATGGGCCGGATGTCGTCGAAGCCCCGTCCGTCCGTCCGCAGGCCCTCCTTGAGCACGAGCTCGCGGAAGAGCTTCTCCTCGAGCTTGGAGAAGAGGCCCTTGACCTCGAGCTTCTCCTCGGGCTTGTCCTCGGGGACGGCGGCCAGGGCGGCCTCGCGCGCCGCGTGCAGGGCGGCCTCGTTGGCCTTCTTGCCCCGGACCCGCATGGCCTCGAGCAGGGCGGGCCGGCGCTCGGCCTCGAACTTGGCCAGCTTCTCTTGGTCGAAGGGCTTGGGCGTGAAGGCCCGCTTCTTGATGCCCAGCGTCGCGAAGAGCTCCTTCTGGGCCCGGATGATCCGCTGGTTGGCCTCGTGGGCGACGGCCAGGCCGTCGAGGATCTTGTCCTCGTCGATCTCCTTGGCCCCGGCCTCGATCATGATGATCCCGTCCTCGTTGCTGACGACGGTCATGTTGAGGGGGCTGCGGTCGAGCTCCGCGTCCTTCGGGTTGACGACGTAGCGCCCGTCCACCAGGCCGACCTTGACGGCGCCGAGGGGCGTTGTGAAGGGGATGTCGGAGAAATAGAGCGCGGCCGAGGCGCCGATGACGCCCAGCGTGTCGGGCTCGTTCTCCAGGTCGGCCGAGAGGAGCAGGCCGACGATCTGGGTGTCGAAGTGGTAGCCTTCGGGGAAGAGCGGCCGGATGGGCCGGTCGATCAGGCGGGCGATGAGGATCTCGCGCTCCGAGGGGCGGCCCTCGCGCTTGAAGAAGCCGCCGGGGATCTTGCCCGCGGCGTAGGTGTTCTCGCGGTAGTCGACGATGAGCGGCAGGAAGTCCTTGCCTTCCTTGAGCTCCTTGCGGGATGTGGCCGTGACCAGCATCATCGTGTCGCCGTAGCGGAGAAGGGCCGAGCCGTCGGCCTGCTTGGCGACCCGGCCGATCTCGACGGTCAGGGTGCGGTCGTTGATTTCCAGACTGATAGTGTGTGACATGAGGGGTTCCTTTTGAGGCGGGGCCTACTTGCGGAGGCCGAGCTTCTTGATGAGCTTTTCGTAGCGGCCGACATCTTGTCTCTTGACGTATTCGAGGAGCCGCTTTCTCTGGCCGACCAGCTTCATGAGGCCGGCCCGGGAGTGGTAGTCCTTCTTGTGATCGCCGAAGTGCTTGACGAGCAGGTTGATCCGCTCCGTCAGCAAGGCGACCTGGACCTCCGGCGATCCCGAATCGGCGGGATGGGCCTGATTGTCCTTGACGATCTTCGTCTTCTGTTCCTTGCTGATCACGCTAATTTGTTCTCCTGATGTTTTTTCCGCGTCATTCTAACAGAATCGGGACGGAAAGGCAATAGGGCCTTTGATCCGAGGATGGGAAGGGGAGGGGAGGAGGTCCCCGGGTCAGGCGCCGAGGGCCTTCTTGCGGGCCTGGAGCTGGCGGGCGTACTTCGAGAAGAGGCCGCCCTGTTTCTCCTTGCACTCGGCCAGCTTGGCCTCGATCTCGGCCGGGGTGAGCGAGTTCATCTTCTTCCGCTTGGGGGTCGTTTCCTGCTTTTCGTCGGCCATTGGGTCGATCCTTTCCGGGTTTCCCGGCCGCGGCGAGCCGGGTCGGGGAGGACGACAATCTACCAGAAAGCCCCGGCGAAAGCAAATCCGCCCCTCCGGCCGGGCCGGCCGGTTTACTCGGCTCGGGCTTTGGTCTATGATGCCGTGGAGGAGGCGACCATGGACCGAAGGGCGTTCATCCGCAGCTCGATCCGGTCGGCGGCCCTCATCTCCGCGGCCGGCCCGGGCCTTCTTCTGCAGGGCTGCCGCAAGGGCCGGGACCTGGACCTCGTCATCGCGGGGGGGACCGTTTACGACGGGTCGGGCGGCTCCCCCTACCTCGCCGACATCGGCCTGTCCGGCGGGGCCATCCGGGCCATCGGCCGTATCGGGCGGTCCCGCGCCGCGGCGGTCGTCGAGGCCCGCGGACTGGCCGTCTCGCCGGGCTTCATCGACATCCACGACCACACGGACACGGCCATCCTCGTCAATCCCAAGGCGGAGAGCGCCGTCCGCCAGGGCGTGACCACGGTCGTCAGCGGCCAGTGCGGCGGCTCCCCGTTCCCCTTTTCGGACGAGGGATACGAGGAGTCGAGGCGAGAGCTCGACGAGTCCTTCGGGCTCGACCTCGACTGGCGGGACATCCGGGGCTTTCTCGGCCGGGTCGAGAGGTCCGGGACGGCCGTCAACTTCTCGACCTTCGTCGGGCACGGCACCGTCCGGGGGGCGGCCATGGGCTTGGACGACCGGCCGCCCGCGGCGGGCGAGCTCGAGCGGATGAAGGCCCTCGTGGCCGAAGCCATGGCCGGCGGCGCGCTGGGCCTGTCGTCCGGGCTCGAATACACGCCGGGCAGCTTCGCCACGACCGAGGAGCTCATCGAGCTGGCCCGGGTGGCGGCGCGGACCGGAGGCCTCTACGCCACTCACATGCGCGATGAGGAGGCCGCGATCCTCGAGGCCGTCGAAGAGGCCTTGCGCATCGCGCGGGAGACGCCCATCCGGCTCCAGATCTCCCACCTCAAGATCGGGTTCGCCTCGAACTGGCCCAAGCTCGGGGCGCTCATGGACATGATCGACAAGGCCCGCGCGGCGGGCCTCGATCTCCGGGCCGACCGCTACCCCTACATCGCCGGCGCGACGAGCCTGAGCACCCTGTTCCCGATCTGGGCGCGGGAGGGCGGGACGGAGCGCTTCGTCGGCCGGCTCAAGGACCCGGCCTTCGACGCCCGGCTCCGGGCCCATCTCGCGGAACAGGAGCGGGGCTACGGCTCCTGGGACCGGATCCTGGTCTCCGAGGTGGCGTCCGAGAAGAACAGGCCGATCGAGGGCCGCAGCGTCCTCGAGGCGGCGACCGAGGCCGGCCGGCCTCCCTACGAATTCATGCGCGACCTCATCGTCGAGGAATCGGACCGCGTCGGGATGGTCAGCTTCTACGGCCACGAGGACGTCCTCAAGCGCATCCTGGCCCACCCGCTCGTCGGCATCGGCGCGGACGGCGGGGCCGTGGCCCCCTACGGCCCTTTGAGCAAGGGCAAGCCCCATCCGCGGTTCTACGGCGCCTTCCCCCGGGCCCTCGGCAAATACGTGCGCGAGGAGAAGCTCGTGCCGCTCGAGGAGATGGTCCGCAAGATGACGGCCATGCCGGCCGCCCACCTGGGCTTCGTGCGACGGGGTCAGATCAAGGTCGGCTGGGCGGCCGACCTGTGCGTCTTCGACCCGGCCCGCATCATCGACAAGGCGACCTTCCAGGAGCCCGCCGTCTATCCGGAGGGCGTCGAGAAGGTCATCGTCAACGGCCAGGTCGTCGTCGACTCCGGGGAGCACACGGGCAAGCTCGCGGGCCGCGTCCTGAGGAAGAACGAGCGGGGGGCGGTGGCTTGAGACGGGGAGGGGGAAGCCGGAGGGGCGCCCTCGACGCGCTCCTCGCCGGACTGGCGCTGCTCGTCGTCATGGGCCCGGGCTCCGAGCGCGCGGCCGGGGAGACGCCCCGCCAGGCCCCGGGGAGGCAGGGCCCAACGGTCCGGCTCGTCTACCGGGCCCTCCAGCCGGGGGAGCCCGTGATCGTCTTCCTCGAGACCGACGGCACGGTCCGGTCCGCCCGGGTGGCCTTTCTGGGCCGGACGGCCGAGCTGGCGCCGGCCGCGGGAGGCGGAAGCTCCTTCGCCTTCATCGGGATCGACGTCCAGGCCAAGCCCGGGCCGGCCAGCCTCACCGTCAAAGTCGTCAAAGCGGGCAACGTCGTCGAGACCGTCGAAAAGGAGCTTCTCATCGTCGAGAGGAAGTTCCCGTCCACGAAACTCACGCTCAAGCCGGAGTACGTCACCCCGCCCGCGTCGGTCCAGGCGCGGATCAAGCGGGAGTCCGAGCTCGTCGCCCTGGCCACGAGCGTCGTCACCCCGGAGTGGCTCGGCGAGGGGCCGTTCGTCGCGCCTCACGACGCGCCTTCCTGGGATAATTTCGGCCAGCGGCGGCTCAACAACGGCGTCCTGGCCTCGCTCCATACGGGGCTCGACCTGCGGGTGCCGTTCGGCCAGCCCATCAGGGCCTCCAACGCGGGACGGGTGGCCATGGCCAGCGACCTCTACATGGGCGGCAAGACCGTCATCGTCGACCACGGCCTGGGCGTCTTCAGCAGCTACGGCCATCTTTCGGAGCTCCGCGTCAAACGCGGCGAGAAGGTCGCGAAGGGCCAGGTCGTCGGGCTTTGCGGCTCGACCGGCCGCTCCACCGGCCCCCATCTCCACTGGGCCTTCAAGGTCCTCGACGCCCGCGTCGACCCCGACGCCATGCTCCGCCTGCCGCTCTGAGGCCGCGGAAGAAGGGCCGGGGGAATTCTCCGAGCCGCCAGGCGGCTCCGGACCTGGACGGCGGATCGGGAACTTTTGCCGCTTGCCTTGCGTAGGCCATTGAGAATACACTGGCGCCTTCCATGAGCATCGAAGTCAAGGACCTGAGCTTCCGTTACGGGCCGATCCAGGCCCTCGACGGGGTGACCATGAGCCTGGGCGAGGGGGCCGTGGGCCTGCTCGGGCCGAACGGCGCGGGCAAGAGCACGCTGCTCCGGATCCTCCTGGGGTTCCTCGTCCCCGAGAAGGGCGAGGGCCGGGTCCTCGACTACGACATCCGCCGCGACCAGGCCATGATCCGCCGCTCGGTCGGCTACATGCCGGAGAGCGACTGCTTCATCGCCGGCATGGACGCCGTGACTTTCACGTCCTATTTCGGCGAGCTCTCGGGCATGCCGCGCCGGGAGGCCATGAAGCGGGCCCACGAGGTCCTCTTCTACGTCGGGCTGGGCGAGGCCCGCTACCGCCTCCTCGACACCTACTCGGCCGGCATGAAGCAGCGCCTCAAGCTGGCCCAGGCCCTCGTCCACGACCCCAAGATCCTCTTCCTCGACGAGCCGACCTCGAACCTCGACCCGACCGGCCGGGCCGAGGTCCTCGATCTCATCGAGGATATCGCCACGAAGAAGTCCATCCAGGTCATCCTGTCGTCCCACATCCTCGACGACATCGAGTCGATCTGCGCCTCGGTCGTCATCCTCAACAAGGGGCGGTTGGCGGCCGAGGGACGCATGGAGGACCTGAGGGCCAGCCGCGTCAGCCTCTTCGAGCTGCGGATCAAAGGGGGCGGGGAGGCCTTCCGCAAGGACCTCGAGGCCTCGGGTTGCCGGATCGAGGAGACCGAGGACGGGCTCGTCAAGGTCTACATGCCCGAGGGCGCGGCACGCATGGACATCTTCCGGGCCGCCGCCCGGACGGGCGTGCAGCTGCGCTATTTCGTCAAGAGCCGGACCTCGCTCGAGGACCTCTTCGCCGGCGCGGTGGGAGTGGACTGATGGCCGTCGTCCGCGAGAAAGGCTACGCCCACTGGGACGGGCGGCTCGTCGAGCGGCGGTTCCCGTGGCTCCCGATCGCCCGGACGGGCGTCCGGCTGACGTTCCGCAAGAAGGCCTTCAAGTTCTTCTTCGCCTTCGCCTTCCTGCCGCCGTTCGTCGCCCTGGGCGGGATCTACGTCTCCGAGCGCCTGGAGGACTTCAAGGCCATCGTCCAGAGCAACAGGGCCCTGCTGAACATCGACCCGAAGTACTTCCAGGCCTTCCTGACCAACCCCTCCGTCCTCTTCAGCCTGCTCGTCGTGCTCGTCTTCGCCGGCGCCGGGCTCATCGCCGAGGACCTCAGGCACAGCGCCCTCCAGCTCTATTTCGCCCGGCCCCTCAGGAAGAAGGACTACGTCCTCGGCAAGATGTCGGTCGTCGCCTTCTTCGTCCTCGTCCTCGTCGCCCTGCCCTGGCTCCTCCTCGTCGTCTTCAAGCTCATCTTCGCCGGCAGCCTCGCCTTCCTCGTCCAGTATCCCTGGCTGCCGCTGTCCATCGCGGCCTACGCCGCGCTCCTGACCGTCTTCTTCGGCTGCTACGTCATGCTGCTTTCGTCCTCGAGCCGGAACACGCGCTACGTCGTCGTCCTGATCTTCGGCGTCTATTATTTCTCGGACGTGCTGTCCGAGATCCTCAAGGGCATCTTCCGCGACCCGCACACGGCCCTGTTCTCCCTGCGGGCCAACCTCCAGCAGGCCGGGGCCTTCCTCTTCGGCCAGAAGCTTCCCCACGACGTCGCCGCGGGCTGGTCCTTCCTGGTCCTGGCCGCCGTCTGCGGGCTGGCCGCCGTCGTCCTCCACCGCAGGATCCGGAGCGTCGAGGTGATCAAGTGAGCGCGGTCATCTCGGCCTCCCACCTGTCCAAGTATTACGGCAACGTCCTCGGCCTGAACGACGTCAGCCTCGACATCGGACCCGGCATCACCGGCCTCCTCGGCCCCAACGGCGCCGGCAAGTCGACCTTCATGAAGCTCGCGACCGGGCAGATGAAGCCGGCCATCGGCACGGTGTCCATCCGCGGCCGCCGGGCCTGGAACGATCCCGACCTGTTCCGGACGGTCGGGTACTGCCCCGAGCACGACGTCTTCTACGAGGACATGACGGGCTTCGAGTTCGTCGTCGGGCTCCTCCGGTTCTACGGCTTCCCGAAGAAGGAGATGGCCGACCGGGCCGCACGGGCCCTCGACATCGTCGGCCTGACCGGGGACAAGGACCGCCTCATCCGCGGCTACAGCCGGGGCATGCGCCAGCGGGTCAAGTTCGCCCAGGCCGTCGCCCACGACCCCGAGGTCGTCATCCTCGACGAGCCCCTGAGCGGCCTCGATCCCTTGGGCAAGCGCAAGCTCATCCGGCTCATCCGCGGCTTCAAGAACGAGGGCCGGACGGTCCTCGTCTCGAGCCACGTCCTGCCCGAGATCGAGGCCCTGACCTCGGAGGTCGTCCTCGTCCACCAGGGCCAGATCCTGGCCCAGGGCGACATCCCCTACATCCGCGAGCTCATCGAGGCCCATCCGCACCAGATCTCGGTCCGGTCGAGCGATCCCCGCGGTCTCGCCTCCGGCTTCGTCGGGGACCCGTCCATCCTCAAGATGACCTTCCCCGCCGACGGCCGGACGCTCGTCGTCGAGACGCGCAACCGGGACGCCTTCTTCGGCGCCCTTCCCAAGGCCGCCCTCGGGGCCGGGATCGAGGTCGAGGAGATCACGTCGCCGGACGACAACCTCCAGTCGGTCTTCGAATACCTGGTGGGGAAGTGACATGAGCATCCGGGCCGCGGCGCGCGAGGTCTTCGGCTTCTTCTTCGTCCTGGGCCGCCGGTCGGGCCGGATCCGGACATTCGCCCTGCTCGGGCTCATCCCGGTCGTCCTGGCCGTCGTCGTCCGCATGGTCCTCCGCGGCCGCGCCGGCGACATGGCCGCGGTCTCGACCGAGATCCTGATGGTCTTCTTCCTGCAGTTCTACATCGTCATCCTGGCGCTCTTCTACGGCACCTCGGTCGCGGCCGAGGAGGTCGAGAACCGGACCCTGGCCTACCTCGTCACCCGGCCCGTCCCCAAGCCGGCCATCGTCCTGGGCAAGGCCGCGGCCTACGCGGCGCTGATGTTCATCCTCGTGGGGGTCACTCTGGCGGCGTCGTTCTTCATCCTCAACGCCGTGCGTCTCGGCGACCCGGCCCTCTACGCCGAGTTCCTGCGCTACCTCGGCGTCCTCGGGCTGGGCCTGCTGGCCTATACGGCCTTCTTCGCCTTCCTGGGGACGGTCCTCAAGCGGGCCATCATCGTCGGGCTCATCTTCGGCTTCGGCTGGGAGAACGTCATCCAGTACTTCCCCGGCTCGACGCAGAGGTTCTCCATCGTCCACTACCTGAAATCGCTCTTGCCCTACCGGCCGGGGAGCGGCGGGGGCAGGGGAGTGGCCCTTCTCCTGTTCCGGCTCGAGCCTACGGCCCCCTTCCTGGCCGTCCTGGCGCTCGGGCTGATCACGGCCGTTTTCCTGGCCCTGGCCTGCGGAGTGTTCCGGGCCAAGGAATACCTGCCCGAGGACTGAGACCGGGCCCTTCGGCCTCTATTTTTTCTCTTCCGCGGGCCCGCCCTTGCCGATCTTGATGAAGTCGCCGGCCCTCGCCTTGGCCAGCTCGCCGAGCTTGTCCAGGGTCGTTTGGGACAGGCTGATGGACAGGCGAGTGTAATCCGCTCCCGAGCTGATCGCGATGCCGTCGAGGACCTCGCCCGCGAGGGGCTCCTGGGCGGCGAACATCGCGCCCAAGGCCTTGAATCCGTTCAGGGCCGAGGCCAGGTTGGCGTTCTGCTCCTTGGTCCCGCCGTGGGTCCGGATATCGGCGATGAAAGCGGCCAGCCGGTAATCGAACATCATGGTCACGGCGGTGACGCCCTCGAGGGCCTTCATCTGGGGCTCGGATTCGATGCCCTTCTTGAGCAGGCCCTGGGGCACGGCGAAGGCCCCCCAGGCGATCCCGGACTTGTCGACCTTCTTGAGGGCGGCCGCCAGGGCGGGGTCCTCGGCCATGGGGTCCGCGCTCTTCTTGTGGACGTCGATGACGCCCTTGACCAGCTTCTCGCTGCCGATGACGATGTGCCCGGCGTCGAGGAACGCCAGCAGGGGCTGGGGCTCGTTCGCCTCCTGGGGCTCGAAGTTGCTGAGGAGCGGCACGCCGTTGTAGGTCTCTTCCTTGACCTCGGGCGCTTTCTCCTTGATCAGGCCGCGGAGCTTGGCCGGATCGTAGGTCATGTTGACGACGGCCCCGCCATCTTTCAAGGCCGCGCCGTCTCCCATGAGCCCGATGCCGAGATAGGCCACGTCCTTCATCGGGTCGATGCCGCTCATCCGGACGAATTCGTCGTACGGCCCCTTGACCTGGGGATCCTGGAGGGCTTTCTTGGCGGCCTCGGTCTCCATGGCCCTGCGGACGTCGACGGCCATGACGCCCACGGTCCCCGCCGGCATCATCTTGACCAGGGCTTCCCCGGCCGCGGCGCCGGACTTGGCGGCCGGCTTGCACGAGGTGAACATGACCGCCGTCAGGACGGCCAGGGCGATCGTCGTCGCTTTCTTCATGGTTCGGACCTCCTCCGTTGGGTTCTCTGGGGGATACGAGCGCTCTTCCCGGGAAGTTCCCCACCCGGACTATACCATCACCGGCGTCCCTCGGGCAATCCTCCCCGCGTCCGTGGCGGCCATTTCGGCTCGCGGGAATTCCGCCGCCGCGGGCTTTCGGGTATAATCCGGGTGACAGAGCCCCGAGAAGAAGGCGTCTAGAGCGCCGAAAGGAGCGACGGCCATGGACGAGGCCTCAGAGACCCGCGGGCGGACGCCCTTCCAGACCATCCTGGCCGGCCGGCGCAGCATCCGCCGCTTCCTGCCGACGCCTGTCGAGCCGGAGAAGCTCCGGGCCTGCCTCGAGGCGGCCCGCGTCGCGCCGTCGGCCCACAACGTCCAGCCCTGGCGGTTCATCGTCGTCGACGATCCGGCCCTCAAGGACCGCCTGGCCGCGGCCGCGTTCTCCGGCATCTACGGCGCCTCGAAGTTCGCCGCCCGGGCCCCGGTCCTCCTGGCCCTGCTGGCCCGGCCGGGCAAGGCCGTTGTGCGACTGGGCTCGATGATCCAGGGCGTGCCCTACTACCTCCTCGACATCGGCATCGCCGGGGAGCATATCGTCCTTCAGGCCGAGGAGCTGGGGCTGGCCAGCTGCTGGATGGGCTGGTTCGACTACCGCCGCGCCCGCAAGGCCCTGGGCGTCCCCAGGGCGTTCAAGCTCGTGGCCCTGATGCCCCTGGGCTACGCCGAGAAGAGGCCGCAGAGGGAGCCGCCGCGGCGGGCTTTCGAGGAGATCGTCTCCTTCAACGAGGCGCCTCGCGCGTGAGGGGAAACCGGTTGCTCGTATTCTTAGCCATCGCCCTGAGCATCTACGGGCTGGTCAATTTCTATATAGCCCGCCGCGGCGCCCAGGCCCTGGCCTCGGCCCCCGCGGCCCGGCGGGCCTTCCTCTTCGCGTTCATCGGCCTGGCCCTGCTCTTCCCGCTCGGCCGCGTCCTCATGGCCGTCGCCCGGGGAGGCTGGATCTCGGCCGCGGTCGAGATAGGCACCTTCCACCTGGCCGTGATGCTCTACGGGCTCATGGCCGTCCTCGCCGTCGACCTCGTCCGGCTCGTGAACGCGTTCGCGCCCTTCCTGCCGAAGGCGCTCGTCGCCGAGGGGTCCCGGACGGGGCCGGCCGTCTTCGCGGCCGTGGCCGGCGCCGTCCTGCTGACGGTCGCCGCGGGGGCTTGGAACGCGACGCGCCTGCGGACGGTCGATCTCGAGCTTCGGGTGCCGGGCGGGGCGGCCTCCGTCGACCGCTTGACCATCGTCGCCGCCTCCGACCTCCATCTCGGCCGCCTCGTCGGCCCCTCGCGGCTGGCGAAGGTGGTCGAGAGAATGAACGCCCTGGAGCCCGACCTCGTCCTCTTCGCCGGGGACATCGTCGACGAGAGCGTGACCGAAGCCATCGAGGCCAAGCTCAGCGGGATCATGCGCGGGCTCAAAGCGCCGCTGGGCATCTACGCCGCGCCCGGTAACCACGAGTTCTACAGCGGCCTCGAGCGCAACCTGGCCTGCCTCCGGGCCTGCGGGGTCACGGTGCTCCAGGACGAGGCGGTCGTAGCGGGCGGCGCCATCGTCCTCGCGGGGCGCCGCGATCCGAGCTCGCTCGCCGTCCAGGAGAAGCGGCTCTCCATCGCCGGGATCCTCAATGCGAGCGGGATTCGCCCGGGCCTACCCCTGGTCGTCCTCGACCACCAGCCCATCGCCCTCGACGAGGCTGCCGAAGCCGGGGCGGCCCTCCAGATCTCGGGCCACACCCACGACGGGCAGGTCTTCCCGATCGGGCTCGTCAACGGGCTCATCTACGAGCACAATTACGGCTTGGTCCGAAAGGGCGGCACGTTCTTCTACGTCACGAGCGGCGCCGGGACGTGGGGGCCGCCCGTCCGCGTAGGCAGCCGGGCCGAAGTCGTGAGGATCCGCCTCACCTTCGAAAAATAAAACGGGGACAGTTACTTGTAACTGTCCCCGTTTTGTCTGGCGAGCGGTTTACTTCTTGACGGGGGGCGCCGCGACCTTGGTCTGGTCGTAGCGGCGGACGATCTCCGTCGTGATGTCGATCGTCGCGCTCGAGGTGACGACGCCGCTCGTGATCGCGTCGAGGACGAGGTCGTAGCCCCTCTCCTTGGCCAGGGCCTCGATGACGGCGACCATCTCCGTGCGGATCTTCTGGATGATGCTGTTGGCGAACTGCTGGCCTTCGCGGGTGGCGTCCTCTTCGTAGCGCTTGCGCTCGGTCGACTTCTTCTCGATGTCGGCCTGGATGCCCATGAGGGCCTCGTTGGTCATCGTCAGGCGGCCCGTGGTCAGCCGGTTCTCGAGCAGCCGGATGGAATCGTCGAGCTTCTGGATGTCCGTCTTGATCTTGTTCTCGCGGTCCTGCATCTGGGCCAGGGCCTTCTTGCCCTCGGCGGACATCTCGAACGCCTGCTGCGAGTTGATGACGGCGATCTTGCTCGTCTGCTGGGCGTAGCCGGCCTTGACGAAGGCCACGCCGCCCACATCGGACTTGTGGATGACGAGGGGCGAGACGATCTTGAGGACGGCCCGGGCGCTCCGGAGGGCGGCTAAATCCTTGCGCGTGACGGCCCGCCCGACGGGCAGCAGGACATGGCGGGGCACGGCGAGCCCCGCCTCCCCGAGGACCTCGTAGACCTCGTGCTCGAGCAGGAAGTCCCGGCCTTCCCGCTCCGCCCGTTCGAGGACGCGGACCGTCCTGGCCCAGGCCGGTCTCATGAGCCGAGGGCCGCTTTCTTGCCGAGCTCGAAGGCCTTGATGTTGGCCTCGAGGACGGACGCGCCCCGTCCGCGGAAGAGGTCTTCGATCGTCCGGCGGACGCTCTCCTCCTTGAGGATGAGGAAGGACGCCGCGGCGCCGAGGAGGACGACGTTCTGGGCCTTGACCGTGCCGGCCTCCTTGGCCAGCTTCTCCGAGTCGACGACGACCGCGCGGGGCGCTTTGCGGACGGCCTCCAGGATCCGGCCGATATCGGGATAGTCGGGGATGTTGCGGTAGGGGGTCGAGCTCGTCACGACCGTCCCGTCCGGGCGGAGATAGTCGAGATAGCGCAGGGCCTCGAGCGGCTAGACGCTCAGGATCATGTCGGCCTGGCCCTTCGGGATGAGGTCGCTCCAGATCGCCCCGTCCGAGAGGCGCATGTGGGACTGGACGGCCCCGCCGCGCTGGGCCATGCCGTGGACCTCGGCCTGCTTGAAGAAAAGGCCGTCGGCGAGCGCGGCGTTGTCGATGACGTAGGCGATGGACAGGATGCCCTGGCCGCCGACGCCCGCGAGGATGATGTCCTGCTTCATGGCCTAGCTCCTTTTCTTCCGCTGTTCCTGGACGCACTCCCGGACCGCGACGACGACCGACAGGCCGCGGTGGGCGATCTCGTCCTTGAGGACCTGGACGTTCTTGTCGTGGTTCTTGGGCAGAGGCTCGATCGTCCGGATGTGCTCCTTGGGCACTCCCAGGCCTTCGACGATCCGGAGCAGGCCCTCGCCCGAGCCGTAGGTCGGCTGGCCGCCGGTCATGGCCGTCGTCGCGTTGTCGAGGATGACGACGGTCATGTCGGTGTCGGCTCGGGCCGCGCCGAGGAGCGGGGTGATGCCCGAGTGGGCGAAGGTCGAGTCGCCGATGACCGCGACGGCCGGGTGGAGGCCGGCGTCGGACGCTCCCCGGGCCATGCCGACGCTCGCGCCCATGCAGACGCAGCTGTGGATGGCGTTGTAGGGCGGCAGGGCGCCCAGGGTGTAGCAGCCGATGTCGCTGAAGACGTTCGAGCCCGTGACGCCCTCGAGGGCCTTGTTGAGGGCCTTGAACGCGTCGATGTGGGGGCAGCCGACGCAGAGCTGGGGCGGCCGGTTCGCGAGCGGCAGCCCGCTCGGGGCCAGGGCCGGCAGGGGCTCCCGTCCGAGGGCCCGCCGGACGATGTCGGGCGAGAGCTCGCCGGAGGGCGGCAGGGTCCCGGAGAGCTTGCCCAGGACGGTCTTGCCGGGGACGCCGAAGAGCCCCAGGATCCGGCGCTCGATGAACGGATAGCCGTCCTCGAGGACGAGAACGGCGTCGACGTGGCCGACGATCTTGCGGATGAGGCCCTCGGGCATCGGGTAGGTCGAGACCTTGAGGAATGACGGCAGCCCGCCCTCCCCGGCCAGGGCTTCGCGGAAATAATTGTAGGCCACGCCGGAGGCGATGACCCCGAGCTTCCGGTCTCCCTCGGCCAGCTCGAGCCGGTTGAAGGGGGACCCGTCGCTGTAGCGTACGAGCTCGGGCTGCAGGTCGATGAGCCGGCCGAACTGGCGCCTGGCGTTGACGGGCAGGAGGATCCAATCCTTGGCCGCGCCCTTCCTGAGCTCGTTCTGGGGCCGGGCCTCGCGGACCGCGACGGGGGCGCGGCTGTGGGACAGGCGCGTGACGAGCCTCATCAGCACGGGCAGCCCGAAGCGCTCGGAGACGTCGAAGGCCTCGCGGGCCATGTCGTAGGCCTCCTGGTGGTCGGAGGGCTCGAAGCCGGGGATCCTGGCGAAGTCGACGTAGTAGCGGCTGTCCTGCTCGTTCTGCGAGCTGTGCATGCCCGGGTCGTCGGCGCTGACGACGAGAAAGCCGCCGTTGGCCCCGGTGATGGCCGAGTTCATGAAGGGGTCGGCGGCGACGTTGAGGCCGACGTGCTTGAAAGAGACGAGGGCCCTCTTCCCGGCGAAGGAGGCGCCGAGGGCCTCCTCGAAGGCGACCTTCTCGTTGACCGACCAGACGGCCTTGAAGGCCCGGCTCTCTTCGGCCAGGCGGACGAGGTACTCCAGGATCTCGGAAGCGGGCGTTCCGGGGTACGAATAGGCGGCCGAGAGGCCGGCGTGGACGGCCCCCAGGGCCACGGCTTCGTCGCCGAGCAGGATTTGACGGGACATGGGCGTTCCTTTTTAAACGGGATTGCGAGGGAGTAGGATACCCACAGGCCTTGGAGGGTGTCAAGCCGCCCGGCGCCGGCCCGGAGATTGACTAAACTGATAATTCCTATAAGATGATGTTGATATCAACCCGGAAGCCGGATAGAATGGCTGTATCAAGGAGTCGCTCATGATAAGGCTTTCGACCAAGGGCCGCTACGGGACGCGCCTGATGCTCAACCTCGCCCGCCACCACGGCAACGGCAGCGACGCCGTCATCCTCAAACGCATCTCCGAGGACGAGCGTATCTCGATCCGCTACCTCGAGCAGATCATCATCCCCCTCAAGATCAACCGTCTGGTCAAGAGCATCCGCGGCGCCGGAGGCGGCTACACCCTGGCCCGGAAGCCGGAGGACATCAAGCTCAGCGAGATCCTCCACGCCCTCGAAGGCAGCTGCTGCCTCGTCGAGTGCATCGAGGACGGCTCCGTCTGCGCCTTCATCGAATCCTGCCCGACCTTCGACATCTGGAAGGGGGCGTCGGACCTCCTGAAGGGCTACTTCGAAGGGATCTCCCTCAGGGACATCGTCGTCATGTCCGAAAAGAAGGACAAGAGGGCCAAGCCCAAGGCCCGCTGAGGGCCCTCCCCTATCAGACCTGTTCCAGGCCTTCGAAGAACGCCGGCCAGAAGGGGTCCTGCTCGGGCACGGCCAGCCTCTCCACCCGCCCGTCGGCGCGGCGGATAATGCGCCGGCGGCGGTCGCGGACGACCCGTCCCACGACGGACGCGGCGATGCGCTTCCTTTTCAGCCTCGAGAGGACGCCCGCGCTTCTCCCCGGACGGACCGTGACGAGCAGGCTCCCCTCCGCGATGGCCCGGACGGGATCGATGGCGAAGGCCTCGCAGACCATCCGGACCTCGTCCGGGTAGACGAAGAGGGCCTCGTCGACCTCCATCCCGACCCGGCTCGCCGCGGCCATCTCGAACAACCCCCCGACGACGCCGCCCTCGGTCGCGTCGTGCATCGCGGTGACCCCGCCGGCGGCGAAGGCCGTCAGGGCGTCCTCGACGACGGTGATGTCGCGAGTCAGCGCCTTGGCCCGGGCGACGAGGGCGGCCGGGTGGCCCGCCCGGAGCTCCTTCTCGCGCAGGACCGCGAGCAGCCCGGCCGTCTCGATGGCCGGGCCCTTCGTCAGGATGATCTCGTCGCCCGGCCGGGCCCCGGCCGGCGTCACGTACTCGCCTTTCCGGGCCAGGCCGAAGACGGTGATGCCGCCGATCGTCGGCGCGGCGAAGCCGGGATAGAACCCGGTGTGGCCCCCGACGATGGCGATGCCCAGGCCGTCGGCGGCCCGGTGGATGGCGTCGACGATCCGCCCGATCTCCGCCCGGCGGATCTTAGGGGGCAGGAGGAGCGAATAGGTCATGTAGCGCGGCCGCACGCCCAGGACCGCGACGTCGCTCGCCCCGATGTGGACGGTGAAGCGGCCGAACGTCTCCAGGGGCAGGCGCGGCATGGTGAAGATGGGGTCCTCCGCGACGACGAGCACGCGCCCGTCGCCGAGATCGATGACCCCGGCGTCGACGCCGGTCGCGGGCGGGACGAGGACGCTCGGATCGCGCCGCCCGAACTTGCCCCGGATGAGGGCGCGGAAGATGGCCTCGTCGATCTTGCCGATCTTCATCGCCGCCGCCCGTTCCGTCATGGCGCGAGGCCGGCCTTCCGCTCGGCGGCCTCGATGGTGTTCATCATCAGCATGGTCACGGTCATCGGCCCGACGCCCCCCGGCACCGGCGTGATGGCCGAGGCCTTCTCCTTGATGGGCTCGAAGTCGACGTCGCCGACGAGCCGGAAGCCCTTGGCCGCCGCCGGATCGGCCACCCGGTTGACGCCGACGTCGATGACGACGCAGCCCGGCGGGACCATCTCGGCCTTGATGGCCCGCGGGACGCCCATGGCCGCGACCAGGATGTCGGCCTGGAGCGTGAACTTGGCCAGGTCCGGGGTCGCGGTGTGGCACACGGTCACCGTGGCGTTGGCGCCCTTGCGCTTCTGGATGAGCATGGCCGCCAGCGGCTTGCCGACGATGTTGCTCCGGCCGCAGACGACGACGTGCTTCCCGTCGGGGCCGTAGCCGCCGCGGACGAGCAGCTGGACGACGCCGTAGGGCGTGCAGGGCAGCGGGCAGGGCTCGCCCCGGAGCATCTTCCCGACGTTAATGGGATGGAAGCCGTCGACGTCCTTCTCCGGCGAGATGAGGTTGATGACCTTTTCGGCGTTGACGTATTTCGGCAGGGGCAGCTGGACGAGGAAGCCGTTGTAGCGGTCGTCCCGGTTGAGCGCGTCCACCTGGCGGAGGATGTCCGCCTCGGAGGAGTCCGCCGGCAGGCGGATGGTCGTCTCGAACATGCCGAGCTCCTCGGCCGCTTTTCCTTTGGCCGTGACGTAGGACACGGAGGCCGGGTCCTCGCCGACGAGGACGACGGCCAGGCCGGGCACGTGCCCCTTCTCCCTCAGGCGGGCCGAACGCGCCTTGAGCTCTTCCCGGATCTCGGCCGAGACGTCTTTGCCGCTGATGATCGTCGCCGCCATGGTGCCCTCCTCCGTGTTCGCGATGGACGTCCCCCCTACTCTAAACGAGAGGGCGGGGGCGGTCAAGGCCGGAGCAGGCCGGCGCCCCCCCTCGTCGCCGCGGGCGGGGCCCTATTTGATGGCCGGTATGGCGGGGACGTCGGGCACGTTCGGCCCGGCCCGCTCGACCTCGAACACCGGGATCTTCTCCAAGGCGCCTCCCCCCGAGGGTAGAAAAACGCTGTCGCCGGTGGCCTCGCCCGAAACGTCCAGGCGGTCGCCCTTGGCGTAGGGCGTGAGCTCCAGGACCAGGAACAGCCGTTGTCTCTGGAACCTTGATCCGTGGTCCGCGAGATAGCCGTCCACGTAGCTGCCGGCGGTCGTCCGGACGAACAGCGCGTCCGAGACGATGGTCATGGCCTGACCCCTGGGTCCCGACCGGGACCGGAGCTCGGGTAAGGGCCCGGCCGGAACGGGGTCCGGCCCGATCTTCCAGACGACCAGGACATGGGCCGGGTACCGCCTCGCGTACTCACCGGTCTCTTCGCGGAAAGCGGCCGGAGAGGCGGCGCCGAATGGCCCTTCGACCGTGACCCGGCTCCCCCGCTCATAAGAACGGTCCCGCGTGAAGAGAAAGAACTGGTCCCCCGTATCGGCCAGCCGGGCCCAGTAACCGGGGACCTTGCAGGACGACAGGACGATCTCCGAGGGGCCGCTGGTCAGGACCATTCTCCGGGCCCGGCTGCTCCAGCCCTCGGAATGTCCGCTGCGGCAGCCGGACAAGGTGAGCGCCAGGATCATGACGAGGGGCGGTCGCAGGGCGCGAAGGGCGTTCATGCTCAGGCATCCTCCGGGAAGCCGATCATGGCCGGCTCCGGCTCCTCCTCGTAGATCAGGGGATTGTCCTTCAGGAAGCGGGCGCTCTTGAGCTCCAGGAAAACGCCCAGGGCGGCCGACGCCGCGAGGAAGGCCAGGAAGCGTCCCGGGTGGCCGAGGAGCGCCTTTTCCAGGCCGGCCAGCGCGGCCGGGAGCGCCAGAAGGCCGACAAGATAAGGGACGCCCCGGGTCTGGAGCCGGAGCTTGCCCGGCACATGGCTGCTGGCGAACGGGATCTTGCGGAAGCGATGGAAGAGGGCTTCGGCGCCGAGGCCGGAAACGGTCAGGCAGAAGATCGCGTGGAGGGCGGCGGCGCCGGCGCTCCTCCAGAGCCAGAGGTGGGCGAGGAAGATCAGGACCGCGAGGGGAAGGAGCCAATAGACGAAGATCGTCTTCTTCAGGCCCGTGACATAGCGGGACCTCGCCGCCGACTCGGTCACCCGGAAGACCCAGTTGCTCTCGAGCGCGACGGGGATGTCGACGACGGCGCGGAGGCCGGCCAGAAGAACGAAGACCACGAGGAGCGATTGGGCCAGGATGTACGCATTGGCCGGGTCGAAGGCCTGCGGATCGCGCCGGCCGGCGACGATCGACAGCATCACCACGGCGGCTCCGACTGCCAGGGCGTTGGTCAGGACGGTCCTGTGCTTGGCGCTCGACCGGATCGTCCTCGAGAAGAACATCCCGACGGCCCGTTCTTCCGGGCTCCGCAGTATGAGCCGGTGGACCAGGCCGGCGGCGCCTTCCCGGAACCGGCCGAGGGGGCGTCCCCGTTCGGCCGACTCCAGGGTCTTGCTGAAGTGCTTGAGATAGCTCAGCGCGCAGGCCAGCCCGAAGGCGACGAAGGAGAGGCCCAGGGCCCGGCCGGCCATTCGGGACAAGGCCGTGAAGGTCGGGTCTTCCGACCCCAGGAGGACCTCGTAGAGCCCGACGAACCAGAGGGACGGAAGACGGAAGAGCAGCGGCGACCCGTGGTCCTTGAGCCTGGCCAGGGAGCGCACGACGCCGCTCAGGCTTCCGGGCTCGACCAGGACCGTCAGCAGAAGGAAGACGAAGAGGCCGATCAGGGCGAACCGCACGAGCAGCGACACGCGACGGTAGGGCCCGGCCGGCAGGGCGGCCATGAGGAGGAAGTTGACGAAGACGCAGGCGAAGAAGACGCAGAAGCAGGCCGCGAAAGCGCTCACGAGATGGGCCAGGACGTGGCGGATCAGGAAGAGCAGGCTGTTCGACCGCCATTGGGCCAGGAAGAGCGCGAACGAGACCGACGAGAGGCTGTTCATGGCCGCCGAGAAGAGGCCGATGAAGGCGACGAACGAAGCCAGCTTGGCCGCGAAGACGGTCCTCAGCCGGACCGGGAGCGGCGTGAGGTTGACGAAGTCCCGGCGGTCGGGAAAGAGCACCTCCCATTCGAGGAGCGTGACGATGCCGAAGAGGAGCATCACCAGGAGGAGAACGTAGTTCTTCTCCTGCCAGGAGACGGAGACGTCGGGCGAGAGCTCGTATTTGAAGAAGACGAGGAAATAGGAGCTCCAGCCGACGACGGCCGCCAGGATGGCCAGGACGGCGGCCAGCCGGGCCTTCATCTGGTCCTCGAAGTCCACGATGTCGTTGCGGAAAAGACGGGTGAAGAAATGGCCGGTCAGGATCGCCAGCTGGGCGAGCTCCTCCCCCCGGTCACGGACGCGATCCCCGCCGTAGGCCACGGCCGTCAGTCGCTCCTTTTCATCGTCCCGACGATCCGTTCGGCGGCCTGCGCCGTGTCCTCGTGGACGACCAGCTGGCTGAAGATCTCGGTCAGGGACGGCAGGCGCATCAGCGCCCGCAGGTTGGCCACGGAATCGTTGGCCACGATGGAGCCCTGGTGCAGGATGATGACCCGCGAGCAGACCTGCTCCGTGACCTCGAGGACATGCGAGGAGTAGATGACGATCTTGTTCTCCGCGGCCAGCCTCTTGATCAGGTCCCGGATGACCAGCCCGGTCGTGACGTCGAGGCCCGAGAGGGGCTCGTCGAGCAGCAGGACGTCGGGATCGTGGAGAAGGGCCGCGGCGATCAGGACCTTCTGCCGCATGCCCTTCGAATACGTCGCCAGGGGGCTGTCCATGTCGTGGCGCAGGCCGAAGATATCCATGAACCCGTGGACCCTGGCTTTGAGCGTCCGTTCCGGCAGGCGCCGCAGCCGCCCGACCATCGTCAGGTAGTCGAGGGCGCTGAGATGGGGGTAGATCTCCGATTGTTCGGGGACGTAGCCCAAGCGCCTCTTGAAGACGTGGATGTCGCGGCGGATGTCGCGCCCCTCGAAGAGGATCTCCCCCCTGGTCGGCTCGAGCAGGCCGGCGAGCATGCGGATGGTCGTGGTCTTGCCCGCCCCGTTGGGCCCGAGGTAGCCCAGGACCTCGCCGGGCCCGACGGAGAAGCTGACGTCGTTGACGACGGTGAAGACGGAGAACTTCTTGGTGATGCCGCGAACCTCGATCATCTGGTCCCGCCTTTCCAAGGAACCGTGGCGGCGCGGTCGCCCGCCCGCACCCAGGATACTCTCCTCCCGCGCGTCCATCAAGCCGGCGGGGAGGGCGCGTGTATTGCCCCCGGGTCCCGGGTATAATCTGCCGCGAAATCGGGGCTGGGACGGGCGGACAGCGGAGGTCCTCATGAGAGTCGGCATCCTCACGGGCGGGGGCGATTGCCCCGGGTTGAACGCCGTCATCCGGGCCGTGACCCGGAAAGGCATCGTCCACTACGGCTACGACATCCTGGGCATCAAGAACGGCTGGCTGGGGCTCATCGAGGGCCGGATCCTGCCGCTCGACCTGGCTTCCATCTCCGGCATCCTGCCGCGCGGCGGGACCATCCTGGGCACGACCAGGACCAATCCCTTCAAGGTCGAGGACGGGGTCGGCAAGATCTTCGCCCAGGTCGAGAAGTTCGAGCTCGACGCGGTCATCGCCGTCGGCGGCGAGGACACGCTCGGCGTCGCCAAGAAGCTCCACGAAAAGGGCCTGCGCTGCGTCGGCGTCCCCAAGACCATCGACAACGACCTCGCCGGGACCGACTACACCTTCGGCTTCGACACGGCCGTGTCGATCGTCGCCGAGGCCCTCGACCGCCTGCACACGACGGCCGAGGCCCACCACCGCGTCATGGTGGTCGAGGTCATGGGCCGCCACGCCGGATGGATCGCCGTCGAGGGCGGGCTGGCCGGCGGGGCCGACATCATCCTCATCCCCGAGTTCCCCTTCGACCTCGAGGAGATCTGCGCCCAGATCCAGAGCCGCCGCGAGCGCGGCAAGATGTTCAGCATCGTGGTCGTGGCCGAGGGGGCCCGGCCCAAGGACGCCAGCCTCGTCACCCAGACGGGCGAGAAAGACGCCTTCGGCCATGTCCGCCTGGGCGGCGTCGCCAACATCATCGCCCGCGAGATCGAGATGCGCACGGCGATCGACACCCGGGTCACCGTCCTGGGGCACATCCAGCGCGGCGGCTCGCCGACCGCTTTCGACCGCATCCTGGCCACCCGTTTCGGCGTCGCCGCGATCGAGCTGGTCAGGCAGGAGAAGTTCGGCTACATGGTCGGCCTGCGGTGCAACCGCGTCGTCCCCGTCCCCTTCGAGGAGGCGCTGGCCGAGCCGAAGACCGTCGACGCCGAGCTCTACGAGATCGCCAAGGTCTTTTTCGGCTGAGACGCTCCGACTGAAAGGGTTGATCCTAAAGGAGTTGGACCGAAAAAACGATTGACAATCCCGGCCGGCCGTGTTATTCTACCCACCGCCAGGAGGCGCCAAGACAATGAAAAGGAAGCTCGCCCTGCCCGTCTTTCTACTCCTCCTCATGGGGGCCCCGGCCGTTTTCGGGGGGGACCTCCGCTTCGAGCTCGGCTTCGGGTGGTCGCTCGTCGGCCCCCGGCTGAACGCCGGCTACGTCAACCAGTTCCAGCCCCCCTTCGAACCGCCCGACCGCTTCATCGCCGGCGCCGCCGACCAGACGGTCCATTTCAAGGGCCGGGCCGGGCTCGGCATGAACGGCTTCTTCAACGTCCTCTTCGCCGAGAACATCGGCCTCCAGGTCCTGGCCGATTACCACCGCCCGGGGATCGGGGGGACGAACGGGGATTACGACGTCCAGGTCCAGTTCACGGCCTTCGGCCCCCAGGCCTGGGCCGAGTCCTACGAATGGCCGAGAACGAGCGGGAACCTGACCGAGACGACCTTCAGCTTCAACGCCCTGGCCCGCTTCAGGATCGCCGACGACCTCACCCTGAGCGCCTCGGCCGGCCCGAGCATCTTCCACTTCGAAGGCAAGGCCGGGCACATCGGCTACACCTACTTCGACCTCGCCGACGAGGGCGACGAGTTCGTCCTAACCGGCGAGACCTACAGGATGGTCGTCGACTTCGGGCCGACGACGAAATACGGCCTGAACCTCGGCTTCGAGATCGGCTACGAGGCCTTCCGCTCGGTCGTTCTGGCCTTCGACGTCCGCTATTACCTCGCCGCCGCGGTCGACCTGCCGATGAGCGTCGTCCCGGACGACGTCATCGCCCGGCCCATCGGCGAGATCGAGGCCGCGATCGGCCTGGGGACGCTCAAGGTCGATCCGTCCTATTTCCGGGCCGCGATCGCCCTGCGCTACGTGTTCTAGGCCGGCCGCGGCCTAGATCCTGGCCCGCCTGAGGCGGAGGGAGTTCGTCACGACGGACACCGAGCTCAGGGCCATGGCCGCCGAGGCGATCATCGGGTCGAGCCGGACGCCGAGGAAGGGATAGAGCACGCCCGCGGCGACCGGGATGCCGACGACGTTGTAGACGAACGCCCAGAACAGGTTCTGCCTGATCGTCCGGATGGTCCGCCGGCTGAGCCCGACCGCGGAGACGACCGCGCCGAGGTCCTCGGAGATGAGGGTGATGTCGGCCGAGGCCATGGCCACGTCGGTCCCCGTCCCGAGGGCCAGGCCGACGTCGGCCCGGGCCAGGGCCGGGGCGTCGTTGATGCCGTCCCCGACCATGGCCACGCGGGCCCCCGCTGCCTGGAGCCCGGCGACGACCTTGGCCTTGTCGCCGGGAAGCACCTCGGCGATGACCTCGTCGATCCCCGCCTCGGCGGCCACCGACCGGGCCGTGCGCTCGTTGTCGCCCGTGAGCATGACCACGCGCAAGCCCATGTCCCGGAGCTCGCGGACCGCCTCCCGGGCCCCCGGCTTGAGCGTGTCGGCCTGGCCGACGAGACCGACGAGGCGATGGCCCGCGGCGATGTAGGCGACGGTCTTCCCCTCCCCCTCCCGCCGTTCGGCCTCGGCGGCGAGCGTCGACGTGACGACGCCGGTCGAGCCGACGAGACGGCGACTGCCGACGACGACCGGGGTCCCTCCGACGGAGCCCTCGACGCCCAGCCCTTCGAGGGCCCGAAAGCCCTCCGTCGCCTCGGCGGCGAGACCCGCCGCCGCGGCCTTGCGGACGATGGCCGCGCCGAGAGGGTGCTCGGAGCCGCGCTCGACCGCCGCGGCCAGGGCGAGCACCCGTTCGGCCGTCCCGCCCGGCGCCGCGAGGACGTCGGTGACCTCGGGCCGGCCGTGGGTCAGCGTCCCGGTCTTGTCGAAGACGAAGATCGAGACGCGGTGGACGGTCTCGAGGCTTTCGCCGCTCTTGATCAGGATGCCCCGCTCGGCCCCCCGTCCCGTGCCGACCATGATGGCCGTCGGGGTCGCGAGCCCGAGCGCGCAGGGACAGGCGATGATCAGGACGGAGACGAAATGGAGCAGGGCCGGGGCCAGGCTCGGCCGCGGCCCGAAGACCAGCCAGACGGCGAACGTCAGCGCGGCCACGCCGATCACGGCCGGCACGAACCAGGCGGTGACGGCGTCGGCCAGACGCTGGATGGGGGCCTTCGTGCCCTGGGCCTCGCGGACGAGGCGGACGATCTGGGCCAGGACCGTGTCCTCGCCGACCTTGGCGGCCCGGAAGGTGAAGTGCCCCCACTTGTTCAGCGTCGCTCCGGTGACGGGGTCGCCGGGGCCCTTGTCGACCGGCAGGCTCTCGCCCGTGATCATGGATTCGTCGATCGAGGTGCGCCCCTCGACGATGGCCCCGTCGACGGCGATCCTTTCGCCGGGCCGGACGACGAGGAGGTCGCCGACGCGGACCTCGTCGACGGGCATCTCCCTCTCCCCCTCGGGGCCGAGGACCCGGGCGGTCCGGGGGCTGAGGCCCATCAGCCTCCTGACGGCCTCCGAGGTCCGGCCCTTGGCCCGGGCCTCGAGCGTCCGGCCGAACAGGATGAGGACGATGATGACGGCCGAGGTATCGAAGTAGACCTCGGGCTCAACGCCGGCGGAGCGGAAGAACCCCGGGACCGCGGTCGCCGCGGCGCTGAACAGGTATGCCGCCGTCGTGCCCACGGCGACGAGGGTGTTCATATTGGCCGAGCCGTGCCGGAGCGCGCTCCAGGCCCCCCGATAGAACCTCAGACCGAGGACGAATTGCACGGGCGTCGCCAGGGCCCAGAGGACGCGGAAATCCCGGAGGAAGGCCGGGGCCCAGGGGAACCAGTGCCGCATGGAGCCCAGGAAGACAAGAAGCGCCAGGGCTCCGCCCCAGGCGACCGAGCGCCTCAGCCCGCTGTATTCCTTCTCCGCCGCGGCCTCGGCCTCCTCGACGCCGGCCAGCACCCCGTACCCGGCGTCCCGGACGGCCCGGACGAGGTCGGGAGGCGAGACGAAGCGGGGGTCGAACAGAACGATCGCCCGGCCGGTGGCCAGGTTGACGCCGGCCTCCCGGACCCCCTCGACCTTCCGGAGGGCCCGCTCGACGCTGGCCGCGCAGCTCGCGCAGCTCATGCCGGTGACCTGGAGCTCGGCCCTGCCCTCGCCGCTCGCGGTCCCGTCCGCAGTCATCCTCATCCCCGGTCCGGCGTTGCGGACCGCCGCCCGCGGTCACGCGCAAGAGTCCCGGCGCCCGCGCCGGGCGGCAGCCCCGCCGGGCGTCAGACCTCGCAGCCCTCGCCCTTCTCGTCCTTGCCCTTGGTCGAGATGCGGAAGGGGACGTAGGCCGGGCAGAAGCCCACGAACGTCGTGATGACGAAAATAGCGGCCAGGATGGCCAGGATGATGGCCAGGGTGCCGTGGACGACGTCGGCGATGAGCAGCACGGCGAAAACAGCCGCGGCGACGAGCCGCACGACGCGGTCGATCCTTCCCATGTTGGTCTTCATGCGGACCTCCTTCGATCCTTCCGAATTATATCAGATTCATCATCATATCATCTATCCTATCTTTTATGTAGGATTAATCCCGAAGGTTGCGCGCCGGGCCCGTTTATGCTATTCTCGGTGGGCTCGAGACAGTAAGGAGTTTCGCCATGTCCGGACATTCCAAGTGGGCGTCTATCAAGCATAAAAAGGCCGCGACGGACGCCAAGCGCGGCAAGGTCTTCACCCGGCTCATCCGCGAGATCAGCCTGGCCGCCCGGGCCGGCGGCGGCGACCCCGACAAGAACGCCAGCCTGCGCAAGGCCATCAACGACGCCAAGGCCGCGAACATGCCCGCCGACAACGTCAAGCGGGCCATCATGAAGGGCACGGGACAGCTCGAGGGCGCGACCTTCGAAGAGGTCTCCTATGAAGGCTACGGCCCCGGCGGCGTGGCCATCTTCCTCCAGGCCGTCACCGACAACAAGAACCGCACGGTCTCCGAGATCCGCCACATCTTCATGAAGAGCGGCGGCCGCATGAGCGAGCAGGGCTCGGTCTCCTGGATGTTCAAGCGCATGGGCTACATCGACGTCGAGAAGACCAAGGCGTCCGAGGACATCCTCATGGACATCGCCCTCGCCGCCGGAGCCGACGACCTCAAGGACGAAGGCTCCCTCTTCGAGGTCACGACCTCGCCCGACAAGTACGAGCCCGTGCTCGAGGCCATCAAGAAGGCCGAGATCGAGATCGCCGCGTCCGAGGTCGGGTTCCTGCCCCAGAACTACGTCAAGGTCGAGGGCAAGGAGGCCCAGCAGGTCCTGCGGCTCGTCGAGGAGCTCGAGGACCACGACGACGTCCAGTCCGTCTCCTCCAACTTCGACATCTCCGAGGAGGAGATCGCCAGCTTCTCGCAGGCCGGGTGACGCCCCGGCGGAATCCATGCGGGTCCTCGGGATCGATCCCAGCCTCCGGTCCACGGGCTTCGGGATCGTCGAGGAGGACGGCGGTCGCCTCGTGCCCGTCGCTTACGGGATCATCAAGCCCACGGCCTCCCTCCCCCTCCACCTGAAGCTGGCCGAGATCAAGGCGGAGCTCGAGACGATCATGACGGGCTGCGGGTTCGCCGAGTACTCGGCCCTCGAGATCAAGAAAGCCGTCACCGGCTACGGCCAGGCGGACAAGGAACAGGTCCTGACCATGGTCCGCTCGCTCCTCGGGCTCGACGACGACGACGTCCCCCTGGACGCCTCGGACGCCCTGGCCGCGGCCATCTGCCACCTCAACGCCCGGTCCTTCCAGGCCAAGGTCGATGACAAGGAGCCGTCATGATCGCCTATCTGAAGGGCACCCTGATCCACAAGAGGCCCGGCCAGGTCGTCGTCGAGACGGGAGGCGTCGGCTACGCCGCGGCCATCCCCGTCTCCTCGTTCGTCCGGCTCGGGGAGGTCGGCGGCACGGTCGAGCTCCTCATCCACACCCACGTCTCCGACGACGCCCTGGCCCTCTACGGGTTCCTGGCGCAGGACGAGAAGGACATGTTCCTCAGGCTCATCGCCATCTCCGGGATCGGCCCCAAGCTGGCCATGAACATCCTCTCGGGCATCGCGCCCGAGGACCTGGCCGAGGCCGTCCGGGAGAGCGACGTGGCCCGCATCTCGCTCGTCCCGGGCATCGGCAAGAAGACGGCCCTGCGCATCACCATGGAGCTCCAGGACAAGCTGGATAAGAAGGAGAAGCTCCTGGCGGCCAAGGGCTCGCCCGAGAAGGAGGACCTCCTCTCGGCCCTCCAGAACATGGGCTTCCGGCAAAAGGAGGCCGAACGGGCCGTCGACCAGACGCTGGCCGCGACCAAGCCCGGAACGGATTTCGAGAAGCTCCTGCGCGACTGCTTGAAGCGCTTAGCGAAGCTCTGACGAATCCCTCTCTCCGGCTTTGCTCGTGAATCTCCTCTAGCTCCCCGGCCCCCGGGAACCAGTTCGGTCGGTTCCCCCCGCTTCGCGGGTCCCCCCTCCGCCACGGGGATCTTCGGGGAGAATCCCCTCGCCGCCTCGAGAGGGAAACGTACATATCCTTGCGACGAGGGCGCTCTTGAATTAGAATAGCCCGGAGCGATAACGATGCCCGCCATCCTCAGCCCCATCCGCACCAAGGAGGACGTCCTCTTCGAGGACAGCCTCCGGCCGAAGACCTTCGACGAGTTCGTCGGCCAGGAGAAGGTCAAGGCGAACCTCAGGGTCTTCATCGAGGCCGCCCGGAAACGCGACGAGCAGCTCGACCACGTCCTCCTCTACGGGCCTCCCGGGCTGGGCAAGACGAGCCTCGCCTACCTCATCGCCAAGGAGATGGGCGTCGGCATGAAGCCCACGGCCGGGCCGGTCATCGAGAGGACCGGCGATCTCTCGGCCATTCTGACCAACATGCAGACGAAAGAGGTCCTGTTCATCGACGAGATCCACCGCCTCCAGCCCTCGGTCGAGGAGATCCTCTATTCGGCCATGGAGGACTTCAGCCTGGACATCGTCATCGGCCAGGGGCCGGGGGCGCGCAGCCACAAGCTCAAGATCAGGAAGTTCACGCTCATCGGCGCGACGACGCGGGCCGGCCGCATCACCGCCCCGCTGCGCGGCCGTTTCGGCATCATCCATCGCCTCGACTATTACAAGGACGAGGACTTGAAGAAGGTCATCCAGCGCTCGGCCCGGATCCTCAAGGTCAAGGTCGACGACGCCGGCGCCGGCGAGATCGCCCTGCGGTCGCGCGGCACGCCGCGCGTGGCCAACCGTCTGCTGCGGCGCGTCCGCGACTACGTCGACGTCAAGGGCGACGGCGTCGTCACGGCCAAGGCGGCCCAGCGGGCCCTGGACATGATGGAGGTCGACGCCCTCGGCCTCGACGACGTCGACCGCAAGATCCTGTCGACCATCATCGAGAACTTCGGCGGCGGGCCGGTCGGCATCGGCACGATCGCCGCGGCCATCGACGAGGAGAAGGACACCATCGAGAGCATCTACGAGCCCTTCCTCATGCGCATCGGCTTCCTCGACCGGACCATCCGCGGCCGGGTCGTCACCCCCAAGGCCTGCGCCCATCTCGGGTACGAGCACCGCGAGCCCGGGCATCGCTCCAAGCCCAGGACAAGCGGCCAGAAGAAGCTGTTCAAGGACTGAGACCCTCCCGCCCGCCATGACCTCCGGCCAGCCCCTCCGCGTCGCCGATTTCGACTATGAACTCCCGGCGGAGCTCATCGCCCAGCGTCCCCTCCCCCGCCGCGACGACTCGCGGATGATGGTCGTCGACCGGAAGTCCGCCACGATCCGGCACGCCCGGTTCAGGGAGTTCTCGGGCCTCCTCGGCGCGGGCGACGTCCTCGTCCTCAACGACACCAAGGTCCTGCCGGCCAGGTTGTGGGGCACGAGCGGAGAGGCCAGGATCGAGTTCCTGTTCGTCCGCGAGAGCGGACCGGGGCTCTGGGACGTACTCTGCCGGCCGGCCAAAAGGGCCCGCGCCGGCGGCACGGTCCGTTTCCCCGGAGGGATCGCGGCTCGCGTGGCGGGATCGGCGGAGGACGGCCGGCGGACCCTCGACTTCGGCGGAACGGACGTTCGCGGGCTGCTACGCAAGTCGGGCTACGCGCCCCTGCCGCCGTATATCAAGCGGGCCGAACAGGACGAGGCGGCGAGAGCCGAGGACATCTCCCGTTACCAGACGGTCTTCGCCGGCAAGGAGGGCGCCATCGCCGCCCCGACCGCCGGCCTTCACTTCACGCCGGGCGTGCTGCGGGCCCTGAGGGACCGGGGCGTCGACGTCCGGCGGGTCACCCTCGACGTCGGCCTGGCCACCTTCCAGCCTGTCCGGGCCGAGCTCGTCGCCGACCACCGGATGCTCGAGGAGAGCTACTCCGTCGCTCCGGCCTCGGCCAAGGCCGTCAGCGCCGCGAAGGCCGAAGGCCGGCCGGTCACGGCCGTCGGCACCACGGTCGTCCGGACGCTCGAAAGCGCCTGGCGCGACGGGGTCGTCCGCTCCGGCCGCGGCTTGACCGCGCTCTTCATCACCCCCGGCTACGGGTTCCGGGTCGTCGACCGGCTCCTGACGAACTTCCACCTTCCCAGGTCGACGCTGCTGATGCTGGTCGCGTCCTTCGCCGGGCACGAGCTGACCGCGGAAGCCTACCGCGAAGCGGTCAAGGAACGCTACCGATTCTTCTCCTACGGCGATTGCATGCTCATCATCTGAGCGGCGGGCGTCACCTCGCGGACATGATCCGGTCCGCCAGATCGTAAGTCCCGCCGGCGCGGGTCTCGATCGTCACGGACCTCCCGCCGTAGCGGACCGTCAAAGGGCTGCCCTTGGCGGACCTGACCACGGCCTTCTCGAGCCGGCCGTCCCTCCACGCCTGATCGACCTCGACGCCGCCGCGGGCCCGGAGTGCCCTCGCCTCCCCGGTCGCCCCAGCCCTTGGCAGGGCCGGCAAGAGCTTCAGGAGATACCTGTCCCCGTCCCGGAGATGGCTCTGCAGCAGCATCTCGGCGATGCCGGCCGTCGCGCCGAAGTTGCCGTCGATCTGGAAAGGCGGATGGGCGCAGAAGAGGTTGGGATAGGTTCCGCCGGCGCTCGACATGTCGACATCGGTCCGGTCGGCCGGCCGAAGAAGGCCCCTGAGCAGCCGGTAAGCGCGGTCCCCGTCCTCGAGCCGGGCCCAGAAGTTGATCTTCCAGGCCAGCGACCAGCCCGTGCCGGCATCGGTCCGCGCGTCCAGGCTCTTGCGCGCCGCCGCGGCCAGCTCGGGCGTCGTCCGCGGATCGATCCGGTTGCCGGGGTGGAGCATATAGAGGTGGGAGACATGACGGTGGGTCGGCTCGACCTCCTCGAACTCCTGCCGCCACTCCATCAGCCGCCCGTCCGAACCGATCCCGGGCCTGGCCAGGTCCTTCAGCGCGGCCTCGATCCTCGGCAGCGCCGGATCGCGGTCCCCGATCTCCCCGGCCGCGGCCAGGACATGGGTGAAGATCTCGTCGATCACTTCCTGGTCGTGCGACGGCCCCATGCTCATCTGGGCGACGGAGCCGTCCGGGGCGACGAAGGAGTTCTCGGGCGAGGTCGCCGGACCGGAGACGAGCTCCCCGGTCGCCGGGTCCTTCGCCAGCCAATCGAGGTAGAAGAGGGCCGAGCCGAGCATGACCGGATAGGCCCTCTCGAGGAAAGCCCGGTCCAGCGTGAATTGATAGTGGTCCCAGAGGTGCTGGCACAGCCAGCCGCCCGCGCCGACGTGAAGGCCCCAGCTCGGATGCTCGCCCGGGGCGGTGAAGCCCCAAACGTTGGTGATGGGATGGACCGACCACCCCCCGGCCCCGTAGTGGACCGCCGCCGTTCTCTCGCCGGGCTTCACCAGGGACCCGATGAGCTCGACGAGGGGGCCGTAGCACTCGGACAGGTTCGTAACGTCGGCCGGCCAGTAGTTCATCTGGACGTTGATGTCGGTGTGGTAATCGCAGTTCCAAGGGGTCTGGACCTTGTTGGCCCACAGGCCTTGGAGGTTGGCCGGGAGCGAGCCTTCGCGCGAGGACGAGATGAGAAGGTAGCGGCCGTACTGGAAATAGAGCTCCTGGAGGCGCAGATCGTCCGGATCGTCCGTTTGGCCTTTCAGCCGGACATCCGTAGGGACGGCGTCTTCTTCTCCGTCCCAGAGCCGCAAGCGGGCCTTCCCGGAAAGGCGCGAGAAGTCCTCGACATGCCTCTTCAGGAGATCCCGATAGGGCCGCGCCGAGGCTCTCTCGAGCTGCTCCATCGTCGTGGTCCTTGGATCGGCCCCCCGGTATCCCGGGTATTCGAGCTCATGGTCCGTCCCGGCGGTGAGGATCAGGAGGGCCTCGTTCGCGCCCTCGACGGCCAGGCCCCCTCCGTCGAAGGCCAAGGTCCCGCCCTTCACGACCGGCTTCAGCCGGGCGGCATAGCGCAGGCCGTCGCCGCCTTTGCCGTTCTTCAGAACGCCCGTCATGAGCAGGTGGCCCTTATCGGCCCTCGTGTCGAAACGCTCGGGCCGGTCGAGACCGGCCTTGAAGCTCACGGCCCCGCGCCGGTCGGCCGTGAGACGGACGACCAGCGCCCGGTGCGGTTAGCTCGAAAAGTCCTCCCGCTTGAACCGGACCCCGGCCTGCCGGTAAAGGACCGTGACGACCCCCCGCTCGAGGTCGAGCTCCCGGCGGTAATCGTCATAGGCCGGGCGCCCGCCGAAGTCCAGCCACAGGTCCCCCAGCGTCTGGAAGCAGCCGAAGGGGACCTCGGCCCCGTTGCCGTGGCCGGACCCCGCCCCCTTGCAGACCTGGGTCTCGAGGATCAGCTCGGTGGCCTCACGGTACTTCCCCTCGAAAAGAAGCCGCCGGATCTCCCCGAGCGCTGCGAAGGCCCGGGGATTGTCGTTGTCGTCGGGGCTCCCCGACCAGACGCTCTTCTCGTTGAGCTGCAGGCGCTCGCGCCCGACATCGCCGAAGACCATGGCTCCGAGGAAGCCGTTGCCGACCGGCAGGGCCTTGAGCCATTCGCGGTCGTTCCGCCAGCCGTCCGCGACGTCCGGCACGGACGCGTCGGCCGGCCGGTCGTACCAGAGCTTCAAGTCCCGTTCCCGGGAGGCCGGGCCGGCGCAGTCCAGGCCGGCCAGCGTCAACAGAAGGGCGATCCCGATCCTGGCGTTCAATCCCGACCTCCTCGCGCGTCCGGTCCGGCGGCCGAGCGCCTTCGCGGCCCTATCTGGCGGGCGCGGGCTCGGACGTCGTCTTGAGCTTGACCGCGCCGCGCAGGACCGGCTCGCCGCTCCCGGCGAGCGCGGCCTCGACCGTCACGGTATGCGTTCCCCTGGCGAGCGGCGGCAGGGCCCGGCCGACGGCGATCCTTTCGAGGAGCTGGCCCTTGTCGCCGTACAAGGACATGTGTTCCGAGCCGTCCCAGAGCAGGGACTGCCCTTTCTTCAGGACGGCGGGGCCGGCCGCCCTGAAAAAGCGGTCGATCTCTATCTCGATACGCCGGGCTTCGGCGTCGTCGCCGCCCGCGATGTAGAGATGGAGATGCAGCGGCTGGGGATCGAAGGCGTTCTCGAAGGTCCACTCGGACCCGGTCGGCTGCCCCGGCTGGAGGACCTTCCCGCGGTGCTCGAAGCCGAGCTTGTCGAAGTTCTGCAGGGCCCATCGCCCCTCCCCCGCCCTCTCCAGGTGGAAGTCCCGCTCGGGGTCCTTGAGCCTGGCCCGCTGGTCGGCGCTGAAGGCCCCCCGTTCCTTGGCCTCTTCCCAGGTCCGGACGGCCTCGATGATGGCGTCCGCGGCCGGGTTCTTCAGGAAGCTCTCGTGTTCGGCCACGAAGGCGTAGCCGGCCCGGTAGCCGGCGGCCCGGGCCAGCATCCACTCGATGTCCTCGACCCGGGTGTCGGGGGTCATGAGGAACCATCCGAGCATGTTCGGCATGTAGTTCCTCTCGAGGAACGGCTGGTTCTCGAACCGGTACCGGGACTGGCTCTCGCGGAAGCTCGCGTACCACGGCTCGCCCCAGTTGATGTAGCTGTTGAAATGCCAGTAATAATGGCCGATGTTGCTCGAGCCGTTGACGACCGGGTGGCCGACCCGGCCGAGGAACGACTCGACGAAGTGGACGTGCCCGAAGTCGCCGCGGCCGAGGTAGCAGGTGCCCTCGTGGCCGTCGAAGTCCATCTGGGCCGCGCCCGCCTCTTCGAAGAACCGGGCCATGTTCCCGATGAGGTCCTCCTGCATCGCCCAGTCCGGGAAGAGCGTCTTGTAAGGGTGGTCCATGAGCTTGCGGGCCTCGTCGCCACGGACGTGGGCCGCGGCCGGCGTCCCGAAGGCGCCCCTGACGCAGTCGGTCAGGGTGTAGGGCCCGGTGCCCGTGACCTCGCGGTAGCGGACGATCTCGGTCCCGACGAGCACGGCGTTCAGCGTGGACGCCTGCCGGAAACAGTCCCCGCGGTCGACGACGATCCCGGTCCCGGCGGCGTCGACGTCCTCGAGCAGGCGCGCGACGCCCGCGGCCATGAGGCCCCGGTTGGCCGCCGTCGTCACGAACGGGTCGTTGGTGGTGATGAAGTTGGTCAGCGTGTGGGCGCCCACCCTCAGGCCCAGCGCCTTCCCCTTGTCCACGCAGGCCTTGAAGCCGGCCCGGCCGTTCGGGAAGCGGTCCTCGAGGAGGTCGAAATGCCCCCAGGTCTTGAAGGGGCCGCTGTGGTAGAGGGCGGGAAAGCCCAGCCGGCGCGTGAACTCGAGCATGGCGTCGGCCGTGGCCTCGCTGAAATCGGCGATGAGATAGGGCCGCCCTGCGGCGCCCGAGGTCTTGATCCACTCTCCGTCGAGGACGGGGTGCGGCAGCCCTTCGGCGACCTCGATCCGGCCGATGAGGGGCAGCGCCTCCGCCGGATGGGTCCCGAAGACGGCCAGGGCGCTGCCGTCCAGCCTGAATCCCGGCAGGGCCTTGACCGGCACGCTCTTGTGCTGGTGCCAGACGGTCATGACCCGGTCCCGGGCCTGGTTGACCGTGAAGGCCTGGAGGCTCGATCCGAACGGCTCCGCGGTCGCCGTCGTCCTGCCGCCCGTCGTCCCCTCCTCGTTCTCCAGCCGGCCGCCGCAGGTCTTCGTGTTCAGGGTCTGGAGGCCGATGGCGAAATCGGCGCTGCGCACGACGCCGACCACCTCGCCGATCGTCTCCCCGATCGTCGTCCGGATCGGGCCCCAGAGCACGGCGTCGATCCTATCCGGACGCGCCACCTCGACCAGCTCGAATCTGAGATATTCGGGCTTCCTCGAGACGCGGACGGTCAGGACGATCCCGCCTTCGAAGGCGAAGGCCAGCGTGTCCTTGCCCGCCTTGACCGCCGTCGGCTCGATCTCGGCGCCGGCCGCGGTCCGGACCCGGACCAGGCGGCCCGGATGGCCGTCCGGCGCGTAGTTTCGGGCCGACCCGAGATCGGCCAGCCGGACGATCGCGCCCCGGCCGTCCAGGGCCATCTCGAAACGGTCCGTGCGGAAGACCTGCTGAGCGTCCGCGTCGGCGCCCAGGGCGAACGCGGTCAGGAAGAAGATGAGCCGTTTCATGGCCGCCTCCTACTCAGCGCCGCCATGTTACCACAGGTGCCGGCGGCCGCGGGCCCCCTTTTTTGACTTCCCTTTTCGAACTGCATTATCATACCCCCCGGTTGCCCATGGACATCAACGCCAGGATCGCCGAAGCCGTCGAGCGGCGCCGCGACGGCATCCTCGGATTGAGCCGGCGCATCCACGCCGGGCCCGAGCTGGCCTTCGAGGAAGTGCGGACCTCGGGCCTGCTCCGGTCCGTCCTCGAGTCGGAGGGATTCGCCGTGTCGCCGGCGTCGGAGGCCCTGCCGACCTCGTTCCGGGCCGTCCGCACGCTCGCGGACGGGGGGCCCCGCGTGACCTTCACCGCCGAGATGGACGCCCTGCCCGGCCTCGGCCACGCCTGCGGCCACAACATCATCGGCGCGGCCGGGGCCTACGCCGCGGTCGTCCTCGGGTCCGTCCTCGACGACGGCGCCGCCGGCGCCATCGAGGTCGTCGCGACGCCGGCCGAGGAGCGGGGCAGCGGCAAGGTCCGCCTGATCCGGGACGGCGTCTTCGACCGGTCCGACGTCGTCCTGCAGATCCACCCCCACATGCTCGACACGGTCGTCTGCCAGGCGTTGGCCCGGCGCACGCTGGTCGTGGAATTCTTCGGCAAGAAGGCCCACGCCGCGGCCGCGCCGCGCGAAGGCCGGAACGCCCTCGACGCCCTGGTCCTCTTTTACCACGCGGCCGTCATGCGCCGGTCGAAGGTCCCCGCGGGCACGCTCATCCACGGCGTCATCGAATCGGGCGGCGAGGCCCCCAACATCGTCCCGGACTACGCCCGGGGGCGTTTCTCGCTCCGGGCCGACGCGATGCCGAAGCTCGACCGCCTGGTCGACGAGGTCCGCCGGGCCGCCGACGCGGCCGCGGCGGACACGGGCTGCCGGGTCGAGGTCGGCGAGCCCGGGCCCGGCGTCACGACCTTCCGCCGCAACCTCGTTCTCGAGGACATCTTCGCCGGCCTCTTCGAGCGGCGGGGCCGGACCGAGCCCCGCAAGCTCCGGGATTCCTACGGCTCGACCGACCTGGCCAACGTCTCCTGGGTCGCCCCGACCATCGAGCCCATGCTCAAGGCCAGCGACTTCCCCATCCACACCGAGGAGTTCGCCAGGGACGCCGCGGGGCCCGGGGGCGAGAGAGCCCTTCTCGACGGCGTCTTCGTCCTGGCCGCGGCGGCGGCCCGCATCATGGCCGAGCCCGGCCTCCTCGCCCGGATCAGAGCGGATTTCGAGGCCGGCCGCGAGGACGGGCCGGAAGGGACCGCCTGAGACCTCCGCCCCCATGGATGGCCCCGCCGCTCTCGATCGGACACCCGGGGCGACGACCGTCGCCATCACCGACTCGGGCTTGGGCGGTCTGCTCATCTGCGCCGGGCTCGAGCGACGCCTGCGGGAGGTCCCCGGCGGTCCCGTGCGCCTCGTCTACGTCAACGCCTGGCCCGAGGCCGGACGCGGCTACAACGATCTTCCGGACCTGGCCGCCCGGGCCGCCGTCTTCGACCGGGCGCTGGCGGCCATCGCCGCCCTCGGGCCGTCCCGCCTTCTCATCGCCTGCAACACGCTCTCGGTCGTCTACGAAGCGACGGCCTTCCGGCGCGCTCCGGC
Organism: Candidatus Aminicenantota bacterium; assembly: GCA_041320535.1. Classification (GTDB taxonomy): domain Bacteria; phylum Acidobacteriota; class Aminicenantia; order Aminicenantales; family Saccharicenantaceae; genus RBG-16-66-30. Next base: position 445,835 of record JBGLNH010000001.1, on the reverse strand, counting down.
CGTCCCCGTGACGGGCATCCTCGACGAGGGGGCCGCGCTGTTCGCCGAGGCCTTGGCCCGGGACCCGGGGTCGCGCCTGGCCCTCTTCGGGACCCGGACGACCGTGGCCTCCGGCGAGCACGTCCGCCGCATGGCTGCGCGCGGCGCCGATCCGGCCCGTATCGTCGCCGAAGCCTGCCACGGCCTGGCCGGGGCGATCGACAAGGACCCGGGCTAAAAAGTAGATCTGACCCCCTCTTCTTCCGCTATAATACGCCGCGACATGCCCGAACGCGTTCCCGCCGGCGACCGGTCCCTCCGGCGCACGGCCCTGACCGTTTCCATGGTCTCCTCCTTCCTGACCCCCTTCATGGCCTCGGGCACCAACGTGGCCATGCCGCTCATCGGCCGCGAGTTCGGCCTGAGCGCCGTCGCCCTCGGCTGGGTCCTGACCGCCTACACCCTGGCCGCGGCCATGTTCCTCGTCCCCTTCGGCCGCCTGGCCGACCTCGTCGGCCGCAAGAGGATCTTCACCCTGGGCATAGGCGTCAACGTCGCCGGGACCGTCCTCGCGGCACTGGCCCCCTCGGGGGCCGTTCTCATCCTGGGCCGGGCCGTCCAGGGCGTCGGCGGGGCCATGATCTTCGGCACCGGCGTCGCCATCCTGACCTCGGTCTACCCGCCCGGCGAGCGCGGCCACGCCCTCGGGCTGAACACGGCCGCCGTCTACGTCGGGCTCTCGCTCGGGCCCGTCGTCGGCGGCTTCCTCGTCCACGCCTGGGGCTGGCGGAGCGTCTTCTGGGCGGCCGTCCCCGTCGCCGCGCTGGCCCTCGTCCTGACGCTCTCCCGCCTCGAGGGCGAGTGGGCCGACGCCCGCGGCGAGGCCTTCGACCTCCGGGGCTCGTTCTACTTCGGCTTCGGCCTGGTCGCCCTGATGTACGGCTTCTCGCTCCTGCCCTCCCTCGCCGGCGCCGCGCTCACCGCCTCCGGCCTCTTCGCCCTCATCGGGTTCGTCCTCTACGAGCTCCAGGCGCCGGCCCCCCTCCTCGACCTCCGCCTCTTCCGCCACAACCGCATCTTCGCCTTCTCCAACCTGGCCGCTCTCTTCAACTACAGCGCCACCTCGGCCGTGGCCTTCCTGATGAGCCTCTACCTCCAATACATCAAGGGCCTGCCGCCCCAGAAGGCCGGCCTCGTCCTCGTCGCCCAGCCGGTCGTCATGGCCCTCGCCTCGCCCTTCGCCGGCCGCCTCTCGGACCGCTCCGAGCCGCGGCTCATCGCCTCGTTCGGCATGGCCCTCTCCGCGGCCGGCCTGCTCCTCTTTTCGCTGCTCGGCCCCGGCACGGGCTTCCCGTTCATCGTGGCCTGCCTCGTCCTGCTCGGCCTCGGCTTCGGGCTCTTCTCCTCGCCCAACACCAACGCCATCATGTGCTCCGTCGAGAAAAAGCACCTCGGCGTCGCCTCGGCCGCCCTCGGCACCATGCGCCTGACCGGCCAGATGATGAGCGCCGGCACGACCATGATGATCTTCGCCCTGTTCATGGGCCGGGTCCCGATCGCGCCGCCCGTCTACCCGCGCTTCCTTCTGAGCGCCCGGTTCGCCTTCGCCTTCTTCGCCGCCCTCTGCGTCGCCGGCATCTTCGCCTCTCTCGCCCGCGGCGACCGGCCCCCCGATCGGCCGCGCTGACCCTGGGATACGGGGACATGCGCCCAATGTCCACGTATCCCTCTTTCTTTCCGCCCCTTGTCAACGGGCCGCCGGCTTTATAGAATGAGGCCCTGATCGCCCGCGACGAACGAGGAGGTCCCATGAGTCTCACCCGCAAGAGCTTCCTGAAGATGCTCGGCCTCGGGGCCGTGGCCGCCGGCTCGAACGCCTACGCCCTGCCCGCGAAAGCCCTCGAGGACGCCCGCGCCGCCGCGAAAAAGCTCAAGATCGCCGACGTCGAGATCTATCTCTTCGACATCGCGCTCACCTCGCCCTTCCGCATCGCCATCGGGGAGATGACGGCCGCCAACGACCTCCTCGTCCGCATCCGCACCGACCAGGGGATCGTCGGCCTGGGCGAGGCCTGCCCGTTCCCGCCGATCACCGGCGAGACCCAGGCCACCAACGCCGCCGCCGCGAAAACGATCCGCGACATGATCGTCGGCCGGGACCCCCTGGCCATCGACGACATCCTGCGCCGGATCGGGCCCCTCGTCCACTCCAACCCCAGCGCCGTGGCCGCCTTCGACATGGCCCTCTTCGACATCCTGGGCAAGGTCGCCGGCCTGCCCCTCTTCCGCCTCCTCGGCGGGACGAAGAACGTCTTCGAGACCGACATCACGACCGGCATCGACACGCTCGAAGCCATGACCGCCGAGTCCAAGAAATACGCCGACATGGGCTACAAGACGCTCAAGGTCAAGGTCGGGCTCGACCCCGACGAGGACTTCGCCCGCCTCGAGGCCATCCGCCGGGCCGTCGGCCCGAAGATGGCCATCCGCGTCGACGCCAACCAGGGCTGGACCGTGCCCCGGGCGATCTACGCCCTGCGCAAGATGGAGCCGCTGGCCATCGAGTTCTGCGAGCAGCCCGTCCTGGCCTCGGACCACGCCGGCATGCGGGCCGTCCGCTCGCAGAGCCCCATCTCGATCATGGCCGACGAGTCCCTCTACGGCCCGGCCGACGCCGTCAAGCTCATCCGGGCCGAGGCCTGCGACTCGTTCAACATCAAGGTCATGAAGGCCGGCGGCTTGCTCAACTCCGTCCGCATCGCCCACGTCGCCGACGCGGCCAACATGCGCTGCATGGTCGGCTGCATGCTGGAGTCGAACCTGGCCCTGACGGCCGCGGCCCACGTCGTCGCCTCGCAGGCCAACATCGTCTACGCCGACCTCGACGGGAACACCGAGCACGCCGTGAATCCCATTATCGGCGGCATGACGGTCAAGGCCGGCACGCTGACGCTCCCGGAGACGCCGGGCCTCGGCTGCGACGTCGACCCGGCCTTCGTCAAGAAGCTGCGGAAGGTTTGATCGGGCTCAGCCCTCGACCGCGAAGGCCGGCCTCTTCGTCTTCCACTTGCCCCGGGTGAAGTCCGGGCACTCGACCGGGGCCGCGCCCGACGCGATCGATTTCTCCGAGAGCGGGATGACCGCGCTCATCAGGACCGAGTCGTAGACGTCGATGGGCGTCTGCGTCCTTTTCCTCACCGCTTCGACGAACAGGGCCAGCTCGAGATAGTCTGTCCCGCCGTGCCCGCCCGCCTCGGCCTCGGCCTTCATCTTGCGCCACCAGAGGTGGTCGAACTTCTCCAGGTAGGGCGGGAACGGCTCCCACTGGTGATACTCGGGGCTGCGGTCGACGAGATAGACGGCGTTCCGCTGCTCGTTGTAGATGCCGCGGGTGCCCTGGAGCTCCCACTGGTTGTCGTAGGGCCGCGGCAGCTGCATGTCGTACTTGACGAGGACGGTGTTGCCCTTCTTCGTCCTGATCAGCGTCGTGACCACGTCGCCCTGGGCGAACTCGGCCTTGGCGTAGGGATGCTTCTCGCCGAACTTGCGCTTGAAGTAGTCGTTGATGCCGAGCTGGCGGCTGGCCATGGTCACGGCCGTGTCGAAATAATCGCCGCAGCCAAGGTCCAGCCAGGGCCAGACCGGGCCGACGGCGTGCGTCGGATACTGGGAGCGGTTGTGATCGACGAGGTAGCGCCCGCCCCAGCGCATGTGGCCCTCGGGATCGAAGAACCAGTGGTCGACGCAGTCGTGGGTGTGGGCGCACTGGGCGTGGACGATCTCGCCGAACAGGCCCTTGCGGACCATGTTGAGCAGGGCCAGGTTGTCCTGCCGGAAGCTCCAGTTCTCGAGCATCATGCAGGGGACGCCGGTCGCCTCGTAGGCGTCGACGAGCCGCCAGCACTCCTCGAAGGTCATGGCCGCCGGCACCTCGACCGCGGCGTACTTCTTGTTCTTCATGGCGCAGACGGCCATGGGCGTGTGCCAGTCCCAGGACGTGGCGATGACCACCGCGTCGATGTCCTCGCGCCACAGCAGCCGCTGGAAGTCCTCAGGGCCCCGCGAGTATCCCTCGGGTTTGGGCCGCCCGGCCTTGACCACCATGTCCCTGGCCTTGGCCAGCGCGTCGAGGTCGATGTCGCACAGGGCCGGGAACTCGAGCCCCGGCATGAGGAGCAGGTTGCCGAGGAGCGACCGGCCGCGGTTCCCCGTCCCGATGACGCCGATCCGGACGGGACCTTCGCCCGGCCCGGCTTGGGCGAAGAGCGCGGCGTCGCTCCTGAAACCGGCCAGGAAGGCCCCGGCCGAGGCCCCTCCGCTCACCTTCAGGAACTCCCTGCGGTCCATGCTTCCGGCCATCGTCCCTCCTTTAAATCGGGGACACGATACCTATTCCCCATTTCTTCCGCTGGTCGTCCGTATCCCAGCCCGTAGTATCGTCCACTGCCGGGCCGGAAATCAAGGCGCTCGCGAGGACAGCGGCCGGGATTTGCGCGGACCCTCGCTTAAGGCCATAATAGGGACGGGAGAGAACCATGGACCGCAAGATCGGCTGGGGCATCCTGGGGTGCGCGGACATCGCCGAGAAGGCGTTCATCCCGGCCGTCATCGGCTCGCGGAACGGCTTCCTCGCGGCCATCGCGGCCCGCGACGAGGCCAAGGCCCGGGCCTGGGCGGCCCGCTACGACGTCCGCGCGGCCCTCAGGACCTACCGGGACCTCGTCGAGGACCCGACCGTCGACGCCGTGTACGTCCCCCTGCCGAACGACCTCCACGCCGAGTGGTCCATCCGGGCCATGCGGGCCGGCAAGCACGTCCTCTGCGAGAAGCCCCTGGCCCTGAACGCCGCGGAGGCGCGGGCCATGATCGACGCGGCCGCTTCGAACGGCGTCCTGCTGATGGAAGCCTTCATGTACAAGTTCCACCCGCAGATCGAGAAGACCATGGGCCTCGTCGGCGGGGGCAAGCTCGGCGAGCTCCGCTCCGTCCACTCCTCGTTCACCTTCCGGTTCGGGCGCGACGGCTCGAACTACCGCTGGTCCCCGGCCATGGGCGGCGGGGCCCTCTACGACGTCGGCTGCTACACCCTCAGCGCCGCCCGCCTCGTCTTCGGCGCCGAACCGCTCGCGGTCTCCGCCGCCGCCCGCCTCGATCCCGGGACCGGGGTGGACATGACGGCCTCGGCCCTCCTCGAGTTCCCCGGCGGCCGCTTCGCGCTGTGCGACGCCAGCTTCGAGTCGCATTTCCAGAGCCGCCTCATCGTCGTCGGCACGGAGGCCACGCTCCAGCTCGACCGGGCCTTCTCGGCCAAGGGCTTCGACGTCGCCCTGGCCGTCACCCGGGGCGATCTGCGGGAGGCCGTCCGCGTCCCCCGGGCCGACATGTTCCGGCTCATGGCCGAGCATTTCGGCGACGCCGTCCTCGGCCGGACGCCCCTCCGCGTCCCCGCCTCCGACGCCCTCGGCAACATGCGCGCGATCGACGCCTGCTTCGAGTCCGTCCGGACGGGGCGGCGCGTCGTCATCCCGGAAACCGCTCTCCAGGAAAGGAGACAAGCATGAGAACAGCCCGAACCGTCGCCGCCGTCGCGGCCGTCCTCGCCCTCGCCGCGGCCTGCTCGACGACCTACAAGGCGAAGCCTGAGATGAACTACTACCACGGCCCGAAGGTCCCCGAGGGCTTCATCTCCGTCCTCCGGGCCTCCCCGACGGAGATCACCTTCGAGGTCCACGTCAAGTTCCCCCAGCGCCAGATGTACCACCTCGTCCTCGAGGGCAACGACCCCGTCGCCGAAGGCTGGTACTCGGTCGTCCAGGCCGGGGACGTCAAGTACACGGTGACCATGAAGCCCAAGAAGGACCGTGTCTTCGAGTCCGGCAAGACCTACCGCCTCTGCATCGGGTCCCAGAACCCCCAGCAGGTCCAGATGACCTCGAACAACTACCAGTGCATCGCCGACTTCACCTTCGTCTTCGAGGAGAAGTCCTGATCCCGATGACCGAGCTCGTCTACCAGAAGGAATACGTCGTCCACACCTACGAGACCGACGCCCGGGGCCTGGCCCGGCCGGTCGCCCTCCTCAACTACCTCCAGGACTCCGCCGGCGAGCACGCCGGCCGCCTCGGCCTCTCCGTCGTCGACCTCTTCAAGCGCGGGCTGACCTGGGTCCTGTCCCGCTATCACGTCGTCATCCATCGCTACCCCGCCCTCGGCGCCCGCCTGGAGGTCACGACCTGGCCGTCGGGCAAGCGCGGCCGCTTCGCCACCCGCGACTTCGAGGTCGCCGACGGCGCCGGCGGGCCGGTCCTCTCGGCGACGTCCTCCTGGATGGTCCTCGACCTGGCCGCCAAGCGCACGGTCGACGTCGGGAGCGTCGTCGGGCCGGGCTACGCCCTCGAGCGGCGGGCCCTCGACGACCCGTTCGCCTCGCTGCCCGCCCTCGCGGAGAGCGAGGCCGAGGTCCGCTTCCGCGTCGAGGCCGCCCACCTCGATTGGAACCGTCACGTCAACAACGCGGTTTATGTCCAGTGGGCGCTCGAATCGGTCCCCCCGGACGTCCTGCTCGGCCGCCGGCCGCTCGAGCTCGAGGTCTCCTACCGGGCCGAGGCGGTCTACGGCGACGAGGTCCTGGCGGCGGTCCGGCGGGTGCCCGGCGAGGCTCCCGGGCCCGCGTTCCTCCACCGCGTCTCCAACGCGGCGACGGGAACGGAGCTGGCCCGGCTGCGAACGAGGTGGGAATGACCTTTCGACGGGCGCCGGCCGCGGCCCTTCTGGGCGCGCTGGCCGTACTCCTCGGCGCCTGGGCCGGCTTCGCGTCCGCCGGCCAGAAGGCGGAGCCGCCGAAGCTCTCCGCCGCGCACAGGACGTGGCTCGACGAGGACGTCGCCCACATCATCTCGACTACGGAGCGGGACGTCTTCCTCGAGCTCCGGACCGACCGGGAGCGGGACCTGTTCATCGAGGCCTTCTGGAGGCAGCGCGACCCGACCCCCGGCAGCGCGGAGAACGAGTTCCGGACCGAGCACTTCCGCCGCGTCGCCTACGCCGACCGCTATCTCGGCCGCGACGCGCCCCGGCCCGGCCGGCGGACCGACCGCGGCCGCTTCTACATCATCCTGGGCGAGCCCAGGGACATCCGGAGGTTCGAGGGCAAGTCGCAGACCTACGACGCCGAGGTCTGGTTCTACCAGGGGCTGACGGGGCTCGGGCTGCCGGCCGCCTTCAACCTCGTCTTCTTCCGCGAGGGCGGCGCCGGCGAATACCGGCTCTACAGCCCGGTCGGGCACGGGCCGCAAGCTCTCCTGGCCGGTTATCTCGGGGGCCCGGACCACGCGGCGGCCTTCGCCCGGCTCCGCCAGGTCGAGCCCGACCTGGCCGCCGTCTCGCTGTCTCTCGTCCCCGGCGAGTCGGGGCCGGCGCCGGGACGGCCGTCGCTGTCGTCCGACATGCTCCTCCAGCGGATCGGGTCGGCCGCCGCCCGCGGCGTCGCGACCGATTACGCCCGGAAGTTCCTCCTCTACAAGGACGTCGTCGAGGTCGAGTACACCGCGAACTACCTCGACAGCGACAGCCTGATCAGGGTCTTCCGCGACCCATCCGGGCTCTCTTTCGTCCACTACGCGATCGAGCCGCGGCGCCTGTCCGTGAACCGGTACGGGGACAGGTACTACACGACCCTCAAGGTCAACGGCCGGGTCTCGACGGCGGACGGGCGCCTCGTCCACCAGTACGACAAGACCGTCGCCCTGGACCTGACCGCCGGAGAGATGAAGGACGCCTCGCGCGCGCCGTTCGACTTCCAGGACCTCTTCCCGCTCGTCCCGGGAGACTACAGCCTTTCCGTACTCGTCAAGAACGAGGCCTCGAAGGAGTTCACGTCGGTCGAGCGGGCCCTGCGCGTCCCCGCGGCGGGGTCGGGCGTCCAGATGACACAGCCGCTCCTCGGCTACAGGTCCGCCCCGCTCGGGCCGGCCGAGCGCCGCATGAAGGCCTTCCGCGTCGGGCCCCGCCAGGTGTACTGCCAGCCGGGCCGGACCTTCGCCCGCGGGGAGACGCTCGTCGTCGCCTTCCAGCTCAACGACCTCCCCGGCGACACGGCCGCGTCGGGCGAGGTCCGGATCGCCTTTTTCAAGGACGGGCAGCCGTTCCGCGACATCCGGCGCCGTCCCGCGGACTATCCCGACCTGCCCGACGTCTTCGAGGAGGTGGCCCTGGCCGATTTCCCGCCGGCGAGCTACACCGTGCGGATCGCGCTCGCGAGCGCGGGGGCCGAGATCGTGTCCGCGGCCGAGGAGTTCGAGGTCAGCTTCGCCGAGGCCGTCCCCCGGCCCTGGTTCTCGTCGCGGGTCCTGCCCGACCCGTCCGATCCCGTCTATCAGGAGCTCGTCGGGGCCCAGCTCTTCAACCTGGGCCGCTTCGCGGAGGCGCGGGTCTTCCTGGAGAGGGCGGCGCGCTCGAAGCCGGCGTCGGAGGAGACGGCGGCGGGCCTGGCCCGGGCCCACCTCGCCCTGGCCGACGCGGCCGCGGCCGTCAAGGCCCTCGATCCGTTCCTGGGCCCGGACAGCGCCCCGCTCTACGAGACGCTCGTCCTGGCGGCCGAGGCCCTGAAGCGCGCGGGCGGGTTCGATCGGGCCGTCGGGCTCCTCGAACGGGCCATCGCGCGCTACGGCGTCAACGCCGTCCTGCTCAACGCGGCCGGGGAGTGCCATCAGGCCCTCGGGCGGACCAAGGAGGCGCTGGCCGCCTTCGAGAGGTCGCTCGAGCTCAGCCCGGACCAGCCCGAGGTCCGCAAGCGGGTCGAGGAGCTGAGGCTGAAGAGGGCCGGCTAGCCCTTCGGGGACGCCTTCCCGGCGACGGCCGGGGCGTCCTCGCGGGCGTAGACGACGCCGACCTGGGTCAGCAGGGTCCGGGCCTCGTTCTCCGGGATCTCCGATCTGACCTCCGCGGCGACGTCCTTGCCGAAGAAGAGGCGCCCGTTGAGCTCGTCGACGAGGGCGGTGATGCGGATGTAGACCTTGGCCGGGGCCTTGTCCAGGACGACCGTGACCTTGTTCTCCCGCGCCGCGACCAGGCGGACCTCGGGGAACTTGCGGACCTTCTTGACGAAGGCGGCGATGAGGCGCTTCTTGCGGTTGCGGAGGTAGCGGTAGAGGAAGAGGGCCATGACGGCCGGGCCGATCGAGGCTCCCCAGTTGAAGTTGACGGCCACGAGCAGGGCGGCCACGGCCAGGGCGGCGGCCAGGATGGCCAGGCCCTTGTAGCCGCCCGGGAACGTCAGCCTCAGCCCTTCGAACCAGATGCGGACGCGGTCGGCGGCGGGGAGCTTGGTGCTGGTGCCGCTCTCGAGGTCGCGCTTGAGCTTCTTCAGGTCTTCGGCCAGGGCCCGGGCGTCCGGGTAGCGGTCGTCCGGGTTCTTGCGGAGGCAGCGGAAGACGACGCGGTGGAGCCCGGGCGCGAGGCTGCGGCGGACGATCGTCACCGGCCGGGCCTCCTCGTAGGCGATGGCGTGCATCGTGTCGAGCGGCGTCTCGCCCTTGAACGGGAGCTCGGCCGTGACCATCTCGTAGAGGACGACGCCGAGCGAGAAGATGTCGCTGCGCCGGTCGAGCTCCTTGCCCCGGGCCTGCTCGGGGCTCATGTAGCTGATCGTGCCCATGACCGCCCCGGGGATGGTCTGGACCCGGCCGCGGGTCAGGGTGCGTTCGAAGACCTCGGCGGCCGGCGCCGGCGCGGGCTCCTCGGCCCCGGGCTCGACGAGCTTGGCCAGGCCGAAGTCGAGGAGCTTGGCGTGGCCGTCCCGGGTGACCATGATGTTGTCGGACTTGATGTCGCGGTGGAGGATGCCGGCGTCGTGGGCCCGGGCCAGGCCCTCGGCGATCTGGATGGCGATCTCCACGGCGCCGAGGGTGTCGAGCTCGCCTTCCGCGACGAGCGTGCCGACGGTCCGGCCGTCGACGTACTCCATGGCGATGAAGAGGACGCCGTCGACCTCGTCGATGTCGTAGACCTGGGCGATGGCCGGATGGGAGATGGCCGCGGCCGAGCGGGCCTCGAGGAGGAGGCGGCCCTTGCGCTCGGGGTCGGCGATCAGGCCCGGAGGCAGGGTCTTGAGGGCGACCAGGCGGTCGAGACGGGTGTCCCGGGCCCGGTAGACGACCCCCATTCCGCCCTTGCCCAGGCGGGTCTCGATCCGGTAGTGCTTGAGGGTCGTTCCAACCATGCCCGTTCCATCTAAATACCATACGTAGGGACGGGGGTCAAACGTTCCGCGGATTCAGAGGAGGCCGGGGGCAAGGGTTGGAACAGGATTCCGGGACAGGAACGAATTCCCTTGAATTCGTATCGTGTCCCAGGGATCCTTCGCCGGCGCGCGAAGCGGGCCGCAGGTTGAAACGACCTGCGTTTTAGGGTAGATATGATGCCAGTTCCCCCGCGCGGAGGCGATCATGAGAACAACGGCAGCGATGGCGGCCCTCGCGGCCCTCGTCCTGGGGCTGGCCGGCCCCGCTTGCAGGAAGGAGGCCGGCGGTCCGGAGGGAGCCGCGGCGGGGACAGGAGGTCCAAGGATGGAGATCGGGAGAGAGGTCTTCGGAAGCCTTCCGGACGGCACTGCCGTCGACATCTACACCCTGAGGAACGAGGCCGGGCTCGAGGCCCGGATCATGACCTACGGGGCCACGCTGGTCTCGCTGAAGCTCCCCGACCGGGCCGGAACCCTCGCCGACGTCAACCTGGGCTTCGACACGCTCGAAGGCTATCTCGGCGCGCACCCGTATTTCGGCGTCATCGTCGGCCGCTACGCCAACCGCATCGCCAAGGCACGCTTCGCGATCGACGGGGTCGAATACAGGCTGGCCGCGAACAACAACGAGAACAGCCTCCACGGCGGCCTCAAGGGCTTCGACAAGGTCGTCTGGAGCGCCGAGGCCGCGCGGCTCGCGGACAGCGCCGGCCTCAAGCTCTCCTACCTCAGCAAGGACGGAGAGGAGGGCTATCCCGGGAACCTGGCGGTCACGGTCGTCTACACGCTGACCGAGGCCGGCGAGCTGCGGATCGATTACGAGGCGACGACGGACAGGAAGACGCCGGTCAACCTGACCAACCACGCCTACTGGAACCTCAAGGGCCAGGGCAACGGCGACATCCTCGGCCACGTCCTGAGGCTCGAGGCCGACCGGATCACGGCCGTCGATTCGGCGGCCAATCTCATCCCGACGGGCGAGGTCCTGCCCGTGGCCGGGACGCCGTTCGACTTCACGGCGCCGCACGCGATCGGCGAGCGGATCGCCAGGGTCGAAGGCGGCTACGACCACAACTTCGTCCTGCGGAGCGGGGGCGGCACGCTGGCCCTGGCCGCGCGGGTCGAGGAGCCGGAGAGCGGACGCGTCCTCGAGATCTGGACTGACCAGCCGGCGATCCAGCTCTATACCGGCAACTTCCTCGACGGCACGGTCTCCGGCAAGGGCGGCAAGGCTTATCAGAAGCATTACGGCTTCTGTCTCGAGACCCAGCACTTCCCCGATTCGCCCAACCACCCGAATTTCCCCTCGACCATCCTGGAGCCCGGGCGGACGTACCGGACGACCACGGTCCACAAGTTCTCGGTGGGAGTCGCTATCGCGAAATAGGCTTCCCGCGGGTCCGCTCCGTTCGGCGAGCTCAGACAAGGGGACATGTACCTCCGGTGCGTGTCCCGGTTCCGAGGAGGCTCTTCAGCGAAGGTGCGGGGCGACGAGGCCCTCGATCGCGGCCGCGACGAGCAGGAGCGGCAGGACGACCATGATGAAAGAGCGGACGATGTTCCGGGCCGCTCCCTTTTAGCCGGTCGTTGACCGATTTCTAGCTTTGCCTCCGATACGCCCCCCGGGCAACAGAGGCAAGCTTCTTGAATCAGCTCTTCCGGTGTGCCGGGAATCTGCCGCCCTCGCCATCCGGAGCGCACGGCCCTCTATCGGGTGTCGTTCCATAACTTCGACCGGTTCCAGAGAGGTGGGCCGCTGGTCTGTCCCCGCTGAGGCGGGGGGATGAAGGCCGTTGTCTTCCTGACCGAGCACGCGGTCGTCGACCGGATCATGCGTCACTTGGAGTTGACGTTCGTCGCGGAGAAGCCGCCGCCGGCCTATGTCTTCGAACAGACGGCCCTGATGGCGGCCGAGGAGAGCGGGGAGCAGGAATAGCCGGCGATCGGGAGAGGGAAGCGGCTTGTCCTTGTTTGGCCGGATCCCAAGTTCATGACTCTCGTCCCCGGCCCGGTGAAGGAGCAGGCGTCCGTGCGGACGTTCTCGAAGAGCCGCTTCTGGGCCAGGATCTGGGTCCGGAGCATGGTCTCCGGATCGGCGTGGTAGTCGCGGAACCTCACCCCGACCTGGGGCACGAGGAAGCGATGGGCGACGGCCGGGATGACGGGGACGCGGTCCGCGCGCTCGAACCGCCGGGCCTTCTCGACGCGCTCGCGGCGGGCCGCGATCTCCTCGACCGGGACGACGACCTCGATCACGGGCAAGAGGCGCCCTATCTCCCGACCCTCCGGACGCGGGGATCCGTATATCGGTCGTTCTCGTCCGTGCTCGTCGAGGAGAACTCCGAGACGATGGCGCCCTTGTCGCCGGCCTGGAACCAGTGCGGGGCGTCCGGGGGCAGGGTATACATGTCGCCGGGCCTGAGCACGATCTCGTGCCAGACGGTCAGGTAGCCCTTGTACTTCCTCGGCACGCGGGCTTTCGGCCTGGGCGTGCGCTCCCCGGCGACATACAAGTACACTTCGCCGTAGCGGCAGCGGAAGGTCTCCTTCTTGCCGAGGTTCCGCCCGTTGATCCGCGGATGGCGGTGTTCCAGGCAGGTCCGGCGGGGCAGGAGGACGAGCTCCTTGGCGCAGTAGCGGTCGTTGTTCTCGTAGACGATGATCTCGATGCCCACGTTCTTGAGGTCGCCGAGGCCGAGATCGGCCACTTCCATGGTCTCTATCTCGCTCCGGGTGACGGCGATACGGGCTTTGCGCAAGAGAACGACGGCCGAGGCCCTGGCCTTTTCGATGTCCCTGGCGTTCATGGGCGCTCCTGTCCGATTATAACCCACTCGGGTTTTCATGAAAAGAGCGCTGGCCACGGGGGGCCGGAGCCCGGCCGTCGGCCGAGCCATACATCCGCCGGAACTGGTGCCCGGTCCTGACCTCGGAGAACGACGAAGTGAAAGGCTACCGGCTGATGATCGGCCCGCTCGGACAGGCCTCGCTGGGGTGCGCCGTCGGCGGCCAATGGCTGGCCTGCACCAGCACGCCCAGACGGAAACCCTGCGGAGCGGCGGGCTGATCCTCCTCGACGCCGGGGCCGAGACCGCCCTCCACTATGCCGGCGACCTGTCCACGACCATGGCGGCCGACGGACGGTTCACCGAGCGCCAGAAGGACGTCTACCGCATCGCCCTGGCCGCCCATGAGACGGCCAAGGCGGCCCTCAAGCCGGGCGTGCCGCACCTCGACGTCCATCTGGCCGCCTGCCGGACGATCGCCGAAGGGCTCAAGGGCCTCGGCCTGATGAAGGGCGATCCCGTCGAAGCCGTCCGGAAAGGGGCCCACGCCCTGTTCTTCCCCTGCGGCGAAGGCCACATGATGGGGCTCGACGTCCACGACATGGAGGACATGGGCGAGGTCTATGTCGGCTACGAAGGCCGGCCCAAGAGCACCCAGTTCGGCTTGAAGTCGCTGCGTCTCGCCCGTCCCCTGCGGCCGGGATTCGTGGTGACCGTCGAGCCCGGCATCTACTTCATCCCCCAGCTGATCGATCAATGGCGGGCCGAGAACCGATTCCCTGAGCATATCGACTGCGACCGTGTCGAGACCTATAAGGGCTTCGGCGGCCCGCGCAACGAGGAGGACGTGCTCATCACCGCCGACGGCCATCGGGTCCTGGGGCGCGGGAAGCCGCTGACCATCGAGGAGGTCGAGTCGGCCGTCGGGCGGGCTTGAACGACGGCACGATCCCCGGCCGGGACCAGAAGTCCTCAGTCCGGGTCGGGACGGCCCTGCCCCTCCTGAAATCCCGGTTCAGGACCCGCTCAATCGCCCGCGATCCGGATGGTGAGGGGAGACTTGGCTTCGACCGGCAGGTAGATGATCAGGTTGTCGCCCTCGAGCCGGCGGTCCAGACCCAGGCGGGCGTCCGGGCATTCCTTCCCGTTTAAAAAGACGCGGGGCGTGCCGCCGTTCCAGCCGCGGACGCGGAAAGCGGGATGGATGGCCGGGGACGAGGCGTTCGCCTCGAGGCGGACCTCGAAGCCCCGGGACTTCCCGGCCGCGGCGACGAGCTGATAGCAGCGCTCGCTGCGGTCGTAACCTTCGGACCGGACGCCGGACCCTTTGACGACGAGCTCGGGAGCGTACGCCCAGGACCGGCCGAAAGCGACGACCTCGGGGACGGTCCAGGCCGTCATCCCGTAGAGCCCGGCCCAGTACTCCCGATCGTCCTTTTCGTGGATGACGGGATCGGAGATCGGGAAGCTCGAGCAGTGCGAGGGCCGGTCCGACGTCAGGGTCGTCCGGCCGTCGCAGCGGGCCTGCCCCACCGGGAAGTGGTTGCACCCGCTGGCCCGGTCGTATGCCGAGAGCCTTTCGAAGCGGAGATACATCGCGTCGACGGGGTCCGGGCGGCCCTGCCGGCCCTCGCGGCGCTGACGGACATGGAGGCGGCGGCGTACGCGGCCGGCCGGTTCTCCACGTACTACGCGGAGAAGGGGCTGATCACGGTCTTCATCGACAGCACCGAGCGCAGCCCGACCTTCCGGCTCTACCCGCTGGACACGGTCGAGGAGCCGCGGCGGAAGTGCTGGATCCAGGTCTGGACCAAGGCCTCGGGGCGGGCCGAGGCCTGGCAGGCCTTCCTGGGACGCCCGTTCCGGGGCTTGGGCCCGGAGCTGTACCAGGGCCCGTTCGAGACCCAGGTCGAGGACCCCTACCTGAGGCGGGCGGCCCTGGAGAGCCTGAAGCGGGCCGGGAACGACCAGGCGGACCTCTACGATCTCTCGCTGTCGAAGGCCAACCGGGAGGGCCGGGGGCCGAAGAAAGGCGACCTGTTCGTCCTCGTGGCCCTCGCGCCCGAGGAGAGCGCCCTCGAGAGCGCCGGATCGTCCTTCGACCAGGTCCTGCGGCTCGCGGGCGCGGGCGGCGCCGACGCGGCGGTCGTCGTCGTCACGGGCCGGACGCCCAAGGAGTTCCCCCGGTTCGAGGAGCGCCTGCGGCGCCGCTGGTTCGGCAACGGGGGACGGCTGGTCGTCGTGCCGGTCCACGTGCGCGCGGATGGCGATCCGTTCGGCATCAAGCAGCAGATGGCCGCCAAGATGCTCCTCAACGCCCACTCGACGGCGGTCATGGCCAAGTTGGGCAAGGTCGTCGGCAACACGATGACCAACGTCAGCCCGAGCAACCTGAAGCTCGTCGGGCGGGCGACCTTCCTCATCCAGTCCCACGTCAACGACGTGCTGGGGCGGCCCGGGTGGGTCCTGGCGAACGGGGCGCGGCCGCCGGTCGCGTACGGGGAGGCCAACGCCGTCCTGTACGATTCGATCGCCTATCTCCGGGACCGGCAGGCCGAGGCGGGGCAGACGGCCGAGGTCGCGCTGTCCATCGTCCGCGTGCTCGAGTCGCTGCGGCTGAAGCGGGGCGTCACGCCGGAGGAGGCCCTGGAGATCGTCAGGACGGCGGGATTGAGCGATTACCTGGCGTCAATCAGATAAGAAAAGAAGATAAGAGAGGGTCATAGCTACTTTTTACGCAGAATGGCGTAAAAAGTAGCTCTGACCCTCTCTTCCTCAGGGCATGGGCGGGGCGCCGTCGAAGCTGTAGCAGGGCGCGACCGCCGGGCGGGGTTTCCTCTTGAACCTGGGCTTGACCTGCGGGTAGACGAACAGCTCCCCGGCGTAGTTCCGCAGCACGACCCGCTCGTCGGTGATCGATTGGAGGTACTTCGGCAGGACCGGGATCTTGCCGCCGCCCCCGGGCGCGTCGATGCAGTAGTACGGGACGGCCAGGCCGGACGTCCAGCCGCGCAGGCTCTCCATGATCTCGAGGCCCTTCTCGACCGTCGTCCGCAGGTGCTCGGTGCCGCTCACGTAGTCGGCCTGGTAGATGTAGTAGGGACGGACCCGGACCGACAGGAGCTTCTGCATGAGCCGGCGCATGACGAGCGGGTCGTCGTTGACCCCCTTGAGCAGGACCGTCTGGTTGCCGAGCGGGATGCCGGCGTCGGCCAGCAGGCCGAGGGCCCGCGACGACTCCGGCGTGATCTCGTCGGGGTGGTTGAAGTGCACGTTGACGTAGAGCGGGTGGTACTTCTTGAGCATGGCCGCGAGCTTCTCCGTGACCCTCTGCGGCAGGACGCAGGGCACGCGGGTGCCGACGCGGATGATCTCGACGTGGGGGATGGCGCGGACGGCCTTGACGACGGCCTCGAGCTTCCGGTCGCTCAGCATGAGCGGATCGCCGCCCGAGATGACGACGTCCCGGATCTCCGCGTGGGCCCTGATGTAATCGAGGCCGTCCTCGATGTAGCGGGGGTGGATCTTCGACGGGTCGCCGACCATCCGCTTGCGCGTGCAGAACCGGCAGTACGAGGCGCAGCTGTGGGAGACCAGGAACAGGCAGCGGTCGGGGTAGCGGTGCACGACGCTCGGCACCGGCGAGTCGTGGTCCTCCTCGAGCGGGTCGGCGACGCCCGTGTCCGCCCGGAGCTCGGCCGGGTCCGGCACCATCTGGCGCCACAGGGCGTCCCCGCGCTCCTTGATCAGGCCGGCGTAATACGGCGTGATCTGGATCTTGAAGGTCTTGGCGATCCGGCGGACATCATCGACGTCGAGGCCGAACCTCTCGGCGATCTCTTCGGGCTTCCTGAGAGCGCCCCGGAGCAAGCGTTGCCAGTCGTCCATCTCCCCGTCTCCTCAGCGGAAATACTTCGCGTAGATGACGCGATCGTCGCCGGCCCGGTAGAAATCCGGGATCCGGGCGACCTCTTTGTATCCGAGATCGACGTAGAACCGCCGCGTGCCGCGGTATTTCGGCTGCGACGACGTCTCGATGACGACGACCCTCCCGTCCCGGCGCCGGACCTCGTCCTCGAGCCAGAGGACGAGCTCCTTGCCGCGGCCCTTCCCCTGCTCGGACGGCGCGACGGCCATCCAGTAGAGGTCGTAGGCGTCCTCGGCCAGGGGCGTCGGCCCCCAGGTCATGTAGCCGGCGACGTCCCGGGCGTCGTTCTCGACGACGACCACGTGATAGTCCTTCTGGTCCGGCCGTCCGAGATAGGCGTCGATGAGCTCCTCGGCGACGCCGACCTCGGCGTCGGTGAAGAAGCCCGTCGCCCTGACCAGCCCGAGGACCGGGCCCTTATCGCGCGCTTCCATCGCTCTGATCATGGGCGGTCCTTCTCTCGAGGGCGTTCTTGACCATCAGGCCCCAGAAATCGGCGTAGGCGATCCCGGCCGCCCGGAGGGCCCGGGCGTAGCCCGCGTTGGTGCTGATGTCGGGATTGGGATTGACCTCCAGGATGACCGGCCGTCCCTTGGCGTCCGTCCGGAAGTCCACCCGGGCGTAGTCCCGGCAGCCCATGGTCCGGAAGGCGGCCGCCGCCAGCTCCTGGAGCTTCCCCCTCAGCCCGTCGTCGACCGGCGCCGGGCAGATCGGCGGCGTCTTCTGGTAGAGGGGATGGTCCTCGAACCACTTGGCGTCGTAGCTGAGGATGCGCGGCGCGTCCTCGGGCATGGCCGAGAAATCGATCTCGGAGACAGGCAGAGGGACGACCTCGCCGTTCTCCATGACGGAGACGTTGAACTCCCGGCCGTCGATGAAGGCCTCGACGAGCGCGGGCTGGTTGTAGGCGTCGAGGCAGCGCCGGACCTGCCGGCGCAGGGACGCCTCGTCCCGGACGACCGAGTCGGGGTAGATGCCGAGGCTGGCGTCCTCCGAGTTCGGCTTGACGATGAGCGGGAACTTCAGCTCGAGGGCCTCGTCCCCCTTGTGCATGACCTGGGCCGGGGCCGTCGGCAGGCCGGCCGCCTTCAGCACGGCCTTGGCCTTGAACTTGTCCTGGCAGATGGCCAGGGTCTTGGAGGCGTTCCCCGTGTACGACAGGCCCAGGAGCTCGAAGATGCCGGCGACGTTCGATTCCCACTGAGGCCGGCCGTAGTAACCCTCGCAGAGGTTGACCAGGGCGTCGGGGCCGAGCTCCCGGACGCGGCCGAGGAAGTTGAGCAGGCTCCTCTGGAGCGGCACGAGCGTCGCCTCGATCCCGAGCGACCGGACGGCGTCGTGGGCCTGGCGGGCCATCCCGGCCACGGACTCCTCGGACAGACGCTCGCCCGTCGCCGTCGGTCTCGGTTCGTAGGCGTTGTAGACGATGGCTATGCGGGGGGCAGGATTCATGCGCGATCCGAGAGGACCGCCGGCCGCTCGCTCGCCGCGGGCCGGATGCGCGTCGGACGGAGGCCGTAGCGCCTGGAGGCCTCCTCCACGACCCTGTGGATCAGGTCCGAGTAGGAATACCCGGCGGTCCGGGCCGCCTTGGGCAGGCACGAGTTGTCCTCGGGGTTGGGCAGGATCCCCGGCAGGGGATTGACCTCGAGGATGTTGGGCTCGCCCTTCTCGTCGAGCCGGACGTCGATCCGGGCCCAGTCGCGGATGCGGAGGACGCGGCACGTCCGGACGACGACGGTCTCGATCTTGGCCTGGAGCACGGGGGACACCGGCGCCGGGCACTTGAAGATGTCGAGGGGTTTGGCCGGCGTGTCCCAGAGCCACTTGGCCTCGTAGGAATAGATCGGGGCCGCCCCGTCGGGGAGCTGGCCGTGGTCGATCTCGACGATGGGCAGGACCTCGTAAGAGGGGTCGTTGCCCAGGACGCCGACGGTGAACTCGCGGCCGGAGAGGAAGCGCTCCACGATGACCGGCTGCCTGTAGGTCGTCACGACGTCCTCGACGCGCTCGTAGAGCTCGCCGAGGCTGTGGACGAGGGAGTTGTCCTTGATGCCCTTGCTCGAGCCCTCGAACATCGGCTTGACGATGGCCGGCAGCCGGACGCCGGCCGGGATGGCCGCCGCCGATTCGATCGTCCAGAAGGCCGGGTTCGGGACCCGGTGGTAGGACAGGATCTCCTTGGCCCGCGACTTGTCGAGGCAGATGCCGAGCGTCAACGGGTCGGAGCCCGTGTGCGGGATGTCGAGCATCTCGCAGACCGTCGGGATGTGGGACTCGCGGTTGGGGCCGACGACCCGCTCCGACATGTTGAAGACGAGGTGCGGGCGGTGCCGCTTCAGCCGGCCGTAGGCCTTGTCGTCGGACTCGATATAGACGACCTGGTGCTTCTCTTGGAGGGTCTCGCCGACGGCTCGGATGGTCTCGTCCGAGTCGCACTCGGCGAGCATGTCGGGTGGAAGTGGAGGCTCGTCCTCCTCGCTCTTCGGCTCGTCGGGCCGGCGACCGAGCGTCGCCTCCATGCCCTCTTTCGAGCTATAGACCAACGCGATCTTCATTTCGTTTCCCTTCTTCCAAAGCTCATGTCACTCTTTTTCATTTTTCATTTATAGGCCATTTGAACGGGTTGTCAAGTCTTTTCTGGCCTGGGACCGCTTTTTTTTGTAGGGCGACGGCGCCCGGACACCATTAGTAGCGTCGCTTCCGGGCCTTCGTTTGGGCCTCGCGACGCGTCTTCGAACCGGGACCCGTCGCGGCCGGTAGACGCGTCCAGGCTGACGGCGAACGGGGAGTTCATGGGGGTTTCCGGAGGCGCCTTACCTGAAAAAGACGAGCGTCACGACGACGTAGAGCGGGATGAGCACCGCGAACGAGTAGACCATGTAGCCGAAGAACGACGGCATCTTGTGCTTGTACTCCTCGGCGATGACCTTGACCATGAAGTTGGGGCCGTTGCCGATGTAGGAGTTCGCGCCCATGAAGACCGCCCCGGCGCTGATGGCCATGAGGAAGAGCGACGGGATGCCCATGACGTCGCCGTTGAGGCCGAGCCCCTGGGCCATCGAGAAGAAGGCCAGGTAGGTCGGCGTGTTGTCGAGGAACGAGGAGAGCGATCCGGTCATCCAGAAGAACTGCCAGGGGTGGGCGATGCCGAGCGCCGCGGCCCGGGCGTTGAGGATGAGCAGGGCGGGGACCATGGTGACGAAGATGCCGGCGAAGAGGACCGCCACTTCGATGATCGGGTTGTAATTGAACCTGTTGTCGGTGCGGCACTGGCGCTTCGTCGTGAGAAGCGACAGGACGGACGCGAGGATCAGCACGCCCTCGCGCCGCGGGAAGGGCAGGAAGATGCCGGCGATGATCATGGCGATCCAGAGGAAGTTGACCGTTCCCGTCATGTGCAGGGGGACGACGCGGCGCCGGTCGCGGATGAGGTCGCGGCACTCCTCCTTACGGTACTGGAGGCTGTCGTAGAGGTAGAACATCAGCAGCACGCCGCCGACCATGAGCGCCCAGAGCGGGAAGAGCCGCAGCGTCCAGAAGAAGGGGACGCCCTTGATGAAGCCCATGAAGAGCGGCGGATCGCCGAGCGGCGTCAGCAGGCCGCCGATGTTGGAGACGACGAAGATGAAGAAGAGGGGGACGTGGAGCGTGTGCCGGCGCTCGGAGTTCGTCTGGAGGAGGGGCCGGATGAGGAGCATGCTCGCGCCGGTCGTGCCGATGAAGTTGGCCAGAACGGCCCCGACGAGGAGGAACAGCGTGTTGACCTCCGGCGTCGCCTTGAGGTCGCCCTTGAGGACGATGCCGCCGGAGACGATGAACAGGGCCGTGAGCAGGAGCAGGAACGAGGCGTAGTCCTTCATCGAGTGGACGAGCTCCTGGGGGGCCTGGAAGAGCAGGAAGACCGCGATCGGCAGGGACCAGAGGAAGGCCACGAGCCCCTTGTTCTTGTGTTCCTCCCAGAAGTGCGGCGCCTTCAGCGGCAGAAGGGCGATGGACAGAAGGAGGCCCGCGAACGGGACGACCGTCCACAGCGAAAGCGTCGATCCGAGCTCGTGTCCGTGCATAAGTACGTTATTGTAGCGGATGCCCGCAAATAATCAAGGGTTTCGCGCTTTTCCGGCGGATATTCCTTCCCCGGGCGGCCGAGGGGGCTAGGGCAGGAAGGCCGTGGAGAGATGGAAGGCGCGGGCCGGGAGCTTCCGCCGGGCCGCCTTCCGCTCGACCGGGCGGAGGAGGGAGCCCTCGTCGCTCGGCGGCGTCAGGAAGACGAGCGCGGCGCCCGCGTCCCAGAGCTCTTCCAGCAGGTCGAGCGGCAGGCCGCGCTCGACGTGGACGACGGCCCTCGCCCCGGAGGACGAGGCCGCCCGGGCGATCTCGAGGGCCGGAGCGGCCCAGCCCTCGTCGGCCGCGTCCCGGTCGCCGAAATGGACCCAGGCGCGACGACCCGCGGCCTCCGCGAGCGCGGCGAGCGGCGGGCCGATGCGGTAGAGGACGAAATACCCCCGTCCCCTCCTGGCGACGGAGGCCAGTTCCGCGAGGGCCCCGGCGTCGCGGCCGTGGACGCGGTCGGAGAGGTGGAGGTCGAGACCGCCGCCGAGCAGGTCCTCGAGGGTCCGCGCGGAGAACCCCGGTCCCTCCCCCGCGGCGGGGAGCGGGCCGTTCCAGAACGCCGAGAGGCGCGTGCCCCCCCTCCGGCAGGCCTCGAGCAGGATCTCCCACTCCCCGGACCGGGGCCGGGCCTCGTCGGAGGTGAGGACGCGGGCGCCGCCGACGGCCAAGCCCTCGATGTCGGCCAGGCCGAAACGGCCGGTGTCGAGCAGGCTCAGCCGGATGCCGCGGCGGCGGGCGTAGGCGACGGCGTCGCGCAGGGCTTCGAGATCGAACTGGTCGTCGCGGATGACGAGGTCCTGGCGCGCCCGGACGCGGTCCATGAGCTCGTAGGTCCGGACGACGCCCGCGATGCCGTCGACGATCGCCTTTTCGCTCATCCTCGGATCTTCAACATTACCATCCCGCCTCGGGAGTGTCAATCGGCCGCGGCGCCTTGATATTCCGGCGGGCGTCCTTTATCATCGTCCCGGAAGGAAGGCCCGATGAAGTCCTGCGTCGTCCTGTTCTCCGGCGGTCTCGACTCCACGACCGCGCTCGTCTGGGCCCTCGACCGCTACGACGACGTCCGCGCCCTGACCTTCGACTACGGCCAGCGGCACCGCGTCGAGGTCCGGCTGGCCCGCGAGTCCGCCCGGCGCCTCGGCGTCCCTCACGCCGTCCTGAAGATCGACCTCCGGCCGGTCGGAGGCTCCGCCCTGACCGACGCCGCGGCGCCCCTCCCCCGGGCCGCCCGCTCCTCCCGGCGGCCGCCCGGGCCGCCCGCGACCTACGTCCCGTTCCGCAACGGCGTCTTCCTCGCCCTGGCCGCGGCCTGGGCCGAGGCGCGCGGCGTCCGCGACCTCGTCTGCGGCTTCCACGTCGCCGATTCCCCCGACTATCCCGACACGACGGCGCGCTTCGTCAAGGCCATGGAGAGGGCCGTCCGTGCCGGCACGAAAGCCGCCTTCGGCGGGCCCCGGCCGCGGATCGTCGCCCCCCTCCTCGGCCTCGACAAGCCGGAGATCGTCCGGCTGGGCCTGAGGCTCGGGGCCGACTACTCCCGCTCCGTCTCCTGCTACGCCGGCGGCGAACGCCCCTGCGGAGCGTGCTCGTCCTGCCGCTTCCGGGCCCGGGCCTGGAAGGCGGTCGGCCGGGAGGACCCGCTCCTCGCCCGGCTTCGAAAGGAAGGTCGCCCATGAGCTGGATCCTCAAGGTCCGAGACAGGTTCTCGGCCGCCCACTACCTCAAGGAATACCAGGGGAAGTGCGAAAAGGTCCACGGCCACACGTTCCACGTCGAGGCGGCGATCCGCGCCCGCGAGCTCGACCGGGCCGGCATCGGCTTCGACTTCGCCGAGATCAAGCAGGCCCTGGCCGCGATCCTGCCCGACCACACCCTCCTCAACGAGGCCCTTCCGTTCAATCCCTCGGCCGAGAACATCGCCCGCCATCTCTACGTCGAGCTCAAGAAGACCTACCCGGTCGAATCGGTGACCGTCTGGGAGTCCGAGGATGCGTCGGCCACCTACTCTGAAGACGACTGAGATCTTCGCCTCGGTCCAGGGCGAGGGCCTCCGCCAGGGCGAGCCGACCATCTTCGTCCGCCTGGCCGGCTGCAACCGCCGCTGCGGCTTCTGCGACACGAAAAAGGCCTGGCGGGGCGGCCGCGAGGTCCCGGTCGACCGCATCCTCGCCGAAGTGGACCGTCTCCGCGGCGGCTTCCCGGCCGCCTGGGTCTGCCTGACGGGCGGCGAGCCGCTGGCCCAGGACGTCCGGCCGCTCGTCCGCGGGCTCCACGAGGCCGGCCTCAAGGTGCAGGCCGAAACGAACGGGACGTTCCCCCCCGAACCCCGGATCGACTGGCACACGGTCTCGCCCAAGCCGCCCGACTACGAGGTCCACCCGGCGTTCCCCGCGCGGGCCAGGGAGGTCAAGCTGGTGGTCTGCCGGGCCCTGACGCTCGACGCCGTGCGGGCCGTGCGGGCGAAGTTCCCGGCGGCGACGCCGGTCATCCTCCAGCCGCAGTCGAACGCCGCATGGAGCCGGAAGAAGGCGCTCGGGCTGCTCGAAGGGGCGGCGCGGTCGGGGCTCGAGGGAGTGCGCCTGTCCGTCCAGCTCCACAGGATCTACGGCTTCCGCTGAGCGCGCCGCGGAGGCCCTATTCCGCGCCGGCCGGCGCGGCGGCCTTGCGCGCGAAGAAGCGGTAACCGGACCGCGTCAGGTAGACCCCGGCCAGCGTGACGGCCGCGCCGACCGCCTGGAGCGAGGTCAGGCGCTCGCCGAGGATGACGCCGGCGAAAACGATGGCCAGGATGGGCGTCAGGTTGCCGTAAACGCCGGTCTTGGCGCTGCCCACCCTTTTCACCGACTGGTACCAGAGGACGAAGCATAAGAAGATGGCCACCAGGCCGGCGTAGCCGACGGCGGCCCAGCCCTGCCAGGGGACCCGGGCCCACTCGATCCGGGCCAGGTCCCCGGCCGCGAACGGCAGGTAGACCAGCGTCCCGGCGATCGTCCCCACGGCGGACAGACGGAAGGGCGAGTTGCGGTCGAGGACCGGTTTCGAGAGAACGGTGTAGCCGGCCCAGAAAGCGTTGGCCACCAGGATCAGAACGGCCCCGCGCCACGCCTCCCAGCTGAAGACGGGCCCGCCGTTCTCCCCGGAGACGACGAGAATGAAGCCGCCGAAAGAGATGGCGATGCCCGCCCAGCCGGCGACAGGAAGTCGCTCTTCCCCGACCGCCGTGGCCAGCAGGGCGATGAAGATGGGGCTCGTGCCCATGACGACGGACGCCGTCGACGCGTCCATCACGCTGATGGCCTTGATGAAGACCACCTGGTATCCCGTGATCCCGAGGAGCCCCAGGCCGGCCGCCTTCCAGAAGTCGCCCCGGCGCCCGAACACGAACCGTCCCGGCCTGGCCGCGAGAACGGCCAGATAGGCGAGCGAGGCCAAGCCCAGGCGGACGGCGTTGAAGCCGTGGGGAGAGAGCGACCGCAGGCCGATCTTGAGGACCGACAGGTTGACGGCCCAGAGCAGGACGACCAGGAGGATCAGCAGGTCGGTGCAGCACAGGCGCGAGCCGTTCTTGATGTCGGTCGGGCCGTTCGTCTGTGTCATCTCGGGGCCGGGGATGGGGTCTTTTCAGTGCGGCGGGGGCCGGTCAGGACCGCCGCGTCCGCCGGCGCGGGTAGCGGGCCTCCACGACGGAGCTGAGCCCGCCGCGCGGGTTGAATTCGCCCCGGACGACGGCGCTCGCCGGGCGGCAGGCCCGGACGACGTCCTCGAGGACGCGGTTGACGACGTTCTCGTAGAAGATGCCCAGGTTGCGGTAGGCCAGGAAATATTCCTTGAGGGACTTGAGCTCGAGGACCCTGCCTGCGGGGACGTACCGGAGCGTGATCGTCCCGAAATCCGGCAGCCCGGTCTTGGGGCAGACGGAGGTGAACTCGGGGAAATCGACGGTGATCTCGTAGTCGGGGAACTGGTTGGCGAAGGTGTCCAGGGCCGGGAGCTTGGCGTCCAGGCCGGCCTTGGCCTCGCTGTCGGCGTATCCGGGCATGGGATCCTCACTAACTCCTTGAAGGCGCCTATGATACACGAAAGCTCCCGTTCGGACAACCAGCCCCGAGCTTTTGTCTTTTCGGCCACGAAGGGATCTCGGGGATCCGCTCCGTTCGCTGCGGCCATTCTTCACGCCGCCACGGTCCGGAGCCGGAGGGCGCCTCGGAGGATTCCCTCGCCCTCATGGGAAAAGTTTGAAGACGCCGCGACGTGACCCCTTCTTCCGCGGCCTCCGTGACCCTAACCACGTCCAGGATAAGGTGGACGTTTTCATTTGCCGCACCTATATCCCGGAAAAAATGGGAACGTCCCCATTTCCCACGTCCCCTTTTCCTTTTATAATATCCCCATGAGCGAATGCAAGACCGAGAAGAACAGGGCCCGGTGCAACTGCAGCTACGAGCCGTGCGGCCGCAAGGGCGTCTGCTGCGACTGCCTGGCCTACCACTGGAGGAACCGCGAGCTGCCAGCCTGCCTGTTCCCCGACGCCGTGGAGCGGACCTACGACCGGTCCCTGCGGCGGTTCATCGCCATCTACAAGGACGAGGCCTGATGCCGGCCAGGCGCTTCGTCTACGGGCCGGTGGCCTCGCGGCGCCTGGGCTTCTCCTTGGGCGTCGACATCATCCCCTTCAAGACCTGCACGCTCGACTGCGTGTACTGCCAGCTCGGGCCGGCGGGCCGGACGACCGTGCGGCGGCGGAGCTTCTTCCCGCCCCGCGAGATCCTGGCCCAGGTCCGGGCGGCGCTCCGCTCCGGGCAGAGGATCGACGTCGTCACCTTCTCCGGCTCGGGCGAACCGACCCTCAACAAGGACATCGGGCGGCTCATCCGGGCCGTCAAGAAGATGACCTCCCTGCCCGTCGCCGTCCTGACCAACGGGACGCTCCTCACCCGCCCCGACGTCCGGCGCGACCTGGCCGCCGCCGACATCGTCGTCCCCTCGCTCGACGCCGTCGCGCCCGGCCTGTTCCGCCGCGTCAACCGGCCCCATCCTTCGCTCGCGAACGACCGGATCGTCGACGGCCTGGCCCGTTTCCGGGACGAGTTCGCCGGCCAGATCCGGCTCGAGATCATGCTCGTGAAGGGCCTCAACGACGCCCCGGCCGCGATCGCCGCCCTCAAGACGGCGATCGCCCGCGTCCGGCCCGACCGCATCGAGCTCAACACGGTCGTCCGCCCGCCCTCCGACGTCCGGGCCGAGGCCCTCGGCCCGGCCGGGCTCCGGAAGGTCCGGGCCGCGCTCGGGCCGCGGGCCGGGATCGTGGCCTCGTTCGCCCGGAGGAAGCAGGCACCCGCGGCGGGCGCGCTCGAACGGGCCGTCCTGGCCACGGTCCGCCGGCGCCCCCAGACGGCCGAGGACATCGCCGTCGCCCTCGGCCGGCACCGCGACGAGGTCCTCAAGGCCCTTTCCGCGCTGCTCGCCCGGGCCCGGGTCCGGAAGCTCGTCCACGCGGGCCGGACCTACTTCGCGGGGGCCCTCGGCTGAGCTTTACTTGACGTTCGCCGCTGTGATAGCATGGCGTCTTTCGAAGCCCTCGAGCGAAAGAGCCATCTCAAGACGAGGAGCCGCCATGTTCCTTAACACCCACTTCCCCAAGGCCGAGAAATACTGGTACCAGGGGAAGTTCCACGACTGGTCCGCCGGGGGCTGCCACCCCATGATGCACGCCCTGCATTACGGCACGGCCGTGTTCGAGGGCATCCGGGCCTACAGCACCCCGAGGGGGCCGGCCATCTTCCGGCTGCCGGAGCACAACGACCGCTTCCTCGTCTCGGCCGAGGTGGCCAAGATGAAGTCCCCCTACCCCAAGGACGAGATCGCGGAGCTCATCAAGCAGACCGTCCGCGAGAACAGGCTCGACAGCTGCTACATCCGTCCCCTCCTCTTCTTCTCCTACGGAAACCTCGGGCTCGTTCCCAAGGCCTGCCCGGTCGAGCTGGCCATCAGCGCCTGGGAGTGGGGCGCCTACCTCGGCGAGAACGCCGCCCGCGGCGTCAACGCCTTCATCGTCCCCTGGCGGCGGGTGCACCACACCCAGTTCAACATGAGCGCCAAGCTCGGCGGGGTCTACGTCCAGTCGACGATCTGCGGCCTCGAGGCCCGCGAACAGGGCTACGACGAGGCCATCTTCCTGAACATGGAAGGCCGCGTCGCCGAAGGGCCCGGCCAGAACGTCTTCATCGTCAAGAACGGGACGCTCGTGACCAACGGCCGGTCGGAGTCCGTGCTCGAAGGCATCACCCGGACGAGCCTCCTCGAGATCGGCCGGGACCTGGGCTACAAGACATCGGTCGCTCCGATCACCAAGGCCGACTTCTTCGCCGCCGACGAGGCGTTCTACTGCGGCACGGCCGTCGAGGTCATCCCCATCGTCTCCGTGGCCGACGGGTCCGACCCGTCCGTCCCGCCGGTGAAGCACGTCATCGGGACGGGGCGGCCCGGACCGGTCGCCCTGGCGATGATCCGGGCCTTCCACGACGCCGTTTCCGGGGGGACGCCCCGCTACGAGAAATGGCTGACCTACGTCGGGAAGTGAGGTCCGGCCTCCGCCTCCGTCCGGTGGGCGTCGTCCGCTCGCGCTTCAAGGAGCCGTCCGACCTGCCGCCGCCGGCCTTCGCCCCGGCGGGCTTCTTCGAGCGCTCGACCGGGGAGATCGAGGTCTTCCCCGAATTCGCCCCGGCGCTCGACCGCCTCGAAGACTATTCCCACATCATCGTCCTCTTCCATTTTCACCGGTCCGGCGCGCCGAAGCTCACGGCCACTCCCCCCGGCCAGTCGCGCCCCCGGGGCATCTTCGCCACCCGCTCCCCGCACCGCCCCAATCCCCTGGGCCTGAGCGTCCTCAAGCTCCTCGCCAGGGACGGGCGCCGGCTCGAGGTCTCCGGCCTCGACATCATCGACGGGACGCCCGTCCTCGACATCAAGCCCTACACCGCGCGGGACCGGAAGTCCCGGATCCGGACGCCCCGGCCCGCGAATTCACGCCGCCCCGCGCGCTAGAGCCCGCGGGGACGAGCCGATCGCCGGGAGGTTGCGGACATGCGCACGCGCACGACGACCATCGCCTTTCTCGCTCTGGCCGCCGCGGCCGCGGCCGGCCAGGACCTGCTGAAGGACCTCGGGCGGCCCCAGGACTTCGCAAGCCGCCGCGTCTCCTCCTACGACCGGAGCGGCGGGAACCGCGATTCGATCGCCATCGAGCCGGGCCGGACGGCCGTGCTGGCCGAGATCTCCGGGCCGGCCGCCATCCACCACATCTGGGTGACGATCGCCGCCGAGCCGTTCTACGGGCGCAAGATCGTCCTCCGGGCGTATTGGGACGGCGAGCGCCAGCCCTCGGTCGAGGCGCCCATCGGTGATTTCTTCGGCGTCGGCCACGGCCTGAACAGGGATCTCGTCTCGCTGCCGATCGCCTGCTCCTCGGAGGGGCGGGCGCGCAACGCCTACTGGTACATGCCGTTCCGCCGGTCCTGCCGGATCACGGCGACCAACGAGGGAACGCGGGCCGTCGACGCGTTCTACTATTACATCGACTACCGCGAGCTCCCGGAACTCGCGGAGGGGACGCCGTATTTCCACGCCCAGTACCGCCAGGAGTTCCCGCCCGACCCGCGCCGCCCCTACCTCGTCCTCGACGCCGAGGGCGCCGGCCACTACGTCGGCTGCAACCTGAGCGTCCTCCAGCGGTCCATGGGCTGGTGGGGGGAGGGCGACGACGTCTTCCGCGTGGACGGCGAGAAGCGCCCGTCCCTGCACGGGACGGGGTCGGAGGACTATTTCTCTGACGCCTGGGGGATGCGCGAGGGCGAGAGCCCGTTCTACGGCTGTCCCCTCCAGGAGGAGGATTTCCAGGCCGGGTCCAAGGCCACGGTCTACCGTTTCCACCTGCCCGACCCGGTCCCGTTCCGTCGCTCGCTCGAGATGACGATCGAGCACGGCCACGCCAACGACCGCGCCGACTACCTGTCCTCGGTCGCCTACTGGTACCAGACGGAGCCGCACCGGCCTTTTCCCCGGCTCGCTCCTGTCCGCGACAGGCTGCCGTTCGCCTTCGAACCGCCCGAGAACCTCGTCCTGCCGAAATGGGAGCCGGCCGGGCCGTCCGGACGACGAACGAGACGGCCGTCGACCGGCCGTCCGTCCAGGTCCTGGCCCCCGAGAACGCGGGCGAGGTCGTCGACCTGGCCGAGCGGTCCGACGTCCGCGTCCTCGAGTCCCTCAACCCCCAGGCCGAGGGGGCGGCGTACCTGCCGCTCATCGGCTGCCCGGCCCCGCCGCCTCCCGCCGGGGAGGAAGACGGCGAAGGGCCCGACCTCGACTGAGAAGGAGTGGCGATATGTGCGGCATCATCGGCTGTGTCGGCGCCAAGAACGCCGTGCCCGACCTCGTGGCCGGGCTGAAGCGCCTCGAGTACCGCGGCTACGACTCGGCCGGGATCGCCGTCCTCAACGGCGACGGGCTCGAGCGGCGGCGGGTCAAGGGCAAGATCAAGGACCTCGACGAGGAGCTCCGCCTGCGCCCCCTCGCCGGGGCGTGCGGCATCGGCCACACGCGCTGGGCGACCCACGGGCGGCCGAGCGAGGACAACGCCCATCCCCACACGGACTGCGGCGGGACGATCGCCCTCGTCCACAACGGCATCGTCGAGAACCACTGGGCCCTCAAGGAGAGGCTGCGGGCCGAGGGGCACGTCTTCCGGACGGAGACCGACACCGAGGTCATCGTCCACCTCGTCGAGAAGCACTTCCGCGGCTCGCTGGAGGAGGCCGTGCGCGCCGCCGTCGCCGAGCTCGAGGGGGCCTTCGCCGTGGCCTGCATCTCGTCGCGCGACCCCGGCAAGATCGTCGTCGCCCGCGGCGGGCCGCCGGCCATCGTCGGCCTGGGGGCGGGGGAGACCTTCGTCTCGTCGGACATCACGCCGCTCCTGGCCCACACGAAGCGCGTGATCTACATGGGCGACGGCGAGATCGCCGTCCTGTCGCCCGGCGGCGTCCGCTTCGAGACCTTCGCCGGGGTCCGGGTCGAGAAGGCCGAGGAGACGGTCGACTGGGCGCCGGCCATGATCGAGAAGCGCGGCTTCGACCACTTCATGGCCAAGGAGATCTTCGAGCAGCCCGACGTCGTCCGGGACACCCTGAAGAGCCGGGTCTCGATCGATTCGGGGCGGGTCTTCCTCGACGACATCGGCGTCGGCCCGGACGTCCTGCGCGAGATCGACCGGGTCGTCCTCATCGCCTGCGGCACGTCCTACCACGCCGGCCTCGTCGGGAAGTACCTCCTGGAGACGCTGGCCCGCGTGCCGGTCGACGTCGAGTACGCCTCCGAGCTCCGCTCCCGCGACTTCGTCATGGACCGCCGGACGCTCGTCCTGGGCATCTCCCAGTCGGGCGAGACCGCCGACACCCTGGCCGCCCTGCGGGCCGCCCGCGAGAAGGCCCGGGCCGTCCTGGCCGTCACGAACAACCTCAATTCCTCGATGGCCCGAAGCGCCGACGGCGTCATCGACCTCCACGCCGGCCCGGAGATCGGCGTCGCCGCGACCAAGACCTTCGTCGGGCAGATGGCCGCCCTGGCCCTCTTCGCCCTGGCCTTCGCCCAGGCCCGGGGGGCGCTCGGCGCGGAGGAGAGCCTGACCCTGGTCCAGGAGCTCCAGCGCCTGCCGCACAAGATGGACCGCGTCCTCGGCCAGGCCGCGGCGATCGAGCGGGCCGCCCGCCGCTACCTCGGCTGCGAGCACTACCTCTTCCTCGGCCGCTGGATCAACTTCCCCATCGCCCTGGAGGGCGCCCTGAAGCTCAAGGAGATCTCGTACACCCACGCCGAGGGCTACGCCGGCGGCGAGATGAAACACGGCCCCATCGCCCTCATCGACGAGGGCATGACGACTCTGGCCGTGGTGCCGCGCGACCGCGTCCACGAGAAGATGCTGTCCAACGTCGCCGAGGTCCAGGCCCGGGGCGGCCGGATCCTGGCCGTCGCCTTCGAGGGCGACGAGAAGGCCGCCGCCGCGGCCGAGGAGGTCTTCCCCATCCCCGAGACGCACCAGCTGTTCACCCCGTTCCTGACCGTCCTGCCGCTGCAGCTCTTCGCCTACTACTCCGCCGCCGCCAAGGGCTTCGACGTCGACCAGCCGCGCAACCTGGCCAAGAGCGTCACCGTGGAGTGACCCCTGGGCCAGTCATGAAATCGCCGAATTTCTCGATCACCCCACAAAGGCCAGGACCGGCGTTTTCGCCCTTCGGGCAAGCCGATCCGGCCGCATCTGCTTCGTCGCGAAGGGTTCGCGGCACTCCGAGTCCAGCTTCACCTTTTGACGCCTCGCATCCGCGGCCGCCGCGGCTCGTAAAGAGTCCGGGGCTTGATGAGAGGTTGGGGCTGGAGTATCCTAGACGCCGGAGGAGACACCGATGACCGCACGCACCGCCAAGCGCTGGGCCGCCCCGGCCCTCGTCGCCGCCGCCCTGGTCTTCGCCGCCGCCGCCCCGGCCCAGGGGAAGAAGCCCCGGGCCGTGTTCAAGTCGACGGCCCACGATTTCGGCAAGATCAAGCAGGGCGACGTCGTCACCCACGAGTTCACGTTCCGCAACGAGGGCGGCGCGCCCCTCGTCGTCGAGCGGATCGACACGACCTGCGGCTGCACGGCCGCCCTGGCCTCGGAGAAGACGATCGCGCCGGGCAAGGAAGGCAGGATCAAGACGACCTTCGACACCCGCGGCTACTCCGGGCGCATGACCCGCTATCTCTACCTGGTCTCCAACGACGGCCAGGACCCCCGGCGGGAGCTCAGCGTCTCGGTCGAAATCGAGGTCCCGCCCTCGCCCCGCATCGACATCGACCGCTACAACGTCGACATGGGCCTCGTCCTCGAGGGGGAAGCCCCCTCGGCCAGGATCGTCGTCAAGAGCGGCGGCGAGCGCGAGCTCAAGGTCGAGCTGGCCCACGAGACCGTCAAGTTCTTCTCGGGCGGCCGGCCCCTGGCCGGGTCCTTCGCCCTGCCGGTCGGGGAGTCGCGCGAGGTCGAGCTGCGCTTCCCGGCCCAGGCCCGGCCCGGCGTGCAGCGCGATTACGTCCTCATCAAGTCCAACGATCCCGTCCGCTCGACCCTGTCGATCTACGTCAGCCGTTACGTCGTCACCCGCAAGGAGCTCCGGGAGCTCTTCGACAAGTACGCGCAGGTCATCAAGGACTAGGATCAGGAGGGACCCGCGGCCCCTCCGGGGGGCGCGGAGAGTCATGGCCCGCAACCTGACGGTCAAGGTCCGGACCCGCTCGAGGGCCCCGGGCGTCGAGGAGCTCGGCCCCGGCGCGTTCCGCGTCCGCGTCCGGTCCGCGCCCGAGAAGGGCCGGGCCAACGAGGAGGTCGTCGAGAGGCTGGCCGGGCACCTGGGCGTCCCGCCCTCGCGCCTGACGCTCGTCCGCGGCGCGTCGTCGCCCGTCAAGCTCTTCCGGCTGGAGACCCAGGGGGGAACATGACCGTCCACAACCTCGTCAGCTTCGCCGGCATCTTCGTCCTGGCCGGCCTCGCCTGGCTCTTGTCGTCGGACCGCAAGACCGTCAACGCCCGCGTCGTCATCTGGGGCATCGGCCTCCAGCTCCTCGTCGCCTTTTTCATCTTCGTCGTCCCGGCCGGGGCCAAGGTCTTCCTATGGGTGAACGACGCGGTCACGGCCGTCCTGGGCACGGCCACGGAGGGGACGAAGTTCGTCTTCGGCCGGCTGGCCCTGGCGCCGGGGACGACGAACGAGGCCGGCGAGACCTCGCTCGGATATTTCCTGGCCTTCCAGGGGCTGCCGACCATCATCTTCTTCGCCGCCCTGCTCGGCGCCCTCTATTACCTGGGCATCATGCCCTTCTTCGTCCGGCTCTTCGCCCGGCTCTTCTCCCGCTCGATGAGGGTCAGCGGGGCCGAGTCCCTCTCCGTCTCGGCCAACATCTTCGTCGGCATCGAGTCGGCCCTGGTCGTCCGGCCCCACCTCAAGGACATGACGCGGTCGGAGCTCGGGACCATCATCACGGCCGGCATGGGCACCATCGCCTCGACCGTGCTGGCCATGTACGTGACGATGCTCCGCGAGTCCATCCCGACGATCGCCGGCCACCTCGTCTCGGCCTCCTTCATCTCCGCCCCGGCCTCGATCGTCATGGCCAAGCTCATCATGCCCGAGACGGAGAAGCCGTTGACACTGGGCGTCGACGTCAAGCCGCACTACGAGCGCGAGGACAATCTGCTCATGGCGGTCATCAACGGGGCCGGGGAGGGGCTGAAGCTCCTCGGGGGCATCGTCACCCTGCTCATCGCCTTCCTGGGCCTGCTGGCCCTGGTCAACCTCGGGCTCGGCTGGGCCGGCGGCCTCCTCAACGGCCTCTTCGGCTGGAGCTTCGAGTGGTCCATCGAGGCCCTGCTCGGCTACCTCTTCTATCCCCTGACCCTGGTCATGGGCGTCTCTCCGGCCGACGCGCTTCCCGTCGCCAAGGTCCTCGGGAACCGGACCATCCTGACCGAGGTCTTCTCTTACGGGCGGCTGGCCGAGCTCATGGCCGGCGGCGCTCTCGAGGACCCGCGCTCGGCCATCATCGCCTCCTACGCCCTTTGCGGCTTCGCCCACGTCGCCTCCCTGGCCATCTTCATCGGGGGCACGGGGGCGCTCGTCCCGGGCCGGGTCCGCGACATCTCCCGGATCGGCTTCCGGGCCCTGCTCGCCGCGACCCTGGCCTGCCTGATGACCGGGGCCGTGGCCGGGACCTTCTACACCGGCTCGTCCGTCCTCTTCGGCCGCTGAGACGGGACGGGCTCGCCGGTCGTCCCTTAATACGAAGGAAGGCGACGCCGTGGACGACCGGACGCTGAGCTGGCTGGCCCTGAGCCTCCTGTTCTACGGGCCCGGAGCCGCCACGCGCCGCCTCCTCGGGCGGTTCCCCGACGTCAGGGACGTCTTCCGGGCCTCCCGGGCCGACCTCGACGGCCTGCGCCTCGATGAAGCCGTCGTCGAGGCCCTGGTCTCGGGGCGGGCCATCGACCGGGCGTCCGGGGAATTGGAAAAAATCGGACGGAAGGCGTATACTCTCTTGACCCTTGAGGACCCCGGGTACCCGGGCTACCTGAGAGAGATCTTCGATCCTCCGTTCGTCCTCTACTGCGAGGGCGACGCGGAGGCTCTTCGAAGCCCCGCGGTGGCCATCGTCGGGGCGCGCCGGCCCACCCCCTACGGGCGGGCCATGGCCGAGAGGCTGGCCGTCGACCTCGCCGCCCGCGGGGCGGTCGTCGCGAGCGGCCTGGCGGCGGGCATCGATTCGTGCGCTCACCGGGGGGCACTCAGGGAGGGAAGGACGGTGGCCGTGCTCGGTTCCGGACTGGACGTCGTTTATCCGTGGGAGAACCGCGCTCTCGCCCGGGAGATCGCGGGGCGGGGCGCGGTGGTGTCGGAGTACGCCCTGGGCACGCCGCCGCTCGCCGACCATTTCCCCGTCCGCAACCGGATCATCAGCGGCCTCGCGGCCGGGCTGGTCGTCGTCGAAGCGGCCCGCCGGAGCGGCTCGCTCATCACGGCCAGGCTGGCCCTGTCCCAGGACCGGGAGGTCATGGCCGTGCCCGGGCCCGCGACCTCGGAGCTGAGCGTCGGGCCGAACGGTCTCATCCGCGACGGGGCCAGGCTCGTGGCCTCCTGGGAGGACGTCGCCGAGGCCCTGCCTTCGCCATGGGGCGAGAATCTTCTTGCGCGCCGGGACGAGAAAGAGGAGAATAGCGCCGCTTCTCTGAGCCGGGACGAGCGCCGGCTCCTCGACGAGCTGCCCGTCGACGCGGCCCTGCCCATCGACGAGCTGGTCGAGCGCACGGGCCTCCCCGTCTCCGCGCTGCTGGCGCTCCTGCTCGGCCTCGAGCTGAAGGGGGCCGTCGTCCAGCATCCCGGGAAAGAATTCCAGAGGAGAATGTAAGTGGCGAAGTCGCTTGTCATCGTCGAATCGCCGGCCAAGGCGAAGACGGTCAATCATTATCTCGGCCAGGACTACGTCGTCAAGGCCTCGATGGGCCACGTGCGCGACCTGCCCAAGAAGAAGATGGGCGTCGACATCGAGGCCGGCTTCCAGCCGACCTACGAGGTCATCCCGGAGAAGAAGAAGACCGTAGCCGACCTCAAGAAAGCGGCCAAGGAGAGCGACCGGGTCATCCTGGCGGCCGACCCCGACCGCGAGGGCGAGGCCATTTCCTGGCACCTCGGCCAGCTCCTGGCCGACGTCAATCCGAACATCTTCCGGGCCTCCTTCAACGAGATCACGGAGGCAGGCGTCCGGGCGGCCTTCGACAACCTCGGCCAGATCGACCTCAACCTGCTCGACGCCCAGCAGACGCGGCGCATCCTCGACCGGCTGGCCGGGTACCTCATCAGCCCGCTCCTCTGGAAGAAGATCGCCCGGGGCCTGTCCGCGGGCCGGGTCCAATCGGTCGCCCTGCGGCTCATCGTCGACCGGGAGAAGGAGATCAAGGCCCACGTCAAGGAGGAATACTGGCTCGTCGCCGCCCGCCTGCTCCCCCCGGGAACGGGAACGGCCGAAGCGGAGCCCCCGTCCTTCAAGGCCGCCCTGGCCAAGATCGACGGCAAGAAGGCCCGGGTCGCGAACGGCGAGGAGGCCGCGGCCATCGTCGAGACCTGCCGGCGCTCGACGTTCGTCCTGGACAAGGCCCAGGTCCGGAGCAAGCCCAAGCACGCCGGCCCTCCCTACATCACCAGCACCCTCCAGCAGGACGCCTTCCGGATGCTCCGCTTCCCGGTCAAGAAGACCATGTTCGTGGCCCAGAAGCTCTACGAGGGCATGGCCATCGGCGAGCTCGGCCAGACGGGGCTCATCACCTACATGCGCACCGACTCCTTCCGGGTGTCCGAGGCCGCCCAGGCGGCGGCCCGGGCCTACATCGGGCAGCGCTTCTCGCCGGCCCACGTGCCGGCCAAGCCCAACGAGTACCGTAGCAAGAAGAAGACCCAGGACGCCCACGAGGCCATCCGGCCCGCCCACTTCGACCTGCCTCCGGAGAAGGTCAAGCCCTTCCTCAAGAAGGAGGAGTACGACCTCTACAAGCTCATCTGGAACCGGTTCGTCGCCTCCCAGATGGCCCCGGCGGTCATCGAGGAGACGGCCTTCGACATCACGGCCGACCGCTACCTGTTCCAGGTCAAGGGCGAGGTGGTCAAATTCGACGGCTTTTTGGCCGCCTGGCCGAACGGCGGCGGCGACAAGGACCGCCTGCCCCGGCTCGAGGCCGGCGCGACGCTCCGGCTCGCGGACATGGAGTCGACGCAGAAGTTCACCGAGCCGCCGCCCCGCTACACCGAGGGGACGCTGGTCAAGGAGCTCGAGGCGCGCGGCATAGGCCGGCCGAGCACCTACGCGCCGACGATCGCCACCATCCAGACCCGGACCTACGTCGTCAAGGAGGAGGGCAAGTTCCGGCCCACCGAGCTGGGGATGTACGTCACGGACTTCCTGGTCAAGCATTTCGCCCGGCTCCTCGATTACAAGTTCACCGCCCACATGGAGGAGGAGCTCGACCAGATCTCCGAGGGCGCCCGGAAAGGCGCCGACAGCCTCAAGGAGTTCTACGAGCTCCTCGACGGCTATCTCAAGAAGGGCCAGGAGACCGAGGGCGTCAAGCAGACCGGCATCCCGCTCGACGAGAAATGCCCGAAGTGCGGCGCGGCGCTGGTCGTCAAGAGCGGCCGCTTCGGCCAGTTCAAGGCCTGTTCGAACTACCCGGACTGCAAGTTCCGCGAGAGCCTGGACAAGAAGGAGTCCAAGCCCCTCGACGAGACGTGCCCGGAGTGCGGCGCCCAGCTCGAGCAGAAGTTCGGCCGCTTCGGCCCCTTCATCGCCTGCTCGAGCTACCCGAAGTGCAAGTACATCAAGAAGGACAAGCCCGTCGAGACGGGGATCGTCTGCCCGCTCGGCTGCGGCGGCCGGGTCCTGAAGCGCAAGACCAGGCGGGGCAAGTTCTTCTTCGGCTGCAGCCGCTATCCGAAGTGCCACTTCGCCTCCTGGGACGACCCTCTCGACCGGGCCTGCCCGCAGTGCGGGGCCAAGGTCCTCTACAGGAAGAACCTCATCAAGGGCGAGCCGTACGTCTACTGCAAGAACGAGAAGTGCGCGTTCAAGGAGGCGGCGCCGCGGCAGAAGATCTGGGAGACGAAAGCGGCCGAGAGCGCCGGCGCGCCGGAGACCCCGGCGGCGCCCGGCGGGAGCGACGGGCCGGGCGGCGGCGATGGACAGGGAAATAGCTGAGTTCCTCGCTTTTCTCCGGCACGAGAAGAACGCCTCCGCCCACACCGTGGCCGCCTACGGGCGCGACCTGCGCCAGGTCGCGGCCTACCTGAAGGACCGGCAGGTCCGCTGGGACCGGGCCGGGAACGTCGTCCTGCGCGGCTTCCTGGCCGAGCTCCACGAGAAGAAGCGCAAGAGATCGACCGTCGGCCGCAAGCTGGCCGCGCTGCGCTCCTTCTACGACTACTGCGTCCGGACGAAGCGGATCGCGGCCAACCCGGCCAAGGTCCTGGCGACGCCGCGGCAGGACCGTCGCGTGCCCTCGTTCCTCACCGAGGACGAGACGGCGGCGCTGCTCGAACTGCCGCGCACGGCCAAGCCGCTCGACCTGCGCGACAAGGCCATCCTGGAGCTCTTTTACGCGACGGGCATCCGCGTCTCCGAGCTCGTCGGCATCGAGGCCGCCGACATCCACCTCGGGGAGCGGCTCGTCCGGGTCCGGGGCAAGGGCAAGAAGGAGCGCATCGTCCCGTTCGGCGGCCAGGCCCGCGAGGCCCTCGAGGCCTACGGCCGGGCCCGGGCCGGGCTGGCCGGCAAGAGCGCCGGCGGGGGGGCCGCCTTCTTCGTCAACTACCGCGGCGGGAGACTGACGGCCCGGTCGATCCAGAGGATGGTCCGCAAGTACATCCGCCGCACGGCCGTGGCCCGCAAGATCAGCCCCCACTCCCTCCGCCACTCCTTCGCCTCCCACCTCCTCGGGCGCGGCGCGGACCTGCGCGTCATCCAGGAGCTCCTGGGGCACGCCAGCCTGGCCACGACCGAGAAGTACACCCACGTCGACCTCCAGCAGCTCCTCGGCGTCTACAAGAAGAGCCACCCGCGGTCGTAGAGCGTTTTCCCCGCCCGATCGATGCCGGGGAAGGACTCCTCTCTTCGGCTGCGCTCGGGGATCGTCGAAACAACCTCCCTCGCCGCCTTGCGAGGAGCGGCCCGATGCCATGATCGCTGCGGGGACATGATCCTTTACTGCGTCAACCGGAGTTCCGCCGGGCCGGCCCCATTGTCCACGGCGCTTGACGGCCGGGCTGACGGGAGCGACGCAACAACAACATTAACAAGAGGAAAGCGGGGGGCGGTGCGTGGCACGGCCGTTGCACCAGGGAACGGCGAAAGGAGAACTCAAGCATGAACGACTCAAGACGGAAGGCGATGGCGGTGGCGCTGGCGGCGGCGATGGCCGTGCTCAGCCTGGCCGCGGCCTACGCCCAATCGCCCGCGACGAAGGGGAAGGTCAACATCAACACGGCCCCCGCCTCGGAGCTCGAGACGCTGCCCCGGGTCGGGCCCAAGGTGGCCCAGAGGATCGTCGATTTCCGGACCAAGAACGGCGCCTTCAAGAGGATCGAGGACATCATGAAGGTCCAGGGGATCGGCGAGAAGGTCTACGAGGGCCTCAAGGACCTGATCACGGTCGGCGTCGAGACCGCGTCGAAGTGAGGGACAGGGCCCCGTCCGGGCGGCTTCCGGGCGGGGCCTCTTCCCGGGCCTCCAGGAAGCGGCGCAGCCTGCGGACGGCCCGGCCCCGGTGGCTGACCCCGTTCTTGACCTCGGGCGCGAGCTCGGCGAAGGTACGGCGCAGAGGCCGATAGTGGAAGAGAGGATCGTAACCGAAACCGGAAGAGCCGCGCGGGCCCGGGGCGATCCGGCCGCGGACCGTGCCGCGGAACTCCGCGACGACGCGGCCGGCCCGGGCCAGGACCATGACGCAGACGAACCGGGCGCCTCTCTTCGCGGCCGGCGCGGCGCCGAGGAGGCGCAGGACCTTGCGGTTGTTCTTCTCGTCGGAAGGGCGGGGAGCCGAGAACCGGGCCGACCGGACTCCCGGCGCGCCGCCCAGCGCGTCGATCTCGAGGCCCGAGTCCTCGGCCAGCGTCCAGCCCGGCCACTTCCGGCTGTAGAAAAGGGCCTTGGCCCGGGCGTTCTCGGAGAACGTCCGGCCCCTCTCCCGGGGGGCCGGGCCCCGGTAGACGCCGGCGAGGCCGACGACACGCCACGGCAGGCCGTCGAGCGCCCGGCGGATCTCGCGGACCTTGCCGGGGTTATGGGTCGCCAGGAGGAGGCGGCGGTCAGTCAATCTTGAGCTCTTCGATGTCGGCCAGCTCGAGGAGCCCCTGGTTGAACTCCTGCTCCTTCTCCTCCGAGGCCGAGAACGAGAACGCCAGCTGGTAGGACGAGCCCTCCTGCTTCATGGTCAGGCGCTCGAGCCGGACCCCGTGGTGGAGGGCGAGCTTGCGCAAGCTGGCCAGGATGTAGGGCCGGGCCTTGGCCTTGAGGTGATAGTGGAACTGGGCCTTGTGGAGGTAGGTGGCCTCGATCCGATGGAAGAGGAGCAGGGTGGTGATCGTCATGGCCGTGAAGATCAGGGCCGGCAGGTAGTAGCCCGCGCCGATGACCAGGCCCAGGCCGGCCACGACCCAGAGCGTCGAGGCGGTCGTCAGCCCGGCGATCGTCCCCCGGGCCTGCAGGATGGTCCCGGCGCCGAGGAAACCCATGCCCGTGATGACGCCGGCGGCCATGCGGACGAGCGTGTCGGACGAGCCGCCCTTGGCCTCGACGAGGAGCGTCGCCAGGGTCATCATCATGGTCGAACCGACGCAGACCAGGATGTTGGTGCGGAATCCGGCCGGCTTCTGGCTGGCTTCGCGCTCGAGGCCGATGAGGCCGCCGAGGGCTATGGCCAGGACGAGCTTGAGCAGGACTTCGAGGATCTCCATCGCGGTTTCGACCTCCTCTTTTTAACACCGGCCGCCGAGGTTGTCAATCGCGGCCGTCATCTGCTAGAATGGCCCGTCGGATCCAACAGGAGGGACGCCATGTCCGCACACATCAGGAAGGTCCTGGCCCGCGAGATCCTCGATTCCCGGGGCAACCCCACCGTCGAGGTCGAGGCCGCGCTCGCCGACGGCTCGTTCGGGCGCGCCGCCGTGCCGTCCGGGGCGTCGACGGGGGCCTACGAGGCCCTGGAGCTCCGCGACGGGGACAAGGGCCGGTATCTCGGCAAGGGCGTCCTCAAGGCCGTCGAGCACGTCAACATCGATATCGCCGAGGTCGTCAAGGGGCTCGACGCCCTCGACCAGGCCGGCGTCGACCGGGCCATGCTGGCCCTCGACGGGACCGAGCACAAGAGCAAGCTGGGGGCCAACGCCGTGCTCGGCGTCAGCATGGCCGTGGCCCGGGCCGCGGCCGCGTCGTCGAAGCTCCCCCTCTACCGCTACCTCGGCGGCGCCTCGGCCAACCTCCTGCCCGTGCCGATGTTCAACATCCTCAACGGCGGGGTCCACGCCAACTGGCAGAGCACGGACCTCCAGGAGTTCATGATCGCCCCGGTCGGGGCGCCCACCTTCCGAGAGGCCCTGCGCTGGGGCGCCGAGACCTACCACGCCCTGAAGGGCGTCCTCAAGAGCGGCGGCTTCACGACCGGCGTCGGTGACGAGGGCGGCTTCGCCCCGGCTTTCAAGAAGAACGCCGACGCGATCGAGACCATCCTCGAGGCCATCGAAAAAGCCGGCTACAGGCCCGGCGAGGACATCGTCCTGGCCGTCGACGGCGCCGTGAGCGGCATCTTCGAGGACGGGCTCTACCATCTCAGGACGGAGGGCCGGAAGGTCGACGCCGCCGAGATGGTCCGGATGTACGAGGAGTGGATCCGCCGCTACCCCATCCTGGTCCTCGAGGACGGGTTGGCCGAGGACGATTGGGAGGGATGGAAGCTCCTCAACCGGACGATCGGCGACAAGGTCGAGCTCGTCGGAGACGATCTCTTCGTGACCAACGTCGAGCGCATCGCCCGCGGGATCGCCGAGGGCGCGGCCAACGCCGTGCTCATCAAGCTCAACCAGATCGGGACCCTGACCGAGACGATCGCGGCCGTCGAGATGGCCCGCAAGGCCGGCTGGGGGGCCATGGTCTCCCACCGGAGCGGGGAGACGGTCGATAGCTTCATCGCCGACCTGACCGTGGCCATGGGCACCGGCCACCTCAAGACCGGCGCCCCGTGCCGCGGCGAGCGCGTCGAGAAGTACAACCAGCTCCTCC
Source organism: Candidatus Aminicenantota bacterium (assembly GCA_041320535.1). GTDB lineage: Bacteria > Acidobacteriota > Aminicenantia > Aminicenantales > Saccharicenantaceae > RBG-16-66-30. The sequence goes on along the minus strand of JBGLNH010000001.1, from coordinate 404,398 downwards.
GGATCGAGGAAGAGCTGGGCTCGAACGCCGTCTACGCCGGCCGCCAGGCCTTCGTCCGCTGATCGTGCCCCCGCTCCAGACCAGGCCGTTCCAGTCCCTCTCCGCCGGAGCACACACAGAGGCGAATTCCCTCCCCGCCTCGAGAGGGAGGCCGGGAAATGGGAACAGAGCCCAACTAAGTACTTGACAACGCCTACCTCGGGATGTTAAATGACTTAGTCTATTGACTTAGTCAACTAATGTTTTCGGGGACGAGCGCCGGGCCGGCGGCCCCGGAGAGACAGGGAGGCGCCATGAGGCTCTCGACCAGGGGCGAATACGCCAGCCGGGCCATGCTGGAGCTCTCCCTGCGCTATCAGGACGGGCCCATCCACAGCCGGGACGTCTCCAAGGCCCAGGAGATCCCGCCGCGGTTCCTCGAGCAGATCCTCCTGCTCCTCAAAAGGGCCGGCTACGTCAGGAGCCGCAAGGGGCGCGGGGGCGGATACGTGCTGGCCAAGCCGCCCTCCGAGATCAACGTCGCCGAGGTCATCCGGGTCATGGACGGGCCCCTGGCCCCGATCGACTGCGTCAGCGTCATGGCCCACGAGCCCTGTCCGATGGAGGCGAGGTGCGGGCTGCGCTGGCTGTGGAAGGACGTCCGGGACGCCGTCGCCGAGATCCTAGAAAAGACGACCTTCGCCGATCTCGTCGAGAGGAGCGGCCGGGCCGGGGAGCACGGCCGATGAGCCGGGCGCTCCGGGCGGCGGCCGCCGGTCTCATCGTCGCCCTCGCCCTCCTCCCCGCTCTCGCCCAGAAGCCGGCCCCCGCCCCGGCCAACGGCGGCAGCCTGACCCTCTCGGGCGCCTGGGCCCTCTACCCCCTGGCCGTCCGTTGGCAGGAGGAGTTCCAGAAGAGCCATCCGGGCGTCAACGTCGACGTCCAGGCGGGCGGGGCCGGCAAGGGCATCGCCGACGCGCTGGCCGGCGTCGTCGACATCGGCATGGTCTCGCGCGAGATCAATCCCGCCGAAGTGGAGAAGGGCGCCGTGGCCCTGGCCGTGGCCAAGGACGCCGTCGTCGTCACGATCAGCCGGAAGAACCCCTTTCTCGCCGACATCCTCCGCCGCGGGCTCAGGAAAGAGGATTTCGCCGCGATCTGGATGCGCAGGACCGCGACGACCTGGGAAGGGCTCCTCGGCAAGAGCGGCCGGACGCCGGTCCACGTCTTCACCCGCTCCGACGCCTGCGGGGCCGCGGAGACCTGGGCCGCCTACCTGGGCGGGCACCAGGAGGACCTCCGCGGCATCGGCGTCTATGGCGACCCGGGATTGGCCGAGGCCGTCCGGCGAGACCCGCTGGCGATCGGCTTCAACAACGTCAATTTCGCCTACGACGCCCGGACGCTCGAGCCCGTCAGGGGCCTCGCGGTCTGCCCCATCGATCTCGACGGCAGCGGGGCGATCGAGCCGGCCGAGACGGTCTATGCCACGCGCGACGACATCACCCGGGCCATCGCCGCGGGCGTCTATCCCTCGCCGCCGGCGCGCGACCTCTACTTCGTCGTCAAGGGCCGGCCCTCCCGGCCGCTCCTCGTCGAATTCCTGGAGTGGGTCCTCGCCGAGGGCCAGAGCTACGTCGCCGAGATGGGCTATATCCCCGTCGGCCCGGACAAGATCGCCGCCGGGCTGGCCGCGGTCCGCGGCCCCGCGGAGAGGAGATGAGGCTCCTCAAGGACGCCCTGGCCCGCCGGGCGATGGGCCTCGTCTCCGCCCTGCCGGCCGTCCTGGTCCTGCTCATCGTCGTCGGGCTCTTCCTCCGGTCCAAGGCCATCGTCGCCGTCGAGCCCCTGTCGCGGCTCCTGTTCTCGACGGCCTGGGCCCCCCTCAAGGGCCAATTCGGCCTCCTGCCGTTCATCGCCGGGACGGTCTGGGTCACGGTGACGGCGCTCGTCCTGGCCGTGCCCGTCTCGATCCTGGCCGCCATCTACCTCGCCGAATACGCCCCCCGCTGGATCCGCGGGGCGGCCAAGCCGGTCGTCGACCTCCTGGCCGGCCTGCCGTCGGTCGTCTACGGGGTCTGGGGCGTCATCCTGGTCGTCCCCTTCGTCGGGGAGGTCCTGGCCCCGCTCGCGGGCGTCCATTCGTCGGGCTACAGCATCCTCGCCGGCGGCATCGTCCTGGCCATCATGACCTTCCCGACGATCATCCACGTGACGCTCGAGGTCTTCTCGACGGTGCCCCGCGCGCTCCGCGACGCCTCCCTGTCGCTCGGAGCGACGAAGTGGGAGACCACCCGCCGCGTCGTCCTGCGAAAGGGCGCCCAGGGCATCATGGCCGCCTCCGTCCTCGGCTTTTCGCGCGCGTTCGGCGAGACCATGGCCGTGCTCATGGTCGTCGGCAACGTCGCGGCCGTGCCCCGGTCCCTCTTCGACCCCGGCTACCCCCTGCCGGCCCTCATCGCCAACAACTACGGCGAGATGATGTCGGTGCCGCGCTACGACGCGGCCCTCATGTCGGCCGCCCTCGTCCTCATGCTGATCGTCCTGTTCTTCAACGTCCTGGCCCGCCGCATCCTGGTCCGGGTCGAACGGGGATCGGATTCCTGCCGGCGAAATCCCTCAGGTGGGGGAGACCTATAAGTTCCTCAACGCCGCCTATCCGATCATGAACGAGCACCAGCTGGCCATCGGCGAGACGACGATCGGCAGCCGGCGCGAGCTCGTCAGCGAGAACGGCATCATCGACGCCCCCGAGCTCTACCGGCTGGTCCTCGAACGGGCCAAGACGGCCCGCGAGGCCATCCGCGTCGCCGACGAGCTGACCAAGGCCTACGGCTACAACGACTGGGGCGAGTGTTTCACCTTCGCCGACACCAAGGAGGTCTGGCACTTCGAGATCCACGGCCCGGGCAAGGGCAAGAAGGGCGCCGTCTGGGCGGCCCAGCGCGTGCCCGACGACGAGATCGGCGTCTCGGCCAACGCCGGGCGCATCCGCCAGATCGACGTCTCGGACCCCGGATCCTACATGGCCTCGGCCAACGTCACTTCGCTCGCCGAGGAGATGGGCTGGTGGTCGAAGGCGGGCGGCAAGCCCTTCGAGTTCTGCTACGCCTACAATCCCGACTCGCGGACGAGCCTCGGCTGCCGGCGCCGCGAGTGGCGCGTCCTGAGCCTGCTCGCCCCGTCGCTCCGGCTCCACCCGGAATCGGAGAACTACCCCTTCTCGGTCAAGCCCGAGAAGAAGGTCGGGGTCGCCGACGTGCTGGCCATCTTCCGCGACACCTACGCCGGCACCGACTACGACGTGACCCGGACGCTGACGACGGTCAACCGGAAAGGGGAGACCGTCAAGAGCCCCGTCGCGACGCCGTTCATGAGCGGCGATCTCCTGGGCCTGTTCCGCATCCGGCGCGAGCGGACGATCTGCTCGCCTGCCGCCACCTACCTCCAGGTCACGCAGTCGAGGGACTGGCTGCCCGGGCCGATCGGCGGCGTCGTCTGGCTCGGCTACGACAATCCGGCCACGACGCCCCACGTCCCGGTCTACATCGGCATCTCGCAGATGCCGGCCTCCTACATGGTCGACGGGCGCTGGGCCTTCAGCCGGGACTGCGCCTGGTGGGCCTTCCGGACGGTCAGCCGGCTGGCCAACTTCCGCTACCAGGTGATGTCGCAGGACGTCGCCAAGGTCTGGAAGGAGATCGAGGAGCGGGCCTTCGCCGGCCAGGCCAAGTTCGAGGAGGAGGCCCTGGCCCTTTACAAGAAGGACCCCAAGAAGGCCCGGGAGCTGCTGACGAAATACACCCACGACCTGGCCAACGGCGCCGTCGCCGCCTACTGGAAGCTCGCCGACGACCTCTGGCTCAAGTACTCCGGCTACTTTTAAATCGGGGACACAATACCTATTCCCCATTTTCCGAAAGGGACATTAGCGTTCCCGTCGGGGATGATGTTGCCAATTAATTGGGGAATTGGTATTGTGTCCCCGATTTAACATGACCATCGTTGGCCTGCACGTCCTCGATTTCTCCATCGTCCTGGCCTTCATCGCCGTCGTGCTCTGGCTCGGCTGGCGGGCCTCCCGGCGGACGAAGACGACCGAGGATTTCTACGTCGCCGGCCGCCGCCTGGGCAAGTTCTACCAGTTCTTCCTCAACCTGGGCACGTCCACCAACGCCGACCAGGCCATCATCGTCTCGCGCGAGGTCTACCGGCAGGGCATCGGGGGCATGTGGATCCAGTACCTCGTCCTCTTCCTGACGCCCTTCTACTGGTTCACCACGGCCTTCTTCCGGCGCGTCCGGCTGGTGACGATCGGCGACTTCTTCACCGAGCGCTACAAGAGCCGCTTCCTGGGCGGGTCCTTCGCGGTCTTCACCCTGTTCATGGCCTTCCTCGGCAACGGCGTCGGCTACATGGTCGCGGCCAAGACGATGATGGCCCTGACGCCCAAGCCGGCCGCGAAGTACACCGCCGAGGAGCGCCAGGCGGTCGACCTCTTCGCCGAGTACCGGGCCCTCCAGGCCAAGGCGGAGCGGCTCGATCTCGTCCCGGCCGAGAGCGAGCGCCTGGCCGAGCTCGCCGACCGGCAGAAGAAGGGCGAGCTCAAGGCCTTCATCTCCTACACCGACTCGGTGTCGATCTACCTCGTCTACACGGTCGTCGTGGCCATCTACACGATGATGGGCGGGTTCCTGGCCGCGGCCATCACCGACGTCATCCAGGGCTTCCTCCTGACGGCCTTCTCGCTGCTGCTCATCCCCATCGGGCTCCATCGCGTCGGGGGGTTCGCCGGGCTCCACGCCGCCGTCCCGGACTTCATGTTCAAGCTCTTCGGCTCGGCGGCGACGAGCGAGTACGCCTGGTACACCATCCTGGCCATGGCCCTGGCCAATCTCGTCTCGATCATCGCCGTCGCCTCGGGCATGCAGACGGCCGGCTCGGCCAAGAACGAGATGACCGCCCGCGTCGGCATGATCGGGGGCATGTTCTTCAAGCGCTTCATCATGATCTTCTGGGCCCTGACGGGGCTCCTGGCCATCGCCCTCTATTCGGGCCGCCTCCACGATCCCGACCTCATCTGGGGCCACATGACCATGGACCTGCTCTTCCCCGGGGCCATCGGCCTGATGATGGCCGGGATCCTTTCGGCCAAGATGTCGGCCCTGGCCGGGTCGAGCGTTTCCTATTCGGCGCTCTTCATCCGCAACCTGTACCAGCCCTTCGTCAAGCCCAAGTCGGACCGCCACCTGATCAACGTCGGCCGCGTGGCCATCGGCGCGACCCTGCTCGGCGGCGTGGGCGTGGCCCTGTTCATCGGCAATCTCCTCGACCTGTTCAAATACTTCATCTCGCTGCCGGCCATCTTCGGCGCGGCCATCTGGCTGGGCTTCCTCTGGCGCCGGGTGACCCGGACCGCGGTCATCGCCCAGGTCTTCCTCTGCTTCACCATCTACGCGCTGGTCCCCAACCTCTTCCAGTCGCTCGAGTGGGCCAGGACGCGCCCGGGCTTCCTCCGCGAGACGCGGGCCCGGGCCGTCACCATCACGACCCAGGCCGTCAAGGAGGACGTCGCGGCGGGCCGGGCCGGAGAGGTCGGCCTGGTCATCCGCAAGGAGCACACGAGCCCGCCCGAGGGCATCTTCTTCGAGAAGGTCGCCCGGCGCGATCCCGGGGACCCGGCCTCGCCGCGGATCGGCATCGGACGGTTCCACGCCGAGCTGTGGGTCCTGAGCTGGTTCGGGGCCGACTTCGCGGGCTTCTCCAAGGCCCAGCTGAGCGCCGTCCGCTTCGGCTTCGACGCCCTGTTCCCGTTCGTCCTCCTGTTCCTGCTGAGCGCCGTGACCCGGCCGGTGCCGAAGCCCGACCTCGACCGCTTCTTCGCCCGCGTCCACACGCCCGTCCAGCCGACGCCCGAGGCCGAGGAGCGGGCCCTGCGGCGCGCCGTCGAGCATTACGAGGAGATCGAGGCGCGCAAGCTCAAGCCCGGCTCCAACTGGGAGATCATGAAGCCCAAGCTCGTCGACGTCCTGGGCTTCGCCGGCTGCTGGCTCCTCGTCGGGGTCATCATCCTGCTCCTCTGGATCATGGTCAACCTCCGCTGATTCGGCCCGAAATCGGGGACACAATACCTATTCCCCATTTCTTTTCTTCCGGCCCCTCTTTTTCGGCGCCAGTATTCGGCCGGTCAGGGCTTCGAGCCGTTTTATAAACTCGTCGTCGCCCAGAGGACGCCCGGTGTGCTCATGTTGCAGGAAACGCTCGACATCCTCGGGACGGTCCTCTTGGCCGAGATAGGCGGACCAATCAGGGATGGCCTTTTGCAGCGGGAAATCCGTAAGCAGAGGATGGGCCTCCTTCCGGGCATGGGCCCGCGCGCTCGACCACTCGTAATCCTCGGCTGCGGCCACGATGCCGGCCCTGACCGGATTCCTTTCGACATATCTGACCGCCCTGACGAGATGGTCCTCGGAAAGGGGGTAACTGAGAAATCGGCCCTGCCATAGATAGCCCTTCCAATCCTCGCGGGTGTTGATAACGGCCGTATATTTTCGGTGAGCCTCCCCGATCGCTCGGGCGAATCCGTCCTTGCCCCTTGGAACAGCGATCAAGTGGACGTGATTCTCCATGAGGCAGAAGGCCCACAAAGCGATGCCGAACTTCTCGATCTGCCGCTTCAGCAGGATGAGATAGAAGGCCCGGTCCTCATCCGAGAAGAAAACGCGCTGCCGCCTGTTGCCTCTCTGGATCAGATGATGGGGGCAACCCGGAATGACAACCCTAGCGAATCTGGCCATTGGTAGCGCCCTCCCTAACGAGAGACGTTCGACAGGGGAGGGGCCTCTCAGGCCTGATAAAAAAGGTGAATAGGTATTGTGTCCCCGATTTAACGCCAGATGAGGACGTCGGCGGGGCGCAGGGGGTTCCGGCCGAGGACGATCCGGGAGCCGGGCGGGACCGGCACGGCGAACGGGCGCGACGAATAGTTGACGGCGACGAAGAACCCGTCCCGCCACTCGACGTAGACGCCCGGCGGGTAGCTCGCGGCCTCGACCCCGGCCCGCTCGTAGACGCGCCGCATCACCTCGCGCTCGAGATCGCCGTCGATCGTCGCCGCCCCGACGTATGTCACCGAGCCGCGCCCGTGCCGGCGCGACACGACGGCCGCCCGGCCCGCGTAGAACTGGTCGGCGTAGACGGCCAGCGTCTCCGCGCCCGAGCCGGCGGCCGGCTCGAGGACGTCGGCCCAGGCCCGCCACGCGTAGCCCTTGCCGCCCATCCGGACCAGGCCGCGGCCGTCGTCGAGGAGGTTGTCGAAGAGAGCCACCTCCGCCCCGACGAGCGGCGCGACCATCCCCGCCCAGGGCTTCTCGAAGAGATGTCCGCTCGTGTCCTTCGTCCCCGTCCGGCAGGTCAGGACGAGGTGGCCGCCGGCCTCGGCGTAGCGCGTCCATTTGGCCACGAGGGCCTCGTCGACGAGCTGGTAGGCCGGGGCGACGAGGAAAGGCCAGGCTGAGAAGTCGTCCGCCTCGCCCACGTAGTCGAGCGGCGCCCCGGCGGCCTTGGCCGCGGCCATCCACTTGTTGGCGTGGTCGCGCGTGTCCCAGAGCGCCGTTTGCCTGTGGATCTCGAGGTCCCACAGGACGTCGTGGCTCCACAGGAAGGCCGTCCGGCGGGCGGCCACGCTCTCCGGCATCGCCGCGGCCGGGTCGTAGAGCCCCCTGAGCTGCTTCATCTCCCCGATGACCCGCGCGAACTCCCGCCCGCCCGGCGAGAGGGTCACGCCGTCCGGCCCGACGATGCCGGCGTGGTAGAGCTCGCTGCCGTAGCGCGGCTGCCGGAAGCGGTAGGTGCAGGCGAAGGAGAGCCCGCCCCCGAAGGCGTGCCACAGCCACATCCGGACGGCCCCGGGCTCCGGCTGGGGGTTGATGCGGGCCCAGTTGACCTGCCCGGGCTGGAGCTCCATGACGCCCGTGACCCCCTTGAACGACCGGAAGTAATCGACGGCCATGGCCAGGCGCCGCGGGTCGCCCAGCCGGAAGCCGAGCTCGCCGAGGTTCCTCGTCCCGCGCACCGGGTACATCGTGAAGGACAGGAAGTCGAGCCGGTCCGTACGCCTCGGATCGGCCGAATCGGTGACGTTCATGTAGTTCGTCGTGATCCACTGCCCGGGGCGGACGAGGCCCCGCAGGAGGTCGTACTGGAGGTGGAGGAACCCGGCCTGGGTGTCGGCCGTGAAGCGCCGGAAGTCGAGCACCGCGTGGGGGCTCAGGGCGTCCTCGCCGAAGAGCCCCTCGTTGGGGATGAGGACCTGCGCGAACGAGTCATACCGAGTGCTCCAGAAGGCCCCGCCCCAGGCCTCGTTGAGCCGCCCGATCGCGCCGTACTTGCGCTCGAGCCAGGCCTGGAACTTGAGCCGGGCCGCGGGGCTGTAGTCCGGCGGTCCCCAGGGCTCGTTGTCGAGCTGCCAGCCCCAGACGCGCGGGTCCTGCCCGTAGCGCCGGCCGAGCTCGGCGACGATCCTCTTCGCGTAGCGGACGAAGACGTCGTTGGCGAGCGAGCCGTTGGCCCGCGTGCCGTGCTCCAGGCGCCGGCCGCCGCCGTCGACGAGATAGATCTCGGGGTGCTTCTCGCCCAGCCAGGCGGGCGGGCAGGGCGTCGGCGTGCACAGGATGACCTTGAGCCCGTTCTTCGCGGCCAGGTCCAGGGCCCGGTCGAGCCAGGCGAAATCGAACCTGCCGTCGGACGGCTCGAAGAAGGCCCAGGCGAACTCCCCGAAATGCGTGAACTCGAAGCCGAGCTCGGCCATCTTGGCGAGGTCGCGCGCCCATTGCCGCTCCGGCCAGTGCTCGGGGTAGTAATAGACGCCGATCCGCATGAGATCGGCTTTGGGGAAGAAGCGCCGGGCGTCGGCGGGGCCCGTCTCGGCCCTCGGGGCCGGTCCCGGCGAGGGCAGCCCTGCCGCGAGCGCCGCGAGGACGGTGATCGAGGCCAGGCCGAGGGCCGCTGTCTTTTTCATGGTCCGCTCCTTCTCAGCGCGGGTCAGGCCGGCTGGCCGGACTTCTCCCGGAACTTGCCGGCCAGCTGGCCGCAGGCCGCGGCGATGTCGGTGCCCTTCGACAGTCGCAGGGTCGTGCCGACCTTGCGCTCCTCGAGCCAGCGCTTGAACCGGGCCACCTCCGCTTCGGACGGGGTCTTGAACTCCAGGCCCTCGACCGGGCTGTAGGCGATCAGGTTGACCTTGGCCCTCAGGCGGCGGGCGATCGCGGCCAGGCCGTCGGCGTCGCCGAGGGAGTCGTTGAGGCCGGCGATGACGATGTACTCGAGCGTGATCATCCGGCCGCCGGACCGGACGTAGTCCTCGGCCGCCTGGACGACCTCCTCGAGGGGGAAGCGCCGGTTGATGGGCATGAGCCGGTCGCGGAGCCGGTCGGTCACGGCGTGGAGGGAGACCGACAGGTTGATCTGGAGGTCGAGCGCGGCCAGCCGCCCGAACGCGTCGACGAAGCCGGCCGTCGAGACGGTCAGGCGGCGCGCGGCGATCCCCATGCCCTCGGGATCGTTCATGATGCGCAGGGCCCGCTCGACGCTGTCCCAGTTGTCGAGGGGCTCGCCCATGCCCATGAAGACGAAGTTGGTCGGCTCCCGCCCCGGCATCCCCTGGACGTGGAGCGCCTGCCCGACGATCTCGGAGGGGGCGAGGTCGCGCCGGAAGCCGTTACGGCCGCTGGCGCAGAAGGCGCAGCCGAACTTGCAGCCGACCTGGGTCGAGAGACAGACCGTCAGCCGCCGCCCGGCCGGGATGAGGACCGTCTCGACGTGCTCGCCGTCGCGGAGGCGGAAGAGGAGCTTCGTCGTCCCGTCGGCCGACTCGCGCCGGTCGGCGACCTCGAGTCCGCCGATCGCGAAGCGCGCGGCGAGCTTGTCGCGCAGCGGCTTGGCCAGGGTCGTGATCTCGTCGAAGCGCGTCGCCTTCCTCTTGTAGAGCCCGTCGAAGATCTGGGCCGCCCGGAAGGGCTTTTCGCCCATCCGTACGAGCTCGGCCCGGAGCTCCCCGATCGTCAGGTCGCGGATGTCGGACGAAATGGGGGACATGATGCCTATTTCCCGATTTTAGCACAGACGGGGGGGCCGCGTCCGCGCGCTTGCGTGAACGCCCGGGCTCAAGTAAATGGGGAATAGGTATTGTGTCCCCGATTTAAAGGGCGACGATGACCGGGGCGCGGCGCTCGAGGACGGCCAGGGTCTCGATGTGGGGCGTGTGGGGGAAGAAGTCGTAGATCCGCAGGCTCTTCAGCTCGTAGGCCTCGAGCAGCCCCTTCAGGTCCCGCGCCAGCGTCGTCGGGTTGCAGGAGAGGTAGAGGACGAGCGGCGCCGGCTCGTTGACGATCCCCGCGACGACCGCCGGATCGACGCCCCTGCGCGGCGGATCGAGGATGACGACGCCCGGCTCCCTCTCCAGGACCTCCTCCAGCCACTCCTCGGTCGTCCCCTCGCAGACGGCGAAGTTGCCGATGCCGTTGAGGGCCAGGTTCTTCTTGAGGAAGCCGATGTTCGCCGCGTCGGCCTCGACCCCGAAGACCTCGCGGGACCCCCGCGCCAGCAGGATCCCGAACGTCCCCAGGCCGCAGTAGAGGTCGGCGACCGTTTCCCCGGCCCGGGGCGCGGCCGCCGCCAGGAAGTCGTCGAAGACCCGCTCGAGGATGGCGACGTTGGCCTGGAAGAACGACCGGGCCCCGATGCGGAAGGTCAGCCCCCGGACGGCCTCCTCGACGAAGTCCCGCCCGAACAGCTTCTCGTCCCGCCGTCTCTTGCCGTCGAAGACCGAGGCCACGGCGCCCGCCAGGCCGTGCTCGCGCTTGACCGCCGCGAGCGCCCGGCCGAGCGCCGCCGCCTCCGCGCCCGAGCTCAGGTCGCAGACGACGAGCGACTCGCCCCTCGTCCGGCTGGTCCGGACCTCGACCGCCTCGACGGAGCCGAACGGCCCCTCGTCGACGATCGCGAGCAGGCGCCCGAGGAGGTCGTTGACGGCGGCGGGCACGAGGTGGCACCTGTCGACGGCCACGAACGAGGCCTGCTCGCCGGGCTCGTGGTAGACGTATCCGGCCTTCCCGTCCTGCCGGACGACCCGGAGCCGGATTCTGTTCCGGTAGCCCCAGAGCGCCGGCGAAGGCACGATCTCCGGGGGACCGAAGGGGCGCTTGAGCTCGCGGGCCATGATCTCCGCGACCTGGCCCCTCTTGACCTCGAGCTCGGCCCCGTAGTCCATGTCCTGGTAGGGCGAGCAGGCGAGGTAATGCGCGCAGCGCGGCTCGACCCGCGCCGGCGGGGCCTCCACGACGCCGAGGGTCTTGGCCTCGGCGTAGGTCTTCTTGTCCCTGACGATCTCGACCTCGACGGTCTCCCCGGGCAGGCCGAGGTCCGTGAAGACGACCTTGCCCTCGGCCAGTCCGAGACGCCGCCCCGGGTAGACGATCTTGTCGATGCGGATGCGCATGTCCGGCCCGGCCTCAGCGCGAGGGGAACCCGGCGTAATCGCGGAGCGCGACCGCCTTCCCTTTGGCGCTCCAGTCGACGCCCATTTCCGAGGGCAGCCGCCAGGCCTCGTAGCAGGCCGCGAGCGCCTCGTCGAGGCCCTCCACGACCTTTCGCCTGGCCCCCGGCGTCGCGACCGCCAGCCGGCGCGAGCCCTGCCCCTCGACGGTCCGCACCAGCCCGGCCGGGAAATCCCGGATGTCGGGCATGGAGTCCTGGATGCCGTTCATGCACAGGGTCTGGCTCGCCGAGGCCTCCAGGCCGCAGAGCGGCCGGGCCCCCGGGTCGCCGACGGCCGCGATCGACCGCCAGAGCTTGTTCATGGGCTCGGCGTCGGGGACGCCGTAATCCCGGCGCGTCCCGTCGGCCAGCTCCGCCCACAGCCCCGAGTCCCGGCTGTCGCAGCGGACGACGGCCCGCTCGAACTCGTAGCGGACGACCGGGCCCCGGTCCTCCTCCGACGCGTGGCTCACCAGGAACAGGATCTCGACGCCCTCCTCCGTCCGGACGCGGGCGGCCGCCGTGTCGAAATTCTCGATGGCGTTGGCCCGGTAGAGCTCGGCCTCGACCTCGACCGGCCGGGCGCTCGAATCCGTCTCCCGGCCCAGGATGTAGAACATGTTGTGGAGGTCGTGGGCCATGGCGTTCTGCACGGGGCTGTCGAGGACCCAGGCCCCCTCGGGATCGCGCCTCCGGCCCGCCCAGTCGTTCCTTCCGTAGTAGCCCTCGTCGCGGGGCCAGAGGTAGAGGCACTTGAAGCGCTTGGCCGCGCCGAAGAGCCCCGACCGGACGTCGGCCTTGAGGGCCTGGACCGCGGGGCTGAACGACCACTGGTAGCCGACGGCCACCCAGCGCCCCGAGGCCTTCTCGGCCGCGAGGGCCCGGCGGACCTCCTGGATGGTCCCGGCCGCGGGCTTCTCGCAGAGGACGTGGCTGCCCTTGCCGAGCGCCTCCTCCGTCTGCCGCATGTGCAGCTGGATGGGGGAGGACAGGACGGCCAGGTCGGCCTTGCGGTTCCTGTAGAAGTCCCCGAGGCTGACGAAGCAGGGCACGCCGAGGGCCCGCATCTCGACGTACTGCCGGCAGCGGTTGGGCTGGGGGTCGACGGCGCCGGCGATCCTGAACAGGCCCTCGTCCTTGCGCTCGAGGAGCTCCTTGAGGTAGACCGCGCCCATCCCTCCGACACCGACCATCGCCAGCGACACGGGCTCAGGCATCGGCCCTCCTCGGCGTCAATACTGACACAGCTTGGCGTATTCGTCCAGCATGGCCATGTAGTTGTCGTAGCGCGTGCCCACGGCCACGCTGTGGCTGGCGCCGAGGATGAACCGCCCCCCGGGCTTGGCGCAGTCCATGGCCCGGCGCACGTCGGCCCGGACGTCGGCCGGCCCGCCGCCGACGAGGTTCTCGACGGCGACGCCGCCCCAGAGCGCGATCCGGTCGCCGTGCGTACGCTTCAGCCGGCAGATGTCCATGCCGGCCGTCGGCTGGATGGACTGGTAGGCGTCGAAGCCGATCTCGACGAAGTGATCGAGCAGGAGGTCGATGTTGCCGCAGCAGTGCTTGAGGATCTTCTTGCCGTGCCGCCCCTTGACGTTCCGGGCCCTCTCCTTGTTGGCCTCGAGGAAGAGGTCCCGGAACATGGCCGGGCCGATGAGCGGCCCCGTCTTGTAGCCGAGGTCCTCGGCCCACATGACGGCGTCGGAGTCGGGGTGGATGAGGAGCTCGTCGGCCAGGTTCTGCTGGCGGACCAGGAGCCGCGTCGCCGCCCGCACGGCCTCGGGGTTGGCGGCCAGCTCGAGGAGCCCGCGCTCCATGCCGCCGAGGAGGACGATGCCGACCGAGCCGCCCGACGGCCCGCAGATGTACTTCTCCGCCTTGAACTCCCGGACGACGGCGTCGAGGATGCGCCACGACCGCTCGTCGCGCCGCGGCGGCTCCGGCTCCCTCTCGAACTCGGCCGCGGTGAAGACGCGCCGGTCGCGGACGGGGTCGAGGACGCAGGTGATGTCCTGGGTGGCCTCCGACAGCCGGTAGATCCGCCCCTCCCGGTCCTCCCAGGTCACGGCGTCGATCCGCCGCGGCGGCGGCTCCGGGTCGTCCGGCGGGGGGAGCTCCCACGTCGCCATGGGGAAGGTCACGATGTCGAGCGGCAGCTTGCGGTGCAGGGCGATGTGGTCCTCGAGCCAGCTCGCGGCGACCTCGTCGTGGCGGCCCTCCCAGAACGCGATCTGGGACTTGGCCTTGGCCCGGAGATAGGTCTCGTGGCCGAGCAGGCGCTCGACCGTGTCGAAGTCGACGGCGAACTCGGCGTAGGGCACGCGGTCGGGGATGCGGCCCTCGAGAGAGGCGGCGACGCGCTCTTTCGAGGTCATCGCCGGCCCGGCTTTCTTTCGAGCAGGTCGGTCTCGGCGAGCTTCTTGGCCCGCCGGTCGAGGCGCAGCGTCTTGATCTCGAAGGCCCCGAGCCCGACCGCGGCTTTCAGGCCGAGGGCCGGGACCTTGACCGTGACCCGCCGCGGAGTCCCGGTCGGCTCGAACAGCCGGACGACGGCGTCCCGGCCGTCCTCGGACATCTTGAAGGCCGTGACCTCGACGGCGTCGCCCTCGACGACGACGCCCGCGAGCGAGCGCTTCCGGCCGCCAGGCGGGAAATAGGCCAGGGCGTAGGGCGTCTCGTTATGGACGAGCGCCTCGCGGCCGATCCGGGCCATGCGGTCCGCGGCCGGGCCTCCGTCGAGCCAGAAGCGGAACGTCCGCTCGCCGGTGTCCTGGCGCGGGACGAACCTGTCGCCGGCCACGGCCAGCTTGTCCTCCCACGTGTCGGCGGCGTAGGCCGGCGAGCGGAGCAGCGTCAGCCGGAGCTCCGTGCCGTCCCAGTCCGACCCGTAGACGCGGTCGTTGGCCACGGTGAGCGCCGCTCCGTCCTCGTCCGAGACGAGGGCCAGCCACTTCTGGGCCACGGCCTCGTCGCCGTTCGCGGGCAGCTCCTCGGCGCCGTAGGCGACCTGCCCCAGGAAGCGCGGGGCCCGCATCCTGGGCGTCAGGCCGAGCTTGAGCATGGCGTCGCGCTCGGCCCAGAACACCCGGGCCTCGACCTCGATCTCCGTCCCGCGCTTGGGGACCTTGTAGCGCAGGAGCAGGCGCGAGGCGCCGTAGGCGAGGACGGCCTCGACGACCGTTCGGACCTCGCCGTCCTCGATGACCCGGACCGGGGCCAGGCCGCCCTCGCGGATCCCGGCGAAGCGGGCCGCCTGCTCCGGCGTCGCCGCGGCGAAGCAACCCTCGAGGGCCCGGAAGCTCCTGACCTTCATGCCCCAGGGATCGGCGTTGTCCCGGATGACGAGGGGCGCGAAAGCGCCCGGGGCCAGGAGGTCGAGGCCGCCGGCCCGGTAGAGGTCGAGCAGGCCCGTGCGGGCGTTGACCGCCGCGGCGAGATCGTCCGTGACCACGGTGAAGGCGCCGCGCTCCTCGCCGAGGGCGACGGCGGGCCTCGCGGCCACCCGCTCGAGGCGGCACGAGAAGCGGCTCAGCCGCGACGGGGCCAGCTCGGCCTCGAAGACGACGCGCTTGCGCCACTCGACGCTGAGGTTGCTCTCCTCCTTCTCGGCCTGGCAGGGCAGGGCCCGCCCCGCGGCGGAGACGCGGGGGGCCCAGAAGCCCTTCCCGGTGTTCGGCTCCCAGGGCTCGAACTCGCATTCGACGAGCGCCCGCACGGGGTGGGCGTGCGGATTGAACACGAAGAGGGGGATCTCGTCGGGCGCCGCCTTGGGCTCTCCCGCGGCCAGGGCGAAGAAGGCCCGGGCCTTGATCCGCGACAGGATCTCGAGGCCGTGGCCGATCGTGCGCAGGGCCCCGTCCTCGCCGGCCGGGATGGCCGACCCGGGCAGGATGTCGTGGAACTCGACGAAGGCCAGGTCGCGCGCGGCCTCGGCGAAGGCCTCGCGCGGGTAGGGCATGAGGCCCTGGAGCCAGGCGGTCGCGGCCATCTTCTCGGCCGAGTAGAGCTCGTTCTCGAGCCGGCGGTGGCCCTGCTTGACCCGGCTCATCGACGTGTAGCACCCGACGGCCCAGGGATTGAGGTCCTTGGCCCGGCGCGGCAGGTCGGCCCGCCTGGCCTCGAGCTCGAGGAAGTAGGCGTCCGGGGTCGAGTGGACGAGCTCGAGGTCGGGCCGCTCCTTCCCGAGCGCGGCGAGGCCGGCGAGGTCGCGGCGCGACGGCCCGCCGCCGTGGTCGCCGATCCCCCAGAGGTGGATGACGAGGTCGCCCGACGGGTTCTCGGCCAGCCACTTCTCGAGCCGCTCGCGCTCGCGCCCGCCGGTCGAGCAGTAGTGGGCCGAGGCCCGGTTGGCCAGGACCTCGGACCCGTCGTAGCCGACCCAGACGAACTCGTCCCGGGGCAGGGGACACCAGTCGTTCCCGGGTCGGCAGCAGAGGTAGGCCGTGTAGCCGCTCTTGGCCAGGATCTGGACGAGGCCGCGGGTGTGGCCGAAGGGGTCGAGGTTGACCGCGGTCCGCGGCTCGACGCCGAACTTCTCCGAGAAGTAGCGGCGCCCGAGGAGCGTCTGGCGGACGAACGACTCGCCGCTCGGCATGTTGCCGTCGGGCTGGATGAACCACCCGCCCATGACGTGCCACTTCTTCTTCCGGACGAGGTCCCGGATCCTCCTGAAGAGGGCCGGCTCGTATTCCTCGACCCACTGGTAGAGCACGGCCTCGTTGTGGCAGAAGACGAAATCGTCGCGCTTCTCGCAGAACTCGGCCGCCTGCCGGAAGGTGGACAGGGCCTCGCCGGCGCCCTCCTGCCACTCCCAGAGCCAGACGGGGTCGAGGTGGGCGTTCGAGACGAGGTGGATCCTGCGCTTGGCCATGGGCGTCCTCTCTCAGGGGATGATACAGCGCACCGCGACGCGGCCGCCGTTCCGGGGGCATTCGACCGTGAGGCCGTAGAGATGGTGGGGGACCCGGCGCGATCCGGCCCGGAAGCCCGGCTCCTCGCCGCGGCGCCGCCGCCGGACCGAGAGCTCGAGCCAGCCGCCCCGGACGGGGACCGCGGCCTCCATGCGCCCGGCTCCCGGCAGGAGCCTCGGCCGGATGCGGAGGGCGCGCCCGGCCGGCCTCACGCCGAGCAGGTGATGGACGACGAGGAAAACGAGCTCGGCCCAGGTCCAGGGGACGATCCCGACCTGGGGATAGGGCGGCACGGGCCGCGGGCCGTAGAATTCGAGCCACGACCCGGCCCGCCCGCCGGGGACGCTTGCGAGCCAGTCGAGCACGCGGCGCGCCGCGGCCCCGTCGCCCGTCTCGACGGCGGCCCGGGCGACGAAGAGCGAGGCGAACGGCCACGGCCCGGGCGAATCCGGCTCGGAGGTGACGTTGTACCGGCCGTATCCGCCCCCCCGCCAGCGCTGGTCCCAGAGCGTCTCCATCGAGGCCATCGTCTTGCGGGCCAGCCGGCCGCCGGGATCGACGAACTCCCAGGCGACGGGCAGCGCCGCCGAGGTGTCGGGATCGAGAAGGTGGCGTCCCGGCCCGAAGAGCGGCGCCTCGCGGGGGAGGGTCGAGCCGGCCTCGGGGACGATCTCCTCCTGGACCCGCCCGTCGAGGCCGCGGCGCTTGACGAAGACGCCCGACTCGACGAGCGAGAAGCGCGGCGATCTGAGCATGGCCTCGCGGAGGCCGGCGGCGGCGGCCGTCCATTCGGCGGCCCGGCCGGGCCGGCCGAGGAGGCCGGCCATGCGGCCGGCGGCCGCGAGGCCCATGGAGACGAAGAGCTGGTGGGCGAGCTCCATCCCGGGCCGGATGCCGTGGGCGCCGTGGCGCTCCCACTCGGGCGAAACAACGTTGTTGGAGAAGACTCTCCTGTTGGGCGACTGGTTCAATGAGGGTAAGAGATTGGTGCTGCCTTTCTTGATACACGGCACGGGATGCGAAAAGCTTGAGATTTCTGCAACTTTACAGGGCTTCCCAGGTGCGGAGGTTAAAGTCGGAACGCTCAAGAAGTCAGTACCTTTCGGGTGTGGCGAATAAAGAGCCGTACCGAACCATCGTCGAACGGGCCGCCAACGTCGGGGGTTACCCCTGGCTTGTCCCCGCGGACCTTTCCGGCTCTTGCCTCGTCAGGATCAGCGATGCGGACGGCTCGCCGACGCTTCCGGCCATATTTTCCTTCGAGTTCAACTTCAGGGTCTCCGCGGCCGAGGGGGACACGCCGGTTTCCTCGCACTTCGTCTTCAGCGCCGGCATTCCCGACCGGATGACTCAGAGCTTCCAGGTGGCCGAGGTCGCCTTCGCCCCGGACGGACTACGAGGCACGGAGAACCTGCTCTTCAACTACGCGCTGGGCGAGGTCCAGGAGCTCGACAAGTTCCTCAGGACCTGGCACCACGCCCGCATCACCTACGACATGACCAACTACACGGGCTCCGTTTGGATCGACGACCAGCCCATCGTGAGCGGCGTTCCCCTCAAGACCGACTTGGACGTCCGCAGTGCGCCCGAGATCTCCCTGAGCCGCGGTCCCGAGGTCGCCGTGAAGCTCTGGATCGACGACCTGGATGTCCGGTTTGTCGACCTGAGCCGGATGGGGCAGGAAGTTGTCTTTCGGCCCCTGTTCAGGGATAATTTCAATGGGTACGAGAGGGCGCTTTTCCCCGGGCAAGGAGGCTGGCTCCTCGGGCTCCAGGGAGAGGGGAAGGGCTTCTCGCGGAATATGACGTCGCCGGACAATGGGTAAGGGATTATATCCATTTTGGAGGGCGGCTCGTCGCGGAGTACAGGGCGGCCACCCCGCAGCCTCAGTGCTACTTCTATGCCTCGGACCAGATCAACTCGACGCGGATCGTGACCGACTCGACCGGCAACGTCGTCTATTCGGCGGCGCACGAGCCTTACGGGGGGATCCAGCAGACGTGGGTCACGAGCTTCGACCCGGAGCTCAAGTTCTCGGGCAAGCCGCACGACGCGGAGTCGGGGCTCGATTACTTCGGGGCGAGGTACTACGACCGAGCGCAGTATAGGTTTATTTCGGTCGAACAGCTAATAGGCAGGGGAATCGCTCTCGAGGGGGCAAAGGAATTGGCCTCGACGATCCCCGTTGCGAGCCAAGGCCGGAGAGAAGGAACTCCCGGAAGCTGGAGAAGAACTTTATATTAGGGAGGACCCTACTTGGTTATGACAAATGGAAAACGGCCCCTTTTTTGTGCGACCATTTTTTGATATCGTGAGGCCGGCATGGGCGATCTGCTCGACCTCTTCAAGGTGCTGGCCGGCAAGCGCTTCCCGTTCCAGTTCGTGTTCAGCAACGAGTACTGGATGGTCGAGACCGGCAAGCACGTCTTCCCCCTCCAGAAATACCGCCTCGTCTACGAGAACCTCCTGGCCATGGGGGCCAAGAAGGAGAACTTCCTGCGGCCGCGGCCGGCCCCGGACGAGGACGTCGAGCTCGTCCACACGCGCCGCTACCTCAAGCGGGTCAAGACGGGCGGCCTGAGCGCCGCGGAGCTCAAGGCCCTGGAGATTCGCTACTCGCCCGAGCTCGTCCGCTTCGCCCTGCTCTCGGTCGGAGGCACGGTCCTGGCGGCCCGCAAGGCCCTGGAGCGCGGCCTGGCCGTCCACATCGGCGGCGGCTTCCACCACGCCTTCCCCGACCACGGCGAGGGCTTCTGCCTGCTCAACGACGTGGCCGTGGCCGCCCGCAAGGTCCTCGAGGAGAAGCGGGCCGACCGGGTCATGATCGTCGACTGTGACCTCCACCAGGGCAACGGCACGGCGGCCGCCCTGGCCGGGCGCGAGGACGTCTTCACGCTGTCCATCCACCAGATGGACATCTATCCGAGCGAGAAGCCCCTCAGCACGCTCGACATCGGGCTCTGGGCGGGCGACGGCGACGCCAAGTACCTGGGCGAGCTGCGCGCCCATATCCCTAAGATCTACAAGGAGTTCCGCCCGAACATCGTCTTCTACCTGGCCGGCGCGGACCCCTTCGAGAAGGACCAGCTGGGCGGCCTGGCCCTGACCAAGGCGGGGCTGAAGGAACGGGACAAGCTGGTCATCGAGAACGCCCGGCACCTGGGGATCGCCGTCGTCGTCGTCCTGGCCGGGGGCTACGCCCAGGAGATCAAGGACACGGTGGACATCCACCTCAACACGGTCCGCATCGCCCAGCGCGTTCAGAGGATCTACCCGGTCCCGCCGCCGCCGGCCGCGGCCTGGCGCCGCCCCGTCTGAGGCCCGGCGGGGCCTTTCGCCCCGGCTCTAATCCTGCAGGAAGATGTGGCCGTAGACCTTGGCGTCGCCGACCATGTTGTCGACGATGCAATATTCGTTCGGCTGGTGGGCGGTCTCGTCGAGCTTGGACCAGCAGGCCGCGGGGAAGCCGGCCCGCCGGAACACGGCCGCGACCGTCCCGCCGCCGATGCCCATGGCCCGGGCCTCCTTGCCGTAGACCTCCTTGACGGCCCGCTTGAGGGCCTGGACGACGGGGGCCTGGGGCGACGTCGGCGGCGCGGCCGGGGCCTTCTGCACGATCTCCATGTGGATCTTGACCTTGAACTTCTTCTCGATGCGAGCGGCGATCGACCGGATCGTCTTCTCGACGTCCTGGACCTTGTATTCGGGCAGGACCCGCGAGTCGAGGTAGAACACGTCCTCGCCGGGGATGGTGTTGACGTTGGGGACGTTGGCCTCCTTCTTCGTCGGCTCGAAGGTGGAGATGGGGGGATCGAAGAGCCTGTCCCGGGCCGGGTAGAGCTTGTAGAGGTCGTTCAGGGCCGCGATGAAGAAGCTGGCGGCCTTGAAGCTGTTGACGCCCTTCTCGGGCGTCGAACCGTGGGCCTGTCTTCCCAGGGTCTTGAACTTGAGCCAGAGCAGGCTCTTCTCGGCCACCTCGATCATCGTCCCGTGCTCGTTGCCGGCGTCGGGGACGATGATGAGGTCCTGGCGGCGGAAGACCTTGTGGTTCTGGAGGACGTAGTCGATGCCCTTGCGGCTGCCCGTCTCCTCGTCGGCGACGAGAGCGATGCCGATGTCGCAGTTCGGCGTGATGCCCTCGGCCTGGAGGGCCTTGACGGCGAAGAGCGAGGCGACCATGTCCTGCTGGTTGTCCTCGACGCCGCGGCCGTAGACCCGGCCCTTCTCGACCCAGGCCTTGTAGGGATCGCCCCGCCAGAGCGACAGCTCCCCGGGCGGGACGACGTCGGTGTGGGTCATGACCCAGGCCGTGCAGGCCGAGGTCCTGCCCCGGTAGTAGGCCAGGATGTTGGGGCGATAGCCGTCCGGCGCGTCGAGGTCCGGGGCCTTGATGAGGGAGATGTCGACGAAGCCGTTGGCCTTGAGCCATTCCATGAGGAAAGAGGCCTTCTTGGCCTCTCCCTCGCCGCCGCTCGAAGGGGCGACGGCGGGGATGGCGCAGAGGCGCATCTGGAGGTCGATCATCTCGTCGCGGAACTGCTCGACGCGGCGGGAGAGCTTGTCGAAGCTGGAGACAGGGTTCATACGGGCGCTCCTCGGGGCGGTCATGAGAAGGACCATCTTAGCACGCCGGCCCCGAAATGCCAACCGCGGCGGGACGTCAGCCGGCGGCCGGGCCGGCCTTCCGGCGCAGGAGGCCGACGCCGCGGACGCCGTACTGGACCCAGGACGCGACCGCGAGAGCGGCCGTGAGGAGGTAGATCCAGGGCAGGGCCGCCTGGGTGCGGCCCGCGGCGTTCAGGAACAGGACGTCGTAGACGAGCAGGACCTGGACGACGGTGCTGATCTTCCCGACGAGCGTCGGCTTGAACGTCTGCTTGCCGCGGAGGGCGACGATGACGAGCGCGCTCAGGGCGATGGCCACGTCGCGGCCGATGCACAGGGCGGTCAGCCAGAGCGGCAGCGCGTTCGGCCGGGCCAGGGCGGGGATGGTCAGGACGACGAAGGCCGCGGTCATCAGGACCTTGTCCCCGAGCGGATCGAGCCAGACGCCGAGCGTCGACCTCATCTTGAGCGCCCGGGCGGCGAAGCCGTCGAGGGCGTCGGTCGCGCCGGCGGCCAGGAAGACCCAGAAGGCCGGCCACGCTTTCCCTTGGACCGTCAGGACGACGAAAACGGGCGCGAGCAGGACCCGGGACAGGGAGAGCAGGTTGGGCAGGGTGAGCAAGGGGCTCATGTCGTCCTCCTCCTACTTGGCCAGGCGCAGGACGATGTCCATGACCCGATGGGCCTCCTCGCCGGAGACCGTCCTCTCGGGCTCGAACCGCCGCTCGGGGGTCAGGGACATGATCTGGTAGGCCAGGGCCTGCGTGATGGGCGCGGCGTAGACGTTGTCGGATGGGACGTCGGCGATCTGGATCCGCCGCGCCTCGACCAGGGGGACGAAGCGGGCGCCTCGCGCCTGGAGGACGCCGATCAGCCGGACCGCCGCGTCGGCCAGCTCGGCCCGGTTGATGATCCGCCGGGGCTGGAAGGTGTGGTTCTCGAAGACGCTCATGATCCCGAGCGAGGCGACCTTGACGATGTACCTCTGGGCCCAGGAGAGCGAGATGTCGACGAGGATCCGCGTGCGCGCCGCCGGGGCCTCGAGGAAGTCGGCGAACTTGACCCCGATCAGGGCGGCCAGGTCCTCGCGGGCCACCGCCTCCAGGGCGGCGATGCCGCCGTACTCGCTGGGCAATTCGTAGATCCCGAGCTTCGTCTTGAGCTCGTCGACGCGCCTGGCCAGGGCGGCGTCCTTGGGCTCGGCCTCGGCCAGCTTCTCGAGGACCTCGAGGCTCCGCCCGAGCTCGCCCGACTCGGCCAGGACGTCGGCGTACTCCCGGAGCAGCGCCGCGTCCGCGGGCCCGGTCTCCAGGGCCGAACGGTAGTGGAGGAGGGCGGCCGAGGCGTTCTTCTCCTGGCGGTAGAGGCGGGCCAGCTCGAGGTGGACCGGGGCCGTTTCGGGGGCGTAGAAGAGGACCTTCAGGAACTCCCTCTTGGCCGTCTCGCGGTTGCCGGCCGCCAGGGCCTCCCGGGCCGCGGCCGTCGATTCGCGGACGAGGTCGTGGCGGAGGGACTCGAACCGCGGCCTGGCCCAGCGGTTGTCCGGATCGATCTTGAGGACCTCCCGGCATTCGTTGAAGGTCTTGTCGCGTTCGCGCCGCGACTCGTAGATCTGGGCCAGTCCGACGCGCGAGGGGGTCATGCCCGGCGTCCCGGCGATCGAGGACTTGAACCGCGCCTCGGCGGCGGTGAGATCGCCGGAGAGGAGGTCGGCGTAGGCCAGCCCCGCCTCGCGGATGGGATTGGCCGTGCCGAGCTTCATCAGGTGTTTCCGGGCCTGGTCGGGGCGCCCCGTCTTGAGGGACTCCCACGCGTCGCGGGCCGCGATGCGGTCGTCGAGGCCGAGGCGGGCCGTCGCGTCCGGGGGCAGGTCCTCGACGAAGAAGGCGGGCGGGGCGGGAGGCGGCAAGGTGGCGCAGGCGACGGCCCCGAGCAGGGCCAGCCCGGCGGCGGCGATCCTCTTCACCATGTCTCTCCTCCTTGCGCGACGTAGGGCAGGAAATTGCGGATCCCCGCCGGGTCCGCCAGGACCTGGAACTCGACGAAGCTCTCGCTTTCCCGCCTCTTCAGGACGAGCGCGCGGCGGGGGAGCGAGTCGGTGATCTCGCGGGTCTCCCTGGGTACCCGGATGGTGTAGATCCGGTGGCCGCCGAACAGCGCCTCCCGGAGCCGTCCGAGGAGTTCGGGGACCCCCTCGCCGGTCTTGGCCGACAGGGCGACCGTCCGGGACTGCGGGTCGGCGTTGCGGCCGAGCAGCAGCGCCCGCTCATCCTCGGCCAGGAGGTCGATCTTGTTGAGGACCTTGAGCACGGGGACGTCCGTCGCCCCGAGGTCGGCCAGGACGGACTCGACGGCGGCGAGCTGGCGCTCGCAGGAGGGCGAGGAGACGTCGACGACGTGGCAGATGCCGTCGGCGTCGGCGACCTCCTCGAGCGTGGCGCGGAACGAGGTGACGAGCTCGACGGGCAGCTTCCGGATGAAGCCGACCGTGTCGGTCAGGAAGAAATACGCGCCGTCGGGGAAGGAGACGCGGCGGAGCAGGGGATCGAGGGTCGAGAACAGGTTCGAGGACGTGTAGCGCCGCTCCTCGGCCAGCCGGTTGAAGAGCGTCGACTTGCCGGCGCTCGTGTAGCCGACGAGGGAGAGCGTGGGCACGGGGCCCTTGCGGCGGCCCTCGCGCTGGCTCGCCCGGCGCTTCTCGAGGCCGTCGATGTCCCTCTTGAGCCTGGTGATCCGGTCGGTGATGCGGCGGCGGTCGACCTCGAGCTTCTTCTCGCCCGGGCCCCGCGTGCCGATGCCGGCGCCCTGCTGGGTCAGGCTGAGCCCCTTGCCCCGCAGGCGCGGCAGCTGATAGACGAGCTGGGCCAGCTCCACCTGGAGCTTGCCCTCGTTCGTCCTGGCCCGCTGGGCGAAGATGTCGAGGATGAGCTGGGTCCGGTCGAGGACCTTGACCTCGATCTCTTCCTCGAGGTTCTGCTGCTGGGAGGCGTTGAGGTTGCGGTCGAAGACGACCATGTCGGCGTCCGCCTCCCGGGCCGCGGCGGCGATCTCCTCGACCTTGCCCTCGCCGACGAGCCAGCGGGAGCTGAGCCGGGGCCGGACCTGGAAGATCTTCCCGACGACCTCGGCCCCGGCCGCCGCGGCCAGCCCGGCGAGCTCGGCGACGGACTCCTCCGCCTCGTCCTTCTCCGCCTTGGTCGTGGCCACGTTGATGAGGATCGCTCGTTCCATGGGTGCCTTCTATTGTAATCGGTTTCGGACGTGCCGCTCAAGGGCCGCGTCGTCGCCGGGCGGGAACCAGGCGATCCCGGGCATCTTCCGGAACCAGGTCATCTGCCGTTTGGCGTAGTGACGGGTCTCGGTCTTGGTCAGGGCGGCGGCCTCGTCGCGGCCGATCTCCCCCCGGAGGTGCCGCAGGACGTGGCTGTAGCCGAGCGCGCGGAAGGGCGGCGAGGTCTCCGCGACGCCCCGCTCGAGAAGGCCCCGGACCTCGTCGACGAGCCCGCGCTCGAACATGCGCTCGACGCGCCGGTCGATGCGGGCGTAGAGCGCTTCGCGCTCGAGCCGGAGCCCGAGCCGGACGACGGTGCGGCCCTTGAGCGGCGACTCGGTCGCCCGGAAGTGCTCGGAGATGGACCGGCCCGTGGCCGCGTGGACCTCCAGGGCCCGGATGATCCGGACGCGGTCCCGGCCGCGGACCTTGGCGGCGTACTCGGGATCGACGGCCTCGAGCCGGCGGAAGAGGGTCTCGAGCCCCTTCTCCCGCGCCTCGGCCTCGAGGGCCGCGCGCAGCGCCGGGTCCCGGCCGGGCCCGGGGAACAGGCCGTCGCAGAGGGCCTTGATGTAGAGGCCGGTGCCGCCGGCGACGATGGGCAGGCGCCCGCGGGCGGCGATGCCCCGGGCGGCGGCCAGGGCCTCGCGGACGAAGTCGGCGGCCGTGAACTGGACGCCGGGATCGACGACGTCGATGAGGTGATGGGGGACGCCGCGGCGCTCCTCCGGCGACGGCTTGTCGGTGCCGATGTCGAAGCCGCGGTAGACCTGGATGGAATCGCCGCTGACGACCTCGCCGCCGAGGCGCAGGGCCAGGTCGACCGCGGCCCGGCTCTTGCCGACGGCGGTCGGGCCGAGGACCAGGACGAGGACGGGGGCTTCAGGTTCCAAGGCGGACCAGGATCCCGAGGGCGAGAAGGCTGGCGAAGACGAGGAGGGCGAGGAGCTGGCGCCGCTTCACGGGGTCTCCCCGACCTTCTCGAGGCTGCGGACGAGCGCCGCTTCCTGCTCCGGACCGAGCGTCCGCTTGACCAGGAGGACCTCGGCGGCGAGGATCTCGTCCATGCTGCGGAGCATGCTGCGGCGGCACTCGTCGCCGACGATGTTGGCCTTGACCGGCAGGAGCGATCTGAGCTCGAAGCGCCCGTCGGGCTTGAGCTCGGCGGCCTGGAAGGCCGGGTCGAGGCGGCCCCGGATCTCGTCGAAGGCCTTCCCGACGAGGGGGAAGGCGACCGGCCCGACCTCCTTCGAGACGTGCTTGAAGATGAAGGCGCATTTGGCGTTGAAGAGGCCGAGCAGCCGGTCCATGCCGGCGAGGGAGAGGTCCGCCCCGAGCTTGGCCGTCCTGGGCTTCGGGCCGGCCGTTCCGGCCAGCCCCAGAAGCAGCGCCGCGAGCAGGGCCCGGCGGGTCGCGGCCTCGCCGGCGTCGCTCGCCGCCGCGATCTCGGAGAGCGGCTTGGGCGGCTCGATGAGGCCGAGGACGTAGCGCTCCACGCGCGACAGCCGGAAGGCGTCGGCCGACGAGGTCGGGAGGCGGCGGACGGTCTCGTTCGGGGCCGGCAGGGCCGCGGCCAGGGCCTCGTCGTCGGCCATCCGGCGGACGCCCTCGAGGATGAGGCCGGGGACGTCGATGGCCTCGACGTAGACGCGCGACGGCGGGCCGCTCCGGGAGTGGAACTCGCGCTCGGCGCCCCCCTCGGCGATGAGCGCCAGGGCCTCCTCGCGGGCGAACCGCTCGAGCAGCTCCCAGAGGCGCTCCGGCGCCAGGACGGAGGTCTCGACCAGGGCCCGGAGGGACGAGCCGTCGGTCCTCTGGGCGCGCTCCTCGACCCGGGCCAGGGCGATGAGGTCGGCCGCGCCCGAGGTCAGGAGGTAGCGCAGGAAGTCCTTCTCCTCGAAGGAGACCGAGTCGAGGACCAGGGCCCCCCGCTCGAACGACAGGCACTTGGGGACGCCGCCGGCCTTGGCGTAGAGCGAGCCGCTCAGCCCCTGCCGCCAGAGCTCGGCCAGGACGCGGACGAAGGGGGCCCGGGCGAACTCCTCGGAGACGAACCAGTCGTCCATGCCCTTAATGTATAAGGCGGGAAAGGCGAAGTCAATTTATCGCAGGAAACTCATGCTTATGACCCCGATGCCGATGTTGGCCAGGGCCTTGAGGAACCACAGGCCGTAGGACAGGGCCAGGGCCTTCCTGAGGCCGATCTTGAAGACCGCGGCCAGGCCGAGGGCCAGGACGCCGAACATCCAGAGCTGGAAGAGATCGACCTGGGCCAGCACGATGTAGGGCGTCGACGTGACCTCCATGCGCGGGAAGAGCAAGGCCAGGCCGGTCGACGTCTGCATGAGGGACTTCCGCGTCAGGGCCAGGGCCAGCCGGACGGCGTTGCCCAGGAGCTTGTCGATGAGGCTGGCGTGGACGAGGACGGCCAGCACCTGGACGTAGGTCCCCTGCGTCGAGAGGAGCCGGCCGAACGTGAGCAGGAGGAGGGCCTGCAGGAGCAGGGCGGCGAGGAAGAAGAGCGGCGTCGAGACGAAGGTCTGGACGATGCGCTTCCCCTGGGAGGGGTTCTCGGTCTGCTCGATCATCCTGGCGTAGGTGTCCTCGCCCAGCCTCTCCTTGAGGGCGGCGTTGTCCCTCATCAGGGCCAGGCTGTCCTTCTGCATGTAGGGGGCGACGACGAGGTTGAAGGCGATGAGCGCGACGAGGACGACGGCCAGGGCGTCGATCCAGACGGGTCTCGACGCCAGCCCGTCGAACACGGCCTTGGGACCGAAGAAGACGCCTTCCAACCGCTTGAAGGGGCTCATGGCTTGGCTCCTTTCCGCTCGTCCTTCTCGACGCGGCCGTCGCGGATCTGGACGATCCGCTGGGCCTGGGAGGCGACGTCGTGGTCGTGGGTGACCATGATGATCGTGTGGCCCTGCTCGTGGAGGCGGTGGAAGAGGTTGAGGATCTCGCGGCCGGTGCGCGAGTCGAGGTTCCCCGTCGGCTCGTCGGCCAGCAGGAGGGACGGCTCGTTGACCAGGGCCCGGGCGATGGCCACGCGCTGGCGTTCGCCCCCGGAGAGCTCGGCCGGCTTGTGGCTCATCCGGGCCTTCATCTCGACCCGCTCGAGGGCCCGCCGGGCCTTCTCCTCGCGCTCCGTTTTCTTCATCCCGGCGTAGACGAGCGGGAGCTCGACGTTGCGGAAGGCCGAGGCCCGGGCGAGGAGGTTGAAGACCTGGAAGACGAAGCCGATCTCGCGGTTCCGGGTGAAGGCCAGCTCGTCCTCGGACATGGCGCTGACGAGCTTGCCGTTGAGGCGGTAGGTCCCCGAGGTCGGCGTGTCGAGGCAGCCGACGAGGTTCATCAGCGTGGACTTGCCCGATCCGGACGGCCCCATGATGGCCAGGAACTCGCCGCGCTCGACGGTCAGGGACACGCCGCGGAGGGCCTCGACCTCCTGCTCGTCGAGCTTGTAGACCTTCCAGAGGTCTTCGGCGGCGATGACGACGGGATCGGCGGCGCTCATTTCTTCTCGGCGTCCTTCTTCGCTGCCGCCTTGACCAGGACGCCGTCCTTGAGCTCGCGCAGCGAGGCGTAGGGGCCGGTGACGAGATCCTGCCCTTCGGCGAGGCCGGAGGTGATCTCGATCATCATCCCCCCGGCGATGCCCTTGGCGACGGGGACGAATTTGACCCTCCCGCTCTCGACGACGTAGACGCCCTCTTCCTCGCCGGCCGGGGCGTTCTTGTCGACGCTCGCCTTGTCCCGCAGGACGAGCGAGGAGATGGGCACGGCCAGGACTTGCGCCCTCTCGGCGACGACGATGTCGGCCGAGGCGGACAGGCCGGGCTTGAGCCTCTCGGAGGGGTTCTCCAGGGTGACGACGACCTTGAAGTCCTTGGACTCCTGGGTCGCCGAGACGCCCGTCGTTCGCTGCAGGGCGGAGCTGCCGATCTCGGTGACCTGGCCTTCGAAGACGGCCGTCGGGAAGGCGTCGACGCGGACGCGGGCCTTTTGGCCGAGGGCGACGCCGACGACGTCGGTCTCGTCGACCTCGACCTCGACCTCCATGACCGACAGGTCGGCGATGGTCAGGAGGACGGTCCCGGGATTGTTCATGGTCCCGATGATGGCCACCTCGCCCTCCTCGACGCGAAGGCTGGTGATGACCCCGCCGATGGGGGAGCTGTAGGTCGTCTTGGCCAGGTTGTCCAGCGTGCTCTTGTGCGAGGCTTCGGCCTGCTTGATCTGGAACTGGATGGCGTTGACCTGGGCGCTGGCGACGTCGAACTGGGCCTGGGCCGCCTCGAGCTGGTCGCGGGAGATGAGGTCGTCGTCGAAAAGCTTCTTCTGGCGCTCGAACGAGCCCCTGTCGCGCTGCAGCCGCGCCTGGGACTGGATGAGGTCGGCGTTGGCGGCCCGGATGAAGTTCTGGTCGCGGTCGGCGTTGGCCTCGTACTGGGCCGAGTCGAGCTTGAGGAGGAAATCGCCGGCTCGGACCTCCTGGCCCTCGACGACGCCGATCTTGATGATCCGGCCCGGGACCTGGGCGCTGATGTCGATGTTCTTCTTGGGCTTGACCTCGCCGGAGGCGGAGACGATCGCGGTCAGGTCCTGTTTCCGGGCCGGCTCGATGGTCACCTCGACCGTCCTCTCGCGCCGGGACCGCATGTTGGCGACGACGATGACGGCCAGGACCAGGATCACGCCGAAGATGATCAGCGGCTTCTTCCGCCGCTTGAGAAAGCTCTTCTTTTCTGTCATGGGTGTCAGCCTTTCCGGTCGAGTTCGGAGGTCGTCCGTCTATTATACTACGCAAATCCGCGGCTTCCGTTCAGGGAAGACGGGCCGGGAAATCGGGGACATGACCCGGTTCTCCGGGAAGGGGATCGTGTCCCCTGGATCTCCGGGGGGTTCCGTTTTGGCCAAGAAGGGGTCTTCTGATAAGATAACCGCGATGGGTCCCTACGACGAGTTCTCGAAGGCGGGCGAGGCCGCCGTCCGGGAGGCCGGACAGTACCTCCGGGCGAGCCTCGGGCAGCGGGTCGAGACCTCCTACAAGGGGGCCGTCGACCTGGTGACGCCGTTCGACGTCGCGGCCCAGGAGATCCTCCTCGGCCGCTTATCGGCCGCCTTCCCGGGCCACGGGTTCCTGGCCGAGGAAGGGGTGTCCCGGCCGGGGACCTCCGACTGCCGCTGGATCATCGACCCGCTCGACGGCACGACCAACTTCGCCCACGGCTTCCCCGTCTTCAGCGTCTCCGCCGCCCTCGAGTGCGCCGGCCGTCTCGTGCTGGGCTGGGTCTACGACCCGACGCGGGAGGACTTGTTCCGGGCCGAGATCGGCCGGGGGGCCACCCGCAACGGGGGCCCGGTTCGGGTCTCCAAGGTCGCCGAGCTCGGGCGGAGCCTGCTCGCCACGGGCTTCCCTTACGACGTCCGGACGAGCCGCGTCAACAACCTCTGCCATTGGGAGCGGTTCGTCGTCCGGGCCCAGGCCATCCGCCGCTGCGGCTCGGCGGCGCTCGACCTGGCCTATGTCGCCTGCGGCCGCTTCGACGGCTTCTGGGAGCTCAAGCTCAAGCCGTGGGACATCGCGGCGGGCGCGCTGCTCGTGTCCGAAGCGGGCGGCCGGGTGACGGACTTCGACGGCGGACCGTTCGCGCTCGACGCGCCGGGCGTCCTGGCCAGCAACGGCCTCGTCCACGCGGAGATGCTCGGGGTGCTGGCCGCGGAGGGGCGGCCGGAGGAGGGATGATGCCCGGGAAGACCCTGAAGATAGCCGCCTTTGTCCTGGGGGCCGCGGCCGGCGGGCTGGCCGCCCTGGCCCGGGGGCAGGTCCTCACGTTCCTGCCGCTCGAAAAACCGGTCGCCGTCGCGGCCGACGCCGGCTGGGTCGACACCGGGATCGACGTGACCGCCGGCGAGGAGCTCCATTTCCGGGCCGGCGGCGAGATCAACCTGCAGAGGGGGAACCCGGAGGCCGTCTGCGGCCCGGAAGGTCTGGACCTCGTCACCGTCGAGCAGCCCATCCCCGACGCCAACCTCGGGGCCCTCGTCGGCAAGATCGTCCAGCTCGTGGCCAGCCGGATCGACGAGGATTCGGGCCAGGAGGTCCGCGACGAGGTGTTCGTCCTCTTCCCGATCGGCCCGGAGCGCGCCGTGACCGTCCCCTTCAAGGGGCGGCTCTATCTGGGGATCAACGAGAACGTCCTCACGGACAACGCCGGCGGGTTCACGGTCCTCGTCGCGCGACGTCCGCTTTGAGGCGTCCGGCCTCAGGCCGCTTCCGCTTCCCCGGCCGATCTCGCGGCCAGGTGCTCGTCCATGAACTGGGTCGTGTAACGCCCGGCCTGGAAGTCGCCGCTCGCCAGGATCTCGAGGTGGAGCGGAATGTTGGTCTTGATGCCGACGACCGTCGTCGTCTCCAGCGCCGCGCGCATCTTATGGATGGCCAGGTCGCGGCTCGGCGCGTAGGCGATGATCTTGGCCAGCAGCGAGTCGTAGTGGGGCGGGACCACCCAGCCGCCGTAGGCCGCGGAGTCGACGCGGATCCCCTCGCCCCCCGGCAGGACGAGGAAATCGATCTTGCCGGGCGAGGGCGCGAAGGTCACCGGGTCTTCGGCGTTGATGCGGCACTCGATGGCGTGGCCGCGCATCTCGAGGGCGTAGGGCGGCGCGTATTTCTCCCCGGCCGCGATCCGGATCTGGGCCTTGATGAGGTTGATGCCGTAGACCATCTCCGTGATGGGGTGCTCGACCTGGACCCGGGCGTTGGCCTCCATGAAGTAGAACTTGCGGTTCTCGTCGACCAGGAACTCGAAAGTGCCCAGGCTGCGGTAGCCCACTTCCGAGGCCGCGTCCTCGACCTCCTTGATCATCCGCCGCCGGGTCTTCCAGTCGATGAAGGGGGAGGGCGTCTCCTCGACGAGCTTCTGGTAGCGCCGCTGCACGGAGCACTCGCGCTCGCCGAAGGCCGTGACCTTCCCCATCCGGTCGCCGATGACCTGGATCTCGATGTGCCGCGCCCCGCTGACGAATTTCTCGATATAGAGGGAGGAGTCGCCGAAGGCCGCCTTGGCCTCGCCCTGGGCGATGGGGAACTGGTCCTCGAGCTGGGAGGCCGAGCGGCAGATCCTCATGCCCTTGCCGCCGCCGCCGGCCGCGGCCTTGATGATGACGGGGTAGCCGATCTTCGAGGCCGTCTTCTTGGCCACGGCCAGGTCCTCGATGACCGTGTCGCTTCCCGGCAGGATGGGCAGGCCGGCCTTCTTCATGGTCTGGCGGGCCTTGTTCTTGTCGCCCATGAGCCGGATGATGTCCGGCGGCGGGCCGATGAAGGTCAGGCCTTGGGTCTTGCAGATCTCGGCGAACTTGGCGTTCTCGGCCAGGAAGCCGTAGCCGGGATGGACGGCGTCGGCCCCCGTGATCTCGGCGGCGCTGAGGATGTTGGCGACGTTGAGGTAGCTCTCGGAGGCCTTGGCCGGCCCGATGCAGATCCTCTCGTCGGCGAGGAGGACGTGGAGCGACTGGCGGTCGGCCTCCGAATAGACGGCCACGCTCTTGATGCCGAGCTCGCGGCAGGAGCGGATGATGCGGAGGGCGATCTCCCCGCGGTTGGCGACCAGGATCTTCGAGATCATCGGCCTCAGCTCGCGGGCAGGATGGAGAAGAGCTTCTGCCCGTACTCCACGGGCTTGGCGTTCTCGACGAAGACGTCGGAGATCGTGCCGTCGATGTCGGCCTCGATCTCGTTCATCAGCTTCATGGCCTCGATGATGCAGAGGGTCTGGCCTTTCTTGACGACGTCGCCGATGTCGACGAAGGGGGCCGAGGTCGGGTCGGGCGCCCGGTAGAACGTCCCGACCATGGGCGACGTGATGACATGGTGGCCCTTGGCCACCTCGGGACCGGCGGGCCGGGCCTCGCCGGCCGGAGCGTCCGCGGCCGGGGCCGCCGGACGGGGGCCCGCGGCCTGGGCGACGGCCGAGACGCTCTTCCGATCTAGAGTCACATGTCCGCCCTTTAGAGTGCTTGACTTTTACCGAGCGTGAATCATATTATGAATAAAGATAAGTCATATTATGAATCATAGGGTTCCATGAAATCCATCAGTGTTCATGGCATCGACAAGGAAATTGAGGAGCGCCTCAAGAAACGAGCGAAAAGTGAGGGCAAGAGCGTCAATAAGATCGTGAAGGAACTTATCGCCAGGGCGCTCGGCATGGGCGACAAGCCGCCCGACAACCGGGCCCTGTTCGAGGACCTCAGCGGCGTATGGACCGAAGAGGACGAAAAGGAATTCCTGGCGTCCATCGCCGATCTGGAGAAAACGGACGAAAAGGACTGGGCATGAGAGCCCTTCTGCTCGACACGAACGCCTATTCGAAGTATCTCCGAGGCGATCCGCGTATCCTCGACGCTTTGGCCGCGGCCGGCCTCGTCTACATGTCTGTGTTCGTCCTCGGCGAGCTCTTTGCGGGCTACCGATCGGGATCCAAAGAGAAGACGAACCTGCAATTCCTGGCGGCGTTCCTCGCCAAACCGGTGGTCCGGGTCCTCGACGCGACGCGCGAGACGGCCGAATACTTCGGGCTGATCAAGGCCGCGTTGAAGAAAGCCGGACAACCGATCCCTCTCAACGACGTCTGGATCGCCGCCCACTCGCTCGAGACCGGATCGGTCCTAGTGACCTACGACGCCCATTTCGCCGTCGTCCCCGGGCTAAGGATCTGGCCGGAGCTCTAATAACCGGCGGGAGCCGCGGGTATTGAAATGGGGGACATGATACTCATTTCCCAATTTAAAGGGCGACGGCATGGGACTTCCGTCGAGCAGAAATAGGGAAATGAGTATCATGTCCCCCATCTTAGCGGACGTCGTAGCGGATGAAGGAGACGTAGGCGGCGGCGAAGAAGACGAGGCCGTAGAAGCAGAGGACCAGGAAAGGCTTCGTCACGCCCTTGAGCCGGTCGGCGAGCGGCGCCTCCCTGTAGACGAACCGGGGCAGGTCCGAGACGTCGACGGCCGTGTTCCAGAGGTCCGCGGTCGGGTCGGCCTGCCGCATCCCGGCCATTTTCCTCTGCATATACTCGGAGTATTGGCGGCCCCAAGCCCGGACGAGGCCGGCGAAATGCCCCTGGTTGAGCATCCCCGTGCTGGTCAGGTCGGTCGCGAGGTAGGTGAAGCCGGCCAGGGGCGAGACGAGCGACAGGTCGAGCGCCAGCCGGGTCTGGGCCGCTTCCTTGAGCCGGAGCTCCGTCCGGAGGACCTCCGCCTTCTGGCCCTGGATGACGTTGGCCTCCCGCCAGGCCGCTTCGGACTCCTTGCGGAAGGTCTCGTATGCAGCCGCGAAGGCCTGATCTCGGGCGATGGCCGCCTTGATCTCGGCCTCCGACATCCGCTCCACGCCGGCCAGGACGGGGTTGGCCGCGACGACGGCGGCCCGCTTCTCGGCCGACAGCTTGCGCCCCAGCTCGTCGCGCTCGACGTCGGTCAGCCGGTCGACCTCGCGCCCGATCCGTATCCTGGACGGCGCCGGCACGATCAGCTCGGCCACGTACGGGCTGAGGTTGGGCACGACGAGGACGAGCAGGACCCAGACGACGAGCGAGGTCATGATCGACGAGGCGCTCGAGGCGTGACGGGCCGAGACGAGCAGGCCGAGGCCGTAGAAGACCGCGAGATAGACCGCCGTCCCCGCCAGAAGGAGGCCCAGGGCCCCCCAGTCCGCGCCCGACCAGCCGATCCTCGGATTGAGGAGGATGACGACGAGCCCCGCGGCGACCGAGAGAACGAAGGGGACGAACAGCGCGACCATCCCGCCCAGGAGCTTGGCCGCCAGGACGGCAGAGCGCGAGGCGCCGCTGGCCAGCGTGAGCTTGAGGGTCCCGTCCTCCTTCTCCCCCGAGACCGCGTCGTAGGCGAAGACGAGCGCGGCCAGGCTGAGCAGGACCGTGACGATGAAGGCCAGGTCGATGAGCGGGAACATGACGGGCAGGGGGTCGTTGTCGAAGACGTCCAGTCCGGCGTCGGCGGAGAGGCCCCGGACCAGGGCCAGCAGCGGGAAGGGCGGCTGGGACGGCGCGATGACGGCGTAGAGCCGGTTGAAGTGGGCGAAGCTCCGGAGGTAGGTCTGGATCTCGGCCTGTCGCCGGGAATACTCGTCCTGCCGGCGGACCGCGTCCGTCGTCAGGATCGTCACCGTCGCCGGGACGATCGCGAGCAGCAGGACGAGGACGGCCAGGAACCGGAACGAGAGCAGGTGGTTCCGGATCTCCTTGTCCAGCATGACTCGGAACATGGCGGCACCTCGTCAGCGCGGATCGGCCCGGGCGAAAGCGACATAGCCCGCGGCGAACAGGAAGACGTTGAGGACGGCCAGCCAGGCCAGGTCGACGAGGCTCCCGTCGGCCAGGACCTCCGTCAGCGTCCGGGGCCTGTAGGCGAAGGCGGGGGCGTCCTTGGCCGTGCGGTCCCGGGCGAGGGAGGGCAGGGCCAGGTTCTTGTAGCGGATGATCTCCGCTTTGAGCCGCGTCTCCTCGCCGATGCCCGTGCCGGCGATCTCGGTCGCCGCGTACTGGAAGGAAGCGGCCGGCGAGAGGCGGTTGACGGACCGGCTCAGGCGGACGAGGCGGTCGAACCTCAGGCGGTAGTCCTCCTCCAGCCGGTCGAACTCCTCGTTCATGGCCTCGACCCGCTCGCCCCAGCTGCCCCGGTCCGTGTAGGTCATCAGGACCTCCCGGGTCCAGATCTGCTGCCGTTTCTCGGACAGGGCCTTGACCGAGGGGACGTCGACCATCTGGCGGGCCAGAAGGGTCCCCAGGTTGGGCAGGACGAAGACCAGGACCGACCAGACGAGGAGCAGGACGACGAGCGACGTGGCCGAGCGCCGGACGAGGGACGAGACGAACAGGCCCAGGCTGAGGAACAGGGCGACGTAGGCCAGGCCGGCGGCCAGGATGAGGGCGAGCCGGCCGAGCTCCGCCGCCGTGAGGCGCAGGTCGGGGTCGAACGACATGACGGCCAGCCCGAGGCCCGTCACCAGCAGGAAGGGCACGGCCAGGGAGAGGAAGTGCCCCGCCCACTTCCCGAGGAGCAGGGAGGAGCGGGCGACGGGATTGACCAGGGCCAGCTTCAGCGTCCCGTCCTCCTTCTCCCGGCTGACGGCGTCGAAGCCGAAGAGCAGGGCGACGAGCGACAGCACGACCTTGATGAGGTAGACCAGGTCGGGCGCCGGGAAGAAGCCGAAGATGACGTTCCCCGAGGCCTGGCCGGCCCGGACATCGGTGCCCGTGGCCGAGACCTCGAACGACCGGGTCAGCGACTCCTCCAGCCCTTTGGCGAAGACCGACAGGGCGTGGGGCGGCAGGACGGCGATGGGCGCGCCCGGGTCGGGCCGGATGAGCTGGTGGTCGGCCAGCCGGCCCTTGAGGTCCCGGGACATGACGAAGAAGCTCGTGGCGACGAGGACGGCCGAGAGCAGGATGACGACGTAGAACCTGTAGCCGAGGAGGTTGGCGAGGATCTCCTTGCGGGCGACGGTGCCGATCATCATTCGCGTCCTGCGCGGCCGTCCTGCTTGATCATACCGGGGTCCGGCGCCAAATGTTGCCCGCCTCCGGAAAAGATCACCGCCTCGTCAGCTTGATGCCGAAGACGACGATCCCGACGAGCAGGCCGACGAGCAGCAGGACCAGGGCGCCGATGCCGAGGACGTTGGTTCGCGACGTGATGTGGATGCGGACGATCTTGTCCTGCGATTCGACCCTCCGGTTGTCGGCCAGGGAATCGGTCCGGATCTTGGGCTCGTAGTCGCCGACCGAGACGCCGTCGGGCGGGATGAAGCGGATGGACACGACCTCGTCCTTGTTCTGGTCCAGTGCCGGGATGAGGTCCGGCTGGATCTCGACCCGCCAGTTGAGGGGCAGGTCGCAGTAGACGCGGACGTTGTTGAGCCGGCGCGTCCCCGTGTTCTTGATCGTGACGTCCATGCGGACGGAGTCGCCGACCTTGATCTCGTGGTAGAGGTTGAGCGCCTGGACCTCGACCCGGGGCACGCCGCGCGGGATGAGCTCGAGCTTGGCCGATCCGGCCTTGAGCTCCTCGATCGCCTCGGGGCCCACGGCCGTCGCCCCTCCCGCGGCGGCCTCGAGCCCGCGGAGCTTCTGGGTCTGGTCGTTGTCGAGGGCCAGGACGAAGAACTCCAGGGGCCGGTCGAGGACGACCCGTTCGTCGGGGTTCTTGGGAAGGTAGAGCTTGAGCTGGAGCTTGAGGCTGGTGACGCCCTCGGTGAACTTGATCTGGGACAGCCGGGCGCCCGTCGCCGGGTCGCTGAACTCGTAGGTGATCTGGCGCGGCAGGTTGACGGCCTCGAGCTTGAAGACGTTGGCCTCGCCGCTGAACTTCTCCAGCGACAGGTCGAAGGTCGCCGTGCTCTCGAGGTCGGCCTCCTGGGAGAACTGGGCCGAGTTGACGGTGACCATGTTGGCGCTGACGCCCTTCTGGAGGTAGACCGAGGTCACCTCGGTCTTGCCCGAATAGGAGACGCTGACGTCGAGGTTCTCGACGTCCTTGAGGAGCTGGAAGGTGACGCTCCGCTCGGCCTCGATGGGCATCGAGGCGATGGACTTCTCATAGGGATCGGAGATGATCTTGCCCTCGGAGAGCAGCGAGACGTAGACGTCCTTGATCTCCTTCATGAAGTCGAGCGGGAAGAGGTCCTCGGCGCGGATGTTGAGCTTGGCCAGCTCCTTGAGCTCCTTCGAGGCGTAGCGCAGGGAGGCGCGGACGAACTTCTTGCCGCCGCGGTCCTGGAACTTGACGGCGCTGGCGACGGAGATGCGGGCCTCGCTGCCCATGAAGCTGATCAGGGCCTGCTGGTAATCGACCTGGGCCTGGAGGTAGGCCGTCTGGCGCTGGGCGAAGTCGGCCTCCGAGGTCAGGCCGTCCTCCTTGAGCTTGAGGTAGCGGTCGAAGTCCGCCTTCCGCAGCTCGAGCGAGAGCTGGGCGCTCTTGAGCCGCAGGAGCTTCATGCTCTGGGAATCCTGGGCCGCGGCGGCCCCGAGGGCGGTCTGGGCGGGGCCGGCGGCGACCAGGACGAGGATCCCGGCCAGGACCAGGACGGGCTTGATGATTCTCATGGGCGAGCCTCCATCGATCGACCTCTCCATCTTATCGCAACGCGGCCCCCGGGAGAACCCCGCGGCCGCGCGGATCGACGCCTTCTATCTATACGTGATCGGGCCGCCCGGGGTTATCCCGCCCGCCGGGAGGCGCCCGGCCGCCGGGCCCGATGTGAACGAAATCCCCGGAAAAGCGTAGTATAGATGAAGCGCCTTTGCGCCATTCCGCGGTTCGGAGGACGGACATGAACAAACGGCGGATCGTCGCCTCGCTCGTCGCCCTGGCCATCGCCGGCGGCTTCGGCTTCGGACAGGAGGCCAAGGAACTCTCCCTCACCCTCGAGGACTCGATCGTCCGGGCCCTCAAGCATAATCTCAACGTCGCCGCCGAGGTCATCAATCCCGGCCTGGCCTCGGCCCAGGTCTCGCTGGCCAAACAGATTTATTCCCCGACCGTCAGGCTCGACTGGGGCCGCGACCGCTACGAACAGCTCTCGACCTGGTCCCTCCAGCAGGCCGGCACGTATATCAACAAGGGACTGAGCGCGTCCACGTCCGTCGCCCAGAGGATCCCCTTCGGCGGCACCTTCCAGGCTTCGCTGAGCTACGATCGAAGCGAGAGCAACCAGTTGTTCCAAAATTACAATCCGTCCTACACCAGCCGCCTGAACTTCGTCCTGACCCAGCCTCTGCTCAAGAACTTCGGCTGGTCCGTCAGCCGCCGGGAGATCATCGTCGCCCAGCACGGCTTCGAAGCCTCCCGGAGCCAATTCAAGGACGTCCTCATCGACACGGTCTATAACGTGGAGGCGGCCTACTGGAACCTCGTCTACGCCATCGAGAACCTGAAGACCCAGCGTATGTCCCTCGAGAGCGGCCGCGACCTCCTGGTCAAGACCAGGCGCGAGGTCCAGGTCGGCACCAAGGCCCCCATCGAGGTCCTGAACGCCGAGGCCACCGTGGCCCGGCGCGAGGCCGATATCCTCCAGGCCGAGGCCCTGGTCAAGCGCGGCCAGGACCAGCTCAGCACGCTCATCAACCTCGGCGTCGACCCCGAGGCCATGGGCCGGGACATCGTCCCCGCCGACAGGCCCGAGTTCAGGCCGTACGCGATCACGCTCGAAGAGGCCCTGGCCCAGGCCCTGGCCCGCCGTCCCGACCTGGAGACCTCCAGATCGACGATCGCGACGAAGTCCGTCAACTTCCGTTTCGCCAAGAACCAGCGCCTGCCCCAGCTCGATCTGCAATTGGTCAAGGCCAGCCCCGGCATCTCCGGCCGGCAATACGTCTACGACCCCGGCAATCCCTTCGGCGACCCCATCGATATCATCGAAGGCAGCGCCTCGAAGGCCTTCAAGGACAGCCTCAAGTTCCTCTACAACAACTGGACGGCCGGGGTGACGCTGACCATCCCCTTCGGGGACATCGTCGGCAAGGCCAACTACGCCTACGCCAAGCTCGACCTCGAGCAGGCCCAGGCCCGCCTCAAGACCCAGGAACAGCAGATCTACCTCGAGGTCAGCGACGCCGTCCGGACGCTCGAGACCGCGGCCAAGAGCGCCGACGCCTACCGGATCGCCCGCGAGCTGGCCGAAAAGCAGCTCGAGGCCGAGACCAAGAAGCTCAACGTCGGGATGTCGACGAACTATTTCGTCCTGCAATACCAGGACGCCCTGGCCGTCGCCCGGTCCTCGGAGTTGCGGGCACTGGTCGACTATAACGTCGCCCTGGCTAAGATCGCCCAGGTGACGGGCTCGACGCTCGAGTCCCGCGATATCACTCTCGGCGAATTCATCAAGTAGGAGCGGCGTCCCTTCCGGGACGGCCGCTCCCTGTGCTAAGATGGCGGCGTGAGCATCTTCCTCGTCGACGCCGGCCGCGAGTGGCGCGACAGCCAGCGCCAGATCCTCGTCGTCGCCCGGGAGCTCGGCAAGAAGGGCCACGCCGGGCTCGTCGTCGGCGAGCCCGGGAGCGACCTCCTCGCCAGGGCCGTCGCGGAAGGCCTGCCCACCCTCGAGCTGAGGATGCGCGGGCGGATGGGCTGGCTCGCCCGACGGAGCCTCGTCCGGGCCATGAAGTCCCACGCGTGCAAAGTGGCCCACTTCCACGACACGCTCGGCGCCGGGCTCGGCCTGGCCGCGGCGGCCGCGGCGGCGGTCCCGGTCCGGGTCCTCTCCCGGCCCGCGGATTCCTCGCCCCTCGAGGGGCGGCTGCCCTTCGCGGAGCTCGACGCCGTCGTCGCCGGGTCGGAGGGCGTCCGATCCATCCTGGCCCGCGGGGGCGTCGCCCAGGACAAGATCGAGGTCGTCCCTCCCGGAGTCGATTTCTCGCGCTTCACCGGTCCGCCGGCCGACGACGCCGTCCGCCTGTCTCTCGGCTTCGGCCCGGACGAGTTCCTCGTCGGCGCGGTCGTCCCGCTCGAGGACGAGCGGGGGCACGAGGCCCTGCTCGACGCGGCGGCCCTCGTCGCCGGCCAGGCGCCCAAGGTCCGCTTCGTCGTCCTCGGCGAGGGTTCGCTGCGGCTCGAGGCGACCGAGGCGCAGGCCGCCCGGTCCACGGCGAGCGTCCTCTATCATCTGGGCTTCCGCGGCGACGCGCCGCGGGTGCTGGCCGCGCTGAACATGTTCACGGTCTACAGCCACCTCGACGGCCTCGCCGGGCACCTCGTCGAGGCCATGGCGGCCGGGCTGCCAGTCGCCGCAGCCGACGTCGGCGCGGCCCGGGACCTCGTCACCCACCGCGAGAGCGGATTGCTCGTCCCCGCGCGCAACCCCCGGGCGCTGGCCGACGCCGTGCTCAAGGTCCATTTCGACCGGAACCTGGCCGCCCGCATGGCGGCGCGCGGGCGGGAGACGGTGCTCGAGAGATACTCGCAGGAAGCCATGGCCCGCCGCATCGTCGGCGTCTACGAGTGGCGGGCCCACCGCAAGGGCCTCAAGCTCGCCTGACCGGCCGCGGGGCCGCCCGCCGCTTGCCATCCCTCTCGCTTCTGGGCTATGTTAAGCGGGATTCGAGAACGCGGAGGACCCCCGATGGCCATCGAACGGATCGAGCTCGACCTGCTCCGGCTCCCCTATGTCCACTTCTTCGAGACCAGCTTCGGGCGCTCGTACGACCGCACCTTCAGCCTCGTCAAGGTCTGCGAGGGAGGGATCTGCGGCTGGGGCGAGTGCGTCGCCGAGGAGTCGCCCCTCTACAGCGGCGAGACGACCGAGACGGCCTGGCACGTCATGAAGGCCTTCCTCGTCCCGCTCATCTTCCGCAAGGGCATCGTCGAGCCCGAGGACTTCGCCCGGGAAGCCGCGGTCTTCCGGGGCAACCCGATGGCCAAGGCCGGGATCGAGCTGGCCCTCTGGGACCTCAAGGCCAAGAAGGCGGGGCTGCCGCTCCACAGGCTCTACGGGGGCGTGCGGACCGAGATCGAGGCCGGCGTCAGCTGCGGCATCGAGGATTCCCTGCCCGACCTCGTCGCCCGGATCGGCGAGTACCTCGACCAGGGCTACAAGAGGATCAAGATCAAGATCAAGCCGGGCTGGGACGTCGCGGCCTGCGCCGCCGTCCGGGAGGCGTTCCCCGACATCATGCTCCAGGCCGACGCCAACGGCGCCTACGGCCTGAAGGACAAGGAGACGCTCAAGGCCCTCGACGCCTTCGATATGCTCATGATCGAGCAGCCGTTCCCGCCCTACGATCTCTGGGACCACGCCCAGCTGCAGCGCGAGCTCAAGACGCCTCTCTGCCTCGACGAGAGCGCCCTCGGCGCCGACTCGGTCCGGGCGGCCCTGGAGATGGGCAGCGGCCGGGTCGTCAACATCAAGGTCGGCCGGGTCGGAGGCGTCGTCGAGACGCGCCGTGTCCACGACCTCTGCCAGTCGCGCGGCGTTCCGGTCTGGTGCGGCGGCATGCTCGAGTCCGGCATCGGCCGGGCCCACAACCTCCACATCGCCGCAATGCCCGATTTCAAGTATCCGAACGACCTCAGCGCCAGCCGGCGGTATTACAAAGAGGACGTCATCGAGCCCTTCATCGAGCTCAGCGGTCCGGGGACGATCCGCGTCCCCGACGGCCCGGGCATCGGCGTCAACCCCGTCGAATCGCGCATCGCCCTGGCCTCCGTCCGCCGCGAAGTCTTCAAATAGGTTTGACCCCCTCTTGTTTCGCCCCTCTTTGATGTTCTAGCCCTGATGGGTCGCGCCGGGGTCGATCGGCGCGCCGCAGGCGGGGCAGGCCTTCCAATCGTTCGCGACCGGCTTGCCGCAGGCGGGGCATGTCTTCTCGAGGTTTTTCCCGCAGTGGGGGCAGAACGCGAACCCAGGGGTCGACGTCTTTCCGCACCCGGGGCAGGTTTGGGCCGGGCAGCAGGGCGCCCCGGTCCCGCCGTTCGGGGCCCGGCGCCGGACGGGCGTCTCGCTGCGGACGATGGCGTAGATGAGCAGCCCGATGACGTTTCCGATGAGGACGAGGAGCAGCCACAGGATGCCGCTCATGCCCCGCATCTCGGCGTCCCGGTAGACCCAGATGAGGACGGCGCCCCAGAGGATGATGAACGCGGCCGGGAGTATGAAAAGGGCCAGCCGCCCCATCGCCCCGAACCCGTGGAACCAGCCGCTGATCGAGGGGCCGGCCTCGCCGACCGAGCGCGAGAGCCCCGGCAGGACGCCGAACGGCAGGACGAAGAAGACCGACCGGAAAGCGAACAGGGCCAGGACGACGACGATGATCACGAGGGCGATCGTTTTTCCGTTGTTCGAGACTGTCATGGTGACCTCCAGTTGATCAGGCGTTCCCGGACGCGGACCGCCGGGCCCGGCAAGCCCGCAGGATGACCGGCGCCAAGAGAAGCGTGAGCGCGTTCCGGGCGATGACGAAGACGGCCGACAGGCCTCTCAGGGACAGGTCGGACCAGGTCGTTTCGGGAGTGACGTCGGCCAGCGCGGCGGCCAGGCCGAGGCCGGTGACGATGGTG
The DNA here is from genome assembly GCA_041320535.1 of Candidatus Aminicenantota bacterium. Classification (GTDB taxonomy): domain Bacteria; phylum Acidobacteriota; class Aminicenantia; order Aminicenantales; family Saccharicenantaceae; genus RBG-16-66-30. Next base: position 362,020 of record JBGLNH010000001.1, on the reverse strand, counting down.
ATCACGGCCACGGCGACCAGCAGCCAGGCGGGGAGGGCCGCCGCCCGCTCCTCCGTCCCTACGCTCCGGACCAGGCGCCGCGTTCTCCGGTCGAGCTCGTCGGGCAGGGCCGGCCAGGGCGCCGCCGCGAGCTCGCTCCGGATCGCGTCGCGGTCGGCCGCGAAATCCCGGCACCGCGCGCAGCCGCGGAGATGGCCCTCGACGAGGGCCCGCCCGTCCGGGGAGAGCGCCCCGTCCTCGCCCTCGAGCAACAGACGTTCGACGTCCCCGCAGTTCGTCCTCGCGGTCATGTCCGTCCCTCCTCGAGCGCCGGTCCCGGCTCCGCCGCCGGCCCGAACGCGGCCATCTCCTTCCTCAGCTTGACGACCGCCCGGTGGAGCAGCGTCCTCACGGTGGCCTCGGGGATGCCGAGGACCCGGCCGATCTCCTCGTGCCGGAAGCCCTCGACGTCCTTGAGGACGAACACCCGCCGCTCCCTCTCGGAGAGCCGCGCGACGGCCCGCCTCAGGCACATCCGCATGTCCGACCGCGCGGCGCCGTTCTCGCGACCACTCCCGGGGACGTCCCAGCCCGGGTCCGCGTCGGCCGCCCGGTCGCCCATGGCCCTCGACCTCTCCCGCAGGAACAGCCGCCGGACGCGCTTCTTCCGCAGCAGGTCCTTGTGGGCGTTGGCGGCGATGGCGAACAGCCAGGCCCGGGCCTCGCCCTCCGGCGACGCCAGCCCCCCCGGGGCGGCCTTGACCGCCCGGAGCCACGTTTCCTGGTACAGGTCCTCGGCGTCCCGGGCGTCCCGCGAGAGGGCGCAGGCGAACCGGTAGAGGTGCGCTTTGTGCGTGTCGTAGAGCTCGTCGAAGGAGGCCATGTCTCGGTCCGTCTTCACTCCATAGGACGCGCGAAGGCCGGGAACGTTTCAGGCGGACCTCTCCCCCGCGCGGGGGCGCGGCCCCCTCGACGGCCTCCGGCGGCGGCTCCCCTAGGCCTCGGCGGTGAAATGCTCGGCCAGGATGTCCTGGGCTTCCGCGGCCCGGTTCGCGGGGACGAGAAGGGACGCGACGCCCATCCCGTCGACGGTCATCCCGAGAACCTTGCCGACGGCTTCGGCGCTGACCCGCGCGGGGATGCCGAAGGATTCGAGCATGTTCTTGAGGATCTCCGCCTCCGTGACTCCGTTGGACCTGTGGACGATGACCCAGTTCATGCCCTCATCATACCACGGTTATCCCCGGGTTGCACTCGGCCCCGAGCTGTCGTATCTTGGGCCCGTGAGATACGGCGCCCACTGCTACCTCTTCACCCCGCGCTGGTCGGACGCGGAGGTCGGCCTTCTCGACCTGGCCCGCGAGCTCGGCCTGGACATGTTCGAGCTCTCGGTCGGCGACGACGTCGTCTTCGATCCTCGCCTGACGGGCCGGCGCGCCGCCTCGCTCGGCCTCGACCTCATCGTCGGGCCGGGAGGCCTCTGGCCCTCCGAGGCGGACCTCTCCTCCGACGACGCCGCGGGCCGCGCCCTCGGCCTCGGATGGCACAAGCGCCAGGTCGACCTCGCCGCCGAGCTCGGCGCCCGGGCCTACGCCGGATGCCTCTACGGCCACCCGGGCGTCGTCAAGCGTCGCCGCCCGCCCGCCGACGAGCTTCCCCGCGCCGCGGAAGGCCTCCACGCCCTGGCCGAATACGCCGCCCCGCGCGGCGTCGTCATCGTCCTCGAGCCGATGAGCCGCTTCCGGACCCACCTCGTCAACACGCCGGAGCGGCTGGCCCGCCTCATCGCGCTCGCCGGCCACGACAACCTCATGGCCACGTTCGACACCTACCACGCCGTCACCGAGGTCCGCGACTACGCCGCCGGCCTGCGCGCCCTCGGGCCGCGCCTCGGCCTCGTGCACGCCTGCGAGAACGACCGCGGCGTCCCGGGCGGCGGGCTCGTCCCCTGGGAGACCGTCTTCCGGACGCTGGCCGAGATCGGCTTCGACGGCACGATCGGCCTCGAGACCTACAACACGCGCCTGGGGGATTTCGCCTTCGAGCGCGGCATCTTCCAGGACCTCTGCCCGGACGGGCGCGCCTTCGTCGAGCGGGGGCTGTCGTTCCTCCGGGCCACGGAGGCCCGGTTCGCCGCGGCTACTTCCCGGCGTCCTTGATGGACTTGAGGTATTCCTCGACCTGGGTCCGGAGATGGTCCTCCGCGATCTTCGGCAGGACCGCCTCGAGGACGGCCTTGGCCTTGGCCGGCTCGCCGCTGTTGAGGTAGGCGATGCCCAGGTTGACCTGCAGACCGACGTCCTCCGGGAGGAGGACGAGCCCGGCCTGGAAGCTCCCGGCGGCCTCGGCGTAGCGCCCGAGCTGGTTGAGCACGACGCCCTTCAGGTTGTAGGCCTTGGCGCTCTTGCCGTCCCTGCGGATGGCGTCGAGGGCGTACTGGAATGCCTCTTCGAACCTCCGGGCGTTGTAGCAGAGCTTCCCCAGCTGGAAGGCGGACTCGGCGTCACCCTCGGCGGCCAGGGCCTTCTTCAGGGCCTCCTCGGCCTTCTCCGTCTCCTTGAGCTCCAGGTAGGCCAGGCCGAGGTTCCTCTGGACGCTCGCGTCCGCGGGCTTGAGCGCCGCCGCCTTCTCGTAGGCCTCCGCCGCAGGGGCGAACTCGCCCTTGGTGTAATGGGCCGAGCCGAGCAGGTTCCAGCCGTCGAAGTGGTTCGGGTCGAGCGAGACGGCCAGGCGTCCGTAGCGGACGGCCTCGTCCGGGAGACCGTAGCGCAGGGCGACGACGCCCATCTCGTACTGGTGCTGGGGGTTCTTGTCGTCGGGCAGGCCCTTTTTCTTCTTCTGGGCGGCGTCCGGCGCGGCGAAGAGGGCGCCGGCGACCGTCGCGACCGCGAGGAAGGCGGCCGCCGTTCGGATGATGCCTGTCCGGGTGTCCATGGGCGCTTCGATATTCCATGATGGCACATCGGCCCCGACGGGTCAAACGGCCGCCCTTGCCCGCGCCGCCCGTTCCGTCTACAATAGCGGGGTCCGAAGAAAACCGCCACATGCCCAAGACACCGCTGACCGAGGAGGAGATCGCCCGCCTCGAGCGGCGCGAGACCGAGATCCTGGCCAGGATCGAGCGCCTCAAGTCGACCATGAGCGAGACCAAGGCGATCGACACTCTCGCTTTCAAGGCCAAGCTGTTCAAAGAGGCCCAGGACGAGCTGCGGCGCGTCCAGGACAAGCTGGCCGGCCTCGACGAGGACTAGCTCTCCCGCGGACCGAGCGAGAACCCATGAGCGCCATGGCCCGGCCCGCGAAAAGACCGAAGGGCCCCCGGTCCCCGAAGGCCCGACTCCGCCGCTCCGCCGACATCGCCCTCGTCGTCCTGGCCCTGGCCGCGGTCGGCCTCTTCGTGGCCGTGAAGATCGTCGGGGGACGGGGCGGCTCCGCCGGGGCGGCCGGCGGCCGGAGCGGGAGCGGCGCCGAGCCGTCCACCATCGGCCCCGAAAGCGGTTCCGGACTGTCCGCCGACTTCGCCGACCTCGAGACCGGGCCCGACGAGTTCGAGGGGAGCGTCGACGACGAGCCGCTCGCCGGCCCGGCCATCGTCTCCGATCCCTACGCCGCCCGCCCCTTCTCGCCCGTCGACGATCCCCGGATCGCCGCCGTCCTCGATCCCGAGATCGAGCGCTCCCTCAAGGCCGGCCGCATCCCCTCCCTGGCCGTCGTCTGCGTCTCCGGAGAGCGCGTCGTCTGGACGCGCTCGGCCGGGCTGGCCAACATCCGGGTCAAGACCCCGGCCGCCTGCGACACGGTCTACCTCATCGCCTCGACCTTCAAGACGATGTCGGCGACGGCCCTGATGCAGCAGATGGAGCAGGGCAAGTTCAAGCTCGACGACCGGGTCAACGACTACCTCGACGGCCTCCAGATCGAGGGCGAGAACAAGCGCTTTCCTGTGACCTTCCGCCACCTCCTGACCCACACCTCGGGCCTGCCGACCGATTTCGGGCGGCACGCCGTTTGGGAGGACGTCTCGCCGCCGGCCCTCGCCGACTATCTCGACGGGCGGCTCAAGCTCTGGCGCCGGCCCGGGACCCGCGTCCTCTACTCGAACATCGCCTTCACTCTCATCGCCCGCCTCGTCGAGAAGTTCTCCGGGCTGCCGTTCAAGGAGTACATGCGCAAGAACGTCTTCGCCCCGGTCGAGATGCGCGACACGGCCTTCGAGCCGCGGGCCGACATGGCGGAGCGGCTGGCCATCCCCTACATGCCCGTGCGCCGGCGCGCCGGCGTCTACCGGCCCGTCGACTGGGTCAAGGCCGACGCCTGGCCGGCCGGCGTCGTCTACGGCACGGCCGTCGACCAGGCCCGCTGGCTGATGGCCAACCTCAACGGCGGGGTCTACAAGGGCCGGCGCGTCGTCGGCGAGGCGTCGTTGAGGGAGATGACCAGGCGACAGTTCGACCGCTTCGCCGGTCCGATCAACGGGGGCTGGCTCAACGAGACCTCGGGCTACGGCCTGGCCTGGTGGGTCTCGACGCTCGAGGGCGAGACGATCATCGCCCACAGCGGCAGCGTCAACGGCTACACGGCCTTTCTGGCCGGGAACCTGCAGCGACGGACCGGCGTGGCCATCCTGACCAACGGCAACAAGGCCCACCGCTGGCTGTACTCGCTGGCCCTCAAGGCCCTGGCCGCGCTCTAAGGGCGTTGACTCCCCCCGCCGGGTTTGTTATCCTCGAGGCAGCTCCGAGAGCCTCCAAGGGGGATCCGGCGTGAAGTGTTCCCGCTGCGGCTTCGACAGCCCGCCCGAAACCCGGTTCTGCGGACGCTGCGCCGCGCCTCTCGCCCCCGACGGCGCTTCTCCCACGCTGACCGGGACCCTGATCACGCCCATCCGCGAGCTCGAGACGGGCACGACCTTCGCCCGCCGTGTGCTCTTCCGATCTTCGTGGAGAAGGGGGGCTGGCCGGTCGCGGTCGTCGGCGTCGCGTCGGACCGCCGCGAGGACCTGCGGAGGTTCCTCGAGAAGCACGCCTGGGCGCTGCCCGTCGTCCTCGACGGGCGGAAGGCGCTGCGCCGGCGGTTCCGGGCGGACGTGCCGCCCTTCAAGGCCCTGCTGGTCGGGGCCGAGACCGTCTACAGGGACGATCCGTGGAGCGCGCTCGAGGAGCGCAGGAAGGAGCTGGAACGATGCTTGACGCGGATATTCTCGCGCTGACGCGGCGGGTCACGGCGAGGCGGGCGCTGGCCTCGCCGGCGGCGGTGGCGGCCGGGCTGGCCTTTCCCGCTTTCATCGCCTGGGTCGGCCTGGCCGATTCGTACGGCGCGGCCGAGAAGCTCTTTTACTTTCTTCTGCCGCACGTTTTCCTCGTCGCCGCCCAGGACATGGCCCGGACGGACATCGAGAGCGGGGCCCTGGAGAACGTCCTCTTCGCCGGCGGCCGGTTCCGGGGCTACCTGGCGGCCAAGGGCCCGGTCGTGGCGGCGGCCGCCGCGGCCTACGCCTCGGTCCTGTTCGGGCTCTTCGCGGCCTGGGGGCTCGCGGCCGGCGCCTGCCGTCCCGATGTCGTCGTCCGGTTCGGCCTGGCCCTCCTGGCCGGGCTGTATTACGTCGCACTGGCCGGCCTCCTGGGCCATTTCCTCCGGGGCGGGGCCAACGTCCTGACCGTTCTCCTGGCCCAAGCGGCCGCCCTGCTGGCGCTCCTCTTCACGGCTAGCTCGAGGACGGGCCTTCTCGACTACGCCGCGACGGGACGCTTCCCCGGCGCCGGAGCGAAGGCCCTCTTCGCCGGGCTGGTGGCCGTCCTGCCCAACGTGACCGTCTCCGCCCGGCCGACGCCGTTCGTCGCCGAGGTGGCGGCCGGGCTCGGGCTCCTGGCGGTCCTCCGGTGGCGCCTCCTCCGGGACCTCGAGCTCGGCGGCCGGAGGGGATCGTGATCGAGGCGCGCCGGCTGGCCAAGAGGTTCGGGCCCGTCGAGGCCCTGCGCGACGTGAGCTTCAAGACGGCGCGGGGGACGATCACCGCCGTGCTCGGCGAGAACGGGGCCGGCAAGACGACGACGCTCAAGGTCGTCCTGGGCTTTCTGCGGCCCGACGCCGGGGCGGTCAGCGTCGCCCCGGGGCGGATCGGCTACGTCCCGGACCGCCCGGCCTTCTTCCCCTGGCTCGACGGCTGGACGCTCCTCGGCCTGGGGCGATCGCCGGCCGGCGGCGCCGAGAGCGGGAACGGGCGCGAATTCCGGGCCCGCGTCCAGGCCGTGTCGAGGGAGCTGCACTTCGATCCAGGCCTCCTGCGGCGGCGGCCGGCCTCGTACTCGGCCGGCGACGCGCGGAAGTTCGCCTACCTGCAGTCGCTCGTCCCCGGACCGGACCTCTTCGTCGTCGACGAGCCCTACGCCTCGCTCGACCCGCCGTCGGTCAAGGCCGTCCGCGACGTCTTCGCCGGCCTGAGGGAGGCCGGCAAGACCGTCCTCCTGAGCTCCCACATGCTGGCCGAGATGGAGAGGATCGCCGACGGCTTCGTCGTCATCCGCCGGGGCGCGACGATCGCCCACGCCGGGCTGCGCGAGTGGCGGCTGATGCGCCAGTCCCGCGCGGCCCCGGACCTCGAGACCGTGTTCCTGCGCCTCGGGGGGCCTTAGGCGGGCTCAGATCACGGTGCCGTCGGGGATGACGGCGTCCTTGGGGACGACGATGATGCCGTCGACGATGTCGTAGTTGTCGGCGGTCGCGGATCTCGCGCCGTCGCGGTTGACGAGCCTGGCGCCGTGGCCGATCCGGGCGTTCTTGTCGACGATGGCGTTGCGGATCTCGACGTCGCGGCCGATGCCGACGTCGGGCAGGCCCCGCTCGCGGTTGCGGGCCAGGTCCTCGCGCGACTCGTAGAAGTCCGCCCCCATGATCACGGCCCTCTCGAGCCGGCAGTTGTCGCCGATGCGCGACCTGATGCCGACGATGGAGTCGCGGATGCGCGAGCGGTCGACGATGCTGCCCTCGCAGAGGATGGCGTTCTCGACCTCGGAGGCCACGATCTTGGAGCCGGGCAGGAAACGGGGGTAGGTGAAGATGGGGTGGTCCTCGTCGTAGAAGTCGAACTTCGGCAGGGGACGGGTGAGGTCCATGTGGGCCTCGAAGAAGCTCGCGATCGTCCCGATGTCCTCCCAGTAGCCGTCGAAGAAATGGCCGAAGACCCGGCGCTCGCCGATGGCCCGGGGGATGACCTCCTTGCCGAAGTCCTTGGCCTCGGTCGCGGCCAGGAGGTCGCGGAGGACCGCCTGGTCGAACAGATAGACGCCCATCGAGGCGAGGTGGGTCCGGCCGCGGGCCGGCGTGCCGAAGCGCTCGAAGACCGCCTCGTCGACGCGCATCCGCTCGACGTCGGCCGGCTCCCTGGGCTTCTCGCGGAACTCGGTGATCCGCCCACCGGCGTCGACCCGCATGACCCCGAACTCGCCGGCCCGCCCGGCCTCGACCGGCGTCACGGCGATGCTGATCTCGGCCCCCGAGGCGAGGTGGGAGTCGACGAACTTCCGGTAGTCCATCCGGTAGAGGTGGTCGCCGGACAGGATGAGGACGAGCGCCGAGGCGTCGTCGATGTGGCCCAGGTTCTGCCGGACGGCGTCGGCCGTGCCCTGGTACCAATCGCGGCCGCCGAGGGTCTGCCGGGCGGAGAGCAGGGTGATGTAGTCGCGGTGGAAGCTGTCGAAGCGGTAGGTCGTGAAGATGTGGCGGTGCAGGGACTCGCTGGCGAACTGGGTCAGGACGAAGATGCCGCGGACGCCGGAGTGGATGGAGTTGGAGATGGGGATGTCGATCAGGCGGAAGCGGCCGGCGACGGGCACGGCCGGCTTGCTCCGGACCTTGGTCAGGGGATAGAGGCGGCTGCCTTGGCCCCCGGCCAGGATGAGGCTGACGACCTTGCCCATGCGGGCATTCTAACACCAATGTTCGCCGAGGTCACGCGCAAGTGAGGCCCGCGATGCGGCCACGAGGGGCAACCGCGCAACGGGCACAAGGGGCGGCACTTACCCGGGGATAAGAACGGGGACACGTACCCGAGGCACATGTCCCCGTTACCGCCGTTCCCGTGCGGCTGCCGTCTATTTCGCCGCGTTCTGGACCGGGCCGAGGTCGTCGATGAGCCACATGCCCCGGCCGTTGGTGGCGATGACCAGGGCGTTGTCCCGGGGGTGGATGGCGATGTCCCAGACGTAGCTCGTCGGCAGGCTGCCGCCGAGGACGTTCCAGGACTTGCCGCCGTCGCGGCTGACGTAGACGCCCGTGTCCGTGCCCGCGTAGAGGATGTCCCTGACCTTGGGGTCCTCGCGGACGACGTTGACCGGCCCGCCGGGGATGTTCGCGGCGATCGAGACCCAGGTCTTGCCGGCGTCGGCGGACTTGTAGACGTAGGGATTGAAGTCGTCGTCGTGCCGCCCGATGAGCGTGACGTAGACCGTGTTCGGCTCGTACTTCGAGGCCACGATCTTCCAGACGTGCTTGTTGTAGGGCAGGCCGGCCGTGATCTCCGTCCAGCTCTCGCCGCTCGACTTCGTCGTCCAGACCCGCCCGTCGTCCGTGCCGGCGTAGAGGTGGCCGAACTTGAAGGGCGACTCGTCGACGGCCGTGATCGTGGCGAAGGGGATGGCGAACGGCCACTTCCCCTGCTGGGCGGGGTCGTTGTAGGTCAGGTCGGGCGAGATCCTCTCCCAGGTCTCGCCCTTGTTCATGGACCGGAACAGGTACTGGAAGCCGTGGTAGACGACCTGGGGATTGTGGGGGGAGAGCGTCGTCGCCGCCAGCCACTGGCCGCGGTAGGCCGGCTCGCCCTCGGCCGCCTTGGGGTAGATCTCCTTGCTCGTCCAGGTGCCGTCGGGCTGGTACTCGGCCCGCTCGAGCCGGCCGTAGAAGGACGACTGGTAGACCGTGCGCGGGTCGGTCGGGTCGATGGCGTGGAGCGTCCCCTCGCCGCCGGGCGCGAGCTCCCACTTGGGCTGGCTCATGGCGCTGAAGCGCCGCCGCCCGGCCGCGGGCCCTCCGGCCGGCGGACGCTGGAGCGGGATGAGGCCGCGGTGCGAGTACTGGTCCTGGACCGAGCCGTAGGCGTAGAAGGGCGTCGAGTTGTCGAGGGCGACGTTGTAGAACTGGACCGACGGGATGCCGGTGTAGGAGGTCCCGGTCGGCGGCAGCGTCCCGTGGAAGTCGCGCCAGGTCTTGCCGCCGTCGTAGGAGATGTTGACGCCGCCGTCGTTGTTGTTGACGAGGTGGTCGCTGTCGTCGGGGTCGATCCAGAGGCCGTGGTGGTCGCCGTGCAGGCCGGCGGAGTAGAGGTTCTGGTAGGTCTTTCCGCCGTCGGTCGACTTGGAGAGGCCCAGGCCCATGATGTAGATCGTCTCGGGCGAGTTGGGGTCGACCCGGATCTGGCCGAAGACCCAGCCGTAGGTGCCGCCGAAGCGGTCCATCAGGACGGCGTTGACCTTGCGCCAGGTGGCGCCGGCGTCGTCCGAGCGATAGACCTCGGCCCCGACGATGCCCCGCTGGGCCGGGCGCCCGTAGGCGTCCCTTTGGCCCGGCGCGGGCTCGGCGCCGGGGGCGTGGTTGTCGACGTAGGCGTAGAGGGTCGAGGGCTTGGTCCGGCAGAGGTCGATGCCGATGCGGCCGGTCATGGCCGTGTCGGGGAGCCCGTCGTTGATGGGCGTCCAGGTCCGGCCGCCGTCGGTCGTCTTGTAGAGGCCGTCCTCGCCGCCGGGGCGGGGATCGCTCCAGCGCAGGCGGACGCGGTTCCAGGTCGCGGCGTAGAGGGTGTCGGGGTCGCGGGGGTCCATGACCAGGTCGTTGGCCCCGACCTTCTCGTTGACGAAGAGGACCTTCCGCCAGGTCGCCCCGCCGTCGGTCGTCTTGTAGACGCCGCGGTCGGGGTTGTAGGTCCACTCGTGGCCGGTGGCCGCGACGTAGACGATATCGGGGTTCTTCGGATGGATGACGACCCGGGCGATGGTGTAGGTCGCCTCGAGGCCCATGTGCTTCCAGGTCTTGCCCGCGTCGGTCGACTTGAAGACGCCCAGGCCGGCCATCGAGCCGCGGAAGATGTTGGCCTCGCCCGTGCCGGCCCAGACGATGTTCGGGTCGGACTCGGCCACGGCCAGGTCGCCGATCGACATCGTCGGCTTGTCGTCGAATATGGGCTCCCAGGTCGTGCCGGCGTTGACGGTCTTGAAGATGCCGCCCGAGGCCGCGCCGGCGTAGAAGACGGTCCGGCTGCCGGCGGGGACGGCCACGTCGGTGCAGCGGCCGCTGAGGTCGAAGGGACCGATGAAGCGCCAGCGGACGTCCTTGAAGGGGGACGACTGCTTCATGGCCGCGTGCTGGTCGAACCACTTGAGGCGCTGGGCCGGGTCGGTGTTCTCGACCTTGACCTGGGCCTTGGCCGCGGCTCTCTTCTGGGGCGCTGCCGCGAGCAGGCCGGCCAGGACGGCCACGACCGTGAAGGCGATGAGGGCGCGCTTGGGAAGACGCATGGGAGACCTCCTGAAGATCATGACAAAGATCTGAAATATTGTATTTCAGAAAAATCGGGGACACAATACCTATTCCCCATTTAATTGGTTCTTCTCCCGATCCCGGGAATGAAAGAAGAACCGTTCGAGTTCCCAGTCCAATGGCGCCCGGCCGGCGTCCCGGGCTCGCCCTCTGCCTGGAGCGTATTATCCGGGAAAATGGGGAATAGGTATTGTGTCCCCGTTTTAAGAGAGGAGCTTGAGGAGGCGGTAGTCGGACTCGATGTCGGCCGTCTTGACCTCGCCGGCCGCGCCGAAGCGCAGGAACTCGATCCGTCCGCCCGTGAAGCGGACGAGGCCGCCGGCGCGGCCCTCGGCGAGCGCCGCGACGGCGGCGTGACCGAGGCGGGCGGCCAGGATGCGGTCGAACGCGGTCGGGCGGCCGCCCCGCTGGATGTGGCCGAGGACGGCGATGCGCGTCTCGTGCCCCGTCGCCCTCTCCACCTCGGCGGCCACGGCGGCGGCCGTCGACCGGCCCTCGGCGACGACGATGATCCAGCTGGCCTTGCCCCGGGCCTGGCCGGCAACGATCTCGTCGCAGAGGGCTTCGACCGAGACGCTCTTCTCGGGGAGAAGGACCTCCTCGCAGCCGCCGGCCAGGGCGACCTGCATGGCGATCCAGCCCGACTTGCGGCCCATGACCTCGACGACGAAGATGCGCTCGAGCGAGGTCGCCGTGTCCCGGATCTTGTCCAGCGCGTCGAGGGCCACGTTGACGGCCGTGTCGGCCCCGATGGCGTTGTCGACGCCGGCGACGTCGTTGTCGATCGTGGCCGGGACGCCGACGACCGGGAAGCCGTGCTTCTCCGCCAGGACGCGGGCCCCGGCGAGCGAGCCGTTGCCGCCGATGACGACGAGCCCGTCGATCGCGCGCGCCCGCAGGTTGGCCAGGCCGGCCCTCTGCCCTTCGTCGGTGAGGAAGGCCTCCGCCCGGGCCGTCTTGAGGATCGTCCCGCCGAGGCCGATGATGTTGGACACCGCCCGCCGGTCGAGGCGCGTGAATTCGCCTCCGATGAGCCCCTCGTAGCCCCGGACGACGCCCTCGACCTCGAGGCCGCGGGCCGCGGCGCTGCGGACGACGGCCCGGATGGCGGCGTTGACCCCGCCGCAGTCCCGGGTCAGGACGGCGATCCTCTTCACGGGCCGATTATATCAAAAACCGGGCGCCCGGCGCTCCGTATGATAAAATGTCCCCTTATCGTCACATCAGGAGAGTGATCGCAATGGCCAGCAAGAAATTCGCCATCGGCTGCCTCGTGGTCGTCCTCGTGGTCGGCCTGATCGCCGCCGTCTACGTCACGGGCGTGTACAACTCGCTCGTCGGGCTCGACCAGAAGGTCCAGGCCCAGTGGGGCCAGGTCGAGAACGTCTACCAGCGCCGGGCCGACCTCATCCCGAACCTCGTCGAGACGGTCAAGGGCGCGGCCGCCTTCGAGCAGGACACCTTCACAGCCGTCACCGAGGCCCGGGCCAGGGTCGGACAGGTCCAGGTCAACGCCGGCCAGCTCACGCCGGACTCGCTGGCCCAGTTCCAGCAGGCCCAGGACGGCCTCTCGTCCGCCCTGTCGCGCCTGCTCGTCGTCGTCGAGAAGTACCCCGAGCTCAAGGCCACCCAGAACTTCCGCGACCTCCAGGCCCAGCTCGAGGGCACCGAGAACCGCATCAACCAGGAGCGGATGCGCTTCAACGAGGCGGCCCAGGCCTTCAACACGCGCCGCAACCGGTTCCCGGCCGTGATCATCGCCGGCTTCTTCGGCGAGAAGTTCAAGGACAAGGCCTACTTCAAGGCCCAGCCGGGGGCCGAGACCGCTCCCAAGGTCAAGTTCTGATCCCGGGGCGATAGGCGACCCCGAAAGGCCCGCCCGTGTCCGTCGTCGCCCGCGTCCGGCGCCCGCTCGCGCTCCTCGCCCTGGCCTTCGTCCTGGCGGGCGCGGGGGCGCTCGTCCTGTCGCCGGCGCGGTCCGCGCTCCTCCCGATCGCGCCGCTTTCCCCGCTCCCGCCGCGTCTCGAGGCCCAGTCCGGCCCCCGTATCCCGCCGGCGCCCGACCGCTGGGCCACCGACCAGGCCGGCTTCCTCTCGCGCCAGACGGTCGAGCGGCTCGACGCCCGCCTCGAGGATTACGAGCGGCGGACGGGCCACCAGGTCCTCGTCTGGATCGGCCGGACGATCGGCGAGGGCGCCGTCATCGAGGACTGGGCTGTCCGGACCTTCGAGGCCTGGAAGGTCGGCCGCCGCGGCATCGACGACGGGCTCGTCCTGTTCATCCTGGCCGAGGACCGCAAGATCAGGATCGAGGTCGGCTACGGCCTCGAGGACAAGGTCCCGGACGTCTACGCCTTCCGGGTCATCGACCGTGTCCTCGCGCCGGGCATCCGCGAGGGCCGGCCCGACGCGGCCGTGGAAGCGGCGGTCACGGCCCTCATCGGCTACATCTCCGGCGAGGACCCCCTGCCGGAAGGGGAGGGCCGCGGATCGCGGCCGGGCGGCACTCTCCCCGGCAGGATCTTCACCGGCCTGGTCGTCCTCGTGCTGCTGTTCGTCTTCATCACCAATCCCTCGCTCGCCCTGTGGCTCCTGCTCAACATCCTGAGCGGCGGCCGGGGCGGCGGCGGCGGAGGCGGAGGCTGGGGAGGGGGCGGCCGGGGCGGGGGAGGCTTCAGCGGCGGCGGGGGCCGTTCCGGAGGCGGCGGGGCCTCGGGCGGATGGTAGGGTCGAGGGGCCGAAGGCGGAAGGCGCGGCCGAGGGCGCGGAAGGAGGGACAGCGATGACCGTTCACAGCCGGCGCGGGCTCATGCATACGGTCGACGTCGGCAAGGTCAAGGCGGCCATCGCGTCGGCCGAGCGCGCGACCTCGGGCGAAGTGCGCGTCTCCGTGGCCCGCTTCTTCTGGGGCGGCGTCCGCCGGGCCGCCGAACGGGCCTTCGACCGCCTCGGCGTCTCGCGGACCAAGGACAGGAACGGCGTGCTCTTCTTCATCGTCCCGTCGCGCAAGAGGTTCGTCGTCCTCGGGGACGAGGGCATCCACGCCAAGGTCGGCCAGGACTTCTGGGAGGCGCTGGCCGCCCGGATGTCCGGCCGCTTCCGCGAGGGCGCGTTCACCGAGGGTCTGGTCGACGGCATCGAAGAGGCCGGGCGCCAGCTGGCCGCCCACTTCCCCTACGACCCGGCGGCCGACGTCAACGAGCTTTCGGACGACGTCGACTTCGGCGAAGCCTGACACCCGGCCCCGCTTTTGCCGCCGCGGGCGGTCTGTGGTATAAACGGGCCTGTAATCCCTTCGGAGGTCATATGAGAAAAACGATGCTTATCCTGATGCTTTTCGTCTTGGCCCTCGCCTTCTCCGCGTGCAAGAAGGAGGCCGCCAAGCTCTCCTACCCCGAGACGAAGAAGGTCGACCGGGTCGACGACTACTTCGGCACTCAGGTCGCCGACCCCTACCGCTGGCTCGAGGACGACAACGCCGAGGACACCAAGGCCTGGGTCGAGGCCCAGAACAAGGTCACCTTCGGCTATCTCGAGACGATCCCGTACCGGGGCAAGATCAAGGAGCGGCTGACCGAGATCTTCAACTACCCGCGCTACTCGTCGCCGTTCCGCGCCGGCGAGCACTACATCTTCTACAAGAACGACGGGCTCCAGAACCAGTCGGTCTGCTACATCCAGAAGGGGCTCGACGGGGCGCCCGAGGTCCTCTTCGACCCCAACGCGCTCTCGGCCGACGGGACGGTCCGCCAGGGCATCGTCGGCCCCTCCGGCGACGACAGGCTCCTGGCCCTGAGCCGGGGCGAAGCGGGCTCCGACTGGTCCGAGATCCTGGTCATGGACATCGCCACGAAGACGCTGCTGCCCGACCGGATCCAGTGGGTCAAGTTCTCGGGCGCGGCCTGGCACGGCGACGGCTTCTACTACAGCGGCTACGACAAGCCCGCCCCGGGCGACGAGCTCAAGGCCAAGAACGAGTACCAGAAGGTCTTCTACCACAAGCTCGGCGACCCGCAGGAGAAGGACGCGCTCGTCTGGGAGGACAAGGAGCACCCGCTGCGCTACGTCGGCGCCGGGACGACCGAGGACGAGAAGTGGCTCATGCTCGGGCTGTCCGAGGGGACGAGCGGCTCCGAGGTCTGGGTCAAGGACCTGACCAAGAAGAACGCGCCGTTCACGATGCTCTTCAAGGGCTTCGAGTTCGACGCCTCGCCGATCGAGTTCGCCGACGGCAGGTTCCTCGTCCACACCAACGCCGGCGCCCCCAACTTCCGGATCGTGGCCGTCGACCCGAACGCCCCGGCCGAGGAGAACTGGGTGACGGTCGTCCCCGAGAAGCCCGAGGTCCTGAGCGGGGCGGGCACGGCCGGCGGCTACATGTTCTGCAGCTACCTCAAGGACGCCAACACCAAGATCTTCCAGCACAAGCTCGACGGGACGCCCGTCCGCGAGATCGAGCTGCCGGCCCTCGGGTCGGCGGGCGGATTCGGAGGCCGGCGCGACGAGAAGGTCATGTTCTACACCTTCACCTCGTTCACCTACCCGCCGACCATCTACAAGTTCGACCCGGCCGCGGGCGCGTCGGAGGTCTTCCGCAAGCCCGAGGTCAAGTTCGATCCCTCGACCTACGAGACGAAACAGGTCTTCTACCCGAGCAAGGACGGGACGAAGGTGCCCATGTTCATCGTCCACAAGAAGGGGCTCAAGCTCGACGGCCGGAACCCGGCCTTCCTCTACGCCTACGGCGGCTTCAACATCAGCCTGACGCCGAGCTTCAGCGTCGCCAACATCGTCCTGCTCGAGAACGGCGGCGTCTACGCCATGGCCAACCTGCGGGGCGGCGGCGAGTACGGCGAGTCCTGGCACAAGGCCGGCATGCTCGACAAGAAGCAGAACGTCTTCGACGACTTCATCGCCGCGGCCGAATACCTGATCCGGGAGAAGTACACGTCGACGCCCAAGCTGGCCATAGCCGGCGGCTCGAACGGCGGGCTGCTCGTCGGCGCGGTCATGGCCCAGCGGCCCGAGCTCTTCGGCGTCGCCTTCCCGGCGGTCGGGGTCATGGACATGCTCCGCTACCACAAGTTCACGGTCGGCTGGGGCTGGGCCGTCGAGTACGGCTCGAGCGACAAGGAGGACCAGTTCGACTATCTCTACAAGTACTCGCCGCTCCACAACCTGAAGCCGGGCGTCTGCTACCCGGCGACCATGGTGACGACCGCCGACCACGACGACCGGGTCGTGCCGGCGCACTCGTTCAAGTTCGCGGCGACGCTCCAGGAGATGCACGCTTGCGCCAAGCCGGTGGTCATCCGCATCGAGACGCGGTCGGGCCACGGCTCGAGCAACCTGAGCAAGGCCATCGAGGACCTGACCGACCAGTGGTCCTTCATGTTCCACAACACGGGGATAAAGCCGGTCTACAAGTAAACAAGAAAAGGAGAGGGGGTCAGGTCTACTTTTTACGCATTTTCGCGTAAAAAGCAGGCCTGACCCCCTCTTTTTTATTTCTCGGCCAGGGCCTTTTCGAGGAGGCCGCGGTACTTGTCCATCAGCTCCTTGTTGAGGTCGTTCGGCGGCTGGGCGTCGGCCGGCAGGAACGGCTTGTAGGGGCGGGTCTTCGAGTACTCCTCGAACTCCCGGCGCAGCTTGGCCAGCTCCTCGGGCTTGGTCAGCAGGTCGACGGCCGAAGCGGCGATGGCCTTGGCCCCGGCGTTCAGCCCCTTCCACGCGGTCGAGCCGTACCAGCAGGCGACGTTGGACCAGTGGTGGCCGATCGAGCCGGGCACCGACCCGGGGAAGGTGATGGTCGCCGTGGGCGCGACGAGGGTCACGTCGCCGACGTCGGACGAGCCGCCGCCGACGAACTCGCGGCCGCCCCGCGGCGCCTCGAGCGCTTCCACCTTGTCCGGCATCCCGGCCTCCTTGGCCCCCAGCTCCTTCTGCAGGGCCCTGGCGAAGGCCTGCTCCTCCTCGCTCCAGGCGGGCATGCCGACGAGCTCGATGTTCTTCTGGAAGAGCTCGGCCGCGGCCTTGCTGGCGTGGCGCTGGTGGATGGCGCTTATGACCCTCGTCTCGGCCAGCTCGACGCCGGCGGCCAGGGCCCCGGCCTTGGCGCAGTCGACGACCCGCCGGTACATGTCCTCGAGCCGCTCGTCGCTGTTGCGGACGTAGTACCAGACGCTGGCCTTGTCCGGGACGACGTTGGGCGCCTCGCCGCCCTCGAGGACGACGTAGTGCATCCGCTGCGACAGGGGCAGGTGCTCGCGCAGGTAGTTCGTGGCCACGTTCATGATCTCGACGGCGTCGAGGGCGCTCCGCCCGACCCAGGGGGCGCCCGCCGAATGCGCGGTCTTCCCCTTGAAGGTGAAGATGGTCGAGAACAGGGCGTTGCCGTCGACCCCGTAGCCGGTGCCGAAGCCGCTCGAGCTGTGGTTGTCGATGACGGCGTCGACGCCCTCGAACAGCCCGGCCCGGATCATGTAGGGCCGGCTGGCCACGATCTCCTCGGCCGGCGAGCCGAAGACCTTGATCGTGCCCTTGATGCCGTGGGCGGCCATGGCCTCCTTGACCGCGATGGCCGCCGCCGCGGCCGCCGTGCCCATGGCGTTGTGGCCGCAGCCGTGGCCCGGCGCGCCCTCGACGACGGGGTCCTTCTTGGCCGCCCGGCCCTTCTGCGAGAGCATGGGCAGGGCGTCGTACTCGCCGAGGAGGCCGATGACGGGCCTGCCCGAGCCGTACGTGGCGACGAAGCAGGTCGGCATCCCCGCCAGGCCGCGCTCGACCGCGAACCCGGCCGCCTCGAGCGTGTCGGCCAGCAGCTTCGCCGAGTTGAACTCCTGGAGCCCGAGCTCGGCGTATTCCCAGATGCGGTCCGAGACGCGTCCGAACTTCTCGACCGTCTCGGCCCGTCCGAGCCAGTCGAGGACGAACTGCTTCTCCTTGGCGATCCTGGCCTTGCCCTTGGCCGCCTGCCCGGCCGCCGGGCCGATGGCGGAAACAAGTGCGAGGACCAGGAACAGGCATAGCGCGCGTCTCGGGTGTTTCATGGGGCCTCCTTTGGAGAATTGATATACACCAATCGTAAAAGGGGGTCAAACCCGCTCTTTCCCCGCTCTTGTTGGCGGCGCGAGCCTCTGCTATATTCGGCTCCAGGGTCGCGGGCCGCCGCGTCCGCCTTGAAAGGAGTCGGCAGATGAGGAGATCCGTTCGGGGCGGGGCCCTCGCCGCCGCCTTCGTGTTCCTGGCCCTTCCGCTCGGCGGGACCGGCCTCCTATTCGATAAGCCGGAATACGCCGCGCGGCGAGCGAGCCTGATGGAAGCGATCCCCGACGGGGCCGCGGTCATCCTCGGCGCCCAGCCCGCCGCCGGCTACAATCCCTTTTTTCAAAATAACGACTTCATGTACTTCTCGGGAGTCGAGATCCCCGACGCGGTCCTGATCATCGACGGCAAAAGAAAGCGGACGACGCTCTACTTCACCATGAGCGAGCGCGCGGCGAAAAGCGAGGGCCTGCCCGCCGGCCTCATCGCGGACACGCGCGGGTTCACCGGCATCGAGGAGGTCGCGCCGGCCGAGCAGTTCTCGTCGGCCTTGTCGCGGCTGGCCGGCCAGGGCTACGTCCTCTACACGTCTTTCAAGCCCGAGGAACTCATGCGCGAGGTCTCATCGGAGAAGCAGGACACGCTTAGGCGCGGCATGACCCTCAACCTCTGGGACGGCCGGCTCACCCGCGAGCTCCAGTTCGTCAAGCTCCTCCGGGAGCGCTTTCCCGGGGCCGAGGTCAGGGACTGCTCGACGGCGATCTGGGATCTCCGCGCGATCAAATCGCCCGCCGAGATCGGGATCCTCCGCCAGGCCGGCCGGATCGGCGTCAAGGCTATGACCGAGATCATGCGGGCGACGCGCCCCGGGACGGGGGAGTGGGAGTTGGCCGCCCTGTTCGAGTTCGTCTGCAAGAAGGAGGGGGCCCAGGACATCGCCTACAACACGATCATCAGCTCCGACGAGAACCATCCGTTCCTCCACTACTACAAACACGACCGGGTCCTCCGCGACGGCGATTTCCTCGTCGTCGACGCCGGTCCCGACTTCGGCTATTACGACGTGGACATCTCCATCTCTTATCCCGCCAGCGGGAAATTCACGCCCCGGCAGCGCGAGATCTACGAGGCCGCCCTGGCCGTCCAGAAGACGAGCGTCGAGCTCTACAGGCCGGGCGTGACGTTCGCCGAGGTCGCCGAAGAGGTCCGGGCCGCCCTCAAGAAGCGCGGCATCGACATGGACGGCCCGCTCTTCAAGCCCCGCACCATGCGGAACGGCGGCAGCCACTACGTGGGCATGGCCGTCCACGATGTCGGCGGTTCGCCCCTGGGGCCCCTCAAGCCGGGCATGGTCTTCGCCTGCGACATCTACGCCGTCTATCCCGACGAGAAGCTGGGGGTGCGCGTCGAGGATACCGTCGTCATCACGGAGAAGGGCTGCGAGAACCTGACGCCCGGCATCCCCCGGACGGTGGCCGAGATCGAGGCCCTGATGAAAAGGCCCGGCGCGATCCAGGTCCTCAAGGAAAAGGGCATCTACTGACGGGGTCAAACCTACTTTTTTCCGAAAAAAGCAGGTTTGACCCCCTCTTGGGGCCGGACCGGCGGTTTGACCGCCTTTTCCCCCCTGTGTTATAAGTAGAGGGCCGATTTGCGGCTGCCCCATCCGGGGAAGCCCGCTTTCCGGAGACGTGAACGCTTAACGAGACGACCATGGTACGCGTACGATTCGCTCCCAGCCCGACCGGCTTCCTCCACATCGGGAGCGCCCGGACGGCCATCTTCAACTGGCTCTACGCCCGCCGCACCGGGGGCAAGTTCCTGCTCCGCGTCGAGGACACCGACCTCAAGCGCTCCGAAGCCCGCTTCCTCGACGAGATCCTCGAGGACCTGAGCTGGCTGGGCCTCGACTGGGACGAGGAGCCGCTCTTCCAGTCCCGCCGCTTCGACGTCTACCGCGCCAAGGCCGGCGAGCTCGTCGCCGCCGGCCTGGCCTACCGCGACGGCGACGCCGTCCTCTTCCGCGTCCCCCCCGGCCGGACCGTCGCCTACGACGACCTCGTCCACGGCCCCATCTCGGTCGCCTCCGACACGCTCAAGGACCAGGTCCTCATCAAGTCCGACGGCTCGCCGACCTACAACTTCTCCTGCGTCGTCGACGACGCCCACATGGGCATCACCCACATCCTCCGCGGCGACGACCACATCTCCAACACCCCCAAGCAGGCCCTCTTCTACGAGGCCTTCGGCCTCACGCCGCCACGCTTCGGCCACATGCCCCTGATCCTCGGCGCCGACGGCTCCAAGCTCTCCAAGCGCCACGGCGGCGTCTCGGTCGAGGAGTACAAGCGCGAGGGCTTCCTGCCCGAGGCCCTGGCCAACTACCTCATCCTCCTCGGCTGGACGCCCCGCGACGGCCGCGAGATGATGACCCCGGCCGAGGCCGCCTCCCTCTTCGACATCGCGGAGATGAACGACGTCCAGGCCAAGTTCGACCTCCAGAAGCTGCGCTGGCTCAACGCCGAGTACATCGTGAAGTCGCCGAACGAGCGCCTCCTGCCCCTCGTCCGCGCCCACCTGGCCGCGGCCGGCCTAATCGCCGACTCCTCTTCCGCCCCCGTCTCCTCCTCTTCCTCCTCCTCCGTCCCCGACGCCTACCTCGCCAAGGTCCTCGACCTCTACAAGGTCCGGGCCAAGACCCTGTCCGAGCTCCCGCCCATGGTCGATCTCTTCTTCCGCGACTACTTCCCCCTCGACGAGGACGGCCTCAAGCACCTGGCCTCGCCGCAGCGACAGGATGGGCGTCTCCGGCAGGAGCTCCGTGAGCTTGCGGGCGCCGAGGTGTGGAAATAGACCGATCCGCCGTCGGGGCCCCAGTCGACGACCTGGAGGCTCGGGCGGCTGTCCTCGTCCTCGGGCAGCTCGTGGATCATCCTGGCGGCTCCGTCGCGGACGGCGACGAGCCAGTACTGGCGCGGCGGCGAGGGCCTGCGGACCGGGGGGTCCGCGTCCTTGTCCTCCTCGACGGCGCGGGCGCTCGTGCAGAGCAGGGACGAGCCGTCCGGGCTGAAGCGCACGGCGCTCCAGGTCGGCTTCTTCTTCTTCGGGGCCTCGTCCTTCCCCGGCTCCGCGGCGGGCTTCTCGGCCGCCGCCGGCTCCTTCTCGCCGGTGAGCTGGCGCGGCTCCTTGTCGTCGAGCGACATGACGAAGACGTTGCCCTTGTCGGCGTAGGCCAGCGCCTTGCCGTCCTTCGACCAGACGAGCGACCGCCCCTCGTAGGGCTTGAGCAGGACGCGGGGCGCGCCGGCGGCGAGCGGCAGGACCTCGAGCTGGTTCTTCGATCCGGAGATGACGTCGTAGCTCGTCTTCTCGGTCACGTCCCGCTCGAAGACGAGCGCCGCGCCGTCCTCGGTCAGCCGCAGCGACAGGATGGGCGTCTCCGGCAGGAGCTCCGTGAGCTTGCGGGCGCCGAGGTCCCAGACGGCCGGGACGGCGAGACGGCCCCGACGCCGGACCGCGTCCCACTGCAGGAACGGCTCGCGGGAGTCCATGACGATGACCGGCGCCGCCGTGGCCGCGCGGAACATCCCGGCGCTCTCGGCCTCCCAACCGGCGGTCCGGGTCGTGACGTAGATCCTCTTGCCGTCCGGGGCCCAGAGGAGGGGAGAGCCGGAGGCGATGGGCCGGTCCTTGGGCCAGGCCGCGGCCTCGGTCCGGCCCGTCGCCTGGGACCAGATCCGGAGCTCGAAGCGTCCGCCGGCGCGCTCGAAGTAGGCCAGCGACCTCCCGTCGGGCGACCAGGCCGGCGAGCCGAAGTGCTTCTTCCCGGAGAAGACGGGGACGCTCCGGCCCGAGGCCGTCTCGACGACGATGAGCTCGGCCCGCGACGGGCCGACGTAGGTCGGGTCGCCGTAGCGCCTGTTGTCCTGGGGCAGCCTGTCCTCGGGCGTGCTCACGGAGAGGGCGACGAAGCGGCCGTCGCGGGTCAGGTCCTCGATCCGGGCCGACCTGGTCAGGAAGTAGTCCTCGACCGTGAACGGCTTCCTCGTCTCGGCGGCCGCCGCGGCGAGGACGGCCAGGGCCAGGACCGCGAGAGGGACGAGGGAGAAGCGTCGGGGGGCAATCGGCATCGTGGCCTCCTTGGGGAACGGGGTCCAGTCTCGGCCAACAGGGGCCGTTTGTCAAGGAACGGGGGGGCCCCTTCAACGGGGCGGCCGGATGATGTAGAATAGCCTCGTTATTTTTAGGTCCAAGGAGCCATCATGAAACGCAGCAAGGTCCTGAGAAAAGCCATCATGGAGCGCCGGGCCGTCGTCGTCCCGGGCGCCCACGACGCCCTGTCGGCCAAGGTCATCGAAAAAGCCGGGTTCGAGGCCATCCAGGTCTCAGGCTACGGACTGGCCGGGTCCTACCTCGGCAAGCCCGACGTCGGGCTCGTCCGGATGAAGGACGTCCTCGACCTGACCTGGAACATCAGCCAGGCCGTCGCGATCCCGGTCATGGCCGACGTCGACACCGGCGGCGGCAACGCCGTCAACGCCGCCTGGATCACCGAGCGGCTCATCGCCATGGGCGTCGCCGGCATGAACATCGAGGACCAGGTCTTCCCCAAGCGCTGCGGCCACATGGCCGGCAAGGAGACGATCTCGGCCGAGGAGATGGCCGGGAAGATCCGGGCCTGCGCCGCCGCGCGCGACCGGCTCGACAGGGACTTCATCATCAACGCCCGGACCGACGTCTTCGCCGGGATGGGTCTCGCCGAGGCCGTCCGGCGCTCGAACATCTACCTCGAGGCCGGCGCCGACCTGGCCTTCATCGACGGCATCAGGAGCAAGGCCGACATCGCCAAGGCCGTCAAGTCGATCAAGGGGCCTCTCTCGGTCAACCTCATGGACGCCGTCACCGGCATGAAGACCGAGCTCATCCCCGTCCCCGAGCTGAAGAAGATGGGCGTCGGACGAGTGTCGATCCCCGTGGCCTCGATCATGGCCGCCCACAAGGCCCTGACGAGCTTCTTCGCCGCCCTCAAGGCCTCGCCGACCGGGACGCTCCCGGGCCAGACGCAGTGGGTCTCCTCGTTCGAGGAGTTCACGGATTTCGTCGGCCTCCAGGAGTACCGGGCCATGGAGAACGAGTACCTGCCCTGCGAGCGGGTCGAGGCCAAGTACAAGGGCGCCAAGAAGATCGTCGGGTAAGAAGGCCGCAGGGGACGGCGCTCCGGCTCGGGGACGGTTCCTCCCTCGGCGTCACCCCCCATCCTTCCTCCGGCGGGGAGCGAAGTCCTCGGAGCGGACCTGCAGAATCACGGCCGAGCACTCGAGGCCGGGATTCTGCGAAACATCCGGGGAGATCTTTCTCGTGAGTTTTTCCAGAAGCGCAGCTCTGGGTCGCTCCGCTGCGCTTCTGATGGTCGCTGCCAAGAGTCCGCTCCCTGCCGGTGGGGGGCCCCCCACGCCGTTGCGTCACCGCCCCTCGCCATCGCTCGGTCCCGTGCTCTTCTTTTATAGACTCGACGATTTCTCGGGGGGGGACAACATGAGAACAGCGGTCGCCAAGAAGATCGTCGGGTAAAGATCCAAGAAAGGGGACACGTACCGAAGCGGTACATGTCCCCCTCACTTGCCTCTCCCTTTCAGCGGACGACCAGGCGGGAGAAGGGGACGACGTAGGCCTGGAGGAGGACGAGGAGGCCCATCAGGGCGGCCAGGGCCAGGCTGTGGAAGAAGACATAGCGCAGGATGGCGCCCTCGTGGCCGTACCAGCCGGTGGCCGTCGAGGCGACGACGATCGACTGAGCGTCGATCATCTTGCCCATGACCCCGCCGGAGCTGTTGGCCGCGGCCATGAGCGTCGGGCTCAGGCCGAGCTGCTCGGCCGAGATCCTCTGGAGGCTCCCGAACAGGACGTTGGACGAGGTGTCCGAGCCCGTCAGGGCCACGCCCAGCCAGCCGAGCATGGTTCCGAAGAAGGGGTAGAGGACGCCCGTGCCGGCGAAGGCCAGGCCGAGCGTCGCGTCGAGGCCCGAGTAGCGCGTCAGGTACCCCAGCGACAGCATGGCGGCCACGGTCAGCAGCGAGTAGCGGACCTTCTTGAGCGTCCGGCCGTAGGCCCGCAGGAGCCGCCGCGGCGGGATCCTCATCAGGGCCGCCGAGATGAGGGCGGCGACGAGGATGCCCGTGCCGGTGAACGAGAGCCCGTTGAGCGTGAAAACGGCGGCCTCGGCCGTCGCCTCCGCGACGATGGGCGGCACGCGATGGACGAGCCGGTCCAGGCCGGGGACCGGGAAGCGGAGGCTGAACAGGCCGTCGAGGAGGGCCTTGACCTGGGGGATCCCCCACAGGAACACGACCAGGCTGAGCACGAGCCAGGGCGCCCAGGCCCGGGCGATCTCGGCCCGCGAGCGAGCGGGCGGGTCCGCGGCGCTCGTCCCCCCGTCGATTTCCCTTTCGCCGGGAAGGAGGTGGACGCTCTTGGGCTTCCAGAACCTGAGGAACACGACCAGGGCGGCGATCGACAGGACCGACGAGAGGATGTCCACGAGCCAAGGGCCGTGGAAGTTCGAGACCAGGAATTGGGGCACGGCGAAGAAGGACCCGGCGACGAGAAGGGCGGGCCAGACCTCGCGCGTCTTGCGGAGGCCGCAGAAGGCCCAGACGAGCCAGAAAGGGATGAGGACGGAAAAGAACGGAAGCTGCCGCCCGACCATGGCGCTGAGGTCGCGGATGTCGAGCCCGGTGACCCCGGCCAGGGCGATGATGGGCGTCCCCAGCGCGCCGAAGGCCACCGGCGCCGTGTTGGCGATGAGCGACAGCCCCGAGGCCTGGAGGGGCGGGAAGCCCAGGCCGATGAGGATGGCCGCCGTGACGGCCACCGGCGTCCCGAACCCGGCCGCGCCCTCGAAGAAGGCCCCGAACGAGAAGGCGATGAGCAGGAGCTGGAGGCGGCGGTCGCGGGTGATCCCGGTCAGGCTGTCCTTCATGATCTCGAAGGCGCCCGTCTCGACCGTCAGCTGATAGAGGAAGATGACGTTGACGATGATCCAGCCGATGGGGAAGAGGCCGTAGGCGGCGCCGAGGACGGCCGTCCGCAGGGCCAGGCCCGCGGGCATGGTGAAGACGGCGACGGAGACGGCCAGGGCCGTGCCGAGCCCGAGAAGCGCCGCGACGTGGGCCCTGAGGCGGAACACCGCCAGTCCGCCGAGGAGAACGGCGATCGGCAGGGAGGCCAGCAGGGTCGACAGCCAGGCGGCGTGGACGGGGTCGTAGACCTGATGCCAAGCCATGGCTCCCTCCCTGATCTAGAGGATGCCGTCCGTTTCCTTGTTCAGACGGTCGAAGAAGGCGGTCATGAAGCGGTGACGCTCCGCGGCGACGCGCTTCCCTTCGCGGGTCGTCATGCGGTCGCGGACCCGGCGCAGCTTGACCAGATATTCCCGGTAGGCGGTGTCCTCCCGGGTGTAGGCCTTGGTCCTGGCGACGTCGACCGCCGGGTCGTGGAGGCGGGCCCCGACCTCGCCGGCGAAGAGGAAGGCCCGGCCGACGCCGACGGCGCCGATCGAGTCTAGCTTGTCGGCGTCGAAGAGGACGCGGGCCTCGAGCGTCCGGGGCGCCCCCCCCTTGCGGAAGCGGTGGGTGCGGATGGCGTGGACGACGGCCCGGACGACGGCCGCGTCGCAGCCGTGGCGCTCGAGGATCGTCTTGGCCAGCGCCGCGCCGCTCCGGCCGTGGCAGATCTTGCCGCGCGAGCGGTCCTCCTCCCCGCGGCCGATGTCGTGGAGGAGGACGGCCAGCTCGAGGACGCCGGGATCGGCCCCCTCCTTGCGGCCGATCCGGAGCGCGAGACGGAGGACGCGCCCGGTGTGGTCCCAGTCGTGGCTGCCCCGGGCGCTCTTGAAGAAAGCGCCGGCCTCTTTCCGGATCCGGGAGACGAGGGCCCGGGGGACGGCGGGGCTCATTCGTCGATCATGTGGACGACCAGGCCGTCCTTGAGCTTGGGCTCGAACCAGGTCGACTTGGGCGGCATGATCCTGCCGGCGTCGGCGACGGAGAAGAGCTGCTCGATCGTCGTCGGGAAGAGCGAGAAGGCGACGGCGAACCGACCCGAGAGGACCTTCTTCTCGAGCTCGGCCGTGCCGCGGATGCCGCCGACGAAGTCGATCCGCTTGTCCGTCCGGGGATCGGCGATGCCCAGGACGGGGGAGAGGAGGCTCGTCTGCAGGACGGAGACGTCGAGGCAGCCGATGGGATCGGAGAGATCGCACGCGCCGGGCCGCGTCTCGAGGCCGTACCAGCGCTCCCCGAGGAACATGGCGAACTCCCGGCCGCGGGCGGGGACGGCGGGGGCGTCCGGGCGGACGACGAAGCTTGCGGCCACCTTGTCGAGGAAGGCCGCCGGCGCGAGGCCGTTGAGGTCGCGGACGACGCGGTTGTAGGGCAGGATCTTCATCTGGCTGTGGGGGAAGATGACGGCCAGGAAGAAGTTGTCCTCTTCGCGCCCGGTCCGGCCCGGCCGCTCGCGGTCGCGCTTGACCTTGATCCGGGCCGCGGCGGCCGAGCGGTGATGGCCGTCGGCGACGTAGAGGG
Organism: Candidatus Aminicenantota bacterium; assembly: GCA_041320535.1. Taxonomy (GTDB): domain Bacteria; phylum Acidobacteriota; class Aminicenantia; order Aminicenantales; family Saccharicenantaceae; genus RBG-16-66-30. The sequence goes on along the minus strand of JBGLNH010000001.1, from coordinate 335,888 downwards.
CCGGCAGGGCGGCGAAGGCGTCCCGGACGCGGGCGACGAGGCCGGCGTCGTCGACGACGTAGAGAACGTGGCGGACGCCGTCGGGGGTCGATAGGTCGTACTCCGGGTCGCGGCCCACGGCCTCGGCGATCAGGGCGTCGATCGCGTCCGTCCGCCGGTAGGTCAGGAAGACGGGACCGGTCTGGGCGCCCAGCGTTTCGATGTGCCGCATCCGGTCGTTCTCCTTGTCGACCCGGGTCAGCTCGTGCTTCTTGATGACGTCGTCGAGGTAGTCGCGGCAGGACGCGGCGGCGACCAGGCCGACCTGGACGTGCTTCCCCCAGACCTGCTTGTAGACGTAGAAGCCGCGGGCCGGGTCGGGGGCGATGGTCCCTTCGCGGAGGAAGCGCTCGAAGTTCTCCTTGCCCTTGGCGTAGACGGCGTCGGAGTACAGGTCCGTCCCCGGCGGCAGGTCGATCTCGGGCTTGCCGACGTGGAGGAAGGAATAGGGGTTCCCGGCGGCCATCTCCCGCGCCTCGTCCGAGGTCAGCACGTCGTAGGGCGGGGCGGCGACGAGGGAAGCGAGGTCCCGGCGCGGGCGGACGCCGCGGAACGGTTCGATGTGGGCCATGGTGTCCTCCGAAAAAGGGGGTATTATAGCACAGACAGGGCGGGGAGGGGGCCGGATCAGCCGCGGACGGTGTTCCGGCCGGCGGCCTTGGCCTGATACATGGCCCGGTCGGCCCGGGCGATGAGGCCCTCGAGGTCGTCCTCGCCCGCCGGATCGAGGCTGGCGACGCCCAGGCTGATCGTCAGCGACAGCGTGCCGACGGCCGTGACGACCGTCATGCGGGAGATCTCCTGCCTCAGCCGCTCGGCCATGGCCAGGCCTTCCTCGCGTCCGGCCTCGGGCATCAGGACGATGAACTCCTCGCCGCCGTAGCGGCAGACGACGTCGGTCGCCCGGGTCGTCCGCTTGACGAGGCCGGTCAGGACCTTCAGGACGTAGTCGCCGATGAGGTGGCCGTGGGAGTCGTTGACGGCCTTGAAGTGGTCGATGTCGAAGAGGATGAGGGACAGCGGCCGCTGGTAGCGCCGGGCGCGCCCGACCTCCCGTTCGCCCACCTGGGCGAAGGCGCGGCGGTTGTCGAGCCCGGTCAACTCGTCCGTGACGGCCAGCCTCTCGTACTGTTCGACCCGGCGGGAGTTGTCGAGGGCGATGGCGACCTGGCTGGCGAAGAGCTCGCCCACCTGGGCGTCCTCGTCCGCGAAGACCCGCGAGGCGGAGTTGTAGAGGGCGATGAGCCCGGTCACGCGGTCGCGGAAGACGACGGGGACGCCGAGGAAGGAGCGGACCTCCTGGTCCGGCCGGACCGGCAGGAGGATCTCGTCCGGCCGCGAGATGGGGCTGATGAGCGGCCGCTTCTTCTGGACGGCCATGTGGCAGAGCTGCGAACCGGCCAGGGCGAAGGTCTCCCCGATCAGGTTGACGCCGTCCGAGGGCCGCTTGATCGCGGCCAGCTTCAGCTCCGGGCCTTCGACCGTCAGGAAGGCCCCGATGTCGTAGGGGATGACTCTCTTCAGGAGGTCGAGGATGAGCGAGCAGATCTGCTTGAAGTCGAGGTTCGAGCTCAGGGTCAGCCCGGCCTCGCGGAGCGTCTCGGCGACGTTGCGGGCCGCGACCGCGGAGGTCTCGGCCTTCTTGATCCGGCTGATGTCGTAGAGGATGGCCACCCACCCCGCGACGAACGCGCCGTGGCCGACGAGGGGGGTCAGGCGGAGGTCGAAGCAGCGAGGCTCGCCTTCCCCGACGAAGGCGATCTCGCGCGCGGTCGCGGTCGGGGCGCCCAAGCCTTCGGCGAGCTCCGGCCAGCCCGGGCAGAGCTCCGCCGCCGGCCGGCCCAGGACCCTGGCCTCGGGAACGTCGGCCGCCGGCCCGCCGACCTCGGCGATGAGGGCCCGGGCGGCGGGATTGGCCGCGGCCAGGCGCCCGGCCTCGTCGAGGATGAGCAAAGACTCGCCCAGGCTCTCGATGATCCTCTCGCGGGCCACGGGGACGATGTCGACGAGCTGCAGACGGAACATGGCCCAGAGCAGGAAGAAGCCGGAGAGGGCGAAGCCGAGCGGCGTGAAATCGTAGCCCCGGGCGCCGCCGGCCAGGCCGGCCAGGTAGAGGGCGTTGCCGGCCCAGGGCAGAGGGAAGGCCAGCAGGAGGACCAGGGCCTGCTTGCGGTGGATCCCCTTGTAGCGGAAGAAGGCCAGGAGGAGGAGGATGGTCGTCGCGACGAGCAGGACGTAGGAGTAGCCGGCGTGGACCCAGAAGAAAGGCCCGTGCTCGTAGACGAGCAGCTGCTCGCGCGCGGCCCCGCCGGGGGAAAAGCCTTTCCAGATGAGCCGGTGCGAGCCGTTCGTCGCGGCCAGGGCCAGGGTCGCGAGCGGGACGATCCACAGGACCGCGGAGCGCGCCCACGGCTGATGCCAGCCGGAGCGGGCGAAGCGCCGGGCGAAGAGGAACATCAGGACGGGGGTCGTGGAGATGCCGACGTACTCGATCTTCGACAGCAGGACCTTGGTCGCGGGGTCCGGGACGGCGGCCTCGAAGGCCGCGGCGAGCGACCAGGTGAAGACCGAGGCCATGAGCAGGCCGAGGGACCGGCCCAGGGACGAGACGGCCCGCTCCCAGGCGATGACGGCGACGACGCCGGCGACGAGCGCGCCGGCGAACAGGCACAGGCTGTAATAGCCGACTTGCAGGCTCATGCCTCCCTTTCCTGGTCCTGGGCGAACGTGCCCGCGATCTCGAGGAAGTGCTGGACGACCTCGGGGTCGAACTGCGTCCCCGAACAGGCGATGATCTCCTTGACGGCGTAGCGGTGGGAGGCGGCCTTGCGGTAAGGGCGCTCCGAGGTGATCGAGTCGTACGTGTCGGCGATGGTCATGATCCGCGCGCCCAGGGGGATCTCCCGGCCCTTGAGCCGGTCGGGGTAGCCCGTCCCGTCGTAGCGCTCGTGGTGGGCCCGGACGACCCGGGCGATCTCCTTGAGCTCGATGACCGGGCTGAGGATGGCCTCGCCGCGGGCGGGGTGCTCTTTGATCGACTTGAATTCCTCGTCGGTCAGCTTGCCCGGCTTGTTGAGGATGCTCTCGGGGACGGCGATCTTGCCGACGTCGTGGAGGAGCGCGGCCAATTCGAGGTCGCCGAGCTCCTTTTCGCTGAAGCCCATCTTGGCCGCGATCTTCAGCGAGAACTCCGTGACCCGGGTCGAGTGGTGGCGGGTGTACTCGTCCTTGGCGTCGATGGCCGAGGCCAGGGACTTGACCGTGGACAGGAAGAGGGAGCGCTGCTGCTCGACGAGGTCGGAGGTCCTCATGCGGAGGTTCTTGTTGACCAGGGCCAGCTCGGACTCCATCTGGCGCACGCGGAGCTGCGAGCGGATGCGGGCCTTGAGCTCGGTCGAATCGAAGGGCTTCGAGATGTAGTCGTCGGCCCCGGCCCTGATGCCCTCCTCCAGCATCTCGGCCCCGGTCCGCGCGGTCACCAGGATGATGGGGATGTGCTTGACGGCCTCGTCGGCCTTGACGGTCCGGGCGAAGGCGTGCCCGTCCATGCCCGGCATCATCACGTCGCACAGGACGAGGTCGGGCTGCTTCTCCCGGATGAACCGCAAGCCCTGCTCGGCCGAGGTCACGAGCTCGAGGTCGAACTCGTCGGCGAGGAGCAGCCTCATCAGCTTGAGGACCTCGGGATTGTCGTCGATGCACAGGATCAGGGCGTCGTGGACCTTGGCCTGGTCGACCCTCCCGCCCTCGATGTCGACCTTCTCGAGGTCGACGAGCTGGAGCCGGCGGAAATCGGTGACGATGTCCTGGACCCGCGGCTCCTCGGTGTCGGTCAGGCGCCGACGGAGGCCGACGGGCAGGTCCTCGGCCCGGCGGTCGAGGACCTCATCGTCGAAATGGTCCTCGCCCTTTTGGATCTCGACGACGAACCGGGAGCCCCGGCCGAGCTCGCTCTCGGCCCGGATGGAGCCTTTGTGGACGAGGACGATCTCGCGGGCCAGGGCCAGGCCGATGCCCGTGCCCTCCTGGGCCCGGGACTTGGAGCCGTCGACCTGGGAGAAGCGGTTGAAGATGGTCTCGAGCATGTTGGACGGGATGCCGATGCCCGTGTCCTCGACCGTCATGGCGACCGTCTGGTCCTTCTCTTCGACGTAGATGGTGATCTTCCCGCCCCTGTTCGTGAACTTGAGGGCGTTGGAGAGGAGGTTGAAGACGACCTTCTCGAAATGGTCCGGATCGATGGTCAACTCCACAGGATGCGGGGGGTGCTGGTAGTAGAGGCGGATCTGCTTCTGGTCGGCCAGGGGCTTGACCGAGGCCAGCAGGGGCGGGATGAACTCGACGAGGTTGACGGACTTGACCTTGAGCCGCATCCGGCCCTCCTCGAGCTTGTTCAGGTCGAGGAGGTTGTTGATGAGCTTGAGCAGCTTGTAGCCGTTGCGCTGCATCGTCTCCATGGTGTCCTTGAGCGCGGGCGACAGCTTGCCCATCCTGCCCTCGAGGACGGACTTGAGCGGGGCCAGCATGAGCGTCAGCGGCGTCCGCAGCTCGTGGTTGACGTTGGCGAAGAACTGGGTCTTGAGCTCGTCGAGGCTCTTGAGCTTCTCGTTGGACTCCTTGAGCTGGGCCGACGTCTGCTCGAGCTGGATGCGGCTGAGGAGCTCGCGGCGGCGGGTCGCCTCCCAGATCGAGGACCCGAAGGCGCCGACGATGAGGATGGCGGTCAGGAAAAGGAGGTTGTTGACGATGAAGCGCCAGACCTGGACCTCGACGCCGTTGACGACGTAGGGCGCCTGGCCGAGGATGAAGCGGAGGATGCTCGGCGCCGCGTACATGAACCAGATGGAAGCGTAGAGGTAGATCGTGTAACGGAAGGCCAGGGGGATGAGGACGATCATGCCCATGACGATGATGTTCAGGCCCTGGTAGTAGCCGGTCAGGAAGCCCCCCAGGATGTAGATCATGACGGCGATCCCGGCGGCGTCGACCAGGGCCAGGGCCAGGGCCAGGTTCATGACGGCCCGGCTGGTCTTGGCCCGGGCCAGGAAGACCATGATCACGCCGACCGTGGCCACGACGCCGAGGCGGATGAAGAGGAAGGTCACGAACAAATGGGGCGAGTAGATGAAGTCGAGCGCCAGGAACATCGGGTAGAGCACGATGCTCAGGATGGCGGCCAGCCGGGTCCGGCCCCGGAGGTTGTATTCGGTGTTCAGGCGGTCTTCGAACAGCGGGTCATAACTTGCCATTGGCGTCTCTCGCTCTGGTGACGTAGACGTAGCCCTGGGGCGGCGCGCCGTACGAGGGCACGAGCCGGAGGATCTCCCAGCCGGTCTCCTCGAGCAGGGCCTCGAGCTTCTCCGGGTCGAAGAAGTCGAACGTCCCGGCCTCTTCGAGGTCGACGAGCTCCTGCGCGTCGTTGAGGATGGCGCGCAGGGACTCGATGAGCAGGGTCTTCGGGCGCTCGGGGGGCAGCGCCTCTTCGGGCAGGGCCTCGATCTTCTCGAGGAGCCGGGTGAAGGGGCCCGACGCGTCCGTGTCCGGGCGCATGCTCGAGAGCACGAGCAGGCCCCCGGGCATGATGACCCGGCGGGCCTCCCGGAGGGTCTCCGCCGGATTGAAGATGTAGGAGAGGACCAGGCTCATCAGGATCTTGTTATACCAGCCCGCCTTGACGGGGAGATGGACCGTCCCCTCGAGGGCGCCGGGCAGGATGAGACGGCGGAAGTCCGGCCTGGCGTCCCGCAGCCCGCGGACGTAGCGGGCGGCGCTGTTGAAGTCGACGATGATGCGGTACTCGTGGAGGTCGAAGCGCGTCTTCAGCCAATCGTCGTGGGCCGGAGTGATCCTCTCGCCGCGGAGGATCCGGTGCAGGCGCGGCGAATAGTCCTCCTGGATCTTGATGGCGCTCTCGAGGGTCAGGTTCTCGATCTTCTCGGCCATCTCCTCGAACGTCCCGATCTCGCCGTCGAGGAAGCGGCGGACGGCGAGGAAGCGGCTCATCTCGAGGTCGAGGGCCACGAAGTCGAGGCGCCCGGGCTCGCGGAGGACGGGGAAGCGGTCCCGGAACTTGCGCGCGGCCCGCTTCATGGCCTCGGGAACGAGGTCGGCCACGGTGATCTGGGAGGGCAGAGGGGCGTCGCTCCCGAGAAGGTGCTCCAGGAAGTTGCCCGTCCCGCCGCCCAGGTCGAGGAGGCGGTCGCCGGGGCGGAGCTCCAGGGCGCGCAGCTGGTCCCGCATGAGCTGCTGGTAGTCGTCCGAGATGGCCATGACGTCGAAGCCGAGGAGCTTGTCGTCCCCGACGAGATAGCGCTGCCAGTAGCTTGTCCGGTTCTTGAGGTTGCGGGGCGGCAGGCGGTCCTTCTCGGCCCGGCGCATGACCTCCAGGTCCTTGCGCCCGGGCATGACCGGCTGGATGATCTGCCTGTGGAGGAAGCGGTAGATGAGGGAGGTCGTCGTCCCGAACAGCCGCAGGCCCTCCTTGGAGGTCCGGGCGTTGTGGCCGATGGGCACGGAGATGACCTCGCGCGGCGCGTCGACCTGGACGCTCATGACGTCGCGGATGAACTCGGCCTTGACCCAGCTGTCGAACTGCCCGTAGATCCAGGTGATGGGCAGGTCGTGGTGGCGCATGTCCTCGCGGGCCTGCTCCAGCGTGGCCACGGAGTTGACGACCCCGTCGGCGACGTAGGCGTCGACGTTGACGAGATTGCCGAGGACGGGCATGACGCCGAGCTTGATGCCCAGCTGGAAGTGTTCCAGGAAATCGAGGCCGCAGTTGACCCGGACCATGAGGTCGCGGAACTCCGGCGTGCCCATGCAGGCGATCCAGTAGTCGACGCGCCGGCGCTGGACCTCGTCCCTGAGGACGATCCTGGCCTCGAGGGCCGAGAACGAGAAGGTCAGGAGGATGACCGAGGAGGCCCGGAGCTTGGGATTGGACTCGAGCCAGTCGAGGATGGTGACGATGTCCTCGGCCCCCTGGGAGAAGTTGGTGTTGAGCATCTCGTAGGGCGGCTCGGCCGCCTCGGGGTCTTTGTGGCTCTCGCCTTTCTTGCGGATGCCGTCGTACCGGATGACGGCCAGGGGCTGGCCCAGGAGCCGGAAGTTCTCGCAGAGGGTCAGGGCCAGCCCGAACAGCGTCTCCTTGGTCTTGCCGAAGGCGGGCGGGACGACGACCACGGGGACGGGCTTGTCTTCCAGGGGCAGGGCCGTATTGAGGAGCCCGACGATCTCCTCGCCGCGGCGGCTCTCGAGCCGGATGACTTGGGGGGCCATGAGCGACGTCCGGACGAAGTCGGGAGGGACCGCGGCGGCCGGCCGCCCGTGGGGCCGTTCGCCGGCGTCCTCGCCGCGGCGGGCGAAATCCGGGTCGGGGGCGTGGACGGACTGGATGCTCATCCGGCTGATGCCGAACTGGACGCCGTACTTCAGGCCCGGGCCCTCGGCGCCCTCGGCCCGGGTGACGTGGCGGACCTCGCCCGTCTCCTCCCAGAGGAGCTTCCCGCCGTCGAGGATGGACAGCGACTCGAGCGGCGTGCCCTTGAGCAGGACCGGCGCGTCCTCCGGGGCGACGAAGCGCATCCCGTTGGGGCTGATGTCGGTGATGCGGCCGCGGAGCCTGCGGTCGAACGGGGCCGGCAGCGGGATCTCGACGCGGAGGTCGCCGGCCGGGCTGATCCTGCGCTCGGCCCGCTTCTCCGAATAGAACATGACCCGCGGATAGAGGCAGACGAGGGTCCGCCCGTCGGTGGAGATGCGCGAGATCATGGTCTCGAAGTTGTAGGTCGCGTAGCCGATCTGGAAGGACACGAAGAGCAGGTCGGAGGTCTTGAACTTGACGTCGAGCTTCTCGCCGCGCAGGAGACAGAGCGACGGCGGCCGGATCTCGGCGAACGAGAGGATCTCGGGATTGCCCGACCGGGCCGGGACGGCCGCGACCTCGGCCTTGCGGGCCAGGCCCTCGCGCATGAGGGACTCGATCTTGACCGAGTCGGTGAACAGGACCATCTCGTCGGTCCGGAGGAAGGGGTAGCGGAGCTTGAGCTCATCGAGATCGCGGATGGCGACGTAATCCGACATGAACTGGAGCAGGGACAGCCGGCTCTCGTCGTCGAGGGCCTCGAACTCGACGCCCACGCCCCCCTGGTCGCTGTCGCGGCGGACGATCCGTCCCGTCAGGACGTACTGCCGGCCGTCGGGGAGGGAGACGCTCAGCGGGACGGACGAGCCCTCGGGGAACCCGGACAGCGTCTTGAGGAACATGCCGTTCTCGCTGAGGTTGACCAGCTTGACCTCGCCGAGGGGGCCGGTCTCGATGCGGATGTCCTTCGTCCCGTCGATGGCGACGCGCATGGACGAGCGCTTCTCCCGGGAGCGCTGGGCGATGAGGAAGCCGATCTTGCGGCGGATGGCCGCCGGGTCGGACGGCTTGGCCAGGCAGCAGTCGATGCGGCCGTAGCTGGCGAGGTCGATGACCGTGCCGTTCGAGGCGCTCGCGGTCAGGAGGATCTTGATGATGGCGTCCGAGCCCCGGACGATCTCGTTGAGGAACCGCAGCAGCTCGGTGCCCTTCATCCGGGGCAGGTCCTCGTTGACGACGAGGACGTTGACCTCCGGCAGGGCCTTGAGGAGGTGGATGGCCTCGACGCCGCTCGTCGTCGTGTAGACGGCGTAGATGTCCCTCAGCGCCCGCTGGAGCTTCTCGAGGTAGGCGAGGTCGTCGTCGACGACGAGGACGACGGGCTGCGCGGACGGCGTCGCTTTCTCCACCTGCGGTCTCGCCATCTAAGGTCCGGCCTCCAGGCGACTGACGGCTGCGCCGGAAGGGCCGGCGGAGAGGCGGGAAGCCCGGTGAGCGGTCGCCTCACAGGCCCCGGGGCAATACCAAATTTTGTGGGACCGCATGATCGTCCACACAAAATCTAGTATATAAACCTAAGAGTGTCAAGGGTTTCTTGGCTTCAGACCCCTGACGATGCCGGCCGCCGCCTCGGCGTAGAGGCCGGAGTCGATCCCGGCGCAGACGAGCGTGTATCCCTCTTCGAGGGCCTTGAGAGCGCCGGCGACGCCGACGGAAAAGACGCCCACGGGCACTTTGGCCCGAACGCAGGCCGCGGCCACGGCCCGGATGGCCTCCCGGACGTCGGGGTCCTGGATCCGTCCGGGCTTGCCCAGGCTGGCCGAGAGGTCGTACGGGCCGATGAAGACGGCGTCGATCCCGGCGACGGCCAGGATGCCCTCGATGGCCCGGACGCCGTCGACGTGCTCGACCTGCGCGACGACGACCGTCTCCGCGTTGGCCGTCTCGACATTCTCCTGGAACCGGGCGCCGTGGCCGTTGGCGCGGCTGAAGCCGACGCTCCGGCCGCCCTCGGGAGGGTACTTGGCCCAATGGACGGCGCGGGCGGCCTCCCCGGCGGAGTTGACGTGGGGCACGATGAGGCCGGCGGCCCCGGTGTCGAGGACCTTCTTGACCCACATCTCGCTCTGTTCGGGGACGCGGACGACCGGGGCGCAGGGCCCGCGGACGGCCTGGACCATCCTCAGCACGTCCCGGATCTCCAGGGCGCCGTGCTCCATGTCGATGAAGAGCCAGTCGAAGCCGGCGTCCGACGCGATCTCGGCGAGGTCGGGCGAAGGCAGCCCGAGCAGGGTGCCGACGAGCCGGTCGCCCCTGCGGAGCCTTTCGCGGAAGGGAGGGCGGGCGACGAGGGTTTCGTTCATGGGCGCCTCCTTAGGAAAAAGAAAGGGGACCGCCTACACCTACGCGGCGATCCCTCCCGACCTCGCCGCCCAGCTCGCCGATCTCAAGGCCCGGACCGGGGAGGAAGGGCGATGATCATGACCATGGTCCAGGCCATCAACCGGGCCCTGGCCGGGGAAATGGAGAGGGACGCGCGGGTCGTCGTCCTCGGCGAGGACGTCGGACGCGTCGGCGGCGTCTTCCGGGCGACCGAAGGGCTCTTCGAGAGGTTCGGACCCGAACGGGTCCTGGACACGCCCTTGGCCGAATCGGGCATCGTCGGCGCCTCGATCGGCCTGGCCGCCTTCGGCCTGCGGCCCGTTCCCGAGATCCAGTTCATGGGCTTCATCTATCCGGCCTTCAACCAGATCGTCTCCCACGCCGCCCGGCTGAGGAACCGGACGAGGGGCCGGTTCACCGCGCCGCTGACCATCCGCACGCCCTACGGCGCCGGCATCAAGGCCCTCGAGCATCACTCCGAAAGCACGGAAGCGCTGTTCTGCCAGATCCCGGGACTGACGGTCGTCGTCCCCTCGAGCCCTTACGACGCCAAAGGCCTCCTGGCCGCCTCGATCCGCAGCGAGGACCCCGTCCTGTTCCTCGAGCCGACCAAGCTCTACCGGGCGGAGAAGCAGGAGGTCCCCGAGGAGCCTTTCGAGCTCCCGCTCCGGCAGGCCGCGATCGTCCGGGAGGGCCGGGACCTGACCATCGTGGCCTGGGGCGCGATGGTCCCCGTCGTCCGCCAGGCCGCCGAGGCGGCCGCAGCCGAGGGCGTCGGCGTGGAGATCGTCGATCTGCGCACGCTCTCGCCCATGGACAGGGAGACCGTCGTGGACTCGGTCAAGAAGACCGGACGGGCCATCGTCGTCCACGAGGCGCCGAAGACCTGCGGGCTGGGCGCCGAGATCGCGGCCACCATCGGCGAAACGGCCCTGCTCAGCTTGAACGCCCCGGTCCTGCGCGTCACCGGTCCGGACATCACCGTGCCGCTGCCGAAGCGCGAGGACCTCTACTATCCCGGCCCGGAGCGCGTCCGGCGGGCCATTCACCAAGTCATGGAGTACTGACAGATGGCCAAGGAATTCCGGTTTCCCGACGTCGGCGAGGGGATCGCCGAGGGCGAGGTCGTCCGCTGGCTGGTCAAGGAGGGCGACGAGGTCAAGATCGACGACGTCCTTGGCGAGATCGAGACCGACAAGGCGGTCGTGGAGATGCCCTCCCCCTACGCCGGAACGGTCCTCAAGCTCCATTTCAAGGAGAAGGAGCTGGTCAAGGTCGGCCAGGCCCTGGTGACGATCGGCGAAAAGGGCGAAGCCGTTCCGGCCGCCGGGCCTTCGGCCCCGGCCGGCCCGGGACCCTCCGGAGAGGTCCAGGCGACGCCCAAAGTCCGGGCTTTGGCCAAAGAGCTCGGGATCGCCCTCGGGGACGTTCGCGGCACGGGCCCCGGCGGCCGCGTCACCGAAGACGACCTCCGCGCCGGCCGGCCGGCCCCCGCCGCGAAGTCGACGGCTCCCAAGATCAAGGCGAAATACGACCTCTACGGGAATCTGGACCGGATCCCCCTGCGCGGCGTCCGCAGGGCCACGGCCAGGAAGATGCGGGAATCCCTCGATCACGCCGCCCACGTCACCCATTGCGACGAGGCCGACGCCGGGGCCCTCGAGGCTCTGCTCGGCAAGATGAAACCCGAGGCCGAGGCCCGGGGGATCAAGCTGACCTACCTGCCGTTCATCGTCAAGGCCCTCATCGAAGCCCTCAAGCTCCATCCCCTGTTCAACGCCACGCTCGACGAGGAGGAGGACGAGATCGTCGTCAGGAAATATTACAATATCGGGATCGCCGTCGACGTTCCCGACGGCCTGATCGTCCCCGTCGTCAAGATGGCCGACCAGAAATCCGTGACCGGCCTGGCGGCCGAGATCCAGGCCCTGGCCAAGGCCGCCCGGGAGCGGACGCTCGACCTGGCCGACCTCAAGGGGGGCACGTTCTCCATCACCAACGTCGGCGTCATCGGCGGCGACTTCGCGACGCCGATCATCAACTTCCCCGAAGCGGCCATCCTGGCCACCATGAGGATCGCCGACCGGGCCCGCGTCCGCGACGGGGCCGTCGTCGTCAAGAAGGTCCTGCCCCTGTGCCTGGCCTTCGATCATAGGGTCGTCGACGGGGCCGAGGCGGCCAGGTTCGTCAAGGACCTCGTCCGCTTCCTGGAGGCTCCGGACAGCCTGCCGCTTCAAGGCGGATGAGCACGATCGTCGCCCGGTACGGACCGGACGGCATGGGAGGGATCTTTTGAGGAAAGCCGTTTCGAAGGCCGCCAAACTCGAGGCCGTCGTCCGGGCCCGCCCGAAGGCGCTGGTCGCCTTCTCCGGCGGGGTCGACTCCACCCTGCTCCTGCGGGTCTGCCGGGACGTCCTCGGCCCGAAGAACGTCGTCGCGGTGACGGGCGTCTCGGAGACCTATACGGACGACGAGAAGCGGGCGGCGGAGCGCTTCGCCCGCCGGCTCGGCGTCGAGCACGTCCTCGTCGAGACAGCCGAGCTGGCGTCGGAGGCCTTCGCCGCGAACCCGGCCGACCGCTGCTATCACTGCAAGCGGGAGCTTTTGGGGAAGATCCTGGCCCTGGCCCTGGCCCGCGGCGTCGACGCCGTCTACGACGCCTCCAACGTGGACGACCTCGCCGACTACCGGCCCGGACGCCGGGCCCTGGTCGAATCGGGCGTCCTCAGCCCGCTCGTCGAGGCCGGTTTCACGAAGAGCGACGTCCGCCGCCTCTCCCGCAAGCTCGGCCTGGCGACCTGGGACAAGCCGGCCAATCCCTGCCTGGCCAGCCGCGTCCCCTACGGGACGCCCATCACCCAGGACATCCTGGACCGGGTCCGGGAGGGCGAGGTTTTCCTCCGGAAGCTGGGATTCCCCGTCGTCCGGCTCCGCCACCACGGCGAGCTGGCCCGCGTCGAGGTCCCGGCCGCCGACCTGGCCCGTCTCCTGAAGCCCGCCACGGCCCGAAAGGTCGCCGCCAAGCTGATGTCCCTCGGCTACCTCTGGACGGCCGTCGACATCGAGGGCTACAGCATGGGCAGCCTCAACCGCGCCGTCGCGGCCGAATCCGCCAAGAAGCGCCAGCCATGAAGATCGCCGTCGGCATGAGCGGCGGGGTCGATTCCTCCGTCGCCGCCCTGCTCCTGCTCAAGGCCGGCCACGACACGACCGGCGTCTTCATGAAGACCTGGTCCGGCCCGGCCGGACCGGCGGGAACCCGGAGCGCCTGCTACGGCCGCGACGAGGGCGAGGACATCCGGGCGGCCGAGGCCGTCTGCGCCAAGCTCGGGATCCCTCTCCGCGTCATCGACTGCGCCCGCGGCTTCGAGGAGACGGTCCTTCGCGACCTCAGGGCCGGCTACCTAGCCGGCACGACCCCCAATCCCTGCGTCCGCTGCAACCAGCTGGTCAAGTTCGGCCTTCTGCCCGAGGCCGCGCGGCGGGCCGGCCTGGCCTTCGAGCGCTTCGCCACCGGCCACTACGCCCGGATCGAATACGCGCGCTCCCTCATCCGTTTCCTGCTCAAACGGGCCGCCGACGGGCGCAAGGACCAGTCCTATTTCCTCTACCGCCTCGGCCAGCCCCAGCTCGCGACGGCCCTTTTCCCTCTGGGGGACCTCCTCAAGAGCCGGGTCCGCGAGATCGCCCGCGAGGAGCGCCTGCCGGTCCACGACCGCAGGGAGAGCCAGGACTTCTACGCCGGCGACCTGGCCGACATCCTCGGCCGGGCCGACCTCGCGGGGGACATCGTCGACCGCGACGGTCGCCTCCTCGGCCGCCACCGCGGCGTCTGGCGCCACACGGTCGGCCAGCGCAAGGGCCTGGGCCTCTCCTCCCCCGTCCCGCTCTACGTCGTCGCCATCGACGCCGCGGCCAACCGCCTCGTCGTCGGCCCGGAGAGCGAGACCTTCCGCCGCTCGGCGACCGTCCGCGACGCGGTCTGGGGCCCGTTCGATACGCTCGCCTCTCCCGCCGGGGTAAGGGCCAAGGTCCGCTCGGCCGGCCGTCCGGTCCGGGCGACGGTCTCGCCGCTCGAGGATGGCGCGGTCAGGATCGACTTCGCCGAACCCGTCTCCTCCGTCGCGCCCGGCCAATCCGCCGTTTTCTACGACGGCGACACGGTCGTCGGGGGCGGCGTCATCGAATCCGCGGCCTGACACATCCCTTCCCCCGTCCCCGGATACGGGATATAATCCCCCCGCGACCGTTCCCCAAGGGCGGTCGCAACGAAGGAGGAACTTCCATGACCGGTTATTTCATCGCCTTCATCTTCGGCATCCTCATCATGGGCGCCCTGATCGCCCAGCGGGAAAAGATGGGCAGCGGCGGCTTCAACACCTGGCTCAGGGGGAAGAAGGGCCTGGCCGCGTGGGCCCTCGTGGGCGTCATCGTCGTCGCCCTCCTCGTCCAGTCCCTGGTCACCGTCCAGGCCGGAACGGTCGGCGTCGTCAAGCGGCTGGGGGCCGTCCGGCAGGAGCTCAAGCCGGGCCTCCACGTCATCGTCCCGCTCATCGACAAGGTCGTCATCTTTCCCACCCTCAAGAAGAACTACGAGGCCTCCGAGACGCCCCAGTCGAGCGAGGCCGATTATCCCGACATCATCGTCTCCGCGCTGACCTCCGACGGCCAGCAGATCCGCGTGGGCATCACGGCGCGGTTCATGATCGCGCCCGGCAAGGCCGCCTGGATCCTCCAGAACCTCGGTTCCGAGCGGGAGTACGTCGAGAAGGTCGTCAAGACCGAGATCCGGGGCTCCGGCCGGCGCGTCCCGACCAAGTTCGCCGCTTACGACCTCTACACGAAGAAGAGCTACGAGGCCCAGCAAACGCTCTTCGACGAGATCGCGCCCAGGTTCGAGGCCAACGGCCTCATCCTCGACGAGATCGTCATCCGCAACATCACCTTCACCGCCGAGTACGCGAGGACCCTCGAGGAGAAGCAGATCGCCCTGGAGAACATCACCACGGAGAAGAACAAGCTCGAGCAGGAGAAGATCCGCAAGGAACAGAAGATCGTCGCCGCCGAGGGCGACGCCAAGAGCATCGAGATCCGCCAGGCCGCCCTGACCAAGAACCCGACCATCATCCAATGGGAGTTCGTCCAGAAGCTGGCCCCCAACATCCAGTGGGGCATCATGTCCGACAAGGTCATCCCGGTCATCGACTTCAAGGGCCTCGCCGGGCAGCAGAAGTAGCGGCCCTCCGGCCCGGGGCCTCGGACGCCCCGGGCCGGCCCTCCGCCATCCGGGGCCCCGGCGCTTGAGTCGCCGCGCGCTTTTCGCTATAATGGACCCTCGACTGTACGATTTCGGCACATCCGTTGGTCCCCTCCAAGGAACACCCCGAACATCCCGGCAGGCGTGAATCTTCGAAAGGCACCGTTTGATGAGCAGCGACATCGCCAGAATGCGCAACATCGGCATCAGCGCCCACATCGACTCCGGCAAGACCACCCTGACGGAGCGCATCCTCTTCTACTGCAAGAAGATCCACAAGATCCACGAGGTCAAGGGCAGGGACGGCGTCGGGGCCACCATGGACTCCATGGACCTCGAGCGCGAGCGCGGCATCACCATCGCCTCGGCCACGACCAACGTCACCTGGGCCGGCCACTCGGTCAACATCATCGACACGCCCGGCCACGTCGATTTCACCATCGAGGTCGAGCGCTCGCTCCGCGTCCTCGATTCCGCCGTCCTCGTCCTCTGCTCGGTCGGCGGGGTCCAGTCGCAGACGATCACGGTCGACCGGCAGCTCCGGCGCTACAACGTCCCCTTCATCGCCTTCGTCAACAAGCTCGACCGCATCGGGGCCAACCCCTTCAAGGTCCGCGACCAGGTCGTCGAGAAGCTCGGCCGCAACGCCGTCCTCATGCAGCTCCCGATCGGCCTCGAGGGCGCCTTCAAGGGGATCGTCGACCTGGTCCGGATGAAGGCCCTCTACTTCGACGGGCCCGACGGCGAATCCATCCGCGTCGAGGACGTGCCCGCGGAGCTCGCCGCCGAGGCCGCCCGGATGCGCGAGCGGGTGCTCGACGCCGCGTCCCTCCACTCCGACGAGCTCACGGAGGCCGTGCTCGAGGGCCGGGCCACGGAGGCCCTCGTCCGGGCCGCCGTCCGCCGCGGCGTCATCGCCCGCAAGCTCGTGCCGGTCTTCGTCGGCTCGGCCTACCGGAACAAGGGCATCCAGCCCCTGCTCGACGCCGTCGTCGACTATCTCCCCCATCCCGGGGAGGTCGAGAACAGGGCCATCGACCTCGACGCCGGGGGCGTCGAGCGCGTCCTGACCGCCGATCCGGGGGCCAGGACCGTCGCCCTGGCCTTCAAGCTCGAGGACGGGCCCTACGGCCAGCTGACCTACATCCGCATCTACCAGGGCGGCCTGCGCAAGGGCGACGAGCTCGTCAACTCCCGCTCCGGCCACAAGATCAAGGTCGGGCGTCTCGTCCGCATGCACGCCGACAACATGGCCGAGATCGCCGAGGCCTCGGCCGGCGACATCGTCGCCCTGTTCGGGGTCGAATGCGCGTCCGGCGACACGTTCTGCGGCCCCGGCCTCAACCTGGCCATGACCGCCATCTACGTCCCGGAGCCCGTCATCTCGCTGGCCATCGAGCCTGTGGACAAGAACGCCGCCGACCGGATGGCCAAGGCCCTCAACCGGTTCACCAAGGAGGACCCGACCTTCCGGACCCACGTCGACGCCGAATCGAGCCAGACCATCATCCAGGGCATGGGCGAGCTGCACCTCGACGTCTACGTCGAGCGGATGAAGCGCGAGTACCGGGCCGAGGTCCGGACCGGCATGCCCCAGGTCGCCTACCGCGAGGCCATCGGCCAGAAGGTCGACTTCGACTACACCCACAAGAAGCAGACGGGCGGCGCGGGCCAGTACGCCCGGGTCATCGGCCGGCTCGAGCCCCTGCCCAGGGGCGTCTACGAGTTCGCGAACGAGGTCAAAGGCGGCCGCATCCCCCGCGACTTCATCCCCTCCTGCGACAAGGGCTTCCGGGCCTCCCTGAAGAAGGGCTCGCTCATCGGCTTCCCCGTGACCGGCGTCCGCGTCGTCCTCCTCGACGGCCAATACCACCCGGTCGACTCCTCGGACATCGCCTTCCAGACGGCGGCCCAGGCGGCCTTCAGGCAGGTCTACGCCAAGGCCAAGCCCCAGATCCTCGAGCCGATCATGAAGGTCTCCGTCGAGGGGCCGTGCGAGTTCGCCGGCAACGTCTTCGCCACGATCAGCCAGCGGCGAGGGACCATCGTCAGCTCGGTCGAGGACGGGACCTTCTCCCGCGTCGACGCCGAGGTCCCGCTGGCCGAGATGTTCGGCTACTCGACCGTCCTCCGCTCCCTGACCCAGGGCAAGGCGGAGTTCACCATGGAGTTCCTCAAGTACGGCCGCGTGCCCGCCCACGTCGCCGCGCTCCTGACGGAGCAGCACCTCGAGAAGACGAGGAAAGAATCCCAGAAATGACGGAGTGAAGGACCATGACGATCACGGTCAAGGAAGAGCTCATCAAGCGGAGCCCGCTGCGGGTGCTCGAGAAGTCGATCTCCGGGGGCCTCGGCGCGGGCAACCTCGGCGTCCTGGCCAGCCGCAAAGGCGTCGGCAAGACGGCCTGTCTCGTCCACATCGCCGCCGACAAGCTCCTCCAGGAGAAACCGGTCATCCACGTCTCGTACGCCAGCCGCGTCGACCACATCATCACCTGGTACGAGGACATCTTCAAGGAGCTGGCCAAGGCCCCGAAGATGCGCTCGGCCCTGGACGAGTTCGACGAGCTCATCCGCAACCGGGTCATCATGAACTTCAAGCAGGACGGGACGAGGACGGAGCAGGTCCTCCGCTCCCTCGAGGCCATGATCGTCCACGCCAACTTCAAGGCCGAGACGGTCATCGTCGACGGCCTCGACCTCATCCAGGCGGGACCGGGCGAGCTCCGCATGTTCAAGGAGTTCGCCGTGAGGCTCGGGCTCGAGGTCTGGTTCAGCGCCTCCCTCAAGGCGGAGGAGCCGCAGTTCGACGAGCGGGGCATGCCGCACGAGCTGGCGTGCTGCCTGGGCGTCATCGACGTCCTCATCTCGCTCCGGCACCACGGCGACCACGTCCACTTCAACCTGGTCCAGGACCACGGGCGGCTGGCCCCCAAGGACATCGGCCTGAAGCTCGATCCGACCACCCTGCTCATCGCCAAGAACGCCCCCGCCCGGAGGCGCTAGGCCTCTTTGACTCCCCCCGGGGGGTGTGCTATATCTGGCGTCGCGGCGTTCGGGACCGCGGACTCAGGCCATGACGACCCCACCAGGAAGCAGGATCGCCTTTCCCCCGGGCACCCGATTGGCCGTCATCGACCTCGACGGCACGCTTCTCCAGGGGATGAACGCCGAGAGGATCTTCTACCTCCACCTCCTCGTCACCGGCCACGTCGGGATCTTCCGCATGATCGGGTTCCTCTTCTCGCTCCTCGGCGACATCGCGCGCCTGGGGTTCCGGCCGGCCATCGGCGCCAACGCCCGGCTCCTCAAGGGGAAAAGCCCCCGGGACCTCGCCCAATGGGCCAAGGCCTTCGGCCACCTCTTCCTCCGGAAGGCCGTCCCGGAAGCCCTCAGGACGAAGATCCTGAGCCTCAAGGCCGGCGGCTGCCGCATCATCCTCCTCTCCGGTTCCCTCCAGGTCCTCGTCGACCAGCTCAAGGAGAGGCTCGGGGCGGAGATCCTCATCGGGAACGACCTCGAGGTCGTCGAGGGCCGGCTCACGGGCCGCAAGGCCGGGATCTTCCCCTACGGCAGCCAGAAGGTCGACGCCCTTTTCGAGCGCATCGATCCCGAAGGTGTCGACTGGGCCGGATCGTGGGCCTTGGCCGACCGGAAGTCGGACCTGCCTGTCCTCGAGCTCGTCGGGCACCCCGTCGCCGTCCACCCCGACCGGAAGCTCCGCAAGCTGGCCCGGCAAAGGGGCTGGGAGATCATCGGCTGAGCCGGCCCGCCCGGGCCGGGGATCAGAAAAGATAGCTCAGGCCGGCGAAGGTCCGCGTCTCCCGGCTCGAGGCCCGGAAATCCCCGATCCTCCCCCCGCGGCGGATGCCTTCCCAAGCCACGAAAGCCCGCACCGGAAGCGACGGAAGCCTCCATCCGGCCTTGACCAGGAAGCGGGTCCGGGTGTCCGCGGATCTGACGTCGTTCGTGAGCTCGTCCTCGAAGCGGTCCAGCCCTTCCCATGAATCCCAGGCGCCGGCGCTCGCCAGACCGCGCAGCCACAGGTTGCCCCAGTCGAGGTCGACCCGGGCGGAGGCGCTGCCGCCCATCGCGTAGTGGTAGCCGAAATAGCTCATGGTCGTCTTCAGGCCCTCGATGGTATGGCCGGCGGAGTAGGCGTTGAAGGCGATGGAGTTCATCAGGGCGAAATCGAGATAGGCGTCGGCGACCACCCGGACCTTGGTCCTGCGGCCGAACAGCGTCCAGTCGAGGACGGGGCCGGCCAGGTGCGTGATCGTGTACTTGTCCCGGAAGTCCGTCGGCGTCTCCGGCAGGGGGTCGATGTGGACCTGGACGGTCGTCCCGTCGTAGACGGCCGGCCTCTTGCGGAGGTAGGTCAGGGCCGAACCGAGGCCGATCGAGAGGGCGTGGCCGCGGCCGAGCTCGTCGAGCCTTTGCCGGTACCAGGCCAGGCCGACGACCCGGGCGAAGAGGTCCACTTCCTCGACCGGGCCTCTTCTCAGGTACTCGAAGCCCGCCGGGCGGCCGCGCAGGACAACGTCGAGAGAGAGCTCGCTCAGCGAGGTGTCCCGGAGGACCTTGCGGACCTCGCCCGGCCGGCCGTATTCCCTGGTCCGGACGATCCCGCTGTCGAAGCCGAGGTAGGCCGCGCCGAAGCTCGCCCGCCCGGTCTCCGAAGCCTGTCGCCAACCCGCCGAGAGGTCGAAGCCGCGCCAGCCCGGGGCGGGATAGACCTTGGAGGCCGGCTTCTTGCGGTCGAGCCACTGGTTGAGCTCGTTGATCGGGTTCAGGAACGCGAGGGCCCGCAGGACCGGCGACTTCTGATGGTGGAAGTGGTCGCCGAGCTGGAACCAGGCCTCGCCGAACGAGTAGCCGCCGAACGTGGTCAGGAACATGTCGTTGACGGAGATGACCTCCCGCCATTCCGAGACGTACTCGTAGAGCAGCGAAGACGCGAACGCCGCCAGGACGGATTCTGTCCAGGTCAGGTAGTTGGCGCGGGCGAACTGGTAATAGACGGCGCCGCCGAGGACGTGGGTCCAGTTGGTGACGTAGTTGTTCGAATCGAACCGGATCGCCTCGGTCGTCAGGAAGCGGCGGAACTGGTCCGCGCAGGTCAGCTCGTACTGCCAGTCCTCGATCCAGCGGCGATAATCGGCCCAATACCTGTAGGTGGAGTAGGCCGCCAGGATGCCGAGCTGGACGATGGCCCGGCGCACCTTCTTGGGCATGACCTCGTCCTTGGCGGCGTCGGGCTTCCCGGCCTCCCCGGGCGCGGCCGGGCCGGCCAGGCTGAAGCCCGGAGCGGGGGGCGCGGGCGGGGCCAGGGAGAACGACACGCGGACGGCGCCGGCCAGCGGCGCGCCGCAGAGAACCAGCAGAACGGCGGCCGCCGCGGCCTTCATCAGGGAGGGACGGATCATGTTCTCTCTCTTTGCTTTTCCTGGAAGAGGGACTAAAATAGGCCATTCGTCGCGAGGAGTCAAGATGAGCACGAGCTGGTCGCCGCCGGGCGCCGAGGTCGCCGGGCCCCCGACGCGGGGGGCCAAGCTCCGGGCCGCCGCCTTCCGGCTGCTCGGGCTGGCCGGGGTCGGCCTGTTCGTCTACCTCATCGTCAAGATCGGCCCCGGGCAGATCCTCCGGGCCCTGGCCCGGCTGAACATCTGGGAGATCGCCGCGCTCATGGGGCTTCGCTTCGCCTATTGGCTCCTCCGGACCGCCAACTGGCGGGCGGTCCTCGTCGCGTCCGGCGAGCGCGTCCCCTTCTGGACCCTTTTCGGGGCCCGGATCGCCGCCTACACCGTGAGCTACCTCACCCCGGCCGGGGCCATCGGCGGCGAGACCGTCCGCGTCTTCTTCCTCGACCGGATCGGCCGCAACAAGACCCTGGCCACGGTCATCGTCGACAAGACCGTCGAGTTCCTGGCCGGCCTGGCGACGATCGGCCTGGCGGTCGCTTTTCTCATCACCGAATTCGCCCTGCCCCGGGAACAGGAGATCGAGCTCTTCGCCGCCGTCGCGGCGCTGCTCGTCATCCTGCTCTTCCTTCTCCTCAAGCAGAAGAAGGGCCTCTTCACCTGGGGGCTGGACGCCTTGAGGAAGCTCGGGATCCGCGTGCCCGCGCTGGAGCGCCGGCGGGACAAGATCCGCGAGACCGACGCCCACATCTCCGATTTCTACGCCGGGAACCGCGGCGTCTTCCTGGCCCTGTTCGCGTCCTACGTGGGCCAGATCCTGATCTGGTCCCTCGAGGTCTACGTGACCTTCCGCTTCATCGGCGGCGACACGCCGGGCTTCCTCACGTCCTATCTGGTCGTCACTTTGGGCTCGGTGGCCACGTTCCTGCCCGTTCCCGGGTCGATGGGCGTCTACGAGATGGCCTACGTGTCCCTCTTCACCCTGCTCGGGATCGGCCTGGCCTCCGGCATGGCCGTCATCCTCGTCCGCAGGGTCCAAGGGCTGGTCTGGGCGGGGATCGGGCTCATCCCCCTGACGAGGAAGAAGCCGGCCCGGGCCGTCAACGGACCGGATAGGCCGACGGGTCCCGGCCCAGCTTCAGGAACCTGACCAGCTTGATGACCGTCCCCAGGACGCCCATCAGTCCGACCGCCAGGAGCACCCCGACCGGCCGGCCGGCCAGCGAGAAGAGCAGGATGACGAAGACGGCCAGGTTCTTGGCCTCGGCGCCCTCCCCGTTCTTCTCCAGGCCCGTGTAGATGTTCCTGAGGTAATACAGGGCCACCTGGAGGAAGTACAGGCCGAGGGTCAACAGGCCGAGCATGAGGACGCGGGGGTCGCCGGAGGTCCGGTAGAGGCCGAAGGCGATGCCCGCCAGCACGGCGAAATCGGCGATCCGGTCGAGGAAGAGGTCGAGGAAGGCGCCGTAGCGGCTGGTCATGTTCTTGGCCCGGGCCAACATGCCGTCGGCGTTGTCGAGGACGCACGAGAGCATGGCCAGGCACCCCCCGACGGCGAAATAGGGATAGGTGCCGCCCAGGTAGACGACGCCGGCGACCAGGGCCATGAAGAAGGACGTCGCGGTGATCTGGTTGGGGGTCACGCCGGTCCTGAAAACGGCCCGGACGACCAGGCCGGCCAGGGGCCGGACGAGGAGGCGGTCGACGGGCAGGAACCTGTGGATGAAGGGGTAGGACTTGACGGTCTTGAGCGATCTCCGGTAGTCGAACCGCTCTTCCCTGGGAGGCGCGCCGGTCTCGGACATTCCGTTTTTTTATATCCCACTCGGCCTCTCCCGTCAAGACGCGTGGTATAATCTTTGTCTGAGGAGGTGACGCCATGAGGCCCAGAATCCCGCCCCTTTTCCCGGCCCTGGCGCTCCTGGCCCTCTCTCTCCCCGGCCAGGACAAGGTCACCCTGCGCTTCGGTCCGGCCGAGGGGAGCCGGCTGACCTACAGCCTCTCGAGCGTCGTCAACGTCGACGGCAAGAACCTGCTCGGCAAGGACCTGGCCCTCAACGCCGATTCCCGGGGCGAGATCCGGCTCCTGGCCAGGCCCTCGAGCCGCGACACCGTGCGGGCCGACCTGACCACTCCCGGCATCGACGTCAGCATCCGCCTGCCCGAGCGCGTCATCTCCCAGAAGCTGGGCACGGCCGACGGCCAGGCCCTCGAGGTGGTCTTCAACCGGACCGGCAAGGTGGAGTCCATCCGCAATCCCGAGGCCGTCGGTTCGGGCAACCCCTTCAACGTCTCCATTCCGCAGATCCTGCGCGACTATTTCCCGGCCTTTCCAGTCCAGCCGGTCGGGCGCGGCGAGTTCTGGACAGAAAATCGGCGCCTGTCCATCCCCTTCCAAGGGCTCGACCTCCGCATCGACCTGGACATCACCTACACCCTCGACGACATCCTCCCCGGCGCCGACGGGCGGACGGCTTACGTCTCGGCCGTCTACCGGGTGACGGTCTCCGGCGCCAGGGACCTCGGCGACACGCAGGGCGTCTTCGAGGGCCAAGGCCAGGGCTCCGGCACCCTCCGGATCGAGGTCGACAAGGGCTGGTTCTCGGAGTACCGGATCGACTTCAGGACCGACGCCGCCTTCGTCATGAAGAAGGGGGCGGACCGCCTGGCCGAGTTCCCCTTCGGCTTCTCGGCCTTCGCCGAGCTCGTCCTGATCCAGGCCCAGGGCCCCGATCCCGTCATCCGCTGATTTTTTTCCCGCCCTCTTGAAATGCGCCGGAGAGGGGCGTATCATTTCTCCGTACATCAGGAGAGGCCCGGTCGTAAGCGAACGGGCCCGGCAACCTGGGACGGACACCCGAGGTGCTCACTCGCCGCCGGCGAGGATGTGGTCGCGAAAGCGAAAGCGGCAACCAAGTGTCCACGGCGAAGGACCCGTTCTCCTGATCCTCAGGGAGCGGGTTTTTTTTGCCGGACCGAACGCCCGAAGCGGCCCATCCCAGCCCCTGAGCGAGGCGCGCGCCCGCGCGCGTCCGGAAAGGAGACTTCGATGGCCAAAGACTTCGTGTTCACCTCGGAATCCGTTTCCGAGGGCCATCCCGACAAGATGGCGGACCTCATCTCCGACGCGTTCCTCGACGCCGTGCTCGCCAAGGACCCGGCCGGACGCGTCGCCTGCGAGACCCTCGTCACCAAGAACGTCGCCGTGATCGCCGGGGAGTTCCGGACGAGCGCCAGGATCGACCCGGTCTCCATCGTCCGCGAGACCGCCCGCGAGATCGGCTACGACGATCCCCTCATAGGCTTCGACGCCGACACGTGCGAAGTCCACACCTATCTCGGCCAGCAGTCGGCCGACATCGACCTCGGCGTCAGCCAGGCCAACGGCGAGGTCGGGGCCGGCGACCAGGGCCTCATGTTCGGATACGCGACGGCCGAGACGCCCGAGCTGATGCCCCTGCCCATCCGCCTGGCCCACCGGCTCGTCCAGAGGCAATCCGAGGTCCGCAAGAGCGGGCGCCTCCCCTGGCTCAGGCCCGACGCCAAGTCCCAGGTCTCGGTCCGCTACGTCAACAAGAGGCCCGTCGCCGTCGAGAAGGTCGTCCTGTCGACCCAGCACGCGGCCGACATCGACGACAAGGCCCTCCGCGACGCCGTGGTCGCCGAGATCATCGAACAGGTCGTCCCGGCCGGGCTCCGCGCACCCGGGATCCAGTACCTGGTCAACCCGACCGGCCGGTTCGTCATCGGCGGCCCGGTCGGCGACACCGGCCTGACCGGCCGCAAGATCATCGTCGACACCTACGGCGGCAGCTGCCCCCACGGCGGCGGCGCCTTCTCGGGCAAGGACCCGACCAAGGTCGACCGCTCGGCCGCCTACGCCGCCCGCTACATCGCCAAGAACATCGTCGCCGCCGGGCTGGCCGAGCACTGCACCGTCCAGCTGGCCTACGTCATCGGCGTCGTCGAGCCGTTCTCCCTCATGGTCAACGTCCACAGCGGCGGCAGGGTCGGCGAAGAGGCCATCGAGAAGGCCGTGCGCGAGATCTTCCGGCTGACGCCGGCGGGCATGATCGAGATGCTCGACCTGCGCCGGCCCATCTACAAGAGCACGGCGGCCTACGGCCACTTCGGCCGGGAGCTCCCCGAGTTCACCTGGGAGCGGACGGACAAGGTCGACGCGCTCAAGGCCTATTTCGGCTGGACGAGCCTCGAGGCCCCGGCCCCGCCCCAGGCCTTCTGAGCCCGCGGCCCCGCCGCCGGCTCAGGCCGGGTCGACCCGGACCCATTTTCCGAGCGCGGTGAAGTAGAGCCCCGATTCCTTGATCTTCTCCCCGGAGAGGCCCGCCCAATAACGGGTGTACAGACGGACCTGGGGGGCATAGAGCTCCACGAGCCGGCCGAGCGCCTTGGCCCTGTCGGCGTCCGAGGCGCCGGCCAGGACGTCGGGAAACCGGTCGGTCTTGTAGTCGGCGATCACCCACCCGTCCTCTTCCAAGAAGGCCAGGTCGACCGCCCCCGACAGAAAGACGGGGGCGCCCGGGACCGGCACGACGACTTTTTCCCCCGCGGAGGGAACGGAGCCCAGGCGCGGGACGAGCTCCTCGTAGCCGGGGCTTCCCGGGTCCACTCGGACCGTGAACGGCACTTCGAACAGGCGCTTCCCGGCCCTCATCGCCCTCCTCCAGAATTCCGAGCGGACGATCGCGCCGACGTGCAGGGCCAGCTCCCGGGCGTCCGTCGGGCTCCGTTCGGCGGCGACCAGGACGTCCCGGGCCATCCGGACGAGCGCCTCCTCGCTCACGGCGTCTCCGGAGTGCGCTTCCCCGCCCGCCGGCCAGGGCTCCCCCAGGGCTTTCAGCATGATGTGGACCTCGGCGCCCCAGCGTCCCAGCCCGCCCTTGGCCCAATCGGGCGGCTCCCGGTCCCGCCGGGCGACGGAAGTCACGGTCTCGTGGAGCGCGCCGGCCATCGAGGCCTGGGCCATCCTCCTCTGCAAGGCGATCCGGGCTTTCGTCGGTTCTTCGTTACTGGAGTTCAGCCTTGTGCGCTTCCGATCGCGGGCCATGTCCCGCCCGCCGAGCGCCGGCGCCAGCGCGCGCCGCACGGCCGTCTCGACGACCGCGGCCACGACGTACGTCTCGATCGTCGTCGCCTGCATCCGCGTCGAGCCGGTGACGGCCTGCGGTCCCGTCGTCAGGTTGATCTTGGTGATGCCCGGCTCGGCGAGCACGCTCCGGCTCCGCTCGAAGGGCAGCAGCCGGTCGTCGGGATTGTTGTAGACGAAGTACAGGCTCTCGCGGCTCTCCGCCGGGTCGTATCCGGGAGCGCTCTTCCACTGGTCGAGCGCCGCGAGCGCCGTCCCGATGACCGACGACGTCTCGCCGCCCTCGGTGACGCAGATGACGACGTCGCCCCGCTCGACGCCGCGGTCGCGGAGCTGCAGCCGGCCGATGAGCTGGAGGTCCTCGAAGCCCTCGAGGGAGCTGATCAGGGCCCGGTCGCCCCCGGTCATCTCGCCGACGAGGCTCTCTTCGATCCGCTCGGGGACGCGGCCCTTGAGCTTGCGCCAGATCGCCCGGTCGGCCTTGATCCGGCGCCAGAAGGGCCGCCAGAACGCGCTCTCCATCTGCTTGGCCAGCCGGCCGGTCGCGCCGCACCCGTAGACGTATATCTTCCGCCCCGCCCGGACGGCCTCCTCGACCGCCCGGGCCGCCCGCTCGAGCGCCTCGGGCGCCGCGGCCAGCTCGGCCATCTTGGCCCGGATGTCGTCGTCGACCGACGACAGCATCTTCAGCCCGGCCAGCGTGTCCTCGCGGACCCTCTCGCCGAGAGGCCAGGTCTTCGGGTGGCGCTGTTCCGTCAGCAGGGTGTGGAGCTGGAACTGGGCCTTCGTCCGGACGTAGTCGACCGATTCGGCCGAGGGCTCGATGCCGAGCAGATCGAGCAGCCCGGCCCCGGCCTCGCCCGCGACCGGCTGCTGCCCCCCCGCCTCCCCTCCGGCCGTCAGCGCGGTGAGCGCGAAAACGATGACGACCGCCGCCGGGAATGACCCCATGCGGCGACGCCGAGCGGAAGGAATGCGTCTCCGTGAGGCGGCGATGGATGTCTCTCCGACGACCCCCTTAGCGGAGGGGGGCCCGCCGCAGGCGGGGGAACCGCCGGGACTGGTTCCCGGGAGGGCCGGGGGGCCAGGGGAGATATCCTGAGCGAAGCCTCGCCGGAGACTTTCCGTATCTCTGGCCGAGCGCATCATTCCTTCCCGTACTGGTGCTCGTCGTCGAGGATGTCGCGCTCCTGCCAGTCGCGGATCCAATCGTCGACCCGGAAGACCTTGGCCCCCCCGCCGGCCGTCGAGCATACGACCCGCCCGAGGCCGCAGTTGATCAGCATCTTCTTGCAGATGTAGCAGGGGAAGGCGCTGATCGGCGTCCCGCCGCCCGGCGCGCTGCCGTAGATGTACATGTCGCCCCCGAGCAGGCTGACCCCGGCCCGGGCGGCGTTGATGATCGCGTTCTGCTCGGCGTGGACGCTCCGGCAGAGCTCGTAGCGCTGCCCGTGCGGGATGCCCAGCTTGTCCCTCAGGCAGAAGCCGTGCTCCAGGCTGTCCCGCGTCTTCCGCGGCGCGCCGACGTAGCCCGTCGAGATGATCTGGTCGTCCCGGACGATGATGGCCCCGATCGACCGCCGGAAACACGTGCTCCGGTTCGAGACCTCCTTGGCGATGCCGAGGTAGTAATCGTCCTTGGACGTTCGCGTCGGGCTCATGCGACCTCCTCGAGCTTGCGGTGGAATTCCCGGAGGGTGCCGTCGTTGACGACGGTCCGGTCGGCCGCCGCCAGGCAGGCCTCGAGCTGCTGCTGCCCGGGGCCGCCCGCGCGCTCCTCCTCCTCCTTCGTCCGGAAGGCCTCGAGGTCCGGCGCCGACTCGTCGCGCCCGCGCCGGGCCACCCGCTCGAAGCGGACCTCGACCGGCGCGTCGATGGCCAGGAGGACGAAGCCCTCCTGCCGTCGCAGCCAGGCGATCTCGGCCAGGTTACGGATGCTGTCGATGACGGCCCGCTCTCCTCGCCCGACCTTGGCCATCGTCCGGCGGGCCAGGACGTCCGGCCCGAACCTCTCCCGGAGCTCGTTGCCCGTCCGGATCAGGTTGTCCCTGCTCTCGGCCTCGCCGCGGGCGTCGAGCTCCTCCCGGATGACGTCCGACAGGGAGAAATAGGCGAATCCCCTGGCCCGGAAATAGGCCGCGGCCTCGCCCTTGCCGGCCCCGTTGGTGCCGGTCAGTCCGATCAGCCGCGGCCTCGCCGTCATTTCTTCAGGATCCTCGGCAGGGCCCGGACGTAGTTCAGCAGGGGAGCCGTGGCCAGGATCCGCCGCCACTCCTTCCTGAGCCCGAACAGGGCCTTGAAGCGCGCGCCGACCTTCGCGCCGTGGAAGACCGCTATGGCCTTCTCCATCAGGCCGGCGAGCTCCAGGTCGTAGGGAAACCACCAGGTCTGGCTCTTCTTCCTGAAAAAGTCCATGCCGACGTACTTGATGTCGACGAGCTCGTGCAGGCCGAAGGGGCCGTGCGACCGCCCCATGCCGGTCTGCTTGATGCCGCCCCAGATGGCCCGCGGCTCGACGAACGAGTACATGTGGTCGTTGACCGTGACCGAGCCGGCCTCGAGCCGGTCGGCGAACCAGGCGGCCCGCCGGCGGTCGCGCGTCCAGACCGAAGCCGTCAGCCCGTAGACGCTGTCGTTGGCCAGGGCGACGGCCTGGTCGTCGCCGTCGAAGGCCATGATCGGCAGGGTCGGGCCGAAGGTCTCCTCGGTCATGCACAGCATCGAATGGTCGACCCCGGTGAGCACGGTCGGCTCGATGAAGTGCCCGGCCAGGCCGGCGACGCGGCCGCCGCCGACCGGAACGCCCGCGCCCTTGGCCTTGGCGTCGGCGATGTGCTCCTCGACGGCCTTGAGCTGGCCGGCCGTGGCCATCGGGCCCATGTCGACGCCCTCCTCGAGGGGGTTGCCGACGCGGACCCGGCGGGCCAGCTCGACGACCCGGGCCGTGAACGCCCCGGCGACGGGACGGGCGACGTAGACCCGCTCGACCGAGCCGCAGCTCTGACCGCAGTTCATGAAGGCCGCCCAGACGGCCCCGCGCGCCGCCTTCTCCAGGTCGGCGTCCTCGCAGACGATCATCGGGTCCTTGCCGCCCAGCTCGAGGGTGACGTTGGTCAGGTTCCGGGCGCAGAGCTCGACGACCCGCTTGCCGATGCCGACGCTGCCGGTGAACATGACCGTCTGGATGTCCCGGTCGACGATCATGGCCTCGGCCTCGGGGACCCGGCAGACGACGACGTTGAAGACGCCGGGGGGCAAGCCCGCCTCCAGGAAGATCTCCCCGATGAGGAGGGCCGCCAGGGGCGTCGAGGTCGAGGGCCGGAGAACGACCGTGTTGCCGCCCGTCAGGGCGCTGAGGGAGTCGCAGAAGGGGATGAGGAAGGGGAAGTTCCAGGGCGAGATGATGAGCGTCGGCCCGAGGGGATGGAAGTGGAACGTCCCCGACTTGTTGAAGAACAGGGGCGTGTGGTGCCCGGCCCGGTGCGGCCGGAGGAGCCGGCCCTGGTTGCGGCCGTAGTAGTCGAGCGACTGCAGGGCCCCGAAGACCTCGACCGAGAGCGATTCGGGGTAGGGCGAGCCCTTCTCGAGGGCGATGAGACGGCCGGCCTCGGCCGCCCGGCGGGCCAGGATGTTCTCGGCCCGCTTGAAAATGGCCCGCTTCTCCCGGGGGTCGAGCCAGCGCCAGGCCGGGTAGGCCTCCTTGGCCGCGCGGATGGCCCGGTCGCAGTGCTCCTTCGAGGCGACGGAGAATTCGCCGACGGGCTCGAGGGTCGCCGGGTTCTCGGAGGCTGACTTGGCGCCCGCCTCGACGCGCTCGCCGTTGATGATCAAGCGTCCGTCCATGGATCGTTACCTCCGCGTCAGCCCGCGGGCTCCCTCTTCGCCCGCCCGGCCTTCTCCCGGCCCCGGCCGACGACAAGGGCGATGAGGATGCCGAGCCCGTAGAGCGCCAGCATCGGGATGGCCACGATGCTCTGGGTGATGACGTCGGGCGTCGGCGTGATCACGGCGGCGATGACGAAGACGAGGAGCACGGCGTACTTGAAGTTCTTGATCATCCAGCCGGCCGTGACCAGGCCCATCTTGGCCAGGAAGAAGACGAGCGTGGGCAGCTCGAAGACGACGGCGATGCCGAGGATGACCTTGAGCGCGAAGCCGAAGTACTGGTCGACGGTGATGACGGCCTGGAAGTCCTGCCCGAGCGTCAGGAAGAAGCGGCAGGCCCAGGGGAAGACGATGGAGTAGGCGAACAGGGCGCCGAGCGAGAAGAAGAACGTCGTCATCAGCACGAACGGGACGACGTATTTCTTCTCCTTCCGGTAGAGGCCCGGGGCGATGAAATACCAGAGCTGCAGGAAGACGAACGGCGACATGACGAAGAGGGAGGCCAGGAAGGCGACCTTCATGTAGAGCATGAACGGCGCCGTCAGCGTCGTGAAGGCCATCTTCGTGCCCTCGGGGAGGTACTGCGTGACGGGGCGGGCCAGGATCTCGTAGATGTCCTTGGAGAAGATCCAGCCCGGGATGACCCCGATGAACAGGGCGGCGAAGGAATAGAAGAGCCGCTTCCGGAGATCCTCCAGATGCTCGAGGAAGGTCATCTCGTCAGGTGACTTTCGGCCCTTCCCCAGTCTCATGTGCCTCGCCGTCCTTTCTGATCTCTTCGGGAACGCTCGCGACCTCGGACGCGGCCTGATCGACGGTCTTGCGGAACTCCTCGGCGCCGGACTGGATGTCCTTGCGGATGTCCTTGAGCTCGGAGGACTCGATCTCCTCCTCGATGCGGCCCTTGATCTCGTCGGAGGTCCGCTTGAGCTCCCGCAGGGCCTTGCCGACCGAGCGGCCGATCTCGGGGAGCTTCTTGGGGCCGAAAACGAGCAGAGCGATGACGAAGATAAGGAGGATCTCCATCGGTCCGAGGCTTCCGAGCATGTCCGTCTCGAGGCGGTATTATAGCACTTCACCCCCGAAAAGGGGACATGCACCTCCGGTGCGCGTCCCCGCCCGGGCGCCCGCCCGGCGGCGGCTTTACTTGGCGGGCGGGCGGTGATAAAATCGGGTCGAGTGAAGTCTATGAAAAAACGGCTCTTTCCCTTCATATTGGCGGCCCTGGCCTTCCTCGAGGTCCCGTCCCACGACCAGGACCTCTGGACGGTCTCCCTCAACAAGGCCCGGGCCATCGCCACCGTTCTCGAGCAGAACTACTACAAGCCCGTCGACGAGGAGTCCCTGGCCGTGGCCTCGATCCGGGGCACTCTCGACACCCTCGACCCCCACTCCTATTTCCTCGATCCCTCGAGCTTCTCCCGCATGCGCGAGGACTACCAGGGCAAGTACTACGGCGTGGGCATGCAGATCCAGAAGCAGGGCGAGAACATCGTCGTCATCTCGCCGATCGAGGGCGGCCCGGCCCACCGCCTGGGCATCCTCCCCGGCGACGTCATCTCCCGCATCGACGGCGAATCGGCGGTCCCGCTCTCGAGCTACGACGCCATGCAGAAGCTCCGCGGCGAGAAGGACACCGAGGTCACCGTCACCTTCGTCCGGGACGGCGCCGACAAGCCCTTCGACCTGACCATCGTCCGCGAGGAGATCCCCCTCTTGAGCGTCCCCTACGCCTTTCTCCTCGACGGAGGCATCGGCTACATCTACATCCGGAACTTCGGCGAGGAGACCCCCCGCGAGCTCGAGGACGCGCTGGACCGCCTGACCGGGCAGGGCATGAAGAGCCTGGTCCTCGACCTCCGGCTGAACACGGGCGGGGCCCTGGCCGCGTCCGTCGAGATCTCCGACTTCTTCCTGCCCAAAGGGGCGCTCATCGTCTCCATGAAGGGGCGCAACCGGGTCTACGACCGCCAGTTCCCGGCCTATCTGAACGACCAGTACGAGAAGCTGCCGCTCGTCGTCGTCATCGACCAGGGGACGGCCAGCGCTTCCGAGATCGTCAGCGGCGCGGTCATGGACCACGACCGCGGCCTCGTCGTCGGCGAGGACTCCTGGGGCAAGGGCCTGGTCCAGACGGTCTTCCCGCTGGCCCCGAACATGGCCGTGGCCCTGACCGTGGCCAAGTATCTGACGCCGAGCGGGCGGTCCATCCAGCGCGACTACTCGCACCTCGACGATTACCTGCTGAGCAAGCGGGCCGCCGACAAGGACCGCGAGGTCTTCTACACGGCCGGCGGCCGCAAGGTCCTCGGCCAGGGCGGCATCACCCCCGACTACGCCGTCAACGGCCTCATCAAGCCCTTCACCGGGCGCCTCCGCCTGCGGGGCGAGTTCTTCACCTACGCCCGGCGGCTCGTCCAGCACCAGACCGACCTCGGCAGGAAGCTCGTCTTCCCGCAGGAGCCCGGGGCCGCCGCGCCCGGGAAGGTCCAGGCCGGCGCGACGTTCGTCGTCGACGGCGAGGTCGTGGCCGATTTCCGCAAGTACCTGGCGGCGCGCATGTTCGAGTACGAGGAGAAGGCCTTCCTTGACGCCGAGCAGGAGATCCGCCGCGAGCTCGAGCGCGAGATCGCCGGGGCCGCCTGGGGGGTCGACGCCGGGGTCCGGGTGTCGCGCCGGAACGACCCCGCGGTCATGAAGGCCGTCGAGGTCATGCCCGAGGCGGCGAGGCTCCTCCAGAAATGAAGATCGCGCTGGCCTCCGACCACGCCGGCTTCGAGCTCAAGACGGCGGTCGCCGCCTGCCTCCGCGACCGCGGCCTCCCCTTCGTGGACTACGGTTGCGGGCCGGGGGAGTCGGTCGACTACGTCGTCTACGGGGCCCGGGGCGCCCGGGCCGTCCTCTCGGGCGAGTGCGACCGGGCCATCCTCGTCTGCGGCACGGGGATCGGCATGGCCGTCGTGGCCAACAAGTTCAAGGGCATCCGGGCGACGCCCTGCGCGAGCGAATACGCGGCCGACATGAGCCGCCGGCACAACGACTCGAACTGCCTGACCCTGGGCGGCCGGACGCACAGCGTCGACCTGGCGCTGGCCATCGTCCGCGTCTGGCTCGAGACGGACTTCGAGGGGGGGCGCCACGCCCGCCGGGTCCAGATGATCCGCGACCTCGAGGACGAGAACTTCAAGTAGAGGAAGGGTCCCATGCCCACCTTGGCCGAAAAAGCCCGAGACCTCGGCGACCGGACGGAGCGGAACAGCGCCTGGCGCCAGAGGGACTGCTTCAATCTCATCCCCTCGGAGTCGACGCCGTCGCTCCTGGTCAAGATGTGCGAGATCGCCGACCCGGCCGGCCGCTACGCCGAGCACCGCACGATGAAGGGCGAGGAGGTCTATTTCTACCAGGGGACCGATTTCATCCGCGACGTCGAGGTCGAATGCCAGCGGGAGATGGCCGCCTTCTTCGGCTGCTCGGACATCGAGCTCCGGCCGGTCAGCGGCCAGATGGCCAACGAGGTCGTGTTCAAGGGGCTGGTCAAGTTCGTCAACCGCGGCCGGGCCGAAGGCCGGCTCTCCCGCCGCCTGCGCCTCGTCTTCAACAACGACCTCATCTACGGCGGCCACCTCAGCTCCCAGCCGATGGGCGCGCTGTTCAACTACGTCGAGGAGGACCCGGCGACCGGCAAGGAGCGCGTGGTCAACCTCCCGGTCCGCAAGGACAATCCCTACAAGCCTGACCCGGGGCGGCTGGCCGACCTGCTCGCGTCGCACCGGCCCGAGCTCGTCGTCTTCGGCAAGAGCATGTTCCTCTACCGCGAGCCCGTCCAGGCCGTCGCCGACATCGTGCGCGACTGGCCGGACCGGCCCGTGCTGATGTTCGACATGGCCCACGTCCTCGGCCTCTACGGGGCCTTCCAGGCCCCCTTCGCCGAGGGCGCGGACCTGGTCACCGGCAGCACCCACAAGACCTTCTTCGGCACCCAGCGCGGCGTCGTCGCCGGCAACTTCCCCAAGGGCTCGCCCCTGCGCGGCCTGTGGACGGAGATCAAGGGCCGGGCCTTCCCCGGCTCGACCAGCAACCACCACCTGGGGACGCTCCTCGGGCTGCTCATGGCCGCCTACGAGATGAACGCGTTCAGGGACGAGTTCCCGAAGCAGGTCCGGGCCAACGCCCGGGCGCTGGCCAAGGCCCTCCACGCCCACGGCATCCCGGTCGAGGGCGATCCGGCCGACGGCTTCACGGAGACCCACCAGGTCATCATCCGGGTCAAGGCCTTCGGCCCGGGCATGGAGATCGCCCGGCGCCTGGAGACGAACAACGTCCTGACCAACTACCAGGCCCTGCCCGACGACGCGACCTTCCTCGAGTCGAGCGGCGTCCGCCTCGGCGTCCAGGAGATGACCCGCTTCGGCATGCGGGAGAAGGACTTCGACGAGCTGGCCGGGCTCATGAGCGACATCATCGTCCGCGACAGGCCCGCCGGCCCCGAAGTGGCCCGCTACCGCAAGAATTTCCTGACCATGGGCTACACGCTGCCGCCGGCCGAGGCCCTGCCGATCGCGGCCCGGGTGCTGGCCGCCGCACTGCCCGATCCCGCCTACGCGGCCCTCTTCGCCGACAACCTCCGCCGGGCCGCCGGGGTCGCGCCGTGAAGGTCCTCGTCGTCGGCTCCGGCGGCCGGGAGCACGCCCTGTGCTGGAAGATCGCCCAGAGCCCGCGGGCCGAGAAGGTCTACTGCGCCCCGGGCAACGGCGGGACGCGGCTGGTCGCCGAGAACGTGCCCATCGCCGAGACGGACATCGCCGGGCTGGCCGATTTCGCCGAGCGGGAGAAGATCGGCCTGACCGTCGTCGGGCCCGAGGTCCCGCTGACCATGGGCATCGCCGACGAGTTCGAGAAGCGCAGGCTCCCGGTCTTCGGGCCGTCGAAGAAGGCCGCCGAGATCGAGGCCAGCAAGGTCTTCGCCAAGGAGTTCATGGAGCGCCACCGCATCCCCACGGGGCGGTTCAGGGTCGTCGACAGCTTCGACCTGGCCAAGAAGGTCCTGGCCTCGGGCGAGTTCGGCTATCCCGTCGTCCTCAAGGCCGACGGCCTGGCCGCGGGCAAGGGCGTCGTCGTCTGCCCGACGCCCAAGAAGGCCGAGGACACGGCCGGCGAGATGCTCGTCCAGAAGAAGTTCGGCCCGGCCGGGCGGCGGGTCGTCATCGAGGAGTTCCTCCGCGGCCGCGAGGTCTCGTTCATCGTCATCTCGGACGGTCTGCGGGTCCAGCCCCTGGTCACGGCCATGGACCACAAGGCCGCCTACGACGGCGACAAGGGGCCGAACACCGGCGGCATGGGGGCCGTCTCGCCCTCGCCGCTCATGACCGAGAAGCTATTCGCCGAGGTCCTGGCGACCGTCATCACGCCGGCCGTCACCCGCCTTCTCGAGGAGGGCCGCAAGTTCAAGGGCGTCCTCTACGCCGGGCTGATGATCACCGAGGCCGGCCTCCGCGTCCTCGAGTTCAACGGCCGCTTCGGCGACCCGGAGACCCAGCCCCAGATGCTCCGGCTCGAGAGCGACCTCGTCGACCTGCTGATGGCCGCGGTCGAGGAGGACGTCCTCCGGCAGGAGGTCCGCTGGTCGTCCCGTCCGTCGGGCTGCGTCGTCGTGGCCTCGGGCGGCTACCCCGTCCACTACGAGAAGGGCAAGGTCATCTCCGGCCTGGCCGAGGCCCAGGCCGTTCCCGGGGCGACCGTGTTCCACGCCGGGACGAAGTACGAGAACGACGCCTACCTGACCACGGGCGGCCGGGTGCTCGGGGTCTGCGCCTCGGAGCCCGACCTCCCCGCGACCATGGGCAAGATCTACGACGCCTGCGGGCGGATCTATTTCGAGGCCATGCACTACCGCCGGGACATCGGGGCGGTGAAGGAGGAGCGCGGATGAAGGTCATGTTCCTGCTCGGGAGCGAATCGGACTTCGGGACGGTCGAGGAGGCCCTGGGCGTCCTCAGGGACTTCGGCGTCCCGTTCGGCATCGAGGTCAGCTCGGCCCACCGCTCGCCGGAGCGGACGCTCCGGCTGGTGAGATCGGCCGAGGCGGCCGGCGTCGAGATCTTCGTCGCCGTGGCCGGCAAGGCCGCCCACCTGGCCGGCGTCGTCGCGGCCCACACGGTCCGGCCCGTCATCGGGGTCCCCGTCGAGAGCGAGGCCCTGGCCGGGCTCGACGCCCTGCTCTCGACGGTCCAGATGCCGAAGGGCGTCCCCGTGGCCACCGTGGCCCTGGGCAAGCACGGCGGCACCAACGCGGCCCTGCTGGCCGTCGAGATCCTGGCCCTCAAGGACGAGGGCCTGCGGATGAAGCTCATCGCCCACCGGGCCCTGATGGCCGACAAGGTCGAAGCCGCCTCCGTCAAGCTCAAGGAAAAAATTTAGCCGGCGGCGATGCCCTCCGTTTCCGTCCGGAACTTCGGCTGCCGCGTCAACCAGGCCGAGGCCTTCGCCTGGGCCGACGCCCTTCGTGAGAGGGGCTGGCGGCACGACGAGGGGTGGAACGGAAGCGACGTCGTCCTCGTCAATTCCTGCACCCTGACCGGCCGGGCCGACCGCGACGTCCGCAAGTTCATCCGGACGGTCGGACGCGAGAGCCCGGCGACGCGCGTCGTCGTCGCCGGCTGTTACGCCGAGCGGGCCCCGGCCGAGCTCGCGGCGCTGCCCAACGTCGCCGCGGTCCTGCCGATGAGCGACAAGGGCAGGGCCGTCGAGACCGCGGCCGGGATCGCGGCGCGGCGGGCGGCCTTCGATGGCCGGCCGGCGGCCGAAGGGACGGGGCGGGACGCGGCGCCGTCGTTCCGGGCCCGGGCCTATCTCAAGGTCCAGGACGGCTGCGACAACCGCTGCGCCTTCTGCGTCATCCCCGGCCTGCGGGGGAAGAGCGTCAGCGTCCCGCCGGACGAGGTCGCGGCCTCCGTCCGGGCGCTCGCGGGGCGGCGCTTCAGGGAGATCGTCCTGGCCGGCATCCACCTGGCGTCCTACGGGCGGGACCTCGAGCCGAGGCGCACGCTCATCGAGCTCCTCGACGGGATCGGGGCGGCGGCGGGCGAGGCCCGCTTCCGGCTGAGCTCGCTCGACCCCGACCTCGTCGACGGCGCCCTCGCCGGGCGCCTCGCCGGGGACGGGAGGATCTGCCCTCACTTCCACCTCTCGCTCCAGCACGTTTCGGAGCGCGTCCTGCGGCTGATGGGCCGGTCCGGCCGCGCGGCCGCCTACGCCCATGCGCTGGAGACGCTGGCGGGCCGGGCGCCCGAAGCGGCCCTCGGGGCGGACGTCATCGTCGGCTTCCCCGGCGAGACGGAGGGCGATTTCGAGGAGCTGCGGGCCTTCATCGACGCCTCGCCGCTGACCTACGCCCATATCTTCCCGTTCTCGCCGCGGCCCGGGACGCCGGCCGCCGCGCGGCCCCGGATCGCCGAAGGCGTCGTCACGGCCCGGGCCCGGGAGCTGCGGCGGGCCTCGGCCGCCAAGGACCTCCGTTTCCGGCGTCGCTTCCAGGGCCGCGCGCTCGAGGCCGTGGTCATCCGGCGTTCGGAAGGGGAGACCGAGGTCCTGACGGCGAACGGCGTCAAGGTCCTGGTCCCCTTCTCGACCGCGCCGCGCGGCGAGAATGTCCGGGTGAGGGTCGTCCGGGCCCTGCCGCGCCGGACGGAAGGCGAGGTCGTGCCATGAGAAAGATCCGGCTGCTTCCCGACGAGGTCGCCCAGAAGATCGCCGCCGGCGAGGTCATCGAGCGGCCCGTCTCGGTCGTCAAGGAGCTGGTCGAGAACGCGCTCGACGCCGGGGCGGCCGAGGTCCGCGTCGAGCTCGTCGACGGCGGCAAGGCCCTCATCAAGGTCCACGACGACGGCTCCGGGATGGACCGCGAGGACGCCGCCCTGTGCTTCCGCCGCCACTCGACGAGCAAGATCGCCCGCGAGGAGGACCTCGAGCGCATCGCCACGCTCGGCTTCCGCGGCGAGGCCCTGGCCTCGATCGCCGCCGTCTCCCGCCTCGTCCTGCGGACGTTCGACGGGGCCGCCGACCGAGGCACGATGATCGAGCGCGAGGGCGAGCGCCTGGTCGCCGTCACCGACATCGCCTTCCCGCGGGGGACGAGCGTCGAGGTCCGGGACCTGTTCTTCAACCTGCCGGCGCGGCGCAAGTTCCTGCGGCCGGCCTCGTCCGAGCACGGGCAGGTCGCCAAGTACGTGACGCAAGCCGCGCTGGCCCGCCCGGACGTCCGTTTCGCCCTCGTCCACGGGGGGCGGGAGACGATCTCCTGCCCTCCGGTCGCGACCCTGCGCGAGCGCGTCTTCCAGCTCTTCGGGAAGAAGCTGGTCGACGGCCTGATGGAGGTCGCCGCTGAGGAAGGCGAGGGGCGGATCGAGGGGCTGGCCTCGCTGCCGTTAGGCGGGCGCCCCGACAAGACCGTCCAGCACTTCTTCGTCAACGGCCGCCCGGTCAAGGACCGCGTCCTCATGGCCGCCCTGAGCCAGGCTTACACGGGGGTCCTCGAGCGGGGACGCTCGGCGGAGGCCTTCCTGTTCCTGCAACTGCCGTACGGAGACATCGACGTCAACGTCCATCCCGCCAAGTCGGAGGTCCGCTTCCGCGACACGCAGCTCGTCTTCCGGCTGGTCCTCAGGGCCGTCGGCGAAGCGGCGTCGCGCGGTCAGGTCATCAAGGAGCTCGTCCCGGCCGGCGCCGGCAGCGCGGGGGCGCGGGTCGCGGAAGGGGAGGCCGGTTATCGGGCGCGGGGGCTCGAGTTCGACCCTGCGGTCGCGGCGGCCCCGGGAGCGGAGAGGGTCGGCGGCGTTGGCGGGGACGAGGAGAAAGGCGGCACAGGGGACGCGGGCGCGGCAGGGGATGCGGCGGGGGACATGTACCGCAGGTACGTGTCCCCGTTCTCTGCGCCTGGAGGCGAGAAGTTCGACGGGCCCGCCCGGACGGCGGGGCCCGGGCCGAAGGCGCCCGCCGTCCTCGGGCAGTACGCGAACACCTACATCGTCGCGGCCGCCGAGGACGGCCTGGTCGTCATCGACCAGCACAACGCCCACGAGCGGGTCCTCTTCGACAAGTACCGCGAGATCGACCGGCTGAAGGTCTGGCCCAGGAAGGCGCTGCTCATACCGCCCATCCTCGAGCTCTCGCCGGCGGCGACCGCGGCCTACGAGGCCAACGTCCCGCTCTTCGAGGAGCTGGGCTTCCGCGTCGAGCCGATGGGCGGCCGCTCCTACGCCCTCAAGGAGTATCCGGAGCTCTTCAAGCCGGACGAGGCCGGCGACGTCTTCCTGAGCCTGGTCGAGGAGTCCGGGAAGGCGCCGGTCGACGAGCGCCGCGACCACATGCTGGCCACCATGGCCTGCAAGTCCGCGGTCAAGGCCGGCGAGCCGCTGACCCGGGAGAAGATGGGCTTTCTCGTCGAGGAGCTCTACAAGACCTCCCGGCCCGCGCTCTGCCCGCACGGCCGGCCGATCGTCGTCCGGGTCGATAAAGCCCTCATCGACAAGACCATCGGCCGCCACCATTAGGGGTCAGGCCTGCTTTTTCCACCTTTCGGGGCCTGAACGGGTGAAAAAAGCAGGCTTGACCCCCTCATATGATTTCGAGTCTTTATCTGACGACCCAGGGCTCTCTCTTCTTAGGAAAAGTAGATAAGCTTAGGTTTGGACCCTTCTTATGCTAAGATTTGACGGCTGAACGGAACGGGGAGTGGCGCAGCCCGGCTAGCGCGCCTGCCTTGGGAGCAGGAGGTCGGCGGTTCAAATCCGCTCTCCCCGATCCTCTCTCCGCGGCCTCGACGCGCCTGTAGCTCAGGTGGATAGAGCAGCTGCCTTCTAAGCAGCGGGTCGGGGGTTCGAGTCCCTCCAGGCGCGCTCTCTGTTTTCCCGAGAGAACTGCCATTTTGGGCATCATCTCGCGGTCTCAAAGCTGTCTCATTATTGTACACTTTTATACCGTTTTTAAGCATCCGTTGAGCACAATTATAAGCACACATTTAGAAGAGCCAAGACGGAAGAGGCCAAAGGTAGAGCTGGCTTCCCAGTGGCGTCCTGTAAGGCACTAGTGGAAGCCGGCCTTATCAGGGGGATGGTCAACCCGTTCTGATAACGTTTCTCGCGAGAATCCTCCTGATTAATCTTTGGTCAGGTCGGCTATCTAATTTTATGGGGTTTTAGCTCATCGAAGATGACGGTGTCATTCCAATCATCGGCGGGCACGTCGAAATCTATCCCTTTTACCTCCATGTTATTATCCGTGATGAACTTGACGGTTCCAAAGCGGAATAAGGGCTGTTTTCTATCCCAGACAATTTCCCAGACATCATAATGCCAGTGTCTTAACGCGGCGGACAGATTTGGCGAATGTTCAAATCGCAATCTCAGCTGTTCCCCTTCCCGAATGATGTAGATTTCGCCACAGAGTTCGGATTTGTAGGTACCGGCATATTTTTCTAGAGGAAGCGACGGTTTGGTATCCAACACTCTCCTGTTCTTTCTGCTGGAAATCCGGATGTCGGCTTTTTGTTTCTCATTCGCTTTTTCTAAAAGATCCTTCGACCAATCCTTGGCGGGCAAGCCTAAAAATAGGTCAAGGGCATAATTGGTGGCCGCCATATTGAGGTTTCTCATGCCGTTTGTCAGGACGACAATCCCGAGCTTCTTATCAGGGATCAGAGAGATAGCGGTAATCATCCCATCGTACCCGCCTTCATGTCCAACAAAATAATTTCCACGATAATCACGCAAGACCCAGCCCAACCCATAGGCGTCGAAATGTCTTTCGGAATCATTCGGGACGGTGAGGTCGACAATGAGATTGGTATGAGCCGTCCAAAGCATATTGCGAGTTTCTTTCGTCAGTAAGGCCACATTGTTCCAAACCCCATGCTTTAAGTTGAATATCATCCATTTTGAGAGATCATTGACGCTTGATATCACACCGCCCAGTGCACCCACCTCCTCCCAATCCTCCCAATCAATGGGTATGTTTTTATCATCCTTTCGCATATGAGGCGTCGCATAGTTTCCTTTGCGATCCAGGTCTTTAGGACTGGTAATCGTCCTGTCCATACCTAGAGGCATAAAGATCCTTTCCTTGACATTGACACTCCAGCTTTTTCCGGTAATCTTTTTAATTAACTCACCCGCGGTGATATACATCAAGTTCGTATAGGCATAGCCGGATCTAAAATTGAAGGCCTTGGGCAGAAATTTGGCTCGCTTGACTATTTCTTCGGAAGTGAGATCCGACTTGTACCAAATCATATCTCCGCTAAATTCTGCCAAGCCCACGCGGTGGCTCAATATGTCTCTGACCGTCACCTCGTTGCTGAGCCAAGGATCATACAATTCAAAATAGGGCAGATATTTCCTGACTTTGTCATTCCAATCAAGCTTCCCTTCTTGGACGAGCATTCCAATTATTGCGGAAGTGAATGCTTTGGAGTTAGAGGCGATAGCATATAAGGTGTTTTCGTTTGGCTGCGTGTTCTTCCCTTCCTCCAAGACTCCATAATTGCCGGTAAATATCATTTTACCATCATGAACAATGCCTATGGAGACGCCGGGAATATCCCAGTCTTTTGTCATTTTGGCATAATAATCATCAAGTTGTTTGAAATCGACGTTCGTGCCCGAGTGTCCAAAAAGTGTGATGGATACAAACATGGCTACAAGATAAAGTCGTTTTTTCATTATTTTTTGCCCCTTCAATTCTTATGAGGAAGGATATGGGGATAATTGTGGGATGCCTAAGATGATGGGCCGTTACTGCTGTTGATACGATTCGGCATCCACGCGAGCAATCACCTGATCGCGTGTCACCCGATCCCCCACGTTCACTAACAGTTCCGTCAGACGGCCGGCAACATTGGACGTGGCTACGAATTGCGAATTCGGCAGCAGAGATCGGAAGAGCACACCGGGCCACATCGCCTTCATCTACAAGCGGCCGAAGAACTATTCGGGCGATGACCAGCTTCTGTTCAAGGCCTCGACGATGGGCGTCTTCTACTTCGGCGACTTTATCATCCTCGTCCTGTCCGACGAGACGAGCCTGTTCGAAGGCAAGCAGCTGGCCAAGGTCGCCAGCGTCCGCGAGCTCGTCATCCGCCTCATTTACCGGGCCATCTTCCACTTCATGGAGCACCTCCGGATCATCAACCAGATCGCCGACGACGTCGAGCAGAAGATCAACAAGGCCATGGAGAACCGCTTCCTCATCAACCTCTTCGCCCTCCAGAAGAGCCTGGTCTACTACCAGAACGCCGTCAACTCCAACGGCGCCCTGATCGAGAAGATCCGCCACAACGCGGCCAAGTTCGGCTTCACCCAGGAGGAGATGGAGCTGCTCGACGACCTGGCCGTCGAGAACAACCAGTGCTACCGCCAGGCCGAGGTCTACTCGAACATCCTGGCCAGCCTGATGGACGCCCGGGCCTCCATCGTCAGCAACAACCTCAACGTGCTGATGAAGACGCTGAACATCATCACCATCTCGATCATGGTGCCGACGCTCGTCGTCTCCATCTTCTCCATGAACGTGGTGCTGCCTTTCGGCTGGCACGCCCTGCCGGCCTTCTGGAAGATCATGGGCATCGCCGGCGTCTCCATGGTCGGCTTCCTGGTCTTCTGGAAGCTCAAGAAGTGGTGAGCCGGCGGGCCGGGCTCACTTCTCGGCGCGCTTGACGCTGACCGAGATCCCCGACCGGCTGTCCTCGCGGAAGGTCGTCTCCATGAAAGGGAGCGAGAGGACGTGCTCCACGAAGCTTGCGCTGCCCCAGCCGCCGCGCCTTCCGCGGGACGAGACGTTGTGGGCGACGAACGAGCCGCCGACCGTGAGCTTGGGCAGGACGGCGACGAAGTAGTTCTTGTACCAGTCCTTGTCGGCGTCGCAGAAGACGAAGTCGAACGGCCCGGGGAGCGCCGGGACGAGCTCGTGGGCGTCGGCCAGGCGGGCGTCGATGAGCGCGGCGAGCCCGGCCTCGCGGAAGTTGGCCACGGCCTCGCGGTGGCGCCCCTCGTCGATCTCGACGGTGACGAGCCGGCCGCCGGTCTTGCTCAGGGCCCAGGCGATCCAGATGCCCGAGTGGCCGGTCGAGGTCCCTATCTCGAGGGCCCGGGTGTACCCGTTCTCCAGCACGAGGTCGTGGAGGATCCGGCCGTCGGCTTCGGGGACGTTCATGTCCCGCCACCGGCGGGCGGAGCTGTCGAGGAAAGCCCGGACTTGGCGGTCGAGGTCCGGGCCGCCGGAAGGGGCCTTCTGGCCCTGAGGGGCCAAGGCGAAAACGGCCGCCGTCAGGAGCGCGGCCAATCCCGCGGACAAGAAGCTCTTCGCGCTCATGCTCGCCTCCTCGGACCATGACCGGGGACACGTGCCGGGGCGGTCCATGTCCCCAGCCGATCCCCACCCGGTCCTTTAGACGGCGGGACCCTCGCCCTCTTCCCGCC
This sequence comes from Candidatus Aminicenantota bacterium, assembly GCA_041320535.1. GTDB lineage: Bacteria > Acidobacteriota > Aminicenantia > Aminicenantales > Saccharicenantaceae > RBG-16-66-30. The sequence continues at coordinate 292,966 of JBGLNH010000001.1, read as the reverse complement.
CGGACGGGCCGCCGCCGGCCGGCGCTTGGGGTATCTTCGTCCCCGCGGCCGGCGTTCCGTTCCTTCGGGGAAGAAAAGGGCGTTTGGGGCGTCTCAAGATATTGTGGTATATTCCTGTATTTAAAACCGGCTCCGGGGCCGGTCCGGAAGGCCCCGCGCTTGAGGAGAGGCGACGATGGCAGAGAACGCACGGTCCGGCCGAGCCCTGCGGCTCGGAGCGGGATTCCTGGGTCTGGTCCTGATCGCGGTCCCCCGGCTCGCCGCCCAGGAGAGGCCCCTGACCCTCGACGAAGCCGTCAGGCTGGCCCTCGAGAGGAACGAGCTGTCGATGGCCAACCGGGAAAGCGTCAACGCCGCCAACGCCCGGGTCGCCACGGCCAAGTCGTTCTTCTTCCCCTCCCTCACGTCGACGAGCTCCTACACCCGCCGGCCCTACGAGGTCCGCCGGGTGGTCGGAGACTCGGAAGTCGTCATCTCGCGGTTCAACGCCCTGTCGGAGGCGGTGTCGCTCAACCTCACCCTGTTCGACGCCCGAAGCCTCAGCGGCCTCTCGGCCGTCAAGGCGCAGAGGAACGCCGACGTCGCGGCCGCCGCCGAGAGCCAGAGGCAGCTGGCCTTCGAGGTCAGTCAAGCCTTCCTCGCCACGTTGGGCACCTCCCAGGTCCGCGAGGCCTCGGCCCGCCGGTTCGCCTTCGCCGGACAGAACCTCGAGGCGGCCAAGGCCCGTTTCGCCGCCGGATTGGCCTCCGTCAACGACGTCACCCGGGCCGAGCTCGAGTACGCGACGGCCGAGGTCGGCGTCACCCAGAACAAGGGCCAGGTCGAGTCGGCCACGCTCCAGCTCGGCTATCTCCTCGACGCCCCCGACGCCGTCCGGAAGCCGCTCGTCGTCCCGGAGTTCCTCATCGAGGCCGCCTCGGCCGAGGCCGCCGACGCCGAGGCGCTCGTCGAGGAGGCCCTGGCCCGGCGCCTCGACATCGGATCGCTGCGCTGGATCGCTTCGGCCCGGCGCCAGTCGGCCAAAGCGCCCCTGCTGGGCTGGGTCCCGGCCCTGAGCGCGGGCGGCCAGTACCGGATCACCAACGAGGCCGGGTTCAACAACCGGAACTGGAACTGGAACGTGGGCGCGACCCTGAGCTGGTCGATCTTCGACGGCGGGGCCCGACTGGGGCAGAACCGGGAGCAGAAGGCCCTGGCCCGCATCGCCGACCTCAACCTCCAGGCCGCCGTTCGCCGGGTCGACGTCGAGGTCCGGGAGACGCTCGTGTCGCTCGAGAACCAGCGGGCCTCGCTCAAGCAGGCCGCCGCGGCCCACGAGGTCGCCAAGAAGAACGCGGCCGAAACGGCCGAGCTCTACCGGCAGGGCCTGGCCTCGGCCCTCGAGGTCGCCGACGCCAACGTCAGGCTCTTCGAGGCCGAAGTGGCCCTGGTCCGGGAACGCTACGGATCGGGCGTCGCCTTCCTCAACCTCGAGGCCGCCCTGGGGCTCGATCCCTTCGGAAAGGAACCACGCACATGGTGAATCTCAAGACCCGGAAGCTCTTCGTCCTCGCCGCCTCCGCGCTCGTCGTCTTCGCCGGCGCCTGCAAGAAAGGCGCCGGACCGGCCGCCGGCGGGGCCGGGCGGGCCCGCGTCGTGTTCCCCGTCGACATCGAAAAGGTCCCGGTCCGGTCGCTCGTCTACAGCGTCACGGCCGTGGGTTCGGTCGAGGCCTTCGAGAAGGTCCAAGTGACGGCCCGCGTCTCGGGCGCCGTCGACCGGATCCTCTTCACCGAAGGCGAATACGCCAAGGCCGGCCAGACCCTCGTCGAGATCGAGACCGAGCGCTACACGCTGGCCGTCGAATCGGCCCAGGCGGCCTTCGAGAAGGCCCAGGCCTCCAAGGCCGAAGCGGAAGCCGGGCTCAAGCGGCGCGAGACGGTGACCACCCAGAACCCCGGGCTCATCCCCGGCGAAGAGGTCGAGACCTGGAGGACGAGGGTCCTCACGGCCGCCTCGGAGGTGGCCCAGACGGCCTCGGCCCTCAACCAGGCCAAGCTCAACCTCCGCGACGCCTTCGTCAAGGCGCCCATCTCCGGCGTCATCCAGACGAGGACCGTCCAGACCGGCCAGTACGTCCAGACCGGGACGGTCCTGGCGACGCTCGTCCGGAGGGACCCGCTCCTGCTCCGTTTCCGCGTCCCCGAGAGGGACGCCGCCCGGATCAAGCCCGGCCAGCTGGCCCGTTTCCGGGTCCGCGAGGACAGCCGCGAGTTCACGGCCAAGGTCGTCCACGTGGCCGAGTCGGCCGACGACGTGTCGCGGCTCGTCGACGTCACCGCCAACATCGACGACCCCAGCGACCGCTCCCTCCGGCCCGGCTCCTTCGCCGAGATCTCCGTCCCCGTGGCCTCGGCCAGCGAGGCGCCGGTCATCCCGGTCTCGGCCGTCCGCCCGAGCGAGCGCGGCTTCCTGGCCTACGTCGTCGAGGACGACAAGGCCGTCGAACGCATCCTGACCCTGGGCATGCGCTCGGCCGACGGGCGCGTCGAGGTCCTGTCCGGGCTCGGCGGCGGCGAGGCCCTCGTCGTCCGCGGCGCCGAGGCCCTCTCGAGCGGGGTCTCCGTCCGGGTCGGGGCCCCGGCTTCCCCCACCCCTCCTTCCGACAAGAAATAAAGGACCGGCCCCATGAACCTCACCGACGCCTGCGTCCGCAAGCCCGTCTTCGCCTGGATGCTCATGGCCGCCACCGTCGTCTTCGGCCTCGTCGCCGGGGGGCGTATCGGCATCAGCCAGTTCCCCGACGTCGATTTCCCGACGATCAACGTCTCCGCCTCCTGGGAAGGCGCGGCGCCGGAGGTCATGGAGAACGAGGTCGTCGAGACGCTCGAGGAGGCCCTCATCCAGATCGAGGGCATCCGGACCCTGACCTCGAGCGCGCGCCAGGGCTCGTGCAACATCACCGTCGAGATCGAGCTCTCGCGCGACGTCGACCTGGCCCTCCAGGACGTCCAGGCCAAGGTCTCCCAGGCCGCGCGGCGCCTGCCCCGGGACATGGACCCGCCCATCATCTCCAAGTCCAACCCCGAGGACCAGCCCATCATGATGGCCCGCCTCGGCGGCCCCTACCCCCAGCGCGTCCTCAGCGACTACGTCCGCTACGGCCTCAAGGAGAAGCTCCAGACGATCCCCGGCATCGGCGAGATCTCGCTCATGGGCACGCTCGAGCGGAGCATCCGCATCTGGCTCGACGCGGCCCGGCTCGACGAGAAGGGCCTGACCATCCGCGACGTCGTCTCCGCCCTCCAGCGCGAGCACATCGAGCTGCCCGCCGGGCGGCTCGAGACGTCCGGCCGCGAGGTCAACGTCCGCGTCCTCGGCGAGGCCGTCGATCTCGAGACGCTGCGCAAGATCGTCGTCCGCGAGGTCGGGGGGAGCCCCATCTACCTCAGCGACGTCTCCCTCGTCGAGGACGGTTTCGAGGACGTCCGGCGGCTGGCCCGCATGGACGGCGGCCCGGCCCAGGGCATCGGCATCAGGAAGCAGCGCGGCGCCAACGCCGTCGCCCTGGCCAAGCGCGTCCGGGCGGCCATCGACGAGTACGGCAAGACCCTGCCGGCCGACATGACCGTCGGCATCACCAACGACAGCACCGAGTTCATCCGCCACTCCGTCAACGAGATCCAGTTCGAGATCCTGATCTCGGTCGTCCTGACGGCCTTCGTCTGCTGGCTCTTCCTGGGGTCGCTGTCGAGCACGCTCAACGTCGTCCTGGCCATCCCCATGTCGCTGCTGGGGACGGTGGCCATCATCTACTTCCTCGGCTTCACCTTCAACACCTTCACCCTGCTCGGCCTGGCCCTGGCCGTCGGCATCGTCGTCGACGACGCCATCATGGTCATGGAGAACATCTTCCGCCACCGCGAGGGCGGCAAGGCCCTCGTGCCGGCGGCCCTCGAGGGGACGAAGGAGATCGCCTTCGCCGCCCTGGCCGCGACCCTGGCCGTCGTGGCCATCTTCCTGCCCGTCATCTTCATGAAGGGCATCATCGGGCGGTACTTCCTCCAGTTCGGCATCACGCTCTGTCTCGCCGTCCTCCTGTCGTACGTCGAGGCGGTCACCCTGGCCCCGGCCCGCTGCTCCCAGTTCCTCAGGACCTCGCGCGAGGGACGGAACAAGGTCGGCCTGGCCGTCGACCGGGCCTTCGGGGACCTCGAGAAGCTCTACGCCCGCGTCCTCAAGCGGAGCCTCCGCAAACCGGGGCTCATCCTGGCCTTCGGGGCGGCCCTCTTCGCCGCGGCCATCCTCGTCTTCAATGTCCTGCCGAGCGAGTTCGTCCCGTCCCAGGACCAGAGCCGCGTCTCGATCCGCATCCAGACCGCCGTCGGCTCGGACATCACCGAGACCGACGCCCTCCTCATCAAGGCCGAGGAGACGGTCAACAGGCACCCCGAGGTCCAGCAGACCTTCAGCTTCGTCGGGGGCATGGGGGGCGGCGGCGGGGTCAACTCCGGGATGATGTTCCTGACCCTCGTGCCGCGGTCGCAGAGGAAGATGAGCCAGGCCGAGTTCTCGGCCGTGCTGCGGCGGGAGCTCAACGCCATCCCCGGCATCCGGGCCGTCATCCAGGACACCTCCCAGCAGGGCTTCACGGCCCAGCGCGGCTTCCCGATCGAGTTCTCCGTGCGGGGCGCCGACTGGAACGAGCTCGTGCCGATCAGCCAGAGGCTGATGGCCGAGCTCACCGAGAGCGGCCTCGTCACCGACCTCGACTCGGACTACCGGGTCGGCATGCCCGAGCTGCGGGTGACCCCGGACCGGGCGGTTTGCGCCGACGTCGGCGTCACCGTCGACGACGTGGCCACGACCATCAACGCCCTCGTCGGCGGCATCCGCGTCGGCAAGTACAGCACGGGCGGCCGCCGCCTCGACGTCCGGGTCAAGCTGATGGCCGGGCAGAGGTCGCGGCCGGAGGACATCTCGCGCCTCCGCGTCCGGGCCCGCAACGGCGAGCTCGTGCCGCTCTCCTCGCTCGTCCTCTTCGAGGAGCAGGCCGCCCTCCAGGCCATCACCCGCCGCGACCGCGAGCGGGCCATCTCGCTCTACGCCAACCCTGCCCCCGGCCGTTCCCAGGGCGAAGCGCTGCGGGCCGTCGAGGCCCTGGGGCGCGACCTGCCGGTCGGCTACCGCGTCGTCCTGGGCGGGTCGAGCATGGCCTTCCGCGAGTCGATGAGCAGCCTGCTCTTCGCCATGTTCCTGGGCATCGCCATCGCCTACATGATCCTGGGCTCGCAGTTCAACTCGTTCAAGGACCCGATCACGATCATTTCCATCCTGCCGCTGTCGATCGCCGGGGCCGCCTTCGCCCTGCTGCTCGCCGGGCAGTCCCTGAACATCTTCAGCATGATCGGGCTGCTGCTCCTGATGGGCATCGTCAAGAAGAACTCCATCATCCTCGTCGACTACGCCAACGCGTTCAAGGACAAGGGCTTCGGGGCGAGGGAGGCCATGGAGAAGGCGGGGCCCATCCGGCTGAGGCCCATCCTGATGACGGCCACGGCCACCATGATGGCGGCCCTGCCGCCCGCCCTCGGGTTCGGCTCGGGAGCGGAGATCAGGCGGCCGATGGGCATCGCGGTCATCGGCGGCCTGGTCCTCTCGACCATCCTGAGCCTGGTCGTCGTCCCGTCGTTCTACGTCGTCTCGGACAAGCTGGCGGGGAAGAAGAGGAAGGTCCGGGAGGCCGAGGGCGGGCCGTCGCCGGCCGGGGCCGAAGCCGCCAAGTAGGCTCAGGCCTTCTTGTCGGAAGCTCCCGGCTTGGTCAGGGGCAAGCCCCGGGCGCAGAACGGGCAGGCCTCCGGCTCGAAGGCCTCGACCTTGAGGGCCAGGAGGCTGCCGACCGGTTTCCCCTCGATCGGCACCGAGCCGGCGCTCCTGTCGACGAGAACGTAGGTCCCTTGGACCGCGACCTGGCGCTCCCGCAGGCAGGCCAGGACCTCCTGGATGGAGCCTCCCGTCGTCAGGATGTCCTCGACGACGACGGCCCGCGAGCCGTCGAGCCCCGAGAACCCGGAACGGATGGCCATCCTTTCCTCGGCCCGCTGGCTGAAGGCGAACTTCTTGCCGAGCTTGAGGGCGGCCAGGAAGCCGATGGCGATGGCCCCGTAGGCGGGGGAGACGACGTAGTCGAAGTCGGGGACCTCGCGGCGGATCCTGTCCGCCAGGAGCTCGACGATCCTGTCGAGCGCCGCCGGCTTCTCGATGAGCCGGATCTTCTCGAAGTACCACTCCGAGTGCTTGCCCGAGGTCAGCTTGAAATGGCCCTGGAGCAGGGCGTCGCATTCCTTGAAGAGGTCGAGGACGATCGCGTTCTCGGCGGGCTCGGTCATGGCGGCTCTCCTTCCTGGCGTCCGGATCGGGGAGGCCGATTATAGCGGTATCGGGCGGCCGGGACAAGCCCTGCGGCCGCCCCGCGCTTGCGGCCGGGCGGGGATTGTGCTAAACGGGACGGAGGAAGATCGACCGGCCGGGAGGGCCGCGACATGACGGACAAGCTGTTCCGGGACGACCGCGTCTGTTTCGTCTGCGGCGAGAAGAACCCGATCGGCCTCCACCTCCGCATCCGGACGGACGCGGAGCGCGGGGAGTCGACCGCGGAAGTGACGTTCCGGGACGATCTCCAGGGCTGGACGAACGTCGTCCACGGCGGTTTCCTGGCCACGGTCCTCGACGAGGCCCTGATCTACGCGGCCGGGGCCAAGGGCCACACCTGTGTCACGGGCGAGATGACCGTGCGCTACGTCAAGCCGGCCGCGCCGGGCGTGCCCTACACCCTCAAGGGCCGCTTCCTCGAGGACAAGGGGCGCATCGTTCTCGCCGAGAGCGAGCTTCTGGACGCCGGGGGAGAGCAGGTGGCCCGGGCCTCGGGCAAGCTCTTCAAGATCCCCGGCGAATCGCCCCGGCCCTGATCCCGTTCAGAGGGTCAGGGTGAACTCGCTGACGAGCCCGGCGTTGGGAGAGCAGGTGAGATAGAACCTGCACTTGTAGACGCCGGGAGACAGAACCCTGCCGTCATTTCCCTTGAGGTCCCACTCCGTCTCGCCGGTGTGGGATTCCCCGGCCGCCAGTTGGATGCTCCATAGGTAATCAAGGAAGTATTTGTCTTGAGACCATCGCCAAAGAAGCTCTCCTCCCAGGCTCCGGACCTCGATGTCGAAGCTCTGGGAGGAACCGAACGTCAGGGTCCGGTCCTCGGGTCCCCTGTTCTCGAGCCTGTACTGGAAAGTCAGGCTGTCCGGCCCCGAGCGGACCGTCGACGCGCTCAAGCGAAGGCCGTCTGACAGAGGAGAGGTCGCCGTATCGCAGCCGGAAACCGTCAGCAAGACGGCCAGGAACGCGCCCCAAAGGAGATCTCGTCGCATGCCCATCCTCCTACAACGAGCTTTCCCCTCTCCATTAATAAGATAGGACCGGAGGGCCTGATTGTCAATGTCTAATAATATTAATATCAGCTATTTGAGAGTGCGCTGATCTCAAAAGAAGAGGAAGCGGACGGCGACGAAGACGAGGAAGACGCCGTAGAGGAGCTTGACGGTCCGGTTCGGCAGGCGGATGGTGATGAGGGCGCCGAAGACGGTGCCCAGGAAGAGGCCGGCGGCGATCCAGGCCGCGGCCGTGAGATCGAGATTGCCCGCGTGGTAGTAATACAGCACCCCGGGAACGCCGAAGGGGAAGAGGATGGCCCCGAGCGAGGTGGCGATGGCCCTTTTGGCCGGGTAATGGAGGGCCAGGGTCAGTGCCGGCACGATGATGTTGCCGCCGCCGATCCCGAACATCCCGGCCATGACCCCGGCCAGAAGGCCGACCCCGAGTAGCGCGGCCGCCGGCGGATGAGGCGCTCCTTCGGGCTCCGACTTCGGCGCGAGCTCGAGGCCCCGCCACTTCCTGATCCTCCGGACCGGGTCGATGAAGCTCCAGCCGACATAGAGGCAGAAGACGGCGAAGAGCCGGCGCATGAGGTCGACCGGGAGCGTGTTGGCCAGCCAGGCGCCCGCGACGACCGAGGTCAGCAGTCCCGCGGCGATGAGGGCCGAGGCCCTGAGGTCGATGACCTTGGCCCTGTGATAGGCGATGACGCCCAGGATGCCGACGGGGAGAAGGATGGCCGCGAGCGAGGTCCCCGTGGCCATGACCAGCGGGAAGCCGGCCAGGAGGATGAGCGCCGGCACGATGATGATGCCGCCGCCGATGCCGAAGAGCCCGGCGAAGACCCCGGCCGCGAGGCCGACGACAACGAGCCACGGACCGCTCATGCCCGCGATTATAATCGATTCATTCCCGCTGTGATATAGTTGTCCTTCGGAGGCGCCCATGAGAACGACGTCCGGTCGGCCCGCCCGAACCATCGCGGTCCTGCCGATCGCCCTGGCCGTCCTCCTGGCCGCGGCCGGCTGCCGCGACAAGCCGGAGGCGGCGCTCCTCGACTATCCCATCCGGCCGGTCCCGTTCACCGAGGTCCGGCTCACGGACGGGTTCTGGGCGCCGCGCCTGGAGACCAACCGGGCGGTCTCCGTCCCCTACGCCCTGCGCATGAACGAGGAGACCGGCCGGGTCGACAACTTCCGCAAGGCCGCCCGGCTCATGACGGGTCCTCACCGGGGCCGCCGCTTCAACGATTCCGACGTCTACAAGGCCATGGAGGCTGCCGCCTACACGCTTCGCCTCCACCCCGACGCCGGGCTCGAAAGGACGATCGACGATCTCATCGCCCTCATCGCCAAAGCCCAGGAGCCGGACGGCTATCTCTTCACGACCAGGACGAACGACCCCGCGCATCCCGCGCCCGGCTCGGGCCCCGAGCGCTGGTCGAACCTGCGGGTCAGCCACGAGCTCTACAACGTCGGCCACATGTACGAGGCGGCCGTGGCCCATTTCCAGGCCACCGGAAAGCGGACCTTCCTCGCGATCGCCGAGAAGAACGCCGCCCTGCTCCTCCGGACCTTCGGGAAGGGGCCGGGGCAACGGCGCGGCTTCCCCGGCCACCAGGAGATCGAGATCGGGCTGGCCAAGCTCTATCGGGCCACGGGCCGGCGCGCCTACCTCGACCTGGCCAAGTTCTTCCTCGACGAGCGCGGGCATTATTTCGGCGGCGAGAGGCACGCCCCCGGCGATCCCTTCGCCGTCTACGACTCAGACGAGTACATGCAGAACCACAAGCCCGTCCTCGAGCAGGACGAGGCCGTCGGCCACGCCGTCCGGGCCATGTACATGTACTCGGGCCTGGCCGACGTCGCCGCGCTCGGCGGCCACCCGGCGTACGTCGCGGCCATCGGCCGGCTCTGGCTCGACGTGGCCGGCAAGAAGCAGTACCTGACCGGCGGCGTCGGGGCCCGCAGCGGCTCCGAGGCCTTCGGCGAGGCCTACGAGCTGCCCAACGCCGAGGCCTACACGGAGACGTGCGCGGCCATCGGCAACGCCCTCTGGAACTATCGGCTCTTCCTCCTGAGCGGCGACTCGAAATACATGGATGTCTTCGAACGCGTCCTCTACAACGGACTCCTCTCCGGCGTCTCGCTGACGGGAGACCGGTTCTTCTACCAGAACCCCCTCGAGTCGGCCGGCGGCTACGAGCGCAGCCCCTGGTTCGAGGTCGCCTGCTGCCCGCCCAATATGACCCGCTTCCTGCCCTCGCTCCCCGGCTACGTCTACGCGACCAAGGGCGACACCGTCTTCGTCAATCTTTATATCGCCGGGGAAGGGACGTTCGAGACCGGGGGCCGCAGGGTCGCCGTCACCCAGACCACCCGCTACCCGTGGGAAGGCAAGATCGCCCTGGCGGTCTCCCCGGAGAGACCCGGCCCCTTCGAGCTGGCCCTGCGCGTCCCCGGCTGGGCGCGCGGCGAGGCCATGCCCACGGACCTTTACCGGTTCCTGGACGGGGGAGCCGTCGGTCCTGTCCTCGAGGTCAACGGGGAGCCCGCGGCCCTCGATATCCGCGACGGCTACGCCAGGGTCCGCAGGACATGGAAGGCCGGGGACACGGTGACGCTCAGTTTGCCAATGCCAGTACGCCGCGTCGTCGCGAACGAGGCCCTGGCCGAGGACCGCGGTCGCGTCGCCCTCCAGCGCGGGCCCATCGTCTACGCCGCCGAGGGGATCGACAACGGCGACCGCGTCTTCGATCTGGTGCTTTCCGACGAGGCGGTCCTCGCCGCCGAATTCCGGGCCGACCTGCTCCGGGGCGTCGTCGCGATCTCGGGCCGAGCCGCGGCCGTCTCCAAAGGGCCGGGCGGGAAGGCCGTGGAGACGCCGCGGCCGTTCCTGGCCGTCCCCTATTACGCCTGGGCCAACCGGGGCCCGGGGCCAATGCTCGTCTGGCTGCCTCGCGCTCCGTCCGCCGTCCGGCCGCCCAGGCCGGTCGACATGAAGGTCGATTGATGGAGCGGTTCGACGAGCGCGACATCCCGTTCTCGCGGATCCGCCTGAGGCCCGGCAGTCCCGAGTACGCCGCTTATTACGCGATGCGGCCCGGGAACCGGGAGACCGACGGCGCCATCCGGTCCCTGCCCGGGCTCCTTTCGCCCAAGGCGTCGCTCGCCCAGCCGGGGCTCTTCGCCGCCGCGGAGGGGAGCTTCTTCCTGACCGAAGCCCTGCGCGACGCCGTCGACGGGCCCGTCGCGGCGGACCGCGTGGCCTTCGATCCGGCCGGCGCGACGGCGTTCCTGAAGTCGCTGGCCCTCTATTACGGCGCCCGGGCGGCCGGCGTCGCCGAGCTCCGTCCCTATCACGTCTATTCGCACGTCGGCCGCGACTTCCGGCGCTACGGCGAACCGATCCCCTTCGAGCCCGGCTTCGCCATCGCGTTCACCGTCGAGATGGACCTGGCCATGGTCCGCGCCGCCCCCCGCGCGCCGACGGTCGCGGAGTCCGGCCGCCAGTACGTCGAGGCCGCGCGGATAGCCGTCCAGCTGGCCGCGGCCATCCGGGCCCTGGGCCATCCGGCCCGGGCCCACATCGACGGCTGTTACCGGGTCATCGCGCCGCTCGTCGCCCGCGACGCCGGGCTCGGCGAGATCGGGCGGATGGGGCTCCTGATGACTCCGCGACAGGGCCCCCGCGTCAGGCTCGGCGTCGTCACCACGTCTCTCGAGCTCGTCCCCGACCGGCCCGGGAGCGACCCGACGGTCATCGATCTCTGCGAGCGCTGCCGGAAGTGCGCCGGCAATTGCCCGGCCGGGGCCATCCCCGACGGGCCCCGAAAGGAGATCGACGGCGACCTGCGCTGGCGCGTCGACGCGGACGCCTGCTTCCGTTACTGGAACGTGACCGGGACCGATTGCGCCCGCTGCCTGGCCGTCTGCCCCTACTCGCACGCGGACAACGCCTTCCACAGCGTTGTCCGGTGGGGCGTCCGCCGCTCGTCCCTCTTCCGTCGGGCCGCCGTCCGCCTGGACGACCTCTTCTATGGGCGCAAGCCGTCCCCCGGCCCCTCTCCTTCCTGGACGGATTCGTTTATAATCAGGCCATGATCCGGAAGGAGGACCCCATGACCGTCCCCCGCGCGCTCCGTCCGCGGCCGATCCCCCTGGCCCTCGGCCTGGCGGCCCTGGCCCTCTTCGCGGCCCCGCTCCCCGCCGCCGAGGAGATGGTCCTCGACAACGGCCGCGTCCGGGCCGTGTTCGACGACCGCGGCCTCCTCTCGATCGGGGCGCCGAAGTCCGGCCGGACCCTGGCCGTCTCCGCCGACCCGACCGCGGTGACGATCGACGGCCGGCCCATCCTCATCGGCGGCCTTGGCCCCGCCGAGATCGAGTTCACTCCGGCCAAGGTCGCCTACCGCTACGCGCGCGGCCCCTTCACCTTCGACGTCGTCTACGAGCTCAAGCCGGCCTGGGACTTCCTGACCAAGCAGGTCGTCGTCACGTCCGTGCGGGGGCAGACGTTCCGGATCAACGAGGTCAGGCCGCTCGACACGGTCCTCGACCGTCCGGTCGTCGAGGAGCTCAAGCTCAAGGACGGCGCCTTCGGGGCCCTCTGCCGTTTCGCCGGAAGGCCGTTGTCCTCGGCTCCGCCCGCGTGGAGCCTCTTCGTCATGCTCCAGAACCCGTTCATGGCCTGGGGGCGCGACGGCTCGGCCGTCTCCGCCTCCTACGCGCCCGACATGGATTGGAGCAGCGACCTCGGCCCCTTCGCCTCCGACCGCCTCTTCCTCGGCCTCGTCGAGCTCTCCGGGAACCGCTTCCCGGCCAAGGCCGTCCCCGAATGGAGGTTGATCGCGGATTACGCGCTGCTCCTTCGGGAGTCGCCCACGATCGACGCCGAGGAGGTCGAGGCCCTGACCGCCTGCGTCCGCTCCTTCCTCCTTTATTACCCGGTCCAAAGCGTCCGCGTCCACATCCCATGGTGCGAGAACGACTACCAGATCGACGTCGGGACGCCCGAGGGCGTCGAGGAATACAAGCGCATCATGGACCGGGCGGCCGAGCTCGGCGTCCGCCATCTCCTCTACACGCCGGGGAACAGCCAGCTCTCGCGGCTCGAGGACAACGCCGACTCGTGGGGCTGGGAGAACGTCCTCTGGTTCGGCCTCGGCCAGAAGCTCCGGAAAGGAGAGTGGGACCCGCGCCGCGACGAGGTCCCGGCCGGCCTCCGGTCGACGCTCGACTACGCCGCGTCGAAGGGCCTCAGGCTGATGGCCTACGCCTATCCCTCCCTTCCTTTCCCGCAGGACCCGCGGTGGACGGCCTGGGCCGGCGCGGACGCCGCCAAGGCGCCCGCGGACACGGGGCTGCGCTCGTTCCAGGACTGGTGGCTCGACAAGCTCCTGGGCTTCATGCGGGCGACCGGCGCCTCCGGCTACTCCTTCGACCATTGGTGGGTCGCCCTGGACAAGGCCTCGTCGAAGTACGCCCAGTGGTACGGCTGCCGGCGCGTCCTCGAAGGACTGCGCCGCGAGGCCTTCGACGCCGTCATCGACGGCCGCCAGCAGTACCAGGGCTTCGGTCCCTGGACCTGGCTGGCCGGGTCCTACCCCCACCCGTCCCTGACCGACGAGCAGCCGGAGAGCTTCAAGGCCTTCCCCGACCTCCACACCGACCGCGTCTCGGCCGACCGCCAGCGCTTCGCCGCCTGGACCTACCGGGTCGAGCGCTTCGCCCCGCCCGAGATCATGCCCGGCTTCATCACCCACCAGTCCGAGCGCGTCGACGAGAAGGGCGTCATGCGCCGGGACCGCTTCCGGCCCAAGGACTGGGACTATCTCGGCTGGAGATACTCGCTCCTGTCCTCGGTCGCGACGGCCCCCTTCCACCACGTCGTCAACTTCATCCCGGCCCGGGACCCGGAGGAGTTCGCCGCGCTCTCCGAGGCCGACAAGGCCTGGTTCCGGAAGTGGCTCGACTGGACCGACGAGAACGCCCGCTTCCTCCACGCGCTCCGGCCGATCATCGGGCCGCCCATGGCCGGGCGGGTCGACGGGACGGCGGCCGTCGTCGAGGACCGCGGCCTCGTCTTCCTGTTCAATCCCAACCCCGGCCGCAAGGAGGCCCGCTTCCGGCTCGACGCCTCGATCGGCCTCCTCAAGGGCGAGCGGTTCATGATCAAGGAGCTCTACCCCGAGGAGGGCCGGCTCGTGGGCTCGGCCGAGGGGCTCTGGGCCCATGGCGCCGAGGTCGCCCTGGGCCTCCGCGGCCGGGAGGCCGGCGTCTACGAGATCTTCCCGGCCCCAAAGGAGCTCGCCGAGCCGGTGCTGTTCGACGTCCGGGGCGCCGCCGCCCTTTCGTCGGGACGGCTCGTCCTGACCGACGTTACGGGGGAGCCGGGGACCGCGAGGCCTTTCGTCGTCCTCCTTCCCGCCGGCGCGCGGGCGCGCGTCCTCTCGGTCAACGGCGTCGCCCACCCGTTCAAGCTCGACAAGGGGATCGTTTCGGCGACCGTCCGTTTCGCCGGCCGGGCCTTCTCCCGGTCGCAGAGCGCCGGCCAGGTCCCGGAGAACTTCAAGGGCGGGACCTTCAAGGCCAGGATCTCCGTCCCGGCCCGGGTCTTCGCCCAGCTGGAAGAGCGGAAGAGAACGTGGCCGGTCTCCTACTCGGAGGACGACCTGCGCGCCCCCTGGCTCGGGCCGTGGCGGCTGCTCCTCCACGTCCCCATCTTCGAAGCGACCGACGCCATGGAGGTCGGATTGAAGATCAACGGGCTGCCGGTCGAGGTCCGCAAGGCCTACAACAGCGTCTACCCTCACGCGCCCGAGCGGACATTCCTCGGCCACTACGCCGACGTCAGCCGCCTGCGGCCCGATTCGCCGGTCGACATCGAGGTGACGCTGCCGGCCCTCGAGCCGGGCCGCTTCCAGGGCGTCTTCTTCGAGAACGTCGAGACCGAATACACGACGCGCATCATGGCCCCGCCATCCTACCGTAGCGAGCGATAGCGAGCGGAGGGCAGAAATCCCCCGGAGATACACGGAGGGGGATTTCTGCGAAGTATCTTAATCAAACGGCTTAGGATTCGCGGAGATACACGGAGGGGGATTTCTGCGAAGTATCTTAATCCGGGGATTCTGCTAGTTTAAGGCGTGCTGCCCTTGAAAAAGGGACGAGCGGGCGGGCGTAGTTCAGTGGTAGAACGTCTGCTTGCCATGCAGAAGGTCGTGGGTTCAAGTCCCATCGCCCGCTCCAAGCATCTTCCTTCACTCATGAGGAAACTGGCGCGGTACCCAAGCGGCTAAGGGAGAGGTCTGCAAAACCTTTATTCGTCGGTTCGAGTCCGACCCGCGCCTTTCCTCTCCCCCTTCGGCGGCCGCTCGTTGACACCCCCGCGCGGCCCGGGTTATGATGGGCCGGCAGCGAGGGAGGAGGACCAATGGACATCGCCCGGAGAGCGCAGGCCGTCCTTCTGACCCCCAGGGAGGAGTGGGCCAGGATCAGGTCCGAGCCCTCGACCGCGGCCGGGCTGTTCACGTCCTACGCCATGCCCATGGCCGCCATCCCGCCCGTCTTCCAGTTCCTCCACCGGGTCCTCATCGAGAAGCTGCCCGTGATCGGCCATTGGCCCGTCGGCCGGGCCCTCGGCAGCGCGGTCGTGGCCTACGTTCTGGGCCTGGCCACGGTCTGGCTATTCGCCCTGCTCGTCAACGAGCTGGCCCCCGGCTTCGGCTCGACCAAGAGCCTGAACAGCGCCCTCACGCTGGCCGTCTACGCCATGACCCCGGGCTGGGTGGTCGGCGTCTTCAACATCTTCACCGGCCTCTGGGCGCTGGGGATCCTGGCCAGCCTCTACGGGGTCTACATCCTCTACCTGGGGCTGAGCGCGCCGATGATGGGGACGCCCAAGGAAAAGGTCCCGGGCTATCTCGGCGTCAGCATCCTGGTCGCCGCGGGCCTCTACATCGTCGTGAACTGGTTCCTCAAGGTCATCTTCGCCGTCCGCTACGGCCGGCTCTGACCGAGCCTGGCTTATTCATAAGAACGCCCCGGTTCTCCTCCATCTCTCTTTGTAGCGGGCGCTTGAACCCTCCGGGCGAACCGGTCCGCGAATGATTCAGGCCAGCTCCTCGACGATCCTGAGGAAGGCCTCGTTCGGGTCCGGGGCGCCGGTGACGGGGCGTCCGATGACGAGATAATCCGCGCCCTTGGCCACGGCCTCGGCCGGGGTCATGATCCGCTTCTGGTCCTGGGCGGCCGCCCAGACGGGGCGTATGCCCGGCGTGACGATGGCCAGCTCCCGTCCGTATTCCCGGCGCAGGACCTCGATCTCCTGGGGCGAGCAGACGACGCCGTCCATACCCGCCGCCTTGGCCAGCCCGGCCAGCCGCAGGACCTGGGACGACACGTCCGCGGTCATCCCGACCTCCTCGAGGTCCGGGCCCTTGAGGCTGGTGAGGACGGTGACGCCGAGGAGGACGGGCTTCGGCCGCCCCGTCTCCCGCGAGATCTCGAGGGCCGTCGCGGCGGCCTTGGCCATCATCTCCCGCCCGCCCGAGGCGTGGACGGTCATCATCTGGACGCCGTGCTTGAAGGCCGAGCGGACGGCCCCGGAGACGGTGTTCGGGATGTCGTGGAGCTTGAGGTCGAGGAAGATGTCCTTGCGCAGGGCCTTGAGCTTGCGGAAGAGGGCCGGGCCCTCGGCCGTGAAGAGCTCCAGGCCGACCTTGAAGGTCCGGGCGTCCTTGAGCCGGCTGACCAGGGCGATGGCCTCCTCCTTCGTCTGCACGTCGAGGGCGATGATGATGCGGTCGGCGTTGGTCGGGGGCATGGGAGGTCCTTTCACTCGTTCAGGATGTCTTGAGGGTCCCGACGACGTCTCGGACGGCCGCGATGCCGTGGCTCTCGCACCAGCGCGCCATCTCGTCGGCGACCCGGACGGCGGCGTCGGGATCGACGAAGCTGGCCGTCCCGACCTCGACCGCGGCGGCGCCGGCCATCATGAACTCCAGGGCGTCGGCCCCGGTCATGATGCCGCCCATGCCGATGACCGGCGCCTTCAGGCGCGAGGCGACCTGGTGGACCATGCGCAGGGCGATGGGCTTGATGGCCGGGCCGCTCAAGCCGCCGTAGACGTTGCCGAGCTTGGGCCGGCGCGTCTCGAGGTCGACGGCCAGGGCCAGGAAGGTGTTGACGAGCGCGACGGCGTCCGTCCCGGCTTCCTCGGCCGCCAGGGCGATCTCGACGATGCTGGTGACGTTCGGCGAGAGCTTGGTGATGAGGGGGCGCCGGCTCGCCGCCTTCAGCCGCTTGACGAGGTCGAAGGTCGTCCGCGGCGACAGGGCCGGGCAGGCCCCTTCCTTCTTGACGTTGGGGCAGGAGATGTTCAGCTCGTAGGCGGCGATGCCCTCCTGCCCGTCCAGGAACTCGACGACCGCGGCGTACTCGTCGTCGTCCGCGCCGCAGACGTTGACGACGACGGCCGTGTCGATCCGCCGCAGCTCGGGCAGGACCTTGGCGGCGAAGGCCTCGACGCCGATGCCCTGCAGGCCGATGGCGTTGATGAGCCCGCTCGGCGTCTCGACCAGCCGCGGCGGGGGATTGCCCTCCCGGGGCCCGTAGTAGAGGCCCTTGACCACGATGCCCCCGAGCTTCTCGAGGTCCAGGTAGGGCCCGAACTCGAGTCCGTAGCCGAAGGTGCCGCTGGCCGTGAGGACCGGATTGCGGAGCTTCAGGAAGCCCAGGTCCGCGGTGAGGTCGACCGTCTTCGCCGTCACGGCCACAGCACGCGCTCCCCGGGGAAGACCGGGCCTTCCTCGCAGATCTTGACCCAGCCGTCGCCCGTCCCGCCCTTGATCCTGTGGACGCAGCCCCAGCAGGCGCCGATGCCGCAGCCCATCACGGACTCGAGGGACAGCTCCGAGGGCAGGCCGCGCCGGGCCGTGATCGCGGCCAGGGCCTTCATCATCGGGTCGGGGCCGCAGGCGTAGACCATCGCCGGCTCGGCCCGGCCGAGCTCGCGCTCGACGAGAGACGTGACGAAGCCGGCGAAGCCGAGGCTGCCGTCGTCGGTCGAGAGATGGAGCTCGAAGCCGGCGGCCGCGAACTTGTCGCGGAGGGGGACGTCGGCGGCCGTCCGCCCGCCGTAGAAGACGACGGGCCTGGCCCCCACTCCGGTCAGGGCCCGGGCCAGGAAGTAGAGCGGGGCGATGCCCCGTCCGCCGCCGACGAGGAAGGCCGTCCGGCCGGCCAGGCCGCGGCCGGCCGTGAAGCCCTTTCCGAGCGGCCCGATGACGTCGAGGAGGTCGCCCGGCTTCCGGCGCGCCAGGAGGGCCGTGCCCTGTCCGGCGACCCTGAAGAAGAGCTCGAAGCCCTCCGGGCCGGCGTCGTGGACGCCCAGGGGCCGGCGGAGGAGGGGAAAGGCGCCTTCGCCGACCTTGACCATGACGAACTGGCCCGGGCGGGCCTCCTTCCCGACGGCCGGCGCGTCGACGGAGAAGAGGAAATGGTCGTCCCAGCTTCGGACCTCGCGCAGGCGGGCGGAGCGTTCGATCGGCATGTCGTTCCCCGGCTCTCGTTTCGCCCGGTAAAATAGCAGAAACGGGGGCCGTCTGGCAACCGGAATGTTGGCCCCGGGCCGGACGGGTCCGGCTTGACGGGAGCCTCCCGAATCCTTTATAAAAAGGGGGCGATGAAATCCCCCCGGGCCGCTTTCGCGTTGGCCTTTCTCTCCCTGGCCCTGGCCCCCCTGGCCAGGTCCCAGGACTGCCACTACTGGACCTATCAGTACGGCGCGCGGGCGACCCTTCTCGGCGGGGCGGTCATAGGAAGCGTCCTCGACCTCAGCGGAACGTATTACAATCCCGGCGGCATGAGCCTCGTCGACAAAACCGACACCCTGATGGCGGCCAACGTCTTCCAGGTCCCCCGGGTGTCCCTGGCCGGCGCGGCCCGGGACGCCGTGCCCCTCAACGCCCAGAACCCGAGCCCGGCTCCCGCTATCATCGCCGGGACGATCCGGCTCCGCGGGCTCGAAAAGCACTGGTTCGGCTATTCCTATCTGGCCCGCCAGGACGTCGAATTGGGCGTCTCGCTCTCCTCGACGGGCGCCCGGGACATCCTGCCTTCCGTCCCGGGCCAGGAGCGGTTCGCCTCCCAGTTCCGGCTCGACGAGAAGGTGTCCGAGCGCTGGTTCGGGCTGACCTGGTCCTACAAGCTCTCGAAGAACGTCGGCGTCGGGGTCACCCAGTATCTCGCGCTGCGGTCGCACCGGGCCCTTCTCCAGGAGACCGTCGAGACGCTCGACGGGGCGGGCGACATGGCCCTGGCCTCGGGGCTCCGGCAGTACCAGTACCGGCATTTCCGGGTCCTCTGGAAGCTCGGCCTGGCTTGCGACCTCGAGGCGGTCACGCTGGGCCTGACCCTGACGACGCCCAGCCTGTCCATGGGCGGAACGGGCTCGACCGGCGTCAATTCGACCGTGATCGGCCTGGACTTGGACGGCGACGGGCAACCGGACGATTACCTCGCCGCCGACTACCGCGACGCCCAGCCCGCGTTCTACCGGTCCCCCTTCTCGCTGGCCGGGGGCTTGACCGTCAAGATCGACAAGGTCCGGGTCTACTGGAGCGCGGAGTGGTTCGCCGGCGTCCCGTACTACGCCGTCGTCGACTCGCCCGCGTTCCGCGCCCAGAGCACCGGGGAGCTCCTGTCGACCGACGTCACCCAGGACCTCGAGACCGTGTTCAACGCGGGCGTCGGCGTCGAATGGCTCTACTCGTCCCGGTTCAAGGGCTACGCCAGCCTGACCACGGACCATTCGGCCAAGAAGTCCGAGGTGCCGACCAACTCCTCGCTGACCGACTGGAACATCCTCCACGTCGTCACGGGGGCCGAGTTCTTCATCAAGAAGACGGCGCTGACGATCGGGCTGGGGTACTCCTTCGGTCACCGGGAGATCGGCGAGCGGCCGGAGATCTTCGATCTCGGGGAGATCGACGGCTGGTGGGACCCCTACGAGGGCATGAAGTTCAGGTACTCCAACTACAAGCTGGTCTTCGGCTTCGCCTTCTGAGGCCGAACGAGCCGTTGCGCCGGGGGGGCCGCATTCCTTATAATAGCCCCTCGGCTCCGATCCCGTCTCCAGGAGGGCCCGGCCATGAAGATCTCCGACCGCGCGCGCGACATCCAGGCGTCCCCGATCCGCAAGCTCAAGCCCTTCGCCGACGCGGCCAAGGCCCGCGGCGTCAAGGTCTTCCACCTCAACATCGGCGACCCCGACATCCCGGCCCCCCAGCCCGTCATCGACACCTTCCACAACTGGGACCAGCCCGTCCTGGGCTACGGCCCGGCCCAGGGCTTCCTGGAGCTCCGCGAGGCCGTGACCCGCTACTTCGCGAAATACGCCATCCCCCTGAGCCCGGACGAGGTCCTCATCACGACCGGCGGGTCCGAGGCCATCCATTTCACCTTTTCGGTCATCGGCGACGTCGGCGACGAGATCGTCATCCCCGAGCCCTACTACACGAACTACAACGGCTACGCCTCGTTCGCCGGCCTGAAGATCGTCCCCCTGCCCCTGTCGGTCGAGGACGGCTTCCGCCTGCCGCCGGCCGAGGCCATCGAGGCCAAGATCACGCCCCGGACCAAGGCCATCCTGCTCTGCTCGCCGAACAACCCCACGGGCACGGTCTACACGGCCGATGAGCTCGACCGGGTCGTCCGCCTGGTCAAGAAGCACGACCTCTTCCTCGTCGGCGACGAGGTCTACAAGGAGTTCATCTACGACGGTCTCGAGCACAAGAGCGTCCTCGAGTACGGGGACATCCAGGACCGGGTCGTCGTCTGCGACAGCATCTCCAAGCGCTACAGCTGCTGCGGCGCCCGCATCGGCATGATCGTCACCCGCAACAAGGAGGTCTACGCGGCCGCCCTGAAATTCGCCCAGGCCCGGCTCTGCCCGCCCTCGGTCGAGCAGATGGCCGCCCTGGCCGCCTACAACATGCCCATGGAGTATTTCGCGGGCGTGCGGGCCGAGTACGACAAGCGCCGCAACATCCTCTACGAAGGTCTCAAGGACATCCCCGGCGTCGTCATCCGCAAGCCCCAGGGCGCCTTCTACGTCATCATCCGGCTCCCGGTCAAGGACGTCGAGCATTTCGCCGTCTGGCTCCTGTCCGACTTCTCGCTCGACGGGAAGACGGTCATGATCGCCCCGGCCCCGGGCTTCTACTCGACGCCCAGCCTGGGGACCGACGAGGCCCGCATCGCCTACGTCGTCAACGAGCACGACCTGCGCGAGGCCGTCCGCGTCTTCAAGGCCGGCCTCGAGAGATACCGGGCCGTCCACGGCTGAGGAGCGCTGGGGACGTGACCGAAGATCGGCGGACCCTCGTCCAGGCCCTGGCCATCGGGGCCCTGGCCGTCGCCGTCGGCATCGCCGTCAACGTCCCCCTCGTCAAGCGGTTCGCCCGGGGCGAGTTCCGGGAGACGTTCTTCGTCGCGGCCGACTTTCCCGGAGTCCGGATGATCACCCTGCTCGAGGCCGAGGACCTCTGGCGGACGGGCGAGGCCGTGTTCCTCGACGCCAGGGACGGACGCCTCTACCGCGAAGGCCGCGTGCCGCGGGCCCTGAGCGCGCCGGCCGAGGCGGTCGAGGCCTCCTTCCCGGCCTTCTTCGAACGGCTGCCGCTCGAAGGCGCCCTGGTCATCTACTGCGAGGGCGGCGATTGCACCTCCAGCCTGGCCCTGGCCAAGCTCCTGCACGGGAGAGGCTTCAGGGACCTGCGCGTCTTCACGGGGGGCTGGGAGGAGTGGCGGGCGGCCGGGTTGCCCGAGGAGACGGGGGGATGATCAGGAATAAGGCCCTTCTCCTCGTTTTCCGGATCGTCCTCGGCGGCCTGTTCGTCTACGCCGGCGCGGTCAAGGTCGGGGACCCGCTCGACTTCGCCCAGGACATCCGCAACTACCGGCTCGTCGGGCAGTCCCTGTCGTTCGTCGCCGCCCTGGTCCTGCCCTGGCTCGAGATCCTGGCCGGCGTCTTCCTCGTCGCCGGCGTGGGAAAGCGCGGCGCCGCACTCGTCATCACGGGGCTCCTCGTCTTCTTCATCGTCCTGACGCTCGTCACCATGGCCCGCGGCCTCGACGTCGACTGCGGCTGCTTCGGCTCCCTCGGCCGCAAGTCCGGCTGGGGCGTCGTCCTCGAGGACCTGGGGATGCTGGCGCTGGGCCTCTGCATTCTCAGCGCCAGGAAGGCAAAAGAAAAAGTGCCGGCTGAAGAGCGTTGACGCAGGGTATTGGCCCCCCCCGCGCGGAGCCGCCGATGCCTTTGCGGCCCTTGGAGCGGCGAGCGCGGACAGGGGGAAACTCCCGAGGGGGATCGCGTTCGGCCGGCGGCCTCTTCTGGCTCGGTTGAATTCCCCCCGGAATCCGTGTATATTTTCATAAATATTTCGCTTTTCAGGAGATGACCGATGGCCAAGAAGCACGTGTATTTCTTCGGGGCCGGCGCCGCCGAAGGCAACATGAGGATGAAGGAAGCCCTGGGCGGCAAGGGCGCCAACCTGGCCGAGATGGCCGGGATCGGCCTGCCCGTCCCCCCGGGATTCACCATATCGACCGAGGTCTGCGCCCTCTATTACAAGAACAGGAAGAAGGTCCCCGAGGCCGTCCGCCTCGAGGTCGAGAAGAACGTCAAAAGGCTCGAAAAGGCCGTCGGGCAGGCCTTCGGCGACCCCAAGAGCCCGCTGCTCGTCTCCGTCCGCTCCGGTGCCCGGGCCTCGATGCCGGGGATGATGGACACCATCCTCAACCTCGGCCTCAACGACCGGACGGCCGCGGCCCTCGTCGCCAAGACGGGCAACGAACGCTTCGTCTTCGACTGCTACCGCCGCTTCGTCCAGATGTACGGCGACGTCGTCCTCGGCCTCAGGCCCGTCCACAAGGACGACATCGACCCCTTCGAGGCCATCATCGAGAGAAAAAAGCACGAGCGCGGCATCGCGAGCGACGCCGATCTCACCGCGGCCGACCTCAAGGACCTCGTCGTCCGCTTCAAGGCGGCCATCAAGGAGAAGGCGGGCCACGACTTCCCCGACGACCCCCGCAAGCAGCTCTGGGGCGCCATCAGCGCCGTCTTCGGCTCCTGGATGAACGACCGGGCCATCGCCTACCGCAAGATGTACGACATCCCCGAGGCCTGGGGCACGGCCGTCAACGTCCAGCTCATGGTCTTCGGCAACATGGGCGCCGACTCCGGGACGGGCGTCGCCTTCACCCGCGACGCCGCCAGCGGCGAGAACGTCTTCTACGGCGAGTACCTCATGAACGCCCAGGGCGAGGACGTCGTGGCCGGGACGCGGACGCCCAAGCCCATCGCCGAGCTCAGGAAGGACGATCCCAAGGCCTACGCCGAGCTGGAGCGGATCCGCCACGAGCTCGAGAGGCACTACGCCGACATGATGGACATCGAGTTCACCATCCAGCAGGGGAAGCTCTACATGCTCCAGTGCCGGGTGGGCAAGCGGACGGCCTTCGCCGCCATCCGGATCGCCGTCGACATGGTCGGGGAGAAGCTCATCAGCGAGAAGGAGGCCCTCTCCCGCGTCGACCCCGACCAGCTCAACCAGCTCCTCCGGCCCATCTTCGACCCGGCCGAGAAGCAGGCGGCCGTCAAGGCCGGGCGTCTCCTGGCCAAGGGCCTCAACGCCGGCCCCGGCGCGGCCACCGGGCGCGTCGTCTTCAACTCCGTCGACGCCGAGGCCTGGGCCAAGAAGGGCGAGAAGGTCGTCCTGACCCGCATCGAGACCTCGCCCGAGGACATCAGGGGCATGAACGCGGCCGAGGGCATCCTGACGGCCCGCGGCGGCATGACCTCGCACGCCGCCCTGGTCGCCCGCCAGATGGGCCGCGTCTGCGTCGCCGGCTGCGGCGACCTGGTCATCGACTACGCCGGCCGGACCATGGCGGTCAAAGGCCGGGCCGTCAAGGAAGGCGACTGGGTCTCGATCGACGGCACGACCGGCGAGGTCATCGAGGGCCGGCTCCAGACCAAGCCCTCCGAGGTCCTCCAGGTCCTCATCGAAAAGACCCTCGACCCGGCCAAGGCCCCCGTCTACCGGACCTTCGCCAAGGTCATGGCCTGGGCCGACAAGTACCGGACGCTCAAGATCAGGACCAACGCCGACCAGCCCGACCAGTCGAAAAACGCCGTGGCCTTCGGGGCCGAGGGCATCGGCCTCTGCCGGACCGAGCACATGTTCTTCGGCGAAGGCAAGATCGGCCCCATGCGGGAGATGATCCTGGCCGACACGCTCGAGCAGAGGAGAGCGGCCCTGGCCAAGCTCCTGCCGCTCCAGCGGGCCGACTTCGCCGGCATTTTCGAGGTCATGGCCGGGCGGCCGGTGACCATCCGGACGATCGACCCGCCGCTCCACGAGTTCCTGCCCCACGAGGAGAAGGGCCAGCGCGAGATCGCGGCCCGGATGGGCATCCCTTACGAGAAGGTCCGCGACCGCGTCGCCTCGCTCCACGAGTTCAACCCCATGCTCGGCTTCCGCGGCTGCCGGCTGGGCATCATCTACCCCGAGATCACCGAGATGCAGGCCCGGGCCATCTTCGAGGCCGCCGCGGCCACCAAGAAGAAGCGGATCCCGGTCCTGCCCGAGGTCATGATCCCGCTCGTCGGGCACGTCAAGGAGCTCCGCGACCAGGAGCGGATCGTCCGGGCGACGGCCGAGGCCGTCATGAAGGAGCAGGGGGTCAAGTTCGACTACCTCGTCGGGACGATGATCGAGATCCCGCGGGGGGCCATCACGGCCGGCGAGATCGCCGAGTCGGCCGAGTTCTTCAGCTTCGGCACCAACGACCTGACCCAGACCTGCCTGGGGGTCAGCCGCGACGACGCCGGCCGCTTCCTCATCCCCTACGTCGAGCGCGAGATCTACGCCAAGGACCCCTTCGAGGTCATCGACCGCGGCGGCGTCGGCGAGCTCATGCGGATGGCCGTCGAGCGGGGCCGCAAGACCCGGCCGGGCATCAAGCTCGGCATCTGCGGCGAGCACGGCGGCGAGCCCTCCTCGGTCGAGTTCTGCCACCTCCTCGGCCTGAACTACGTCAGCTGCTCGCCCTTCCGGGTGCCCATCGCCCGCCTGGCGGCGGCCCGCGCGGCCATCCTCAACGCCCCCAAGGCGGCGGCGAAGAGGCCCGCGGCCAAGAAGGCCGTGCGGAAGCCCGCGAAGAAGGCAGGGAAAAAGCCGGCCAAGAAGTCTACCCGTAAGCGCTGACATCGTCTTTACAAAGTGCTCTTGACATCTCCGATTCGTTGATCTAGCCTAGACACCGAGGGATGAGATGATGGGCGCGATGTCAGCGTTCTCTCTTTCTTCCTTCCTTCCTTCCTTCCTTCCTTCCTTCCTTCCTTCCTTCCTTCCGGCGCCTAATTCGGTCCGATCCGGGATCCCAGTCCCAGCTTCGGCATCCGTTCGTCTCCCGACTTTCTAAGGAGACCGACATCCATCAAGGGGGTAACGATGTCCATCTCTCGTAAACTCCTCGTGTTCCTACTATCGGCGGCGATCTTGGCCTCTGTGACCGGCAGAGCTTTCGCGCAGTCCGGAATATTCGATCGTACGGGTCACATCCCCGGTCACGGCGTCTACTCGACACTCCCCGAAGAGAGCGTGGACCTCTTCACGGGAAACCTAACGCTGCGCTATCGGGACATCTTCCTTCCGGGCCCGAACGGCCTGAATATCGAGGTCTGGCGCGTCTACAACTCGAAGGTTCTCTATGATAGGCCGTCGAGCCAGCAGAATCCGACCGTCCAGGCCTACCCCAAATCCATGGTCGGCCTCGGATGGACGATGCACATGGGCATGGTCCACAACGCTGACTCAAACACGCCTGTTATAGAGTTTCCCGACGGAAGGCGCGAGATGGCCTTCCCGTCAAAAGCCGTATATTTATGGTCTGATTGCCGAATAACGAGAGATTTCCTCAAATACAAATGCCCCCCCGGCGAGGATCCAAAGCTCTTTTTCCGGAACGGTGTCGTCTGGACATTTGGCAACGTTGCCTCCCTACAGCTGGCAAATGGCTCGTCCGAAACCGTCCGCATGGTCACCCGGATCGAGGATCCTCTCGGGAACTTCATCGATATCGAATACTCCGCCACGGATAACTACCGCACGATCGCGACGATCACAGACAGCATGGGCCGGGAGGTCCGGTTCATTAAAACCTATAGCAATCCGGCCAGGCTGTCGGAGATCAGGATCAAAAACTACAACGAGACCGAGGACGTGATCTACAGCTACTCCGTCGACTCTCGCTCTCCAGCGCCGGGTTTCCCCAACGGTTACTACCAGCTTCAGAGCTTCACGCCGCCCAGGCTGGAAGAGGAGGAGGCGCTGCTCCCGCCGACCACCTATGAATATAACGATGGTTCGGCCTACAAATACGAATTGACGCGGATGACGACGAGCTACGGGGGCGTGCTCGAATTCTCATATGTGAATCACAACTTCTATTTCAACACGATCCAGCTCGACTCGAGGGTCGTGAGCCAGAAGCGGATCACGTTCAACGCAGGGGATACGGCCGAGGAATGGGACTACAGCTACCCGACCTATCAGGGTGTCTCCTCGGGCACGGCGACCGTCCAAGGACCGGAATACGGCGCCTCTGCGACGCATTATGCCTATGAGAGCAGCAGCGCCAACCGCTGGAGGATCGGACTGCAAACCTCTGGCGCCATGAGCGATGGAAGTTCTTCAGCCGCGACCACGTGGACGAATTATGTAATATCAACAACTCCTTGGGTGGTTTTTGGCATCAGCATGGGAGAGGCAAAAGGGCCCCTCGTTTCGTCCATAACGGAGAGCCGAACAGGGGACTCGACTCTGAAAACGGAGTACTCCTACCTTCGCTATATGTGGTTCGGGCTTCCGACGAAGCTGAGCTATTTCGTCAACGGTTCGCCCACGGCCAAGAGCGCCAAAGAACTCACTTATTTCTATGAAGCTAGCGACTACTTCAAGGCAAAATATATGCTGGACTACGTCAGAATCGAGACGGACGTGACGGGAGTCGCTGTCACTCTCAGGAAGAAAGTCGTTTCCTACTTTGAGGAAGATGGAAAGTGGGGAGCAGTCAAGCAGATCAAGAGATGGAAGAACGGCTCGGACTTTCTAATGTGGGATTGTACCTATCACGCAGTGGACCCCGTACACTATTCGATTACCGTCGACGGGCCGAGCGGCAGCGGGATCTCGGGCCACCAATATACTTATGGATTGGAAACGAAAACGTCCGCCCCGGACTTCCTGGCGTCCCAGCGATGGATTACTAAATATGGCTACGTATTAGCGGGGTGGAACCAATACGGACACGCCAAAGGGTATGCCTATGACGCTCTGGGGAGAATAACAACCGTTAATTATTATCATGATTGGATCAAGGAAGGGGACCCCCCGCCTCCGTCGCCCAGCCCCTATCTGATCGTGAACTACCAGTGGCGGCCCGATGGCGAGAACGAGGTCGTCATCACCCGGCCGGACGGCAACACGGTCACCCGCTTCTGGGACGGGATGGGGCGGGACCTGGGATACACAGAAAGCGGCGCCGGAACGACCCTCTACTACCTCAAACAGCTTGACGCCGAAGGCAGGGTCAAGAAGGAAACCAAAGGCAGCACCGAATTCGATCCCATGTGGGAGGACTATGTCTATTCGTACCTCTACAACGACTCGGGAAAGATCATCTCGGTCACGGATCCAGTGGACAATACTTCGACGATCTCCTATTTAAACCATACCAAAACGGTGACCGATCCCGAGGACCACTCCACGGCCTATGTCTATAACGACCTTCCGGGCCTGCCTACGCAGGTGACCGACGCCCAGGGGCATGCGGCCTCCTACATTTACGATGCGGTCGGCCGGCTCACGACCGTCAATTATCTCGGGCGGACGCAGAGCTACGTATACGACTGGCTCGATCACGTCACCTCTGAGACCCATCCGGAAACCGGCCTCATCAGCTATGACTACAACTCTGATAACCGCCTCTCCAAAAAGACCTGGGGCGGGACGCAGCAGTACTACAATTACAACGCTTCCGGCCAGCTTCTAAGCACGACAGGGCCGGAAACCGTGACCTACGTATACGACGAAAAGGGGGCGGTGGAAAGCGCTTCCGGCCCGGGCTGGAGCCGGACCGGGATCAAATATAACGATCATGGTGCCGTCACCGAAGAGATGGTCACTATCAGCGGTCTGGGCGCGAAAAGCCTAAGATATAGCTATGACGACTACGGGAACCTGACCGAGACCACTTACCCCGATGACAACAAGGCGACGATGACCATCAATGGATTAGATCGGCCAGACACGCTTGCTTTTGGCCCAGAGTCTCAAACTCCACTGGTCACTTCCGCCGCATACGGACCGAATAAGATGCTCGCTGCCGCCAATTATAATGTGAATAACGGCACGTCATGGAGCTCGACTTTCTTCGACAACGGGATACCCCACACAGTCTCCTTGATGAAGGGTTCGACGCCGCTCTATAACGCGACTTATGACTATGACGGCGCCGGGAACATCACCTCGATCACGAGCACGGCGCCCGCCATGATCTCGAACTTCGTCTACGACTCTCTCAACCGGCTGACCTCGGCCACCTATTCGACGGGGGACTCCGGGGTGCCGCTAACCTATGGCTACGAATACGATGCTTACGGAAACATGCTGTCCGTGAAGCATGATGCAAACCCTAATCCGTTCTTCAGCAAAACCTACAATACCTCCAACCAAATCGATGATTACCCGAACTATCAGTATGATTCGCGGGGGAACCTGACGGCGTCACCGGGGAAGGTCTACGAATGGGACGGCAAGAACCGTCTCCGGACCCTTAGGGACGCAGCCGGCCAGTACGTGGCGGGCTACCGGTATGACGACCGGGGGCTGCGCATCGCCTCATACCCGCCTCTGCCGGATATCGACGTTTACAACTATCCCACGGGTCTCTCCGCGGATATCACGGCCAGCCTCCAGGCTCCCGCCTACAAGACCTTCACCCTCAGGAACCTTGGACAAACGCCCTTGAATATCATTGGCATCGGCATGGAAGAGGACGAGGAAACGGACTGGGAGATGTTCACCGTCAGCCAGGCTCCTGTCACCCCCGTCCTGCCCGGCCAATCGACGGAGTTCACGATCCAGTTCAGGCCCACCTCCACAGGTAATAAGACGGCCGCGCTCTTGATCGCCAGCAACGATCCCGATGAGAATCCATATAGGATCAATCTGCGTGGCTTCTGCGAGCCCGAGATGAACATCGGACAGTGCGGAAACGGCGGGACGTACGATTTCGGGACGGAGAACGTCGGCGAGTTCATATCGTATCTCTTCAACCTCGACAACTACGGTACCGCGACACTGGTCCTCTATGAAGGCTGGCCGATCGAGATCGACGAACCGGGCGGTGAACAGAATTTCTATCTCGAAGACTATTCGGGGGGAAATGAAATTCAGGCTCCTGGCGGCAATACCTTTACGATTCGTTTCGCTCCGATAAGCGAGGGGTTAAAGACAGCCACTATTACGATCTGGTCGAACGACCTCGACGAGAATCCCTATACGATCTATCTGACCGGCACGGGCCTTTGGGGGACCGAAAAGATCATCGAGGACGAGACGGAACTCACGCTCCTTGCGCCCAACGGGGGCGAGGCGCTCGAGGCCGGCTCCTTCCGGGAGATCCGCTGGAAGGGCGGCGAGCGTGCCGAAGCCGTGAAGCTCGAATACTCGACCGACAACGGCAGCACGTACCGAACCATCGTCGAACGGGCTGCCAACGTCGGAAGCTACCCCTGGCTTGTCCCCGCGGACCTTTCCGGCTCCTGCCTGGTCAGGATCAGCGACGCCGACGGCTCGCCGACGCTTCCTGCCATATTTTCCTTTGAGTTCAACTTCAGGGTCTCCGCGGCCGAGGGGGACACGCCGGTTTCCTCGCACTTCGTCTTCAGAGCTGGCATTCCCGACCGGATGACTCAGAGCTTCCAGGTGGCCGAGGTCGAATTCACCCCGGACGGCCTCGGCGGTTCGGAGAACCTGCTCTTCAACTACGCCATGGGGGAGGTCCAGGAGCTCGGCCGGTTCCTCGGAGCCTGGCACCGGGCCCGGATCACCTATGACATGACCAACTACACCGGCTCCGTGTGGATCGACAACCAGCCGATCGTGAGCGGCGTTCCGCTCAAGGCTGATCTCGATGTGCGGAGCGTGCCGGAGGTATCCCTGAGCTCCAGCACAGTTGCGGTGAAACTCTGGATCGACGACCTGGACGTCCGGTTCGTCGATCTGAGCCGTCTGGGGCAGGATCAGCCGGAAGTTGTATTTCGGCCCCTATTCAGGGATAATTTCGATAGATACGGGCAGGCGCTTTTCCCCGAGCAGGGCGGCTGGCGCGTTGGCCCTGGGCAAGTTACAGGCGGGGAAAAGGGCCTGCGGGAGACTTCGGAGGAGAGCGGCCGGATGTTGCAGAAGGACTCGGCCGATATGGGGGAGGACAGATCCGGAATCGACGACCGGGTATACGCCTCGAGTTCGGGGTCGTTCAAGCTCGAGGGAAAGCCGGAAGAGCCGGGATCGGCCTTCAAACAGTTTGCCCTGCCTGAAAGGGTCCCCTTCAGCGTCAGTGCCGAGAACTTCGCCATCGTCGCCTCCGGAACGGGCGTCCCGGGAGAGAGGGCGGGAGGGGCGATCTCGGAGCGGGAAAGCGTGAGGGGCGGAAGACGGCAGAAGCGTTGGGAAGCAGACGCCCCCGACGGGAAGCCTGGCCGTCCGGCCGACAAACGGCGGTCCGGGATTACGAGGCCAGGACCGGACTCCGTCCGGCGAAACAGGAATGCCGGGCCGGGAAGCGAGAAGATGATGTCCGGGGCCTTGCCGAACGGCACCTACTACATCTACTCCTTCGATGGGCGGCTTCTCGCGGAATACGACGTTTCAGGCTTTTGGATTCGGGATTACATCTACTTCGGCGGCATGCTCGTCGCCGAGTACAGGGCGACCATCGAGGGGCCGAAATACTATTACTATGCCTCGGACCAGATCAGCTCGACTCGGATCGTGACCGACAGCACCGGAGCGGTCGTCTATGCAGCGGCCCATGAGCCGTATGGAGGGATTCAGAATCGTCGAGGTAGTAGACGCCGCGGATCCCCCAGGGCTGGCCGGCGCAGTGATAGGCGATCCGCTCGGCCATGCGCAGGCGCCAGCGGGCCTGGTCGTCGTCCTCCCGCGGGGCCGCCCCGGCGCCCCCGCAGGCCGTCCGCACGGCCGCTTCGGGGGCGGCGAAGAAGCCGACGGCGACCTCGCGGTCGGCGTTCATGAGGACGCGCAGGACCTTGCCGCCGGTCGCCTCCGGGATGTCGATGACCCGGAGGGCGTCCGCGACCCCCGAACATTCGGGGCAGTGTTCGGCCAGCTTGTTCGGGGCCTCGAGGAGGAAGCGCTCGTTGAACATCGCCCCCGGGTCGTCCGGATAGAGCGGCAGGTAGCGGATGCCCGACTCGACGAGGTCCTGGAAGAAATGGGTCCCGAAGGAGACGTCGGGGACGTAGTTGCCCTTCTTGCGGGCGACCTCGATGAGCATGGCCGAGTTGTTGATCTCGGAGTAGGTCACCCGGACGCCGAGCTTGATGTCGCCCCGGCTGCCCCAGCGCCCCGGGCCCATGAGGATGAACTGCCGGCGCGGCAGGAGCTTGTTGAGCTTGCCCACGGCCTCGCCGACGGCGACGAGGTCGGCGTAGTCCTCGAGCTCGCCGTAGCGGTCCGGGTCGACGTAGACGACGTGGGTGATGTCGGCGACGCGGCCGTTCGAGACGTACTTGTTGGCCTTGAAGAGGATCGAAGCGTCGGCGAGGTTGGACGGGATCTCCATGGCCACGTCGTCGGCGGTCTGGCTCTGGGGCCGGCACTGGAGGATGTAGAAGTCCGTCGCGGTCGAGGCGAACTCGATGTCGACCGGGACCCCCATGGCCGTCGACAGGGTCTTGAGGATGGCCTCCATCCGGAGCATGAAGGGCGTCCCGGCGATGAGCCCCTCGAACGTGACGACGGCGTCCGCACGGGTGATGTCCGTGGCCAGCCCCATGGGCCTCTGGAGCAGGCCGTCCCGGTAGATGGAGAAGATCCTGGTCAGGGCGGGGAACTCGTGGCCGACCTCCTCGAGGATCTCCCGGATGTCCCTGGTGACGAACCGGTTCTCCTCGAGGTCGATGAGGTCGATCCGCTTGGGCGAATAGCGGACGGCCTCTTCGGTCGACACGTTGACCCGGAGGTTGGGCTGGCTCGGGGCGACGAGGACGGGGTAGTCGTCGCTCGTCCGGTCGACGGCCCTCGTCCCGAGGCCCGGGACGATCCGGACCAGGCCGTCCTCGCGCTTGATCCGGGGCGACCAGCGGAACTCGTTCCGCGAGAAGGCGACGCCGGCGTAGGCCGGAAAGAAGTACCGGCCGGCCCGCGTGCCGACGACCTCCTGGATCATGACCGCCATCTCCTCGTAGAAATCGAGGAGGCCCCGCTCGGCCCGGTACTGGATCGGGTCCGGGCTGAAGATCGAGGAGTAGACCTCGGCCACGGCGTCGAGCAGGGCCTCGAGGCGCTTCTGCTTGTCGCCCTGGTTGGCCAGGAACAGGCTCTTGTACTTTCCGGCGAAGGCCGTCCCCAGCCGGTCCTCGAGGAGGCTCGAGCTGCGGACGATGAGCGGCACCTCGCCGAAGTCGTCGAGGGCCACCGACAGGCCCTTGACGATCTCGGGCGGGAAGGTCGAGTTCTTGAAGACCTGGACGAGGTGCGGATATTCCTGGCGGATGACCTCGATGTCCTTGTATTTCTGCTCGATGACGTCGTCGAGGTTGTTGTAGGTCGTGAAGGCGATCAGGCCGTCCGACGTGACGTACCACGTCTTGGGCTTCTTGACCGCGCCGATGATCTTGTTGCGGCGGGCCGCCTGCTTGAGGATCCGGGTGGCCAGGAACAGGCCGGCGCTCTTGCCGCCGAGCTTGCCGTGGCTCCCCGGCGGGAAGACGATGCGCTCCATGAGGTCGAAGAAGTCCTCGAGGTCGACGTATTTCTTCGCCACGTTGATGAACTCGAGCTGCTCGTTGAAGAAGCGCCGGATGAGGGCGACGCGGACGCTGTTGGCCGTCGACCTGGGCAGCTGGATGCCCTCGGGGGCCAGGATCTTGATCCGGCGCATGCTGTCGAGGACCTCGGCCAGGTCGGAGTAGACGTTCTCCAGGCTCTGGACGGCCGAGCTCGAGCGGTCCTCGTTGATCCAGCGCTGGATGCGGTCGAGGACGTCCTCGTCGGTCAGGTTGGCCGAGGCGATCTTGAACGTCTCCTCGGTCAGATCGAAGAAGCGGTCCAGGGACTCCCGGGTCTGGGGGAGGTTGGAGTCGCCGAAGAGGGCCTCCGAGCCGAGCCCCCCGCCGAAGCGCTGGAGGAGGTCGCGGGCCTCGGTGACCCCGCGCCAGCCGAGGTAGTTCATCATCTTGCGCGAGACCCGGATGAGCAGGCTCGGGTTGGTGTTCCGGAGGAGGTCGAGGGCGATCCTCCAGCCGCGCTTCTCCCCTGCGGCGTCGCGGCGGACGTCGCTCATCTTCTCGTACATGCCGCGCAGGCGCTGGTGGAGGATGAAGTGACCGAGGCGCTCGGCGACGGTGTGGATGAGCTTGACCTCGCCCTTCATGAACGGGCCGCAGTCGGCTTCCGGTGTCGCCTTCTTGTAGGACACGCAGAGGCGGCCGACCGAGGCTTCCTGGACGCGGATCTCGGCGCAATGGGAGTACGGCGTCTCCTCGTATTCGGGGGACTCGAAGACGTCGGACCCGTAGGTGATCTGGGCCTGGCAGCAGTCGGGGAACTGCCATCCGGGCGGGATAGCCTCGATGACCTGGCGGAAGACGTCCTCGAGGGGGACGTCGTACAGGCTGAGGACCTCCTCGACGCGGTAGAGGCAGCTGAGCTCCTTGGCCCGCTCGTGGAGCGTCGAGAACAGCGTGCTGACGGCGGTCGGGGTGCGCTCTTTGCTCATGTCGCCGCGTGCCTCCTCGGCGGGCCGGCCCTTCGGGAAGGGGACTGTCCCTCTTCACGGAGCGAGCGACGGCCCTCTCCTCACCCGGCCCGGGGCCGGGGCGTCAAGAAACGCCCGTCCCCCCGGCGCTCCGGGGGGACGGGACGGGAAGACACGGCGTCGAACGGCTCAGACCCAGCCGCGGTCCTTGCAGGCGTTGGCGACGCGGCTGACGGAGATGACGTAGGCGGCGTCGCGCATGTAGAGCTTGCGCGTCCGGGCCAGCTCGGAGACGGCCTTGAAGGCCGCGGTCATCTTGTCGTCGAGCCGGGTCAGGACCTCTTCCTTGGTCCAGAAGTAGTTCATGTTGCACTGGACCTGCTCGAAATAGCTGCAGGTGACCCCGCCGGCGTTGGCCAGGAAGTCGGGGATGACGAAGATGCCCCGGCTCTTGATGACGGCGTCGGCCTCGGGGGTCGTCGGGCCGTTGGCGCCCTCGGCGATGACCCGGACGCCCTTGGCGATCTTCTTGACGGTCTCCGCGTTGACCTGGTTCTCCAGGGCGCAGGGCAGGAGGATGTCGACGTCCTGCTCGATCCAGGCGTCGCCGGGCAGTCTCTCGTAGTCGAGCGACTCGGCCTTGGCCTTGTCGATGCCGCCGAAGCGGTCGGTGATGGCCAGGAGCTCCTCGAGGCTGACGCCCGTCTTTTTGCGGTAGGTGTAGGAGGCCTGGTCGTTCTGGTCCCAGCAGGACACGGCGACGACCTTGCCGCCGAGCCGCGTGTAGAGCTGGATGGCGTACTGTGCGACGTTGCCGAAGCCCTGGACGGAGGCCGTGGTCAGCTCGATCTTGAGGCCCAGCTCGTTGAGCGCCTCGCGGACCGTGTAGATGAGGCCGTAGCCGGTGGCCTCGGTCCGGCCGAGCGAGCCGCCCATGCCCACCGGCTTGCCGGTGATGAAGCCGGGGTACTTGGCGTTGTGGATGGCCTCGAACTCGTCGAGCATCCAGAGCATGTGCTGGGGGTTGGTCATGACGTCGGGGGCGGGGACGTCGCGGAGGTGGCCGACGTCCTGGGCGATGGCCCGGACCCAGCCGCGGCAGAGCCGTTCCTGCTCCCGGGGGCTGAGGTCGTGGGGGTCGCAGATGACGCCGCCCTTGCCGCCGCCGAGCGGGATGTCGACGACCGCGCACTTCCAGGTCATCCACATCGACAGGGCGCGGACCGTGTCGATCGTCTCCTGGGGGTGGAAGCGGATGCCGCCCTTGCAGGGGCCGCGGGCGTCGTTGTGCTGGCAGCGGAAGCCGCGGAAGACGCGGACGCTGCCGTCTTCCATGCGGACGGGCACGGAGAAATGGTACTCCCGCAGAGGGGTCCGCAGGAGGTCCCGGGTGGGTTGGTCCAGCTCGAGAAGGTCGGCCACAGTGTCGAACTGCTTCTGGGCCATCTCGAAGGCATTGAACCCTTTCACAGCCATGAGGTGCTCCTATCGACGATGAAGTGATGATGGCATGCAAAGATGCATCATTGTCGCGGTTCCGCGACAGCAGATGATAGCCCAAGACGCGGGAAATATCAAGCGGAGCGGCGGGGCTGCGGGAAGGGGTCGCGGCCGTCGCCGGATTGAAATATCCGGGGGGGGCGGATAGGATAGGGCCCTCGGGGAGAGGAGGAGAAGTGAGCGATCTTTTGCGGAAGCTGAGCAAGGCCCTCGGCCTGAACTACACCTGGTGGCAGTGGCGCTGGCTCAACTTCAAGAAGCGCTGGGCCGGCCGTTTCTCGGCGGACGGCAACACGGCCCGGCATCTGCGGTCGAACTCGAAGATCTGCCGGAGGTGCGGGCAGCTGGCCGGGGCCGGGGAGCGGGAGTGCGCGGTCTGCGGGGCCCGCCTGCCCTCGGCGGCGGGCCAGTTCCTCTACCGGGTCTTCGGCCTGATCATGCCCGGCGTCTCGCCGGTCACCGCCGCGCTCACGACGCTCATCGGGCTCGGGTTCATCGTCCAGGTCATGTCCACGGGCGGGCGGGCCCTCCTCGCGCCCGACATCGGGTCCCTCATCCGGGCCGGCGCCCTCGAGACGGGCCTGGTCGCCTCGGGGGAGTGGTGGCGGCTGCTGACCTGCGTCTTCGTCCACATCGGGGTCATCCACGTCCTCTTCAACCTCTACGCCCTACTCAGCGTCTCGAGCTTCCTCGAGGCCGAGCTCGGATCGTCCCGTTACCTTTCGCTGTTCCTGCTCTCGGGGCTGGGCGGGGCGGCGGCCTCCTATCTCTTTCATGCCCGGGTCGTCTCGGCCGGGGCCTCGGGGGCCGTTTTCGGCCTGATCGGCTTCGCCATCGCCTACTTCCGCCGGGAGGGGAGCGCCCGGGGCCGGGACATCCGGGCCTTCATGACCCGGTGGGCCCTGTACGCCTTCGTCTTCGGCCTGTTCGTCCGGGCCGACAACTTCGCCCACGCCGGGGGCTTCGCCGCGGGCTTCCTGCTGGGCTCGGTCATGGAGTTCCGCGAGGACGAGAGACGGCGGCGGGCCCCGCTCTGGAACTTGGTCGCCGGGGTCCTCGGCCTGGCCCTGGCCGCGGCGTTCGTCCTGCTCGCCCGGTCCCGCTAGTCGGCCTCCAAGATTCCGGAGGTCCTTCGATAATTCGCATGCGCTTCTGTTGACAGAATAAAATGACCGGAATATAATATCGGTCAAAGGTCATTATGAGGCAAATAGCCAGACAGGAAAACATCCGTGACCTGATCCTCGACGCCGTCGATTCCCTCCTGGCCAGGTTCGGCTACAGGAAGATGACCATGGAGGACGTGGCCCGCGAGGTGGGTATCGGCAAAGGGACGATCTACCTCCATTTCCCCTCCAAGGAGGAGCTCGTCCTGGCCCACGTCGACCGCATCGCCGAAACGGTCGTCCGGAAGATCGGAGAGATCGCCGCCTCCGGCGAGCCTGTCGACCGGCGCCTGCGGCGCATGCTCGTCCTTCGCGTCCTTCACCGGTTCGACAGCGTCGCCCATTACTCCCGGAGCCTCGGCGATCTGCTGTCGGCGGTCCGGGCGCCCCTGCTCCTCCGGCGCCGGGCCCACTTCGAGAAAGAGGCGGCCGTCTTCGAGGGCCTTCTCCGGGAGGGGGCGAGGCTCGGGGAGCTCGACTGCCCCGATCCCCGGTCGGCCGCGCTGGTCCTCATTGACAGCACGAACTCTCATCTCCCCTTCAACCTGTCGGCCCGCGAGCTCGGCCGCAGGGAGGAGGTCGAGGACCAGGTCGGACGCGTCGCCGACCTGCTCGTCAAGGGATTATTGGCCTGCCCTTCGCGCCCGGCCAGCTGGACGCGCTGAGGCCTCTTAGAAACTATCCGGAAAGAGGAGGCTGCCATGTCAAGACCGGCTGTCCGAGGAGCGATCATTCTTCTCTTCGCCCTGGCCCTGGCCGGGCCGGGCCTGTGGAGCCAGCCGTCGCCGGCTCCGGCGTTCAAGGACACGACGACCCTGCCGGACGGCCCGGTCGGGGCCCGTATCAAGTCCCTCATCGCGACCCTGAACTCCGGGAGCGCCGAGCGTTTCCAGCGCTTCCTGGAAGAGGAATGCGAACCGAGGTTCCGGGACATGGTCCCGCTCGAGGAGCACGTCGCGGTGGCCTTCCGGTTCCATAGGGACACGGGCGGCGTCGATTTCCACTCCGTCCGGACGTTCACTCCCGAGCGCCCGGGAGCGACGGCCGTCATCGTCAGAGACCGCCTGCTCGGTAATTGGTGGGCCCTGAGCTTCCGCTTCGGCGAGGCTCCGCGGTCGCTCGTGGCCGGCTTGGGATTCGGCTCGGCCGCGCCCCCCGCTTCCGTCGTCGAACCGCCGCTCGCCGAGGGGCAGGCCGTCGAGGAGATCCGGGCCCTCCTGGCCAGGGTCAAGGCCAAGGACTGGTATTCGGGGACCGTGCTCGTGGCCAAGGGGGCGAACGTCCTTCTGACCGACTTCGCCGGGGAGGCCAGCAAGGCCTTCCATGTCCCCAACAACATCGACACCAAGTTCAACCTCGGCTCGATGAACAAGATGTTCACGTCCGTCGCCGTCGCGCGGCTCGTCGAAGCCGGCAAGCTCTCCTTCGACGACCCCATCGGCAAGTGGGTCGACGAGACCTGGCTGCCCAAGGACGTCACGGACAAGATCACGGTCCGCCACCTCATCACCCACACGTCCGGGCTCGGCAGCTATTTCAACGACGTCTACCAGAAGAGCTCGCGGGCCCTTTTCCGGAAGCTCGACGACTACAAGCCGCTCATCAAGGACGACAAGCCCGCCTTCACCCCCGGAGACCGCTTTCAGTACAGCAACACCGGCATGTTCCTCCTCGGCGTCATCATCGAGAAGGTCACGGGCGAGGACTATTTCGACCACATCCGTAAGGCCGTCTATGCCCCGGCCGGGATGACCGATTCCGACTGCTACGAGATGGATTATCCCGTCGAGAACCTGGCCATCGGCTACAGCCCGGACCCGGCCAGCCCTTACAAGTGGCAGAACAACCTCTACAAGCACGTCCTCAAGGGCGGGCCGGCCGGCGGGGGCTTCTCGACCGTCAAGGACCTCCACCGGTTCGCCCTGGCCCTGCTCTCCGGCAAGCTGGTCTCTCCCAAGACGCGGGACCTGATGTGGACGGACTTCCAGGGCGCCCGGTACGGCTACGGATTCCAGGTCGTCCAGGGCCCGGGCGGCAAGGCCGTCGGCCATAGCGGCGGCTTCCCGGGCATCAACTCCCGGCTCGACATCCACGTCGACTCCGGCTACATCGTCGCCGCCATGTGCAATTACGACAGCGGCGCCGGCGCTCTGACCGACAAGATCGGCTCGATCCTGGCCCGGGTCAAGGGCCGGTGACGGGCCCCATCATGAGGAAGTTTGCGATGACAAGGAAGATCGTCCGTTCGACCTGGTTTCTCCTATTCGGGCTGGCCGTGATGGGTTCCCTGACCGTCGGCCAGGAGGACCAGGCCCCGGCCCTCGACGCGGCCAAGAAGCAGGCCATCGTCGACGAGGTGGCCTCGCTCCTCAACAGGGAGTATATCTTCGCCGACACGGCCAAGAAGATGGAGGAGACGCTCCGCGCCCAGCTCAAGGGCGGGAACTTCGACAAAGCGGCGACCGCCCCGGCCTTCGCCCAGGCCGTGTCCAGGGTCCTGGCCACGGTCAGCAAGGACGGGCACATCGGTTTCGCCCACAACCCGGCGCTGGCGGAGGACATGAGGCGGCTCCAGGGCCAGAGCGAGGAGGACAGACGGAAGGTCCGCGAGCGCCGGGAGCTCGAGGCCCGGAGGAACAATTACGGCTTCCGCAAGGTCGAGCGCTTGGACGGGAACGTCGGCTACCTCGATTTCCGGATGTTCGCCTCGCCCGATCAGGCCGGGCCTACGGCCATCGCCGCCATGAACTTCCTGGCCCACTGCGACGCCATCATCGTCGACCTGCGCCAGAACGGCGGCGGCAATCCTGCTCAGATCCAGCTCATCAGCACCTATTTCTTCGACGGGCCGGTCCACCTCAACGACCTCTACGCCCGGGCCGCCGACCGGACCGAGAACTACTGGACGCTGCCGTTCGTCCCGGGTGCGAGGGCCTCCGGCGCCGACCTCTACATCCTGACCAGCGCCCGGACCTTCTCCGGGGCCGAGGAATTCACCTACAACATGAAGAACCTCAAGCGCGGGACCGTCATCGGCGAGACGACGGGCGGGGGGGCCCATCCGACGGCGACCCGGATCGTCCAGCGCGATTACGTCCTGAGAGTGCCTTACGCCCGGGCCATCAATCCCTATTCCAAAACGAACTGGGAGGGGACAGGGGTCACGCCCGACATCGCCTGCCCGGCCGCCGAGGCCTTCGATAAGGCCTATGCCTTGGCCGTCGAGAAGCTCGCGGCCAAGGCGACGGAACCCGCGCTCAAGGCCGGGTACCAATGGCTCCTGGGCGGGCTGAAGGCCAAGAGCGAGCCGGCCGGCGTCGACGAGCCGGCCCTGAAGTCCTTTGTCGGCGTCTACGGCGAGCGCACGGTCACCTTCGAGAACGGGTCCCTTTTCTACCGGAGGACAGGCCCGAAATACCGTCTCCTCCCCATGTCGGCGACCCTCTTCGCCGTCGAGGGACTGGATTATTTCCGGATCGAGTTCACGGTCAAGGACGGGCGGGCCGTCGAGCTCGTCGGCCTCTACGACGACGGCCGCCGGGAGCCGTCGCCGCGGACGAAATAACGCTCCGGGTCGCGCAGCTCCGATCCGCGGCCTTTGACAGGCCCGGGCCGAGGTGTTACAAAAGAAGGGTCTTCATCCTTGGAGGCCCTCGTGCAATTCTTGAACAGGATCTATCTCGGCAACAGCGTCAGGACGTGGATCATCGCCCTGGCCGTGGCCGCGGCCATCTACGCCGTCCTGAAGGTGTTGAAGGCCGTCTTCCACCGAAAGCTCAAGGCGCTCTCGGCCAAGACCGCGACGGACGTCGACGACCTCGTGGCCGAGCTCATCCGGCGGATCAAGTTCTTCTTCCTCTTCGCCGTGTCCGTCTATCTGGGCTCCAGGGTCCTCAGCCTGTCCGGGAAGGCCGACGACATCCTGAGCAAGATCGTGACCATCGCCGTCATCTTCCAGGGCGCGGTCTGGGGGAGCGTCCTCTTCGATTACGCGATCGGCCGGGCGCGGGGCGGCAAGGAAGGCCTCGAGGCCGAGGACAAGACCAAGCTGGCCGCGCTGGGCTTCGTCTTCCGGATCGCGCTCTGGTCGCTCGTCCTTCTCCTGGCCCTGGACAACCTGGGGATCAAGGTCACCGCCCTCGTCGCCGGCCTGGGCGTCGGCGGCATCGCCGTCGCCCTGGCCGTGCAGAACATTCTGGGGGACCTCTTCGCCTCCCTGTCGATCATTCTGGACAAGCCCTTCGCGATCGGGGACTTCATCGTCGTCGACGACCTGCAGGGGACGGTCGAGCATGTCGGACTGAAGACGACCCGCGTCCGGGGGCTCGGCGGCGAACAGCTCGTTTTCGCCAACAGCGACCTGCTCAAGAGCCGCATCAGGAACTATAAGCGGATGGAGGAGCGGCGGATCGCGTTCCTTCTCGGGGTCGCCTATCAGACTCCCGTCGAAAAGCTCGAACGGATCCCCGCGATCGTCCGGCAGGTCGTCGAGGCCCAGAAGAACTGCCGCTTCGACAGGTCCCATTTCGCCGCTTACGGGGACTTCGCCCTGAGGTTCGAGACCGTCTATTATGTGACCAGCGCCGACTACGCCGTTTACATGGACGTGCATCACGCCATCAACTTGGCGCTGCTCAGCCGGTTCCGGCAAGAAGGGATCGCGTTCGCCTATCCCACGCAGAGGGTCTTCCTCGAGCAGGGCCCGGGTTCGCCCTCGCCGGCCGATAAGGGATGAGGGCTTCGCCGGCTGGACCGTCGATCCTATTCTGGTTCTTCCGGTCCGCTCAGGGGGGGCGGCGCTTGCCGCTCGAATAGCTCCAGGCCGGCGAAGACGATGGCCGCCACGGCCGAGACGAGCGCGCTGTAACGGTGGAGCTCGAACATGAGCCTCTGGCCGGGCGTCCGCAGGAGCGGCAGCATGGGCAGCAGGGCGGACAGCGTCAGCGAGAAGCCGGCCAGGACGAACAGCCAGAAGGCCCAGAGCTTGACGCGTCCGGGAGTGAGGCCCATCTTTCGCGGGTCGAGGAGCTCCCAGCTCAGGCGGGCCGGCTTGGGGACGGCGATGAAGTCCCGGCCCTTGAAGACGACGAGGGCGACGAGGCCGACGGCGAACAGGCCGCCGGCCACGACGTGGGCGATGAGCGGGAAGCCGTAGAGGCCGCGGGGGACGAAGACGGCGAAGAAGAAGCCGCTGGCCGCGAGGTAGAGGAAGCCGGCGTAGAAGCCGGCGAAGAGCCACTTCTCGAGCGCTGGCCCGCGCCACAGGGGCAGGCCCCGGAGGTAGTCCGCCCAGGCCCTCGGCGAGGCCCGGCGCGACATCTGGACCGTCCGCAGGGCCAGCCAGGCCAGGAATTTCTTGAGGATCTCGGCGTAGAGGATGGTCGACTTGGCCTCCTCGCGGGTCGTCCGGAAGCGGTGAAAGGCCAGGCCGAGGAAGGTCCCGGAGAGGGCCAGAACGGCGACGATCGTGAACAGCATGGTCTTACCTCTTCTCCAGGAACCCGGCCACCCGGCCGAGCGCGACGAGGCCGGCCAGGAAGAGGAGCGAGCCGGCGAGAAGGGCGCAAACGGCCAGGACGGCTTTGAAGACGGGCCGGACGAGGAACGACAGGCCGAAGACGCGCTGGAAGAGCCCGCCGAGCCCCATGACGGACGAGGCCGAGCGCCTCTCGACCCGCTTCGTCAGCAGCGGGCCCCGGCCCTCGAGCCTGGCGAAGAAGAAGTCCGAGCCGCCGCTGTGGCAGTCGCCGCAGCCCTTCCAACCGAGCGACTGCTGGGCCGGCCGGACGTTGTGGGCGAGAGGCCAGACGACCGGCTCCGCGGCGGCGTGGCCGTCGGACGCGAGGTCGCCGCTCTTCGTCCGACTGAACATCCGGCCGCCCGAGACGTAGACGGCTTCGGCCTCGCCGACGGTCCCGGCCAGGGCCTCGAGGACGAGAAGGACCTGCTCCTCGGTCAGCGTCCGGTCGGTCCCGGCCCTGGCCGTGACGGTCCGGACGTCGAACTCCGGGGCCAGCGGAGCGAGCTTGCCGTCGACGAGCCAGCCCGGGCCGGCGGCCCCGGCCAGCTCGTCCGGCGCCTCGGCGATGTCGACGTAGCCGTCGGCGAACCTGTAGACGGTCTTCCGGACGACGATGGCGGGCTCGCCCGGCCGCCCGGCGACCGTGCCGAGGGCCTGGAGGAACTCCTGGAACCGGGTCTCGATCTCCGGGTCCTTGTCCTCGGCCGCCGGATCGAAGTCGGGGACCAGGGGCAGGACTTCGGCGCCCTTGCGCAGGCCCCAGAACGAGGCCCGGCCGGCCGCCGCGCCCTCTTCTTCCGCCGCGTCGAGACCCTCGTCGACGTTCGGCGAGAAGACGAACCGGCCCGAGACGAGGACGGGCGTCTCGTCCTCGGCCAGGACCTGGCCCAGGGCGACGAGCGTCCGGGCCACGCGCTGCTCCGGACCGAGGATCCCGCCGGCCGCGGCCGATACGGCCTCCGGCAGGAGCGGGACGACGGTCTTCCCCGTTCTCTTGGCCCAGAAGGCCGGCCAGACGAGGCGGTGAGGGGCGATCTTGTGCCGTCCGTCCTTCTTGTAGACGGGTTCGACGATCGCCGGGGCGTCGGTCGACCAGTCGGCGACGCCGTAGATGCCGAGCCGGTTGGCCCGCGAGGTCCGGACCCGGGTGAAGCCGTCCCTCGGCGCCGGGCCCGAATGGCAGACGGTGCAGGCGAGGCGCTTGAAGTGGACGAGCGGGATGCCGGTGTGCCTGGGCTTCGGGGCCCCGAGCCGGCCGGGGACGACCGTCCTCCGGCCGTCGGCGTCCTCCCCGAGGTGGCAGCCCCGGCAGGTGAAGGCTTCCGCGGCCCTGTTCCCGGTCTCGGCCGCCTCGCCCTCGTAGCCGCGGACGATGGCGTGGCCGAGGTCGTTCCTGTGGCAGTCGGCGCACTTCAGGCCGGCCGCGGCGTGGACATCGGGGTCGGCGGTCCACTGGGCCTCGCCCGCCGGCGAGACCGAATGGCAGGCCAGGCAGCGGTCGTCCTGAGGCTTGTGGTCGAGGTCGAAGAAGAAGCGGTGCTTGGAGTCGAAGTCGACGGTCCGGTACTTGACATAAGGGGCGACGGCCCACTCGCTGTCGTCGAGATTCGGGCCGTCGGCGATGTCCCAGGTCTCCTTGAGCCGGGAGGCCATGCCGCCGACCTCGCCGACGCCGCCGGCCGCCGTGGCCGCCCAGCGCAGGTTCTCCCGCAGGACCTGCTTGGCCCACTCGCCGTGGTCCTGGCGGCCCGAGCGGCTGTGGCAGGCCAGGCAGTTCGCCTCGGCCCGGCCCGAGACGTTCCAGCGGGCCTCGGGGTGGGCCAGCGCCTCCTCCTCCGAAGGCTCGGCCGGGCCGCCTCCGGGCATGTGCCGGCCGAAGAGCAGGGTGAAGTCCCAAGCAGACAGGCCCAGGTCGCCCGGAGCGTAAAGGCCCGGCCAGGACCTGTAGGACAGGGGCAGGACGGTGCCCGTCGCGGGGTCCGAGAGGATCCACGGCTCGCCCGGCCTCCCGTCGGCCGCGGCCTTCGCCGGCCCGAAGTGCCAGCCGCCCCGGACCGTCCCGTAATCGTGGCAGGGCCCGCAGGTGAAGCGGGCCGAGAAGGGCCGGGGGTCCGTCTCGGCCGGCACGATGAGCTCGTCGTTCTCGTCCCGCAGGGGGATGAGGTGGGTCGGGACCGTCCGGTCGCCGTTCCAGGCCGGATGCTTCGTGCCGGCGGCGGAAGGAGGGGCCGCGACCTGGGCCGCGGCCGCCGCGGCCAGGGCGAGGACGGCGATCACGCCGGGGGCGAACCCGAGGGGGCGGGAGGACGTCCGGGCGGCGCGGCTCATGCTTTGAACTGCTCCGGCCGGAACTCCATGACCCGCCGGGCCTTGACCGCCTCGTTGGCCTTGAGGACCGCGACGCACGATTCGTAGGCCAGCTCGGAGGGGCAGTTGAGCTTCGCGCCGCCGCGCACGGCGTCGAAGAAGTTCTCGAGGTGGGGCTGGTGGGCCGGCTTGGCCAGCTCGACCGGCAGGGGCCAGCGGCCCGCCTCGGCCGTCACCCGGACGTCGACGTAGATGTTCTTGGTGGCCGACTTCCGGATGGGCACGGTCTCGGACTGGAGGAGGCCGGCCTTGGCCAGGGAGTCCCATTCGGGGGCGTGCGGCTCGCGCATGGCCCAGTTGCCGCGCTCGGGGATCTCGGAGAGAACGAGCGAGCCGTTCTCGCCCATGAAGGTCTCGTAGAAGCCGCCGTGCTGGGTCGTCGTCTGGACCTGGTAGAAGGCCCGGGCCGTGCCCTCCTTCGTCTCGAACTCGTAGATGG
Organism: Candidatus Aminicenantota bacterium; assembly: GCA_041320535.1. GTDB lineage: Bacteria > Acidobacteriota > Aminicenantia > Aminicenantales > Saccharicenantaceae > RBG-16-66-30. The sequence continues at coordinate 248,488 of JBGLNH010000001.1, read as the reverse complement.
CCATGACGTTGTCGTACCACTCCCAGTCCTTGTAGAAGTCGAGGCCGCCGCTGGCCACGACCGACTTGGGCGGGGCGCCGTGGACCCAGCTGAAGAGGTCGATCTGATGCGAGCCCAGGTCGACCATGGGCCCGCCGCCGTACTTCTTGTAGAGGCGCCAGTTGCGGAACTCGGTCATCGAGCCGTAGCCGTACTTGTCGAGGGTGGCCCGGTCGATGACGTACCTCTCCGGCCAGCCCAGGAGGTCGGCCTTGGCCCGGTTCCACTGGGCGTAGGCGACGGTCACCCGGCCGAGGAGGCCCTTCTCCCGGATGAGCCGGTCGATGGCGTGGATGTAGCGGGGGTTGGAGCGGCGCTGGTGGCCGATCTGGAGGAGCTTCCCGGTCTCGCGGGCGGCCAGGACCATGGCCCGGGCCTGGTCGAGGGTGTTGGCCATCTCCTTCTCGCAGTAGACGGGGAGCCCCCGCCGGAGGCAGGCGACGGTCTGCTCGGCGTGGACCCAGTCGGGCGTCGCGACGACCGCCGCGTCGAGGTCCTTCTCGGCGGCGAGGAGCTCGCGGTAGTCCTCGTAGACGTTGGCGGCGTGGCCGTACTTCTTGAGATAGTTGCCGGTGTACTGGCGGCTGTAGGACCAGATGTCGCAGAGGGCGACGATCCGGACCGAGGGGATGCGGAGCATGGCCTCGATGAGGACCCGCCCCTGGGCGCCGCAGCCGATGACCGCGACGCGGAGCTCGTCGGCGGCCTTGGCCGCGGCCGGCGAGGCCGGGGGAGGGGCCTGGGCCAGGGACGGCCCGGCCAGGGCGGCGCCGAGCCCGGCGGCCGCCGAGGACCTGAGGAAATCGCGGCGGCTGATCCGTCCCGCCGCCGGGGTCTTGTTCGTAGTGCCCATGGGAACGCTCCTGCCTCGGTGGAGGCCGCCCCATCATACAATAAACGGGGGGCCTAGATGAAGCCGTCGTCTTGACTTTCCCGGGCCTCCCGAATACCCTTCCGGCAGAGGCTGGCCGCCGTTCCAGGCATGACCGAAAACCGCCGTCCAGGGGAGGACCGTCCATGACCAAGAGAACTCTTGCCGCCCTCGTTATCGCCGCCTGCGCCTTGGGGCTTTCCGCCTGCAAGACCGAGAAGCCGGCCGCGCCCGCCGAGGCCGAAAAGGAGTGGTACCGCTACATCAGCGCCTTCACCTCGGGGGCGGTCTCGCGCAAAGCGAAGGTCCGGGTCCTCTTCGTCGACAACGTCGGGGCGCCCGGCCCGGCCGCCGCGGGCCTGCTCGAGTTCTCGCCGGCGATCGCCGGCGCGGCCGAATGGCGGAGCCCCCGCGAGCTCGTCTTCACGCCCAAGGGCGAGCTCGAGCCGGGCCGGGAGTACAAGGCCGTCGTCCGCGTCGCCAAGCTGCTCGACCTGCCCAAGGCCTACGCCCGCTTCGAGTTCGGCTTCGGCGTCGTCCGTCCCGGGATGGAGGTCCTGCTGGAGGGCCTCTTCGCCGAGGACATGGACAACCCCCACGTCCAGGTCCTCCGGGGCCGGGTGGCCACGGCCGACGCCGAGGAGCGGGCCCTCGTCGAGAAGGTCCTCGAGGCCGAGCTCGCCGGCCGGGCGCTCCCGATCGACTGGAGCCACGCCATGGACGGGCTGACCCATCACTTCACCGTCCGGGGGATCGAGCGCCTCGAGGAGGCCTCGGCGGTCACGCTCTCCTGGGACGGCGGGCCGATCCGGGTCGAGAGCCGCGGCCGCCGCGACGTCGACGTCCCCGCGCGCGGCGATTTCCAGCTCGTCTCTGTCGAGCCGGTCGCCGGAGAGACCCGCCACGTCCTGGTGCGCTTCTCCGATCCCCTGGCCCGCGGCCAGAACCTCCAGGGCCTCATCCGCGTCGAGAACCGGCCGCTCACGTTCGAGATCGACGGGAACGTCGTCCGCGTCTATTCGACCGAGGACTTCCTCGGCTCGTTCACGGTCCAGGTCCTGCCGGGCGTCCGCAGCTATCTCGGTCGCCGCATCGCGTCCCGGGCCGACCGTCAGGTGACCTTCGAATCGATCCGGCCCCAGGCCCGCTTCGTCGGCCGGGGGCTCATCCTGCCCCGCAAGGACCGCCTGACCGTGCCCATCGAGGCCGTCAACCTCCGGTCCGTCCAGGTCGCGGCCTTCCAGATCTACCCCGGCAACATGGCCCAGTTCTTCCAGGTCAACCCGCTCGAGGGCGCGGAGGAGCTGGCCAGGGTCGGGCGCTACCTCTGGCGCAAGACCGTCGCCCTCTCCGACGACCCGGCCGTGACCGGCCGATGGTCGCGCTACGAGCTCGACGTGACGCCGCTCTTCAAGGAGAACCCGGGCAGCCTCTTCCGCATCGTCCTGTCGATCAACCGCGGCAACTCGACCTACCCGTGCGCCGTGTCCGCCGACGCCTGCCGGCCGGCCGCGGAGGAGCCGCCGCTCCGCAACCTGGACGACGCGCACTGGTCCCGCTACTCGAACTGGGACTACGCCGGTGAGGGCTACGACTACAGCTACGGCGACTGGGGACGTCGGAACGACCCCTGCTCGGACGCCTATTACAGCCCCCGCTACAATCCGGCCGCGCTGGCCGGCCGCAACTTCTTCGCCTCGAACATCGGCCTCGTGGCCAAGCTCGAGGGCAACGGCCGGCTGCACGTCGTCACGACTGACATCCCGACCGGCCGCCCCTTGCCGGGGCTGCGGGTCCGGGCCTTCAACTACCAGAACCGGCTCCTCGGCGAGACGACTTCGGACGGCAACGGCTTCGCCGTCTTCGATCCCGGCACGCGGCCGTTCTACGTCTCCGCGGACGGCGGCGGCGACACCGGGCGGGGGAGGCCTCCCGGCTCCCCCGCGCGCGCCGGCCTTCCGGAAAACGGGGTCCTTGTCCGTGCGGGACGGGTCGACTATAATCGTCGCAGGGTGAACCCAGCATGGTCATGAATCGAGCCGTCCCCGCGTTGGCCGCTATCCTCCTTGTCGGCGCGTCCCTCTTCGCCGCGACTCAAGCGACACCGGCCCGGCCGGCGAAGATCAAGGTCACCGCCGAGCAGGCCAACCTCAGGGAGAAGCCGGACATCGGCAGCGGCATCGTCCAGCAGATCCCGGAGGGGACGGTCCTCGAGGCCGACAGGAAGGAAGGCGAGTGGTTCTTCGTCCGCTACACGCTCGAGGACGGAGGGGTCATCGGCGGCTGGATCCACGAGAGCCTGGTCGAGGCCGTCGAGGCGGCCGGCCTGACCCCGGCGACGGCGAGGAGGCCGGCGGAGGAAGCGCCGCGGCCGGCCCCGGCCGGGCGGCCCAGACCCGCGAGGCCGGCCGCCGCCGTCTCCGGCCCGCTCGAGTTCTCCGTCTCCGCCGGGATGGGGATGATCTCCCCCCGCGACCTCAACGACGGGGCGCGCGGCTACGCCGGCTGGTTCGGCGCCTCGCTCGGCGTCCCGGCCCCCGCCGAACCCGCCGTCCTGCGGCACGGTCTCCTGGCCCGCGTCGAGCTGGCTTACCGCGTCTCGCCCCGGCTGGCGGTCGGCCTGGCCGCCGATCACCTCCGCGCCTCCCGCGGGACGGATCTGGATTTCTCCTATCCGTTCGGCCTGGACGATCCCGCGACAGAGACCCTCACGGTCCGGCCCTCGGTCCGCGGCGTCCCGGTCATGCTCACGGTCCGCTTCTACCCCGGACCGGGCCTCTACCTCCGCGGCGCCCTCGGGGCCTACTCCGTCAAGGCCGGCTATCTCTACCGCCGCGAGGGCGAGACATCCTGGGAGCAGTGGAAGGGCTCGGCTTCGAAGTCGGGGCTCGGGGGCGAGGCCGCCTTCGGAGGGGAGTGGGCGGTCGCCAAGCGCGCCGTCCTCTTCGCCGAGGCGGGCTTCCGGATGGCCGATTTCAGCGGGCTGACGGGGCGGAACGTCTACACCAGCTCCGCCGGCGACAACGTGACCGAATCGGGCACGCTCTATTTCCTGCGCCGGACGGGCGCCGACGAGAGCGTCTATCCCCTGGTCCTCGTCCTGGGGAGCGCGCCGACCGGCCCCGACGTCGTCGGCTCCCGCCAGGCCGGCGTCAATCTCTCGGGCCTGACGCTGCAGGCGGGGGTCCGCTTCGGGTTCTGAAGCTCACATCCGGGGGACGCGCAGCGTCTTGTCCACGTAATCCTCGGGCAGCCCGCACTCCTTGGCCCCGTCGAGCACGACCCTCTCGTAGTCGGGGTGCGGCTTGCCGGGGGCCCGCCCGGTCCGGCCGTAGGTCATGGCCCGGTGGACGTTCCCCTCGCGGTCGCGGACCTCGACCTCCTTGCGCTCGTAACTGCGGGGATAGCCCTCGAAGGCGTCGAGGGTCAGGCGGTCGCGCTCGGTGATGTCGTAGAGCGCCCCCCAGACGCCTTCGGTCCCGGACAGGACGATGTTGCCGACGGCCCCGTCCCAGGCGACCGAGAAGCCGTCGTAGACGAATCGATGGCCTTCGAGGAAAGCGATCTTGAGGAATCGGCTCGCCGGGCACCATCGCTCCATCTGGGCCCGGTTCATGTTCGACGCGTACGCGAAATAGAGCACGGCCCGATTATAAGGCCATTCCGCGCCCCGGGGCAAGGGCCCTCGGCGGGGACCGCCCTTGACGGATGGCCGGGGCGGGACTATTCTGGAGGCGGAGGGATATTCATGCCGATCAGCGCCGCGCTCCTGTCCATCCTGGCTTGCCCCCAGTGCAAGGGCGACGTCAAGCTCACGGCCGACGACGGGGCCCTGAAGTGCGTCGCCTGCCACCGGGTCTACCCGATCCGGGACGACATCCCCGTCATGATCGTCGACGAGGCGACCGTCGAGCCCGACCGGCCCCTCAAGGCCTGACCATGTGCGGCGTCATCGGCGTCTGGGGCAACGGCCCCGTCATCCGCGACCTCTACCAGGGGCTCCTGGCCATCCAGCACCGCGGCCAGGACTCGGCCGGCGTCATCACCTTCGACGGCCGCTTCCACACCAAGAAGGGCAACGGGCTCGTCCACGACATCTTCACCCCCGAGGCCGTAGAGAACCTGCGCGGCCCCGTCGGCATCGGCCACACCCGCTATCCGACGATCGGCGGCGGCGGCGACGAGGACGCCCAGCCCTTCCAGCTCAACTCGCCGTTCGGCATCATCATGGCCCACAACGGCAACGTGGCCAATTACCGGGCGCTCCGCGACGAGCTCTACGCGGACAGCCACCGCCTGCTCAACTCGGACTGCGACCTCGAGATCATCCTCAACCTGTTCGCCGAGTCGCTGGCCCGCGAGCGGACCAAGGACCTGGCGCCGGAGCACATCTTCCGGGCCGTCGAGGCCGTCTTCCGGAAGGTCCACGGCAGCTACTCGGTCGTGGCCTACATCGCCGGCCAGGGCCTGGTGGCCTTCCGCGACCCCTACGGCATCAAGCCCCTCGTCTTCGGCGTGCGCCGCGACGGGCTCCTGCCCTCCTACGCCTTCGCCTCGGAGACGGTCAGCCTGAACATCATGAACTTCGGCGAGATCGGGGACGTCGAGGCCGGCGAGGCCGTCTTCATCGACAGGGGCCGGGCCCTCCACCGCAAGCGCGTCCGCCGCGGCTGCCCCTCGCCGTGCCTGTTCGAGTGGGTCTATTTCGCCCGTCCCGACACCTTCATCGACAAGGTCAACGTCTACAAGTGCCGGGTCAACCTGGGGCGGTTCCTGGCCGCGGAGATCCGGCGCCGCAAGCTGGCCATCGACGTCGTCGTGCCCGTGCCCGACTCGGCCCGCGACGCGGCCATCGAGATCGCCCGCAGGCTCGACCTGAAATACAGCGAGGCCCTGGTCAAGAACCGCTACATCGGGCGGACCTTCATCATGCCGGCCGCCGGGCAGCGCAAGAGCTCGGTCCGCCAGAAGCTCAACCCCATCGCCTCGGAGATCAAGGGCAAGAAGGTCCTGCTCGTCGACGACAGCATCGTCCGCGGCAACACCTCCAAGGCCATCATCGAGATGATCCGCGAGGCCGGGGCCAGGAAGGTCTACTTCGCCTCCTATTCCCCGCCGCTCCGCTTCCCCTGCGTCTACGGCATCGACATGCAGACCAAGACGGAGTTCGTGGCCCAGGACGCCGACGAGGCGGCCGTGGCCAAGAGGATCGGCGCCGACAAGGTCATCTACCAGTCGCTCGCCGACCTGAAGAAGGCGGTCCGGACGGAGAACCCCAAGATCAAGAATTTCTGCGCCGCCTGCTTCGACGGCATCTACCCGACGGGCGACATCACCCCGGAGCTGCTCGCGGACATCGAGTCCGACCGCATGAGCGCCCACGACGGGCAGCTCGAGCTCGAGATCTGAGGGGCGGGCCCCGTCAGATCGACCGGGTCCGGACCTTGCGCCACCAGGCCTTGTTGGCCGCGTACCAGCGCACCGTCCGCTTCAGCCCCTCCGCGAACGCCGTCTCCGGCTCCCAGCCCAGGGCCCGGATGAGGCTCGAGTCCATGGCGTAGCGGCGGTCGTGCCCCGGCCGGTCGGGGACGAACTGGATGAGCTCCCGGGGCGCCTCCAGGGCGTCGAGGATCTTGCGGGCCAGGTCGATGTTGGCCAGCTCGAAGCCGCCGCCGACGTTGTAGACGCCGCCGGCCCGCCCCCGGAGAATGGCCGCCTCGACGGCCCGGCAGTGGTCCTCGACGTAGAGCCAGTCCCGGACGTTCAGGCCGTCGCCGAAGACGGGCAGGGTCTTGCCCTCGAGGGCGTTGGTCAGGAAGAGGGGGATGAGCTTCTCCGGGAACTGCCCCGGGCCGTAGGTGTTCGACGGCCGGAGGACGATCGTCGGCAGGCCGTAGGTGGCGTGGTAGGCCCGGGCCAGGTGGTCGCCGGCGGCCTTGGTCGCCGCGTACGGCGAGGACGGCTGGAAGGGGTCGGTCTCCCGGGCCGCCCGGCCGGGGCGGCTGCCGTAGACCTCGTCGGTCGAGACGTGGACGAAGAACTCGACGGCCGGGAAGGCCCGCAGGGCGTCGAGGAGGACGTAGGCGCCGTGGACGTTGGTCAGGACGAACTCCCCGGCGTCGTAGATGGAGCGGTCGACGTGGGTCTCGGCGGCGAAGTGGACGACGCCCTGGACCCGGGCGAAGAGGCGCCGGACCAGGGCCCGGTCGCGGACGTCGCCGAGGACGAACTCGTAGCGCGGGTCGTCCTGGACGTCCTTGAGGTTGTCCAGGTTCCCGGCGTAGGTCAGCTTGTCCAGGTTGACGACCCTGGCGGACTTGTGGCGGCGCAGGACCGCCCGGACGAAGTGGCTGCCGATGAAGCCGGCCCCGCCGGTGACCAGGACCGTCCTGCCCTCGAGCGTTCGCTCCGTGCTCATGATCGCGCTCCCGTGCTCAGATCCCGAACCCTTGGAGAAAGCCGAGCGTCCGGCCGATCGCCCCGAGCCCCAGGGAGAATCGGAACTGGACGTCCGGGGTCTCGCGGTAGTAGTAGGCCCGGACGTCGAACAGAAGATCGACGCACTGGTAATGATAGGTCAACCGGGCCCCCGTGTACAGCAGCCGGCGCTCCCCGATGTTGTAGTCGGCCTGGAGCTCCAGGTCGAGCCCTAGCCCGGGCAGCCTGAGCCCGGCCGAGGCGCCGATCTGGTCGCGGTCGTAGAGGGCGACGAGGGCCGGATCGACGCCGGTGATCCAGGAGTTGCGGCTCGAGAACCAGGTCAGGGTCAGGAAATCGCCGTCCGCCCGGGCGCCGGCCGTGGCGCTGAGCCGGAGGCTCGAAACGTCGCGATAGTACGGATTGTAGGCGGCCGAGGCGTCCAGGCTGAACTTGGCCCGGGGATAGAAGCGGACGGTCCCGGTGATCTCCGAGAAACGGGGCGGCCGGCCGTCGACCGGGAAGCCGGAGAGAGGGCCGTCCTCGGGCGAGAAATAGTAGGTCTGGCCGAGGTTGAGGGAGAAGACCTCGACCGTCCGGTCGCCGGCCTTGAACAGGAACCGGCTGGTGAGGCCGTAGCTCGCCTGGTGGTAGCGGAAGAAGCCGTAAGAGGTCACGATGCGGTCGGAGCCGCCGGTCGGGCTGTCGTAGGAGTAGCGGACGAAGGGCTCGACGATGTTCTTGAGCCGGGGCCGGCCGTCCCGGCCGTAGAAGAGGCGGTAGAGGACGGGCCCGACGATCTCGACGCCGGCGGCGACGTTCCCCGTCAGGAGGTCCTCGCCGACGACCCCGCCCGTTCCCGGGTCCAGGGTCTGGCCGTAGTAGAAGAGGTTGGCCGTGACCGAGGTCGTGGCCGTCAGCCAGGGGATCGAGGCGAACGGCACGCTGAGCGTCGGCCGGACCGCCGCGACGCTCGAGCGCCGCTCGGTCCCGGCCGCGTACTGGGACTTCCAGCCGTACTGCCAGCGGCTGAAGGAGGAGGCCAGGGAGAAGTAGACCGGGGAAAAGAGCCTGGTCTTGAAGACGTTGAAGTTGATCTCGGGCAGGGAGGTCGTGACGTTGGCGTCGTCGAGGGCCGAGAAATAGGTCTCGAACCGCGACACCCGCGCGCTCAGGTTGAAGCGTTTCCAGGACCGCGAGAGGTAGGCCTGGTAGGTCCGGTTGTAGACCAGGGCCCGCTCGAAGCTCTCGTCGAAATCGCGGAGGAAGCTGTAGGAGCTCTGGTGGTCGACGTTGGCGGTCAGAGAGAAGCCGAAGGGCAGGGCTTGGGCGTGGTTGAGCCGGACGATGGACGACCGGCCGGGACGCTCCTCGCCGGCCTGCCGCCTGGCGAAAAAATAATAGAGGTTGAGGTCGCCCCGGGTCCCGCCCGGGAAGAGATAGCGGTATTCGAGCCCGGCCCCGGCGCCGCGGGCGGCGTAGAGGTCGAGGCCGACCGTGGCGTCCATGTTGGGCGCGATGGCCCAGTAGAAGCCCTGGGAGTAGGCCAGGCCCTTGTCGCCGCCGAAGCCGAGCCGGGGCATGAGGAAGCCCGTGGCCCTGTCCTTCAGGGGATAGCGCAGGTAGGGCACGTAGAAAACGGGCACGCTCTTGACGCGGAGGACGGCGTCCCACATGGAGACGTGGTCGTCCTTGACGACCTCGGCCCGGGAGAGGCCGAAGCTCCAGCGCGGATTGGGCTGGGAGCAGGCCGTCAGCCTGGCCCTTTTCAGGCGATAGAGATCGACCTGTTCGCGCTCGAGGGACTCGGCCTCGAAGAGCAGGGACGGCTGGATCATCCCGGAGGCCTTCTCGATCGTCCCCCGGCCCGTCTCGATGTTGATCCGGGCCCGCTCGGCCCGGATGACCTGGCCGCCCGATTGGGCGACGACGTTGCCCTCCGCGAGGACGTCCTTCGTCCCGGGATCGTACTCGACCCGGTCGGCGAAGAGAAGGACGTCGCCGTAGCTGATCTCGACGTCCCCCGCGGCGAAGACCCGGTCCCTGGTCCGCTCCTGGGTCCGGGCCACGATCCTGACCTCGGACGGGCGGCCGGCCTCGGTTTGGGCGGCGGGAGAGGCCGGAGGGGTCTGGGCCGGGACCGGCGGGGTGGTGACGGGCTGGGCGGACAGGGCGGCCCAGACCAGGCCGGCGGCCAGGGGCAGGCCGGCCCTGAGCCGGAGGAAGACCGCGCGGCGAGGACGAGGATCCATCGCCTGATTAATTAGCACAGGGTCCGGGCATAAGCAAACCGGCCGACCCGATCCTGCACGGGGCGCGGCCGGTCAGTCGCTCCCCGGCGGCTCGTCCTTCATCATTTTTTTAATGACCCGCAACAGGCTGATGAGACCCGAGGCGATGCCGAGGACGGTGAAGGTCAAGAGGAGCCAGGGATCCGTGTCCAGCCAACGGTCGAGGACGTAGCCGAAAAAGAGCCCGACGGCGATCGAGGACGGCAGGACGAGCGCGGTCGAGCTCAGCTCGGCCAGCCGGCGGAAGTCGCGGCGCCGGTGCCGGTCGCTCATCGGTCCGGCCTCCCGGCGTCCCCGGGGCCCGCCTCGACCGGCTCGGGCTTCGAGGCCCAGGCCCCGCCCTCGTTGACCAGGGCGTTCCAGCCGAAGCCGAAACCGAAGGCCAGGGCGAAGAGCTTGAAGAAGGCCTCGAAGGTCCGCCCCTCGAGGCCGGCCTCGAAGCTCGGGAAGATGACCAGGGTCAGGATGACCCCGATGGCCGCGGAGGCCAGGGCCGAATGGAGATACCTGCGGTCGAAGGCCCGGACCCGGCCCTCCCGGACCTTGCGCAGCCAGGGCAGGACCGTCCGGGCCACGACGCCCAGGAGCAGTCCGAACAGGGTGACCAGGAATTCCGTCGACATGTCTCGTCCCTCCCGGGGACGGCCCCCGGCGCCGGCCCTATTATGCTACAAAATACGGGATCCGGCGATTTCGTTCACGGCCCCGCCGAAAAGAGGCCCGGAAGTGCTATAATCCCCCAGTCATGACCAACGGGCCGCCGGGCGCCTACGAGGACCGTCTCCTGAGGCGGATGCCTCTCGAGATCGCCGGTCTCGCGGCCGTCCTGGCCCTCGCGGCCGTCCCCCTCTTCGGCCTGGCGACGGGGCTCTTTTTCCTCGCCGGCGGGCTCCTCTCGGCCTTCGGCTTCGCCTGGCTCCGGCAGTCCCTGGGCCGATTCCTGGACAAGGGCGCCCGGGGGGCGAGGCGCTCCGGCGTCGCCCTCTACGTCCTCCGGCTCGTGTTGATTTGCGCCGTCTTTTTCCTTATAATCCTCGTCTATCCGGAGAAGCTCCTCGCCTTCGGCGCGGGCTTCTCCACGGTCGTCCCCGTGGCCCTGGCCGAGGCCGTCCGCGGGCTTATTCAGCTGAGACAATGGAAGGCTTAGAGCACAGCCTCTGGATCGTCGACGCCTTCAACCGCGTCTTCGGCCCCCCCGTCGCCGCCGTCCTGGGCCTGGCCGGCATCGAGGTGCCCGACCCCCTCCACGCCGTCCCCGACTTCCTGGTCATGGTCCTCATCGCCTTCGCCGCCGTCATCGTCGTCATGAGGCTCCTGGCCCGCCGGCCGGCCCTCGTCCCGGGCCGCCGCCAGACCGTCGCCGAGATGATCGTCCAGATGTTCGAGAGCGTCGTCGTCGACGCCGTCGGCCCGGAGGGCCGCAAGTACGTCCCGGTCATCGGCACGGTCGGCGTCTTCATCTTCGCCTGCAACATGATCGGCCTCGTCCCGGGCCTCATGTCGCCGACGAGCAAGCTCAACGTCACCGTGGCCTGCGCCCTGGTCGTCTTCCTCTACTACCACGCCCAGGGCGTCAAGTCGCAGGGGCTCAAGTACTTCAAGCACTTCCTGGGGCCCATCCCGGCCCTGGCCCCGCTGATGCTGCCCATCGAGATCATCAGCCACTTCTCGCGGCCGGTCTCCCTGTCCATGCGGCTCTTCTGCAACATCTTCGCCGAGGAGCTGCTCATCCTGATCATGGCCTCGATCATCCCCTTCCTGCTGCCCCTGCCGTTCATGGCCGTGGCCATCTTCACCTCCTTCATCCAGGCCTACGTCTTCGTACTCCTGTCCAGCATCTACATCGCGGGCGCCGTCGCCCATGAAGAAGAACACTCTCATTAAAGGAGCTCCTCCATGTCCAAGAGACTCAAAGCCCTGAGCCTGATGGCCTTCGCCCTCGTCCTCACCGCGCTGCCCGCTCTGGCCCAGGAAGAGGCGCCCGCGGCCGAGCTGGCCAAGCCCCGCGCCGACCTGTTCAAGCTCTCGCTCATCGTCGGCGGCGCCGTCATCAGCCTGGCCGTGATCGCCGGCGCGTTCTGCCAGTCCCGGGCCATCTGCTCGGCCTGCGAGGGCATCTCCCGGAACCCGGCCGGGGCGCCCGCCATCCGCGGCCTGCTCGTCCTGGGGCTCGTCCTCATCGAGACCCTGGTCATCTACGCCCTGCTCATCACCATCATCATCCTGATGGTCCAGTGGGGGAAATACGTCTGAGGCCGCCGGGCCGAGGCCCGTCCGGACACGGGAGCGGATGACGTTCTCGACGCTGTCGCTCGTGGCCGCCTCCTTCAGGCGGTTCAACCAGGACAAGTGCTGGACCTCGGCCATCGTCATCTCCTATTTCGCCCTCCTCTGCAGCGTTCCGCTCGTGGCCCTGTTCTTCGCCGCGGCGGGCCGCTTCCTGGGCGACACGGAGATGGCCCTGCGCAGCCTCAACATCTTCACCGACGAGTTCTTCGCCCGGCTCGACCCGGGCTTCTTCAAGGGCCTGGCCGACCTCTCGGGCACGGTCGGCCGTCTGGGCCTCTTCGGCGTCGTCGGCTCGCTCGTCTCGGCCAGCTTCCTGTTCTCGACCCTGATCGCGACGCTCAACCACATCTTCCGGACGAAGTACCACAAGTCCTTCTTCTACAACCGGCTCATCGAGTTCATGATGATGGCCGTCGTCGGCGTCTTCATGGTCTTCTCGCTGGCCCTGACGGCCGTCTGGACGGCCCTCGGCCGGACGATCCAGGAGAGCGAGCTCGTCCGGGCCACGCTCAGCCCCGAGGCCGTCGCCACCCTCAACAACGTCCTCCTGAAGTACGTCCTGCCCTACGCCCTGACCTTCCTGATGTTCTTCATCCTCTACAAGTTCATCCCGGAGGCCAAGGTCCACACCCGGGCCGCCCTCATCCCGGCGGCCGTGGCCGCCCTGCTCTTCGAGGTCTTCAAGCGCGTCTTCGCCTTCTACGTCGTCCACTTCTCGGCGATCGGCATCGTCCTCGACAGGATCCTCCAGGGGACGCTGACCTCGGTCCTCTTCTTCCTGCTCTGGATCACGTCCTCGATGCTCATCCTGCTCTGGGGGGCGGAGCTGGCCTCCGTTCTCAACGAGAAGTGCGACGCGGCGGCGGCCCTCAAAGGGCCGGCTTCCAAAGCGGCCCAGGCGCCGTAGGCCGGCCTCGGATCGGGGGTCTCGGATCGGGGACATGTACCTAAGGTACGTGTCCCCGCTTTTTAACGGGCGGGAGCCAAGATGGGGGACATGTACCTAAGGTACGTGTCCCCTTGTTTTCAGAAGTGCTTGCCGATGAGCTCGACGAGCTTGGCCTTGGGCATGAAGCCGACGACCTTCTCCTTGACCTGGCCGCCCTTGAACAGGAACAGGGTCGGTATGGCCATGACGCCGTAGGTCTGCGGGGCCTGGGCGTTCTCGTCGACGTTCAGCTTGACCACCTTGAGCTTGCCCTTGTGGGACTCGGCGATCTCTTCGACCAGGGGGGCGATCATCTGGCAGGGGCCGCACCAGGGGGCCCAGAAATCCACGAGAACGGGCAGATCGGACTTGATGACGTCGGCGTCGAAATTGGCGTCGGTCCCGGTGATGACGGCGTCGGACATAGCGGCCTCTCCAATCCTTAGTGTTTTAGTAGTGTATGGGCGAGTCCCCATGATAGCGGCTCGGCCGCGCCTTGTCAAATCAATGGATGAACCGGGGGGCGATCCTCCAGGCCTCTCTACTCGGCCCAGCCGAGCTTCTCCTTGACCAGGTCGTAATAGCTGCGGCGGGGCGAGCCGACGAGCAGGAGGTCGCGAGGGGCCTTGCGGACCTCGACCGTGTCGTTGTGCTCGAAGACGCCGCCGCGCTGACCGTCGAGGGTCAGGTAGACCTCTTCCCCGCCGGTCAGGAGCCGGACCGCGACGGCCGAGGCCGCGGGAACGGCCAGGGGGCGGAAGGACAGCGTGTGCGGGCAGATGGGCGTCAGGACCATGGCCGGGACCTGGGGGTGGAGGATGGGGCCGCCCGCCGAGAGCGAGTAGGCCGTCGAGCCGGTCGGCGTCGAGACGATCAGGCCGTCGGCCTTGAGCGTGGCCACGTCGCGGCCGTCGACGGCGATGGCCAGCTCGACCATCCGGGCCTTGGCGCCCTTGGTGACGACGACGTCGTTCAGGCAATAGGCCGTCTCGGCCCGGGTCCGGGCCTCGAGGAGCCAGCGCGGGCTGACGAGCGTCTCGTCGCCGCCGAGGAAGCGGTCGAGGGCGAACGTGGCCTCGCCGACCGTGATCTCGGTCAGGAAGCCCAGCCGTCCGAGGTTGACGCCCATGACCGGGACGCCGGCCTTGGCCGCCAGATGGGCGACGCTGAGGAGCGTCCCGTCCCCGCCGAGGACGACGACGAGGTCGGAAGCGGCGGGGATGGCCGCGCGCTCGAGCCCGTCGGGCCGGCCCAGCTTGCGGGCGGCGGCGTCCTCGAGGACGCAGGCGACGCCGCGCCCCTCGAGGAACTCGACGACGGTCTTGAGGATGCCTTCGACCGACGGAGCGTGGGGCTTGATGACGATCCCGGCCTTGCGCACCTTACTCATGGCTCACCGCCTCCTTGATCCAGACTGGGGCCGCGTCCCGGTTGAGACCGGGGGCCCCTCTGATCCAGCGGACGAAGAACTCGACGTTGCCCTTCTGGCCCCGGGTCGAGCAGCGGACGATCCCGGCCGGCCCGAAGCCGAGCCCGCGGGCCCCCTCGACGACCCGGTCCAGGACCGCCGCGCGGACGGCCGGGTCCCGGACGACGCCCTTCTTCCCGACCTCCTTCGGCCCGGCCTCGAACTGGGGCTTGATGAGCGAGACGAGCGTCCAGTCGCCGGGGATCCGCCCCAGGGCCGGCAGGATCTTGAGGACCGAGATGAACGAGACGTCCATGGTGACGACGCCGGGCGGCTCGGGGAGGTCCTCCGGCGCGAGCTCGCGGGCGTTCTTCTCGACGGGCGCGACGCGAGGGTCGCGCCTGAGGCCCCAGTCGAGCTGTTTCGTGTCCACATCGACCGCGTAGACCTTCCTCGCGCCGCGCTGGAGGAGGCAGTCGACGAAGCCGCCGGTCGAGGCGCCGACGTCGAGCGCGACGAGGCCCGCGACGTCGATCCCGAACCGGTCCAGGGCCTCCTCGAGCTTGAGCCCGCCGCGGCCGACGTACGGCAGGGGCCGGGCGACCTCGAGCGGGGTCTCGGCGTCGACGAGCTGGCCGGGCTTGGCCACGGGCCGGCCGGACGCCGTCACCAGGCCGGCCATGATCAGGGCCTGGGCCTTCTCGCGGCTGGGCGCCAGGCCCCGTTCGGCGAGGAGCTTGTCGGCGCGCTCTTTCATGGCCGCCTCAGGAGCGGGGCGCGCCGCAGAACTCCCGGATCCGCCGGACGAGCCCCGGGACGTCGAGACCGAGCGCGGCCCGGATCTCCTCGGTCTTGCCCAGGCCGTAGGGGCCGACGGGCAGCCCGATCGACATGAACCGGACGTCGAACCGCCCCTCGCGGTCGAGGAGCTCGCGCACGGCGCTGCCCGCCCCGCCCTCGACGACGCCGTCCTCGAGCGTGACGACGGTCCGCCCCGGCGCGGCGAAGCGCAGGATCGCGTCCCGGTCGAGGGGCTTGACGAAGCGGGCGTTGACCACGGCGAACGAAAAGCCCTCTTTCTCCAGCGCGCCGGCCGCTTCGAGAGCGGGCTGGACCATGTTGCCGAAGGCGAAGAGGAGGTCGCGGCCGTCCCTGACGCGCTCGCTCCGGCCGAGGGGCAGGACCTCGAGCGGCGCGTCGAGCGGGACGCCCAGGCCTTTGGCCTTGGGGAAGCGCACCGATGCCGGGTGGCCGTAGGCCAGGGCCGACCAGAGCATGCGCCGGAGCTCGCCCTCGTCCTTGGGGGCCATGACGATCATGTTCGGCATGGTCCGCATGAAGGCGATGTCGTTGACGCCCTGGTGGGTCGGCCCGTCGTCGGGGACGACGCCGGCCCTGTCGAGGGCGAAGACGACGGGAAGGTCCATCAGGCCGACGTCGTGGTAGACCTGGTCGTAGGCCCGCTGCAGGAATGTCGAATAGATGGCCACGACCGGCTTGAAGCCGGACAGGGCCAGGCCGGAGGCGAAGGTCACGGCGTGCTGCTCGGCGATGCCGACGTCGAAGAAGCGGTCGGGGAGCTTCTCCGAGAAATCGCGCAGGCCGGTGCCCTCGCCCATGGCCGCGGTGATGGCCAGGACCTTGTCGTCCTTGCCGGCGATCTCGATCATCGCGTCGCCGAAGACCTTGGAGAACGACGGGCCCCATTCGCGCTGGAGCGGCTCGCCGGTCTGGACCTTGAAGGGCCCGGCGCCGTGGAACTTCTCGGGATGGAGACGGGCGGGCTGATAGCCCTTGCCCTTCTGGGTGACGCACTGGATGAGGACCGGCCCGTCGAAGGTCTTGGCCGTCTCGAAAGCCTCGACGAGCGACTGGACGTTGTGGCCGTGGACCGGCCCGATGTAGCGGATGCCGAGCTCCTTGAAGACGAGGCCGGGGAAGAGCGTCTTCTTGACCAGGTCCTCCAGGGCCCGGCCGGCCTTGATGACCGGCTGGCCGAGCGGGGGGACCCGCCTGAGGATCGACTTGGCCTGGTCCTTGATCCGGATATAGCGTTGACCGGAAACGAGATACGAGAAGTAGCGCGACCAGGCCCCGACGTTGATCGAGATGGACATCTCGTTGTAGTTGAGGACGATGATCAGCCGCTCGCGGAGGTGGCCGATCTGATTGAGGGCCTCCAGGGCCACGCCGCCGGTCAGGCTGCCGTCGCCGACGACGGCCACGACGTGGTGCTTCCCGCCCGTCTTGTCCCGGGCCACGGCCATGCCCATGGCCGCCGACAGGGCCGTCGAGGCGTGGCCGGCGTTGTAGGCGTCGTGCTCGCTCTCCTCGCGGCAGGGGAAGCCGAGCAGGCCGCCGCAGCGGCGCAGCCCGGCGAAGCGGTCCTTGCGCCCCGTCAGGATCTTGTGGGTGTAGCACTGGTGGCCCACGTCCCAGACGATCTTGTCCCGGGGCGAGTCGAAGGCCAGGTGGAGGGCCAGGGTCAGCTCGACGGCGCCCAGGTTGGAGGCCAGGTGCCCGCCGTTCCTGGCCACGGTCTCCAGGATGAGGCCCCGGATCTCCATGGCCAGGGTCGAGAGCTCCGCCGGGGTGAGCTTGCGGATGTCGGCGGGCCCGCGCACCGCGTCGAGGATCTTGTCCATCGTCCGTCCTTCCGCTTCAGGCGTCGCCGCCCTCGCCCTCCGTCCCCGCGTCGCCGGCCTCGGCGGCGTCGAAGTCCACGGCCCGCAGGCTCCCCTTCTCGTCCTTGAGCAGGATCTCGACCTTGCGCTCGGCCTTGTCGAGCTCGGCCTTGAGGAACCGGGACATCTTGACCCCCTTCTCGAACAGGGCCAGCGACTCGTTGAGGGACAGGCCGCCCTTCTCGAGCTTGGCCACGATCTGCTCGAGGTCGGCCAGGGCCTTTTCGAACGTCAGGTTGGTCATGAGCCCTCCTTGAGGAAGCGGGATTCGAGCAGCTTCTTGCGGTCGACCGATTCCACGCGGGCCCCGAACTCGCCCTTGAGGAAGGCCACCTCGACGGTCTCGCCCGGGGCGACGTCCTCGATCCTCGTGGCCGCCCGCAGGCCGCCCTCCTTCCAGACGACCGCGTAGCCCTTCTTGAGGGGCGCGAGCGGGCTCAGGGCGTCGAGGGCCGCGCCGAGGCGCTCCCGGGCCGCCCGGCCCTCCGCGAGCACGCGGCGGGCCGCGTTCTTGAGGCGCTCGGCGCACAGCCGGGCCGCGCCCTTATCTTCGGCGATCCGCTGGCGCTCGGCCCGGACGACGTTGCGGCCCCGCGTCTCGAGCTCGTCCACGCGGCGCCCGAGATTGGCCAGCCGGACCTGGAAGTTCTGGAAGATGCGGTTCCGGGCCAGATCGTCCACCTCGGCCCGCCGGTCCCGGACCCCGTAGCGCAGGAGCTCGCCGAGGCGCCGCGTCAGAGAGCCGATCCGCTCGGAGAAGGCCTCCTCCTTCTCGATGACCATCTCCGCGGCCGCCGACGGGGTCGAGGCCCGGACGTCGGCGACGAAGTCGGCGATGGTGAAGTCGACCTCGTGGCCGACGGCCGAGATGACCGGGACCGCCGAGCGGGCGATGGCCCTGGCGACCGGCTCCTCGTTGAAGGCCCAGAGGTCCTCGATCGAGCCGCCGCCCCGGCCGACGATGAGGACGTCGAGCCCCGGACGGGCGGACAGGGAGTCGATCCCCTCCACGATCTCGGCCGCCGCGCCCTCGCCCTGGACGCGGGCCGGATAGATGACGACGCGGAGCTTGGCGTAGCGGCGCTCGAGGACGCGCAGGATGTCGCGGATGGCCGCGCCGGTGGGCGAGGTGACGACCCCGATCGTCCGCGGCCGGAGCGGGAGCTTGCGCTTGCGCTTCTCGTCGAACAGGCCCTCGGCCTTGAGCTTCTCCTTGAGCTGCTCGAAGCGCAGCTGCAGGGCGCCCTTGCCCTTGGGCTCGACGAGGTCGACGTAGAGCTGGTAGTCGCCGCGGGGCTCGTAGACGCTGACCTTGCCCCGGCAGACGACCTTGAGGCCGTCCTTCAGGTCGAAGGCGACCTTGCGGGCCGCCGACTGCCACATGACGGCCTTGACGACGCTCTTCTCGTCCTTGAGGCTGAAGAAGACGTGGCCCGAGGCGGCCCGCTTGTGGCCCGAGACCTCGCCCTCGACCCAGACCTGGGGCAGGGCGACCTCGAGGGCCGTCTTGACGATCTCCGTGACCTCGGAGACCGTGTAGACGCGGTCCTTGACCACCAGACCTTCAATCTTCGTGGCCATCCTCCGCCAAGACCTCTCTTGCGATCGACAGGGCCCGCCCCGTCTTGACGTCGATCCGGACGAAGACCCCGGACAGGAACAGGCCGTCCCGCGACGGCTCGAAGCGCTGGGGCCGGGAGGTCAGGAACCTCTGCAGGGCCGGCTCGCGGGCGATGCCGATGACGGCGTCGCGGCCGCCGGCCATGCCCGCGTCGGTGATGTAGGCCGTGCCCTTGGGCAGGACGCGCTCGTCCGCGGTCGGGACGTGGGTGTGCGTGCCGACGACGGCCGAGACCCGGCCGTCGAGATACCAGCCGAGGGCCTGCTTCTCGGAGGTCGCCTCGGCGTGGAAGTCGACGAGGATGACGGGCGTTTCGGCCCGGAGCCGCTCGACCTCCTCGTCGGCCCGCCTGAACGGGCAGTCGAGAGGCTCCATGAACACCCGGCCCTGGAGGTTGAGGACGGCCGCCTTGACGCCGTCGGCCGTCCGGAAGACGTACGAGGACCGGCCGGGATTGACGGCCGGGTAGTTGGCCGGGCGCAGGAGCCGGGGCTCCCGCTCGAGGTAGGGCACGGCCTCTTTCTTGTCCCAGATGTGGTTGCCCGAGGTCAGGACGTCGACGTGCATGAAGAGGTCCTTGCCGATGTCCTCGGTCATGCCGCTGCCGCCGGCGGCGTTCTCCCCGTTGGCGACGATCATCGCCGGCGCGTATTTCTTGACGAGCCCGGGCAGGAACTTGTCCATGGCCCGGCGCCCCGGCCGGCCGACGATGTCGCCGAGGAAGAGGACGCCGAGCTCAGCGGGCATACTCGACCGCCCTCATCTCGCGGATGACCGTGACCTTGATCTGGCCGGGGTAGTCGAGCTCGGCCTTGATCTTGGCCGCCGTCTCCTTGGCCAGCAGCGCCGCCTTGTCGTCGGTGACCTTGAGGGCCTCGACGATGATGCGGATCTCCCGGCCGGCCTGCAGGGCGAAGGCCTTGGAGACGCCCTCGAACGACGCGGCGATCTCCTCGAGCTTCTCCAGCCGCTGGATGTAGGTCTCGAGGAGCTCCCTCCGGGCCCCCGGCCGGGCGGCCGAGAGCGTGTCGGCGGCCTGGACGAGGACGGCCTCGATCGACGGGAAGTCGATGTCGCGGTGGTGGGCGGCGATGGCCTGGCAGACCTTGTCCGATTCGCCGTACTTCTTGGCCAGCTCGACGCCGAGCTCGGTGTGCGTGCCCTCCGTGTCCTTGTCGACGGCCTTGCCGATGTCGTGCAGCAGGCCGGCGCGCAGGGCGACGTTGGTGTCCAGGCCGATCTCGCGGGCCATCATGGCCGCGAGCATGGCCACCTCCTTGGTGTGCTGGAGGACGTTCTGGCCGTAGCTCGTCCGGTACTTGCCCGTCTTGAGGCCCGGACCGACGACCAGGGCGGTCGTGTCGAAATAGCCCCGGCAGACCTCCTCGACGACCGGCGTCAGCGGGGGGACGACGCTGGAGATGATGGCCCCGTCGACCCGGCCGGCCTCGAGCCCGGCGACCTGCATGAGATCGAGGAGGAGGACGCCGTACTCGTCGCCGGTCTTGTCCCTGTCCGCGCTGATCTTCCAGCTCTTGACGAGCTTCCGGCCGTGGAAGAGCCCGACGGCGATCGTCGTGTTTCCGACATCGAATGCCAAGAGCATCGCACGCCTCCTTGCCGGGCCCTCAGACGCCCTCGAGCCCGAGGACGGAATCGAGGGCGACCGGGCCCGTCTCGCCGCGCTCGACGACCAGCCGCCCCTCCGGGTCGAGGCCCCGGAAGACCGCCGTGAACGGGCCCTCGGCCGTCGTCACCCGTACGGTCCGGCCCGGGGGAAAAGCCAGTCTGGCCTCGGCGGCCCCGACGATCCGCCCCTTCTCGCCCCGGGCGAGGGCATTATACCAACTGTCGAGGGCCCGGCAAAGAACGCCGAACAGGGCCTCGGCCGTCGCCTCCGCCCCCCCGGCCAGGCGGATCGAAGTGGCCGCGCCGCGGAGGCCGGCCGGGAAATCGGCCGGCCCGTGGCCGACGTTGACGCCGATGCCGACGACGGCGAAGTCCCCGCCCGGGGCGCCGGTGACCGCCTCGGACAGGATGCCGCCGAGCTTGCGTCCCTCGTGGACGAGGTCGTTCGGCCATTTGATGGCCACCGCGAGGCCGGCCGCCTGGAGAACGGCGTCCGAGGCCGCCAGTCCCGCGGCCAGCGGCAGGAGATGCGGAGCGGGCACGGGCCCGCCGCCGGGACCGCGGAGGACGAACGAGGCGTAGAGGCCCAAGCCGGCGGGAGAATGCCAGGACCGGCCTTTCGTCCCGCGGCCGCGGGTCTGCTCGCGGGCGACGACGGCCGTGCCGTGGGCCGCCCCGGCCAGGGCCAGGGCCCGGGCCTCGTCGTTCGTGGAGGCGACGCTTTCCAGGCGGTGAACGGTCGTTCCGACGGGCATGGGTCCCCGCGGCCGGCCTCAGGCCGGCCCGGAGAGTTTGGCCAGGTTCTGGCCGAGCTTCGCCAGGCGGACGCTGAGCTCCTCGAGCCGCGACCGGTTCTCCGCGACCACGGCCGCCGGGGCCTTGGCCACGAAGTCGGGGTTCTCGAGCTTGCGGGCGATCCTCTCGGCCTCGGCCTCGGCCTTGGCCATCTCTTTCTGGACGCGCTCGCGCTCCTGGCCGAGGTCGGCGGGCTTTTCGACGACGAGGCCGAGCTCGAACGGTCCGGCCACGCCCTTGAGGACGCGCTCCCCTTCCGGCAGGGCCTCGGCGAACTCGAGCGTACTCAGGCCGGCCAGGGCCTTGACGAGCTCGGCTTCGGACCGGACGACCGCGGCCTTCCCGGAGCCGGTCGAAGGCGCTTGGGCGGGGCCTTCGACGGCGATGAGCCGGATCTTCTCCCGCGGCGCGACCTTGTTCTCCGTGCGGACCTTCCGCGTCTCCTCGACGACAGCCTGGACCAGGGCCATGTCCCTCTCCAGGGCCTCGTCGCGCCACCCCGGCCCGGCTACGGGAAAGGCGGCAACGGTGATCGACTTCCCGGCCCCCGGCAAGTGCTGCCAGATCTCCTCGGTGATGAAGGGCATGAACGGGTGGAGCAGGCGCAGGATGCGGTCGAGGCCGTCGGCCAGGACGGCCCGGGTCGTCCGGTTGCCCGCGCGCAGGCCGACCTTGGCGGACTCGATGTACCAGTCGCAGAACTCGTGCCAGACGAAGTGGTAGAGCAGGTCGGCCGCCTCGTAGAACTTGTACTGCGTCAGGCTCGCGTCGAGCGCGTCCGTGACGGCCGCCAGCCGGCTGCGGATCCAGCGGTCGGCCAGGGTCAGCTCGTCCTCGCGGACCTCGGGCCGGTCCTCCCCGAGGTTCATGAGGACGAAGCGCGAGGCGTTCCAGATCTTGTTGGCGAAGGCCTGGTAGCCGGCCATGCGCTCCTCGGACAGGGCCAGGTCCATGCCCGGCACGGCCAGGGCGGCCAGGGTGAAGCGCAGGGCGTCGGTGCCGTACTTGTCGATCATCTCCAGCGGGTCGATGATGTTGCCCTCCGACTTGCTCATCTTGCGCCGCTTGAGGTCCCGGACGAGGCCGTTGATGAACACGTGCCGGAAGGGGACCCGGCCCCGGAACTTGAGGCCCATCATGATCATGCGGGCCACCCAGAAGAAGATGATGTCGAAGCCCGTCGACATGAGGTCGGTCGGGTAGAAGGCCTCGAGGTCCTCGGTCTCGTCGGGCCAGCCGAGCGTGCCGAACGGCCACAGGGCCGAGGAGAACCAGGTGTCGAGGACGTCCTCGTCCTGGTCGAGCGCCCCGCCGCAGCGGTCGCACTTCGCCGGCGCCTCCATGGCGACCATGGTCCGGGCGCAGTCCCGGCAGTACCAGGCCGGGATGCGGTGGCCCCACCAGAGCTGGCGGGAGATGCACCAGTCGTGGATGTTGTACATCCACTCGAAGTAGGTCTTGGCCCAGTTGGCCGGGACGAACTCGATCCGCCCGTCCTCGACGGCCCGGATGGCCTCGTCGGCCAGGGGCTTGATGCGGACGAACCACTGCCACGAGAGGTGGGGCTCGATGACGTTCTTGCAGCGGTAGCAGTGGCCGACGGCGTGGTCGTGGTCCTCGACCTTGACCAGCAGGCCCAGGGCGGAGAGCCTCTCGACGACCTTGGCCCGGGCGGCGAAACGGTCGAGGCCGGCGAACTCCGGCCCGGCCGCCTCGGTCATCCGGCCCGAGCCGTCGATGACGATGACCTGCTCGAGGCCGTGCTTCTTGCCGAGCTCGAAGTCGACCGGGTCGTGGGCCGGCGTGACCTTGACCGCGCCCGTTCCGAAGTCCCGCTCGACCCGCTCGTCCGTGACGACGGGGATGGGCTTGTTCTGGAGGGGCAGGACGACCCGCCGGCCGCGGAGATGGGCGTAGCGCCCGTCGTCGGGGTGCACGGCCAGGCCCGTGTCGCCGAGCATGGTCTCGGGCCGGGTCGTGGCCACGACCACCGACTCGTCCGACCCCTCGACGGCGTAGCGGATGTGCCAGAGCTTGCCCCGCAGGTCCTTGTGCTCGATCTCGATGTCCGAGAGCACGGTCCGGCAGTGCGGGCAGCGGTTGACGAGGAAGTAGTCGCGGTAGATCAGGCCCTCCTCGTAGAGGGAGACGAAGACCTGCTTGACGGCCCGGGTGAAGCCGGGGTCCATGGTGAAGCGCTCCCGCGACCAGTCGAGCGAGGCGCCGAGCCTCTTGAGCTGGCCGGTGATGACCCCGCCGTACTTCTCCTTCCACTCCCAGGCGACGCGCAGGAACTCGTCGCGGCCGATCTTCTCCCGGCTCAGGCCCTTCTCGGCCAGGCTCTTCTCGATGACGTTGTGGACGGCGATCGAGGCGTGGTCGGTCCCGGGCAGCCACAGGCAGTTGTGGCCCCGCATCCGCTTCCAGCGGGTGATGATGTCGGGCAGGGTGAAGCAGAGGGCGTGGCCCATGTGCAGGATGCCGGTGACGTTGGGGGGCGGCAGGACCATGGAGAACTTGGGCTTGGGCGAGTGGGGATCGGCGACGAAGAGGCCCTCGTCCAGCCAGAACTTCCCCCACTTCTCCTCGACCGGCTTGGGATCGTAGGCTTTCGACAGCTCGTCTTTGGGCATCATGGTTTCGACATCCATTCCTTGAGCTCGGCCAGGACGCCGGCCCGGACGCGCTTCTCGATCTCGCGCTCCATCGCGCCGATCTCCTCGCGGACGGCGGCCTTGATCTCGGACCCGGAGACGGCCGGGGCCGGCGCCGCCGGCCCGGGTCCTTCCTCCTCGCCGGGCCAGCCCGGGTCCTCGGGCAGCGACGGCGGGCCGGTCTTCCGGGCGATGAGCTCCCGGACGGCCGCGGCCAGCTGCTCGGAATCGAAGGGCTTGCTGAAGATCTCGTCGTATTCCGGCGGCGCGGTCCGGTCGGCGTCCAGGGACTCGAAGGCGCCCTTCAGCCCGACGAGCGGGATGGACGCGAGCTCCCGGAGGCTCCGCAGGACCCGGCCGACCTCGTACCCGTCCCGTCCGGGCAGGGTCAGGCTGACGACGAGGGCGTCGGGCCGCAGGCCGGCCGCGGCCTCGACGAGCGAGGCGCCGTCCTCGAAGAAGCTCAGCCGGAACTCCGGCTCGGCGAAGACGAGCTGGGCCGCCTTCTGGACCGAAGGGCTCGGGTCGGCCAAAACGATCAGGTACGGCACGGAGAACCTCAGAAAACAAACAAAATAACCAGCTTACTTTACCCGTTTAGAAGCGGGGTGTCAATTTCATTCGGGCCTCGTTCCTGCCCGCTTCACCTCGTAATTCTACAACCGATTGACAAGCGCATCTAATGCCTATCCGCCTGCGCGGACATGGAGGATTCTGGCCGGGGCGGACCCAGAGGCTAAATGAACGACTCTTTTATCCAACCGACCCTGGAAGCGTTTATTGATAGGCTCTTCAGCTCCAATGACGAACCGTTACAATTGATAGCTGACGTTATCGCGGCTATAAACGAATTTTGATCCCGAACCGGAGACTTATCCCGCTAAGATCAATCGCCGCCTGGCGAGGCTCTCCTCCGGGTCCAGAGGGGGGCGATGTTTGGACCATGATGAGTCTCGGCGCGTTAGGTAATATTGGTACCGTTTCATAATAGAGTATTCCTTGCTCGGAGACCGGAATCTCGCCATCGCGTTCGAGCAAACTCCAGCCCTTCAAGCCGCGGAACCTGGCATATTGTCCCTGGGCATCCATACAAAGAAATATCCGTGGCGATAGCCTGAACTCGAGGCCAGCCCCCGCCTGAAAGCCGATAGGAGTCTTTCCCTTTTCTGCGCGAGAGACGATGTGGATAAAAGTGGCCTCTTCTTCCATCACCCAAACACTATAAAACCATTCGTCGCTGTAACGTATTTTTAAATAGTACGAAGTTCCAACTTCGGCGTGTAAATTGAGCTTCCCGCTTAGAGGAAAAGTCAAATGGACGCTTGTTCGGATAGGTACGGCACTCAGCCTTGGCTCGGCAGCGACGTCAGCATACACAGTCGCGATTTCAGGATCATCGAGATACATACTAGAGGCTCGCGAAATCTGCAAATACCAACCGCCTATACCTATGCCCAGATGCGGCGTAAGTTCAAATATGACGTCGCCCCCGAGCCCATAGGCGTTGTGCAATTGCCGATATCCGCCGCTCGCCTCGGGCCATATGCCTTCATAGTAATCGAAGAAAGCTTTAATTCCATGATTCACGTCGCCGCCCGCTAGGTAAGCCCACCCGCCGTGGAGTTTGAGGCTTATCTTGCCGTCAGAAAAAGCCAGTCCGGGCAGCACAATCAGCGCTATCGCCGATAAAGCAAACCGGAATTTCAACCCTTTAAGGGCAAAGCTAGTTTTTTGATTAGCAGCCGCTACCATTCTATAACCTCGATAGAAATAATGTTGGAATAAGACGAATACCCAAGGGGATTTCCCGCCCTAACTCTATACTCATAGGTATGTCCTGCTAAGGCGTAATTATCCGAATAGGCATTATCGTCATAGCTGAGCGTCGCTATAACCTCCCAGTCAGTTTCATCAGGAATCCGCCGCTCAACAAACGTATATAGAGCGTTGTCAGCCTGGTTTATCCAAGAAATGTTTACGTTTTGTTCAAGAGTAGGGGACTGCCCGTCAAGATCTATTGGAGCATCGGGCACGGTATAATGAACGGTTGCACTGTAGCTATTAGAGAATGATGATATTCCTGCTTTGTTCGAAGTTCTGACCCGATAGGTATAGGTTCTTTGTTGGGTCGTATCTATGGGATCTTGAAAGTAGGCGAACGAGGTTGAATTGATATCCTTACTATTATGATGGAGATAAGCAGTCTGGTATTCGTTTTTCCTCTGAATCTCGAACCCGACCTCATTGTTCGAATTATCATTCCATCGGACTTCAATCAGGCCCCAGGCTTTGGGATATGCGATAAGGTTTGAAGGGGCCGTCGGTGAAACACTTCCCTCGATGGCATTCAATACCTTATATGCGTTTAATCTGCCGTCTGCAACGCATTTATCGATGAGGTTGTATACGACGTCGGCCTCATCTGTTATCAAATCCTTAAGGCGAACGGAAGTAAGCCCAGGGCAGATTCCGAGCGCCAAAGCTGCAGTGCCCGCAACGAACGGAGTAGCCATGGAGGTCCCGCTATGTAGCTGATATCCATCGCCGAGCTTGGTGCTTAGGATGTCTGCGCCCGGCGCGCCGACGTCGACCGAATTCGACCCATAATTCGAAGTATTCCGTCTAGAATCGTCATTTTCGGTGGCCAAGACGCCGATAATGTTTGCGTATTCATAACAAACTGGATAGCGTTTGTATTTATCGATATCGATATCCTTTCCTCCGGTACTGGAATTGCCAGCAGCTGCAATAAAAAGCCTGTTCTTGTTCTGGGCTCGGGCGATGGCCGCTTTAAAAGATAGGTTTTCATCGTCACCGGAGTAACTATTGGAGGATAAAAAAGCCCCATTGTTGGTTGCATAGTCTAATGCATTTATTAAGTCGGCATCGGACGCATAACCGCAAGCGTCATGCGTCTTGAGAGGCATTATCTTGACATTCCAGCAAACCCCGCTGATCCCTATTTCATTGTTAGCTACGGCGCCGATGATACCTGAAACATGTGTTCCATGATATATGTCTTGTGGCACACATTGTTCTTCTTCATAATCATATTCCTCGTTGTTGTTATCAAGATAATCATTATTTCCGGAATAGAAATTCCACCCGCCCAGATCATCAACGAATCCATTATGGTCATTGTCTTGGCCATCGGATACCTCATTGGGATTTGTCCACATATTGCCTTGGAAGTCGATGTGATTGTAGTCGATTCCGGTGTCTAATACGGCGACCACGACTTCTGAGCTTCCAGTAGATATGGTCCAAGCGTCCTCTGCATGGATATCACGACCGCTATAGGTATCATTCTTAAGCCCCCACTGTTCCTCGAAGAGAGGGTCGTCCGTATCGATACGGACGAGGCCGTTCTTTTCAATATATTCGACGTTCGGGTCGAGTTTTAGCCTTGCGATGGCATATTCAAGGTCAATACCCTCTGGAACGCGAATCCAAAAAAGATATGGGTCAGCATGAAAAGATCTGTTCTTTAAGACCGCGGGATCCCACTCTAGGATGTCCTTCTCCTCTTTCAGATAGGTCTTTATTCTCCCCTGAAGCTGGTTAAAGACATTCTGTACAAGCCCTCTGTTTTGTAGCAAATCCCCGATCCTATCTTCTTTAAGCTTGACCAAGAGCTCATGGGGAACGAAGTCCCGGGAAATAGGAGTGACCTGAGACGTGCGTCTTGTCATGGACCACGAGCTGAAGATGGCGACGGCCAAGCAAGAAACCAGAAAGACTAAGGAGATAATAAACGCCGGCTTTTTCATGATGCCCCCTAATTAAGGTAGATTCACAAAACCAAGCTGTTGCTGTTTTGCCCTTCATAATATTCAACTTCAGGGCGGCCCTAGTCAAGTACTGTTATTTTGGCCCCTGGGCAGACGAACGGAGACGGCTGGGAGCGGAGCCAACAGGCGGGGGGCGTGGGCTCAGTACTCGACCGAGACGGAGTTCTCCCCAAGCAGGGCCTCGATCTTCTTGATCAGGTCCTCCGAGGGCGTGACCTTCTGGACCTCGGCGCTCTGGGCCACGACGCGGTAGGAGCGCGGCGTCTCCAGCTCGAAGAAGACGGGGCACTTGCCCTCGTAGCCGTCCAGGATGGTCTTGAGCTCGGCCAGGGTCGCCTCCTCGAGGCCCGGCAGGAAGATGCGGACGACGACGCGCCTGGCCTGCTTCTCGAAGGCCTCGACGAGCGGCATGGCCTGGGTCAGGCTGATGCGGCGGTTGTCCTCCTCGCCCATGAACTTGCCCTTGATCCAGACGAGCTGCCCTTCCCGGAGATAGGCCCCCGACTTGGCGAAGCTCTCGGGGAAGGCGACGACCTCGATCTTGCCGGTCAGGTCCTCGAGGACGAAGGCGGCCATGCGCTCGTCCTTCTTGGTCTTGAGCGGCTTGAGCGAGCCGACGATGCCGGCCAGCCGGACGTCCTTGTCGAAATCCCTCTCGGGATCGAGCTCCTCGATGAGGTGGGAGACGAGCTTGCGGACGCGGTCCTTGTGCTGGGCCAGGGGGTGCCCGGTGATGTAGAGGCCGAGGGCGTCCATCTCGTAGGACAGGACGTGCGACTCGTCCCACTCGCGCATCTCCCGGACCTCCGCGGGCAGCGGCGCCGGCTCGACCGTCCCGGACCCGAAGAGGGAGGTCTGGCGGGCCGCATGGGCCTTCTGGACCTCGTGGCCGAACTCGATCATGCGGTCGAGCATGTGGTAGCACTGCGAGCGCTTCCAGCCGAGGGAGTCGAAGGACCCGGCCTTGATCAGGCTCTCGACGGCCTTGCGGTTGAGGACCTTGGTGTCGTGCTCGCGGAAGAGGTCGAACGGGGACGTGAACCCGCCGGCCCTCTTCCGGGCGGCGACGATCTCCTCGACGGCCGCCTGGCCGATGCCCTTGACGGCGGCCAGGCCGAACCGGATGTGGCCGTCCTCGACGGTGAAGCGGAACTCGCTCTTGTTGATGTCCGGCGGCAGGACCTGGATGCCCATCTCGTGGCACTCGCCGATGTACTTGACCACCTGGGGCGTGGCCCCGCGCTCGGCCTCCGAGGTCAGCAGGGCGGCCAGGAAGTGGACGGGGTAGTGGGCCTTGAGGTAGGCCGTCTGATAGGCCAGGAAGGCGTAGGCGGCGCTGTGGGACTTGTTGAAGCCGTACTCGGCGAACTCCTTGATCTGCTCGAAGATCTTGTCGGCCTTGGCCGAGGCGATGCCCTTCTTCTTGGCCCCCTGCACGAACTTCTGCTTCTGGGCCTTCATCGTCTCCCTGTCCTTCTTGCCCATGGCCTTGCGCAGCAGGTCGGCCCCGGCCAGCGTGAAGCCGGCGAGGTCGGTGGCGATGCGCATGACCTGTTCCTGGTAGACGATGATGCCCCGGGTCTCCCTGAGGATGGGCTCGAGCTCGGCGAGCTCGTAGGCGATCCGGTCGGGGTGGTTGCGGCGGTGGATGAACTCGTCGGTCATGCCGCTCTTGAGCGGGCCCGGCCGGTACAGGGCGTTGAGGGCGACGAGGTCGCGGAACTCCTCGGGCCGGAAGCGGCGCAGGAGGTCCTTCATCCCCGGGCTCTCGAACTGGAACACGCCGTCGGTGTTCCCGGACTTGAAGACGTCGAAGGTCGCGGCGTCGTCGAGCGGCAGCCGGTTGATGTCGATGACGAGGCTCGTCTCCTTGCGGACGAGCTCCAGGGCGTCGTCGATGACCGTCAGGTTCCGCAGGCCGAGAAGGTCCATCTTGAGCAGGCCCAGGGCCTCGACGTCGCCCATGGGGAACTGCGTCGTGACCTCGCCCTTGACCGACTGGTAGAGGGGCAGGAACTCGACGAGCGGCTTGGGCGTGATGACGATGCCGGCGGCGTGGATGGAGGGGTGCCGGACCTGGCCCTCGATCTTCTGGGCGATGGCGAGGAGCTGGGCGATCTTGGAGTTGCGGTCCCGCAGGGCCCTCAGCTCGGGGACGCCCTTGAGGGCGTCGGCGATCGTCGCGTCGACGGCGAAGGGGATCATCTTGGCGATCCGGTCGACCTCGGGCAGGGGCACCTCGAGGACGCGGCCGACGTCGCGGATGGCCCCGCGGGCGGCCATGGTCCCGAAGGTGATGATCTGGCAGACGTTCTCCTGGCCGTACTTCCGGGTGACGTACTCGATCATCTCCTGGCGGCGGCGGCCGCAGAAGTCCATGTCGATGTCGGGCAGGCTGATGCGCTCGGGATTGAGGAAGCGCTCGAACAGGAGGTCGTACTCGATGGGGTCGATCTCGGTGATCTCGAGGGCGTAGGCCAGCAGGCTCCCGGCCGCCGAGCCGCGGCCCGGCCCGACGGGGATGCCCTTCTCCCGGGCGGCCTTGAGCAGGTCCCAGACGATGAGGAAGTAGCCCTCGAAGCCCATCTGCTCGATGAGCTTGATCTCCCGCTTCATCCGGTCCTCGTACTCGCCGATCGAGTGGGAAGCGCCGCCGCCCTCGACGTCGGGGAGCCGGGCGGACATGCGGGCCCGGAAGCCGGCCCAGGCGACCTCCTCGAAGTAGTCCCTCAGCTCCGTGCCCTCGGGCGGCGCGAACTTGGGCAGGTTGTAGGCCTTGGTCGGGAAGTCGAAGGCGCAGCGGGCGGCGATCTTGCCCGTGTTCTCGACCGCGTCGGGGGTCTCGCGGAAGAGGTCCGACATCTCGGCGGCGGACTTGAAGTAGAACTGGTCGGTGCTGAACTTGAGCCGGTCCGGGTCGGAGATCTTGCGGTTCGTCTGGATGCAGACCAGGACGTCCTGGCTCTCGGCGTCCTCGCGGCGGGCGAAGTGGATGTCGTTCGTGGCCACGAGCGGCAGGTCGAGCTTGCGGGCGATGGCCACGAGCTGGGGGTTGACGGCCTTCTGGGGCGCGAGGCCGTGGTCCATGAGCTCGATGTAGAAGTCGCCCGGCCCGAAGATCGCGGCGTACTCGCGGGCGGCCTCCTCGGCCTTCTCGGGGAGCCCCCGGGAGAGCCAGACCGGGACCTCGCCCTTGAGGCAGGCCGAGAGCCCGATCAGGCCGCCGGCATGGCGGGCCAGGAGCTCCTTGTCGATCCGCGGCCGGTAGTAGAAGCCCTCGAGGTAGCTCTGGGTGACGAGCCGGCAGAGGTTCCGGTAGCCGGCGTCGTCCTTGACGAGAAGGATGAGGTGGTAGTGGTGGACGTCGTCGACGGCCCCGGGCTTCTTGTCGAAGCGGCTCCCGGGGGCGACGTAGACCTCGCAGCCGAGGATGGGCTTGACGCCCCGGGCCTTGGCCTGCTTGAAGAACTGGACGGCGCCGAAGATGTTCCCGTGGTCGGTGATGGCCACGGCCGGCATATGCTGCTCGTAGGCCGCGCCGACGAGGTCCTGGACCTTCAGACAGCCGTCGAGGATGCTGTACTCGGAATGATTGTGAAGGTGGACGAAGGTCGGTTCCATGATCGGCTGTCTTTCGCGGGACCGGCCGGGCCGCCGCGGCGGCCGGGCCGGACGGTCTCTCCTATTCCCACTCGATGGTCCCGGGCGGCTTGGTCGTCACGTCGTAGACGACCCTGTTGACGCCCCGGACCTCGTTGACGATGCGCGTCGAGATCGCGGCCAGGAGCTTGGCCGGCGCCGGGTACCAGTTGGCCGTCATGCCGTCGGAGCTCTGGACGAGCCGGACGACGACGACCCGGTGGTAGGTCCGCTGGTCGCCCATGACCCCGACCGAGCGGACGGGCAGCAGGACGGCGAAGGCCTGCCACAGCTTCTTGTAGATCCCCGCCCGCTGGACCTCCTGGAGGACGATGTCGTCGGCGGCCCGCAGGATCTCCAGGCTGTCCCTGTCGATCTCTCCGATCATGCGGACGGCCAGGCCGGGGCCGGGGAAGGGGTGCTGGTGGATGAAGTCGGCGTCGACGCCCAGCTCGAGGGCCAGGGCCCGGACCTCGTCCTTGAACAGCTCCCGCAGAGGCTCGACCAGCCGGAACTTCAGGCCCCTGGGCAGGCCGCCGACGTTGTGGTGGGACTTGATGACCGACGAGGGCCCCTTGACGGGATTGGACTCGATGACGTCGGGATAGATCGTCCCCTGGGCCAGGAAGGCGGCCCCGCCGAGGCGCATGGACTCCCGTTCGAAGAGGTGGATGAAGAGGCGGCCGATCGTCTTGCGCTTGCGCTCGGGCGAGACGACGCCGCGGAGCTTCTCCAGGAACAGGTCGGAGGCGTCGATGCCGATGACCTTGAGGGCGAACTTGCGGCGGAAGGCCTCCATCAGGGCCTCGTACTGGCCCTTGCGGAGCAGCCCGTTGTCGATGAAGATGCAGACGAGCTTGTTGCCGATGGCCCTGTGGATGATGAGCGAGGTGACCAGCGAATCGACGCCGCCCGAGAGGCCGCAGATGACCTTGCCCGGGCCGACCGTCGCCCTGATCTCCTTGACCTTGCGCTCGATGAACGAGGTGATCGTCCAGTCGGCCTTGAGGCCGGCCTCGCGGAAGAGGAAGTTGCCGAGGACCTTCAGGCCCTCCTTGGTGTGGATGACCTCGGGGTGGAACTGGACGCCGAAGAATTTCCGGTCCCGGTCCTCGATCACGGCCGCGCGGGTGTTGCCCGTGCTCCCGGTCAGGCGGAACCCCGGCGGCACCTTCTCGAGGCGGTCGCCGTGGCTCATCCAGACCTGTTCCTTGTCCTTGACCTTGGCCAGCAGTCCCGTCGGGTCGAGGACGCGCAGGGAGGCGAAGCCGTACTCGCGCTCCTTCGACGGGATGACCTCGCCGCCGAGGAAGTGGGCCATGAGCTGGACGCCGTAGCAGATGCCCAGGACCGGGACGCCGAGCTTGAAGACGCCCTTGTCCGGGTGGGGCGCGCCCTTGCCGTAAACGCTCTGCGGCCCTCCCGAAAGGACGAGCGCGGCCGGCCCGGCCTTCTTGATCGCGGCGAGCGGGGTCGCGAAGGGCAGGATCTCCGAGTAGACGCCGAGCTCGCGGATCTTCCGGGCGATGAGCTGGGTGTATTGCGACCCGAAATCGAGGATGAGGACTTTCTGCATGCAGGGATTTTATCAGACGGAAGGCGCGGACACAAATGCCTTCCGCTTGACCACGACAAGGGTCCGATCGTCGAACGGCTCGGCGCAGGCCGTGAACTCCGCGAGGCGATGGAAGACGGCCTCGAGGATCGCCCCGGCGTCCTTGTCGAGCTCGCCGCGGACAGCCGCGGCCAGCCCGTCGACCCCGAATTCCGTCTCGGCGGCGTCCCGGCTCTCCGTGATCCCGTCCGTGTACATCACGAGGACCTCGCCGGGCCCGAGGGCCGCCGCGCCGACCTCGTAGAGGCGGGCGGGGAGCATGCCCAGGCAGAGCCCCGTGCCGGCGAGCTCGCGAACGCCGCCGTCCCGTCCGAACACGATCGCCGGATTGTGGCCCGCGTTGACGTAGCGCAGACGCCCGCTGGCCTTGTCGAGCTCCGCGTAGAAGAAGGTGATGAAGCTGTTGCTGTCGGAGCTCTCGTGAACGAAGTCGTTCAATCTCGCCGCCAGCGCGGCCAGGTCGGTGCCGTGGGCGAGCTCGGCCCTGAGCCAGGCCCGGAGCGAGGCCATGAGGAGGGCCGCCCCGACGCCCTTTCCCGAGACGTCGGCCACGGCCAGGCCGAGCCGGTCGCCTTCGAAGCTGAGGGCGTCGAAGTAGTCGCCGCCGACCTCGAGGCAGGGGATGGCCCGGCCGGCCATGTCATAGCCTTCGCAGGAAGGGAGCGAGCGCGGCAGGAGGCCCCTTTGGATGTCGGCCGCGATCTGGATCTCCCGTCGCAGCTTCCCGGCCGCGACGATGGCCTCGACCTGGCGCGCCTGCTGGATCTTGACGGCCGCGGTGCTGGCCAGCAGCGTGAGCAGGCGCAGGTCGGCGTCCTCGAAAGGCTCGGAGCGGGCGTGACGGTCGGCGTAGAGGACCCCGATGACCTCCTCGTCGTCCCCTATGGGCACGCAGAGCGCCGAGCTGATGTCGAGCCGGAGAACGCTCAGGCTGGGGTCCGGTGCGGCCTCGGTCGAGAACAGGACGGCCAGGTGCCGCTCGAAGGCCATGTTGACGATCGTCCGGCTGACCTGGATCTCCCGGCCCTGGCCCCAGTCCCCCGGGGCCCGGGCGGCCCTGGTCTCGAGCCCGGCGCCGCCGCTTTCGCGGAGCATGACGACGCATTGGTCCAAGGGCAGGTTCTCCGCCGTGAGGTCCAGGATGTCCTCGAGGAGCTCCTGGACGGGCTTGTGGGCGGCCAGGGCCTCGCTGACCCGGACGATCATCTGGAGGATCCTGTTCTCCTCGTGGACGTCGGCCGGGACGGCCAGCCGGGAGGTCATGGGATCGGCGGCCGAGGAGGGGTCCAGGATCTCCCGGAAGGGCACGGCGGAGCGGGAGCCGGCCGCGGTGGCCGGAACGTCGACGACCTTGACCCGGGGCATCCTCGGCCGGTCGACGGTCACCGCTGTGGAACCGAGGAGGATCTCGTCCCCGGCGGAGAGGGCCGCGGGGCATTCGATCCGGCGGTCGTTGACGAAGGTGCCGTTCTTGCTGCCCGCGTCCCGCACCACGAAGCCCTCGCCGACGCGCTCGATGATGGCGTGCCGCGACGAACAGCTCGGATCGGCCAGGGTGACATCGTTGTCGTTGCCCCGCCCCAGCGAGATGGCGTCCTTTTCGACGCTCGCCTTCCAGGCCGCGGCGTTCTTCGGATAGATGTGAAGAATGGTCATGGCGCTCCCCCGGCCATTATAGCGCAAGCCGGCCCCGGCCTCGATTGCCGCGGACGAGCGACATCTGATAAACTGGGGGATCATCAAGGAGAATACGACGATGGAATGGGAAGACCTGGCCCGGGAATTGAGCCAACAGACCGACACGAAGATCGTTCTCTTGGTCATGGACGGCGTCGGCGGCCTGCCCGTCGACGGCCGGAGCGAGCTCGAGGCGGCCCGCAAGCCCAACCTCGACGCGCTGGCCGGGGCCGGGATCTGCGGCGTGTCCGATCCGGTCATGATGGGCATCACGCCCGGCAGCGGCCCGGCCCACCTGGCCCTCTTCGGCTACGACCCCCTCAAGTACCGGCTCGGCCGCGGCATCCTCGAGGCCCTCGGCTCGGGGGTCGAGGTCGGACGGAACGACCTCGTCGCCCGCGGCAATTTCGCCACGGTCAGGTCGGGCCTCGTCGCCGACCGGCGGGCCGGGCGCATCCCGACCGAAGAGAGCGTCCGCATCTGCGCCGCGCTCAACGCCGCGTTGCCCCGGCGCGACGGCGTCGAGGTCAAGGTCTTTCCCGGCAAGGAGCACCGCTTCGTCGCCCGCTTCTCCGCCGAGGGCCTGGCCGACGCCTTGTCCGACGCCGACCCGCAGAAGGAGGGCAAGCCGCCCCTCCCGACCCGGCCCCTCGCGCCGGAGGCGGCCAAAGCCTCGGCCCTGGTCAACCGTTTCCTCGAAGACGTCGCCGAGGTCCTCCGGGCCGAGCCCAAGGCCAACGCGGCCCTGCTCCGCGGCTTCTCCAAGTTCCCCTCCATCCCGGCCATGCAGGAGCTGTTCCGGCTCCGTCCGGCGGCCGTCGCCAACTACCCCATGTACCGGGGCCTGGCCAAGCTCCTGGGCATGACCGTTTTCGAGATCGGGACGGAGACGGCCGACCTCTTCGCCGCCCTCGAGAATAACTGGGCCGGCCACGATTTCTTCTACGTCCACTACAAGAAGACCGACTCGGCGGGCGAGGACGGCAAGTTCGACGCCAAGGTCGCGGCCATCGAGGCCCTCGACCCCTACCTCCCGCGCCTGCTGGCCCTCAAGCCGGACGTCCTCGTCGTCACCTCCGACCATTCGACGCCGGCCGCCCTCGGCGGCCACTCCTGGCACCCCAACCCCTTCCTGCTCGTCTCGCCGACGGCCGGCACGGACGACGTCGCGGCCTTCACCGAGCGGGCCTGCGCCAAGGGCATGCTCGGGCGCTTCCGCTCCATCTCGGCCATGCCCCTGATGCTGGCCCACGCGCTCAAGCTGCAGAAGTACGGCGCCTGAGCGGGGATCGCGCCCGGACCTCTGGACCATCGCCCCCGGCCCCATCCTCGGCGGCCGGCCCGGATCTGCCTGACCGAGCGCGGCCGAACAGAGGCTATTGTGTGGACAACGTCCGGCGGGTCCGATAGAATTGATACGAATTGGAATACGCGCGTAAGAGCCCCGCACCGTTTTTCCTCGCCGCCCTCGTCGTCTATTTGGCCGGCCTGGCCCTTTCCGCCGCGCCGGCCGCTCCCCAGGAGGACCCGCGGGCCGAGATCGTCAAGCTCCGCTACTCCACCCACCCGAACTTCACCCGCGTCGTCCTCGACATCGGCAAGCTCCGCGAGTACACCTTCGGCGAGCTCAAGGAACCCGACCGGATCTACGTCGACGTCCTCCAGGCCAAGCTCAATCCGATCCTCCACAACCAGTCGACCGAGGTCAGCACGGACTACATCAGCCGGATCCGCATCTCCCAGAAGACCGCCTCGACGGTCAGAGTGGTCGCCGACGTCGACTTCTCGCGGGTCCAGTCCTACCGGGTCTTCCATCTCTTCGACCCCTTCCGCCTGGTCGTCGACATCTATCCCCGGGGCGCGGCGGCCCCGGCGCCCCAGGCCCCGGCCGACAAAACGGCCGCGCCGGCGGGCAAGGCCGTGCCGCCCGTCAAGCGCCAGGTCGACCCGAACGACCCCAACCTCGCCGCGACCTCCATGGCCCGCCAGCTCGGCCTGGGCGTCCGGACGGTCGTCATCGATCCCGGGCACGGCGGGCCGCGGCCGGGCACGATCGGCCGCAGCGGCCTCCAGGAGAAGGAGATCAACCTGGCCGTCGCCCGCTCGCTCCAGAAGCTGCTCAAGGAGAAGGCCGGCCTCGAGGCCATCCTGACCCGCGAATCGGACGTCGACGTCCCCCTCGAGGACCGGACCGTCATCGCCAACCAGAAGCGGGCCGACCTTTTCGTCTCCATCCACGCCAACGCCCACCGCGACCGCAAGCGCGGCGGCGTCGAGACGTTCTTCCTGAACATCAGCCCCGACCCTTCCGTCATCGAGCTGGCCGCCGCCGAGAACGCCACCTCGACCAAGAACATAGGCGAGATGCGGACGATCCTGCAGAAGATCGTCCAGAACAGCAAGGTCCAGGAATCGCACGACCTGGCCCAGGCCATCCAGAGGAACCTGGTCAAGTCCCTGGCCAAGGACCTGCCGGGCATCCCCAACCTGGGCGTCAAGGGCGGCCCCTTCTGGGTCCTCATCGGCGGCGAGATGCCCTCGGTGCTCGTGGAGATCGCCCACCTCAGCAACGCCAGGGAAGAGGCCAAGCTCAAGACCGCGAGATTCCGGGACCTCGCCGCCCAGGGCATCTACGACGGGATCATGGAATACGTCCGCTCGCTCGGGAAAGGATAAGGACCATGAAGAGACGCCATTTCATCAGGGACGTGGCCGCGGCCGGACTGGCCCTGCGATTCGGGCCCGCCGCGTTCGCCGGCCCCGCGGCCCAGGCCGCCGCCGGCCCGCTTTTCTCATTTACTTGATATAGGGGACGCCCTTGGCGGCCAGGGCCTTGTTGAGCTCGGGGACGTCCTTCTCCGCGATCTCCTTCATCTTGGCGAAGAGCGGCTCGGCGAAGGCCTTGAGGTCCGCGAGCTGGTCGAGGGCCGTTTGAGTCGGCGCTCCCATGCCGCCCGCGCCCCGTCCGCCGCCGCCCGTGACCAGCTCGGCCGCCGTGCCGCCGCGGAAAGCGACGAAGAGCGGCTTGCGGTAGAAGCCCTGCTCGGGCGGGCTGAGATAAAAGACGGCCTTGATGGCGTCGACCTTCTCCTTGACCGCCCTGACCTTGGCCGCCAGGTCCGGTTCGGACGGCCTCATCGCCGCGACTCGGCCGGCGACGTCGTCGAGCTGCTTGCCGGTCGAGTCGAGCTGCTGCAGGAGCTCCCGCCCGCGGCGAGAGAGGTCCTGGGTCTCCCGGGCGAACTTCTGCCCGGCCAGCCGGTCCTCCAAGGTGAAGCCCTGGTCGGGGTCCTCGAGGACCTTGAACGGCGCTTCCATCCTCTTGCCGTTGACCTCCAGGACGGCCTTGTATTCGCCGGGCAGGGCGTAGGGCGCCAGCCCGCTCATGCCCCGTCCGCCGCCGCGCCCTTCGCCCGGGGCCGGGGCCTCGGCCGCGGCGCCCCCGCGCAGGTTCCAGTAGACGCGGTTGAGCCCCGGCTCTCTGACCGAGAAGGGGGTCGCCACTTCGCGGCCGTTCTTGTCCTCGACGGTCAGGCGGACCTTGGCGCTCCCGGCCGCGGCCGGGTTGAGATAGTAGCTGATGGCCGCGCCGAAGGGCGAGTTGGCCCCGGCGTAGCCGTGGTCGCTGTAGTTGTCGACGGTCGTCCGGTAGGAGAAGAGCTTGGCGTCCTTGACGTCGAAGAGGAGCGCCTCGGACCTGACGGCCTCGGCAGTCAGCCGCTCGAGCGGGCGGATGTCGTCGATGATCCAGACGCCCCGGCCGTGGGTCCCGACGACGAGATCGTGCTCGCGCGGGTGGATCTGGATGTCGCGGACGGCCACGGTCGGGAAATCGCCCTTGTAGGGGACCCACTTCTTGCCGCCGTCGGCGCTGACGAACAGCCCGAACTCGCTGCCGGCGAAGAGGAGGTCGCGGTTGAGGGGGCTCTCCCGGACGGTGTGGAGGTAGCCGTACTCCGGCAGGTCGCCGCGCAGCGAGACCCACGTCTTCCCGAAGTCCCCGCTCTTGAAGATGTAGGGCCGGTAGTCGGCGACCTGGTGCCGCGAGACGGTGAGATAGACGCCCCCTTCGGCGTGGTGGGAGGCCTCGATGCGCGTCACCCAGTTGTCGTGGGCGGCGAAGCCCTTGATGTTGGCCGTGACGTTCTCCCACGTCCCGCCGCCGTCGCGGGTCAGCTGGACCTGGCCGTCGTCCGTGCCCACCCACAGGACCCCCGCCTTGAGCGGCGACTCGGCGATGGTCAGGATGGTGCAGTGGTTCTCCGCCCCGGTGTTGTCGATGGTCAGGCCGCCCGAATCCTTGAGCTTGGCCGGGTCGTTGGTCGTGAGGTCCGGGCTGGCCTTCGTCCAAGACGAGCCCCGGTCGGTCGACTTGAACAGGAAGTTGCCGCCGAAGTAGAGGACGTTCCGGTCGTGGCGCGAGAGATGGATCGGCGAGTTCCAGTTGAAGCGGTAGGGCGGCTCGGCCAGCGGGGCCTCCGGCCGCACCCGCACCGACTCGCCCGTCTTGAGGTTGTGGCGCTCGATGCCGCCCATCTGGAGGTTGCGGAACATGACCCACCACTCGACGGGGTCGATCTGGGCGTAGTAGCCGTCTCCGCCGCCCGTCGGGACCCAATAGGAGTTGAAGATGCCGGCCCGCTCGCGCGTGTTGGAGGGGCCGAGCCAGTTGCCGTTGTCCTGGAGGCCGACGTTGATGTGGTAGGGGTCGCGCATGTCGAGGCCGACGTTGTAGACCTCGGCCCAGGGCGCCGCGGCGACGCCGAGGGCCCGGACGCCGCCGTCCCAGGAGATGTCGATGCCGCCGTCGTTGCCGCTGATGACGTGCCTGGGATTGTGCGGATCGACCCAGACGGCGTGGTGGTCGGGGTGGGCGCCGTTGAAGACCTGGGCGAAGGTCTTGCCGGCGTCGCGGCTGACGAAGCACGAGCCCGAATAGACGTAGACGACGAGGTCGTTGGTCGGGTCGACGGTCAGGCGGCTGTAGTAGAACGGCCGGAAGTTGACCCGCTCGTAGGTCGCCCTGTCGCAGGCCCGGCGCCAAGTCAGGCCCTTGTCCTCGGAGCGGAAGAGCCCGCCCTCCTTGGCCTCGACCAGGGCGTAGACGACGTTGGGGCTCGAGCGGGCGACGCCGAGGCCGATGCGGCCGTAGGGCCGCGCCGGCAGGCCCTGGGAGGTCGCGGCCCAGGTCTCGCCGCCGTCGGTCGACCGGTAGATGTCGCTGCCCGGGCCGCCGCTCCGGAAGTAATACGGCCAGCGGCGGTGCTCCCACATGCCGGCGTAGAGGACCTTCGCGTTCGACGGGTCCATGGCCAAGTCGCAGGCCCCCGTCTCGGCGTTGACGTAGAGGACCTTCTTCCAGGTCTTGCCGCCGTCGACGGTGCGGTAGACGCCGCGCTCCTCGCTGGGGCCCCACAGGTGCCCCTGGGCGGCGACGTGGACGACGTCGGGGTCCGCCGGGTCGATGACGATGCGGCTGACGAAGCGCGTCTCGGCCAGGCCCATGTTCCTCCAGGTCCGGCCGGCGTCCTCGGACTTGTAGACGCCGTCGCCCGGGGCCACGGAGTTGCGGGCCGTGGCCTCGCCCGTGCCGACCCAGACGATGTCGGGGTGGCTCCGCGAGACGGCCACCGCGCCGACGGAGACCGTCGCCTCCTTGTGGAAGGACGGGGCCCAATTGAGCCCGGCGTCCTCGGACTTCCACAGCCCGCTCGGGCCGACCGCGGCGTAGATCGTCGAGACGTTCGACTCGGGGACGGCGAAGTCGACCGTCCGGCCGCCCATGTTGGCCGGGCCGATGTTGCGGGCCTTGAGCTGCTTGACGACCGCGGCGTAGTCGAACGCCTCGGCCTTGGCCGCCGGCGACGGGGCGGCCTTCTTGGCCTGAGCCAGACCGGGCCCGGCGGCCGCAAGCGACAGGATGGCGACGGACAGGATCGCGACTTTGAGGGACTGGGGAAGACGCACGGCGACCTCCTTCGATCGTTGATGTCCCCCCGCTTATACCAGAACAGCCTCCCGCCCGTCAAAAGGCGCGAGCCGCGGATCTGACGGCCATGATCGATACTTGAGCCGTCGTCAAGGGATCCGCCCCGCGCAGGGGTGTTCCCGGAGGAGGCCGTGGGAGGGCCGAGCGGGCACGGATGAAGATGGGTACGTTAAGATCGGGGACACGTACAAGTACATGTCCCCTTCGTCCCCATCTTCAGAGCGAGGCCCGGGTACGGAGCGAGCCGGCTCGCCGGGCCGTCGAGCGGCCGACGGTCGGGAATACCCCGAGCGTAGCAGGGAGGATCCCTTGACGACGGCTCCCGAATCCCGATCCGCTCCGAGGAGGCCGCGACCTTGTTATGACCGTCTGTTCTCCGTATAATGACCCCGCCATGCGCCGCCCGGCGTCCGCCGCGAAAGGACGATAGCCATGCATCTCGCCCCCCTCGACTGGATCATCATCGCCTTCACCCTGCTCATCTGCTTCGTCCCGGCCCTCTACTACCGCAAGCGGGCGGGGCAGAACACGGCCGAGTTCTTCGCCTCCGGCCGGGCCGTGCCCTGGTGGCTGGCCGGGCTGTCCATGGTGGCCACGACCTTCAGCAGCGACACGCCGAACCTCGTCACCGACATCGTCCGCCGCAACGGCGTGGCCGGCAACTGGGTCTGGTGGGCCTTCACCCTCACGGGGGTGGCGACCGTCTTCTTCTACGCCCGGATGTGGCGCCGCTCCGAGGTCCTGACCGACCTCGAGTTCTACGAGCTGCGCTACTCGGGCAAGGCCGCCAGCGTCGTCCGCGGCTTCCGCTCCGTCTACCTCGGCTTCCTCTTCAACTGCGTCATCATGGCCACGGTCAACCTGGCCGCATGCAAGATCGCGGCCATCATGTTCGGCCTCAGCCGCTGGGAGACCCTCATCGCCGTCGGCCTGCTCAACGTCGTCTTCGCCGCGGTCACCGGCCTCTGGGGCGTGCTGGTCATCGACATGATCCAGTTCTTCACCATGATGACGGCCGTCGTCGCCGCGGCCTTCTTCGCCGTCCGCGCCGTCGGCGGACTGGACGTCATGGTGGCCAAGGTCTCGGAGATGACCGGCCCCGGCGGCATCGACTTCCTGAGCATGCTGCCGAACTTCAAGAGCAACTGGGACCTGGCCATCGCCATCTTCATCATGCCCTTGGCCGTCCAGTGGTGGGCGGTCTGGTACCCCGGCGCCGAGCCGGGCGGCGGCAGCTACATCGCCCAGCGCATGCTGGCCTCCAAGTCCGAGAAGGACTCGCTCGGGGCGGTCCTCTTCTTCAACATCGCCCACTACGTCCTGCGCCCCTGGCCCTGGATCCTCGTCGCCCTGTCGTCGCTCATCGTCTTCCCTCAGCTCGCCGACATCCAGAAGGCCTTCCCCGCCCTCGACCCGAGCCTGCTCGGCCACGACATCGCCTACCCGGCCATGATGAAGTTCCTGCCGGTCGGCTTCCTCGGCCTGATGGTCGGCGGCCTCATCGCGGCCAACTCCTCGACCAACCTGACCCACCTCAACTGGGGCGCCTCCTACCTCGTCCACGACTTCTACCGCCGCTTCATCAACCCGACGGCCACGGAGAAGCACTACGTCATGATCGGGCGCCTGGCCACCCTCGGGCTCTTCGTCGCGGCCGGCGCGCTCGTCTTCGTCCTGGACACGGCCAAGGACTCCTTCGACATCATCCTCCAGGTCGGGGCGGGCACGGGCCTCCTCTATCTCGTGCGCTGGTTCTGGTGGCGGGTCAACGCCTGGTGCGAGGTCAACGCCATGATCTCGTCGTTCTCCTTCTCGATCCTGCTCCTCGTCCTGAGGAAGTTCGGCGTCGCCGTCCCGACCCACTACGCCCTCATCCTGACGGTCGTCGTGACGACCATCAGCTGGATGCTGACGGCCTTCCTCGGCCCGCAGACCGACCGCGCCACCCTCGTCGCCTTCTACAAGAAGGTCCGCCCCTTCGGCCCCGGCTGGCAGGCCGTCCGGCGCGAGGCGGGCCTGTCCGACAAGGAGTCCCGGGGGACGCACGAGAGCTTCCCTCTCGCTCTCGCCGGCTGGGTGTCGGGATCGCTGACGATCTGGTCGGCCCTGTTCGCGGTCGGGAACGCCCTCTACGGACGCTGGGCCTACGCCGCAGCCCTGCTGGCCGTGTTCGCCGGGAGCGGGCTCGTCCTGATCAGGGTCGTCAACCGGCTCTGGTCCAGGGGCCCGGCCGAGGGGAAGCCCCCGGCCGCGGCCTGACGCCCGGCCCCGGCGCTCAGAACGCCGTGTTGAAGACGGGCAGGACGCGCAGACCCTTGGGGTTGTCGCGGACGATGTTGACGAGCCCGACCTGGACGCCTCTGCCGATCTTCCAGGCGTAGTTGACGATCCCGACGGAGAGGCCGGAGAGCGTCCCCCGGCAGTAATTGAAGGCGCTGGCGGAAAGCCCCGAGAGCCGCCCGCCCTTGGCGACGACGACCGTGCCGAAGGCCAGGAAAGCGCCGCGGAGGTCCTCGCCGCCGACGGCCGCTCCGCCCAGGGCCACTCCCCTTATCTTCGGCGCCCCCGCGGCCAGGCCGCCGATGGCCAGGCCCTCGATCGTCTCTCCGGCCCCGACCGCGAGGCCGCCGA
The DNA here is from genome assembly GCA_041320535.1 of Candidatus Aminicenantota bacterium. Classification (GTDB taxonomy): domain Bacteria; phylum Acidobacteriota; class Aminicenantia; order Aminicenantales; family Saccharicenantaceae; genus RBG-16-66-30. The sequence continues at coordinate 205,520 of JBGLNH010000001.1, read as the reverse complement.
AAGCGACCCCCGTCAGGTTCTCGCCGCAGCCGGCGCCGAGCCCTCCGACGATCAGGCCCGTGACGTTCTCCCCGGCCCCGACGCCCAACCCCCCGAAGGCGATGCCGGTGAGGTCCTCGCCCGCCCCGGCCCCCAGGCCGCCTATGAAGATCCCCTTGGCGTTCTCCCCCGCACCCGCGCCGAGACCGCCGACGACGAGGCCGGCCGCGCTCTCGCCGGCCCCCGCGCCCAGGCCGCCGATGGCGATCCCGGTGAGGTTCTCGCCGGCCCCGACGCCCCCCAACGCCAGGGCGACGCCCTTGACGTCGTCTCCCGCGCCCGCGCCGAGGCCGGCGACGGTGATCCCCGTCAGGCTCGAATCCGCCCCCGCCCCGAGGAGCCCCAGCGAGAGGCCCCGGACGCGCCCGCCTCCGGGGGCGACGCCGAGCGACAGCCCGGTGATGACGGATCCTTTGTTCTCCTTATGGGGCATCCAAAGGGTGAAGTTGACGCCCGTGACCCGCCGGACGCCGCGGTCGCGGAAATTGAACCGCAACCCGGTGAATTCCTTGGAGTTGCCGAAGCTCAGGCCCCAATCCCCGGACGGAATGTCCAGGCTCTGGGCGAGAACGGGGGAAACGGCCCCCAGGCCGAACGCCAGGAGGGCCGCCAGGAGCGAGACCGTCTTGCGGGTTCTTTGCGTCATGTCCGAACCTCTTAGGGATATCGGCGGAATCCGACCGCCCAACGTTCTATACGCATGCTCCCGGGCGAACGTTCCGCTCCGTCCGCCACGCCGAAAAGAAATGCGGCCCGGCCGCGCCGGTGATACAATGGATGCGCACGACACGGAGGTGCCCATGAAAAGGCTCCGGATCTGGGCCTCGGTGACCCTGACGCTGGCCGTTCTCGGCTTCGTCTTCCTCCTGCTCATGTTCCTGGCCCTCGCCGACATCTCCCGCGGCGAGGAGAACGTCGTCCTGGAGTGGCTGGTCGTCAAGCTCGGCCTCGTCGTCATCCTCTTCGTCATCGTCGCCAACTTTATCGGCACGGGCCTGCTGCTCAAGTATTTCCGCGACCGGTCGAAGGACGGGGAGACCAAGCTCTAGGCCGGCGGCCCGTCGCGCCGCCTCGCGGGGGCGCGCCCCCCGGGGCACGCTCTCCGCGGACCTCTCTCCGCCCGCCCGGGCGCTCTCCCGTTGACGGCCCCCGCCGTTCTCCGTATAGTGAGGGGCGTATCTCCCCGAAACATCCCGGCATCCGGAGGGAAACATGTCTCGCATCCCGCAAAAAACGAACTGGGGCCCGGTCCTCGTCCTGGGCGGCCTCTGGGGACTGTCGGAGGCGGCGCTCGGCATGTACCTGCGCGCCTGCGCCTCGACCGTCTCCGGCTCGCTCATGACGGGCGCGGCCCTCTTCTTCCTGGCCGCGGCCTGGACGGTCGCGCCCCGCGTCGGGGCGGTCGCCGCGTTGGTCGCCGTCGCCGCGGGCTTCAAGCTCTTCGACGCCCTGCTGCTGGGCCTGCCCGTCCTCCACGGCGCCATCGGCAACCCCGTCTTCGCCATCGTCATGGAGGGGGCGGCCTTCGTCCTCGTCGTCGCCGTCGTCAGCCGCGGCCTCGCCGCCAAGGCCGTCGGCCAGGGGGTCGTCGGCGGCTTGAGCGCCCTCGTCGCCGTCAACCTCTTCCCGCTGGTGAAATTCGCGACCGGGGCCGCGCCGTGCGTCACCGGGACATCCTATCCCCTTTCCCTCTACTACGCGCCCGTCGCCGTGGCCGTGTCGGTGCTGACCGTGCCCCTCGGCGTCCGGGCCGGAGCGGCCCTGCGCGCCGTCGAACCCTTGGCCCTGCGGCTGCGCTGGCTGTCGCCGGCCGCCCTGGCCCTCTCGCTCGGCGCGCTGGCCCTGCTGAGGGTCCTGTAGCCGGGCCGCGGCCCGGACGGAGCCAGCCATGGACAAGAAAGCGAGAAAGAGCGCGTCCGGCGGCGTCAGCCGCAGGGACTTCATCAAGGGCGTCGGCGGCGGGGCCCTCGGAACGGCCGTCCTGGCCCCTTTGCGCGGCCAGGCGATCGCCACGAAGAAAGGCCGGGTCCCCGTCTACGAGCGCAAGACGGTCACCATGACCGTCAACGGCAAGGAGACGACCCTCTCCGTCGAGGCCAACGAGACGCTCCTCGACGCCCTCCGCGACCGGCTCGACCTCACCGGGGCCAAGAAGGTCTGCGACCGGGGCGAATGCGGCGGCTGCACCGTGCTCCTCGACGGGGCGCCGGTCTACGCCTGCATGACCCTGGCCGTCCGGGCCGACGGCAAGAGCGTCGGGACGGTCGAGGGTCTGGCCGAGGGCGGCAAGCTCCACCCCGTCCAGGAGGCCTTCGTCGAGGAGGACGGCTACCAGTGCGGCTTCTGCACGCCGGGCTTCGTCGTGACGACGTCGGCCTTCCTCGAGCGGAACCCGGCCCCGTCGCTCGACGAGATCAAGCAGGCGCTCTCCGGGAACCTCTGCCGGTGCGGCAATTACGCCAAGATCTACGGCGCCGTCGCGTCCGCGGCCAAGAAGATGAAGGGGGCCTGAAATGAACAGCAAGGACTACATGGCCGAGGCCCGGGGTGACGCGGCCAAGCGGGCGGACAAGACGCCGCAACAAGCCAAGGCGCCCGCCGCCAAGCCGCAAACGCCTCCCGCCGCGCCCAAGGCCCCGGACAAGGCCCCGGACTACCGGCTCATCGGCCGCCCGACCAGGCGCGTCGACGGCCGCGAGATCGTCACCGGCCGGGCCCGCTTCACCCAGGACGTCAAGCTCCGGGGCATGCTCGTCGGCAAGGTCCTGCGCTCGCCCTACGCGGCGGCCGAGGTCGCCGCCGTCGACCTCGCCCCGGCCCTGGCCCTGCCCGGGGTCAAGGCCGCGCTGAAGCTGGCCGAGGGCAAGGTCCGCTACGCCGGCCAGCAGGTCGCGGCCGTGGCCGCGGTCGACGAGAGGACGGCCGAGAAGGCGCTGGGGCTCGTCAAGGTCGATTACCGGCCCCTGCCCTACGTCGTCGACCCGGACAGGGCCCGCGACGCGGCCGCGCCGCAGGTCCGCGACGGCCGGCCCAACGTCGAGAGGATCAACGAGTACGCGCGCGGCGACGTCGAGAAGGGCCTCGCCGAGGCCGACGTCGTCGTCGAGGGGACCTACCGGACGGGGATCGAGATCCACCACCCGACGGAGCCCCACGGCAGCGTCGTCGCCTGGGAGGGCGAGCACGTCGTCGCCTACGACTCGACCCAGAACATCCACGGCGTCCGCGACGGGCTGGCCCGGGCCCTCAAGGTCCCGGCGGCCAACGTCACGGTCGTCAAGGACTACATGGGCGGCGGCTTCGGCAGCAAGCTCGGCCTCAACGAGCAGACCGTCGTCGCCGCCAACCTGGCCCGGATGAGCGGCCGGCCGGTCAAGGTCATGAACACGCGGCAAGAGAACGCCGTCTGCGTCGGCTACCGCCCGTCGTCCCGGCAGACCTACAAGGTCGGGGCCAGGAAGGACGGCACGCTCGTCGCCTTCCAGCTGACCAACCTGGCCTGCGGCGGCCTGGGCCCGGGCGACGACGTCGCCGAGCCGGTCGTCGACGTCTACCGGTGCGAGAACGTCAAGGTCTTCGAGGAGACCGTCTTCACGAACACGGGCGCCTCGCGGGCCATGCGGGCCCCCGGCCACACCCAGGGCGCCTTCGGGCTCGAGGGCGTCATGGACGAGCTGGCCGCGGCGCTCGACATGGACCCGCTGGAGCTGCGCCGCAGGAACTACACGACGAAGAACCTCGGCGGCACGGGCCTCCCCTACTCGTCCAAGGGCCTCGACAGGTGCTACGAGGCCGGGGCCAAGGCCATCGGCTGGGAGCGGCGCAACCGCCGGCCCGGCGAGGGCGCGGCCGACGGGCCGCGGCGGCGGGGCCTGGGGGTCGCCACGAGCATCTGGTTCGGCGCCGGCGTCCCGGGGACGCTGGCCGACATCGTCCTCTACCCGGACGGATCGGTCGAGGTCGTCTGCGGGACGCAGGACATCGGCACGGGGACGCGGACGCACATGGCCGTCGTCGCGGCCGAGACGCTCGGGCTCGAGCCCAAGGACATCACGGTCAAGCTCGGCAACTCCGATTACCCCTGGGCGCCGCTCTCGGGCGGCAGCCTGACCACGCCTTCGGTGGCCCCGGCCGTGCGCGACGCGGCCCTCAAGGCGCTCCGGCGGCTCGAGGCGCTGGCCGCGGCCCGGCTCAAGGTCGAGGCGGCCGACGTCGCGATGGGCGAGAGGAAGTTCGCGTCGAAGAGCGACCCCGCCAAGTCGGTCGCCTTCGCCGACGTCTACCGGGACCTGCGGCGCGAGTCCGTCTTCCACGGCGAGCGCGGCGGCATGCCCGACGGCTACGCCTACAACACCTTCGGCGCCCACTTCGCCGAGGTCGAGGTCGACGTCGAGACCGGCGCGGTGCGCGTGCTCAGGTACGTCGCCGCCCAGGACAGCGGCCAGGTCATCAACAGGCTGACGGCCGAGAGCCAGGTCGTCGGCGGCGTCACCCAGGGGCTGAGCGCCGGGCTGTTCGAGGAGCGGGTCATGGACGACGCGACCGGCAACCCGGTCAACGCCAACCTGCGCGACTACAAGATCGCCACGTCGCTCGACGTCCCGGAGATCACGCCGGTCTTCGTCGACGTCGTCGACCCGGTCATCAACAATCTCGGGACGAAGGGGCTGGGCGAGCCGGCCCGCGTGCCGGCGTCGGCGGCCGTCGCCAACGCCGTGTACAACGCCATCGGCGTCCACGTCCGCGAGATCCCCATGACGCCCCCGCGCGTCCTCGAGGCCCTCAGGAGAAAGGAGTCCGGGTCATGAGAGAGTTCAAGATCGCCGAGCCGAGGACGGCGGACGAGCTGGCGGCGCTCCTGGCCGAGGCGACGGAGCCCGTGGCCCTGCTGGCCGGGGGGACGGACCTCCTGGACGAGCTCAAGAGCGGCGTCGCGGCCGCGAAGCTCGTCGTCGACCTCGAGAAGGTCGCCGGGCTCGACGGGATCGTCAAGGAGAAAGGCGGGCTGAGGATCGGGGCGATGACCAGGGTCGCCGCGCTGGCCGAGGACGCCGGGGTGGCGGCGGACCATCCGGGCCTGAGGCAGGCGGCGCTCGCGCTGGCGACGCCGCAGCTCCGCAACGCCGGGACGGTCGGCGGCAACCTGTGCCAGCGGCCGCGCTGCTGGTACTACCGCGACCCGCAGGTCGCCTGCCGCAAGAAGGGCGGCTTCAACTGCTACGCCTACCAGGGCCGGAACAAGTACCACGCCATCTTCGGCGGGACGGGCTGCTTCATCGTCTTCCCGTCGGACCTGGCCCCGGCCCTGATCAGCCTGGGGGCGCGGGCGACGATCGGCACGGCCAAGGGCGACAGGACCGTGCCGCTCGGGGAGTTCTACGTCGGGCCGGAGGTCGACGTGACGCGCGAGACCGCGCTGGCCAAGGGGCAGTTCCTGAAGAGCGTCTGGGTCCCGGGGCCGAAGCCGGGGCAGAGGTCGGCCTACGTCAAGCTCAAGGAGCGCTCGACCTGGGACTTCGCCCTGGTGTCGGCCGCGGCGGCGGGTGTCGTCGAGGGCGGGACGCTCAAGGAGATCTCGATCGTCATGGGCGGCGTCGCGCCCGTGCCGTGGCGGATGCGTAAGGCGGAGGACGCGCTGCGAGGGAAACCCGTGAGCGAGGCGGCCGTCGGGGCGGCGGCCGACGAGGCCCTGAAGGACGCGGCGCCCCTGCGCGAGAACGGCTACAAGGTCGACCTCGTCCGAGCCGCGCTCAAGCGGGCGGTGCTGGCCCTCGCGCAGGGGACGGCGGAGTCTGCCGGCCGGGCCGGGCGCTCCTCGGGACGCGGGGCCTAAGGACCGGGCGCCAGGCGCCCAGGAGTCGGGGTCGCCGGGACCGGTGACGCTTGGACGGTACAGTCATGAATTACAGTTTTCCAAAGCTGTTAGAAATGCTCGCCGGCGGGCGGGACCTCGTTCTGGCGACCGTCGTCGAGGCCGAGGGTTCGACGCCGCAGGTCGTCGGGGCCACGGCGATCTTCTCGCAAGCGGGGCTCGTCGCGGGGACGGTGGGCGGGGGCCTGCTCGAGGCCCGGGTCGAGGCCGCGGCGAAGGACGCGCTGCGCGACGGGAAGGCCCGGCTCCTCTCCATCCGCCTCGACGCCGATCCCTCGGACATGGAGGGGGCGATCTGCGGCGGCGCGGCGCGGGTCCTCGTCGACCCCGGGGCCGGGCGGGACCGCGATGTGTTCGCCGAGGCGCTCGACGGCTGCCGCCGCGGCCGGCCGGGCCTGATCCTCACGGGCGTCCGGCTGGCCGGCCGGGACATCGTTTCAGTGAAGCGGCGTTGGTCTCCGAAGGACCGGACGGCGGACGGACGGACGGCTGACGCGGAGGGCCAGCTCCCGATGCCGGATCCCGACGATTTCCCCGGCGATCTCCGTCCCGCTCAGGCCGATCGCGCCGGGCGGCCCCGTCTCGTCGAGGGCGAGAAGGGGCTGACGTTCGTCGAGCCCGTCGAGCCGCTGCCGCGGCTCGTCATCGCCGGGGCGGGGCACGTCGGGCGGGCCCTGGCGCGGCTCGGGCGGCTCCTCGACTTCCACGTCACGGTCGTCGACGACCGGGCCGAATTCGCCAACGCGGAGAACATCCCCGAGGCCGACGGGACCGTCGTCGGGGGGATCGGCGAGTCGGTCGCCAAGATCGCCGAATACCCGGGGTTCGGCGACAGATACTTCGTCATCGTCACCCGGGGCCATCAGAAGGACGCCGAGGCCCTGCGGGCCGTGATCGGCCGGCCGGCCGTCTATATCGGCATGATCGGCAGCAAGACCAAGGTCGAGACCATGCGCCGGGAATTCCTGGCCAAGGGTTGGGCGACGGAGGAGCAGTGGGCCGGGATCCATTCCCCGATCGGCCTCGCCATCGGCTCGAAGACCGTCGAGGAGATCGCCGTCAGCGTCGCCGCCGAGCTCGTCCTCGTCCGAAGCCGCAGGAAGGCCGGGGGCCCCGCGTGATCGGGGCCGTCGTCCTCGCGGCGGGCGAGTCCCGGCGGATGGGGACGCAGAAGCTGCTGCTCCCGTTCGGCGACACGACGGTCGTCGGGGCCGTGGCGCGGACGGCGCGGACGGCGCGCGTCGACCTCGTGCTGGTCGTGCTGGGCTCCGACCGCGACGCCGTCCGGGCCGAGCTCGAGAGGGTCCGGACGGACGAGCCCTCGCGACAGGCCGAACTCGCTTTCGCCGTCAACGAGAATTACCCGGAGGGAATGCTGTCCTCGATCCAAGCCGGATTCCGGGCCCTTCCCGCGGACGCCGAGGCGGCCGTGGTCATGCTCGGCGACCAGCCGTTCCTCGCGGCCCGGGTCGTCGACGCGGTCGTCGGGGCCTTCCGGGAGGGCGGCCGCGGCATCGTCGTCCCCGTCTTCCGGGGGCGCCGCGGCCATCCGGTCCTCGTCGACCTGAAGTACCGTGAGGAGGTGCTGGGGCTCGACCCGTCGGACGGCCTGAGACAGCTCATGCGGGCCCATCCCGGCGACATCAGCGAGGTCGAGGTCGGGGACGCCAATGTCCTCCGCGACCTCGACACCCCCGCCGATTACGCAGAGGGGGTCAGGTTTACTTTTTACGCAAAATTGCGTAAAAAGTAGACCTGACCCCTTCTTATTGGTTATCCTGGGCGCGAGATGCCCGTTCCCGGAGGTGTTCCCGCCATGAGAAAAGCCCTGGCCCTCGTCTCCCTCGCCCTGGTCCTGGCCGGTGCCGCGCTCCCGGCGCCCGCGACCGTCAAGGTCGTCAAGGACCCCGCGGAGCTGGCCTCGCCGTTCGACCGCATCGCCCGCGCCGGCGACATCTTCGTCTCGGACGGACGCTTCGGCGCCGTCGTCGCCGCGAGCACCCGGCCGCTCTGGAGCTCGATCAATTACGGCCACCCCGACGTCGCCGGCTGCGTCATGGCCTTCCTCCCCGGGGGCGCCTCCGCCCGCGCCGAGGCCCAGGTCGGCTATCCCTATCTCCGGGTCGACGGCAAGCTCCTCCCCGTCGCCTACGCCTCCGTCGCGCCGGAGGGAGGCGCCGTCGTCGTCCGCGCCTCCTCGCCGGGCCCCGGCGACGCCCGCCTCGACATCGTCGTGCGTTACACCTTCGCCTTCGACGCCGGCCGCATCGACGTCGCCGCCGAGGTCCGCAACGCCGGCGCGGCCGAGGTCGCCGGCCTCAGCGCGAGCCTCGGCGCGACCGCCTGGCAGAGCTACAACTTCGGCCCCTACCACGCCAAGGCCTTCCCCAAGCTCAACTTCCGCGTCTACGAGCGGCCCGACCACGCCTTGGCTTGGCACAATCCGAATCCCGTCGAGACCTCGAGCCGGCCCCTGCCGGGGACGCTTCGCCCGGGCGCCGTCCACCGTCTCTCCTACTCGCTCTTCGCGGCGGCGGCCCTGCCCGACCTCCTCGACCGCGTCTACCGGGCCGTCCGCCAACAGACCGTCCGGGCCACGCTCGAGATCGAGGACTTCGCCGGCCCGGCCGAGATCGTCGTCCGCGAGCCCGCGACCGGCGCCGTCTTCTTCCGCACCTTCGTCGCGAAGCCCGTCCCGCTCGCGATCCCCCTCCCGGCCGGCACCTACGCGGTCCGGGCCAATCTCTTCCCGGCCTCCGTCGAGCGGACATTCGCCGCCGTCCCTGCCGTCCCGGCCGCCCCGGCCGCCGCCGCCTCCGGCGCCCCGGCCGACGCCTGGTCGATCGAGGCCCCTCCCTTCGGCCGCGTCCGGGTCGCCGTCGCCGACCGCAGGGGCGGCCACGTCCCGGGCACGGTCACGTTCATCGGCCTGGCCCCGACCGCGACTCCCTACTTCAAGCCCGAGGACCCGATCGTCACGGGCCGCAGCTTCGAGACGCTGAAGACCGCGGTCTATCCGCCCGCCGGCGGCCTGGAGGTCGTCCTCCCGGCCGGGACCTACCTCGCGACCGCGTCGCGCGGCCCCGAGTTCACCATGGAGTCGCGCGTCGTCGAGGTCCTCTCCGGCCCCGCGCCCCTCGACCTCCGCCTGACGCTCGACCGCGCCTTCGCGACGCCCGGCCTGGTCTCGGTCGACACGCACATGCACACGCTGGCCTCCGACGGCTCGGTCGGCGCGGCCGAGCGCCTCCGCAGCGCCGCCGCCGAGGGCCTCGAGGCCGTCGTCTCGTCCGACCACAACACCGTCATCGACTACGGTCCCGAGCTCGCCCGCCTCGGCCTCGCCGGCGAGCTGGCCTTCGTCCCCGGCAACGAGGTCACGGCCCGCACCGGCAGCATCCACTTCAACAGCCTGCCCGTCGCCCTCCGCCCCGGCGAGCCCCACGGCGGCGCGATCGGCGTCCGCGACGAGCGGCCGGCGACCCTCTTCGCCCTGGCCCGCGGCAAGGACCCCGGCTCGCTCGTCCACGTCAACCACCCGCGCTCGGGCACCCTCGGCTACTTCCTCAATTACAGCCTCGATCCCGAGAGCGCGGCCTTCGCCGACGCCCCCTTCGACCTCGACTTCGACGTCATGGAGGCCATGAACGGGGCCCGCTACGAGGGCGATAACCGCCACTCGATCGAGGACTGGTTCCACCTCGTCAACCGCGGCTACCCCATCCGCATCGTCGGCTCCTCGGACGCCCACGGCGTCGACGGCGGCGAGACCGGCTACTCCCGGACCTACGTCATGATGCCCGATCCCGTCGGCGGCGTCCTCGATCCGGCCGCCTTCGCGGCCGCCCTCAGGAAAGGCCGGTCCTTCGTCTCCAACGGCCCGGTCGTCGCCGTCCGGGCCAACGGCCGGGCGACCTTCGGCGACACGCTCGTCGCCAAGGGCGGCCGCGTCGACCTCGACATCACGGTGACCGGCGCGCCCTGGCTCGACGTCTCGGAGGTCCGCCTGGTCGTCAACGGCGAGCGGCGTCCGCCCCTGGCCATCGAGGGCGCCGACGGCCGGACCGTCAAGTTCCGCGACCGCGTCCGGGTCGAGATGCCGCGCGACGGCTGGATCGCCGTCGAGGTCCGCGGCTCGCGCTCGCTCTACCCCCTCATCCAGCAGCGCTCGGGCGACGGCCGCCCCGAAGGCGCCGCGCTGCCCTACGCCCTGACCAACCCCATCTTCGTCGACGCCGACGGCGACGGCCGCTCCGGCCCCGTCTGGCCCGACAAGGTCGCCATCAAGTAAGGACGAGAGGGGGCCAAACCTAACCGAACACGCTTTCTCGGGATATGTCTCGGAAGCGCGCCTCCGAGCCGCTCCGCCGCGCTTCTGACGGTCGCTCCCCGGGATCCGCTCCCCGATGTAGGCTTGACCCCGTCTTTCTCCCGGCGGGCCGGGTTTGGCCGGCGGCGGCCGAATGTGCTAAACTCGCCCCCTAGCGAGGTGTCGAACATGAGAAACCGGCGTAAAGCGGCCGCGGCGGCGGCACTCTCTCTCCTCTTTTCCTTCTTCCTATCCTCTTCCCCCGCCTCCGCCCTCGCCGCTTCCATCGCGCCCGCCCAGGCCGCCGCCCAGTCCCCCGGGCCTCTCGTCGAGCAGGGCGACGCCCTCTACGCCGAGCGCGCCGACCCGGCCAAGGCCAAGGAGGCCCGGGCCAAGTACGAGGCCGCCCTGGCCGCCGGCGAAGACGCCTACGAGGCGAGCTGGCGCCTGGCCCGCGTCTGCTACTGGATCGGCGACCATACCGCCGCCTCCGACGTCAAGAAGAAGATCTTCCTCGACGGCGTCGAGCACGCCAAGAAAGCCGTCGAGCTCGACCCGAACCGGGCCGAAGGCCACTTCTGGCTCGGCGTCTGCTACGGCGTCTACGGCGAGGCCAAAGGCGTCCTCAAGAGCCTGGCGCTCGTCAAGCCCATCAAGGAGGCCATGCGCCGCGTCCTCGAGATCGATCCCGCCTACGACCGCGGCGGCGCCGACCGCGTCCTCGGCCGCGTCTACCACGAGGTGCCCAGGATCGCCGGCGGCAGCGAGAAGACCTCGCTCGCGCACCTCCTCAAGGCCGTCGAGTACGGCCCGCGCGTCGGCCTCAACCTCCTCTACCTCGCCGACACCTACATCTCGCTCGACCGGTTCGACGACGCCCGCCGGACCCTCGAGACCGTCCTGACCTTGGAGCCCTATCCCGACCTCCTGCCCGAGACCGAGGAGGAGCGGGCCCAGGCCCGCGAACGACTCGAAAAGAAGCCCTTCAAGAAAAAATGACCGGAGTCAGCGTCCTCTTCGAGAACGACGATTTTCTCGCCGCGGACAAGCCCGAAGGCGTCGTCTCGGTGGCCCAGGCGGGCGCGGGCGGCCTGCCCGAGCTCCTCCGCCCGCACTACGCCGGCCGGCTCTTCCCCGTCCACCGCCTCGACCGCGCCGCCAGCGGCGTCATCGTCTTCGCCAAGAACGCCGCCGCGCACCGCCGCCTCAACGGCCAGTTCGACCGCCGCGAGGTCCGCAAGACCTACCTGGCCCTCGTCGACGGCGTGCCCTCGTCCAACCGCGGCCAGATCAACGCACCGCTCCGCGAGTTCGGCTCGGGGCGGATGGGCGTCGACGCCAAGCGCGGCAAGCCCTCCTCGACCGAATGGAAGGTCGCCGAGCGCCTCCCCGGCGCGACCCTGCTCCGCGTCAGCCCGCTGACCGGCCGACGCCACCAGATCCGCGTCCACCTCTACCACATCGGCCACCCCATCCTCGGCGACCTCCGCTACGGCGACAAGGCCCGCCAGGAGGGCGTCCCCCGGCTCATGCTGCACGCCCTGTCCCTCGAGTTCGCCCTCCTCTCCGGCGACCTTGCGGCCGTCGAGGCGCCGCCTCCCCCGTCCTTCGAGGCGGTCCTGTCGGGCCTGCGGGCCCTCAAGGCCGGCCCCGCGGGCCCCGATAAAAAGGTTCTTCTCCCCTTTCCGGGATACCCTCTCGAGGCGGGGAGGGAATTCGCCTCGACGATCCCCGTAGCGGAGGGGGGCCCGCCGCAGGCGGGGGAACCTTGGCCAACGTCTTCGACCCTTCGGCCTACGAGACGCCCCTCGAGGTCGAGAAGATCCACATCGAGGTCCGCTCTCCCTACCTCAGCGCCCAGGCCAAGGAGGGCCTGTTGGCCGCCGTCGACCTCAACAAGGACAAGCTCAAGGACCTCGTCACCGTCTACCTGCCGCTCGCGACGTCGGAGACCTTCGCCTTCGAATACAAGGTCAAGGCCGTCCTCAAGACGGGCGAGTCGGCCGAGTCGGCCGATTGGGAAAAGGTCGTGGACTCCCTGGACCTGACGCTGGGGACCTTCCACGTCAGCAAGATCTTCCAGAGATAGCGCGCGAAGAACGGGAGGAACACCATGAAACGGACATTTCCGATCGGCCTGGCCCTCGTCCTGGCCGCCTCGCTCCTGCCATCGGTCCTGCGGGCCGAGGTCCTGCTCGACGTCGAGCCCATCCAGGTCCCGAACGCCCTGCTCTTCCGCGACCACGCCGACCCCCACGGCTACCACTACATGCCGCTCGGGCCGCGGATCGCCGCCTGGCCAGACGGCGTGCCCAAGTTCAGCTTCATCCAGTACGTCCGCAGCGGCAAGGACATCACCGGAGGCATCCTCCACTTCCTCTGCACCTTCGGGCTGACCCCGGAGGAGCTCAACCAGGCCCGCCGGGAGCTGGCCAAGACGGACAAGGACGGCAAGATCCTCGGCCCGGTCATGTTCACCAAGGGCGACTTCCATCTCATCTCGGCCTCGGCGGGCGAGGGCGGCGTGTTCGCCCGAAAGGTCGCCGGCACCGGCAAGGCCCCGCTGCTTGCCGGCTCGGAGGCCGCCGTCTCCATCGCCCTGACCGAGGAGGGCTCGACCCTGCTCATGAACTCCTTCAAGCAGCCGACCTCCGACGTCTCGGTCCAGTTCGTCCTGACCTACCAGGGCCTGACGCCCGCCTACCAGGCCAAGCTGACCGTCGACTGGGAGAAGGTCTACGATCACAAGGAGTTCAAGATGAGCGCCGGCAACTTCCTGGTCAGCGCCCAGATCCAGAAGGTCTACGCCGAGCTCCGGGAGCAGGGGGCCATCAAGCTCGATGTCATCGGCGAGGACACCAAGATGGACGAGCTCCTGGAGACGGCTTACAACACCATCACCAAGATGATGTTCGACGCCAAGCCGGTCAAGGCCGAGGACATCGGCAAGTCCCAGGCCTCGACCGGGAGCAACTGGCTGGGCAAGCTCTTCGGCCAGGCCCACATGGGCTTCTACCAGAAGACGGTCAAGATGACCGGCAAGTACACGGTCGATCTGACCCGGAGGAAGCGCGACAGCCGGGAGATCCCCCTGACCGGGAACATCGGGCATTTCTACAAGGAGCACGGGAAGAGCCCCGACCTCTTCGCCGTCGTCGACCTCGACGACCCGACCTTCGAGGAGCGGACGATCAACGTCATCCTCGACGGCGAGGACCTGGACACGTTCAAGCAGTTCGTCAACTTCGCCGGCATCACCTTCAAGAAGGAGTACGAGGACCCCGACATGAAATCGGTCACCGAGGACCTCGTCTTCGACAAGACGAAGTTCGGGCAGAACGGCAACAAGCTCTCGCTGAAGTACCGGCGCAAGGGCGACGCGACGGAGAAGTGGCTCCAGTACCAGTACAAGCCCCTGTGGAGCTACAACGGCGGCCTCGAGGTCGACGGCGACTGGATCACGACCGACCAGCCGGTCGTCACCCTGACGCCGCCCCACCGCTACCGCTACATCGAGGTCCTGGCCGACGAGGAGAACATGACGGCCCGGGGCGTCATCCGCGTCGCCGTCCAGTTCCGCCACAAGAACTTCGGCCGCGAGCTCCGGAAGGAGGTCGTCCTGAGGAAGGGCGAACCCCTCAACATCCAGTACGTCTATTTCCACGAGCCCGACAACCTCGAGTACGAGTTCAACGTCACCTGGCTGCTGAAGGACAGCACCAGGGTCTCCTCGGGCTGGCAGAGCGCCACCGACCCCTTCATCTACGCCTACTACGAGAAATAGGCCATGAGGCGCGCCGCGGTCGCGATCGGGCTCCTGTTCCTGCTGGCGGGAGCGGGAGGGACGGCGCTCTTCGCCGATCCCCTGCTCTCCCGGCCCGAGACGGTCGACGGCCGCGTGCTCGTCTTCCCCGACCACCGGACGCCGAACCTCTACTACTACGTCCCGGCCGGCCTGGCCCTGGTCCGGGCCTTCGACAGGCCCCAGTTCTTCTTCTACAAGTACGTCTACGTGAAGACGGACGCCGCGGGGGGGGCGCAGACGATCGCCGGCGGCGTCCTCACGCTCGCCGTCGAGTTCGCCGACGAGACCGAGACCCTGCGGAAAGCCAAGGGACAGGCGGCCGAGTTCCGGCCCGTGCCCATCGAGGCCCTGACCTGCGTCCTGAGCTACTCCCGGATCGAGGCCGAGGGCGGCGAGGAGAAGAAGGAGGAGCTGGCGAAGAAAGAGCTGCTCTGGACGCGCAAGAGCTTCACGCTGCCCCTCGGCCGCGATTCGGCCAGCTATCTGTGGCGGATCTTCGAGGACGCCAAGGCCACGGGCCTCTCGGTCGAGTGCGAGTTCGGCTTCAAGGGCTACGAGCTCGACGACGAGGGCAAGCTCAAGGACGGGGAGCGGTCGTCGCGGCTGTCCTTCGCCGTGCCCGTCTCGATGGCCGCCGATCCGGGCCTCTTCCAGGTCGTCAACCTGGCCGACAAGGTCTCCTTCAACTACCGGCGCCTGAGCCTCCTCTGCTTCGACTTCGTCAACGGGACGGCCGGGGGGACGGTCAAGCTCGCGGTCGAGGTCGAGATCCTGACGGCCAAGAGGCAGCGGGACTTCAAGACGGCCGCGTTCACGGCCGGGTCGGAGCCGCAGATCGACCTGGCCTTCGACATCCCCGAGGCCAAGGGCGGGACCTACAGGTACCGGCTGACGCGGGTCTTCGCCGACGGCCGGTCGGAGAAGGGCGATTGGACCCAGGGCGGGGACATGTTCCTCGACCTGTCGACCTACGATATCGTGGACAAGGACTGACCGGGACCGGACCCGGAGAGGGAGGACGGCATGAGAAGCAAGACAGCGATCCTCGCGGCGGCGTTCCTGCTGGCGGCGGCGCTCGCCGCCACGGCCGAAGTGGCTCTGGACGAGGTCGTCCAGGCGGGGCGCTTCACGCTCTACCGCGACCACGCCGACCCGCACAAGTACTACTATGTGCCGGACGCCCCCCGCCTGGCGACGAAGCGGGACGGGACCCCCGAGTTCGCCTTCATCAAGTACAGCAAGACCGACGGGGCGACCAAGGGCGGCATCATCCACTTCCTGGTCACGTGGGGGATGTCGGAGGGCGAGCTGGCCTCGGCCGAGTCGGCCCTGCGCCTCAAGGACCCCCAGGCCAAGATCGCCGGCCCGGTGCCCTTCAAGGAAGGGACGTTCAAGGTCGTCTCGGCCACGGCGGGGGAGGGCGGCCTCTTCAGCAGGAAGATCGTCGGCGAGGGCAAGGCGCCCATCATGCCCAACCAGAAGGCGGCCGTGTCCATTGCCCTGACCGAGGAGGGGGCTTCGCTCCTCTGGGAGTCGTTCAAGAACCCCACCTCGGACATCTCGGTCATGTTCGCCCTCAAGTTCGCCGGCGTGACCCCGGCCTTCCAGGCCAAGCTCAAGGTCAACTGGGACAAGGTCTACACCCAGCACGACATCAAGCTCCACGCCGAGGGCACGATCAAGGTCGTCAAGCTCCAGGCCGACGTCCGGGCCATCCTCGAGAGCCTGCGGCAGCAGGGCGCGATCCAGCTCGACGTCGTCGGCGAGAACGAGAGCATGCAGAAGATGCTCGACGCCGTCTACGGCCACCTCATCACGCTGATGTGCGACAAGGTGCCCATGGGGCCCGGGGAGGCGACGAGCCCGGCGACGAAGCGGCCGGCGCCGGTGCCCGCGCCGAACGGGGAGTGGCCGGGCCTCCACCCGGCCTGGTCGGCGATCGCGGTCGGGGAGGTCGTCCGGGCGGCCGGCGAGCGCCTCCGCGGCGGCCCCTTCTGGGACCAGGACCAGGTCCAGGCGCAGACGCGACAGGCGGCGCCCCCCCCCTGCGACGCCGCCGCGACGGCCATGTGGACGGTGCTCGTCCAGCAGGCCATGGCCCTCGAAAGCCAGGAGGATTATCTCGCCGCGTCGAAGAAATACAAGGAAGCTTCCGTGGCCTGCCCCAAGCCCGTCACACGACTCCGTCTCGCCTTCTGTTACGAACAGCTGCAGGAGTTCGAGGACGCCCAATACCAGTATGGGCGATTCATCCAGGAAGCGGGGGACGATCTCAATGAACAGAAGAACAGGGCCGCGGGCCAGCTCGCCATGATCACCAGCTACTTGACCTTCATGAAGCTCGGCCGCGATTTCCATCAACAGGGGGAGCTGGAACGCGCGCTGTCGTCTTTCGAGTCCGCGGCGGCATTGACGGGAGGATACGAGGCCATTTACCACGCCGCCGGCGTTCAGGAGCATCTCGGGGACCGGACGAGCGACATCGCCTTCTATGAGGCGGCGCGCGAGCGTTTCGCGAAGGTCATCTGGGCCATGACGCAGAAGCCCTATCTCAACAATAACCAGACCCTCGAAGGTCTCCGCTATCTGAGCGGGGATGCCGTCGAGAGGATCGGAGGGAAGCTCGAGAAGCTCCGGGGTGCGGCGCCCCCCGTCAGGCCCGAAGGCCAGGCGGCGGCGACCGAGACGGTGAGGGCTCAGACGGAGCAGGCCCAAGCCCAACAGGCGACGGCCGCGGAGCGCCGCGCCAGGCGGGAAGCCGTCCAGGCCGAGCAGACCCAACGGGAGACCGGGGGGGCCGCTCAGACCCAGACGATCAAACCGCCGGACACGGTCGGCGGAGGCGACAAGCCGCCCGGAACCCAGGCCGCGGCGACCGCCGCGAGCGGGACCAAGCCGCCGGGCACCGTGGACGCGGGGACCAAGCCTCCGACGGGGCAGGACCTGACCGCGGCCCAGCTCGAGCAGCTGATGGCCTCCGGTCAGGCCACCAAGCCCCCCGGCACATCCGGCGGGACCACGCCGCCGACGGGGACGGCCGGCCGCAACGCGACGACGCCCGCGGCCCCGGCCGCCAAGCCCGCCGCGACGGCCCCCGAGGTCAAGCCCATCGTCAGCGTCAGTGTCGGGTACTCCTTCAAACGGGTCAAGATGTCGGGCAACTACGAGGTCGACATGCGCAAACGCCTGCGCGAGGACCGCGACATCGTCATGAGCGGCAACATCGGCGGCGTCTTCCAGAAGTACGGCGAGGACCGGCGCTTCTTCAGCGTCGTCAGCCTGGACGACCCGACCTTCCAGGAGCGCTCGGTCGAGGTCATCCTCGACGGCCAGGACGCCTCGGACTTCAAGAGCTACATCAACGCGGTCTCGGTCCTGTTCCGCAAGCAGCGCTTCTCCGGCGCGCCGATGACCGGCGAGGTCAAGTTCGTCGACCAGCAGTTCGCCCAGAGCGGCAACCGCCAGTCCTTCAAGTACGGCCGCCTCAACGAGGCCTCGACGGAGTGGCTCGACTACGAATACAAGCCGAAGTGGAGCCTCTACGGGGGCGTCGAATGGGAGGGCGAGTGGACGAGGACCTCGGACTCCGTCCTGACCCTCTCGCCGCCGGTCCGCCGCCGGACGGTCGAGATCTCGGTCGACGAGGACAACATCCTCAAGAACGGCGTCAAGGCCCTGGCCGTCCAGGTCAGGCACGCGATCTACGGCAAGGACATCCTCAAGGAGGTCGTCATCAACTACGACAAGGGCGACCCCCTCCAGACCAGCTACACCTACATGCACGAGGACGGGCGCCTCGGCTACAGCTACAAGGTCGTCTGGCTCCTCGTCGACGGCCGCGAGGTCCACACGGATTGGACGACCAAGGAAAGCCCGTTCATCTACGCCGTCTTCACGAAGAAATAGCCGCGAAAGGAGGCTCGAACGAACATGACCAAGAGAATCATCGCCACGGCGGCCGCGCTCCTGCTGGCCGCGGCCTTCGCCGCCGCGGAGGTCGAGCTCGACAAGGCGCCCCTGCAGATCGGCAACGCCCTGCTCTTTCCCGACCACGCCGAGCCGGGGGCCTATTACTACATGCCCAACCAGCCCCGCTTGGCCTACTGGCCGGACGGGACGCCCAAGCTGAGCTTCCTCAAATACACCAAGGCCGGCAAGGAGGAGGCCAAGGGCGGCATCCTCCATTTCTTCGTCAAGTACGGCCTCGACGCGCAGGAGCTGGCCAAGGTCCGCCAGGACCTGGCCAAGCAGGACCCCAAGGCCAAGCTCAAGGGCCCCATCGTCTTCAAGAAGGGCTCCTTCCTGGTCGTCTCGGCCGCGGCCGGCGAGGGCGGCGTCTTCACCCGGAAGATCATCGGGGAAGGCAAGGCCCCTCTCATCACCGGCTCCGAGGTCTCGGTCTCCATCGCGGTGACGCCCGAGGGCGCGGCCTTTCTCGAGGAGGCCCTGCGCCAGCCGACCTACCCGGTCAGCGTCCGCTTCGACATGACGTACGAGGGCCTGACGCCGAAGTACCAGGCCAACGCGACCATCGCCTGGTCCAAGGTCCGGACCTACTTCGAGCAGTACAAGAAGTGGAAGATCTACAAGAAGAAGAGCTTCATGTTCTGGGAGTGGTACGTCCAGAAGGGCACGGGCGAGTCGCTCCGCATCTCCGACGACCTGAAGTCGGTCGGGGCGGTCACGATCGACGTCACCGGCGAGGACCCGAACATGGAGGCCATCCTCCAGACCGTCGTCGACCAGGTCATGCGCGAGATGTTCGACATGAAGATGGAGCTCCCCGGCGAGGGCCAGGAGGCCGAGGGGGAGGGCGGGGGCGGGGAGGGCGGCTCGTCCCAGCCGGCCAACAAGCCCTACGGCGTCAGCACGACCATGAAGAGCGTCACCCGCTCGGACACCTGGACGGTCAACATGACCAAGCGGCTGCGCCAGGACCGCGAGACCGGCCCGATGGACGCCAGCATCGGCGACACGCTGCGCAAGTTCAAGAACAACAAGAAGGTCTACGACATCATCAACCTCGACGACCCCGACCTCCAGGACCGCCGGGTCCACGCCATCCTCGACGGCGAGGATTTCGACACCTTCAAGAGGTACATCAACTTCGTCACCGTCAGCTTCCGCAAGGCCCACCCCTCCGGCGAGCCGACGACGCGCGACGTCATCTTCAACGCCAAGTCGTTCGCCGAGCAGGGCAACATGCTGGAGTTCGTCTACCCGCGGCTCGGCGAGGGCGCCTCCTGGCTCGGCTACGAGTACAAGACGACCTGGAGCTTCATGGGCGGCGTCAAGGTCGACGGCGCCTGGACCCGGGGCGATGAGGCGGCCCTCAACCTTTACCCTCCGCACCGATACCGCCTGGTCGACGTCATCGCCGACGAGGAGAACGTCCGGGCCCACAACCTCAAGCTCATCACGGTCGCCTTCAAGAACAGGATCTTCGACCGGGAGAAGACGGGCGAGGCCAAGATCATGCCGTCCGAGACGCTCATGACCAAGTACGAGTACCTCCACAAGGAGGGCGACACGAGCTTCCAGTACGAGGTCGTCTGGCTCCTCGGCGACGGCCGGCGGGTCAGCTCGGGCTGGCAGACGACGACCGACCCGTTCGTCTACGCGCTGTATCAGGAGAAGTAGGGCGGATTGACTCGGTCTCGGGGGCTGGTGTAGGATTCCTCCGATAAGGAGGGCCGCCATGCCCAGCCCCGCGAAAAGCCCGCACCTGCCCTTCGGCGACCAGCGTAACGCGCCCTGGTACGGCAAGGACATCATCTCGGTCAAGCAGTTCAGCCGGACCGACCTCGAGTACATCTTCGAGGTCGCCCACGAGATGAGGGTCATGGTCGAGCGGGTCGGCACCTTCGACCTGCTCAAGGGCAAGATCCTGGCCTCGATCTTCTACGAGCCCTCGACCCGGACGTCGTCTTCGTTCATCGCGGCCATGGAGCGGCTCGGGGGCAACGTCATCAACATCAACGAGGTCCGCTACTCTTCCGTGGCCAAAGGCGAGAGCCTGCCGGACACCATCAAGACCCTCGAGTGCTACGCCGACGTCATCGTCATCCGCCACCCCGAGCTCGGCTCGGCGGCCAAGGCGGCCGAGGCCGCGGGCAAGCCGGTCATCAACGCCGGGGACGGCGTCGGCGAGCACCCCACCCAGGCCTTGCTCGACGCCTTCACCATCCGCGAGGAGCTCGGCCGCATGGACGACCTGACCGTGACCATGCTCGGCGACCTCAAGTACGGCCGGACCGTCCACTCCCTGTCGCGCCTCCTGTCCCTCTACAACGCCCGGCTCAACTACGTCTCGCCGGACATCCTGCGGATGCCCCCCGAGATCGTCGCCGAGCTCGAGGCCAAGGGCATCCGCCAGAGCGAGCACGCGACGCTCGACAAGGCCCTCGGCCAGACCGACGTCCTCTACGTCACCCGCGTCCAGCGGGAGCGGTTCGAGAGCGAGGCCGTCTACGACTCGGTCAAGGGGGCCTTCGTCGTCGACCGGAAGATCATGGCCGGGGCGAAACAGAAGATGATCGTCATGCACCCGCTGCCGCGGGTCACGGAGATCAGCACGGATGTCGACGCCGACCCCCGGGCCGCCTACTTCCGCCAGATGGAGTACGGCCTCTACGTCCGGATGGCCCTCCTGGCCATGGTCCTGGGCAAGGCCTGAGCCCCGCCGTCCCGGCGGCTCGGCCGGGCCGGGGGGATGTCCATAGACCGGCTTCAACGAGAATAGAGGAGTCAGCCATGAACCAACGCCGCCGCCTGCCCTATGCGCTCGCCGCCGTCCTGCTGGCCGGCCTAACCGTCCCGCCCCTCCTCGCCCAGAGGACGGGCTACACCCCCGAGGAGTTCGGCCGCCGCCGGGCCGCGCTCATGGACGAGGTCAAGGACGGGGCGGTCATCCTCTTCGGGGACGCCTCGCTCCCCGCGGGGGCCCATTTCCGCCAGGACAACGACTTCTTCTACTTCGCCGGGAACGAGGACCTCGGCGGCGTCCTGGTGATGCTGCCGGCCTCGCGCTCCTCCTATCTCTTCCTGCCCAAGCGGTCGGCCCGCGAGATCCAGTACGACGGCCCCGGACTGCTCGAGGACGCGGACGCCCGGGCCAAGGCCGGCTTCGCCGACATCCTCTCCGTGGGCGACCTCGACGAGTTCCTGGCCCGCAACCTGGGCCGGACGGCCGGGAGGTTCCACCTCCGGCTCTCGCCGCGCGACACGCTCGACGACGCCCGCTCCGAGACCGCCCTCTGGGACGGCCGCCGCTCCCGCGGCCACTACAACGACCAGATCTCGATCGACCTCTACCGGATCGAGAAGCTGCGCCAGCGCTACCCGCAGATGGAGCTCCGCGACGTCACGCCGGCGATCGACGCCCTGAGGGCGATCAAGACGGCCGAGGAGATCGAGATCATGCGGCGGAACGGCCGTCTCTCGGCCGAAGCGGTCCGGCAGGCCATGCTGGCCACACGCCCGGGGGTCCTCGAATACGAGCTCGAGGCCGCGGCCATGGCCGTCGTCCTCAAGGGCGGGGCCAAGGGCGCCGCCTACGCGCCCATCGTCGGCTCGGGCCCCAACTCCTGCATCTTCCACTACGACCGGAACGACCGCCGGGTCGCGGCCGGGGACGTCGTGCTCATGGATTTCGGCGCCGACCTCGACCACCTGGCCATGGACATCACCCGGACCTGGCCGGCCTCGGGGAAGTTCACGGACGAGCAGCGGGAGGTCTACCGCGTCGTCCTCGCGGTCCAGAAGGCCTGCATCGAGGCCTACAAGCCCGGCGCGACGCCCAGCGACGTCCGCGACCGCGTCGCCGCCGCGATGAAGGCCCAGGGCATCGACCCCCGCGGCCTCCAGGGCGGCTTCGGGCACGGCGTGGGCCTTTGCGTCCACGACGTCCCGCTCGGAGGCGTCCTCAAGGCGGGCATGGTCTTCGCCATCGAGCCGGCCCTCTATTACCCGGAGAAGGGCTTCGGCGTCCGCATCGAGGACACCGTCCTCATCACCGAGGACGGCTGCGAGGTCCTGACCAAGGGCGTGCCCAAGGAGATCGGCGAGATCGAGAAGCTCCTGGCCGGGCGGGGCAAGTAGGGCCGCCGCCGCGATGGAGATCCCCGACATCCTGGGCCGCGTCGAGAAGGGCCTGTGGGCCCCGCTCCCCGGCATCCCGGCCCAGCTGACCATGGTGCCCGAGCCGCGTCCGGGCCACAAGGCCTACTTCGAGGTCGAGGACACCAGCCGCAAGGCCGGCGTCCTCATCCTGCTCTATCCCAAGGACGGCCGGCTCAGGGTCCTGCTGACACGGAGGACGGAGAGCGTCCTCCACCACCGCGGCCAGATATCGCTCCCCGGCGGGGAGCGGCATCCCGGCGAGTCCCTCGAGGCCGCGGCCCTGCGCGAGACCTCCGAGGAGCTGGGGCTCGACCTCGGGGCGGTCCGGGTGCTGGGGAAGCTGACCCCGCTCTACATTCCCCCGAGCAACTACTGCGTCTATCCCACGGTGGCGTATGTCGATTCGCCGCTCGAGCTCCGGCCCCAGCCCGACGAGGTGGCCGAGGTCATCGAGCCGCCCGTCGACCACCTGGCCGATCCCGGCTGCGTCCGCCGGGAGACGCGGCGCTACGGCGGCCAGGACCACGACGTCCCGTTCTACGAGTACGAGGGCCACAAGATCTGGGGCGCCACGGCCATGGTCCTCGCGGAGTTCCTGGCCCTCCTCTGAGGGGGTCAGGTCTACTTTTTAATAGTTTTAGAGTAAAAAGTAGACCTGACCCCATCTTGATTTTGATACAATATCGCCGAAACGAGGTCCGGCCATGACGAATCGCAAGAGGATCCTGAGCGGAATCCAGCCGAGCGGCACCATCCACATCGGCAACTACTTCGGGGCCGTCGAGAACTGGGTCCGCCTGATGGACGAATACGACTGCTTCTTCGCCATCGTCGACCTCCACGCCATCACGGTCGCCTACGATCCCAAGCTCCTGCCCAAGCGCGTCTGGGACGCCGCCCTCGACAACATGGCCGCGGGCCTCGATCCGGCCAAGTGCACGATCTTCGTCCAGAGCCACGTCCCCGAGCACACCGAGCTCTGCTGGCTCCTCAACTGCGTCACGCCCCTCGGCGAGCTCGGCCGGATGACCCAGTTCAAGGAGAAGTCGGACCGGGAGCGCGAGAACGTCACGGCCGGCCTGCTCAACTATCCCATCCTGCAGGCCGCCGACATCCTCATCTACAAGGCCGACGCCGTGCCGGTCGGCGAGGACCAGGCCCAGCACCTCGAGTTCACCCGCGAGGTGGCCCGCCGCTTCAACGGCCGCTTCGGCGACTACTTCCCGGAGCCGGCGACCCTCATCGGCCGGGGGGCCCGGGTCATGGGCCTCGACGGCGCCTCGAAGATGAGCAAGTCCATGGACAACTTCATCGGGGTCGGCGAGGAGCCGGACGCGATCTGGGAGAAGCTCCGCCCGGCCAAGACGGACGAGGCCCGCAAGCGCCGCAACGACCCGGGCGAACCCGACCGCTGCAACATCTTCAGCTACCACAAGCTGGTGACGCCGGAAGGGGAGATCGGGGAGATCGTCCGGGGCTGTCGCGGCGCGACGATCGGCTGCCTCGACTGCAAGAAGATCTTCCACCGCAACCTCATGGGGGTCCTCGATCCCATCAGGGAGCGGCGCCAGGCCCTGGCCCGCGATCCCGGGGCCGTCCGCGAGGCCCTGCGCCTGGGGGCCGAGAAGGCCCGGGCCGCGGCCCGGGAGACCCTGGACGGGGCCAAGGAACTCATGGGCCTCCTCTAGCCTGACCTATTCATAAAAACGCCCGTTTTTTCTCCATTGCGTTCTTACTCGGGCGTTTTTACCCTTCGGGCGAATCGATCCGGCCCCATCTGCTTCGTTCTCGGGGTTCGCAGTACCAACAAGTACAGCTTCACCCCTCGGGCCTCGCATCTGAGGGCCGCCTCGATCCGTGAATAATTCAGGCTAAGGAACCTTTTCCGCCCCCCGTTCGTCTACCCTTGTGATCGTCGTCGTCCAGGAGGTGTCCCGTGTCCAAGATCAAGGTCCTCGTCGCCCTCAGCATCGCCCTGCTTTTCCTGGCCGTGTCCTGCATCATGGCCGGGGAAAAGTACCGGGAGGACTTCTCGAAGACCCTTCCCCTCAAGGCGGGGGACCGCTTCTCCCTCGACAACGTCAACGGCAGCGTCGCCGTGGCCACCTGGAAGGAGGACAAGGTCGAGATCAGGGCCGTCAAGACCTCCCGCCGGAGCGAGGAGGAGCTGGCCAAGGTCGAGATCCGGGTCGAGGGATCCGCCGGCGGGGTCTCGGTCAAGGCCGTCTGGCCCAAGTTCCCCCGCCGGGCCAATGTCAACGTCGAATTCGAGGTCCTGGTCCCCGAGGGCGTCGTCCTCGACGAGGTCGAGACGACCAACGGCGGGATCGAGATCTCGGGCCGTTTCCTGCGGATCGACACCGGCACCACCAACGGCTCGGTGCGGATCGAGAACGCCTCGGGCGAGCTCGACGCCTCGACGACCAACGGCAGCATCATCGTCAACCGCTTTGAGGGCCGGATCAAAGCGGACACGACCAACGGCAACATCCGTCTCGAGGGCGTGGCCTTCAAGGACGGGGTCTCGGCCGACACGACCAACGGCTCGATCACCCTGTCCATCGCCAACGCGGACGGCCTCAACGCCGACCTCAGGGCCCGCACGACCAACGGCAGCGTGACGGTCGACTTCCCCGTGACCCTGAAGAACCTGAGTCAATCGAGGCGCCGGGTCGAGGCCACGATCGGCCGGGGCGGACCGCTGATCGAGCTCGGGACGACCAACGGCTCGATCAAGCTGATGAAATAGCCTTGGCATCTTGAAGGACCGTCCCCGAACGGGGACTGTCCCTCTTTGAAGAGGCCGCTTCGCCGCGGCCCTGTTTTCTTTTTTCCGCGATCGCCCTAGTATGAGCTCTCCGTCATGAGCAGGATCTCAGAGACCCCCTTTACCCGTGAGGTCAAGGCGCTCATCCGCCTGATCCCGCGGGGCCGGGTGGCGACCTACGGCCAGATCGCCGCGCTGGCCGGGCGGGAGCGCGGGGCCCGCGGGGTCGCCTGGATCCTCCATTCCTCGTCCGAAGCGGCGGGCCTGCCCTGGCACAGGGTCATCGGGGCGGCCGGGCGGATCTCCTTGCCTCGCGGCCGCGGCTTCGCGGAGCAGAAGCGTCGGCTCGTCGCCGAGGGCGTCGCCGTCGGCCCGGGCGGCCGCATCGACCTCGAGCGCCGCCGGTGGGAGCCCTCGCGAGGCGCGGCCGGCCGCTCTCCCGCCGCCAGGGCCTTCCTGCGGCGGCTTTTAAAATCGGAGCCTTGAACGGGCCTCCGCGCCCTCAATGGGAGGTCGGCCGCGGCCCCAGGGAAACGGTCAAGAGGGAGGCCTCCGAGCCCCGGATCCGGCGCGACAGCGCCTCGCCGGGCTTGAAGTTCGGCGGCATCCAGTCCATGACCGTTCCCCCGCTATTGAAGAAGTAGGGGCTGACGAGGTAGTCCATGGCCTCCCCGCGGATGACCCGGAAGTCCCGGACCCGGAACGGCTTTTCCTCATGAAGGTCGAACATCGTGCCGTCGAGGTCGGGAAAGGGCTCGAAGGGATACATGTCCTCGAGGACCCGGCCTTTCTCTTCCTCGGGGATGATGTACTCCTCGACTTCCCCGGCGCCTGCGCCGACCGTCCGCGTCGGGAACGACAGCCTGGGCCAAAGCGGCCCTTTCTTCTTGAACATCCTTGACCTCCCTGTGACGTGAAAATCATTCGGTTCACAGAGAAGGACGCTTGCCGGTGATCCGTACTCTCACTCGGCCGCAAAGCCCCTATGTGACAGGGCCTGGGCCCTTGAGCTCGCCCCGGATCCCCTGAAGGAGGTTCTGCGCGGCTTTGATCGCTTCGCGGGCCTCTTGTTCTGACGTAGCGTTCTCGGAATCATAGATGAGATCGTGTCGCTTCCTGCGCATGCGATCGAAGCGTCGCAGGAGCTCTCCGTACGGCTCCCCGAGCTCTTCCCGGGCGAATGCGATGACCGTCCTATGCGCGTAGAGGGCCGTGGGGAGAAAGCCCCTGGAAAGCATGAAGGCCCGGCCGGCCCGGACCATGGCGTGATAGGCGATCGTGAAAGCCCAAGTCCGGTCCGTGGGGTAGACGGCTTCTGCGGCGATGAGGTCCTTGGAAGCCCGTCCGAGCTGCCTGGCGACTTGGTCAAGGTCCGGGATGACCGCCTTGATCAGCCCGTCCTTTCGCCAACGCTCGTAGCTCATCCTCTCGACCGATCAGAAAGACCTTCGGCTCCTCCAAGACCCGGAGCAAGAAGGGCTCGGACTCCGGGGAGGCCTTGACCATCTCTAAAGACGTTCGGACCTGGTAATTGATCTCGCGCCCCAGTGAAGATTCGAGGGGCTCCAAACGCTCGAGGAGGATATCTTCGTCCGGCGCGCCGATGATCATGAGATCGATGTCAGAATCAGTCCGCTCTTGGGCCCTGGCGAACGAGCCGTAAAGGAATGCGAGATCGATCCCTGGAATGCCGGCCAGAGTTTCCCGAAGGCTGCCGGCGATGCCGACGGTCTTGAACACGATGTTCCTGATCTCTTCGAAGAGGAAATGGCCCCTGTTCGCCCTGAAGAAGCGGGCGTTGGCGGAATATCGACTCGTCAGGACACCGTGCTCATCGAGTCGATATAACGCTCGCTGGAACGACCCCGGGCTTTTCCCAAGCAGCCGGCCGATCTCCTGGATATAAAATTCCCGGTTAGGATTAGAAAAGAAGAGCCCGAGCAGGAGGCCTTCGTTCCTGGCGAAGTGATACATTCCTTCCTTAGTTTGTATTCATAATTAATACAATTATATTCATAATATATATATTGTCAACTAGCGTGAATAGAATGGGATAAAGCGGCTAGCTAGCCTGCCTGATCCTGATGTTCCGGAAGTAGATCGGGGCGCCGGCGTGCTTGCCCTGGAAGCCGATCCGGCCCTTCGTCTCGAGCTCCGCCTTCGGCCGGCTCAGCCAGGCCGGGATCTCGCCGCCGTCGGGGTTGGTCTTGGCCGAGGTCCAGAGGCCCATGTCCATGTCCGTGACCGTCTCGCCGTTGAGGACGACCGTGATCCGCTTCCCGGCGCAGGTGACGGTGTAACGGTTCCATTCGCCCGGCGCCTTGACCGCGCTCTTCGCCGGGGCGAGGTGCCCGAAGATCGCTCCGCAGTGCCAGGTGGCCGGCGCCTTGGCCCATTCCTCCGCGAAGTCGTCGGCGATCTGGACCTCGACCGAGTTGGGGATCCAGTTGGCGATGTCCGAGCAGTAGACGATGACGCCGCTGTTGGTCCCGGGCGCGGTCATGAACTCGAGGTCGAGGACGAAGTTCTCGTGATCGGCCTTGGTCCAGATGGCCTGGTCCTCGGAGGCCGTGAGGACGCCGCCGGCGACCGTCCAGACGCCCGCCGGGAACTCGGCGTTGGAGAGGTCGGCGGCGAAGAGATCGGCCCAAGCCGGCCCGACGGGGGCTGTCGCGGCCGGCGCCGCCGGCTCTTCGGCCTTCCGGCAGGCCGTCGCCAGGCCCAGGCCGAGAGCGATCGTCAGGACGGGAACGAAGAGGGATCTCGCGCGCATGATCGGGGCTCCTTTCGAGCGAAGCCGGGGACGGGCCCCCGCGGGACCTGACCCCGGTCGGGTCCCCTATACTTTATCAGTTTACGCCGGCCGGGGGAACGGACGGGGAGGGGGGCCCGGTCCCGCCGTGCCGCGGGGACGGGACCGAGCCGGCGCGGCCCGGGACGGCCATGGGCCGGCTCAGGCGATGAGGCCCAGGATGACGATGAGGACGACCGTGAGGAGGAGGACGATCTTGACGATGAGCTTCATGGCGGTCCCCTAGAGGTCACGGTTCGCATAGAACCGGACCGACAGACGATAGGAGGCGAAGATCAGCGCGGCCACGACGGCGGCCGCGGCCGCGAACACGGGCGGGCGTCCCAAGGCGTTGTCGACGAGCCAGGCCAGCGCCCTGAGGCCGCGGATCGTCGCGCCGAAGGCCCCGGCGGCCGGCCTGGCCTGGAGGAGGGGACAGGCCCCCGCCGGCACGAGCCGGGGCGCCGCGTAGAGGATGGCGATCGCCAGGCCAAGGCCCGCCGCGAGGAACGACCAGAGGCCCCGCCAGAACCCTGAACGGAAATAGAACGGCAGGAAGACGATCCCCGCGAGCGATGCCCCGATCAGGAACGCGGCGGCGCCTTGGACGGTGAGGAGGGCGGACAGCCCGGCCGCCCGATCGGCGAAACCGGCCCGGATGAGGGCCGCGAAGGCGAGAAAGAGGGCCAGGGCGGCGGCCGTGACGACGGCCAAGCCGAGATAGCGTCCCCCGACGAGGCCCCGCCGCGTCCCCGGAAGAGCGGCGTTGAGCGGCTCGCTCATGTAGCGGTCGTCGATGGCCAGGACGGCCACGGCCGCGACGAAGGCCAGCGCGGCGCCCGTGCCCAGGAAGGCCCAGCGGCTCTCCATGACCACGAGGAGGAACACGCCGTAGGAGAAGGCCATCGGGGCCCAGAAGATCCGCGTCGTCCTCAGGTCCTTGCGGAGCAGGGCGACCGCCGGTCTAATCATGGGGCCTCTCCCTTCCGGCTCCGGGCCCGCCGCCCAGGAAGAAGACGAGATCGTCGAGGCGGACGGGCTCGATCGCCGCCCCCTTCCCGGCCAGGCGGCGCCGGGCTTGGTCCCGGTCGGCGGTCAGGGCCGTCCAGCCGTAGGGGCCGCTGCGGACGCTCCTGTAGAGGTCCATGTGCCCGTCCGTGAAGAGATCGGGCCCGCCCTTGACCAGGCCCCAGTTGTCGAGGATCTCGTCGCGGGTCGAGGAGAACAGGAGCTCCCCGTCCCTCAGGCAGGCGATGTAGTCCGCGACCCGCTCGAGGTCCGATGTGATGTGGGTCGAGAACAGGACCGACGTCCGGCCGTCCTGGATGAGGCCTTGGAGGCGGTCGAGGAGCTCCCGCCGGAAGACCGGGTCGAGGCCCGAGGTCGGCTCGTCGAGCAGGATGAGGCCGGCCGAGTGGGACAGGGCGACGGCCAGGGCCAGCTTCATCTTCATGCCGCGCGACAGGGCGTTGACGCGTTGGCCCCGGGGCAGATCGAACTCCCGGCAGAGGTCCCGGAACCGACCCGCGTCCCAGGTCGCGTAGTAAGGCGCCACGACCGATCCGATCGTCCCCACCCTGAGAAAGCCGGTGAAAGGCGATTCGTCGAGAACGAACCCGATCCGCGACTTGGCTTCGGCCTCGCGGGCCAGGTTGTCGAGCCCGAGGACCCGGACCTCGCCCGACGTGCGCCGGACGACGTTCAGGATGAGCTTGATGACCGTGGTCTTGCCGGCGCCGTTCGGCCCGATGAGGCCCATGATGGCGCCGGGGGGAAGGGTGAAGGAGACGTCCCGGAGCGTGAAGCCGGGGTACTCCTTGCGCAGGTTCCTGATCTCGAGGGCGTTCTCCACGGGCGTCCTCACAGGTCGCGCCGGCTGTAGAGAAGCCAGCCGACGAGCATCGATAGGGCGTTGACGGCGAGGATGGCCGCCAGCAGGGCCAGGAGAAAGCCGGCCGTCGGCTCGTGGGAGAGGAGCGTTTTGAGCCCCTTCTCGACGGCCCGGAGAGCGATCCTCAAGGGGTTGTTCGGCACCTTGCCCACCTGGCCCATGAGGAGCGCGACGATGCCCAGCAATTGCGTGCCGACGAGGAGGACCATGACCCCGACCAGACCGAAGCGCAGGGTCAAAGGCAGGATCGAGGCGAAGATGAGACTGATCAGGAACAGGCTGATCAGGAGCGTCTTCGGGCTCAGGACCTAGGAGGCCGCGATCTTGGAGAAGGGCAGGACGGGGAGGAGTTCCTCGAGCAGAAGAAGCGCTTCGAGTTCCTGTCGGAGCAGCGGCGCGACCTGAGCGAGTCGATCGCCTCGACCGAGGAGGCCATCCGCAAGATCGACGAGGAGAGCAAGACGCAGTTCCTCAAGGCCCTGGAGGAGGTCACCAAGAACTTCCAGGACCTCTTCACCTCGCTCTTCAAGGGCGGCAACGCCGAGGTCAAGCTGCTCGAGCCCGAGAACCCGCTCGAGAGCGGCGTCGAGATCGTCGCCCAGCCGCCGGGCAAGCGCGTCCAGAACCTCTCTCTCCTCTCGGGCGGCGAGAAGTCGCTGACCTCCCTGGCCTTCCTTTTCGCCATGTTCCGCTACCGGCCCTCGCCGTTCTGCTTCCTCGACGAGGTCGACGCGGCCCTCGACGACGTCAACCTGGCCCGCTTCCTCGACCTCCTGCGGCAGATCAAGCACCAGACCCAGTTCATCCTCATCACCCACAACTACAAGACGATGGAAGTGGCCGACTACATCTACGGCACGACCATGGCCGAGCCGAACATGACCCGGCTCCTCTCGGTCAAGCTCGAGAAGAAGGGCGGCGAAGCGCCGCCCGATCCCGCATAGCGGCGCCGGCCCCGCCCGGCGCGAAGGAGGGCGGCATGTCGACCTATCTCGTCATCATCCTCGCTTACCTCATCGCCCTGACGGTCCTGAACTTCGTCCGCTCCCGGCGCATCAAGAGCCAGGAGCAGTTCATGCTCGCCGGGCGGAGCCTCAAGTGGCAGGTCATGGTCTTCACCCTGATCTGCACCTGGATCGGCTCGGGGACGTTCATCAGCGGCGCCGAGTTCGCCTCCAAGGCCGGCTTCTCGGCCCTGTGGCTGGCGGCGGGCGCCTGGGTGGGGATCATCCTCATCTACTTCCTGGCCGCCAAGATCCACACCTTCGGCCAGTACACCGTGGGCGACGTCCTCGAGGTCCGCTACGGCCCGGCCGCGCGGCTCGTCGGCGCCGTCGCCCTGATCCTGTCGTTCGTCTCCATCGTCTCCTACCAGTTCGTCGCCGGGGGCTTCATCCTCAACGTCATCACCGACGGCAAGATCTCCGAGGCGACCGGGACGTTCATCGCCGCCGCCTTCGTCATCCTCTTCACGGCCCTCGGCGGCATGGTGGCCATCGCCTACACGGACCTGCCGAACGGCATCATCATCGTCCTGGCCTGCCTTCTGGCCGTGCCCTTCGTCGTCGGCGCGGCGGGCGGCCTGCCCACGGCCAAGGCGGCCCTCGAGCCGGGCTACTTCGCCGTCGTCAACAGCCAGTTCGGCGCCCACCCCTGGCTCAAGGCCATCGGCTACTTCCTGTCGACGATGTTCCTCCTGCTGGGCGTCCAGAGCATGTACCAGAAGTTCTACAGCGCCAAGTCGGGCAAGGACGCCAAGAAGGCCGTGGCCTGGTGGACGGTCGGCACGATCTTCGTCGAGACGGTCGTCGTCGTCATCGCCGTCTTCGCCTTCAGCAAGCTCCAGGGCCGTATCGACCTGAGCGTGCCCAAGGCCGGCGGCAAGGTCGTCCTCATGGCCGCCAAGGAGATGGTGCCCTTCCCCGTCGGCGTGCTCCTGCTCGCCGCGGCCTGCGCCGTGGTCATCTCGACGGGCATGAACTACCTGCTCTCTCCCTCGACGACGATCATGCGCGACATCTACCAGCGCTTCCTCAAGAAGACGCCCGGCGAGAAGAACATGGTCGCCCTGCAGAAGGCGCTCGTCGTCCTCATCGGCGTCGTCGCCTTCCTGCTGGCCACCCAGCTCAAGTCGGTCCTGGAGATGAGCTTCTTCGCCTACACGATCTACGGAGTGGCCATCACGCCGGCGCTCATCGCGGCCCTGGCCTGGAAGCGGGTGACCAGGGCCGGCGGCCTGGCCTCGATCGTCAGCGGCACGGTCGTCTGCCTGGTCTTCTTCGCCCTGCCCAAGATCAAGGGGCTCGCAATCCCTGTTATCGAGGGCGACCCCTGGGGCATCCCGCTCATCTACCCCGCTCTCTTCGCCTCGCTGGCCGCGCTCGTCGTCGTCAGCCTGCTGACCCCGAAACCCAAGCCCGAAGAATTGGAAAAGTTCTTCCCGAAAAAGGAAAGATAGCAGATAAGGGGGACACGTACCCGAGGTACATGTCCCCTCTTTCCGGAGGCAAGGGGCAGTGACGCAGCGGCGTGGGAGCCCCCCACCCGCGCGGAGCCGCTGATGCCTGTGAGATCTTTGGAGCGGCAAGCACGGATGGGGGAAACGCCGTGAGAGGAACAGCCCCGAAGCCGACGGAGAAGGGTTGCAGCATGAACACGGGCGTGGTCGCCGACCGGCGCTTCATGGACCACGACGCGGGCGCCGGGCACCCCGAGTCTCCGGCCCGCGTCGAGGCGCTCCTGCGGATGCTCGAGGCCGACCCGCCCGTCCCCTTCCGGGCGATCGCGCCCCGTCCCGCGACCGGAGAGGAGCTGGCCTTCGTCCACGAGAGGGGCTACATCGACCTCGTCCGCTCGACCGCCGGCAAGCTCGTCCCCCTGGACCAGGACACGGCCGCCGGGCCGAAGAGCTACGAAACGGCTTTGCTCGCCGCCGGCGGCCTCCTCGAGGCGCTCGACCGGATCATGGACGGGACCGTGCCGAACGCCCTGGCCCTCGTTCGCCCGCCCGGCCACCACGCCGAGGCCTCGCGGGCCATGGGCTTCTGCCTCTTCAACAACGTCGCCGTCGGCGCGGAGCACCTCGTCCGCCGGCACGGGCTGCGGCGCGTCCTCGTCGTCGACTGGGACCTCCACCACGGCAACGGGACCGAGCGCTCGTTCTACGGGCGCCGCGACGTCATGTACTTCTCGACCCACCAGGTCCCGCTCTACCCCGGCACGGGGGCCGCCCGGTCCTTCGGCCACGGCGAGGGCCTCGGCTACAACCTCAACGTCCCGCTCCTCGCCGGCAAAGGGGACGCCGACTATCTCCACGTCTTCGAGAGCGTCCTGGCCCCGGTCGCGGCCCAGTTCGGGCCCGAGTTCATTCTCGTCAGCGCCGGGTTCGACATCGCCGCGGGCGATCCTCTCGGGAGGATGGAAGTGACGCCGGGCGGTTTCGGCGCGCTCACGGCCTCCCTGATGGCCATGGCCGGGCTCACGGCCGGCGGCCGGCTGGCCCTTGTCCTCGAGGGAGGCTACGATCTCGCCTCGCTGACCTCCGGGACGGCGGAGGTGATGAGGGCCCTGGCCGGAGGGACGGGCCCCTCCGGCGGCAGCCCCCGGCCGACCCCCGGCGTGTCCGACGCCCTCCGAGTGGAGCTTCGGGAGCCGCTCCGCGTCTTCGGCGCGAAATGGGACCTCCCTGTCCCCTGATCGTCCTCCCCCGCCGAAAGCGTCATCAAATCAGGACAACAGAGACCCTGTTCCCCCCATATCAACAGGGAGGGGCCTTGGCATGGTTCTTGCAGAATTGAGGAGCGGATAGGAGAAGGACAATGAGAAGGACACTCGTCATCGCAGCGGCCATCCTGGCCTTGGGGATCGGGATCTGCGCCCAGGAGGCGCCTCCGCCCGCCCGGCAGGCCCCTTCCACGCAAGATGTCCAGGACGTCAAGGACGCCAAGTACACCAACGAGTCCGTCGCCCGTCTGAGCTTCGTCGAGGGCAAGGCCTTCGTGCAGCGGGCCTCCGACCTGGGGTACGAGGAAGGCGCGCTCAACATGCCCATCAGCGAGGGCGACCGCATCGGCACGTCGGAAGGGCGGGTCGAGATCCACTTCGGCCGGTCCAACTTCATCCGGCTCGACGGCGAGACGAAGGTCGACATCCTCAACCTGCCCAAGAAGACCGACGACATCGCCCGGATCAGGGTCTGGTCGGGCCGCGTGTTCCTCGTCGTCGGCACCCTGAAAAAGGAGAAGGCCATCGAGCTCCACACGGCCGACTCCTCGTTCTACGTCCTCGACCGCGGCGTCTACCGGGTGGACGTCCGCGAGAACAAGGACACGGAGATCCAGGTCTACAAGGGCCTGCTCGAGGCCGCCGGCGAAGAGGGCTCCACGCTGCTCAAGGACTCGCAGCGGCTCCAGATCTCCGAGGGCCGCTTCGCGTCCAAGCCGCAGAGCTTCATCGCCGTGGCCAACGACTCTTTCGACCGCTTCAACGAGTCGCGAACGGCCGCGACGACCCGCCAGATCGCCCAGGCCCGGCTGCCCGAGGAGCTCTCGGACTACGAGGCCGAGCTCGAGGAGCACGGCGAGTGGACCTACCTGCCGCCCTACGGCAACGTCTGGGTCCCGGGCGGCGTCGACGAGGACTGGCGACCCTACTACGACGGGCGCTGGACGTGGCTCCCGATGTCGGGCTGGACCTGGTGGCCCTACGAGCCCTGGGGCTGGGCGACCTTCCACTACGGGCGCTGGCACTGGGGCCTCGACCTCGGCTGGTACTGGATCCCCATGAACGTCTGGGGCCCGGCCTGGGTCAATTGGTGGTGGGACGACTGGTACTTCGGCTGGGCGCCGCTCAGCTACTGGGGCTACCCCGGCGTCGTCTACGGCGGCATGTACTACGGGCACTACTTCGGCCCCTACTATCCGCACCATTCGCAGGCCCTGACGGTCGTCCGGCGCGATCAGCTCAAGGACCCGAACATCTCGCGCAACGCGCTCCGGGGCGATTCGCTCAAGGGCCTGAACAAGATGAGCCTGACGAGCAGGAGCCTCAGCCTCAAGCCCGCCGGCTCCAAGATCTCGGTCCAGCCCCTCGACGGCAGCCGGGTCCTCCTGCGGAACGACAACCGCGGGGGCGGGCTCACCCAGGGCCGCAGCCTCGACCGTTCCTCCGCGGCCGGCTCGGCGGCGTCGACCGGGCCGCGGGCCATCCGCAATCCCGACAGAGCGGGCAAGTCCGACGAGGCGGCCAAGGGCACGGCCGCCAAGCCCCAGAGCGTCAGGAGCCCCAGCCGCGGGAGCGAGAAGAAGGCCTCCCCGCCCAAGAGCTCGAGCTCCGGATCGGGCAAGGTGAGCAAGAAGGACGACGCCCCGGCCTCCGGCGGCGCCGCCGCGTCCGCGTACCGGAGCGATCCTTCGATCGCCGGGACGGCCTCCCGGGTGTCGAGCCCGAGGACCGCGTACGGCTACGACTCCTCCCCGAGCGTCAAGCGCCCCGATTCCTACGGCGACGGCGGACGGGCCAGGGCCCGGTCGTTCTCCGGCCCCTTCTCCCGGCCGTCCTCGGGGACCGCGTCCGTGGGGCGGTCTTCCGGGAGCTCGAGGGGCTCGTCGTCCGGCTCCGGCGGGGCCCGGGTCGGCTCGGGCTCGTCCTCCTCGGGAAGATCGTCCGGCGTCTCGCGCGGCTCTTCGTCCCGCAGCTCCGGATCCGCGTCGCGGGGTTCCTCGGGAGCGTCCCGAGGGTCCTCGGGCGGCTCGGTCCGCAAGAAATAGCCACCCCTTTCCATCAGGGGGGCGTCCCTCTCGCCATGGCCGGTTGGGGAGGGACGTCCCCTTTTTTATTTCCCGGATCAGTGGTCGTCGTCTATCGCGGCCGAGCTGCCGTAATAGTCGAGGATCCGCAGGTGATCGGCGAGCGTGCAGTAGCGGGCCGGCTCCGTGCCGGGGAAGAAGACCTCGAGGAACGGATAGCGGCAGATGGACGTGGCCAGGAGGCCCGTCTTCTTGTCGATCTCGGCGAAGACGATGTTCGGCGGCACCTCGAAATCGGGCGGCTGAAAGTCCGCGATGCCCGCCTCGGCCGCCTTCCTCTTCTCGTCCTCGATGATCCGGACGAAGAAGTCCTGCCAGATGGGCATGGCCGCCGACGCGCCGGTCTGCCGCTCGCCCAGGGGGACGGGCTTGTCGTGGCCGACCCAGACGCCGGCGCAGAGGTTCGGCGAGAAGCCGATGAACCAGGCGTCGGAATACTTGTCGGTCGTCCCGGTCTTGCCGGCGAGCGGCCAGCCCAGGACCGACAGGGCCGCCGCCGTCCCGCCCTCGGATTCGACGACGCCGCGCATGAGGTAGGTCATCATGTAGGCCGTCTGGGGCGAGACGACCTCCTGCGACTCCACCCGCGTCTCCTCGAGGACGTTGCCGTCCTTGTCCTCGATCCGGGTGATGAAGTAGGGCTGGAAGCGGACGCCCTTGTTGGGGAAGGTCGAGAAGCCCGAGACCATCTCGATCAGGGTGATCTCGAACGTGCCCAGGCTCAGGGACAGGTAGGGGTAGACGGGCGAGGTGATGCCGAAGCGCCGGCAGTAGTTGACGCCGACCTGGGGCGAGATGAAGTCCAGGAGCTTGGCCGTGACGACGTTGCGCGACTGCTCCAGGCCGGTGCGGACGGTGACGACGCCCTTGTACCTCCGGTCGTAGTTCTTGGGCGACCAGGGCTCGCCTTCCCAGCGGTCGATGAAGGTCACCGGCTCGTCGGCGACCAGGCTGGCCGGGGTGAAGCCGTTCTCCAGGGCGGCCGTGTAGAGGAAGGGCTTGATGGACGAGCCGGTCTGGCGCGGCGCCTGGACGGCCCGGTTGAACTGGCTCTCGCGGAAGGAGTAGCCGCCGACGAGGGCCTTGATCTGTCCCGTCTGCGGCTCGATGGCGATGAAGCCGCCGTTGCGCAGGGGTTTCTGGTCGAGGGAGACGGCGGCCTCCCTGGCCGGCTCGTCGAAGGAGTCGACCCGGACCTGGACGACGTCGCCGCGCTTGACGAGGGCGTCGAGGCGGGAGGCCTTGGTCCAGGCGATGTTCTTGGCGGTCATCTTGCCCAGGGCGCCCTTGAGGCGCACCGTGGCTTCGTTGCGCGCGGCCGAGAGGACGATGGCGTCGTAGACCTCGCCGGCCTCGAGCGCCTGGCTGTTCCAGGCGCGGAGCCACTGGTCCTCGAGCGGGGCCTGGGGCGAGTCGACGAGCGTCTTCAGGGCGTCCGGGCCCGCCGTGAGGAGGTTGGGCTTGTCGTCCCGCCAGCCGTGCAGGTTGTTCTCGACGCGGCGGAGCCCCGACCCCAGGGCCCGTTCGGCGTAGCGCTGGAGGGTCGGGTCGAAGGTCGTGTAGACCTTGAGTCCGGCCCGGTAGAGGCCGTCGACGCCGTAGTTCCTCTCGAGGTAGCGGCGGACCTCCTCGAAGAAGTAGGCGCCGAACTCCGCGCTCCAACGCCGCAGGGGGAGGACGGTCATCGGCAGCCGCTTGGCCGCCTCGCCTTCGTCCCGGCCGATGTACCCTTCGGCGGCCAGGCGGTTGAAGACGTGGTTGCGGCGGTTGAGGGTGACCTTGGGGTTCGAGTAGGGCGAGTAGACCCCGGGGCCGCGGAAGATGCCGGCGATCATGGCCGACTCCTCGAGCGTCAGGTCGGCGACGTCCTTGCCGAAATAGAGGCTGGCGGCCGCCTGGACGCCGTAGGCCCCGTGGCCCAGAAAAAAGTGGTTGCAGTAGAGCTCGAGGATCTTCTCCTTGGGGTAGAGCTTCTCGATCTCGCGGGAGACCCAGAGCTCCCTGAGCTTGCGGCGCAGGCTGACCTCGCGGTGGAGGAAGAGCGAGCGGGCCAGCTGCTGGGTGATCGTGCTGCCGCCCTCGGGCCTCCGGCCGCTGAGGACCTTGAACACGTCGGCCCAGACGGCCCTGGCGATGCCGCGGAGGTCGACGCCGCCGTGGCGGAAGAAGCTCGGGTCCTCCGTGGCCACGATGGCCTCGACGAGGGACTTGGGCAGGCGCTCGTAAGGCACCTCGACGCGCATCTCCTCGGCGAACTCCTTGACCGGCGTCCCGTCGGCGGCGTAGACCGTGGTGATGAGCTTGGGCCGGAAGGTCTCGATGTCGGTGACGTCGGGGAGGTTGTCCCTGATGGCCACGTAGGCCCCGAACATGGCCCCCAGCCCGAGGGCCAGGCCGGCCAGGACGAGGATGAGAAAGGCGCGGATGACCGTGCCGCGCTTGAACTTCCTGATCTTGATCTTCAGGCCCGGGATCTTCAATTTGAATATCCGTCCGTTCGGGATCTTCGGTTCCGGGGGCGACGGTTCCGGGGCTGTCGTTTCGGGGGCCTTCGGTTCCGGTTCGCTCATGGCCGTAATGTCGAAATCATAGCACTTCGACCCCCAAAAGACAAAAACCCGCCCTCGTTTCCAGGCAGGCGGCCGCGGCGGGGCCTCGGGGATCCGCTCCGTTCGCTCCGGTGAAACCTCACGCCGTCCCGGGGCCCGAAAAGGGGACGTGTACCCGAGGTCCGTGTCCCCTACGGCCTGGAGGGAAGGAGGGGCCCGACCCAGCGCCAGA
The DNA here is from genome assembly GCA_041320535.1 of Candidatus Aminicenantota bacterium. GTDB lineage: Bacteria > Acidobacteriota > Aminicenantia > Aminicenantales > Saccharicenantaceae > RBG-16-66-30. The sequence continues at coordinate 167,337 of JBGLNH010000001.1, read as the reverse complement.
TCTCGCGGCCGACGGCCCGGCGGTCGCCGCGGCCGTCGAGGTGGACGAAGCGGGGCCCGCGGAGCGAGCGGAAGATCTCGCGGACGCGGACGAGGTAGTCCTCGCGCTCGAAGAGCTCGTCGCGGCGACGGCGGCCGCCGATCCGGGCCAGGCCGGACTTGGCGTCGACGTCGAGGACGAGGACCAGGTCCGGCCGGACGGCGAAGGACTCGTTCAAGCGGCGGATGCGCTCGACATCGATGCCCTTGGCGCCCTGGTAGGCCATGGTCGAGAAGTAGTAGCGGTCGAGGACGACGATCCGGCCCGCGCTCAGGGCGGGCACGAGGTTCCGGGCGACGTTCTCGCGCCGGTCGCGGACGAAGAGCTCGAGCTGCTCCTCGGCCGTCAACGAATCGGCCCGGGCGGCGAGCCTCTTGATCTCGCGTCCCCACCGGCCCCGGGTCGGCTCGCGGAAGAAGCTCGCCTTGTGGCCCCGGCGGCGGAGGCGGCGGACGAGGGCCCTGGCCTGGGTCGTCTTGCCCGACCCGTCGATCCCCTCGAGGACGACGAGCAGGCCGCGTCGGCGCTTGGCGGGCATGGCGGGGCCATCTTAGCAAAATCGGGAGCGCGAGGCCACCGGAGGGGAACAAGAGATGCAACGCCCGGGCCCGGGCGGGCGTTTGAACGAGGTCGAGGACTTTGAATCTTGAGTCCTGATGTGGTATTTTAATATCTCTGTTTTCGGAGGAAATCCATGAAGAAATACGCCTGGATCGCCGTTTCGAGCTTCACCCTGGGCCTGCTCCTCGCGGGCTACCTGTTCCTCTATCTCCCCGAGAAGCCGGCCGCCCCTCGGGACGTCTTCGCCACGGCGGCCCCCCAAGCCTCGGGACCCAACCTCTTCGCCGCCCCCCCTCTCCAGGAGAAGGCCAACCTCGACTTCGTCGCCATCGCCGAGAAGATCGGCCCGGCCGTCGTCCGCATCGATGCCGACCGCCGGGAGCGCTCCCGGGGCATGGACTTCGGCGACGAGTGGCCCTTCGGGGACGACTTCTTCAACCGGATGTTCCCCCAGCCCAGGCGGAGCCAGCCCGATTCCAACACCGTCACGGTCGGCGGCACGGGTTTCTTCATCACCGCCGACGGCTACGTCCTGACCAACAACCACCTCGTCGAGAAGGACAAGACGACGCGGGTCGTCGTCACCACCCTGGCCGGCAAGGAGTACGACGCCGAGATCGTCGGCGCCGACCCGGGCACCGACCTGGCCCTGCTCAAGATCAAGGCCAAGGACCTGCCCTTCGCCGAGCTCGGCGATTCCGCCCTGGTCAAGGTCGGCGAGTGGGTCCTGGCCATCGGCAATCCCCTGGGCATGGAGCACACGGTGACGGCCGGCATCGTCAGCTACAAGGGCCGGTCGATCGACACCCAGAGCTACCAGGACTTCATCCAGACCGACGCGGCCATCAACCGCGGCAACAGCGGCGGCCCGCTCCTCAACATGAGGGGCGAGGTCATCGGCATCAACTCGAACATCCTGACCGCGGGCTTCGCCGGCAACATCGGCATCGGCTTCGCCATCCCGTCCAACATCGCCAAGAAGGTCGTCGTCCAGCTCAAGGAGAAAGGCCGGGTCGTCCGGGGCCGCCTCGGCGTCGGCATCTACCCCCGCGACCTCACCGAGGGCCTGGTCAAGCAGCTGAAGCTCCCGTCCCGGGCCGGGGCCCTCATCAATTCGGTCGAGCCCGATTCCCCGGCGGAAAAGGCCAAGATCCAGCCCTACGACGTCATCGTCAAGGTCAACGGCGAGCCGGTCAAGAACAGCGAGGACCTGCGCTTCAAGATCGCCGACATCCGGCCTGGCAGCAAGGTCGATCTGACCCTCATCCGCGACGGCAAGGAGATGAAGGCCGCGGCCACGGTCGACGAGCTCGAGCCCGAGCCCGAGAAGGGCCAGGTCGCCAGCCCCGAGAAGGACATCGGCCTCTCCGTCGTCGCCCTGTCGCCCTCGATCGCCCGCCGCTACGGGCTGAAGACGGCCGAAGGGCTGCTCATCACCGAGGTCCGCAACGGCAGCGAGGCCTCCCGCGAGAACCTCGGCGCGGGGATGATCATCCTCGAGGTCAACCGCCGCAAGGTGGCGACCGTCCGGGAGTTCGAGGACATCCTCAAGCGGACGGAGAGCGGCGACGAGGTCATCCTCCTCGTCCGCCGGGAGACCGAAGGACGGCCGCAGGACTTCATCGCCACCGTCAAAGTCCGCTGATGCGCTTCACGAAGCTCCACGGGCTCGGCAACGACTTCATCGTCGCCGGGCCCGGCGAGGGTCCCGACCCCGACGCGGCCGGGGCGCTGGCCCGCCGGATCTGCGACCGGCACATGGGGGTCGGGGCCGACGGCCTCATCCTGCTCCGCCTCGAGCCCGGCGAGCCCGTCCGGGCCGGCTTCCGGATCTTCAACGCCGACGGCAGCGAGGCGGAGATCTCCGGCAACGGCCTGCGCTGCGCCGCGGCCTGGCTCGCCTGGAGCGGCGCCGTCGAGTCGCCCCGGGTCCTGTTCCGCACGGCCGCGGGCGAGCGCCCCTCCGAGGTCCTGTCAGCCCGGGGCCCGCTCTTCGAGGTCCGGATCGGGCTCGGCGCGCCGCGCCTGGCCTCGAAGGACGTCCCGTTCGACGACGGCCGGGAGCGCGAGCGCGTCGTCGACGTCCCCCTCCCCGTCGCCCGGGGGTCCTACCGGGCCACCTGCTTGTCCCTGGGCAACCCCCACTGCTCTCTCTTCTTCGACGCCCTGCCCGCGCCCGCCGAACGGCGGGCGATCGGCGCCGAGATCGAGGCCCATCGCTTCTTCCCCCGCCGGACCAACGTCGAGTTCGTCCGCGTGCTCGACCGCGGGTCGATCGAGGTCCGTTTCTGGGAGCGCGGCGTCGGCGAGACGATGGCCTCGGGCACCGGCTCGGCGGCCGCGGCCGTCGCGGCCGTTCTCGGGGGCTCCGTCGACCGCGCGGTCACGGTGCGGACCGAGGCCGGCCGCCTGGAGGTCGAATGGCCCGAGGGCGGCGAGGTCCGGCAGACCGGGCCGGCCGAAGTCGTGTTCTCGGGCCGGTTCCCGGCCGCCTGAGCCGAGGCCGTCTACGCGGCGAAGTGCTCGAACCCCCTGGCGCGCAGGGGCTTTCTCTTCTTCCCCGGGCCGACGAGGGAGATCCTCCGCCCGGCGGTGATCCGCCCGATCCGCGTCAGCCGGTATCTCGCGGCCAGCTTCTCGACCGCGGCCAGCTTGGCCGGCCGGACCGTGAACAGGAGCTCGAAGTCCTCTCCCCCGTCGAGGGCCAGGGCCAGCGGGTCGCGGGCGAATCGCCCGAGCGCCGGCGAGACCGGGACGCGCGAGGCTTCGACCTCCGCGCCGACCCGGCTCTCCTCGCAGATGTGGGCCAGGTCGACCGACAGGCCGTCCGAGAGGTCGATCATCGCCGAGGCCAGCCGTCCCCCGGCCAGCCGCCGGCCGAGCTCCAGGCGCGGCGCCGGGTCGAGGAAGGCGTCGACGAGGGGGCGGACCGCCTTGACCACGCCGTGGATGCCGCCCTTCTCGAGCAGCCGCAGCCCGCCCGCGGCGTCCCCGAGCGTCCCCGAGACGAAGATCGAGTCGCCGGGCCGGGCACCGCTCCGGCGCACGGGGAGCTTGGCCTCGCCCGTCACCGTGACCGAGATCATGATCTTCTCGGCCGCGGAGAGGTCGCCCCCGACGAGGGCCACGCCCGCCTCGCGGGCGGCCTCGCGGAGACCCCCCATGAACCGCCGCAGCCAGGCCACGTCGGTGTCGCCGGGCAGGGCCAGCCCGACCAGGGCGTGACGGGGCCGGCCGCCCATGGCGGCGATGTCGCTGAGGTTGACGTTGAGGGCCTTGCGGCCGAGGAGCCGGGGCGGATGGTAGTCGCGGCGGAAATCCTCGTCCTCGACGAGGACGTCGGTCGTCAGGAGGAGCGCCGCCGGGGCCCTGACCAAGGCCGCGTCGTCGCCGATGCCGATGAGGACGTCGGCCCGCCGCCCGCCGAAGGCCCGGCGGATGCGCGCGACCGCCCGCCGCTCGCCGAGGTGTTTCAGCCGCATGTCCTCTCCACCCTTCACTCCGGGGACACGTACCCGGGGGACATGTCCCCTACCGCTTCGCGCCGGACTTGGCCGCCGGCTTCGTCGCCTTGGCCGCCGGGCCCAGGGCCTCGACCATGGCGTGCTTGAAGACGTCCTTGACGTCCTCGACGAAGATGAACTCGATCTCGCGGGTGATCTTCTTGGGGATCTCGAACAGGTCCTTCTTGTTGGCCGCCGGCATGATCATCCTCTTGACGCCGGCCCGCTGGGCGGCCAGGACCTTCTCCTTGATCCCGCCGACCGGCAGGACGTTGCCGCGCAGCGTGATCTCGCCGGTCATGGCCACGTCCCACTTGACCTTGATATTGGCGCAGACCGAGAGGAAGGCCGTGGCGATCGTGACCCCGGCCGACGGCCCGTCCTTGGGGATGGCGCCCTCGGGGAAATGGACGTGGAAATCGTTCTTGGAGAAGATCTTGCTGTCGATGCCGAACTCGGCCGCGTGGGCCCGGGCGTAGGTCAGGGCGGCCTGGGCCGACTCCTTCATGACGTCGCCGAGCGAGCCCGTGAGCTGGAGCTGGCCCTTGCCGGGCATCTTGGTCGCCTCGACGAACATGATCTCGCCGCCGACGGCCGTCCAGGCGACGCCCGTGGCGATGCCGATCTGGTCCTTCTTCAGGAGCTGGTCCTTGAAGATCTTCGGCGGGCCGAGGAGCCGCTCGACGGACTGGGCCGTGATCGCGGTCCGGCCCTTCTTCCCCTCGGCGACCTTGCGGACGACCTTGCGGCAGACCGAGGCGATCTCGCGCTCGAGGTTGCGGACGCCGGCCTCGCGGGTGTAGAGCGAGATCATCTTCTTGACCGCTCCGCCGGAGAATTCGATGAGCTTCGGGGTCAGGGCGTTCTCGGCGACCTGCTTGGGGACGAGGTGGCGGAAGGCGATCTGGCGCTTCTCCTCCTCGGTGTAGCCGGGCAGCTCGAGGACCTCCATGCGGTCGCGGAAGGCCGGCTGGATGGGGTCGAGGAGGTTGGCCGTGGTGATGAACATGACCTTCGACAGGTCGTAGGGCACGCCGAGGTAGTGGTCGCGGAACTGGTTGTTCTGCTCGGGATCGAGGACCTCGAGCAGGGCCGAGCTCGGGTCGCCGCGGAAGTCGGCCCCGATCTTGTCGACCTCGTCCATCATGAAGACCGGGTTCTCCGACCCGGCCCGGCGGATGCCCTGGATGATGCGGCCGGGCATGGCCCCGACGTAGGTCCGGCGGTGGCCGCGGATCTCGGCCTCGTCGTGGACGCCGCCGAGCGAGATGCGGACGAACTTGCGGCCGAGGGCCCGGGCGATCGACTTGCCGAGCGAGGTCTTGCCCACGCCGGGCGGGCCGACGAAGCAGAGGATGGGCCCCTTGGCCGACTTGGCCAGCTTGCGGACGCCGAGGTACTCGAGGATGCGCTCCTTGACCTTGGCCAGGCCGTAGTGGTCCTCGTCGAGGATCTTGCGGGCCTTGACCAGGTCGAGCGTGTCGACGGTGGACTTGTTCCAGGGCAGGACGAACATCCAGTCGAGATAGTTGCGGACGACGGCCGTCTCGGCCGATTCCGGGTGCATCTGGGCCAGGCGGCTGATCTGCTTCTCGAGCTCCTCCTTGACCTCGTCGGGGAGGCGGAGCTTGCGCAGCTTGTCCTGGTAGAGCCGGACCTCCTCCTGGATCTCCGTGCCCTCGCCGAGCTCCTTCTGGATGGCCTTCATCTGCTGGCGCAGGAAATACTGCTTCTGGAGCTTGTCCATCTCGCCCTTGGCCTCGGTCGAGATCTTGGACTGGACGTCGAGCAGCTCGAGCTCGCGGGTCAGCAGCTCGAAGACCTTCTTCAGCCGCTGGACGGGGTCGGCGATCTCGAGGATCGCCTGGGCCTCCTCGACCTTGAGCTCGAGGTTGCTGGCCGTCAGGTCGGCCAGGCGGCCGGGGTCGTCGACGTTCGAGGCGATGATGAGGACCTCGGGCGGCAGGCTCTTGCCGAGCGAGGCGGCCCGCTCGAGCCCGGAGCGGACGTTGCGGACGAGGGCCTCGGCCTCGAGGCTCTTCTCGGGCTTGTCGGGCTTGTCGGGCTCCTCGACGACGGCCACTTCGGCCGCGATGTGGGCGCCCTCGTCCTCGAAGGACGAGACCCGGGCCCGGACGAGGCCCTGGGCCAGGACGCGCACCCGGCCGTCGGGCAGCTTGAGCATGCGCATGATCAGGGCCACCGTGCCGATGTCGAAGACGTCCTCGCGCTTGGGGTCCTCGACCTCCATGTCCTTCTGGGTCAGGAGGAGGATCATGCGGTTGGTCGACAGGGCGACGTCGATGGCGGCCTTGGACTTCTCGCGCCCGACGAAGAGCGGGGAGATCATGTAGGGGAAGATGACGACGTCCCGGAGAAGGAGGACGGGGAGCTTCCCCGGCACCCGGAGCTTGGAGCCCTGCTCCTCCAGGAGGCCGTCGAGCGGCTCGCCGTTCTTATTGTCGATGCTGGCCATCAAGGAACTCCCATCTCACGTCCCGTCGCGGCGGGACTTGATGTCGATGTCGCGGCGCCGGCGGGGCGCCTTCTTCAGGACCACGGTCAGGACGCCGTTCTCGAGGGCGGCGGCGGCCCTCTCCGGGTCGACCGCGCCCGGCACGACGACGTCGCGGCGGAAGGCCCCGAACTCGCGCTCGAGCCTCATGTAGCGCGACCCGGCGTGGGCCGCCAGCTCCCGCTTGAAGCCGCTGACCTCGATGCGGCTGGCGAAGAGAAGGACCCGGACGTCCTTCTCCGAGACCCCCGGGAGCTCGATCTCGACGATGATCTCGTCCGCGGTCTCGTAGACGTCCACGGCGGGGACGGTGACCTCGCCGGGACCGGGCAGCCTCGGCTCGACCGGACGGGCGGCCCGCTCGGGGGTCCGGACCCGCGCCTCGGCCCGGACTTTCCGGGAAACGGGCTTGATGCGGCGGACCATGGCGGACGGCGGAGGCTATTTGTCCTTCATCAGGTCCTCGAGCTCCCTACGGAATTCGGCGACGTCCCCGAACTCCCGGTAGACCGAGGCGAACCTCACGTAGGCGACCTTGTCCAGCTCCCTGAGCCTGTCCATGACGAGCTCGCCGATCTCGGCGACGCCGATCTCCTTGTCCGGCCGCTCCTGGAGGAGGGACTCGATCTCCTCGATGACCTCCTCGAGCTGGCTGATCTGGATCGGCCGCTTCTCGCAGGCCTTCATCATGCCCCGCAGGAGCTTCTGGGTGTCGAAGGGCTGGCGCGTGCCGTCCTTCTTGACGACCATGTAGGGGATCTCCTCGATCTTCTCGTAGGTCGTGAAGCGCCGCTTGCAGGACAGGCATTCGCGCCGGCGGCGGATGGAGATCCCCTTCTTGCTCTCCCGGGAGTCGATGACCTTGCTTTCGAGAAAGCCGCAGAACGGGCATCTCATCGCTGTTCGTTCTCTCCCATTCGCTTGAGCTGGAAGAGGGTCAGGCCCTCTCGGGCCAATATAGCATATCCGAGGGCGCATGTCACGGCGATCTGGAGGGCGTGGACGACCAGGGTCATGCCGGCCGCCCGCCCGGCGGCGACGCCCAGCAGGAGGACCATCCCGAGCTTGCTGAAGTAGTGGAAGCCGCCGACCATGCCCGGGGTGGGGATGGAGGCCCCGACGGCGGTCAAAAAGACGTACGGCCAGACCATGAAGAAGGGCACGCGGACGCGGTAGGCGAACAGGAAGACCCAGTAGAAGAGGGTTATCCCGAGCCAGACGAGCAGCGAGAACACGGCGTAGGTGGCCAGCTGCCGGGGCGTGCGGAAGAACTTGAGGCCGTCGATGAAGCCGCCGAGGACCCGGTCGACGGCCTGCCGGGCCTTCTCCGGGAAGGGCCGCAGGACGAAGGCGACGACGCCGCGGGCCTTGTCCTCGAACGAATAGAGCAGGACGGTCAGGACGAGCAGGGTGACGGCCAGGGCCACCCCGACCCCTCCCCAGTAGGTCAGGTTCTCCCCCGCCTCCGTGCTCAGGGGCCAGGAGCCCGAGAACAGCGGCCGGGCCAGAAGGAAAAGCCCCAGGAGGAGGACGTTGGTGACGGCGTCGAAGAGGCGCTCGACGACGACGGTGCCGACGGCGAAGCCCGTCCGCAGGCCCTCCTTGCGGGCCAGGTAGATGGGCTTGACCAGCTCGCCGACGCGGCCGGGGAAGACGGCGCTGACCGTGAAGCCGACGACGTTGGCGGCGACGAGGTTGCGGAAGCGGACGTTGAGCTTCTCCCGGGCCACGAGGACCTGCCAGCGGAGCGAGCGGGTGACGAAGTGCAGGGCCGAGAGCGCCAGGGCCAGCAGGAAGAGGGGGACGTTGACGTCGGCGATCTGGGCCGGGATATCGCGCCACTCGACCGAGCGGCCGAAGAAGTAGAGCAGGGCCAGCGTCAGGGCGGTGACGACCGCGATCCTCAGGGCGTGCTTCCTCATGGCCGGGGGGAATCTTACCACGAAACGGAAGGGGCTTGAATTTCGCCCGTTTTTTCTTTAAGATAGTCCTCCCTGCTGGGAAGTCGTCCAACGGCAGGACTCATGACTCTGGATCATGCAATCAAGGTTCGAATCCTTGCTTCCCAGCCAACTCCCCTCTTCCCCTCTAGGCCCCTGATGTGATATCTATCCTCCCTTCGGAGGAGGCCGACATGTCCATCACCCGCCGTTCGTTCATCAAGACCGGGACCGCTTCCCTGGCCGCCCTTAGCCTGGGGCCGAAAGCCGCCGCGTCGGGCGCCGCGGGCGCCCAGGAGCTCAAGAACATGGTCGCCGGGGTCGAGCCGCTGGGCCCCGAGGATTTCGCCCTGCGCCGGGAGAAGGCGCGGCGGATCCTGGCCGAAAAAGGCTTCGACGCCGTCTTCGTCGGCGGCGGCACCAACCTCGTCTACTTCACCAAGGTCGGCTGGTGGCTGAGCGAGCGCGTCTTCGGCGTCGTCATGAGCCGCAAGAAAGACCCGGTCTGGGTCTGCCCGGCCTTCGAGCTGGAGAGGGCCAAGGAGCTCGTCCCCGCCGGCATGGAGATCCGGACGTGGGAGGAGCACGAGAGCCCCTACGAGCTCGTCGGCGGGGTCATGAGGGACCTCGGCGCGGCGACCGGGAAGCTCGCGACGGCGCCCGATCTGCGCGCCTTCGAGGTCCACGGCCTGAGGCGGACGCTCCCGGCCCTGGAGGTCGTCGACGGCGCCCCCGTCACCGAGGGCTGCCGGGGCGTCAAGACGGCCAAGGAGATCGCCTACATGGACCTGGCCAACCGCATCACGAAGCTGGCCTACCGGGAGGGATTCAAGTCGATGCGGGCGGGCATGACCACGCGCGACCTTTCCGGGGCCATCTCGGCGGCCACCCAGAAGCTGGGCTCGTCTGGCGGCGGCGGGCCGCAGTTCGGGCCGAACTCGGCCTTCCCCCACGGCTCCCAGGTCCAGAGGACGCTCACGGAGGGCGACATCGTCCTCGTCGACGGCGGGTGCGGCGTCGAGGGCTACCGTTCCGACGTCACCCGGACGGTCGTCTTCGGGAAGCCGTCGGACAAGCAGAGGCGGGTCTGGGACATCGTCCGCAAGGCCCAGAAGGCGGCCCTGGCCGCGGCCCGGCCCGGCGCGACCTGCGAATCGGTCGACCGGGCGGCCCGCAAGGTCGTCGAGGACGCCGGCTACGGCCCCGGCTACGAATACTTCGCCCACCGCCTGGGCCACGGCATCGGCATGGAGGGCCACGAGTACCCGTACTTCGTCAAGGGCAACACGCTCGAGATCGAGCCGGGCATGACCTTCAGCAACGAGCCGGGCATCTACATCTACGGCGAGTTCGGCGTCCGCGTCGAGGACTGCCTGGTCGTCACCGAGACGGGCGCCCGCCATCTCGGCGGCCTCGAGAGCGAATCGATCGAAGAGCCTTTCGGCGCGGACTGAGGGGCCCCGGGCCGCCGCCCGCCGGCGCCCCCCCTGTCGCGCGGTCCCTACCGGCGCTGGTAGAGCTTCGGAGCGGCCGTCGCCGGCGCCGTGTCGATGACCCGGCCCTCCGAGACGTAGCTCACGCGCCCCAGCGCCTCGATGTAGCCGTGGACCGCGTTGTACTCCAGGATCCCCGTGTCGATCTTCGTCAGGACCCCGCCGACGAGCTTGTTGATGAAGTTGAAGACCTGGTCGGTCAGGCCCACGAAATAGATCTTGGACTGGTTGAGGGCGACGTACTCGTCGCCGATCTTGACCGACATCGGGTCGAGCCGGCTGATCTCCCCGAGGCGCGCCGCCGGGGGCTTCGACGAGTCGTAGGCGAAGGTCAGCCCGGACGGCTGGACGCACAGGGACCGCGTGTACTCGACGTACGTCAGGGTGTACTCCAGCAGGCCGAGGAGGCTCGCGCCGTCGATGGGCAGGATGACCAGCTTGAAGCCCAGCCCGCTGCCGGGGTCGAAGCCGTACGGGACGGCCCGCAGGATGTCGTTGCCGACGATCTTGCCGGCCGGGATGCCGAACTCGGTGTAGCCCAGGGGATCGAGGACGCAGTGGACGGGCGGGAGCCCCGGGGCGGCCAGCAGGGCGGCCTTGATGGCGTCGGCCACGAGGATGCCGAGCGGCGCGTCGCGGTACGGCCCCGTCGCCGGCCAGTCGTGGCCGATGTCGCGGAAGGCGTAGCCGACCGGCTCGTCGAAGACGGGCCCGTAGGTCGCCTCGACCCCGGCGCGGAGCATGTCGAGCTGGGGCAGTAGCGTCGGGTCGGGACGGACGGACTTGTCGAGCTCGTGGGTCCGCCAGCTGAGGAACCTGACCTTGCCGGGCTCGACCTTGAGCTGGAGCTCGCCGAGCCAGCGGCCGTGGCTGCCGGCCTGGACGATGACCTTCCCGTTGCGCACGACGGCCCGCCGGAAGAGGTCGTGGCTGTGGCCGCCGACGATGACGTCGATGCCCGGGACCTGCGACAGGCCCTCGGTGTCGAGCAGGGTCCCCAGGTGCGAGAGGCAGATGACGACCTGGCAGCCGGCGAAGCGGAGCGCGGCCGCCTGCATGCCCGCGACGGTGTAGGGATCGTTCGAGAACCGGGCGATCATCTCGTCGCCGAAGTTGGTCGGGTCCTCGTTGCCGATGCCGAAGACGCCGACCTTGATCCCGTCACGTCACCGCGACCTGGATCCCCGGCCAGGGGCTGAGGGTCACGACGGGCCAGTCGCTGCCGAAGGCCAGCCGGCCGCCGGCGTCGAGGACGGCCTTCCAGGCGAAGGCCCGCTGCTCCCTCTCGGGCCCGACGTTCCTGATCCAGCTGCCCATCCAGGAGGGCTCGGGATTGGCGTGGAGCGGCTGGAAGCTCGCGATGACGCCGAGCCGGCCGAACCGGGCGATGTCGCCCCCGGCGATGTCCTCGGCGTGCTCGATCTTGTTGCGCACGTCGGCCGCCCCGGGGGCGCGCTGGCCGGCCTCGTAGGCGTCGAGGCTCAGGCGGATGGCCGCGTCGCCGATGGAGTGGGTCGAGACCTGCATCCCCTTGGCGTTGAAGGCCGCCACCGCCCGCGTGTAATCCTCGGGCGCCCAGAAGAGCTTGCCCTTGTTCGCCTTCTGGCCCTCGTAGGGATCGAGCATGGCTCCCGTGCCGGAGTCGATGACGCCGTCGAGCATCAGCTTGACGCCGTCGACGGCCAGCCGCTCGTCGTCGCACCGGGCCCGCGCTTCGTCGTAGGCCTTCCAGTCCTTGTCCGTGGGTCCGGGCGCGTCGACCCACATGGCCACGGTCATCCGCACGGTCAGGGCGCCTTCGTCGCGGAGCTTTTCGAACAGGGCGAGCTCCTCGAACTCGCCGCCCAGTCCGTGGACGCGGACGACGCCCAGCCGGGCCGCTTCCTCGAGGCCTTGGCGGACCGCGGCGAGCTTTTGCTCGGCCGTCTCCTCGGGGATGAGTCGGGCGACGAGGTGCCCGGCCGATTCGAGAAGCGCCCCGGTCGGCTCGCCCGTTTCGTCGCGGACGATGCGGCCGTTCTCGGGGTCCTTGGTGTGGCGGTCGACCCCGGCCAGGGCCAGGGCGCGGCTGTTGACCCAGCTCGAGTGTCCGTCGGCGCAGCGCATGTAGGCCGGGCGGTCCGGCACGATCTCGTCGAGGAGCCTTTTGTGGGGCATGTCGCCGGGGAAGACCGAGTACATCCAGCCCCGCCCCTCGACCCACTCGGCCCGCGGATGGGCCTGGGCGAAGGCTTGGATCCGGGCCCGGACATCCTCGACCGTCTTGGCCCCGGCGAGGTCGACGACGGCCAGGTTCGAGGAGCCGCTGACGAAGTGGACGTGGCTGTCGGCGATGCCGGGCATGACCAATCGGCCGCCGGCGTCGATGACGCTCGTGGTCTCGGCCCTATGGCGTCCGATCTCCGCGTCGGACCCCACGGCCAGGACGCGCCCGTCCCGGATGGCGACGGCCTCGGCCCAGGGCCGGGCGGCGTCCACCGTGTAGACGCTGGCGTTGACGATGACGGTATCGGCCGGGGTTGGACGCTCGTTCCGGCAGCCGGCCGAAAAGAACACGCAGGCTGAGAGGACGATGACGAGGAGGCTAAGGCGCGCTGTCTTCATCTTGTACATGGGCCGTATTATAGCCTATTCGCGGCCCGGGCGCCCCCCGGGATTTGACCGGTCTCCGCCTGGAAACAGGATATTCCGGACCGGCGCGAGCTACGAGCGGGACATGTGGGTCGTCCACGTCAAGGAAGGGTTGGCCGTCCCCTTCAAGTACGTCCTCGGGCTCGGAGCGCTCCTTTTCCTCGTCGGCGCCGGGAAGCTCATCCTGTAGGAGAACGGGCCGGGCGAGTCGGCTGGGCCAAGCGAGGCATCCGGCCCGGGCGGGCCCCGGCCGGCCGGCCGGGCCGACAGGTCACTCGGCGGTGTAGCCGATCTTCAACGTCACCTGGTAATAGGCGACGGAGTTCTTCTCGATGTAGCCGCGGGTCTCCACGACCTCGAACCAGCGCATGCTGGAGACGCTCTTGGCGGCCTCGGCCAGGGCGTTGCGGATGGCGTCCTCGATGCCCGTCTTGGAGGACCCGACGATCTCCAGCTTCCTGTAGACATGCTCGCTCATGAGGGCCGTCCTTTCAGCGGTAGAATTCGATCCGGGCCGCGGCCACGTCGGCGCTGAAGGCCTTCTTGGCGGCGACGACAGCCAGCCTCCTCAGGCTTTTCGTGTCCAGGGCCCGGCTCAGGTTCTCGGGGGCGAAGGCGGAAAAGGGGATATCGACTTGTCTCCAGTCCGGGCCGGCTTCGAACTCGGCCGCGTAATATTGCCAGGGCAGGCGGGAGTCACCGGTGCGGAGGTGGATGTAATACACCGCCCCGTTCCCCCGGACCCAAAGCCGGACGCCCCGATAGCCCGAGGCGTCGAGATCGCCGTCCCCCTTGGCCAAAGGCAGGGCCGCCTGGACGAAGCCGCCCTGGTTCTCCAGGGACACATCCCCCCGGAGTCGGAGGCAGCGCTTCCCCTCGATCGTTTCGAACGAGGCTCGCCCGTTCGAAAGACCGCCCATGACCCGGTCGGTGAAGGCCTGCCACCGGGTGCCCAGGGAAGACACGTCTTCCCGCGAGAAATCGTCGATAAGGAACACGTCGGTCATGACAGCTCCGAACGAGAGCAGCGCCGCGGCGAGAGCGATGATCGCTGGAAGGGGGCGCATGTCTACCCTAGGCGGAGGGCTTCGAGCCCTGGAAGAGCGCCACCGTCTCGCGGTTGAACAGGACGACCATCGTGTAGACGCCCAGGAAGGTCCCGAAGGGCACGTGCGGCAGGCTGATGAAGGAGACGACGAGCATCAGGATGCGGGCCCACTCTTTGTTTTGGATGAGACCCAGGCCGCCGATGATCTGGGGCAGCCCGATGATCGCCAGGAAGGAGCTGGCGATGAGCCCGATGATCCTGAGGACGCCCGGGCCGACGTCGTCGACGTTGGGGATCTCGGCGACCCCGAAGAAGAAGAGGAAAGCGAGAAGGGCCAGGAAGAGGCTGAAGACCCCGAAGATGACCCAAAGGATCCCGATGACCTTGATGTGATCTTTCATTCGGCACCTCTTTCGCTCCTATTATACGTCAGACCCGGCGGGAGGGATATCCGGTTGCCTTTTGCGGCTCCTTGGGCGAGAATGGAGCCCCAAGGAGGGCTCCCCGTGATGCTGCTCGTCGCCGTCCTGGGCGGCGCGTCGGTCTTTGTTCTCGTCGCCGGCACCCCCGAGCGCGCCGGAACCCGCCCGTCGGCCGCAGCCTCGGCCGAGGCGCGGGGCGGCGAGGTCCAGCTGGAGCCCGTCAGCCTCTCTCCGGCGGAGCAGGCCGCCATCCAGGAAGGGCGGATCATCGTCAGGGAGGTCCCCGCGCCGGGATTGAAGGGCCGGACCTTCGAGGCCGTGGGGACCATCGCGGGGACCTTGGAGGAGGTCCTGGGGATCGTCACCGACTACCGCAGCTATCACGAGTTCATGCCGCGCGTCGAGCGGACCGTCGTGACGGACGAAAGCGATACGGTGTCGTTGGTCGAGCAGCATCTGAAGCTGCCGCTGGGCGTCCGCAAGCGCCTCCGGCTGAGATACGCCGTCCGGAAAGGGGATCACGGTTTCCGGATCGAATGGAACAAGGCGCCCTGGCCCGAGGTGCCCCTGAGCCAGTCCGTCGTCGACACGTCGGGCTATTGGCAGGTCGGCCGGTTCGGCCAGGGGCGGCTCTTGGCCGTCTATCGCGTCCGCACCGATCCCGGCCGGATCCCTCTGGGGATGAAGGGATTGGCCGCCTCGCTCGGGAAGCACGATCTCCCCAAGGTCATCGAAAGGGTCCGGAAAAGGCTCTCCGCGCTTTTCGGCCCGCGGGACGAGGGCAGAACGGCCCGCCGGCCCTAGAGCTCCCGGCCGTAGCGCCCCGCCGAGCCGAGGACCTCGCGGTTCTTGCGCTTGTACATCTCGACGAGGGCCGTTCGGGCCGGTCCGAGGTACTTGCGGGGGTCGAACTCGCCGGGCGACTCGGCGAAGACCTGGCGGACCGTGGCCGTCATGACCATGCGGCCGTCGGTGTCGATGTTGATCTTGCAAACGGCCGAGCGGGCCGCCTGGCGCAGCTGCTCTTCGGGGACGCCGACGGCGTCCTTCATTTTGCCGCCGTACTTGTTGATCGCGGCCACGGCCTCCCGGATGACCGACGAGGCGCCGTGGAGGACGATGGGGAAGCCGGGGAGCCTCTTCTCGATCTCGCTCAGGATGTCGAAGCGCAGGGGCGGCGGGACGAGGACCCCGCGTTCGTCGCGCGTGCACTGCTCGGGCTTGAACTTGTAGGCGCCGTGCGAGGTGCCGATGGAGATGGCCAGCGAGTCGACCGTCGTCCGCCCGACGAAGTCGACGACCTCGTCGGGGCGGGTGTAGGTCGACTTTTCGGCCTGCACGTCGTCCTCGATCCCGGCCAGGACGCCGAGCTCTCCCTCGACGGAGACGTCGAGCGGCCGGGCGTAATCGACGACCCGGCGGGTCAGGGCGATGTTCTCGTCGTAGGGGAGGTGCGAGCCGTCGATCATGACCGACGAGAAGCCGCTGTCGATGCAGGACTTGGCCAGCTCGAAGGTGTCGCCGTGGTCGAGGTGGAGGGTGATGGGGATCGCTTCCTCCGCGCCCTTGGCCTTCTCCATCTCCCGGGCCATCTTGACCGCGCCCTCGGCCATGTAGCGGAGCAGGGTCTGGTTGGCGTACTTCCGGGCCCCGCTCGAGATCTGGAGGATGACCGGGGAGCGGGTCTCGGCGCAGGCCGTGATGATGGCCTGGAGCTGCTCCATGTTGTTGAAGTTATAAGCGGGGACGGCGTACTGGCCTTCGAAGGCCCGGCGGAACATCTCTTTCGTGTTGGCGAGGCCGATGTCTTTGAAGGAAACGGGCATGGTCAACCTCCTCGGAAGTCTTGGAAACCCTCCCTTATAGTAATCCAAGGCCGGGGGCTTTTCCAAGCCCGGTGGGGGCGGCCGGCAAACCTTCGGCCCCTCCCGCGCGTCTGAATAGGGGACGGGGAGGTCGCCCATGTTCAGGAACTATCTCTTGACGGCCTGGCGCAACGTCCGGCGGCACAAGGGCTATTCGTTCATCAACCTGGCCGGCTTCGCCCTGGGCATGGCCTGCGGCATGGTCATCTTCCTTTATGTCCGCGGCGAGCGGAGCTTCGACCGCCACCACAAGGACGCCGAAAGGATCTACCGGATCAGCATGGACATCCGGACCAAGACGGCCAACCGCCTCTTCGCCCCCATTTCCGACACGGCAGGCCCGGCCCTCGAGGCGGACTTCCCCCAGGTCGAGGCCGTGGCCCGGGTCTGGCCCCGGTCCGGACGCCTGGTCAAGCGCGACGACGTCGTGGGCTACGAGGACCGGTTCATGTTCGCCGACCGCAGGCTCTTCGACGTCCTGACGGTCCCCCTGCTCAGGGGCGATCCCCGGACGGCCCTGGCCGAGCCGGGGTCCCTGGTCGTCGCCGAAGGGCTGGCCCGCAAGTATTTCGGCGCCGCCGATCCCGTTGGCCGGACGCTGAACGTCAACGGCCGGAACTTCGGGATCACGGCCGTCGCCGCGGATCCGCCCGCGGCGACGCATCTCCCTTACGGGCTCATCGCCTCGATGGCCACGATCGCCAACGAAGGCTTCATGAACAACTGGCACTCGACGATGTTCTACACCTACCTCAAGCTCAGGCCGGGCGTCGATCCTGCAGAGTTCGGCCGGCTCGCGGGCCGCCTGGCCGACAAGTACGTCAAGGGCCAGCTCGACGCCTGGGGAACGGAATACCGCTATTTCCTCCAGCCGGTGATTGGCCTGCACCTGGCCGCGCCCCTCCGCTACGAGGTCGAGCCTCCGTCGAATCCGGTCACGCTGGCCGTCCTGGCCGTCGTCGGGCTGTTCACGCTCCTGATCGCGGCCTTGAACTTCATGAACCTGGCCACGGCCCGGGCGGCCAACCGGGCCCGGGAGGTCGGCCTGCGCCGGGTCGTCGGGGCCGAGAGGCGGCAGCTCGTCCTCCAGTTCCTGAGCGAGGCCGTCCTCTTCGCGCTCGCCGCCATGGCTTTGGCCGTCGTCGCCGTCCGCCTGGCCGTTCCCGCCCTGAACGGCCTGACGGGCGCCGGCCTGACCTGGCGCGACCTCGTCTCGCCGGCCGCGCTGGCCGTCTTCGCAGGCGGGGCCGTCGCCGTCGGGCTGGCCGCGGGCATCTACCCGGCCTTCGTCCTGTCGTCGTTCCGGCCGGCCGTCACGCTCCGGGGAGGCCTGGCGCGGGGACGGTCAGGCCTCGTCCTGCGCACCTCGCTGGTCGTCGTTCAGTTCGCCGTCTCGTCCGCCCTCATCGTGGCGACCCTGTTCATGCAGCAGCAGCTCCGCTATATGAAAGGCCGGGACCTCGGCTTCGACGGGGCCCAGAAGCTGGTCGTTCCCCTGCGCGGCGGCATCTCCGTACGGGCCAACTACGCCGACGTCAAGAACGCCTTCCGGGGCGGCCCGGCGGTCAAGGGCGTGGCGCTGTCCTCGACCGTCCCCGGCCGGACGGTCTCCAATTTCGCCATCGAGGTCGTCGGCCAGGCCGACAACAGGAACCAGTCCATGTTCCACCTCTATTTCGACGACGAGTTCGTGCCGCTCTACGGTATCTCGCTCGCCGCCGGGCGGACGTTCGGAAAGGACCTGGCGACGGACGTGGCGGGGACGTTCCTCATCAACGAGGCGGCGGTCAGGGCCTTCGGCTGGAGCCGGCCGGAGGAGGCGTTGGGGCAAAGGCTCCGGACCGGCAACGGAGGCCGGACGCTCACGGTCATCGGCGTGACCAGGGACTTCCACTACCGCGGCCTTCAGGCGCCCGTCGAGCCGCTGGTCATGGAGTTCAATCCGGAGATGTTCTCTTCCCTGACCGTCGAGGTCGAGGCGGCCGGGGTCGCGGCGGCCCGCTCGTTCGTCGAGAGGACGTGGAAGGAGGCCTTCCCGGGCCGGCCTTTCGAGAGCTTCTTCCTCGACGCCGATTTCGACCGCCAGTACCGGGCCGACGAGCGGGCCGGGGGGATCTTCGGCATGTTCATGCTCCTGGCGCTGTTCGTCGCCTGCCTGGGGCTGTTCGGGCTGGCCTCGTTCACGGCCGAGAGCCGGACCCGGGAGATCGGCGTCCGCAAGGTGCTCGGGGCGTCGTCCGCGAGCGTCGTGGCCCTGCTCTCGCGGCAGTTCGCGCTCTGGGTCCTGGCGGCCAACCTCCTGGCCTGGCCCGCGGCCTACCTGTTCGTCGACCGGTGGCTGAAGAGCTTCGCCCACAGGACCTCCATCGGCTGGGAGACGTTCGTGTTTAGCGGCCTGGCGGTGCTGGCCGTGGCCCTCCTGACGACGAGCCTGCAGACGGTCCGGGCGGCGGCGGCCAATCCGGCCGTCTCGCTCAAGTCCGAGTAGCCTTTTCCCGGGGCGCGCGGGGAAGCGCGGCCGTCCCATCGAAAAAGGGGATCGGGCATCGTGTCCCCGTTCTGTGACGGCGCCTTGTCATCGGGGGGCCCCTCTGGTATAAACCGGAAGGACCGTGTGTTCCGGAGAATCCAGCCGCAGGAGCCCCGCATGAGAAAGCGCATTTTCACGGCCGCCGTCTGCCTTGTCATCGTCTCCGCCGTCGCCTTCGCCCAGGACCGTGTCGAGTTCCGTAAGACGGGCGAGACGCTCCAGCTCTTCGCCGGCGGCCGGGCCGTCGCCGCCGTTGTGCCCTTCGCCGGGACGAACATCGCGGCCGCGGACGAGCTGCGGGAGGCGAAGCCCGGCGTCTACGAGTGGACGAGGACGTTCGCCTACCGGGGCGACGACCATGTCCGCCCGGTGCGCCTGACCATGGAGGTCGAGGCCCTCTACGCGTCGCGCTACAGCCTCATCCCGGCCGTCATGTACGACGGCAACGCCTGGGGGACGGGGCTCGAGCCCAAGGGCTTCGTCAAGGACGGCGAGCCGTGGACGTTCGCTTATCACCGGACATCGATCGCGGGCGCGACCTATTCGGAAGGCGAAGGGTGGTCGGTCGGGCTGTTCAGCGCGCCGGGGCAGACGCCGGGCGGGTTCTCGTGCGCCCTCGAGCCGGGGAAGGAGAAGACCCTCCACCGGCTGGTCTGGCCGGAGGAGGAGACGCCGCGGGTCTACAGCATGCGCGACGCCTACCAGGACGCCTACCGGGGCGACCTGCGGATGTCGCGGGGGCAGACGATCGCGCTCAAGGCCTGGATCGTCGTCGCCCCGGTCGCGGCGCCGCGGCACGGCTGGCACGCCCTGGTCGACGCGGCCTGGGACCTCAACAGGAAGGCGGTCCGGCCGCGCTTCGAGCCGGAGGAGCTCTGGGAGCTCGGCGTCCAGTTCGTCGCCGACCATCTCTGGGCCGAGGAGAAGGGCTTCAACGGCTTCTCCATCGGGCTGCGCTGGGACCCGCAGGAGCAGGGCTGGGTGCAGAGGCAGGGCTGGAAGTACGAGATCGGCTGGGCGGGGCAGAACGTGTCGCTGGCCAACTCGATGCTCCACGATCATCTGCTGTCGGAGGAGCCGGCCTCGCTCGACAAGGGCATCCGGACGCTCGACACGTGGCTGCGGAACGCCCGGCTGAAGAACGGGCTCTTCCGCACGCATTACGACTACCTCATCGGCCTCGAGGGCCCTGAGAACGAGGTCCAGGACGCCTGCAACCTGGGGCACGCCGCCCAGGGCTATTTCGAGGCCTACGACCTGGCCGCGCGGTGCGGGCTGAAGAGGCCGGAGTACCGGGCCGCGGCGCTGGGCGTCTGCGATTTCGCGGTCAAGGCCATGCGCTCCGACGGGCGGATCGGCAAGGCCTGGCGCAACGACGGCAAGGTCGTCGACCCGGAGGGCACGATCGGCGCCTTCCTCATCCCGCCCCTGGTCACGGCCTACCGGGCGACGCACAAGGCGGCCTACCTCGCGGCCGCGGAGAAGGCCTACGCCTTCTATTTCGACGAGTTCGTCAGGAACGGCTTCACGACGGCCGGCGCGCTCGACACCTACTGCATCGACAAGGAGTCGGCGACGCCGCTGCTCAAGGCGGCCCTCGAGCTCCACGACGTGACGGGGAAGGACGTGTATTTGAGGCGGGCCGAGGACGTCTCCTATTACCTGGCGACGTGGCAATGGCACTACACCGTGCCCTACGAGGAGGGGACCGTGCTGCGGGAGATGGGGTACGACACCTACGGCGGGACGGCCGTCTCGACGCAGCACCATCACCAGGACCCCTACGCGCTCATCATCGTCAACGACTGGATCGAGCTGGCGCGGCTCACGGGGAAGGCGATGTGGCGGGAACGGGCCCTCGCGGCCTGGGCCAACGCGTCGATCGGCATCTCCGACGGCGATCTCCACGTCATGGGCAGGAAGAGGCCCTACGGCAGCCAGGACGAGGGGTTCCTGCACACGCGGTGGCTGCAGCCGTTCGCCGTGAGCCAGTGGCTCGTCGCCTGGCCGGCCGCGTTCCGGCTGGAGACCCTGCGCCAGAACCCCAACTGGTCCCTCTTCGACCGATAGAAAAGAGGGGGTCAGGTCTACTTTTTACGCAGTTTTGCGTAAAAAGTAGACCTGACCCTCTCTTGGTGTAAAATACCTGCGGCATGCGCGTCGAACTGGCCTACGGGAAGACGGGTCTCCCGCTCGAGCTCGACGATTCGCTCGACGTCACCGTCGTCGAGCCGGCCTTCGTCCCCGCCCTGGCCGACCCCGCCGCGGCCGTCCGCGCCGCCCTGCGGGAGCCCGTCGGCTCGCCCGCCCTGCGCGACCTCGTCCGCCCCGGCTCGCGCGTCGGCGTCGTCTTCAGCGACATCACCCGCCCCGCGCCCAACACGCTCCTCCTCCCGGCCGTCCTCGAGGTCATCGACTCCGTCCCCGGCGTCGAAGTCGTCCTTTTCAACGCTCTCGGCACGCACCGGCCCAACACCGGGGAGGAGCTGCGGGCCATGCTCGGCGACGCCGTTTTCGAGGGCCGCCGCGTCGTCCAGAACGACGCCTTCGATCCGTCCACCCAGGTCCGCGTCGGCATGACCTCGAAGGGCCACGAGACCTGGCTCAACGCCGAGCTCATGCGCTGCGACCTCAAGGTGCTGACGGGCTTCATCGAGCCCCACCTGTTCGCCGGCTTCAGCGGCGGCGGCAAGGCCGTCATGCCCGGCATGGCCGGCCAGCGCACCGTCCTCGGCAACCACGACGCCGGCATGGTCGGCCACCCTCGGGCCATCTGGGGAGTCACGCGCGGCAATCCCGTTTGGGAGGAGGTCCGCGAGGTCGCCGGCCAGGCCGGCCGCCTCTTCCTCCTCAACGTCACGCTCAACCGCGACAAGGCGGTGACCGGGGTCTTCGCCGGAGACCTCGACGCCGCCCACGCCGCCGGCTGCGCCTTCGTCAAGCGCTCGGCCATGGTCCCCGTGCCCCGCCTCTTCGACATCGTCGTCACGACGAACTCCGGCTACCCGCTCGACCTCAACCTCTACCAGTCGGTCAAGGGCCTGCGGGCGGCCGACCCGATCGTCCGGCCCGGAGGCGCGATCGTCATCGCCGCGCGCTGCTCCGACGGCCTGCCCGAGCACGGCCTGTACGGCCGCCTCTTGCGCGAGTCGCGGAGCCCCGAGGATCTGCTGTCGAAGATCTGCGCCCCCGGCTTCCTCGAGCAGGACCAGTGGCAGGCCCACGTCCAGGCGCTCGTACAGCACAAGGCCGACGTCTACGTCCGTTCCGACGGGCTGACCGACGACCAGGTCCGCGGCGCGCTCCTCAAGCCCTCCCGCCGCGTCGAGGATACCATCGCCGAGCTGCTCGTGAAGTACGGCCGCGGCGCCTCGATCTGCGTCCTGCCCGAGGGCCCCCAGACGATACCCTACGTCGCGGTCTAGCGGGTCCGTCGGGCCCTCAGCGGACGACGATCTCGTCGAGGAAGACCCAGGAGAGGCCGCCGGCCGAGGCGTGCCACTCGGGGAGCCGCTTGGTTCCCTCGACGCGGAAGCGGAAGTATCGGGCGGAGGAGAGGGCGCCGAAGGGGACCATGTCCTCCGTCCACGAGAAGGCCCGGACGATGTCCTCGTCCCTGTGGTCGCCGGCCACGGCCTTGGCCCCGATCTCGCGGAAGCTCGCTCCGTCGTCCGAGACCGCGCAGGTGACCCTGTCGGGGTGAAGGATCCAGCTCCTCTCGTCGGACAGGGTGCTGAGCGTGATCTCGCGGACGGCGTCGATCGTCTTCCCGAGATCGACGGTCACCTCGAAATCGACGCCCTCCCAGCCGAGCCAGTGGACCTTGAAATCGGCCGCGCCGCGGACGCCGTCGGTCAGGACCGCGAGATCGCCCCGGGCGTACTTCGCCGCCGGCGGCGGCACGGATGTGACCGGCTTCCGGAAGGCCCGATTGCCCTCGACCTGGACGTCGATGAAGCGCCTGACCGACTCGACGTAGGCGGCCGGCGCGAGCCCGGCCTCGTTGATGTTCCGGACGTTCGCCGCCGCCGCGCGGGCCGCGAACCCCTCGAGGAGGCGGACCATCTCCGGCCGCGCCTCGAACCGGCCGCCCCGCTCCTCGTAGAAGCCGCGGGGCCCGAACATGTCGTTCTTGGCGATCTCGAGCTTGGCGTACATCAGCGGCAGGCGGGCCGTCTCGACGCGCTTCAGGAGCTCCCTGTCCCGGGCCGCCGCGGCCTCGGCCTTGTCGAAGAGCTTGTCGTAGAGGGCGACGTCCGCCGCCGAGAGGTGGCCCGCGGCGTGGACGGCCGGGGGCTCGTAGATGTCGAGCCTGGCCCCGCCCCGTTCGAGCGCCGCCCGCAGGGCCTCGATGTATCGCCTCAGGAACGGCGCCGCCCGCTCGCCGTAGTAGCCCTCGAGGAAGTCGTCCGTGACGTCGTCGACGTCCGCCCGCGGGTCCCATAGGAGCCGGGCCAGGAGGTAGGACTTGAGCTCGCTCCACTCGTGCCCGGGGCCCGTGTTGGTCTGCTGGAAGTGCTTGCGGACGCCCTGCCCGGCGAAGAACCGGATGTTGGGGCCGAGAACGTGGAGGTTGGGGAAGGGGGAGACGAAGTGCGAGAAGTTGACGGTGTAGTCCCAGAGGTAGAGGTTGTCGCAGACGCGCCGCCACTCTTCGATGTCGCGGACGAACGAGGCGCTCCCGGGGTCGCCGGCGATGGGCCGGCCGCGGTTGAGCTCGATCGTGCAGAGCATGACCTCGACGTTCGGCAGCGGCCGGGCGAGACGCGGGGCCCGGCGCGAGTACTGGTAGGCCAAGGTCGAGATCGTCTTGTCGGGGAATAGGGCGGCGACGCGGTTGACGAAGCGGATGACCGGGCCCGCGGGCGAGCCCTCCTCCTCGATGACCTTCAGGCACTCGGGGCACTGGCAGTAGGAGAAGTTGTCGTTCTGGCTGACCGACCAGATCTTGCGTTCGGGCTGGGCCGCCATCTCCTCGCGGAGCTTGGCCACGGCGATGTCGAAGACCTCGGGGCGCGTCAGGCAGGGCTGGTCGATGATCCTCTTCCCGTTCATCAGGGCGAAATACTCGGGGTGGGCCTCGAAATAGGCCTGCCAGGGGACGAGCCTCTGGAAGGTGTGGACGTAGTAGCCGTCGCCGTAGAGCTCGCGGTGGTCGTTGAGGCGCATCCAGTCGCGGTAGTCGGCGTCGAGCATGAAGTCGCCGTTGACGACGCGGACCTCGTTGGCGGGGTTCCCGACCTCGAGCAGGCAGCCCAGGTAGAGATCGTCCCGCGGCGGGAAGACCTCGGCCGCGGGGCTGAAGCGGCGGCAGCCGTAGTACTTCTCGAGGAGGTGAACGACCCCGTAGATGACGCCCTTGCCGCCCCCGCTCGCGATATACAGGCGCCCGGTCGAGGTCGTGACGAGGAAGCCGTCGGGGCGGAGAGATCGGAGCGAGGGCGCGACCGTCGGGGGAAGGAAGCGGTGGGGGAAGCCGATGGCCGCGACGCCCGCTTCGTTCGGCTCGGCGGCCTCCCGGACGGGCAGGTCGACGCCGCTCATCTTGAGGATCGACGTCCGCAGGATCTCGGCGGCCCGGCGCACCGTCTCGCTCGCGCCCTCGGGGACGAGGATCGCGGCCGCGGGGCGGCCGTGGTCGACGAAGACGAAGGCCCGGCCGCAGGGGCTGAGCTGGACGGGGCGCGGTCGAGGACGCACCGACGGGGACGGAGCGCAGGCGTCGAGCGAGGCGATGAGCGCGGCGGCTATGGATAGGGCGGCGAAGGAGCGAGCGGACCGGGCAGGCATCACCCGGCACTTTAGACTAACCGCCTTCCCGCGTCAACAGATCGAGGGACCGGAGCCTTAAGGCTGATGGGGGGTCCGAGGAAGCTCCCGCGGTCCGAGGACCGCTCGAAGGCCGGCGTCGATCTCCTGGACCCTCAGCCGCGACAGCGTCCCGATCTTTTCAGAGAGAAGGGACTTGTCCACGGTCACGATATGGGAGACGTTGACGACACTTGGTCGAGGCAAGTTCGCTTCACCCTTCTGAAGGAGGACGTTCCCGGGGGCTTTAGCCCTTTCGAGGTTCGAGGTGACGGAGCAGAGAACGGTCGTTCGAATGCGGCTGCTGTTGAAAGCGTCGTTTTGGACGACGACGTGGGGCCGCCGAAAGCCGGGCGCCGAGCCGTAGGGCAATCCGGGATCGAACCAGAAAACGTCGCCCTGGAGGATCACCATTCGTCTTTCTCTTTCGAGAGGACCGTGCGCACATAAAGCTCCAGGTCGGCCGCCCTCGCAGCCCTTTCCTCTTCCGTTTCAGGAGTCGAATAGACCTCGTTCAGACTGTCTATCATGCGGCGTGTTTCGAGGTCCTTGAGGTATCGGCGGACGGCCTCGACGACGACCTCGCTCCGGGAGCGCTTCTGCTCCTCGGCCAGCTTCTTGACCTCACGGAAAATGTTGTCAGGAATGGAAATAGCAATTTTCATACCATTAGTATGAACAATGGTATTCTTCCTGTCAAGAGCCGGTGCAGGTCCCGCTCGACTTGTCACGCCAATAGAGACGCTTCCAGGCCCGGCCTTCTCTCATCTCGGTCTTGATCCCCTGAAGGCGGTGGCTATCGCCTGAACCTGTCGAGATAGCGCGCGTCGACCCAGAAGACGTCGCGGCTGCCGGCGCGGGTCGAGGTGAAGAAGAAGTACTTCCCGTCGCGCGTGGCGCAGGGGCGGTTCTCGGAGCCCGCGGAGTTGATCTCGTCGCCGAGGTTGACCGGGGCGCCCCATGTCCCGTCCTCGGCCTTGAAGGAGATGTAGAGGTCGTCCCGGCCGAACCCGCCCGGCTTCGTCGAGCAGAAGACGAGATGGCTTTCGTCCGGGGCGACGAAGGGGTCCCACTCCTCGAATTCCGTGTTCAGGGCGTCGAGGTCGACCGGATCGGAGTAGGTCCCGCCGTCGGTAGCGCTGCGGTAGAGGTCGGACCGGCCTTTGCCGCCCGGCCGCCGGCTGAAGAAATAGAGCGCTCCGCCGGACGTGTCGGAGGCGAAGCTCTCGAAGTGCGGGCTGTTGACGGGAGGCGGGAGGGGGGCCTGTTCGCCCCAGCCGGTGTCGGTGACCTCCGCTCTCCAGATGTGCGAGATCGGGCCCGACTCCGTCCGGGACCTGACCTGGTAGAGCATGGTCTTGTCGTCGCTCGAAAAGACGAAGTCCCCGTTCTCGGCCAGGGTCTCCCAGAAGGGGATGAGCTCGGGCACGGACCAGGCGCCGTCCTTCAGCCGGGTGATGTAGGTGTGGCAGCGGCCGCCGAGGAACCGCTGGAACAGAAAGACCGTGCCTCCCCGGGCGAAGCCCACGCAGCCTTCCTCCCCGTCCGTCGTCACGATGCCGGGCGCGAAGACCTGCGGCTTAAAGCCCGGGGGCTTCTGCCCCAGGTAAGGCCCTTCGAGGCGGGGGAAGGATTGGTCCGAGGCCCCGGGCCCGCAGGTCAGGACGATGAAGACGATGATCGAGAGAGCCCGGCTCGTTCTCATGACGGATCCTCCTTCATTTCACTTGACCAGGACGAGGTCCTTCTGAGGTTGGCCCAGCCACTCGGCGCCGTCGCGGGTCACGACGACCATCTCCTCGATGGTGACGACGCCGCGCCCCGGGACGGTCAGCCTCGGCTCGATGGTGAAGACCATGCCCGCCTCGAGCTTCTGGAATGGCTTCCGGGCGTACTTCTCCCAGGCCGGGCCGAGCAGGGCCGTGCCGTCGTGGGCGAACCGCCCGACCTGGTGGCCGAGGGCGTGGGGGAACTCGGCGTAGCCGGCGCCGGTGACGATCCCGCGGGCCACGGCGTCGATCTCGCGGCCGGTGACGCCGGGGCGCATGGCCCGCTTCGATTCCTCGACGGCCCGGACGATGGTCCGGAAGCCCTCCATGACGTCCTCGGGGGCGGCGGTCTCGCCGGGGGCCAGGATGTAGAAGGTCCTCTGCATGTCCGAACAGTAGCCCTCGACCTTGACCCCGAAATCCATGTTGAGGACGTGGCCGGGCTCGACCGTCCGGCCGGTCGGACCGTAGTGGGCCTGGGCCGTGTCGGGGCCGGTGAAGACGGCCGGGCAGGTGGCCCGCCCCCAGGCCGTGGGGAGCTTGCGGCGCTCGGCCTCGGCCAGGATGAAGGCGGCGATCTCGCTTTCGGTCCGGCCGGGGGCGACGAAGCGGGCGACGAGGTCGTAGATCTCCTCGGTCGCCCGGACGGCCTGCCTCATCCAGCCGATCTCGGCCGCCGACTTGCGCTCGCGCAGGGCCGAGACGATCCTCTCGGCCGGGACGAGGCGGTCGGCCATCCCCGCTTCGGCGAGGAAACCGACGAGCGTCAGGTACATGCCGTGGGTCAGGCCGTCCGCGATCTCGCTTCCCTCGGAGTAGTTGATCGCGATCGTCCGGGGATCGAGCTCCTTCAGGCATTCGAGGAGGGGCTCCTTGATGCCGGTGACGAACCCGACGACCTTGTCGTAGGCGCCCGTCTCCTCGATGGCCTTCCGGTCGTAGAGCCCGACGATGGCCCGGGCCCGGCCGTCGGCCGGGACGACGAAGGCCGAGTGCCAGGTGACGTGTCCGGGCGCGAGGAAGACGAGCGTCGGGTCGCCGCAGATCTCGCTCTCGCGGGTGAAGGTGATCCAGCAGTCGACCCCGAACTCGCGGACGAGGCCGGCGGCCTGTTTGACCTTTTCCTGGATGAGGGTCATGGCGTCCTCCGGGGATCAGGCGGCGTAGCGCTTGAGCTTCTTGAGGAAGAGGGCGACGAGGACCGCGGCGACGAGCATGAGCCCGGCGAGCAGCAGGAAGAACTCGTGGTGAGCGAGGCGGCTGTAGGACTTGCCGAGCAGGCCGCTGCCGTAGCTCCCGGCGGCCGTCGCGGCGAACCAGCCGCCCATCATCAGGCCGGCGATCCGGGGCGGGGCGACCTTGGAGACGAACGACTGGCCCATCGGCGAGATGAGGATCTCGGCCAGGGTGACGACGAAGTAGGTCCCGATGAGCCAGGACGGAGACATGATGTTCTCGTCGCGGTTCCCGCCGGCGAGCGAGGCGAAGACCATGACGCCCATGGCCAGGCTCATGATCAGCATGCCGAGCAGGATCTTGACCGGGGTCGAGGGCTCCTTGCCGGCCCGGTTGAGGCGGCCGAAGAGGGCGAGGAGGAGAGGCGTCAGGGCCAGGATGAAGAAGGGCTCGAAGAACTGGTAGGTCTCGGGCCGCAGCCACTTCAGGACGACGGTCGAGCGCTCGGCGAACAGGGTCAGGCCGAAGGAGTTCTGATAGAAGGCGACCCAGAAGAAGATGACGATGAGGAAGAGGATGACCAGGGTGGCGATGCGCTGGCGCTCATCGCGCCTGTCCGCGGCGGAGGCGTCGGCGGGCGGCGTCGGGGCCGACGGGGAGGGCGCCGCGGCCTTCGCCGGGGCGGGCGTCGGGCCGGGCCCGAGCTTCGTGTCCATGGGCCGGAGGGCCGTGAAGCCGGCCCGGAAGATGATCAGGGATAAGACCATGCCGACCGCGGCGACCCAGAACGAGAGGCTGTAGCTGTGGAAAACGGCGTTGTTGAGCGTGGCCACGAGGGGCGCGATCATGGCCCCGAGGTTGACGCCCATGTAGAAGATGTTGTAGCCGGCGTCCTTGAGCTCGGGCCGGCCGGCGTAGAGGTTGCCGACGAGGACGGCCATGTTGACCTTGAAGATGCCCGTCCCGATGCCGATGAGCAGGAGGCCGACGTAGAATGTGGTCACGTTCCCGGGGCCCGACACGCCCAGCCCGACGTAGCCCAGGGCCATGAGGAGGGCGCCTGCCCGCACCGTCCGGATCTGCCCGATGACCTTGTCGCCTAGCCAGCCGCCGAGGAGGGGCATGAAATAGCAGAGGGCCAGGAAGAGGCCGTAGACGTCGCCCTTGCGGCCGTCGGGCCAGCCCAGGACCTTGTCCATGTAGAGGACGAGGATGGCCATGAGCGTGTAGAAGCCGACGCGCTCCCACATCTCGGTGAAGAAGATGAAGGCCAGGGCGCGGGGGTGTTTCTTCAGCATGGTTCCGCCTTTCGCGCGTATGCTATCCAAAATGAAAGAGGGGGTCAAACTTAACGGAATCTTGACAACTCCGGATGGGCAAGTCCATATTATAAGCGCCGGATCACGGAATCCGGTAAAAGGGGAGGCCACGAATGAGATCCAGGCATTGGGCCCTTCTTTTGGCGATCTCCATTGTTTGGGGCGGCCTGGCCGCCTGCAAGAGCGGCCCGACGGATCCCGATCTGCCGGCGCAGATCACCTTCCGGGGAACGATCACTTCCGGGGGATCCGGGCTCGCCGGCGTCCCGGTTTATCTCTCGGGGGGCGAGTCCAAGTCCGCCGTGACCGACGCCAACGGGGCGTTTTCCTTCGCGGACGTCTCCGGGAGCAGCTTCGTCGTTACGCCGTCGCTGCAAAACCGCATGTTCACGCCGTCGAACTACGAGCTGGGGGCTCAATCGCGGACCGACCTCGCGTTCACGGCCGCACCGGCGTCCTTCGGCTCCGCCATCGGCCAGATCGCGGCGAATTTCACCGCCCTCAACCAGAGCGGGCAGAGCGTTTCCCTGTATTCTTATTTCGGCAAGGTCGTCCTGATCGATTTCTCGGCGGACTGGTGCGGGCCCTGCCGGAGCGAAGCCGAGAAAGCGGAGGCGCTCTACCAGCAATACAAAGCGCAGGGTTTCGAGATACTGACGATCATGATCGACGGTTCGCCGGCGACCTGGGCCGCCACCTACGGATTGACCTTTTCCGTCCTCGACGATGACGCCGAGACCCTCTGGGCGGTCTACGGAGAAGGTTATATCCCCTTGAACATCGTCCTCGACAGGAACATGACCATCCGGTACAAGACGGCCGGGTACACCGAGTCCGCGATCGTCGCGGCCATCAAGAAGTATCTCTAGAACCTCAGGAACACTTCCAAGCGGACCCCCTCGAACGGGGGGAAGAGCCGGCAGACCCCGCCGGCGCATTTCATCGATCCTTTCGTGGAGCCCGCGAACAGGCGCAGGGAATGCCCGCCGGCGAACCGGACCTCCAGCTGTCCGGCCCAGAAGTCGGCCCTGCCGGCCGAGAAGACGACAGCCGGATCGGTCGTCCGCTCGTAGAGGGCCGACAGGACCCAGCGCGGCGATCTGTGCAGGGACAGGCCGGCCCGGATCTCGGAGTAATCGTAGCCCTCACCGTCGAAGATCTTGTGCTTCCAGTCCGCCTCGAGGCTCCAGCGATCGCCGATCGGCCAGCTGGCATTGATCTGATCGTGGAACGTCCCTCCGTCGGTGCTCAAGAAGGCGACGGACGTCGCGGTCTCCCGTCGCCAGCCGGCCAACCCGTGGAGATACGCGCCGCGGGCGAACTTCTTCTCGACCCCGGCGAGGATATGATCGATCTCCCGGTCGTACGATCCGAATTGCGGGTGGTCCTCGGGGTCGTCGTCGAGGCGGAGGTATTTGGCATAGAGGAGCACCTCCGAGGCCGGCGCAAAGTAGTCGAGCCGGGCGGAATAGCCCGTGGTGTCGGTCCGGTCGAGATCGAACTGATCGGCCAGGATCTCGAGCTCTTCGCTCTCGAGGAGCGGCGGCCGGCTGTACTCGAACTTGAACTCCCGGTAGTCCTTCAGCTCGAGGAGGAGCGAGAACCTCCCCGATCGCAGCTTGGACCCCAGATAGAGGCCGTGTCCGTCGATCGGCGCCGCGGCCTCGTGAAGGCGGCGCCGAACGAGCGAGAACTCCCCGTAGATCTCGGCCACTCCCCCGAGCCCGGGGATCTCCAGGCTGACCGAACCGAGATCGGCGCGGCGGTTGCCGAAAGCGGAGCCCGGCTCGAGCTCGGCGCTCGTCGCCTGAACGCGGATCGTCCCGAAGCCGGGCGCCGTCCAGCCGACGCCGCCCCCGATGACCTTGTCGCGGACGCTGCGGTCCTCGGGCCTGTCGATCCAACCGCCGAAGACCTCGCCGCTCACCCGTCCCGAGGCGATGGCGGCCTGGCCGCCGTCGACGGTCGTATCGACGACGTAATCCAGGCCCTCCTCCTCGAAGACCTTGACCAGGCTGAAGACGAGGCCCCGCCCGAGCGAGGTGTAGAAATCTCCCGCCCTGGCCCGGACGCTCTTCGTCGAGTATTGAGCGTAGCGCTTGGCCAGCCGGAAGGCCGCCTCGAAGGGGGAGAGGCCGACGGCCGCGTCCAGCCGGGCGCCGACGAGGAACCCGCCGCTCGAGGCCGTCAGGTCGAGCTGGTCGAGGACCTCGGCGTAGCTTTCTTGGTCGGCGTCTCCCGACGTCCGGCTCGGAAGGCGGAGAAGGAAGGACTCGTTAGCCCGAATGGACGGCCCGGCCTTGGGCCTCTCTTCGACCTCGTCAAGGAGCAGGGCGATCTCCCGCTCCATGAGGCTCTCGTCGCCGGGACTGTAGCCCTGGTGTGAGAAGCGGATCCTGCCGCTCCGATCGAGCAGCACCGTGAACGGCAGGGTGAGCTGCGGGTCGAAGAGCGCGACGACCTCGGATCTCGAGTCGAGCAGCACGGGCATCGTGAAGCGGTAGCGGCCGACGAAGGCGGACACGGCCGCCTGCCGGTCGGGTCCGTCGGTGCTGATAGCTAGAACCTGCAGGCCCCGGCTCCCATAGCGGTCCTGGAAACCCTGCAGATGGGGGAGCTCTTTGACGCAGGGGACGCACCAGGTCGCCCAGAAATTGATGAGTGTGACCTTGCCCGCAGAAGCTTCGCTTAGACGGACGCTCTTGCCATCGAGGGACGGCAAGGTAAAATCGGGGGCTTCTTGAGCGAGGACGGAGGCCGGGAATACCACCAGGACCGCGCAAGCAACGCCGAGGACCCCACCGAGACGCCTTCCCACGCCCGGACTATAGACGTGGGCCCGGGCCGTGTCAAGACGCCCCGGCTCCGTCCCGGCCGCCCGTCTTGATAGGAGCATTTTCGTGTTCTACGATGAGGACAGTTCGACGGGACCGATGCTCTCATAACAAGGGGAATACGGGGAAGAGCGGGACGCCCACTTTTAGAGAAGGCGACGCTCCGGGTCAAGAATGATGAGGGCTCCGTTCGCCTCCTCGCAGTTTGTCAGGCGGGGCAGGGGGGACTTCGGCCACAGCGGCGTAATAGGGAGACCGGTTGACTTCGCCCAGCGACGGGCGATACACTCCGGGGCTCGTGGAGGCCCGATGAGTCCCAATCCCTTCCTGGGCGTCTTCCTGCACGCTCTCGGCGGGTTCGCTGCCGGGAGCTTCTACATCCCCTATAAAAAGGTCCGCGGCTGGGCTTGGGAGACCTACTGGCTCGTCGGCGGGTTCTTCAGCTGGATCATCGTGCCCTGGATCGTGGGGCTTCTGACGTGTCCCGGGCTCATGGACGTCCTCAAGTCCGCCTCCTCCAAGACGCTCCTCTGGACCTATCTCTTCGGCGTGCTGTGGGGGATCGGCGGTCTGACCTTCGGCCTGAGCATGCGCTATCTCGGGCTGTCGCTGGGTATGGCCCTTTCGCTCGGCTTCTGCGCCGTCTTCGGGACGCTTATGCCGCCTATTTTCGAGGGCAAGATCGCCGGGCTCGTCGCGGCCACGTCGGGTCAGGTCGTCATCCTCGGGATCGTCGTCTGCCTCACGGGCATCGCCATGTGCGGCCGGGCCGGGATGAGGAAGGAGAAGGAGCTCTCCGACGCCGAGAAGAAAGCCTCGATCGCCGAATTCAGCTTCGTCAAGGGCGCCTGGGTGGCCGTGTTCGCCGGGATAATGAGCTCGTGCATGGCCTTCGCCTTCGCCGCCGGCAAGCCCATCGCCGAGGCGGCGGTCGCGAGCGGGGCCCGGCCCATCTTCCAGAACTTCCCGGTCATGATCGTCGCCCTGTTCGGCGGGTTCACGACGAACTTCATCTGGTGCGCGGCCCTGAGCGTCAAGAACAGGTCGGGACGCGACTACGTGCGCGTCAAGCCGGCCGGGCCGGACCTCGCCGCGGGGACGGGCTCGGGGACCGGCGCGGCCGCGAAGACCCCGTCGCTTCTTGTCAACTACATCTTCTCGGCCCTGGCCGGGACGACCTGGTATTTCCAGTTCTTCTTCTACGGCATGGGCACGACCCAGATGGGGAAGTACGACTTTTCCAGCTGGACGATCCACATGGCCTTCATCATCACCTTCAGCAGCCTCTGGGGGATCTATTTCCGCGAGTGGAAGGGCACGGGGACGCCGACGCGGCGGCTGGTCGTGGCCGGTATCGCCGTCCTCATCCTGTCGACGGCCGTCGTCGGGGCGGGGAATTATGTCGCGACGCTGCGTTAGGCATTCCCCGCGGATCGTCCGCGCGGCGCTCTCAATAGGGAGACATAATAGGGGGACATGATACCTGTTTCCCAATCAAGAGTAGGGGAATGAGCATCATGTCCCCCATCATTATTGACTCGGCGCGGCGTCCGAAGCTATAGTCCTTTCACCATGAAACGCCCCCACCTTTACGCCCTGTCGGTTCTCTGCGCCGCCGCGATCTTCTCCTCCTGCTCCTCAAGATCGGCGTGGACACCGTTCTCGCCCAGTTGACCCGGCTCGGGCCCTGGTCCCTGGCGCTTGTCGCTCTTGGCTTAGGCTGGCTGTTCCTTCAGGCCTGCGCGTGGTCCCTGGTCCAGGCCGCCCATTTCCGGCCGGTGCCCCTGCCGTCCCTGTACCGGGCCAAGATCATCGGCGACTCCCTCAACGCCCTCATCCCGTCGGCCAGCGTAGGCGGGGAGGCCGCCCGGGCGTTCGCGATCCGGCGATACGCTCCGCTCGCGGAGGGCGTCCCCGGGGTCCTGGTCGACAAGACGGTCGAGTTCACCGCGGGGGTGCTGTTCCTGGCGACCGGGTTCCTCCTCAGCCTCCTCTTCGCCGATCTGCCCCGCTGGATGAACGCCGCGGCCGCGGCCTGTCTGGGCGGATCGGTCCTGGGGATCGCCGTCCTCGTCCTGGTTCAAAAGAAAGGCGCCCTTTGGACGCTCGGGCGCCTGGCCAAGCTCGTCCCGCGGTTCGGCCCGTTCGCGGCCAAGCGGGAGGACAGGCTCCGGGACCTCGACCGGAACCTCCGTTTGGCCTGCGGCCGTCCCGGCCTGCGGACGGTCTCGGCCGCCGGCCTGCATTACCTGGCCCGCGTGGTCGGCGCGGCCGAGGTCTTCGTGATCATGCGGGTCCTCGGCTCGCCGGTCACGTTCATCCAGGCCGTCTTCATCTCCGCGGGCGTCAGCATCGTCAATACCGTTTTCTTCCTCGTGCCCGGGCACATCGGGGTCATGGAGAGCGCCCACGTCCTCATCCTTCGGAGCCTGGGCTTCTCGGCCGGGCTGGGGCTCGGCGTGGGGATCATCCGGAGGATGCGCAAGCTGGCCACGGTCGCCGTCGGCCTCGCGCTCTTCTCGCTGGGGAAGGACCGGCCGGGGAGGGAGACGAAGGGTTAGGCCGCGGCCCCCCCGCTTCGGGAGAATCCCGGCCTCCATGGGTCCTTGACTTCGGCCCGGGGCGCGGCTATCCTCGGCCCATGAGCAAGCTCGTCCGGTTCGGCATCTCCCTAGGGGAGGACCTCCTGGCCCGGTTCGACAAGCTTGTGGCCGAGCGCAACTACGCCAGCCGCTCGGAAGCCTTCCGCGACCTCATCCGGGCCTCGCTCGTCGAGGAGGAGTGGCGGGCGGGGGGCGAGGTCGCCGGGGCCATCACGCTGCTTTACGACCACCACCGCAGGGACCTCGTCAACCGTCTGGCCGACATCCAGCACGACGCCCACGGCCTGGTCGTCTCCACCCAGCACGTCCATCTCGACCACGACCACTGCCTGGAGATCATCGCCGTCCGGGGGCGGGCCCGGGATGTCCGCCGTCTGGCGGACAGCCTGCGCTCGGTCAAGGGCGTCCTCCAAGGCACGATCAACATGGCCAGCACGGGCCGGAAGCTCGGCTGAGGCCGTCCCGGCGCCGGGCCGTTCGCATCCTTGACACGGGGGCGGAACGCCCGTAGAATGGCCGTGCTACGTTTATTGATTTATGTGCTACCGCAGGAGGCCACCGATGAGGACCGGCGCGGCAGGGCGGCCCATGGCCCGAGCGTTCTTGACGCTATGCTCCTGGGGCGTCGCCTCCCTTTTCGCCCATTACACCTGGCTGTCGCCCGCCCCTCCGACGGTCGGGGCCGGCGAGCCGGTGACGGTCCTCCTGGCCAACGGGCACGCCTTCCCGGCGGCCGAACAGCCCCTCAAGGGGGTCGAGATCAAGGCGAAGGTCGCCGACCCCGCGGGCCGGATGACGGCTCTCGAGGTCACCGATAAGGGCCGCGGACCCGAAGCGGCCTTCCGGACCGGCCCCGAAGGCCTTTACCGGGTCGCCGGCGAATACGACCGCGGCGTCATCAGCCGCACGCCCGAGGGCTGGAAGCCGGGAGGCCGGGCGGCCCACCCGGACGCCGCCAGCGTGATCAAGTCCTACAATTCCTTCCTCTGCGCCGTCAGGACCTCCGGGGCGGTCCTC
The DNA here is from genome assembly GCA_041320535.1 of Candidatus Aminicenantota bacterium. Classification (GTDB taxonomy): domain Bacteria; phylum Acidobacteriota; class Aminicenantia; order Aminicenantales; family Saccharicenantaceae; genus RBG-16-66-30. The sequence continues at coordinate 132,264 of JBGLNH010000001.1, read as the reverse complement.
GGACCCGCGGCCCCTCTCGGGCTGGCCTTCGAGCTCTCCTGGTCGCGCACCGCGGGCGGCGTCGCCGTCCTGGTCACGGCCGGCGGCAAGCCTGTCGAGGGCGCGGACGTTTCGATCGTCCTGGGGGCCGGAGAGGCCAAGCCCGCCGGGAAGACGGCCGCCTCGGGCCGCGTCGAGATCGAGATCGCCGGGCCCTTCAAGGGGCCCGTCCTCCTCACCGGCTCGATCTCCAAACCCGCCCCCGCCGACGCCGGCTACGACGCGGAGCGGATGAGCTCCTCCTATTTCCTGACCTGGGATTGAGGCCCGGTGCACATCGCCGACGGCATCTTTCCCGTCCAGGCCGCCGCGGCCGCCAACGTCGCGGCCCTGGGCGCGGCTTCCCTGATCGGCCGCCGGATCGGGACGGCCGAGATCCCCAAGGCGGGGCTGATGGCCTCGGCCCTGTTCCTGGCCTCGCTTCTCCATTTCCCGTTCGCCGGGACTTCGATCCACCTGGGGCTTTTCGGCCTGGCGGGGATCCTGCTCGGCTTGACGGCCTTCCCGGCGGTCCTCATCGCCCTTCTCCTCCAGGCCCTGCTCTTTCAGCACGGCGGTCTGTTCGCGCTCGGCCTGAACACCGTCAACATGGGCCTCGGGGCCCTGGCCGCGGCCCTCATCTGGCGGGCGCCCGGACTTCCCGCGGCGGCCCGGGCCTTCGCCGCCGGCTTCGCGGGGACCATCGTCCCGGCCGCCCTGATGATCTCCGAGTTCCTGCTCGTCGGATACGGGAAGAGGATCCTCTTCCTGGCCGCCGTCTATTCCGTAGTGGCCGTCCTCGAAGGCGCCTTGACCGCCTCGGCCGTCGCCTTCCTTCGCAAGACGGAGCCCTCTCTCCTGGAGGCCCGGCCATGAAGGTCCTTCCCTTGAGATATGTCCCGGCGGCTGCCGCCGCCGCGGTACTGGCCGGTTCCCTGGCCGCCCACGGCCTCGACATCGAGGTCCGGCGCCACGCTCCGGCCGTCGTCCTGAAGGCGTCTTACTCCGGGTCCGAACCCGTCGCTTTCGCGGCGGTCAAGATCTACGGGCCGGGGACCTCGCCCGTCGCCTACCAGAGCGGGAACGCCGATGCCTCGGGCCGGTTCGCCTTCGTCCCCGACCGGGAAGGGGAGTGGCGGGCGGTCGTCGACGACGAGCTCGGGCACCGCGAGGAGCTCCGCATCATTATAGACGGGAAGTTCATGGAGGCCGGTGTTGCCGGCGCGGGGGGATCCACCCGGGCCCGCCTGCCGCTCTGGGTGAGGGCCGCGGTCGGCGTGGCCCTCATCTTCGGCGCGTCCGGCTTCTGGTATGGGCTGAAGTCCGGCCGCCGGAACGGACCATGAGGGCCGCGCGTTGGACCTGAGGCTCGAACTCCGCGGCGCCGGCCTCGAAAGCCCTCTGTGCCGGCTCGATCCGCGGGTCAAGGTCATCGCGGTCCTGGCCGTCATCGTCGTCGTCGTCTCCGTTCCGGGCGCGGAGTGGCGGTCCCTTGTCGCTTCGCTGGCGGCCTTGACGGCCGTCGCCGCCGCTTGCCGAGTCCCGGCCCGGGAAGTCTTGAGGCGGGCCGCCCTGGCGTCGCCTTTCATCCTCATGGCCGCCGCCATGTTCCCCTTGTCCCGCGCCGGCGCCGCGACGGGCTGGCTCGCGCCCGAGCCATGGCTCCAGGCGTTGGCCATAGCCCTCAAGGCCTACGCCTCGGTGCTGGCCCTGAGCCTGCTCGTTCTGACAGAGAGGTTCGGCCGGCTCATCGGCGCGATCCGGTCGCTCGGGTTCCCGGCGGCCCTGGGATCGGCCATGGCCGTCGCCGGCTCCTTTCTGGGGATCCTCGGCGCGGAGGCCGGCCGCATGAAGCGGGCCCGCGAGAGCCGCACGCCCGGCCGGCCGCGCGTCTCCCGGGTCGCGACCTTGGGGCGGGCCGCGGCCCTCATCTTTCTCCGCGGCTATGACAGGTCGAAAAGGGTCCAGGCGGCTATGGAGGGCCGGGGATTCGCGGGCTCGATGCCCGACCTGGATCCGCCTCGCGTTCGTCCTCGGGACCTGATCGTCGCGGCGGCGCTGCTCGCCCCCTTCGTCGCCGTAAGGGTGATCCTGCCGTGAGCCGGGGGCCCAAGGGCGCGGCGGTGGAGGTGGAGGATCTGGCCTTCGCCTACGATAAGGGCCGGCCCGTCCTCCGCGGCGTGTCCCTCGATATCCGTCCGGGGGAGAGGTTCGGGATCCTCGGCCCGTCCGGCGCCGGCAAATCGACGCTCCTCCTTCACCTCAACGGGCTCCTCGGCGGGCAAGGGCGGGTCCGGATCGGAGGGGTTGAGGTCGGTCCCCGGACGCTCGGCGAGGTCCGGCGCCGCGTGGGGCTCGTTTTCGAGAACCCCGACGACCAGTTCTTCTGTCCGACCGTCGAAGAGGATGTCGCTTTCGGGCCCCTCAATCTCGGCCTGGACCGGGCGGCGGCCAAGGCCCGGGCCCAAGAGGCGCTGGGCCGCGTGGGCCTGGCCGGCTTCGAAGGCCGCGACCCCCGTCGCCTGTCCCTCGGGGAGCGCAAGCGGGCCGCGCTGGCCACCGTCCTGGCCATGGGGCCCGACGTCGTGGCCTTCGACGAGCCGTTCTCCAATCTCAATCCGGCCCTGGTCGAGGGGCTGACCGGGCTCATCGCCGGGCTCGACGCGACGGTCGTCCTCGTCTCCCAGCAGGTCCTGCCGGCCCTCGCCGTCTGCGATCGCATCGCGATCCTCGTCGAGGGCCGCGTCGTCCGGACGGACGCGCCGGCCGCGATCGCCGCCGACCGGGGTTTTCTGCGCTCGGTCGGCTTGGATTTCTGGAGCTCCCTCGACGCCCTGCGCGGGATCGTGGTCACCTCGAGCGACGGCTCGAAGGCTCCGGCGCCGAGGCCGGTCCGATCGTCGTGATAGGCCCGCCTGCGATCCAGTTGAATTTTAACAATAGGACTGGATCCCTTTGAGGGGGGGCGGGTCACGGGTCCTTGACTCCCGCCCAAAAGCCGGAATATCATGGGCCCATGTCGGGGATGGGAGATCCTGAATTCGAGAGCGACAGCAGCAGCTCGATCCAAATACAAGAAGTCTCCATCCCGTTCTTTCAATCTCTGAAAGGAGCAAGTGAAGAATGAAAAGAAATCTGGCGCTTGGAGTGGTGATCTGTCTGCTGATCATGATCGCCGCTCAACCCGGAGCGGCGCAGAAAAGAACTCCAAGGATAGACGCGTTTTTCGATATGGCCGAGAAGGCGACGACCTTCGAGCCCCTGGCGATCTGGTTTGCCAAACAAAAATACACGGACGCTGAAAAAAGGACGCTCGCCGACCTCGTAGGCAAATCTCCTTTGGGCAAGAAGCTCCAGGCCCTCTACGACACGGAAGGCCGGAAGATCAAGCGCGAGGGATTGGCCCGGGTCGACGCCATGAAACAGCAGGGAAAAAACGACCTGGCGCGGAAAAGGACCCAGAGACTGGCTAATTACAGGGCCCAAGCGGCGTCGCTCCAGACCGCGGCGAAAAGGCCTCCTGTCCGTCTATTCAAAACCTTGACCTTTTCCGCCGACGCGATGCGGATGGGGATCTCCAGGCCCAGCGGGCCCCAGGCCGAGATCGAGGAACTCGATCCCGCTCCTCCGCTCGTCGTCGGCCGACGCTTCAACGTCATCGGCAGGAATTTCGGAACGACGCGAGGCCGGGTGGTCCTGATCATGGCGGCTCTGAGCCACCAGGGCCGGGCCGATATGCTGGACTGCACAGTGGACCGCTGGGGGAATGAGCTCATCCAGGTCACCGTCCCCGTTCTGGCGGATGCCTGGCTCGACGGAAGAGAGAAGTCGGGAGTTGTCTGGGTCAAGCTTGCTGGAGGGGAAACAGGCCCGCTGCGGGAGGCCCGCATCGCTCCGGATTACTCCCTCATCGTCCCTGAGATCACCCGCCTGTCCGCGGAGACCATCGAGCCGGGGGGCGTCCTCACCGTTTCCGGAGAGAATTTTTGCGCGTCTCCCGAAGGGACAGTGACTTTCAATTTAATCGACTGCGGCGAGTCTTTCAGCGGAGAGGTGGAGCTCTGGTCGGATACCGCCATCCGGGTCCTCATGCCGGCCGACATCGAACGGGTCCAGCCCCAGCGCTGCAGGCTGGAGATCACCAATCACTTGGGAAACAAAGCAGAACGGACGATCGACTTCAATCCCATCTGGCTGGTCGAAACCTTGTCGGCGGTTCATGAATTCGAACACCGCTTTTTTTGGAGTTTTATAAAGTGTTTTTTTGGCGAAACCGGGACCTTCACAGACCATGAGATAAGCCTGCTCAACGGATGGAAAGTCGTTCGATCCTATATCATATGCGGGGGAAGCGCCAACCATGGGTGCGAGCACCGCGCCCACCCTTCCGAAGGCGATACCCGCTGTGCCTCCACGGTATTCATCTGGTGCGACGGATTTGCGCGGGTCCAATGCTCCAACTGCGTGGAGATCACCGGTCCCAAGGGATTCCCTTACCGGTGAGCGGGAAGAGATTTTCGGTCGGGCGTCCAGCAATCCCTCGCCGGACAGGCTGACGGCTTCGCCCCGATGACGAGGAGCGGTCGCGGTCCCGACGCCCCGCCCGGAGAGACGCCCGAGGAGATCCGACCCGTTTAGATGAGTCAATGCGGATTCTGGAAACTGATCAAACGCATATGGAATACTCGCGCAAACACGGGAGGTAACGGGATGGTACGTGAATCGACTCCAACGAGTATTTCACGGGCAGTCATCTGCCCGGCGGTGTTCTCAGCAGCGGCAGTGTTTCCGTCTGGTCCGGGCGCGCAAGGGGCAGCCCAGACCGACAGGGTAGACTCTCTAGGACAACGAGCGCAGGAAGTAATCCCAAGAGATGGAGCGCTAATTTATGAAGAAGTCAGGCTAAGGGATTGGACTGGAAAGTAGTCACTGCTTCTCGCAAAGAATGCAGCTGCTTTGTATATGCTCGGCTAGACGCAAAACGCAAAACATCAATACGATTCACTGGCCGACGCGCGCGCCTTCCCGGCGGCCGAGGCCGCCGCTCCGGAGAAATCCGGACGGTCAGGGCCTACTTGGTCTTGATCATCCCGGTCTTGTAGGCGAACCAGCCCGCCGCGCCGACCGCGCCGCCGATGCCGCCCTCGAGGACGACCCGGAGGATGGAGCCGACGCCCCAGCGATAGGCCAGGCCTATGATGCCGGAGAAGCGGACGCTGATGGCGATCCAGGTGACGACGGCGAAGACCAGTCCGACGACCGCGCCCAGGATGGCCCCGTTGACGATGACGTCGAGGAGCGGCGGTTTGGCCCCCGATCTCAGGACCTGGTCCACGTACCAGTACCCGGCGAAGGCGGCGATGGCCCAGAAGAGGACCCCCAGGAGGCCGCCCATGGCGCCCAGCAGCCACAGGGCGCCGCCGATGGCCGCCGCGATGACGGGGACCCTCCCGGCCTTTATCAGGTTCGTCTTGTCGATCTTGATCTGAGACTGTCCTTCAGGCATGACCCTCTCCTTTATCTCTCGAGATGCCTATTTATTGCCACAACAGCCCGGCGGAAAGCAAATCCTTTGTCGAAGGCGACGGAAGACGACGCCATTGGGCCGGCGGGGGGGCGCGGCGGCCTTGACTCCGGAAGGAGCCGGTGCTATATAAGCCGTAGGTCTCGCGAGTGACTCTCGAGCCTAAAAGGAGGTCCACATGAAGAGATGGCGGACAGGTCTCGCCCTGGGGCTGGCGGCGCTCGTCGCATTGGCTTTCGTCGCTCAGGCCCGGGCCGACATTTACATGAAGCAGAAGACCCATACGGGCGCGTTCACGGTGATGGGCCAGACCCAGCCGGAGAAGGACGACATCATGGTCTATTGGATCGGCGCCGGGAAGGCCCGGACCGACACCGAGGGCAAGTCGATGCTCTTCTTCGCCGACAAGAAGGTCCTCATCGGCATCGACCACGCCGAGAAGACCTACAGCGAGATCCCCATGGACTTCGACAAGATGTTCGAGGAGGCGGCCGAGGGCGAGACCGAGGAGGAGAAGGCCGAGGCCAAGAAGATGGCCCAGATGATGAAGGGCATGGCCCAGGGCATGATGGGCTCCATGAAGGTCACCGTGACCGAGACGGGCGAGACGAAGAAGGTCGGCGGCTGGAACGCCCGCAAATACATCATCGACATGGACATGGGAATGATGAAGAGCAAGGCGGAGGCCTGGGCCAGCCAGGACCTCAAGATCGACTACAACGTCTACTTCACCATGGCCAACGCCATGATGGCCAACATGCCGGGCTTCGACAAGCTGGTCCAGGAGATGAAGAAGGTCAAGGGCGTCATCGTCTACCAGACCTCCACGAGCAAGGTCATGGGCCAGGACATGACCTCGACGACCGAGGTGCTCGAATACACGGAAAAGGGCGCCCCGGCCGGGACCTACGACATCCCCGCGGGCTACAAGAAGGTCAAAGCCGGCCGCGGCATGTAGCGAGCGGCCCCTATCTCAAGCCGGGGACATGGGCCCGAGGCACGCGTCCCCATCGGGCCCGGCACGGTCGAGGCGGCGCGGCACACGCGGCCCGGCGGATCAGAGACCCCAGGGATAGCGGGTCCGTTCGACGCAAAAGGACCCGGACGAGGCCTGGCTCAGATCGACGAGGAATTCGAGGGGAGGGTCCCCTTCGGGCTGATAGGGCCCGGCGACCGAGATCCGCCAGGTCCCGCCGGCGAGGCCGGCGATCTCGTAGTCGATGTCGTAGAGGCAGTTGCAATCGCAAAGCGAGGACGATTCCCTTTCTTTGATCAGAATGCCGCCGTTCGAGATCTCGACCGTCGCCGAGACCGTCCCCGGGCAGCAGTTGAACCCGGCGTTGACGTGCTTCAGCTTCAGCAGGCCCCGCCCGTCGTAGTCGTATTCGACGCACTCCCGGCTCGAGGCCTGGTCCGCCGCGGCGCGGGGCGCCCCGAAGCTCTTGCAGTCCGTACGGCCGACGAGCCGGCCCACGGGGTCCGGCCCGGACGGCGAGGAGCAGCCCCCGGCCGAGAAAGCCAGCGCCAATACCAGAGCGCCGGCCAGGATGTTCGGGACGTGGGCCCTGTTCATGGTTGTCTCCCGCTCCTCCCAATAGATAGGCCCCTCGGGGCCCCTTGTCAAGCCCGTCGGGGGCGTTCCTCGGCCCGGCGATAACGCGATCGGCCCGCCTGATAACGGCCGGAGGTCGGGCCCTATTTCACGGCGGAAGCCAGCCAGTGGGGCATGGGCGGGCCCAGCGGCCGGACCGAGACATCGCGGAAACCTGCCTCGGCGAGCCAGCCGCGCAGATCCTCGTCCGAAAAGACCCAGCCGTTCTCCGAGGTCAGGGCCATGTTGACGCTGAACAGGGCGGAGAACTTCGGGCGGGCGCGGCTCGCGTCCGTCATCATGTCCAGGACGTAGACGAGCCCGCCGGGCGCCAGGGCGTCATGGGCGCGCCTGAGCAGCTCCCGGATCGCCTCCGGGTTCTCCTGGTGAAGCACCCCGAAGAAGAGGACCGCGTCGAAGCCGCCCGGGAAGGCCGTGTCGTGATAATCGCCGGGAAGCGTCTTGACACGCCCGGCCAGGCCGGCCCGGCCGACGATCTCCCCGGCGATGGCGGCGACCGGGGGGAGGTCGAGGACGACGCACTCGACGCCGGGATTGGCCTCCGCGACCAGGATGGAATACGTGCCGGGCCCGCCGCCGACGTCGAGCACCCGCCGGCGCCCGGCCAGGTCGAGAAGAGGGACGACCGCCCGGCCGATGCCCAGGGCCCGGCCGTGCATGGCCATGACGAACGTCCGGGTGCGCTCCGGGTCGTCGCCGAGATGGATCTCCGGCTTCTCGACGGGCTTCCCGGTCCGGGCCAGCTGCTTGAGGCGGCCCCAGGCGCCGTAGACGTCGCGGTTGTAGCGGATGGCGCCGCTCAGGTCCGCGGGCGATCCCGGGACGAGGAAGAGGGTCGCTTCGGGGCTGTTCCGGTACCGGCCCTCGCTCTTCTCGAGGAGGCCGAGCGCGGCGCAGGCGTCGAGCAGGATCCGGCCGCCTCGCCGGTCGAGACCGCAGGCCGCGATGAGCGTATCCGGATCGGCCTCGCCGAGATCGGCCAGCCGGCCGAATACGCCCAGGTCGGAAGCGGCGAAAAGGACCGCGGAATCGTAGAAGGCGCTGGCCATGTCGACGATCCGGTTCGGGTCCATGGTCCCCTCCTTTCCCGCCCGGGCGGTCCGGCGGTCCCAGGATACCGGTCCCGGCCCCGGAGGTCAATCCCGCCGGATTGACTTTCGGCCCTCGAAAAGGCTACCCTTTTCCCATAGACCAGCGCACATACGGGAAGGGGCCAAACCCGGGCGGCGCGCCGTTCCGCGGGCATCCCGTTCGCCGCCGTTCGCCGGCCGCGGTCGTTCCGGCCCCGAAGGAGGGACCCGTGTCCGCACACCGTTGGAGGACCGTCGGGCTGTCCGCCCTCTGTCTCGCCGCCGTTCTCGCCCTTTCCGCCGCGGCCCGCGCCCAGGGGAGCGCGGCGGTCAAGGAGCAGAAGTCCAACAAGGCGGCCAAGGTCGCAGTGATCGCTTCGGGATTCGAGCGGCAGGTCGCTGCCAAAGCCGCCCCCGCGGGCCAGTCCTACTTCTTCCTCGAGACCGAGTGGACCAATATCCATCCCAAGCAAAAGGTCCGCAAGGACGACCTCGAAGGGAAACAGGACCGGACCATGGGCGTCGGCGGGCTGATGACCGGCGGCCAGTCGGACAAGAAGGTCGAGTACGTCGACGCCGACGTCGCCTACCTCGTGCCCTCGTTCTTCGATCACGCCTACCTCCTCGCCGACGGCGCCAGCTACGCCCTCGATCCCCTGACAGAGAAGGTCGCGGGCGGCCGCGGCCTCAAGAAGGAGTTCACCCTGCCCAAGCTGGGCGACGCCAAGAAGGTCCGCTTCGTCTTCCTGGTCCCGGGGGGCGCCAGGAACCTGGCCTTTCAGTTCTTCGATTACTCGTACGGCCACATCCTCATCCCGCTCGCGGGCGACCTCGAGCTCGCCGCCGGCGCCGCCGGGACGGCGCCCAAGGGACTGGGTTCGCTCAAGGACGAATACATCGAGCTGGCCGCCACCGCCGTCGACTTCAGGGCCGCTTACAAGGACGAGGAAGCGCCCGAGGGCTGGCGCTACGCGCTCGTCAAGCTCAGCGGCAAGAGCCTGTCCAAGGGCAACATCGTCCAGGTCGAGCCGACGGAGTACATCTGGCTGGCCACCAAGGCCGGACACATCTACTACGGCGCCGGGGGCTCGACGACCGACGAGGGCTTCATCCGCTTCACCCCCGAATTCGCCCAGAGCCAGGAGGTGGCCTTCGTCGTGCCCGCGGCCGAGAAGGAGTTCAGCCTGGGGATGCGCGTCGAGAACCGCGTCTACGTCCTGGCCCTGGGCGCCCCGCCCGCGGCCGGGCCGACGGTCGGGCCGAAAGCCGTGCACAAGGACGGCCGGACGCTCGAGATCATGCTCTTCGGCGCCCGACGCGAGAAGGGGCTGGTCATCCTGGACCTGGGCATCCGCTCGCTCGTCGAGAGCGGCGCCGAGATCCAAGCCGACGCGCAATTCATCCTCAAGGCCGGCGGCGAGGAGGTCGCTTTCGACGAGGAGGCCACGGGCGCCCTGGCCCACCGGCCGCCGACCCCGTTCACCGTCCCGCCGAAGTCGTTCGTCCGCTTCGAGCTGGCCTACGCGACCGGGGCGGCCCCCGAGTCGCTCCATTACCGCGGCTACGAGAGCGAGAAGACGTTCGGCCTGGCCGGCCTGAAGCGACCGTAGGAGAGGCGACGATGAAGAAGATTCTGGTGGTCCTTCTGTCGGCCGCGGTCGTCTTCGCGGCCGCCGGCTGCGCCAAGAAGAATGGGGAGACCTCCGGAGCGGCGGCTTCGGCCGAAGAACCCCGGGCGGCCCGCGTCGAGACCGCCGAAGAGGGAGCTGAGGCCGCTTCCGCCTCGGAGTCGCGCGCCGGCCTGCCCGCGGACGGAGAGTGGCGGGACGCCTTCAAGTTCGTCCGCGACGCCATCCGGACCGAGCCCTCGCGCTATCCGTTGAAAACGCCGGACGGCGTGGAGTGGGCCCGGAGCGCCAATCCGCTGGAAAAGGCCCTCTTCCTGGCCCGTCTGCTGCAGGAGAAGGGGATGGCCGTCGAGATCGCCGGGGGCGAGCTCGACGGCGCGGCGGCGAGGTCGCTTCTCAACGCGATCTTTCCCGCGGCCCGGGGCGTGAGCGCCAAGAGCGGAACGCCCCTCTCCAACCCCGCCGAGGACCAGACCCTCGTCGCCGCGGTCAAGCGCCACTTCTGGGTCCGGACACAGGACGGGGACGAGTGGGTCGATCTCGACCCGAGCTTCCCTTCGGCCGAGCCCGGGAAGGCCTTCGCGGAGAGGACGGACTCGTACGATCCGGCGGGCGAGGAGCTGGGCGCGACGGTCAGCCTGTCGGTCGTCAATGACGGCGAGGGTTCCGGCGAACCCGAGGCCGTCCTCTCGTGGGAAGGGACGCTGGCCGAGGTGGCCAACAAGGCCGTCTCGCTGGCCGTCATGACGGAATACCGCGACGGCGAAGAGGCCGTTCTCAAGGCTTCTCTCTCGGCCGGGGAAGACAGCCTGGCCGAGGGCGAAGTCGCCGCGGGGGAGGGACGCCGGAACCGGCTTTCTCTTCGGCTCAAATTCGAGAGCCTGGGCGAGGTCGTCTCCGATGTCGAGCGCCCTCTCTTCGAAACGGCGGACCGGGCCGACGCCCCGCTCTTCCAAAGGCACGCCCTCTTGATCACCGGGGACAAGGTCCCGGCCACGGCCTGGAACGATGATCTCCTGAGCGTCTCCGCGGGCGATGTCCGGAGCGAGGCCAAGGCCGAAGCCGACGGGATCCGGGCCGCCCTCAAGGCGAATAAGGCCACGTCCAAGACCCTGGTGTCGGGCGTCGAGCTCGAGGCCAGGCTGGGCCGCGACCTCGGCCACCTCGTGAACATGATCTTCGCCTCGGCCTCGGACGACCAGACCGAAAAGGCCGCCGCCGCCCTGTCGGTGGCCGGCTGGTACGCCGTGCCGCGCGTCATCGTCACGTCTTTCGGCGGGAGCGAGAAGGGGACGGATACGACGATCGACCTGAGGCAGGATCGGGTCGAGTCGGTGGCCCTGCCCGGCCAGGCCTGGGGCATGAGCCAGGCTTTCCAGTACGGACGAGGGGTCATGGAGTCGATCCTCGAGGGCGAGCTCCTGGCCGTCCTCACCGGCAAGCCGGCCCTGACCACGGCCTTCATCATGGAGGAAGCCGCCCGAAAGAAGGTCCCCATCCGGATGTTCTCGTCCCTCGAGAAGGACAGGCTGGTGAAGCTCGGGACGCCGCAAGACGCACGGGCCCGGATGGCCGAGGCCCTCGACAGGGGATGGATCGTCATGGCGCCCGAGAAGGGCGTCGCCTGGGAGGGCCGGACGCGCTGGGGCTGGTGGGAGATCGATCCGCGGACGCGCGAGACGATCGGGGTCCTCGACACGGGCCTGCACCAGGCCATGATGCAGCGGACGATCCTCGAGGCCGAGGGGCCGATGCAGTCGAAGATGGGGGCCGTGCTCGGGGCCATGGTCGGCGCCATCGACACCTATTGGGTCCTGATGGCCATGGTCCTCAAGCACGGCGAGCTGACCAAGGAGGCCCTGGAGGAAGCCAAGGCCTACATGAAGGAGATCCAGACGGTCCTGTGCCCCGAGTTCGAGAGGTCGATCACCGTCGAGGCCAGCGTCAACATCGTCGATATCGAGGACTGCTACAAATACGATTACGAGGTCTTCAAGGCCGAGGCGGGCGTCAAGATCAGCCAGGGCTGGTGCGAGCAGTTCGCCAAGGGCTTCGCCTGCGCCTCGACCTCGATCCTCAATTACCTGATCGGCCAGGCCGGAGACTGAAGGGATAGGCGATATGAACACAGGCACGGAGGACACCATCATGAGAATCGACCCGTCGAGGATCCTGCGCGTTCTGGCCCTCGCTGCCCTCTTCGCGGGAGGAGCGGCCGCGCTCGGGGCCCAGGAGGCCGTCGAGAAAGAACCTAACAATAAGCCGGCCCAGGCGCTGGCGATAACGCTCGGAAGCACGGTCGCGGGCTTCGCCAACGAGGACGAGGACGACGACTGGTACGCGCTGACGGTCCCCGCGCCTGGCCTCGACGCCATCGTCCTCGAGCTCAGCGCCGTCGAGGAGGTCAATCTGGTGCTGCGGTTCTGCGACGCTTCGGGCCGGACGCTTTCGGACATGGACTGTTTCGGCAGCGGGGAGGGCGAGACGCTCATCCGGCTGAAGCAGCCCCCGGGCAGGTTCCTGATCAACGTCCATACCGATATCGGCGGCGACACCGAGCATCCCTACAAGCTCAAGGTCTATAAATACGACCGGCCGCCGGCCACGGTCGAGGAGGTCCGGCGGTCCTTGGCCAAGGCGCTCGACTTTCTGGCCTCGATCCAGGAGCCGGACGGTTCCTGGCCGAGCCATGAGATCGCCGGCGCCGGGCTGGCCACGATGGCCTTCATCGGCGGCGAGTGCGCCGGGAAGGACCATTCGGCCAAGATCCGGTCGGCGCTGGGCTATCTCAAGTCCCAATTCACGCCGGGCTCCCAATTCCCGGCCGGCTCCGAGGAGGCGGCCATCCGCGGCGGCATGTTCGGGCCGGTCAGCCGCAAGGTCATGTACGAGCAGGCCATCGCCACGCTCAGCGTCATCGAGGCCTTCGCCGCGCTCAACGAAACGAGCCTCGAGCCGATGGCCGAAGAGGCGGTCGGGCTGATCGTCCGGTCCCAGAACTCGGCCCAGAAGCCGGCGACGCTCAAGGGCCCCACGCCGGCCGATTCTCCCCACTACGGCGGCTGGCGCTACGAGCCCGACTACGAGGACGCTGACCTCTCGGTCAGCGCCTGGCAGGTCCTGACCCTGAGGGCGGCCGCCAACGCCGGATTCAGCGTCCCGGACCGGGTCTTCAAGGACGCCGCCGGGTACGCCCGATCGCTCAAGGGCGAAGACGGGTCGTTCGGCTACGACGGTCCGGCCGACATCGGCGACTCCTGCGCCCGGGCCGGGATGGGCGCGCTGACGCTCCAGCTCTGCGATGCTCCGAAAGATCCCCTGATCGCGCCGGCCATCCGGTTCATGCAGGCCTACGGCCCGACCTGGAACTTCGAACACCCCGGCGACGGCTATCCCTTTTATTATTGGTACTACGCGACGCGGGTCATGTATCTCGCCGGCGGGGAGGATTGGCGGGTCTGGAAGGACTACATGTGCCGCTTCCTCGTCGACAACCAGGACGATAAAGGCGGCTGGGGCGGCGGCCAGGCCGAGGAAGGCGAGGCGTACCCGACCTACCGGGCGGCCTTGGGGGCGCTCATGCTCGAGTTCTGCTGCGGGCACGTCCCGATCTACATGTCGCCGCCCCGGGTCAAGGCGCCCGGCGAGGTCCGGGTCGTCCTGGAGAAGGAGGCGGCCAAGGACGCGCCCCTGACCGTCGAGATCATCATGGACGCCTCGAACTCCATGACCGGCATGGTCGGCAAGGAGACCAAGATCGCGGCGGCGCGGCGGGTCCTGAAGCAGGCGATCGAGGGACTGCCCGACACGATGAACGTGGGGCTGCGCGTCTACGGCCACCGGTACGCGACCGACGACTACGACAACGCCTGTCGCGACACCGAGCTCGTCGTGCCCATCGGGCCGGTCGACAAGGCCGCGCTCACCGGCTGGGTCGACAGGATCCAGACCAAGGGGCGCACTCCGCTCGTCCTCGCGGTCCTCGAGGCGGTCAAGGACTTCGCCGGCATCCCGAACGGGACCATCGTGCTGGTGACCGACGGCATCGAGAGCTGCAAGGGCGACATCAAGTCGATCGCCCCGGCCATCCAGGCGGCCGGGCTCGAGCTCAAGGTCAACATCGTCGGGTTCGACATCCGGGACGCGGAAGGTCGGAAGGAGCTCGAGTCGATCGCCCGGTCGACCGGCGGGAGATACCTCGACGCCCGCAGCGCCGACGAGCTGCTGGGCGCGCTGGGCCAGACGCTCAAGCTGGAGTACGTCGCGCTCGACGCGGCCGGCAAGGAGCGCGGCCGGGGCGCGGTCGGGGGAGAGGCGCTCAAGCTGCCGCCGGGCGACTACACCGTCCGCGTGCTGACGTCAGCCCAGCCGGTCGAGCTCAAGGTGACGGTCAGGTCCGGCGAGCTGCGGGAGCTGACGCTGAAAAAGGAAAGCGGCGCCTGGGTCCTTAGATAGGGCCGGAGTTCGTATCTCGGCCGGGAGGTTGTCATGGTCAAGATTCATCGTCTTCTGAGGACGCAGCGGACGATCGTCCTGTTCACGATCCTAGCCTTTCTCTCGATGAGTTGTTTTGACGGGTGTGTGAAACGCGAGGAGGAGCCGCGAACGGCGTCCGCGGCCGCCGCCGGATCGGCGGCCATGGCCAAGACAGAGACCGAGCCCTGCGATTGCCCCCCGAAGGAGACCGCGGAAGCGGCTCTCGTGGCCACGGGGGGCGGGGTTGTTGTGCCGGACGCTGATACGGCGGCGGACCGATTGGACCGGTATCGCCAGGCCATCACGCGATCTGAGGCGGGGATCCCGCGCGACACGTTCGATGTCCGCGCCGTCGCGGAGGACATCGGGCCCGGGCCGGCCGCCCATTTCGAATGGATCAGGGACAACACCGCGCTCGTGCCTTATCGAGGAGCTTTGCGCGGAGCCAGGGGAGTCCTGATGGACAGGCTCGGCAACAGCCTCGACCGCGCCCTGCTTCTCGCCGAGCTGTTGAAGGCGGCCGGGCATGAGACGCGTCTGGCCCGGGCGCGGCTGAGCCGCGAAGAAGCCGAACGGGTCCTGGAGAACTTGCGGTCCCGCCCCGTCGGGCCCTCCCCAGCCGACCAAGCTTCTCTCGATGAGACCATCGCTGAACACGCCCGGACGTTCGGGCTCGACCGGACGGAACTCCAAGAAGCCGGGGTCAGGGTGTCTCAAAAAGCGGAGAGAGACGCCCGGGAAGCCCGTGAGGCGGCTTCCCGGCAATACGACAGGCTGAATGCGGCCCTGGGCCCCGTCAAGTCGGACGAGGACCTGTTAGCCAAAGAACGGGCTATCCAGGCGGAGGCCCTGCGGGACCATTGGTGGGTCCAGGTGGCCGGCGAGTCCAGCTGGCTCGATCTCGATCCTACTCTCACCGTCATGGCTCCCGGGAAGATCCTGGCCGAGGCTGATACGTCCCTCGAGGCCGACGAAGTTCCGGAAGACCTCTTCCATACCGTCGAGATCCGTTTGGTCACGGAACGGTGGGAGGCCGGACGTCTCGTCAAGACCGATGTTCTCGAGCAGATCCTGCGTCCGTGCGAGACGCTCGGCGAGACGATCGCCATCGGCCACTCTCCGATGAGCTGGCCCGATGACATGACCGGATTCGCCGGCGAGAACGGGCGGGAGGAGCTGAAAAGGGCTGTCCTCAACGCGAAGGAGTGGCTCCCCGTCCTGAGGGTGGGCTCGCAGCAAGTCGCGGCATCGAGCTTCAAGGATACGGGAGAGATCAATGAACGTCCCGGACGGGCGGGCGGAGGCGGCATAGGCGGGATCGCCGGCGGCCTCTTCGGCGCCCTCGGCGGCAAAGAAGAGGGGGAAGCTCCGGAGAAAAAGGATTCGATCCTGACGGCCGAGTGGATCGTCTATACGGTCCGCGTGCCCGGCCAGCCGGCTCGCGTCTTCGAACGGGAGGTCTTCGACCTGATCGGCCCGGCGGCGCGACAGGGCGGCAAGGTCGCTCGGCTCGAGCTCACAGAGGCTCGCCGGTTGGAGCGCGGTCTAGCTTTGCTTTCCGAATTCGATATCTTTCTCCAAAACGGTTACCTCTCAGCGCCCTACGTGGCCCACCTCATCGCCTCAGGGGTCCTGTCGAACTGGGACACATTCGCGAGGATATTCCTCGAGACGAGATCGCTCGACCAGTTCTTCAAGACGGCCGAGGAGTTGACACCGCTCCCGGGCCCCGCCTGGGGGCTCGCATCGGCTCGGCGCGAGTGGAGTCCCGTCGGCGGAGGCATGTATGTCGGCAGCCCTAACATCCTAGCGTTCGTCAGCGGTGCCCAAGCGGACGCCCGCGGAGGGCTGCGGTTCTTCAGGGCTTTTGACGTCGTGGAGAATAGCCTTGCGGTCTCTCCCTTGGCTTCAAAAGACCCGTTCCAAACGCGTCTGCGGCAGGGGGTTCTCGATACCAACGCCGAAAGGATCGTCCTATCGGGGCTGTCGAACTCGGCCGAAGGTCTGGCCCGGATCTTCGATGAGTCCGAGGCTCAGGATATCTCCTGGTTGGCGGTAAGGACCGCCCGTGATCCGGTTTTAAAGCGGCTCGACCTGCCCGGCGACATCTTGGCCCGGATCTCCTCTGATCTGGAAAGGGGCTACATCGTCGTGGCTCCCCAGAAGGAGGTCCTCGTAGCCGGGCGGCCCTCTTCCGGGTGGTGGCGCGTAGATCCCGGGACAGGCCAGACCCTCGGACTGAGCGCCAACGGATGGGGCCAGGCGATGACGGAGCATAAACTCCTTTGGGGCTTCAAGATCGCCGGGTGGACCATGTGCGGGATTGAGACGGTCATGACAGTGGCCCACGATGCGGGGGGGCATGAGACCCACCCCGTCGCCGCGGTATTCTTAGGCTCATGCTGGGCCCTGGGCCTTACCTCGGCGGTCATGGCCCTGACCGCCTATCACGGCTTGGCCGCGTGGATCATCGTGATCGTCGAGGTCCAATCGTTCTTTCTAGGCATGGGCGTCCATCTCGGCATGTCGCAACCATCGAGCAGTGAGCGCTAGGATGACCCGGCAAAGGAGAATTCGCCATGGCGGTTCCGGCGGCGGCAAGGATCGTATCGCTGGGGCTCTTCATCTCCGTGTGCGTCTCCGGGCGCACGACGGCGAGCCTGACGGGCGGTGAGCCGTCCCTCGTCCCGACCGGCGTATCGGCGAAGGGAGGGAAGGGCTCGGTGACCCTGAGCTGGACGGCATCCGCGGGCGCTACGTCGTACAACATCTATTACGCCCGGTCGTCGCCGGTCTCCAGGACAGGCGGGACCAGGATCGCGGGGATCGCCGGCAGTCCCCATACGGTCCGGCGGCTCCTCGACCGGACGCCCTACTTTTTCGTTGTCACGGCCGTGAACGCCTCCGGCGAGAGCGGGGAGTCGTCCTGGGTCATGGCCGCGCCGCGGGCCAAGGCCCCCAAGCCCGGGCTCGTGCGCGTCCCCGCGGGCCCCTTCCGGATGGGCGACAGCCTCGACGACACGGCCAACGCGCTCCCCGTCCACACGGTCGATCTCGACGAGTTCTGGATCGACAGGTACGAGACGACGCACGCGCTCTGGAAAGAGGTCCACGGCTGGGCCGTCGGGCGCGGCTACGACTTCGACAATCCCGGCCAGAACGGCTCGACCCGCCAGGGGAGGGATCTGCCCGTGGTCATGGTCAGCTGGTACGACGCGGTCAAGTGGCTCAACGCCCGTTCGGAGAAGGAGGGCCGGAAGCCCGTCTATTACACCGACGAGGCCCGCTCGACCGTCTATCGGTCCGGGAGATTCGATCCGACGGCCGCCCAGGTCGAATGGGAGGCGGACGGCTATCGCCTGCCCACCGAGGCCGAATGGGAGAAGGCCGCCCGCGGCGGGCTCGAGGGCCGGCGCTACCCCTGGGGGGACGATCTCGGCCCGGACCGGGCCAACTATGATCTGGGCGTCGCCGTTCCCGTCGGGCTCTACGCTCCCAACGGCTACGGGCTTTACGACGCGGCCGGGAACGTCTTCGAATGGGTCTGGGACTGGGGCTCGGAGGCGCAGGCCTACAGCTGGGCCGACGGCGGGGCCAGGAACCCGCGCGGGCCCGACGCGAGCGCCAAGGGCACGAGGATCCGTCGCGGCGGCGGGTTCTCCTACGGCGCCCAGCACCTCAAGTGCTTCGGCCGGATGTTCCGGAAGCCGACCTACACCGCGCCCTACTTCGGCTTCCGGTCGGCTTCGCGCCGGCGCTGACGAGCCGGCCCGGGAAGGCGGTTCGGGCCCTTGCCCGGGCCCGGCGGTTGTGTTAGATACGAAAGGGGCGGCCGCGCGAGCGGGCCGCCTGAAAGGGAGGTCACGTGAAAAGAGCCTGGATCGTCATCCTTGTCATCCTGTCGGCCGCGCCGCTTCTCGCCCAGGGCAAGAAGATCGGCCTGCTCCCCTTCGACGACGCGGCCGGCGTAGGGCCGGAGCTCGGGCGGCAGGTCGCCGCGTACATCCGCTCCGAGCTGCTGAAGTCGAAGAAGCTGCTGCCCAAGTTCATCGCCCCCGAGACCGGGGAAGGCTATGAAGGCGAGGACACGGGCCTGATCGACGTCGAAAAGGCGCTCGCCCTGGCCCGCGCCAACGAGGTCGACTACGTCCTCATCGGGACGGTCCTCGAAGCCGACGTCGAGGAGAGCGAATCGAGCATCGGCGGCATCTCCTTCGGCAAGGGGTCGGTCGGCTCGTCCCTGCGCAAGGTCAAGGCCACGATCACGATCCAGGGCGATCTGCTCTCCGTCGCCGACGGCGCCCTGGTCCAGAGCTTCGAGGCCAGCGGCGACAAGACCGATTCGCGGGTCGGCGCCGATCTGTCCACGGATTGGGGCGATTACAGCAGCGGCTCGGCCGCGGCGAACACGCCCAACGCCAAGGCTGTGCGCGAGGCCGTGGAACGCCTGGTCAAGCAGATCCTCAAGAAGACCTGACCTCATGCCGAAGAAGGCGCCTCATGGACCAGGAAGACATCCCCGTCACACCCCCCGAGACCGGTCCGGCGGCGTAGGCCTTCGGGGCCGGCGCCGGCCTAGGGCGATCTGAGGCGCCGTCAGAACCTGAAGCTGAGGCAGAAACCGCCCGGCCCGGCGGCGACATCCACGCGGTCCCGCCAGGCCTTCTTATGGAGGACCGGGACGAGATAGCCGATGGCGAAGCCCACCGCGGCCCCGACGATCACATCGGTGGGGAAGTGCTCCCCGGCCTTGACCCGGGCGAACGAGGCGTAGGCGGCCAGGGACAGGCTCGATCCCCAGACGAGCGTCGACCAGACCGAGCGTCCGTGGACGTCGGTGAAGACCTTCGAGACGAAGGCCGCCGCGGTGAAGGCCCCGCAGGCGTGTCCGGAGAAAAAGGACGACTTGGGGTCGTCCCCGGCCGCCAGCCTGTCCTCCGGGGCCAGGTCCGTGTTGTAGAGGTAGGGCCGCTTCCGCGAGGCCGCGACCTTGGTCAGGTACGTGATCCCGCCCATGATCGCGTACGACTCCGCGAACATCACGCCCACCGTCAGGGCGTCCGACCACCGGCCGCGCCAGAGAGGGGGGAGCGCCGTGACCAGCAGGGCCGAGTAGACCACGACGTCCCGGGCGACATCGCTCCGGTCGGCCCAGGCGGTCGACCAGTAGCGCGTCGCCGGTCGGTCGAAAGCGTTGACGTCGTCGCGGTCGAGGGCCAGGATCTCGTCGAGAGCGATCCCCGCGCGGCCGGAATGGAGCGCCGCCCCCAGGCCGGCCAGGCCCGCTCCCGCCGGGAAGAGCCAGAGGTCCTTCTTCTTCAGCTCGAAAGGGAAGGGACGGTCCGCGGCGAGGAGGCCGCTCGCGGCGAGGAGCGATATCAGGACCAGGAACGCGGTCCCCCGCCGGACGCGATCCGCGATCGGACTCCGAGGACCTCGCGCGTCATAGGTTCTCATCGCGGCCCCCTTTGCCGAAGACGGTGCTCGGCCATGGTCTTTGTCTCGATGATGTTATATGTCAGGGATGGGGGCGAGTTGTCAACAAAGTGTCAATATCCGGCCGAGAATCCGAATTCGACGCGGCTAGTCCACGCGTCCGAGCTGGCCGCAGGCCGCCATCAGGCCCCGGCCGCGCGGGGCGCGCAGCTTGACCATGACCCCGGCCGCCTCGAGGCGCCGCGTGAACGACTCGATCTCGGCCCCGGTCGGAGCGCGGCCGACGGGCACGGAGCCGGGATTGTAGGGGATGATGTTGACGACCGCCCGGCCCGACGGCGCCGCGGCCCGGAGGAAAGCCGCCACGCCTTCCGCCGCGCCCGGGCCGTCGTTCAGGCCAGGCAGGAGGCAGTAGCTCACGCCCAAGGCGAAGTTGCGCCTCTGGGGATAGCGGGCCAGGGCGGCCGCCAGGGCTTCGAGGCCCAGGCCTCGCGTCGCCGGCATGAGCTCGCCGCGGAGCCCGTCGTCGGGCGCGTTGAGGCTCACCGAGAGGTTGAGGCGCTTGAGCCCGAGCTCTTTGAGCCGGGCGATACCCTCGGCGAGGCCCACGGTGCAGACCGTGATGTCGTCCTGGGAGAAGGCGGGCCCGGACTCGTCGAGGAGAACTACCAGGGCCCCCGCCAGGCCCTCGAAATTGTCGAGCGGCTCGCCCATGCCCATGAAGACGATCTGACCGATGTCCCAGCCCAGGGTCAGCCGGGCCGCCGCGTACTGGCCCACGATCTCCTCGGGCCGGAGGTCCCTCACGAAGCCCCGCCGCCCGGACTCGCAGAAGGCGCAACCCATGCGGCATCCCGCCTGGGAGGAGACGCAGAGCGTGGCCGGCCCCGGCTCGGGGCCGCGTCGGGCCACGGGGACGCGCACGCATTCGACGCGCTCTCCGTCCTCGAGCCGGAGGAGGGCCTTGGCCGTCGTCCCGAGACCATCACCTACGACGCGCCCCTCCGCAAGTATCTGATGTGCGTCACGGACGGCTGGCCGGGCGTCGAGGACATGAATTCCTACATCCTCGAGGCCGACGAGATCACCGGGCCGTACCGGCTGATCGAGTTCATGGCCCAGTTCGGGCGCCAGGCCTATTTCCTGACCTTTCCGTCGAAATTCATCGGCGCCGACGGCCGGAGCGCCTGGCTCAGCTATTCGGCCAACTTCCACAAGAGCTATTTCGGCAACCGGACCGTGGCCGATCCCATGGGCAGCCGCTACGCCTGGACGCTCCAGGAGGTCCGTCTGCTCGACGCGGCGGGCCTCGCCGCCCTGTCGGAGGCCGCGGGCAAGGCGCCGGAGGACCGGCTCAAGGGCGAGGCCAACCTGGCTTTGAGGGCCCGGGTCAACGTCTCGTCGGTCCACAAGAAGAACAGGCCCTTCACCGAGCTCATCGAATATTTCGGGGAGGGGGCCGTCGACGGCGTCGTCGATCCCGACGAGGCCGTCAACCGCCACGAGTGGGTGAGCCTGGGGGAGCGCGAGACGGCCATGATCCGCCTGAGCTGGGATTCCCCCCGGACCGTCCGCCGCGTTTGGCTCTTCGACCGGCCGACCCCGAAAGACCACATCCGCTCGGGGGCGCTGCTCTTCAGCGACGGGAGCGCCATCAAGGTCGGCGAGCTGCCGAACGACGCCCGGTCGGCCAGGGAGATCGTCTTCCCGGCCAAGACCGTCTCCTGGGTCGTCTTCGCGGTCGATACCGTCTCCCCGGAGACCTCGAACGCGGGACTCGCGGAGATGGCCGTGTTCAAGGACTGACGGGCCGGGGGGGGGCCTTCCGCGCCCCTCGCAGTCCAGGCCCGGGTTTGATATCCTGAGACCAACAAGGAGAATGAGACCATGACCAAAAAACGCCCTCTCGGCTTGCTCGTCGTCGCCATCGCGGTCCTCGGCGTTTTCGCTGGCCTGGCGGCCCAGGACAAGGCTTCCGACCCCGGCCGCCTGACCCTGGACCGGATCTTCGTCTCCCGGGAGTTCTCGCCCGAGCGCTTCGGGCCGGCGCGATGGATGCGCGACGGGGCCTCTTACACGACGCTCGAGCCCAGCGCCGAAGCCAAGAACGGGCGCGACCTGGTCCTCTATAGGGCCGAGACCGGCCGGCGGGAGGTCCTGGTCTCGGCGGCCAAGCTCGTTCCGCCCGGAGCGAAGGAACCGCTGGCCGTCGAGAACTACGCCTGGTCGCCGGACGGCCAGGTCCTGATCGTCTTCACCAACTCCCAGCGCGTCTGGCGCCAGAACACCCGGGGGGATTTCTGGACCCATGAGCTCGCCACCGGCCGCCTCCGTCAGCTCGGGACGGGCTTCGGGCCGTCGAGCCTGATGTTCGCCAAGCTTTCCCCGGACGGCCTCAAAGCCGCCTATGTCGTTAAAAACAATATCTATGTGGAGGATTTGGCCTCGGGCCGGACGACCCAGCTGACCTTCGACGGGGCCGAGGACGTCATCAATGGGACCTCGGACTGGGTCAACGAGGAGGAGTTCTCCATCCGGGACGGGTTCCGCTGGTCACCGGACAGCCGGTCCATCGCCTTCTGGCAATTCGACACCCACGACGTGCCGGTGTTCGCGATGATCAACAACACCGACACGCTCTATCCCAAGGTGACGACCTTCAAGCATCCCAAGCCCGGGCAGATCAACAGCGCCGTCCGGGTCGGCGTCGTCCCGGCCACGGGCGGCTCTCCCGTCTGGATCCGGACCCCCGGCGATCCGCGCAATACCTATATCGCGCGCCTCGAATGGGCCGGCAGCTCCCGCGAAGTCATTCTCCAGCACCTCAACCGGCTCCAGAACACGCTGACCGTGTTCCTCGGCGACGCCGCGACGGGCGAGGTCCGGAGCGTCTTCACGGATACGGACGAGGCCTGGGTGGAGATCATGGAAGACTTCGTCTGGCTCGACGGCGGCCGGAGCCTGCTCTGGCTGAGCGAGCGCGACGGCTGGCAGCATGTCTATCGCGTGTCACGCGACG
This sequence comes from Candidatus Aminicenantota bacterium, assembly GCA_041320535.1. Taxonomy (GTDB): domain Bacteria; phylum Acidobacteriota; class Aminicenantia; order Aminicenantales; family Saccharicenantaceae; genus RBG-16-66-30. Next base: position 109,481 of record JBGLNH010000001.1, on the reverse strand, counting down.
GCCGTGAGACCAAGCTGCTGACGCCGGGGGACTACGACGTTCTCAGCGTCGACGCCGTGGACGAGCGCGGCGGCTGGCTCTACGTCACCGCCTCTCCGGCGGACGCCACCAAGCGCTTCCTCTTCCGCGTCCGCATGGACGGCAAGAGCGCTCCCGTGCTCGTCGGCCCGGCCGGTCCGTCGGGCGTCCACCGGTACGATATCTCGCCTTCGGCCCGCTGGGCCTTTCATACGTTCGGCGGGCTCGACACGCCGCCCGTGACCGAGCTCGTCCGGCTGCCCGACGGCCGGCCCGTCCGAACGATGGCCGCCAACGAAGCCCTCAAGGCCAAGGTCGACGCCCTGCAGCGGAAGCGGGTCGAGTTCTTCAAGCTCGACATCGGAGAGGGCGTCCAGGTCGACGGCTGGCGGATCCTGCCTCCCGATTTCGATCCGGCCAGGAAATACCCCCTCTTCGTCTATGTCTACGGCGAGCCGGCCGGCCAGACCGTCCAGGACAACTGGGGCGGCGGCGGCTATCTCTGGCATCTCATGCTGGCCCAGCAGGGCTACGTCGTCGCCAGCTTCGACAACCGCGGCACGCCGGCGCCCCGCGGCCGGGCCTGGCGCAAGAGCATCTATCGCCAGATCGGCATCCTGGCTTCGCGCGACCAGGCGGCGGCCGTCAAGGCGGCCCTGGCCGCGTGGCCGTATATCGACGCCGAGCGCGTCGGCGTATGGGGCTGGAGCGGCGGCGGTTCGATGACCCTCAACGCCATGTTCCGTTATCCCGGGCTCTACAAGGCCGGCATCTCGGTGGCCTCGGTGCCGGACCAGCGCCTCTACGACACGATCTACCAGGAACGCTACATGGGCCTTCCGGACGACAACGCCGAAGGGTACGCCCAGGGCTCGCCCATCGCCTTCGCCAAGGACCTGAAGGGCCGCTTGCTCATCGTCCACGGCACGGGCGACGACAACGTCCATTATCAGGGTTTCGAGAAGCTCGTCGACGAGCTCGTCGCCCACAACAAGGCCTTCGCCATGATGGCCTACCCGAACCGGTCGCACGGCATCTCCGAAGGCCGCGGCACGACGCTCCACCTCTATACGATGTTCACCCGGTTCCTCAACGAGGCCCTGCCGCCGGGAGGCCGCGCGCGCTGAGGACGCGGGGGAAAGGATCCACCGAGAACTCGTAGCGGCCCGAGGCGACCCCGTAGAGGCAGCTGCCCGCCTCGACTCCCCGGAAGGATACGCCCTCGGCCGAGGCGGCGGGCGCGCCTCCCTCCCGGACCGCGGCGGGGTCGGTGCCGGGGATGTATACGGTCGCCGTCGCGTTGGCCGGGACCGTCACGTCCAGGACGAAACGGCGTCCCTCCAGGCGCCATTCGCTCCGGACCTCGCCCCGGACCGTGCGGATCCGGGCTTTGGCCCAGGTCAGGTCGCCCACCGGTTGGGGCCGGAAGACGATCCTGTCGGATCCGAAGGCGGCCGGGTCCGGCTGGATCCCCGCGACCCAGGCGAAGAGCCATTCGCTCACGGAGCCGAACATCCCATGGTTGTGCGAATAGGTGTCGTCGCTGAATTCCCAGTGTTCCCAGAGCGTGGTCGCGCCGCGCTCGAGCATGTGGCCCCAGCCGGGGAAGTCCTTCCGGTCGACCAGCGCCCAGGCCAGGTCGGCCCGGCCGTGGCGCGACAGGACGTCGAGGAGGTGCTCCGTGCCGAAGATCCCTGTCGCCAGCCTCGGGCCCCCGGCCGTCCGGACCTTGGCCACGAGCGCGTCGAACGCGGCCGCCCTCTCCGCCTCCGGGACGAGGCCCAGGCCGAGAGCGACGGCCAGCCCGGCCTGGGTCATGGCCTCGTAACGGCCGGCGGCCGACCCGATGACCTCCGACCGGTAGGCGGCGGCGATGAAGGCCGCGAGGTCCCTGTAGCGGGCCTCGTCCGCGCGCCGTCCCAAGAGGCCGGCCAGACGGGAGGCCATCAGGGCCGTCTCATGGTAGAACGGCGTCACGAGCGCCGGAACGGGCGTCGGCTCCAGGCTCTCGTGGTCGGCCAGGCCCTCCCGGATGAGGCCGTCAGGGTTCGATCGGGCCACGAGGTCCAGCCAGCGGCGCGTGGTCTCGTACTGGTCCTCGACGATGCGGAGGTCGCCATAATGCTGGACGAGCTTGGTCTGGAGAAGCGGATGGGCCATGGCCCAGACCAGCCCGCAGTACTGGATGCCCACGAAGGGGGCCGTGTCCGTGAGCATGCCGTCCTCGCGGGCGGCATCCGCCCAGTCGGCCGCCGCCTTGCGGTAGAAACCGGCCATGTCGAAGTTGGCCAGGAAGGCGTCGGCCGTGGGAACGAGGTCGCCGCCGTAGGCGAATTTCTCCCTGTGGGGGCAGTCCGAATGGACGCTGAAGATGTTGCTCAGGAAGGTCCACCGGACCATGTCCTGGATCCGGTTGAAGAGGTCGTTCGAGCAGGAGAACTCGCCGCGCTCGGCGACGTCCGTGTTCAGCCGCAGGCCTTCGAGGTCGTCGAGCGACGGCGGGCCCGCGAGGCCGGTGACTTCGGCGTAGCGGAAGCCGTGGAACGTGAACCGGGGGGTGTAGACCTCCTCGCCGCCGCCGCGGGCGATATAGATGTCGGCCTGCTCGGCGATCTCGGGCGCTCCGGGACCGCCGATGGGCCGGCCGTCCTTTGCCCGGCCCTTGATCTGGCCGCAGACGGAGGTCAGCGGATTCAAGGTCCCGTCTTCGTTGAGGAGCTCGCCGAAGCGGATCCTGATCCGCGTCCCCGCGGGCGCCCTCAGCCGGAGACGGGCCCAGCCGGCGAAATTGCGCCCGAGATCGTAGAGGGCCACGCCCGGCCGGGGCTCGGTGACGCGGGCCGGACGGAGCCGGGCCGTGATCCGGATGGGCGGCTGGGGCTGGGCCTGGAGGGCGCCGGCCGGGCCGGGGCAGAGAACGGCCGGCGACCACCCGGCCTCGCTCGCGCCCGGCGAATCCCAGCCCGGGACCTCCCGTCGGGCGTCATAGACCTCGCCCAGATAGACGTTGTTCCGCAGGACCGGGCCGCCGCGGACCTGCCAGTCCGGGCCGGTCGCGACGGTCATCACCGAGCCGTCCTGGCCTTCGATCTCCAGCTGGGCGATGAGACAGGGCCGTCCGACCGGCAGGTCCTCGCGCAGGTTCCGCCTCCCCCACATCCGCAGGGGGAGGGGGTTCCACCAGCCGTTGCCCAGCATGACCCCGACGCAGTTGAGGCCCGCCCGGACGAGCCCGGTCACGTCATAGACGCTATAGAAGACCCGCTTCTCGTAGTTCGTCCAGCCCGGGTCCAGGACCTGGTCGCCCACGCGCCGGCCGTTGATCGACGCTTCGTAGTAGCCGAGCCCGGTGACATAGAGGCGCGCCCGGGCGATCCGCTCCGGCGCGACGAACTCCTTTCGGACGAGCGGGGCCGGGTCGTCCCGGTAGAGATCCTCGTCGGCTTCGGGGACGGGCCTTCCGTCGCCGATCCACCTCCCTTGCCACGGCCTATCCCCGAGGAGGGCCATTTCCCAGGACGCCGTCGGGCTCCAGGCCGAAGGCCGGCCCTGGCCGTCCCAGACCCGGACCTTCCAGAAGCAGCGCTGCCCGCTGCGAAGGGCGGGCCCGGCGTAGGCGATGCCCAGGCTATCGGCGGAGCGGACCTTCCCCGAGTCCCAGAGGTCGCCCCGGTCCGTGTCCAGCAGCCGGGGCGAGCCGGCGACGAGGATCCGGTAGGCGCCCTGGGTAACGGCTCGCGCTTCGGACGCGAGCGCCCAGCTCAAACGCGGCTGAGGGGCGTCGATGCCGAGAGGCTCCCGGCGGTATTCGCATCTCAGATCCGCCGGCGCGATCCGGCCGCCGGCCTCCGTGACCCGCGGACCGGCCGGGCCGCAGGAGAAAACTCCACCCGCCGCGAGCACGACCGCAGCGAGCAGGAGCAGACGTCCGACGGGTTCTTTCGTCATTGGAATTTCACCTGGTCGTCGAGGAGTCTCTGGATCGTCCGGCCGCAGCGCTCCCGCAGCTCGGCCAGCACGCGGGCGTGGCCGGGATCGCCGGCCAGGTTCCTTTTCTCGTCCGGATCGGCCGCCAGATCGAACAGCTCCACGTACTCCGGATGCCCGGGGTATTGGATGAATTTCCAGCGCTCGGTCCGGACGCATTCGCTCCGCGGGATCTCCGGGTGGTCCCAGAGCTCCTCGCAGAAGATCTCCGAGCGCCAGGCCGGCGTTCTCCTTCCGAGAAGGGGTTTCAGGCTGCGGCCCTGGGCCTGAGAGGGGATGGGGACCCCGGCCAGGTCCATGAGGGTCGGTCCGAGGTCGATGTTCAGGACCAGGTCCCGCTTGACCAGTCCGCGGCTTTCGCGGGGCGCCCGCGGATCGAACACGACGAGCGGGACCCGGATCGACGGCTCGTACATCAGCCATTTGTCGGCGTAGCCCCGCTCGCCCAGGAAATAGCCGTTGTCCGAGGTGTAGACGATGACCGTGCTCCCGTCGAGGCCGAGGCGGGCCAGCTCGTCCCGGATGCGTCCCGCGACCATGTCGACTCCGCTGATCATCCGATAATAGCCCTTGACCATCTCCTGGTACTTTGTCGGGGCGTCGAACCGCCAGCCCCAGCGCGTCCGGTTCATCGTGTTCTTCAGGAAGGCGGGCTGGGCCTCGTAGTACTCCGGCGCCGCCATCTCGGGGACGGGGATCGCGACGTCACGGTAGAGGGCGTCCACGGCCGCAGGCCAGAAATATTGCCTGGGATCGCCGTCGTCGGCGTGGGGCGCCCAGGGGCACCAGAACAGGCAAAAGGGCCGCCCGGGCTCGACGCCGCGGAGGAAATCGACGGCCTTGTCGCCTTCGACCTCGGTCATGTGGCGTTCGACCCCGTCGACCGTCTGGACGTGGGGGAGGCCGTCGAAATAGGTGAAGTCGAACATCTCGGCGGGAACGCCCTTTTCCACGGCCAGGCCGAACTTGCCGACGAATCCCGTCCGGTACCCGGCCCGGCGGAGGCGGACCGGGAAGCTGACGTCCGTGAAGGCGGGGGCCAGAGGAGGCTGGGTGAAGGTGTAGGTGTGGGTCCGTTCATACGTTCCGGTCAGGATGCTGGCCCGGCTGGCGGCGCAGATCGGAGTCGTCACGAAGGCGCGATCGAACCGGATGCCCTCGCCGGCCAGCCGGTCGACGTTCGGCGTCCGGATGATCCTGTTGCCGGCGCAGCCCAGCGTGTCGAAACGTTGATCGTCGGTCAGGATGAAAAGGAAATTCGGGCGGGCCGCCGGCCCTGTTCTCGTCGCGCACCCGGGGCCGATCGCCAGGGCCCCGAGCCCGGCGGCGGTGGCGCTTAGGAACTCCCGCCGCGTGAGCCCGGGCGAGACCGGCGTCCGGGAGCCTGTCGGGTTCGGATCCATGGGGACAGCCCGTTTCGCCATGGGACCTCAAGGCTGGATCGAAGCGTCCCGGGGCGTGATGATCTGGACCGGCCCGAACAGGCCCGATCTCATCAACGGCGGGATCTTCGTATAAACGGGACGTGTCTTCCCCCGCGGGACCCGGCCGTAGGAGCTGTCCGATGTCGGGTCCGTCTGGATCCGGTCGAGGTTGCTTCGGGTGAAACGATCCGATTCGGGCCTCAACGAATCGGCATTCAGCCGGTTGGCCCAGAGATTGGCGACCCGGATCTCCAGCCGATTCCGTCCGGCCCGAACGGCGTCGGAGATCTCGATCCGGAAGGGCGGCAGCCAAACGACCCCCAGGCGCTTTCCGTTGAGCGTCACCTCGGCGATCTCGGCCAGGTCGCCCAGCTGGAGGAACAATCGGCGCCTCGAGGCCAGCGCGGCCGGCACTTCGAACGTCTTTCGATAGGTCGCGATCCCCGAGAAGGACCGGATCCCGGCCTCGGCCGAATCGGTCCAGCTCTGAAGTCGCCCGAACGCCGTCGTTCGAGGCGCTCCCCAGCCTTCGGGGAACTCGACCTGCCAGGGCCCGTCGACGGTCAGGGCCGCGGGATCGCCCGACGACGGGAACGTGTCGCGGGACAGCGGATCCAGCGGCGGGCGCTCGGATGGCGCGGCCTTCCGGAACACGACGAAGACCGATCCCAGGGGCCCTAGCTCCACGCGAAGCTCGGTCCGGCCCCTCGCGACCGTCGTCCAGCCCCGGCCAGCGCTCCGTCGCCCGGAATCAGGCCACCAGAATTCGGGAGCCAGCCCCCGGGCCTCCGCGGCGACCCGGAACCGGCAGGTCAGACCCTGCGGCTCCTTCGTGGTATTGCGGATGAAATAGAATTCCGCGTCTCCGGTCCTCCGATGGACGAAGTCCAGCGGGCCCAGGTCCCCTTCGGGCCTCCCGGCGATCTCGAGGTCCGGATCGACGCCGACTTCCCTGAGCGCCGCGCTTCTGTCCTGGGCGATGACGAACCGCCCCCGGCCGATGGACCTGACCTGGACCTGTGAGCGGCCCGGTCGGTCCGGCGCCTCGCCTCCGCCCCAGAGCTCATCGGCCAATCGCTTGATCTCCCGGTCCCGCTCTTCCTGGCCATTGAGGCCCGGGGAGCGGATCGGCCTATGGTGGCCGACGACCGTGGCCCCTTCGGCGACCAGCGCTCGGATCCTCCTCAAGACCTCCAGGGGGATATGGTCCTGCTCCGGCAGCGCGAGGGCCGCGTAGCTCATTCCGTCCGGCAGCACGATCCTCCCCTCCTCCACCTTCATCCGCCGGAGGATCACATCGGACGAACAGACGTCATAGTCGTTCGAAGGATCGAGACCCGCCAATAAGGGTTTCTGCGGCACATCGCACAGCGGCGGATAGAAGTTCGGCGCCTGATCGCCGTAGAAATAGCACAGATCGGCCACGAACCAGCCTTGGCGGAGCAGGTGCGAGCACCGAGCCAGGTAGTCCATCAGGCCGCGGGCCAACGGCCACCAGGTCGCCGCCGGGTTGATGTCCGTGCCGGCGTGGTAGGCCCATCCCGGCAGCCCCGCCTCGGGCGGCGAGCTCGCGAACGTGTGCAAGGAGAAGCTGTTCAATCCCTCGCACAGCGCCCGATCGGCGATCTCCTTGTGGGCCAGGGGCCCGTCGACCCAGCGGCGCCAGGTGGTGAAGGACTCCGCGTCGACCAGACGCTTGTCGTAGACGTGCGCGGCCGAGGCGATCTCCTTGACCAAGAAGATCCCGCGGTGCCGGATCCAGAACTCCCCGCGCGGGACGTCGACGGCCCCGAGCGCCGTGATCCCGTCCACCGGATTGGAATCCCAGATCGGAGGCCCCGGCCCGCCGGCCTCGGCGATGAGCTCCACTCCGTAGGCGTTCAGGAACTTCCTGCCGGTCAGGTAATGCGATTCGATCAGCCGGTCGCTCACCGTCTTCCGCCAATCGTAGAGGAACCGTTCCTGGGTCCCTTGATCGGCGAGCGTCCAGCCGGCGAGCAGCGGCAGGAACCGGACCACCGGGTATCCCGTCCTGCGCCGGAACTCGTCGGCCATGGATTCGGTCCAGGGCGTGAACCCGTCGAGCTCCATGCTGTCGAACTCCATCGTCCGGAAGCTCGTCCCCTCGAACGAGCTCCGCCCGAGCTCGTTCAGGATGGCGGTGACGATATGACGGAGATGGAATTCGGTGGCCCGGGGATCGAAGAAATCGATCATCGGGCCGCCCGAATTCGGACTGGGCACGATCAGCCGTTGCCCGTGGTTCGCGCAGACGAAACGGAGGATGGTCCAATCTCCCGCGGGGACGTCCCAGCGCAACCGGCCGTCGGCCTCGACCTTGTCCGTAAGGTCGACGACACGGCCCATGTCGGCGATCGTCTTCGACGCGGCCCCGGGCACGGCCAATACCGCCACTTCTCGCAGATAGAAGGGCCGTCCGTGCTCGTCGCGCGGACAAAGCTCCGGCAATTCGGGCAGGGGCAATCCCTCATGAAAGCGCTTAGGGCCGGTGACGGCGGTCGCGGACTGATAGAGGCCTTTGCCGGCGTGTTCCGGCGGGATCCAGCTCCCGCCCGCGTTCCAGCCGCTCGAAGCCACCAGGCCGATGCTCAACCCGAGCCGGTCCGCCTCACGGATCGCATGAGCGATCAGACGCGCGGATTCCGGGCCGAGGAACGCCGGGCCGGCGGGCACTCGTCCGTCGGGATCGGCGGCCGCCGCCACGTCCCAGATCTCGCCGCCGCGCAGGCCGCCCCGGGCCATCGCCTCCAGGTCGCGGGTGATCTGCTCCTTGGAGATCGATCCGTTGAGCCAAGCCCAAAAGCACCCGGGCCGGGCTTCGACCGGCGGATCGGCGAAGGCGGAGGGCGAAAGCCGGTCTTCGGCCCTGGCCGTCCCTTCGCGCCTCTCAAGCGAGGCCTGCGTTCGGGGATCGGCCGACGCCAACGCGCGGTACGGCCAGTCGCCGCTCTGCAGTGCGATCGCCGCGAGCAAGATCAACCGGATCAGGCGGGCTGATCGGGACATGTCGGTCCTCCGTGAGCCGCTCATGGTCAGGCCCAAGCGGCCAGCTCGGCCGGCAGGTCCGGCCAGGCCCCTTTCCGTGAACAGACGTATCCGGCGATGCGGTTGGCCCGCTCGCCGATCTCAGGCCAGCTCTTGTGTCTCAACATCCCTGTGACCAGGGCCGCCGTGAAGGCGTCTCCCGCCCCGACCGTGTCCGCCGTCTCGACGGGCTGGCCGGGATGGATGATATCGACGCCGGGCCCGAAAAGACGGCTTCCCGACGGGCCTTTCGTCAGGGCGATCAGGGAGAGTGGATAGGCCTCGAGCAGGCCGGCGAGGGCCTGGGATTCCGATCCCGGAAGGGCCAGCATCCGCGAGACGGTCCCGAGCTCCTCATCGTTCAGCTTCAGCACGGTCGCGCGGCCGAGCAGGCTTAGGACGAGGTCCCGGTCGAAATAGGATTGTCTCAAGTTGAGGTCGAGGACGCGCGGACAGTCCGGCCGGGTCGCGTCCAGGAAGGCGCCGATCGTGGCCCGGCTCGCCGGCGACCGCTGGGCCAGCGAGCCGAAGCAGACGGCGTCGGCGCGCGCCGCGAGCTTCGCGAGGCCGGCCGACCAGGGGATGGCGTCCCAAGCGACCCCCTCGTGGATCGTGTAGCGCGGAATGCCGCCGGCGTCCAATACGACCGTGACCGTCCCCGTCGGCGCGCCGCTCACGACCGCGATGCCATCCCGCTCGAGCCCGCGGCGGCCGAGCTCTTCGAGGATCTCCCGTCCGGACCGGTCGTCGCCGACGGCGCTGACGATCGCGCTTGACGCGCCCAGCGCCTGGGCATGGAAGGCGAAGTTGGCCGGGGCTCCGCCCATCTGCCGGCCGTCCGGGAGCAGGTCCCAGAGGAGTTCGCCGATCCCGACCACGAGAGGCATGGTATTTCTCTGGATTCTATTCTAAAATCGTATCTTAATTAAGGCAAGAAATTAATGGAGATGCTTTCCCGATCGCGAGCTTGAACGAGGGAGGTTCCATGAGCGTCCGCGCGCTGGTCCTGGTCATGGCCGTCCTTTTCGCCGGGACACTTAACGGCCGGGCCCCATCCGCCCGGCCCGCCGCGCGGACCGACGGGATGTCTCCGCTGCAGAACGAGATCCTCTCTCTTCAGACGGACGGATCGGACGGCCTTCGCCTTACGAACAAGTTGACCGGCAAGTCCTACGACATCGTCGCCGCCCCTTTCGAGCTCCTCCTCGAGATCGGGGGCCGGACGTTTCACGCCGATCCGAGCGAGTTCGCCCCTGCTTCGGTCGTGAGGCCCTCGCCCGACCTCCTGAGGGTCCGCTTCGAGGGGCGAGGGGATCTCGCGGGGCTGGCCGTCGAAGCGGAGCACCGCTTGGCGCCCCGAAGCTGGTATGTCCGTAAGCTCCTCCGGGTGATCAACGGCCGGACCGTCCCTATCGTCGTCCGGGACGCCACCGTCGACGCCTTTCGGATCGAGAACGTTCCCCTGCCCGAAAAGGCGGAGAACCCGGTCTTCTTGGACGGGCAGCTCTTCTGGGGCCTGGAGTGGCCGATCGCGGAAGCGGCCGTGCGCGACGGGCGGCTCGCGCTGGGCCATTTCCCCGCGGCGGAGGTGCCTCCCGGCGGGACCTGGACGAGCAAGACCAGCGGCTTCGGCGTCTCCGCGGCGGGGCGGGCCGAGGAGGCCTTTGGCCGGTATATCCAGGAGATCCGGGCCAACCGCGTGGACTTCGTCACGTTCTATTTCGATTGGCTCTGTCACGACAATTCGGGCCCGCGCGAGTCCGAAGTGCTGGCCAACTTCGCGGCCCTGCGGCGGCTCAAGGAGCTCTACGGCCTGCAGTTCGACATCTACAATTCCGACGCGGGCCTCGTCGAGTCGCAGGGAACGTATTATCCCCAATTCAAGGCCAACTTCCTGTCGCGGTTCCCGGCCGGCCTGAAGCCCCTGGCCGAGGGGTCGAAGGCGCTCGGCATGCGCCTCGGGCTCTGGCTCGGCCCGGACGGCTTCGGCGAGAGACCCGAAGAGATGGCCGCCCGCCGGGAGCAGCTGCTGTCCTGGGTCCGGGACTTCAACGTCGGGCTGTTCAAGATGGACACCGTCGTCTCGGAGCTCGCCCACCCGGATAAGTACATCCTGGAGAAGAAATATCAGAGCCTGGCCGACGCCCTGGCCGAGGCGAGGCGCCTCGACCCGGGGTTCGTGGCCATCAATCACCGCATCAACGACTCGCCGTACATGCTGACGATCACGGATTGCCTGCTATGGCGCGGCGAAGAGACCTACATCGACGTCCACATCAGCAACGAGACGGCGAGCCTTTACAACCGCGACTGCTCCATCGGCCGCGAGCTCTCCTCGGAGTTCTATGGGACGCCTTTCCGGCAGTTCGAGGACCACGGCATCTGCTTCAACAGCTGCCTCGAGAAGTGGGAGGACGACCTGGTGGCGCAGGCCTTCGGCCGCGCCTCGGTGCTCTCGCCCGAGATGTACGGGACGTTCTTCTTCCTCGGCGACGAGGACTATCCGCGGCTGGCCCGGCTGATCCAGCTCCACAAGCGGCTCGAACCCCTGCTCAAGAACTCGGTCCCGCTGCCGGGAGGGGACATCGCCCACGCCGACGGCGCGTCGTCGCTGGTGCTCGTGCGCAACATGACCTGGGAGCCGGCGCTGAAGTCGATCCCCCTCGACGCCTCGATCGGCCTCGCGGCCGCGCCCGGCACGCCCCTGACCGTCCGGCAGCGTCATCCCTGGGAAATACTGATGAAGAGAGCGGGCGACGGGGCCGTTGTCGGCGGAACGCTCGCGGTCGAGCTGGACCCCTGGAGCCTCCGGCTCATCCAGATCGACACGGTCGCCCCGACGGAACCGCTCGTCGCCGGCGTCCCCTACGAGATCGTGCCCGGGCCCGACGCGCGGAGCTTCGACCTCAAGCTCCTGGGAACGCCGGGACGGAAAGCCGATGTCACGTTCCTCAATTTCGGAGGCCGCAGCGTGCGGACGCGCGCCGGCCGGCCCGTTCCGACCGGGGCCAAGCCCTGGCCGGTCTCGTTCCCCGGCCCGGCCGCGGCCGGGCCGTCCTTCGCCCGGCTGGCCGATCTCCGGGACGATCCAGCCGCCGTACCCGAGGGGCAGCGGTTGGCTGAGCTGGCCAAGTTCGGCATCGACGACGACGCGCTCGAGGTCCGGGAGATGGTCCGTTTGAAGCGAGAGCCGTCGCGCTTGGCCGAGATCGAGGCCTGCCGGGCGTACATGTGGGACAAGGTCGCGGCCGCGGAAGGGACCTTCCGCAACGCGTTCGACGGCGACCCCGGGACACGCTGGAGCGACGGTTTCCCGCGCCGCAGCCCGTTCACGGGCAGCCCGGCAGCTTATCGCAGCGAAACGTCCCTCTGGCGCATCGACCTCGGCCGGCCGGCCGACCTGGCGACCCTCGATCTGCGCGTCGTCCGCCGGACGGACGCGGCCTTTCTCGAGGCCGTCGAGACGTCCTCCGATCTGAGGACCTGGGCGCGGACGGACGGACTGAGCCTGGCCGCGGCCGAGCGCATCCCGGCCGCGGGCTCGCTCAGGCAGCGGGGCAAGACGGTCAGGATCTTCGATGTCGACGCGGGCGACAAGAGGGCCGTCACGGTCTCCGTCCCGCTGGCGGGCGGTCCGTGCCGCTATGTCCGGATCCGGGGCCGGAATTTCGGGGTCTCGGAGATCTTCGGTTATGACGGAGCGGGGCGGCCCCTGGACCGGAGCGGTTGGCGGGCCACGAATTTTCTGGGCGAGACGCCCGCGCCCCGCCGCGTCCTGACCGCGGCCCACGTCCCGGCCGACGACGCGCCCGGCCGCGAGTACGCCGTCGCGGTCACGGCCGGCCCGGCCAAGTTCGATCCGGTCGACGGCGTCTATGTCGTGGCCCTCGTCGACGGCCGCCCCGTCGTCCCGGGCCACCGCGCCCCGAGCTATCCCTATCACAACTACGAGTGGAACTCGGGGGCGCCCAAGCTCGCCGGCATGACCTTCCGTCTCCCGATCGACCGGTCGTGGCAGGGCAAGACCGTGGAATTCCGGGTCATGATGTTCGGCGACGGCGCGGACGGGGCCCGGGCCGAGCTTCGCCTCGTGACGCCGAAGCCCGCCTTCGCCGAGGTCCCGCTGCGCGTCGGGCCGCCCGAGGCCGAGAGAGAGGGAGGAGGAGCATGACGAAAGCTCGGACATCCAACCTGGCGCTCGGCGCCGCGGTCCTTCTGGCCCTTGGGGCTTGCGGGCCGGGGGCCCCGACCGGGTCCCGGCCGGCATCGGACCGGGCCGCGCTCTCGGAGAAAGACTTCTTTGATCCCCCCCTCGCGGCCCGGCCGAGCGTCCTCTGGGCCTGGCTCAACGGCTTCGTCGACCGGGACCAGCTGACCCGCGAGCTCGAGGAGTTGAAGGCCAAAGGGTTCGGAGGGGCCATCATTTGGGATGTCGGCAGCCTGCGTGACCCGAACAAGATCATTCCGGCCGGGCCCGCCTTCCTCGGCCCGGAATCCGTGGCCTCCATTTCGCACGCCATCGATCAGGCCGGCCGCCTCGGCCTCGAGCTCGGCCTGTTCGCCTCGAGCAGCTGGAACGCGGGGGGAGCATGGATCAAGCCCGAGAACGCCAGCCGGCAACTGCTCTGCCGCGAGATCGAGGTCCAAGGCCCGGGCCGCGTCCGGACGACGGTCCCGCTCCCGGACGGCGTGACCGACCATTGGCGGGACGTCGCGGTGCTGGCTGTTCTTCCGGAGGGCGGCCTCGCCATCGATATCTCGCTGTACATGGACCCCCGAGGCCGCTTGGATTTATGGGAAGCCCCGGAGGGGATTTCGCGGATCATGCGCTTCGTCGCCAGCAACACGGGGCAGACCCTCGAATGCCCGAGCCCGAACTCCGACGGCCTGATCATCGACCACCTGAGCCGGGAGGCCGCCACGGTCGACATGACGCATATCCTCGACCGGATCCTGAGCGGGCGGAAAAGCCTCGACGCGCTGAAGACCTTCATGCTCGACAGCTACGAGGTCCGCGAGGCGGTCGATTGGACGGACGGCTTTATCGACGAGTTCCGCGCGCGGCACGGCTACGACCCGGTCCCTTATCTCCCCGCCCTGTTCGATCCCGCGGCCCTGGACCCCGGGATCGCCGGGCGCTTCCTCTACGATTACCGGAAGACCGTCAGCGACCTGATCATCGAGAACCATTTCCGCACGGTCAGGGACCTGCTGCACAAATACGGCGTGCGCCTCCTGGCCGAAGCGGGACATGGCGGGTACGCCCGCGTGGACGCCCTGAAAGCGCTGGGCTCGGCCGATATCCCGATGGGGGAGTTCTGGAACCACCAGCGGTTCTGGGTGGTCAAGGAGGCCGCCAGCGCCGCGCACATCTACGGCCGACGGATCGTCGACGCCGAGACCCTGACCGGCTGGCGGAATTGGCAGGAGGGGCCCGCGGAATACAAACGGCGGTTCGATATCGCCTTGTGCGCCGGCCTGAACCATCCCACCTTCCACACCTTCACCCACAATCCGCCGGCCGCGGGCCGGCCGGGCTTCGTCTATCACGCCGGCGAGCACTTCAACGTGAACACAACTTGGTGGGACCAGGCCGGACCTCTGATCGAATACATGGCCCGCTGCGATCATCTTCTCCAGCAGGGCCTTTTCGTGGCCGACGTCGCCTTCTATTACGGGGACCAGGCGCCGAACCTCGTCCCCGCCCGGCGGATCGATCCCGACATCGAGCCCATCTACCCCGACACGGCCTGCCTGCACTGCGGCCAACCCAGGCCGATCCAGACCTCCTCGCTCGACCGGGGATACGATTACGACTACGTCAATTCCGAAGTGATCCTGGAGAGGATGCGGGTCTCGGGCGGCAGGATCGTCCTTCCCGACGGGCTGAGCTACGCAATGCTCGTCCTGCCGGACCGCGACGACATGCCTCTCGAGGTCCTGAGGAAGCTCGGAGAGCTGGCCGAGGCCGGGGCGACGGTCGTCGGCCGCAAGCCCGTCCGGGCCCCCGGCTTGGCCGGCTTCCCCGCGTGCGACGGCGAGGTGCGGGCCTTGGCCGACGGGATCTGGGGCGCCTGCGACGGCGCCGCGGTCAAGGAGCGGGCTTACGGCAAGGGCCGCATCGTCTGGGGCATCCCTCTCGACGATATCCTGCGCGATCGGGGGCTGGGGCCCGACTTCCGGGCGCTCGGCGTCCCCAACGCCGATCAGCATATCGATTTCATCCATCGATCCGCCGGCCGCGACGACCTCTACTTCGTGTCCAACAGCGCCAAAGCCGCGGAAGCCTTCGACGCGGTCTTCCGTGTGGGGGCGGACAGGACGCCCGAGCTCTGGTATCCCGACACGGGCAGGATCGTCCCTTGCCGTTCGTTCGCCCGGGTCGAGGGCGGCTGCCGGCTGACATTGGAGCTCCCGGCTTACGGCTCTGTTTTCGTCGTCTTTCGCCGGACGCCGACGCCGGCGGCTTTTCTGTCCCCGGAACCCTTGAAAGCCGAAGACGGGCCGGCCGTCGCCGTGCTGGGCCCCTGGACGGTCCGCTTTCCGCTGGGCTGGGGCGCTCCGGGATCCGTCCTCTGGAAGGGCCTGATCGGCTGGACCGAATCGGAGGATCCGGGAATCAGGCATTTTTCCGGGACGGCGAGCTATGCGGCGGAATTCGAGCTCGGCGAGCCGCTGCTCCGGGAGGGGCGAGGCTGGCTCCTCGACCTCGGAACGCTCCGGGAAGTCGCGGAGGCGACTCTCAACGGCCGGAGCCTGGGCATCCTTTGGAAAGAGCCTTTTCAAGCGGATGTTTCCGGCTTGTTGAGGCCCGGCCGGAACGTCCTCGAGGTCAAGGTCACCAACCTCTGGAACAACCGCCTCATGGGGGACCTCTTGGATCCGGGGCAAAAACAGTACGCGCGCACCAACATGGTGCTCAAGGTGCGGGACCTCGTCCCGGCCGGATTGTTCGGGCCGGTGACCATCCGGCGCGCCGCCGCCCCGCCGCGCGCCGGGGGACGGTCGACCGGCGCCCCGGCTCCCGCGCTTGAATCGGCGCGTTGATGTTTCTTTGTCGCGGCCGGCGGCTTGACGCGCTTGAGGGGCCGTGGGCGTTTTCTTCGCCCTGGCCGTCAACGCGGCCCGAGGAGCTCGATCTTCTGGAGCACCAGGCCGTAGTGTCCGCCCGGCGGATGGATGGCGAGCTTCTCGCCGTTCCAGTCGTCGGCGAAGTTGGCCGAGTAGAGCAGCCACATCGTCCGGCCGTCCGCGCTGATGAACTTGGAGGGGACGTTGACGAAATAGGCCTGCTCTCCGAAATCCTTCATGTAGGACACGAGCCGCCAGGGCCCGGTGAGGGCGTCCGCCTCGAGGAGGTAGGTGTTCATGCGGGCGCAGGTGTTCCCGCCGTCGGTGACGAACATCAGGTACTTCTTGAGCGGCGCGTTGTAGGTCACGGTGACGCAGCCCATGGCGTTGTTCCACTCGAGGAGCGGCTTGATCTTCGAAAAATCGGCCGTCCATACGGGCTTCCCCTGGGCGTCGCGGCCGGCGTAGAACTCGTACTTCGAGGCGTCGTTGATGGACTCGGGCGACGGCGTCACACGGATCAGGTAGACCTGGTCGCCGGTGATCCAGCTGGCGTTCCAGAAACGCCACTTCGGGTCCGAGATGTCGGCCCCGTGGGCGACGAGGTAGGCCTTGCCGTCCGGGGAGTGCTGCATGTCCTTCCCGAAATCGACGAAGTGGGGCGAGCCGATCTTGACCGGGTAGCCGTTGATGCCGGTCTCGCCGAACAGCGGCCTGTCGGGGGTATGCGGGGTCTCCTTCCAGGACCGGCCGAGGTCCGCTGAAACGCGGAAGCCGACGAACGGCCCCAGCCACGGCCAGTTCACCGTGATCGGCCCATAGGGCGCGCTGCCTGCCGGGTCCAGGCAGTAGGTCCCGTAATACCAAACCCCTTTGTGGACCAGGCTGCCGCAGGGATAGCGGCCATGATAGGGGGCCGCCGGGGAGACGTGGAGGCCGAGGCTGTAGACCTTGAGGTCCAAAGGGTCGCTCCCTTCGATAACGGCCTGTCCGGTGCGGGCGGCATTGCCGCTGCTCTCCCCGGAACTGCAGCCTTCCCTGGAGCCGTCCAGCCGCCAGCACGAGCCGTCTGTCCATGGCGAATACAGCTTGTCGTCCGCGGCCCAGGACGGGTACCAGGTGTCCCCGTAGCGGAAGCCGCTCTTGAGGCCGAGGAAACGGATCCCGGTCAGGTCCACGGACCGCTCGAAGGGACAATCGGCAGGCGGCTCCGATCTCCAGGTGAACGGCTCGAACTTCACGACCTCGGGCTTGGGCTGCCCGTAGGCCCTGTGAAGGGGGAGCAACAATGTCATGAGGATCCAGATCCCTAAGGCGCTCAGCCGGTCATTCATCGTGCTCCCTCCTTTACTCCTGGGCTTTCTCGCAAGTATCGTTGTCTCATCATCGACGCCCAACGCCGCAGCCCTACTTCTCGAGCCGCTTCAAGGCCTCCTCGGCCGCGCGCCGGATCATGTTCTGATGGGACGGGACAGAGGCGGATCCGCGGAGGAACGGGACGAGCGACGCGTCGCCGGTCAGGCCCAGGGCGCGGAGGGCCTCGGCCCGGACGCGGACGCTCCCGTCTTTCCGGAAGAGGTCCTGATACCAAGCGCTGAGGCGCTTGTCCTTGAAGGCGCCAAGAGCCTGGACGGCCGCGGTCCGAACCGAGGAATGGGAGTCCCGGCAGGCCTGCTTGAGCACGCCCTCGGCGGCGGGCCGCGGGGCGCGGGCCAGAGCCTCGACGGCGGCCCGGCGGACCGCCCAGAAGGGATCGCTCCGGGCGCACCGGGTGAGTTCGGTGAGGACGGCGGGCCGGTCCGCCGCGACGGCCAGCTCCCCGGCGGCAGACATCCGGCCGATGACGTCGTCGTTCTCGAGCTGGTAGAGAAGCTCGGCCGTCTCCTTGGGGAACGTCGCCTCCTTGATCAGCTCGTTCGCCGCGTCGAACCTGACGAGCAGAGGCTTGGTCTCGGCCGGGAATTCGAAGGTCTCCTCCTTGTCCCGGATCCAGACGCGGTGGGTCACCGCGTCTCCGGCCGTGACGATCTTGACGCCGACCGGGACGCGGAAGACGGGCACGCCCTTGGCGAAGTCCTGGACCTGGACGACCCTGAGGCGGACGGCCTTCTTGGCCGCGTCCCACTCGCTCCGGAGATCGAACACCGGATGGCCGGGCTTGAACAGCCACTGGTCGAAGAACCAGTCGAGGTTCTGGCCGGTGACCGTCTTGACCGAGCGGATGAAATCGGCGGTGTCGACCGCGTCGAAGGCGTAGCGGTGGAGGAACTGGCTGAGGGTCTTGAAGAAGATCCCGTCGCCGAGGATGGCCCTGAGCATGTGGAGGACGAGGGCGCCCTTGGGATAAGAGTGCGAGTCGAACATGTCCTCCGGCTTGTCGTAGCGGTCGGACACGATCGGGCGGATGTAGCGGGTTTTCGCCTCCCGGAGATAGGCGGCGAGCTTGTTCTGGAGATTGACCGCCCCCTCGTCGTCGCCTCTGTCGTGGCGGAAATACAGGTAGTCCGAGTACGTTCCGAAGCTCTCGTTCATCCAGGCATGGCCCCAGCTGCGGAGGGTGATGAGGTCGCCCCACCATTGGTGGGCCAGCTCGTGGGAGACGATCCCGATGGCGGAGAAATCCGGCTCGTCCGCCTCCGAGACCATGATCCGCGAGGTCATGGCCGTCGCCGAAGTGCTCTCGGCGCCGCCGCCCAGCGGGACCGAGATCTGGTCGTACTTTTGCCAGGGATAATCGTATCCGAAGATGTCGTTGAAGAAGGCGATCATCCCGGGGGTCTTCCCGTAGGTCGGGCGGGCCTTGGCTTCGTCCCCCGGATAGACCCAGTAGTTCACCGGCAGGGTCCCGTAGGAATCCCGGACGACGACGTAGGGCGCGGCGGCCAGGAAGATGAGGTAGGTCGAGTGGGGGAGTTCCTGGGACCAGTGGTAGGTGACCGTTCCCGCCGCGGCGTCCTCGGTGACGCCGACGAGCCGGCCGTTGGACGCGACCTTGAGGCCGGCCTTGACGGTGGCCACGATCTCGCTGGTGGCCTTGTCGTTCGGATAGTCGAAGCAGGGGAACCAGTGGTGGACGTTGTCGGGCCAGGAATCGGACCAGACCAGGCGCGGGGTGTCCGGCGTCTCATCCACGAACTTGAGCCCCTGACCGGGCTCCCGGCCGCTGTACGCGCAGGTGAAGGTCACGATCTCGCCGAACTTGGCCGGCCGGGCGAGGAAGACCTTGAGCTCCTTGTCCGACTGCTCGAACCTCAGGGGCGCCCCGTATTCGTCGACGACCGAGGACACGGCGAACTCCTCGGCGTCGAGGACGCAGGCCTCGAGACCCTCCACGAATGAGGATGCCGTGACCGTGGCCGTCCCCGAGAACGACTTGCGCTCGAGATCGAGCGCGATCTTGACCAGATAGTGCCGGGCGTCGAAGCTCCGGCTGCGCTCGGACTGGAGCGCCTTCTTCGAATAATCGACCGTCTGCCCCGGCAGGGCCGTGACGAAGGCGATAATGACGACGGCTATGACCGTGAGCGTTCTTTTCATGTCCGTTTTCTCCTCAGAAAAGGGGCTTTTTTCGAAGGGTCTGGAGGATCCCGTCCTCCTTCATCAGGGCCTCGATCTCGGCGACCGTCCGCGGCGCGCCGAGGGACAGGTTCTCGCAGCCGTTCTCCGTGACGGCGACCGTGTCCTCGATACGGATGCCGATCTCCTCCTCGAGGCGTGACCTGCCCCCTAGCCTGGTACCAGCCCTAGAGTGAACTTTCCGACCACATGCGCCTCCGGCGCCGGCGGCCTGTATCCCAACGAGCTGTGCGGCCTGATGCGATTGTAGGTCTTTCGCCAAACCTCTACAAGCACCTTCGCCTCAGCCAGCGTATCCAGCATCTCCCCGTTCAGAAGCTCATCCCTCATTTTGCCATTGAACGATTCGATATAGCCGTTCTCCCAGGGGCTCCCGGGCTCGATGAACAGCGTCGTCACATCGAGGCGGTCCAGCCATTTGCGAACCGCCTTGGCCGCGAATTCCGGGCCGTTGTCAGAGCGAATGCATTCCGGCAACCCTCTGCTGATGAACAGCTCATAAAGCTGGTCCAGAACGTCGCCGGATCTGATCCTCCGGGCCACATGGAGCGCCAGGCATTCCCTCGTGTATTCGTCGATGATAGCCAGGATCCGAAGAGGCCGTCCGTCCGACGTCCTCTCCATCACCAGGTCGCAGCTCCAGACATGGTCCTTCCTCTCGGGACGAAGACGGATGCATGATCCGTCGTTGAGCCACAGCCGCCCGCGTTTCGGTTGCTTCTGAGGCACCTTCAGACCCTCTTTCCGCCATATGCGCTCCACCCGCTTGTGGTTCACCTGCCAGCCGTCGTTCTTCAGCAGCGCTGTGATCCGCCGATAGCCATAGCGTCCAAATTGCGTAGCCAGCTTGATGATCTGGGCGACCAGCCGCTCCTCGTCGTCGGGGATCTTGCGCTTATGCCGCTGCGTCGACCGCGGCTGTCCGATCGCCCGACACGCCCGTCTCTCCGAGATGCCCATCACCTCACGCACATGTTCGATCGCCCGGCCTCTTTTGGCCGGGCTCAGAAGTTTCCCCGGTTAACCTCTTTCAGGATGGCGTTGTCCAGGGATAAGTCCGCCACGAGCTTCTTCAGCCTGAGGTTCTCCTGCTCGAGCTCCTTCAGCCGCTTCGCCTGATCGACCCTCGTCCCGCCGTACTCCTTACGCCAGCGGTAATAAGTCTGCTCGGATACCCCAAGCTTTCGGCAGACCTCGGCGACCGGGTTCGATTGATCGAGAAGGACCTCCGCCTCCCGGAGCATGGTGATGATCTGTTCCGGGGAAAACCGTTTCCTGGCCATATCCACCTCCCTCGATCCAGACTAATCCTAACACAAGGGCTGGATCCCTGTGAGGGGGGCGGGTCAGGCGGGGATCGAGGCGATATGGATCTTATTGAGGACCCAGCCGACGTGGGTGGGGAAGCGGATGCCTGCCAGCTCTTCCTCGAGGGTCCACTTGGTATCGTTGCGGAACAGGGCGCTGTGGCGGTCCTGATAGACGGCGGCCGGGGCGCCGTAGGTTCGCAGGACCATGTCGAGGAGCTTGAGATAGCCAATGGCATCCTCGGTCGGCCTGAACAGCGCGCCTAAGACGATGCTCGTCGCGTCATCGGCGGCATGGAGGAGCGAGCAGGGCGGCCGCTCGGGACCGAACCAGCGGTGGGGGCTGCCGTCCCACTGCATCAGGAGACCCATCTGAGGGCGCCGGGGTCGCCGGCTTCGATGTTGAGGGGGCCGACGGCGGCGCTTGGGTTTGATCCCCGCCTGCCGGCGCCATCTCCGCACCGTCTCCCGGCTGACCTTGAGGCCCTCTCGTTGCGCCAACATCTCCGTGAAGTGAGTATCGTTGAAGTCGGCATAACGATCCTCGTGCTGGCTGAGGACACGATCCCGCACCTCAGGGCCCAGGGTGTTACGAGCCGGCTGGCCCCGACGCCTGTGGGCCAGCCCCGAGGGCCCCACGTTGTCGAGGGTCCAGGTCCGGGGATGGGTGCCGTGCTTGATGGCCGCGTTCTCGGCCGGCATGCCCAGGGCGTCCCAGCCGATGGGATGGAGGACGCTGTAGCCGGCCATGATCTTCTGGCGGGCGATGACGTCGCCGATCGAATAGTTCCGGACGTGGCCCATGTGGATGCGGCCGGACGGGTAGGGGTACATCTCGAGGAGGTAGAATTTCGGGCGGGACGGGTCGGCCACGGCGGCGAAGGCCCGCTGCTCCTCCCAGGCGCGCTGCCACTTGGCCTCGATCGCGGCGAAGTCGTAGGTCTCGATCATGACGCTTTTTCCTCGGAAGAACGGCTTTTCATCTTAGATTCATTCCCCCCTGAAGTCAAGGAACGAGAGCGGCCCCGAAGAGAGCCTGCTCCGCTTCGGGTCTCCGCGTGTATCTCGGCGGGCCGCGGAGGGGATCTCGGGGATCATCTGCGTTCGCTGCGGTGAAACTTCACGCCGTCCCGGTCCGGAGCCCGTTCTTAGGTCTCCGTCCCGATGACGGCTATTTCACCGCTTTATGCTCTCTCTGATGATACCCCTCGACCCCTTGCTCCGCGGCCTCGCGGCATGATCCTCGCCTGACCCGACAGGGATGCCTTCTCGCGCGGGGATCCTCCTTTCCCAGATGGGCGGCGTGGAATAAATCAAGATGAACGGATATACTGAGGGCGCCAAGCGGCGGAACATGAGCAGACTCGAGGTCAGGGACCTTTCGGCCGGCTACGAGAACGGGTTCGTCCTTCACGGCGTCTCGCTCTCGGTCGGGCCGGGCGAGTTCGTGGCCGTCCTCGGCCAGAACGGTTCGGGCAAGAGCACGCTGATCAAGGCCGTCCAGAACCTCCTCGCGAACGTCCGCGGCGCGGTCCTCTGCGGCGGCGAGGACGTCTCCCGCATGGGCCCGCGACAGATCGCCGCCCGCATGGCCTACGTCCCCCAGCTGGCCGAGCCCGTCTTCGAATACACCGTCGAGGAGATCGTTTCGATGGGGCGCTACGCCCGGCAGGGCCGGTTCGAGCGCGGCTCGTCCGGCGACGCGGCCGCCGTGGCCGAGGCCCTGCGGCTGACGGACGTCGAAGGCCTGCGGGCCAAGCGGCTGTCCAGGCTGAGCGGCGGCGAGCGCCAGCGGGTCTTCATCGCCCGGGCCCTGGCCCAGGACACGCCGCTGCTCCTGCTCGACGAGCCGAGCAGCCACCTCGACATCGGCTACCAGGTCGAGGCCTACGGCCTGCTCGAGCGGCTGCGGCGCGAGCGGGGCAAGGCCGTCCTCGTCGCCGAGCACAACGTCAACCTGGCCGCGGCCCACGCCGGGCGGCTCGTCTTCCTCAAGGACGGAACGGTCGCGGTCGAAGGCCCGCCGGAAGCGACGGTGACGGCGGCGAACATCCGCGAGATCTTCGGAGCCGACGTCGACATCCGGGCCAACGCCCGCACGGGCCTGCCCGAGATCTCCCTCGCGAAGGGGACGGCGGGATGAGGCTTGGCGGGGAGAGACGTTCGCGAACGGCCGGAGGCGGGTCCGCTTATGGGGACGTTTACCTCCGGTACGCGTCCCCTTCTCCGTTCGTAGCGTTTGCCGCAGTTCTCCTTTTATTGGGGGCAGCAGGCTCGCCCAGTCGGGGACACGTACCAAAGGTACATGTCCCCTCCGCGGCCCCCGCCCTGGCTTCCGTTCCCGTCGCCGACCGATCGGCGCAGGCCATGATCGACGACCTGGGCCGGCCGTTACCGCGGCCCGTCCGCGTCCCCGAACGGATCGTGTCCATGGCGCCCAACGTCACGGAGATCCTCTTCGCCCTGGGGCTCGGCGACCGCGTCGCCGGCGTGACCAGGTTCTGCGACCACCCGCCCGAGGCGCGCGCCCTGCGCAAGATCGGCGGCCTCGTCGATCCCAGCGTCGAGATCGTCCGCTCCCTCGACCCGGACCTGGTCATCGCCTTCCGCGGCAATCCCCTCCGGCTGGTCGAGCGTATCGGCAAGCTCGGCCTGCCCGTCTTCGTCCTCGACATCGGCGAAGGGCTCGAGGACCTGCCCCGGCTCATCGTGAAGATCGGCCGGATCACCCGGACGGAGGAGCGGGCCGAGGAGCTCGCCGACGGCCTGCGCCGCCGTTTCGAGGCGGTCGACGCGGCCTTGAGCGGCCTCCGGTCGCGGCCGAAGGTCTTCGTCCTCCTCTACGGGCAGGGCCTGTGGACCTGCGGAGGCGAGAGCTACCTCGACGACCTCATCGGCCGGGCCGGCGGGACGAACGTCGCCTCGGGCCTGCCCAAGAAGTGGGCGCTCTACAAGCGCGAGCGCATCATCAGCGACGACCCGGACGTTATTTTCATCCTGTCCCGCTCGTCCGCCGACTTCTCGACCGGGAAGGCCTGGCTTTCCGGCACGGCCGGCATCGGGGCCGTGTCCGCCGTGCGCACTGGACGGGTCTACGAGCTCGACGAGAACGCGGCCAGCCGCTTCGGCCCGCGGCTCGCCGACGTGCTCGACCGCCTGGCGGCGCTCCTCCATCCGGAGCGCTTCGGAGGGACGCCGTGAGCCGGGGGCCCGCGCGGAAGGCCTTCTGGGCGGCCTGCCTCCTGCTGTGCCTCGCCGGCTTCCTGGTCTCCCTTCTCGCCGGCCCGGTCCGTACGACGCCCGGCGACCTCCTCCGCTTCGTCAGGAACCCCGACGCGGCCGGGGCCGCGATCTTCCTCGATCTCCGCCTGTCGCGGGCCGTCCTGGCTTTCCTCGTCGGGGCCGCCCTGGCCCTCTCGGGGGCCATCCTCCAGGGCTACTTCCGCAATCCCATGGCCGATCCGTTCGTCGTCGGGGTGTCTTCCGGCGCCTCGCTCGGGGCCGTCGTCGCGGCCGCCATCGGCTTCGAGGCCGCGGCCTTCGGTTTCTCCGGCCCCGGCCTCCTGGCCTTCCTCTCCGGCCTCGGGATCGTCTCGCTCGTCTACGCCTTGTCCCTGCGCCGGGGCGGCTTCAAGGTCGAGACCATCCTCCTCACCGGGATCGCCGCCGGGGCCCTGGCCTCGGCCCTGACCTCGTTCTTCCTGTTCATGCGCTCGGACTCCTACGACCAGGCCGTCTTCTGGCTCCTCGGCAGCTTCCAGCTCGCCGACTGGGGCCAGGCGGCGACGATCGCCCCGTGGGTGGCCGTCTGTCTCGCCGCCTCGCTCTGGCTGGCCAGGGACATGGACCTCCTGGCCCTCGGCGACGAGACGGCCCAGTCCCTCGGCTGTCCCGTGCGCCGCGTCCGCAAGGCCTTCCTGGCCGTATCGGCCCTGCTCGCGGCCCTGGCCGTCGCCGTGAGCGGCGTCATCGGCTTCGTCGGGCTCGTCGTCCCCCACTGGGTCCGGATCCTCATCGGCCCCGGCCACCGCGCTCTCTTCGCCGCCTCCGCCCTGGCCGGCGGGACCTTCCTTCTCTATTGCGACCTCGTCGCCCGCAATCTCCTGGCCGCCGAGCTGCCCATCGGCGTCATCACGGCCGCCGTCGGCGCCCCCTTCTTCCTCTATCTTCTCCATAAAAAGCGTTGACCACCGCTGTATCGGTTCATCCAGACATGGCCGTGACAGCCGGCCGCGGAAAGAGGGGGCGAGGGGAATCCTCCGGGGCGCCCATCGGCTCCGGACCGGCGTGAAGAATGGCCGCAGCGAACGGAGCGGATCCCCGAGGCCCCTCCGCGGCCGGGGCATGCGTGCGAGCGGGGCTGAACTCAGGGGTTCCGGGAGCCGTATGCTAGAATGAGGCCTCATGGATTTCTTTTTCGTCCGCGACTGCCGCCGCCGTCCCCGCTTCTTCGCGGCCGAACCGCTCGGCCCGATTCCGGCCAACTTCTCGAAGTCCCGCGCTATCTGGGAGAAGGCCAAACGGAAGGTCACCGGCCTCAACCCGCGGACCCTCCTCCAGGAACAGGCCTTCGAGCACGGCGGCCGGCCCGGCCGGGGCCCCCTGCGCGTCCTCCACGCCGGCGACTCCGACGGATGGCCCGTGCGGACGAGGTTCCGCTTCTTCCTGAAGCGCCAGAAGACCCGCCACATCCTCATCCTGGCCGCCGAGGCCCTCGTCGTCCCCGTCTCGGGCCTGGCCGCCTTCCTGCCCGGCCCGAACATCATCTTCTACGTCCTGGCCATCGTCATGGTCATCCAGTGGCAGGCCCTCCGGGGCATCGACCGGATCCTCAAGGAAGAGCACGATTTCGTCGCCGACCCGCTTCTCGCCGAATGGGAGGCCGCGGTCGAGGCCCGCGACGAGGCCCGCTTCCCCGGGCTCCTCGAGCGCATCGAGAAGACCCACGGCCTGCCCACGCCCCGCAAACTGCTCTGGAAGTAGGAATCCCGCCCATGAAACAAGGCATGGGGAGCGTCGGGAGGCCGCGGGAGAAGGGGCTGAAGGGTATCCCGGAGTGAGCATAAAGCGGTGACTTAGCCGGCATCGGGACGGAGACCTAAGAACGGGCTCCGGGCCGGGACGGCGTGAAAAGTCACCGCAGCGAACGGAGCGGATCCCTGAGGCCCCTCAGCAGCGTTCATTGACAATCCCCGGCGATTGGCTTAGGGTATAGGTGTCATGGCCACGACCCTGACGCTGAACCAGGTCCTGAACATCGTCCTGACCGTGTCGGCCGTCGTGGTCACGGTCTTCCTGGCCCTCCTCCTCAACCAGCTCCGCCGGACCGCCCGCGAGGGCGAGAAGACCCTGGCCAAGGCCCAGGAGACCATGGACGGCCTGAAGGTGATCGAGGCCAAGATCGACGCCAGCCTGGACAACGTGGGGGAGGTCCTGAGGACCTCGAAAAAGGCGGTGGCCGGGCTCTCGGAGATCACGCTCTTCCTCAGCTCCAAGGTCATCCGGCCGTCGGCGAAGTACTGGCCGCTGCTCTTTCCGCTGGTCCGGCTCGGCCTGCAGCAGCTGAAAAAAAGAAAGGAGAAGAAGGATGGGTGATAACAAGGACAGTCATTTCTGGGATTCCCTCCTGACGTTCATGGCCGGCGCGGCCACGGGCTTCATCGTCGGCATCCTGTTCGCCCCCGCGAGCGGCAAGGAGACGCGCAAGAGGATCAAGGACCAGGCCGCCAAGACCGGCGAAGCGGCCAAGGAAGGCTACGAGAAGATCGCCAAGGAAGCCGAGAAAAGCATCCGCGTCGTCAAAGAGAAGACGGGCGAGGGCGTCGACGCCATCCGCGATTTCATCGAGAAGAAGCGGGAAGAGTTCAAGAACAAGGCCGAAGAAGAGAAATAGACCCGCGGGCCCAAGGCCCGCCGTCCCATGAGCGCCGCCAAGTTCCCCCTCGCCGTCGTGTGCCTCCTGGCCGTCGTCGCCGGGCTCCCCCCGTCCGCCCGGGCCGTCGACCCGAAGACGAGCCGGCGCATCGACCAGGAGATCGAGAAGAACCGGGCCGAGATCGTCAAGATCCGCCGCTTCATCCACATGAACCCCGAGCTCGGCAACCGGGAGTTCGAGACGGCCCGCCTCATCGCCAACACCCTCCAGCCCCTGGGCTTCGAGGTCCGCACGGGCGTCGCCAAGACCGGCGTCGTGGCCGTCCTGCGGGGCGGGCAGCCCGGACCGACGGTGGCCGTCCGGGCCGACATGGACGCCCTCCCGGTCCAGGAGACGACCAACCTCCCTTATAAATCCCTCAATCCGGGCGTCATGCACGCCTGCGGCCACGACGTCCACAGCTCGGTCGTCCTCGGGACGGCCCTCGTCCTCCACGCCCTGAGGGACGCCGTCAAGGGCCGGGTGACCTTCCTCTTCCAGCCGGCCGAGGAAGGCCCGCCGGAGGGCGAGGACGGGGGCGCGGACCTCATGGTCAGGGAGGGGGCCCTGGACGACCCGCCGGCCGGGGCCGTCTTCGGCTTCCACGTCTGGCCGGAGAGCGTCGGCACCGTGCTCTTCGCCCCGGGCAACGTGACCGCGGCGGCCGACACCTTCCTCATCACGGTCAAGGGGCGGAGCGCCCACGGCGCCCGGCCCCACGAGGGCGTGGACGCGGTGGTCATCGCCGCCGAGATCGTCACCGCCCTCCAGACGATCGTCAGCCGGGCCTCCGACCCGACCGACCCCACCGTGGTGACGGTCGGGACCATCCACGGCGGCAGCCGCCGCAACATCATCGCCGACCGGGTCGTCCTCGACGGCACGGTCCGGACCCTGAGCGAGGCCGGGCAGAGGCGGGTCCGCTCGCTCATGGA
This sequence comes from Candidatus Aminicenantota bacterium, assembly GCA_041320535.1. Taxonomy (GTDB): domain Bacteria; phylum Acidobacteriota; class Aminicenantia; order Aminicenantales; family Saccharicenantaceae; genus RBG-16-66-30. The sequence continues at coordinate 82,204 of JBGLNH010000001.1, read as the reverse complement.
GAGCGTCGTCAGGAACGTCACCGCGATCCACGGCGCCGAATACGAGTTTGAGTACAAAGTCGGCAATCCGTCCGTCTTTAATAATCCCGAGCTGGCCGCGGCCATGACCCCGACCCTGACCCGGCTCCTGGGGAAGGACAAGCTCATCGCGTGGAAACCGCAGATGATCGCCGAGGACTTCGCCTTCTTCGCCCGCAAGGTCCCCGGCCTCTACTTCTTCCTGGGGGTCAAGAACCCCTCCCAGGCGACTATGGCGCCCCTGCACAGCCCGAACTTCAGCCCGGACGAGCGGGCCATCCCGCTGGGGATGCGCGTCCTCAGCCACCTCGTGCTCGACGCGCTCGAGAGCCAGAGCGCCCCGGCCCCCGGAAACCCCGGGTTCTGAGCCCGAGCCCCTATCCTTTTCTCTTCCTCGCCGCCGCCTTCGTCCTGGGCGTCGCCGCCGCCGAGTCCCTCCGCGTCCCGGCCGGACCGGCCGCCGCCCTCGCCGTCGTCTCTGTCGCGGCGGGCTGGGCCGCCTTCGCCCTCAAAGCCGACCGCGCGGCCGCCGCGGCCGTTCTCGCGGCCCTGGCCGCTTGCGGCGCGGCGCGCCTGTCCATCCACGACCGCGCTTACCGGGCCAACCCCCTTCACGCCTGCGAGGCCGCGGCTTACGTCGACGTCTCGGGCCGGCTCTGCCGCTCTCCCGGCCGCGAGCGGGACCGGGACGTCCTGTTCGTCGATGTCCGGTCGATCGGCTCGTCCGGCTCGGAGAGGCCGGTCCGGGGGCGCCTCCGGCTGAGCGTGCCGTTCGCCCGCGGCGCGCGACCCCGGCTCGACCTCGTCGCCGGCGACAGGATCAGGGCCTCGGCCCGGCTGGGCTCCGGCGCGTCGTTCCGCAACTTCGGCGCTTTCTCCTACGAACGCCACCTTCAAGGCCTGGGCGTCCACCGCCGGGCCTCGACGAAGTCGTCGCTCATCGTCGCGAGGGCCCATCCGGAACCGGCCGGTTCGGTCCGGGCCAGGATCTCCCGGGTCCGCCTCCGGATCCAGGCCGAGATCGAAAGGCGCTTCCCCGCGCCCGACGGGATGGACATCTCGCCGGCCGGGGCGGTCCTCGAGGCCCTGCTCCTCGGGGAGGACGGGCGAATGGACGAAGCGACGGTCGATAACCTCCAGAAGACCGGGCTCTACCACCTCTTCGCCATCTCCGGGGGCCACATCGCCATTCTCAACGTCCTGCTCTTCTCGCTCTTCCGGCTCGTCCGGCTCTCCCGGCGGACGTCGTCCCTGGCCCTGGGCTTCTTCCTCGTCTTCTACACCGTCCTCGTCGAAGGCAGCCCGTCCGTCATGCGGGCCACGCTCATGACCTGGGCCGTCATCGCCGGCCGCCTGCTCTGGAAGGACGTCCACATCCTCAACATGATCGCCGCGAGCGCTTTCGTCCTGCTCCTCGCCAATCCCTCGAGCCTGTTCGACGCCGGCTTCCGGCTGACCTACGCGGCCACCCTGAGCATCGTCCTCCTCACCCCGCCCCTCCTCCGCGTCCTGCCCCGCCTTCCGCTCAAGACGACCGAGCTGGCCGTGCTCTCCATCACCGCCGCGCTCGGCGCGACGCCGATCATCGCCGCCAGCTTCAACCGCGTCTCGCTCTCCGGGCTCGTCCTCAACCTCGCGGCGGTCCCCCTCGTCGGCCTGATCATGGGCCTCGGCTACGCCTGGCTTCCGTTCGCGGCCCTCGTCCCCGCCGCGGCCGCCGCGCCGGCCGCGGCGCTGGGCCTGCTCGTCGAGGTCTTCTTCCGCGTCTCCCGCTCGCTCGACGCCCTTCCTTTCCTGTCCTTCCGGGTCCCGACCCCGGCGCCGGCCGTCCTCGCCGGGTACTATCTCTTTCTCGGGCTCACGCTCGTCCGGCCGCGCTTTCGGGCCCAGCGCCCGGCCGCGATCGGGTCGTTCCTCCTCTTCCTGGCCCTCCTCGTCACCTCCCCTTTCCGGGCCCCCTGCCCCGAGCTCCGGGTCACCCTGATCGACGTCGGCCAGGGCGAATCCGTCCTGATCGAGTTCCCGGGCCGCCGGTCGATGCTCATCGACGGCGGCGGCCTCACCGGGAGCGCCTTCGACGTCGGCGAGCGCGTCGTCTCCCCCGTCCTGTGGCGCAAGGGCCTCAAGCGGGTGGACACGCTCGTTCTCACCCACGCCCATCCGGACCACCTCTCCGGCCTCGTCGCCGTCGCCCGGAACTTCCGCGTCGGGGAGCTCTGGGAGGGCCCGGCGCCGCCGCTCGAGGGCCTCTACGCCGAGCTCCGGCGATCGCTCGGCCCCGGGACCGTCAGGCGCCGCGTCGGCCGCGGCTCCCGGTTCGCCGAAGGCCCCGTCGTTATCGAGGTCCTCCACCCGCCCCTCGGGCCCGCGCCAGGCCCGCTCCCGGCCGGGAACGAGGATTCGCTCGTCATCCGGATGACCTACGGGCGGGTGACCTTCCTGTTCACGGGCGACACCGGGGCCCCGACCGAAAGGGCGCTCATGGTCTCCGGGGCGGCCCTCGGCGCGACGGTCCTCAAGGCCGGCCACCACGGCAGCGCCGCCTCGACCTCGCCGGGATTCCTGGCCGCCGTCCGCCCCCTGGTCGTCCTCGTCTCCGCGGGCGAGGGCAACACCTACGGCTTCCCCAGCCCGGAGGTCCTGGCCAGGTGCCGCGAGGCGGGCGCGGAGGTCCTCCGGACCGACCTCGACGGCGCCGTGGAGATCGGGACCGACGGCCGGACCCTGCGGGCCCGCCGGGCGGCCTCCGAAAGCCGGAAAGAAGACCCGGACTCCGGTTTGACACGTGCGACTAAATCATTGATAATCGTCGTGAACTAGAGGAGCATCGGGCGATGAGAAAGAAACAACTCCTGGCGGCGTTCTTCCTTCCCCTGCTCCTGGCCTCTTTTCTCCAGTCCCAGTCCCTGGCCGATCTGGCCAAGAAGGAGAAGGAGCGCCGGGCAGCCGTCAAGGGCAAGGGGACGGTCATCACGTCGGCGGACATCTCCAAGGTCAAGAAGCGGCCGGCCGTCGTGACCCAGGCGGAGCAAACGACGACCGAGGGAGAGGTCCAGGCCGGCGAAGCCGCGGCCGGCGCCGAGGAGCAAGTCGCGCCTCCGGCGGCCGCGGGGCAAACCGCGGCCCAGGCCGGCGAAGCGGCCCCGCCCGCCGAGCCGACCCCCGACGAGAAGGCCGCCCAGGCCGAGAAGGACAGCCGGAAAAGGCTGGCCGAGCTGACCGAGCAGGCCCAGCAGAAGGCGGAGATGGTCGAGCTCCTGACCATCAAGATGAACGCCCTCTACCAGGAGTTCCACGGCCTCGACAACGTGAAATCCCGGGAGCTCATCCAGCTCCAGATCAGCGACACCTACGACAAGCTGCTCAAAGCGGAGGCGGATTCGGCCAAGACCCAGAAGGACCTCGAGGAGTTTTTGGCCCTGGCCAAGAAGACGAGCGTCCCCGAGATCTGGATCAAGTAGTGGATCCCCTCCGTTCCGGCAAGCGGGCGCCGGCGCAGCTCCGACCTATCAAGATCAGCATCGACACGCTGGACTTCGCCGACGGGTCGGCCCTCATCGAGATGGGCCGGACCCGCGTCCTGGCGGCGGCCACGATCGACGAGCGCGTCCCGCCCTTCCTCAAGGGCACCGGGCGGGGCTGGGTGACGGCCGAGTACGCCATGCTGCCGCGGGCGACGACGGAGCGCACGCCCCGCGAGCGGACCGCCGGCCGCGTCTCCGGCCGGACCCAGGAGATCCAGCGCCTCGTCGGCCGGGCCCTCAGGGCGGTGACCGATCTCCGGGCCCTGGGCGAGCGCCAGATCATCATCGACTGCGACGTCATCCAGGCCGACGGCGGAACCCGGGCGGCCTCGGTCACCGTGGGCTGCGTCGCCCTCGGGCTGGCCCTGAAGAAGATGATCGACCAGGGCCTCATCGACCACATGCCCCTGCGTCACCTCGTGGCCGGGGTCAGCGTCGGCCTCGTCCGGGGCAAGCCCCTGCTCGACCTCGATTACGCCGAGGACTCCCAGGCCGAGCTCGACATGAACGTCATCGAGACCGACCGGGGCGAGCTCGTCGAGGTCCAGGCCGGCGCGGAGAAGAACCCCTTCTCGCGGAAAGACCTCCTCGGCATGCTCAAGCTGGCCGACCGCGGCATCGCCCGGATCATCAGGCTCCAGAAGGACACCCTCAAGAAGAAGAGCATCCTCTTCATGGCCTACGGGTACAAGGACAAGCCCGGCCCCGCTTGACAACTCTCCCCTAGAATCAATAGAATCGGTCCTCAGAAACCCTGAAAGAGAGGCCCCGAAATCGCTCGGAGTGGTCTTTTTTTCGAATGTTCCCCGGTCGTCAGGGGAGTCATCCCAAGGAGGTCGTCATGAACCTGACATCCTGGCTCATCATCGCCGGAGCGGTGGTCGTCTTCTTCGCCCTGATCATCCTCGTCCTGAGCCTGCGGTACCGGAAGGTCGGGCCCAACGAGGCCCTCATCATCGCGGGGGGGCGCAAGCGCACGATCGCCATGCCCGACGGAACCACCCAGAAGATCGGCTACCGCTACCGCCTCGGCGGCGGGGTCTTCGTCTGGCCGGGCATGGAGAAGGTCTACGTCCTCCCCATGGACATCATCCCCGTGACGATCCGCACGCCCGAGGTCCTGACCCACGGCGGCGTCCCGATCATGGCCGAGGCCTCGGCCCAGGTCAAGGTCGACTCGTCCGACGAGGCCGTCCACCGGGCCGCCGAGCAGTTCCTGGGCATCGGCCGCGACGGCATCCGTGATGTCGCCGTCAACGTCCTCGAGGGCAAGGTCCGCGAGGTCATCGGCGGCATGTCCGTCGAGGAGATCTACCGCGGCCGCCAGGAGTTCTCCAAGCGCGTCGTGGCCGCCGTCAAAGAGGATTTCCACGGCATGGGCCTGGTCATGCTGTCCTTCGCCCTCAAGGACATCAGCGACACCCAGGGCTACATCGACGCCCTGAGCAAGCCGCAGATCGCCGCCGCCAAGCGCGACGCGGTCATCGCCCAGGCGGAGACGGAGAAGGAATCGATCATCAAGTCGTCCCAGGCCCGCAAGGAGGCCGAGGTGGCCCGCCTCCAGTCCGAGGCCCAGATCGCCAAGGCCCAGTGGGAGAACGAGGCCAAGAAGGCCGAGTCCCAGGTCTTCGTCAACACCAAGAAGGCCCAGGCCGACTTCTCCTACGAGCTCGAGCGCCACCGCCTGAGCCAGGACCTCAAGAAGGAAGAGGCCAAGGTCAAGCAGGTCGAGAAGGAAGAGGCCATCAAGATCGAGGGCCTCGAGATCGCCCGCAAGGAGAAGGAGCTCGAGGCGACCGTCATCAAGCCGGCCGACGCCCGCAAGTACCAGATCAAGTCCGAGGCCGAGGCCGAGGAGTTCCGCATCGCCGCCGAGGCCAAGGGCAAGTCCGAGGCCCTCAGGCTCGAGGGCCTGGCGCAGGCCGACGAGATCCGGGCCAAGGGGTCCGCCGAGGCCGAGGCCATGATGAAGAAGGCCCAGGCCTGGGAGAAGTACACCCAGGCCGCCGTCCTCGACACCTACATCAAGGTCCTGCCCGAGCTGGCCAAGGCCGTGTCGGAGCCGCTGTCCAAAGTGGACAAGATCGTCATCGTCAGCGGCGACAAGGACCTCGGCACGACCAAGATCACCGGCCAGGTCGCCCAGGTCCTGGCCCAGATGCCCGAGGTGGTCAAGTCCCTGACGGGGGCCGATATCCGGGAATTCCTCAAGTCCAAGCTCTCTCCCGAGGCCAAAGACGCGAAGAAGTGAGCGCCCGGCCGGGCGCCGAGCGAGGTGAACCATGATCTCTGAAAAAGTCCAGCGCATCGGGGCCTCCCCCACGCTGAAGATCTCGGCCAAGGCCAAGGCCATGAAGGCGGAGGGCATCGACGTCATCGACCTCAGCGTCGGCGAGCCGGATTTCCCGACCCCCGAGAACATCAAGGAGGCCGGGATCAAGGCCATCCGCGACAACTTCACCAAGTACACCGAGAGCGACGGAATCCTGGGCCTGCGCAAGGCCGTCGCCCGCCGGCTCAAGGAGGACTACGGGGTCGAGTACGCCCCCAAGCAGATCATCGTCTCCGCCGGGGCCAAGAGCTCCCTCTTCCACCTCGTGCAGGCCCTGGTCGACGAGGGCGAGGAGGTCATCGTCCCGGCGCCCTACTGGGTGACCTACCCCGAGTGCGTCGCCCTGGCCAAGGGCAAGACGGTCATCGTCCCGACCCGCGAAGAGGACGGGTTCCTGCTGACCCCCGAGGCGCTCAAGGCCTCGATCTCCCCGGCGACCAAGGCCCTCATCCTCAACAACCCGTCCAACCCCACCGGCGGGGCCTACACCCGGGACCAGCTCCTGGCCCTGGCCGAGGTGGTCAAGGGCGAGGACCTCTACGTCATCGCCGACGAGATCTACGCCAGCCTCGTCTACGACAGCTTCAAGTTCACGAGCTTCGCCGCGCTCGGCGAGGACATCAGGAAGAAGACGGTCATCGTCAACGGCGTGTCCAAGGCCTACTCCATGACCGGTTGGCGGATCGGCTTCGCCGCCGGCCCGGCCGAGGTCATCGACGGCATGTCCAAGATCCAGAGCCACACGACGTCCAACGCCTGCTCCATCGCCCAGAAGGCCTCTCTCGAGGCCTACGACGGGCCCCAGCACGACGTGGCCAAGATGGTCTCCGAGTTCCAGCGCCGCCGCAACTACTGCCTCATGCGCCTGGCCTCGGTCGCGGGACTGTCCTGCTTCAAGCCCCAGGGCGCCTTCTACCTGTTCCCGAACGTCAAGTCCTTCTACGACAAGGAAGCGGGCGGGGCCAAGATCCGCAATTCCTACGGCCTGGCCTACTATCTGCTCAAGGAGGCCCGGGTGGCCATCGTTCCGGGCGACGCCTTCGGGGCCGACGACCACATCCGCCTGTCCTACGCGACCTCGATGGCCAACCTCGAGAAGAGCATGGACCGCATCGTCGAGGCCCTGGCCAACCTCAAGACGGCCAAGAAGGTCTCGCGGGCGGCCCTGTCGAACGCCGTGACCCGGGTCCGGAAGCCCGTCCCCGTCGAGGCGGTGGCCGACGCCAGGCTGCGCGACGCCCTGGTCGCCGAGATGGAGAGCCACCTCGGCTACGAGGGGCGCTACGAGTGGAACGCCCGGATCGGCGGGGCCGTCGTCCGGCTCCGGACCAACGTCTCCCACCTCGACGGCTTCTGGACGGAGAACTTCCCGCCCGCGGCCGGTGAGGGCGAGGTCAAGCCGCACGGCGTCCTCTACGCCGTCGACGGCGTCGCCGGCCGGGAGCCGCGCGGCTTCTATCACGAGGCGACGCAGACGGGCGTCCTCGTCAACACCGACCTCTACGGGCCCCTCCGGAGCCTGGCCGTCGGCCTGGCCACGGACATCGCCGCCAGGACGGGCGGGGCCGGGACGGCCGGCGCGGTCCGGGGCATGTCCGCCGACCTCGAAGGGAACGGCCTCATCCTGGTCGGGCCCCCGGGGACGAGGAAGACGGAGCTCTATTTCGAGCTCCTGACCGACCGGCGCTTCAAGCTCCACGCCAACGACGTCGTCTTCGTCGAGATCGCCGGCGGGCGGGCCGTGGCCGACCGGATCGAGCGCAAGCTCTACATGCCGACGACGGCCGTCGAGCTCGATCCCCGGCTGGCCCCGCTCTTCGACCGGAGCAGGTGCGAGAACGTCGTCGTCCGCAAGGAGGACTGCCAGGACGCGGAGTGCCAGCGGGGCGACGACTGCCGCCTCGACCGCGGCTCGCCCTACTGCTACAAGGCCGCCAAGGAAGCCCACGCCCTGCTCGACCCGGACTGGCTCGGCGGCCCGGCCGCGGCCGTCCGGCGGACGACCCTCAGGACGCTCGTCCTCCTGCGCAACGACGCGACCTCCCCGGCCGTCGTCGAGCTCTCGAAGGACGAGGCCCTCAGGACCCTCGAGGCCGGCGAGGCGGCCGGGGCCAGAAAGGCCCCCGTTGCGGGCAAGCCCCAGCCCTTCTTCAACCCCCACCTCACAGGGGCCGGCCCGGAAAAGATCGAGGCCCAGCGGGCCTTCTACGGGCGCCTGCTCGACGCGGTCCGGTGCGTCCTCTTCAACAGCGGGGTCGCGGGGGCCGAAAAGCTCAAAGAGCTCCTCCCGCCGGGCCGCTGAGCGCGGGCCTTTCGCGGCTAGCCGGGCGGGGTGAGGTCTCTCCTCGCAAAATCACCCATCCTTTCACCAAGCGCGATGATTGCCACGGCGCCGGGGACGGCGGATAATCCCGAAGGCGGAACAAGCCACGGGGATCGTCTTGAACAGGTGCCGCAGTTGCTATATAAATGAGGTAAATACCGGTTGGACAGAGGCAGAACCATGACCCAAGAGACGCGTCGCCGCCCGGCCGCCCGGGGATTCAGCCTGATCGAGGTCCTCGTCGTCGTCGGCATCATCGGCATCCTGACCGCCGTTTCCTACCCGAGCATCCTCAACATCATGGAGACGCGGAACCTGGACAACGCCTCGCGCCAGGTCCAGACCTATCTCCAGCAGACCAAGCTCCGGGCCGTCGACACCAAGATCGTCCACCGCGTCCGTTTCTTCGAGTCCGACGCGGGGCCCTGGGTCTACGAGATGGAGCGGCTCCAGGTCGACGGGACCTGGATCCGGGTCGAGGGCCCGCCGCGCAAGGAGATCCCCGGGCAATTCGGGGTGACCCTGAGCCTGCCGCTCGCCGGCTCCGATCCCGTCGTCGTCTTCTCCCCCGTCGGGGCCGTCGTGAGCTTCGCGGTCAACCAGAACTCCATCGTCCTGCGGAGCCCCAAGCTCGACCGGCCGGGCCAGATGGACGAGCGGGTCATCAGCCTGTTCATGGGCGGGTCGATCCAATACGCCAGGAGAAAGAGCGCCTGAGATGAAAAGACAAAAACGGGAACGCGGCTTCAGCCTCATGGAGGTCCTGGTCGGCATCTTCCTCGTCGGCGTCGCCGTCATCGGCCTGGCCCAGCTCTTCCTGCTCGCCATCTCCAGCAACCTCCGGGCCGACCGCATCGCCAACGCGACCTTCCTGGCCCGGCAGCAGATCGACTGGCTGCGCGGCTTCACCCTGGACGAGCTGGCCGCGTACGGGGGGACGACCCTCGACCAGCGCGACGAGGTCCTCGACCTCAACGTGGACGGCCTCAACGACTACCGGAGGATCACGGTCTTCACCGAGGACCAGGAGACCTTCGCCGTCCAGGTCTTCGTCTATTCCGCGGAGAACGTCAACGTCCCCGGCGCGGACACCCTGCTGGCCGACAGGCAGCGTTACCGGCCGCGGGCCATGATCTCGACGCTGATCACCCGGTGAAGGAGCTAGGACCTTGAATAAGAAAGAGTTACATGGCCGGCAGCGGGCCTCGGGATTCACCCTGATCGAGCTCATCGTGGGCAGCGCCGTCATGCTCGTGGCCGTCCTCGGGGCCCTGATGCTCTATTCCCGCAGCAACAAGGTCTCGGTCGAGCAGCAGATGGTCACCGAGGTCCAGAACGACGTCCGGTCCTCGATGTTCTTCGTCAGCCGGGACCTGCGCATGGCCGGGGCGGGGCTGCCCGAGGAGTTCGCCGGCTACTTCATCGAGGGCCTGGACAACGAGGACCAGGGCGAAGAGGTCACCCCGGACCGGGTCCGGCTCATGGGCAACATCGAAGAGCCGCTCAACCTGCCCATCCGCAACTACCAGGGCTCGTCGGTCGTCCTCGACATCGAGGACTTCAGCTTCGAGCAGTACCCCTATCCCGACGCCTTCTACGCCAACCAGGTCGTCATCGTCCTGCCCAACCCCGAGTCGGGCTGCTGGACGGGCGAGGTCCGCGTCGTCACCCACGTCACCCACAACACCGGCGGGGCCAACGAGCGCTTCAACTTCTCGCCCGGCCTGGCCCCGGGCATCGATCCGCCCGGGGGCCTCTCGGGCACCTGCCCCAGCCCCAACGACTACGACGGCGGCTCGATCAGCTTCGTCGACGTCAAGGAGTACTGGCTCGACGTCACCGGCAACCAGCCCGGGCTGACGGCCGGGGTCAACGGCTACATCGGGGACGGCCAGGGCGGCGTGCTCTACTGCACCCACAACGGGACCCACATGGCCCTGGCCCGCAACATCGAGAACTTCCAAGTCGAATACAACGGCGACATGGACAGCGACCTGGCCCTCGACGGCTGGTCGCCCTGGCAGGCCGGCTGGGGCATCGCCGAAACGGCCCGCATCCAGCAGGTCCGGATCTGGGTCCTGGGCCGTACCGCCCAGGCCTTCACTTCGGTCGGCGGGCGGGTCCCCGGCACGACCCCCGTCCAGGTCTACCGCCGGCCGGCCGTGTCCAACACCCCGGCCGCCGCGGCGGACGACCTGCACCGGAGGTATCTGCTGGACTCGACCTCCAACGTCCGGAACATGAGCCTCAACCTCTACAACATCGGCCAGCGCTGAGGAGCTTCCCATGAGCGAACGAGCGAACGACCGCGGCCGCGAGCGGGGCTCCGGCCTCATCGTCATCATCATGATCGTGGCCTTCATGCTGGCCGTGGGCATGCTCCTGGTGACCGTCACGGGCACCAGCCCCAAGGCCGCCGACAGCATGAGGCTCCAGAGCATGGCCTTCGACGCCGCCGAATCCGGCTTCAACGCCGCCTGGATCGTCCTCAACGACAATTTCCTCAACCGCGTGACGTCGGACTTCGGCGCCCAGTACCGGACGAACTTCGCGGGCGCCCCGGGCCTCGACGACCCGGCCAGCCCGAATTATTTCCGGAGCCTGACCGACGAGCAGCTCGTCGCCGACGTCGAAGCGGACAACACGGCGGCCAACCCGGCCCTGTTCAGCTCCGAGCCGCTGGCCACCGACCCGCGCTGCTCGTTCACGGTCTTCCTCATCAACGACGAGGCCCCGGGGACGATCGCCGCCGACGACCGGGACTGCATCCTGGTCTGCATCGGCCGGGGGCCGCGGAACACCTTCAAACGTCTCGAGATCGTCATCGAGGTTGGGTCCTGAGACCCGCCGAAAGGGGAATCGCCATGAAGAACAAAGGCTTGACGCGCCAAGGGAGCCTTGCCGTTCTCGCCTGTCTCGCGGTCGCCGTGGCCGCGGCCGTCCTCGCGCCGCGCCTCTGGCCGCAGGCCGTCCAGGCCTGCACGGAATACACGCGGGCCTTCGGGGAGAACTTCGGCACGACCAATTACAAGGACATGGCGGCCAGCTCCGTCGCCAACTGGCCCTCGGGGCCGATCACGCTGCCGCGCCTGGGCTCGAACTTCGTCGTCGGCGCCGCCGACAGGATGGGCCGCCGGATCTACCAGTGCGCCTCGGGCGACTTCGACAACGACGGCTACCCCGACCTCGTCGGCCTCGACATCAGCGGCGAGTTCCCCGTCGTCGCCGGCCAGCCCTGGTCCGAGCTCCGGCTCATCCGCAACCTCTATCCCGCGAACGCGGGCGCGACGCCGCTCTTCGGAGTCGACATGTCGACCTCCTACGACCGGTGGAACAACCACACCGGCCCGGCCTCGCTCACGGTCGGCGACTACAACGGCGACGGGCTGCTCGACTTCTTCTACATGCGCAACTCGTCCGACCAGTACGGCTACACCAATTTCCTGGCCGCCATGTACATCAACACGGGCACGGCCGACGACCCCGACTTCAAGCAATACAACGCCTTCCCCAACCTCGATTTCACGGCCCGCTTCCAGGCCGTCCCGATCTACCTCTACTGGGCGGCCAACCACCTCCACTCCGTGGACCTCGACCGGGACGGCGACATCGACATCCTGGCCATCAGCCGGGACCAGATCTTCCTCTTGAGGAATCCCGGGGCCGGGAACTTCAACCTGGCCGCCTGGGACGTCGCCGAGCTTTCCTACGACGCCCGAACGGGCTACGCCGGCCTGCCCGGCGGGTCGGCCGTGGCCGCCGGCGACTTCGACGGCGACGGCGACCTCGACGTGGTCGCCGGCTCGGTCGGAACGGCCGCCTTCCTCGTCTATTACGAGAACGACGGCACCGGCCAATTCACCCGCAACGAGATCGCCATCCCCGACGCGACCTGCGTCGGCACGGTCGGCATCATGACCGACGATTTCACCGGCGACGGCCGGCCGGACATCTTCGTGGCCACCGACCGGGCCTACCGCGGCGGGACGACCCAGTCCCGCATCTGGTTCCTGCGCAACCGCGGCGTCGTCGCCGGCGAGGTCGACTGGCTCTTCCAGTGCCTCAACGCCTGCCAGTCCCCGACCCCCTCGCCGTACGACATCGACATGGCCACGCCCCTCGACTACGACTTCGACGGGGACATGGACATCGTCATCGCCGACGCCAACCACTCGGGCGACTACTACTACATCGAGAACGAGCTGGCCAACGTCTACGAACTCTACGGCCGGGCCCAGTCGACCAACATCGGCCAGGGCTTCCTCGACCCCCGGCTCCACGCCATCACCCGCGTCCGCGTGAGCTCCATCCGCCAAGGCGTTTTCGGCGGCTCGAGCGCCGGCCTGGCCGTCGAGCTGCTCTTCTCCAACAACGGCGGCCGGAGCTGGGAGACCTATCAGACGTTCTCCGACGCCGGGATCGTCCCGGCGTCGAACCTGCCCTGGTACGACTTCAAGAACTTCGGGGCCGACCTCCGCTGGCGGATCGTCCTGACCGCCGAGGAGGACCTTATGGCCGACTACCAGAACGCCTCGTTCGAGACCCCCTACGTCGGGGCCCTCGAGATCGAGTTCATCTATGTCGACCGCCGGGAGTACTCCCGCGCCTCGGCCGCCGCGACCATCGTCACTTCGAGCGGCCTCAACAAGAAGCTGGTCATCGGCTCGTCCTTCGTCTTCCCGGGCTGGGAGGGACAGATCCGGGCCTACGACGTCTCGGCCGTCGCCTTCACCGCCTCGGCCACCTCAGAGCTCCAGACCATCACCACTTCGGACCTCGACGCCGCGACCGGGCGGACACTGATCGAGGGGGCCGAGGTCTTCTGGGACGCCGGGCAGCTGCTCCAGGACCGCGATCCCGATGCCCGGACGATCTACGCGGCCGTCCGGCCGGGCAATCCGCCCGTCAACCCTCCCAACCGGGTCGAATTCAGGCGGGCCAATGTCGCCACCCTGGCCCCCTACCTCAACGATTTCCAGAACAACAACGCCGGCCTGATCGACTTCGTCCGCGGGGCCGACCGTTACTGGCGGCTGGGCGACATCAACCACTCGACCCCGGTCGTCGTCGGGCCGCCGTCGGAGGACGCGGCCTACATGGGCACGGGCTACGCCGAGTTCAGGACGGCCTACGCCGCGCGGCCGAAGGTCATCTACGTCGGGGCCAACGACGGCATGCTCCACTGCTTCGACGCCGCCACGGGCGATGAGCTGTGGGGTTTCATCCCGTTCAACCTCCTGCCCAAGCTCAGGAACATGTACGCCGTCGACGCCGCGAACAACAGCCGCTTCTACGCCCACGACGTCTACTGCGACGGCACGCCGGCCGTCGCCGACGTCCAGATCAACGGCTCCTGGCGGACGGTCCTCATCACCGGCCAGGGGCCGGGCAGCGGCAGCACGATCGGGAGCGGCAACGTCGCCGGTGCCGTGAACTACTACTGGGCCCTCGACGTCACCGACCCGACCGATCCACAGCCGCTCTGGGAGCTCACGCACACCTACAGGTCCGGCAACCGGACCTACCCGACCATGGGAGAGACCTGGTCGACGCCGGCCATCGGCAAGGCCAACCCCGGGGGAGTCGCCACATGGGTGGCCTTCATGGGCTCCGGATACGACAACGTCAGGTCCAGCACCTATCCTCTCGGCCGCAGGTTCTACGCCGTCCGCGTGGGCGACGGCACCGTCCTCCAATACACGGCCGCGATCTCCCCGATCGACACGTCGAGCCTGGGCGGGGCCCGTTCGGCCTATCGATACCCCAATATCGTGGCCACCATCCCCGGCTCGCCAACCGCCGTCGACCTCGACCGGGACGGCTTCCTCGACTCGGTCTACGTCGGCGACCTCGACGGGCGCCTCTACCGCGTCGACGTCCGGGGCACGAACGCCGGCCAGTGGAACCTCTCGGCCATCTACACCGATTACCTCTACTACCCGATCGTCACCAGGCCGGCCGTCTGGGTCGATCCCCTGGAGGGCGGCCCGGCCCGGGCCCGGGTCTACTTCGGGACAGGCGGCGACGACGCAGCGCCCGCCGACCGGGACTACTCGTTCGTCGGTCTCATCGACAACGGCGGCAACGCCGTTTCGGTCGAATGGTATCTCGGCGTCCCCGCGCGCCTCGATCTGAGCTCGAGCTACCAGCGGGGCGATCTCGGGCTCGGCAGCAAGGTCTGGGCCGACCCGGTCATCGCCGACCAGGTCGTCTACTTCAGCACCCTGCGCGGCAGCATCGAGGCCGTCAACCCCTGCGTCAACCTGGGCGACGCCGGCCGGCTCTACGCCCGCTACGTCCGTTACACGTCGATGATCCCGGTCGGCGGCACGGCCTTCAAGACGACCTCGGGGACGCCGCCCGAGTACCTCGACCTCATCAGCAAGGCCCGCCGGGCCGTTACGGTCGGCGAGGCCGAGCGCGTCGCCGGCCGGGTCAACAAGCGCGAGATCTACGTCCAGGAATACGACTCGACCCTGGAGAAGCTGGAGCAGCCCATCGGGTCGCTCCTGCGGATCAAGTCCTGGCGCGAGGTCTACAGGATCATCTGGTAAAAGCAACGTCGAGCCCCCTTCCGCCGCGTTTGACACGCGGCGGAAGGGGGGAGATAATGGGACAGGGTCCAACATGAAGAGAACGCTCGTATTCATCGCCGTCCTGGGACTCGCCGCCTCGCTCGGCGCCCAGTCGCTGGCTGAGCTGGCCAAGAAGGAAAAGGCCCGCCGCGAGGCCCTCAGGGGCAGGAGCGCCGCGGTCATCAGGAACGCCGACCTCCTGCGCGTCCAGAAGGCGCCGGCCATCCAGATCGTCGAGCCCGAGCCGGAGATCGCGGACGAGGCCCTGGGCGAAGACGCGATCGAGCCCTCGAGCGTATCCGGGGAAGAAGGGGTCAGCCTGCCTTCGGGGTCCGGAGCCCCTTCGGGCCGCCGCATTGTCCCCAAGGTCGGCCCTGAAGGCCCGCTCATCACCGGCGAGGCCAACCGCGACCAGGAAGGCCCGGGCGGCTCCCTCGAGGCCCAGCTCGAAGCGGCCAAGGACCTGGTCGACCTCCTGACGACCAAGATGAACGCCCTGCGCCAGCAGTTCGAGTTCCAGGACGCCATGGTCCCCGGCTACGTCATCCAGCAGCAGCTCGACGATACCAACCAGCGTCTGGTCAAGGCCCAGGCCCAGCAGGCCCGGATCGAGGCCCAGATGGCCAAGGGCGCCGCGGCCAAGAAGAGAACGGCGCAGCCCGAGCGCTGACCCGGGGCCAAGTCATCTGATCTTTCCGTCCCGTCTCGCCGCCCAGAGTACTGCTTCTCCTAAGCTGAAACACGCCTGTCGCTCCGAGCCCTCTGCGAGGTTTCTCTCTCGGGTTCCGGCTCAGGGTGAGAACTCCCCTCCCCGCCGCATCCCCCTCCACGGACCCGAATCGTCGAGGCAACTCCCCCCGCTTTCTAGCCTGAACTCTTCACGAATCGAGGCGGCCCGGGGTAGGGACAAGAACCTTGATCGGTTCTCTTCGATCTTGTGTGGTGCAGATGGCCCAGGGACCGGGGACATGGACTTCCAGTAAGTGTTTCCGGGTGAGGTCTATGGGGCACGTACCGGGGCGGTCCATGTCCCGACACGCGCCTTGAGCTCCTGGCCGATCATCCAGCTGAAGCCCATGGTCAATGAGAGAACCCTTTGATCTTTTGAGGGGCTGGAGACGCTTCAGCGCGCCGATTCGAGCCGGGCGGCCATGAGGTGGAGGATGAAGAGGTGCGCTTCCTGGACGCGGGGCGTCGAACGTGACGGGACGTCGAGAAGGTGGTCCGCCAGCCGCCCGGCCTCCCCGCCTCCCTCGCCGGTCAGGGCCATCGTGACCAGGCCCTTCCGGCGGGCCGCCCGCAGGCCCTCGACGACGTCGGGAGAGGCGCCGCTCGTCGTCAGGGCCAGGGCCACGTCGCCGGGACGGCCCAGCGCCTCGACCTGACGGCCGAAGACCTCGGCGAAGCCGCGGTCGTTGCCGATGGCCGTAAGGGACGCGGTGTCGGCGGTCAGGGCCAGGGCCGCGACGGGCGGGCGGTCGTGCCGGGCCAAGCCGTTGACGAGCTCGGCGGCGAAGTGCTGGGCTTCGGCGGCGCTGCCGCCGTTGCCGAAGACGAGGACCTTGCCCCCGGCGTCGAGGCTCGACGCGACGGCCGCGACCGCCGCTTCGAGGGCCGCGCCGCGGTCCCTCAGGAAGGCCTCGAGGATAGCGTGAAGCTCGTCGGCCTGGACGGCGTCCGGCCGCGGAGACGGTGACCCTTGGATGCCCGACGCCGTCGAAACCGCCTTTATCCCGGAGGCCGTTTTTTTCCGGTTCTTCTCCCATTTCCGGGAAGTCCCTCTCTGCGCTTCCGGTCGGGAATCGCCTCTAGTTCCCCGGACCCCCTGGGAACCAGTCCCGTCGGTTCCCCCGCCTGCGGCGGGCCCCCCTCCGCTACGGGGATCTTCGAGGCGAATTCCCTCCCCGCCTCGAGAGGGTATCCCGGAGATCGGAGAAGAACCTTTTTTTCCGTCGATTCCCCCGAAATTCGGCGCCTTCCGTTCCGCGGCCATCGTTCGTCCTCCCCCGGGGGCCGTCGCCCTGCTCATCTCTTGCCCGTCGGCGAGCCATCGGCCGTGTCGCCCCCGCCCCTCGTCGCGGGCCCTTCCTCCCCTGACGGGCCGCATCCCGAGAGGATAGCCGTCCTAACCTTCTCCATGATAAGAGGCATGTCCACTGCCGAGCGCCCGGCGACGGGGACCGGGTCGTGGAAGAGGATGCGGACCCGGCCCCGGCGGGCGAACCACTGCCCCTTGGGCATCAGCTCGAACGTGCCCCGGACGGTCACCGGGACGATGGGCGCCTCGGCGGCCAGGGCCAGGAAGAACCCGCCCCGGCGAAATGGCCCCAGCCGGCCGTCCCGGCTCCGCGTCCCCTCGGGGAAGATCAGGAACGAGTAGCCCCGCTCGCGCATGAGAGCGGCGGCCCGGGCGATGCTCCGCTTGCCGCCCTCGGCGCCCTTGCGGTCGACCGCCACGAACCCGACGTGGCGCATGGCCAGTCCGGCGATGGGCACGCTGAGAACGGATCTCTTGAGGATGACCCGGGGCGCGCCCGGGATGAGGACCATGACCAGCGGACCGTCGAGGAAGCTCAGGTGGTTGGGCATGAAGACATAGGGCGTCCGGGGATCGAGCCGCCCGAGCCCCGAGGCCTCGACCTCGACGCCCAGGATGCGGCGGGCCAGGCGGGCCGCGGCGACCCCGGCGGAGAAGAGGGGGGCGCGCCAGCCGGCGAGGACGCAGAGGAGGATGAAGGGAGTGAGGAGGAGGACGACCAGGAGGAAATAGAGGGCGACGGCGGCGCTTCGTATCAAGGCGGGGGGATTATATAGAGAAAGCGGGCAAAAAAGAAGGGGCGGCCGAAGCCGCCCCTTGTCAGGTGCTTGTGTGTTCCGCTAAGATCAGCCGTTGCCGCCGGCAGCGCTCGTGCGGGGAGCGACGATCCAGTTGCCCGACCAGGCAGCCAGGTCGTTGATGAAGTCTTCCATGCCGTTGACGAGATAGAGGGTGCCGGCAGGCTCGGCGGGATTGTAGTCGCCGACCTGGAAGTCGCCGCCGTCGTCCTCGCCGCCGCGGCCCCAGCTCCAGATCAGGAAGTCCTCGCCGCCGAGCTGGTCGGCGTCGACGTTGGTCAGGATGGCCACGACCGCGTCGTCGCCCAGGTGGACCTCATAGGGATTGCCCCAGGGGTCGTTGACCGGGCAGGACTTGACGTAGAAGGGCGAGATGGCCACGACGAAGGTGTCGCCGGCGGCCTGGATCGGCCCGGCGTGCGCGACTGCGGGGTCCGCGGTCTCCCAATCGCCGTTGTCCGTGATGAAGTCGGTGGCGCCCGTGGAGATCGTCATGATCTCCTTCATGGCCGACTTCTGCTTGGCCTTCTGCAGGGCGGACAGGGCGTTGGGGATAAGAAGGGCAGCCAGGATGCCGATGATCGCCACGACGATCAGCAGCTCGATGAGGGTGAAACCTCTCATCTTTTTAAGCATTTGAACCTCCTTGAAATTCCCTGGCTGATCTCCTCAGCCGGGTTGCTTTGCCACTCATAGTTGGCACCACTGTTATAGCAATAAGCGTGCCAAATTTCTATGCCGTATAAATTATAGATATTAAATGAATTGCATAAATTGTCCGGGTCTGGGCAGGAAAAATGTCGCCATAAATTGTCGTTTTTGACACTTTTTGACTATCAGGCGGGGTTGCGATCGCCGTTGCCGTTCCGCCGCTCGGCCTTGCGGACCTGGTTGAGGTCGTACTTGCCGATAAGATAGCGGATGGTCCGGTAGCTCAGGCCCAGGAGGGGGGCCGCCTTCTGGAGGCTGCCGCCGGTGACGGCCAGGGCCTCCTGGATGTATTTCTTGGTGATCTCGTCGAGGTGCTGGGTCAGGCTGAACCCGGGGGCGAAGAGCTCCTGGGTGTCGAGCTTCCTCTTCCTTGGGGAGACGATCTCCTGGGGCAGGCAGCTCGCGGTGACCGTCTCGCGGTCCTCGATGGCCACGATGCGCTCGATGACGTTCTCGAGCTCCCGGATGTTGCCCGGCCAGGGGTAGCCCTCGAGGAGGCCGACGACCTCGGGCGTGAACCGCTTCGGGTTCTTGCCCATCTTCTCGCAGTATTTCTGGAGGAAGTGGGCTATGAGGAGCGGGATGTCCTCGATCCTCTTCCGCAGGGGCGGCATGTCGACGCAGATGACGTTGAGCCGGTAGTAGAGCTCCTCGCGGAACTTGCCCTCCTGGATCCTCTTCTTCAGGTCCTGGTTGGTCGCGGCGATGATCCGGACGTCGACCGGGATCTCGTCGGCCCCGCCGACCCGGCGGACCTTGCGCTCCTGGAGGGCCCGCAGGAGCTTGACCTGGGTCCAGGGCGACATCTCCCCGACCTCGTCGAGGAAGAGGGTGCCGCGCTGGGCCAGCTCGAACATGCCCTTCTTGTCCGAGACGGCCCCCGTGAACGAGCCCCGGACGTGGCCGAACAGCTCCGACTCGAGGAGGTTCTCGGGCAGGGCGGCGCAGTTGATGGAGACGAAGGGGTGGTCGCGGCGGGCCCCCTGCAGGTGGACGGCCCGGGCGGCCATCTCCTTGCCGGTCCCGCTCTCCCCCGTGATGAGCACGGTCGAGTCGGTCGAGGCGATCTTCTCGATGAGGATGTAGATCTCCTGCATGGCCCGGCTCTTGCCGATCATCTGCTCGAAGCCGTAGCGGCCCTTGAGGTCGCGCTTGAGGAGGAGGTTCTCCTGCTGGAGGCGCCGGGCGGCCAGGCCCCGGCCGACGATGATCTTCAGCTCCTCGACGTCGAAGGGCTTGACGACGTAGTCGAGGGCCCCGGCCTTGAGGGCCTCGACGGCCTGGGCGATGCTGCCGTAGGCCGTGATCAGGATGACGGGCAGGTCGGGCAGGTTCTCCCGGGTGTAGCGCAGGACGTCCATGCCGTCGGCGCCGGGCATCTTGATGTCCGTGACGACGAGGTCGACGTCCTGCTTGGACAGGATCTCGAAGCCGCCGGCCGCCGTGGGCGCGGTCTTGACCGCGTAGCCCTCCTTCTTGAAGACGACCGTGAGCAGGTCGAGGAGGCTCTTCTCGTCGTCGATGATGAGGATCGTTTCCATGGCGTCATCTCCCCGGGGCCGCGGCCTTCCGCGGCGGCAGGGTGATCAGGACTTCCGTCCCTTGACGGAGCTCGGAGCGGACCTCGATCCGGCCGTCGTAGTCGTCGACGATCTTGCGGACGATCGACAGCCCCAGGCCACGGCCGTTCTCGAAGCCGGTGTAGAAGGGCTCGAAGAGGTGCTCCTTGTCGGCCTCGGACAGCCCCTTCCCCGTGTCGGCGACGAGGATGCCGACCTCCTTCTTCCGCGGCTCGGTGAAGTCGAGCCGGAGCCGGCCGCCCTCGGGCATGG
Organism: Candidatus Aminicenantota bacterium; assembly: GCA_041320535.1. GTDB lineage: Bacteria > Acidobacteriota > Aminicenantia > Aminicenantales > Saccharicenantaceae > RBG-16-66-30. The sequence goes on along the minus strand of JBGLNH010000001.1, from coordinate 62,054 downwards.
CCTTGACGGCGTTCTTGATGAGGTTCCAGAAGATCTGCTTGAACTGGCCGGCGTTGCCGTAATAGGGGACGTCGGACGCGCGGAAGTTCCCCGTGACCTCGACCTGGCCGTTGAGCTCCCCCCCGCTTCGGAGGATCTTGAGCGTTTCGTCGAGGATGTCCCTCAGGTTGATCGGGGCGAAGACCTGCTTGGCCGGAAGGGCGAAATCGAGGAACTGCTCCAGGCTCTGGGAGACGCGCTCCGACTCCTTGAGGACGATGGCCATGAGCTCCCGCTGCTCGTCGGTCAGGTCCAGCTCCTTGCGGAGCACCTGGACCGAGCCGGAGATGGCCGCCAGCGGGTTGCGGATCTCGTGGGCCAGGCTGGCCGAGACGCGGCCGGCCTCGGCCAGGCGCTCCCGGAGGAGGAGCTCCCTCTCGGCCGCCCGCAGGGCCTCGCGGGCTCGGCGGAGGCCGCCGGCCAGCTTGCTCATCAGCGCGGCGATGACGAAAAAGACGCTCCAGGCGAAGAAGATGGTCACCAGCATCGAGCCGAGCGTCGTCCGGACGGCGTGCTCGGGGCGGAAGCTGGGGATGAGCCCGAAGTGGACGCCGTCGACGAGCCCCCCGAAGAGGATGGCCGAGAGGGACGCGGCCAGGAAGCCGGCCCGCCCCGAGATGACCAGGCCCGCGGCGATGATCGGGAAGAGGTAGAGGAAATACATCGACGAGGCGATGCCGCCGGAGATGTAGACGAAGGCCGTGATGAGGACGAGGTCGAAGACGACCTGGACGTAGGCCTGGGCGGCGAGGAACCGGCCCGCGGCGTAGAGGGCGAAGAAGAGCGCGGCGAAGCCGTAGGCGCCCAGGACGAGGTAATAGAAAGGCGGGTTCGGCTGGGTCTCGGGCGAGGACAGCTGGATGATGAAGGCCGAGACGAGCAGCGAGGTCAGGACGACGAGCCGGTAGACGTTGTAGAGGAGGACGCTCCTCCTTTCGACCGCGCTCTCTCGCGTCATGACCGCGTCCTTCTTCTCTCCCCGCCTCGCATCCGGCCCTAAAACTAGGGCCTGGCGCTCGATCTCGATCGTCTTCATGTTCGTCTGGGTGACGGCCAGGGCCATCTTGCGGGGGATGAGATAGTTGCGGCCGAATCCGGGGGCGACGTTGACGACGTCGCCGCGGCGGCCCAGCTTCTCCACGTCCTGTTTCAGGATGACTTTCATCTCAGTCCTCGACGTAGGGCAGGAGGGCCATGAGCCGGGCCCGCTTGATGGCCAGGGTCAGCTTCCTCTGGTGGAAGGCGCACGTCCCGGTGATCCGGCGGGGCGTGATCTTGCCGCGGTCCGGGATGTACTTCTTCAGGATGTCGACGGCCTTGTAATCGATGCCCCGGACGTCCCTCTGGCAGAACCGGCAGAACTTCCTCTTGGGCGCGAAGTACTTGCGGTAGCCGCCGCGCTCGCTCCGTTCGGGTCTGTCTTCACGCGGCATCTCGCTTCTCCTCTCTCGGCTCGGCGGCCGCGGCGGCCTCTTCGGCCCGCCTCTTCTTCTTCCGCCGGACGAGGTCCCGCGGGTCCTTGACGACGGTCATGAAACGGATGACGGCGTCGGTCTGCTTGAACCGGCGCTCCAGCTCCGGAGCGACGTCGCCGGGGCCGTCGAAGGTGAAGAACACGTAAAAGCCCTCCTGGAACCGCTTGATGGGGAAGGCCAGGCGGCGTTTGCCCCAGACGTCCTGCTTGACCATCCGGCCCTTCTTCTGGGCCACGATCTCGGCCATCTGCTGGAGGAACTGGGACGTCTCTTCTTCGGATAGCGTGGGGGAGAGAACGAACCCCGTTTCGTACTGTCTCACTGAGACCTCCTTATGGTTTCGACAGCTCCTTCCCTTCCGGAAGGAACAAGGAGTGGAAAAGAGCCATTGTAGCTGATTCCCCGGAAATATCAAGGGCCGTATCCCGATTCCGGGAAGTCCCTCTCTCCGGCTTTGGCTCAGGGTATTGCCTCTAGCTCCCCGGACCCCCTGGGAACCAGTCCCGGCGGTTCCCCCGCTTCGCGGGTCCCCTTCCGCTACGGGGATCGTCGAGGCAAAACCCCTCGCCGCCTCGAGAGGGAGGCCCGGAAAGGGGAAAAGGATCGAGCTCAACGGCCCGGGGAGCGGCGGTTGAACCGCGTCATGGCCAGCTCGATGCGGCCGTCGAGGATCATCTCCACGGCCTCGGCGGCGGCGCCCAGGCTGTCCTCGAGGAGCCGGCGTTCGTCCCGCTTGAAAGGCTCGAGGACGAACTCGGCCGCGTCCCGGCCCGCCGGGAGCGGTCCGATGCCGATCCGGACCCGGGGGAACTCGTCGGTCCGGACCTCGCCGGCGATCGAGATCATGCCCTTGTGCGTGCCCGGCCGGCCCCTCTTCCGGACCCGGACCTCGCCGGCCGGGATGTCGAGGTCGTCGTAGGCGACGATCAGGCGCTCGGGCGGGACGCCCTTGCCTTCCAGGGCCGCCCGGACGGACGTCCCGCTCCGGTTCATGTAGGTCTTGGGGGCGACGAGGAGGACCTCCTCCCCGCCCCTCCGGGCCAGGGCGGTCCGGGCCTTGAAAAGCCGGCCCCGGACCTCGACGCCCCAGGCCGCCGCCAGCCGCTCGACCAGCATGAAGCCGGCGTTGTGGCGGGTCCCCGCGTACTCGTCGCCCGGATTGCCCAGGCCCACCAGCAGCCACAAGGGCTATTTCTCCGACTCTTTCTCTTTCTTCCCGCCCTTCTCCTCGGGCTCGCCCTTCTCGGCCCGCTCCTTCTTGATGACCTCGGGCTCCTTGGGCTCCTCGGCCGCGACCTCGCCCTCCGGCTTCTCGCCGGGGAACTCCTCTTCCTTGTGCGGCATGGAGATGAGGACGAGGACGGTGTTGGGGTCGGTCAGGACCTTGGCCCCGGCCGGGACGGCCATGGCCTGGACCTTGAACGACTGGCCGATGTGGAGCTCGGCGATGTCGATCCCCAGGCTCTCGGGGATGTCCCGGGGCAGGCACTCGACCTCGATCTCGCGGGTGACGAAATCGATGAAGCCGCCCTCCGTCTTGACGCCGACGGGCTCGCCGCGGTGGACGACGGGGACCGTGACCCGGATGGGCTTGTCCATCGAGATGCGGACGAGGTCGACGTGGAGGAGCTCGTCGGTGGACGGGTCGATCTGCATCTCCTTGATCATCGCGTCGTAGGCGTCGGCCTCGACGGCGACCTTGAAGATGGTGTTCTCGCCCGATTCCAGCCTCAGGATCTGGACGATGTCCTTCTTGCCGAGGACGAGGGGCGTGGCCTCCTGGCCTTCCCCGTAGAGCACGGCCGGGACGAAGCCCTGGGCCCGCAGGCGGCGCGAGGCGTTCGATCCGAGCCCCTGGCGTTTCTCGCTCTTGACGACGATGTTCATGGTGGACTCCTTAATCGAAAAGGGAGCTGACCGAGCTTCCTTCGTTGATCCTCCGGATGGCCTCGCCGAAGAGCTCGGCGACCGAGAGGACGGTGAAGCGGCCGGAAGCGGCGGCGGTGTCCTTCAGGGGGATGGTGTTGGTCACGAGGACGCGCTCGAGCTTCGAGGCGGCGATGCGCTCGAGGGCCGCCCCCGACAGGACGGGATGGGTGCAGGCGCTGAAGACCCGCTTGGCGCCGCCTTTTTGCAGGGCCTCGGCGCCCAGCGTCAGCGTGCCGGCCGTGTCGACCATGTCGTCGTAGAGGACGACGTTCCGGCCGGCGACGTCGCCGATGACGTGCAGGACCTCGGCCGTGTTGGGCGCCGGGCGCCGCTTGTCGATGATGGCCAGCGGGGCGTCGAGGCGCTTGGCGAAGACCCGGGCCCGGCCCACGCCGCCGGCGTCGGGCGAGACGACCGTCAGGTCGTCGAGCTTGAGCGTCCGGATGTGGTTGGCCAGGACCGGGGCGGCCTGGAGGTTGTCCACGGGGATGCCGAAAAAGCCCTGGATCTGCGGCGAGTGGAGGTCCATGGCCAGGACGCGGTCGGCCCCGGCCGTCTCGATGAGGTCGGCCACGAGGCGGGCCGAGATCGGGACCCGCGGCTTGTCCTTCCAGTCCTGGCGGGCGTAGGCGAAGTAGGGCATGACGGACGTGATGCGCCCGGCGGACGCCCGCTTGAAGGCGTCCATCATGATGAACAGCTCCATGAGGTGGCTGTTCGCGTCGCTGCAGCCCGATTGGATGATGAAGACGTCCTCGCCGCGGACGTTCTCGTCGATGTAGAAACGGATCTCGCCGTCGCTGAAGCGCTTGAGGACGCAGCGGCCGAGATCGGTCTTGAGATAGTCGACGATCTCCTGGGCCAGGGCCGGGTTCGACGATCCGCTGAATATCTTCATCGCTCTTTCCTCGCCTTATATCGTCCGAACTGGGGCGGGAGGATTCGAACCTCCGATGACGGAGCCAAAGTCCGTTGCCTTTCCGCTTGGCTACGCCCCAGCGCCTAGCTGGGCCCAATAGCCCCGCCGCGGCAGCGTCGCCGCGAGCCGGGCGTCCGCCGTGCCGGGGAGCCTCCTCCGCGCCCTCTCTCCGCTCGCCGGATCCGGGAAGAGCCCGAACACCGCCGAGCCCGAGCCGCTGACCTGGGCGACGAGGGCCCCCGCGTCCCTGAAAAAACTCTTCCAGCGTTCGAGCTCGGGATGGGCCCGGAAAATGACGCGCTCCAGGTCGTTTTCCAAGAGACCGAAGTCTCGGGACTCCAGAAAGCGCTCAATTCTACTGACTTTGGCCGTCGAAGTCAAGGCTGGCCCGACGCCGGCGTAGACCGACGGCGTGGCGATGGGGAACGGGGGGAAGACGAACAGGCAGGCCAGGGGCTCCAGGTCGGCGAGAGGCGTCAGCTTGTCCCCGATCTCCTCCCCCAGGCAGAGGCCCCCCTTGAGAAAAAAGGGGACATCGGCCCCGAGGCTTCTCGCCAGGGGGGCCAGGGCGTCGGCCCCCAGGCCGAGGCCCCACATCTTGTCCAGGACGAGGAGGGTCGTCGCGGCGTTCGAGCTTCCGCCGCCGAGGCCGCGGCCGGCCGGGATCCTCTTCCTGACGGCGATCCTGGCCCCGGCCGGCCGCCCGGTCCGCTCGAGAAGGAGCCGGGCCGCCCTGGCGACGAGGTTGGTGCGGTCCCAGGCCACGGAAGGATCGTCGCCCGTGAGCTCGATCGCTCCGGCCGGGGCCGGCTCGAAGTCGATCTCGTCGGCGAGCGTGACGGTCTGGAAGAGCGTCCGGATGTCGTGATAGCCGTCCGGCCTTTTCCGGACGATCTCGAGACCGAGGTTGATCTTGGCGAACGACCGCGCGGTCATCGGTCGAGGATCTCCAGCATCCCCTCCCACGTCTTGGCCGCGTAGCGGGAGAGATAGGCGGTGTCGAAGGCCCCGGCGCGGGGCGCGGGATCGAAGGCCAGCTTGAGGACCTTCACCCGGCCCGACGCCTCGGGCCCGGCGAGGACGATCTCCCGCGGCGCGGCCCCGCCCCGGAAGAACTTCGTGACCTCGAACGCGAAGCCGTCCTTCGCGCCGCCCGCGACCCGGCCTTGCGCGTCGCGCCCGACGCTCCACGCGGTCGCGGGCCCGGCCGCCGGCCAGGTCCCCGAGAGGAGCGCGAGCGTGTCGTCCGGCCGGAGGGCGATCCCCAGCAACCGCTCCATCACGACCTCGGCGTCGTCCTCGGCGTAGGCCTTCTTCGAGGGCAGGACGAACCAGGCCCGCCCGTCGCGGAAATGGACGACGAAGGCCGTCCGGCCGATCGGGTCGACCGCTTCGACCCGGCCGAGGCCCGGCCGCCGGAACAGGAAGGCGAACTTCCCCTTGACGGAGGCCTCGGCCCCGGAGATCGCCCCGGAAGCGAAGCCCTCGACGGCCTCGACGCCGCCCGCGGGGGGCACGAGAACGGGGATCCGCCCGGCGCACGCGGAGACGGACGCCGCGAGGAGGAGAGGGAGGATTCCGCCCGGATGGCGCCGGAGACGGGCGGAGGCCCTAGCGGAAGCCATAATCTTCGGTTTTCGGCGGCTTCTTCTCGCCTTTCCCGTCCCGGCCTTTGAGACGCTTTTTGCGCAGGAGCGGGTAGAACGGCGACTTGATCCGCCGTCCGAAACACGACATGTTCGGATTGAGGATGAGCAGCAGGATGAACGCCGCGAAGACGACGAGTATCCCGGTCAGCCCCAAGCTCATCGTTCGACCCTCTCGCTCATCCCGGGACCTCCGGCCGGACGCCGCGTCTCAGGCCGGGCGACCGGCGGACCGGTCACTCTCCGCTGTCCGGATCTTCCTGGAAGATCGGGATCTTGGATCTTTCCTTTTCTTTCCCGAGATGGAGGCCGAGGAAAAAGACCGCGCCGAACGTCAGCACCGCGAGCAGGAATTTGAAGAAGCCTTTCATCGCAACCTTCCCGCACTCAATTCTATTGAAATCGCGCCAAAAGTCAATCCCAACCGGGTGGCCCGAAGTTGCATTTTCTCCGGACCGCCGATATCATGAAGGAGGCAACGCGTGAGGGAGACGATGACCGCCCACCCGCTCCGCAGAACGCTCGGGCTCGCGGCCGCGGCGGCCCTGCTCCTCCCGTCCGTCCTCGGGGGGCAGGGCGTCCGCCCGCCGGCCTTCGCCGGACAGTTCTACCCCGCCGACCCGGTCCGACTGGCCGCGGAGATCGACGCGGCGCTCGAAGCCGCGGCCCCGGCCTCCGCGCCCTCCGGCCGCGTCGTCGGCCTGATCGCCCCCCACGCCGGCTACGTCTACTCGGGGCGGACGGCGGCCGCGGCCTATGCCCGGGTCATGGGGACGCCCGTCGAAACGGTCGTCATCCTCGCCCCGTCCCACCGCGTCGCCTTCGAGGGCCTGTCCGTCTGGCCCGACGGCGGATTCGAGACCCCGCTCGGCGTGGCCCGCGTCGACGAGGCGCTGGCCCGCGAGATCGCCAAGGCCGCGGGCGCGGGGTTCCGCGCCGACGCCTTCGCCGAGGAGCACGCCGTCGAGGTCCAGGTGCCGTTCATCCAGCGGGCCCTGCCCGGCGCCTCCATCGTCCCCGTCGTCATGGGCCTCCCGGCCCGCGAGAACATCCGGGCCCTGGCGGCCGCCCTGGCCAAAGCCTGCCTCGGGAAGAAGGTCCTCGTCGTCGCCTCGACCGACCTGTCGCACTATCTGCCGAAGGCCCGGGCCGAGGCCGCCGACGCGGCGACGGCCGAGCTCATCCGCGGCCTGCGCGTCGATACGATCATCCGCAAGGTCGAGGCCGGCGAGAACATCATGTGCGGCGGGGGAGGGGTCGCCGCCCTGCTCCTTCTCGCCGAGAAGGCCGGCCGGCCGTCGGTCGAGATCCTGGCCCGGACCGATTCGTCGGGGGCCGGGGGCCCGGTCGTCGGCTATCTCGCCGCCGCCGTGCTTTCCGGGGCGGGCGCCGAGGCCTTCGCCCTCGACCGGGACGACAAGGCGGAGCTCCTGCGCCTGGCCCGCGAGGCCCTGACCGAATTCGTCCTGCGCGGCGGCGTCATCGGGGACCGGACCGGGCGGGCCAGGCTCGCCGCGCCCCGCGGCGCGTTCGTCACGCTGCGGAAGGCGGGCGAGCTGCGCGGCTGCATCGGCTACACGGAGCCGGCCGCCCCGCTCGGACGGACCGTGATCCAGGCCGCGGTCCTGGCCGCGTCGGAGGACCCGCGCTTCCCGCCGGTCGGCGCCGCCGAGCTCGAGGCCATCCGCATCGAGATCTCCGTGCTGACGCCGCCGCGCGAGATCGCCCGGGCGCGGGAGGTCCGGGTCGGGACGCACGGCCTCATCGTCGAGCGCGACGGCCGCAAAGGCCTCCTCCTGCCCCAGGTCCCGGTCGAGAACGGCTGGGACCGGGAGACCTTCCTCGAACAGGCCTCTCTCAAGGCCGGGCTGCCGCCCGACGCCTGGAGGCGCGGGGCCAGGCTCTCGGTCTTCGAAGCCATCGTGTTCCGCGAATAAAAACCCGCGTTTTCGGTCGGCCGCGTAGGGGCCTCGGGGTTCCGGTCGATACCGCCCCGGATAATCGGCGGCGATTTCTGTTATAATAGGCCCTTTCAGGAGCGAATTCCGCCGGAGTCAGCCTCGATGCCGCTTTACGAGTACCAGTGCAAGTCGTGCGGGGAGACGACCGAGGTGCTGCAGAAGGCCAAGGACAAGCCCCTCGAGAAGTGCCCCAAGTGCGGCGGCCCCGTCTTCAAGCGCATCTCGTCTCCGGCCATCAAGTTCAAGGGCAACGGCTGGTACATCACCGATTACGCCAAGAAGGGCTCCGCGGAGCCCGGTCCCGAGACCGGCAAGAAGGCGGAGTCGAAGGACGGGACGAAGGCCGGATCGGGCGAGGCCGAGGCGGCCAAGCCCGCGAAGGCCGACAAGCCCGTCTCGTAGACGACCGGCGGAGGTCTTCGCCACGATCGGCGAGCGCATGCCATGACGACGCGCCAGGCCGTGTTCCTCGACCGCGACGGGACCCTCAACGAGGACACCGGGTACCCGGCCGATTTCCGCCAGGTCCACATCTACCCGGAGGCCTACGAGGCCGTCCGGCTGCTCGGCCGGGCCGGCTTCGCCACCGTCGTCGTCACGCATCAGTCCGGGCTCGCCCGCGGCTACTTCGGCGCGGCGGAGCTCGACGAGCTCCACGCCCGGTTCCTCGGGGAGTTCGCCCGCCGCGGGGCGCCGCTCGACGCCCTGTACTCCTGCCCCCACGGCCCCGGCGAAGCCTGCGCCTGCGCCAAGCCCCGGCCCGGCCTGGGCCTCCTCGCCGGGCGGGAGCACGGGCTCGATCTCGGCGCGTCCTACATGGTCGGGGACAAGCCCGCCGACATTCTCTTCGGGCTGAACATCGGGGCGGTCCCCATTCTGGTCCTCACAGGCTACGGCCGGTCCGCTCCGGCCGAGCTCGCGGCCCTGGGCGTCCGGCCGGCCCGCACGGCCGCCCACGTCCTCGAGGCCGCCGAATGGATCCTCGCCGCGGAGGGGCTCTCCGGCCATGGTCCGGTTTGACGACATCCTCGAGAAGGTCTCCTCCTACATCAGCGAGAAGGAGGTCGCGGTCCTCCGCAAGGCCTACGTCTTCTCCGGCCAGGCCCACAAGGGCCAGGTCCGCCGCTCCGGAGAGCCCTACCTCAGCCACCCGCTCGAGGTGACCGCCTACCTCGCCGACATGAGGCTCGACCGGACGACGCTCGTCGCCGCCCTGCTCCACGACGTCCTCGAGGACACGGAGACGACGCCCGCGGCGATCCGCGAGAGCTTCGGCAAGGAGGTCGCCGGCCTGGTCGAGGGCGTGACCAAGATCAGCCGCGTCCAGGAGGTCTCGCCCGAGGTCCGCCGGGCCGAGACCCTGCGCAAGATCATCCTGGCCATGACCGACGACATCCGGGTCGTCTTCATCAAGCTCGCCGATCGCGTCCACAACCTCAAGACCCTGAAGCCCCTCCCCGAGGAGAAGAGGAGCCAGATCGCCCGAGAGACCCTCGACGTCTACGCGCCCATCGCCAACCGCCTCGGCATGGGCCGGATCCGGGCCGAGCTCGAGGACCTGTCGTTCCGCTACGTCGCGCCCGAGGAGCACGCCCGGGTCGCGGCGGCGGTCGAGCCGCAGCGCGCGGCGGCCGAGGCCGACCTCGAGGCCATGAGGCGGGCCCTGACGGACCTCGTCGCGGCGAACGGGCTGCCGGCCGAGATCTTCTCGCGCGTGAAGCGGCCCTACAGCGTCTGGAGCAAGATGAAGAGGCGGGAGATCTCCTTCGACCAGGTCTTCGATTTCCTGGCCCTGCGGGTCATCACCGACACGATCAAGGACTGCTACGCCATCCTGGGCACGATCCACCAGCGCTGGACCCACCTGCCCCAGCGCTTCCGCGACTTCATCGCCATGCCCAAGGCGAACCTCTACCAGGCCCTCCACACGACGGTCATCACCGAGGGCCGGAAGATGTTCGAGATCCAGATCCGGACGCGCGAGATGCACGATCTCGCCGAGAACGGGATCGCCGCCCATTGGCGCTACAAGGACGACGCCCCGCCCGGCGCGATGAAGGAGGACCGCCGCCTCCACTGGCTCCGCGAGATGGCCGCCCTCTTCGAGGAACGGAAAGACCCCCAGGAGTTCATGCGCAGCCTCAAGACCAACCTCATCCCCGAAGAGGTCTACGTCTTCACGCCCAAGGGCAAGGTCGTCAACCTGCCGCCCGGGGCCACGGCTCTCGATTTCGCCTTCAAGATCCACACCGAGATCGGCCTGCGCGCGTCGGGGGCCCTCGTCAACGGCATCTCCGCCCCGCTCAAGACGGCCCTCAAGACGGGCGACATCGTCGAGATCCTGACCGATCCCGACAAGTCGCCGACCCGGGGCATGCTCGCCGCCGCCGCCACGGCCGGGGCCCGCCAGCACCTCAAGCGCTGGCTCAACCTGAGGAGCCGGACGACGAGCGCCGCGTTGGGCCGGAAGCTCTGGGAACGGGAGGTCCGCAAGTACGACCTGCCCGCCGGCGCGGGCCTCGAACGGGACCTGGCGCCCCGGCTGGCCGCCGTTCTCGGCCCGAGGGCGGCGACCCTGGACGAGTTCTACCGGCAGGTCGGGCTCGGCCGGATCGTCGTCGGGCCCGAGCTCATGGGCTCCGTCTTCGGCCCGGTCGCGCCGCGCCGCTCGACCCTTCTCGGAAAGGCCAAGGCCCGCCTGTCGCCGGGCCAGGGCGTCCTCATCAAGGACATCGACGGCCAGATGATCAAGCTCGCCAAGTGCTGTTCCCCGGTCAAGGGCGAGCCCGTCGTCGGCTACATCACGGCCGGGCGCGGACTGACGGTCCACTCCCTGCGCTGCCCGCTGGTGACGAAAGAGCTGCTGGACGTCCAGCGTCAGGTCGAGGTCGCCTGGGACGCCTCGTTCGACGCCCCGTTCAAGGCCCGCCTCATGATCAAGTCGCAGGACTCACCCGGGGTCCTGGCCAAGGTGGCCACGGCCGTCGCCGGGCTCGAGGGGGACATCTCCAAGGCCGAGGCGTCGATGCTGGCCGAGGGAAAGGCCCGCATCCGGCTGGACGTGCGCATCAGGGACATCCGGCACCTCGAGGCGATCGTGAAGAGGATCGCCGGATTGAAGGAAGTTCTGTCGGTCGAGCGCGTCTGATCTTTGAACAGCCCGGGTCAGGCGGCCTTGGCCACCTTGCCCGACCGCAGGCAGCGGGAACACACCCAGATCTGACGGACGCCCTTGGGCGTCTGGGCCTTGACCCGCTGGAGATTGGGCTTCCACTTCTTCGGGGTCGATTTGTGGGAATGGCTGACGCTATGCCCGAAAACGGGGCCTTTTTCGCATATCTCGCAGACTTTCGGCATGGTTCGATCTCTCTCGTCGGATGATTGAGCCGGATTTATACCACAAAAGACCGGGCAAGGCAAGTTCCCGGCCTCGCCCGCCCTCGCCGCGGACCGCCTTGACCGGCGGGGCCCTGAAAGCGTAATCTTATCCCGAGCCCCCGATGAAGCCTTCCGTCCCGGCCGCCCTGGCCTGCCTCGTCCTTCTCGGCCTGGCGGCCTGCGCCCGCCCCCTGGCCCGGGCGCCCCTCGTCGCCGGGGTGGCCGCGGCCCGCGCCGACGATTGGGACGCGGCCGTCCGGCATTGGACCGAGGCCGTTCACAGAGACCCCCGTTCGGCCGCCGCCCACAACAACCTGGCCGTGGCCCACGAAAAACGGGGCGAGTGGGAGGAGGCCCGCCGGGAGTACGAAACGGCGCTCCGGCTCGATCCGGACGATGCCACGATCCGGATCAACTTCGGTTCCTTCAAGGCCCGTCTGGAGGCCTTCCGCGGAGCGAAGACGTGAGGACAGCGGCCGCCGTCGCTCTCTCCCTGGCGCTGGCCGCAGGCCTCGCCTGCGGCCCGGCGCGCTTCGTCGACATCCGCGTCGACATGCCCGGCGTCTCCCCTTTTCCCGCCGGCTCGTTCGACGAGGTCGCGGTGGCCGATTTCCGCGAGGAGGCCCCGGTCGACGGGCTCGCGGCCGGACGCGCGCTGGCCGACTATCTCGCCAGAGAGATCGACCTGGCCTTCAAGGGGACCGTCACGCGCGTCGCCGCGCCCGAAGAGGCGCTCGCCGCGAGGGGCGGCCGCGTCCTCGTCGTCTCCGGCGAGGTGCGACTGGCCACCGAGGTCCGCAAGGCGCTCGACAAGAGGGACCTGCCCGTCGACGGGCCCTTCAAGGCCGCCGAGCGCGGCGTCCTCGAGCGGCGCCGGTGGACGATGACGGTCGATCTCGCGATCCGGTCGGCCGCCGACGGGACGACGCTCTACCGCCGCGAATACCGCGAAGACCGCGACTACACGGACCTCGAGAAGCCGGCCGACTTCGCCCTGTCCGAGCTCTCGGCGCGCGTCCGCGCCCGTCTCCTGCCCGTCCTTCTCGGCACGACGACCATCGAGACGAGGACGCTCATCGCGCGCTGACAGGAAGCCCTTCTAAGCGCGACAAAACAGACGGTTTCCCGGGCCCTCCGCGGCCCCGACACGGCCTCGTTTTCGGGCCCTTTTCCGGCCTTTCCGGGCCTCCCGGAGCGGCCTTGCCGCGTCTCCCGCCGTGGCCCGGCCGCGGCGCGTCCCGAGCCCCGTTTTCCCCTAAAAAAAGACTTGAAAAGGCCCTTTCGGAATGCTATGATTGCCGGGCTTCCCCCGGACGGCAGACACCCGGGAGAAGATTTTCCACAGATGTGGAAAAATCTGTGGAAAAAATAAGCGCTCCCATGGAACCTCAAGAAAAACAAAATCCTTGGAACGATATCCTGCGGGCCGTCGAAACCAAGGTCGATCCCAACTCGTTCGAGACCTGGTTCGACCCGACGACCTTCATCGGGCAGGAACAGGACTGCCTCTACGTCAAGGTCCCCAACGCCTACTTCCGCGACTGGCTGTCGTTCCACTATTCGAACGTCATCAACGAGTGCTCGCGCGATATCTTCGGCAAGACCTTCGACGTCCGCTACATCCACGACGACACCCCGACGGCCTTCATGCGCCGGTCCCCCGAGGAGCGGAAAACGAAGCCGGGGCAGGCCGTCAATCCGAACCTCAATCCCAACTACACCTTCGAGAACTTCGTCGTCGGCAGCTGCAACCAGTTCGCGCACGCCGCCGCCTCGGCCGTGGCCAAGAACCCGGCCAAATCCTACAACCCCCTCTACATCTACGGCGGGGCGGGGCTCGGCAAAACGCACCTGATGAACGCCATCGGGCACTTCTCGGTCCAGCAGAGCGCCAAGAACAAGATCCTCTACGTCACGACCGAGAAGTTCATGAACGACCTCGTCAACCACCTCCAGTACGGCAAGATCCTGGAGTTCCGGGAGAAATACCGGAGCGTCGATCTGCTGCTCATGGACGACATCCACTACCTGTCCGGCCGCGAACGGACCAAAGAGGAATTTTTCCACACCTTCAACCACCTTTATGACAGCCAGAAGCAGATCGTCATCTCCAGCGACTGCCCCCCGAAGGAGATCCCCCACCTCGAGGAGCGCTTCCGGTCGCGCTTCGAATGGGGCCTCATCGCCGACCTGAAGCCCCCCGACATCGAGACGCGCATCGCCATCCTCAAGAAAAAGGCCGAATCGGAGGCCGTCGTCCTCCCCGAGAGCGTCGCCCTCTACGTCGCCGACAAGGTCCAGACGAACATCCGCGAGCTCGAGGGGTATCTCCGCCGCGTCATCGCCTTCGCCTCCCTCAAGGGCGAGAGGATCGATCTCGACCTGACCAAGGAGGCCCTGAAAGGCCTGCTCGACTCCTCGACGACCATCGTCACTGTGGAAAAGATCCAGAAGCTCATCTGCCACAAGTTCAAGCTCAAGACCTCGCAGCTCAAGTCGAAGAACAATTCCCCCAAGGTCGCCTTCCCCCGCCAGATAGCCATGTACCTGGCCAAGGAGCTGACCAAGTCCTCCCTTCCGGATATCGGCAAGAAATTCGGTGGAAAACACCACACGACCGTCATCCACAGCATCCGGAAGATCGAAAAGCTCCGGACGGACGATCCCGAATTCAACAAAGAGATCAACAGCCTCCTGGCCTTCATCCAATGAGAAGGATCAATCGTTTCGCGCGGATTCCCACATTTCCAGAGGACTTTCTTATTTCTTTTCTTGATTTGAGTTGTTTTCTGAATTAAATATTAAGAATAAAGAATAAAGAAGAGGACAGTCGAGCGAGAGGTGCCGATATGAAATTCGCGATCGCCAAAGAAGCTTTCCTGGGAGAATTGCAGATCCTCCAGGGCATCGTCGAGAAGAGGAACACGATGCCCATCCTGGCCAACATCCTGATGAACGTCCAGGCGGGGGAGATCGAGATGACGGGCACCGACCTCGAGGTCGGCCTGAGGACGCACCTCGCCGCGGACATCGAACGGCCGGGCGCCATCACGGTCAACGGGAAGAAGATCTTCGAGATCGTAAAATCGCTCCCCGAGGGACAGACGGTCCGAGTCGAGCTGAAGGACGAGACGATCGAGATCAAGGCCGGAGAGAGCGAGTTCAAGGTCCTCTGCCTGGCCAAGGAGGACTACCCCCAGGTGCCCGACGCGAAGTTCGAGAAGGGCATCAAGCTGCCGCTCCGGGAGATCAAGGAGATGATCGACCGCGTCTTCTACGCGATCACGCAGGAGCAGCGGTACTATCTCAACGGGGCCCTGCTGTCGCTCAAGAACCGCCAGATCGAGCTGGTGAGCACGGACGGGCACAGGCTGTCGTACACGCGCAAGGCCGAGGACGGCCTGAAGCTGGAAAAAGAGCTGAGCGTCATCGTGGCCAAGAAGACGCTGGCCGAGATCCGGAAATTCGAGGACGAGGCCGTCGAATTCGACCTCGACGACAACAATCTCTTCTTCCGGGTCGGGCCGAGGACGCTCATCTCCCGGATCATCGAGAGCAAGTTCCCGAACTACCAGGCGGTCATCCCCAAGGACAACCCCGGGCGCCTCGTCATCGGCCGGGAGGAGCTGGCCGGGGCCATCCGGCGCGTGTCGCTCCTCTCCGCCGAGAGGTCCAAGGGGATCAAGTTCACGGTCGAGAAGAACAAGCTCCGCCTCTTCTCGTCGAATCCGGAGATCGGCGAGGCCCGGGACAGGCTGGACGTCGACTACAAGGGCCAGGACCTCGAGATCGGCTTCAACGCCCAGTATCTCCTGGACTTCCTGACGGCCGTCGATTCGGAGAAGGTCGTCTTCGAGGTCAAGGACGAGAACAGCGCCGTCCTGCTCCGGCCGGAGACGGAAGAGGCCATCGCGAACACCTACGTCCTCATGCCGATGAAGATCTAGAAAAGGAATTCAGGCCTTGGGCTCGGCCGGGAGCGCCGCGGGAGCGGCGGCCTTGGGCTTGAGCACGGCCCGCACGTACACCCATTCGGCCTTGAGCTTGAGGCGGCTGTCCGTCGCGATCTCGTACAGGCTGTCCATCTTCATGGCCTTGGGGCTCGTCGGGCAGGAATCGACGCACTGGGCGCAGTGGATGCAGCGGTCGTTGTGGATGACCATCTTGAAGCGCTTCTCGGCCGGGTCGACGTCGGTGATCTCGATGGCCTCGGCCGGGCAGTCCCTCTCGCAGGCCTTGCAGACGATGCACATCGCGGGATCGAGGTAGGGCGTGCCGCGGAAATCGGGCGGCACATCGAGCTTTTGGAAGGGGTAGTCGACGGTGGCCGGCTTCTTGAAGAGGTGGCGGAGGAGCTCGGGCAGGAAGACGGCGATTTTCATCTCAGGAATCCCTTCAGGAGGATGACGGCCAGGAGCTGGAGGACGGCCAGCGGAGCCAGGACCTTCCAGGAGAAGGAGACGACCTGGTCGATGCGGATCCGCGAGGTCGTGGCCCGGATGAGCGACAGCAGGAAGATGACGAAGAGGGTCTTGACGACGAGGTGGACGAAGCCGACGACCGCGCCGCCGGGGAAGCCCCCCAGGAAGACGGCCGCGAGGAGCCCGCTGGCGACGACCATCTCGACGTCGAAGGCCAGCCGGAACAGGGCCAGCTTCTTGCCCGAGTACTCGGTGAACGTGCCGCCGACGATCTCGGTCTCGGCGTGCGGGATGTCGAAGGGCGTCCGCTCGAGCTTGGCCTGGACGGAGACGACGGCGACGAGGAAGCCCAGGGCGTTGACCAGGAGGAGCAGGGGCTTGGCCTGGTAGAAGGCCGCGATCTCGGCCAGCCGCCAGGAATCGGCCAGGATGGCTGGGCTCAGGACGGCCAGGAACAGCGGCACCTCGTAGCCGAAGAGCATCGTCAGGACGCGGGCCCCGCCGATCGTCGCGAAGAGGTTGGTCGAGGACCAGGCGGCCAGGAAGAGGATGAGGGTCGGCAGGCTGAGCAGGTAGAGGATGACGACGATGTCGCCGGGGAAGGACGCCCAGCCGGGCCGGGCCAGGTCGAAGTTCCAGACGGGCAGCAGCAGGCCGGCCGTCGCGACGACGGCCAGGGCGAAGGCGGGCAGGACCGAGAACAGCCGCTTGTCCGCGGCCTCGGGGACGACGTCCTCCTTGGCCATGAGCTTGATGAAGTCGGCGATCGGCTGGAGGAGGCCGAACCGGCCCGTGTGCGTGGGGCCCATCCTGTTCTGCAGCCTGGCGTAGACCTTGCGGTCGAACCATTCGCAGAAGGTCGAATAGACGAACAGGAACAGGAGCCCGGGATAGACGAGGAGATAGAGGAATGTTCTCAGAACGGCCATACCGCGTTCCTTTTCAGAAGGGCGTTCTCGGGCCGGGCGAGCGCCCGCCGGCGCAGGTCGCTCATCCGGACGACGGATTCCTCGCCGCTTCGGGCGCCGATCAGCGTCACCGTCCTTTCGGCGCAGCAGATGCAGGGGTCGATGGCGGCGAAGATGAGCGGGATGTCGGCGATGAAGCCGTTCCTGAGCATCTCCACCGTGGCCGGGTAGTTGCCGAGGGTCGGCGCCCGGACCTTGAGGCGCTCGGGCTTGTCGGTCCCGTTGGCCTTGATGTAGTGGATGTTCTCGCCGCGCGGGGCCTCGTAGCGGCTGACGACCTCGCCGGGCTTGGCCTTGCGGGGGGCCTTGCAGGCGATGTCGCCGCCGGGCAGGTTCCTGATCATCTGCTCGATCATGTTGTAGGACTCGAGGAGCTCCTTGACGCGGACGACGACCCGGCCCAGGACGTCGCAGGTGTCGGCCGTGCAGACGGCGAAGTCGAGCTCGTCGTAGACGGCGTAGGGGTCCTCCTTGCGGACGTCGCGTGCCCAGCCGGAGGCCCGGGCCGTGGGGCCGCAGGCGCAGAGGGCGACGGCCTGCTCCAGGCTGAGCATGCCGACGCCGGCGATGCGGGCCACGAAGCTCGGCTCGGTCGCCCCGATGCGGAAATAATATACGCTCCGCTTCCTCAGCGTCGCGACGCCTTCCAGGACCTTGGCCTTCTGGCCTTCGTCGAGGTCCCGGCGGACGCCGCCGATGGCGTTGATGGCGTAGTGGACGCGGTTGCCGGTGATCATCTCGAGGAGGTCCATGACGATCTCGCGGTCGCGCCACGTGTACATGAAGAACGAGTCGAAGCCGGCCTCGTGGCCGGCCACGCCGAGCCAGAGGAGGTGGCTGTGGACGCGCTCGAGCTCGGAGACGAGGTAGCGGATGTACAGGCCGCGCTTGGGCGGCTGGAGCTCCATGAGCTTCTCGACGCCCTGGACGAAGCAGGTCGCGTGGGAGTGCGAGCAGATGCCGCAGATGCGCTCGGCGAGGTAGATGTTCTGGGTCCAGTTCTTCTCCTCGGCCACCTTCTCGACGCCCCGGTGGTTGTAGCCGAGGCGGATGTCGGCGCCGGTGATGACCTCGCCCTCGACCGTCATGCGCAGGCTGATCGGCTCCTTGAGGGCCGGGTGCTGTGGGCCGATGGGGATCTCGAAGCTCATGATTCTCCTCCGGGGATGACTTCCTGGGGCCGGGCGTGCCTCCAGTCCTTCCGCAGCGGGAACTGGCCTTCGGGCCAGTCGTCCGACAGCATGAGGCGGCGCCCGTCGGGGATGCCGTCCACGACGATCCCGAACATCTCCTGGATCTCGCGCTCGTACAGGATGGCCCCCGGGATGACCGGCGTTATGCTGGGGACGCGGGGAGCGTCCTTGGGGACCTCGGTCCGGATGTTGAAGTCCTGTCCGGGCGTCGAGAAATGATAGATGATCTCGAAGGTCGCGCCGTTGTCCAGGCCGGAGATGGTCGAGAGGAAGACCAGGCCGTAGGCGTCACGGAGCCGGGTCGTGACGTCGACGAGGACCCGGGGGGCGACCTTCAGGAAGAGCCGGCGAGGGGCCGGGTTGGCGATCTCGACCCGGTCACCCAGGTCGGCCTTGAGTTTCTCGATGAGTTCGGCGTCGGTCATGGCTTGTCCTTGAACCTAGAGTTTGCCCAGGAGCTTAACGACACCGTCGACGATGGCGTCGGGCCGGGCCGGGCAGCCGGGGACGTACATGTTCACGGGGATGACCTGGTCGAGGCCCCCCATGATGTTGTAGGAGCCGCGGTAGACGCAGCCGGACATGGCGCAGGCGCCGACGGCGATGACGAATTTGGGATCGGGCGTCTGCTCGTAGATGCGGATGATCCTCTCCCTGATCTGGCGGGTCACCGGGCCGCTGGCGATGATGACGTCGGCGTGCCTGGGCGTCGCTTTGAGCAGGATGCCGAAGCGCTCGACGTCGAAGCGCGGCGTCAGCGCGGCCACGATCTCGATGTCGCAGGCGTTGCAGGCGCCGGAGTTGAGGTGGAGGATCCAGGGCGACTTGATCCTGGACCAGCGCGCGAGCTTGTTGAGCATGTTATCTCCTCGTGACCAGGGCCATGACCGACAGGAAGATCATGACGAGGTAGAACAGGGCGAAGAAGACGATCTTGCCGGCCGGGACGGTGGCGATGACCAGGACGGCGACGTGCATCATGGTGAAGAACAGGGCGACGAAGAAGAAGAGGCGGTAGCCGAACTGGACCTTGACCCCGGGGATGTTCTCGCCGCAGGCGTAGGTCGTGAGCTTGCCGCCGACCTTGGACAGCTTGGGGGCCATGCCCCGGCCCAGGGCGTAGAGAACGAAGGCCGCGGCCAGGAACACCAGGAAGGCGACGGGCGGGGAGAGGAGGATGCCGATTCCTGTCATGGCTTACCCTTTCAGCTTGGCCAGCTTGCGGACGTCCAAGCCCTTCGTGTGGCGGTAGATGTTGATGACCAGGGCCATCGCCGTGGCGATCAGGCTGACCTCGACGACGATGAAGGTGATGACCAGGGCCTGCGCGGTCAGGATGTGGCCCCTGTCGAGGCCGGTCGAGAGCAGGAGCAGGCTGACGCCCTTGCCGACGATCTCGACGGCGATCAGGAGCTTGATGAGGTTGCGGCGGGCCAGCAGGCCGAGCAGGCCGGCGGCGATCAGGGCGACCGCGAAGAACAGGTAGAGGTACCAGGTGTTAGTCATGTTTGTCCCTCTTGCGGAATAGGGCCAGGACGGCGAACACGCCGGCCAGGATGACCGCGATCTGGCCGACGAGGTCGAAGGTCCGCCCCCTCCAGAGGACCTCGCCGAAGGAGCCGGTCTCGGCCCCGGCGGCCAGGGCCGGGACCTTGCCGAGGAGGCTCTTCATGACCAGGGCGTCGATGACGACGAAGGCGACGAAGACGAGGGGGAAGACCACGTTGGCGATCCTGGACTCGCGGACCTCGTCTCCGGCCTTGGTCAGGGCGATGGTCAGAACGAACAGGACCGTGATCAGCCCGGCGACGACGGAGATCTCGAAGACGGCCGCGTACGGCGCGCCCATCCGGAAGAAGACGATCCCCAGAAGCAGGCTGGCCGCGGCCAGGGAGATGGCCGAGCGGAGCAGGTCCTTGACGAGGAGGGCCAGGACCGAGAAGAGCACCAAACCGATGAGCAGGGCAGTTTGAACGATCATCGTCTAAAATCCCCACGATCCGGCCGCGGCCCGGACCCCGTCCGCGAGGACGTCCGCGGCGGGCTGGATCCAGGTCGAGACGGTCGACGCAAAAAGGATGCCGATCCCCACGCAGAGGAGGGCCAGAAGGACGGTCGCGGCCGTCATCCAGAAGGGGGCCTCCCGGACGGCCGCCCACTTCGGGTCGAGCCGGCCGAAGAAGGCCTTCCGCTGCATGAGGAGGTAGTACCAGAGGGTCAGGACCGAGGCCAGGACGGCGATGACGGCGAACGCCGGCTCCCCGGCCTGGACGAGGGCGATGATGATGATGAGTTTCGACCAGAAGCCGTTGAGCGGCGGCACGCCGGCGATCGACAGGGCCCCGATGAGGTTCGCGGCCGACGTGACCGGCATGCGCTTGGCCAGCCCGCCCATCTCGTCGAGGTCGCGCGTCCCGGTCGCGTGCTGGACCGAGCCGCTGGTCAAGAACAGCAGCCCCTTGGCCAGGGCGTGGTTGAAGAGATGGAAGAGGCCGCCGGCGATGCCGAGCGGCGTCCCCAGGCCGATGCCGAGGACGATGTAGCCGACCTGGCTGATCGAGGAGTAGGCCAGCATCCGCTTCATGTCCTTCTGGCCGAGGGCCAGGAAGGCGGCGACGACGAGCGAGACCGTGCCCAGGACCATCAGGACGGCCGACAGGGCGGGCGTCAGGCCGAAGACGTTGAGGAAGATCCGGGTCAGGGCGTAGACGCCGGAGACCTTGATGAGCAGGCCGGACAGGACGGCCGAGATGGGCGCCGGGGCCGAAGGGTGCGCATCCGGCAGCCAGGCGTGGAACGGGATGAGGGCCGCCTTGAGGCCGAAGCCCATGAGGAACAGGGCGGAGGCGATGGCCACGGCCGGGCCGGCGTCGAGGCCGCCGAGGGCGGCGGCGACGGCGGCGAAGTCGAGGCTGCCGGTCAGGCCGAAGATGACCGCGACCGCGGACAGGACGGCCGCCGAGGCGGCGACCGAGAGCATCAGGTACTTGAAGGCCGCCTCGAGCTCGTCGTGCCCGAGCCCGTAGGCCACCAGGGCGTAGGAGGCGACGGCGGCGACCTCGAGGAAGAGGTAGACGCTGAAGAGGTCGGTCGCGAGGACGAGGCCGTTCATGCCGGCGATCATGATGAGGTAGAGGGCGTGGTAGGTCGCCTTGTCCCCGTAGCGCTCCATGTAATCGATGGCGAAGAGGCTGGCCGCGAGGCCGACGAGGGAGACGGAGAGGAGCATGAACAGGCTGAAGCCGTCGAGGGACATCCGGATGTTGACGGCCTCGCCGAGCCAGGCGACGTGCTGCAGGACCGGCCCCCCGGCGATGAGGGCGCGGCCGGCGACCGCGGCGTAGACCAGGAGGAAGAGCAGGGTCGCGTTGGCCAGCAGGTCGGGAAGGACGCGCCGGGAGAGCCTGCCGACGAGAGGAAGGACAGCCGCCACGACGAGCGGCAGGGCCACGAAGAGTATGATCAACGCTCCTCCTCTCTCACTTCGCGAGCAGGCTGACCACGCCCGCGATGATGATCAGGCCGGCCAGGCACCAGGCGAGGTAGTTCGCGTAGTGCCCGTTGTGGGCCTTTTTCAGGATCCCGGTGAGCTTCGCGCCGGTGACGGTGACGATCTTCTCGTAGACGAGATCGATGGGCCGGTCGACGGCCTTGAAGAGGACGACCGAGAGCCCCTGGAGGACCTTGACGCCCTGCTCGTAGGGGTCGAAGACCCGTCGCTCGGCCAGGTCGTAGAGCCGGCGGACGCCCGGCAGGTTGTGGATGGGCTCGGAGGCCAGATGGGCCCGGCGCCCGCCCTTGAGGAAGCCGTGGCGGTGGATGAGGAAGGCCGCGACGAGGCAGGCGATCGAGATCAGGGCGACGGGATTGAAGAGGTCCAGGGCGTGGCTCGTGAAGTCGAGGTGGGCGCCCGCCTCGACGTGGCCCCCGAGGATCGGTTGGATGAACAGGGTCAGGGGCAGCTTGTTGTAGACGCCGAAGAGGACGCACAGGCCGGCCAGGACGAGGATGGGGAGGGTGATGGCCGCCGGGCTTTCCCGGAGCGCGGGCACCTCGCGGGTCCTCTCCCCGAAGAACACGGAGTGCCCGGCCTTGAGGAACGAGGCGAAGGTGAAGATGGCCCCGATCCAGGCCGCGACGGCGAAGACGGTGTAGCCCGTTTCGAGGGCCCCGTGGAAGACCATCTCCTTGGAGACGAAGCCGTTGAGGGGCCAGACGCCCGAGATGGCCAGCGCGCAGACGGTGAAGCCGAGGGCCGTCAGGGGCATCTCGCGCCGCAGGCCGCCGAGCTTCTTGAGCTCGGTCGTGCCGGCCCGGTGCTCGACCGAGCCGGCGCTCAGGAACAGGCCGCTCTTGTACATGGCGTGGTTGATCATGTGGAAGATGCCGCCGGCGATGCCGAAGGGCACGGCCGTGCCGATGCCGAGCACCATGTAGCCGACCTGGCTGACGGCGTGGTAGGACAGGAGCCGCTTGAGGTCCTTCTGGACGAGGGCCATGAGGACGGCCAGGACGATGGTCACGGCGCCGACGATCATGAGCAGGATCGACATGGCGCCGCCCGGGGCGATCGTGAAGAAGTCGAGGGCGACGCGGGCCAGGAGGTAGATCCCCAGGAGCTTCTCGAAAGCGGCCGGCAGGAAGGCCATGAAGGTGACG
Source organism: Candidatus Aminicenantota bacterium (assembly GCA_041320535.1). Classification (GTDB taxonomy): domain Bacteria; phylum Acidobacteriota; class Aminicenantia; order Aminicenantales; family Saccharicenantaceae; genus RBG-16-66-30. The sequence goes on along the minus strand of JBGLNH010000001.1, from coordinate 39,466 downwards.
GGCGCGTCGACCGCAGCGTCGGGGATCCAGGTGTGGAAGGGCATGGCCCCGGCCTTGCCGGCGGCCCCGATCATCATCAGGACGAAGGCCGCGGCCGCCGGGCCGGTCGGCGCGACCGAGATCTCGGACATCGTCGCCGTCCCCGCGATGGTCCAGAGGAGGCCGATGCCCAGGATCAGGCAGAAATCGCAGAAGCCGCTGATGAGCAGGGCCTTGACCGCCGTCCGGCCCGAGGCCGGACGCCCGCCGATCGTGATCAGCCCGTAGAGGGTGACGAGCAGGCCCTCCCAGAAGAAGACGAGGGGGACGAGGTTGTTGGCCAGGACGGCCCCGTTGGCGAAGGCCGCGGTCAGGAAGACGTAGGCCATGAACTCGCGCGAGCGGGGCGCGTCCTTCATCTTGACCGTCGCGTAGAGCGCGATCAGGAGCAGGAACCCGGCCAGGGCGAGCAGGATGAAGCTCGAGAAGTGGTAGAGCCGGAGGTCGAAATCGATGCCCATGCCCAGCCAGGGGACGGCGAAGCGGAGGTCCTTCGCGGCGAAGAAGACGAAGCCGTAATAGACGAGGACCGCCGCCCCGGCGACAGCCAGGACGTCGCGCAGGAGGCGCAGCGTCCGCGGCAGGACGAGGAGGACCGCGGCGAGGACCGCCGGCAGGAGGATCGGGAGGAGAAGCATTTTGGGCGTCATCGGAGCCACCAACTCATCTGCGTCGTCGCGATGTTCGTCAGCTTCGCCGGGAAGGCGACGAGGAGGCCGGCCGCCAGGCTGAGGAAGGCCAGGACGGCGACGACGCAGACCATGGATTGGGTCTTCTCGGGGGCCGGATGCCTGGCCTCGCCCAGGAAGACCATCGAGAAGACCTTGAACAGGTAGTACATCGTCAGGACGGCGGTGAACAGGGCCAGGGCGGCGACCCACGTCTTGCCGGCCTGGACCGTGCCGAGGATGACCAGGAACTTCGAGAAGAAGCCGCCGAAGGGCGGGATGCCGATGACCGAGAAGGCGCAGACGAGGAAGGACACGGCCGTCACCGGCATCGTCTTGATCAGGCCGCCCATCTCGCGGATGTCCTTGGTGTGGACGGCGTGGATGACGATCCCCGCGCAGAGGAAGAGCCCGGCCTTGGCCAGCCCGTGCATGAGGATGAACAGGAGCGATCCGGAGACGCCGGCGGCGTTCATCACGCTGAAGCCGAGGAAGATGTAGCCGATCTGGCTGACCGTGGAATAGGCCAGGATCCTCTTGAAGTCGTTCTCCACGGCGGCCGCCCCCGCCGCGACCAGGCTCGAGACCATGACGACGATCGGCAGCGCCTCCTGCCAGCCGTCGGGCAGCCGGAAGGTGTAGAGGAACAGGCGGGCGAAGGCGTAGACGCCGATCTTGACCAGGACGGCGGCGTGGAGCAGGGCCGTGACCGTGGTCGGGGCGACGCCGGCGTCCGGCAGCCAGGTGTGGAGCGGGACGGTGGCCGATTTCGAGAACATGCCGAAGAGGATGAGCAGGACGGCCGGGCCGGGGATGAGGGTCCCCCGCATGGCCGTGATGTCGAAGGTGTTGGTGACGCCGTAGATCTGGATGAAGCCGAGGAGCATGACCACGGCCCCGAAGAAGGTCACCAGGAAGGCCTTGTCCGCCTTGCGCACGTGGAGCGGCTCGCGGTGGAAGCCGATGAGCCGCCAGCAGCTGATGGCGATGATCTCCCAGAAGAGGTACAGGAAGACCAGGTTGCCGGAGAAGACGAGGCCCATCATCGCCCCGATGAAGAGCAGGACCATGAGGTAATACTCGTTCTGGTTCTCCTCGCGGCGGATGTAGCCGAGCGAGTAGACGACGATGAGGAAGCCGATGAAGGAGGACACGGCGGCCATGAAGATCGACAGGGGATCGACCACGAGGACGAGGTCGAAGCCCAGGGCCAGCGTCTTGCGAAGGACGAGCTCCCCTCCCTGCAGAGCGAAGGAGAGGAGCGTCAGGGGCAAGACGGCCGTCGCGCCGCTCACCAGGACGGCCCAGACCGACCTGACGCGCCCGCCGGCGAGGCCGGCGAGAGGGGCCGCGAACGAGCCGAGGATGGGGATGAGGATCGTTAGGAGGACGGTTGTTTCGACGTTCATGGGGACGGGCTGCCTTCCTTATTTTGAAGGCCTAGTATAGTGTCGGGTCCGGGGGGTGTCAAGAATTTCCACACGACGTCCTCGGGTTTTGAACAGGGTTTTCCAGGGCGAGATTTCCGTTGCTTTTTCCCCCGGAACATGGGATAAAAGGACGAAACCGCCGAGGAGATGACGACCATGGCCATCGACATCCGCGAAGTCCTGTCCCGCCGGGGCCTGAAGACCTTCATCTATCTCCCGGAGAAGATCCACGCCGGCCACGCCAACTGGGTCCACCCCATCTACATGGACGACTGGAAATACTTCGACAGGAGGAAGAACAAGGCCTTCGGCTACTGCGACACGACGCTCCTCGTCGCCTGGCGGGACGGCCGGCCCGTCGGCCGGATCATGGGCATCATCAACCACCGCTTCAACGAGCACCGCAACGAGCGGACGGCCCGCTTCGGCTACTTCGACGTCTACGAGGACAAGGAGGCGTTCACGGCCCTCCTCCGGGCGGTCGAGGACTGGGCCCGGGCCAAGGGCATGACCAAGATCGTGGGCCCCTACGGCTTCTCCGACCAGGACCCCGAGGGCTTCCTCATCGAGGGCTTCGAGCACCGGGCGACGATCGCCACCTACTACAACTTCGAGTGGATGCCCGCCTGGCTCGAGGAGGACGGCTACGCCAAGGACTGCGACTGGTTCGTCTACAAGCTCGACGTCCCCAAGGAGCCGCCGGAGTTCTACAAGAAGATCTTCGAGCGGGCCATGAAGCGGGGGACGTACGAGATCGTCGAGTTCCGCAAGCGCAAGGAGATCAAGCCCTGGATCCGGCCCATCCTGTCCCTCATGAACGAGTGCTACATGGCCGGGAACATCTACGGCTTCGCGCCTCTCACCGAGGAGGAGATGGACGACCTGGCCAAGCGCTATCTCCCGGTCCTCGACCCGCGCTTCGTCAAGGCCGTCAAGAAGGACGACGAGGTCGCCGCCTTCATCATCGCCATGCCGGACATGACCGAGGGCATCCGCAAGGCCCGGGGCCGGCTCCTCCCGTTCGGCTTCATCCGCGTCCTCCGGGCCGCCAAGAAGACCAAGCAGCTCGACCTGCTGCTCGGGGCGGTCAAGGAGAAGTACCGGGGCCAGGGCCTGGACGTGCTCATGGGCGTCAGGATCCTCATCGGGGCCTACGAGGCCGGCTACGAGATGATGGACACCCACCACGAGATGGAGGCCAACGTCAAGGTCCGGGCCGAGATGGAGCGCATGGGCGGGACGATCTACAAGAAGTACCGGGCGTTCTATAAGATGATTTGACGGCCGGTCCCGGCCGTCCCTCCGGAGGCGGCGAGGGAAATGGACTCGACGACCCCCGTAGCGGAGGGGGACCCGCCGAAGGCGGGGGAACCGTCGGGCCAGGTTCCCCGGGGGGGCCGGGGGGCTAGAGCCCATTCCCGGGCACAGCCGCGGACAGGGGCGGCCGTACTGAGGCGCGACAGGGCTACTTCGCGTCCGCCCAGCTCGGGCCGAACCCCAGCCGCACCTTGAGGGGGACGCGGAGGTCCGCCGCCCCTTCCATGGCTTCCCTGACCAGCGGCTCCACGGCCTCCTCCTCCCCCCGGGGGACCTCGAAGACGAGCTCGTCGTGGACCTGGAGGATCATGCGGGTCCCGAGGCGCCGCTCCCCGATGGCCTTGTCGACCCGGAGCATGGCCACCTTGATGATGTCGGCCGCGGAGCCCTGGATGGGATTGTTGAGGGCGATGCGCCGGCCGGCCTGCTGGAGGGCCCGGTCCGGGGCCCGGAGCTCCGGGACCTGGCGCTGGCGGCCGAAGATCGTTTCCGAGTGGCCGCGCTCGCGGGCCTCGTCGACGATCCGGTCCAGGTAGCGGCGGACCTGGGGCAGCTCGGCGAAATAGCGGTCGATGAACGCCTGGGCCTCGCCGGCCGACGTCCCCAGCTCCCGGGCCAGGGAAAAGGCCGACGCGCCGTAGACGATGCTGAAATTGATGATCTTGGCCCGCCGCCGGGCGTCCTCGCCGGGAGCGTTCCCGAAGACGAGCCGGGCCGTCTCCTCGTGGACGTCGCGGTCCTCGAGGAAGGTCTTCACCAGGGCCGGGTCCTCCGACAGGTGGGCCAGGACCCGGAGCTCGATCTGGGAATAGTCGGCCGCGAGCAGGACGTGCCCGTCGTCCGGCACGAAGGCCCGGCGGAAGCGCGCTCCCCAGGGCCCCCGGGCCGGGATGTTCTGAAGGTTCGGCTCGCTCGACGAGAGGCGGCCCGTGGACGCCACGGTCTGGTTGTAGGAGGTGTGGATGCGGCCCGTCGCCGGGTCGATGAGCGCCGCCAGGGCGTCGGCGTAGGTGGACTTGAGCTTGGCCATCTGCCGGAACTCGAGGACGCGGCGGGCCAGCGGGTGCTCCCCGGCCAGGTCCTCGAGGATATCGAGGGAGGTGGAGAACCCCTTGGTCACCCGGGTCCGGCGCGAGGGCCGCAGGCCCAGCTTGTGGAAGAGGACGTCGGAGAGCTGGCGCGGCGATTGGATGTTGAAGGCGCAGCCGGCGAGCTCGTGGATCTCCTTCTCCAGGCGTCCGAGCTCGCCCTCGAGCTCCTTGGACATCGACCGCAGGACGGCGGGATCGACCCGGACCCCGACGATCTCCATCCGGGCCAGGAGGCCGATGAGGGGCCGCTCGATGTCCTCGTAGAGCCGGCCGAGCTTCCTCGCCCGGACCTTGTCCCAGAGAAGCCCGCCGAGCTCCCAGGCCAAAGCGGCGTCCTGGCAGGCGTAGGGCGCGGCCCGTTCGACGGCCACCTTGTCCATGGTCAGCTCGTTCTTGCCCCGGCCGACGATCTCCTCGTAGGGGGCCTTGGTCTCGCGGAGATAATGGAGGGCCAGGCGCTCGAGGCCGTGCTTGCCCCAGTTGGGCTCGAGAAGGTAGGACAGGACCATGGTGTCCCGGGCTACGCCGGCCAGGCGGACGCCCTCCCGCTCGAGGACGATGAGGTCGTACTTGATGTTCTGTCCCGTCTTCGCGATCCGATCGTCCTCGAGCACGGGCCGGAGGACCGCCAGGGCCCGGGCTTTGGGGATCTGGGCCGGCGCCCCCAGATAATCGTGCCCGACCGGGACGTAGAAGGCCTCGCCGGCGGCGAGCGAAAAGGACAGGCCGACGAGCCGGGCCCGGGTGGGGGCCGGCCCGTCCGTCTCGGTGTCCAGGGCGACCGCGCCCGCCTCGGCGATCCGCTCGGCCAGGGCCCGGAGCTCCCGTTCGTCGAAGACCGTCCGGAAGGTCTTTTCGAGCGGCCGCGGCGCCTCGAGGAAGTCGGACAGCAGGGAGGAGAATTCGAGCTCCCCGAAGAGCCGGACGGTCTCCTTCTCGTCGGGCGCCTGGACGGCGTACCGGTCGAGGTCGAGATCGAGGTCGAGGTCGCGGCAGACCGTGACCAGGCGGCGGCTGAGCTCGAGCAAGTCCCGGTTCTGGGTGAGCCGCTCCCGGAGGCGGGGGTTCTTGACCCGGTCGAGGCCGGCCAGAAGGCCGTCGACGGACCCGTATTCCCGGACCAGGGCCTTGGCCGTCTTCTCGCCGATGCCGGGGACGCCGGGGACGTTGTCCGAGGGGTCGCCCCAGAGGGCCAGCACGTCCACGACCGATCCGGCCCCGACGCCGAAGAACTCCTCGACGTTGGACGGGTCGATGACCATCTCCTTGGAGGGGTTCCAGACGGAGGTCCTCTCGTCGACGATCTGGAGCAGGTCCTTGTCGGTCGTGACGACGACCGTGTGGAGGCCCCGGGCCGAGGCACGGGCGGCGAGCGAGGCGATGACGTCGTCGGCCTCGTACTTGGGGAATTCGGCCGTGGCCACCCGCAGGGCGCGCAGGACGTCCTTGAGGACCGGGACCTGGAGGGCCAGGTCGTCGGGCATGGGCTTGCGGTTGGCCTTGTAGGCGCCGTACTCCTCGTGGCGGACCGTCGGGCCCTTGACGTCGAAGACGACGCCCAGGTAGTCGGGCTTCCCGTCGTCGAGGAGCTTGCGCAGCGAGCTGAGGAAGCCGAAGACGGCGCCCGTCGGGAAGCCGCCCGACGTGGCCAGCTTCTGGACGGCGTAATAGGAGCGGTAGAGGAGGGAGTTCCCGTCGACGAGGAAGAGCCGCTCCGGGCTCAGTCGAACCTGCCTTCGACGATCTGCCCGAGGATCGACTTGTGCTGTTCCTCCATCATCCGCTCGATCCGGTCCGCGAGGTCCGCGGCACCCATGAAGGCCGTGTAGAAGGCCCGCCTGGTGGCCAGCAGGCGGCCGGACTTGTAGATCAGGGACTCGACGTACTGGGCGGCGCGCCCTTTGTCCTGGGTCTGGACGATGTAGGATTCCCCCTTGTAGTCGACCCTCGTGTTGTAGCCGCCCATGGACTTCGTCCGCCCCCCATTATACCCCTCCCGGCCCCCCGTTCAAGCCCGGTCCCGGGCCGCCCGGCCATTTGACTTCCCGGGGTCAGTTGGTATAATAAGGTGAATTTTTTTTATGAGGATGTCCGCGTGGATCCGACGATGATCATCGATATCGACCGTCTGCCGAAGGAAGGCCTGCGCGTCTCCCGGGATTTCGAGTTCCTGAGCCTGGACCTCGTCGAGGAGAACGCCGTCTTCCTCGAGCCGGCCCACGCCGAGATCGCCGTCCGGGCCGTCGGGGACGATGTCTACGTCCAGGGCGAGATCACCGCCCGGCTGAGCTTCGTCTGCGCGCGCTGCCTGACCCCCTTCGAATTCCCCGTGGCCAGCCGGTTCGACCTCGTCTATCTGCCCGAGGAGATCGACGCCCTGTCCGACGAGCTGACCGACGAGAAGATCGACCAGATGTACTACACCGGCCGGCAGCTCGACCTGCGGGCCGTCGTCCTCGAGCAGCTGAACCTGACCTTCCCGGCCAAGCCCCTGTGCGCGCCGGGCTGCGAGGGGATCTGCGCGGTCTGCGGCGAGATCATCCGCGACGCCAAGTGTTCGTGCCTGGTCAAGGAGCCGGAGACCGGCGCCCAAAGGCTCAAATTCAACGTGAGAGACAAGAGCTAACATGCCGAATCCCAAGAGACGACATTCCCCGACGCGCAAAGGGAAGCGCCGCGCCCACGACGGCCTCACCCTGCCCACCTTCTCCGTCTGCTCCAAGTGCGGCAACCCGAAGCTGCCCCATCGGGCCTGCCCGGAATGCGGCTATTACAAGGGACGGCAGGTGACGGAAGGGAAAGAAGACTGACCCGGGCGGCGCCCATGAGAATCGCCGTCGACGCGATGGGGGGGGATGTCGGCCCGAAAGCCACGGTGCCTGGGGCCCTCCGCGCCGCCGAAGAGTTCGGCGTCGACGTCCAGCTCGTCGGTCTCGAGAGCGTCATCCGCCGCGAGATGGACCGCTCCGGCCTGGCGACGTCCCGGGCGACCGTCGTCGACGCGCCCGAGGCGATCGGCATGGGCGAAGGGCTGCTGGCCTTCAGGAAGAAGAAGGCCTCCTCCATCCGGGTCGGCGCGCAGCTCGTCAAGGAAGGCCGGGCCGACGCCTTCGTCAGCATGGGCAACACGGGGGCGGTCGTCTACATCTCCCGCGACGTCCTGGGCGCGCTCCGCGGCGTCGACCGCCCGGCCCTGGCCCTGCTCGTGCCCGCGCCCGAGGGCAAGACGCTGCTCCTCGACGTCGGGGCCAACGCCAACTGCCAGCCGCACAACCTCGTCCAGTTCGCCTTCATGGGCAAGATCTTCATGGAGGCCGTGGTCGGCCTGAAGGACCCGCGGATCGGGCTGATGAGCATCGGCGAGGAGAAGGGCAAGGGCAACGACCTCGTCCGCGAGGCCTTCGACCGGCTCCAGGATGCGCCCCTGCGCTTCATCGGCAACGTCGAGGGCAAGGACCTGTTCTCGGGGGCGGCCGACGTCATCGTCAGCGACGGGTTCACCGGGAACGTCGCCCTGAAGGCCTCCGAGGGCGTCGTCCAGAGCGTCCTCATGCTGGCCAAGCACGAGATCACCAAGAACATCTTCGCCAAGCTCGGCTACCTCCTCATGAAGCGGCACCTCAAGAAGATCTACAAAAGGGTCGATTACGCGGAGTACGGCGGCGCCCAGCTCCTCGGGGTCAACGGCGTCTGCGTCATCGGGCACGGCCGGTCCAGCCCGGCCGCCGTCCGCAGCGCCATCCTGCGGGCCCGGGAGTTCGTCGCCGGCCGCGTCCAGGAAAAGATCCAGGGCGAGCTGCTGCGCTACGAGCCCGCCCTCAAAGGAGCCGACGCATGAGCCGCTTCGAAGGGCGCGTGTCCATCGTCACCGGCGCCTCCCAGGGGATCGGCGAAGCCATCGCCCGCGACCTCGCGGCCGAAGGGGCGACCGTCGTCCTCGCCGACGTCCAGCGGGAGAAGCTCGAGGCGGTCGCCGCCGCCATCGTCGCGGCCGGCGGCCGGGCCGAGGCCCGCGCGGTCGATGTCGGCGACGCGTCCGCCGTCGAGCGGGCCGTGGCGCTCCGCGAACTCCGGGCGATCGAGAAGGGCCGCGGCCAGGCCCGCCGCCGCCCTTTCCGGCCGGGGGCCGGTCTCCAGCCGGGCGGCTTTCACGCCGGCGGGACCGGAGGGCGACCTTCCCGCGGCGACGATCCCCGCGCCGCCGCGGACGGCCTTGACGACCTCGAGCCAGGCGATCGGGTGATCGCGCGGAAGATCGACGTCCCAGACCAGGAAGGACCCGCCGGAGGCGATGTCGGAGAGCTTTCTCCGGGCCGGGAGCGGCAGGCCGAATCTCGACGAGAAGGCCTCGATCGACCGTTCGAGCTCCGGGCCCGGCGCCGGGGCGACCGCCCCGGTCCCGAGGACCTCGCGCCCGAACTCCAGGAAGAGATACGCGTCCTCGAGCGCGACCTGGGCGGGATAGACGAGCGCCCGGCGTCCCTCCGGGACGTCGAGCAGCCCCGCGGCGGCCCGGTCGAGGGCCTCGTCCAGGGCGACGGGCACGAGCGCTCCGTTCTTCCGGACATGGGGCCGGAGGATGCGACCCGGGCCGCCGAGGGCGACGCGGACGAGGAAGCGCCCCTTGACGCAGGCTTGGCCGCGGTTGGGGTCCGCGTCGGCCGGGGCGGCGTCCAGGACCCGTCCGTCCCGCGTCCGGAGCGTCAGGACGCAGCCCTGGCCGCAGAAGGGGCAGACGATCTCGGCCGCGCCCGTCGCCGCGGGACCCGGCCGGACGGCCCGTTCGACGAGGGCCCCGGTGGGACAGACGTCGACGCAGGCGCCGCAGAACCGGCAGCCGGTCTCGAGGAGCGACCGGCCCAGGGCCGTCCCGATCTCGGTCCTCCTTCCGCGGTGGACGAAGGAGAGGACGGCGGCGCCGCGGATCTCCTCGCAGACGCGGACGCACCGGCCGCAAAGGATGCACAGGTTGTAGTCGCGGTCGAAGAACGGATCCTCTTTGTGGACCTCCAGGCCGCGATAGGCCGCCGGCAGCTCGACCTTGTCGAGGCCGACCTCGTCGGCGACCCTCTGGAGCTCGCAGGCGCCGTTCTCCGGGCAGAGGACGCAGCCGGTGACCTCGCCGGTCTTGCGGATCGTGGATTTGAGGTCGTCGCAGGTCTTCTTCTCGGGGCAGACGAGGCAGGCGTAGGGGTGTTCGGCCAGGATGAACTCGAGGACGCGCCTCCGCAGGGCCACGATCTCCGGCGTCCGGGTCCGGACGACCTGTCCGTCCTCGGCCGGCGTCGCGCAGGCCGGGGCGAAGTCCTTGCGGCCGGAGACCTCGACGAGACAGATCCGGCAGCCGGCGAAGGGCTCGAGCCCCGGATGGTCGCAGAGGGAGGGGATGGAGATGCCGGCGCCCCGGGCGGCCTCGAGGATGGTCGCGCCCTCGCGGCATTCGACCTCGCGGCCGTCGATCCGGAGCTTCATCGTCCTTCTCCCGCGGCCGTCCGGCCGGTCGTCTTGCGGACGGCCCGGACCTTGGCCGGGCAGACGCCGAGGCAGAGGCCGCACCTGATGCAGGCGTCCTGGTCGACCACGTGGGCCTTCTTGAGCTCCCCGGAGATGGCCCCCGTCGGGCAGGCCTTCTTGCAGAGGAGGCAGCCGACGCACTTGTCCGGGTCGATGGAGTAGGTGATGAGGGCCTTGCAGGCCAGGGCCGGACAGCGCTTGTCGAAGACGTGGGCCTCGTACTCGTCGCGGAAATACCGGAGCGTCGTCAGGACGGGATTGGGCGCGGTCTGGCCGAGCCCGCAGAGGGAGCCCTGCTTGACGGCGGCCGCCAGGGTCTCGAGGCGGGCGAGGTCGTCCTCCGTGCCGTCCCCGGCCGTGATCTTGGCCAGGAGGCGGGCCATCTCGGCCGTCCCGACCCGGCACGGGGAGCACTTCCCGCACGATTCCTCCTCGGCGAAGCGCAGGAAGTAGAGGGCGATGTCCACCATGCAGGTGTCCTCGTCCATGACGATCATGCCGCCGGAGCCCATCATGCTCCCGGCGTCCTTCAGGCTCTCGTAGTCGACGGCCAGATCGAGCCCCGATCGGGGGATGCATCCCCCCGAGGGCCCGCCGATCTGCACGGCCTTGAACTCGCGGCCGTTCGGGATGCCGCCGCCGATGCCGAAGACGATCTCGCGGAGCGTGATGCCCATCGGCACCTCGACCAGGCCCGTGTTGGCGATCTTGCCGACGAGGGAGAAGATCTTCGTGCCCTTGCTCGTCCCCGTCCCCAGGCCGGCGAACCAGGCCGCCCCGCGGCGGATGATGTGCGGGACGTTGGCCCAGGTCTCGACGTTGTTGATCACGGTCGGCCGGCCCCAGAGGCCCCGCTCGGCCGGATAGGGGGGACGCTGGCGGGGATAGGCCCGGCCGCCCTCGATCGAAGCCAGCAGGGCGGTCTCCTCGCCGGAGACGAAGGCGCCCGCGCCGCGGACGATCTCGAGGTCGAAATCGAAGCCCGTGCCCAGGATGTCGCGGCCGAGGAGGCCGTATCGCCGGGCCTGCTCCAGGGCGACGCCGACGCGGGAGATGGCCAGCGGGTATTCGTTCCGGATGTAGAGGAAGCCCCGGGCCGCGCCGATCGCCCTGGCCCCGATGATCATCCCCTCGATGACCGCGTGGGGGTCGGCCTCGAGGACGGAGCGGTCCATGAAGGCGCCGGGATCGCCCTCGTCGCCGTTGCAGACGACGTAGCGCGGCTCTCCCGGCGCGCGCCGGGCGGCCTGCCATTTCCGGCCGGTCGGGAAGCCCGCGCCGCCCCGGCCGCGGAGGCCCGACGCGGCGACCTCGTCGACGATCCCCTCGGGCGTCATCTCGGCCAGGGCCTTGGCGGCGGCGGCGTAGCCTTCGTAGGCGATGTAGTCGTCGATCCTCTCCGGGTCGATCCGGCCGCGGTTGCTGAGCACGATCAGCCGCTGGTGTTTGAAGAACTCGATGTCCTTCATCCGCGGCACGGGATCTTCTTCCCGGGGTGGCACGTACATCAGGCTCCGGACCGGCCGGCCCTTGATGAGGTGCTCCTCGACGAGACGGGGGACGTCGGCCGGCCCGAGCCGCTGGTAGAACACGCCGTCGGGCTGGACGAGAACGATCGGCCCCCGCTCGCAGAACCCGTTGCAGCCCGTGGCCACGACCAGGACCTCCTGATCGAGCCCGCGGCGCTTCACCTCCTCCTCGAGGGACCGGCGGATGTCGAAGGCCCCGCAGGAGACGCAGCCCGTCCCGGCGCAGACGAGCAGGTGGGCCCGGCAGGTCGTCACGACGTCCCGTCCTTCCCGGCCTCGGCCAGCACGGCCTCGACCTTGGCCTGGGACATCTGGCCGTGGTAGCGGCCGTCGACGACGGCCAGAGGGGCCAGGGCGCAGGCGCCCAGGCAGTTGACCCGCTCGAGCGTGTAGCGGCCGTCGGGCGTCGTTTGGCCGGCGGGGACCCGCAGCCGCCGCTCGAACTCCTCGAGGACGGCCCCGCCGCCGCGGACATGGCAGGCCGTGCCCAGGCAGACCGTGCAGATGTGCCGTCCCCGCGGCGACAGGCTGAAAGACCTGTAGAAGGTCGCCACGCCGTAGACCTGGACCAGCGGGACGCCGAGGGCCTCGGCGACGTGCTCGAGGGCTTCCGGGGGCAGCCATTGGAAGCGGTCCTGGACGTCCTGGAGGACCTGGACCAGGGCCCGCTTGCGGCCGGCGTACTTCTCGGTCAGGGCCTCGAGCTCGGTCCGGGTCGGCAACATGCGGGCATTATATTGAGCGGGCCCCGCCATGGCAAGCCCGTCGTTCAAAGAACGGGAAGATAGCGGCGGATCTCGTGATCGCTGACCTGCTTGTCGAACTCGCCCGAGACGTTCCGGCCGTATTCGTCGACCTCCTTGAGCTTGTTGGCGACGAGCTTCCCGAAGATGTTGTCGCCGAGGGCCTCCCGGACGACGACGCTCTTCTCCATGACGCGGACGGCCTCCTCGAGGTCGCGGGGGAGGGTCCGGATCTCGAACCTCTTCTGCCTGGCCCCGCTCATCCGGTAGATGTTCTCCTCGACCGGCTCGACGAGCTCGTACCTCCGGCGGATGCCCTCCGCGCCCGCGGCCAGCATGACGGCGAAGGCGAGGTAGATGTTGCAGGCCGGGTCGGCCGCCCGCAGCTCGATCCGGGTCGCCTTCTCCTTGCCCGGCTGGTACTCGGGCACGCGGATGTAGGCGGACCGGTTCCTCTGGCCCCAGGCCACGTAGACCGGGGCCTCGTAGCCCTCGATGAGCCGCTTGTAGGAGTTGGCCCATTGGCTGAGGACGGCCGAGATCTCGCGGGCGTGGGTCATCAAACCGGCCATGTAGCGCCGGGCCAGGAGCGACAGGTGGTAGGGCCCGTTCTTGTCGAAGAAGAGGTTCTTGCCGCCTCGCCAGAGCGACTGGTGGACGTGCATGCCGCTGCCGTTGTGCCCGTTGACCGGCTTGGGCATGAAGGTCGCGTAGAGGCCGTGCATGCGGCAGACCTTCTTGACCATGTAGCGGAAGATCATGGCCGTGTCGGCCATCTCCACGGCGTCGAGGAAGCGCAGGTCGATCTCGTGCTGGCTGGGCGCGGCCTCGTGGTGGTCGAACTCGGTCGCGATGCCCATGCGGTGGAGGAGCAGCTGGATCTCCTTGCGGATCTCGCCGTGCCGGCCGCTGAAGAAATAACCCCCGGCGTCGGTCAGGGCCGGCGCGTCGCTCGACGGGAAGATGAAGAATTCGAGCTCGGGCCCGCACTTGAAGTCCTCGATGGCCAGCTCCTTGCGGGCCCGGGCCAGGACCCGCTTGAGGGCGGCCCGGCTGTCGCCGGCGTAGACGGTCCCGTCGGGCTGGAGGACGTCGCCGAACATGACCGCCTCGCGCCACCGGACGCCTTCGGCGAAGCCCGTGTACGTCCAGGGCAGGACGCGGAAGGTCCTCGGGTCGGGCTTGATGACGAGGTCGGACTCCTCGATGCGGACGAAGCCGGCGATGGACGAGCCGTCGAAGCCTTTGCCCTCCTTGAACGCGGCCCCGAGCTCGGAGGCCGGGATGGTGAAGTCCATGGGCCGTCCGAGGATGTCCGGGAACACGAGCCGGATGAACCGGATGTCGCTCGCCGGGTCGCGCAGGACCGCGAGGACGTCCTGCTCGTCCCTCGTCCCGAAGGCCTTGAAAGCCGGGGGATGCGCCGCTCTGGCCATGGTCTTCCTCCTTGCGGGGCCGTGATCGATGTCGATTATTTAGGACAGAATGAATACAAATGTCAATATATAGAAAAAATATATTTACAATTGGCCGATAATATGGTAAAAAAAGCGATAATTGGAGGTTCCGCCCATGATCGACGAGTTGGACCGGAAGATCATCCGCGTCCTCAACGCCAACGCCCGCAAGAGCTTCCGCGAGGTGGCCAAGGAGGTCGGGACCTCGGTCACTGCGGTCATCCACACCGTCAAGCGGCTCGAAGCGGCCGGGGCCGTCCGGGGCTACGTCCCGGTCGTCGACCCGGACCACTTCGGCCTCGGCCTGGCGGCCATCGTCGCCGTCCGCATCTCGAAAGGCAAGCTCATCGAGACCCAGAAGAGGATCGCCCGGGACCCGCGGGTGGCCGCCGTCTACGACGTCACGGGGGAGTGGGACTGCTTCGTTCTCGGGCGCTTCGCCGGGCGCGAGGACCTCAACGCGTTCGTCAAGGCGCTCCTGGCCATCCCCCACGTCGACCGGACCGTGACGCACCTCGTCCTCAACGTCGTCAAAGAGGAGCCCCGGCTCCCCGTCTGAGCCCCCGCGCCGGCCTTGACAGATTCCCCCGTTGTGCCATAATCCGTTTTTCCGATCTCCCGGGAGGAGGGCGCGATGGTCAAGACAAAGCATTTCCCGATCGGCCATCATTACATCGTCGAGGCCTCGGGCTGCGATCCGAAGGTCATCGGGAGCGTCGAGAAGGTCCAACAGATCCTCGTCCGGGCGGCCGAGATCGCCGGCGCCCACGTCTGGTCGATCTCGTTCAGCAAATTCCCGCCGATGGGCGTCAGCGGCGTCGTCGTCATCTCGGAGTCGCACATCTCCACCCACACGTGGCCGGAGATGGGCTACGCCGCCCTGGACATCTACACCTGCGGCGCCGAGGTCAAGCCGGACAAGGCCGTCGTCTACGCCGTCGAGGAGTTCGGCGCCGAGACCTCGCACATCACCGAGATCACGCGGGGCATCGACGAGGGAGACGCCGTCTTCTATCACAGCTTCATCACCTGGGAAGAGCGCCTCAAGAAGCCCTCGCCGAAGAAGGACCGCGAGAAGGACAAGAGCTAGGCGGGCGTCATGATCGTCGAATTCAGCGTCGTCCCCGTCGGCCGCGGCGAGGAGCTCGCCGGGCCGGTCGCCCGCGTCCTCGACCTCGTCGACAGGAGCGGCCTGCCCTACCGCCTGACGGCCATGGGGACGATCGTGGAGGGGGACTGGGACGAGGTCCTGGGCCTTGTCCGCCGCTGCCACGAGGCCATGCGCGGGGAATCGTCCCGGGTCCTGACCCACGTGACCATCGACGACCGCGCGGGGGCCTCCGGCCGCATCGCCGGCAAGGTCCGCGACGTCGAGCAGGCCCTCGGCCGAGAGCTCAAGAAATAACCGCCCGGAGTAAAGATCGTTTACATCCCTCCGGAGGCCCATGCCCCTCTGCCCCCGCTGCGGCGTCCGCCTCCCGAGGCCGCGGCCGGGGCTCCCCTTGGCATGAAATCGGCTAACTCAAATATTGGCGGTCGATACACGATGTTATAATAGGGGATGCGGTGAAGAGAGCTTTCCTGGGGATCCTGTTCATTCTCTCGGTGGGTCCCTTCCCGTCCTCCCCTCAGGCGGCCCCCGTCCCGGCCGGGCCCGAGACCGTCGAGGCCTTCGTCGAGCGCATCCAATCCCTCCTCCGCGGCGGCGACAGGGAGGCCTATCTCCGGGCCTTCGAGCCCGGGCTCCGGGCGGCCGAAGGGGCGCGCGTAGCGACGTTCTGGGACGACCTCCGGATGACCGGCGTGACCCTCCGCACGGCCGGCGCCAAGACCCCCGCGGCGGGCCCCGCCCGGGTCTTCGTCCAGGCCTTTTTCGAGAGCGCCCACGCGGCGGTCATCGAGCCCTGGTCGATGACCCTGGTCCGGAGGGGCGAGGCCTGGTCCGTGGCCGCGCTGACCGTCCCGGGCGCGACGACACGGCTCTACAAGCTCGGCCTGTCCTCGGAACGCGTGGCCCGGGCCCGCCGCGTCGAGGTCCGGCACACCGACATCCTCTTCAGCTTCGAGGACGCGGCCGTCTTCTACGACGACATCCCGGACGTCGAAACGGCCCTGACCGTCGTCGGCCGGGGACGCGTCGTGTTCTCGCCCTCGGATCCCAACGAGAAGCACCAGCTGGGGCTCCTCTACAAGAAGGACCGCCTCGAGGACGAGATCGATTCGCTCTATATCCGCGGCTCCTCGGATTTCCTGGCTTCGAACGTCGTCGTCGAGCCCGCCGCCGGGGCCGCCGCGGTGTCGGCCGCCGAGCGGGCCCGGGCCGCGGCCGTCTTCGCCCGCAACTACCCCCGCTCGTTCACGATCGAGAGCTCCCTCGACGGGAGCCTCCTCTCGTTCCTGCCCCGGGGCGAGGAGGCCGTGCTGGAGTTCAAGGCCCGCAAGGCCGGCGAGCTGGCCTACGTCTTCTTCCCGTTCTCCGACGAAGAGATCAGCCTCTTCGACCACGCCCGGGACCGGATCGTCAGCCTCTACAGCCCGAACGCCGAAGGGGGCAAGCCCCTGAAGCGGATGTTCATCTCCTTCGAGGAGAAGTTCGACGTCAGCGCCTACGACCTCGAGCTGGGCTTCTCGCCCGCGTCCTCGGCCCTTTCGGCCAAGGCCCGCATCGAGTTCGTGCCCAGGGTGGAACGGCTCGACAGCCTCAAGTTCCGCTTCAATCCCGACCTCGAGATCCTGCGCATCACGGACGACGAGGACCGCGATCTCTTCTACACGCGGGACCGGCTCCGCAAGATCCTCTACGTCTATCTCCAGGACCCGGCGGTCCTGGGCGCGAAGACCTCCGTCCGGGTCTTCTACCGCGGCCGGATGCGGCCGCCCCAGCCGACGACGGACGTCATCGGCCAGTCGGGGGGCGGCGAGAAGGTCCTGTTCCAGCCCCGCTACGACACCTACTTTTTCTCCCACTCCGGCTTCTGGTACCCGGGACCGCCCGAGGAGGACTACTTCGAGGCCAGCCTGACCCTGGTCGTCCCGCCCGAGTACAAGTGCATCGCCAACGGGGAGCTCGTCTTCCAGGGGCGGCGGGAGGAGATGGGCGACGTCGCGGCCATCGAAAAGGCCGGCAGCGCCGTCTACACCTTCGCCGCCCGGACGCCCGTGAAATACCTGTCGTTCATCATCGGGAAGTTCGGGCGCGCCCGGGAGCGCGCGGCCGTCGTCCCGGTCAGCGTCCAGGCCTCCACGGACATGCTCAATGCCCGGCCCGAGCTGGCCGACCAGGCCGTCGACATCCTCGACTTCTTCGTCCGGGCCTTCGGCCCCTACCCCTACGAGAAGCTGGCCATCGTCCTCCGGTTCTGGCCGGACTTCGGCGGGCACAGCCCGGCTTCGTTCGTCGTCCTCAACGAGGCCTCCTGGTCCCCGGAATCCGGCTTTCGCAGGCCGGCGGACACCCCGGTCGACCTGTCGTCCTGGGAGGAGTACTTCCTGGCCCACGAGATCGCCCACCAGTGGTGGGGCCAGGGCGTGTCCTTCGACTCCTACAAGGACCAGTGGCTGAGCGAGGGGCTGGCGCAGTTCGCGGCGGCCTCCTATCTCGGCCACAGGTACGGCCCCTCGGCCCTGGCTTCCATCCTGAAGAAGTTCTCGCGTTGGACAGTGAAGAAATCGTTCCGCGGCCCGATCCTGATGGGCTCGCGCCTGAGCTACCACGATTTCGCCGCCTACCAGGCCATCGTCTACGACAAGTCCGCCCTGGCCCTGTTCATGCTCCAGGACCTCGTCGGGCGGGAGGCCTTCGAGGCCGGCCTTCGCGCCTTCTACCGGGAGCACAAGTTCCGGGCCGCCCGGACGGGCGATTTCATCAAGGCCATGGAGACCGCCGCGGGACGGGACCTGGGGGACTTCTTCCGGGGCTGGTTCTACGCCTGGGAATTGCCGGTCGTCAGGACGAGCTGGTCCGAGACGCCCGTCGCGGAAGGCGTCCGACTCGACGTCCGGATCGTCCAGACCCGGGGCCGGTTCGTCTTCCCGCTCTGGATCGAGTGGACGGTCGGCAAGAGAACGGGCCGGACGATGGTCGTCGTCGACAAGACGACCGAGGACGTGAGCCTGACCCTGCCGGGGCGGCCGTCCCGGGTCCGCTTCAACCCGGACCGGGCCGTGCCCGGCGACATCCGCTAGGACGGGACGCTGTCCGCGTCGATCCCCAGCCGCTTGATCATCTCGTTGAGCGTCGTCGGCTTCACCCCCAGGAGCTTGGCGGCCTTGTTCTGGACCCCCTTGGTCTTCTTGAGCGCGGCCAGAATGAGCTTCTTCTGGAAGGCCTGGGTGCGGTCCCGGAGATCGAGGGAGCCCTCGTCGGAGACCTCCGCGCCCTCGTCGGACCGCCCGCCGCGGAGCAGGAAGGGCGGCAGATAGGACCGGGTGATGACCTTGTCCCGGGCCAGGACGACGGCCCGCTCGACGAGGTTCTCGAGCTCGCGGACGTTGCCCGGCCAGGCGTGGCCGTCGAGGATCTCGAGGACGTCCTCCGACACCCCCTCGATCTCCTTGCGGTTCTCGCGGGCGTAGACCTCGACGAAGTGCTTGACGAGCAGGGGGATGTCCTCCTTCCTGTCGCGCAGGGGAGGGATGTCGATCTTGATGACGTTGAGCCTGTAGTAAAGGTCCTTGCGGAAGAGCTTCCCGGCGATGAGCTCCTCGATCTCCGTGTTCGTCGCCGCCAGGATGCGGACGTCGACCTTGATCGTCTGGGTCCCGCCGAGGCGCATGAACTCCTTCTCCTGCATGACCCGGAGGAGCTTGGCCTGGGTCTCGAGGCCGATGGAGGAGACCTCGTCGAAGAAGATCGTGCCGCGGTCGGCCGCCTCGAAGAGGCCCTTTTTGAGGGCCACCGCGCCCGTGAAAGCGCCCTTGACGTGGCCGAAGAGATGGCTCTCGAGCAGGTCGGGCGGGAGGGAGCCGCTGTTGACGGTGATGAAGGGAGCTTCGACCCGGTTCGAGTTGGCGTGGATGGCCCGGGCGACGAGCTCCTTGCCGGTGCCGCTCTCGCCCTGGAGGAGGATCGTGCTCCGCGTCGGGGCGGCGGCCTTGACGAGGTCGAAGACGCTTTTCATGACCGGGCTCTTCCCGATGATGTTGGCGAAGCCGAAGCGCTGCCGGAGCTCGTCCTTGAGGCGGACGTTCTCGTCCTGCAGGCGCTTGCGCTCGGCGGCCTTCTCGACGGCCAGGAGGAGGTCGTCGTGCTTG
Organism: Candidatus Aminicenantota bacterium; assembly: GCA_041320535.1. Taxonomy (GTDB): domain Bacteria; phylum Acidobacteriota; class Aminicenantia; order Aminicenantales; family Saccharicenantaceae; genus RBG-16-66-30. The sequence continues at coordinate 20,425 of JBGLNH010000001.1, read as the reverse complement.
AACGGCTTCTGGACGTAGTCCAGGGCGCCGATCTTCATGGCCGAGATGGCCGACTCGACCGAGCCGTAGGCGGTGATGATGATGACGGCGGCCTGGGGCTCGATCCGCTTGATCCGGCGCAGGGTCTCGATGCCGTCCATCCCCGGCATGAGGAGGTCGAGGAGGACGACGTCGAAGGAGTGGGAGGGGAACTTCTCCAGGGCCTCCTCGCCCGAGGCCGAGATCTCGACCTCGTAGCCCTCCGACGTCAGGAGCTGGGCCAGGACGTCGTGGATGACCGGCTCGTCGTCGATGATGTGGATGATGCCCTTGGTGCTCATGTTTCGTGTCCTCGGGGCCGGGGCGGCGGGGAGGGCGGGCCGTCCCCGCGGAGCGGCAGCGTGATGACGAACGTCGAGCCCCGGCCGACCTCGCTCTGGACCTCGATGCGGCCGTCATGCTCCTTGACGATGGCGTAGCTGATGGACAGGCCGAGGCCGGTCCCCTTGCCGACACCCTTGGTCGTGAAGAAGGGGTCGAAGATGCGCGACAGGTGCTCGGGCCGGATGCCGGTGCCCGAGTCGGCGATGCGGACGACGGCGGCGCCGTCCTCGAGGCCCAGGCGGATGCCGAGCGTCCCTCCAAGCGGCATGGCGTCGAGGGCGTTGAGGATGATGTTGATGAAGACCTGCTGGAGCCGCTCGCCCTGGGCGTAGAGCGGCGGGACGGGGGACAGCTCGAGGTCCAGGCGGATGTTCATGTTGCGGAGCTTGTAGTCGATGAGCGACAGGATCTCTTCCAGGCCCTGCTTGAGGTCGATGCGCTGGAAGGAAGCGTCGGAAGGTGTGCGGGCGAAGGTCAGGAGGTTCTTGATGATGCGGGCGACCCGGTCGGTCTGGGCCTCGACCTTTCCCAGGATCTGGGCGTAGTGGGAGTCGGTCAGCTTCTTCTGGAGCATCTGGATGTAGCTCGAGATCCCCGTCAGCGGGGTGTTGATCTCGTGGGCGACGCCGGCCGAGAGGAGCCCGATGGAGGCCAGCTTCTCCGACGTCAGGAGCTGCTGCTGGAGGTGGACCTTGTCGGTGATGTCCTCGAAGACGATGATCGTCCCGTAGGCGCGGAGGGCGTTGTCGAGCAGGGGCGTCCGGGCGACGTCGAAGATCTTCTTGCCGCCGCCGGGCGTCTCCATGGTGACCTCGCTGAGGAGGCGGAAGTCCGACTGGTCCTCCTGGGGGAAGATGGCGCCGTACATGGCCGGACTGAGGACGTCCCGGAGCTTGCGTCCGATGGCCGCCTCCTTGCGGACGGCCACCTGTTCCTCCAGGACGCGGTTCCAGCCGATGACGACGCTGTCCTCGTCGACGACGGACACCCCGACGGTCAGGCTTTCGATGATGTTCTCGCTGTAGTCCTTGAGCCGCTGCATCTCCATGGTCCGGACGATCTCCCGGCCGTAGAGATCGGCGTTCTCCAGGGCCAGGGCCGCCGAGCCGGAGATCGTCGTCAGCAGCTCCCAGTCCTCCCGCGAGAAAAAGGACCCGTCGGCCTTCTTGCCCATGATCAGGGCGCCGATGACCTTGTCCTCGACCCTGAGGGGCAGGACGTGGAAGAAGCCCAGGGCCGAGAGCTTCTCCATGGCCGCCCGCGCGGGCTCGGATTCCGAGGCCGAGACGAACGAGACCGTGTCCCGCGACCGGACCGCGCCGGCCAGCCAGTCGTCGAGGGCGAGCCGCGCGGGAAGCGCCGCGCCGTCGCCCCAGGTCTTGAGGGCCTTGAAGGACGCGGGGTCCGCTTCGTCGGCCAGGAGGAGCGCCAGCGTCCTCAGGTTCAAGGCGTTGGCGATGGCCTCGAGCAGCGACAGGGCGAGCTTCTCGAGATCGCGCTCGCGGCCGAGGTCGCGGGTGATGGAGAGCAGCGTCCTTCGGTACTCGTAGCTCCTTTTGTAGATGGCCCGGTCGAAGAGCCCCTGGAAGAGCCGCTTCAGAGGCCCGAACAGGGTCGCGCCGAGGACGATGGCCAGGACGCCCAGGACGAAGGTGTTGAGCCGGTTCTCCGAGAAGATCCGCGTCCGCGAGCCGACGAAGAAATAGAGGGAGGAGATGACGAAGAAGGAGAAGATCAGGGTCGCCGTCTTCTTCAGGAAGACCTCGATGTCGACCAGGCGGTAGCGGGAGATCGAGTAGGAGAACACGAGGGGGATGAGGGCCTGGAGGAGGACGGTCAGCTCGGCGCCGGTCGACGGCCGCCCGCCGGCGACGAAGGGGGCGATGTAGAAGACGGCCGAGGGGAGCACGCCGAAGGCCAGCCCGTAGACGATGATGCGCAGCTGCCTCTTGACCAGGATGTTGGGGGCGCGCCGCGTGCTGTGGGCCAGGATGACCAGCGTGACCAGGGCGAAGACGGCGAAGTGGAGGAGCTCGAGGCGTTCGAGGCCCTCCTGGGTCCGGAGGACGGCCGCCTCGCTCCACCGGGACGGGACGTGCAGCCTGACCCGCGCGGCGAGCAGGAAGGCGGCCGGGGCGTAGAGGAAAGGCAGGACGCCCGGCCGGTGGCGCAGGAAGCGCTTGCGCAGGGGGAAGATCAGGAAGAAGTGCATGAGGAGGGGCGGGAAGGCCAGGAGGCCGAGCTTGTCCAGGCCGTAGAAGGCCATGTCGGCGGCCGTCATCTCGCCCGTCGGGGAGAAGATCATGACGGCGGCGAAGGAGAAGACGAGGAGATAGTAGAAGACGTAAGGCAGGGACATCTGCCCCTTGGCGTTGAAGAAGACGATGAGGCCGATGACCAGCGTCGTCACCCCGACGAGGGCGAGATAATAATAGATGGGGTTGACGGCCTTCTTCTGCGGGTAGAAGGTCGGATAGATCTGCATGCCCTCCTTGCTGATCTGGTAGGTGACGCTCTGATCGGTCGAAGCGGCCTGCCAGAGAGCGCGGAGCACGTCGATCTTCGTCCGGACCGGGGCCTTGTTGATCGCGGTCAGGACATCCCCCTTGCGGATGCCCGCCCGCAGGAAGGCCTCGCTCGCGGGATCGACCCGGGCCGCCCGGAGACCGTTCTCGCCGGCCGTCCAGGTGACGCCGTCGGTGACCTCCCGCCACTCCGCCTTGCGGATGACATTCAGCGTCCCCAGGGCGAGGACGGCCGCGAGGGGGAGGAGCAGGAAGAGGTGCGACCTTTTCATGTTCATCCAAAAAATTGAATCCGGGGCATAAAAAAAATTTCCTAATTCAAAACGTGCCGGGATCCGGCCCGGATGGCCCAGGCCACCGCCCCCTGCTCGAGCATCCTGCGCGCCGCGGGGTCCTCCTTGAGGCCCAGCGGGTGGGTGCTCCGGGACAGGATGCCGCCCATGTAATCGTAGTTGGGCCTCTGGACTTCCTGAGGGGGCGGGTCCTGGGAGGTCGCCTGCGGTCCGGACCTCAGGATGGGGGAACCCAACAGGAGGACGAGCGGCACGGCGATGGAAGCCCCGACAACGGCCCTTTTCGTCCTGGTCACGGCACTAATAGTTAGTCCTTATCCCCCGATTTGTCAATACGGTCCGTCATCGCCGGAGGCGCCGTCCGCTCCCCGGGCCCCGGGCGGCCGGAGGGCCCGCCCCCTGTAGGCAGGGCCCGCCGAACGGGTCCGCAGGCCGTTTGACAATAATTGTGCCCTGGAATAGATTAGGGGCGACTAAATTAAGCGGAAATTTGACAAGATGCCGTACTATCAGTGCCGCCTGGCCGGCGAGGACGGCCGGATCGAGACCCGGTCGCTCCTGGCCCCCTCGGTCGAGGAGTGCCGCAAGGGATTCGAGGCCGAAGGACTGCTCGTCCTGTCGGTCCGCCGCGACTGGAACAGGCTCACCGGCCAGGGATTCGGATTGGGCCGCAGGATCAAGGACAGGGACATCATCCTCTTCAACCAGGAGTTCGTCGCCCTGATCAAGTCCGGCTATCCCATCCTCAGGAGCCTCGAGGCCCTCACGGCCAGGATCAAGAACGTCCACCTGCGCGAGGTCCTGATCAAGGTCTCCGGCGACGTCAAGCGCGGCAAGGCCCTGTCCGAGGCCTTCCTGCCCTACGAGAAGGTCTTCACGCCGGTCTACACGGCCAGCCTCATGGCCGGCGAGAAGGGCGGCAACCTGCCCGCCGCCGTCGGACGCTATATCCAGTACATCAAGATCATCGTCCAGACGCGCTCGCGGATCAAGTCGGCCATGACCTACCCGACCGTCCTCATCGCCTTCTCCTTCGCGCTCATGGGCATCCTGATCAATTTCGTGCTGCCCCGGTTCTCCGAGTTCTACAAGACCTTCGAGGCCGACCTGCCCGGGATCACGCGGCTGGTCATGGCGGTGGCCGTCGGGCTGAGCCGGCGCTGGTACGTCCCGTTGGCCCTGCTCGCCGGGGCGGCCGTCGTGGTGGCGAGAGTGAGGCGCCGGCCGGACTTCCGCTACCGCCTGGACCGGCTCAAGCTCCGCGTCCCCTTCGGCCGGACGATCTGGCTCGAGTCGGGGGTCAGCCTGTTCAGCCGGACCCTGGGCCTGCTCCTCGAGGCCGGCATCTCGCTGCTCGGGGCGATCGAGATCGCCATCCAGGCCGTGCCCAACGCCTGGATCGTCCGGCGGATGAAGGACGTCCCCGGGCACATCAAGAACGGCGAGAGCCTGTCGGAATCGCTGTCCCGCGCGGAGGCCTTCCCGGCCCTGGCCCTGGACATGGTCCGCATCGGCGAGAACTCGGCCAACCTCCCGGGCATGCTCTCCGACATGGCCGACTTCTACGACGACCGGGTTCGTGGTAAGATCGATACTCTGGTCACGCTGGTCGAGCCGGTGGTCATCATCTTCATGGGACTGGTCGTGGCGGCGATGCTCCTTTCGGTGTACATCCCGATCTTCAATATCATCCGGATCGCCCAATGAGCGGTCCCCGAGGCGCGCGACATGGCTAAGGACAGGACGGAGACGGCCGGCGGCGAAGAGAGGGACGTCCGCGCCCTGGCGGCGCGCTACCGCGTCCCCTACATCGACCTCGAGTCCATGCGCCTCGACCGCGACCTCATCCAGTCCTTCCCCGTCGAGTTCATCCACCGCCTGTCCTTCGTCCCTCTCGGCGAGGAGGGCGGCGTCATGAAGATCGCCGTCGCCGACCCGTCCGACATCTCCTCGATCGACGCCGTCGAGGCCTTCCTCGGCAGGAAGGTCAAGGTCTTCGCCGCCTCCCGGCGGGCCATCCTCGAGGCCCTGCGGAAGAGCGAGACGGCCATGCAGGTCCTGCGCGACGCGACGGAGGGCTTCGTCACCCAGGTCGTCGAGCGCGAGAGCGGCGAGGAGGAGGACGTCATCTCCATCGAGAAGCTGGCCGAGGAGGACGGCTCGATCATCAAGCTGGTCCACACGATCATCTTCACGGCCGTCCAGAAGCGGGCCAGCGACATCCACATCGAGTCCAAGGACGACGACGTCAAGATCAAGTACCGCATCGACGGCGTCCTCGGCGAGGCCATGGAGGCCATCGACAAGAAATTCCAGTCGCCGATCATCTCCCGCATCAAGGTCATGTCGGACCTCGACATCTCCGAGCGCCGCGTCCCCCAGGACGGCCGCTTCCGGCTCAAGATCAAGGACAAGACCATCGACTTCCGCGTCTCCATCATGCCCTGCATCTACGGCGAGGACGCGGTCATCCGCATCCTCGACAAGGAGATGATCACCCAGGCCATCCGCGAGCTGCGGCTGGACGTCCTCGGCTTCTCCGACGAGATCCTGCGGAAGTTCCGCAAGTACATCGCCCAGCCCTACGGCATGGTCCTGGTCACGGGGCCGACCGGGAGCGGCAAGACGACCTCCCTCTACGCCGCCCTGACCGAGATCCGCTCCCCCGAGGACAAGATCGTCACCATCGAGGACCCGGTCGAGTACCAGGTCGAGGGCATCACCCAGATCCCCGTCAACGAGAAGAAGGGCCTGACCTTCGCCCGCGGGCTGCGGTCCATCCTCCGTCACGACCCGGACAAGATCATGGTCGGCGAGATCCGCGACCCGGAGACGGCCCAGATCGCCATCCAGTCGGCCCTGACCGGCCACCTCGTCTTCACGACCGTCCACGCCAACAACGTCTTCGACGTCATCGGCCGGTTCCTGCACATGCAGGTCGATCCCTACAGCTTCATCTCGGCCCTCAACTGCATCCTGGCCCAGCGCCTGGTCCGCGTCCTCTGCCCGCGCTGCAAGGTCCCCGCCCGCTACGGCCCCGACCAGCTCCTCGAGGCGGGGCTGGATCCCGCCCGCCACGCCGACACGGTCTTCTACGAGCCCAAGGGCTGTCCGGACTGCAACTCCACCGGCTACCAGGGCCGGACGGCCATCGCCGAGATCCTGGAGCTGTCCGACCCCATCCGCGAGCTCATCCTCGAGAAGCGGCCCCTGTCCGAGGTCAAGAAGAGGGCCAAGGCCGAGGGCATGCTCTTCCTGCGCGAGGTCGGCATGGGCAAGGTCCTGGCCGGGGTGACCGGCCTCAAGGACCTCAACAAGGTGACCTTCGTGGAGTGATGCCGTGGCCCTAGGGACGAGACTCCGGACGCATTTCACGGAGCGGCTGCTCCCCGACGCCGTCTTCCAGGTCGCGCCGGGCCATCTGAGCGGCCTGCGCGTCGCCCGGGCCGACGGATCGGTCAAGGGCGGCTTCGTCCTGCCCTTCCGGGAGCGCCCCGTCGCCCCGTCGTTCGACCGGCCCAACGTGACCGACCCGGCGGCGCTCGAGGAGGCCATCGCCCAGGGCCAGAGGAACCTCCGCCTCTCGTCCGGGACCGTTGCCCTCCTCATCCCCGAGCCTTCCGTCCGCGTCTTCGTCCTCAGCGTCGACGAGTTCCCGAGGTCCGGCAAGGAGCGCGAGGCCTTCCTGCGCTGGCGCATCTCCCGGCAGATGCCGCTCATCCCCGAGGACGCGCGGATCGCCTACTCCGCGACGCCGGGCCGCGGGGCGCGCAAGGTCATCGCGGCCATGGCCCGCCAGGTCGTCATCTGGGAGTACGAGGCGCTGTTCGAGAAGGCCGGGCTGAAGCCGGTCGTCGTGAGCGCCCCCACGCTGGCCCTCGTCAACCTCGTCCGGGGCGAGGCCGCGGGCAACGCCATCCTGCTCAATCTGGAGGACGAGACACTGACGCTCCTGGCCCTGGCGAACGGCGGCTGGACGCTCTACCGCCAGAAGGACATCGGCCCCGCCGCCGGCGGCGACGCCGAAGAGAGGATCGACAACATCGTCCGGGAGGCGGAGAACACCGTCCGCTTCCTCGAGGACAAGGAGGGCACGGCGACCGAGAGGCTCTGGGTCCGCTCCGCGGCCGAGGGCGAGGTCCCCGAAGTCGCGCGCCGGATCGAGGACAGGACCGGCCTGCCGGTCCGGGCCGTCGATTACGAGGCGCCGCGGGTGTGGACGGCGGCCCACAAGGCCGTTCTCGCGCCCCTCATCGGACAGGTCCAATGATGAATCCGCCTCTCCTCGACCTCAACCTGGCCACGCGGCCGCTCCGCAACCGACGGCTCTTCAAAGCCGTCGCCCGGGCCCTCGTCCTGCTCATCGTCCTCCTCGCCGGCCTGAGCGCCTTCGTCATGCTGAAGTTCGGCGGCCAGGCCTCCCGGCTGAGGGCCGCGAGCGCCGAGGCGCGGGCGACGCAGGCCGAAGCGGACCGGGAACAGAAACGCCTCGAGGCGGACATCAAGCGGGCTTCCGACGCCGGCCGGACCCGCGTGGACCTCGTCAACGGCATCATCCTGCGGAAGGCCTTCCTCTGGACGGACCTCTTCACCGAGATCGAGAGAGCCCTGCCCGGGCCGAGCTACATCACCGCCCTGAGCCCGTCCTTCTCGCCGGACGGCTCGGTGGCCATGCACGTCCGGGTGACCTCGCGCAGCCTGGAGGACCTGGCCGCCTTCATCACCAACCTCACGGCCCGGGGGTTCAAGAACATCCAGGTCGGGGGGGAGACCCGGGACGTCGACGGCCGGCTCATCGCGGAAATGGACATGAGATATGAACGCGCTCTTTGACCTGTTCGACGACGCGGAGCGGCGGACGCTCGCCCGGATCGGGCTGGCGTCGGTCCTGGCCCTGGCCGTCTTCCTCGTCGTCTTCGTCCGCGTCCGGGGCGGTCTGGCCCATGAGCGCGCGGCCTCGGTCCGCCTCCGGGAAGCCGCGCAGAGGGCGGTCAAGGCCCGCGACGAGGCCCGGGTCGAATGGAAGAGGTGGGAGGACGCGGGCCGCGACCTGGCCGAGCTGCGGACGGGATACTTCTACGACGAGCAGGCCGGGGTCCAGGCCCTGCGCCAGGACCTCCAGAGGATCTTCTCCTCGGCCGGGACGGCCATCGGCGACCTCGATTACGGCTACTCCGACCTCCAGAAGGAACAGGTCCGCAGGACCCTGGTCACCTTCACCTACAACGGCACCTACGCGGGCCTGAAGAGGCTCCTGGCCGTCCTCGAGTCCTTCCCCAAGTTCCTGGTCATCGAAAAGGTCGAATTCCCGAGGACGGGCTCGGGCGGCGAGCGCCTGAGCGCCAAGCTGACTTTGGCGGGGTACTATGGCCTTCAATAGGACAGCGGCGGCGGCCGTCGTTCTCGGCGGGGTCCTGGGCTTTCTCGCGGCCCAGAGCGCCGACGCCCCGAAGCCGCTCGTCCGCAAGGACCTCCTCGTTCTCGACCGCGGCGAGCCGCGGCCGCCCATCCGGGACATCTTCCGGCCGAAGGCCGCGCCGTCCGCCTCGGCGGTCCGGCGGCCGTCCGGACCCGCTCCGTCCGGGCCCGCGGCCGCGACGCCGGAGGCCTCCCCGTCCTTCACCCTGAGCATCAGCTACCTCGGCTCCGTCCGGGCCGGGGGAAGGACGATAGGCCTCGTCCTCCGAGGCGGGCGGACCCTGGACGTGGCCGAGGGCGACGAGATCGCCCCGGGGTACAAGGTCGTCAGCGTCACATCGGAGGCCATCGTCGTCGAAGGGCCAAGGGGCGAGAGACGAACGTTCACGAAGCAAGGAGACCGGCCATGAAGAGAACCGCCCTGATCCTGGCCCTGGCCCTGGCGGCCTGGGGCTGTCAGACGTTCAGCCTCGATTACAAGCAAGGCGCCAGGGCCGAGCTCGGCCAGAATTACGAAGAGGCCGTCCAGCTCTACCAGAAGGCGGCCCTGAGCAATCCCAAGGAGCCGGTCTACCGCCTGGCCCTGGCCCGGGCCCGGGCCTCGGCCAGCCTCCACTTCCTCCAGGCGGCCCGGACCCTGGCCGCCCAGAACAAGAGGATGGAAGCCGAGGTCAGCTACAAGAAAGCCGTCTTCTTCGATCCCCAGAACATCGTCGCGATCGAGGAGCTCCGGGCCCTGACCGCGCCCCCCGAGAAGCCGAAGAAGCCCGCCGACCGGCTCGAAGGGCCGGTCCAGCTCAAAGGCTCGGGCGAACCGCTCAACCTGAGCTTCCGCAACGAGGTCTCCCTGCGGTCGATCTTCCAGACCCTGGGCCGGGTCGCGGGGATCAACTTCCTCTACGACGACACCTTCCGCGACACCAATCTGGCCATCGACCTGACCGGGAAGGACCTCCAGCAGGCCGTCAACTTCCTCTGCGTCGCCAGCAAGAACTTCTCCCGCGTCATCGACGAGCGGACCGTCTACATCGTCCCGGACAACATCCAGAAGCGGGTGCAGTACGAGCTCAACGCCATCAAGACCTTCTACCTCTCCAACATCGAAGCGAGCGACGTCCAGATGCGCCTGACGACGATGGTCAAGACCCAGTACAAGGTCCCCCAGATCCAGGTCGACAAGAACCTCAACTCGGTCACCATCCGGGACACTCCGCAGGCCGTGGCAAGCCCAAGGGCGAGGTCCTGGTCGACATCGAGATCATGGAGGTCAACCGGACGCGGATGAAGAAGCTGGGCGTCGACCTCAGCTCGGGCATCCTCGGCGTCCAGTTCAACCCGGGCACCCTGGACGCCGACGGCTTCTTCCCGATCCAGGGGACCAACTTCGGAGACCTGGGCAACTACCAGATGACCGTCCCGGCGGCCGTGGCCCAGTTCCTCGGGGCCGACTCGGACACCAAGATCATCGCCCAGCCCAAGATCCGCGGCCTGGCGGGGGAGAAGCTCGAGTACATCGTCGGCCAGAAAGTGCCCATCGTCAACACGTCGTTCCAGGCCATCGCCGCCGGCGGCGTCAACACCCAGCCCATCGTCAATTACAACCTCCAGGACATCGGCATCACCATCAAGATGACGCCGAAGATCCACCTGGAGCGCGAGGTGACCCTGGAGATCGAGATCACCGTCTCGGCCATCGCCGGCGAGGGCATCGCCGGGATCCCGATCATCGCCAACCGCGAGGTCAAGAACACGGTCCGGCTCAAGGACGGCGAGACGAACCTCCTGGCCGGGCTGCTGCGCGACGAGGAGCGGCGTTCCGTGGGCGGCATCACCGGGCTCAAGGACATCCCCCTGCTCGGCAGCCTGTTCGGCGCGACCCAGAAGACGGTCGAGCAGTCCGACGTCGTCATGACCATCACGCCGCGCATCATCCGGCACCTCCAGATCACCGAGGAGGACACCAAGGCCCTCTGGGTCGATCCCGACAACCTGTCCGGCGTCACCGGCGCCGGCGCGGCCGCCTCCGTCGCGGCCGGCCGCGAGGAGATGGGCCTTCCCGACGAGGAGCCGAACCGGCCGGAGGACGCCGGCGGGAGCGCGGTCTACCTCTCGCCGGCGAGCTTCGAGGCCCCCCGCGACCGGGAGTTCCGGATGAACGTCGAGCTGGCCAGCGAGGAGGCGATCGGCAACGTCTCGCTCGTGCTGACCTTCGACCCGCGCGTCCTCAAGCTCAAGGACGTCCTCGAGGGGGGCGCCCTGCGTCAGCTCGGCGAGCGGGTCCCGTTCCTCAAGAACATCAGCGGCGGGACGTGCACCATCGGCTTTTCCAGCCCGCCGAGCGGCGCCGGGTTCAAAGGCCGCGGCGTCCTGGCCGTCCTCGTCTTCCAGTCCTTGGAGCCGGGCCAGACCTCCCTGGGCTTCACCAGCGCCTCGGCCGGGAGCCCCATGGGCCGGTCCGTCGTCCTGCAGACGGGCGAGGCCAGCGTCAACATCCGCTGACCCCGGCTTTTCATGGGAACGCGGCCGTATCGGATCGTGAATGGCCCAGGGTAGGCCGATGGTCCTCGTCCTCAGCGGGCCGGTCCACGCCGGCAAGACGACCTTCCTCGAAGGGGCCTGGCCCCGCTGGTCGGCCCGCGGACTGGCCTGCGCCGGTTTCCTCAGCCCGGCCGTGACCGACGCGGACGGCGAGACCGGCTACGACCTCCTCGAGCTCCCGGGCGGCGCCCGGCGGCCCTACCTGCGCCGGCGGGGCGGGCCGGGGGACGAGCGGACCGGTCCCTTCGTCTTCGTCCCGGCCGCCCTCGAGCGGGCCCGGGCCATCCTCCGCCGGGCCGGCGGCGCCGGGCTCCTGATCGTCGACGAGGTCGGGCCGCTCGAGCTCCGGGGCGGGGGCCTCTGGCCGGACCTCCGCGAGGCGGTCCGGCGGCCGGAGGGAACGTCGCTCCTCGTCGTCCGCGAGGAGATCGTGGGCGGATTCGCGGCCGCCGTCGCGCCCCTCGTCCCCGTCGTCTTCGACGTCCGCGATCCCGGGGACCGGCGCCTCCTCGACGAGCGCGTCCTCTCCGGGACGGAGCCCCATGACGGTCAGCGCTAAGTTCTTCGCCTACTTCCGCGACCTCTTCGGCGGCCGCGAGCGCGCCCTCGCTCTCCCCGACGGCGGCACCGTCGCCGACGCGCTGGACCTGCTCTGCGACACGCCCGAGCGGCGCCGCGAGGTCTTCGCCGGCGGCAACCTCAAGCCGCGCATCGTCGTCATGGTCAACGGCACGCCGATCGGCTCGCTCGCGGGCCTGGCGACGCCGCTCGCGCCCGGCGACACGATCGCCGTCTTCCCCCTCATGGGCGGAGGCTGAACCCCGGGGACCGTCCTCGCCAGCCGCGTTCGCCCCGTATGGCGCGATCGATCAGGGGCGGCTCCCCGAAGCCCTTCCGCGGCCGGAGCCGCAGGCGCTCAGGGGGGGCGTGTTGCGACCGGGCCTTCGTTCTGCTATCGTAAGGGCCGATCATGCCCGACTTCCCGATCCCCGGCTACCACGGCCGCGTCCTCGTCGCCGACCTGAGCCGCGGCGAGGTCCGCGTCGAGGCGCTGTCGCCCGAGCTGGCCCTCGACTACCTCGGCGGCCGGGGCATGGCGACGCGCCTCCTCTACGACGCGATCGACCCCGCCTGCGAGCCGCTCGGTCCCGACAACGCCTTCGTCATCGCCGCCTCGCCGCTCATCGGGACCAGCGCGCCGACGGCCGGCCGGGGCCACATGGCCTTCAAGTCACCGCTCACCGGCGTCCTGGGCTCGTCCAATTCCGGCGGGACGTGGGGCGCGGCCTTCAAGTCGGCCGGCTACGACGCCCTCGTCGTCAAGGGCGCCTCGGCCGCGCCGGTCATGCTCGACGTCGCCCCGGGCCGGGCCGAGATCCTGCCGGCCGACCATCTCTGGGGCAGGACGACCCACGAGACGACCGACCTCCTGGCCGCCGCGTCCGAGCCCGGCGCTCCCGCCCGGGTCCTGTGCATCGGCCCGGCGGGGGAGAGCCTGGTCCGATTCGCCGCCGTCGTCAACGACCGCAACCGGGTCTACGGCCGCTCGGGTCCGGGGGCCGTCTGGGGCAGCAAGAAGCTCAAGGCGGTCCGGGTCCGGGGCCGGGAGAAGATCGCCGTCGCCGACCGGGAGCGCTACCGGTCGGGCCTCGACCAGGCCCTCTACCTCATGAAGCAGGCCCCGGCGACGAAGCGCCTGCTCCGCGACCTCGGCACGGCCGGCCTGGTCGAGCTGATCAATCTCATCGCCATGCTCCCCCACAGGAACTTCCAGGACTGCGCGCACCGCGACGAGGACGTCCAGAGGATCTCCGGCGAGACCTTGGCCAAGACGCTGCTCGAGAAGGCGGGCTCGTGCTACCTTTGTCCCATCGGCTGCCAGCGGCACACCCGGGTCGCCGGCCGCGACGGGCGGGAGGAGCGCGGCGAGGGCCCCGAATACGAGACCACGGTCCTCATGGGTCCGCTCTGCGGCATCTACGACCTCGAGGCCATCACCCGGGCCAACTACCGGGCCAACGAGCTCGGCCTGGACACGATGAGCTACGGCGGCACGATCGCCTGCGCCATGGAGCTCCGCGAGCGCGGCCTCATCGGGGACGGGGACTTGGCCGGGCTCGATCTGTCCTTCGGCGACGCCCGGGCCCTCGAATCGCTCGTGGCGATGACGGCCCGGCGGGAGGGGTTCGGCGACGCCCTGGCCGAAGGCGCCTCGCGCCTGGCCGCCGGTTTCGGGCGGCCGGAAGTGGCCATGACGGTCAAGAAGCTCGAGATCCCCGCCTACGACCCGCGCGCCTCTCTCACCCAGGCCCTCGGCTACATGACCTCGCCCACTGGGGCCTGCCATCTCCGCGGCGGCTACGCGGTGTCCCTGGCCTTCTTCGGCGGGGCCAAGGAGATCCCGCGCTTCTCGCTGCTCCAGTCGCCGATCGCCATCCGGAACATGCAGAACGTCGGCATCCTCCAGGACAGCCTCGGGATCTGCCGCTTCACGGGGTACGCCTTCGCCTCCGACCCCTGGGCCCGCATGGTCAGCGGCGTCACCGGCCGCGACTTCTCGGTGGCCCGCCTGGAGGAGATCGAGAACCGCGTCGCCGCCGTCGAGCGGCTCTTCAACCTCGAGGCCGGGGCCACGGCCGACGACGACCGCCTGCCCGACCGCTTCGCCGACCTGCCCATCGTCGTCGAGGGCAAGGAGCGGCGCGTCTCCCGCGAGGACCAGGAGCGCATGAAGCGGGACTACTACCGGGTCCGCGGCTGGGACGCCGGCGGCCGGCCGACGCCCGAGCTGCTGCGGGCGCTGGGGATCAAGGAGGCCGGGCGATGAGCGCTCCGAAATGGCGGGCGACGGCCGATCTCTTCCGCGAGTTCCAGGCCCTCGGGCGGGCCTCGCTCCTCGTCGACCTCCAGGACAGCCACAGCGGCAACATGGCCGTCCGCCGCACCAACGAGCGCGGCGAGGACGAGATCGTCATCACGGCCACGGGCTCCCAGAAGGGCGACCTCGAGCCGGGCCAGATCTGCTTCCTCTCGGCCACGGAGACCGACTACGGCTATTACAAGGCCTCGTCCGAGACGGACATCCACGCCCGCATCCTCGGTCTGCCGGGCGTCCGGGCGTCCATGCACGCCCACCTCAAGGACCTCATCCTGGCCACCCTCGACGACGCGCCCAAGCCGGGGAAGCCGCCGGACTTCGTCCCCGTCGACCCGCTCGCGTACCGCGAGCTCGGCCCGGCCCTCCCGGTCGACTGGTTCGCCGTGCCCAGCGGCTCGGCCGAGCTGGCCCGCGTCATCCCCGAGCGCCTGGCTGCGCACCCGCTGACCGTCATCTTCGGCCACGGCGCGATGGCCAAGGGCCGGACGCTGAGGGAGGCCTTCCACCGGCTCTGCGTCGCCAACTACGCCGGCGCGGTCGTCCTGGCCATGGAGAGGCTCCGCGTCGACGTCGACGCCGTGCGGCGCGCCGTCGCCGCACGAGGTCGAGGGCGACGGCCGCTCGGATTTCCGCGAGGAGGAGGAGATCCTGCGGGAGTTCGTCAAGGCCGGGCACCGCATCTTCGAGTCCCGCCTCTCGCCCTTCCACACGGGCTCGATGTCCGTCCGCGGGGTGGACGAGATGCTCTACGCCCCCAAGGCCTCGATGCCGCGGGACGTCGGCGGCCCGCTCCTCCGCGTCCCCCTGGCCGCCGGCCCCGGCGACGGCGCGGAGGCCGCGCTCCACAAGGCCATCTACGCGGCCAGCGATTTCCAGACCGTCATGCACTGCCACGTCGCGGAGGCCGAGGCCTCCGCCCGCTATGTCTACCCCGGCGAATCCGGGCCGGCCGACCGCATCATCCCCGTCGACGCCGAGGGCTCGTTCCTCTACCTCGTCATCCCGGTCCTTCCTGCGGACGCGTCCGACGCCGCGATCGTCCGCGCCCTCCACGAGTACAAGGTCGCCGTGGTCCGCGGGGGAGGGGTCTGGGCCGTCGGGGCGCAATCGCTCTCAGAGGTCCTCCATCACCCGTCGTCGCTGCGCGAGATCTGTCTCTACGCTGGTGACCGGAGCGCGCCGGCGGCGCCTCACCCCCTGCCCCCTTTCGGGGTGATGGCTCACCCCATCAAATCACCCCCAAAGGGTATTGTCCCGCCTGAAGGATGGAATAATCTAGGGACGATACCACGACCCGGCGATGACAGAGCGATGAACCGCAGCACCTTGGACCCTATCGGCCTCTCCGGTCCGCCGTCGAACGGGGCCGGCGGGCCGCTCGGAGGCTTCGGGCCCCGCAAGCTCCGCACCAAGATCATCCTCGTCTACAGCCTGCTGATGCTCGCCTATGTCGCGCTGACCCATCTTCTCTACGGCCGCCGCGGGCTCATGCTCGCCGTCGGCCTGGCGGTCCTCGTGCTCGGCCTCGGGCTCGTCCTGGCCTTCAGCGGCGTCGTCACCCGGCCCATCGTCCAGATGACCCGGACGGCGGAGCGGCTGGCCAATGGCGACCTCAAGCAGCGGGTGCGGGTCCATTCGCGCGACGAGGTCGGCCTCCTGGCCAGAACGCTCAACGCCATGGTCGACGGGCTGGAGCGGACCGTCCGCGGTCTCGAGGACCGCAACCGGCTCCTCGAGGAGAACGCGGCCGGTCACGCCGGCGAGCTCGAGAAGGACGCAGCCGAGCGCGCGCGGATCGAACGGGAGCTGCGGCTGGCCCGGATCGAGATCGACCGGCTCGTCGACAAGCGGACCAAGGAGCTCTCGCAGGCCAAAGCGCTCCCTCGAGGGCACGTTCCGGGCCATGTCCATGACCCTGGAGCTCCGCGATCCCTACATGGCCGGACACCAGCACCGGGTCTCCTCGCTGGCCGTGGCCATCGCCCGGGAGATGGGCCTGCCCGGGGAGAAGGTCGAGGGGCTGCGCTTCGCGGGGATCATCCACGACATCGGCAAGATCGCGGCCCCGATCGAGATCGTCGGGAAGCCGGGCCGCCTGACCATGACGGAATTCCAGCTCGTCAAGGAGCACCCCCGGCTCGGCTACGAGATGGTCAAGGACATCGCCTTCCCTTGGCCCGTGGCCCACATCGTCCTTCAGCACCACGAGCGGCTCGACGGGTCCGGCTACCCCGAGGGGCTGGCCGGCGACGCCATCCTGCCGGAAGCCCGGATCCTGGCCGTGGCCGACGTCGTCGAGGCCGTCTGCTCGCTGCGGCCCTATCGCCCGGCCCTCGGGATCGATAAGGCCCTCGAGGAGGTCCGGAAGGGCCGGGGCTTCCGCTACGACCCGCGGGCCGTCGACGCCTGCGTCCGGCTCTTCCGGGAGAAGCGCTTCGCCTTCAAGGCCGAGGCCGAAGCGCCGCTCTGCCAGTGACCGTCCGCTCCCGGGGGTCCCGCTCCTTCCGCCGCGGCCGGAGCACGTTGACTTGGGGGGGGCATTCCGCTAGAATCTCTTTCACCCTGGCGGCGTAGCTCAGTTGGTCAGAGCATGCGGCTCATATCCGCAGTGTCGGGGGTTCAAATCCCTCCGCCGCCATTTCCCCTGGGACCGTCCGGCATGATCTGAGCGCAAGCATGGCACCCCGCAAGCGACCGTCCGCCGTCTTCTCCGCCTTCCGGTCCGCGGCCGTCGGAGGGGGGCTCCTCGTCCCCCACGACCGCGTCGTCGCCGCCCTGTCCGGCGGCCCCGATTCGGTGGCCCTCGTCGCCCTGCTCCTGGAGCTCCGCGAGGAGATGCCCCTCGAGGTCCGCCTGGCCCACTTCAACCACCGCCTCCGGGAAGAGGCCGGCGACGACGAGCGTTTCGTCCGGGACCTCGCCCGCCGCTGGGCCCTGCCTCTCGAGGTCGGCTCGGCGGACGTCCGTTCCTTCGCGGCCGCGAGGAAGCTCAACCTCGAGGAGGCCGGCCGGGACCTCCGCTACGCGTTCCTGCGCCGCGCGGCGTCGGCCGCCGGCGCGGACCGCATCGCCACGGGACACACGATGACCGACCAGGCCGAGACCGTGCTCATGCGGCTGATGCGGGGGGCGGGGATCTCCGGGCTGGCCGGGATCGCGCCCGTGGTCCCCGGCTCTCCGTGCCCGATCGTCCGGCCGCTTCTCGGGATCGCCGGCCCCGACCTTCGCGCCTGGCTCGCGTCCGAAGGCCTGCCGTTCCGCGAGGACGCGTCGAACCGGGACCGCCGCTTCCTGCGCAACCGCATCCGGGCCGAGCTGCTGCCGGAGCTCGAGCGGGGCTACGAGCCCCGCGTCGTCGAGCACCTCGCCCGGCTGGCGGCGATCGCCCGGGAGGAGGACGGTCTCCTGGCGGGCTTCGCCCGCGAGCTGGCCGACGGGCTCATCGTCCGCAAGGGGCGGGACGTCTCGCTCGACATGAAGACCCTGCCTCTACTCCCGCCCGCGCTGGCCCGCCGGGTGGCCCGGGAATACCTTCGCGAGGTCCTGGGCGATCTCCGCGACGTCTCCTTCGAGGACGTCGCGTCGCTCGCCGCGCTCCGCGAGGGCAAGGAGCTGACGCTCCGCCGGGGCCTGGTCCTGAGGCGCGAGGCCGGCCTGGCCGGACGGAAGAAGCGCGCGGCGAAAGCCGCCCCGTACCGCTTCCTGTGGGACGGGCGGGGGCGGCTCGACGTGCCCGCGGCGGGCCTGTCCTTCACCGGCTCGCGCCGCGGCGCCGCCCGGGCCCTCCGCTCCCCGAAGGGCGACGACGCGGCCGGCGCTTCCTTCGACGCGGACAAGCTCGTCTTCCCGCTCCTCGTCAGGAACCGGCGGCCGGGCGACCTCTACCGCCCGCTCGGCGCGCCGGGCCGGAAGAAGCTCAAGGAGATCCTGAGGGCCAAAGGCGTCGCCGCTGGCGAGCGGGACCGGCTGCCGGTCTTCCTGTCCCGGGGCGAGATCGTCTGGGCGCCGGGCCTGCCCGTCGCGGACCGGTTCAAGGTCGGGGCCGGGACCGCGGCCGTCCTGTCCGTGCGCGTGAGGCCGGGCCGACGGTCCCGGTGATGGCGTCAGGCGGGGCCCCTCAGCCCAGGCGCGAGCCGAGGTAGTCCTTGTAGGCCTGGACGATGCGCTCCCCCCAGATCATGGCCACGAAGGCCGCCGGGGCGAGGAACGTCCCGAAGGGCAGGGCGAACTGGAAGTCCTTGCCCTTGCGCAGGATGACGTAGACGCCGACGACGGCGCCGGCGAGGGAGCCCAGGATGAGGACGAGGAGGGTCCGCAGCGGCCCGAGAAAGGCCCCGACCATGAGCATCATGACCACGTCGCCCATCCCCAGCCCTTCCTTCTTGCGGACGAGGTAGTAGGCCCCGTAGACGACGAGCAGGAACCCGGCCCCGGCGACCGCCCCGAGGAGCGCGCCGCCGACGCCGAGGTCGTCCCGGAAGAACGCGTAGGCGAGGGCCAGGACGAAACCCGGCAGGGTGATGGCCTCGGGCAGGAGCTGGTGGTGGAAATCGATGAAGCCCAGGGCGACGAGGGCGCTGGTGAAGACGCAGCCGGCGGCGAGCTCGAGGCCGAGGACGCGCCCGCCGTGGAGGAAGACCAGGACGAAGCCCGCGGCCGTCAGGGCCTCGACCGCGGGGTATTCGGGGGAGATCCTCCGGCCGCAGGACCGGCAGCGGCCGCGGAGGATGACGTAGGACAGGACGGGGATGTTGTCGTAAGGCTTGATCCTGGCGCCGCAGCCCGGGCAGGACGAGGGCGGACGGGCCAGGCTCGCGCCGCGCGGCAGGCGGTGGATGACGACGTTGAGGAAGCTGCCGATGACCAGGCCCAGGACGGCGACGAAGGCGAGGGTCATCGTTTCCATGGGCTGACCGCCGTCCTCACCTCGCCGGTCGCCGGGTCGTAGACGTAGTCCCGGCCGTCGAGGTCCCGGGGCACCTCCCGGATGAAGCCGGTCCGGGAGAGCGTCCCTAGATCGGCCGGCCACCGTCCGTAGCGCTCCCGGTAGGCCGCCAGGGCCGGCTCGAGCGCGGCCCGGTCGATCGTCGCCTTGACGTTGTAGAGGTGGTTCGAGGCGATCCTCTTGACCCGGTCGTCCGGGGCCCGCTCGTGGATCTCGCGCCAGGTCTCCCAGGCCGTCTTGAGGTCGCCCCGCTTGAAGATGGCGTTGGCCCGGAGCCTCTCGACGAAGTCGGGCGCGCCGGGGATCCTCATGCACTGCTCGAAATACTTCTCGGCCAGGGCGAAATCCTTGAGGTTGATCAGGGCGATGTGGCCGGCGTTGAACGGATAGATCCACTGGTCGGGATTGTTGGCCGCGCCCCGGTCGAGGATGGCGAACGCGGCCCCTGTGTCGCGGGCCTCCTGGACGGCGATGAGGGCGCCGACCTCGTAGGGGTCCTGGAAGCGGGGATCGAGCTCGTTGATGATGGCGAAGATGTGGTCGAAGTGGTCGAAGCGGTCGTCGATCGCCGGCGTGCTGTAGTACTGGATGGCCCAAAGGTAGATCGCGTCGGCGGCCAGGGAGCGGTAGCCGAACGTCGCGTAGCGCAGGAACTTGCCGGAGGGGACGTAGATGATGGACGACCCGGGGAGCCGGCTGCGGACGACCCGGTCGGTCGCGGCCTTGAGGGTCGCGATGCCGGCCGCGGCGACGACGAGGAAGGCGACGAGAAGGAGCGCCCCCCTCGGCCTTTTCGGCGACGGTGTCGTGGTCATCGCGCTCGCGCCTTCGCCCCGTCAGATGAAGTCCCGCCGCCGGAAGACGAGGACGGCCAGGCCGAGGATGAAGGCCGTGTAGCAGACGCCGTAGAGGAACGAGGAGAGGTAGATCGCCGGCGGGATGGGCAGGCCGTGGACGACCTCCGTCTTGAAGTTGAAGTTCTCGAGGTCCGGCAGGACGGCGTAGAGGGCCCGGACGAGGGTCCGGCCGAGGCCCGGGGCCATCTTCCGGATGACGAGCTCGAGGCCCCAGGAGAGGTGGCCGATCAGGGTGAAGGCCAGGGCGAAGAGCGAGCTCAGGATGGGCGTCGAGAACGAGGAGAAGAGGACGGCCACCGCGGTGACGAGGACGAGCTCGAGGAAGATGTAGGCGACGGCGACGAGGAGCGGCGTCTCGATCCGGCCCGTGTGGGCGAAGACGATGGCCAGGAAGATCAGGGACATGGCCGCGGTCATGACCAGGAGCGTCAGGACGAGCCCGAGGAACTTGCCCAGGATGAACTCGGCCCGGTGGAGGGGCTTGGCGAGCAGGGTGAAGATCGTCTTCTTGTCGATCTCCTTGTAGACGAGGCCGGTGCTCGCCGACCGTCAGGAGGGCCAGGACGCGCGAGGCGGCGATGCCCAGGGCGGCGAAGAAGAAGAGGAGG